>NZ_CP139000.1:2410000-4648576 GCF_044597075.1 Zobellia russellii | reverse complement strand
CTCAAAGAATTTTTTGAATAAAGTTTTGGATTTTACACAACCTCCTACACTTCAGCAAATTACAATTCCACCAAAAAAGAAGGGCCTTAAAATTAGAACTTTTTATTCATTCCCACAAGACCCAAACTATAGTTTCCTTCCAAATTTTAGAATATTTTTTTCCTAACCTCAACTTTACATTCCCTTCTAACGAAAAAACTATGACCACAAACAGTAATAGTTGACATACACACTAGATTTCCAAAAAAGATTACAAAACACCCACAACATTCAACCAATAAACTTAACCCTATATATTGTGTGCCTTGTACGCGTATACTATCTTTGCACCCTTATTACAAAAAATGGGCATGATAAAAATTACATTACCTGACGGAAGTATTAAAGAGTTTGCAAATGGAAGCACTCCATTGGACATTGCCAAAAGTATTAGTGAAGGTCTTGCACGAAACGTTATTTCGGCAAAATTTAACGATACGGTGGTAGAAACTGTCACCCCTCTTACCGAAGACGGGGCACTTGTTCTTTATACTTGGAACGACAAAGAAGGTAAAAAAGCTTTTTGGCATTCTTCTTCACATATTGTAGCACAGGCTCTAGAAGAATTATACCCTGGCATAAAATTAACTATTGGGCCCGCTATTGAAAACGGGTTCTATTATGATGTTGATTTTGGAGCGCATTCTATTTCCGAAAAAGATTTTCCCGCTATAGAAAAGAAAGCTTTGGAAATTGCCCGCGGTAAGCATGACTTTAAAATGCGCCCTATATCAAAAGCCGAAGCTCTATCACTATATAAGAGTCAAGGAAACGAATATAAGGTTGAGCTTATAGAAAATCTTGAGGACGGAACCATTACTTTTTGTGATCATGACACTTTTACGGATTTATGTAGAGGTGGGCACATACCTAACACCGGTATTGTTAAAGCCATAAAAATACTGAACGTTGCCGGCGCCTACTGGAGAGGTGACGAAAAGAACCCTCAATTAACCCGGGTTTACGGTATTTCTTTCCCTAAACAAAAAGAACTTACCGAGTATCTTGCTTTAATTGAAGAGGCTAAGCAACGCGACCATAGAAAACTAGGCAAAGAACTTGAACTGTTTGCTTTTTCTCAGAAAGTTGGTCAAGGACTACCATTATGGCTTCCTAAAGGCGCAGCACTTAGAGAACGTCTTGAAAATTTTCTAAAGAAAGCTCAAAAAAAGGCAGGATACGAAATGGTGGTTTCGCCGCATATAGGACAAAAAGAACTTTATGTTACTTCCGGGCATTACGAAAAATATGGCGCAGACAGTTTTCAGCCTATTCACACACCAAAGGAAGATGAAGAATTTCTGTTGAAACCAATGAACTGCCCACATCATTGTGAGATTTACAATGTACGCCCTTACAGTTATCGAGAATTACCAAAACGTTATGCAGAATTTGGAACAGTTTACAGATATGAACAAAGCGGTGAACTTCATGGTCTTACAAGAGTAAGAGGCTTCACACAGGATGATGCACACATTTTTTGTACTCCGGACCAATTGGATCAAGAATTCAAAAATGTTATTGACCTATCTTTATATGTTTTAGGTTCATTAGGATTTGAAAACTTTACGGCACAAGTATCAGTTAGGGATTTGAGCACTCCGGAGAAGTATATTGGTACTGTAGAAAACTGGGAGAAAGCAGAAAATGCCATTATTAACGCTGCGAAAGAAAAGGGTCTTGACTTTATAATTGAACAAGGTGAAGCTGCATTTTATGGCCCTAAATTAGACTTTATGGTTAAAGATGCCCTTGGCAGACAATGGCAGTTAGGAACCATTCAGGTAGACTACAATTTACCTGAACGTTTTGACCTTACCTATAAAGGTAGTGATAACGAGTTGCACAGACCGGTTATGATACACCGTGCCCCATTTGGTAGCATGGAACGTTTCATAGCCCTGTTACTGGAACATACAGGCGGTAATTTTCCTTTATGGCTTATCCCAGAGCAAGCTATTGTGCTGCCCGTGAGCGAGAAACATGAAAAATATGCGGAAAAAGTTTTAAAATCCTTAGAAAATGACGAAATTCGCGCCCTTGTTGATGCTAGAAATGAGACGGTAGGCAAGAAAATACGTGAAGCAGAAATGAATAAAATTCCTTTTATGCTGATCGTTGGGGAAAACGAGGAAGCGTCAAATACCATATCTGTACGTAGACATGGTGGTGAGGATTTAGGCTCTATTTCCCTTGAACAGTTTTCAGACTTGGTAACTAAAGAAATAAATAGTACCTTAAAGTCGTTTTAAAAAATTTAAAGTTTAACTAAAAAGAATTAGTCATAGCAATACGAAAGAGATTTAGGCCCCAACCTAGGAGGGAAAACAAAAACCCTCACAAAATCAATGAAAAAATACTAGCACCTAAGGTAAGGTTGGTAGGTGACAACGTTGAAGTAGGTGTATACCCTATAAGGGTAGCTCTAGATAAATCGGAAGAAATGGGTTTGGACTTGGTGGAAATATCACCAAATGCCGAGCCTCCGGTATGTAAGATTATAGATTACAAGAAGTTTCTTTACGAACAAAAGAAGCGCGAAAAAGTCATGAAGGCCAAGGCCACAAAGGTTATCGTAAAAGAGATCCGTTTTGGTCCAAATACTGATGACCATGATTATGACTTTAAAAAGAAACATGCAGAAAAGTTTTTGCAAGACGGAGCCAAATTAAAGGCTTACGTGTTTTTTAAAGGACGCTCTATAGTTTATAAAGACAAAGGTGAGATTCTACTTTTAAAACTTGCCCAAGATTTGGAAGAGTGGGGAAAAGTAGAACAATTACCAAGATTAGAAGGTAAGCGAATGACCATGTTCATTGCCCCTAAAACTAAAAAATAAAGTAACCTAGTTTTTCTAAGTTACTACAAAAGATACTGATATCTGTCCGTTATTTACGGGCGGTTTCAGCATAAATAAGTGAGATTCATATAAATAGGAAAAATGCCTAAACAGAAAACAAAATCGAGTGCCAAGAAGCGTTTTAAGCTTACCGGTACTGGTAAAATTAAAAGAAAGCACGCTTTTAAGAGTCATATCTTGACTAAAAAATCAAAAAAGCGAAAGCTTAAGTTAACGCATGACACATTGGTTCACGCCAATGACGTTAACAGTATTAAAGAACAATTACGTTTAAAGTAATATTCTTTACGGTAAAACAGTATTAACCATGGAGTTAGGCTCAAAAAGTGTGCAAAAGAAAGCATCGCCTACTACAAAAATTTAAAATTATGCCAAGATCAGTAAATGCAGTTGCTTCCAGAGCCAGAAGAAAAAAGGTGATGAAGCAAGCCAAAGGTTACTTTGGAAGACGTAAAAACGTTTGGACAGTAGCCAAAAATGCGGTAGAGAAAGCAATGTTATATGCTTACCGCGATAGAAGAAACAAGAAGAGAACTTTTCGTGCTCTTTGGATTACACGTATTAACGCAGGTGCCCGTTTACACGGATTGTCTTATTCTCAGTTTATGGGGAAATTAAAAGCTAGTGAAATTGAATTGAACAGAAAAGTTCTTGCAGATTTAGCGATGAATCATCCAGAAGCTTTTAAAGCAATCGTAGACAAGGTTAAATAAATTAAGAATATATCTCACTTATAAGAAAGCCGGTGCATTTGTGTACCGGCTTTTTTTATTCCCCAAATGCGGTAATTACCAAGTTTCTTCCGGAGGCATAATTTCTATGCTCACACAAATATATACCTTGCCATATCCCCAAGTTCAACCTTCCCCCTGTTATTGGAATCTGTACGGATGCTCCCATTAAGGATGATTTTATATGCGCGGGCATATCGTCCGGACCTTCGTATGTATGTATATAGTAGGGAGCATTTTCCGGCACCATTTTATTCATATGGCTTTCAAAATCCAATCGCACCGTGGGGTCAGCGTTCTCATTAATGGTCAAACTAGCAGATGTGTGCTTAATAAAAACCTGAAACATTCCTTTCTTTATAGTATTAAGCTCTGGAAACGAGCTTAAAATAGCTTCGGTTACTAAATGAAAACCACGATTATAAGCTTTTAGTTTAATTTCTTTTTGATAGAATTTCATACATTTTATATATCAAATAAATGTAAAACTTTCTAAATACGAACCCTAATTAAATTATGAACAGATACCTTTGCATCTTCTAAAAAAATACACATGGATCTATCAAATATAAAAATGGTCGTCACGGATATGGACGGCACGCTATTAAACTCCAATCACGAAGTGAGCAGTCGCTTTTTTGAGCTCTTTGAACAAATGAAAGAAAGAGGCATCATTTTTATAGCTGCCAGTGGCAGACAGTATCATAGTATAGTTGATAAATTAGAACCCATTAAGGACGACATTATTGTAATTGCAGAGAACGGTGCATTTGCCATGCAAAAGACTACCGAACTACTTGCTACACCATTGCCCAATGATGCAAAAAATTCAGTTCTTAAGATATTGGACACCGTAGACAACATTCACCCTGTACTTTGCGGTAAACACAATGCTTACATAAAGAGTGACTCCAAGGAATTTGAAGCCAAGTTACGCGAGTATTACACCGATTATAATGTTGTTGACGACCTAAAGGATTTTGATGGCGAAATACTCAAGATTGCCATCTACCACTTTGAAAGTTCGGAAAAGTACATTTATCCATCCGTATCCCATCTAGAAGGGTCTTTAAAAGTTAAGGTATCCGGAGAAAATTGGGTAGACATATCCAGCCCAAATGCCCATAAAGGTTACGCTCTTCAAAAAATGCAGGAACGGTTTAACATTACCCCGGCAGAAACCATGGTCTTTGGCGATTACAATAACGATCTTGAAATGTTAGCTCTTTCGGATTTCAGTTTTGCCATGGAAAACGCACATCCCAATGTAAAAAAAGCAGCAAAATTTGAAACTTTGAACAATGACGAATTTGGTGTAGAAACAGTATTACAAAAACTAATTGATTCACATATATAAAAAAGGTTGCTCCTGTAAAGAGCAACCTTTTTAATTACCAACTCAAATACAATCTTACTAAAACAAGCCTTTAGCCTTACTAAGAAGGTCTCCAGCTTCGCCTCCTCCAAGAAGGCTTCCAATGCTTCCTAGGTCAAAGCTACTATCAGCAGCATCGTTTGACATAAATTTTTCTTTTAGACTATTTATTAAGTCCGGTGCTATATTACTCGCTTCAGATTGTGCCGCTGAAGCGTCCATACCCTGTCCTTGTAAAATTCCAGCAAGTTTACCTACAATAAGTTTAAAAACACCATTGTCTTCAGAAGCATTACCATCATTAGAAAACAAACTGGTAATGGAACCCAAATCCCCGGTCGATATATTTTCCATCAAACTATTCACCAAAGCGGCAGAACCTTGTTCCGCTGCAGCTGTAGTTTCACCTTCACCTAAAGAGTTGGATGCCATCGCATCTTTTAATTTATCAAAAGCCAAGCTTTTCAATTGATCGATCATAGTTTTTATCGTTTTAATTTAAATAGTACTGATTATGGGAATAGTAAAATATCACCTCTTCCTTCAATATTTAAGACACCAATGTTCTCTAAAAAGTCACACAATTTTTACATCTTTTACCAAGAGTCTCTTTAAAAGCGCCATAACTCTTAAAATTTTTCCCAATTGAAAACCGAAATCAATATACCATTAGAAAGCGTATCTAATCAAATCTAATGGGATGAATAACGATATGATTGGAATTATATATTGGCGATAAAAAACCTAAGACAAATTGGTAAGCAAAAGACTAGGCAAATAGCCCATAGTCTTCTTGAAGGCTACGGTAAAATGTTGTGGGTTGGAATACCCTACTTCATAAGATGCTTGAGCAACAGTGTAATTTTCTTCTAACACCAAAAGTCTTGCCTTTTCCATGCGAAGCTGTGTAATGAACTTAAAGATTGTGGTTTGATGCACCTTCTTGAAACAACTTTTTAGTTTGGTAGTATTAAATCCAGCTACCTCGGACAGTTCCTTAATGGTTAATTTCCGCTTAAGATTCTGTTTGATATATGAAACCACTTCATCTATGGCCTCCTTATCCAAAGTAGATAGCGTTGTCTCCCCTGCTATCTGCTCCATACCATTCTCTTTTCCCAAAAAGACCTCTATCAGCAAACATCGTATTTGAGATTCTATAAAATTGGTTCTGGCGATTCCGGTATATGAACAATGTAAAATATCCAGTAGCAACAACCTTAACCTACCTGGTATTGGTTTCATTTCATTCCACAGATATTTAGGTTTATCCACGAAGGCATCAGCAAATTTTATAAAAGCCGAATTGTACTCAGTTCCTAATAAATCTTCAAGAAACTCCTGAGTAAAGAAAACTTCTATAGAAGTATATTCCCTTCCCTTAAGCTTTTCGACTCCATTGGTCTTTGGCCACTGCACAAGGTTATAGCTGCCAGAAGTAATGTTAAGTCTAGATTTACTTTCCGTACTAACAAAGCTATAATTGCCTTCAAGCAAAAAATGAACTCCAAAACAGAAATGATTATTTTCATATTCTACCTTAGAAATACTATTTAAACTTAACTTCCGCAATAGTATGGAAGCGCCATCTAAACACAATACTTGTTGGCTTCCTGCAACCCCTTTTCCTAAAGCAAGTTCATCAGATATCACATGAGTATCACCCATCTGTTTCATGGGATCAATACCATTTTTGGCACTATAATTTGCAGACGGAAAAAGACCTATTCTCATTTATTCCTAATTCGTAACTAAAACTTCTTTTTGCGTTAGTGCTACCTGAAATCCTAGATTAGTTTTGCAAAGTTATTTATTTAGACTAAATCTTAATAAAAACAATTGATTTTTTTTTAAACTAATTATGAAGAACCTAGCTACGGCTTTCCTATTTCTAATTTCCTTGTCCGTCTTGGGCCAAGAACCTTCCGCAACAATAGCCGGTATTGTTACCGATGCTTCCGGAAAACCTTTATCCTTTGCTAGTGTTGTTTTAGAAGAACTAAAACTGGGTGTTCTTACAGATGATAACGGGGCGTATACTATTGAAAAAGTCCCCAGTGGAAACCACAGGATAATAATTTCCTTTATCGGGTACGGCACGCGGTCACGGACTATTGAAGTCAATGAAAACACAAATAGCATACGCCTTGATTTCTCTCTACGGGAAAATGTGGAAAATCTAGACGAGGTAACCGTAAGCGGAAAAACAGAGAAAACAGCCCTTGAGACTAAGGGTTTCTCGGTAAATTCAATTGAGACCAAAGAAGCTGGGCTTAGAAGTATTCAAACTAATGAACTACTGAACACTACAGTGGGCGTAAAAATTAGACAGAACGGTGGTTTGGGGTCTAATGTACAATACAGTTTAAACGGTTTGTCCGGAAGATCGGTCAGCATTTTTATAGATGGTATTCCTATTTCTATATATGGTTCTTCCTTTAGCTTGAACAGCATTCCGCCTTCTATGATCAAAAACATTGAAGTTTACAAAGGCGTAGTACCAGGACACTTATCCAGTGACGCCGTTGGTGGGGCCATTAATATTGTACTCCATGAAGGAGGTAAGAACAATTTAAATGCATCTGTTTCATACGGATCTTTCAACACCCTGCAAACCAATCTGAACGGAGCCTATAGACATGATACATCAGGATTCACCGTAAAAGCATCAGCCTTTCACAACTACTCGGACAACGATTACAAAATCTGGGGCAGGACTATTGTAGATATAGCTCCCAATGGAGTTCAAACACCAATTGTAGCCAGAAGGTTCAATGACGCTTACCGGTCTACGGGAGGCATGGCCCAAATAGGGTTTACCAATGTTAATTGGGCCGATCAATTTTTAGTGGGCGTTACCGCTTCTGATGAATACAATGAAGTACAGCACGGTACTTTCGTTACCATATCACCTTATAAAGGTCGTTTTTTAGAGTCGGATGCCGTACTGGGCAATCTAACCTATCAAAAGAAAGATTTGTTCACTAAAGGCTTAGACGTAAACGTTACTGGTGTGTACGGCAAACGTAATCGTATAATTAATGATACGGTGGCGCAAGCTTATACATGGGCAGGAACCAGATTAATTGGTTTTGATGGAGAACCACACGAATATACCTGGGGTTCACAAAGTGAAAATGGGCCAACACTAGCCAAGATAACCCGAAATGTTTCTTCTATCCGTTCAGGTCTTTCGTATGCTATAAATGACAACCATAAAGTCTTACTAAACCATGTTTATAGCGGTGTAGACCGTGAAGACAGCGATGAAATGGTATCGTTATTAGAAAACACCTTTCAAGAAACTAGTGACCTATACAAGAATATTATTTCGTTAAGCTACGAACTTAAAGCGTTTGACAATAAGTTTAAAATCAATGCTTTTGGAAAACAGTATATGCAAAAAGTACTGAACACTAGGCCCGTATTTAATGAAGATAATACAGAAGTAATAAATGAAGTTTACCAAAGCGATAATGACTATACCGGATACGGTTTTGCGGCTTCATATATTGTTTTTCCAACCCTTACACTATTAACCTCGGCCGAAAAAGCCATTCGTCTACCGAGTGAAAATGAGGTTTTTGGGGATGCAGGAGACAATTTGCTCCCCAACTTAACCATTCAACCGGAAACCAGTAATAATCTTAACATTGGTTTTAGGCTTGGGAAATTCAATTTTGACAAACACGGTTTTACATTGACCTCTAACTTCTTTGCTAGAAATATTGAAAACAGAATAGGGTTACCGGCCAATGCAGACGGACTAAGGGAAAGTGATGAGTTTGTTCAATACACCAATCTAGAGAACACTGCGGAATCCAAAGGAATTGAAGCCGAATTCTTTTATACGTATGACAATAATCTTGGCTTCAATTTTAACATAACCCGCATGAGCTTAACCACGGTAAATTCGGGAGTTGAAACAAATGTTCCCAACGTTCCCTTGTTTACCATGAATGCCGGATTACGGTATACTATCAAGGATTTTATACAATCAAAATCACTCTTAAACCTATTTTATAACACCTACTATACAGATGAATTTGCATTCAAATTCGCAGCAGGTACTAATACTACAGGAGAAGAGGAATTCTTTATTCCTGAACAGATATCTCATGACTTTGGATTGAGCTATACATTTCCCAAAAAGAATTTTGTAATGAGTTTTGATGTCAAGAATATTTTTGACCAGGCCATTTATGATAACCTATCCGTACAAAAACCAGGACGAGGCTTTTATTTAAAATTGAACTGCATAATCAATAATCTTTAATCACTTAATAGAACTAACATGAAAACAACTTTTTTAAACTTTAAAACATTGGCTTCCGTATGGCTTCTAGCTGGTTTAATGACCGCTTGTAGTAGCGATGATGGTACTGTTACACCCGATACCGACTCAGAAACTGAGACCGAAACAGAAACGGAAACCGAAGAAGACGGTAGATGGATAACCATTGCCGGAGCCAAAATGGGTGATACCCCTGGTGACGGAAACGGGGGAACCTTAATTTATTCCGTAACCAGTAAAGATGCTAAGGACCCTACGGTTCAAATAGATCCTTTTAACAATGGTTTTGTAGCACCATCTAACAGAACGGCAAGACTACAAGCTTCTGAAGACGGCAATACCGTTTTCAATATTAGTTATGCCGGAGATACCGGAGGAAATTACAGTAAATATACCGTAGAAGGTGGTGGAACTTTCAATCCAACCGGGTCTGAAATAAGTATAGCCCCTTATGTTGGTACTGCTCCTAGATGGATCAAATTGTTTGATGGG
The DNA here is from genome assembly GCF_044597075.1 of Zobellia russellii. NCBI lineage: Bacteria > Pseudomonadati > Bacteroidota > Flavobacteriia > Flavobacteriales > Flavobacteriaceae > Zobellia > Zobellia russellii. The sequence goes on along the minus strand of NZ_CP139000.1, from coordinate 4,638,785 downwards.
GACAAAACCGGTGCTGCCGTTTACGTCTCTACAGAGCACCAAGTTGATGACAATGACACCCCTGATGATGTAACCGATGACACCTATCTGCACACAAATTCTACTGTTGGCGTTGTTACTTTAGACTTAGTGGATTCTCAAATCAACAACTTTGAAGAGCATGTTATTACGTTAAGCGAAGAAGAATCTGCAGCAGGCTACTACATCTCTAGAATAGATATGCCAACACTTAATGCCGCTGGAGACAAATTATACATTGGTGCGCGCTTAAGCAAGATAGACCCGACTACTTTAGAAAGTGATAGTGGTGATTATGAGATTCTTGGTTCCAAAACTATTGTATTGGACTATCCTTCTTTATTGAACCCAACGCTAATTACTTCTAGCGTAGGACACGGTAATACCAACGGTTACCGTAGCATCAACGCATTTTTGTATGACGGAAGCGTATACCAAGCTAACCAGAGTGATCCTGAAGGTTCTCATATTTTAAAAATTGGAGCTGACAATTTGTATGACGATTCGTATGATTTTAATTTAGATGATGCCTTGGGTGTTGATGGTGCTTATGTATTGGCCTGGAGACCAGCACCAAACGGAAAAGCAGTTTTAGCCTACCGTCATGATGGTTCCGCAGAAGGTATTTCGGGGAGAGGAGAAAGCTTTTTTGCCCTAGTTGACTTGAATGCAAAAACAGCAACCAAAATAACCGATATTCCTTACGAGGTAGATTTTGAATTATTCCAGTACCAAGGGTATGCCGTAGACGGAAACGAAATTTACCTTACTCAAGCACCCGTTGGTAAAAACGGAAATATTTATGTTATAGATACCGAAACAGGAACTGTAACCAAAGGTGCCGAGCTAATTAATGTGGAAGGAAGCCATTTTATCGGCGCTTGGTAAACCATTATAACTTTTAGTAAACTATACCATTATCGGGTAACAAAGCCCGGTAATGGTTTTAGTAATTTGAAATCTAATATACACGGCCATGAAAAAAAATAGTATCAGAACTTTTGCCTTAGTTCTCAGCTTTGCATTTATCTCTTTAAGTGCCTTTGCACAAAGGAATACACCCAAAGCCCCCAATCCATTCTTAAATAGGGACTATTGGGAAAAACAACCAAGTATTAGTACCATTCAAGCTACAATGAAGGAGGGCCATTCAGTTACTCAAGCAAACAGAGGTGGGTTTGATGCTACTACTTTTGCCATTTTTGGCAATAATCCTGTAAGTACCGTTCAATTTTTAATGGAACAAGGTAATGATATAAACAAGCGTACACACGATTCGCGCACCTATGTTTTTTGGGCCGCATCAAGTGGCAATGTAGACCTTGTAAAACATTTAATAAAACAAGGCGCCAATCTAGACCTTGTTGATTCCCATGGATACGGACCTATTTCTTTTACGGCAGCTACCGGTCAACAAGATTTCACTATATATGATGCATTTATCGCCGGAGGTGCCGAGTTAAAAAACGAGAAGGACCACCACGGAAAAAACGCCTTATTAGTGGCTATTGGAAGAGCTAAAGACCTAAAAATTATAGACTATTTTATAGAAAAAGGTCTGTCACTAGACAGTGAAGATAATGATGGTAACGGGGCATTCCATTACGCAGCACAAGGCGGAAATATCACTATTCTTAAGCAATTGATAGAACGCGGCATTTCGACCTCAAAGAATGAAACTACCGGTGAAAATGCTATTTTCTTTGCAAGTAAAGGTAGAGATGCATCCGATGACCTTTTCAAATATTTGGAGCAACTAGGTATTGCTGCCAATGTTACGACCAAAAAAGGACAGAATCCTTTGCACAATTTAGCCAGCTCAGCTAAAGACATTTCAATTTTTGATTTTTTCATATCTAAAGGTGTAGATCCAAATGCAATTGATGACGAAGGAAATACCCCTCTTTTAAACGCTGCAGAAAGAAATGAACTTAAGGTTGTAAAATACTTTGCCGAAAAGTCAATGGATATTGACCACGCCGATAAGAAAGGACAAACCGCTTTGGCCATTGCGATTCAAAATAACGGAGCGGATGTAGTAACCTATTTAATCTCTAAAGGAGCTAGTGTTGATGTGCTTGATAACAAAGGAAACAATTTGGTTTCTTACCTTTTTAACGGTCGTGGTAAACCTCGTGATTTTGATGCTAAGGTTGCCGTATTAAAAGACAAAGGACTTGATTTTGCGCAAGTACAAGGCGATAACAGCACCGTATGGCATTTAGCGGTTGCAAAGAATGATCTGCGCCTTCTAAAAAAGGTGAAAGCATTTGGTGCTGACATCAACGGTAAGGACAAAGACGGAAATGCCCCATTGCATTACGCGGCAATGAAAACCGAAAATGCAGAAATTTTAAAGTACTTGATAGCTAATGGTGCCGACCTAAAATCTACCACAGAGTTTGGTGAAACTGCACACGACCTGGCAAGCGAAAATGAACTGTTGGCCAAAAACAAGGTTAATCTTCAATTTTTAAATTAATAGTACATGAAAAATATAATTGTTAAGACGCTTGGTGCCCTCTGTTTGGCTTCTGCATTCTTTGTATTATCTTCTTTTATAAACGAGCCTAAAGTAAGTTACAAATGTATGATTCAAATGACCAACTACACAGGTGAGAAAGCCTACGTGGTGGTTTCATTGATCAACCCTGAAGGAAAATACGAGAAGACACTTTACGTTCAAGGAGATGATAAAGAGTGGTTTCCTGATTTAAAGGAATGGTGGGAATTCAGTGATGGCACTAAAGAAAACGTTGATGCCATTTCGGGCGCTACCATTGGTAACGGCGAAAGAAACATCATTTCTTTAGGCTTTGACGCCTCGCATATTGATGCCGGTTATAAGGTTCGCTTTGAGTCAGCTGTAGAAAATCAGGAATATTATGCCATAGATGCAGAGATAGACTTGAATTCGGCAACTATAAAAGAGAAAGTAGACGGTAAAGGTTACATCCGTTATATTAGAATGGTACCAAACAGATAATTTTTATGATCGTATCGGTATGGAGGTATAGCCATTTGCTTTTTGCCATTGCCTCTTCTGTTTTTCTTTTGATTGCATCGGTTACCGGTGTTATTCTAGCTGTAGAACCAATTTCCAACAAAATTGAACCCTACAGTGTTTCCGGCGCAGATAAACTTTCTTTGTCGGAAACCCTAGAACATATCAATACAAAATATGAAGAAGTACTTGCGGTAAAACGAGACCGAAATGGTTTTGTAAGCGTTACGGTTATCTTAGATGGAAAGAATGAAGAATTCTATATTGATCCATTTACCGGTGAAAAATTGGGAAATCTTATTCAAAAAAAACCTCTTTTCCAGTTTGCTACCAACCTACACCGATCGCTATTTCTAAAATCTACGGGGCGTTTTCTAATCGGATTCGCCTCGTTTTTACTAATTCTCATCAGCATTTCGGGTATTGTTCTAATTGCCAAGAGACAAGGCGGGTATAAGCAATTCTTTGCACCCGTTGTTCGTGAAAATTTTTCACAATACCATCATGTTGTATACGCCAGGTTTTCTTTACTTCCATTATTAGTGCTAGCCATTACGGGCGTATATCTTTCACTACTTCGGTTTGATGTTATTCCGGATTCCAAAGTTTCATTACAAGTAGATTTTGATGCTATCCAAGAAGAACCTTTTAAAAAGTACACGGAATTTGACTTTTTTAAAACTACCTCTCTTTCCGAACTACGTGAACTGGAATACCCCTTTTCCGAGTTTGTAGAGGATTACTACATCATCCGCTTAAGAGATAAGGAATTATATCTCAACCAAGTTACCGGAGATATCTTAGCCGAAGAAAAATATCCTACCGTACAGGTCATGTCTTCTTGGGCTACGGTATTACACACCGGAGAAGGAAGCATTCTATGGTCCATCGTACTTGGCTTGGGAAGTCTAGCCATTCCCTTTTTAACGGTTACTGGATTTATCGTTTATTTTAAAAGGCCTAAAACCAAGATCAAAAATGAGCATTCAAAAAATGAAAGTGAATATGTGGTTTTGGTAGGCACCGAAGGGGGTACCACGCTTCAATTTGCTCAAGAGTTACACAAACAAATTTTGAAATCGGGTAAAAAAAGTCATTTAGCATTAATGAACCAATACACCCATTTCAAGAAAATGGAGCATTTAATTGTCATTACGGCAACATACGGATAAGGAGAAGCACCGGCATCCGCAGAGAATTTTATACAATTGGTTAAAAAGAATCCCCAGAAACAGGCTTTTGATTTTAGCGTAGTGGGCTTTGGATCTACTGCCTATCCCAATTTTTGCCAGTTTGCTTATGAAACTCATGAAGCTTTAAGAGGGTTAAATAACAGTACTGCTCTACAAGAGGTCTTTACGGTTAACGACCAATCTTTTGAGTCTTTCAACAATTGGTGTTCGGTTTGGGCCAACGAAATGGGATTGCCCATTCATCTGGAAAAACCAAAACTGGCTACCAGCTCAAAACCTGCCTCCACTTTTAAAGTCATTCATAAAGCGGAACTACCTGAAGACGATACCTTCTTATTGAGCCTTAAAAATTTAAACGGGTCAAAACCGGTTTCGGGGGATTTATTATCGGTCGTACCCGCCGATGGAGCACGAGAGCGGTTATATTCCATTGGCAAGTTAAATACGGACACCCTTTTAATCAGCATTCGTAGACACGAAAATGGACTATGTTCCAACTACTTGCATCAACTGGAAGATGGACAAAAACTGAACGCCACGGTGGTAAACAACAGAAATTTCCATTTTCCTAAAAACTCTAAAAAAACAGTATTTATAGCAACCGGAACAGGTATTGGTCCTTTTTTAGGGATGATACAAGAGAATATAAAAAGAAAGGAAATTCACTTGTACTGGGGAGCACGCACCAAAGATGCCTTCCATCTTTATAAAGATTATATTGAAACGGCTTTGCAAGAAGGCAAGTTGACCAATTTTAAAACCGCCTATTCTCGCCAGCAAGCCGATAAAATATATGTTCAGCACCTAATTAAACAAGACCAAGAATTGTTTTTAGAGGTTTTGAAGAATAAGGGATGCATTATGATCTGTGGTTCCATAGCCATGCAAAAAGAAGTGCTACAAGAACTACAGGAATTGAGCAACGCATATTTAGGTAAAGACCTCAGCCATTATCAAAACCGGAAGCAGATTAAAATGGACTGCTATTAGACAAGTGAAATATTAAGCTTGAACAACGGGTTATCGCATTAAGTTTTCTGCTTCTTTTTACGTGCTGCAGGAAACAAAACATTATTCAAAATTAGACGATACCCCGGAGAATTGGGGTGCAGCTCTAGTTCCGTTTTGGGGTCTCCTACCCTATGCTGATAGTCTTCTGGATCATGGCCGCCATAAAATGTAAAAAAGCCTTTTCCTTTAACCCCGTGAATATATCGTGCCTCTCCATTCAGTTTATTTTCACCTAATACCATTACCGTGGGTTTTACCTCGTCTCTGTTAAAGGCGGTGGTCTGTCCCATAAAACCTTTTACCAAAGCCGTATGGTTCTGACAAAGCATGGTGGGCACGGCATCCCATTTGGCGGAAAAATCCATTAACGAAAAATAATCGGATTCTTTGGGAACGTTGCCCCGTTTGCTGGTCATGTCTATGGAAGAAAACTCGTATTTAAGCGGGTTTCGCTCCAAAGTAAAGTCCGTGAAGGCAAAAGTTTTGTTATAATCCAGCTTACTTTGGTAGTTGGCATCACTGGGGTCATTGTCAAACATGGGCTCGCAAATATCCACTCCTTCCGCGGAAAGCGCTATATCAAAACTATCCGTAGCCGAACACATGGCGAACATGAATCCTCCACCAATGACATATTTCCTAATTTTCTGCGCTACCGCACCTTTCTCCTCCGAAACTTTAGAAAAACCATGCTCCGCAGCCATTGCTTCAGCCTCCTTTTTTTGTTCTATATACCAAGGAGCGGCACGGTATGCGCCATAGAACTTTCCATACTGACCGGTAAAATCTTCGTGGTGCAGGTGCAACCAATCATAAAGAGCCAATTTATCTCCCAGTATCTCATCATCATAAACGGTAACATAGGGAATCTCGGCATAGGTCAAAACCATGGTAACGGCATCGTCCCAAGGTTGGTTTCCTTTTGGGGAATAAACGGCAATTTTCGGGGCCTTTTCAAGAATTACGGCATCTTGATTTTTGGAAGGACTACTAATTTCTTCCAGTATACCTTGTGTCTGGCCATCCGATAAAATTTCAAAGGAAACCCCACGTATTTGACATTCCTTTCGGATAACATCTCCATCAGGCAATAAAAAGGATCCGCCTCTATAGTTTAAAAGCCACTGTACCTTTTGTTGTTTACTTAGCACCCAATAGGTAATTCCGTAAGCTTTTAGATGATCTCTTTGACTCTCGGCATCCATAGGTATTAAAATGGAAGATGCAGAAAGTTGTAGAACCCCAACAAGTATGAAAAAAATTGACAAGAACGATTTCACCATGTTTCTAGCACTTAGATTTTTTCTAAAGATACTTGAAAAACCGCGCTTTTTAAGGCACACAAAGTTAAAGCTATTCGAAAACTGCTGGATTTTGCCTAGTTACATTGATTTAGAAAGGAACATCGCTATCCTCATCCGCACTTAGATCATTCATAGAGCTACCAAATGCTTGGTTGGCATCCGGCAAGTTCTTTGTGATAAACGGATTATCCTCATTTTCGTTCATTTTGGATTGAAACTCAAATGGAGAATCAAAATCATCCAAGTTGTCAAACTTACCAAGGTTACCGATAAATTTCAGACGAATGTTCTCAAGACCACCATTACGGTGTTTTGCTACAATAAACTCTGCTTGACCTTGGGTTGGGCTTCTTTCTTCGTCATCCCACTCATCAATTTTATAATACTCCGGACGGAAAATGAACGATACAATATCCGCATCCTGCTCAATCGCACCAGATTCACGTAAATCCGAAAGTAAAGGTCTTTTACTACCGCCACGGGTTTCAACGGCACGAGACAGCTGAGAAAGTGCAATTACAGGAATATTCAATTCCTTTGCCAGGGCCTTAAGGTTACGCGAAATTGTAGAAATCTCCTGTTCACGGTTACCCCCTTTACCGGTTCCACCGGCGGTCATTAACTGCAAGTAGTCAATGATAATAATCTTAATGTCATGCTGCGAGGCCAAACGTCTGGCCTTTGCACGTAAATCAAAAATGGATAAGGACGGTGTATCATCTATAAACAATGGGGCTTTCTCCAACGCTTTTACTTTAACGTTCAATTGTTCCCACTCGTGTTTTTCCAGTTTACCGGTCCTTAATTTTTCGGACGACAGTCCGGTTTCCGAAGAAATCAAACGGGTAATTAGCTGTACCGAAGACATCTCACAGGAAAAGAAAGCAACACCCTGCCCACCATCTACCGCAATATTACGTGCCATAGATAAGGTTAATGCCGTTTTACCCATACCAGGACGCGCGGCAACAATAATTAAATCACTGGGCTGCCATCCAGAGGTTAATTTATCCAATTTATCAAAGCCGGTAGCAATACCGCTCATCCCCTCTTTATTGGAAATTTCCTCAATCTTTTTCTTGGCTTGGATTACCAAATCCATAGCTGTCTCCGCAGATCGTTTAAGATTCCCTTGAGTTACGTCGTACAATTTAGATTCCGCACTATCCAAAAGGTCAAAAACGTCCGTAGATTCATCATAAGCCTCTTCAATGATCTCGTTGGATATTTTTATTAAGCTACGCTGAATATACTTCTGAAGAATAATACGCGCATGAAACTCAATGTGGGCAGATGAAGCCACTTTTTGAGTGAGTTTTATAAGGTAAAAATCCCCTCCTACGGCATCCAATCGTCCGTCTCGCTTTAATTGTGACGAAACCGTTAATAAATCCACTGGTTCGGAACTTTCGAACAGTTTAAAAATGGCTTCATAGATAAAACGATGGGCATCTTTATAGAAAACATCAGGATGTAGGATATCTATTACTTCATCTACCCCCTTTTTATCAATCATCATCGCACCAAGAACAACCTCCTCTAAATCAACAGATTGTGGCGGAATTTTACCACGCTCTAAATTGATTAGGGTAGATTTATCTATTTTACGGGCTACGACCGGATTAATTTTTTCCATTTCACGAAATTATGCAATTAACTAAAAAATAAAGCGAAGTAAAGTTAACAGGTAATGAACATTATACTGTTAATAAGTTACAATTTTATGTTGATAACAAAAAAAATCTGAGAAAAGTCTTTCTCAGATTTTAGTCAGCTTGATAAAAGTGTCCGTTAACCGTTAAAAACACCCATTTGGGCGTATTTTTCCATTCGGGTATTGACCAATTCTTTTGGGGATAACTTTTCTAAAGCCTCAAATTGAGTCAATATTTTGTTTTTTACCACCTCAAAAGTTTTCTCCCGATTTGCGTGGGCACCACCTGCCGGTTCGCGCACGATTTCATCGATCAACTTTAATTTTTTCATATCCGTAGCCGTAAGTTTCAACGCTTCTGCAGCTACTTCTTTATACTCCCAGCTTCTCCATAGAATAGAAGAACAGGATTCTGGGGATATTACGGAGTACCATGTGTTTTCCAACATCAATACCTTGTCTCCTACTCCTATGCCCAAGGCTCCACCAGAAGCTCCTTCTCCAATGATAACCACTATAATAGGTACTTTAAGGCGAGTCATCTCAAGAATGTTACGGGCAATTGCCTCTCCTTGACCACGTTCTTCCGCTTCAATACCAGCGGCACCACCTGGGGTATCTATGAAACATACTACAGGAACATTAAATTTCTCCGCAGATTTCATTAAACGTAAAGCTTTGCGGTAACCTTCCGGGTTGGCCATACCAAAATTCCGATACTGCCTAGTTTTTGTATTGTACCCTTTTTGCTGACCAATGAACATAAAGCTCTGATCACCAATTTTACCTAAACCACCGATCATGGCCTTATCATCCTTTACATTCCTATCACCGTGAAGTTCCAAAAATGTATCGCCGCAAATAGCGTTGATATAGTCTAAGGTATAAGGTCTATTAGGGTGCCTGGACAACTGTACGCGTTGCCATGCGGTAAGGTTTTTATATATTTCTTTTCGGGTATCGGCTAACTTCTTTTCGATCTGCTTACAGGTCTCCGACACATCTACTTCGCTTTCCTCCCCAATAATCATGCATTTATCCAGCTGGTCTTCAAGCTCTTTTATAGGGAGTTCAAAATCGAGATATTCCATTAGTGTAATAGGTTTAGTTTGATAGGCAAATATAGGATTTTAAGCTTATGTCCTGAAGGGTTTTTTAAACCTTCTCTTATTTTTCAGTATTCCGTTGGCAATGACCGTCAATAGGATGATGCCTCCACCAACATAAAATAGGGGGTTCATTTTCTCCGACTCGCCAAAAATAATAAACGCCAGAATTATTCCATAAATAGGCTCCAAATTTATTGTGAGCATTACCGTATACGGACTTATATATTTCAAAATTTTAACCGATGCTATAAAAGCGTAGGCGGTACAAATTGATGCAAGTATAAACAGATAGAGCAAGTCGTTTTGCGATAGACTAAAAAACTCTGTAGTAAACCTTCCCTGAAACGCTAAAAATATAGTCAATAGCCCCACCCCACTTACCAATTCATAAAAAGAAATTACAGAAGGTCTTTCCTTTTGTATGAGCTTCCCGTTGATCAATGAGAAAAACGCCGACAAAAACGCGGATATTAAGGCTAAAACTATACCGTACAGATACTCCGTATCTACCTTAAAAATCAGGTACAGTCCAAGCATAACAACGATACCAAAAACAATTTCATACCAAATCATCTTCCGCTTGTACCAAAAGGGCTCAATTATCGCCGTAAAAAAAGCACCCGTAGAAATCGTGGCCAACGCAATGGATACATTGGATACCTTAATGGCCAAAAAGAAAGTCACCCAGTGTAGCGCAATTACTATTCCCGCTCCTATGAGCGCCCAAAACATACCCCTTGAAACCTTTAAGGAGTATTTCTTGGCTAAAATATAGATCAAGATAAATATTGAGGCAATAAGCATCCGGTACCATACCAAAGGCATAGCCTCTAACGTAATAAGTTTACCCAATACCGCCGTAAAGCCCCAAATAAAAACAATAAGATGTAAGTGCAGGTAATTTTTTAGCTGAGCCCCCATAAAAGCCTATTTAAACGAAAACGCGTTACCGCTTTGCCTTTTGCAGTAAAACTACGGCCAACACTCCAAAAATCATATTGGGTATAAGTACTGCCAATAAAGGCGAAAAGCCAGACTGCTCCGCAAGGGTACCAAAAACTTTATCAAAGAAAACAAAGACAAAGGCCACTATAATTCCAAAGGCAAGGTTAACCCCCATACCTCCACGCCTCTTTACTGACGACACGGCTACAGCGATTATCGTTAATATAAAAGCTGTAATAGGCAGAGCCCATCTCTTATACTTTACCAAGATATAGGTATTGATGTTGGATGCCCCTTTTAACCTTTGGTCCTTTATAAACCGGTTCAGTTCAAAAATATTCTTGGTTTCCGCGGCATAGGACACCGGGGTAAGGTCTCCAATTTGAAAAGAGAAAAGGGTATCTAAACGACGCTTGGTTTCCACCAAAGCCGTATCATTAAGAATCTTTCGTTTTTTATAGGTAGTTAAACGGTACACACTATCCTTATCTACATATCTGATATTGGCCGCCGATATTTTGAACTCCAACTCATTTTCTTCGTTAAACCTTTCAAAAGTAAAGTTGTATCCAATCTGTCTGGCAGGGTCAAAACTGCTCACATAAATAAAATCATTGGCGTTTAACTGTGTAAAAATATTATTGGTAACCCGGTCCTGCTTTCCTTTCTTAAGATACTTGTATTTAAACTCGTTAAAACCCTTGCTAGCATTAGGTACTATAAACATACCCATGACAAACATAATTACCGCTATAATAGAGGCACCAATAATATAGGGGCGCAAGAATCTAGAGTACGATACACCTGAACTAAGAATGGCCACAATTTCCGTATTTCCTGCTAATTTAGAGGTAAAGAAAATTATAGACAGAAAGAGGAAAATAGGAAATAGAAGACTTCCTATATAGATAGTAAAGTTTCCAAAATAGACGAGTATTTCATCCAACGGAGCTTCATTGGCTTGCATTTTTCCAATCTGCTCGGCCAAATGCGCCATGATTCCAATAGGAATAAATAGCAAGATCATCACCGAGAAAGTGACCAAATATCGCTTAAGTATATATTTATCTAATATGGTAAGCACTACAATCGTTTATCCATTTGTTTAACCATACGGTCTTTCCATTCCGTAAAATCTCCTGCTAAAATATGCTTTCGAGCTTCACGAACCAACCAAAGATAAAATCCTAGATTGTGAATAGTGGCTATTTGCTTTCCCAAATACTCCTTAGCTACGAACAAATGACGCAAATAGGCCTTTGAATACTCTAGGTCTACAAAGGTAATTCCCATTTCATCTACCGGAGAAAAATCATCTTCCCACTTTTTGTTCTTAATATTTATCGTGCCATGAGCGGTAAACAACATTCCGTTTCTAGCGTTTCGCGTTGGCATCACACAATCAAACATATCAATTCCTAAGGCTATGTTCTCCAAAATATTAATAGGCGTACCTACCCCCATTAAATACCTAGGTTTGTCTTCCGGTAAAATTTCACAGACCACCTCGGTCATACCATACATTTCTTCCGCAGGTTCCCCAACGGATAAACCGCCTATGGCATTACCTTCGGCACCAACGCCAGCAATGTACTCCGCAGAGCGTTTTCTTAAATCTTTATAGGTAGAACCTTGTACAATAGGAAAGAACGTTTGTGAATAATCGTACTCAAAAGGTGTTTTCTTTAAGTGCGCAATACAACGCTCCAACCATCTATGTGTCATGTGCATAGAACGTTCTGCATACCGGTAATCACAGGGGTAAGGTGTGCATTCATCAAAGGCCATTATAATATCGGCCCCGATCACACGCTGTATTTCCATTACGTTTTCCGGTGTAAAAAGGTGTGTAGAACCGTCTATATGCGATTTAAACTTTACCCCTTCCTCTTTTATTTTTCGGTTTCCGGAAAGTGAGTATACTTGGTATCCTCCACTATCCGTTAGAATATTTCTATCCCACCCCATAAATTTATGGAGTCCTCCAGCTTTCTTTAATATTTCGGTTTTAGGCCGAAGAAAAAGATGGTATGTATTCCCAAGAATAATATCTGGGTTTATCTCCTCCTTTAGCTCCCTTTGATGCACACTTTTTACGGATGCAACCGTACCAACCGGCATGAATATAGGGGTTTCTATTACTCCGTGATCGGTAACCATAGTTCCGGCACGAGCTTTACTTTTGGGGTCTGTGTGGTGTAATGTAAACTTCAAAATAGTATTTATGGGCGCAAAGATAAACAACTGCCTAGCATAAAAGGCTTAACGAAAAAATAAAGTTTGCTTCTACCAAATAGCCCTAGACCATAATTATACTTTTGAATCGGCAGGCACTCCTCAATTATGGGCCTTTTTGGTCAAACAACCCCTTATTGTTCAAAATATTGACATCTGTTGCTTTTGTCACTCTTTTTTTGATTTGAGGGCAAAAATAAACAAGGTCCTATTTGTATTCCCAAAAGATTGCGATTACATTTGAAAATTACTAAAAACGAACATTTACAAATGGCAAAATTAGACGAACTACAAGATATCGTAGTACAGACCCGAAGGGACATTCTACGTATGGTACATAAAGTAAATTCAGGTCACCCAGGGGGGTCTTTGGGCTGTACTGAATTTTTGGTAGCACTTTATAATGAGGTAATGGACCTTAAAGAAGGTTTTGATATGGACGGTAAAGACGAAGATCTTTTCTTCCTTTCCAACGGACACATATCTCCTGTATTTTACAGTGTTTTGGCCAGAAAAGGATATTTCCCGGTAGAAGAGTTGAACACATTTCGTTTATTGGACTCCCGTCTACAAGGTCACCCAACCACTCATGAAGGTCTTCCCGGCGTTCGTGTAGCTTCAGGTTCATTGGGCCAAGGTATGTCTGTAGCAATTGGTGCCGCTTTAGGTAAAAAATTAAACGGAGACGATAAATTGGTATACAGCCTTCACGGTGATGGCGAACTTCAAGAAGGTCAAAACTGGGAAGCAATCATGTATGCCGCAGGAAACAAAGTAGACAACCTAATTTCTACTATTGACAGAAACGGACAGCAAATAGATGGCCCTACGGAAGAAATCCTTCCGCTAGGAAACCTAAAAGAAAAATTTGAAGTTTTTGGTTGGGATGTTATTGAGGTTGCAGAAGGTAATAATCTTGAAGCTATAGTTAACGGTCTTAACGAAGCAAAAAGCAGAACCGGAAAAGGAAAACCTGTATGTATCATTTTGGATACAATGATGGGTAATGGTGTAGACTTTATGATGCACACGCACGCATGGCACGGTAAAGCGCCAAGTGATGAGCAATTAGAGAACGCTTTGGGTCAAAATCCTGAAACTTTAGGTGATTATTAAAATTCCGCAACTATCTTAAAATTTTAGTTTTCCGCTTTACGGAAACGACAAAAACGAAACACAATGACAAAATATATAGATCAAGGAAAAAACGATACTAGAAGTGGCTACGGAGCTGCCATGACGGAATTGGGAAGAACCAACCCTAATGTTGTAGCCCTTTGTGCCGATTTAATTGGATCGCTAAAAATTCAACCTTTTATTGATGAGAATCCGGAAAGATTCTTTCAAGTAGGTATTGCCGAAGCTAACATGATGGGTATTGCTGCAGGTCTTACCATTGGTGGTAAAATTCCTTTTGCAAGTACATTTGCCAACTTTGCTACAGGAAGGGTTTATGACCAAATTCGCCAGTCTATTGCCTATTCTGGTAAGAACGTAAAAATATGTGCTTCCCATGCCGGTGTAACCCTTGGAGAAGATGGTGCTACCCACCAGATTCTAGAAGACATAGGTATGATGAAAATGCTTCCTGGCATGACCGTTATCAACCCATGTGATTACAACCAAACAAAAGCAGCTACCTTGGCCATTGCCGAGCATGAAGGACCTGTTTACCTACGTTTTGGTAGACCAAAAGTGGCCAACTTTACTCCGGTTGACCAGAAGTTCGAAATTGGAAAAGCACTTATGCTTAGCGAAGGTACAGATGTTACCATCGTTGCTACAGGACATTTAGTTTGGGAAGCGTTGATCGCTGCTGAGAAATTGGAAGAACAAGGTATTTCTGCAGAGGTTATCAATTTCCATACGATTAAGCCTTTTGACGAGGAAGCTCTGTTAAAATCCGTTAAAAAAACAGGTTGTGTTGTATCTGCTGAAGAGCACAATTTCTTAGGAGGTCTTGGCGAGAGTGTTGCTAGAACCCTTAGTATTCATAATCCTACGCCTCAAGAGTTTGTTGCAACCCAAGATACTTTTGGTGAAAGTGGCACTCCTGAACAGCTTATGGAGAAGTACGGTTTAAACAATAAAGCTATTGAAAAGGCCGTTTTAAAGGTATTGAAAAGGAAATAACAATGGTATCGTTTTTGATACTGTTGTGGTATTAAAAACGAGAACATATGAGAAAAACACTCCTTACGGCAGTTTTTGCTTTGATAAGCATTGCTGCATTTTCACAAAAAGATTTAGTTGAAATTGGCGTTAAGGCCGGTCTTAACTATAGCGCCAACGGAGATTATTTTGAATCTATTGGTGACGCGGCCAGAGATCCAGACCGAAACATGGGTTACCACTTAGGTCTTTTCACTAAAATAGGCGTTAACCGCATCTATTTTAGACCTGAGTTAATGTACACCAAAACCAAGTCTGATTATAGCGGTGATAAGTTTGACATAAGTAAGTTAGACTTGCCCTTACTGGTAGGTGTAAAAATTATAGGTCCGCTGCGTGTATTTGCAGGTCCTTCGTTTCAGTACATTCTTGATACCGAGTTTGATGGTATCTCAATAGATGATATTGAAAATGATTTTAGCGTAGGAGCCAATATAGGCGCGGGTGTAGATTTAGGAAAGCTGGGAATTGATATTAGGTACGAAAGAGGCTTTAACAGCAACGAGGCTACCTTTATCAATACGAACATTACCAACTTAGGCCCTAGTCGTGTAGATGCGCGCCCAGACCAGTTGATCGTTAGTTTATCTTTGACGTTATAAGGAAACTGATATTATAAAAAGAAAGCCCGAAACATATGTTTCGGGCTTTCTTTTTATTTATAGGTAGTAAATAATTCTACTTCTTAGTTTGTATCGGCATCTAGGTAATCAGGAATACCATCTCCATCGGCATCATCGTTGAACAAGTAACCGTCTTTGTTCGTGTCCTCTTCAATAGACGGAATACCATCACCATCATGGTCTGACTGATTTACCGCAAACATATCCATCTTAAAAATTAATGGGCTGTAGGCAGGTATACTACCTCTTGCTATATTGAAATAACCCAAACCAGATGGAAAAATTATCATTCCAACACCATATCCGTTTACAGAATACGTACCATCTTCATTAATCTCCGCAGGTGCTCCTCCTTTTAAAAGTGCCGCTCCCTCAGAAAAACCCCTAGCAGGAGTACCTGAAACAGTGGATGTTGCCGGCGCTTGTAAACTTGCCAAATCAAACCATACTGGATCATTTTCATTATTATCGTCAAAGACAGTACCATCAATAAGATTTCCACTGTAGCGTACAAAAGCAGAATCGGCCACGCTTAAAGCATCACCAACACCCTCCCGAGCTTCCAAATAGTACAACGTGTGTTTTGTATTCGTTTCTTCCCCAGAAATCAAGAAATGTGTAGAAGGTACGTTTACTTCAACAGGAACCACCTGATCCTTTAAAGGTACAAGCTCTGTATTCCCTTCAGGTATTTCCTTTATTTCAATTTTAAAATCAAAATCCTCAGCGGGGTTTTCAAACTCGGCATAATTGTAATAATGCGTTTTAAGATATTCTTGAATCTCCGCTTCATCTTCACTTAAAACTTCACTTAACGGTCTTGGTGGTTCAATCGTTACACCTCCATCATCATTATTACAAGAGTACAGTACAACCACTAACGCCGATAAGGCAACTATTCGATTCAAATTCATCAATTCATTTTTACAGGCGGCAAGATACAATTTTCCCTTATTTTTGTAGAGAGCCTTAACAAAGATTTTTAATAGTTATGCGAATTGATAAGTACTTGTGGAGTACCCGTTATTTTAAGACCCGAAACATTGCCTCTACGGCCTGTAAAAAAGGTCAGGTAAGAATTAATGACCAAGTGGCGAAACCTTCTCGAGAAGTGTACCCAATGGATAAAATTATAGTGAGGAAGGAACAAATTAACCTACAACTAACGGTTCTGGACATTCCCAAAAGCAGAGTGGGTGCCAAATTGGTTGATATTTACCGTACGGATACGACTCCTAAAGAAGCTTTTGAACATAACGAACTTCTTAAACAGGCTAAAGAACATTACCGCAAGAAAGGAACCGGAAGACCTACTAAAAAAGACCGTCGTGATATTGAGGAGTATTTGGAAGACCCGAACCAAGCTCCTGAAGATTTTAAAAGCACCGAATAAAAAGAGTGAATTTGCATAGCGTTGGCTATCTTTGAATTGAAAATACCCGTTTATGGAGAACAAAATACTTACCCACCAGCAAATACAGCATAAAATAGAGCGTATAGCTTATCAGATATACGAGGCCAATGTTGAGGAAAAAGAAATTATTATTGCCGGT
The DNA here is from genome assembly GCF_044597075.1 of Zobellia russellii. Lineage (NCBI taxonomy): Bacteria > Pseudomonadati > Bacteroidota > Flavobacteriia > Flavobacteriales > Flavobacteriaceae > Zobellia > Zobellia russellii. The sequence goes on along the minus strand of NZ_CP139000.1, from coordinate 4,621,964 downwards.
ATAGATGGTGGAGGACTCAATTTTGCCAAAAAATTGCAACGGGTACTCAAAAAAGTAACCGATGCCGAAATAACACTTTGCAAGGTTATGATGGACAAAGAAAATCCATTACAAAGTGGCGTACAGACTTCTATTCCAGAATCGGAATACACAGATAAATCCATTGTGTTGGTAGATGATGTGCTTAACTCCGGTACTACCCTTATTTATGGTGTTCATCATTTTCTAAAAACACCGGTAAAACAACTTAAGACCGCTGTTCTAGTAAATAGAAACCATAAAAAATATCCTGTGAAGGCAGATTATAAAGGTATATCCTTATCTACTTCACTGCAAGAGCATGTACATGTACTGTTTCAGGCCAAAAATGATATGGTCTACCTAGACTAATAAGGCTCCCATTTCGGCCACAATTTCCTCTGGGTTTTTTCCGTCCGAACTAATGACCTTATCTGTTTGGTTATAGAAATAACTTCTTTCAAAAAGGTGCTTACCAATAAACTCCGGTAATTCATCTTCCGGTATATTCATTATTAACGGACGTTGGTCCTTTTCCTTTAAGAGACGATTGACAAGTTCGGCTATAGATACCTTTAGATAAATAGCATTTTTTGTAGCATCCAGAACTGCATGCATATTGTTACCATAACACGGGGTACCACCTCCTAAGGACAACACAAAATTGTCCTTTTGGGCAAGTACTTCATTTAGGTATGCGTATTCCTTTTTTCTAAAATAAATTTCTCCTTTAGTTTTGAAAATATCGGGTACGGACATTTGCTCTGCTTCCTCAATGTAGTTATCCAGATCTATAAATTCTAAACCTCTTTCTTTGGATAGCAACTTGCCAATTGTGCTCTTGCCACTACCCATATAACCCAACAATACTATTTTCACAATTTTATTTTAATGTAAAAGTGGCTTATTTCTAGGGGTTTTCAAAAAAAAATAAATTTATCTCAAAAAGGGCTTGGAAAATAAAGTAATCGACTTATATTTGCACCCGCATTGAGGGAATCAATCCTTATTTGTTATTGACCTGGTAGCTCAGTTGGTAGAGCATCTCCCTTTTAAGGAGAGGGTCCTGGGTTCGAGCCCCAGCCAGGTCACCAATTAAATAACAGCCTCTTGAACAAATAAAGAGGCTTTTTTATTTAATTATGTGAGCCGTTTTTTTTTAGAAAAATACACACATTAATTTTTGACATTATGACCTGGTAGCTCAGTTGGTAGAGCATCTCCCTTTTAAGGAGAGGGTCCTGGGTTCGAGCCCCAGCCAGGTCACAATTTGGGAAAAACCTAAAGTAAAAACCTCGTAAATCATGGATTTACGAGGTTTTTAAGTTTTTTGAAATTTCATATGTACAAAACCAACTAATCTAAGTTTTACTTGAACACCTATTACCTCCGGTTACTTTAGTCGGTATTTTTCTAGAGTAGCATTCATATCCAACATAAACTGAGCTCCCTTTATAAGGTCTTCCATATGATCAAGAATAGATTCATCTACTTTTAAGCAAATGTCTATTAGTGGGTTAGAGCACCAAATTTTATTACAAAAATTGCCTCCGCAATCTGCACAAGTGCACGGTTCTGTTGACTTATACACTATACTCAAAAGGTGATCTAGATCTTCTCTAGAAAGAAATATTCCAATAGTATCTACAATCATCTGCATTTCACAAATATGACTTGCAACCTTTGGCATTTTATATATTGCCCCGTAACCGTTCTGATATAGTAATTCCATTTTATACTGTTCACTAATTTGTATGGTTTCTATTAGTTTGCCGTTCCTAATTAATTTCAGGATTGCTCTATTCTTGTGCCCGCCTCTCTTCTATATTGATATAATCTGAATTGGATGGAGTACTGTTTATCTTACAAAAAGCCGGACACACTTAACTATGCCCGGCCTTGTCTAACTCAACTCAAACAAATTTTTTATAATCTTCTTATTGTAGAAGTGCATATTCAAATGAAGGATACCCTCTTACCCCACTTTCATTTACCAAAGCGGTAAACTTTAGTTTGTAGATATTGCCGTCAACGTCTTTTACAACAAAAAAGACATTTTCTTTTAATGATGGTAATGTACCGGGACCTCCCCCGTTTCTCCAATTGCTACCAATTGCCCTTTGGTCAGCATCAAAAGTGGCCTCGTCTATATCAGAAATGGTAAAGTCTCCATAGGATAAAGTTTCTGTGTTAACCATATATGCACTAACATTACCTATAGTATTGGTCGTGACAAAATCAGAATATCCATACGAACCAAAACCTTCTATTTCATTTGTAAAGACTGTAAAATTAAGATCCCATTTTTCCTTTTCAGGCTCCACACTTACAATAGATTCCGATACAAGACTCACAAACTGATAATTAAACCCAGAATCTTTGGAAACACTGATTTCCTTATGCGTTGTATCATCAAGACCTGCATATTGCAAGGTATAATCCGTACCGCTCCTCAGCACTCTAATTTTCATCCAACCTCTAGAATCGCCTGAAGTACTGACACTACCCGTCTCTGGCTCCGTTGTTCCTATCTCAGAACCCATATTTACCAAATAGACCTTGTTTTCTGTATCTGTAGCAGAAATTTCTTGAATTGCTGTTCCATTAACATCGCCGTTAGGCATATCTACATATACCGTATTGGCCGCATCAAAAGTACCCACGGCCACACTGCTTTGTAAATCTGCCACTTGTTCCGTAGTAACTTCATCAATATTTGTCTCATCTAGTTCAGCAACCGCCATATATAACGACCCATTAATGGCCACCCTAAATTCATCTCCATTATAAAAAGCCAAATCCCAGGCTTCACGATTTATGCTGGTCTGGTTTTGAGCACTAAGGTCTACATATACTTGGTTTGGTTGGTTTGGCCCACCAACTTCTGGAGCCATATTACCGCCTAGCGCAGCGGTTTCCTCAAACGCCACTTGTGTTGTTGTGGTTCCGTTAGACAGACCTCCTGTGACATTGACTGTACTGATTTCAAAGCTGATGTTCTTCTCCGTTCCCTCAACGGCATCTTTTAGTTTTTTGAATACGAACGATGCGTTTTCCGCTCCACTTGCAACCTCAACGGTAACCACACCGTTTACCGCAGCAGGAACCGTTACAAAATCTTCCGTATCTCCATAAACTGCATTTGTGCTTGTAAAGGATATATCTATGGAACCGCTTTCGGTTGCAGCAGTAGAAAACACCAGATTAATGTCCTTTTCAGCTTCAGTAGCCCCAAAGCTCACTGACGGATTTTCAAAAGCGACCACAAAATCATCTTTCATAACAGTACCGTCATCCGAATCACAGGCCGAAACCAGTAGAAGGAGTAAAAAAATAGATGTGAGTTTGATTGTAATTTTCATAAGTGTAAGTATTAGAAATTAAGGTTGTATAATAGTTTTAAGAAATATGATCTTCCGTAACCAAGCAGAGCGCTGCTTGTTGGATTAGAATGTACGGCCCCTCCCCCAGCAGAAACCGTTTTCACACGTGTAACGTTCATAAGGTTTCGTGCCCCAAGGGTTATCTGAAGTTTATTGTTATAAAATGATTTTTTCAGTGTCGCATCTAGCCAACTGTACTGGTCTTGTTCACCCTTAATAAAGATGACATCTCCATCTTCATTCTGATCCTGAAAAAATTGGTATTGTTTGCCGGTGTATTTGTAGTAGGCCGAAAAAAAGGTGTTCCATTTCGGAAATTTGTAGGACAGGTTACCGTTTAACTGCAACGAATAGAGGTAATCATCATTAAATTCCGTCTGACTTTCCAGTGTCTTGGACTGTCCGGAAAATGACACTCCACCACTTAATTGTACGTTATTGTAGGATAAAGCATTGGTAAGTGAAAGCCCCCACGTTTTATAGCTGTCTATGTTGTTATATTGAAAGGCTAACGGATTGGTATTAACTATAGTCAACTCAATTCTGTCATCAACCGACAGGAACCAAGTAGATAATTTGCTTTTCAAGGACCATGAGCTATCCTCTGCCCAAAACTCCTTTTTTAAATGTAAAAATGCCGAATACCCTCTTTCTGGATCAAGCGCTTCATTACCCCTTAGGTCATGATTGATATCTACAAAATAAGTAAACAACTCATCGTAATTAGGGCTTCTGGGCGAAGTTCCCAATACGGCTCGCAACTGATATCCGTTTCCAAAAAGATACCTAGAACTCAAAGAAAGTGCTGCTTGAGGATTAAATTTTGACGAAAAAAGTGCTCGCACTCCTGGCCTAACGGACAGTTTTTTGCTTAAAGCGTACTCAGCCGAAGCAAATGCATCATACGACTCCAACCGTCGTTTAATATGATCTGTCTCAAAATCTCCTGCCAAAGAAGAAGAATATCCATCTATAACACTTAGCTCGTACCCTAGCTGGTAACCTGACCAATCGTTTGTAAAAAGGTTATTAAGTGTGCCCCTTGAATAAAATCCCTTTCTAGACTCATATTCAAACCCCTCTTGATCAAATTTTTCCTCTGCCCTAATTCTATAATTATAGGTTTCAACATCCCGTTTTTGCTGCTGATAAGAGAAAGACGCATCATAATTTACCGTCTGGCCAAGATTTCCGGATAAATTTAAATGATGATTGAAACGTTGCGAATTAAAAATTTCATCGGATGCTGTTGGGTTGGTCGTTTGGGTCGCAGAATTCAAATTAGTACGTACCAATGAATCGTATCGGGACACTTCTTCGTCAAAATACTCAAACCTATAAAAGGCTTTAAACTTTCCGCCGGTATACCGTAAAAGTGCCTTGGCATTATTTTGCAATTTGGGCAACCACTCATAACCACGTTTACCATCGTTAAACTCATAAAACTGCCCTTTCCGTGTACCTAAATGACCCGCAAAATCATTTCGCGTATACGTACCGTTCACATACCATTTGGGAGAAATATTATGTCCTACTTTTAACGATTGAATATGGCGTCCTTCATCAAAAAAACCATATTCCTTACCAATAGTTTCTTCTTGTACATAAGGTGTTATTTGCCACTTGTATGCTGAAGATTTTTTTGTAATAATGTTGATAATCCCAGATACTGCATTGGCTCCGTATTGAACCCCCATAGAGCCTTCAACAATCTCAACTTGCTCAACATCATCTAAGTTTAATTGCGTTAAGTCCGTATTGTTGCCCAGCCCCTCATCATTAATTAGTGGAACATTGTCTATTAATATTTTAAAGTATTGAGAATCCAGTCCAAATAACTGCACCCCACTTTTTCCGGTAGACGCATTTGGCACAATGTTTATGTTCAATGTCTGGTTGAGTACATCTGCCAAGTTATTGGCAGCTAAATTATCTATTACCGCACGTGAAATGACTTTTACTTGAAAGACGGACCTATCTACACTCTGCTCATTATACTGTCCTGTTACAACAACTTCTTCAAGCTCTGTTGTTCTTGTGGAATCGCGTTTTTCTTGGGCATTTACTGAACGCAGTAAGATTACTGAAAATACTAGGGATAAAACGCGAACGGACATGAAAATTGTTTAGAATGATTCTTAATAGATTGCAAATATATATTTTATTTTTAATCAGTCTAAATAAATTTTATATTTTTGCTCCGGAAACAATTGACCCTATTAAACCTATATTTAAAATGAAAAAACTCCTTTTTTTATCCCTAGTTTGTCTATCAATGAGTTACCAGAGTAACGCCCAGAAGGACAAAAAAAATCAAGATATAGAAGCCATAAAAAAGATGTGCGGCTGCTATGAGGTAACTTTTAATTTTGCGGAAACCTTTAATTACAGCAACGACTCGCTCTACAAGCCCTCTAAAACAAAAGTGGATAAAGGACTGGAATGGGCCCAATTGGTTACGGATAAACCCAATAAAATTTCTATTCAGCATATCTTACAAGTAGGAAACCCTGCCGAACCCATGATCATAAAGCATTGGCGCCAAGATTGGTTATTTGAAAATACAGATTTCTATCTCTATAATGCCGGCAATAATTGGAAATACGATAGCAAAACCAATGAAGATGTTAAGGGACAATGGACACAAAAAGTCCATCAAGTAGATGACAGCCCTAGATATGAGGGCACAGCCACATGGGTGCATGTTGACGGTAAAAGTTATTGGGAAAACACCACTCCCGCTCCACTGCCGCGTAGAGAATATACTACTAGAGGAGATTACAACCTGACCATGCGGGGCAACCGGCATGAAATTACTTCCTACGGTTGGTTGCACGACCAGGATAATGACAAAATATTACGCAAAGAAGGCGCCGAAGACGTACTTATAGCAAAAGAAAAAGGATACAACACTTATGTAAAAGTAGACGACTCCCGCTGTAGTGCTGCAGCCCAGTGGTGGCAAGACCACAACAAAAAATGGGATATTGTTCGCTCCAAATGGGATGATGTATTTAACCGAAAAAAAGATTTACATCTAGCGGAAAAAGTAGACAATAAAGTACTTTACAAATATCTGTTTGATGATGATATCACCAAGAAGAAAGAAATTGAAACAATAATAGAATCATTTGTACAAAACGAAGCCAATTGAAAACGATTTATAAAGTCATAACCCTTCTTACTTTATGCCTCGTAAGCTTGGTAAGTTTTACCAAACCCGTTGAAGCCGCTAACTATAAATGTTTAATTCAGCTTACGAATTACACGGGTGAAGGTGCCTATCTTGTAGTTTCTTTGCTGAACAACCAAGAAGAGTATATAAAGACCCTTTACGTACAAGGAAACGATAAGGAGTGGTATAGAGATGTTGAAGAATGGTGGAAGCAACTTTACGGTATAAAACGGCCAGATATAGACGCCATAGTTGGTGAAACTATAACCGGCGGCCAACGCAAGATGGCCATCTTAGAAATACCTAAAGACAAAATTGACAAGGGTTTTAAAATACGGTTTGAATCTGCAGTTGAAGACCAAGAGTATTATAAAGATGACGTTCTGTTCAATTTGACTTCGGACAACTTAAAATCAAAAATAGAGGGTACTGGATATATACGCTATATTCGGCTTTTACCACAATAGCATATTTACTATTAAGCCCTAAAACGAAAAATTTTAGGGCTTAATTTTTTAAACGACTTCAAACCATAACATGTTTCTTTAATCTTCAAAAAACATGGGCTACAAAATATTGCCAACTATCCATTGGCCTATAATGGATCAACCGGGTAAATTTTCCTCACTCGGTTATATGATTATTCGTTAAGAAAATAATATAATTTACTTATAATCAATTGTTTAAAGAAAAAATAACATATAAAGGCACGCTCTTTGCTTATAATTCTTTAGGTATCATAGAAAAGAATGTACTTGTTCCCCATACTTCATACTAATCTATGAAAACCATAAGGTCTTAGTACATCTAAATACCGTAAACAGAAGTTTGTGAGATCCAATACCTACTCATCTTGGATTGAGGAAAACAATTAAAAATTTATGATCATGGGGAAAAAGCTTCTATTACCAACAGATTTTTCAAAAAATTCTTTGAACGCAATTGAATATGCCATAAAACTATATGAGCATGAAAAATGCGATTTTTATATTCTCAACATCTATTCCCAAGATAGGTATGGCCTTGATAGCCTCAACCGTCTAGACCCGGACGATGCTTTTAATAAGCTATCCGAAAAACGTTCAAAACAAGGTTTAGGAGATATTTTAACTCACTTGACTTTTGAGGATAAAAACCCCAAACATGCCTTTCATGTTCTTTCTCGTTCCACACTGCTATTAGATGCCATAGATGATATTATTAAATCTCTGCATATAAACATGGTCATCATGGGGGCCAAAGGCATGACAAACAAGCGAACTGGAAAATACGGAAAAACCACACTCTCTGTAATAGAAAGCGTTAGAAAATGTCCTGTTTTAGTAGTGCCGAGAAATGCCATCTTTAATCATCCAAAAGAAATCGTTCTTGCTACGGACTTTAAAACCGATTTCAATTTTTTTGATGTTAAGCAATTGGCTGAAATAGCAAAATTGAACAAATCCAGTATTCAAGTACTCAGTTTAGAAAGCGATGCTACTTTAAACCCTAAGCAAAAAGAGAATAAAATAATGCTTATCAAATATTTTGAAGATATAGACCTTGGCTTCAACATAGTACATAATGCAAAAATGGATATTGCATTGAACTGTTTCGTTAAAATTAGAAAAAGTAACATGGTAAGTTACGTTAATAAAAAACGAACGTTTTGGGAGAGGCTAGGTTTTGGAAAACATACATTGGGCAAATTAGGCTATTTTGAAAATATACCCGTACTCGCATTAAATGATAGGTAGAACACGTCTGTTAAACTACCTTATAAGAGCAGATTTACATCTGTCTATCACTTTTCTAAACCCATCAATTATTCCCCCTTTTATCCGTTCTTTATTCCTTCTTTGATGTAATTTTGCACCGGCAATAAAGAGCATAAAATCCATGGAAGAAGGTTTACACAGATTACTATACGATTACCTATTAAAAACAGGAATGAGCGACAGCCTAGCATCATACCTAAATTTAGGAATAGTACTGGTGGCGGCACTTATCCTAGCCTGGTTCTTAGACCTAATTATTTGGCGCGTTTTACGCTACATCTCTTTAAGGTTTGCCCGAAAGTCAAAAACCAACTTTGACAACTTTCTTGTTATCAATAAAGTACCTCGTTACGTAGCCCACATAATCCCTTTGCTAATTCTGTTCGAGTTTATTCCTTTTGCATTTTTTCATTTTGACTATGCAGGCCAACTGGCGCTTAAATTGCTGCAGATTTTATTTGTTGTCCTAACGATTTTAATAGTTAAAAGTCTCTTTACAAGTACCAATGATTACTTAAAGACCAAGCCTAGGTTTAGAGATAAACCCATGGACAGTTACATTCAAGTTTTTATGATTTTTGCATGGTTCATTGGTATCCTAACCATATTTGCCATAATCACAGATGTTCTCATCTGGAAGTTTTTCACGGCACTTGGTGCAGGCTCGGCCGTTATTCTTCTCATATTTAAAGATTCTATTTTAGGTCTGGTTGCCAGTATACAGGTTAGTATAAACGATATGGTGCGTATTGGCGACTGGATTACCTTTGAAAAATTTGGCGCAGATGGCGATGTTATAGAAATTACCTTGGCCACCGTAAAAGTCCAGAATTTTGATAAGACCATTACCACCATTCCTACCTACTCCCTTATTTCTGATTCTTTTAAAAACTGGAGAGGTATGGAAGTTTCGGGTGGAAGACGCATTAAAAGAGCTTTGATCATCAGTCAAAAAAGCATACGTTTTCTAACCGATGAGGATATGGAATCACTTGAAAAAATTCAGCTTATACAGCCTTATCTTATCAATCAGAATGAGCAAATCAACTCATACAACACCACCAATAAAATAGATAAAAATCTAGCTATAAACGGCAGGAACCTGACCAATATTGGTGTGTTCCGAAAATATGTAAACGATTATCTTCAAAACCATTCCGCCGTAAATAAGGGTATGACCTTAATGGTACGCCAACTAGCACCAACAGCACAAGGTATTCCTTTGGAAATATATGCTTTTAGTGCTGATAAGCGCTGGGAAAATTACGAGTATATCATGGCCGATATTTTTGACCACCTCTTGGCCGCATTGCCCTATTTCAATTTAGAGGTTTTTGAGCTTCCCACTTCCTTGAATGTGCCAACAGCTAATTAAGCCTCCATTACTAAAATTAAAACTAGATTGACCGGACGACGGTTACATCTTCTTTAAAAGAGCCACCCAGTCTTCATGTGCTAACCCGGATGTAGCCGGCGGGTTTCCGAGAGCTCTAACAGCACCTCCGGCAACGATCGGGATAGAGCCTTTTTGAAGTTCTCCTCCATTTAAAGGGTCAAACCAGAGCACCTCAAACTCTCCTGATTCCTCTGAAAGGTTGATCGTAGCCTCTTTTACTTGGGGAAGGAATGCCGCATAGACCTTACCTTTTTCCCTGAAACAATACGCCTCATCTATATTTACCAAATCATGTTGTGGCTGCATGTTCCAATACGGTAGGTTTTCTTGAAAGAACAAACGTGCGTGGTTTGATATTTTCCAAAGTCTATCCCGCTGGCGCCAATCTTCTGAAGTAAGATCGTTGTGCGGATGCTTGGCTCCAAAGTACCACTCCACTCCGGCTCCACCAGAAAGTAAACTTCCCCAAAGCACGTATTTTCGTAAAGTTTCATGGGTTGGATCTTCACTATCCAAAACAGCACCCTGAAACCATTTCCCTATCTCATCCATGGTAATCATCCACTCATGACCCGTTTCCTTAGATTTCGTCCTCCATTCTTCAACAACATTAGCAGCATGCTTTCTTTCGTCTTGCTGTAATGAGAGCCCATCTACATATTTATAGCCCACAATAGAGTCTAGAATTTCGCTTCTCAAAGGGGCATGAGCATGCGTATGTAACAATAGCGGATGATTGTAAGGGTCTGTCTCCTTAATAAATTTGGCCATAGCTTTTCTTTGCGCATCGTTCTGGCCCAAAGGTGACCATTCCGCAGGTCCATTTTCTTCTCCCAAGTTCCAAGTAAGGCCCAAATGGTGGCCAAAACGGGCTATCAACTCGCTTAAATAAAGCTTTCGCATAGGCCCGGTTTCTCCATTATCCAATAGCGTTTCATTCTCTGTTTCTTGTAATACAACGTGAAGCATCAACCCCTTTGATTGCATATGGCGAAAAACAATTTCCCATTGCTCCAGTTTGCTCACATCAAAACGGCTAAGCTCCTCCGGTTTTGTATATGGCCATACGTCTTTTCCATCACCAAGAATATTCATGGTCAAAAAATAAACGGTATTCATTCCTGTATCTGCAAGGTAATTTAAAGCCCCGATCAAAGCTTTTCCTTTACCATCCTTCCACGTTGGGTCTCCAGCTTTCCAGTCAGTTATGTGAGATGGATAGGAATGTATTTCATCTGTAGTGCTCGCCTCCCCTTCATCGTTAGAAGAAGCTATCCTATACGTACCATCAAAATCTACATAACCCAGCAAATTTTCTGGACTGTTGGCCCCCACTTTTAACCAATAAGTATCCGTATTTTTAAATTTGTAATAGCCCTTGGAGACCACAAGCCTTCCATTTGCCCTGAAATCCACCCCTTCTTTATCGGATTCAATTACTTTAAAACTGCCTTTGGCATTTGAAATAGACACCTCTTTTGCTTCTGACACGTTTTCCTGAATGGCGATGCTGTCTTTGTGGTACAATTTTGCGGAATAGCTCCAATCTCCCAGCAAATCCGGTGAAAAACGTACCCTCCAAATATTGCCTTTTTTTGCGCTAGTCTCCGAAGCATTCCCATCTGCCGCATAAAACCCTCTAATTTTATAGCTGGTCTGTGCATTTGTAAAAACCACCTCTAGACGATAATTTAAAAACGGATTGTCTTCTGCATCCTCCGAAGTTTCAGGACCTTCAAAATCTATTTCTACCGTGTGCCATTGCCGGTAAATTTCACTAGATATTGTAGTGTTGATGGTTTGGGCGGTATGAGAGTCTACAGTTGATACTTCTGTGACTACCGGTTCTGACTCGCTTCTTGAATTGTCCGTACCGGTTTTGGACACATTACAGCTTGATACTATAAAAAATACGGGCAGTGCCAACATAGTGATGCACTTTGATACTAAAAAACGTGTTCTGGAGAGTGAATGTATTTTCATTGACATAGGTTAATTAATTAAGAAGATTGGTTTTTGAACCGAACACTCTAGGGAATCTTATATTCAAAAGGCATTTTATTGCCCATTGATCCGCCTAAAGACGGTACAGCATATTTTACCGCAAGTCCGAAAATAGAATAAGAAATTCATTTCTCCAACCCTATTTCTTTAAATAGCTCACTAAAAAAAGCCATAAACTAAAATTAGTTTATGGCTTTCATACCAAACAGGCATTCGTTTATGAGTAACTCACAATTTTGCGTACCACGTTCGGGTCTATTTTTCTATAAGGTCTGCAAGTACCTTCTTAAACGTTTCTACGGGTTGTGCTCCTGTAAGTGCGCTCTTTTTATCAAAAACAAAAGTGGGTACGGAAGATACGCCAAGCCCCTGCCAATACTGTTCCTTGGAAGCTACCTCGTAACGGGCGGTATCATCATCTAAACGGGACATTGCTTCTTCCACATTTAAGCCAACGGCTTTCAATTCTTGAGCTAGAACTTCTCTATCGGACACATTCTTTCTTTCGCTAAAAAATGCGGAAACCAAACGCATCTTAAGTTCGGTCTGCTTTCCTTTTTCATGAGCGTATTCCAACAGAACATGTGCATCTCGGGTATTGGCCATTCTCATTTCATCAAAATAATCGAATGTAAAACCTAAATCTTCACCAAATTCCGTCATACGTTCCTGAGACAATTTTTGTTCCTCAAGAGATGAACCATATTTTTCGGCAATATGTTCTTGAACATTTTGTCCTTCTGCAGGCATATTCGGGTTTAGTTCAAAAGGCTGCCACTCCAATTCGATCCTATCCTCAACACCCAACTCGGAAATAGCACGTTCTAAACGCTTGTAACCAATTACACACCAAGGACAAACCACATCCGAAACCAAATCTATCTTTATCTTATCTGCCATAATTTATATCATATCATTTTTAACCAATAAATAATTTGCCAATCTCGTTTGGCAAACTCTCTATCTAAGACGATTTTGCCTATACAACCTTACTAATTTGAACTTGAGGTTTAGCATTTGTAAAATTAGGTAAATCGCTTAAAATCTTTTCTGCATTGGAACCGAACGATTCTTGGAAGGATTCTAACGAATCAAAAAGTAAATTCGCAATAACCGCGTATGGGGCTTGATCCGCAGGGGTTGCTCCGGTTAGTCCAAAATTAATATCCGACCCCTTAATGGCATCCCCCATTAAGTCTTCCAATAATTGACTGTGTTTTGTTGTGTAATATTCTTTATCGAACTCTAAATCTTCACTGTTCGGGTACAATACGGTTAACTTTATCATAGTACTTTTTTTTAAAAATTCATGAATAGGCCATCTATGCGAAAAAATTGACAAGCATTGTGTGTTCAATCCTTATTTATAAATGAAAAAATAAACCTCCCGCATAAAACGGAAGGTTTATATGTTGCCATCAAGCTTCATTAGCTTACAACATTAGGCAACTTCGTTTTCCTTTTTCCAAGCAAATTTCTCGAACGCAGCGTCAACCGGAGTTTCTGCAATGTGGTTCACATAGTTACTAATTACTTTTTGAGAAAGTCCCAAAATGATTTCCAACAATTGTCTTTCCTCATAACCCGCTGCATAAAATGTTTTAACATCTTTAGGGTCAATATACCCTCTATTGCGAACAATTTTAAGGGTAGTCTCATGAAGTACCTGTAACTTTTCGGATGGCAATTGAGTTCCGTTTCTTAGCGCTTCCGTAATAGCATCATCTACCTTCATCATTTTTGCGATTGCGGTATGTGCCGGTACACAATAATGACATTCGTGCTCCACGTTAATGGTTTGCCATACTACTGTAAGTTCATCATTATCAAATGAAGAGTTTACAAAAAGCTCGTGTATAGATTGGTATGCTTCCAAAAGACCAGGTGCCGAGGCCAATACGCCATGTAGATTAGGTATATTACCATACGCCTTTATTGATTTTTCCAATAGTGGCTTGCTATCTTCCGGTGCGGTTTCTAAAGTGTGAATCGTTAATGTACTCATAGTTCTAATTTTAATTTATTTATATTTCTAAGCAAACGCTTAGTTTATGGTTAAAAAATTTTTAAATATTCAAAAACGTTATTTCAATCGTATCATTGATTTGGTTTTGGTCGAAAACTTTTGATGAAACTGACAAACCCAACAAACTATTCATTAAATAATTTGACTGCCTAATAGCTTCTTCTTGAGTTTTTCCTTCCTCTTGCAAAAGATTATCTACAAATAGTTGCTTGATGCTATTGGCAAATTCTATTAACTGCTCCATAATTACTGGGTCTGCATCTGCGTTAATTTCATTTACGGTATTGGTTACCAAACATCCCTTATTTTTCCCATCTTCTTTTGCAAACTCCAAGAAATCATAAAAATATTGCTTAATACCTTCCTTACCATTATTAGACTTAGAAAGTTTATCCGTTATGACGCGTACACGCTTTCGGTAGGCATTAATGCTTTCAACAAAAACCCCTTGCTTATTCCCAAAGCTAGAATAAATAGAAAATTGGTTAATCCCCATTTCCTTTTCAAGCATACGAACCGTAGTAGCCTCATAACCATTTCTCCAAAAAAGAGCTGTGGCCTTTTCAATTACTTCATCTTCGTTATATTGCTTTCTTCTAGCCATTATTTCTAAACTACAATACAAAACTAAGCACTTGCTTTGAAACGAACAAAAAATTAAGAATACTTTAGCTTTAGGGCATAAAAAAACAGCTCAAACCTTTAATTCATAGCCCCATGAATTAAAATTTTGAACTGTCAACTAATTAAGGAATATATTGAATTATCTGTACGATACAGCAATCTTGGCGAGTTGGCCAACAATTTTAACTGAATCCTTCATAGAAAGTTTAGAACCGTCTGCATGAATCCATCGTTTTAATGGTTGCTCACAAATAACGCGTTTTGCTTCTTCTTTACCATAGTGTTTTCTCATGCGCATAAAAATCTCCACATCAAAAAGCCATTTGGTAATAAATTTTTTGTTGAACATGGTAGAAGCTATCTCACGGTCCATTATTTTGGCCCCACATTGGGTGTCCTTAAACGGCATACCAAGAATAGTCTGTATGATCATATTGATGGTCATGCTTATAATTTTACGAGCCGACTCTTTGGTGATGTTCGCCCCCATTCTACTGATTCTGGAACCACTTACAATTTTAAACTCCGAGTTTTCAATGGTTTTTACTAAATCATCAAAATCTCTAAAATCAGTTGAAAGATCGGCATCTAAATATCCTAGATAATCTAACTGCTCATCTTTTATCATGTGCAAAATTCCCTGTCGTACCGCTTCCGCCTTACCACCGTTCTTTTCACAATCATAAACGCTTATATTGGATTCATGCCCTTTGCGTAGTTCATGCAGTACTTCTAAAGTTCTGTCTGTACTTCCATCATTTACAAAGCATAAATGGTAGCCCAAATTCTTGTGTGCAAATTCCTTAAATTCAGGACCGGACAAACGGTCTTCTTCATTATAGCAAGGAATTATTACACCCACGCAATTCTTTTGAAGCATACGCGCATTATCACTCGCTACCGTTTCTTTCTGAATATCAGGTGCTCCGATAATTCGTTTTATACGTGCCGCCATTTCGTCTAGGCTCACGGGCTTTTTCATGTAGTCGTTAATTCCTAAATCAAAACCATCTACAATGATTTTTTCATCGGTATTACCTGACATAACCAGAATAGGTGTTTCGGATTTCTTATCGACCCGTATATGCTCAACTACTTTAAGACCGGACATACCTGGCATATTTATATCTACCAAGACCAAATCTGGCTGAAAACTATCAAATACTTCTATGCCCTGTTCTCCAGAACTGGCCGTTTTAACCTCATAACCTAATTCTAGTAATCTCTTTTCAACTGAAAGCAAAATCAATTGCTGGTCGTCTATGGTTAATATTTTCATGGTGGTATATTTTATTAAGAAGTGGGAACCTATTTTTTATGCTTTTACTTTTTCGTGGGTTAGTCCAATGGCGTTAACGTCTATAATCTGCCCTTTGGATTTTTGAACCTGAATAGCCTTAAAATAATCCAGATACATCTGGGTAATGGTACTCATAGGCAATGAACATGCAGCCGCATAATTGGTTTTGGCCAACTCCGCTCTATAGGCATCATCCGTGAGTATTTTTTCTATGGCGTCCGCTAATGAATTTTTGTCCTCGGGTAAAAAGAACTCGCCCCTATACCCTTCTTCTTTAACTAGCACGCTTAAGTCTCCCAAATCAGGAAGGGCAACTGCTTTTCCGTAGCTTCCGGCTTGGTGCAATACACCCGAACTACCTGTGGTAGAGGTATACGGGAAGACCACTACCGCACTTTCTCCAAAAATAACGGGCACGTCCTCTTCGGCTACATAGCCTGTAAATCGTATTTGCGGTACATGGCTGTATATTTCTTCCATCTTCTTAAGGTAGCCTGGTGTATTAGGACTATCCGTTCCGGCAATTACAATTTCTATATCTTCATTGCTCCTATTACGAATTACCTCTATTGCCTCAATAAGTACCTCAACCTTTTTGTAGGTCCCGAACTTCCCGAAAGCCATTACCTGTTTTGGTCCAG
Source organism: Zobellia russellii (assembly GCF_044597075.1). Classification (NCBI taxonomy): domain Bacteria; kingdom Pseudomonadati; phylum Bacteroidota; class Flavobacteriia; order Flavobacteriales; family Flavobacteriaceae; genus Zobellia; species Zobellia russellii. The sequence goes on along the minus strand of NZ_CP139000.1, from coordinate 4,605,640 downwards.
CTGGAAGATTAAAATCCGGTTCTGGTGGAGTTTCAAAAGAGCCGTGAGGAATTAATGCTATATTTTTTGCTTTATATTTCTTCTCAAGGATGGTTACGTATTTGCTTATGGTCACGGCTAAAATATCCGATGCAAGAACAAACTTGGTCAAGGTCGTACCTATAAAACCATATATGCTCTGTAATATTTTGCTTTTGGTAAAACCGGCACTATCCAAATCTACCTGCTCTAAAATATTATGCAATAATGATATGGTAGGAATTCCTTTAAATTTGGTTGCATAAGGCAACATTAATCCTAAAGCTGCAGGTATTTTTTTATCACCGAATTTCAGGAACTGTAAATTATAAAGTACGGCATCTGGCTTATGGGTTTTAATAGCTTTGTTTACTGTAAGTAAATTAGAATAGCTATTGAACTCCCAGCATTCCGAAACGGTTATCTTACAACCTTCCCCTTCAAAAGAAAGATCCTTTGGAGCTTCGGTCTTATCCGTCATTAAAATGATTTCAGTTACTTCTTCTTGTAATCTAAAATGCTTTACAAGATAATATCCGTACTCCGTTAAGGTTACCTTACTGGGCGGATATGCAGTTACAATGGCTAGTTTCATACTATAGGTTTGATAGATTTGGGACTATTTAATTATATTTCTGGATTTTAATTTTTTCAACTTTCGGATATACTTTTCTTTCTTATTTCTTTATTCGAAAAATACATCAACTGGACTACCAATAATATACTCATGGCTATTAATTGCATATACACCACACTTTCTAAAGTGTCATGATACAATACCACTAACACAATTTGCGAAAGACCCAATACACCGGATAATATAACCGGCACATAATGATCCAACGATAAAAAATAATAAGCGAAAATATTGGAGATGGCAAAGAGCGATGTTGCCAAAGCATATTGCCATAATAAACTGGACATGGCTATATAGGAATCGCCGAACATTAATGATATTATCAATTCAGGGAACAAATAACATACTACAACAATGCCTGCTGAAAGTAGCCCGATGTAGGATACATATTTAAATAAAACGGGAGCTGTTGGCTCGCCATCTTTTTGTTTTTGCACCACTACCGGAAGCAATAACATGACGAACATCCATGCTACAAAATACACCACCCTTCCAATTAAGGCCAGTGAAGCGTAAAGACCGGCTTCCATAGGTTCAAAGTAATGCTTTACCAAAAGCACATCGCTATTATTGATTATGATTTGCGTGAACTCATAACAGGCAGTCAACCAAATAAACTGAGAAACCCGTTTTGTGTTTTCTCCATCAAGCTTTCTAGTTTCCCTAAAGGATATTGATGTGCTATCGGATGGAAAAAGTCCAAAAAGAAAAGAAAGGAAAATGCCCAATGCCACCAATGTTCCCGGTTCTATATCCAATAGAAAAAGTAAAAGCATCGTAAGCACCAACCTACTCCACATCTCCGTCTGGTAGGTGATCGACAGTTTTCCAAATTCCTGTCTGCCCTGGTATGCTCCTCTATTTACACTCATAAAAAAGTAAATAGGTATACCCAGACCAAATATGATAAACATCCAATGACTTTCCGTATTGAAAAGTGCTTGTAATTGTTTAGAAAAAATAAGAATGAGTACTCCAATGATGAGACCAACTACACTAGCTTGACGATAGGTTATGTTTTTGAAAATATCCCATTCCTTACCAGAGAATATAACCGCGAATTTTGCCGTAGCCAGTTGAAAGGTCATTCCCATAAAGGATAGTACCAATAATAAGGTGACAAGGAGTGCCGCTTCCGAAAATGCCGCTGGTCCTAATAACCTACCTAATAAAAGGTTATACAAGTAGTTTCCCCCATTGACCAAAAGCACGCTTCCCATGAACAATTGTTCCTGAGAAACTTTCTTAAACATTAACTTAATGGCAGTCATATTTGGTATGGTCTTAGTTTATGCTGTTTTTCTTTTATTATGTGCTTTCTTGAACATTTTAGTTTTTAAAATATATAGCTATCTGGGATTCAAATATGTAGCAGCAAGATTTTGTTCAAAATATAAGCTTGATACCTAAACGGAATTTTATAAGATTATTGTAGGATTAAACTTATAATCGATAAAATGTAGCATTTCATAGAACTAATCGGCATTTTATCGATAAAATGTACATGCAAAAGCAGAACCTTCATATTTCATTAGAGTATTAATGATTTATTCCTAGGATGCCTTCTAACGTCTGTAATAGAACCCTTTAAAATCAATAATTGGAAACTAAAACAGTTCTTTAATGGCTTTAGATAGGCCGCTTTTTTAAAACAAATTTCAGTCAAACTACCTTAATTCAGACCTATAAAAGTCCATCTACACTTAACCGTAGATGAATGGCTTAAAGCAATAGACAAGCAATACCATCGACGAAATACAATATTAATAGCATTATAATGTTATATTTTCTGACAATTATTCAGGAATGCAACGCACCAATGTTTTATTAATCTTAGCACTGGTCATAGGTATCGCTTTTCACGGGTCTAGTATCTTCTTTACCCTTGAGACTACCTATGACGCTTTGATACATCTATTTTTTGCGGACCATTACGCCAATAGTTGGTTTGAACCTTGGGATTACCGTTGGTATACAGGTTTTACAGTACAGGCCTATCCTCCACTCGTACATCAGTCTATTGGAATCTTATCTTATATTGGCGGACTCAAATTTGGAATGTTCAGCGTAGCATTGGTTGGCATTATCCTTTTTATTACCGGCGCCTATAGGTTTGGGCTTCTCATGACCGGAGACAGAAAAATTGCCGGGTACACAGCGCTTCTAGCCGTATTTTCTTCTACGTTTGTGGAAACCCTTCATACTTTTGGTCAGTTGCCCAGTATCGTTGGTTTATCGGTACTTCTGCACTCCTTGCCAGAGATATATCTATGGGTAAAAACCGGAAAATCCAGATACATAGCCACCAGTCTGTCGTTAATTGCGGTAACCGTAACTTCTCATCATGTTACCCCAATATTCGGCATGGTTTTTTTCATATTCCCACTTCTGGGGATGGCTGTAATGGATTCTGCCAGAGATCAGGTAAATAGTTTTAAGGAAGTTCGTTTTTGGGTCTTTTTCAAGCAATTTAAAAAGTGCTTTTGGAGAATAGTTATTTTTGGATTTTCCTCTTTAGTACTTATCGTTACTTGTATCCTGCCCTACTGGATAAATTCAAAGAAAAACCCGATTACTCAAGTACCTATACCACATGGATCTCGCGATAATTTTCTTGAGGTTACTTCATCCGGACTCGTGTTTTTCGTTATCCCTTGGGGGATTTTAACCTTTATCCTCCCTTTTCTATTCTATAGGTATTATAGTAGGCGATACATCTTTTTTGGTTTATCTTTTTCCGCACTTACGCTCTTGGGAACTGGAGGTACAACACCTCTTCCACTAATACTGTTGGGTGAAACTGCTTTTAATATTTTGACGTTGGATCGCTTTACACTCTGGGCTACCATAATGGCATTGCCCCTTTTTGGGGAGTTTGCCTACCGTATGGTTGAAGGAGACCTAAAAGACCGAATTCAAGAAAATTGGGGACGCGTATATCACCGTATTCTTGGTGGCGTCATTATGGGCGGTATCTTGTTCATGGTTATTTTCACTATGAGCTTGGGTTATTTTAGACCATCGCAACCCCAGAAAATAAAGATGCAGCCTATTGTTAATTTCCTGAGTCAGGATTCACATGACCATTGGCGCTATCTACCCTTAGGATTCGGTGATCAAATGGCGTGGTTATCGGCGCAGACCAGAGCTATGACCGTAGACGGAAATTACCATTCTGCACGGCGTTTACCCGAGTTGACCACAAGAGCTATTGAACGTCTTGAAAATTCAAAATTTAGGGGTGTAGAAGGTATTGGTTCATTACAGCAATTTTTGACCGTACCCGAAAAATACAACCTGAAATACATATTTTCCAACGATAAATTCTATGATCCCATTCTCTATTTCTGTGGATGGCAACGACTGCAACAGTTGGAGAACGGTATTATGGTCTGGGAAAAGCTGAACGTCCCGCCCTTTCCTACCATTATGCCCAAGGAAGATGTGCACGTGGCGTTAAAGGTTATGTGGGGCATCATTCCTATTTTAACCGTACTGATTGCATTTGTAATCAATATTCAATGGATATGGATCAGAGCGTTAAAGGCAAAAGCTTTACCGCAAGGAGAATTTATGAAGTATGCCATTGAGCACAAAAATTTTCCTAAGAAACTAGTGGTTATAAATCATATTTGGGCCTTTATACTATTGATTGTGCTTGGGTACGGTATTTACCTATTCTATATCAAAAATGTAGACCAAATAGCTCCTACCAATGTAGTGGAAGCCTATTATGATGCTTTGGATTTTAAAGAGTTTAACAAAGCACATTCATTTCTGAATCCCGATAGCGGAAAAACCATTGCGCAGTACATGCTAGAGGTTTCCGTCACAGATGGTATTCTTAGCTCTTATGCCAAACTGGATTCATTGGGTATTGAATTTTTACAGGAAAACGATACCAGTGCACGAGTAAAAGCGGCCACACGATGGATTACCCCTTTGGAAAGTATAAACAAAGATTATTACCACAGTCTTATAAAAAAGAAGGGTAAGTGGTATATAGAACCCTCTTCGTTGGATAATGATTTGCCTCCGGACCAATTGTTTACTTCTATCAACACTACCTTCTTTAATCATGGTAGGAGAAAAATAACTACCCAGCAAACGCATCATGAAGATGTATTGAAACAACCGGTTCTTGAGGTGCTCAAAGCCAAACTAGTGCAGTACCAAGGGAGTTATAGCATTATAGGCGAATTGCAAAATGTAGACCATGTACCTGCAGATGTGGTTATAAAAGGAACTTTATACAATGACCTGAACAAAGAATTGGCTACGTACAACGCCAAGGACGTAGCCAAACATAAGTTAATGCCTAAAGAAACTACTACGTTCAGGATAGATTTTGAGGGTATCGCATGGTCTTCTACAAAGGATACTTTGCCCCCTACATTCAATCCTGACCAGTTTACCCCTATGACGTTTGAAGAGCAACCAACTAAATTCAATTTACAATGTGCAGGTAATGTTGCCAATACAGACCTATACAAACAGGTAAGCCTACAGGAGTTGGTTTTTGAAGGCGATAAAATAAGTGGGACGCTATTTAATTCGGGAATACAGGAAGTGACCATCCCTCAACTTTTAATTTCCTATTATGGTGAAAACAAAGACCTTTTGTGGGTGGAACACGAGTTTTTGACCGATGGAGTACGTATTCAAAGAAAGCGCTATTTTGAGTATGAACCCGCTTGTTTAACGGATATAAAACTTATAAACAGCAGCCTAGAGAATTGTTTCGTAAACGGAAGTCCCAACTCGGAAATCAGTAAAAAACTTTTTCCCGATAGAGATACATCGCATGCGGAAGACCAACTCCAACCATACTCTGGAAATGGTTTTGACTATTTAAAATTTGAGTTGAACAGTTACATAGGTAATCCCAAATGAGAACGCATCTTCTACATATTGGTATTTTGGTTGTCATGCTATTTCTAGGGTGTTCAAAAGAACCGGAAGAAGTAAAAAAAGATGTAGATGCACATTTTCAACTGCTCACAAACAAAGAAAATTTTATCGCCGGAGAACCTTTTTCCCTAAAATTTAAAGCTTCGGAAAAAGTTAGTCCGCATTTGGTCTTTAGAAATGCTGTGGGCACTACCCTTCTAAACGCTTCGTATACTGATGGAACACTAGAATTTGAAGTTCCTAAAAATTTCTATGAAAAATCAGGTATTTGCTATTGGTCATTAATTTCCAATTCCCAAGAGAAAATGAGCGGGAAGTTAAACATTCAGGTGAACACCAAAAGAGGCACATTTTTAGAATCTTATCTAGGCCCAAGGAGCCTTACGGCAGGTCCTGAAGATTACTCCATGTTCGTTATGGTGGCCACAGATTTATATGACAATCCACTAAACGATAGTACCGCCATTTTAAGTAAAGTCCAGTTTCAAAACAGTCAATCAGAAAAAGTCTTACGTTCTAAAAACCTCATGGCATGGACCAAGGTACGGTCACCAGAGCAATCCGGTCGTATGCTCATTTCCGCAGCATGTAATGAAACGGACTCCAAAGAATTTACAACCATTATCTATCCTGCAAATCCGGTAAACTTTACTATTTTCTATGAGCGAAACCATGAATATGCAGATGGTAACCAAGTCATTACTTTCAGAACCGATATTATCAGGGACACCTTTGGTAATGTTGCCAGTGAAGGTACTTTGGTTTCCTTTATCATTACGGACGATAAAGGAGCAAAACTTAAAGCTCAGGGTACGACCCTGAACGGAAAGGCGGAAGCAAGATTGTTGCATCCTGAACATAAAGCTACTTGGTCCGTTGAAGCTTTTGTTACCGGTGCAGCAAGGAGCAAACCCGTAACAATTGCCTTTAAGGCTTCGGTGACCGATTACGACATCCGCTTCTTGGACAATTACAGAACCCTGATTATCGGGCCGCTAAAAAGTTTCATGAATCAATTGGTACCGGATGGAATGCCAATGTCCTTAACGGTCAAAAATTCGGATGGAAAAGTATTGGATGTACTAAGGACCACATCAATACAGGGTGAAGGAAAATTTGAGCTGTCACCGGATTTCTTTCCTCCGGGAAATTATGAGTTACAGATAAAAACGGCCGGAATTACAAAAACAAAATCAGTAGAACTAAAATGAAAATAAACAGAACTTTATATCGCATTTTTCTGCTGGTAACGTTTTTAGCCCTTAACGGTTTAATTCTTTTCGGCATCAGTAGCGCGTGGACGTATTTGAATACGGGTGCGGACCGTACCTCTATGCTTCATTTGCATGAGGATATTTCCGCTAGTTATTTGCCCAAAGTGCAGTGGGAAGTTGCCATGAACGAAGGCAGGCCCATGGAAGAACAGACACTAGGGGAAATTGAGAGAGATTACATGAGTGCTTGGCAAGTACGCAACGCAGCATATGCTAACAATGTGCCTTATGGTATAGCCGATTATTATACAGATAGTATGCGTACCGAGCTATTTAAAATTACGGACCTCAACCTTAAAAACAAGGTTACCTTAAAGACCACTACGCTAGAACATCACCCTAAACTGGAATTTTATAGTACAGACGGGAAGCTTGTAGTTTTCACGGATAAAAACGTTGAAGCCTATGAAGAAGTGTATCAAAACGAAAGCTTGGTTACCAAACGAAAACTATTATCGGATTACAAAGTAATGCTCTTGTTGGAAGACGGTTTCTGGAGAATACGGCAGTTGGTGGAAACCTCTTTACCAGAAGAGCCCAAAGCCGTAGAATCTCAGGTTCAGAATCTAGACAACTTCCATTTTAAGGGTATTAATTATTATCCACAGGATACTCCATGGGATATGTTCGGTAAAAAATTCAACGACTCTATTATCGAGCATGATTTTAAACTCATGGCCAAAATGGGTGTAAACAGCTTACGAATCTTTATTCCTTACGAATCCTTCGGCAAAGAATATGTAGACCAAGAAAAAATAGAAAAGGTAAAACTAACCTTAGATATAGCAGAGAAAAATGGATTGGACATTATGCCTACACTTTTTGATTTCTATGGGAATTACAGTATTCATGATTGGACAATGACCAACCGGCATGTAGAGCAAGTTGTAGATGCTTTAAAAGACCATAGAGCAATAATTGCCTGGGACGTTAAAAACGAACCCGATCTGGATTTTGAATCTAGAGGGAAAGAACAGGTATTGGCATGGTTGGAACAGACTGTGGAACGTATTCGCAAAATAGACCCAAAACATGCTATAACCATAGGATGGTCCAGTCCAGAAGCGGCAACAAACTTAAAGGATAAGCTAGATATTGTCTCTTTTCACTATTACCGTGAAGCTCCAGAATTTGAAAAAGCCTTTACGACCTTAAAAAATAAAATAGCCGATAAGCCCTTGCTATTGCAAGAATATGGATATTCTTCCTACGACGGAATATGGAACGCTTATACTGGATCGGACGAAAAGCAAAAAGAATATATGGAGACGATTCAAAACGTGGTAGAAAAAGAGAACCTGTCCCATATGATATGGACACTCTATGATTTCAGAAATATTCCCACTTCGGTTGTTGGCAGGTTACCGTGGCGAAAAGTCCGCCAGCGTCATTTTGGCCTATTAGACGATAATGGTGAGAAAAAGCCCGTTTACCATATTTTCATAAACAACCAACCGTAAAAGAGTCGATTTTATGAAGTCAAACCACGACTTTTTCAATCAAACAAAATTTACATATAAGAAAACTAGGCTTGATTAGCCCCAAGAATGTAAGTGGAATTTATCTTTTGTAAAGATGAAAGCACATTTTCATTGGTCTTTCCTAAAATTGTGATTTGCCTATTCTTATTTATGGCATAATCATAAAACTGCCTCAATGCGTTTGCTCCGTTCGCATCCATCCCTTTTAAACGTTCCAAGTTGAGCACTATCTGCTTATCCGACCCCAAATATCTACCAATGTGACGAATAAGAATAGTTGCATTAGTACTGTTCAAGTTTCCATGAATGCAGAATATTCCACGTGCTTCTGTAATTTGTAATGGCATATCTTAAAGTTTTGTAGGTTAATTTTCGCTCGTAGTACAATACATAACATAATAGGTATTAATAGACCTAAAAGCATTATTAATGGACTTTAAATAACTGTAAATGAGAAACTTTTATTGTATCCAACCCTGAAAAAGGTTTTCTCAACATTTATCCACTGAACACCAATAAATCAGTTTTAAGGGCGTTATATCTTTGTGGTAAAAACCCTACTTTAATGTTTAAATTTAAATTATTCTGCTTCTTCCTGTTATTATCGCTCTATGGAATAGCACAAAGTCCGCTTCAACCCGGATTTACCCTGTTGGAAAAAGGGGATTTTGAGCAAGCGGAAACTTTTTTTAAAGACTACCTTAAAGATGACCCAACGAATAAAACTGCTCTATTGTGTTATGGGCGTGCAGTTGGTCTAAGTGGAGAACCTGAGAAATCTACAGGAATGTTCGCCAATCTTTTAGAAGATTATCCAGGAGATTTTGAAATACAGATAAACTATAACGAATCTTTCCTTTGGGCTAAAAAATTTAAAGAAGCAGAACCTTTGTATGCCCAACTCGTAAAAGAGTACCCTGAAAACTTTGGCGCTGTCTTAGGCTATGCTAATACACTGAGTAACCTCCAAAAATATGAAAAAGCTTTACAATGGGTAGAAAAGGCTTTAGAAATACAACCAGATAACCCAAGTGCTAAAACTTCAAGAAAGTATATGAGGTTAGGCTACGCCAATGCTTATGTGAATAAACAGAATTACAAAAAGGGAGAAACGCTTTTAAAAGAAATTTTTGTGGATTTCCCCGAGGATAAAGATGCGTTACTTAACCTTGCCAACCTTTATTTAATTACAAAAAGTACCGAAAAGGCAAAATTAACTTACAGGCGTTTAGCTAATTCTCAAAAAGATTCCATTACCGCACTAAACGGAATTGCCCTTGCCGAACATATAGCAGAAGATGACAAACAAGCTTTAACTGTAGCAACGACCGCCAAACAAAAAGTTGAGTTAGTTGATGATGAAAAGTTAAAGGAGCAAACGTATGACCGTTATGTTCAAGCCTTGATATGGAACCAAAAATATGTAAAGGCAAAAGCAGAAATAGAAGGATTAGAAACCAAATACAAGAACCGTAATTGGATTTATGCTTTAAAAGCTATGCACGGTCTTTATACGGGCTCACCAAAAAAGAGTGTCGCCAATTACGATGCTATTTTAAAAAATGACAGTGCATCTTTTGATGGAAATCTAGGTAAAGCCAATGCACTTTTTGCTGCTGATCGTATAATTCCAGCTTACAAAGCTGCATTTGGAACTTTAAAGGTTTTCAAAGACCAAAAAGACGCTTTAGGATTTATAGATAAGTTGAACATATCCTTTACCCCTACTCTAGAAGAACACCTTGCCTATACTTTTGATAATGGTAAAAATGTTGCTTTTTCAACCAATACCACCGCAACAGTACCGTTATCTACAAAATTAAGTACCAACTTATCCTATAACTTTAGAACAACCTCCAATTCCATTACAGATAATAAGGCGAGCTCCCATGTGCTTTCCGCAGGGTTGGATTACAAGTTGTTTCCTAAAACATTATTTAAAGGGGTATTAGGTTTGAATAAATCCAGTTTTGGTTCTGAGTCCTATTCCCAACCCGTAATAGATGCTAAACTATTATTGCAGCCTTTTAAACTGCAAAACCTGGAATTAGGTTATAAACGAGAAATTCAAAGCTTTAATGCAGACCTAATTGAACGGGAAATTGTCATGAACCATTTTGGGTTGAACTATAACCTAGGTACTAATTTTAATTTGGGTTGGTACACGCAGGCCATACACACTACCCAAAGTGACAATAATACCCGTAACCTTTTATTTACTTCATTATATTATAACGTGATGAAGAAACCGGCCTTGAAAGTTGGGCTTAATTATCAGTACCTCTCATTTGCGGAACAAGTACCTACTATATATTTTAGTCCAGAAAAATACCAAGCTGTAGAGGTTTTTGGTGACCTTAGAGGAGATTTTTCTAAGAACACCCAATATATGATGAGTGCTGCTACAGGTTTGCAACAAGTGGAAGAAGACCCCAATACGGTAATTTTTAGGGCTGAAGCTGGTATAACCCATAAATTTTCCAAACGCTTTACCGGCAACATTTACGGGAAGTATAGCAATATTGCTTCGGCCACGGCAGCTGGTTTTGAGTTTACGGAAATTGGGTTAAAATTAAAGTGGCTAATGACCAAAAAACCTTTGTTCTATAAGAAAATCGCAAAATAGTATTTGCAAAAAAAATCGGTCTAACCAAAAAAGACAACCTGTCAACTAAGCAAGATTGTCTTGAGACAAAATGTATTCTCACGAACCCAAATTAAAATGAGAATATTTTCTAGGAACTCTAGCTCCTAATTATAGATTTTTAATCTTACGTGAAGATTTAGAATTGAAAAGTGTAATCCTTAGAACCAACCGGTTCTAAGTTTTAATAGTTCCATAGGCTAACAATAGCCAGAACAATTCCTATAATAACAGAAGCAAGTACACCTATCAAACGTATAGCGGCTCCTTTTGAGCTTAAAATGTATAAAAGATTTGCTTTCATGTGTAGATGGCTTAAATATTCATTACAAATTTACACCTCATGTTCAAAAATAGGAAAGCACTTACGATGAATTGCTTTAACCTATAGGTGAACGGTGTAAAACTGTAGAAATAATCTAAACCAAATTTAATCGTCTCATGAGTTCCGGACGATTTGATCGACTAATGGGAATTACCATTTTTTTAATGAGGACACTGTTGTCTTCAATATCAATTATTTTCGTAAAGTTAATTATGTAGGACCTGTGTATTTGTAGAAATGTTTTCTCAGGTAATTTATCCTTTATTTTTTTAAGCGTAGTATGTACGCGATAGTCTTTTGCCTCTGTGTTAATATCAATATAATCGCCTTGGGCCTTAACGACCAAAATTTCATCAAACTTAAGCTTTATAAGCCTTTTATCTATATTAATATATAAATCTTGAGCGGTATCTGAACTACTTTTGGCCTTAATATCCGTAACAGGAGTTTCTTTTTTGGCGAGTGCATTTTTTATTTTCTGAATAGACTTATTGAACCGGTCCGCCGTTAGGGGCTTGACCATATAATCTACAATAGATTCATATTCATAAGCAGCTATGGCAAATTCCGTATCTGATGTGGTCAATACTACTTTAGGACAATTTTTTAAGGTCTGAACAAAATCTACACCACTAAAACCGGGCATGTGTATATCCAAAAAAACCACATCTACATCTTGCTGATTTAAGAATTTAATAGCATCTATGGCATTATCAAACTCACCAACGACATTTAAATCTGCCACGGTAGAGCAATGCTTTTCCACTATGGCGCGTGCCGTTGCTTCGTCGTCTACGATAATACAGGTCATACTATTAAATGGTTTTTAGAAAATCTTCTATTTTGTTTAAAATTACTAAAAAATCCGAATCCATATCAGCTGTTCCGGCTCTTAACTGTTCTTCAAATGTAACCGCAAACCTATACGCGTCTTCCATGCTCAAAATATTGAACTTATGTTTCAGTTTATGCACAACATCAGCGGCCAAAGCTAGTTCTTTGTTGACTATGTGTTCTTGATACGATGCCTTCTCCGAAGGAAATTCGTCCTTTAAGATAGAAATAAATTTCTCTTCAAACTCAATATCATCTCCCGATAACTCCTTTATATATTTAAGGTTGGGCTGTTCCATAGTATTATTTTTTAATCGTAAACGAAAAATTGGCTCCCTTATTCTCTTCTGATTCCAATTCTATGGAACCGTTGTACAACTTTACTATTTTCTTGGCCAATGCCAGGCCTACACCTGCGGCACTGTCATTGTTTTCAAGTTTTTTAAACATTTCAAAAATAGAGGATTGGTGCTTTTGGGGTATTCCTTTTCCATTGTCTTTTACCGAGAATTTCCAAAACTGATCTTCATCTTCAAAACTTATGGTAATCAAGCCCTTTTCCAGATGTTTTGTAGCTGTGATTGCATTTGTTATCAAATAAGCAAAAATCTGCTCTATCAAATGTTTTTCAATATGAATTACAGGAAAACCAGCCCCATAAACCATAGATACATTTTCCGGCAAGGGCACATAACTTTCTATTTCTTTTAAAAGAATATTTACATCAACATTCATCTTGGATTCCATATTGATGCCTATTGTGGCATGTTCCAGAATACCATTGATTAAATTGTCCATTTTAATCAAATTACTTGATGCCAACTCTATATTTTCCTTACTGTCATGGGTAAGGGTATTTTCATTATCGTCCTTAATCCAACTCAACAGGGCGTTTACATTGCGAATAGGCGACTTTAAATCGTGCGATACCATTTGCACGTAATTATTAAGAGATTCGTTCCTAGTCTCTAAATCTTGTAAAAGCAGTTTTTTTTCTTCTGAAATTTTGGTTACCTCCTCGGCCAAATGGCTAATGTGTTTGGCCAGTTTTTCTACATCAAACTGTTGATTGGAATTATTCTGAAATTGCTCGCCCGCATCTAAATTTGAACTTAAGCTGTTCATTGCCAATTCCAATGACGCTAATATTTTTTTCTGTCTCTCCGCTTCTTTTCTTAACTCCTTATTGGCTTCGAACAATTCTTCTGAGCTTATGGCGGTAGCCCTTTGTATCATACTTAGCTTTTCATCATAATTTTCATATGACCTTTCTACGGCAGCAAAAAACTCCTGCATCTCCTCATTTTCAATAAGGTGGGCCGGTAGGTTTTTCTTAAGCTGTCTTTTAAGTAGAGCGTGCATTATTCGCTAAATAAGGTTAATGTCATAGTTTGGTTATGTAACTTACAGGCATCTTGGCCAGCAAATGGCGCCATTTCTCCATAAGAATAGAATCCGGTAACCGCTGCATTATCACCAATGACGGATATTACTTCCTCTACCTCTTCTTCCGTTCTCTGATCCATTACCAATTTTCTTCCTACGCAACTTATTAAGATAGCCAGTTCCGGTTCATTTTTTCTGTCTTTCATAGCAAATTGAGCGGCCGTATTTGCCCCATCTGCTATATCATCTACAGTAGACATCATTAATTGCACACGGGCTCCCTCAGGCACGTCTCCTGCCAAGGTCATAGTGTTTGCCGTATTATCAATGGTAAGAATGGTACGAACCAAAGGTTCCTCATCTTCGTTGATGCGTACATTAAGCGGATATAGCAAAGCCGATGTTGGCAATTCTTTGGCTTTATCCCCCAGATATTTTTTATAGAGATCTAATGCCGGCTGACCATCTAGTTCATAAAGTATGTTGTTCTTAGATTTTGTAATAATCCGTTCGGGACCAAAAGGGGTCCACCCGCCAAAATTGGCGCTTGTAATTTCTAGGGACTCCCCATAAAACCCGATAGCTATAATTTCGCCTTCCTTTGGGCTTTCATTGTAGGAAGCAAGAGTTCTTTCAAAACGGTCATCATCTCCGCACAAACCTCCCGAAAGCCCAATATTATCTATCCTAACACCCTCAAAACCTTGGATTAAAGCACTTCCGTTAACAGAACTTCCTTCGGATACCAAGAATATATGTTTTAAACCTTCCTTAGGAAATTCCTCAAGAAGAGTTTCGCCTAATTTAAAATCATCTTCAATTTCCAATATGTTCTTTCTTTTTATGGAATATGAGCATTTTTCAAATTCAATAGCGGTCAAGGAGACTGTATTTTCCCTTACGGAATCGCCTATGATTTCACCAGCCGTGCTACCAAACACAATATGTCCGTCCGGAAATATACTTCTTACTTCATCATAAAGCTTGGCATCTTCCAACGCGTATCTATTTCCAAAGACCAAAACAAGAGGTTCCTTTAAAGTAGATTCTACTTTTGATACAATTTTGAACGGTTGCCCCGGTTCCTTTACGGCCTGTTTGATCTTCATTTTTAGCTATTAAGGTTAGTTGGTTCTTTTTTTATGGTAAAGTGAAACTCCGTACCCATGTCCTTTTCACTCTCTACCCATACTTCGCCTTCATAGCGGTCAATTATTTTTTTAACAATAGAAAGCCCTATTCCTGTTGATCTTTCATTTGCTCCGATAGACTGAAAAATTTCGAATATTTTTTTATGGTATTCCTTTGGAATCCCTACACCATTATCTTTTATAGAGAACTGCCAGTGCGTAGTATTTTCTACGTATAACACCTCTACCAACCCTACTTCCTTTTCTATGTGAACCACTGCATTAGAAAGTATATTCTGGAACAGCTGATGCATCTTTGTACTATCCGCAACAATTGTTGGTAAGACCTTGGGCACCACAAGGGATACATGCTCTGGAATAAAGATGCTCTCTTTGATATTTTCTACTACTTCATTTAAATCAACACTGGAATTGTCCAGTTCCGAATTATTTGCGGTAGAATACTCCAAGATACCTTGAATTAACTTATCCATAGAGGCAACTTTCTCTTGCATTAAGGTTAAGTTCTGCTGGCCTGCTTCGTCCAGTACATCTTTGTAATCATCCTGAATCCATGTTGCCAATGCACTTATACTCCGTAAAGGGGATTTTAAGTCATGGGAAACAATATGTGCATATTCCTGAAGACCTTGGTTGCTTTGTTCCAATTCCTTTACCAATTGTTCCTTTTGAAGTTCCAGTAACTTTTGCTTAGTGACATCTAAATGTATTCCTACAGAACCAATTAGTTTTTTATTATTATCATAACGTGGAGCTCCACTAACTAACCAATGTTTCTTTTTTCCACTTTTATCAATAACCTCCAGCTCATACGAATCGGATTCACCCCGCATTCGTTTTTCATCTTCGTGCTCTAAAACATTCTTATTCTGTACCCTTAGCATCTCGGTTCCCTTTTTACCTAAAAGTTCTTCTTCTCTAAAACCGCTCATGTTACAGAAGCTCTGGTTTACCAGTTGTATTACATCATCTGTATCTACCTCTACCAGACCAAGATTCATGTTTGCAATGATGTTTGCATATTTTTCCCGTTCGTATCTCAGTCTTTCCTCGGCCTCACGCTCTCTTGTAATATCTTCTATCATGGCCAACAGGTACTTTAACTTACCGTCTCCGCCTCTAACAGCACTTACGGATGTCTTTGCAACCAAACAGCCTCCTCCTTTTTTGAAGTATCTTTTTATTACAACTGCCTTATCGGTTTTTCCTTCCTGCATTTGCTGTACAACATCTTCTGATCCAGAACTTTCCTCCTCCTTGGAAAAGTCATCCAACTTCATGGTTTTGAGTTCACTTTCCGAATAGCCCAGAAGTTCCGTGAAGGTAGTATTTGCTTTTATGATTTCACCTCCAACGCTTAGAACAATGCCTAAAGGCGAGTTTTCCACAATGACATCCAGTTGCTTGCGTTGTTGTGCCAACAACTCCTTGATTTCCATTTCTTGGGTAATATCTCTAATGATACCTTGAGCCCCTATGGGTTCTTGTTTGGTATTATAAATAAGACTACTATTAATCTCTATCCATTTCTCATCACCGTTCTTAACATTAATTTTTGCCCGGTAATTTTTAAGTGTCCCTACTTCTAAAAGGTATTTGAAAGATTCAGCAGTATATTGAAGGTATTTTTTATGTACAAGGCCCGTTAAGTTAACGTCTTCCTTGGTATTGTCATACCCTAGAAAATCTTTGGCCGAAGTATTCATCTTTATAACGTTGGCTTGCAGATCCATGACTACATAAGGATCTATAATGTTAACGAAGACACCATCTAACTCCGAAACCTTTTCTGTAAGCAAATTTTCTAGCTTGCCATTGGCCTCTTTTAAGCGCTGTGCCGTTTCATAGAGCTCTGTAGATTTTTGCTCTAAGATTTTTTCAGCTTGTTGACGCGCTTTTTTCTGACGTTCTAAGGCTTTTTTAAGAAGTTCAATCTCTTTAGTGCTATCCATTTTGAACAATATCAAATTTAACCTCGGTTCCATCTTCCTTCAAGAGGTCATAGGTAATTGTTGCCGTACCACCAAAATGTTCAAAAGCTTTTTCTATAAGACCATGTGCTAAGCGATACAACCCCCTAGAAGAAGAATATACCATAGAAATTGTGGTGTCCGTTTTATCCAAAATTTTAAAAGAAGGTAGTTCCGCATCAGGATACAACTTCTTGACATGCACATGAATATGGTCTTCAATACAATAAAGTAGACCTAGTGGAGTATTGTAATTTTTAATAACCTCAGGATGCGAGTTGGCCAGACCTGCAAAAAGGTATAGACCAAACGCATATATAAGATCACCAACCGGAATTTTAGTTTCTTCACTAAGGTTGGTTATGAGCGTAACCATCTCATTAAATTCGTACGTACCTACAGATGTATAGACACCTTCTGAGGCCAACTGACCATTTTCTATAATATTATCTAGAGTCTCAAGACCGAACTTAGACTCGACCATTTCCAAAAATTCCGTAAAAACTATACCTTTCATATACTTCTATTTATCAATAAAAGTAGGAAAAGTAGTATGTACTAACGAATTTTTGTTGTGAAAGTCAATATATTGTTAGCCTTTCACTAATTGGTTGATGTTCCAATAGTCAAGAACTTTATGTAGTTTGGATTCGTACTCTTCGTATTTCAAAGGCTTAATAACGTAGCCCGCCACTCCAATTTTATAACACTCCAATAAATCTGCTCTATTTTCGGAAGTTGTAAGAATAACTGTAGGAAGGTATTTTAAAACATCATCTGCCCTTAGAATACTTAAAAACTCAATACCGTTCATTCTAGGCATATTTAAATCAAGTAGAATAATATCCGGTAATCTGTTCCCTGATTTTAAGATTTTTAAAGCATCTTCACCGTTCTTCGTTTCAATGATATTATGCTTGAGTTCTAGTTTCTTTACAGTTCGCTGTAATTTCATTACTTCAATAGCATCGTCTTCAATCAATAAAATATCCATAGCCTCATTATTAATGTGAACTACAAAACTCTTAAATAAATACTGTAATTTTTATTAGGTGTAGACGAATAGCCTACAACTGTAGACGAATGGAAAATTATATTGGTTAAAACTATTTAAGGATAACTCAAATCAGAAAGTAAATTTTAACAAAAATATAGTTTTAGTATTCAATATCAGACAAATACGTTATTTTAGACAACTCCCCCTTAATTTCTTTAGACTATATGAGTTGGCTCATTGTCTACTCAAACACTCTTTTTCAATAAAATTCCTTAACAAATTATGGCCAAAGCGATAACCGTCTGTTTTAAAAACCCTGTTAAAAAGGATATTTCAACCCTTGCCAAAAAAATTGCAAAGCGTATAGAACCGAATAATGTACATGCCGAACAACCATATATTTCAAAAAATGAAAATACCATCAGCCTAATATACAATCCAGCATTGACTATACTAAAAGATGGTGTAAATTATTGCCTAGGCACATGTGAACATGATGATTCACTATTCAAATATAACGCTCCTTTACCAAACGGTAGCTATGCTTTATTCCGTGTAGAAAAGGAAAGAGTCGAAATAGCATCAGATTATGCAGCTTCAAGAACTTTATGGTATTACCATGATAATGAAATTTTTATGGCGTCTACCTCACAACGATTAATTGTATCATTTTTGGGAGATTTTAAATTGAACAGCAAAGCATGTAGCTGGTTTCTATGCACTGGAACCTTAGGACCCGGCCTTTCTTGGGACGAAAGAATAAAAATAGTGCCGCCTAGAACCCGCTTAAAATTAAACCGCAGTAATTGGAAGGTTGAAATAGACCATAACCAAAACTTCAATTTTGATAGGACCGAAAATGAAGAAAAAACGGAATTATCACATGAAGCCCAATTGAAAAATGCTGTAGAAGAAACAATTAAAGGTCTAAAATTAGACACTTCTAAATGGACATTAGCTCTTTCGGGCGGAATGGACAGCAGAAGTCTTCTATACCATCTAAAAGGCAAAAATCTTAATGCCGTAACATGGGGATTAGACAAAGCCTTAGACTTACCTACCAGCGACGCATCCATCGCAAAGAATCTAGCACAAAATTGCAATATGGAACATTCTTATGCAAAAATGGATTTTAACCCTAACAGCTTTCCTATTCTCCTCGAAAGATTTTTAGCTGCTGGTGAGGGGCGGCTAGACCATCTTGCTGCATATTTAGATGGTTTAGAGTTATGGGGACAACTATCTGCTTCTGGAAGAGGAGTAATTAGAGGGTATGATGCCTTTGGTAGAAAGCCGCCCGTCACTAATTCCTATCAAGTCAGGCGCACATGCAATCTTATGACAAGTTTTGACTATACATCCTCGGATATTCCGGAAGATTTTATCGTTAATTATGAAGATATTCCAGAACATTTGCATCAGAAGGAAAACGAATCCTTAGGAGATTGGAGAGACAGGTTATGGTTGCAACATAGAACCCCAATTACAACGGCTGCTCTTGAAGATATAAAACTTGCTTATGTTGAAGTTATCAACCCTTTACTCAGTCAAAAGATTGTTTCATCAATTCAACAGGTGCCAATTGAACTAAGAACAAATAAAAAGATATGGAGGTCAATTGTTTCTGAAATGTTTCCCGAAATTCCTTTTGCAAAAAGAGAAGCCGTTCAAGAGGTTGGGCAAATTCTAAATCTTCCTGAAGTACAGTCTTATATTTGTGAATCATTGGAACAGAAAAAAGAGCTAGGAATTTTTCCTGAAGCCTTTATTGAAAAATTAGTAAAGAATTATAATAAGGATCAGAGAACACAGTCTGCAAGAAGAAAAATGAGAAGGCTCATTATTGCTTATTTACCTAAATCAATAGAAAATAAAATTCGTTCAAAACTAAAAGCAGGCCCTTTAAGCAATCAATGGCTAGCTTTACGAACCCTTATGATACTTAAAACTAACGAAATGTTTACTTCTGATGCTCAGGTCAAGCAATTATAAAACATCCCACTATCTTTACTTTTATTAAAATTTAATTAGAAAGTTATTCTATCTTTGCAAAGTTTTTGACAAACCCTCATGCGCACGTGGCGGAATTGGTAGACGCGCCAGCTTGAGGGGCTGGTGGCCACTAGGTCGTGGAAGTTCGAGTCTTCTCGTGCGCACATTAAACCATCAATGAGATTCATTGATGGTTTTTTTCTATCTATATTTCTTATCTTCTCCTTATCTAATCAATTTTTTCCGCAAAAGAGCACACTTCAAGTGAGCATCTTGGGAAAAAAAACGTAATTTCGTTTAACATTTTTACAAAAAGAATGAACACTTTAAAAAAAACCTTCACAATACGGGATCTTGAGAACCTCTCTGGAATAAAAGCTCATACTATTAGAATATGGGAAAAAAGATACAACTTGCTTTCTCCGGAGCGAACAGATACCAACATTAGAAGGTATAGCCTAGAAAGCCTGCAAAAACTCCTAAACATTACTCTACTTTATAATTATGGTCATAAAATATCAAAAATTGCCAAATTAGATGAGAGAAAGATTCCAAAATTGGTTACGGAGTTAACCTCTAAAAATGATAAGAGTAATGTTATTAATGAGTTTAAACTTGCTATGATCAATTTTGATCAACAGCTCTTTAACCAAACCTATAGAACTCTTCTTTTTGAAAAATCGTTTTCTGAAGTGTTTAAAGAAGTTTTTATACCACTCCTGAACGAATTGGGTCTTTTATGGCAAACAGATACCATTTGTCCTGCTCACGAGCATTTTGTATCTAACCTTATTAAACAAAAAATTCTTATTAACAGCCAAGAACTTCAAGAAAGGGACGCTACCAACAATAGCACAACTTTTGTAGCCTATTTACCGGAAAATGAAATTCATGAATTAGGATTGCTCTATCTTAACTATGAATTTGCCCTGCACGGGTACAAATCTGTCTACCTGGGTCAAACCGTTCCCTTAGAGAACCTAGAAGAAATAATGAAGACCTTTTCAAACACAACATTTGTGTCTTATTTTACAGTTTCACCTACCAAGGACAAAATAAACGACTATGTTTATCAATTTGACAAACTCGCATCAAACTATTCAAATAAAAAGCTCTGGTTACTAGGTCACCAAACCCAGCATATAGATTCAAAAAGTTTACCCGGTACCGTAGAGATTTTTAATTCAATGGATAAAATTATTGGACAGCTTTAAAATGAATCTACTCTAATAATGAAAAAAAAGATTGCCATAATCGGTTCAGGTTTCTCTTCACTATCGGCCTCATGCTACTTGGCAAAAGCAGGTCATGAGGTAACTATTTACGAGAAAAACAAAACCGTAGGTGGCAGGGCCAGACAACTGGTCAGAGACGGATTCACTTTTGATATGGGGCCCAGTTGGTACTGGATGCCGGACATTTTTGACTCGTTCTTCAATGACTTTGGAAAGAAAACAGCAGATTTTTATCAGCTAGATAAATTAAATCCTGCTTATAAAATATTTTTTACGGACGATAATATCACCGTTGGTGATTGCATGGATGATATTTGCAAAGAATTTGAACGTATTGAACCTGGAAGTGCTAATCACCTAAAGGATTTCATTGCAAAGGCAGAGAAGAACTATGATATAGCCATAAATAAAGTTGTGTTACGGCCAGGTCTATCACCTCTAGAGCTCATTACCCCTGAGACGGCCTTAAGAGTAGACCAGTTTTTTAAAACGATTAGCGGAGAAGTTCGTAAAAAATTTAAGAACCCTAAATTGGTTTCTACATTAGAGTTTCCAGTGCTTTTTCTAGGGGCTAAACCCAATCGTACACCTTCTTTCTACAACTTTATGAACTATGCCGATTTTGGTTTAGGAACGTGGCATCCAAAAGGTGGAATGTACCAGGTGGTTAAAGCCATGAATGACCTAGCGGAAGAATTGGGCGTAGAAATATGTACTGATGCAGCAGCAGAAAAAATAAAGGTGGTTAATAGTATTGCCGTTGGAGCCACAATTAACGGAAAAGATATTTCTGCCGATGTAATTTTAAGCGGAGCCGACTATCATCATTCCGAAACTTTGTTAGACCCCGAACACAGGCAATATTCAGAAGCCTACTGGAACAAGAAAACTTTTGCTCCATCTTCATTATTGTTCTACATAGGTTTCAAC
This sequence comes from Zobellia russellii, assembly GCF_044597075.1. Classification (NCBI taxonomy): domain Bacteria; kingdom Pseudomonadati; phylum Bacteroidota; class Flavobacteriia; order Flavobacteriales; family Flavobacteriaceae; genus Zobellia; species Zobellia russellii. Next base: position 4,583,855 of record NZ_CP139000.1, on the reverse strand, counting down.
AAGAAGCTAGAAAACATAAACCACCACAATCTATTCTTTGATACCGATTTTGAACGTCATGCACAGGAAATTTACGATAACCCAAGTTGGCCCAAAGCCCCTTTGTTCTATGCAAATTTCCCATCGGTAACAGACTTGAGCATGGCTCCTAAAAATTGCGAAACAGGATTTTTCCTTATACCAATTGCCCCTAATTTAACTGACACACCTAAATTACGTGAGCAATATTTTGATATCATTTTAGATAGATTTGAAAAACGAACAGACCAAAGCGTAAAAAATAATATTATCTTTAAAGAGTCTTTTTGTGTAAATGACTTTGTTGAGCAATATAATTCCTATAAGGGAAATGCTTACGGCATGGCCAATACTCTCAGTCAAACAGCTTTTCTGAGACCTAGTCTAAAAAGTAAAAAAGTAAAAAACCTATATTTTACCGGCCAGTTGACCGTTCCAGGTCCTGGCGTTCCTCCGGCTTTAATATCGGGCAAACTCGTATCCGAATTAATCAATAAGAACGTCTAAAAGCCAATACTATGAAAGCCCTATTTGATAAAGTTTCTTACCAGTGTAGTCAGATTGTGACAGAGTCCTACAGCACCTCGTTCACATTGGCTACCAAAATGTTATCCCCTACCATTAGAGCGGATATTTATAACATATATGGCTTTGTGCGTTTTGCGGACGAAATTGTTGATACGTTTGATCAATACAACAAGGAAAAACTTTTTAATCAGTTTGAAGCAAGCCTAAAGGATGCTTTGGAACAAAAAATAAGCCTTAATCCTATTCTCAACTCATTTCAGCATACCTATCACAAATATGACTTGCCTTACGAACTGGTTGCAGCATTTATGAAGAGTATGCGAATGGATCTCTACAAGAATGTCTATAGGACAGATGAGGAGTACAAAGCGTATATTTATGGCTCTGCAGATGTAGTGGGACTCATGTGTTTAAAGGTCTTTGTAAAAGGCGATATGGAGAAATACAACAATCTAAAGGAGACAGCTATGGCATTAGGTTCCGCTTTTCAAAAGGTGAACTTTCTCAGAGATTTAAAAAGCGATTTTGAAGATTTAAACCGAAGCTATTTTCCAAATACGGATTTAGCTATGTTGGACGAAAAATCAAAAACAAGAATCGTAAATGAAATTAAAGCAGATTTTGAACTGGCCTACTCAGGTATTCTTCAGTTACCTAATGAAGCCAAATTTGGCGTCTACACAGCCTATAAGTATTATTATAGATTACTGAAAAAACTACAGCGTACACCCTCTTTGGAGATTAGAAAAGTGCGTATTCGTGTTCCCAACTACGAGAAGTTTGGTGTATTGGCCAAATCGTACGTGAATTATAAATTGAACTTGGTTTAAATGAAAGTGATTATTTGGATACTCCTATTTGTTGGCACATTTTCCTTTATGGAATTTATGGCATGGTTTACCCATAAATATATTATGCATGGCTTTCTTTGGAATTTACACCGCGATCATCATAAAAAAGACCACGATTCATGGTTTGAAAGAAATGATGCTTTTTTTGTTTTTTACGCCATCGTAAGCATCGTACTCTTTTACTTAGGTGCAGAGACATCTTTTTGGTACGGTTGGCCCTTAGGCTTTGGTATATTGGTTTATGGCATAGCTTATTTTCTAGTCCACGACATTTTTATTCACCAACGGTTTAAACTATTTAGAAATGCGAACCACTGGTATGCCAAGGGTGTACGCAGAGCTCACAAAATGCATCATAAACACTTAGGTAAAAAAGATGGGGAATGTTTTGGTATGCTAATCGTTCCCTTTAAGTATTTCAAGAACAGGTCATAATCTGCTACTCCATTAAAAGTTGATCAAGAAACTGTCTAATTTCTTCGCTATTCCAATTAACTGTACCGTTTTCCGCTCTAACCACTTTACCCTGCTTATTTATAATATAGGTTGTTGGTAAGGTCGCAGATTTAAATATTTGAGGTATCTGACCTTCAGCCAAATAGAAAGGCAGTTGATAAGATTTCTTGGAAACAAATGTATTGACCCTCTTAGACTCTTCTTTACTAACGAGCAAAAAGTCTACCTTATCTTGGTAATCTTCATATAAAGCTTGAATACTGGGCAATTCTTCTAAACATGGCTTACACCATGTGGCCCAAAGATTAATGAAAACGATTTTCCCTTTAGTGTTTTGGAAAAGGTATGCCTTTCCATCCAAGTCTTTTACTTCCCAACTATATGTACTTTCAGGAATCGTCTTTTCGGCTTTCAGTTTTACTGAACTATATGAAACAATTCTTCCCACATAAGCTCTAAGTTTAGGCCCTATAGGCGTAAATAGGACACAAATAATTATAAGGAGTAGCCCAAGAAATATATATTTGAACGATATCTTCAAGATTTATCCGTTATTGAATCTAATAGTTGGGTTACTGTAGCGCTATCCCAATCATGAGTTTCCTGAGAGTTAACTATAATTTCTCCATTATCATCAATGATATAGGTCCCTTGTATCTTTGGTATCTCAAAAGGAGCCCCCTCTCCCACAATTCTGTAGGTTACAGGAAATGTATATTTATTCTTAGCCATGAACTCTTCTACCGGCTCACGTTCTTCATTTGTAACGATATAAAAATCAACTCCATCCGAGTAAGCATCATATAATGTTTGAATACCGTTTAGTTCTGCTGCACTTGGCGTATTCCAGGAAGCCCAGAAATGAATAAATAAAACCTTTCCTTTGGATTCATTCAGGTTAAAGAAATCCCAGTTGGCATCCTTAAGTTTCCAATCGTACCCATCTATTTTTTTCCTATCATCTACAGCTATAATTTCGGGGGGAGAAGCAAACAAGCGCATAAGCCAAACCTTTCCCCAATATCCCACAGGTGTAACAAAGAAAGAAAGCACAAAGGCCATGATAATGAGTGTAAAGAAAGTTTTTCTTTTCATAAAAAATGTTGGATAGTTATAAAACTAAAAAACTCCCGTTAATTAACGGGAGTTTTAATATACTATTTCAATAGGAATTAGGCTGCATTTTCCTTTTTGATAACGTTCAATGCAGAACCTTCTCTGTACCAATCTATTTGAGGTTGATTGTACGTATGGTTCAATTTGATTACATCTTTGCTACCATCTGCATGTACCAACTCTAAAGTTAATTGCTTGTCCGGTGCAAACTCGGCAATATCTATAAAGTTGAATGTATCATCTTCCTGTACTAAATCGTAATCTGCCTCGTTGGCAAAAGTCAATCCTAACATACCTTGTTTTTTAAGGTTTGTTTCGTGGATACGCGCAAAAGATTTTACGATTACAGCTGCAACACCTAAATGTCTTGGCTCCATAGCCGCATGCTCACGAGAAGAACCTTCACCGTAGTTGTGATCACCCACCACTACCGATCTTACTCCTGCCGCTTTATAAGCTCGTGCTGTATCAGGAACACCACCGTATTCTCCTGTTAACTGGTTTTTAACCATATTTGTTTTATGGCCAAATGCATTTACAGCACCAATTAAACAGTTATTGGAAATATTATCTAAATGTCCACGGAAACGTAACCATGGTCCTGCCATAGAAATATGATCCGTTGTACACTTTCCGAATGCTTTGATCAAAAGCTTAGCACCCATAAGGCTTTCGTCTTTAATTGGTGTAAAAGGTTCTAATAACTGTAATCTTTCAGAATCCGGAGCAACAATAACCTCTACACCGGAACCATCTTCGTCTGGCGCTAAGAATCCTGCATCCTCAACAGCAAATCCTTTTGGTGGCAACTCCCATCCTGTTGGCTCGTCAAATTTAACTTCCTCACCATTTTCATTGATCAAAGTATCCGTGATAGGGTTAAAATCCAAACGACCGGAAATAGCTATTGCAGCCGTAATTTCAGGTGATGCAACAAAGGCATGCGTATTTGGATTACCATCTGCACGCTTAGCAAAGTTTCGGTTAAACGAATGAACTATACTGTTTTTAGGTGCATTTTTTGGATCGTTATATCTTGCCCATTGACCGATACATGGTCCACAAGCATTTGTAAAGATTTTAGCATCCAATTTTTCAAAAACCTGTAAGATACCGTCTCTATCAGCAGTATAACGAACTTGCTCAGAACCAGGGTTAATACCTAATTCCGACTTCATTTTTATTCCTTTATCCAAGGCTTGCTGCGCAATTGAAGAAGCTCTTGATAAATCTTCATAGGAAGAGTTGGTACATGAACCGATTAATCCCCACTCTACTTGAAGTGGCCAATCGTTTTCAGTTGCTTTTTTAGTCATATCGGTTCCCACTCCCGTAGATAAATCCGGAGTAAAAGGTCCGTTCAACAATGGTGTTAATTCCGATAAGTTAATTTCTATAACCTCATCAAAATATTGTTCCGGATTTGCATAAACCTCTGCATCGGCAGTTAAATGTTCCTTAACCGCATTTGCTGCATCGGCAACATCCGCTCTATCAGTAGCGCGTAAATAACGCTCCATAGACTCATCATATCCAAATGTAGAAGTTGTAGCCCCTATTTCAGCACCCATGTTACAGATAGTACCTTTACCAGTACAAGAAAGGTTCTTGGCTCCTTCTCCAAAGTATTCTACAATAGCACCGGTACCTCCTTTAACGGTAAGTATTTCGGCTACTTTTAAGATAACATCCTTTGGAGCTGTCCAGCCAGAAATGTTACCTGTTAATTTTACTCCGATCAATTTTGGAAACTTAAGTTCCCAGGCCATACCTGCCATTACATCAACAGCATCTGCACCACCAACACCAATAGCTACCATACCTAGACCACCTGCGTTAACCGTATGCGAATCCGTACCAATCATCATTCCACCTGGAAATGCGTAGTTTTCCAAAACAACTTGGTGAATAATACCTGCACCTGGTTTCCAGAAACCGATTCCATATTTATTGGAAACAGACTCCAAGAAATCAAATACCTCGGCACTGGTTGTATTTGCAGATTTTAAATCTGCCGTAGCACCGTTTTTAGCCTGTATAAGGTGATCACAGTGTACTGTAGTTGGTACTGCTACCTTTGGCTTTCCGGCCTGCATAAATTGCAAAAGGGCCATCTGCGCAGTAGCATCTTGACAAGCGATACGATCTGGAGCAAAATCCACATAGTCTTTTCCCCTTGTAAATGCTTTGCTAGGGTTACCGTCCCATAAATGGGAATATAAAATCTTCTCTGAAAGGGTAAGCGGTTTGCCGACAATTTCACGCGCTTTTTCAACACGTTCGGCCATATTGGCGTACACCCCTTTGATCATATCAATATCAAATGCCATTATCTAATTTGTTTAAGTTATTGTAATCCCGTAAAATTAAGAAAATAAGAAGCGTAAATAAAACTTTTGCCTTAGGATTCACACCTTTTTTAGAAATTGATCAGTAGATTGCCTTTCGGTTACACTAACGAAGGCATTAAAGGCAGAAAACCTGCAAATTTACAGCAGATATGTTAATTTTTAACTAGAGTAATTTACCAATAATGGTTTCTTCTGAAATACCCTCGGCCTCTGCTTTGTAGTTTTTAATAAGTCTATGTCTTAAAATACCGGTGGCAACAGCTTGGACATCTTCGGCATCCGGTGAAAACTTACCGTGAACAGCCGCATGAGCTTTTGCTGCTAAAACAAGATTCTGCGAAGCTCTTGGTCCTGCTCCCCAATCTATATATTGCTTAACATAATCACTTGCCGTATCCAAATTTGGACGGGTTGAATTCACCAATTTAACGGCATACTCCACCACATTGTCCGGAACGGGTATACGACGCACTAATTGCTGCACATCAATTATTTCCTGTGCGTTAAATAATGCCTTGATATTTACTGACCGGTCCGAAGTGGTACTTTTAACAACCTCTATTTCTTCCTCAACGGAAGGGTACTTTAACTCAATAGCGAACATGAAACGGTCTAACTGCGCTTCTGGAAGCGGGTATGTACCTTCCTGTTCAATAGGGTTTTGGGTGGCCAGCACAAAATAAGGAAGCTCCAATTTATGTTGCTGACCTGCAATGGTTACGGAACGTTCCTGCATGGCTTCCAGCAGGGCTGCTTGCGTCTTTGGAGGTGTTCTGTTAATCTCATCCGCCAAAATAATATTTGCGAAGATCGGCCCCTTTATAAACTTAAAGTTTCTGTTTTGGTCCAAGACCTCACTACCAAGAATATCACTTGGCATTAAATCAGGAGTAAATTGAATACGTTTAAAATCCAACCCCAATGTCTGGGCTATGGTATTCACCATTAACGTTTTTGCCAATCCGGGAACCCCGATCAACAAAGAGTGCCCACCGGTGTAAATACTCAAAAGAATTTGGTCTATTACCACATCTTGGCCTACAATGACCTTGGCAATTTCCTTTTTAAGCGCCTGGTGTTTTTCTACAAGATTGTTGATTGCCTGAACGTCTGACATTCATTTATTCCTTTACCCAGTTATTGGCAAAATCGCAGTCCCTGTTGTCTTCGTTTACGCTAATATAGGTATCCTCTATATGCTCGTCCATCCATTTTTTAATGGCTTTGTACTGCTTTTCGGTTTTTGCCAATTGTTGGATCTTAATGTAATCCTTAGAAAAATCGGCTACATGCTCATCATAACGGTTGGTAACCTTTAAGATTTTATATTTAGGACCGCCACCTCTTGGATCTTCCTCCAATAAAGGATATGAAATTTCATCATCCTTAAGGTTCCGTACTTGGTTGTACAATGTTGGATCCATTTTTGTTAACTCAAACCTAGAATCAAAATTGGTAGGGTTTCTTAAAAGGCCACCATCAAACTTTGTTTCTTTTTCATCCGAAAAATTAAGGGCTGCCTGAGCAAAGGTATATTTACCTTCCATAATATGCTTACGAATAGTATCTAACTCCTGCTTTACCTCATCCAAAGCGGTTTGAGATATTTTAGGTTGTATTAAGATATGACGTAAATCCAATTCTTGACCTCTAATTTTCTCAATATAAATAATATGATATCCAAATTGAGTCTCAAAAGGTTCAGAAACCTCACCCTCGGCCAAACTGAAAGCTACATCCTTAAATGTCTTATCAAACCCGGTATCCTTAGTTATACTATAAAAACCACCTTTTGACTTTGAACCTGGATCTTGTGAATATAAAATAGCCTTTACGCTAAAGCTTGCATCGTTATCCTCTACATCTGCCTTAATCTCGTTAAGTTTATCCAAGACATCCTGAACTTCCTTTTCTGTAGGTTTTGGAGATTTCACGATTTGTGCTATTTCCATTTCCGCACCAAAAACAGGACGTTCATCTTCCGGAATTTTATTAAAAAACTGACGAACCTCTTCTGGTGTAATTTCAATTTTCTCAACAATACTGGATTGCATCTTTTCGGAAAGCATTCTCAGTTTATTAATTTTATTGATATCCTCACGTAAACTGGCCTCATCTTCTTTTTTGTAGAACTTCAACAGTTTCTCCATAGAGCCTGTCTGTTGCACAAAAGACTGAATCTGACGATCAGTAGTAGCCGCAATCTCATCATCCGAAACCAAAAGACTATCCTGCACGGCCTGGTGGGCATATAAACGGTCTTCCATTAATTTACCTAAAAGTCCGCAACGGGTAACATCCGCAGTTGAAACTCCTTGGCTTTTTAAATCGATAAGGGTTTTTTCTATATCAGATTCTAGGATAACATAGTCCCCTACAACTGCAGAAATACCATCTAGCTTAATTTTTTTAAAGTTTGTAGGCTTAACCGAATCCATTTCCGCACTAGCCTCAGCATCCATAGCTGGTTCTGTAACTTCTTCTTGACTTTCGGTAACTTCTTCAGTTTCTTGAGCAACAGCACTTCCCGCAATCAAGAAGCAACCCAAAATGGCAATATACTTATTCACCTTGCTCGTAAACTTCAAATTCTTTTTCTTTAATAGCCTCATCTATAATTTCTGTTTCCAGTTTTCGTAAATAATCGAGTTTTCTTCTACTTAGCAAAACCTGCTTAATGGTAGGTTCAATAAAAGATAGTGGAGCGACGTCATTAACATCTAGAACATCGGTAACCTTTGCCAAATATACCCCGTTTGCATCCTCCAACTCAAAAAATTGTGATTTTTTTAGGTGTTTATCGGCATTTTCAAAGGTAAGTGGTGGTATTTCCTCAATAATTCTAGTGGCACTTACCCATATAGAATCGTTAAAGTTTAATTTCTTGAACTGTACCCCAATAGAATCCAAATAACTAATATCGTCCTTTTTAAAACGTTTTAGTTTACTTATCACATCGTCCTTATTCAAAAATTGAGTAGGTAACTCTACAAACCTAAGTTTCACAATTTTTTCCTTCAATTTAAAATTTTCCTTCTCCCGCTCATAGAATCCGTTCAATTGAGAAGCGCTTATTACAGTATCTCCATCTTGTTGCACCAATGCTTCTTTATACGCTCTGGTATACAAATCCGTACGGTAATCCGAAACCAGAACATCGTATGCCGCTAGTTTCTCTTCGGGAAGGTTAATTTTTGCCTTTTCCAGCAACAACTGTTTAGAAGCCCAATTGTTAATATAGTTGGTTACGAATGAAGCACTATCTTCCTTAGAAATACCTTTGGCCAACAATTTGGCCACATCTTCGCGATATAAATAGTTTTCACCAACACGTGCTAAATATCCAGGTTCATCTTTCGCCAAAAAAGAACCGCAGCCCACAAAAAGGGATAAAGTTGCCATAACGGCCCAGCAACGAACCAGATAGCACAATGGTGTTATTTTTAATCTCATGGGGCAAAAATAGCAATTCCGTTACGGTAGGCAATAGACCACTAGGCTCTTAACAGACTTTTTAATTTCAGTTGTAATCCTATACCTACACATTCCACTTTGTTTATATAAATTTACTTGAATGAAAGACTATTGTTAGTTGCAACCATATTACTTTTACCCTTTCGTAGCTTTAATTAGTTTAAAAAATTAGTCCCGAATTATAGTGAAAAACTTAAATTGAGGATTCCTGTTAATCATCCACAGTAGATAGAATACAAATTTTATGAGTAGAAAAATAAAATTGATATGGGATTTTAGAGGTCCAGCCGCACAAAAAACTGCAGAACATCACGTTATCCATCTAAAGGAGTTTATTGCCCTAGAAAAAACCAATCTTAATATTACCGGTTCCCAGGATTTTAACGAAATGCACAGTATAGCCTTTATGGTGGTAGATGAGACCGAAATGATATCCGTTAGGGATGCCCTTAAACCCCATAGAGGAGAAGTGTATGTTGAACCGGCCCAGAACTAGGTCGTAACACCAAGTATTATAAAATGTATTGAAGCTCATGTACAATAAGTTTGCCTTTATAACCCTAAGTCTCGTACTCCTTTTTTCCTGTGCATCCAAAAAGGAAGAAAAAGTAGGAGACCCGCTAATGGCAATACTAAACTCCGACTCTCCAAAAATACGGCGAGTAATGGACCACCTAAACGAGCATGAAGTTCAGATACGGTATACTCAAATCAATAGAAAAGGGAACCAAGTTTACTTTGATGATTTTGATTTTCAAGTAGATTCAAACAACTACTTCTACCCTGCCAGCACTGTAAAATTCCCAACGGCAGTAGTGGCCCTTGAGCAATTGAACCAAATGGATTCTCTTGATCTTGATACGCGGTTTTACGTTGAAGGCGATTCTGTGGAAACGACTTTTTCAGAAGCTATCTCACAAATATTCGCAGTAAGCGATAACGATGCAAATAACAGGTTGATTGAATTTTTAGGACAGGATTCCATCAATGCAATTCTTAAAAGAAAAGGTATTTCTCCTGTTCGTATATGGCAAAGACTGGGCAATGGAGAAGAAAATACCGCCACAAAACCATTAATTGTTTATGAGAACGACAGCACTACGTACATGCTGCCCTCCACCATTAACATCTTTCCCAAAGCTCTTGAACTTAATCATATAAAAAAGGGGACAGGTTTTTACGAAGACGATTCCCTTATGGTTGAACCATTTGATTTCAGCTTAAAGAATTATTACGCCATTGAAGCTCAAAGTTCTCTTTTAAAGCGAATCATTTTTCCCGAAAAATTTGACAAGAACGAGCGTTTTAATTTGAGCGACAAACAACACCACTTCTTAATGAGCGCTATGCGTACCGTGCCAAGAAATGCGGGTTACAACGCCACGGACTTCTATGATGGGTATTGTAAGTTTTTCATGTATGGAGATACCAAAGAAAACATTCCGGACCACATTGAAATCTACAACAAGGTGGGTTTTGCTTATGGCACTTTAACCGACTGCGCTTACATTAAGGATACTATTAACAATGTGGAATTTATGATTACCGCCACCGTATTGGTCAATTCAAATGGGGTCTTTAACGACAATACTTATGAATATGATGCTATTGGCATTCCGTTTCTAGCCGAGCTAGGTAGGCAACTTTATAGTTTTGAACTGAACAGAAAGCAGTAAATCGCTACCCGGTATCCAAGTAGTCGTTTCTCGGTTCTAAATTAGGACTCATATCCTCTTATATCTTAGCTTCCTATCAATAAATCATTTCATCTTCCGTTATATAGGTTAGTCCTGTGGCTTTATATTTTCTATTGGGACAACAAAAAGGAACCACAACATGTCCAATCACCAAGACCGAATTGACCAGTTAAACCAAAAACTTGAACTACTTCTAAGTAAACAAGAGGGTTTTGCCAAGGAACTGATGGCACTTTACCAAGAAATTGAAGACCTAAAAAAACTGCGTCCTGACCAACTGGCCAAAGAACAAGTAATTCCCGAACCCATTCAGGAAGCTAGCACGGTTCCAGAACCTACAAATACTGAACAACAAATAATTCAGGAAACGGCTGAACCCGTTATTCAACCTCCTATTGCCACTCCAGAGGTTCCAAAAAAAATAAAAAAGCCAAAAGGCAAATCCAATCTTGAGAAGTTTATAGGAGAAAACCTCATCAATAAAATTGGTATTGCTATAACCGTAATTGGTGTAGCCATTGGCGCTAAATATTCCATAGAAAATGAATTAATAAGTCCGCTTACCCGAATCATACTAGGCTATTTAGCAGGGTTAGGTCTTATAGGCTTTGGAATAAAGTTAAAGGCCAAATATGAAAATTATAGTGCCGTACTAGTAAGCGGCGCCTTGGCCATTCTTTATTTCATAACCTTTGCCGCTTACAGTTTTTATGGCTTGTTTCCGCAATTAATGGCGTTTGCTTTAATGCTTATTTTTACCATTTTCGGGGTTGTTGCGGCCCTAAATTATAACAAACAAGTTATTGCCCATATTGGACTCGTTGGCGCTTATGCCGTACCGTTTTTACTAAGTAACGATTCTGGAAGCGCCGCTACATTATTCGCCTATATGGCGTGCATTAATATAGGAATTCTGGTCATTTCCTTAAAAAAATATTGGAAGCTTCTTTTCTATTCCGCCTTTTCCTTTACCTATCTTATTTATAGCTCATGGATGATTTTCTCCTACACAACAGAAGATCATTTTTCAATGGCATTCATATATTTAACCGTTTTTTTCGTTATATTTTATGCTACGTTTTTAGCGTATAAAGTAATTAAAAAAGAAAAGTTCCTAAAGAGCGATATTGTATTGCTGCTCTTAAATTCATTTATTTTCTATGGTCTGGGATATAGTCTTTTATCCAACCACGAAACTGGCAAGGACCTCCTTGGAGTTTTTACATTAACGAATGCTATTGTACATTTTATAGTAAGTGCCATACTCTTCAAGAAAAAACTGGCAGACCGTAACCTCTTTCATCTAGTTGCGGGGCTTGTTCTTGTATTCATTACAATTGCCATACCCGTCCAATTAGACGGTAATTGGGTTACTTTGTTATGGACATTACAGGCCGCATTGTTATTCTATATTGGCCGGACCGAGAAGGTTTCGTTTTATGAGCACCTCTCCTACCCGCTTATGTTTTTGGCTCTTCTTAGTCTTACCGAAGATTGGGGCGCTGGCTATAGCAATTACTTTTCAAAAACGGATATAACCCCTATTTTCAATAGCTACTTTTTAACCTCAATGCTATTTCTTGTTGCTTTTGGTTTCATTAATTTGATAAATCAAAAACACAGATTTACACCAAATGAAAAACCTGCTTCCAAGCTACCATTGGTCATGTCATTTGTTATACCAATTATTTTACTGTTCGTTTCTTATATGTCCCTTTTTCTAGAAATAGAACAGTATTGGAACTCCATGTTTGCAGCATCGGAAGTAGAACTAAAACCAGATGATACGTATAGTTATAGTGAGTACAATTATGACTTAAACGACTTTAGTAGTATTTGGCTTTTTAATTACACTTTTTTATTCCTAAGCATCATTGCCTTTGCGAACATCAAAAAAATTAAAAATAGAATATTGGGCCTAAGCACTTTGATTACGGGTGTAGCCGCTAGTCTGTTTTTTCTAACTGCAGGATTGTACTTACTAAGTGAACTACGCGAAAGCTATATAGACCGTGCACTTTCCGAATATTACGAAATTGGCGTAATGAACATTGCCCTACGTTATATATCATTTGCATTTTTTGCGCTTTTATGGATTGCCCTCATAAAACTCTCTAAACGTACTTTTATGAATATCAATCTAAAAATACCCATTGAAATAATAACTCATATTTCAATCCTTTATATCCTTAGCAGCGAGCTGTTAAATTGGATGGACCTTGCCGGCTCCGACCAATCCTACAAATTAGCTTTAAGTATTCTCTGGGGCGTATATGCACTGTTCCTTATTGCACTTGGAATCAATAAGCAGCGAAAGTACCTGCGCATTGGCGCCATTTCTCTATTTGGCGTTACATTGGCCAAATTGTTTCTCTATGACATAGCATCACTTAATACTATCTCTAAGACCATTGTTTTTGTTTCGTTAGGTGTACTGTTGCTGATCATCTCATTTCTCTATAATAAATACAAAAATGTTATTTCGGATGAACCTGAAAAATAAAATTCTTTTTTTCTTTGGAGTGTGGTCTTGTACTATAGCTTTCGGGCAGCTTTCTACGTATGAATACCAACAAGAACTAAACGGTATTTCAGAAGAATGGCAAACAATTGCTTTACCCAATCACGTATTTCACAACACGAAAGATGACCTTTCCGATATTCGTATTTATGGTGTTACCGAGACGGACACCATAGAAGCTCCCTATATGCTAAAGGTTACTTCCGAAAAAAACAACAAAAAAGAAATCGCCTTTAAACCGCTTAATACGGCGTCTACCAAAAATGGGTATTACTTTACCTATGAAGTTCCTACTACGGAGGCTATCAATAAAATCGATTTAAAATTTAATGAAACCAATTTTAACTGGCATATTGTTCTAGAAGGAAGTCAAACCCAAAATGAGTGGTTTAAAATCTTGGATGATTATCGTATTTTATCCATCCAAAACAACCAGACCAGTTATACATACAGTACTTTAACTTTTCCCGAATCCAAGTACAAATATTATCGGCTATTGGTCAAAACTGATGAAAACCCCAAACTACAAAAGGCCATAATAAGTTTGGACGGTTCCGTAGATGCTTTATACAACACCTACCCTATTACCTTTATGAATATAGACCAAAAAGGTAAGGAGACCATCATAGATATAGATTTGAACCAAAGATTGCCCATTAGTTTTCTAAAACTAAAAGTAGCGGACAAAATAGATTACTACCGTTCTGTGAAGCTTCAATATATATCCGATAGTATTCAAACCGAGAAAGGCATAAAATATACTTACAGAAACTTGTTTAACGGAACTCTAGCATCTGTAGATACCACAGGTTTTAAATTTGCCAGTACGCTAGCGGAAAAGCTAAGAATCACCATTCAGAACAACGATAATGAAGCGTTGGAGATAGAATCCGCAATCGCAAAAGGGTATGCACATTCATTATTGGCCCGTTTTTCTACCGAGGCGGATTATTACTTGGTCTACGGCAAAAAAAAAGCTCATAGCCCCAAATATGATATTCAGCAGATAACACATTCCATTCCACCGCATGCACCTACTTTAAAATTGGGGGATATCCATAAAATCAAAAAAACCAAACAAGCTTCAAAAAGTCCTCTTTTTGAAAACAAACTATGGTTATGGTTAATTATGGGAACCATAATAGTGGTTTTAGGTTGGTTTACCTTACGGATGATGGCGAAGCGTTAAAAAGAACCCATATAAACTTCGCCTCAAAAAAAAACTTGTTAGCATACCATTTTAGAATCCTGTAAATTTGCATTTCTAAAAGAGAAAAGCGTGCAAGAACCCAAACAGACCCGAATTAACAAATACCTAAGTGAAGTTGGCTTTTGCTCGCGTCGTGCAGCAGATAAACTCATAGACCAAGGCAGGGTCACCATTAACGGAAAAGTACCGGAAATGGGCACAAAAATTACCGAAGGAGACGAGGTAAGAGTAGATGGTAAATTAATTTCGGAACCCCAGGAGAAACCCATTTATATAGCCTTTAACAAACCTATTGGTATTGTCTGCACTACAGATACGAGTGTTGAAAAGGATAATATAATTGACTACATTAAGTATCCTAAACGTATTTTTCCTATTGGCAGATTGGATAAACCTAGTGAAGGTCTTATCTTTTTGACCAACGATGGAGACATTGTAAACAAAATTCTTCGTGCCCGAAACCACCATGAAAAAGAATATCTGGTAACCGTAGACCGGGCCATTACTTCTGATTTTATAGAGCGAATGCAAAATGGCGTGCCCATTTTAGATACCGTAACACGAAAATGCAAGGTAGAGCAGATTGGCAAATATGAATTCAAGATTATACTTACCCAAGGTCTGAACAGACAAATTAGACGCATGTGCGAATATTTGGACTACAACGTTCAAAGGCTGAAACGAATACGTATCATGAACGTAAAATTAGATGTTCCAGTCGGCAAATGGAGAGACCTTACAGATACGGAATTGGAAGAAATAAACAGACTCGTATCCTCTTCGTCAAAAACGCACTTCTAGATTAGTTTCTCTCTTTTCAAGCGGTCCGTTCCATTGACATTTTTGTGTTATAAAGCTGAAACCTGTAATTTAAGTTACTCGCTGGAGACTAAACCAACACTATAATTTAAGTTGATTTTAGAACATGTATTTAACTAAAAATCATTAACTTAGAGAGAATAAAAAAAGAATACGCCCTCAAAATATAATGTCATGATACCAAAACAGAAAAAGAACACTCAAAAACTTGCAGTTGCGGTACTGTTAACCATGCTCCTGAGCATGGTAATCGGTCCCCACAAGGCTTCGGCTTTCTTTCAGGACAACACGGAGCAAGAAATAGAATATAACCTTTACAAAGGGGAAGTCATTGATTCCAAAACAAAAAAACCGTTGGTGTTTGCTTCGCTGGCCATAGAGGAATCCAATATTAGCACTATAACCAATACAGAAGGAGAATTCTCTTTAAAAATCCCCAAGGATGTTTCCAATGCAAATGTTATAGTTTCTTTCTTAGGTTACAGTACCAAGACCATACCTTTAACTCAGCTCAACAAAGAGAAGAATAGAATTATAATGAATACTTCGGTTACGGAACTACCCGAAGTTAATATTGCGGTTCCCAAAAATGCAGAAGAGCTGGTACGCGAAGTACTTAAAAAGAAAGGCGAAAATTATTTTGATGACCCTACGTTAATGACCGCTTTCTATAGGGAAACTATAAAAAAACGCAGAAAAAATGTCTCCCTTTCTGAGGCTGTGGTAAATATTTACAAAACACCCTACAACTCCTTTAAAAAAGATGGTGTAAAGCTATACAAGGCTAGAAAAAGTACGGACTACGACAAATTGGACACCGTGGCCCTTAAGCTACAAGGCGGCCCTTTTAATGCACTTTTTGTTGACATCATGAAATATCCTGAATATATTTTCTCTCAGGAAACACTAGACCATTATGTATTTAAATTTGACCATTCTACGCGGGTAAATGACAAACTAGTATATGTCATCAATTTTGAACAGAGTACACAGGTCATAGACCCTCTGTACAAGGGTAAACTTTATATTGATGCAGAGAACAAGATTCTTACTAGTGCCATATACAGTCTTAATATTACGGATAAAGATTTGGCGGCAAAGTTATTCGTTCGCAGAAAGCCGAGAAACGCACAGGTATGGCCCACAGATGTTGCCTATCGGGTAGATTATCGTGAAAAAAACGGGAAATGGTACTATAGCTACAGTAACGTTCTGTTAGAATTTAAAATCAATTGGGACAAACGCCTCTTTAATTCGGTTTATAGTATGACGTGTGAAATGGCCGTTACAGACTGGAAGAAAAATTTGGTTACCGAATTTCCCAAAGCCAAGGATAGAATTAAAACATCCATTATTTTAAGCGATGAGGCCATTGGTTTTGCGGATCCTGATTTTTGGGGCCAATACAATATCATAGAACCTGAAAAATCTATTGAGTCCGCCATAAAAAAAATACAACGGCAATTACGAAGAGCCAATGCAGATGGCGGTACCTCAACACCTTAAGAGCTAAGCAAAACTTTATTTATAAAATCGGCCAAATGGCCGATTTTTTTTATGATTCTGTTTAAATTCATACCATCAAACCCAAGCATATGGCCAATAGAAGACAATTTATAGGTACAGCAGTAAGTGCCTCAGCAGCGGCATTACTACCAAATTTAGGCAGAGCTAACCTCATTTCTTCTCAAGAACCTGTTTTAATAAAACCTAAAAGACTAAAAAAAGGAGATACCATCGGTTTAATAGCTCCTGGTTACGCCATTCATTCTTCAGTGCTGGAAGAAGCAAAAAAGACCTTAAGGTCTATGGGTTTCAAACCCTACCATACCAATCGTGTTTTAGGCAATTACGGCTATTTGAGCAATACAGATGAGGAGCGAGCAACGGACCTAAACGAAATGTTCTCCAACCCCAAAATTAATGGCATCTTGTGTGCAAGAGGTGGTTATGGCTGTACTCGTATCATGAAAATGATAGATTATGAAAATATCGTAAGGAACCCTAAAACCTTTATTGGTTTTAGTGATATTACCGCATTGCTTAACGGTATTCACCAAAAAACGGGACTAGTTACATTTCATGGGCCCGTGGGCTCCACGTTAAACGACCCGTACAGCATTCGTCAACTAGAAAACGTTGTCATGTTTCCTAAAGAAAAATTAGAAATAGAGAATATAAAACTTCTGAAACCTGAATTGACCACCAATCCGGAGTTTGAGCGTTATACTATTACAGAAGGCAGTGCCACAGGAAAAATTGTTGGCGGAAGCTTAACCCTTATTAACGCCTTAATTGGCACTGCAGATGAAATAGACTTTACAGATGCCATAGTCTGTATTGAAGATGTAGAAGAAGCTCCATATCGTATAGACCGAATGCTCACTCAGTTGATAGAAGGCAAGACGTTCAATAAAGCGGCAGGTATTCTATTTGGCGTTTGCGCCGGTTGCAACGAGTCTACCAATCCAATTTCATTTTCCTTAAAAGAAGTCATCATGGACCGAATCAAACCACTAGGGATTCCGGCGATGTACGGCATGAGTTTTGGTCACGTAGAAAACAACTTTACATTTCCAATTGGAACCAAAGCTGCTATGAATGCTACAACAATGAAATTTCAACTTTTGGAAAAGGCCGTTTTGTAATTCCACAAAAAATAAGGCAGACAAGAAATACCATGTAGCTTTCTAGTCTGCCTTGTTCTTATAAAGCTTATGTATATAGTTAATTAGCTACTTCACTAATAAATTTTAACCGGTATAAGCGTAGCTCTTCGTCTTCGTAGTCACCATCAAATTCTTTCATAGCTTCTTCCAAGTCATCGGTTTCGGCCTCCAAGAAGTAATCGTGAATTTCTTCTTGTTGGTCTTCGTCCAACACCTCATCGATCCAATAATCAAGATTCAATTTTGTTCCGCTAAAGACAATCTGTTCCATCTCTTTAATAAGTTGAGGAATCTCAATTCCCTTTGCCGATGCAATATCACTTAATGGAAGTTTTCGGTCTACATTCTGGATAATGTACAACTTAAGAGCAGAATTTGCTCCAGTACTTTTTACCACCAAATCGTCTGGTCGTATGATTTCGTTTTCCTCAACATAACTAGCAATGAACGAAACAAACGGTTTTCCGTACTTTTTAGCTTTCCCTTCTCCTACACCGTAAATGGTGGTAAGTTCTTCTAGGGAAATAGGATATTTCATGGCCATATCCTCTAAGGATGGATCCTGAAACACCACAAATGGAGGAACACCAAGCTTATCTGCCTGGCTTTTACGCAAATCCTTTAACTGCTTTAGCAATTTTTCATCTGAAACACCTGCTTTTGCCGCACTCACAATAGCGTCGTTCCCTTCTTGCGTATACGTATGGTCTACGGTCATCATAAAGGACTCAGGAGACTTTAAATACGCTTTTCCTTTCTCGGTTACATGTAAAATTCCGTATTGTTCAATTTCCTTTTTAAGGAGACCGGCAACTAAGGTCTGGCGTATAAGTGCCATCCAGTACTCTTTATCTTTATCGGAACCAATACCAAACTCTTCCTTTTCATCGGTCTTGTGCGATGTTATCAAAGCGTTCACCTTTCCTAAAAGGGTTCGTACGATTTCTTTGGATTTAAACTTTTCATGGGTAGCCTTTACCACCTTAATAAGTTTAACAACATCTTCTTTGGCCTCTTGTTTTTCTTTTGGGTTTCTGGTATTATCATCCATATCGGCCCCATCCCCATTAATTTCATCAAATTCTTCCCCAAAATAATGGAGCATGAATTTTCTGCGCGACATAGAGGTTTCTGCATATGCCACAACTTCTTGCAAAAGAGCGTTACCAATTTCCTGTTCTGCAACAGGCTTATTGGACATGAATTTTTCAAGTTTCTCTATATCCTTGTATGAGTAAAAAGCCAGACAATGCCCCTCACCGTCATCTCTACCTGCCCTACCCGTTTCCTGATAGTAACTTTCAATACTTTTAGGTATGTCATGGTGAATTACAAAACGTACATCTGGTTTATCTATACCCATTCCAAAAGCAATGGTGGCAACTACAACATCTACATCCTCCATCAAGAACATATCTTGATATTTTGATCGGGTCTTTGCGTCAAAACCGGCATGATAAGGAACCGCACTAACCCCATTTACCTGAAGCACCTGTGCTAACTCCTCTACCCGCTTTCTACTCAAGCAATAGATAATGCCTGATTTTCCTGTATTTTTCTTTACAAAACGGATAATATCCGAATCTACATTGGCGGTTTTTGGCCGTACCTCGTAGAAAAGGTTAGGCCTATTGAACGAAGCTTTAAACGTAGTGGCGTCCGTTATACCAAGATTCTTAATAATATCTTCTTGAACTTTTGGAGTAGCTGTTGCCGTAAGCGCTATTATTGGAATACCGTCATCCAATCTATTGACTATAGTCCTTAAATTTCTGTATTCCGGTCTAAAATCATGGCCCCATTCAGAAATACAATGCGCCTCATCTACCGCAACAAATGATAAGTTTACAGATTGAAGAAATTCTATATATTCCTCTTTTGTTAAAGATTCCGGAGCAACATAAAGTAGTTTCGTTACACCGTTCGTAATATCCTGTTTTACCTGCCGTACCTCCGTTTTTGTCAAAGAGGAATTGAGTACATGGGCTATACCATGTTCCGAAGATATACCTCTAATAGCGTCTACCTGATTTTTCATTAAAGCGATCAAAGGAGAAACCACAATAGCCGTTCCTTCCTTCATTAAAGCCGGAAGTTGAAAACATAGTGACTTACCGCCACCTGTAGGCATAATCGCAAACGTGTTGTTGCCTTCCAAAAGACTGGTTACAACACCTTCCTGTAGACCTTTAAACTCAGAAAAACCGAAATATTTTTTTAACGAGGCATGCAATTCAGTTTTTTTCAAAACATTATTATCTTTTGCCATATCTCGTAAAAAACTTTAGGTAATTGTATCTTAATTGCTGAAATATCATACTTTTCGTTGCGGGGGACTCTAATTTAGTCAAAATATATTTAAGGGTATTAAATTAGCTATACGTCAAGATTATGTAATTTTGTAATCTTAAATATAAAACAAAGTTTTAGAAACTATTCCGGTTTTAGGATAGTTTTATTCAAAACGAGCGTATTTGTCGATTATAAGCACATAAAAACAATAGAATCTTAACCCTTTTCATAGTTTGAACAATAGCAAATCTATTCTTGCCGTAGCCAAAAAAACGATAGAAACCGAAAGTGCTTCCATACTCCATTTAAGCACTTTACTAAACGAAGATTTCTCGGATGCGGTTAATTGCATTCTTGAGTCCAAAGGAAGGGTTATTGTTTCCGGGATCGGCAAAAGCGCCATAATCGCCTCTAAAATTACAGCTACCTTAAATTCTACTGGTACACCCGCCATTTTCATGCATGCAGGTGATGCCATTCATGGAGACCTAGGAACCATTCAGGAAGATGATGTGGTCATATGCATCTCCAATAGCGGTAACACTCCAGAAATAAAAATGTTGGTTCCGCTTATCAAAAGAGGAACCAACAAATTAATTGCCATGACCGGTAATACCGAGTCTTATTTGGCAAAAGAAGCGCACTTTGTTCTGAACACCTATGTAGAAAAAGAAGCCTGCCCAAACAATTTAGCACCTACCACGAGTACTACTGCCCAACTTGTCATAGGAGATGCGCTTGCTATTTGCCTACTTAAATTGAAAGGGTTCAGCAGTAAGGATTTCGCAAAATACCACCCTGGAGGCTCGTTAGGCAAACGTTTGTACCTTAGGGTTACGGACATTGTTGGGGCCAATCAAAAACCTCAAGTAGACGTTAATGCCGAGGTCAAAAAAGTTATAGTAGAAATTTCTGAAAAGATGTTGGGCGTTACCGCTGTTACTGATGGCGATGACCTAGTTGGCATTGTAACAGATGGCGATATTAGACGCATGCTAAACAAGTACGATAATATTAGTGGACTCACCGCAAAAGATATAATGAGTAAAAACCCCAAGACCATTCCGGTAGATGTTTTGGCAATTGAAGCCTTAGAGCTCATGCAAGAAAAAGGCATCTCACAATTATTGGGTGTAGAGGGTAAAAAATACGTGGGTGTTGTACATTTGCACAACTTGATCAACGAAGGTATATTATAATGGCAAAGCAAAATACGAAGTCCCCAGACGAAATGTCGTTTTTAGACCACTTAGAAGAACTAAGATGGCATTTGATACGATCGGTCCTTGCCGTAGTAATATTGGCTTCAGTGGCGTTCGTTATGAGTCGTTTCATCTTTGACACTATTATTTTTGGGCCTTCAAAAATGGATTTCCCAACTTACAGGTTCTTCTGTGACATAGCCACTTCATTAGGGTTTGATTCCGCATTCTGTGCTGAAAAACTCCCATTTACCATACAAAGCCGTACTATGGGCGGGCAGTTCTCCGCAGATATTTGGACAGCAATCTGGGTAGGTTTCATAGTTGGTTTCCCATACGTTCTTTATGAACTTTGGAAGTTTATTAGCCCAGGGCTTCACCCTAACGAAAGAAAACATTCAAGAGGCTTTATTTTAATTGCCTCCTTTCTCTTTTTTATGGGCGTACTTTTTGGGTATTATGTAGTAGCCCCCTTGTCCATTAACTTCTTGGGCACATACCAGGTTAGTGAGATTGTCCTAAACGAATTTGACCTTGACTCCTATATTAGCACAGTAAGATCCGCGGTAATAGCCTGTGGGGTTCTTTTTGAACTGCCCATTATTATCTACTTCCTGACCAAAGTAGGCTTGGTTACCCCTGAAATAATGAAAAAATACAGAAAGATAGCCCTAGTTGTGGTATTGATTCTTTCTGCAGTAATTACCCCTCCCGATGTGGCTAGTCAGATTATTGTAGCCGTACCAGTCCTTGTATTATACCAAGTGAGTATTTACATTTCAAAAATAGTATTGAAAAACGAGGCTAAGAGAGAGAGAAAAGCAAAGGATAAAGGGTTAAAGAAAAGGTAAACGTAAGGCTATTTAAAAAGTTTCCCGTTTCTTTATTTTTTTGATGGCCATCAATTTTGGTCTCAGGACCCAAAAAACACGAAACTTCTAAGATGAAATTAAGAGCTGAAAATATAATGAAGGCCTACCGTGGCCGGAAAGTTGTAAAGGGTATTTCTTTGGAAGTAAACCAAGGAGAAATCATTGGTCTGCTTGGTCCTAACGGGGCAGGAAAAACCACCTCTTTCTACATGATCGTAGGTCTCGTTAAGCCAAATGGCGGCAACATATATCTAGATGGTACGGACATTACCAACTTTCCTATGTACAAAAGAGCCCAGAATGGAATAGGGTACTTGGCGCAAGAGGCATTCTGTTTTTAGGAAGTTAAGTATTGAAAAGAATATTCTTAGCGTACTACAACTTACCAAACTCAGCAAAAAAGAGCAACTAATGAAAATGGAGTCGCTTATTGAAGAGTTTAGTTTGGGCCATATTCGCAAAAGCCGAGGCGATTTACTTTCGGGTGGTGAACGTAGACGTACCGAAATAGCTCGAGCCCTGGCCACCGACCCAAAATTTATTCTGCTGGATGAACCTTTTGCCGGTGTAGATCCTGTAGCGGTTGAAGATATTCAACGTATTGTAGCCCAGTTAAAGGACAAAAATATTGGCATTCTTATTACCGATCATAACGTACAGGAAACTTTGGCCATTACAGAAAGATCGTATCTAATGTTTGAAGGCGGTATCTTAAAATCCGGGATTCCAGAAGATTTGGCCGCAGATGAAATGGTACGTAAAGTTTACTTAGGCCAGAACTTTGAACTTCGTAAAAAGAAGTTGGATTTCTAGCATTAGTTTTTCTTTGCCGATAAGTTGGATACCAATGAGGCAGCCACATAGAAAACGATTATAAGCGGCACAGCCAAGACCCTTAAGGCTATGAGAAGCGCCACACTCACAATTAGAAAAATGTAACGCACTGCATTGTCCTTAAAACTCCAAGTTTTGAATTTAAGGGCGAATAGCTCAATATTGGCATTCAACAAATACGTGCTTAAGAAGGTCATAAAGACTAAAAACCAAGGATTAAGTATGAATTCGCTTAACGCTTCGTTTTCATGATATTGCAATATTAAAGCCAAAGAAAGGATTAATAAGGCATTGGCTGGCGTTGGCAATCCAACGAAAGACGAAACCTGATTCTCGTCAATATTAAACTTTGCCAATCTATAAGCAGAGCCTAGGGTAATAAGAAAACCGATCAACGGAACAAAATCCGTTAAATAAAGAAAAGAAAAAGAGGCACCATCACCACTGTACCAACCGCCGCTCATGGCCATTTTAAGCAATTGGAACATAACAATTCCGGGAACAAGACCACTGGTTATCATATCGGCCAAAGAATCTAGCTGCACACCCAGTTCACTTTGCACATTCAAAACCCTTGCTGCGAGGCCATCAAAAAAATCAAAGAAGATTCCTAAAAAAACAAATAGAGCCGCCATTTCAAGCTGGTTTGACACTGCAAAGACGGCAGCGACACATCCACAAAAAACGTTCAACAGCGTAATGAAATTAGGAATATATTTTTTCATGAAATCATTTGATTTGCGGTAAAAATAACACAATTTAACATCAATCAGGTCAGACCATAATTTATTCGGATATTTGCGCAACAAAATTCAGTAAAAAACAGAAATGCAATTGAAAAAAATACTCCTCCTATTACTTTTCGGCTTTTCGATTTTGGGCATGGCCCAAGCGCCTGAATTGACTCCCCTATCCAAAATAAGTGTTATAACTTGTGGCCCAGGTAGTGAACTTTATTCAACATTTGGACATAGCGCCGTTCGCGTAGAAGATTCCAGTTTAGGAATAAATGCCATATACAACTATGGCACTTTTGACTTTACCACGCCCAATTTTTACATGAAGTTTGCCCGTGGAAAACTGGATTATACACTTGCTAGGCAAAGTTTTCCTTACTTCCTTAAGGAATATGAGTATGAAAATAGATGGGTAAAAAGTCAAGAATTAAAACTTGACCTTGCCGAACGCCAAGAGCTCTTTAATTTTTTGGAAACTAATTACCTTCCGGAAAATAGGGATTATAAATATGATTTTTTCTACAACAATTGCGCTACAAAAATTTGGGATATCTTAAAAGAAGTATACGGAGATAAACTCGTTTTTAACAAAAACTTCCAGCAACAATTATATTCACATCGCCAGTTGATACGGCAGAAGGTTAAAATAAATTCATGGTCCGGTTTTGGAATTGATTTAGCCCTAGGTTCTGTCATAGATGATGTTGCAACACCAAAAGAACACATGTTCTTGCCAGATTACATAATGAAACAACTAGATGTTGCTCAATTAAACGGGGAACCCTTGGTAGCTAAATCAAAAACTTTACTGGACGCCAAACCTGTGGATAATGGCTCTAGTTTCTTTTTTTCTCCTGAACTGTGGCTTATTGTTATTTTGATCTTGATACTGGTTTTAACTTATTTTGATTTTAAGAACAACACCCGTAGAAGATGGTTAGACTTTACGCTCTTTTTTACCACAGGATTAATAGGCCTACTTATCATTTTCTTATGGTTCTTTACAGACCATAGTGCCACTGCCGGTAACTTTAACATATTATGGGCCTTCCCTCCCAACCTAATCATTGCCTTTGTAGTTGCTCAAAAGAGAGGACCTAATTGGGTGGCCAAGTATGCTATTTTTCTAACTTCTTTAATTGTAGTGTCCGGCGTTTTATGGACCTTGGGCATTCAACTTTTTTCGCCCTTAATATTGGCTATCTGGGCAGCCCTTATTGCACGATATTTATTTTTATTCTGGTCATATCACAAGCCAAAAATCGCATAATTGCATGAACTTACTTACTGTAGAGAATATTTCAAAATCATATGGAGAGCGTGTCTTGTTCCAAGACCTTTCCTTTGGTATTAATAAAGGCCAGAAAATTGCTTTGATTGCCAAAAATGGTACGGGCAAGACTTCCATCTTAAATATAATGTCCGGATTGGACAGCCCGGATTCCGGGCAAGTAAACTACCGCAAAGATATTCGTGTCTCATTTTTAGACCAAGAACCGGACCTAGACCCAAAATTAACGGTAGAACAAACCATTTTTGCTTCGGACAATGAAATACTTCAGGTCATAAACGCCTATGAGAAAGCGCTTCAGAACCCTGAAGACGCAGATGCATACCAAATTGCTTTTGAAGCAATGGACCGTTTTAACGCTTGGGATTTTGAGACCCTTTACAAACAAATCCTTTCTAAGTTAAAATTAGACAACCTAGACGCCAACGTTGGGCTGCTCTCGGGAGGTCAAAAAAAGCGTTTGGCCTTAGCGGATGCTCTCATCAACAAACCGGACTTACTGGTTCTTGATGAACCTACCAATCACTTGGACCTTGAAATGATTGAATGGTTGGAAGAATATTTTGCCAGGGAAAACATGAGTTTGTTTATGGTTACGCACGACCGTTATTTTTTAGAACGGGTCTGTAATGAAATCATAGAATTAGATAACGGCCAACTCTACCCCTATAAAGGTAACTACTCTTACTATCTAGAAAAAAAAGAGGCCCGTATTGAGCAAGAGGCCACTGAACAGCATAAATCCGAACGTTTGTTCAAAAAAGAGCTGGAGTGGATGCGAAGACAACCCAAGGCGCGTACCACTAAATCAAAATCTAGAATAGATGATTTTAGCACCATAAAGGAAAAAGCCAGCCAACGTAGAAAGGAGCACCAGGTTCAGCTTGAAATTAATATGGAGCGTGTAGGAAGTAAAATTCTGGAACTGCACAAATTAGTGAAATCATATCCTAACAAGCCTATTCTAGATAAGTTTGACTATACCTTTACCAAAGGAGAACGCATAGGTATTATTGGAAAAAACGGAACCGGAAAATCTACATTCTTAAATATTTTAACCGGATCGGACCAACCTGATGCGGGCAAAGTAATAGTTGGCGACACTATTAAGTTTGGATATTACACCCAAAAGGGAATAACCATAAAAGAGGGGCAGAAAGTAATAGATGTAATTCGCGATTTTGGTGATTTTATCCCGCTTATGAAAGGGAGACAGATTTCTGCACAACAGCTATTGGAGCGTTTTCTTTTTGACAGAAAGAAACAATATGATTTTGTTGAGAAATTAAGCGGAGGTGAAAGAAAACGACTCTACCTATGTACTATTCTGATTCAGAATCCTAATTTTCTTATTCTTGATGAACCTACCAATGATTTGGATATTGTAACCTTAAACGTACTCGAAAGTTTTCTTTTAGACTTTCCCGGATGTTTGATAGTGGTTTCTCACGACCGTTATTTTATGGACAAAATTGTAGATCATCTCTTTGTTTTTAGAGGGAATGCCGTTATTGAAGATTTCCCTGGAAACTACTCAGATTTCAGAACTTATGAAGACAGTAAAGTTTTAGAGGTACGTGAAGAAAAAGCCGCAATAAAAGAAACAGCGAGTAAAAACGATGCTAAACAAAACAACTCAAAAAACAAACTCTCCTATTTAGAACAAAAGGAATATAGAAATTTAGAAAAGGACATCCAGAAACTGGAGGCTAAAAAAGTCCAAGTGCAGAACAAATTTGCCGATAGTTCCCTTAGCGGAGAGGAAATAGATAAATTATCCATAGACTTAAAAGAGGTTAATGAGGCTATTGAAGCCAAAACAGAGCGTTGGTTCGAGCTTTCCGCACAAATGGAGGAATAATCGTAATTATAAAATATAGCGCTAGTGGTCTTTTCTAATTATAAAATCACAAACGGTTTTTCGTGCAAAAATTCCTGAAACATATAACTTTCTTGCTTTCCGCAACCAATGAACATGGGGTACACTCCCCTTTTGTTTATAGTTACGTAACAAAGTGCCTGTACGGAAAAAAGAAGTTCAGCAGGTTAAAATCCATAAATGTTCTTTGTAAGAGCATCGCCTATTTCAAAACCGAACGAATTATGTTTTTAGATGATTCCGATAAGGTTGAAGAAATTGTTCAAAGTCATTTTCAGCATATAGAAAAGTCCTCTACAAATACGAATATGGTCTACTTTTCCAAAACCAACTTGAATAAGGTAATTAACCTTCTAGCGGAGAAAAAAATCGCTCACAATAACACCATGTTTTTATTGGACGGTATATATGAATCAGATGAAAGCGAAGCCATTTGGAAAGCTGTGAAAAATCATAAAAATGTAACTGTAACGGTAGATATGTTTTATTGCGGCGCGGTTTTCTTTAGAAAAGAACAGGCCAAAGAGCATTTTAAGATTCGGGTTTAAACACTTATTTTAGATTAAATTGCAATTATGTACAACAACACCATTTATATAATCCTAGGGGTCGTAGCGGTAATATACGTTCTCATATCCATGACCAATCGCCGGAAATCCAAAGATCGGAAATCACGGAAATTCATGGGCAATTATGAACGGAAGGAAAGGACCAAAAAAGAGGAAAAAGAATAGAATCAATTAGCAATCGCTTTTTTTTCGCAGCACAAACCCTAGTAAATTCTCAAAATGAAGATATACACCAAAACAGGTGACAAAGGCACTACTGCCCTAATTGGGGGCACGAGGGTTAAAAAACATCATGTAAGAATAGAATGTTATGGCACTGTAGACGAACTCAATTCTTGGATTGGCTTGATCAGGGATCAAAAAATAGACAAAAGGTCTAAAGAAACTTTAACCGAAGTTCAAAAAAATCTGTTTGTTGTTGGTGCTATTTTAGCCACAGACCCAGAAAAAGCCCTTCTAAAGAACGGAAAAAAACGGCTGAACATTCCAGAAATTGAACCTTCAGACATTGAGTTACTTGAAAAAGAAATTGATGTTATGGATGAAGCTTTGCCTCAAATGACGCATTTTATCCTTCCAGGCGGCCACACTACCGTGTCATACTGTCATATTGCTAGAACGGTTTGCAGGAGAGCGGAACGTATGAGCACGCTTCTTTACGAAAATGAACCATTTAATGAAAATGTCTTGTTATTTTTAAACAGGCTCTCCGACTATTTATTTGTACTGGCACGAAAATTGTCAGAAAATTTACAAGCCGAAGAAATAAAATGGATTCCAGAGAATAGGGAAAAGGATAAATAAAGCACAAAATTTAAATATTTGCTTCAGTTTAATTTGTAATTCTCTAATAATTTCTTTAATTCTTCGTTATCAAACTATTAAAACAAAAATAATGACGATAAAATAGCCCTATTTCCTTGGCTATGTGTATTTAAAAATTATTTTTGCAAAAAATTAAATTGAACAACTGAAATGTATTGGACATTAGAACTAGCATCCTACTTGAGTGATGCACCCTGGCCCGCAACAAAAGACGAATTGATAGATTATTCAATACGTACCGGTGCGCCCCTAGAGGTCGTCGAGAACCTTCAGTCTATGGAGGAAGAAGGTGGCGAGATTTATGAATCCATTGAAGAAATCTGGCCAGACTACCCTACAGAAGAAGATTATCTCTGGAACGAGGACGAATATTAGAAATATTACGTTAATTGAAACAAAAAAGTCTCTATCGAGGCTTTTTTTTTATGTAATTTTGGCAGGTATTTAAGTAAAATGTACACAGGTTTTAAACTGGAATACCTTTTGCGAAGAAATACACCACGGGTGCATTGCAGAAATAATGCCCTACCGCAATCAATATCTTAAAAGCGGTCTAATACAAAACAGCTAGAAATGAGTTTTTTAAATTTGATATTAAAAGTATTCGTAGGTGATAAATCAGAGAAAGACGTTAAAGAGCTGAAGCCTCTTGTAGAACAAATAAGGTCTTTTGAACAGCAATTAGAGGAACTAAGCCACGACGAATTGCGTGAGAAGACCAAAACCTTTAAGCTTAAAATAGCGGAGGATATTAGTGAATTCACCAAAAAAATAAGCGAGCTAGAGGAAGAAGTAAAAACGTCTACGGATATTGATAAGAACGAAGACATTTATGCTGAAATAGATAAACTCAAAGAAGAATCCTATAAAGTAACCGAAAAAACACTTAGCGAAATTCTACCGGTAGCATTTGCCGTGGTAAAAGAAACCGCCAAGCGTTTCGCCAAGAACGAAACCATACAGGTTACCGCATCAGAATACGATAGGGAACTATCAGGTTCAAAAGATTATGTATCCCTAGATGGTGACAATGCCATTTGGAAAAACTCATGGAACGCCGCAGGTAAGCAAGTAACTTGGGACATGATTCATTATGACGTTCAGCTAATTGGAGGTATTGCATTGCACCAAGGTAAAATTGCTGAAATGCAAACTGGTGAAGGTAAAACATTGGTGGCAACACTGCCGTTATATCTTAATGCTTTGGCCGGTCATGGAGCGCATTTGGTTACCGTTAACGATTATCTAGCAAAAAGGGATAGCGCTTGGATGGCTCCAATTTTTGAGTTCCACGGTCTTTCGGTAGACTGTATAGACCATCACCGTCCTAACTCCGAAGGAAGAAGAGCGGCGTATAATGCAGATATAACCTATGGTACCAATAACGAATTTGGTTTTGACTACCTAAGGGACAATATGGCGCACACGCCAAAGGACCTTGTACAACGCCCACACCACTACGCTATTGTAGATGAGGTGGATTCTGTTTTAGTAGATGATGCCCGTACCCCATTAATCATATCCGGTCCGGTTCCTGAAGGTGACCGCCATGAATTTAATGAGCTTAAACCTAAAGTTGCGGATATTGTAAGTAAACAAAGACAACATTTGACCGGTGTTTTGGCCGAGGCCAAAAAACTGATTCAAGAAGGCAACACCAAAGATGGAGGGTTCCTGTTGCTTCGTGTGCATAGAGGGCTACCAAAAAATAAGGCCCTTATTAAGTTTCTAAGTGAAGAAGGCGTTAAACAACTACTTCAAAAAACAGAGAACTATTACATGCAGGACAACAACAGGGAAATGCCTGTTGTAGATGAAGATCTATTGTTCGTTATTGATGAAAAGAACAACCAGATAGAGCTTACCGAAAAAGGGGTGAATTATATTTCAGGCGAGCAGAACAGAGACTTCTTTGTAATGCCGGATATTGGTGGAGAAATTGCAAAAATAGAAAACCAGAACCTGGATATTGAAAAAGAGGCCGAACTTAAAGAAGAGCTTTTTAAAGAATTTGGAGTAAAGAGTGAACGTATCCATACCATGAGCCAACTTTTAAAGGCATATACACTTTTTGAAAAAGATGTGGAATATGTGGTTATGGACAACAAAGTAATGATAGTTGATGAACAGACCGGTCGTATTATGGACGGTCGTAGATATTCAGACGGACTTCACCAAGCAATAGAAGCCAAAGAAAATGTGAAAATTGAGGCGCTTACTCAAACCTTTGCTACGGTTACCTTACAGAACTACTTTAGAATGTACAATAAACTTGCAGGTATGACCGGTACGGCCGTTACCGAAGCAGGTGAATTCTGGGAAATATATGAGTTGGATGTTATGGAAATACCAACCAACAGACCTATTGCCCGAGATGACAGACATGACTTGATCTATAAGACCAAGCGTGAAAAATACAATGCCATTATTGATGAAGTCACCAAACTTTCACAAGAAGGCAGACCGGTATTGATCGGTACAACTTCGGTGGAAATTTCCGAGTTGCTGTCCCGAATGCTTACCATTAGAAAAGTAAACCATAACGTACTGAATGCAAAACTTCATAAAAAAGAAGCAGATGTTGTTGCTGAAGCAGGTAACCCCGGTGTGGTTACTATTGCAACCAACATGGCCGGTCGTGGTACGGATATTAAACTTAGTGAAGCAGTAAAGAAAGCTGGAGGTCTGGCCATTATTGGTACGGAAAGACATGATTCTAGACGAGTTGATAGACAGTTAAGAGGTCGTTCCGGTCGTCAGGGAGATCCAGGAAGTTCTCAGTTCTATGTTTCACTAGAAGACAACCTAATGCGCCTTTTCGGCTCTGACCGTGTTGCTAAAATGATGGATAAAATGGGCTTGGAAGATGGTGAAGTTATTCAGCACTCCATGATGACCAAATCTATTGAGCGTGCGCAGAAGAAAGTTGAGGAAAACAACTTTGGTGTACGTAAGCGTCTTTTGGAGTATGATGATGTTATGAACGCCCAGCGTGAAGTCGTTTACAAAAGAAGAAGGCACGCTATACAAGGAGAGCGTCTAAAGGTAGATATAGCTAACATGGTGTACGACACCTGTGAAGTTATTGCAGATACCAATAAAGCGGCAAACGATTACAAAAACTTTGAGTTTGAACTGATAAAATACTTTTCTATCACTTCTCCTATTTCAGAAGGTGATTTTGGTAAAATGAGCGTGCAGGACATTGCCAATAAGGTATATGACACGGCATATAAGTATTACCAAGAAAAAATGGAACGTAATGCAGCTACTGCATTTCCAGTTATCAAAAAGGTTTACGAAGACAGTGCCAATAAGTTTGAGCGTATTGTAGTGCCTTTTACAGATGGTATAAAAACCCTTAATGTGGTTACCAATTTACAAAGTGCTTACGAAAGTAATGGTAAGGAATTGGTATCGGATTTTGAGAAAAATATAACATTGGCCATTATTGATGATTCTTGGAAAACGCACTTGCGTAAGATGGATGAGTTAAAACAATCTGTACAGTTGGCCGTTCATGAGCAGAAAGACCCACTTCTAATCTACAAATTTGAAGCCTTTGAACTCTTTAAAGAGATGATAAACAAGGTAAATAAAGAAGTTGTTTCTTTCTTGTTTAAAGGGGAATTGCCAAGTGAGAACCCAAACCAGATTCAGGAAGCCAGAAACGTAAGTAGACCAAAGGAAAATCTTCAGACAAGTAAAGAAGAAATTCCTAATAGCGATGAATTGGCGGCTCAAAATAGAGCAGCAGGTCAAACACAGGGCCAACGTCCACAAGTTACGGAAACCATAGTTCGCGAACGACCAAAAATTGGCCGTAACGATAGGGTTACCATTAAGAACGTTATGTCCGGCGAAAGCAAAGTTGTTAAGTATAAGCAGGCAGAACCACTTATTGAAAACGGTGATTGGGTACTAACCGAAAACTAAAAATTAGTACATATAACAGCATTAAAACGGCAGCTTGTCTCTAAGTTGCCGTTTTTTTTTGCCCGATTAACGAGTAAAAGGTCACTTAAAAACAATTGTGTCTACTATTGCAGGGCTAGAATAAATTACCCCAAAGGTTAAGTTGCAGTAAATTAAGCAACTATAACTCTAATTTATTCCGAATTTAACTTCCAGAAATACACTTGCTTTAAAATAAAAGCTTGTTGTACCTCTGTTGAAGTGTCGCATATAACACGCGGGTTCACTTCTTTATTTAGATGAATACCCAAAAAGGATAGATGCGAAAGCCCAAAATACGCCTTAACAGGATCAATGACAAGACAAAGTTACTACTCAAGTTTAACTATATCTCGTCATTTCTTAGTCTAATTATAGGTTTGGTATGCACGTACGTATTTGACATGCACGGCACCATACCTTATGTTTTTTATTTTTACTTTTTTCTGAATTTAATAAACATAGCCGCTTTTAGCAGACACAAGAACTTAACTGCTATGGCAATCTGCACTTCGGTGTTATCATTCATAAGTACCATTGTAATAACTCTATTCAGCGGAGGAATAAATAGTCCGTTCATCTTTATATTAGGACTCATAGTACTTGCCGGCTATATCTCTACAAGGGTTTTTGGGAAAATTTATCTTTATCTTATTATAAGCACCATTGTTGCTATATACTTTATTGACTATGCTAATTTTAATTTCATAATTAATGAGGTGCCAGATGATGCAAGAGACTTGTTCAGTTTGTTAAGCATATTGTTTTCCGTTTATTTATTAGGAGGTGTTTTAGGCAAAAACTTGTTGAACACCCATCATAAATTATACCGTTCAAAAGCCAGAATTGAAAGAAGTGTGGACGAAAAGGAAAATCTCTTGCGAGAAGTTCACCATAGAGTTAAAAACAACCTACAAACGGTTTCTAGCCTTCTAAATTTACAAGCTAGAAATACACCCAACCAACAAATAAAAGAATTGGTTAGAAGTAGCCAAAATAGGGTTACGGCCATGGCAATGATTCATGAAATGTTATACGTTAGGGACAATTTATCAAAAATTGAGTTCGGATCATACGTAAATGAACTTACACAACATCTTTTAAAAACGGTTGAACGCAAGGATAGAAAGATAGAAGTTTCTACAGACATTCCGGACACATTACTTAGTATTGATACGGCCATACCATTGGGTTTACTAATTAATGAAGCCGTAACGAACTCAATTAAATACGGATTCAAAAATTTAGATGAGTGTAAAATAACTATTGAACTGGAGAAAAGATATCAGAATAAATATATTCTCAAAATTAGCGATAATGGCCTTGGTTTTCCATTAAACTATAACTTCAAAAACTCGAATACACTAGGTATTAGATTAATACACAATCTTGCTAGACAATTACAAGGAAAAATTGAACGTCTCCCCACTGATAGAGGCACTACCTATAAATTAGTATTTCAAGATATTTCGAGTCAGTTTAAACCATAATTATTATATTGTTCACCGGTTTATCCTAAAATTATTTTTCCTTATTCTAAATTAGTTTTTTCTTTCATTAAATGACAGACATTTCATAATAAAATTGTAGTTTTCTACCTGAAGCCCCTAATTTACCTTTTTTAAGTATTAGATTTTTTAGAATCCACTCCTAGCTTACTAGCTATTTGAGCCATATTCTAACACCTCTATTCCTGTTTTCTGCTTCGGCTTCAATAAAAATAGAAATGCCTCATATGAATAAGATCCAAAGTAGATTGGACAACCAAAGTAGGTTGTTAATCAACTTTGCCTATGCTTCATCTACACTTTCATTTATAGTTGGCATATTGTTAATGTATCTATTCAAAATTGTAGGATACATACCTATTACATTTATTTTATATGCCCTGTTGAACTTAATCAACACACTGTTATATAAAAAATTCAATAAATTATTGATTAGCTCATTAATAGGTTCTCTTTTGTCCCTTATGGGTGTATTGATTGTTACCATTTTTAGTGGCGGCATAAACAGTCCGTTTATTTTTGTATTCAGCATTATAATTTTAGGCGGTTACATGGCGGGACATATTTTTGGTAAAATCTACTTAGCAATTGTACTTTTTTCCATCTTATGTATTTATGGAATAAGTGAGTATGGTACCATAACCAATGAGATACCGGAAAATGCCAAGGATAATTTTAGTTTAATTAGTATTGTTTTTTGCTCATACCTTTTATTGGGGGTCTTTGGGAAGCATCTTTTAATAACCAACGAAAGGTTAATTGCATCAAAAGCCAAAATAAAGGAAGGAATTGCAGAAAAAGAAATACTTCTTAGAACTGTTCACCACAGGGTAAAAAATAATCTACAGACCGTTTCAAGCCTTTTAAGCTTACAATCTAAAAATACTACGAACGATAAAATAAAAGAACTAGCTATTAGTAGTCAATATAGGATAAACTCTATGGCTATGATTCATGAAATGCTTTACATGAGGGATAACATTGCTAAAATTGCATTTAAACCTTACTTAAAAGAACTTACCGATTTCCTAGTTAAATCTGCAAACCGTAAAAATCAAGATGTTACGGTTTCCATAGATATGCCAGATGTAAATCTAGGTCTAGATACTACTATTCCCTTAGGACTCTTAATCAATGAGGCGGTCACCAATTCTTTAAAATATGGGTTTCCTGAGAATAGTTCTGGAAACATAAAAATCACCCTAAAAAAAGATAATGATGAAGACCATAGCTATTCTTTGGATATTACAGATGATGGCATAGGTTTTCCTGAAGATATAAATCACAAGACAACCACATCTCTTGGCCTTAAATTGATGCACAACCTAGGTCGCCAATTAAGAGGTTCCGTATCCCGAATTAAAACCGAAAAAGGAACGGGCTACCACATTACATTTAAAGACAGGGAACGTCATCTACCTAGTATAAACGGATGATAGGTTCAAAACACACTTACCCAATAATTCCCACGAAATCAATATCTTTAAGAACAGCCACCATTATAAAGAACCAAAAAATGAATAATTCCCGCCGAAAATTCCTGTCGTCTATTAGTATGCTTGCCGCTAGCACCGCCGTTCCCCTCCATGCGTTTAGCTTTAACACTTCTAAAAAACTAAAAGTTGTACTTGTTGGAACTGGTGTAAGAGGCATCACATTTTGGGGAAAAAGATTAGTAGACCAGTATTCTGATATTATTGAATTTGTTGGTCTTTCCGATATAAATTCAAGTCGACTGGCGTACGCTAAAAAATATATTGGGGTTAAGTGTCCTGTTTTTACGGACTTTGATACTATGATAAAAGATACCCGTCCGGACTTAGTTATAGTAACAACAAAAGATTCTATACATCATCATTTTATAATTAAAGGTTTGGAAATGGGGTGCGATGTTCTAACTGAAAAACCACTCACCATAGATGAAACAAAATGCCAGGCCATTTTAGATGCCGAAAAAAAATCGGACAAGAATTTAATAGTAGGTTTCAACTATAGGTGGAGCCCGTATGCCACTAAAATAAAGGAACTTTTGATGAACAAGACTATTGGGGATTTGGTTTCCGTAGATTTCAATTGGTACCTTAACACTTACCATGGGGCCTCTTATTTTAGGAGATGGCATGGTGAAATGGAAAGTAGTGGTTCACTCTGGGTAC
Organism: Zobellia russellii; assembly: GCF_044597075.1. Lineage (NCBI taxonomy): Bacteria > Pseudomonadati > Bacteroidota > Flavobacteriia > Flavobacteriales > Flavobacteriaceae > Zobellia > Zobellia russellii. Next base: position 4,548,026 of record NZ_CP139000.1, on the reverse strand, counting down.
ATAAATCAACACACCATTTTGACCTACTAAATTGGTGGATAGATTCCGAACCAAGCAAAGTTTTTGCCTATGGAGATTTAGAGTTCTATGGAAAAAATGGACCATTTAGAGGGAAGAATTGCCGTAGTTGCAATCATACCAAAGAATGTGATTTTTATTGGGATATCAATGAAGATAAATTTATGAAAGAGCTATATGCAGACCATGAACATGAAGATGGGTACTTAAGAGATAATTGTTTGTTTAGAAATGACATTGATATTTATGATAAAATGTCCGCTCAAGTAAAATATGCGGATAATACTACGCTTAATTATTCACTTACCACCTACTCGCCCTTTGAGGGGTGGCGTGTAGCCTTTAATGGCACAAAAGGAAGAATTGAGGCTTCACAAGACATTCCTTATCACGATAGCCCCACCATCTCCGAAGCTGAAAAGCATGCCAATGAAATGAAACAAAGTAAAGAAGAGGAATTATCCTATGAATCTATTATAGTTCATAAACTTTGGAAAGAACATGAAAATGTAGAGGTTGCTATGGAGAAAAAAGGCCATGGCGGTGGAGACAAACGGCTGCAAGACAAAATTTTTAAAACATCGGAAGCGGAAGACCCCTTTGGTAGAACAGCAGGTATTAGAGATGGAGCTATGTCCATTCTTATTGGTATTGGAGCTAGGCGTAGTATTGAAGAGGGAAAAGCCATTGACATTTCTCACCTCACTAATTTAAAACCTCAAAAAAAACGATAAAAAATGTTAAATGCTATGGTCCAAGGGTAGTATTTAACCTACTTCTTTGATTGTGCGGTAAAACATATTTAGATTTACCTAACCAAGCGGATATTCCTTACAATTAAAGAGAAATACAAATTAGCTTTATATGCAGCAGAGTACCGATTTAGAAAAAAGATTAAAAAGCAAGGTTAGACTGGTATTAAAGGTCAATTATTATTCTTCTGTTTTTTCTTTAATCTTTGCTGTTCTTTGTTTCTTTTTTCTAGACATAAAGGAAGTAATCCCCTATATCTTTCTCTCTTTTGGCATTCTAAACCTTATAAATACATTAGCCTACAAATACCATAAAAGGCTTACCCTTACCTATAACATTGTATCCATGATGACTTTGGCCGGAGCCAGTGTCATAACGCTCTATACGGGAGGAATAAATAGTCCGTTCATTTTTGTTCTTGCCCTTATTGTGATTGCGGGTTACGTTACAACTAAAGCATATGGTACACTCTATCTATACCTAAATTTGTTAATTATTACGCTCATATATGTCCAGAGTATTGCCGACTTTAGTTTTGTAAAAAATGTGGTCCCGGACTCTTCCAAAAACCTGTTCGCTCTTTTAAGTGTTCTGTTTTCGGTTTACCTATTAGGTGGCGTATTTGGTAAAAACTTGCTCCATGCGCATCATAACTTGTATAAAACCAAGAATGAACTCGAAGAGAAAATACGTGAAAAGGAAACCTTAATAAAAGAAGTCCACCATAGAGTTAAGAACAATTTACAGACTGTCTCCAGTTTGCTAAGCCTGCAATCTAGAAGTATTATAGACAAAGATGTTAAAAGCCTTTTGAAAAGTAGTCAAAATAGAGTAATTACCATGGCCATAGTTCATGAAATGCTCTATATGCGAGAAGACCTTTCTAAAATTGAATATAAATCTTACGTGCAGGAACTTGCGGAGTATTTAGTCCGTTCTATAAAAGGTACCAGTAGTAACATTACCCTAAACATAGATATTCCAAATATAAAGTTGAATATAGACACGGCCATACCTTTAGGCCTGCTCATTAATGAAACTGTAACCAATGCCCTTAAATACGGTATTGCAGATGAAGATAAAGGTGAAATACACATAAGACTTAGAAAAGCCGAGAACAATGAGTTCATTCTTAATTTAGGTGATAACGGGAAAGGGTTTCCTGAGGACATTACCCACAAAAATTCAAAATCACTAGGACTTAAATTAATACACAATCTATCCCGCCAATTACAAGGTTCTATTATGAGAGACCTTAGTCAAAAAGGAACCCATTACACTATAAAGTTTAAAGAAATACGAGATCAGATTACTAGTGTAGCATAAAACACTAGCTAATCAAAAAACTATTTTTTCACTGGAGATTTTAAAGAGCGTAGTATTCCTTTAGTCTTTGGAAACAGTACTACATGACTAATAATTAAGGCAATAGCTGTTAAAAAAACAAATAACATCATAGCAATCGTTTTAAAATTATACTCTAAATAGATTTATATCCTTGTGAGCAACACATTAAATGTTATATACTGATGATTTTACCTCTCAGCATACACCCTATTAAGTAGCCGGTACTAGTTTTAATTTTCTCAGTAACCTTAATAACATTAGAGCTATAAGCCAAAACAAGACCCACTTAAGAAATGTAATTTTTAACATTGACAATTGCTTTTAGTAAACCAAGCATTCCTAGGTCTTAGGGCAACGGCAAGATTAAAAAGATTTCACATCTAAAATTCGGGGGTAATCTAAATATAATCACTGAACATTCATCATCACATATAAATCGTTGTAATACATTAATTTAAGACCATTTTATAATGAAATGGAATACGTATCTATTAAGCCATCTTAGCTTTGTTTCTTTTTGTAGTGAAAGAAAGCGCTTTAGTTACTCTAGCGTTGTTTCTCTTATATAAACGTGCCACTTCTACTGCGTTCTCAAAGTTAACCTCTTCGGTAGAAGTTTCGGTAACGATACTCATTTCAACGGTAGCAACTTTAACCTCTTCGGTTGCAGTTTGTGCTTGAGCAGTTACTCCGATAAAAAGAACAAAAATTAAAGTTGCGATAGTTTTCATGACTTGAGCGTTTATATAAATAAAACGCCACAGACCCCATTCTACCGAGGTTCCGTTCGCTGAAAAACCCTGTATTTTCGGTTATCTGCACAAGTTCGGCTCAAGTGTAAAAAACCATCGGTGAACGTAATCGGACCAAAAAACACTTTACCGAATCAATGTGTATTTAATCCGAAAAAGAGATGTTCTTCTTCAAGTAAAAATCATCCTGATTCACCTTTTGCAATACTTTTAATCCATTTATAGCCCATCATTAGATTTATCACCTATGAAAACCCGAACCAGGAATAACAGCAATAGTAGAATTGTTTCATTTAATAAATAACAAATTGATCAGCTCTATTTTCTTTTTAAAGAATAGATGAAGTAAACCCTGAGCTGTACTAATAATTTGTTTCTATATATAGAAGATGATTCCAATCAACTATGTCAACTGCTTGTATTCTTGCTAGAAAAAATTGATAAGCTATCTAGAGACATCAATGCATTACAACATATAGTAGGGACTAATACCAATGAACAACATATATTAAGTAACCTGGAGTTTGAAATAAGTACTATGTTACAACTTTATAGGTCCTAACTACTAAAATGAAAACTTAAAATATAAAAGTACTTTTCTTAAAAGATAAGTTCAAATTAAAAAACCAATGATTAAGCCATCTTAGCTTTGTTTCTTTTTGTAGTGAAAGAAAGTGCCTTTGTTACTCTAGCGTTGTTTCTCTTGTATAAACGCGCCACTTCTACTGTGTTCTCAAAGTTAATCTCTTCGGTAGAAGTTTCGGTAACGATACTCATTTCAACGGTAGCAACTTTAACCTCTTCGGTTGCTGTTTGTGCTTGAGCAGTTACTCCGATAAAAAGAACAAAAATTAAAGTTGCGATAGTTTTCATGACTTGGGCGTTTATATAAATAAAACGCCACAGGCCCCATTATACCGAGGTTCAGTTCGCCGAAAAACCCTGTGTTTTCGGTTATCTGCACAAGTTCGGTTCAAGTGTAAAAAACCATCGGTGAACGTAATCGGACCAAAAAACACTTTACCGAATCAATGTGTATTTTATCGGATTTAGGATGAAATTATTGACCAAGAAAAGTTTACCAACTAGTTATTGAGAGAAAAATATCAGTTAGAAGCTAGATTTTGAAATTGTTATTTACTGTTTTTATAATTTATAGAGATAAACCTTGGAATGACCAAGGTATAAATCAGCACCTATAGAGAACAGAAACATCTAAAAAAATAATATTTATCCTACAAACAGATCGTTGAGCGAACGATCAACACACAACTTTTGTCGATTATTAGTTAATATTATTGGAACGATACTCCTAAATATATAATTTGCACCCTCTTTTGAAAAAGAAAATGGATTAATTTAAAATCACTGAATTATGAGACGTAATTTAATTACAAGATGGTTGTTACTATCAGCTTTGTTCGTATCATTCATTATGGTACCCGTAGCATGTAGTAGCGATGATGGTGGAACTGATACCGAACAGAAGCCTGATCCAGATCCGGATCCGGAACCAGAGCCAGAACAAGTTGCCGACCCAACAAATGAGAATACAGTTATAGATGCTACTGCAGCAGCCCATGCAAATGGTATCAGTACATCTACAGTAACTGTTACATTAGCAGATTCCGATGGAAAAAAACTGACCAAAAGCGGAGGTACCGTTGTACTATCGGCTACTGGCTCTTCTACTGTTTCTGCAGTTACAGATAATGCTGATGGAACTTATACCGCTACAGTTAGTGGCGATGTTGAAGAAACCATTACTGTATCTGGAAAATTAGACGATGTAGCTATCACCAGCACAGTGGATATTACCTTTAACCCTGATGAATCTAATCCTGCACAGGAAGCGGAGCAGTCAACTGAACCAGCTGGACCTACTCTTCTTAGAATTAATTGTGGTGGTCCAGAAGTAACTTTTGGAGATATCACCTTTTTAGAGGATCAATATTTTGGTGAGAATAGTGAAGTGTTTACTAATCCTTTCGTTACTGAAATAGATAACACAGAAATGGATGCCATTTACCTCACTGAAAGAGTTTCTGCAGATGGACCAATGTTTAAAGGGCCTACCTCATATGATATACCAGTTACGAACGGTACATATACAGTAAAGCTTTATTTTGCGGAAATCTACTGGGGAGTTGAGAACCCACAAGGGTTTGAAGGAGGAGAAGGAAGCCGAATTTTCAATATCCTAATGGAAGATAAAGAAATCTTTACAGGCTATGATTTATTCAAAGAGCACGGAGCAGCGTCTGCCGGAAGTAAAATGTACAATATTGAAGTAACAGATGGTGAATTAAATATCATGTTGGAGGCCACTGTTAACAAACCAAAAATATCTGCAATAGAAGTCTTTGGTACAGGAACTATCGGTTCTTAAGAACAAAAGCTTTAGCTATAAAATTATAGGTCTTCGGGAAATATTCCTTGAAGACCTATTTTTTTTGAACCTTTGTCAGTAAGGAAACGTATCTACTTTATACTAATTCCATAAAAACAGAAAAATGATTTTTAAATCTATAATCTCAACTATATCCCTATTAATAGTCACCTCTTGTCAATCACATGTTGAGAAGAAAAAAACCACTATGGAATCAACGGTTGAAAAAGAAATTGTAAAACCAACAAACCAAGACTTAGAAAAGTTTGAAACTGCTTATTTCGCAAGTGGTTGCTTTTGGTGTGTTGAAGCCATTTTCGAAAGTGTGAAAGGGGTTGAAGAAGTAGTTTCTGGATATTCAGGTGGTACCGAAAAGAATCCAACTTATGAGCAAGTTAGTGGAGGAATGACAAGTCACGCAGAGGCCGTTAAAATTTATTATGACCCAAAAGTTATTTCATTTACCGCTCTAGTACAGGTGTTTTTTGGCTCCCATGACCCTACCACACTAAACAGACAAGGACCTGACCGTGGTGCTCAATACCGCTCTGTTGCATTTTATAAAAATGAAAAAGAAAAACAGATTATTGAAGCTTACATAAAGGCTCTGACAGACCAAAATGTTTATGAAGGTTTTCCAATTACAACAGAAGTAACCCAATTCACCAAGTTTTATGATGCCGAAGATTATCACCAAGATTATGAAAAAAAGCATCCTAACAACTCGTACATCACCAATGTATCCATTCCAAGATTAAATCGGTTTAAAGCAAATTTCAAAAAATATTTAAAGGAAGATGCCCATTAGGACCTAAGTTTTGTTTTATAATCCACCTAATTTTATCTATTCTTAACCATCCTGTTCCAATTGCTAAAATCAAAAAAATTGAACGGTTTCAATATCTATTTTAAACTTATACTATTATAAGCGTCAAACTATACCCCTGTGTTCTAAAAAACACATAATTTTGCACTAATTTTAATTAGAGACATTTGAAACAGGTTACAATACAGACAAAAAACATCATCTTAATTGTCTTGGATTACGGTGCTGTTATTCAGAAATTATTGGTAAAAGGCAATGACGGCAATTATAAAAATGTTGTGGTTGGCTTTAACTACCCCAGCGCATATAAAAACGATAAGAAATGCCTAGGAGCTTGTGTAGGTAGATATGCCGGAAGAATTTCTAACGGCGGATTTATCTTAGACCGAGAAAAATATCCGTTACATAATATTAATGGAATCCATTTACACGGAGGGAAGCAAGGTTTTGCCCAGAAAACCTGGAAGTTTGAAGAAGTCAATAACGGCCCGGAACCTTTTGTAAAATTATCATACACTAGTGGACATTTAGAGGAAGGCTATCCTGGAAACTTAAAAGTAACGGTTACTTATAAAATAGTAGACAGTGCATTGGTTATAGAGCATAAAGCGGAAACAGACCGTACCACAGTGCTTAACCTCACTAATCATTCGTACTTTAAATTAGATTATGGAGATAGCATAGCAGATCATTTATTACAGATGAACTGCACGCACTTTACCGAATCTAACCAAGATCAGTTACCCACCGGAAAATTTGTATCCGTTAAAGGAACTCCCTATAACTTTCTTGAAGAAAGGCCCATAGGTAACTCATTATTGGATATTCCCTTTGCCATTCACCCTAAAACTAATCTTGCCGCCCGCGTTAGATCTAAAAGATCAGGAATTACAATGACGGTGCAAACCAACCAACCAGCACTTATTGTTTATACGCCTCCAGAGTTTCCGGGAATCTGTTTTGAAACTCAGAACTTTCCAGATGCCCCCAATCAACCTAACTTCCCAAGTTCGGTATTAAGACCTGGTGAGAAATATCAAAATATATCCAAATATCATTTTTCGGTCAAATAGCAAAAAAAGCCCTGAAAATTAAAATTTTCAGGGCTTTTACATTTAGTCTTGACAATTATGCTTCAACCATTAAATTAAGTTCTACGGTAATATTGTCCCTTGTAGCCTTACTATAAGGGCATATTTCATGCGCAGCATTGATTAACTCCTCGCCTTTTTGCTTATCTACAGTTGGTAATAAACAGTCTAGAGTGGCATCTATGAAAAAACCGTCCTCGTCCTTGTTAAAACCAATAATTGCCGTTACGCTAAAATCCCCAAGATCTTCTACACCTTGTTCTTTGGCAACTGCCTGAAGTGCCCCGGCAAAACATGTGGAATATGCCGCAGCAAAGAGCTGTTCAGGGTTTGTAGATTTACCGTCCGTTTTTCCGTCCGCACCTGGCATTTTTATATCTAAATCTACAGCTCCGTCATCACTTTTCACATGACCTGCTCTACCTCCTGTATTCGTTGCTTCCGCTTTAAAAATAGTTTTCATTACATATAAGTTTATGATTACTTCATGAAGTTAAGCTATGAATTTGTGAAAAAATAAAATGGATTATTAAATTAATGTGAAAAGCATCTTTACGGTTAAAAAAAGAATGGATTACACCCCTAATTCGTAACTTGGGGTAACAAATGCCGTTACAATGAAATTTACGAAATGGATTCTTATCGTATTTGCTATAGTAGGTTTTTTATTCTTTTTTGTTGTTGGACCCTACATGAGAACACAGACCAAAAAGCATAGTCCGGAAAAGACAGCCGTATACACAAATAACGGAATGGATTTGTCCGTAAACTATTCTAGCCCTTCTAAAAAGGATAGAATTATATTTGGCGAGCTCGTGCCCTATGATATAGTTTGGCGTACAGGGGCAAATGAGCCCACTACATTTTCTACTGCATTTGATATTAAAATTGACGGTAAAAACCTTTCTTCTGGGGTTTATTCTCTATGGACAAGACCCGGTAGGCAAACGTGGTCGGTAATATTCAATAAAAATATACCTGATTGGGGTGTGAGTATATTAAGTGGAGGCAAAGAGACAACACATATTCTTGAAGAAGATGTTATCGAAATTCAAATCCCAACCGAACAATTGGCGGAAACCGTAGAGCATTTTACTATAGACTTTGATAATACAGGACAGCTCTATATGCGCATCATGTGGGATAAAACACTAGTTAAGGTACCTATTAGTAAATAAGTGTGGAGAACCATAAAAATATAGATGCAAAAGGTATTTCTGAAATTAGGAAGAAAAGGAAAAGTACCATTGACCCTAGTAAACTGGCCGAAGCCCTCTGCCAAGGAGACAAAACTGCACTTAGTCGCGCAATCACCTTAATTGAGAGTAACCACCAAAAACATATTACGGTAGCCAATAAGATCATTGCCCTTTGTCTTCAGAAACCAATCCAAAGCATACGTATAGGTATCACAGGAGTTCCAGGTGTGGGAAAAAGTACTTTTATCGAAACTTTTGGCCAACTATTAACTTCCAAAGGAAATAAAGTTGCCGTACTTACGGTTGACCCTACCAGTCGCCAAAGCAAGGGTAGCATCTTAGGGGATAAAACTAGAATGGAATCTTTAACCAAAGATTCTAACGCCTTTATCCGCCCCTCACCTTCTGGACATTCATTGGGAGGAGTAGCCCGAAAAACAAGAGAAAGCATCATTCTGTGCGAAGCTGCAGGTTTTAACATTATTCTTATAGAAACTGTTGGAGTTGGACAGAGCGAAACCGCTGTACATGGTATGGTAGACTTCTTTTTACTTTTAAAATTGGCCGGCGCAGGCGATGAACTTCAAGGTATTAAAAGAGGGATAATTGAAATGGCAGATGGTATTGTCATCAATAAAGCCGATGGAGACAACCTGCCTAAAGCACTTATTGCCAAAAGTGAGTTTGAAAATGCCTTACAGTTATATCCACCTAAAGAAAATGGATATAGACCTACGGTATCTTGCTGCTCCGCAACGGAAAACACCGGTATTAAAGAGGTCTGGGGAAATATTGAGAATTATATTTTTCAAAGTAGAAAAACGGACTATTTCCATAAAAAAAGAACACAACAGAATAAAAACTGGCTCTACGAAACTATTGAAGTTAAGCTGAAATCGGATTTTTTTGAAGACTCCTTAATATCAAACGAAATAAACCACTATATTGAACAGATAATTTCCAAAAAAATCTCACCTTTTCAAGCTGCGGACCAATTGATAGCAATTTTTAAAAGCCGCTCTTAAATAATTAGCTTAATTTTGTGAGCTTAATTTCTTATAGCCTAATGGATTTAGTTACCACATCACTCTTATCAATTGTCATTCCTGTTTTTAACGAGTCGGAAAATGTTGTTCTGCTCACAAAAAAAATTCATGAAAGCTTAGCCGGATACAATTATCAAATTGTTTATATAGACGATTTTTCTTTTGACGGTACTCGTAAGGTTATAAAGGAGATGAAGGATGATAAAGTTCATCTTATTAGTCTTAAAAGAAATTACGGTCAAAGTTTAGCATTGGCGGCCGGTATCGATTATGCCCAAGGAGAGTATATCATTACTATGGACGGCGATATGCAGAATGACCCTAGCGATATTCCCTCTATGCTAGAGTATGTGGTTAATGGCGATTATGATGTAGTTACAGGTATTCGTGCCCAAAGAAAAGATTCCTTTGTTAAAAAAATTCCATCTAAAATTGCCAATGCATTAATACGTCGTACGGCCAAATTGGATATTAAGGATAATGGTTGTGCGTTAAAAGTTTTTACCAAGGATATTGCAAAAGACCTTAATCTGTATGGCGAAATGCACAGGTTCATTACCCTACTCGCCCATTTTGAAGGAGCCCGTATCAAACAAGTACCGGTAAAACATCATGCCAGGCATGCCGGTAGCTCTAAATATGGCTTAGAACGCATCTTTAAGGTGGTTGCGGACATTATGCTGCTTTTATTTATAAGAAAGTACTTTCAGAGGCCAATTCACTTCTTTGGAATCTTTGGTGTTGTTCTAATTTTAATTGGAATTATTACAAACATTTATCTTCTGGTAGTAAAATTTGGAATGGGAGAAGACATTGGTTCACGTCCATTATTGACTTTTGGTATGATGTTCATTCTCGCAGGTATTCAACTTTTTACTATAGGTATCGTCATGGAACTATTAATACGTACCTATTACGAGTCACAGAAGAAAAGACCATACAGAGTAAAGGATGTTACCATAGCGGACCAAGTTCAGCCCTAATCCTTAGGATAGAAAGTCTAATGAATATGCACCAGATGCATCTTTTTTAAAGTCCGCTTTCTGGTTGAAGGATTTAAAAAACTTTTGGACAACCTAGAGATTCTAAAATCCTTTTCCGTAAACTGCTGGTCCCAATCAAATCCAGCATCTTGAATGCTCCGTAAATCGGTATCATTTACGTAAAGCCAGATATCTTTTTTATTCTCAAGAGTTTTAACGGAAGCGTACTGCACCGGATATTGGTTATAAAAATCCAACGACCACGTGTGAAAATTGGATACTTTATAAATTTGGTCTACAGGAATATTTTCCTCCGAAACAACCTCGGCCATACTAGAACCGGCCTGAAACTTTAGCAACTCTGGATAAAAATGTAGGTTCAGCACGGAATTTAACAGTAAAGAACTATAAACCGACAAGGTTATAATCCGTAGAAAACGTGCTTCTCTTTTTAGGCAGAAATAAATGATAACCATTAGCAAAAGGGTCAAAAGAACTGATGCCAAAAGACTTTCAAATTTAAATACGTAAAAACATATAAATAGAACGGCAGTAAAGACTATGCTCAATACAAAGTATTGCGAGCCTAAAAGGATTCTCAAAATCTTCTTCTGATCATGCCTGATTAAATCATTTATGTAAGATGCCGTAAGCACTGCGAATAATGGAATGGTTATATTCAGGTAATGAGGTAATTTAAATTGGGATAGACTCGCTACCGCAAAAAATATGGTAATAGTACCCAATGTTAAAAACTCAACCTTGCTATTATATCTAAATTTTAATTTATACAAGGTTTTAAACCGGGCGCCAATAGCAAAGATTGCCGGAATGGTCCAAGGAATAAAAACCCACAAAAACGTATGGAAAAAGAAAAAATAATCCTTAGAAGCCTTTCCCATAGTTCCGCCGGTACGTTCTAAGCTTTGCTCCCAAAAAATGAAAAGAATACCACTACGATTGGCCGCTCCTCTAATCACCTTTTCAGGATGCATATCAAACTGATGGTAGTACGCATACAACATAGGTACCGTAGCAACTCCAAAACACACCAACCCTATCAGAACTTTCCAACTAAGAATGCTTTCCCATTTACGGGTGTAAGCTAAATGGCAAATAATGGATACCCCAATTACAAAAAGTGCAATCTGACCTTTTGCCGAAAATGCCATACCAGCTGCCAATCCTCCAATAAGTATAGAAACTAACGTTCGCTTTTCAATATAGGTCGCAAATTGCCAAATGGACAAGATGGTAAAAGCGGTAAGAACCGCATCTGTACGCACATCTATGACGGACAGCACAATAGTTTGTGCGGTCATATATATCAACGCTGCCAACTTACCCGTGTTCGTATTGTAAAGAAGCTTTCCTAAGCCAAAACAACTATACGCCCCAACCAAAGTTACCAGTATTGCAGGTATTCTGTAGGCCCATTCAAACAACCCGAATATTTTAAAAGATATAGCCGCTAACCAAAAATGCAAATGGGGTTTATCCAGATACTCCGTGCCGCCTTTTATGAGATTTATAAAATCGTTCTCTTGAACCATTCGCATTGCCATTACGGCAAATTGGGCAGAATCGTTCTCAAAAAGGGTAACGAACATACCGGCTATATAAACCAGAACAATCAGCACCAATAAAAATATGTATCTGAAGTTAGATATCATTCAAGTATTTCTCGATTGCAAATATATATAACTTTGAAAACAACCAGCTAAAAAACAATCCTATAAAGGCGCCAGTAAGCACATCCAATGGAAAGTGAACTCCCAAGTAGATTCTGCTATAAGCTACCAAAATGGCCCAAAATATAAGAACGTATCCAATAAAAGCATACTTATGTTTTAGTAGTAACGTAAAGAAAAAAGCTACCGCAAAACTATTTGCCGCGTGCGCAGAAAAGTAACCAAATTTACCTCCACAGGATGACTTTACCAATCTTACCAATCCGTCTAAACTAGGGTCATGACAAGGTCGTAAACGCATCACACCGTATTTAAAGAAATTGCCCAACTGGTCCGTTACTACTATCAACAGGACAACGGAAACCAAAAGCACCAAGGTTTTTTTAAGTCCGTATGTTTTATACGCCAAGAACAATAGGGCCGCATATAAGGGAATAGCGCTAAATTTATTAGAGATAAATAACCAAAAAGCATCCCAGGATGAAGTTCCCAAATTATTTAAAAAAAGGAAAAGCTCTTTATCTTGCTGAATAAGTTCTTGCCACATGATAGCTACTCTTCGTATCTAGATACCTCACGGTCATAAAATTCACCCGCCTGTTCTATAAGGCTTTGTGCTTCGGACTCCAACTCCTTTTCATCTTCAGTTGAAAAATCCTCTAACCATTCTACCTCATCATTTTCCAGGTTGATAATAAACCTAGGGTACTCAGTATGTACAACAAATATAGCTGTAGGATAATCTGTATTATCACCTAACAAAAACTTTGGGAATTCCATCTTATGAATTTACTATTAACTTTTTAGTCAAATAATTAAAGCGAATATACAACATAACCGCCGATGCACTCAACCCGGTCAACAAACCTATCCATATACCGGTACTTCCCAAATCTGTATATAAACCTAAAAAGTAGCTTACCGGAAAACCTATGGCCCAATAGGCTATAAAAGTTATGAGCGTTGGTATTTTAACGTCTTGAAGACCACGTAACGCTCCTAGAACTACCACTTGTACCCCATCGGATATTTGAAAGAACGCCGCCACCAGTAATAATTCAGCGGCCAAAACAATAACCTCTGTATTATCCGCCACGTTTAAGGCATCATCCAAATCCAGATACAAGGTAGGGAACCAGTGCCTACCTAACAGAAATAGCGCAGCAAATACAATCTCCAATAATAAGGTTAGAAAAAATATAGACTGACCAATACGCCTCAATTCCACAAAATTGCGCAGACCCTTCTGGTTTCCCACTCTGATCATAGCGGCAATACCTAGCCCCATTCCGAACATAAAGGTCATACTGCTTAAGTTTAATGCAATTTGGTTGGCCGCTTGTGCATTCTTACCTAACACACCACTAAGCCATATTGCCGCAGTGAAAATAGCTACCTCAAAAAACATTTGTAATGCCGATGGAAAACCCAAATCGATAATTTTTTTGATTACTTTTCTTTCAATATTCTTAAAATCGAATCCGGTTACGTAATCATGGAATTTCTTTTTACTTTTTAACAAATACCAAATATAGGCCACCATTAAAAAGCGGGAAACCAAAGTACCTATTGCCGCTCCTACAATCCCCATTTTAGGAAAACCAAAGGAGCCGAAAATCAGCAAATAATTAATTGCAATATTCACCACATTGGCCATAATTGTAGCGTACATGGGATATTTGGTTTGCGACAATCCTTCTGAAAACTGTTTGAACGCCTGAAACACAACCAACGGAACCAAGGAAAAAGCTACTAAATCCAGATAGGGTAAAGCCAAGGCAACCACCTCTTCCGATTGCCGCATAGAATACATTAATGGTTTGGCCAATAATATGACCCCAAACAGCATCAAACTTAAAACGGTGCACAACACCAGACCATGTTTTAGGGCACTTTTGGCATCGGACTTGTTCCCGGCACCATCCGCCTCCGCAACCAAAGGTGTTATTGCGGTTGAAAACCCTATACCCAATGACATGGCTATAAAAACAAAACTGTTACCCAATGAAACTGCCGCCAACTCTGCCGTTCCTAGTTGACCTACCATAATATTATCGGCCAACTGAACAAATGTATGCCCCAACATCCCTAATATCACAGGTACTGAGAGCTGAATGTTATATTTGAATTCTTTAGTGTATTGCTGAAACAAAACTGAATGTATTTTATAGGTAAGGATTTAATTTATCTTACCTAATTAAGAGACTTTGTTTTTGGAAAGTTTATTCGGATAGCTTGGCTTCGTCCCAAAAAACATCCATTTCCGCTAAGGTCATTTCCTTTAGTTCCTTTCCCATTTCCTTAGCTTTGGATTCCAGATATTGAAAGCGACCTATAAATTTTTTATTAGTCCGTTCCAATGCATTTTCCGGGCTTATCTTTAAAAACCGTGCGTAATTCACCATGGCGAACATGACATCGCCAAACTCGGCTTCCATCTTATCTTGGTTCTTTAATTTTACCTCTTCCCGTAACTCGGCAAGTTCTTCCTGTACTTTCTCCCAAACCTGTTCCGGCTTTTCCCAGTCAAAACCAACACCTGCCACTTTTTCTTGAATACGACTTGCTTTAACCAAGGCCGGCAAACCTTTGGGCACGCCTTCCAAGACACTCTTTTTGCCCTTTCCCTCTTTAAGTTTTATGCTTTCCCAGTTCCGTTTTACATCTTCCTCATTGGTAACCTTTACATCACCATAAATATGGGGGTGCCTGTTAATGAGCTTTTCGCATATTTCGTTACAAACATCGGCTATATCAAAGTCATTGGTTTCACTTCCAATTTTTGAATAAAAAACAATGTGCAATAATACATCGCCAAGTTCTTTCTTAACCTCTTCCAAATCATCTTCAAGAATAGCATCGCCAAGTTCATAGGTTTCCTCAATAGTTAAATGACGTAAGGTTTGCATGGTCTGTTTCTTATCCCACGGACACTGCTCACGTAGTTCATCCATTATGGTCAATAAACGATCAAACGCCTCCAATTTCTGCTGTCTTGTATTCATGGCTGAAAATTTGCGTAAAAGTACAAAGACCCTCCCTTTAACGTGTCGAAAATTTAGAGTATTTTAGAAGTCTTTACTAAGATTTATCCCTACCCGATTATGACCAATATAAACCGAAGAAAATTTTTGAAGCAGTCCGGATTGGCCACTGCCGGAAGCTTGATAATGCCAACAATGGGCTTTTCTAAAATACCTGATGAAGCGTATGGCGTACAGCTTTATACTTTTCGTGATGAAATGGCCAAAGATGCCAAGAGAACCTTGGAACAAATTGCGGCTATCGGTATTAAAAAAATAGAATCGGCAAGAAGCAAAGAGGGACTCTATTACGGGCTTTCTCCAAAGGAAATGAAAAACACCTGTAATAGCTTGGGCATGAAACTCTGTAGTGGACACGTTGCTTTGGACAAAAATTTTGACGATACCATGCGGCAAGCTGTGGAATCAGGTCAAGAGTATGTTATTTGTTCTTCCCTACCTAGTAAAGGGCAAAATATTGATAATTACAAAAAAGTGGCCGACGCATTCAACCAAGCTGGAAAAGCCTGCAAAAAACTAGGTCTAAAATTCGGGTACCACAACCACGAGTACGAATTTGAATCCCATAAAGGCGAAGTACTCTATGATGTTCTCATGGACAATACTGATCCGGAACTTGTTCATATGGAGTTGGACTTAGGATGGGTTATAGTTGCTCAAAAAGACCCATTGCACTATTTTAAAAAGTACCCTAATCGGTTTCCGTTATGGCATTTAAAGGATATGAACATGCACGAAAAGGTAAGTACGGAATTTGGTAAAGGCGGTCTTGATATTGCCACTATGATGAAACACAAATCAAACTCCGGTGTTGAACATATTTTTATAGAGCAAGAAGAATATGCCAGCACTCCTATGAAAAGCATGAAGCATAACATGAACTTTCTAAAAACACTATACTAATGAAAAATATATCTATACCCTTACTGTTTTCAGTTGCCGCTATACTGGCACTATCCTCCTGTAAGGGGCAGCAAAATTTATCCAAAAACATCATAGCTAAAGATGCCAAATTAACTTTGGTTTCCGATGAATATAAATTTACGGAAGGCCCGGCCGTTGATAAAAATGGTGACATCTATTTTACGGACCAGCCCAATGACCGTATCGTGAAATGGGATGCCGCAACTAATACCGTTTCCGACTACATGAAGCCCTCCGGGCGTGCCAACGGACTCTATTTTGACCATGACGGCAATCTTTTGGCAGCAGCCGATGAAAAGAACGAACTCTGGAGTATAGCCCCGGATAAAAAAGTGACCGTTCTAATTGATGACTACGAAGAAAAAAAGCTGAACGGCCCTAATGACCTTTGGGTTGATTTAAATGGAGGTATTTACTTTACCGATCCTTTTTACAAAAGATCTTGGTGGAAACATACCGAGCCGGAACAATCTGCCCGGCGTGTATATTATTTACCAAAAGGGAATTCCGTTCCGCGTATTGTAGCCGATGATAATTTTGAACAACCCAACGGAATTATAGGTTCGCCGGATGGCAAAACTTTATATGTTTCCGATAATGGAGCTAAAAAAACCTACTCTTATACCATTGAAGCGAACGGAAACCTAACCAACAAAAAGTTGTTTACCGATATGGGCTCCGATGGCATGACCTTGGACAACCAAGGAAACGTTTATCTTACCGGAGACGGAGTTACTGTGTTCAACTCAAAAGGCGAACAAATAGAACATATTGATGTTCCGGAGAGCTGGACGGCCAATGTAACTTTTGGAGGTCCCGAACAAAAAACACTGTTCATTACCGCAATGGACTCTGCCTATACCTTAGAAATGAACGTGAACGGCGTACGATAGTCCCAGATATGTTATAAAAAAAAGCCATTTCACACTAGTGTGAAATGGCTTTTACAGGTAAAAATAAGTAGGGGATTTTAAACGCTAATTCCACCCGCCACCAAGAGCACGGTATACATTTACCACGGCACTCATCTGTTTTTCTTTGGTTTCAATAAGCTCTACCCTTGCTTCCAACGCGTCACGCTGGGTCATAAGTACTTCCATATAATCCGCTCTGGCCGATCTAAAAAGTCGGTTTGAGATATCTATAGATGCGGTTAGAGCATCAACCTCTTTTGACCTTAAATCATAGCTCTTTTCCAGATTATCTATTTTCGCTAATTGATTTACTACCTCAACATAAGCATTTAAAATGGTCTGTTCATAATTGTAGACCGCTTGCAACTGTTTTGCATTGGCACCTGTATATGCCGCCTTTATTGCATTTCTGTTGATGAGAGGCGCTGTTAATTCACCAAATACAGAGTAAATCAAAGATTCTGGGCTTTCCAATAAATACTCCGTTTTAAAGGATTGAAAACCTATTCCCGCAGATATACCCAAAGAAGGATAAAATCTGGCCTTGGCTACTTTTACATCTAGTTTGGCAGCCATTAGATCCAGTTCCGCCTGTTTTATATCAGGACGATTGGCCAACAGCTGAGAAGGCAACCCAAGCTGAACCGTTTCCGGAACCAAGGTTTCAAACCCGCTGTAATTCCTTGCTATAGGTTGTGGATATCGGCCTAAAAGAAAATTGATTTCGTTTTCCTTCTGAACAATTTCCTGTTGAATCTCAAACTGAAGGCTCTTGGTATGCAAAACTTCGGCCTCAAACTTCTTAACGGCCAACTCATTTACTTTAGCGGCGGCCTTTTGAAGTTTCACAATTTCCAAAGCATTGCTCTGAATACCAATATTCTGCTTCACGATAGCCATTTGATTGTCCAAGGCCAATAACTCATAATAGGCATTTGCTATCTCGGAAATGAGATTGGTTACCATAAAATTCTTACCTTCTACCGAAGAGAGGTACCGCATGACCGCGGCTTTTTTTGCATTTTTAAGTTTATGCCACACATCTATCTCCCAATCAGCTCGCGCTTCAAGTAAGAAATCGCCCAAAGGCTCCGGAAATTCCTCTCCAGGCCTAATATCGTTATTCGCATCGCTTGCACCCTGACTCGTATACCGACCCACTTTTTCCAGTCCGCCACCAGCTTTCAGGTCAACAAAAGGAAGGTATTCCCCTTTCTTCTCCTTCACCTCGCTTTGTGCTACTGCTATTTCCTGTAACACAATGTTGAGCTCCTGGTTGTTCTGCAATGCAACATTAATGAGGGACGTCAAATTTTCATCCTTAAAATAATCTCTCCACTTTACCGTGGCCGTATTTACCGTATCATTCATCTCCCCTGAATACTGCTCGGGAACAGAGGCATCAGCTTCACGTACCGTTTTGGTTGGCACACAAGAATGTACTACCAGTACCGCACAAATGGAGACCAGGGTCTTAATATATTTTATCATCTTTTAATTTTTTGGATTTTTCTTTCGCGATAGGATTTTCTTGAGCATTCTACGCAGCTGGCTTACTTGCTCTTGAGTAACATTTTCCTCTTCCGAAGTTCTGATCAGCCCTTCTGTAAAAGGCTCGCTGTTTTCATCTTTTATCAATGAACGACCGTCTGCCATTTTTGCAAAAACAAAATACAACCCGGGAATTACTAGAACCCCTAGAAGTGTACCCAATAGCATACCACCCATAGCCGAACCACCTATGGTACGGTTACCAATGGCACCGGCACCAGTTGCTATAACTAGTGGGATCAACCCGGCTACAAAGGCAAAAGAAGTCATTAAGATAGGCCTGAAACGCATTTTTGCACCTTCAATGGCCGCATCAAGTATTGTAGCGCCTTCACGTCTTTTCTGAACTGCGAACTCTACGATCAATACCGCATTTTTACCCAAAAGACCAACTAACATGATCAAACCAATTTGAGCGTATACATCATTTGCCAATCCCATAGCCTTCAGGAGTAGAAAAGACCCGAAAATACCAACAGGAAGCGACAAAATAACCGCCAATGGCAATAGGAAACTCTCATATTGAGCCGCTAATACCAAGTAAACGAAAATCAGTACAACTAGAAATATGTAAATTGAGCCGTTACCTCTGCCCGCTTCGTCATAGGAAAGGCCTTCCCAAGCAATATCAAAGCCATTGGGCAAACTCTCTTCCGCTACCTCACGAATGGCCTTAATTGCATCTCCACTGGTATAGCCCGGAGCCGGCAGACCCCTTATAGCTGCGGAATTATATAGATTGTAACGCGTAATTTCATTTGGACCTAAACGTTTTTCAAGTTTCATAAATGACGAATAAGGTACCATCTCCCCTTTTTCGTTCTTTACAAAAAGCTGTTCTAGATCAGATGGCATACGCCTATATTCCGGAGCGGCCTGTGTGTACACTTTAAAGAAACGCCCGTACTTTATGAAACCCTGTTCATAGGTACTACCAATTAGAATATTCAGGTTTTCCATGGCTTTACCAATAGACACCCCTTTTTGCATTGCCGCCTTATTATCTACCACAAGTTCATACTGAGGGTAATTGGCCGCAAAAAAAGTAAAGAGCCCGGTAAGTTCTTCCCTTTTGCTTAGGGCATCCATAAATTCATTGTTTATTCTTTCAAATTCATGATAATCTGTATTATCCGTTTTATCCAAAAGACGCATAGAAAATCCACCGGAAGAACCAAAACCTGGCACTGCGGGCGGTTCAAAAAACTCAATAACTGCCCCAAGGTTCTTACTTTCTTCCTCAAGTTCTTCCATTACTTCATGTACCGACTCATGCCTTTCCGACCATGGTTTTAAGTTGATAAGACAGGTACCCGCATTGGAACCACGACCTTCGGTCATAATTTCGTAACCGGCCAATGATGATACGGACTCTACAGCATCCATTTCTTCGCACATTGCCTGAAGCTTATGAGCTACATCATTAGTCCGCTCCAATGTGGCCCCTGGTGGCGTTTGAATAATGGCATAAATGGTACCTTGATCTTCGTTTGGTATAAAACCTGCGGGTAAGGTTTCGTTCGTGAAAAATATACCAGCACAAAAAGCGATCAGAATTCCAAAAGTAACCACTCGCCTATTCACTATATATTTAAGTACGTTTACATATCTGCCCGTGAGTTTTTCAAACCCTCTATTGAACCAATCTATAAACCTATCAACAAGTGATTTTTTTCTTGGCACTCCGTGATTGTTCTTCAATATCATGGCACACAACACCGGAGTAAGTGTAAGCGCAACAATGGCGGATATAATAATGGAACCGGCCATGGTAATACTAAATTGGCGATAAAATACCCCAACAGGCCCTGTCATAAAAGAAATAGGAACGAATACGGATACCATAACCATGGTAATGGCAATAATAGCTCCTCCAATTTCACCTATCACCTGTTTAACCGCTTGATACGGGTTTAGGTGTTCTTCTTCCATCTTTGCATGAACGGCCTCTACCACAACAATGGCATCATCTACCACAATACCAATTGCCAATACCAAGGCAAAGAGAGTTATTAGGTTAATTGACAGTCCAAAAAGCTGCATGATAAAGAATGCCCCGATCAAAGAAACGGGCACCGCAATGATAGGAATAAGAGTGGAACGCCAATCGCCCAAGAAAAGAAACACAACAATGGCCACTAAGATAAAAGCATCACGTAAGGTATGCACAACTTGCTCTATTGAGGCATCCAAAAAGTTAGAAACATCATAACTTATTTGATAGTCTATGCCCGGCGGCAAGTTTTCCTTTAGCTCTTTTAATTTATCTTTTACGGAATCAATTACATCACTGGCATTACTTCCAAAAGTTTGCTTGAGAACTACCGATGCCGAGGGTTTCCCGTCCAAATTAGAGTAAATATCAAAAAATTCACTTCCTAATTCTACATCCGCAATATCTTTTAAAGTAAGTATTTCACCATCTTCATTCGCCTTTATAATAATATCCTTGTACTGGTCTGCCTCATTATACCTACCCTCATAAGTGAGCACATATTCCAACGCTTGGGATTTTTTACCCGAACTACGCCCTAAACGACCGGGCCGCGCAATAACACTTTGCTCATCCATAGCCTCGAGGACATCTTCTGCGGAAATATTGTACGCCCGCATACGATCAGGTTTTAACCAAACCCGCATGGCATACTTTCTACTACCCAATATCTTTGCACTGGCAACGCCTTTTATACGTTGAAGCTCCGGAACTATTTTGGTATACGCATAATTGTACAGGAACTTTTCATCGTTCTTTTTAGAGCTACTAAAAAGATTCACATACATTAACATACTCGGTTGTACCGGGGTAATAATAACCCCCTCTCTTTGCACCAATGGCGGTAACAAAGGCATTACTTGATCCACCCGGGTCTTTACCCTAACAACCGCTTCGTTCGGGTCGGTACCAGGCTCAAAAATGATACGTAAAGTACCTTCTCCGGCACTGGTGGCATCAGACGCAATATAACGCATGTCTTGCACGCCATTGATTGCCGTTTCAATAGGTATTAGGGTAGATTTCACCAATACATCCGCACTTGCTCCTGGGTATGCTATAAAAATATTTACCGTTGTAGGGGCAATTTGTGGAAACTGTGATATAGGTAATTGCTTAATGGACAAGAGTCCCACAAAAACAATAATTACCGAAATTACAATAGCCAGAACTGGCCGTTTTATAAATTTACTGAACATATTTTTGGTATTTAAGATTGGATATTACTCTGCATAGAGATCAAGAAGGGCCAATTGTTTCTTAGGCGCCATGAAATCTGGCTCTATGTGACTTCCTTCCTTTACCAACCGAATACCTTCCAGCAGTACTTTATCGTTTTTGGACAATCCGTCTTGCACCACAAATAAGTGTGGCAACTCGGAACCTACGGTAACTTCTTTTTGATGAACCACATTGTCTTCGTCAAGCACAAAAACGTACTTTTTGTCAAGCACTTCAAAGGTTGCTTTTTGAGGAATTATAAGTACATCTTTAAGGGACATTTTCATTAGGACATTTCCGGTTTCCCCATGGCGTAAAATACCCTTAGGATTAGGAAAGGTTGCCCTAAATGCAATATTTCCCGTCTCATTATTGAACTCTCCTTCTATAGTCTCTACTATTCCTTCTTGGTCAAACTTTTGATTATTGGCCATTAGCAGCTCTACCCCTACCTTATCATCTGAATTACCGTTAAGGGCATAGTTTAGGTATTCCGCTTCCGAGACATTAAAGTAGACCCACATTTTGCTGTTATCGGATAAGGAGGTGAGTAACTCGCCCTCATCCAAAAGGCTTCCTTCCCTTACCATAAGGTGATCAATTATTCCATCAAAAGGGGCGCGGATATCCGTAAAGCTCAAATGTGTTTCCGCCATAGCAACTTCTGCCTTGGCCTTATCATATTTGGCCTTGCTCATAGCCAATTCATTGGGAGAAACTACGTTACTGTCTGCCAACAACTGTGTGTTGTTATACTCAATTTTAGCTACTTCGGCTTCCGCATCAGCTCTTTGTAACTCAGACTTATAGACCTTGTCCATAATTTTGAACATGGGTTGGCCTTTCTTTACATGTTGGCCCTCATCTACAAAAATGGTTTTTAGATACCCTTTTTCCAAGGCTCGTAGTTCTATATTTCTATAGGAGTGGATTTGGCAAACATAATTTTTGGTTATAACGGTATCCATTAGTATAGGATTGGTAACCAGATATTTTGCCTCTTTTTCTTTATGTTTTTTTTCGGACGTACAACTTGAATGAAACAATAGCACAGACAAGCTCATGAGCATGAAGATTCTTCTCATTACTTAAAATTTTAGTTTTGATAATGGTTTATGTTGATGTGTTTAAAACATCATTGAGGTAATTTTCTAAAGTGCCTTATTTTCCGCATGGCACTAAAAAAGAAAAGTTCGGCGCGTAGTATATATGCCGAACAAAACCAAGTATCACAGCTGTAGAACGCTGAACATAAGGTGAAGTGTCTTAAACGTAGACAGATAAGTAAAATGCTTGTAAAACGTAAGTTGATTTTTGATCAGGTGAAAAAAGTAGCCTGTTCTGTAAAATCTAGAAAGTAAGTTTAAGGAGTTGTATTCCTTTAATTGCTTTTCGGATAGCGTAGGCTCATTTTCCTCTTCTTCCTCTTGTTCATCCGTAATTTCAATCTTATTGGTATGTCTTTTTTCAGACGAGGAGGAACTTAATCCCGAAGGAATGAACTGCTCTAGTTCAATAGCAGCATTGTTCCTTTCCGTTTGCCGACCTACACTTACATCCGTACCAGCACCGTAAGCTGAATTTGCGGATATTTGACCACAAACGCCTAAAAGGAGTATTGAAAGAGATAAAAAATATTGTAAATACCTTTTTTTCATCTGTGAGCAAAACTAGTGTACGTTCTTAAGGTGCACAAATAGTATCTTCTTAAAAATTTGTTAACCGCTTTATTTTTTTTCATATTACTATTCCTTCCCTAATTTATCTAACAAAAGAGAAGTAAAAGGTTCGTTTTTTTTAATATCTTTCCGTCAGGTCCTTTAGATTACCATCTTTTATAAAACCATAGGCAGCATGAAAAATGTATTTGACCAAAATGATGTAAACGAAATTATTTCCCGTATCAACCAACTAAATCCAACAAGTACTAATTTATGGGGAAAGATGAATGTGGGCCAAATGTTGGCTCATTGTAATGTGGCTTATGACATGACCTATACGGACAAATACCCCAAACCTAAAGGGTTTAAGAAGTTTATGATTAAACTTTTTGCAAAAAATCTAGTTATAGGTCCTAAACCTTATAAAAGAAATATTCGTACAGCTCCAGAATTTTATATTACCGATGAGCGGGATTTTCAATTGGAAAAAGAGAGACTTATTGCACATTTAGAAAAAACACAACAACTAGGTGCCGCTCATTTTCAAAATAAAGAGTCGCATGCTTTTGGAAAACTCACCTCTCAAGAATGGAACGTCCTTTTTTATAAACATTTGGACCATCACCTTCAACAATTTAATGTCTGATTCGCTTTACCTTTATTCCTTACAGTAAATAGCAGGGCTAAAACTGCCTGTATCTTATGATTGCCCCTATATGTACTACACGGATAAAATTTTGATTTTTCATTATCTTTCCACTAATTAACTAACTCAACAACTTAACTAACTCAACTATGATTGTTTATCTCTATGAATTTATTGGAACCGCTTTACTTATTCTTATAGGTAACGGTGTTGTTGCCAATCTCGTTTTAAAAGGCACCAAGGGCCCTGACACCGGGTGGACCGGTATTTCACTAGCATGGGGTATTGCCGTTTTTATAGGTGTTTATGTAAGTGCAGATGTTAGCCACGCCCATTTAAACCCAGCTGTAACTTTGGCATTGGCCACAGCAGGCAAGTTTAGTTGGGGGTTGGTACCCGGTTATATGGTTTCCCAAATTTTGGGTGCCATGATGGGGAATTTCCTAGTTTGGCTCACTTACAAAAAACATTATGATGCCACCGAAGACCAAGGAGCTATACTGGCTACCTTTTGTACCGCCCCGGCCATAAGAAGCCCCTTTTGGAACTTTGTTACGGAAGCAATTGGAGCCTTTACCTTAGTTTTTGGTGTGTTCTTTATTGCAGGCGGCAAGTTTGGAGAGGAAGCCATTTCCTTGGGTTCCTTAGATGCCCTTCCTGTAGCTCTATTGGTAATGGGTATTGGTTTTGGGCTTGGGGGCCCAACAGGTTATGCCATAAATCCGGCACGTGATTTTGGTCCGCGTTTATTACACGCTATCTTACCCTTACAGGGTAAAGGCAGTAGTGATTGGGGCTATGCATGGGTGCCTATTGTAGGTCCATTGTTCGGTGGGTTTTTAGCAGCTCTGGTTTACCTTGCCGTATCCGTTTAAGCAACCTTTATTCTAAACTCATGAAAAAAATAAGCCTTCTATTTTCATTTTTCTTAATCGTAC
Organism: Zobellia russellii; assembly: GCF_044597075.1. Taxonomy (NCBI): domain Bacteria; kingdom Pseudomonadati; phylum Bacteroidota; class Flavobacteriia; order Flavobacteriales; family Flavobacteriaceae; genus Zobellia; species Zobellia russellii. The sequence continues at coordinate 4,523,039 of NZ_CP139000.1, read as the reverse complement.
AAATTGGTCTTGCACAAGAGTTCATAGAAATACCCTATGAAAAAAGTAAGACCGTAAAATGGGAAAACGAAGAAAAACAATACTTCTCGGATATTTGGAACACAGAGGTAGTTACAAATGTTTCCGTACCCACCCTTCAAGTTTTTCAACCGGAGAAACCCAATGGTACATCTGTTATTATTGCTCCAGGCGGTGCTTTGTACGCGCATAGCATTAATAGTGAAGGACGTAACGTAGCCAAATGGCTCGCCGATAAAGGTATAACTGCGTTCGTTTTAAAATATCGTCTTGTCCCTACCGGTAAAGATGCGGTACAAGAAGTTAGTGATGACGGTAAGAACAACCCCGCCCGAATAGCAGAAAGAGTAGCTCCCGTACTACCTTTGTCTGTTGCTGATGGGCTTTCTGCAATTTCCTATGTCAGACAAAACGCAGAAAAATATCAATTGGATCCAAATAAAATAGGGTTCATGGGATTTTCTGCTGGAGGAGCCGTAACCATGGGCGTAGCTTACAATTATACAGAAGATAATCGGCCAAATTTTATAGTTCCCGTCTATGCATGGACGAGTGCTTACCCCGTTCAGGAAGCTCCCGAGAACGCTCCGGATTTGCTTGTAATTTGCGCTAGTGACGACCCATTAGGTCTTGCTCCGGGCAGTATTGAAATTTATAATTCGTGGTTGAAAGCCGGCTTCATACCAGAACTACATATGTACGCCAAAGGAGGACATGGTTTTGGAATGAAAAAACAAAGCCTACCATCCGACAATTGGATTCAACGCTTTCATGATTGGTCCGTTGCACAAGGAATTACTAAAACATCTAAATAAAAATAAATGAGGTTTTCCCTAATCTTACTATTGCTCACGGGTTTCAGCTTACATGCGCAAAGCGTCTTTAAAAAAGAAGTAGAAACCATTGTTCAAAAGAACGATTCATTGTACAACCCTTCACTGGAGAGTATTGTTTTTACAGGAAGCTCAAGCATACGCGTATGGAAAGATTTACAAGAAAGGTTTCCTGAATACCAAGTCCTTAACTCTGGGTTTGGAGGCTCACAAGCAGTAGACCTTCTTGAATTTACGAATGATCTTATCCTAAAATACAAACCTAAAAAGGTCTTTATTTATGAAGGTGACAACGATATTCAGAGCAAAAAGAGACCCAAAGAAATTATTAATACCCTAGCAGAAATACAGCGTATAATTTTTACGGAAAGTCCGCAAACACAGATTGTATTCATTTCTGCCAAACCAAGTATTTCCAGATGGAAACTGAGAAGGAAATACAAAAGGCTCAACCGGAAAATGGAAAAAATGACGCTTACTGATAATAGACTACAATATGTAGATGTTTGGAACCCTATGCTTAATGGAAGAAAGGTAAAACAAGATATCTTTGTATCTGACGGCCTGCACATGAACTCTAAGGGATATGAAATTTGGTATACCGTCTTAAAAGATTACGTAAACTAGGCATAAAAGAGTCCACTCCAAAAAAAACTAAAGATGAAATCTAACTTGATCAGCGCGTTATTTATCAGTTGCATATTTGTTGTCCTTTGTTCTTGTGAACCCGAGAAAAAGAAACGTGTGCTGAACCTCCCACAGACCAATCTGGCCATGGAAAACATGATTCCGTTGCCAATGAAAATCATACCTACCAATTCCGGTTTTGCCTTGGATAAATTTACGGCTATCTATACCTCTGAAAATGCAGATGGATTTCCTGAAGTGGGAAAATTTCTATCGGAAAAAATCCATGCTAAGACCGCTTTGGATATTTCCGTGAACGTTCAAGAAACTCCGAGCAGGGAGGGTGTCATCTATATAAACCAATCTGATAGTGTTGATTTAAATAGTCCTGAGTCATATCAGCTTTACATTACCAAAGATTCTATTATTCTAAACTCAAATACGGCTGCCGGTGCTTTTAGAGGAGTACAAACAATTAGACAAATCATTCCGGAAACACCACTTGACTCAGTTGCTCCTTATGAAGTATGGAATATTCCTACCGGGAAAATTATAGACAACCCTGTTTTTGAATACCGCGGAAGCATGTTAGATGTAGCCCGTCATTTTTTTAGTGTTGAAGATGTAAAGAAGTATATAGACCTCTTGGCGTATTACAAATACAACGTTTTACACTTGCACCTATCGGACGATCAAGGATGGCGAATAGAAATAAAATCTTGGCCAAAACTTACGGAAATTGGCGGTAGTACTGAAGTTGGTGGCAAATCCGGTGGCTTTTACACACAAGAAGAATATAAGGATATCGTAAACTACGCTGCGGAGCGCCATATGATTATAGTACCTGAAATTGATATGCCCGGACATACCAATGCGGCATCTGTTTCTTACCCCTTTTTAAACGGAAATGGTAAGGAAGTAAAACTATATACGGGCATGCGAGTTGGTTTTAGCACTTTTGATACTCGAAAAGACACTACATATGCCTTTATAGATGATGTGGTTCGAGAGCTATCCGCTATTACTCCCGGCCCTTACTTTCATATTGGTGGAGACGAGAGCCACGTTACCAAAAAGAAAGACTACATCTACTTTGTTGAAAAGGTTGAAAAAATAGTTCAGAAATATGGAAAACGTATGATAGGCTGGGATGAAATTGCCACTGCAGATATAGATTCCACTTCGGTTTCTCAGTTTTGGTCGAGTAAAGAGAATGCAGATTTGGCCGTAAAAAAGAACATGAAAATTATCATGTCTCCTGCTAAAAAAGCATACTTGGATATGGAATATGACACCCTGTCCAAACACGGATTACACTGGGCCGGTTATATTCCAACAGACACGGCTTACGTCTGGTCTCCGGAAACCTATGAAGGTATTCCCTTAGAAAACATTTTGGGTATTGAAGCTCCTCTATGGTCCGAAACCATTAGTAATATTGATGAACTGGAATACCTTGCTTTTCCCCGAGCCATTGGTTATGCAGAACTAAATTGGTCAACTCCCGAAAACAGAAATTGGGAAAAGTATAAGCTTCGGTTAGCCAATCAAGCTCCATTCTTAGACCGGATGAACGTAAAGTACTACCCGTCTCCTTTAATAGATTGGAAAAAAAGCAAATTCACGTATAAAACAATCGATAAAGATTAGAGGTTTTTTAAAAAATTTTGCTGTAACATAATATAGTTGAATCTTAACATTGTAGGTTTTCTTTTTCTAATCTTAAAAGAAGCGAGTGTAATAAATCAAAATTGATAGGCTTTTCTAAATAATCAAAAATATCTCCAAAAGCGGAAGATTTAAGCCTATCTTCAGGTCTTCCTGATGAGGTAGTAATTATTATTGGCACATTAGGACAAATGCCTAGATTCTGTTTAATTTCCAGAAATTCCCAACCATCTAAAATTGGCATATTTATATCCAGTAAAATAATATTTGGACATTCATTGGTCTTTAAATAGTCTATTCCCATTTGACCATTAGTTACTATCGTTATATCATTGAAACCCAAATCGTTTAATTTAGTTTCAGAAATGAAATTTGTTACGTCGTCGTCTTCTATAATCAGAATCTTTATCATTTTCGTTGGTTATTGATTATTAAAATTGAATATTAAATTCGGTTCCTTTATTAACTTGACTTTTAACCTCTATTCTTCCTTCTTTTTCGGTTATTATAGAGTGAATAATGTAGAGGCCAATACCAAGACCTTCAACGTGAGTGTGCATTCGTTTAAATAATCCAAATATTTTGTTGGCTACAGTTTGATCAAACCCGAGACCATTGTCTTTAAAAGTGAGAAATATCTTATCATCAATCTTTTTTGTCCTTATTTTAATAATGGGTTTGCGATTGGGATGTTTGTATTTAAGAGCATTGGACATAAGGTTTTGCAAAATACTCTCCATTTGAACTGGACAATAATTTATCATAGGACAACTCGAAAAATCAGCTTCAATAATAGCTCTACTATTGATTATATCTTCTGACAAGCTTGCTTTAATCTTTGCTACAACGTCTGCAAAAACAACATTTTCATGATTTCCGTTAAAATTGGATTTTACAGCGATTACATGATTTAAGGCTCTAACTTTATCACACATAACTTTAGTCACTTTCTTCATTCTATCCACAATTGGGCTTAAGTCTTCTGAGACCGGCCCTGCTTTCATAAACATTTCAAAAAGACTTTTTAAGTTTGTAAGCGGCGCCCTTAAGTCATGGGCGGCCACATAGGAAAACTCCTCTAACTCCTTATTAGACTTTTTTAGATTATCGTTTACCTTTTTTAAAGAATCCTGAGTATCTTTTAACTCATCTATTGTTCTACTTAAACTTGAAATGTCTCGAGTAGAAATCCCCAGATAATCTCCAATTTTAAAAGCCCTCACCATCCATTTATATTCTACATTATTTAAATTAAACGAAAGTTGATCGTAGCCAACAGGAATTCCAGTCTTAAATACTTCTTTGTAAGATTTGTAGCGAGTTGTTCCTGTTAAGTGAGGAAATATTTCCAGCAAATTTTTCCCAATAATGTCAGGTCGTTTAATCCCCAATGTAACTATTGAGGCATTATTAACGTCTACAAAATTCATTTGGTTATCTAGAATTACAAAGGGAGAATAGGCATTTTCAAAAAAAGCACTTTTTAATTCGCTGTTAATTTCGGCTACATCTTTCATCATTTATCATTTGGTTAAAAATCACTTACTGTGCTAATTTCCAGAATTTTAACACAAATCATTAATAAAAAGAGCTATGTAGTAAGAAGCTGACGATGAATGGTAATTATCTATCGATGAAAAACCATAGACAATTTCACAATCAAGAATTGATAAAAGAATTGAAGTATCTAAGTAAGAAATTAAAAATAGCAAGGACTAAGGAATTTTGCCCATGGTAGCACCAAATATTCTTTTTGATAATTTTAATTTAGTCCAAACTTTATCATCAAGTATTTAGAAGAAGTTTAAACGTTTTTACCAGCATATTTTGTGGATAACAACAGCTTTGTAGCTTTCCAAAATTCTATGCTAGTGGGGTTTGGAGATAAAGAATTTTCTGGATTCTCAAAAAAAGTACTGACTAATAGTTTCAAGTATTGTAAGTTACTATTCTCTGATTTAAGATGCTCAAAAGCCATAAGCCAATCATTAAATTCTCTATTATGGATTTTGTTTCCGGACAGATAGGTTACCCCTGTATGCCTGTCATCAAGCTTTATTCTCTCAAAAAGTTCTCTAATCGTGGTTTCGTCTCCTTCAATATATTGAATAAACCTTTCCTTAAAATAAAGCAAACATCCGGTGATGTTATTTTGCTTATTAAATTCCTTGGCCTTTTCCACCATTTCCTGGATTTCTTGGGGACCAAAATCAGCATTAGCAATAGAGGTATATACTAAACAGAACATGTAATTTGGTATGTGTTTGGTTGGCTTGTTACTAGCTAAGATAACGATTTAATAACGAAAAAAATATCGAAATTACTGTAATTCAATATTTTACAATTTATTCTTTCATCAAAAGAAAGATTTATCTTACGCTATAAATTTATTGACACACCGTTTATTCTAGTAACAGTATACGAAAAACAAAACCCTCCTAAAAGGAGGGTCTTAACTAATATATAATATTCTAAAAACTAGACTCTACTCCTCTTCAGAAGCGTTTTCTTTATCTCCGGAAAAATCCGTAATACCATTCTCATGAAGAATATTGTACCATTGTATTACCTTTTTAATGTCGCTGGCATATACCCTGTCTTCATCATAGTTGGGTAAAATTTCAAAAAAATACTCTTCCAACTTTATTTTTTCCGCTTTATGGGGAACCGAGGTCTTCTCTCCTTTTTCCTTAACCTGTATCTTTAAGAATACATCTCTTAAAGGCAACTCTTCGTCTAGCGTATAAATTGCAATTTCAGAAAGGATACTAACATTACTTCGCATACCAACGGTAATACGTTTTTGATCAATAAGTGATTCAGCTACAAACCCGGTACGGGTCTGGGTTACCAATTTGTAAAGGCCCGGCTTTCCGCCAATGGATAAGATTTTATCTAAACTCATATAAAAATTTACATTTTAGGAGCGCAAATATTGCACTTTTCAACGAATTACGATACAACTTTAACGTCCTTTTTTCTGGTTCGGGAAACGCATACGATAATCTGCTCTAATGTTTCCTTTAGAGATGTTGTTCAATCTGCCCTTAAGCATTCGCTTTTTTAATGCCGAAAGTTTGTCTGTAAACAAAACACCTTCTATATGATCGTACTCGTGTTGGATTACCCTTGCCAAGAGCCCATCATATGTATCTGTGTGTTCCTTAAAATCTTCATCTAGATAAGTAATGGTTACCGTATCTTTTCGCTTTATATCTTCGTGAACATCCGGAATACTTAGACAACCCTCGCTAAAAGCCCATTCCTCACCGGTTTCTTCTTCAATATATGCATTAATGAATACCTTCTTAAAACCGTCCAATTTCTTTTGATCTTCTTCGGATAAATCTTCATCCTTAGAAAAAGGAGTAGTGTCTACCAAAAATAAACGTATAGGCAATCCAATTTGTGGTGCCGCCAAGCCCACACCATTGGCATTATACATGGTTTCCCACATATTCTCTATTAACTCGTTCAATTTTGGATAATCATTTGGCAGGTCACTGCCCACTTTTCGTAACACTGGATCGCCATAAGCGATAATTGGTAATATCATCTAAATTTTATTTAAATAGGCTTGTAGAATAATTGTTGCGCTAATTTCATCCACCAAAGATTTATCTCTTCTTTGTTTTTTCTTTAGGCCACTGTCTATCATAGTCTGAAAGGCCATTTTAGAGGTAAAACGTTCGTCCTGTCTTTCAACGGGTATGTGTGGAAAAACTTTTTTTAACCGATTTAAAAAAGGAACGATCAAAGCTTCTGACGCACTGGGAGTATTATCCATTTGGCGCGGCTCACCAATTATAAACTTCTCTACACTTTCCTTTTGGGTATAATCTTTTAAAAAGTCTATTAGTTCAAAAGTACGTATGGTAGTTAAACCTGAGGCTATTAACTGAAGTTCATCCGTAATGGCAATCCCCGTTCGTTTTTTTCCGTAATCCAATGCCAACAATCTTCCCAACCCTCATTTATTTTTTGCAAAAATAACCTATAAATTGTTATAACCGTAAAATTGAAACCTTAAATCATATTTGACCCCCTATATTTGCAACTTTAAACGGATAATCCAATTTTGATTTTCTTGGAAAGTCCAATGAAAAAATTATTATAACTATACATAACACTTAATTATATAGAACAGATGACGGAGTTAAGAAAGACCATAGAAAGTGCGTGGGAGAACAGAGATCTTTTAAAGGAAACGGCCACCCAAGATGCCATAAGAGAAGTTGTAAATCTTTTGGACCAAGGTAAATTACGCTGTGCAGAACCAACCGCAGATGGATGGCAAATCAACGAATGGGTAAAAAAAGGCGTGGTACTTTACTTTCCTATTCAAAAAATGGAAACTCTTGAAGCCGGTATATTTGAATACCATGATAAAATTCCTCTAAAACGCGGTTATCAAGAAAAAGGTATTCGTGTAGTGCCAAACGCTGTTGCACGTCATGGCGCATACATTTCTGCCGGAACCATTCTAATGCCAAGTTACGTTAACATTGGTGCTTATGTAGACGAAGGAACTATGGTAGATACCTGGGCCACTGTTGGTAGCTGTGCCCAAATAGGCAAAAATGTTCACTTAAGTGGTGGTGTAGGAATTGGTGGCGTTCTTGAGCCGTTACAAGCTGCCCCCGTAATTATTGAAGACAATGCTTTTATAGGTTCTAGGTGCATTGTTGTAGAAGGTGTTCGTGTTGAAAAAGAAGCAGTTCTAGGAGCTAACGTAGTTCTTACGGCCTCTACAAAAATCATAGACGTTACCGGAGATGAACCTATTGAAATTAAAGGTAGGGTTCCTGCACGTTCAGTTGTTATACCAGGGAGCTATACAAAGAAGTTTCCTGCCGGTGAATTTCAAGTGCCTTGCGCATTAATCATTGGTACAAGAAAGGAAAGTACAAATAAAAAGACTTCTTTAAACGATGCTTTAAGGGAATATGATGTAGCGGTTTAAGTAAACTAAAATATCAATTAAGCCCATAGTCGTTTACTGTAAGCGTCTATGGGCTTTTTTGGTAAAATAATGTGATTTGTACGCAACCTTTTTAAATTCTTTGGTCTAGTTAATAAGTGAAGCGTAAGAAAAGTACTTAAAAAAGCAATTTATAGTTATTTTTTAAGTTATAAACTAGCAAGTTAAGAACGAACATATATAAATTTTCATTGATTTTGAGTAATTCTGACCATAAGCTTTCGGCATTGATCATTACCTTTAACGAAATGGAGCACATTAAAAAATGTATTGCTTCCGTTTCCTTTGCGGATGAGATAATCGTGGTTGATTCCTATAGTACTGATGGTACGTACGAATACTTAAATGCACTACCCAATGTTCAGGTAATTCAACGTCCGTTTAAAAATTTCACCGATCAAAAGTCATTTACCCTAAACAGAGCATCTAACGATTGGATTCTATTTGTAGATGCCGATGAAGTTGTACCTAGCTCTTTAAAAACTGAAATTACCCAAACCATACACGACCCAAATGCCTTGAGTGCCTATTGGTTTTATAGAAAGTTCATGTTCAAAAATTGTAAACTGAACTATAGCGGATGGCAAACCGATAAGAATATAAGGTTATTCAAAAAAAGTCAATGTCAGTTCACCCAAAACAAATTAGTTCACGAAACTTTGCAAGTAAACGGTAGAACTGGTGTCCTTAGAGAAAAACTAATCCATTATTGCTATAAAGGCTATTCGGACTATAAAGCAAAAATGGTTCATTATGGGAGACTAAAAGCTAAGGAATTATACGCCCATAAAAAATCTTGCAATATTTTGAAGCTTCTCATTAAACCTATTTGGAAATTTGCCTATAATTACTTCATACGGCTAGGTTTCATTGACTTACATAGAGGTTTTACTGTTTGTTACTTAAACGCTTTGAGTGTCTATACTAGATATTCTGAGCTTTCTAAGCTAGAAGCAAATGCTAAAGCACAAAAAACTATAGGCAAGGAAGCTTATAAACTTAATAATGTTGATATAGTAACCAACTAAACTCTATGGTCCTAATCAATAAATTGTATTAGGAAATAGAATAGATTTGTTCTCTTTTTCCAAACCTTCACAACCGTTTGTTTTTATATTCCTATTTTCACACTTCGGTAAACGGATGAAAATTGCTATTACCCATTGAGCCTTCATATTGAACAAAATAAATCTACATTTTATAATTGGCGCAAAATAATATGACAAAAACGGCACTTGTGGAAGTTAGTACCAGCCATGAAGAATGTTTTTATTCTCAGGCTAGATTTATGCAGAATACAGAATTTGAACTTGACCTTTATATTCACCCTAATCTAAATTCCCAAATTGCTTCCTATCAAAGGTTATTTAAAAGCATTTTCTTTGCTAAAGAAGAGAGTGGATTGTTTAAAAAACTCTGGTCATCAATTCAACTTGTAAAAAAATTGAAAAACTATGACCTTATTATTTTTAATACTGCTAGTTCCAGCAAATTAATTAGAAATACCATATTCCTTCTAAATCTTTACCCAAAAACCAAATGTATTGGCCTACTCCATAATACCAAAAAGTTAGAGTCTAGCTTTACCCAAAAAATAATTTCCACCAAAATAAAGCAGTACTTTGTTCTAGCCGACCATCTCGTTAAATCACCTTCAAGAAAAATTAAACTTGAAAGCTTCTACCCTATTTACTTTCCAAAAATTAAAACAAGCGTTGTTAAAAAAGAAAATGAAATTTGGATCGTTATTCCTGGAAGAATAGACTTTTCAAGAAGAAATTATACTTTACTCTCAAACGCCTTAGAAAAGGTGAGTACTCTAACCAACGTTAGGTTTATTTTTTTAGGAAAGCTATTGGAAACAACTAAAGATGGCAAAGCACTTCTTTTTGAATTCAAAAAAAGTGCTTTCTTTAAAAAAATTCTCTTTTTTGATTATTATATTGAAAATGAAGAATATCAGGCATACTTGTCCAGTGCAGATTTTATAATGCCTCTATTAAAATCGGACAGTTCCTACTTAAATCATAAAATATCCGGAAGCTTTAATTTAGCGTATGCCTATGAAAAACCTATCTTGGCCCAAGATTTTTTCATGGATATACCTGATTTTTCAGGACATGCAATCTTTTTTCATAAAGATAATTTACATTTCATTCTTGAAGAACTTGATAAGAGAAATCTAAAGCATCCTGCTATTAAACAGTTAGATAAATGGTCATTTGAAAACCAGAAAAAGAACTACCTTAATTTTCTTCGCCTAACACATTAAATGTGACTTATAATTTAGATTTTTTAAGCTCTTTAATGAATAATGTTTAGCTTTACGATTATAGCTTTTTAGAGACACATGAGAATAGGTTATGACGCCAAAAGGATTTTTCACAATAGAACTGGATTAGGCAACTATGGTCGCGACATCCTGAGAATAATGAACTCATATCCTGAAATGGAAGAGTTTTTCCTTTTCAACACCAAAACCCCGAGCGTAAATAGAAAAATTGCTTTAGAAAAATCAACCATTATCTATCCAACGGGCTGGTTTTGGAAAAACTTTCCCGCCTTATGGCGTTTGTTCGGCCAATGGAATCAAATAAACCATTTAAAGTTAGACTGGTACCATGGCCTATCCGGAGAAATTCCAATTCAGCTTAAAAAACAAGGTACAGCAAAAATTGTCACAATTCACGACCTTATTTTTATAAGCCACCCTAAATATTATAATTTTTGGGACCGTGTCATTTATCGCCTAAAATTTTATTATGCGGTGCATGCGGCAGACCATATTGTGGCTATTAGCGAACAAACCAAAAGAGATATAATAAAGTTCTTAAAAGTATCTCCTGATAAGATTACGGTAGTGTATCAAGGATGTCACAACGCATTCAAAACTATATATTCCGAAGAACAAAAAAATGAGATTAGAGCACGTTATTTTCTTCCTGAACAATTTATACTAAATGTAGGTACTATTCAGGAGCGTAAAAACGTCTTGGCCATAATTAAATCTATAAAAGGTACCAACTACCATTTGGCTCTGGTAGGAGGAGAAAAGTCTTATGCAAAAAAGGTACGCAGATACATCCAAGAGCATAACATGCAGAAACAGGTAACCTTTGTAAAAAAGATAAGCGTTCAAGATTTGGCCATTTTATACCAAGCTGCCACCCTACTCTGCTATCCTTCATATTGTGAAGGGTTTGGCATTCCTTTGATTGAAGCGCTATTCAGCAAAATACCCATTATTGTTACCAAAGGTGGATGTTTTCCGGAAGCTGCTGGGCCTGATGCTATTTATATTGACCCGGATAATACCGACGAGATTCTACAAAATATTAAGAAATTATATGAGTATCCCGAATTAAGAAAAGAGTTAGCTGAAAAAGGCTATTCTTATGTTCAAAAATTCAATGATGAAAATGTGGGCGCCAGTCTTGTTGCTCTCTATAAAAAAATTGGATAAATGGGGTCTATTTGCTTTTTTAATACGGCCATTGCTTGGGGCGGAGGAGAAAAGTGGCACTTTGAAGTCAGCCAACACCTCCATAACAAAGGAATACCCGTTTTTGTAGTTGCACACTCAAAAAGTATATTATTAGAAAAACTAAAGAAAACAGACATTCCCCATAAAGAAATTGCACTCTCCAACCTTAGCTTTATAAACCCTTTAAAAATAGTGCTGGTAAGAAATATTTTAAAAACTTGTATCATTGATTCTATTGTTATGAATCTATCAAGTGATGTGAAAATTGCGGGGCCAATAGCTAAATCCCTGAATATCCCAAGAGTTATTTATAGGCGTGGTAGTGCTATTCCTATCAAAGATACTTTTCTCAATAGGTATCTATTTAAAAAAGTTCTTACAGAAATACTTGCCAATTCAATAGCTACAAAAAAAACCGTTTTGGAATACAACCCCAAGCTGTTTCCTAATGAGAAAATAACGGTCATATACAACGGGGTTAAAGTTCCAAAATTACCAAAAACGGATAGTCCTCCCGAAAAAAACAAAACTATTACATTAATAAATATAGGCAGATTAGAGCATCAAAAAAACCAAGGTTTTCTGCTGGATGTCGCCAACAAATTATTACAAAAAGGAATAGATTTTAAGTTATTGATTGGTGGTGAAGGACGTTTACGCGATGAATTACAATCAAGAATAGATAATGAAGGTCTATCAAAAAATGTAGAGCTTAGGGGGTTCATTGAAAAACCTTATGATTTTATTTCCATGGGTGACGTTTTTTTGCTTTCATCTCATTGGGAGGGCTTTGGATATGTTTTGGCAGAAGCGGCACTTTGTGGCAAACCATCTATTGCTTTTAATATTAGTAGCAACCCGGAAGTAGTTGTGCACCAAAAAACCGGAATATTAACTCCCCCTAACAATATAGACAGCTTTGTAGAAGCTATCGAAACTTTTGTTAAGGATAAATTTCTGATTGAGAAAATGGGTGCAGCAGCAAGAGCTTTTGCAGTAAATCAATTTGAAAAATCAAAAAAACTAAGAGAAATAGAAGCGTACTTGATAGATGAATAGAAAGGAGAAAATCTCGGCTTTACTAATTACTCTCAACGAGGAAAAACACATAGATGCGGTCTTACAGAACTTATCGTTTTGTGATGAAATCATTGTTGTGGATTCTTTTAGTACTGATCGCACTATAGAAATTATAGAAAAGCACCGGAATGTACAACTCATACAACGCCCTTTTAAAAATTATACCGATCAAAAACAATTCGCTTTAGATCAAGCTAATTTTAACTGGGTGCTGTTCATGGATGCCGATGAACGAGTTACCCCTGATCTTGAAAAAGAAATTCTTCATGAAATTGAGCACGCCAGCGATCCTGCTGCCGCTTATTATTTTTTAAGAATATTCATGTACAAAGACAAAGTCCTACATTTTAGTGGATGGCAAACGGACAAAAATTACCGACTGTTTCAAAAAGATAAAGTAAAATTCGTTTCTGACAGGATTGTTCATGAAACCCTAGAAGTCAATGGCAGGTCTGAAACTCTAAAAAACAGACTTATACATTACTCTTTCAACAGTTATGAAGAGTATAAATCAAAGATGGTTAAATATGGTAAAATGAAGGCCAAAGAATCCTTTGATGCAGGTAAAAAAGCTAGGTGGTATCATTCGGTTTTAAGACCCAGTTGGAAATTCTTTAATCACTATATACTTAGATTGGGATTTTTAGATGGCAAAAAAGGTCTTGTTATTTCCTATCTAAATGCACTGGGGGTTTACACCAGATTCAAAGAACTTAAACGTCTGAATTCAGCAAATTATAAATGAGACGGAATCCTAAAAGTATAATCCTTTTCTGTCCCACAAAAAATTGGGGTGGGATAGAAAAAAATCTTTTATTGAGAGCCATATATTTAGGTAATGCTGGCTATAAAGTTGTAGTAGTACTATTAGAAAACACATTCGAAACAAATTTTTTAAATCTCACAAATGTTACTGTTCACACAATTACAAAACGGGGTGGAGATTTAAATTTCTTTGTTGTTTTAAGATATGTAAGACTTATTAAAAAAGTTAGGCCTATAACGGTATTTGCAGCGCTTAAACGAGATTGGTGGTTAGTTTCGTTATCGGCCCACTTAACCAAAGTACCCAATAAAATCCTATATCTTGGCAACCTCAGAAAGGTTAAGTCCAGTCTAAAGTATCGTCTAGTATTTGAGGTTTTTAAGTCCAAGGTGTTGGTCAATAGCGATTCTTTAAAAGATGACTTGTTACAAAATAGCTCTCACTTTAATTCAAGTAATCTTATTAAAATTAATAATGGTATAGAACTCCCAATTACTAAAAAAGATGAAGATTGGCTTCCTTTAAAATCTCTAAATCTTCCCGCAGATACATTTTTCGTAGGTGTTGCGGGATGGTTGAATTACAGAAAAGGATTCGATCTTTTACCTGAGATACTAGAAAAATTACCCCAAAATGTGCATATATTACATGCGGGCACTGGTGGTTTTGAACTGAATATGGATGAAATACTATCCAAATACCCCAATCTTTTATCACGTATTCACTTTCTTGGACATGTTAGTACAATGGACCAATTTTTTCAAAATATTGATGTGTTCCTATTATGTTCTAGAGAAGAGGGCATGGCCAACGTATTATTGGAATCATTAAGTCACGGTGTGCCCATTGTATCCACAAAAGTACCTGGTAGCGAAGAATTGTTGGATAACGGTGCCTACGGTATTTTAACTGAAATAAATGATGTGACCGCTATGGCCAATGGTATTCAATCCATAATGGAGCAACATATAAAATTTGAGCCCGATTATTTAAAACAGAGAATCACAAGTAGTTTTTCTTTAGAAAAAATGATGAGAAATACGGAACAACTATTTTTTCCTCTAGAGTAATAATTTATTGAATCATGACCGAAGAAATCAACAAATGCATAGAAGTCCTAAATCAAGGCGGCCTCATTCTCTACCCAACTGATACTGTTTGGGGCATTGGTTGCGACGCCTCCAATGAAGCGGCCGTAAAAAAAATTTACGACCTAAAGCAAAGAGAAGACAGTAAAGCTTTAATTTGTCTGGTGGCCAACGATGCCATGCTCGAAAGAACGGTAGAAAATGTTCCCGATTTGGCCTATGATATCATGGACCTTTCTACCAAACCCACCACTATTGTATATGATGGCCCAAAAGGGATTGCCAAAAATTTAATTGCAGAAGACAATACTCTGGCCATTCGTGTAGCTTCGGATAAATTCTGCCGTTACCTGATCAATAAGTTCAAAAAACCTATAGTTTCTACCTCTTCCAACATTTCAGGGCAGCCAACCCCCAAAAGTTTCGCCGAAATAGACGAAGTTATTTTAAAAGGTGTAGACTATGTGGTAAATTTGCAGCCCGAACAAAAAAATGCAGTTCCTTCTGCCATTATCAAATTAAGCAGTGATGGCACGGTAAAAATCATACGTGAATAAAGTTCATGTCTTTCAAGACATTGACCCTTATTAGTTATTCGTATTTTGGGCAGTATACTAAAAATGAAATCTTTGAACTACGAAAAAGCGCTTTCCAACCCTATTTTTAAAATCGTTTCTCAAGCAGCCGATGAAATTGGTGTGGACTGTTATGTTATTGGGGGATTTGTCAGGGATTTCCTTTTAAAAAGAGGAACGGCCAAAGATATAGATATTGTTGCTGTTGGAAGTGGTATTGAACTGGCAAAAAAGGTGGCGGTCCTGCTCAAGGGAAAACCGCAGGTAAGCATATTTAAAAATTTTGGGACAGCTATGTTACGTCATGGTGATATAGAACTGGAATTTGTTGGGGCCCGTAAAGAAAGTTACCATAGGGATAGCCGTAAACCCGTAGTAGAAGACGGAACCCTGGCCGATGATCAAAATAGGCGGGATTTTACCATAAATGCATTGGCACTATCATTAAAGTCCGATAACTTTGGAGAGCTTCTTGACCCCTTTGATGGGGTTGCCGATTTAGAGAAAAAAATCATTCGCACCCCTCTTGAACCGGGTATTACCTATTCTGATGACCCGTTGCGGATGATGCGTGCCATTCGCTTCGCTACACAGCTAAATTTTACCATTGAGCAAGCTTCTCTACAAGCCATTACGGATAACAAGGAGCGTATAAAAATTATTTCCAAGGAGCGAATAGTTGATGAACTGAATAAAATTCTATCCTGCGAATCACCTTCAACCGGGTTCGCCTTACTCCATAAAACTGGGCTTCTGCCGTATATTCTTCCTGAACTGGTAGCATTGCAAGGCATAGAAGAAATTGAAGGGCAACGCCACAAAGACAACTTTTGGCATACATTAGAGGTGGTAGACAACATTTCAAAAACTACGGATAACCTATGGTTGCGTTGGGCCGCACTATTGCACGACATCGGGAAAGCGCCAACGAAAAAGTTTCACAAAAAAATTGGTTGGACATTCCACGGACATGAATTTGTGGGCTCTAAAATGGTTTACAAACTGTTTAAAAGACTCCGTATGCCATTGAACGATAAAATGAAATTCGTTCAAAAAATGGTACTAATGAGTTCTAGACCTATTGTTCTTGCGGAAGATTATGCTACGGATTCTGCTGTACGCCGCTTGGTTTTTGACGCAGGGGAAAATGTAGAGGATTTAATGACGCTTTGCGAAGCCGATATCACTACCAAAAACCCTAAGAAACAAAGAAGATATAAGAACAACTTTAAAGTTGTCCGTCAAAAAATTATTGAAGTAGAAGAGCGAGACCATATACGCCAATTTCAACCTCCGGTGAGCGGTGAAGAAATCATGAAAACCTTCAACCTAAAACCGTCAAAGGAAATTGGTATCATTAAAGAGGCTATCAAAGAAGCCATTCTAGAAGGTGAAATTCCCAATGAATACGAGGCCGCAAAAGAATTTATGTTGGCAAAAGGAAAAGCGCTTGGTCTTACACCCTCCTAAATAGGGTACAATGCCTATTTATATCCCTAAAAAAGATTGGACTTAGCTTAACAATACACCGCAGATTATCACGTTTTAATGTTGAACACAAATGAAAAACAATTAAAATATGTGAGGTGTTTTTTTAGCAACCTCTGTTTGCAGGTTAAAGTACCCGCTTTTCTGGTGATGAACAAAGAACAGTAGTGCTTAGCAACAAAAATAGATACCTTTACAACCACATATACAAAATTGCCTTCTTTTTATCCAACTAAAAAGTCATGAAAAAATTCCTCCTGATTGTACTTTTAACCGCTGCCTCACTTTGTGGACTTAGAGCACAGCAAGATGCCCAATATACACAATACATGTACAATACTATGGCTATTAATCCAGCTTACGCCGGTTCTCGCGGCGTATTTAGTATTGCGGGATTGCACCGTTCGCAATGGGTTGGTGTAGAAGGCGCGCCAAAAACACAGACTCTCAGTTTGCACACTCCTATCAATGACAGGGTAGGCGTTGGTCTTTCCATTGTAAATGATGACATAGGAAACGGAACCAGCCAAGAAACCTATTTTGACGGTGTTTTTTCCTATACGGTACCTATTTCAAGAGAAGCAAATCTTTCATTTGGACTAAAAGCCAGTGCTCATGTCCTAAACTTGGATTTTAGTAAATTGTCCAACTACAGCAACGAAGCCTCTGGAGCAGGCCTTACCAACATTGACAATAAGCTTTCCCCAAATTTTGGAGCCGGTGTCTATTATTACGATGAACGATTTTACATGGGGCTTTCCGTGCCTAATTTCTTGGCTACAAAACATTTTGACGGTGATGCCTCTAGCTCTTCTTTTTTAGCCAAAGAACGCATGAATTTTTATTTGGTTTCGGGATATATCTATGACCTAAACCAAAGATGGCAGTTTAAACCCGCAGTACTATTAAAAGCAGTTAATGGAGCTCCATTACAAATAGATATATCCGCTAATTTCATGTTCAACGATAAATTTATATTGGGGGCGGGTTATCGTTGGGATGCGGCTCTAAGTGGCATGTTCGGTTTTCAAGCCTCGGACCAAATATTGCTAGGTCTGGCTTATGACAGAGAGGTTACGGAATTAGGTGGCACCAGATTTAACGATGGCTCTTTTGAAGTGGTATTGAGATATGAATTTAAATCTAGGTATAGAAGAACAACCGCTCCAAGATTCTTTTAAAAAAATTTCCACAACAGCTTTAAAAAAATTTTTTCGGTATTAACCATTCTTTCTCCCTACTTCCCTTTTTCTCAATCTACCGTATCTACCCTATGGCAAATAAATCATCCTACAGCTTATAAGGTCTATACATCTGGTTTTTCGTACTATACAACATATAATTTGAGACGTCTGTATCCCTGCTTAAATTTACGTTACAACGTTGTAAGTCTTTATCTACAATAATTTTATAAAGACCGCATAAAATACATTCCCTTTTGGCGAATCGTTTTAAAAAAATTTTCGGGGCCTTTCTTTTGTTCTTACTTGCCCATGTGGCAAACGCCCAACAAACCACAAATTGGACAGCGGTATCCTCTTCTGTATGGGAGTCTGTTACCGATGATGGGTTAGTGCGTGTGGAGTGTAGAGTAGCAGGAGGGGTGACTGTTTTAGGAAACGAAACCATGGGCTGTACAAACGCTTCCACTTATAGCGACCCTCTGGTATTTGGTAGTAATTCTTTAGAAATTTCCGCAAGTTCCACTGCCGATGGCAATTTAAACTTTTATTTTTTTGATGCAATTACAGGGGATCCCGTTCATATTGTAAATCCCATTTTGCATGCTGATAAAGTGGGCACTTTTGCCGTGGTCGCAATACTTTCCGATGCAGCAACTGGAAACTTTAATATTACAAACGGCACATGGACAGAGTTAAGTTCCAATGGTCCTATTTTTCAATCTACCCCTACCCTTTTCAATATTGACGACACTTCCCTGTTGATTAGTGGAGGAGGAGAATGTGTAAACGGTTCCAACATTGGAACAGGTGGAGGAAGCTTACGTGTTGAAAATGTTACAAGTTCCATAGAAATGGATGTAGATGTCACTGGCGGTTTACTTTCTCTCCTTACTGCTTCCGATGAAGTCGAATTCGTACTTACCAATCTCATCATTGCCGACCCAAAAATTGAAGTAACCAAAACGGTCATTGAAAATTTTGGAGACCCGGTCAGTATTGGAAATACAATTGATTATACCATTACCGTAGAAAACACCGGAAACGTTGCTTTGAACGCCATAGACCTAATGGATACGTTTACCGATATAGACACAAATACATTATCACTAACAAGTGGCCCAACCTTTAACTCATCAACTATGGGTTCTGGTGAAGGAACACTCCTTCCTACCGAAAACGCAACTTACTTAGCAAGTTTCGCTCTAAACTCAACCGCTATAGAAGCTGGAGGGGTCAGCAATCAAATTACTGTTCTTGCCGATAGTCCATATGGAACCGATGACGTAAACGACCTTTCCGATGACGGCATTGATACCGATGGAAACATTGAAGACGACCCTACCATAAGCTATTTCCCTACTGCAGAAAATGAAACCGTTACCATATGTGAAGAAGACACAATTGATATTAATGTTCTTTTAAACGATGATTTTGGTGGAAATGGGCCTGCCTCTAACAGTATATTTATTGTCAGTTCCGCAAGTTCGGGAACTGTTTTGGTTAATGACAATGGTACTTCATCCAACCCTTTGGACGACTATATAACCTATACTTCGGCCACGGGGTATACCGGCTCAGACAGTTTTGTTTACGGAATAAGGGATAGCAAAGGATACACCCAACACGCCACGGTTTCCATTACAGAACAAGCCGCTCCCGATGCAGGTACAGACGGAACGTTGACTATCTGCGAAGGCGCAACGGTAAACGAATCACAGCTTTTCAGTCAGCTTGGAGGTACACCAGATTCAGGTGGGACTTGGTCACCGGCAATGACTGGTGCCGGAACTTATACCTACACCGTAGCGGCTACTGCGCCATGTACCTTAGACAGCACATCCGAAGTGGTAGTTTCCGAACAGGCAGCTCCCGATGCAGGTACTGATGGAACATTGACCATCTGCGAAGAAGCGACAGTAAACGAAACCCAACTTTTTGCTCAACTCGGTGGAACCCCTGATTCAGGAGGAACTTGGTCTCCTGCAATGGCAGGTGCTGGAACCTATACCTATACCGTTGCAGCAACTTCACCATGTACTGTGGACAGTACATCCGAGCTGGTAGTTTCCGAACAAGCTTTACCGAATGCTGGTAAAGACGGAACCTTGATCATCTGTGAAGGGGCAACGGTAAACGAAACCCAACTTTTTGCCCAGCTTGGAGGTACTCCCGATTCAGGGGGGACATGGTCACCGGCAATGGCTGGTGCCGGTACGTATACCTACACCGTTACGGCTACTGCTCCATGTACCGTTGATGATACTTCAGAAGTAGTGGTCTCCGAACAGGTAGCTCCCGATGCAGGTACAGACGGCACGTTGACCATCTGCAAAGGGGCAACGGTAAACGAATCACAGCTTTTTGCTCAGCTTGGAGGTACACCAGATTCCGGTGGGACATGGTCGCCAGCAATGGCAGGTGCCGGAACCTATACCTACACCGTTACAGCGACAGCTCCCTGTACCTTAGACAGCACATCCGAAGTGGTAGTTTCCGAACAGGCAGCTCCCGATGCAGGTACTGATGGAACATTGACCATCTGCGAAGAAGCGACAGTAAACGAAACCCAACTTTTTGCTCAACTCGGTGGAACCCCTGATTCAGGAGGAACTTGGTCTCCTGCAATGGCTGGAGCAGGAACCTATACCTACACCGTAGTGGCGACAGCGCCATGTACCGTTGATGATACTTCAGAAGTAGTGGTCTCCGAACAGGCCGCTCCCGATGCAGGCTCCGACGGAACTTTGATTATCTGTGAAGGTTCTACGGTTACCGAAACTCAACTTTTCGCTCAGCTTGGAGGAACTCCCAACTCAGGAGGAACTTGGTCTCCTGCAATGGCTGGTGGGGGAACCTATACCTACACCGTTACGGCGACAGCGCCTTGTACCGTTGATGATATCTCAGAAGTTATTGTTTCGGAACAGGCCGCTCCCAATGCAGGTACAGACGGAACTTTGACCATCTGCGAAGGTTCAACAGTAAACGAAACCCAACTTTTCGCACAGCTTGGTGGAACTCCCGATTCAGGTGGAACATGGTCTCCAACAATGGCAGGTGCCGGAACCTATACCTACACCGTTACGGCGACAGCGCCATGTACCGTTGATGATACTTCAGAAGTAGTGGTCTCCGAACAGGCCGCTCCCGATGCAGGCTCCGACGGAACTTTGACCATCTGTGAAGGTTCTACGGTTACCGAAACTCAACTTTTCGCTCAGCTCGGTGGTACTCCTGATTCCGGTGGGACATGGTCGCCAGCAATGGCAGGCGCCGGAACTTATACCTACACGGTCACGGCAACTTCACCATGTACAGTGGACAGCACATCCGAAGTGGTAGTTTCCGAACAGGCCACCCCTGATGCAGGTACCGACGGAACTTTTACCATCTGCGAAGGTGCAACGGTAAACGAATCTCAGCTTTTTGCTCAACTTGGCGGTACTCCTGATTCCGGTGGGACATGGTCGCCAGCAATGGCAGGCGCCGGAACTTATACCTATACCGTTGCAGCAACAGCGCCATGTACCGTGGACAACACATCCGAAGTGGTAGTTTCGGAACAGGCCGCTCCCGATGCAGGTTCCGATGGAACTTTGACAATCTGTGAAGGCGCAACGGTAAACGAAACCCAACTTTTCGCACAGCTCAGCGGCACACCCGATTCCGGAGGAATCTGGTCACCGGCAATGGCAGGTGCCGGTACTTATACCTACACCGTTGCGGCGACTTCACCATGTACAATAAACAGCACATCCGAGGTGGTAGTTTCCGAACAGGCCGCTCCCGATACAGGTACCGATGGAACGTTGACCATCTGTGAAGGGTCAACAGTAAACGAAACTCAACTTTTCGCACAACTCGGTGGAACTCCCGATTCAGGTGGAACATGGTCGCCTACTCCCTCAGGAGCAGGAACCTATACCTACACGGTCGCAGCAACTTCACCATGTACAATTGACAGCACATCCGAGGTAGTCGTTTTCGAACAGGCCGCTCCAAATGCAGGCTCCGATGGAACCTTGACCATCTGCGAAGGATCAACAGTAAACGAAACTCAACTTTTTGCTCAACTCGGTGGAACTCCAAACTCAGGAGGGACCTGGTCGCCAACTCCCTCAGGATCAGGAACCTATACCTACACCGTTGCGGCTACTGCACCATGTACAGTGGACAACACATCCGAAGTGGTAGTTTCCGAACAGACCGCTCCCGATGCAGGTACCGATGGAACATTGACGATCTGTGAAGGGTCAACAGTAAACGAAACCCAACTTTTTGCCCAGCTTGGAGGAACTCCCAACTCAGGAGGAACTTGGTCACCAACAATGGCAGGTGCCGGAACCTATACCTACACCGTTACGGCGACAGCGCCTTGTACCGTTGATGATATCTCAGAAGTTATTGTTTCGGAACAGGCCGCTCCAGATGCAGGTACAGACGGAACGTTGACCATTTGCGAAAGTTCAACAGTAAACGAAACCCAACTTTTTGCTCAACTCGGTGGAACTCCCGTTTCAGGTGGGACTTGGTCCCCAGCAATGGCAGGTGCAGGAACCTACACTTACATGGTTGCAGCGACAGCACCTTGTACCGTTGATGATACTTCCGAAGTAGTGGTCTCCGAACAGGCAACTCCCGATGCAGGTACCGACGGAACGTTGACCATTTGTGAAGGAGCAACGGTAAACGAAACCCAACTTTTTGCTCAACTCGGGGGCACTCCAGATTCAGGGGGGAATTGGTCTCCTGCAATGGGAGGTGCCGGCACATATACCTACACCGTTACAGCAACTTCACCATGTACAATTAACAGCACATCAGAAGTAGTAGTCTCCGAACAGGCCGCTCCCGATACAGGTACGGACGGAACATTGATCATCTGCGAAGGTTCGACGGTTACCGAAACCCAACTTTTTGCTCAACTCGGGGGCACTCCAGATTCAGGGGGGAATTGGTCTCCTGCAATGGGAGGTGCCGGCACATATACCTACACCGTTACAGCAACTTCACCATGTACAATTAACAGCACATCAGAAGTAGTAGTCTCCGAACAGGCCGCTCCCGATACAGGTACGGACGGAACATTGATCATCTGCGAAGGTTCGACGGTTACCGAATCTCAGCTTTTTGCTCAGCTCAGTGGAACACCAGATTCAGGTGGGACTTGGTCCCCTGCAATGGCAGGTGCCGGCACATATACCTATACCGTTACGGCGACAGCGCCTTGTACCGTTGATGATATCTCAGAAGTTATTGTTTCGGAACAGGCCGCTCCCGATGCAGGTACGGACGGAACGTTGACTATCTGCGAAGGCGCAACGGTAAACGAATCACAGCTTTTTGCTCAACTTGGTGGAACTCCCGATTCAGGTGGGACATGGTCGCCTACTCCCTCAGGAGCAGGAACCTATACCTACACGGTCGCAGCTACTGCACCATGTACTATCGACGGTATATCGGAAGTTATCGTTTCGGAACAGGCTGCTCCAAATGCAGGTACAGACGGAACATTGACCATCTGTGAAAGCACAACGGTTACAGAATCACAGCTTTTCGCTCAGCTCGGTGGCACTCCGGATTCCAGTGGGACATGGTCTCCAGCAATATCAGGCGCAGGAACCTATACTTACACCGTTGCGGCGACAACACCCTGTACCTTAGACAGTACATCCGAAGTAATCGTCTCCGAACAGGCCGCTCCCGATGCAGGTGCGGACGGAACGTTGGCCATCTGTGAAAGCACAACGGTTACAGAAGCACAACTTTTTGCCCAACTCGGTGGAACTCCGGATTCCGGTGGGACTTGGTCTCCTGCAATGGCAGGTGCCGGCACATATACCTACACCGTTGCGGCGACAGCACCTTGTACCGTTGATGATACTTCAGAAGTAGTGGTCTCCGAACAGGCCGCTCCCGATGCAGGTACAGACGGAACGTTGACCATTTGCGAAGGGGCAACGGTAAACGAAACCCAACTTTTTGCCCAACTCGGTGGAACTCCGGATTCCGGTGGGACTTGGTCTCCTACAATGGCAGGTGCTGGCACATATACCTACACCGTTACAGCGAAAGCACCTTGTACCGTTGATGATACTTCAGAAGTAGTAGTCTCCGAACAGGCCGCTCCCGATGCAGGTACGGACGGAACGTTGACTATCTGCGAAGGGGAGACAGTTACCGAATCACAACTTTTTTCTCAACTGGGTGGCTCTCCGGAATCAGGAGGGACTTGGTCACCTACTCCTTCGGGAGCAGGAACCTATGCCTACACTGTTGCGGCGACAGCACCTTGTACCGTTGATGATACTTCCGAGGTAGTAGTTTCCGAACAGGCAGCTCCCGATGCGGGTACCGACGGAACGTTGACCATCTGCCAAGGTTCGACAGTTACAGAATCACAGCTTTTTGCTCAGCTCGGTGGTAATCCTGATTCCGGTGGGACATGGTCGCCAACTCCCTCTGGAGCGGGAACCTATACGTACACTATAGAAGGTTTCTCATGTCCCAATGCAACTGCTACCGTTACTGTTAATGAAGAAACATTGCCGGATGCCGGTACCAGCACCTCATTAATCATATGCCCTGATACTACAGTATCCACTGCTCAACTTTTTTCACTCTTAGGAACTTCAGAAACTGGAGGAACTTGGAGTCCAAATCCCGAGAACGCTGGTGCAGGGGTTTATGTCTATAGCATTGCAGGCAATATTTGCGGCGGAAATTCTGAGGCTTCAGTTACAGTAACAATATCAAATCTAGATTCAGACGGAGATACCATTATAGATTGTAAAGAAGACCTGGATACTACCGATCGTTTTAATGATTGCGACTCCATTGGTGGAACCCCCTTGTCCAATAGTGATTGTGACAATGATAACCTTTCAGAAGAGGAAGAAAATTTATTGGGCACAGACCCTAAGAAACCTGATACCGACGGTGACGGCGTACTGGACGGACAGGAAGTAACTGATAATACCGACCCCTTGGATTCTTGCGATTTCTTATTGGTAAGTCAGACTCTTGAACCTAGCGCAGATTGGAAGTTGGAAGATTGCGATATGGACAACCTGAACAACCAACAGGAGGTAATGAGAGGAACCGACCCTGCAAATCCGGATACCGATGGGGATACAATTACCGACGGTCAAGAAGTTTTGGATAACACAGACCCGCTTGATCCGTGCGATTCCGTAGGAGGAAATCCACCAGCCAATATTTCATGTGAGTTGTTCGTTGAAATAGATATAGTTAAGCCCGGGGATATTTTAAACGGAGCTTTTAAAATTATAAATATTGACCGATTCCCCGATAACCACGTAGAAATTTTTAACCGATGGGGAATTTTGGTTTGGGAATCCGAGGGTTATGATAATCAGAATAATGCTTTTGAAGGTTCTTCACAAGGACGTATAACTATAATCGAAAATCAGAAATTACCCTCTGGTGTTTATTTCTATCAAATAAAATATGTCTCAAAAGGAGAAGATAAAATGATAAGCGGGTATCTCTATTTGATGCGCCAATAATTAAGGATGAAAAAAAAACTTACATCTCTAATACTACTTCTAACCACTGTTTTTTGCTTTGGTCAGCAAGATGCGCAGTTCACTCAGTACATGTACAACACATTGTCTGTGAACCCTGCATATGCCGGTTCTAGAGATGTCCTTGGGGTCTCCCTATTACATAGGTCACAATGGGTAGGCTTGGATGGCGCACCTAGTACCCAAACCTTCAATATCCAAGGACCTTATACTAATAAAATAGGTTTAGGTTTTTCTATCGTTCATGACGAAATAGGGAATAACACCAACCAAAACACAAATTTTGATCTTGGTTTCTCATATAATATTCCAACATCGGAAAACTACAAACTTTCATTCGGCCTTTCAGCCGGAGGTCATCTATTAAATGTAGATTTCAATAAGTTAAGGAATTATAGTGCTAACTTGGCACCTTCCGTAGAAAGTGAACTCTACAAAAAGTTTTCCCCTAGTATTGGGGCTGGCGTTTATTTCTACTCCAACAAGTTCTACATAGGTCTCTCTACCCCTAACCTCTTAGAAACCGGACATTTTCAAAATCCAGATGATGATGGCACCGTAATAGCTTCAGAGCGTGTGAATGTCTATTTAATATCGGGTTATGTCTTTGACCTAAATTCAAACTTAAAATTCAAACCGGCATACCTCATCAAGGCAGTTGCCGGAGCTCCACTTCAAGTGGATGTTTCCGCCAATTTCCTGCTCAATGAAAAATTCACATTGGGAGCGGCATATCGGCTAGATGCTGCAGTGAGCGCGTTATTTGGATTTCAAATGGGAAAAAAGTTTATGCTAGGACTAGCCTATGACCGTGAAATATCATCTCTGGGAGGGCAACAATTTAACAACGGTTCTTTTGAAATGTTCCTTAGATATGAATTCATTAAAAGCGCTAAAATAGATTTAACCCCAAGATTCTTTTAGATATGAAGATAAAACCCACATATCTATTACTTCTAATCCTTTTAATCTGCTGGAGCACGAATTGTTTTTCGCAGAGGAAAAAGAAAGACACGGATGTTGATAACTTTGACCATTATGCCTACATGCAGGAAATTGAGTCCTATGCATCTTTGCTGGAAAAAGGGTATGATGAAGTCACTATTCACAAGAAACTTGGTAATGCCAATTACCATAGTGCCAACTATGACGTAGCCACTTTTTGGTATGGGAAGCTTTTAGAAAACGACCAAGTTGCAGTTTCTCCAGACTATCTTTACAGGTATGCTTTAGCGCTCAAATCCATAAAACGATATGATGAGTCCAACCAATGGATGGAGAAATTCAAAAAAATAAAGAACAATGACACCCGGGCCAATCTGCACGCCCGTAATCCGGAATATCTAAAAGAGATTCAAATTCCAAAGGAACAATATACGATAGAGAACCTAGCTGCAATTAATTCCGAAGAATCGGATTTTGCCCCATCTCATTTTTTAAAAAACCTCGTATTTACTACCTCCAGAGACTTGGAAACCCAAAAATACAGTCCCCTTCCCTACCTTAATTTATATGAGTGCGAAGTTGGAGAAAAGGGCAAAACGGGACAGCTTTCTGTACTTTCAGAGGTTCTAAATACCAAAGCCAATGAATCCTCTACATCTTTTTCAAAGGATGGAAAAACTGTTTATTTCACAAGGAACAATTTTTCCAAAAAATCTTTCAAAAGGGATAAAAATGGAATCAGTAGGTTAAAGATATACAGAGCTTTCAATACAAATGAAATTTGGCAAGAACCAGAAGACCTCCCCTTTAACGGCACCAATTTTTCGGTTGCCCATCCTTCTTTAAGTTCAGACGGAACAAAACTCTATTTTGCTTCCGATATGCCCGGTGGAATGGGCGCTTCTGATATTTACGTGGTAGATGTATTATCCGATGGTAGTTTTGGAGAACCCAAGAATTTAGGAGCTCCTATAAATACCGAAGGTAAAGAAACGTTTCCCTTTATTTCGGATTCAGGAATTTTATATTTTGCCTCTAATGGACACCCTGGTCTAGGCGGACTTGATATTTTCAAATTCGATATTAATACTGAAAATAAGGTAACCAATTTGGGAAGCCCTATTAATAGCCCCGAAGATGATTTTTCACTTGTATTGGACCCATCCGAAGAAATAGGCTATTTTGCTTCCAACAGAAAAGGTGGAAAAGGCAATGACGATATATATACCTTAAAACGAAATGATACTGACTGCTTTACCTTTATAGAAGGAAATGCCTATGATAAGGATTCTGACCAACCATTGGCAGAAACTCTTATTGAAGCGCTGGACTATGATGGGCAGAAGTTGGCAGAGACCCTGACCGCTTCTGATGGCTCGTACACTATACGTATCCCCTGCCAAGAAAAGCAATACCAGCTCTCCGGCAAAAAAGAAGGTTATGAGGTTGGCACGTTGTTTATGCTCACTACCAGCGATAAAAAACAGATTAGTGGTACGCGTTTAGAGCTAGAACTGTCTACCAAAGTTGCAGATGTAGGTTCCGATTTGGTCAAAATATTAAAGCTTACCCCTATTTATTTTGACCTGAACAGCTCCTACCTAAGAAAGGACGCCTACACCGAATTGGACAAGGTAGTTGATTATATGAGTAAAAGACCGGATATAAAAATTGCCGTAGGATCACATACGGATAGCCGTGAGGGAGATGACTATAATTTATGGTTATCCAAAAGAAGGGCTATGAGAACGGTAGCTTACATAACATCAAAAGGAATAGATTCTTCCCGAATTTCCGGTACGGGTTACGGTGAAACCCAATTATTGAACGATTGCGCCAATGGTGTAAGATGCTCGGAAAGCAAGCATCAACTGAATAGACGTTCAGAATTTATTGTAATAGAAAAATAACTTGGTTCCTGTCTAAGAAATAGCATTAGAGAGGGGGTAAAATAATTCTAGGAGCCTTATTTTTGCACAAAGGAAACTTCCTATGCAAAAGAACTTCAGAAAAGTGGCTAAAGTAGCCCTGGTCCTCGTATATCTTGTTATTGTTGCCGGTGCCGTGGTACGTGGAACAGGAAGTGGAATGGGGTGCCCGGATTGGCCCAAATGTTTTGGACACTATATTCCTCCCACTGAAATTTCACAACTACAATGGAAGCCAGATACCGATATCAAGAAAGGCCAAATCATTATTGTAGACGAAACTCTTCAAGTGGCCACGGAAAGTTTTAGAACCAGCACTTCGTTTGATAAAAACAACTGGAAAACTTACACCAAACATGATTATGCTCAGTTTAATCCCGCCCATACATGGATAGAGTACATCAATCGCCTATTTGGTGCTTTGGCAGGTCTGGCTACTTTAGTGCTTGCCGTTATGTCTATCCCGCAATTTAAAACCAATAAAAAAATAACCGTTCTGTCATGGCTCGTAGTCTTCGGTATGGGCTTTCAAGCCTGGTTGGGTGCAACGGTAGTCTATTCCGTCTTAGAGCCGGTTAAAATCACGGTCCACATGGTTATGGCATTGGTTATTGTGGCCGTTCTTCTATACATTATCTACTTAACAAAAGGAAAAGTAGAAAAACCCAAAAATTACAGAGATATTGTTCCGCTTGTAGCGCTGCTACTTTTTATGACCTTGGTGCAAGTAATTCTAGGTACTCAGGTAAGACAATTTGTAGATGATCAGATGGATATTTTTGGCGATGCGGCAAAAAACCAATGGCTAGTTAATGCAGATTGGCATTTTTACGTACATCGTTCGTTTTCAATAGTTGTTGTACTGCTCAACGTTTTTCTGGCTCAACGCATTTTTAAATACAAACTTAATTTCCCTAAAATAAATTGGGTACTACTATTCTTGCTGTTAGAGGCCTTGTCCGGTGTTGTCATGTACTACTTTCATTTTCCGTTCGCATCACAGCCTATTCATCTGGTATTGGCCAGCTTGCTTTTTGGGGTTCAGTTTTATTTGCTTTTAGAAGCGTTAAGTGCTAAAAGAAGCTATAAATCTTTGTAACTTTGTCAACCCTTAAAAATTGTGGTTATGATTTACAAAATACGTGTCATATTAGATGCAAAAGAGGATATTTTCCGAGACCTAGAAATAGAAGCCAGTACTTCTATGGAAGAGTTTCATAATGCTATTGCACAATCTTTTGGGTTTCTTGGAAATGAAATGGCCTCTTTTTACACTTGCGATGAAGAATGGAACCAAGATGAGGAAATCGCCCTTTTTGATATGAGCGATAACGGTTCTGACGTACGCTTGATGAACGAAACGTTTTTGGAGGATATCATGACGGAAAACAGCCCAAAACTGATTTACGTTTATGATTTTTTAAGTATGTGGACGTTCTATGTAGAACTAGCGGATATTGTTGAACCTGAATCCGGTATTGCATACCCCAACGTATTGTTCAGCTTTGGTGAACTTCCCGAAACTCCACCAGAAAAGAATTTTGAGTCCAAACCCAAGTTTGATTTTGACGATACTTTTGACAATTACGATGATTTGGATTTTGATGAAAACTGGAATTAATTTGTTTCTTTCGGACCAGCAATATATCCATCTTTACAAATCCATTTAGCATTCTAATTTTAAGCAACACGTACCTTATCAAGAATTAAAACAGCTATTAAAATATGATTAACCTATATCCTACCCAAATCGAAACAATTTCCCTGCACCGTGTGGGGAACAAAAACAAAGGCGAAGGTATCTTTCTTTCCGAGGAGCCTTTTTCTTTAAATGATGAGACTACCGGTCTCCTTAAAGAGTACTTTTTTAAGCCTTTTCGTGAGAAGGAAGAGAACTATTTTAAGTTTGTAAATGATGTAGATGTTGAGTTTAACGAACTCTTTAAAGTAGTTACAGATATGTTTTCCGATCCGGAAAGCATGCACGTAAATTCTAAAAAAATAGCACAACACCTTTTTGAACAATCCAACCACCCACATATTAAAAGTGGTGAGGTCTATGTGGCGCATTTGTCTAATGTTATGCTGGATAATGAAAAGACCGAAGCTATTGGTGTTTTCAAAAGTGAGCTAAAACATGATTTTCTTCAATTTGAGGAAAAAGGAAGCAACCTAGATATTGTAATCCAGCAAGGTATCAACATTAACAAATTAGATAAAGGTTGTCTTATATTCAACGTAAACAAAGAAGAAGGATATAAAATTCTTTCTGTAGACAGTAACCGCTATGACACCAAATATTGGCTAGAAAATTTCTTGGATGTAGAGGCACTTGCTGATGAAAACTTCTACACTAAAAACTATTTGAAGTTTTGTCAGAATTTTGCAAAAGATGTGGTATTGCCTGCCGAGGATAAGCAACAAGAGGTTCTCTTTATGAACCGTGCGGTTAACCATTTTGCTAAGAACGATGCTTTTGAAGAGACAGGATTCCTGAACGAAGTAATGGAAAATCCTGAATTAATACCCGAATTCAAAAACTATAAGGTAGAAAAAGGACCCAAATTTAGTATTGAGGACGTATCTAATTTTGATATTGCGAACAAAGCCGTATCCGACGCTCGAAAGAAAATAAAAAATGTCATTAACCTAGACACCAACATACAGATTAAAATGGATTTTATAAATCCAGAATCTGCAGAGAAATTTGTAGAAAAGGGCTGGGACGAAGAACGCCAAATGTACTACTACCTTGTTTATTTTAACAAAGAGGAAAAAAACTAAAAATTAGGGTTGTTGGTATCACTAAAGTGCTATTACCTTTGATGCCAACAACCCCTTTTATTACTGTATTTTTATACGTTGTTCCAATATTTGCTTCATACTCACATCTTCGTAATTACGACGTACAAAGTTCAAGGCTAAATCCAATACTTCGCCCATAGTTTCAGACTTCCTAAATTGCTGGTCCAGTGTTAGTTCGTAGATTTGTTCTCGTAACATTTCTAAATTTTCCCGAGTAGAAATCGTATCTTTCTTAACAATGCCACGAAGCCGTTTTATACGTGCTCCAGAACTTAAAATTCGCTTGGCAACAATAGACCTTTCTTCCAACTTATATTGATCTACGGAATCTCTTCTCAGCTTTTTCCTTACAAGCTCTACCATCTGAAAATTTTCCTTAAAAAATTGAGGTCTATATACCTTTAGTTTCCCTTCAAAACACTGTTGATCAAAATCTATGGCACGTATACGATAAACCACATGGTCAAAGTCATGAACAGGAACAATAACGTAATTGTAAGACCTCATATCTCCCAATAAACGAATCATACAACGCTCATTGAATTTTACGAATTCTTTGGCCAATTGAGATTTTTCGGATTCCGTACAATTGGGCAACATATCCTTTATAAAAACATCTCCCGGAATACCGGCAATATGCTCTTCTATCAAGGTGTCTTTGTAGACCAAAAAGTTAAGGTTATAAGGAGAAAGCATATGCTCTAATTCCAGTCCGTATATCCTGGATGCATCGGTCTTTTTTACATAAAAATAGGTGAAGTTATCGTTTAAAATATTCCTGACCTTTATCCGAAAAGGTTTGGAGTTTCCAAAGGTGCAAAAGTCTACTGCATCTACATTTAAGTATTGATGAATGTTATCACTACCATCCGAATGGAGTATGGAATATACCTTCTTTAGGCTATTATCAATTTCAATTCTATCAAACTCTGAATAATATACCCGTATCCACAGTGTATCCTCATCATCAGAATCATAGACCACTACAGAGCCAGCAAAACGTAACAAATCCTCATAAAAGATGGGTATCTCTATTTTTCGGCTATAATGCCCTAAATATTGGTCTAGCTTCTTGCTCACCGGGTACGCTGGTTTTTTCTTCGACATGAGTCGTTCTTCTGACATATTTCCAATTTCCTTACAAATTAATCAATTCCCACAAATTATAAGACAACTTACAAGAATTACGCTTAAAACAACATCTTTTAGAGGGTTTACAACATTTATTTAGCAGAGTGGGGCAACCTTAGTTATTTTGTTACAGTTCCAAATTGACCAGACCAATGAATACGTTACTAAAGCCATCTCTAAAGGGCATCCTTTATCTTTTTATTGCGTTTAATGCATTTTTCGGTTATTCACAATTAAGTGATCTTCATTACCTACCCCCATTAAAGCAAGGTCAAAATAACCAAGGTATACAAAACCAGGCAATTCATTTGTCTACACCTGAAACAACACCTTTTACCGTTAACGCCTATAGAGGTACGAGCAATACTCCTATACAGACCTTTTCTATTGACAATCTAAATTCGGCCGTTTGGACCCTAAGTAACGGAGACAACAATATTACATTGGTTAGTAACAGTAATACCGGGGTTGTACTTACAAATAGCGGATTGCGTTTTGAGGCACCGGGCGGGCAAGAATTCTATGTTAACTATAGAGGTAAGTCCGGATCACAGGCCGCTTCTTTAACCGCAAAGGGAAGGCAAGCGCTAGGTACTAATTTTAAATGGGGAGGTGTACCGAATAAAGGTACCCATTCTTCAAAATCCAACACCTTAGGTATTATGGCCACTGAGGATAATACCACAGTAACCTTGTCCGGTTATGATTCCGGCTGTCAGTTTAGGGTCGGTAACAACAGGGCCGGTATTACTGCAGACTCCTACACTATAACTTTAGATAAAAATGAATCGTTCGTATTTGAGACCTATATAGGTAATTCATATACCCGAGCCCATGAAGATGGTTGGATCGGGGCTTCAATTGTTTCTAACAATGATATTGTAATTAGTAACGGTTCTATAAACTTTGGTAGTCAAGACGGGCAAAGTCATAGGGATGCCGGTATTGACCAACCTGTTCCAGTAAATAAACTGGGTAAGGACTATGTTTTTATCAGAGGTAACGGAAATACCAACGGACTTACAGAATTTCCATTGATTATTGCTACGGCAGATAATACACAGATTTTTGTAAACGGGAATACAGCCCCTATCGCAACAATAGACAATGGCGAGTATTTTAAAATTCCTAGCAGTAATTATTCTCGCAATTCCGCTGGTGGTAACATGTTCGTTCAAACATCAAAAGATACATACGCTTATCAATCCGTAGCGGGTTCCTCCGCGTTGTATACCCAAGGTCTAAATTTTGTGGCTCCGGTAAATTGTTTATTACCGGATAGAATGGACAACATTCCGGATATCAGGAACGTAGCCACATCAATAATGACCGGTGGACTAACGATTACCGCATCGGTAAATACACCGGACAATAATGTAAAGGTTTTTCAAGATGGTGTAGAAATAAGCAAACCAGCGTCCGAAGCGGTTGCCGGCTCGTCAGACTGGAAAACATTTTTCATACCTAATCTAAATGGAGATATCAGTGTTACTTCAACCGGGCCTATGGCTATCGGTTTCTTTGGTTATAACGGGGCACAGGGTGTTGCAGGTTATTTCTCAGGTTTTGATACCGTTCCGGAAGTAAGGCTCGAAATTAACGGAGGTACCGTTGGAGAATGTTTTTCCGGTTCTAGTATTTTCGAAGCATCGGATGATAATTTTGATGCCTATCAATGGTATTTTGATGGAGTGTTGATTCCAGGTGCAAACTCGTTTGATTATGCCGCGACTATTGCGGGTGACTACTTCGTAAGAGGTACAAAAGGACCTTGTACCTATGATTCGCAATCTATTAAAATTTTCTACTGTGAACCAGACGTTAAGGTTGACAAAACAGTTGATAAACCAGAAATAGTAGAAGGCGAAACGGCCACCTTTACCATTAGAGTAGAGAATTTGTACTTTAATGATATTACCAACTTACGGATTACAGATAATATTCCAGCAGGGTTGACCTTAAACTCAGCTAATACCATTAAAGGTTCTTGGAATGGTAGTGTTTGGAACATTGGCACCTTGGCTCCAGGAGAAGTTGCCTTTTTAAACTTGCAAGTAACTGCAGATGAAATAGACATTTTGCCTTTAGTCAACCTCGTCAATACGGCTACCAATTCTCAAGACCAAACGGATGCCAACACTACAAGGGACGAGCCCTCTGCCCGAATTATAGTACATAATGATTTTGATAATGACGGCGTAGTAGATAGTGTTGATTTGGATGATGATAATGACGGTATTTATGATGCTGTTGAACAAATGTGTATCATATCTAGTGATGTTAATTTCACTTCTCCTTCAAGTACTATACAAGGGGGTACTGCGGTAACAGAAATTTTCTCTAATTACGGAGGTTTTTGGCGAAGTTCTACAGCTTCAAATAATCCCGTATTACCTAACTTATCACATGAATTATTGGCATTCACATCAGGAGGTACTACTTTCTCCACCGGTGTTGCAGACGATAATCTTTTTGATGCTGACGCTAATGGTTTATTAGATGGCATAGACTCCAATAATGATGGAATTGCAGACATTTCGGCTACAGAATCTAGCTGGATGGCCTTGACACCTTCAAATAATATTTATGGCGAAGCAACATTTGAAGCGAATTTAAATGACGGTAACAACAATAATGCTTTAGGGTTGACCATTGTTAACGACCCTACCTCAGACCCATTAAATCCTTTATTGACCCACGGACAAAATGGATTAGATCTTGGTTCTGGTATTGTTAACATTGGTGACACATGGACCTATGAAATAGATCCTATAGTAGCTACCAATGTTGGAGATGGTATACCAGATATATTATTGACCCAAGTGGCAGACCCAAGTGGTGTAGGTCATGTTGTTAGTCTTTATGATGCTTCAGGCGCTCCTCTAGGAAATGCTGTACGTGTGCAAGCCTATAGCGGCGGTGCACTTGCAAATGTTGTTGGTTCGTACAGATTAGATATTTATCACGCAAACGGAAGTATTTTCTATAATAACACCACAAGAGATTACCGCTTGGCCACAGTAGAATTATCAGAATTTGGAATACCCACCGCTAGTTTAAGTAATGTGGCCTATCTACGCTTGCAACTTAGTTCAAATGCCGATGTTGCATTTTTATCCTACAATACAGCGTCCTTCTCCGGATTTTGCTCGAACTTGGATACGGATATGGATGGTTATCCTGATCATTTGGACTTAGATAGTGATGATGATGGATGTAGCGATGCAAACGAATTTTACAAAAGTGATTCCGCAGATGGCGGAGATGGCGGAGAATACGGTACTGGTGTTCCTGTAGTAGACCCTAATGACGGTACCGTAAATGCAGCTTCTTACACACAAGTTTACGCACCGGTCATTAACTTGGGCAACACTTCTGAATTATTGGGCGGCACGGATATTAACGGGCAAGATGTGAATCTAGGAGATACGTTTAACTATGTGCTCCGCTTTCAAAATACAGGTGATGATGATGCCACCAATTTTACGATTAGAAATGTATTGCCAAATAATGTTACGCTAGATAATATCAATATTGATGACGCTCCTGGAGTAACCAATACCTACAATGCAGGCACGAATACCATAGATTTTACTATTCCAGATAACTTGGTCGAAATTGATGACCCAGAATATAAAATTAAGATTACGGTTACCATATCCGGTGATTGTTCTGAATTTGTGGCTGCTTGCGCCTCTCAATTGGAAAATCAAGCTTTTGCTACGTACCAAGGTATCGTTAATACGAATACCTTTTCTGACGAAGACGGTAGCAATACGGCGGGCTCTTGTGTTACCGACCTTGAAGTTGCCAACAATAACGTCGCCGATGCTTTAACCAACTGTAATGTGGCACGTTCCGTACAACTTTGTGGAACGGAAGCTGAACTTACGGCCGGATCTGGTTTTGAAACCTACAATTGGGCTATTGACAATAATAACAACGGAACTATAGATTCTGGTGACACTATCCTTAACGACGGAGACCCAGATAACGACCCTAGTACAATCACTATAACCAACATTGGCAACTATATAGTAGAAAAAACAGTTAGTAACGGTTGTTCTAACCATACTGAACTTATTTCCGTAGAACGCTATGGAGAAACGCAGACCAACCCTATTATAGAATACTTTAATCAAGTAAACGGAGACACGAATCCCGATAATGATATTCAAGGTGAAATAGTTACCTGCTCTATAGACGGTAACTCCATGCCAAACATATTCCTTTGTGGAACTGGAGACAGCGCCTTTATTCAGTTGGGCATTACAGATGCACAGAGTATTACTTGGGAAAAACTTGACGAAAGTAGCTGTTCCGAAGCTACATGTGGCGAGGTAAGTGATGACTGTGCGAATACGGACAGTAACTGGTCTTGGACGCAAGAAGAAGTATCCAACAATTTTACGATTACCAATAGTGGTAAATACAGAGTGGTAATCGCTTACGAAGGAGGTTGTTTTAGCAGGTTCTATTTCAATGCCTACCAAAACACTTTGGATATACCAGAACCGGATACATCAGATATTATTTGTGATACAGATGGTTCCATACGTGTTATCGATTTGGGATCGGGCTACGGATATCAGTTGTACGATGTAGAAAACAATACAATAGCAGTGCCGTTCAGTGCCGGGCAAGGACCAATTTTTGACATTGCCGTAAGCGGAACGTATAAAGTACAGATTACACAAATTAACCCATCTACGGGTAGTCCAATAGCCAACAGTTGTATTTTTGAGACGGAAGAAGTTGGTATTTCGGAAAGGATATTTGAGGTAACCCTAGGTTCAACTCCTTTTGATTGTAATGATTCTGGAACCATATCCGTACAAGCGTTGAACGTTTCTCCAGAATACAGTTATGAACTTTATTATGGTGACGGAAGTGGTAATGCCGGAGCGTTTGTTACCAACAACCTTGTTTCCTCAGATAACACGCATACATTTATCGGTCTTTCTGAAGGTGACTATGTAGTGGTAACCACTACAGTGGATGGCTGTAGAGATGAAAGCACTATTACGGTAAATGAAATTCCAGAATTAAGCCTGACAGCGACCAATCTGGAGAACATCACTTGTACCTCTGGTGCTATTAACCTTTCAGTATCGGGTGGAACAACTGGCTATGAGTATGCTATATATAGTAAAGACGGAGTTGCTACTTATGCCGATGAAACCACTATACCGGATTCTGAATTTTCAGAGAATGCCACATTCTTATTCGGTTATGACCTAGCTTCTTCCACCTACATCCCTAATGAAGATGGTGATTATGTTTTTGTTGTAAGAGATGACAATGGCTGTTACGGGCTTTCCAATATCGTAACCATGAACGATTTTGGTTCAGTGAGCATCACCGCATCTAATACAGATATCAACTGTGCCGATTCAGCCACATCGGTACTAACGATTAACGCCACAGGAGGTATCGCTCCATATCAATACAGTCTTGATGGGGGAACAACCTATCAATCCGAGAATTTTTTCAACAACATTTCAGCTGGTATTTACACTATAACCGTTAAGGATTCTAGCAACCCTAGCGGAAATGGTTGTGAGGAATCTATTGACTATGAGGTAATGCAGCCGTTTAGACTTACTGCATCCCCAGCTATCATAGAAGATGCTTCTTGCGATACTTCCGGAGCTACGCCTGCAACCGCACTTGTAAAAATCTTAAATACTACAGGAGGTCAGGCACCTTATGAATTCAGCTTTGACGGAGGTAGTTCTTTTGATGTTGTGGATGAAAAACGCCTAGCTCCTGGAACCCACCAAATGGTAGTAATGGACGCGTTAGGATGTACTACGGATTTAGAAATTACCGTACCGACTACAGCAAACGACCCAAGTTTTGATAATGCTATTACCTACGCTTGTGACGGAAACGGGATCATAACGATTACGCCATCCAACACAACTGATTTTACATATACTTATCAACTAAACGGAACCGATAATACACCAATTGACAGCAACATTTTTAATAATGTAGCATCTGGAACACAAACGGTAACCGTAGGTTATACCAGTACAATTTCAGCTGGGCAAAGTACTGTACTACTAGAGAATTTTGGTACAGGTTCTACTACCCAAATTGCGGAAATAGGTCCTGGATATTGTTACGAACCACAAGACGGCAGCGAAACTAACTGTAACCTTGGTCCTGCAGGTATTTTAGTAAATGCAGAATATGCAGTAACGGATAGAGTTACAAACCCGAATACTACTTGGAGAAGTCCTAATGACCATTCCGGTCTTACAAACGGTAGATTCATGGCTATAGGTGTAAGCACCTCGGCCGGTAACAATAACGTATTATGGTCCAGGTCTGGTCTTGAAGTTCTTGCCAATCAAGACATAACTATTTCGTTTTATGCTTATAACTTACAAATAGATGGTACACCAGGCAACAACCCTGAAGTGCTTGTGGAACTAGTAAATGCTTCTGGCACCGTTATTAGTAGTCAAGCTACCGGCTCTATTCCACAGAATACCAATGCAAATGATTGGCACTTAAGAGAGGTTACGTTTAATCCTGGTACAAACACTGCCGTTGGTATCGTGCTTCGTACCAATCTGGATAGTGATGATGGAAACTTTTTGGTCCTTGACGATATTCAAGCCACTCAAGTACCTGAAATCTGTAATAAAACCGCAGATATTACAGTGGTTGTAGAGACTGGTAAAGCTTTTGAGGTAAATATCCTTGGAAGTACAAACCCGACTTGTAATGGAAGTAACAATGGTAGTATTCGCTTTGAAGTCGATAATTTCAATCCTGCTTTTGGATATGAATACTCTTTGGATGGAGGTACCACTTGGACAGCGGAAACCACTTCTCCAATTACCTCAGCTGCTACCTTGGCCGATGGTACGTACAGCGTAATGGCTCGTAAAGTAGATGACAATACATGTACGGCAACCTCAGCAACATCAGTTACTTTGACTTCACCAAATGCGTTGACTGCAACTTTACAACAAACAGCTGAGTTTACCTGCTTAAACACAGGTGCAACGTTGGAGGCAACGGCAACAGAAGGAACACCAGGATACGAATATCAGTTGGAACTTACGGATGGTACCATGGTTCGTGCATTTAGCACGTCTAATCAGTTCTTGAATGTTCCTGCGGGTGATTACCTGGTTAGAATCTCCGATACGAACAACTGCGAAGCATTATCTACAGTGCCAGTTACCGTAATTGCCCCTACTCCAATCTCTGTAGACCTAGCGGCTACCCAGTGTTATGACGGTCTTAATAATGGAAGCGTAACCGCAACCGTCACGAACGGAAATGGCAACTATACATTTAAATTAGGTACAGGTGCAGAACAGACCCCAACACCTATCAACGGAACTACATTTACTTTTAACAACTTATCGGAAGGAACGTATGATGTAGAAGTAAAAGACCAATATGGATGTTCCTCAGGAATTCAGTCTATTACCATAGCTCCTGCCGTTACCTTAAGTGTTTCTGTAACCAATGCCAGCAGTTGTGCAGATGGTACTTTAACCGCAACCGCAAATGGAGGAGATACCAATTATATGTATGCATTTATACCTAGCGGAAATACGGTTACGGATGCAGATTTTGCTGCAACCAATACTAGGGACGTACCTGTAGCCGATATTGGAAATTATGATATTTATGTAAGGGATAAATCCAACGGAACCAATTATTGTCAAACAACCGTCACGGAAGAGGTTCAAGCCAATCCTACCTTATCCTTTACCGCGGTCCCAAAGGATGCCGAATGTTTTGGTGGCAACGGAAGTATTGAAGTGAATATCACAAGCGGACTTGCACCGTTCGATTACAGATTAATCGATACTACAAATGGTAACCCGGACCAATCAGATACGGACGTGGTTAGCAATACCAGAACCTATTTCAACTTAACCCCAGGCACATATGACGTACAGATTACTGACGCCGCTGGGTGTGTACAAACAGTTACAGGTATTGTTGTTGACGAACCTATTGAACTAACCAGTGATGTAGAAGGTAGAACTCCCGCCAATTGTACGGGTGATGTTAATGATTTTGGGTTTGACTTTTTAAATTACCCGACCACTATAGGAACTGTTGAATTTAGTGCCGATGGTGGTACTACATGGCAAACCTCCGATCAATTTAGAGGATATTTATCAGGTGAGGAAGTTGAGCCTTCATTAAGAACGGTAGATGGTAGCGGTGCTACTATATGTCAAACCGATTTACCTAGATTTATCATTCCTTACCCATTGGATGATTTAGATATTACAATTCTTCCAATAATCGTTAATTGTGATGAGTTACAGGTTAGTGTACGTGGTCAAAACGGTACAGCTCCCTATGAGTACACCTATTCGGACGATCCGGCAAACTTTAACGCCGTTACTCCAACCAACCCATGGACAGTGGCATATCCTTCAGGGACCACTCACACCTTCCCGAATTTAATTCCAGGAAGAACCTATGCTTTCTACGTAAGGGATGCCGTAGGTTGTGTAAGACAAAGTAGTGTAAACGTTAATGATATTGTTACCAATCCAATGGAAATTACGGCCAGTATTACCCCTGCCTGTAATGCCACAAGTAATGGTGAAATTGAATATACGATTACCGATAATCACGGAAGCACTGAGCCAAGCATGGAATGGGTTTTATATGATATTGATGGTAACGCTATCCGCAATAGCGGAGGTGTAGTAGCCTATTCCGGTACCATTAATATTACAGGTTTACCAGCAGACGAATACTTCATAGAAGTTCAGCAAATAGATGGCTCTGGAACCCCACAATGTATCAGCGCCAGTGAAAATGAAATTCTAGATGAACTGGATACTATCACTGGAGTTCCACAATCTATTCAGGATATTTCTTGTGAGAGTCCCGGACTTATAGAAATTGACAATGCACGAGGTGGTGGCGGTACGTATCTATATACCGTAACCGGACCTGCTCCGTTTGCAACCATTACCGCTACAGGTGATAATCCTATTGAAATTGCGGCAAATTCGCCTGCGGGAACTTATACTGTTTCCGTAGAAGACCAATATGGCTGTTCGTATGCATTGGGCAATGTAACCATGAATTTTATGGCACTACCTACCATAGATGCTATTGATATAGATAACTGCAGCACCAATGCTACCATTACGGTAAGTTCTACGGGAACAGGAACCGTACTTTATTCTTTGGATGGTGGAAGCACATACGAGAATAACGGGGGTAATTTCACCTCTGTACTTGCAGGAAATTATGATATTTTCATTAAAGACGGAACTGGTTGTACAGCTTCACAAAATATTGATGTACACCCAACCCTACAGGCTACAGCAGGTTTGGATAAGCAATTGGGCTGTGGTGCCGGTAATGAAGCGCAAATAGCGATTGAGGCAATTTCAGGTTCTGGTAATTACGAATTCGAAATTGTAGATAGTTCTGCTGCGGTTAAAATTGCACGCCAAACCTTAACGAGCAATCCTTTCAATGCAATAATAGATGCAGCGGATACATATACTGTTAACGTTTACGACATGGGAACTTCGGCCCCACAATGTAGCAGAAGTTTCACAGTAGAGGTTCCTGCTGCTATTCAACCACAGTTCACCGCCAATCCTACAGATGTAAGTTGTTCAGGTGCTAATGACGGTAGTATAGAAGTGGCCCAAGTTAACAATGGTAATAATCCTTTGACTTTTACCTTGACCCCAATGCCGGTAGGTGCATCTTGGGATGCCACTATTCAATCTTTTATAAACTTACCTGGAGATACGTATACCGTAACAGGAGAAGGCCCTAACGGATGTTCAACAGTTATGAATTCGGTTGTAGTGAATGAGGATGTCCTCATTTCATTTGCCCTACCTGCTGTAGAACAATTTGGCTGTACAGGTGACAATGACGCCAATAATGCAAAAATTACTATTGATTACAGTAGTATTTCAGGAGGAAGTAGTACTTACAATAGATTTGTTTTCATTGACGATGCTACTTCAAACGTTCTTCAAGATGGCAGCAGTCTAGTTTATGAGTATACAGATTTTGCCGGCGGAGATGTAATCGTTCGTGTTTTTGATAGCAAAGGTTGTCCCGTTGAACGGACAGTTACTGTAAATGCTTATGACGCACTAGTTGACGCTACTATTTCCGTTACTAGAGATATCAGCTGTATCAACAGTGGAGAGGACATCAGTATTGATGTAACCAGCACTATTACGGACTTTGCAACCAACCCAACAAACTATGAGTTTAGACAATTGCCGTCCACTACATACCAAGCTTCTAATCAGTTCTTGAATCTTGGAGCTGGCAGCTATACTTTTGGGATTCGAAATATCACTACAGGTTGTGAAATTACCCGTAGTCATTCTGTAGAAAACCCGAATACATTTGATGTTACCGTTGAAAAACTATCCGATGTTGTTTGCCATGGAGACAACGGCAGTATTCGATTAACACTGGATGATGCTACGTACACTACTGGATTCTCTTATTCTATTTATGACACCAATGGTACTCCGGCAGACCGTTCTGATGATGGTGCTGCCGTGTTAACGGGCAGTTCTGTCAATGTTGGCCCTACTCCCGCCATTAGCGTACCTGCAGGAAACTATTTGGTAGAAGTAGTACAAGATGATTTCCCTAATTGTACACAAGTAAGGTCCTTTAACATTACAACACCAAGCGCTCCAATAACTCTAGCACCAATAGATACGGAAGATGTAGGTTGTACCAATGACCTTGGTAGCGCCAACATTGCCCCTGCTGGAGGAAAAGCTCCGTATGACATTATCTTGACCCACAACGGTTCAGGTACAACATACACAGCCAACCAAGTAACTAGTTTCCTTTTTCAAGGTCTTGGAGCCGGGCAGTATACGGTTGAAGTAACGGACAACTTAGGTTGTAACCCTACGTTCGCCAATGCATTTGAATTGGTTGTCCCAGACCCTATTTTCGCAACAATTTCAAGCGTAGCCTTAGTCTGTGAAGGTGATGCGGATGCTTCTGTTACGGCCACCGTTTCCCCAAGGAACGTAACCACAAACTACAGATACATTCTTAATACGTACGATGATGCTTCCGGTACCAACCTATTGCAGACGTCAAGCTCACAGACTACCGATACCTTTAGCAATTTAAGATCCGGTTTTTATAGCATCAGCATATTAGACGATATGAACTGTAGCTTTGAAACACCAATTGAGGAAATTGTTGAACCTACAAAGGTAGAAGGCCAATTGGTCACAGCTCAACGCTTAAGTTGTCTGTCCGATGCCGAGTTGCTATTGACCGCTTCTGGTGGAACCGCTCCTT
The DNA here is from genome assembly GCF_044597075.1 of Zobellia russellii. Lineage (NCBI taxonomy): Bacteria > Pseudomonadati > Bacteroidota > Flavobacteriia > Flavobacteriales > Flavobacteriaceae > Zobellia > Zobellia russellii. The sequence continues at coordinate 4,479,575 of NZ_CP139000.1, read as the reverse complement.
ATATGTGGAGTACGGACGGCACCAACTTTAATGCCATGAACCAAACAAGTGGTCCTGACACACATTTGTTTACCGGTATTACCGCAGGCACTTACCAATACTATGTTAGGGATAGCTTTAACTGTGTTTCCGTTCAGAGCAACAGTATTACCATCAATGCTATAGAGCCATTACAAGTGGTAATAGACGATTCTGCAGCTGTAGTAAACTGTAACGGTCAAAGTACAGCAGTTATTGATGCTGAAGCCAATGGCGGATTGGGCAATTATCAGTACTCCCTATTCTCGGACGCTGCGCTTACCAATGAAATACGTCCTAACCAGAACACAGGTCTATTTACAGATTTACCAATGGGCTCCTACTACGTTAGGGTTCAGAGTGATGATTGTGAAGTGGTTTCAACGGAAATTCCAATTGTAGAACCAGCTCCGTTAGAAGTTACTCCAGAAATTGTAGATGTAAGTTGTAATGGTGCCGAAGACGGAAGCATTACCGTGAATGTAAATGGCGGTACAGGAATCTATCAGTTTGCCATCTCTCCAAACTTGAATCAGTTTACAGATGAAAATACTTTTGATGAATTAGCTCCTGGAGACTATACCATCATTGTTCAGGACTCTAACGGTTGTTTTGAGGTTATTGAAGCCACCATTACCCAACCAGAGGTATTGGAAGTTGAAGCATTAGCTACTCCTGAAATATGTGTTGGCGAGGAAAATGGCGAAATAGATTTGACCATAACAGGTGGTACCGCTCCATACAGTACCCGTTTGTTTACAGAAACCAATTTTGTGGAAGGAAGAACTAACTTTAGTGATTTAGCTTCCGGACTATATATTATCTATGTTGAAGATGCCCAAGGATGTGAAGAAACCATTACGGTTACCATAGAATCCGGAGTAAACCTCGAAGCTCTTGTTGAACCGGTCTACGGTTGTAACGGAAACATACCAAGCAATTATGTGAATATTGTGCTTGCGGACCCAACTATAGAAAACGACGTTCTTTTTGGACTTGATACTATGAACCCTTCCCAAATGCAACTAAATCCGTTCTTCCGTGATATTGCTCCGGGTAGCCATTACGTTGCCATTTCGCACGCTAATGGTTGTGTAGCCACCTATGATTTTGAAATTGAATCATTTGACCCCTTAACTTTGACCGTAGCCGAGACCAATATCAATCAGATAACGGCAACCGCTTCGGGTGGTAGAGAAAACTACACCTACTATTTTGGGGATACCAACAATGGTTCTGACAACGTTTTTTACATTACTAGAACAGATACTTATATCGTTACCGTAGTAGATGAAAATGGCTGTGAAAGTACCCAAAGTATTTATATGGAATTCATAGATATTGAAATCCCTAATTTCTTTACACCTAATGGAGATGGTAACAATGATATTTGGAGTCCGAAAAATATTGAGATTTACCCGGATATCTTTATCAGTATTTACGATAGATACGGCCGTACGGTGTACCGTTTTAAAGACAACCAAGATGGGTGGAACGGTATTTACCAAGATACCAACTTACCTTCCGGAGATTATTGGTACATCATAAAACTCAACGGAGAGGCAGATACTAGGGAATTCGTAGGGCATTTTACGCTGTATAGATAAGTAAAATGAAATTAAGAGTATTTGTTTTATTTTTCATAGTGTCACTGAGTGGTTTTTCACAACTCAGTGACCTTCATTATTTGCCACCTCTAAAGCAAGGGGGCAATAACCAGGCGGTTAAAGACCAAGCTGTGTACCTATCCACACCTGAAAACACTGCTTTTAGTGTAAATGTTTATCAAGGCACAAACGTTACCCCAATTGCTAATTTAACATTATCCAACGCAGCACCAGTTACTTATGGATTAGCCCAGGGTGACAATAATATTACCATGGTTACAAATAGTAATACGGGTATTGTTCTTACCAATAGCGGTCTTCGGTTTGAATCACCCGGCGGCGAGAAATTTTATGTGAATTATAGAGGTAGCTCGACCTCCCAGTCAACCTCACTTACTAGTAAGGGTAGACAGGCTATGGGTACTTTATTCAAATGGGGAGGTATTCCAAACAGAGCCACACAAAACAGTCTAACCAATTCTGTTGGTATTATGGCAACTGAGGATAATACCGTAATAGACATCTTTGGATACGACCCAAATTGTGAATTCCGATTAGGGAATAATGCCGGAGGTATTACTTCGGATACTTTTCAGGTTACCCTGAACGCAAATGAAACATTTGTGATGGAGGCATACGTAAAACAAACTACGGCAAATATTGATGGTTGGCTAGGCGCCACCATTTCGGCTACCAAAAACATTGTAATCAGTAACGGGGGTCTTAATATCGGCGTAAGAGTAGGAAACGGTAGTAGAGATGCCGCAATTGACCAGCCTGTGCCTCAAAATAAAATAGGCAAAGAATATGTATTCATTAGAGGAAATGGTTCTAGTGAGACCGAAAAACCAATTATTATCGGTACACAGAACAATACGGCAATTTATGTGAACGGCTCCGCAACGCCAATTGCTACCATAAACAATGGTGATTATTTTGAAATTCCAGAAAGCAACTATTCAAGTTCCGTAGCAGGTGGTAATATGTTCGTTACTACTTCCAAAGATGCATATGCCTATCAATTATTAGCGGGAGGAAGCTCTATTGTAACTGTAGGACTTAACTTTGTAGCACCGGTTAACTGTTTACTACCGGACAACCTTAATAACATTCCCAATATTCAGGATGCAGCCGGAATTACAATGAACGGAGGTGTAACCATAATAGCCTCTACCACTACCCCAAATGCAAATATTACCGTTACGGATGGCAATGGCGCCGTAACCCTTCCTGCCCCAACACCCGTTACAGGATCTGCGGATTGGAAAACTTTTTATGTAGCTAATTTAACGGGAAATGTTTCCGTTGAATCCACCGGGCCAATTGCTGTAGGTTTCATAGGTTTTAATGGTGCCCGCGGTATCGCCGGTTATTTCTCTGGTTTTGATACGGTACCTGCAGTTGACTTACAGGTACAAGGTGGTGGATGTCTTCCCGGTTCTATCATAGAAGTAGTAGATGCTAATTTTGACGCTTACCAATGGTATCAGAATGGAACTATTGTTACTGGGGCAATTTTTTCGAGCTATACCCCAAGTGAAGCAGGCGATTATTTTGTGAGAGTTACCAAAGGTGGGTGTACTTATGATTCCCAACCTATTGCCGCTTATTATTGTTTTCCCGATATTGTTGTAAAAAAAACGGCGGACAGAAATAATGTACTGGACGGAGAACTTGTTGAATTTACTATAACCGTAGAGAGCTTGGGCGTGAACAATGTTACTAACCTAGTGTTGACAGATATTCTTCCTGCTGGATTGGAATTAGTTTCATCCTCAGTATCAAAAGGGAGTTTTAACAGTCCTGATTGGACAGTGGGAACCATGAGCCAAGGAGAACTAGAGTCGTTAACGTTGGTTACAAGAGCCAGATTGAACAATATTTATATTACTTCCGCTAGTTATACCAATACCGCAACTAACAGCCAGGACCAAACGGACGCCAATATTTCTGCCGATGACCCTTCGGAAACCATTATAGTAACCTTGGAACAACCTACTACAGTAATAACCAATAGAAAAATAACCTATCGGGTAAAGAAAAACTAAGGCTTTTGTAACATTATATCCCCTATCTCGTCAAGTATGATATATCAATCAAAAAAACACTTGACGTGAATACAATTCTAACGGTTGACCATCTCACCAAAAAATTCGGCTACCTGACCGCGGTCAAAGACCTTTCTTTTACTATTGAAAAAGGCAATGTTTACGGCATTTTGGGGCCGAATGGCAGTGGAAAATCCACCACGCTGGGAATTGTTCTGAACGTTGTAAATAGAACGCAAGGCGATTTTTCTTGGTTTGATGGTTCTATGACCACCCACCAAGCTTTAAAAAAAGTTGGGGCAATTATTGAAAGACCCAATTTCTATCCTTACATGACGGCTATACAAAACCTGAAATTGGTCTGTAAAATCAAAGAGGTAAGTGAAACCAAAATAGAGGAAAAATTGGAGCTAGTTGGTTTGTTAGACCGAAAAAACAGCAAGTTCAGGACCTATTCACTGGGTATGAAACAACGTCTGGCCATTGCCTCTGCCCTACTCAATGACCCCGAAATCTTAATTTTAGACGAGCCCACCAACGGGTTAGACCCACAAGGTATTCACCAAATACGGGAAATCATAAAGAAAATTGCATCTCAAGGCACCACCATTCTCTTGGCTTCCCATCTTTTGGATGAAGTGGAAAAAGTATGTAGCCATGTTATCATACTTAGAAAAGGCGAAAAACTATATTCCGGCCGTGTAGATGGCCTACTAACAAGTCATGGCTTTTTTGAATTAAAGACCAATGATCAGGAACGCTTAAAAACATATTTGGAAAAACACGCCAGCTTTGGACAGGTAAAATTGGAGAACAATTGCATTACCGCTTTTTTAAAAGAAGAAATGAATGCCGGAGAACTCAACAAAACCCTATTTGACCAGGGGATAACGTTATCGCATCTTGTGAAAAGAAAAGAAAGCCTAGAAGAACAATTCCTGACTTTGACCAAAAATCAATCCAACTAGAAAACCATGACACGACTCTTACAAATTGAATTCATCAAATTATGGAACAACAGGGCCAGTAAAGTTCTGATTGTATCGTACTTTGTTCTTCTTTGCTCCATTGCTTTAGTGGCTGCCATTAAATTTGATATTGGCCCTATAAAGTTCCATTTGGCCGAACAGGGAATCTTCAATTTTCCGTACATCTGGCATTTCAATTCATTTATTACCGCATTCTTTAAACTGTTTTTAGCCATTGTTATCGTCTCTATGATGGCCAATGAATACAGTAATAAAACCATAAAACAGAATTTAATAGACGGACTATCCAAGAAGGAATTTATCCTTTCAAAATTTCTGACGGTCATTTCGTTCGCTTTGATTTCCACCGTTTTTGTATTCGTGGTATCACTCATTTTGGGTCTTTTCTACTCTAATTTTAATGAAATTGGTATTATTTTCTCGGGACTGGAATTCCTTTTAGCCTTTTTTGTAAAACTAGTAGGGTTTTTCTCGTTCTGTCTCTTTTTAGGCGTTTTGGTAAAACGCTCTGCTTTTGCTCTAGGTTTTCTAATTCTATGGCAAATATTTGAATCCTTTATTCGAGGCATTATCAGATGGCGTTTTTTTGATGGAGAAACCACAGATATGATTATGGGATTCTTTCCTCTTAATGCTATGTGGAACCTTATTAAGGAACCGTTCACCAGGTTAAGTGCCGTACAAACGGCCGTAAACCAAATGGGAGAAGAAATTGTCCTAAACTACAATGTACATTGGTATGAAATACTAATTGTACTAGCTTGGACGGCTATCTTTATTTATGGGTCCTATGCGTTGTTGAAGAAGAGGGATTTGTAATTCCCGATAACACTATTCTATTCAATATATGAACGCTGCCTGGTTTACTTTTGAAACAAACAATAAAATCTTTACGGCTCTCAAAGTCACACTTCTTTTGTAATTTTAAGGGATGAAATTTAAAGTAGTCTCAGAGTTTGAACCAACGGGCGATCAGCCACAAGCCATAAAGCAACTTGTAGAGGGAATGGAGGCCGGGGAACGGTACCAAACCTTATTAGGGGTTACCGGTTCCGGTAAAACCTTTACCGTTGCCAATGTTATAGAGAATGTACAACGCCCTACCCTAGTGCTCGCCCATAATAAAACACTGGCAGCGCAGCTATACTCGGAATTCAAACAGTTTTTTCCGGATAATGCGGTGGAGTATTTTGTATCTTATTACGATTACTACCAACCTGAGGCTTTTATACCCTCATCCGGACTCTACATAGAAAAGGACCTTTCTATTAATGAAGATATTGAAAAACTACGTTTAAGTGCTACGTCATCGTTACTCTCCGGAAGGCGAGATGTGTTGGTAGTTGCATCGGTTTCATGTTTGTACGGTATCGGAAACCCTGTGGAATTTCAGAAGAACGTCATCACTATTAAAAAAGACCAAGTAATTGCACGTACCAAATTCCTTCATCAATTGGTGCAAAGTCTATATTCCAGAACCTCGGCCGATTTTAGGAACGGTAACTTCAGGGTTAAGGGAGATGTTGTTGATGTCTTCCCCAGTTATGCGGACCATGCTTTCCGTATTCATTTTTTTGGTGATGAAGTTGAAGAAATAGAGGCGTTTGACCCGTTCAACAACAACGTAATCGAGATTTACGAAACCTTGAACATCTACCCGGCCAACATGTTCGTTACTTCTCCTGATGTGCTGCAGGGTGCAATTCATCAGATTCAGGAAGATATGGTAAAACAGGTAGATTATTTTAAAGAAATAGGAAAACCGCTTGAAGCAAAACGACTTGAAGAACGTACCAGTTTTGATTTGGAAATGATTAGAGAACTAGGCTATTGTTCGGGCATTGAAAATTACTCACGTTATTTGGATGGCCGCCAGCCAGGTACCAGACCGTTTTGCCTACTTGATTATTTTCCGGACGATTATTTGATGGTTATTGATGAAAGTCATGTAACCATTCCACAGGTTCATGCCATGTACGGTGGCGACCGCTCTAGAAAAGTAAACTTGGTGGACTATGGTTTCCGTCTCCCAGCGGCAATGGACAACCGTCCGCTAAAATTTGAAGAGTTTGAAGCACTTCAAAACCAGGCAATTTATGTGAGTGCTACACCGGCAGATTATGAGCTACAGCTTAGCCAAGGTGTATATGTTGAACAGGTAATTAGGCCTACCGGACTTTTGGACCCCATTATTGAGGTACGACCCAGCCAAAATCAAATTGATGACCTCGTGGAAGAAATTCAGGTTCGGGTAGAAAAGGATGAACGGACTCTAGTAACTACCCTCACCAAAAGAATGGCAGAAGAACTTGCCAAATACTTAACACGAATTAATGTACGGTGCCGTTATATTCATAGTGATGTTGATACGTTGGAAAGAGTAGAAATCATGCAAGATCTTAGAAAGGGTATTTTTGATGTGCTAATTGGAGTTAACCTACTTCGTGAAGGATTGGATTTACCAGAAGTTTCTTTAGTAGCAATTTTGGATGCTGACAAGGAAGGTTTTTTAAGAAGCAATAGATCGTTAACCCAAACCGTTGGTAGGGCGGCAAGAAATTTAAACGGAAGGGCAATTATGTATGCCGATAAAATTACGGAAAGCATGCAGACTACAATTGATGAAACCAACTACCGTAGAGAAAAACAAATTGCCTATAATACGAAACATGGACTCGTACCAAAAGCATTAAATAAAAGTTTGGATAGTGTACTTTCTAAAAATTCAGTTTCTACATATCACTTCGAAAAAGAGGAGATGAGAGCCGCGGAACCGGACCTTGAATATATGACCAAAGACCAAATTGAAAAGATGGTCCGAGAGAAAAGAAAGGCCATGGAAAAGGCCGCCAAAGAACTGGACTTTATGCAGGCTGCAAAACTGAGAGACGAGATAAAATCACTACAAGAAAAAGCCTAAATTCACGTTTATTAGAGGAGGAAATCCAGTGATTTTAACCACATAAATTAACAATACACATAAATAGATTTAAATAACTGATTAACAGGCTAAAAAAATCAATTTTTAGACAAGTCTAAATTGTGTTTTTTATCATTTTTTAATAAAAATATACTCGTAGTTACAGTTCTTTAAACAGAAAAAAAATGACACTGTTTTAAGTCAATAATTTACTCGATTCACTTTGAAAAAGCAACCGTCAAATGCAAAATAATTTGTCTTTTACTATTCAAAAACGGAGCTGAAAATTGCTTGCTTTTCCACAAAAAAAGCACCCTAGAAATATACCTAGGGCGCTTCTTCAACTAACCAACCAAACTTAAATCTACCCGATTAATAATCGGGATTATGAAACGTTTTGCACTAAGACAAAACAACCAATCTAACTTTTACTTCAACTCAATAAGACGCTTTGGTTTTGGCAAAGCTTCTTCTTTTTTCGGTAATTCAATTTTCAAAACACCATCAACATAATCTGCTTTAATATCATCTACATTGATAGATTCTGGAAGCGTAAAAGCTCTTTTAAAAGATGAAAATCTAAACTCGCGACGGGTATAATTCTCTTCTTTTACTTCTTTTTCATCCTTTAATTCAGCAGAAATGGTCAAAAGTTCATTGTCTACTTCAATATTAAAATCCTCTTTCTTTCTTCCAGGCACAATCAAATCGAGTTCAAAACTCTTTTCGTTGTCCTTAATATTTACAGCAGGAGTGCTTGTTGCTACATTCTCCATACCTCCAAACCAATCAGGCTTAAAAATCTCGTTCATTAATGAAGGAAAAGCCAAGTTGTTTCTTTTTACTATACTCATGATATCTATATTTTATATTAGACTTTAAATTTTTAATTCGATTGATTAAAGACAAATTACATACCAACTACTAAATCATGACTATATGTCATTATTTGCATGTATAAAAGTGACAAAACGTCATTTTTATATGTAATATGCAATAAAAGTTACAGCATGTTCTATGGCAAGATTGTCAGTATAAGGGTTCATCAGTATGGTTCTCCATATTTTTGTAATACCTTGCCAAAAATTTTACGCTATGACCAATAACGATGTTTTTAAGAAGCTTAGAGTAGCATTAATGCTGAGAGATGATGAGATAATTGACATTCTAAAACTTGTTGACTTCAACATTAGCAAAAGTGAATTGGGCGCCTTTTTTAGAAAGGACGACCACCCCAACTATATGGAGTGCGGCGATCAAGTATTGCGTAATTTTTTAAACGGATTAGTGATTCATTTGAGGGGAACGAAAGAAAACCCAAAAACACCGGGTGAAGTACTTTCCAAAAAAGTTGTGAAACCGGCAAAGGTCAATCACGCTAAAAGACCGGATTTTAAGACGCAACAACAAAAGAAAATCAACAAAGATATTACTAACGTAAAATACAAGAACAAAAAAAAATCCTGAGTTCGGTGATGAGCTGCCCTCAGGATTTAATATTTACCTAAACCTATTTAACCTGCAATACGAACAGGCAAAGTATAGGTTCTCCCTTCCTTATACGCCTGAATACTGACCTTTTTATAATTGAGCTTCTCTTTTACAAAAGCTTCAACCACTTCATTATCCGCATTTACACTTAACACCACAATTTCTTGATTTTGGTTTAAGGTAAAACGAACAAAGGCCGTTTCATCAACTTCTTTAATAGTTAAAGAGTTGTCCGTTAGCAGCTCGTAAATTTGAACCGTTAAGTTTTTTGTTGATTTCTTGTTTTCACCTTCGTTAGCAAAAACATTACCGATTGAAAGTAGCATTGCAGCTACCAAGACTAAACTAGTTTTTCTCATGATTTATCGTTTTAAATGATTTGATGAATTACTTAAAAGACGATACTGAGATGAGATTGTTACGAAGGAACAGCCTTTTTAACACATTCTTATCATTCTAAACAGCCATACACGCTGTTGCAATAGCATGTTACTTAATGGTCAGCTCTCAAAATTAATATGTCTACTCATGTTCTCTTCTACAGAAATAAAGGATTCTATACCCCGTATACCTTCAATAGTAAGTATTGCCTCTTGATATAGCCTCCTGTAATGTAGACTATCCTTAGCATGTACCTTTATAAAGATGTCATACTTTCCAGTACTATGATGGATTTTAACCACCTCTTGAATTTTAGCCAATTCTTCTATTACTATCTTATATAAGAAACTCTCGCGCAGATATATCCCCAGAAAAACAGTCATCTTATACCCCATTTTACTGTAGTCTAGACTTAGGGTAGCCCCTTTAATAACTCCCATATTCTTCATTTTACGTGTACGCATGTGTACCGTTCCAGGAGAGATTCCTGCACGCTTTGCAACTTCCGTATAGGGCATCTGTGCATCATTAGATAATAACGTTAATATTTTATGGTCTACTGAATCAAGTTTGTCTCTCATTTGTAGTATTTTTCTTGGTTATTTACTACCCGAAATTTTGGGTCACCTCTTGATAATCAGCTTACAATCATCACAAAATGTTCAATTTAATTTACCATTTAGAGGATTTTAGTAAAAATAGTTTAATGATTTCAAAAAATCAGTTATAATTCACTAATTAAACCCGTTTTTTTATGGATATAATTAAAAATTGACCGCTTCAAATTTTTAATGCCATAAAAATGGTTTTATAACGCAATATTTACATATCGTTAGATTTTTAAAATCTAAAAATCTGAATTCTGTCATATTGATCAATTTTTCATCAAAAATTACCATATCGGTAGATTAAACACTCATAACTACCTAAAACACAGTGTTTTCAAAGGGTGTCGCATTTTTTTTAATCAAAAAGTCACACTAATATTGTGGTGTCGTTAGGTCACAAACAATGACAACCGACACGTTAAGTATCCGGAACTTTTCTTTTATCGCATTTGACCACCGTCCCCCGATTGGATAAGGTGTGGTTGGGCAAATGAACAATGTTTAGTATCAACCAAAACCTTGTACTTATGAAGAAAGCTCTAATACTATCACTCTTATTTTTAAACTGTATGATCTCATACGGACAAGAGACGACTATTACCGGTACGGTAGTAGATGAAGAAGGAGTCGTGCTACCAGGCACCGACATTATTATTAAAGGCACAACAAAAGGAACACTTACTGATTTTGATGGAAATTATACGATAGACGCTCCGGCAGATGCTATCCTTATATTCTCATCCTTAGGATACGGAACTAAAGAAGTACCCGTAGGCGGTCAAGCAACCGTAAACGTAACCTTGGCCATGGCAGCGGAACAACTGCTAGAAACTATAGTAATTGGTTCTAGGGGTCAACCCAGAACTAAATTGAACACTCCGGTTCCGGTAGATGTTATTAATATTAAAGAAGAAGCTATTAATATGCCGCAACAAGATCTTTCACAAATGTTGGCTGCTTCGGCGCCGTCATTCACCGCTTATACCAGTGGTGGTGGAGATCTATCCTCATTCGTTAGCCCACCAAGCCTTAGGGGTTTGGCACCTAACCAAATGTTGGTTTTAGTAAATGGTAAAAGAAGGCACACCTCGGCAATTTTAGCGGCATCACAAACAGGCACACCATCTAATGCCGTAGATATGAAATTTATACCTTCTATAGGTATCGATCATATTGAAATACTTCGTGATGGTGCTTCTGCACAATATGGTTCTGACGCTATTGCAGGGGTAATTAACGTAGTAACAAAAAAGGGAACCGGTGAATTTACCGGAACCCTTACCGTTGGTGGTTACCCAAACAAGTCGCCTGACTTTAGTGATTCTGACTTGACAGATGGCGAGAAAGCCTTAAACAGATCATCCGGGGATTGGGATGGTTTCAATTTTCAATTTGATGGTAATTACGGAATTGGATTCGAAAACGGCGGTTACTTTAATGTTTCTGCATTGATCAGCCAATCTGAACGAACTATTAGACCAACCGTACTAGAAATAGACAGAGCGCCACTATACAGCGATGGTTACCTGAACAACCAAACCACAGATGTAAACGGAAGACCGGTTATAACCAACCCAGAACTGGTTGCCGCACAAGCAAGTGGAAACACCGCAGCAATGAGCACGTTAACAACAGTAGAAGGGCTCATGGCAGCAAGAGATATCGAACAAGTAGATGTAGCAACGTATTCAGGACTCCCGGCCAAGACACTTATGGGCTTTGGCTTTAATCTTGAAAATCCGTTGAGTGAAACCACGGATTTTTATGCTTTTGGGGATTTCGGTTACCAGTACTCAGATGCTTATAGCTGTTTCTATAGAAGAGCTGCACAAGCGGACAGAACTAGTTTTGACCTATACCCGAACGGATTTAGACCTCAGATTTATACAGACCAATACAATCTTTCTTTGTCCACGGGAATTACCGGAGAGCTTGGTGATTTTGATTTTGACCTGAGTAATACCTTTGGTTACAACTCCGCTAAATATGGTATGTTCAATACTTGGAACGCAAGTATCGGAACCAGTTCACCAACAGAAATGTACTTAGGTACGCACAGCTTTGCCCAAAACACATTAAATCTTGATTTCACTAACTTTTATGATGATATTCTATCTGGACTTAACGTAGCCTTTGGTGGCGAATTAAGAGTTGAAAACTATGCAATCGTTGCCGGCCAAGAAGAAAGCTGGACAGCAGGAACTGCAGGAATAGTTACCGCTACGGAAGACAACCAAGCCTTGGTTGGTCCTGATGGCTTTCCTTTAGAAGACCTTAACGGCACTCCTATTGTAGACGATTCCGGGAATCCGGTTGTGCTACCATACGCAGGGGTAAGCCAAGAATTGGTTAAAAATTATGCGTTAAACTGCCAGTGTTTCAGGGGTTTTGCACCTGAAAACGAAAGCAACTCTTACCGTTCGGTAATGGCGGCTTATGTAGATATGGAATTGGACGTTACTGAAGCTTTCTTAGTTTCCGGAGCACTGCGATTAGAAAACTACTCAGATTTTGGTAACGTATTGACCGGTAAGGTAGCCGCACGATATTCTATTGGCGATAATTTTGCATTGAGAGGCTCTTTCAGCAGTGGCTTTAGAGCTCCTTCATTACAAGAATTGAACTACTCTCACAGTTATACTTTTTTCGTAGGCCTAGAGCCATTTGACGGTACGTTATATCCTAATAGTAGTTCTGCTGCAAGAGCATTGGGCATAGGTCAACTACAAGAAGAGCGTTCTAGAAACTACAGCTTAGGATTCACTACCAAAATTGGAAAATTGAATTTAACTGTTGATGCCTATAAAATTGACATATTCGATAGAATCTTTGAAACAGGTGAATTTGATGCAGGCCAAGCTCCTGTACTTTCTCCAATCATCGGTAGTGGTTTAGCTAGTTTTAGAATTAACGGTGGTGACATCAGTACTAAAGGTGTTGAAGCCGTACTGAACTACAACAAGAATATTGGTGCAGGTAAGTTGGGAGTTACACTTTCAGGAACTTTCAGAGAGAACAAATTTGAAAATGTAAATATTCCTGACCTAAACACAAATCTTACCGATGCCGAATTGGCTGACAACTATGTAAACAGAGGACTTATCGGTCAGTTTGAAACGGGTACACCAAGTAGCAAGATTATCGGAACATTAAACTACTCTATTGGTAAGTTCTCAGCCATGTTAAGAGGTACAAGATTTGGTTCTGTTCAAACTAGGGATAGCAGAGAACGTACGCTTCTTGATGGTAGTGTAGGTTACGCCGATCAATATTTCACACCTGAGTTCACTACGGACATGGGTGTTACCTACAACTTTTCAGATAAAATCAGTTTCACCATAGGAGGTAACAACATCTTTAATGAATACCCAGAAATAGTAAGGTATGAATTAAGAACCTTCAACTTGTATTCTAACTATCAGCAAGGATCATCGGGATCTTACTACTTCGGTAGATTGACATTTACACTATAAGAAAAGAATATCCGGTAAAACTTAAAAAAGATAATTATGATAAAGTATATAAAAAACATTTTAGTAGTAATGGTGGTCGCTACAGGTCTTATCTCTTGCGAACAAGAAAGACTTGACCCCGTACTTACCGCAGCTGACGGTGGCGGTACACTTAACCAGTATATGGCATACACCATAGCATCTACAGACCCAGCAGGATCAAATGTAAATGGAAGAATTGTTTTCTGGAAAGACAACCTTGATCGCACTTTAGTACAGGTTGCACTATACAATACTGTAGAAGGACTATCGCACCCTGCCTTAATTATGGATGGCATGGTAGGTACCGGAACCACTACAATGATTGCATTAGATGATGTTTCCGGAGATAGTGGTGAATTTATGACGAACAAATTCTTCGTTATTACTGACACCAGTTTTTATGATTCTATCCCTGATATGGATTCACACATTAACATCTACTTAAGTGACACTGATGATACCATTGTTGCTTCCGGAGATTTAGGCGCCAACGCCTTACCAGTAGAAATGAATTAGACTTTTTAACTTAAATACAAACAGCATTATGAACACTTTAGACAGAAGAGCTTGGTTAAAACGAGGAATGTTGACCGCAGCAGGAGCAATGGTAATTCCACACGTAACTTTTGGAAAATCAAATGCCAAAGGACTACATATTAACGCAAAAGGGCAGACACTTTATAGTCCGTTTTTCAAAGAATATAACGCCAATGTATTTCCAGACTCGATGGAGCTTTTGGCCAAGTTAAACGCAAATGAGAACCCATACGGGCCGTCTCCTAAAGCTATCGAATCCTTTAAGAACGCGGCACCAATGGGAAATAGATATGCGTGGAAAGAACTTTTTGACCTAATGGAAAAAATTGCCGTTGAAGAAAAAGTTACTGCCAAGAACATTATGATGGGCCCAGGTTCTTCTGATCTATTGGAAAAAACTGCAATGGTATTATTTGCCGATGGCGGAAATATTGTTTCTGCTGATCCATCCTACATGTCTCTTATTAAAGTTGCTGAAGCCACTGGTGCCACCTGGAAGCCCGTTCCATTAAAGGAAGACTGGTCTCATGACCTTGCCGCTATGGAAGCAGCTATTGATGAAAATACCAAATTGGTATACATCTGTAACCCCAACAACCCGACAGGTAGTATGACCGATCATGCGGAATTGGTAGATTTCTGCTCCCGCGTATCGGACAAGGTTACGGTTTTCATAGATGAGGCCTATTTAGGGTTCTTGGACGATGCGGCCAAAAAGAGTATGGTTTCCCTTATTAACGAGGGCAAAGACGTTATTATAGCCCGTACGTTCTCTAAAATTCACGGAATGGCAGGCCTTAGAATAGGTTACATTGTGGCGCAAGAGGCTACATTGGATAAAATCCAAAAAATAACCCGTGGCGGAATGGGCATCTCCTACCCTACCATTTTTGCGGCATCCGTTAGTATGGACGATGTAGCGTTCCAAAACAAGTCAAGAAAACTAAATGCCGAATGTAGAGAATATGTCTACTCTGTTCTGGATAAAATGGGATACAGCTACGTACCATCCTCTACAAGTTTTATTCTTTTCCCAATTGAAATGGAAGGCAAAGAATTCTTGGAAAAAATGACCGAGCAACGTGTTGGCGTACGTGCTTTTGACATTATGGACAAAAACTGGTGTCGCGTAAGTATGGGTACTATGGAAGAAATGGAAATTTTTGGTACCGCTTTACAAAAAGTCCTCGCATAATTGCTATGAAATACCCCCGAGAGTCGGTTCAACCATCAATTGCCTTGATATTACCAGATATCGGCTCTCTTTGGGTTTTTCAATCCTTTTTACCTACTCATTAATTCTTAAACTACACCCTATGAATTTCGCCCTTCAAAACACGTTAGAACTATTGCTCATTATTGGTTTAGGGCTACTATTACAAAAAAAAGTAGCTAAGCAAGACCTAAAAGGTGTTAAGGTTATCATTCTTAGTGTTGCCTTGCCAGCCGTAATATTTGTTGCTCTACTCAAAATAAAACTAGATAGTTCCTTACTAATTTTCCCCTTGCTTGCTTTGGCATTTAACCTTGTTATGCTATTTGCAACCAAATATTTCCTGAACTCAACCATATCAAAAGAAGAAAACTCAAAAAAACGAACCATAATGATGCTGATGCCTTCTTTGGCACCAGGTCTATCCTGTTTTCCTTTTATTGCTATCTATTTAGGTGATGATTCTTTAGCTCTTGCCGCTTTGGCAGATGTAGGAAACAAAATATTTGTTCTTATACTGCTATACATGTTAGCTACACATTGGTATCACAAAAGAGCATTACAAGACTTAAAACCATCCACTTCCAGTAAGCTTAAAGGTTTAGGACTAGCACTAATTAAAGAGCCTATAAATATGGTCATAATTGCCGGCCTTTTGTTATTATCATTTGGTTTTAATTTAGACTCATTGCCCACTTTTATAAAAGACACCGCTTTAAGTATTAAGGTAATAATGACACCTCTTATACTTTTGTTCATAGGTATGGCCGTACGTATAAAATCCGGAGAATTTGGACTTATTCTTTCGCTTTTAACGCGCAGAGCAGGCATTACGTTCTGTTTATCCGCCATATTCATTTTGCTGTTTCCGGCGCTATCTACCCAGTTAATTCTTTTATTGGTAGTATTCCCGCAAAGCTCATGTAGCTTCTGGCCGTTTGCCCATATGAGCGCTATTAGTTCAATGGAAGAAGAGGACAAACAAACAAAGCCAACCTTTGATATTAATTTTGCCGTAAACATCTTGGCGCTATCTCTACCGTTTTCTACCATTTTATGTATTGGTATATTCTCTTTTAGCGATTTCTTTATCAACCCGGCGGTTTTACTTTTAATAGGTTTTGGGATGATTGTTGTATCTTTCATTCCATATGTAATTGAAAAAATAAAAAAAAGCAAAGCATCGGAACTATCAGGTCAGTTTAACACCTACGCGGGTATAGACACCCACTCACAGACCTCGGAAAAAAACTAGATTAAAAGAACCCAATATTTTAATTTATATAAAGAAAAGAGCATGACAATCGGTATTCCCAAAGAAGTTAAAAACAATGAAAATCGTGTAGGGATGACTCCTGCAGGAGTCTACGAACTCACCAAACATGGGCATATTGTTTATGTACAATCTACCGCTGGCGAGGGCAGCGGTTTTTTTGATTACGATTATAAAAAAGCCGGAGCCCTTATTTTAGATACTATTGGACAAGTTTATGGCATTAGTGAAATGATCGTAAAAGTCAAGGAACCCATGCCCGAGGAATACGATTTGGTACAACCTGATCAGATTATTTTCACCTATTTTCATTTCGCTTCTAGCGAATCTCTAACCAAAGCAATGATAGAAAGCAAAGCTATATGCATTGCTTACGAAACGGTTGAGGACGAAGATGGCACCCTGCCATTGTTAACACCCATGTCTGAGGTTGCAGGAAGAATGGCCATACAACAGGGAGCTAAATATTTAGAAAAACCAGCAAAAGGCAGAGGGGTTCTTCTAGGGGGTGTTCCCGGTGTTGCCCCAGGAAAAGTTCTAGTTTTAGGTGCTGGTGTTGTTGGTGTGCAAGCAGCTAAGATGGCTGCCGGGCTTGGAGCTCAAGTAACCATCTTGGACATTAACATGAAACGGCTTAGACACATAAATGATGTGATGCCCCCACATGTTATTACTGAGTTTTCCAATGAATTCAATATCCGTAAACACATAAAGACCCACGACCTAATTGTTGGCGGGGTTCTTTTGAAAGGTGCAAAAGCACCCAATCTTATAACTAGGGATATGCTTAAAGAAATGCGTCCGGGAACCGTTATTGTTGATGTTGCCGTGGACCAAGGCGGCTGTGTGGAAACTACAAGACCCACCACTCAC
This sequence comes from Zobellia russellii, assembly GCF_044597075.1. Taxonomy (NCBI): domain Bacteria; kingdom Pseudomonadati; phylum Bacteroidota; class Flavobacteriia; order Flavobacteriales; family Flavobacteriaceae; genus Zobellia; species Zobellia russellii. Next base: position 4,462,123 of record NZ_CP139000.1, on the reverse strand, counting down.
GAAGACCCTATCTATATTATAGATGATGTGGTACATTATTCCGTGGCAAATATGCCGGGAGCTGTGCCCTACACTTCTACTGTAGCCTTAACAAACGTTACTTTACCCTATGTGCTGAAGCTCGCCAATTTAGGCTGGGCAAATGCAACAGATACCGATGCCTCGTTAAGAAAAGGACTGAATATCATTAATGGTGAAATTGTGTATGACGAAATAATGCAAGCATTTTAACCGACCAATAATCATAAAAAAAGGTCTCCAATGGAGACCTTTTTTCAATTATAAAATGATTGACTTTTATCGCTTAGCTACTTCAATTGGAATGCGATAAACAATACCCTTTTCAAAAGTTCCTTTTGATAATTTTTCAAAGTCAATAGCACTTTTCAAAAAATCTTTTAAGGCCTCATTCTCCGTTTCTATAGAAAGGATTCTTAGGTAATTCCCTTCATCAACAGCTACTCTAACTTCTGCTTTAGAGCCTCTAATATCATTAGGAATAACGTTTGTTCCTAACATCTCATAAATTTGTGAAGTAAGAACTTTTAATGCTTTTGGTTCGTGTACTTCAACTTCGGGTGTGTTGGCCAGAACATAACCTATGTTAAATACCATCATCACCATTAATGCATAAATTGATTTTTTCATGGCGTTTGTTGTTTTGTTTTGCTAATTCAGATAACTAATTCACATTAAAGATATTACAAAATAGAGTCCGTATACTGACTATTTACTAAAATTTAACACTAGAAAACAGTAATGTCATAAAACGAGTAAAAAATCTAACGATACCTCAGCTTTTTACTCGACCTGAGTAAAACACAAATTGTAAAATGTTTAATTATGCGTATAAAAAAAGGGATGAACCATGTGGTTCATCCCTTTCAAAATTTATAAAAAGATAGTTTTAGCTTAAAACTTCTTTTACTTTATCAGCAGCTTCTTGGAACTGTACAGCGGAATGTACTGCCAAACCGGAATTATCAATAATTTCCTTAGCAATTTCTGCATTGGTACCTTGCAATCTAACAATAATTGGAACTTTAATAGCATCTCCCATATTCTTGTAAGCCTCTACAATACCGTTTGCAACACGGTCACAACGTACAATACCTCCAAAGATATTCACCAAAATAGCTTTAACACCTTCGTCTTTTAAGATAATACGGAAAGCTTCTTCTACCCTTTTAGCATCGGCTGTACCACCAACATCTAAAAAGTTAGCTGGTTCACCACCGGCCATTTTAATCAAATCCATCGTGGCCATTGCCAATCCGGCTCCGTTTACCATACAGCCCACATTTCCATCTAAATCAACATAATTTAGACCCAATGCACCAGCTTCAACTTCAATTGCGTTCTCTTCACGTAAATCACGCATTTCTGCATATTGCTTTCTACGGTAAAGCGCATTATCATCAATAGATACCTTAGCATCTACCGCCATTATCTTGTCATCCGATGTTTTCAACACTGGGTTGATTTCAAACATACTGGAATCACTCTCTACATAAGCCTTGTACAAAGAAGCAACAAATTTGGTCATTTCTTTAAAAGCAGTTCCTGACAACCCTAGGTTAAAAGCAATTTTTCTAGCTTGAAACGGTAAAAGACCTGTAGCAGGATCAATTTCTTCAGTAAAAATAAGATGTGGAGTGCTTTCGGCAACCTCCTCAATGTCCATTCCACCTTCGGTAGAATACATGATCATATTTCTTCCTGTACCTCTGTTCAAAAGAACTGACATATAGAATTCACTAGTTTCACTATCGCCTGGGTAGTATACATCTTCGGCAACTAAAACTTGGTGAACTTTTTTACCCGCCGCAGAAGTCTGTGGGGTAATCAGGTTCATTCCTATAATGTTTCCTGCAATTTCTTCTACTTCTTTAAGGTTTTTGGCCAATTTTACACCTCCACCTTTACCACGGCCACCTGCATGTACCTGGGCTTTTATAACGTGCCAACCTGTTCCGGTCTCGGCAGTTAATTGTTTTGCAGCCTCTACGGCTTCCTTTGAATTATGGGCCACGATACCGCGCTGAATGCGCACACCGAAACTGGCCAAAATCTCTTTTCCTTGGTACTCGTGAAGATTCATATATTAAGGTATATTTAGATTCGAAAGCAAAAATAGGAAACGTAGAGGATTTAGACTAATGAAATATAGAGTTAGTTGCGCAGATATATCCTAAGCCTTAAAAACTCTTACCCATAACTGGTTCATTCACCTAAATCACGTTCCTTTTTTTACTTCATAAGTTTTACAATGGTCTATGAGAACAGAATTACAAATTAAAATCCTTAAAGTCTAAGGGGTCAAAGTTTTTAAAGTTGCCGTTCATTTCTATGGTCTTTTTGGTACGATTAACTTCGCTCAACATTGATATGGTTGAAATTAAATGCGACTTCATAAATAACAAACGATCCCGCTCACTTGGCATTTGCAATAATTGGTACTCTTGGTCAAACGAAAGCCCCATTTTATGTACCAAAACATAACTATTGAACTTCTCTAACGGCAACGGGGTATAGGGCACGGCCATAAGCTCGTACAGTTCGTGAATCTTATCTAGTACCTCCTTTTTCAAGGATTTATCCGCATCTCTTACGCTATCAATAAATTTTATGGTTCCGCCTGCATAAAGCTTGCCATCCATTTGGTTTTTGAAACTTAGGATACGAAAAACTTGGCGTGCTACGCAGGTTACATCCATAGCTCCGTCTTCGTAAGTATTTACAATTTCTACCAATTGAACTTCTGTTCCATAAGTCATACTATCATTAATATAAACAGGAATACCAAAGGTAACAGCCTCATTTCTACAATCTTTGATCAATTGCTTGTAGCGATCCTCAAAAATATGTAGCGGTACGGTTTCGCCCGGAAAAAATATAGATTGCAGTGGTAATAACGCCAATTTCATAGTGTAATATTTGCTCTAAAAATACGACCGAAATTACGAACCGCAAATTTAAATTACACAGACTCATGTTTCAAAAATAACAATTTGTTGTATTTTTTATATTTGTAACGGTTTTTTTGCCCATATAAGATTAACGGGTTAAATTTGCTTTAAATACCGAAGATATGAATAATGCCGATTTGCTAAATATAGCAAAAACATATGGAGACCCCGTTTACGTTTACGATTCGGAAAAAATAATTTCTCAATTTGAAAGACTTACAAATGCCTTTAGCAGTGTAAAGAAGTTAAAACTTAATTACGCCGCCAAAGCTTTATCCAATATAGCCATCTTAAAACTAATGAACAGTTTGGGAAGTGGTCTGGATACGGTTTCCATACAAGAGGTTCAATTAGGCCTTCTGGCAGGATTCAAACCAGAATCTATCATTTTCACACCTAACGGTGTTTCTTTGGAAGAAATAGAGGAAGCATCAAAATTGGGGGTTCGCATTAATATAGACAACCTTTCTATTTTAGAGCAATTTGGCAGCAAGCATCCAGATGTTCCCGTTTGTATTCGCATCAACCCACATGTTATGGCAGGTGGAAATGCTAATATATCCGTAGGTCATATTGACTCCAAATTTGGTATCAGCATTCATCAAATTCCACATTTGTTACGCATTGTTAATGTTACCAACATGAACATTAACGGTATACACATGCATACCGGAAGTGATATTTTGGATATTGATGTTTTCCTTTATGCATCGGAGATACTTTTTGAAACTGCTAAAAACTTTAAAAACCTTGATTTTATAGATTTTGGTAGTGGTTTTAAAGTACCTTATAAAGATGGTGATATTGAAACCAACGTTGAAGAACTAGGTAACAAATTAGGTAGCAGGTTTAACGAATTCTGTAAAGAATACGGAAGAGAATTGACATTAGCTTTTGAACCCGGTAAATTCTTAGTGAGCGAAGCAGGTAATTTCTTGGCCAAGGTGAATGTAGTGAAGCAAACTACATCTACAGTATTTGCTAGTATTGATTCTGGTTTTAACCATTTAATTAGACCCATGCTTTATGGGGCTACGCATCGCATCCTTAACATATCCAACCCAGAAGGTAGGGAACGTTACTATTCTGTGGTAGGCTATATTTGTGAGACCGATACTTTTGCCAGTAACAAGCGAATAAACGAAATAAGTGAAGGTGATATTCTTTGCTTTAAAAATGCAGGGGCATATTGCTTTACCATGGCCAGCAATTACAACTCTAGGTTTAGACCTGCAGAAGTACTTTGGCATGAAGGCAAAGCTATTTTAATTAGGGAGCGAGAAACTTTTGATGACCTGATCAAACATCAAATAGATGTTAAAAATCTCTTTGCTACCAAGAAGGAAAAGGCTTTAGCAAAATAAACTTGTTGGATTTTCGTTAGTTTTGGTACATTAGTTGGACTAATACCGCAAAAATCAGAATGAAAATACGCACCACATACGCCTTAAAATTTGTCCTGTTTGCCTTTATAGGGCTAACTATCACAACCATGAACGCCCAAGAGGTAAAATGGTTGAGCTGGAACGAAGCGGCAGAATTAGTTGCAACGGAAAAAAAACCTAAGAAAATTTTTATAGATGTCTATACAGATTGGTGTGGATGGTGTAAAAAGATGGACAAGGATACCTTTCAAAATTCTGAGGTTGCTGCCTACATGGCCGATAATTTTTATATGGTGAAGTTAGATGGTGAAGGTAAGGAACCCATTGAATTTAAAGGAAAAACCTATAAGTTTATCCCCTCCGGAAGAAAAGGATATCATGAATTTGCCGCAGCCCTTATGCAAGGCAGGTTAAGTTACCCAACCACTATCTTTCTGGACGAAGAAATGAACATGCTTTCTCCTGTACCGGGCTATCAAAAACCAGAGCCTTTCTTAAATATTGCCAGATACTTTGGCGATAATATTTACAAGGACCAAGACTGGAAGACTTATGCCGGTGAAAGCAAATAAACAAAAGAGCTACATATAACATTTTAAAACCCTGATATTGTAAAATAATATCAGGGTTTTTTATTCTCTAAAAGTTAGATTAGTTAAACCTCTTGTATTCGTTTTTACTTTTAAGTACTTTCATTTCATCAAAGTAAATACTCCCCGTTCAAAAGTTCATGAAAGCACTCTATATTACATTAGTAACAGCCTTAATTTTTTTATCCTGTAAAGACCGTACCAACACAGCTCTTCAGTTAGAAGATGGGGTTTCTTTAGAGTTGGCAACTTACAGGAAAAACCAAGTTTCCAATGTCAACTATCAACTTAATTTTAAAATTCCGGAAGCGAAAACCCAACCTATTCCGGCCCAACTTGTTTTAACTTTTCAAATTTCTGACGTAAATGCTCCACTGTATCTTGATTTTAAAGAACAAACTTCCCATTTAAAATCTATTGACGTCAACTCTAAGACCATAGTCATTGTTCACGAGCATGAACACATTAAAATAGACTCCAAGTCCCTAAAAGCCGGGAAGAACATAATAGAGATAGATTTCATTGCAGGGGAATCTTCTTTAAACCGAAATGATGATTATCTCTATACCCTTTTAGTTCCGGACCGTGCCCGAACGCTCTTTCCATGTTTTGACCAGCCTAACTTAAAGGCTACCTATTCTCTGGAAATTACGGCGCCAAAAGATTGGACTGTACTGTGCGGAGCTCCAGAAATAAGTAAAGAGGATAATAACGGGGTTACCACTCATCATTTTGGCCAAACGGACCTAATGAGCACTTATCTATTCTCTTTTGTAGCCGGTAAATTCAATCTTACCCATCAAAATCCAAATGGTTTCGATATGACTATGTTGTACCGTGAAACGGATAAAAAGAAGGTTGTCTATAGCACGGATACCATTTTTAACCTTCACCAACAATCCATAGCTTTTTTAGAGGATTACACCCAATACAAATTCCCTTTTCAGAAGTTGGATTTTGCTACCATTCCGGGGTTCCAGTATGGCGGCATGGAGCACGTGGGTGCAATACAATACAAAGAAAGTGCCCTGTTTTTAGATGAAACTTCTACAAAGAACCAAAAATTAAGAAGGTTAAAACTCATAGCCCATGAAACCAGCCATATGTGGTTTGGAGATTTGGTAACTATGGATTGGTTCAATGATGTTTGGATGAAGGAAGTCTTTGCCAATTTCATAGCGGATAAAATTGCCAACCCGGCTTTTCCAGATATAAACCACGACCTTTCTTTTATGACCACGCACTACCCAAGAGCGTACGGTGAGGATAGAACCAAGGGCTCCAACCCTATTCGCCAAGAATTAAATAACCTCAACAATGCAGGTTCGCTTTACGGAAGTATCATCTACAGCAAAGCTCCGATAATGATGCGCCAGTTAGAAACCATTTTAGGAAAAGAAATTTTTCAAAAGGGTATTCAGGAATACATAAAAACCTACAGTAATGGCAATGCCACTTGGAACGACCTTATACAGATACTGGCAAAAAACACTGAAGTAGATGTTGAAAAATGGAGTGAAACTTGGGTAAATGCTGCTGGTCGCCCTTTATTTCACGACCAAATAGTATATGATTCTAACCAAAACATAGCCTCTTTTGAAATAAGCCAGACCGCAGAAGACGATAGTTACCACATATGGCCCCAGACTTTTGATTTAACTTTGGTATACCAAGATAGCTTAGTAAACATTCCCGTTCAAATGACAGGGAGCAGCATTACCCTTCCTGAAGCCATTGGCAAACCCAAACCTTTATCCATCCTGTACAACTCCAATGGTATGGGATATGGCGTTTTTCCACTGCACGAATCAGAAACGAAAAACCTGCCCAAAATTACGGATGATGTGGCACGAGGATATCAGTTCATCAACATCTATGAAAATTTCCTAAGAGGGAATATTACACCAAAGGAGGCACTCCAATTCTATCGCAAGCACTTGGTCCATGAAAATAATGAACTTGTAGCCAATTTACTTTCGGGCTATATAACCCATATTTTCTGGACATTTTTATCCGCTGATGAAAGAACAGAGCATCAACCTATACTAGCCGAGCAACTTTGGTCCCAATTGCAATCGGACCTACCTTCCAATCTAAAGAAAACCTTGTTTTCAACTTTTCGTTCCATTGCCTACTTGGAGGAATCACGTACACAATTGTATCAAGTTTGGCATAAGGATATTACGCTGCCAAATTTAAAATTGAATACGGATGATTATACCACCATGGCAGAAAGCTTAGCTCTTTTTCATCACCCAGATTCAGAAAATATAGTATTGGAAGCCAAGAAAGCTATAGACAACCCTGATAAATTGGCGGAATTTAACTTTCTCCTCCCTTCTTTATCTAATGATGAAACGGTTAGAAATGAATTCTTCAACGCTCTTCTAAACGAAAAAAACCGACAGAAAGAATCGTGGGTCTTAGATGCCTTAAGCCATCTAAATCATCCGCTTCGCGAAAAACAAAGCTTAAAAAACCTGAGAGCAAGTCTTGATATACTGGAAGAAATTCAAAAAACCGGAGATATATTCTTTCCAAAAGGCTGGCTGAACAATACTATCGGGAAACATACATCCGCTGAAGCATATACCGTATTGGAGAATTTCCTAACCGAAAATCCCGATTTAAAACCAACACTCAAAAACAAATTAATGCAAGCTGCAGATGACCTCTATCGGGTACATACCCTAAAAAAACAAAGGCCAAAATAATTAATTTTGGCCTTTGTTTTTAATTGATGAACTATCTACTATAGTTAGGTGATTCCTTTGTTATGGTTACATCATGCGGGTGACTTTCATTAATACCGCTAGACGTAATTTTTACAAAACGCCCATTTTCTTTTAGCGTATCAATATCTTTTGCCCCACAATATCCCATACCGGCACGAAGACCGCCAACAAATTGGTGAATACTCTCGTACAACTCTCCTTTGTAAGGAACACGGCCAACAATACCCTCTGGCACCAGTTTCTTAATATCATCCTCTACATCTTGGAAATAACGGTCTTTACTACCCTCTTTCATGGCTTCAACAGAACCCATACCACGGTAAGACTTAAACTTTCTTCCCTCATAAATGATAGTCTCACCAGGAGACTCTTTTGTTCCTGCCAAAAGAGAACCTAACATTACCGTATCCGCCCCTGCAGCAATCGCTTTTGGAATATCACCTGTATAGCGGATTCCTCCATCGGCAATAACAGGTACTCCAGAACCTTTAATAGCGGCAGCCACTTCTAGCACGGCCGAAAATTGAGGAAAACCAACACCTGCAACCACACGGGTGGTACAAATAGAACCAGGTCCAATACCTACTTTAACGGCATCTGCTCCCGCTTCTACCAAATATTTTGCAGCTTCGCCCGTAGCAATGTTACCAACAATAACATCCAAATCCGGAAATTTCTTTTTTACTTCCTTTAAAACGGAAACCACACCTTTCGTATGTCCGTGTGCGGTATCTATCACTACGGCATCAACTCCCGCATTTACCAAAGCTTCGGCCCTATCTACGGCATCAGGAGTAACTCCTATGGCCGCAGCAACACGTAACCTTCCGTAAGTATCTTTATTGGCTATAGGCTTTTGGGTAAGTTTTGTAATATCCCTAAAAGTAATTAGCCCAACCAGTTTATAATCCTTATCAACAACCGGTAATTTTTCAATTTTATTTTCTTGAAGAATATCTTCGGCCTGGGCCAATGATGTTCCTTCACTAACCGTAACCAAATTTTTAGAGGTCATTACCTCAGAAATAGGTCGGTCATTATTTTTCTCAAAACGAAGATCTCTGTTGGTAACAATACCTATTAACTTTCCTTCATCATCTACAATAGGTATTCCTCCAATACTATATTCTTTCATATTGGCCTTTGCATCACGTACAAAAGAATCTAGGGGTAGCGTAACCGGGTCTATGATCATACCACTTTCCGCACGTTTTACTTTACGCACCTTAATGGCCTGTTGCGCTATAGTCATGTTTTTATGAAGAACACCAATACCGCCTTCTTGCGCTATGGCAATAGCCATTCGCGATTCCGTAACCGTATCCATAGCAGCCGAAACGACCGGTACGTTTATTGTAATGTTACGAGTGAATTTGGTTTGAATATTTACTTCTCTTGGGAGTACTTCAGAAAAGGCAGGGACTAAGAGTACGTCATCATAAGTGAGACCTTCTCCAACAATTTTATTCAGGTGGGCTTCCATAGCAATTAAAGATTTAATTGCGTGCAAATGTAGTAAAATTAATTGGTTATCACCTTATTATCAATGTTGGATTACGAGCAAACTAAAACCTACAGAAATCACCCACATTCTTACGGCGAATATCTCTAATTCACATCAAAAAACTACTTCTATATATTTTGTTTTAAATCGATATAAAAAAGAAAAACACAACTACACGAATATCAACTGATTATATCTTTGGAAACCGTTTACAATTTAAGCTGAAGGGTGGTGTAAAATGTTCTTGGTTCAGATGGAATAATGCCCGGCCCGGGATAACCCGTAGCCCTCCGGGTAAAATAGGAATTATCCAAAAGGTTGTTGACACCCGCTTCCAACTTCCATTTTTTATAGGTGTAAGAAAGCGAAAAATCTAAAATATCATACGCAGGAATTTCCCCTTCTATGCCTCTCTGGTTGTCCTCTACGTCCTGAAGGGCGTTGGTTGCATCTGTAAATTGTTTGTCAAAATAGGTATACTGTAGGCTTCCCAACAGGTTTCCATACCCAAAGTTCAAACCTGTTTTTAGATTTACCTTTGGAATAAATTCTACTTCTTTCCCTTCCACATTGTTCCTTTCGGAAGAAAGATACTCAGATTGTGTCAAAGCCAAATTAGCAAAATAATTAAGCTTTGCCTTTTCCGACTGCGGAAAGAAAGTTTCTTTTAGACTCCAATTGGCAAAACTCTCCAGCCCATAAATAAAGGCGGTTCCTATATTACCTCTTGACCTTAGCAATCTTCCTGTAGAAACTTCTTCGCCAGCTGCATTAACCCGCGTTTCTTCTTTTAGAATTTCTCCCAGTCTATTGTCATAATACAGGCCATACACACTTACATCATAGGAGAGCACATCTTTAAACCTTCCTCTGGCACCAAAATCTGCCGTAAAACCATCTTCATCAGAAATATTCGGGTCAACTTGAAAAGAAGGATTCACTACACGTATATCACTAAAAGTTACAGAACGATAATTCTGCGAAAAGTTACCGTAGAGTTCTACGCTAGGCGACACTTTATAGGTAGCTCCCAAGCCTAAGAGTAAAAATGTTCGCTCAAAATCCCTATTATCATCTACCTCTCTGTTCAACAGCGGGTTATCCGCCAAGTCTAACGTAATTTCTCGATAGCTCCCTATACTCTCAGTCTTAATATGTTCCAATCTAAAACCGGGTGTCAAAGCCAACCTATCCGAAAGATTGAAAATGTTTTCACCAAAAAAAGCGACATTAAAATTGGGAAAATTAAACTGGGATTGTCTCTCATAATTCGGGAAATCAACATCGGCAAATGTAAAATCAGCATCGGCGGCAGCGGTACCAGGGCCTTGCCTTTGGTCATTATCCGTTTTATAAATTTTGGAACCTAACAAAAGTGCAGATTCAGTGCCTCCTAAATTATAGCGGGTCAATACTCTTGCCTCTGCGCCCCAGTTACTAAAGTCATCTATCAATAATTCTCTAGGGGTGTCAATATTATCAACTTCAGAAACCCTGTTAGTTCGGAAACCCAAAGCTCTACGCGAGGCATTTAGACCAAATATGTTTAGGCTAAAATCTGTTTTAGCAGAAAACGCATGGTCTAATCGCAATGAATACAAACGCCAGTCTACTTCAAACCAGTTTCGGTCTCTATTGCTAAAAGTGGGGTCTGCATAAAACTGGGCATCGGTCAGTCCGCCAGGTTGCTTAGCCAAATAATGCATAAATGTGGTTTCCAAGCTCACCTTTGTCCTATCCGATATTTCATAACCCAAATGGGCAAAATAATTCTTACTGTTAAAATTAGAATTAGGCCTAAACCCGTTACCATCCTTATAATTTAAATAAGTGTAATAACTGAACTTACCCACTGTACCACTTAAACTATTAAAGCTCGTAAACAAATCGTACGAACCAACGGTTTGGCGAGAAATGAGTTCTATTTCCTTGTTTGGATTCGGTTTTTTTAACTTAAAATTGATCAAGCCACCAAATTGGGTGCCGTACTGCAAAGAAGCGGCACCACGCACCACTTGAATTTCCTCGAGGGATTCGGCAGGTGGGGTGTAATAACTTTCTGGATAACCCAGTACATCTGCACTAATATCATATCCGTTCTGACGCGTGTTAAAATTGGCGGTACGGTTAGGGTCCAATCCTCTACCCCCAATATTCAGCTGCAGGCCGGCATCACCATTATCATAAATATTAAGCCCCACAACCTGACTATATATTTGCCGCGCGTTATTGGCCGCAAGGTTTCCCGTAAGACCCTCCAAAAGAACTACCTCTGTCTTCTTTCCTGCATATATAGCGGTACCCTCTACTTTTTTAAGTTGTTTTAAAGCGAATACTTTCTCTCGTCTTTCAGTTAGAACTACTTCCGAAAGCGCTTGCGACTTTATTCGCTCTAGCTGAATACTGAGATTGAAGGCCGTATCAAAAGTCAGTTCCTTTTCATAGACTTCATACTCAAAAGCAAACACCACAATAGTGTATTTACCCCCCGGAATGTTGGAAAAAACAAAATTGCCATCTGCCTGTGTAGTTTCTAAAAGCCGAAGTTCCTTTAGGTAGACCTCTGCATCTTGTACAGCGTTACCTTTGTTATCTACCACTTTACCGGTAATACTAATTTGGCCAACAGCACTTAATGCGGTTAGAAATGCTATAAGTACGATACTAAATTCCCTTAATTTCATCAGTAAAAGGTATTATCCATTTTTTATGTTCAAACGACTCCCGCTCTTGGCCAAGGTCTACTTTGGGGTCTATATAGGTAGTGCTTAATCTACCATTTAGCGCCACCCGACTATCTACAAATATTTGTACGTTTTTGTGCCCGTCATTTTCAAAATGCTTTTTCAGGTACTGGGCATATTCTAAAATAAAGTCTGGCTGAAAAGACATTTGCTTTTCCTGAAATGGCGTTAAAAAATCGGAATTATCCACATAAAACCATTTACCCGAATCTTTACTGACTACTTTGAATTGTGCATAGCCCGATTTTTCCATTAACATTACCCGCCAAGAAAATCGGTAACCTTCTTCCGTCCAGAACAACTCTCCCCGATATGCTAAATAACGCCAGGGCATTACCAACTGCACCACAAAAAACAGTGCTATTAAAATCAGTTTTGGGTTGGCTTTTTCCCTAACTGACAAAGCCAAAACCTTTCCATTATCAAATCGGTTTTTGTTTATCCGAAAAAAGCTTGCCAAGTAGTTTAGAAACTTATGGTGAAAAGACGAATCAAAAAATATTAAGGTTGATATGATCATGATATACGGAAACATGCCTATAGGAAACAACACCCGCGTCATCACATGAAAAATAACCACCATAATAAAAGCAAAAGGGCGTGTTTTCTTGTACAAAAGCAAAAATGGAATTGCCAGGTCATATCCAGCTCCAAACCAGCTGAAAGCGTACTGTACCCACTCTTCATGCAAAAACTGCCCAAAAAAAGGCGTATCAAACTTGGAGGGCAACCAAATTTTTAGGGGCATGGCCTTAAAGAGCCAATCGGAATTTAGTTTGGCAAGTCCTGCATAAAAATAGACAATGCCCAACATGAGCTTTATACTGTTGACCGTCCACGCCGGAATTTTCTGAAATGCTATATGCGGCCTTTGTTTAGCATCCAAAGAGAAATAGGCATTGGCCGGCAAAAAAATCATTAAAAAGCTAAGCAGACTTATAAAGTAGTAATGGTTAAGATAGGTAGTCTTATCCATTAGTTCTATGTACGTAAAGCTTAAAAAGAAGGTAACAATGGCCACTTTGTATTTATAGCCCAAGGCTACAAAGATGGCAGATAATGCACAGATGACAAATATGAAATAGGTATAGACACCCAAGGGCTTAACCCATTCAAAACCATAATACGAGAAGAAAAATTTAGGCTGAATGTATAATTTTTCTATCCATCCATAACTCCAAAATCTTACAATACTAAGCAACATCATTACACCAAATAAAATGCGAAAGACCGCCAAAGGGGCGGCCTCTATTGGGGCTGATATATGTTTGCTAATGAAACGGGTCATTTTCTAATCGCCATCTGCATCAACAAAATCAATACTTACGCTCATGGCAGATACCATATCTACCTTTAGCAATGGAACAATACGTTGTACCTCATCATAGGCCAAAAGCATATTGGTAGGTGGTACATTGTCTTCTATTTCTTTGCGAAAAGGCTCCAATTCCTGAACCTTGGTTCTTGCCAAATTAAACTGATCGTTTATCAATTTCTTTAAGTCATCTCCATCCTTAACTGTGTTCAATGCATCTAAATAAGACGCCAAACTTTCTCCGGAAGTGGTTTTACCATAATGAACACCATTGAAAAAATCCTGAACAGCTTCAAGACCTTCTAAGAATAGTTCATTGGAAATATCTGCCTTATAATAAGCCTCTACGTTTTGAGGAAGTACATTTTCAGAAAAAGCACCTACAGGAATACCCATTTTTCCCGCTCTCAAAAATTTCTCGTAGTAAAAAACATAGTCGTTAATAAAACGATCTACAGATGCGGTTGAGGACGCTCCGTTATTGGCCACAAAGGTTGCTCTGTATCCCGAGTTCCATTCTGCAAGAACACCTTGGGTAAGACTTACCATGTCTGCAATAATATCACCTGTATACGAAACCAAATTCTCTTTTTCGGTTCCATTGAATCTGTCCAAAATAGCTTCATCCGTATCACCCAGACCATTAATCAGATAGTCCAAAGCAGGAAAACCTTTTGCGTCTCTGTTAGAGGCCAAAGCCAAGTCATACCCTCCTGAACTTATAAAACCGTCCATTTTATCATTATCCGCAGGGTAAATGTTCATATTCAAACGAAAACCTACTGTTTCTGCCGGTCCAATTTCGAACATAGAAACCCTTTGCCACATTTTATAGGCGGACAACCATGATGCTCTAAAAACAATAAGATTAGTCTCGTTTGAATCAGTTTTAAACGCATCAAACGCGGTTTGCAAGTCCGTTATTTCGGTAGAAAATGCCTCGTAAGAAGGTATAATTATATTATCTGCCCAATTCACCAGCATGGGGCCACGCTCAAAACTTACCGGATCCGGGTTTGGATCTACTACAACATCATCTGTGGGATCACTTCCTCCATCAGAGCTACAAGCCCAAATCATTGCCGCTACAGCTACAATGGCAAAAAACCTCCTCATACCTTATTTTTATTTATTCTAAGTAAGCAAAAATATAAAAAGCAGCCTGTTAAACCTTAACAGAAGCTGCTTTTTTTTTACAACACTTAAATTTTAGTAATTACAACCCTTTGTTACTCGGCTGCTTGGGCAACAGTAAAATCGAATCTTGATGCAATATCCTCTGAAATCATATCAATAGTTTCAGCCTTAACATCCCATAATCCATTAGCACCATCTCCCATTAAATCTTCCAAAAGTGCCTCAGATTCAGCTTTGGTAAAGTAAGGAGCATCCGTACCCGGTTTGCGGGTAAAACGTAAGCTATAGATAAAGCCGTATGCTTCAGAGAGAGCATGAAAAGCACTTCCATAATTTGGAGTCTCCTCGGCCAATGTTTCTTTCGCACGTTGCATGTAAAAAACACCTCTAACAGCAATTACTTCTGATATTTTTTCTCTAATTATATCTGCCTGAGCATCACGAACTTCGTAATCTCCAGCTACAATAGCAGCACGACCTAATTTAAAAGCCTGAAAAATCTCATCAGCAATTCCAGCAAAATCAGAATCCTCCTCTAATTTCCCGATGTACTCGTTCAAAAAGCTATCCGCACCAAGATCTGCATTAGGGTTGGAAGCATCGGCATTAAGTCCGTAAACGTATCCATAAGCTTCATCCCACTTATGCTCCATATTGGTATAGGACTTGCCTTCCAATACAGTTTCCGCGTCGTTATCAGCACGGCTAGAACCTTCATCTAAAACCGCTGTGCTCAAATAGTTGTTCAATGCTTGATCGGTCATCAAAGCTCCGATCAACCCTTTGGCGAACAATTGATTGTACTCAAGACCTTTTGCATTTACGTAACGGGTTCTCTCCCCATCCGCTAATTGACCTGCAACTCCAGCTTCGGCAGCAACATTCCAGTTGGCAAAGACTTCATTTACCTGACCGTCTATCCATGATTCAAAATCTGCACGAATAAGGGCTTGATCTGTTGCGTTGGTTGAAAAATAATCGGCAGAAGCCGCAGTCTTACTACGAAGACTCTTATCCGAAGCATTCAAATCTGCATCTTCAAAATCATCCGCACCCTCTTCATGGGCATACATAGCCTGCAAAGTTTCTGCAGTATTGGTATTGGTGGTAAAACCTCCTAAAAGCTCCTGAGCCATTAAGATACGTGTAGTCTGACCTCCAAAGCTAACCGTGGTTGCTCCATCTCTTTCAAAAGAATAACTAGTTGGGTTGTCAATCATGATATCTTCGTTCATATCCGAAGAATTATCATCCGAGCTACAAGATGTAAGAAGAACTGCAGAGCTAATAGCCAATGAGTAAAGAATCTTTTTCATTTTTGTGTGCGAAATTTATTTAGACTTGATTTAAATAGAGCGCCAAATTTAATACATGAAAATGTGCCTCGCAACATTATTCTTATTAAATCTAAATAATATTGAATTTAGTATTTGCTCTGCCTAGTTATAGTGCGTGCTTTAGCTATATCAAAATATATTTTATTACTATTTATAATTAATCTAAATAAAAATACTACTTTTGAAATGAGACTTAAGGCACTAAAGTCTTGAATACTTTATTATAAAATTGTTTAACCCCAAATGAATTAGCACATATTATGGAAGACATTAACCCTATTTACCACAACCCTTTTGGCGTAGCTTTCCAGTGGAAAAGAAACTCAACAAAAGATATTAGAAAAATACAGATTGTTTTTAGGGATACCGGGTTGTTATTGTCCCAAAACGAACTGGAACAGTTTAAAAAGAATATTGAATGCACAAAGAACAGTAATGCCATGTGCAGCGAGTGTGGCCAACACGAAACCTGCAGGTCTTTACTCTTAGACACTCCGGCTCCGCAAATAACCCTTGCCATGAACAAAAAAGAATTGGATGCCGTACATGATTTGGTAGATGGTACCTTGTTTCAATTAAACTTGAATAACTATCTGGACAAAATGTGTGGTGGACAATAGAATTAATGATAGGCAGTAAACAGTTCGGTAGCTTTGTTATAGGCAGCCTCGAACACCATCCAATTAACTCCTGAATCTGCCTTTTCCGCAGTAAAATAAGAGAGCATTTTTTCCGTAGGCATATTACCGGTCAACTCGTCCTTTGCCATAGGACAACCCCCGAAACCTTGAACGGCCCCGTCAAACCTACGGCAACCGGATTTGTATGCAGCATCTACCTTTTCGTGCCATTTGGTAGGTGTTGTATGCAAATGCGCTCCAAACTCTATTTCTGGGTACCTTGGTATTAATTGCGAGAAGAGATATTGAATAACTTCTGGTGTTGAAGACCCTACCGTATCCGATAGAGATAAAATTTTAGCTCCCATTGCACTCAATTTCTCTGTCCATTCACCTACAATATCCACATCCCAGGGGTCACCGTACGGGTTTCCAAAACCCATAGAAATATAGGTTACCACTTCCTTGCCCGAAGCATCCGCAATATTCAGTATTTCTTGAAGTATTCCTACGGATTGGTCTATGGTTTTATGTGTATTACGCATCTGAAAATTTTCGGAAATAGAAAAAGGATATCCCAGATACTGAATTTCAGGATGGCGAGAAGCATCTTCAGCCCCTCTAACATTGGCTACGATGCTCAAAAGTTTACTTGTTGTTTTTGACAGGTCAAGTTGTGAAAGCACTTCGGCAGTATCCACCATCTGCGGAATAGCCTTGGGAGAAACAAAACTTCCAAAATCTATGGTATCAAAACCACAACCCAATAAAGCCTGAATGTACCTTACCTTTTCCTTGGTTGGAATAAAAGGTTTGATGCCTTGCATGGCATCTCTGGGACATTCAATAACTTTCACCTTTTCCATCATGCGTATTCCTTTCTAATGGACCGGCCATGCCAACCCTTAAACCTACTCAAAATTAGCATTAATTATCCGATACTAAAATATAGACGGCAATACCAATGAACACAATGATTTGAAGCCATTTTAGATACAGGCCCACTTTAGAATTTTCTGTAAAATAAGATGATATACTACCGGAAAGCACCGCTATTAAACTAAAAACGATAGAAGATATGAACATAAAAATAAGACCCAGCACATAAAACTGTACCGTAGTACTTATTTCTTCACTAAAGAGAAAACCAGGAAAGAACGCCAAAAAGAAAATAGTAACCTTAGGGTTTAACACATTCATTATAAACCCTTGCTTAAACAATTGCCAAAGTCCTTTTTTAGGTACGGAACCTTCCGTCAGCTCCAAGGTACTGCTGCTTTTAAATACTTTATAGGCCAAGTAAAATAGGTATATGGCCCCCAGTAATTTTATACCAAAAAACAGCGTTTCACTTTCTTTTATTAGAACAGATACTCCAAAGGCTAACAAACTTGTATGAATCAAACAACCGGAAATAAGCCCGGCCGTAGTTGCCAATCCATACTTTTTGCCGTTTACCAAACTCTGCATCAACACATAAATATTATCGGGCCCCGGCGAAACGGACAAGGCTGCCGTAGCCAACATAAACGCATAAAGAGTTTCGTAATTCATGGTAATCTAATTCCTGCTTAAATTTAATACAAATCTTAGCCATCCCAGTTTTAGACTGGAAACCTTGTTATTTACGCTAAAGTAACTACTCTTTTTTATATCTTGTGTGAAATCTGGAGTTCAAAAAAATGTGCTTGGATTGTATTTTTTTTAGTTGGTCGCAATTCCCCTTATGCTGGACCGTAACCGTTATTGCATCTTAAAACTAAAGCCATGAAACAAAGTCAGATTACCTTTACCCTAAGTTTAGTTCTAGTAGCGTTGCTTTTAGTGGCGTTTGAAATCAGGAACGAAGTAAAACCCGCAGCCGAAACCGTTATGCAAAAAGATAGTTTATTACGCCACGTAGTATTGTTTAAATTTAAACCCGAAACTTCTAAGGAAGATATTAAAAAAGTGGAGGACGCCTTTACCGCATTACCCTCAAAAATTCCACAAATTGTAGGCTACGAATGGGGATTGAACAATAGCCCCGAAGGTCTGAACGACGGTTTTACCCATTGTTTTTTCTTAACTTTTAAGAGCGAAGAAGACCGTGCCACTTATTTACCACACCCAGATCACAAAGCTTTTGCAGATGCTCTAGGCCCATACCTAGATGGTGTTTTAGTGGTTGATTATTGGACAAAGTAAAACCGAGGACAATCTAACTAAAACTATATCCTTAGGTTTTTAGGACTGCTTTAGTATAGCCTTATTAATGCGCTTTATCAATGCTGGGCCTTCGTATATAAAACCCGTGTACAGCTGAACCAAATCTGCACCGGCTTCCAATTTTTCCAAAGCATCTTTTTCGGAGTGAATTCCGCCTACACCAATTATAGGGAAAGCTTTATTGCTTTTTTCCGCCAAGAAACGGATTACCTCTGTACTTCTTTGCGTTAGTGGTTTTCCGCTTAGTCCGCCCATTTCCTTCGTGAGCGATTCTTCAGATTTTAAATTTTTCCTTTCTATAGTCGTATTAGTAGCTATAACACCATCAATCTTTGTATCGGCCACAATAGCAATAATATCCAGCAATTGGTCGTCCGTTAGGTCTGGTGCTATTTTTAAAAGAATAGGTTTTTCTTTTTGCTGCTTTTGCGAAGCTAATTTTGAGTTTTCTTTTTTTAGTTCCAGTAAAAGAGCCGTTAAAGGTTCTTTATCCTGAAGCTCACGCAAGCCTGGCGTATTGGGAGAACTTACATTGACCACAAAATAATCTATATGGTCAAAAAGCGCATTAAAACAGATAAGGTAATCTGAAACGGCATCCTCATTGGGAGTTATTTTATTCTTACCTATGTTGCCCCCAATAAGAACTTTATGTTCTTTTTTTAATCGTTCTACAGCATCTACGACCCCCATATTATTGAACCCCATTCGGTTTACTATGGCTTGGTCCGGCTTTAACCTGAATAATCTTGTTTTAGGGTTTCCTTCCTGTGGTTTTGGAGTTAATGTACCTATTTCAACAAAACCAAAACCAAAGTTGGACAGTTCATTGTAAAGTTTGGCGTCTTTATCAAAACCAGCGGCAAGTCCCACTGGGTTTTTAAACCTAATCCCAAAAACTTCCTTTTCCAAGCGCGGGTCCTCAATCTTATAAATAACCCTAAACAAACCGGAAAAACCGATCTTACAAAGAAAACGAACTAATGAAAAGGTAACGTGATGGGCTTTTTCTGCATCTAGCGAGAAAAGTAACGGCTGAAGAAAGGTCTTATACATGAAGCTGTGTAGTGTTTGCGCAAAAATACAAACTTAGCCTAGTATAGACACAACTTATTACAATTTTAAAATCCTAAGTACTGAATTGAAATAGGCCATCACGGCCTAACCGGTAACTCTTTACTCTTCCTCTACAGGTATTTCGTAACTCTTTGGCACCACTTTTATAGGAAGCCTTATAGCTTCGTTACAGAGCTGAAGATAACGCTCATATTGTTTAGTGTTGAAAGCAGATAGCAGTTTTTTATCACTATCATAAGCTGCCTGTACCAATTGCTGTTGCAGCCCTTTATATTTTTCGGCCAGTTTTATAAGATCTTCCTGCGTACTTTGCGGATGTTGCGCGAGCAGCTTTTCAATTTGCTCCTCAACACTTTTTGTAGTCACTGCCAATTCTCCCTGAAGCGCCTCCATGAGAACTATCTGCTCCTCGTTCAGTTGAAAAATCGTTTTAATGGTTTCACTGTTTTTTCCACCTATATACAATGTACAACTTTGTGCATATCCCACAGAAAAAAACATCATGAATGCTATAAAACCATATATTTTACGATACATATAATCTTGATTAAAATTCAACTTCGTTTATATAAACAACTATTTAACCAAAAAATTATATTTCTCCTGTGTATGATTCGTTTACATAAAAAAAGCTGCCCCACTGGGGCAGCCTTTCTAAACTAATTTTTCTCTTTAAAGTTTTACTTTAATGTAAAGTTTACCCTAGCAAATAAGAAGCGACCTCCAATACCGAATTGTTGGGCTCTACGGGACCAATCAAAACGACCTGAACTACGGTTATTAAACTGCTCTTCCGCTCTATCCGGATAGATATCAAATAAATTATTGGCTCCTACCGTAAGTGTTAAAGCATCCGTGGCTTTGTAACCAATGGAAAGATCGGTCACCAACTTGGTGCCAAAAACCTGCTGATTTTCCACAACCGTAGTGGCTTCCGTTACTTCTCCAAAGTATACGTTTCTTAAGAACATTATCCACTTATCGGAAGTTAAACTATTAGATAGGTTGATTTTTGTACGTGGCACGGCCTCTTCCAAATACACCCTGCTATCCTCTGGAAAATACGTGTCAACTAAACCAGCATCCTCTAAAACCTGCGATGCGTTAATATCACCTATTTGATTGGTTTTAGAAAAAGTACCGGCTAAATCTGATTTTAACCTCCAATTATCTCTTAAATTAGCTTGATGAGTAAGCACTACATCCAACCCGCGAGACTCCGTATTAATAGCGTTCGCAAAGAAGGAGGCTGCGGTAGCATTGGCCTGGCGGAGCAAATTGTCCAATTCAGTTCCTGTACCTGGACCGCTAAACTGTCCAGTATACACTACTCGGTCATTAATTTCTACATAGTAACCATCTACGGTCAATGTAAGGTTTGCATCTGGAATTTTCGCTGTGAATCCAACACTAACACTACTTGAAGTTTCTTCCTTTAACTCAGGAATTCCCAAAAGCTTTGCTGCTCTACTGTCATTTGCAAAAGTTCCCACTTCCTGCGGATCTCCGTTCTGGTCAAAAATTGTAGACGTAGAATTAAAGTTTATCTGATGTAAAGAGGGCGCTCTAAAACCTGTATTAGCTGCTGCCCTAATATTTAAGTTGTCATTGATTTTGTAACGTGTTGCTAATTTGAAATTGATAGTAGAACCAAAATCGCTATAATTCTCAAAACGCGTGGCAAAACTGGCCAAGAATTTTTCAGAGAAATCTGCCTCTATATCTATATAACCTGCAACACTACTCCTACCTCTAGATAATTCATTATTAGGACTAAAACCAGGGAATACTTGAGAACCTCCTGGTCTTCCATTTCCAAAGAAATCTTGTGATGGCTGTTGCGATGCTAAAGTGATACGTTGACCATCTGCCGTATATTGAGAATAAGAAGCTTCTTCTCCTGCTTCAATATCATAATTCTCAACTCTATATTCCCCTCCAAAGGCAACATTTAAACCAGATAATGCATCTTCAAAAAAACGGGAAACGTCCAAATTGGCCGTATTCTGAGCAAATGAGAATCCACCTGCATCAAAAATTGTTGGCGAGGCATTTTGCATGGAAGCATTAAAAGTATTTCCTATAGTATATAGAAAAGAGTTTTTTCCATAGGTATTGCTTAAATCAACATCCCACTCATTAATTTTTCCTTTAATCCCTACAGATAAAGACCTGTCTTTTATCGTGGAATTAATTTCAGGTAAAAATCCGTTATTATATGCAGGTGTAAATGTCCTGCTTTGGTTGGGTAATCTGTAAAAACCTGCAGAATTACCAGTTCTAGAACTAATACCCGCAAAAGAATACACTTCCGTTCCATTATCATCTAAAGGCATAGAAAAGTTGGCGAAAATTCGACCACCACGTAATGCAGACTGACCCACTCTCATGTTATAGTCACTTCTTTCCTGTCCCCTTGCAGCAAGTTCCGCGTCCGTTGCATCCGCAGATAAAATGGGCTGAAGTTCCGCTTTTGTAGATGCACCGTTCAAATTTATCCCTGCTTGATTTGCATATTGAATTACATCCGCGACATCATCATCCAATAAATTAGTCAAATCATAACCATCGTTCCTCGCAAACCTTTCAACCACGTTGTATTGATTAAAAACATCACCTTCCCACTCTCTCATTCTACTGTAATCCTGACGAACATCAAAATCACCGGAAAGATTTAAAAAGCCTCCATTTTGCCCCAATGGAACCCCATAACTTGCAGAAACGTTAGTTGTTGCACCATCAACACCACCCGTTTGATCGTTGGCATTTTTAGAGAAATTAGCTCCTGTTGTAACTGTTGTATTTAATTCGTTTACACTCTTGTTCAAGACTATATTAATAACACCTGCTATGGCATCAGAGCCATACTGGGCAGCTGCACCGTCTCTTAAAACTTCTATACGTTGAATTGCTGCCGCTGGTATAGCATTTAAATCCGTACCAACACTACCCCGTCCAAAAGTACCGTTAACATTTATAAGGGAAGAAGTGTGCCTTCTTTTACCATTGATCAATACCAAAACCTGATCAGGCCCTAAACCTCTTAAAGAAGCTGGGTCAATGTGATCCGTACCATCTGAAATGGTCTGGGTATTTGAAGTAAACGAGGGAGCTACATAATTTAAAATTTGGTTCAGGTTTACCTGAGGCGCAACGCTATTCAGTTCCTTCATACTGATTACATCTACCGGAACCATACTCTCTGTAGCCGTCCTGTTAGGATTACGGGAACCAATAATCACAACTTCGGACAACGCTACTCCTGAAGATAATTGCACACTCATGCCACCGGCCGCAGCGGTTACTTCTTTGGTTTCATAACCAATGTAGGAAATGACCAGCTTGTCCCCCACTTCTGCATCAATAGAAAATAAACCATCAAAATCCGTAGTAGATCCTGTAGTTGTACCCTTCACAACTACCGAAGCTCCGGGCAGAGGTTCACCATCTTCGTCTAACACCGTACCCGTTATCTGGGCACTAGCAATTCCTATGACACTCATAAAGAGCACATAGCACATTAAATACTGCTTTTTCATAATTAGTTATTTGAGTTAATTCATTGAAAAGTTAAGTATTTTTTATTTTTAACGTAAGAAAAACACTAAAAACATAATCTTAAAAAAAGTTTCTATTGTTTCTAGTACCCCCAATTTTGTACTTTTGGTTTAAAAATATACCAATGCAAAATATCATTGATCGCTTTCTAAAGTATGTAAAAATAGATACCCAAAGCGACCCCAGTTCCAGCACCACCCCAAGCACCGAAAAACAATGGTATTTAGCAGATTTGCTCGTTGAGGAGTTATTGGAAATTGGAATGGAGGAAGTCTCTATTGACAATAAGGCCTACATTACAGCTACCTTGCCCAGCAACCTTAATATAGAGGTACCCACTATTGGTTTTATTTCTCATTTTGACACATCTCCGGACTATTCGGGAGCCAATGTGAACCCTCAAATTATTGAGAATTACGATGGAAAGGACATTGTTCTAAACCATATGGAAAACATTGTTCTTTCTCCTGATTATTTTGAAGATTTACTACAATATAAGGGCCAGACGTTGATTACTACAGATGGCACTACCCTACTTGGCGCAGATGACAAGGCCGGAATTACGGAAATAATCACCGCGATGGAATATCTTATTAATCATCCCGAAATAAAACACGGTAAGATTAGAATAGGTTTTACTCCTGACGAGGAAATAGGTAGAGGGGCACATCATTTTGATGTTGAAAAATTTGGCGCAGATTGGGCCTACACTATGGACGGAAGCCAAGTTGGTGAGTTGGAATATGAAAATTTTAATGCAGCTAGCGCCAAAGTAACCATCAAAGGAAAAAGTGTTCACCCGGGATATGCCAAGAACAAAATGGTAAATGCCATAAGCATTGCCAGCGAATTTTTAGAAATCCTGCCCCCGGAAGAAACACCCCAGAATACCTCGGGTAGAGAGGGGTTCTTTCATGTACACCATATAAAGGGCGAAATAGAACATGCCGAATTTGAATTGATTGTAAGGGACCATGATAAAACGCACTTTGAAAACAGGAAGCAACTGCTTCGTGATATCACCGAAAAACTGAACCACATTCACGGCAATTGTATTAGCTTGGAAATTAAAGACCAGTATTTTAACATGCGCGAAAAGGTAGAACCTGTTTTTCATATTGTGGAACTGGCAAAAGAAGCTATGGAAGCCATGCGTGTTACCCCGATCATAAAACCCATACGTGGCGGAACAGATGGTTCGCAATTAAGCTATATGGGGCTACCATGTCCTAATATCTTTGCCGGAGGACATAATTTTCATGGTAAATACGAATACGTTCCCGTGGAAAGTATGATAAAAGCTACTGAAGTCATAATTAAAATATGTGAGCTTGTAGCCAAAAGAGCGGTGTAAAGACAAATGCTTACCTTTAAGAGAGAATCTTAAAAGTCCATAAGCACATGGATACATCCGAAAAAATTGAGGCCTATTTTGCCGAAGAACATCACTTTAAAAAAGCCATTGGCCAACTGCGAGATCTGGTTATAAAAACCGATGTTGTTGAGACCTATAAGTGGAATTTTCCAACCTATACTATCAACCAGAAGAATGTATTGGCTATTTGTAAATTCAAGAATCATTTTGGTATTTGGTTCTTTAAAGGTGTCTTTTTAAGCGACCCCGGAAACATTCTTGAAAATGCCCAAGAAGGAAAGACCCAAGCCATGCGCCACTGGAAATTTTTCTCAGAAAAAGATATTGACTCCATTAAAGTTTCGGCATATATTAACGAAGCTATTGAAAACCAAAAGAAAGGTATTGAACTCGCCAGAAGTCCTAAAAGCAAAATTACCCGCGTAACCGTTCCTCCTGAACTGGAAAATGTATTCAAAGCTCAGCCCAAAGTAAAGGGATGTTTTAAAAAACTATCGCCATATAAACAGAAAGAATATGCGGAATACATTGCAAACGCCAAGCGGGAACAAACGAAAGCAAGTAGAATGGAAAAGATTTTACCTATGATAATCGAAGGCAAAGGCCTTAACGATTTATACCGATAAATAATGCTCCCAAACCTAACATCTATTTAGGTTTGGGAGCATTTTTCTCTACAACATTGGTAATTTCCAGCCGTTTTGATAATTGGCGGTAATAAGTTTATTCGCCTCTTCTTCTTTAAATTTTCCGGAAGTACCGTCCCAATAGATACGGTTGCCCGTTTTAAAGGCCACATTGCCCATGTGAGAAACCAAAGCGGCATCATACCCGACTTTAATGGGTGCATTTAGTTTAGAATTATCCCTGGTTTTTACCGCTTCAATAAAATTCTTGGTGTGTAGGTCCAATCCGCTTGCATTTCCTTTATCATACGAAACAGCTTCCATTTTAGGGGTTCCTTTTTTACCCCATCCGGCAAACTCTTCCTCAGGTATTACTTCCCACCCGTTCCGATCCACGACCAGTGTACCGTTATTACCTATAAAGGCTATGCCGTGGTTACGCCCATAATTACCGCCATCAATGCCAGTGGCATGTTCCCAAAGAATTGAAAAACCATCATATTCAAAAACGGTCTGTAACGTATCCGGTGTTTCGGAAGCATCTTCCGGGTAAGCGAACTTACCCCCTAATGCCATAACCGATTTTGGAGTTCCCGCTTTCATTCCGTACAAGGCATAATCCAACAAATGTACTCCCCAATCCGTCATTAATCCGCCGGCATAATCCCAAAACCACCTAAAATTAAAATGGAATCGGTTTGCATTAAAAGCATGTTCCGGAGCGGGACCTAGCCACATTTTATAATCTACACCTTCTGGAACAGCAGAATCCGAAACAACGGGAACAGGTTTCATCCAACCTTGATAAGCCCATGCTTTTGCCAGACGTATATTTCCTAATTTACCCGAATGCACAAAATTAATGGCATCCACAAAGTGCGGCTGACTACGTTGCCATTGGCCAATCTGCACCATGCGATCACTCGCACCTACATAATTAAGCATGATATTGGATTCCTGTATTGAATTTGCTATTGGTTTTTCACAATACACATCCTTACCTGCCTTAAGGGCATCTGTTAACTGAAGACAATGCCAATGATCGGGAGTACCAATAATGACCACATCAATATCTTTGTTTTCTAAAAGCTTCCGATAGTCACGATACCATAGCGGCTTCTTAATTTCCGCTTTTTCAAGGTCAGCAGTTCTAGCCTTTAGAACGGCTTGGTCTACATCGCAAAGTGCAATCACATTAATTTCGCTAATCTTCAGCATAGAGGTTAGGTCACTAAACCCCATACCCTTACAACCAATAAGCCCAACATTGATTTGGTCATTGGGCCCTACCTTTTTTCTTAAAGCAGCCAAAAGCTCCATTGGAAATAAAAATGCGGCACTAGAGCCTGCTAAGGCCAAAGTACTTTTTTTGATAAAGTTTCGTCTATTATGGTACATCATTCCGGTTTGTTTGTTCAGAACATGAATATACTAATTTACCTTAGCACAAGACCAAAAAAAACACCGCTACTAATAGCGGTGTTTCTTAACATACATTAAAGTGTACGCTTATTTCTTTTCGGGTGCGTTCAGTTTTTTGCTCATTTCCATAGAAATAGCAGAACGGTCAAATTTTAATTTACCGGCCATAGTTTCAAGAATGCAAGAAAAGTCATTGTCATTCAAATCCATGATTTTACCGTGTAAACCACTTTTAGTAATTACCCTATCGCCTCTTTTTAATTCAGCTGCGAATTTCTTTTCATCCTTTTGACGTTTCATTTGTGGGCGTATCATAAAGAAATACGCAACCACAAAAATCAAGATCATTGGAAGAAACTGTCCTATATCACCCATAATTTTATTATCTGATCAATTATTATTTTGTTGGTCCTACAGGAGCAGCTCCTTTAGGATTTACAAACGCTTTAATACGTAATTGCTCTGTACCTTTCTCGGTATTTGCGTTTACAGTAATGGTTTTAGTTACTTGGTTCTGTCCTGATCCGTTAAACTTAACTACCAACTCACCTGTTTCTCCTGGTGCGATAGGGTCTTTTGGAGGATTAGGAACCGTACAACCACAAGAACTAGTTGCGTTTGTAATTATCAAAGGTGCGTTGCCCGTGTTTTTAAAAGTAAAAACAGTTTCTTGGGGCGTACCTTGCTCAATAGTACCAAAGTCATGTTCCGCTTTTTCAAATTCCATTACCGGAATTTGCTTACCAGCCTCATCACGTTGTGCAGCTTCTACAACGTTATCCGTTTTTACTTTGCTCGATGCATTTTCTTTACAGGAAGCGAACGCAATAAGCGAACATAAACTCAGGGCAAAAAATGTTTTTCTCATATCTCTAACTTTAATTTGAGGTAAAATTAATCAATTATTTTAAATCAGCCCCCTACCTATTTTGTTAAGCTTTCCTTCCTTTTTGTATTCTTTTACAAGGTTATCCAAAATACCGTTAATGAAAATGCTACTCTTTGGAGTAGAATACTCCTTGGCTATTTCCAAAAACTCATTAATGGTAACTTTTTCGGGAATTGACGGAAAGTTCAATAGTTCGCAAATGGCCATCTTTAAAAGAATTGCATCCATATCGGCAATCCGATCCTTGTCCCAATTAGGTGTTTTACCCTCTATTTCTTTGGTAAGCTCCCCATCTTTTAACAATGTTTTCCTAAGAAGTTTTTGGGCAAACTCCATATCTTCTTTATCCTTTAATAAACGAGGCAGAAAGAAAGATGTAGATTGATCGTTCTTTACCTTCTTGAACATTTTTAAGATATAGGTATTTACGATAGGAATATCATCTACCCAAGTAAGGTTATTATCTTCAAAATAATCGTAGATTTTTTCGTCTGGAGCAATGACCTCTTTGAACAACGTAATTATAAACTCTTTGTCCGCCGAATATGTGCTGCCTTCCGTGGACATATATTTTTGGTAAGCATCACTTGCAACAATGTTGTTGTAGATAATTTTCACATATTCTTCGTTCAAATACCAATTATCCAACTTTCGCTTCTTAAGCTCAGCTTTTAAAGGCTCATTGTGCACCAACTGAAGCAATAGTTTGTTGTTTACAAATTTTGCCTTATCCGGAAAATCATCCGATGCGTTAGCCAAATATTTTTTAGAGGAAATCCGTAATTGGTCCGATCCTCGTTGCTGAATTTCTATGATCAAGCTCAGCATTAAGAGGTAGAGCGTATACATATTGTCTATGCTAAACCGCAGAAATTTTTCTTGTTTCTCTAAAGATTCGTCTTTAGATTGGGTAATTGCATAAATACATTGCATTACTTTTACCCGTATATGTCTTCGTGTTAGCATTTTAAAGAACTTTTTTGGAATAGTATTGGTTTGACTTTCACGTGGCAAAAATAAGAATAAAGCCCAAAAGACTACTATACAAAACGATGAAACAACGGCTACTTTTTCCAATCCCCACCCACCAACACGCCAAAGCCTTGTTTTTAAGCCTTTTGAGGCTTAATAAAATATAAAATGTTACCGTAAATTTAACTTTCGGAAATCGTTGAATCGAATTTAAGACTAATTAAGTCTCCTAACATCTTATGGTATTTATAACATATGGTTTATCACCAAACCCTTATCTTTGATCCATTAAAAATAGCTCTAGCCTAAACCTTTCATGAAGGAACTTGCACACCTAAACAAATACTTTAAAAAATATTGGTCTAAATTATTGATCGGGGTAGTCATAACCATTGTTGCTCGTGTGCTACAATTGGTAATGCCCAGATACGTAAAAGAGTCTATCCAAGTCATTGAAAACTTTATGGATGGACAGGTTGGTGAATCGGCAGCAAAAACACTACTGTTAGAGTATATTCTTATAATTGTTGGTGCCGCACTGCTTTCCGGATTTTTCACCTTCTTGATGCGCCAGACCATAATTAACGTATCTAGATATATTGAATACGACCTTAAGAATGAAATATTTGATCACTACCAGTTTTTAAGCCTCAATTTTTATAAAAAAAATAGGACCGGTGATTTAATGAACCGCATTAGCGAAGACGTAAATCAGGTTCGGATGTACACGGGTCCGGCATTAATGTATGGTATAAATACTATTACACTGTTTGCCTGCATTATTCCTATTATGTTTATGACGGCCCCCACATTGGCCGCATATACACTAATTCCATTACCTATTTTATCCGTACTTATCTATTACATAAGTAAAGTTATTCATGAACGCAGTACCATTGTTCAGCAATACCTCTCCAATTTATCAACCTTCACCCAAGAAATATTTTCCGGTGTTTCCGTAATAAAGGCATACGCTTTGGAACCGCAAACAAATAACGACCTAAGTGCCTTGGCAATTGAAGGAAAAGACAAAAGCATGAACTTGGCCAAAGTAAATGCATGGTTCTTTCCCCTAATGATCTTATTGATAGGTATTAGCAATATATTCGTTATTTATATAGGCGGAAAACAATATATAAATGGCGAAATAGCTTCCGCCGGTGTCATTGCCGAATTTGTTCTTTATGTGAATATGCTAACGTGGCCGGTAGCTATAATTGGTTGGTTAACCTCCATTGTACAGCGTGCCGAAGCTTCTCAAAAACGTATAAACGAATTCTTGAACGAAACACCGGATATTACGAACACCGTTCTTGAAGAAACACCGATCAAGGGAAAAATAGAGTTCAAAAATGTAACATTTACCTATGAGGATACAGAAATAACCGCCCTTAAGAACATTTCCTTTACTATTAATGAAGGGGAAACTGTAGCTATTCTAGGCAAAACCGGCTCCGGTAAATCTACAATCCTAGACCTTATTGCCAGATTGTACGATGTAACTTCCGGAGAAATCTTAATTGATGACACCCCTATAAAGCAATTGAACATTGATAGTCTCCGAAAATCTATAGGTGCCGTTCCTCAAGATGCTTTCTTGTTCTCGGATTCCATCAAGAACAACATAAAGTTCGGTAAGGAAAATGCTACTGAAGAAGAAGTTATGGAAGCAGCCAAAAATGCTGTAGTACACCAAAACATAAGTGGTTTTCAAAAAGGATATGAAACTGTTTTGGGAGAAAGGGGAATTACCTTAAGTGGAGGACAAAAACAGCGGGTTTCCATTGCAAGGGCCCTACTTAAAAAACCAGAGGTTTATTTATTTGATGATTGCCTATCTGCGGTAGATACCGAAACCGAAGAAGAAATCCTCAACAATCTTAAAAACGCCTCCAAAAACCGCACCACACTCATCGTTAGCCACAGGGTATCATCGGCTAAAAATGCAGACAAGGTACTGGTTCTCTCCAACGGAGAACTTCTTCAAGAAGGCAACCACACTGATTTAAACGGTGTTGAAGGGTATTACAAAGAGTTGTACTACACGCAACTGTCAGAGAAAGAAAACTAAAAAATTGTTGTCGTATTGGCTTTTTTTTTACATTTTTGAAAGATTAACAACTATTAACTAGACACTAAACGCGATGAACGAAAAAGATTCAATGGACCAGGAGGAAATTCATTCCAAAGTATTACGGGCAGGAAGACGAACCTATTTCTTTGATGTACGAAGTACAAAGGCAGGCGATTATTATTTGACTATTACCGAGAGCAAAAAATTTACACATGATGACGGCTCTTTTCATTACAAAAAACATAAAATTTACCTCTACAAAGAAGATTTTGAGGCTTTTAGGGAAAACGTAGAGGAAATGATGAACTTTATTATTGAGGAAAAAGGTTCTGAAGTTATCTCTGAGCGTCACCAAAAAGATTTCAAGAAAGAAGAAGAAATCCCAACTAACGGAGAGTTGAAATCTACCGAAACAGGAAGCTTTACAGATGTTAGTTTTGACGACATCTAAAGCTCATAAAATTAATATAAAAACGACCCTTAAAGGGTCGTTTTTTATTTTATAAAGTCTTGTTCCGTCATCAAAAATCAGTTGTTACGAACATACGCCCAGTTGTAAATAAATAGGAACAATATTACCATTAGTCCTACAAGACCACTACACAGTAAAGCAATTACGGTAAACAAAAGTGCATAGTATACCGGATAGGCCAATAGCGCAAATCCAAAACGTAACGTTCCCATAAATTCAGGTTCCCAAACTTTAGGCTTGGCCCATTTTCGCCATATAAAAAGTATAGGGAAATTTAGAATTGTAAAAAGAGCATTAGCTAAGATTCCTAGAATTCCTTTTTTCTTTTTTACAGGCTCCGCAGATATAGAGCTATCTAAGGTTCCTATAACTTTATTGGTCTCAAAAGGATTCAAAAAATCTACATCCAAAGCATTCAGTTGTCCAGAAATGTTTTCATACGCCTTTTCATCTTCAATATGTGTTGTAAGTTGCTTCAACCTATCGGATACCAGCCCTTTTACATTATTTACAGAACCTTGCACGTCATCAGCATCATACATAGTATTCACCAAAATACTTTTATCAAAGTATATGGCCACTTGATCCGGAAAGCCCGAATTGCTCTTATAATTGAGTCCTACGGGTACAATATGTATTTCCGTATCCGGCAATCTCTCTACGGCATTAAAAAGAATACGTGTAAAACCTTTACTTAAGGGGCGTACACGGCGCTTAATATTATGATTGGCTTCGGGAAACATTACAATAGCATGCCCGTTCCCAAAAATTTCCGCACATTGATCAAAAACCGCTTGATTGTTCTTTAAGGCTTCCCTCCCATCCCTAATCCTATAAATGGGAATCATTCGCAAATAGGCAAAAAATTTCTTTAGCGTAGGTTTTGTAAACACATCTGATCGCGTTAGAAAGAAAGGTTTCCTATTGCAATCTACCGCAATTAGGAGTACA
Organism: Zobellia russellii; assembly: GCF_044597075.1. NCBI lineage: Bacteria > Pseudomonadati > Bacteroidota > Flavobacteriia > Flavobacteriales > Flavobacteriaceae > Zobellia > Zobellia russellii. Next base: position 4,430,163 of record NZ_CP139000.1, on the reverse strand, counting down.
TCTAACAATGCGCTTTGGTGGTTTGGCAAAAAGAGTACTGGTTTATTTTTTGGCACATTTTCCAGTCCTGAGACCCGTATTTTACCGTAGTAGAGATACAATCCGGTCTTAATCCAGGTTTTCAATAGTTGATAGCCTATATTTTTCAAGTCAGTGTTTCTGTTTTAATTGGTTTATAGCTCCAAACTGCAGCAAGCACAAGACCTGAAATCAAGTGCCAAATTCCCCAAAATGCGGCCAACAAGGCCATTCCGCCCAGGCCGTCAAAAAAGGAAAAAATTAAAAGTAAGCCCAGTCCAGAATTTTGAATACCCGTTTCTATAGTTATTGAGCGTATATTTCTTTTGGATAGTCCCATAACTTTCGCGAACGAAAATCCCGTTACAAAGGCCAATATATTATGCAAAACTACAATCCAGAAAACATACATTACATAATCATAAAATACGGCCCTATTGTTATACAGTGCCAAAAATACCAATAGTATAAAAAACACCAATGAAACCACTTTAAGAACTTTACCCAAAGTCCTTGCTAATTTAGGTCTTAGGTGGTTTACCCATATACCTAAAACCAATGGCAGTCCCAACAGCAATGAAACCAGTTGAATCATTTGCCAAGGAGACAGAGCTACCTCCTTTAGGATTAAATGGGTTGGTTCATACAGACTTCCCCAAAACTGAAGATTTAAAGGCGTAAATATAACGGCCAACAAGGTTGCCGCAGCGGTAAGACTAATGGACAATGCCGTGTTTCCTCCAGCCAAATGCGATATGAAATTAGAAATATTACCACCAGGGCAAGCCGCCACCATAATCATACCCAAAGCAATACTGGGTATAGGCTCAATTAACCAGACCAAGACAAAGGTTAATAGAGGAAGTAAAATAAATTGACTGATCAGTCCCGCAAAAATGGGCTTGGGATTTTGGAAAAGGCCCTTAAAATCGGAAACAGAAATTTCTAGTGCAATGCCAAACATTACCAAAGCAAGGGAAATATTCAGTACCCATTGTGCTTGGGCATCAAAATTAAGTGGTACGTTATCTAGAAGATTTTCGGTCAATCAGTTATGATATTTTCAATCCGTTGGCAACAACTGCTTTTGGTTCTAAAAGCTCTACATCTTTGCCGTTGACAGCACCCAATATAAGACATTCGCTCATAAAATTTGCAATTTGTTTTTTAGGAAAGTTAACCACTGCAACTACCTGTGAACCTAAAAGTTGTTCTTTGGTGTAAAGTGTAGTGACCTGGGCAGATGTCTTTTTTACTCCAATTTCCTCACCAAAATCTATATGTAATTGATATGCCGGATTTCTGGCTTCCGGGAAATCTTCTGCTCTTACAACCGTTCCCACACGCATATCTATTTTTGCAAAATCTTCCCAATTTATCGTTTTCTCCATGTTATAAAAAAATTAACCCACTTCTAGAAGATGAAGGTAAAAATAGATTACGGTTTGGCAAAGACACTCAAAATTCTTTTTATAACTTTAAGCTTTAAACATAATAAAAATGGCAAATACACCCAGTAACATGCTCCCGCTTGGCACTATAGCACCGGATTTTAACTTATTGAACACCATAACCAATTCCCAAGCCGGCCTAACCGAACTAAAAGGTAGCAAAGGAACGGTTATTGCTTTTATATGCAACCATTGCCCTTTTGTAAAACATGTAAACCCTGAACTGGCTAAAATGGCCAAAATCTATCAGACCAAAGGAATAGGTTTCATTGCCATCTCAAGTAACGATGTTATAAACTACCCACAGGATGCACCACATCTCATGAAAAAAACAGCTCAAGAAGAAGGGTATACTTTTCCTTATTTGTATGATGAAACACAAGCTGTAGCTCAAGCTTACGATGCCGCCTGTACTCCTGATTTTTATGTATTTGATGCCGATTTAAAGTTGGTATACCGTGGGCAGTTTGATGATTCCAGACCTGGAAATGGAATACCCGTAACCGGGAATGACCTAAAAAATGCCCTTGATGCCTTAATAAATAATACGCCGGTAAATGCACTCCAAAAACCAAGTATTGGCTGTAATATAAAATGGAAAAAATAGTCCCCAACTTTTGGATTACTGGCTACCAGCCCTTTCTCTCTATTAAATTAAAAATTTGGGCAAAATGATGTCTTCCATGCCATGCATAATGACCAATATTAAGGTCTAGAGGTACTTGAACATTTCCGCTGGGATGGGTAAATGTTCTTTGGAGTTGTACATTTGAGAGTCCCTTTAACAAGTGAACCAGTTTACCGTGCACCGCCTTTAAATGATCAAGTGATAGCTGAATAGGTGCCGTTCTAGTATCAAAAAGTTCGGCCCAAGCTTTTTCATCGTAAGCTTTTATGACGGGATTATCCTCTGTTAGTGCCCATTTAAAACGAATATAGCTGTTGTGGTGACTGTCTGCAATATGATGCACCGTTTGTCTTACCGTCCACCCCTCAGGACGGTATGGTGTCTCTAACTGTTCTTCGGTTAAATTCTTGACCAAATTCTCCAATTCTTGAGGAATCATCTCCAAAACATGAATCCATTCCTTTATGTGTTCATGGGTTATTTGCGCAGGCGCCTCAAATTTTCCTATTGGGTATTTTAACTGTTCCAACTCGTTCTTTTCCATGCCTTAAAAGTAAGAAACTTTAATACATTTTTAACCATAAAATTAAGGTTGTGCTTCATTAATCTACTAAATTTATAGGATTAAATTTCAACCCTAAAAACATATTATAATGGCAACAATACGATTGGGCGATAAAGCCCCTAACTTTACGGCAGACAGTTCCATAGGCGAAATTAACCTATACGATTACCTAGGTGATAGCTGGGGAATTCTATTTTCCCACCCTGCAGACTTTACACCGGTTTGTACTACGGAATTAGGTACTGCTGCACAATTTAAAGGTGAATTTGATAAACGTAATGTTAAAATGATTGCATTGAGTGTAGATGGTGCCGCATCTCATGTAGAATGGATCAAAGACATTAATGAAGTTCAGAATACCAATGTAGAATTTCCGATTATAGCAGATGAAGACCGAAAGGTTTCCGATTTATATGACATGATTCACCCAAAAGCGGATAGTACCCTAACTGTACGTTCCGTATTTATTATTGCTCCGGACAGAACGGTTAAACTTATGTTGACCTACCCTGCTTCTACGGGTCGTAATTTTTATGAATTGTTACGGGTTATTGACTCATTACAACTTACTGCAAACCATAAGGTAGCAACACCTGCTAACTGGAAAAATGGTGAGGACGTTGTTGTTAGCCCGGCAATTTCTACAGAAGATGCCAAAACAATTTTTAGTAAGGGCGTTAATGAAGTAAAACCATATTTGCGTATGACACCGGACCCAACTGCATAAAAAGGTCTTTTAATATTTTTACAAAGCCATCTACTTTTTAATTAAAATAGATGGCTTTCTTATTTCTAAAATTCTTACATTAAAAAGTAGCTTAACTTACTAGGTTCAAACTAAAAAACTTTACTGGATACTTAATGATAGGATGTAAGAAACTCAAAGAAAAGCTATTAGGTAGGTTTTGGCAAAAACAGAAAGTTTAACCCTAACCCTCAGTTAAAGTAAAGATAACTTGGTAAAAATCATTGAATTAATTTTTTATAGTTATCTTTGCGGCATAATTTAATTTAATTTTTTTGTATTATGAGTAAAGGAACAGTAAAATTCTTCAATGATTCCAAAGGTTACGGATTTATCACTGAAGATGGTTCAAGCGAAGATCACTTTGTACACATTTCTGGTTTAATCGATGAAATTCGTGAAGGTGACGTTGTAGAATTTGAGCTACAACAAGGTAAAAAAGGACTGAACGCGGTAAATGTGAAAGTAGTTGACTAAGAAAGACGCAAAAACTTTTTTTATACAAAAGCCCTGTTACCAATGGTAACGGGGCTTTTTTCTTTCCCACATACAAGAAATTCTATTTTTGTCGTAATTTTCGTACATTTGTTTTTAAGTTTTTAACGCAACCCTTTTACTTATTGTGCGTCTAGTTAGAAACTAGGTTTTCCCCACTTAACCAAACAATAGAATATGCTTACTTTTTTTGGTATTATTTTCGTATTGCTTGTAGTAAATATTGTTTTACTCATATTAAGCACAAATAGAGCCAAGAACTCCCGATAATCATTATTGGCGGGGCATTGATTCTTTAGCAGAGCGACCTAAAAATTGCGCTGCCCTTCCTTCTTTTGTTTTTTTCCAGCATAAATTTCAGCGTTTATATAACTCCACCTGCTTTTACATAGGCTGACAAAGCTTTGAATAAACTCATTATTCTAAGTACAGCTTCCACCTATAACATAAAAAAGCCCTGACATTTCTGCCAAGGCTTTGTATACTGTAACAAAGAATAAATTACTTTTCTTTATTTCACATCCATCAATTCTACATCAAATAATAATGTGGCATTAGGAGGAATAACCCCACCTGCACCAGCACTACCATATCCTAAACTAGACGGAATAACCAATCTTGCTTTGTCTCCTACTTGCAGAAGTTGAATACCTTCATCCCATCCTGGGATTACTTGGCCAACCCCTAATTGAAAATCAATAGGTTGATTGCGCTTGTACGAAGAATCAAAAACTTGGCCGTTCACTAAAGAACCTTCATAGTGTACTGATACGGTTTTACCATTTTCAGCTTGCACACCACTCCCTTTTTGAATCATTTTGTAACGTAACCCACTTGCAGTTTCATCAAAACCTGCAGCTATTTTATCTAATTCTGCAGCTTGCTTTGCTTTCTCTTCCGCTAGGCGCTCTTCCTTGGAACTTTTAAATTTTTCAAAACTAGCCAGTGCATCCCAATTTTGGGCTTCATCACCTACACGAACAATCTCTAAACTATTTATTTTATCGCCTTGAGCAATAGCATCAACCACATCTTGACCACTTTCTACATGACCAAACACAGTATGTTTATTATCTAACCACGGTGTTGGCACATGCGTAATGAAAAACTGGCTACCGTTGGTTCCAGGACCGGCGTTAGCCATAGAAAGTACTCCTGGTGCAGAATGGTTTAAGTCCGGATGAAATTCGTCATCAAATTTATAACCGGCATCACCTGTACCTGTTCCTTGAGGGCATCCGCCTTGTATCATAAAATCAGGAATTACCCTATGGAATTTTAATCCATCATAATAAGGCTCACCTGCTGCTTTTGCAGTATTTTCTTGTTTTCCTTCGGCAAGGGCAACAAAGTTACCTACCGTACCCGGAGTTTTATCATGGGTGAGTTTTACTACTACTTCACCTTTGTCCGTATTGAATTTTGCGTAGATTCCGTCTTGCATTTTTCATTTTTTTAATGAGCGGCAAAGATAAGCAAATTTGTTCGGAAAAATTGGAGGGAAAAGTCTCCTTACAACTATTCCGTTACGCTCCCAAATCAGTTAAAAAATTACTTTACAATACCATATTTATCAAACAAATACACTAAACTGGCCATACTGGCGGCACCTAGTTCCAGCTCACGTTTATTAACATGCTCAAAAGTATCGTTCTCTGCATGGTGATGCACAAAATAGCGCTGTGAATCCGGTCTTAAGCCGGCCAATACCATTTGGTCATCTTTTAACGGGCGAATATCCGCACCGCTATAGCCTTTCTCAAAAAGGTGAATATAATACGGTTCAAACAAAGTTTTCCAACTTTGAACCTGTTTTAGGTTTTCATCGGAACAATCAAAAGAAAATCCGCGAGGGGTAAAACCACCTGCATCACTCTCTAAAGCAAAAACGTGTTTTTCTTTTTTATTGCTGGCTACCTCGGCATACTTATTACCACCTCTCAATCCGTTTTCCTCGTTCATGAACAAAACCACCCTTATAGTTCTTTTAGGCTTATAACCCGTAGTTTTCAACAAGCGTAATACATCCATACTCTGTACACATCCTGCTCCGTCATCATGAGAACCGTCTCCAAGGTCCCAAGAATCTAAATGTCCTCCTACGACCATAATTTCGTTTGGAAACTCGCTTCCTTTAATCTCTCCAATTACATTAAACGACTCCACATCATCAAACTGTTTGCAGTTCTGTTTAAAATAAAATTGAGTATCCTCACTCAACTTTAAGGTTGTACTCAACAGCTCTGCTCCCTTTGTGCTAATGGCCGCAGCTGGAATCCTTTTTGACACAGGTGTGTCTCCATACCCCATAGATCCCGTATGTGGGTAATCATCCAACCTCAAATTCATTGATCTTACGATTACACCAACCGCTCCATACTTAGCGGCTTCCTCCGCTCCGGAATAACGTTGATCTACGCAACCCGTATATGCCGCAAACGTGCTGATCAGCGTTGGGTCCATAGGACGGTTATAAAAAACAATTTTGCCCTCTATTTTTGATTTGCCCAACTTTTCCAAGTCTTCTATTCCTTGTACTTCTACCACCCCGGCTTTTAATCCGCCCAATGGAGTGGCCACAGACCCTCCCAAGGCACAAATTGACACGTTTGTAGATAAACCCGGACTGGTTTCAAAATATGCGAATTCAGGAGTACCCCGTACCCATTTTGGCACTTTTACCGGCTGAAGCCATACTCTATCAAGACCCAAGGAATCTAACTGTGCCTTAGTATAATCTACTGCCAATTGCGCCTGCACACTGCCGGATAACCTACCTCCTATCTGATTGGAAAGGTAATTGAGCCAATCATAAGCCTTCCCTTTGGTAAGCGCTTGATCATATATTTTTTTTATTTGTTTCTCATCATCGTTCTGAGCGTATCCATAGGTACTTAAGATTAAGCCCAACAAGAGAACTATAACTTTCTTCATTCTGCTTCTTTTTCCAATTGTTGTTTATAGAGTGCCAAATTGGCCTTTATCTTATCGTCTAGCTCCGGTTCCTTAATATCCTTATACTTTTTAAGTTCTTCCAGTAAAACGGATGCTACAATAACCCGTGCCGCTTTTTTATTGTCCGCAGGTACAATGTACCAAGGCGCATGGGCTTTGGATGTTTCATTAATAGCTTCTTCGTAACAGTTCCGGTACGTATCCCAAAGTTTGCGTTCTTTAAGATCTCCCGGGGAAAATTTCCAATTTTTACGTTTTAAAGCTAGCCTTCTAAGTAATCTTAAGCGCTGTTCCTCTTTAGATAGGTGAAGGTAAAATTTAAAGATAATCGTACCATTTTCGGCAATGTGGCGCTCAAAATTATTGATTTGTTCAAAACGTTTATCCCAAAATTTTTGATCTATATCTGCTACCGAATGAATCCCAGGAATGTGCTCTCCCATAATATATTCAGGATGTACACGGGTTACCAGAACATTCTCATAATGTGTTCTATTAAAAACCCCAAATTTACCTTTGGCAGGCAAAGCTATGTAATGCCTCCACAAATAATCATGGCCCAGCTCCAACTCCGTAGGCACTTTAAAACTGTGTACCACAACACCGCGTGCATTAAAGTCCTTGAATACCTCCCGGATCAAACTGTCCTTACCAGCGGTATCCATACCTTGTAGACAGATAAGAACACTATACTTCCCATGAGCATATAGTGTGTCTTGAAAATCACCTAGCTCTTCACGGATGTTTTCTAAATCCTTTTTTAATTCTTTATCGGTCTTACCGAAATCCTCTCTCGTGGGCCGCTCTAGAAGTTTAACCTTCCCGTCCACTCTAAATGAAGTAATTTTTGACTCGTACATAGGTTGAATATAAAACTATTTTACCGTTGAACGGTATCAAATGTTAAAAAAAATGACCGTTTAACAACAGAACTGCCCGGTTTATCCAAAATACCACACACAGTAGGTTGTCCATCGAAAAAACTACAGGTTAACAAGCTGGCGTGCTTAACTTTACACCGTAAATAACCCCAAATTTTACAGCAGAAAAAGCCTAGCCTATGAAGTTATACTACTTTATATTATTTCTTTTCATGTTTTCATTTTCGTACTCTTTTGGAGCCACCCAAGATTGCGATTATGCCAACTCTAACTTGGGCTACGTAAAAAATCAGACCAAAAAAGCACTTTCTATGAAAGATTTGCAAATGGCTAGATTCTATACATTTAAGGCCCTAAATGCACTTGAAAAATCTAAAAATCAAATAGCGGATTGCGGTTGTGAATATGCTTCGGACAGTGTCATAGAGAATATTGAATATCTAAAAAACGCCACCAGAGCCACCTCCCTTGCCGGCACCCGTATATTACTTAACAAAGCGCTTGAATTCAGTAAAGAAAGTTTAGAAGCCATTGCCAACCATGATGAGCATGGCAGCATATATGGTTCCAATAATCTGGTCATGAATGTAGAAAATCCTGAAGAAGAAGTTATCATGTCTTTCCTTGATAATACCAAAATACAGCAAAAGATAGATACCTCTTTATTGAAGTACAAAGCTTCATTGGACAAGGTTATAAATACAGTAGATTGTGCTGAAGCCAGAGCCTTTGCACAAAATATCTATGAAAACTGTGAGCAAGAACTTCTTAAGCCACACCTGTCCGAAAGTAAGAAATACTACAATCTAAAGACAAAAGAGATAACCGCACAAGCCTTGGAGCGTTTAGGTAAATGTGGAAGATAGAATTCCTCCTAACCTTTGCTTATTTCCATACACACGCTTGCTACTTGCTTGCGAAGAGTTTTACATCCTCTTCCGTAACTTCTTTTCCTCCCAAGATAATTAAACGTTCAACTACGTTTCTAAGTTCTCTTATATTCCCGGTCCAATCGTAACTTTTTAAAAGTTTTATGGCTTTCGCCGAAAACGTTTTGGAGGCACTGCCCTGTTCCGAAGCTATTTTTTTCGCAAAATGTTCAATAAGCAAAGGAATATCATCACGCCTATCGTTCAAAGCTGGAACCTGAATTAATATAACTGCCAATCTATGGTATAGATCTTCACGGAAATTACCTTCTTCTATTTCCTTTTTTAGATTTTTGTTGGTTGCCGCTATAACGCGTACATCTACTTTTATATCCTTATCCGTTCCTACACGAGATATTTTACTTTCCTGAAGCGCTCTCAGTACCTTAGCCTGAGCAGATAGACTCATATCACCAATTTCATCTAGAAAAATGGTTCCTTTGTTGGCCGCCTCAAATTTACCGGCACGATCGCGAACGGCAGATGTAAAGGCGCCTTTTACATGGCCAAAGAGTTCGCTCTCTATTAATTCCGAAGGTATGGCCGCACAGTTCACCTCAACAAAAGGAGCTGAGCTACGTTCACTCTTTTCATGCACCCAATGTGCAACCAACTCCTTACCGGTACCATTTGAACCTGTAATAAGTACACGGGCATCCGTAGGCGCAACTTTTTCAATCATATCTTTAATGACGGTGATTTCCTTACTCTCACCGATCATCTCGTAATTCTTGCTTACCTTTTTCTTTAACTTCTTATTCTCTACCACCAATACTTTTCTATCCACTGCATTACGAACGGTAGTCAGAAGCCTATTAAGGTCCGGTGGTTTTGAAATGTAATCAAACGCTCCTAGCCTCATTGTATTGACCGCAGTATCCAAATCTCCGTGCCCGGAAATCATGATAAATGGTGTTTCCGGTTTTATCTTACGAGCTGCTTCCAACACTTCTACCCCATCCATTTTAGGCATTTTTATATCGCAAAGCACAAGATCATAATCATTGTTCTTAACTGCCTCTAGACCTTTAACCCCATCTTCTGCCTCTTCTAACTGATAGCTATCGCTCTCTTCTGAGAGAATCTTGACCAGTACACGTCTAATTGCGGCTTCGTCTTCAATTACTAATATTTTGGGCATAGTATCTTAATTTTAAAGTCCTATTCTAAATCCTGTTCTAAAATAAAAACTAGGGTTATCGTTTAACGTAAAAATATCATTTCTTTCTTCATCTCTCAAAACACCGTCTTGAAATACCGTATGACCAGCGTAGGCGTAAACAAACGTACTCGCCGCCAACTTAAACTGGTAACCTACCGTTACCAAGGCCGCAGACGAGGATACGGAAGAAGCGCTTATCGTATTTGGCAGCACTATATTATTCTGCAAATTCACATAATACCCATCAAATATAAACTCCGTTTGAAATTGGTGTCTTTCTTTTAAATGGTATTTCATTCCCGTTTTGGGTATCCCAACTACAAAACTCCAGTTTTTATGAAAACGCTGTTCGTAATAAAAAATAGGAATGGGTACACGAAGTGCTACCGTAGAATTGTAGGCAAGACCTAACACCATTATACTTGGTTTGTCTATATTTTTCTTCTCTTTTAAAAAACCGATTGTTGAGTTCACCGAAAAATCCCCATTCTCAATTGGGTTTGTTAAGGTAGATGACAAACGGGGCGTGACCACCCCAATGAAGCGCCAATTTGGATTGAATTTCCAAACATAGGCCATATTAAAATCCACTACATGAAACTGCTTTAACCCTGCATTACTGAACGGAAGCTCTCGCGCGAGATTATAGGCTAGACGGTTATACTCAGCTCCAACAACAAGGTTGTTGGAATCCTTAACTTTTATTGGCACGTTTACCAAAAGCTTCATTCGGGACAACTCCGCATCGGAATTGTTCCTTGGCATCATCATGTACTCTAATCTTACTACGTCCGGGGTTTGTCCGAACCCCACAAAAGACCATAAAAGAAAAAAGATAATACGGGCACTAAACTTGCTACTATTCACCCTGTTTTGATTCAATATTACTTATATTACTATATTGAAACGGCTTTTGCTGAATAATATGTATATCTCTTTGCGGAAAAGGTATAGAAATATTGTTGCTTCTAAATTCCGCGTCTAACTTATAACGCATTTCACTTTTTATTTTGGGGACACTAAAACTATCGTTCGTATAGAAATTAAGGGAAAACATTAAGGCCGAATCGCCAAAATCTTCAAAAATCACAAATGGCTTGGGGCTTTTTAACAGCCCTTTTTGCTTTGCAGCAATTCCTTCTAAAATACTGGTAGCCAAATTAACATCACTACCATAGGCAATTCCTATTTTAATCTGCTCCCTAGTGGTTTTATGGTTTTGGGTGTAATTGTAAATTATATCACTAATGAACTTGTGGTTGGGAATAATAATTACCTTATCATCTCTTGTAATGGCGCGGGTGGTTCTCAATTTTATTTCGAACACCTTGCCCACTTTACTGTCTACCTCTATAATATCCCCAACATGGAGAGACTTGTCTATTATTATAAAAATACCACCTATTACATCTTGAAAAAGCTCCTGTAAGGCCAACCCCAAACCTACAAAAAGTGCTGCCGAAGCCGTAAGAAGCAGAGTTATATCTATTCCTGCCGCACTCATGGTCAAAAGTATGACCACCATATAGACGACGTACCTAATAAACTTAAAAACGCTAATAAACTTAAGCTTATCATCTCCGGACATACGTCTGGTTAAAAGGGTACGCAACCATTTTAAAACCACTCCGGTAATCAAAAATGCAGCAACTAGCAAAAGTAGAAGACCAATGGTTATATTAATGGTATTCTCGCCTTCGCCATATTTGAGGCCTAGATTAAGAAAGTCTTTAATGGCTCCCCAAATATCTTCTTCTATTATTTCCTCTACTTTACTTTGTGTGTCCTGAATCATGATCAATATCTTAACCACTTGAACAATTCTTTATAGGTTGGCTTTTTACCGTACATAAGAATACCTACCCTATATATTTTTGCCGCCAACCAAACGATACCTATAAATGTAACGATTAAAAGGATAATAGATGTTATCAACTCCCAAACAGGCACACCTCCTTCTCCAATTCCTCCAGGTAAGCGCATGAGCATAACAATTGGAGAGGTTAATGGAAATAACGAAAAACCAACCGCTATGGGACCATGAGGATTACTAAAAACCGAAAAGAAACCCACGTAAATGGCCAACATTAGAGGAAGAATAATAGGAAATATAAATTGCTGAGTATCCGTTTCATTGTCTACCGCAGCGCCAATAGCTGCATAAATTGAACTGTAGATCAAGTATCCCAGAACAAAATAGATAAGAAAGAAGGTAATGAGCATTACCCATGGAATCTTGAACAGTTCCTGAGCGTACAGTTGCATGGTATGATCCACGGAAGGTAACCCGCCCCCCATACTCGAAGCCATAGTAGCCCCTGTATTTAGAGCCACAGGATCAATATCAAAAACCGCAAATGATATTAATAAAAGAATACCTGCGGAGATAATCCATATGGCAAACTGAGTGATTCCCGCCAAGGAAGTACCTATAATTTTACCCAGCATAAGTTGAAAAGGCTTAACTGAAGAGATTATTACCTCAATAATACGGCTGGTCTTTTCCTCTATTACACTACGCATTACAAAACCACCATAAATGATTATAAACATCATGATGAGATAACCAAAGCCTCCACCAATAAAAGCTTTTATTTCATTGATTCCCTTAAGATTGGTTTCCCCCGAAAAGGTTGCGGTGTTCATCTCAAAATTTGCATCCATCTTGGCAAAATCTGCTGCCGAGATACCCATTTCGTGTAATCGTTCTTGCCGCAATCGTTCTTGGATGGTATTCTCCAAACGTTCCACCACCTGTGTGGGCGGTGCGTCTTTGGTATAAAAAAACGAATTTTCAGTTACCTCTCTTAAACTAGAGTCCTTAGGAAGGTATAGCAGCCCATCAAAACCTAAACTAGCAACGGAATCTTTTGCTTCCTCTAAGGTTACATCACTAAACTCTACAAATGAAGTAGTCTCACTAGGAACAAAATCATTTGAAAAATAATCGCTTTGGTTCAATATACCGATAACCCTAGATTCATTATCGTTCACTTTGGCCAGATATGCAACAAGCACCACCATGGCAACCATAAGAATGGGACTTAAAAATGTCATTATTACAAAGGACTTATTCCGCACCTTTGCCAAATACTCCCTTTTTATAATAAGTGATAGCTTATTCATTTAGACCTTTACTTTTGCTTTGTACGGTTTGTATAAAAATTTCGCTTGTAGACGGAATGGTCTCTACAAAGTGATTGATGTTTGCTTTGGACGATAAATAGGTGAGCACCTCACGAGAATCATTAGTGGGTAATTGCAGTGTAAGATCCAACTGATTTTCTTCGGCGTCAAATTGGGAGGTGTTAATGGTAAATTTATCCGTTAGCTCTTTTAAGAGCATATCTGCATGCTGGGTCTGTAAGCCCACTTTAAAAACATTGTTTTTATATGCTTTTTTAATGTCCGATAGCTTACCGTCCAATATTTTTTCGGAACGATGAATCAGTGCAATGTACTCGCAAAGTTCCTCTACAGATTCCATCCTATGCGTAGAAAAAATAATTGATGTACCCTTCTCCTTCAACTTAAGAATTTCATCCTTTATAATATTGGCATTAATAGGATCAAACCCACTAAAGGGCTCGTCAAAAATCAATAATTTGGGTTCATGTAATACGGTTACAATAAACTGTATCTTTTGAGCCATACCTTTAGAAAGTTCCTGGATTTTTTTGTTCCACCAATCCCCAATTTCTAAACGCTCAAACCAAAATTTAAGTCTTTTTTTAGCTTCAGCTTTAGATAAGCCTTTTAATTGTGCCAAGTAGAGCGCTTGCTCGCCCACTTTCATGCTCTTGTACAGACCGCGCTCTTCCGGCAGGTATCCTATTTGTGCTACGTGTTCCGCCTTTAAGGGTTTCCCATCAAACAAAACCTCACCACTGTCCGGATACGTAATCTGATTTATAATACGAATAAGGGTAGTCTTCCCAGCACCGTTTGGACCTAGGAGTCCGTAAATACTATTTTTGGGAATCTCTAACGATACATTATTTAGAGCGGTATATTCCCCAAATTGTTTGGTGACCTCTTTAGTGACCAAAATATTATCCATGTAAGCAATTTTGTCAAAGATAGTTTTTTGTCCTCACAAGACATTGCCAATATATTCCTAAAAACAAAACCCACCCTTAAGCAAATAAGGATGGGAAAAAAATTGCTATGAAAAAGAAAATTAATATTGGAATACCAATATTAAATCAAATATACGTTTTTTATTTAAAACGCAATTCATATGAATTATGAGAACATATCTTTTACTTTTTCAAAGAAAGATTTGTCAGATTTCTCAGGTTTTGGCAAAAAGTTTTCATTGTTCTGCATCCGTTCAAAGAACTCTTTTTGCTCTTTGTTCAACTCTTTTGGAGTCCAAACGTTAACATGAACCAATAAATCACCACTACCGTAACCATTAATACTAGAGATACCCTTACCTCTTAAACGTAATATTTTACCGGACTGAATACCTGACTCTAATTTTATACGCACCTTTCCACCAACGGCATCAATTTCTTTGGACGTACCTAAAACGGCTTCTGAAAAGCTAATATACAAGTCATAGTGAAGGTTGTCTCCCTCGCGCTTTAAAGTCTCATGATCTACGGTTTCAATAGCTACCAACAAATCTCCTGGAACGCCATTGCCCGGAGCATCGTTACCCTTATTGGGCACCTTTAACTGCATACCGTCCTCAACCCCTGCAGGAATATTTATTGATACGGTTTCCTCTGCTACCTTAAGCCCTTGTGCATCTGCATCACTAGGTTTTTTATCCAAAACCTGACCGCTACCACCACATGTGCTACAAGTAGCTGCGGTCTGCATACGTCCAAGAATTGTATTGGTGATTTTGGTAACCTGTCCCCTACCACCACATGTTGCACATGTTTTATAGGTTACACCACTTGCCTGGATTTTTCTTTTAACCTTTATTTTTTTCTCTACGCCGTTGGCAACTTCCTCAAGCGTTAACTTTACACGGATGCGAAGGTTACTTCCTTTAACCCTACGTTGACCACCGCCACCAAAGCCGCCGCCGCCAAAACCGCCAAAACCACCTCCGCCACCGCCAAAAGCGCTACCGAAAATGTCTCCAAATTGGCTGAAGATATCATCCATATTCATTCCGCCGCCTCCAAAGCCGCCAGAACCGTCAAAAGCACCATGCCCAAACTGATCGTAACGTGCTCTTTTGTCAGGGTCGCTCAACACTTCATATGCTTCCGCAGACTTTTTGAACATTTCCTCAGCCTTGGTATCTCCCGGATTTTTATCCGGATGATGCTGCAACGCCTTTTTTCTATAGGCTTTCTTTATCTCTGCTGCGCTGGCACTTTTACTTATGCCAAGTACGTCATAATAATCTTCCTTCATCCTTTCTTTTTAGTTTCCTACTACCACTTTTGGGTGACGAATGATTCTATCACCAAGCTTAAACCCTTTCTCAACCACATCAACAATCTTTCCTTTAAGTTTTTTGTTAGGGGCAGGTATTTGTGTAATAGCCTCATGCACATCTGCATCAAAAGCATCGCCTATTTCGGCACTTACCTCTTCTAGTCCTTTAGATTTTAAGGTCTCACGGAACTTTACTCTAATAAGTTCTACACCTTTAAACATCTCTTTATCCTCAGATTTGGCCATCTCTTTTAAAGCGCGTTCAAAATCATCTAAAACCGGCAACATAGAAACCATAATTTCCTGTCCAGCGGTCTTAAATAAATCCATTCGCTCTTTTGAAGTTCGTTTCTTGAAGTTTTCAAACTCAGCAAACAACCGTAGAAATTTATCTTTTTCCTTAGCAAGATCCTCTCTTAATTGTTCTTCCACACTTAGTTCTTCTTGCTCTATATTATTTTCAGACGTTGTTTCTGCTTGGTCTTTGTCCAATACCTGATCAAGGTCTTCTGTATTTTGTTTATCGCTCATTGTGATACAATTTGAATTCTCGCTTTTAGGTTGGCAAAAGTACTGCCATTTCTTTAAAAATGTCAAAATGTCACTAAAAAAAGAAATCAAAAAAATATCTCCAAAGTTTCTACAACCCCAACAAACCACACCGTTAAATATTAAAGCAAAAAAAATACCTGCCTACGCAGGTATCCTATACTTATTATAACCCAAATAATTTACTAGGGAATATATTCTTTTGATAAAGCTTTAATATTAGATGGTTTAGTGCATTCCTTACTATTATATATAGCTTCCAAGGCAACACAAACATTGGGATAGATAAAATTGAACCCCTCTTCCTCTATTTTCTTGCAACTTACGCGCTGGCTAGCAAAGAGTAGATAAGACATTTTACCCAAAATAATTCTCATAGCCATTCTTGGAATATTAGGAAGTATAACTGGTTTTTCAAGGACCTTAGCTATCTCTTTTACCAATTTGTTATTGGTAACAGGGTTTGGCCCTACCCCATTAAACACACCATCCAGACCATATTCTACAACAAACAAAAACATTCTTGCCAAATCCGAAATATGAACCCAGGACTGCCATTGCTCTCCACTACCAAATGCAGCTCCCACATAATTCTTAATTGGTTTTGCCATTTCCGGAAGCGCTCCTCCCTTACATGACATTACCAAACCTATTCTTACCTTGGCCACATTAAAACCAAAGGTGTTGAAGCGATCTATCTCATTTTCCCACAACGCTACAACTTCACCTAAAAAACTATCATCAACCTCTGTATCTTCTTCGGTATAAAATTTACTTAAAGAATCTGGGTATCTACCAATTGCAGATGCCGATACAAAAGATGATATTTTACTGGTATCTACCTTTTCTAATGCTGTATATAAAGTCCTTAAGGAATTGATCCTGCTGGATATTATCTTTTTTTTATTGCTAGATGTCCATCTTTTAGAAATGGAAGACCCCGCCAAATTTATAATAGCAGAAACCCCAGTTAGACAATCCAAATCAATTTCGCCTTTATCAGGGTTCCAATAATACCCCTTGTATTCTGGCTTTGAAGAAATTTTACTTTTACTTGTAGTAAGGTAATTTACGGCAATATCTTTCCTTTGACATTGCTCCACAATCGCACTGCCCACTAGACCTGTTGCCCCTGTAATCAGTATTCTCATGATTCAAAGGTATAGCTTTTGCAAACTAGCTGACTATCATTTAATTCGGATTTAACACTAATATGTGCTAATATGTTAAGAAATGCCGATAACCCGTTTATAATTAACTTTTTGTTAGTACATACAGTTACTTTTTAGCCCTTAACATTTCTCTTTTTCCTGGAGGACCTGGCAGGCGTTCTACCTCAAACCCAACTGCTAACATTGCCCTTCTAACACTACCTTTGGCGGCATATGTAACTAACACTCCGTCTTTTTTCATAGCACGGTACATCTTGGAAAAAATATCCTCTGTCCAAAGTTCAGGTTGCACCCTTGCGCCAAAGGCATCAAAATAAACCAGGTCAAAAACATTTTCATCATCAATATCGGCAAAAAACTTCTGTTCCTTTTTCAAGAGAAAATTTTCCGAAATCCGAACATCATTTTCCCACGGAGCGGTATGCATTTTCTCAAAATCCGACCTGAATTCTTCGGCTTTTAACTCGGATATATAATTAAGTTGTTCCAATTCTTCTGGTGAGACCGGATATGCCTCTACCCCCCTATAAGTAATTTCAGTGGGATTTTTCTTTGATTCGATTCGGGTAATAAGCGCATTGAGTCCCGTACCGAAACCTATTTCAAGAATATGTATGTTTTTTCCAAAAAAAAGCGAAAGACCATGTTTTATAAAAACGTGATACGCTTCTTGAACCGCCCCGTGTTTTGAATGGTACTGTTCGTCCCAATCAGAAATCTGAATGGTCTTTGATCCATCGCCCGTTGTAATAATTTTTCTTTCCAAACTATTTATTTTCTATCAAAACACCATCTGCCTCAAAACCTAGAGTTTTCTTAGGCTCCTTGATTTTTGCGATTTCGGACTCAGACTTCCCCCCATCTTTTGCGTAATGTTTTTGGTCCTCTACGCTCATAGACTCTACATATGCATAACCGTTAACGATTACTTCCTTACCCGTAATATCACTTGGCATAAAAAAGGCATAATCCTTAAAGCGGACCATAGTTTCCCGTCCGTCGTTCAATTGCAACTTCATCCAACAGCCCTTAACCTTACAAACATCCGTTACCGTAGCTTTGAATTTTGCGCGTAATGTATCCTGCACGGACATACCGCTATATTTTCGGGCCATTTTGGCACTGGTCAATGCATTGGAGGCTTCCAAATTCTCGCCAATCATTTTATAGTTGACGCCATTGTAAGTTATCTCTTTGGTTTCTTGCCCACTACAGGCCAAAACCACCATAAAAACCGCAAGTAAATTGTTAAATACACGCATTTCCTATAAAAATTAGATAAGTACCGCAAAACTGGGCATTTTTCAACGAAAAAAGAAGAACAGGTAAGGATAAATCGTTAATTTTAATCCTTTAATTTAAAAAGTTATGAACTCGACCATGCAAAAAATCAGCATTGAAAAGGTAAAAGAATCAAAGATCGAACAAGTAGATTTTAACAATCTCGCTTTTGGGAGTGTATTTACTGATCACATGCTGGTCTGCGATTATAAAAATGGTGCTTGGGAAACTCCAAAAATAACTCCCTACCAGCCCATTAGCCTTGACCCGTCTGCAAAAATTTTCCATTACGGGCAGTCTATTTTTGAAGGAATGAAAGCCTACAAAGATGATAATAACAAAACGTGGCTTTTTAGACCGTTGGAGAATTTTAAAAGATTGAACATCTCCGCAAAACGTATGGCCATTCCGGAATTACCCGAAGAGTTTTTCATGGAAGGCCTAAAGGCGCTATTGGAGTTGGAAGAAAAATGGATTCCGCAGACCGAAGGGAGCTCTATGTACATAAGACCTTTTATGTTTGCTTCCGGGAACGGTTTTCACGCCTCTCCTGCAAATGCTTATAAATTTATAATATGTCTTGCGCCGTCTGGATCCTATTTTTCCGGAAAAGTTAAAGTACTTATTGAAGAAAAATATTCGCGTTCCGCGAACGGAGGCGTAGGTTATGCTAAAACTGGTGGCAATTATGCCGGACAGTTCTACCCAACCCAATTAGCGGTTGAAAAAGGATACAATCAAGTTATTTGGACCGATGACCACAATCATGAATATATTGAGGAAGCCGGTGCCATGAACATTTTTGTTCGTATTGACGATACTTTAATTACAGGCCCAACAAGTGACCGTATATTAGACGGTATTACACGAAAAAGTATTTTGCAGTTGGCAGAACAAAAAGATATTAAAACCGAAGTAAGAAAGATAACAGTTGCCGAAGTTGTTGAAGCCGCCAAGAACGGAAGACTTAAAGAAATGTTCGGAGCGGGAACTGCTGCCGTAGTTTCACCAATTTCCGCATTTGGCTACAGAGGTGTAGATTATGATTTACCGGAATTGGAAAACAGTTTTGCTTCTCAAATAAAGAAAGACATTACGGATATACAATACAACCGTGCCGAAGACCCATTTGGTTGGAGAGTAGGGCTTTAAAATAAGACCGTTTACATAAAGTGAACATCTTAATTATATAGGATAAAAAACGGGTGCTAAATTTAGCACCCGTTTTTCATTCTCTTAAACGTAGAATTATTTCTCCAAAATTTCCGCAATATTAGGTTTAAAATAGTTGGGCCCTTTTAACACCTTACCATCTTCGCGGTAGATAGGCTTACCGTCTTGCCCCAATTTACTCATATTACTACGTTGAATTTCATTGAACACTTCTTCTATTTTATGTTGCATACCGTGTTCAAGAATAGTCCCGCACAAGATGTAGAGCATATCACCAAGGGCATCTGCAACTTCTACCAGGTCATTATTTCTTGCCGCCTCCAGATATTCTTGATTCTCCTCATCCATCAAATTAAACCTAAGCAGGTTCTTGGCTTCCCCTAAATCTGCACACATGGTTTCTGAGACTCCCAACCCAAACGAGTTGTGGAAAAGCGCTACCGCACTAATTTTGTTTTTCATATATAGTTGTATTGATTTAAAAATAGTTTCTGCCAATAATAGCGTAATTTTGCATAAAAATAAAGAATATGTTCACCACCGGACAAATCGTTTTTGCCGCGCTTTTTGCCATCTGTTTTATCGTAATTATCTTTTTGTCCTACAAAAAAGACAAAAAACTACACGCAAAAAACTACAAAGGGGTTAAATGGGTGGGACTTTTATTCATATCCTTCGTAATAATCCTACTTTTTATTAAGCATTTCCTTAAAAATTAGGACAATATTTATAGTCTCGATAAAAACACCGCTTTTCACGACTAAAAGTTATTTCTTCTCGTATAACATAACAAATAGCGTAATTTTGCGTTATGTATTCCAAAGGGGTAAAAAAATGATGACTTTCTTCACAATACTTTTAGTTTTAATCGGGGCAAATGCTTTGTTTATGGTATTTAGCTTAAGTGGAATATCTAATGGAGCAAAAAAGACGGAAGAGAATGCATCCAAATCTGCATCATCTAAAGTTTATACGCTTAACAATCTTTCTTCCAAGTTTAAGAAAGCCGTTTAAAACTATCCACAAAAAGCATTACCAAGCTGACAAATTATTTACGTAATTTGCGCAGATGAAACAATTGTTACTTGTATTCTTTGGAGGTGGCATAGGTAGCATACTTCGCTATCTGGTTTCCAAATCACTCAACAATCACTTTCAACATTTCTTTCTAGGTACTTTTATTGTAAACGTTCTAGGCTGTTTACTAATAGGTCTTATTTTAGGTCTTTCTGTTAAGACAAATTATTTAACCTCTAACCAGACACTTTTGTTCGCTACCGGTTTCTGCGGAGGCTTTACTACATTTTCCACCTTTGCTTTTGAAAAGCACTCACTTTTAACTTCAGGAGAATTTATAGGTTTCTTTACCTATCTTATTTCTAGTGTTGTTGTTGGCATTTTAGCCGTTGCACTAGGTCTTTGGTTGTCAAAATTGGTCTAAAGGCCTTTACTCACCCTTTTTCTACCCTATCAAAAATTCAAAGTTTTAGGTAATCAGCTTATGATTATCTAACCTTATGACATTTTTTGTCCATTTTTTTCAATATTCCATCAGATTCTCTGATTTTACATCAGCAAAAATACATTTTGAACAAATTTTATTAAGATACCCCAAAAAAATAGGGGTATAATTTCACATAAACATAAAAATAAAGCATAACACCCCAAAATTTATGGGGTGTTAATTATTTTAACATACATTTGTTTCTCTAATTAATACAATTATTATGAAACAAATCGAGGCAATCATTAGAAAATCGAAGTTTGATGACGTAAAAAAAGCGCTTCATCAAATAGAGGTGAACTTCTTCAGTTACTGGGATGTAACAGGGGTAGGAAACGAAAAACAAGGTCATGTCTATAGAGGAATCTCTTATAGTACGAGCGACATTCAGAGAAGATACCTTTCTATAGTAGTATCCGATGAATTTGTTGAGCGTACGGTTGATACCATTCTTGAAGCAGCTTATACCGGTAATGTTGGAGATGGAAAAATATTTGTTTCCGAGGTTCTTGAGGCTTACAGAATACGAACAAAAGAAAGCGGGCAAGCTGGAATCAACTAAAAAAAACCAATAACTAAACTTTAAAGAAAATGGACGCAGGATTATTTACAGCAAATAACGTTTGGATGATGTTGGCTACCGCTTTGGTATTCTTCATGCACACCGGATTCGCCTTTTTAGAAATAGGCCTTACCAGACAAAAAAATACAATAAACATATTATTTAAGAACATCTTTATTATTACAGGTGGACTTTTACTTTACTACGCATGGGGCTTTAACATGATGTACCCAGGCTTTGAAGAAGGTTCTTCAGGTATATTCGGATTTGCAGGCTTTGGTATTGCAGCTCCAGAAAACGGAATGACTCCTGAATACGCAGATGGCGGTTACACTTGGTGGACAGACTTCTTGTTTCAAGGTATGTTTGCAGCTACAGCAGCAACTATCGTATCCGGTGCCGTTGCAGAACGTATGAAAATTGGTGCCTTTATGATCTTTACCGTAATCTACGTAGGTCTTGTTTACCCAATAGTAGGTGCTTGGAAATGGGGTGGTGGTTTCTTGGATTCATGGGGTTTCTATGATTTTGCAGGTTCTACTTTGGTTCACTCTGTAGGTGGTTGGGCAGCATTGGTTGCTATCTTCTTACTAGGATCACGAATTGGCAAATTTGACGAAAACGGTAAGCCTAAGGCCATACCAGGACATAACATACCATTAGCAACCGCAGGTGTACTTATCCTTTGGTTAGGATGGTTCGGGTTTAACGGTGGATCTGTACTTTCAGCCGACCCAGAATTAACTTCACTTGTACTGGTAACTACAAGTTTAGCAGCAGCTGCAGGTGGTTTTGGAGCCTTTATCCTATCTACCATACTATATAAGAACTTAGATTTAACCATGTTCCTTAACGGTATTCTTGGCGGCCTTGTAGGTATTACCGCTGGCGCGGACCTTATGTCTCCTAACGAAGCAATTATAATTGGATTCTTAGCTGGTCTTATCATCGTCTTAGGTGTTGCCCTAATAGACAAATTAAAACTAGATGATCCTGTTGGTGCCGTTGCAGTTCACTTGATCTGTGGTATCTGGGGAACATTAGCAGTAGGAATCTTTGGAGCAAAAGCAGGTGGTGAGCAATTCATGACCCAATTGTACGGAGTATTGATCGTAGGTGTCTTCTGTGTAGTTTGCACATTCATTATCCTTGGAACCCTAAAAGCGGTAATGGGACTTAGAGTGAGCAAAGAAGAAGAGATCGAAGGTCTTGACATTCACGAGCACGGTATGGATGCTTACCCAGATTTCATAAACGACTAATAACCATATTAATTAGAAACGGAGCGTTTTGCAGAACGCTCCGTTATATAACCCTTTCAAAATCTTTACAGATTAAAATAATCATTCCACACAGGGATAACTAAACAAAATTCAGATGAAAGCGATTACAAATACAAAATACGTAAAAAATCTATTTTTCCTAGCAATACTACTTTTCTCTGCAACAGCGGTTGTTGCACAAGAGGAAGAAGAATCAAAGCCAAAGTTTTCTTTCAGCGGTTCTGTTGATGCGTATTATAGAGCAAATTTAAATGGAGACAATGGTTTTGACGAAACTACAGGTTCTCCAACTACAGCTCCAGGAAGCTCATTTGCTAACCTACCAGGATTTGCCTTAGGTATGGCCAATGTTATTGGTGCTTACGAAGGTGAAAAAGTAGGTTTTGTTGCCGATTTGGTTTTTGGCCCTAGAGGTACGGATGCTATTTTTGCATCGCCAATGTACTCTGCTACCGGAAACATTGTTAACCAATTGTATGCTTACTGGAATGTAAGTGATGCCGTAACATTAACCTTTGGTAACTTTAATACCTTCTTAGGTTACGAGGTTATCTCTCCGGTTGCCAACTTTAACTACAGCACATCTTACTTGTTCTCTTACGGCCCGTTTTCACACACCGGTCTTAAAGCAGATTTTGCATTATCTGATGATTTCAGCTTAATGTTAGCAGTAATGAATCCAACAGACCTTACTGAACTTAACCCAACAGGACAGTATGCTTGGGGAGCTCAATTAGGCTACAGCGGTCAATATTTGAACCTTTTAATTGACAACGGTTCTTACGAAGTAGATTTCACAGGTGGTTTTGACCTTTCTGATACTTTCTTCCTAGGACTGAACGCTGCTTATTTTGATGGTGACGAAGATGACGGTGTTGGTAGCTTTGCAGGTTTGGCAGTTTACCCACAGTTGGCCACTTCTGACAATTTCTCTATAGGTTTAAGAGGTGAATATTTTGCTGAAACCGATTTCTTTGGAGCAGTTGGTGGATCAGATGCTGATGGTGACGCAAGTGTATTTGCTGTAACCCTTACCGGTAGCGCAACTATTGGTGACTTGATCATCAAGCCAGAATTAAGATTAGACAGTGCTTCAGAAGAAGTATTCATTGACAATGACGGAAACCCAATTGGAGGCCTTTCTTCTTTCGTGTTGGCTGCGGTCTACTCTTTCTAAAAAAGAATTATAATGGTTAAGTGTTTATAATTTAAAGCTAATTCAAGTAAAGGCCCTGACGTTTAACGTTGGGGTCTTTATTTTTTATTAGGTTCGAAAGCTTTTACCCCCGCACGAATCTCGGTATCCAAATTGTTCACACTGGGTACAATAGGGCAAGAAAACTTTTTATTATAGGCACAATACGGATTATAGGCCCTATTGAAATCAATAACTATAGTATCACCATCAGGTATTGAAAGATCTATATATCTCCCGCCTGTGTACGTCTGCTCTCCATTAGTATTATCCGTAAAAGGCAAAAAGAGATAATCCCTATACTTTTCCTGCTGCATTAGTTCTTTGTTTTGATACACCTCTAACTGTCTGTTCTTTCCATTTAATGTAAAATGGGCAATACCGTAAACGGTTTCTTCAGATGCCTCACCAGTGGTGCTAGGCATTAAAAATGGCAACGCCTCAGGTGTACGTACAAACTTGGCGGTTACTACATAATTGGTATCGGGAGCAAAGAAATCCAATGCTTCAAAGTCTTTTCGGTAACGGTCTGGCAAGGGCGATGTTTCTGGATCTTTAAATTCCTCATTCAATTTTTTCTGATGATCCAAAATAGCCTGCAATGCATCGGTTTCAAGAACCACCTCTTTTTCCTCAGGTGCATCGTGATACTTTTTATCGGTCTTGCAACCTATAATCATAAAGAAAAAAAATAAAACAAGAATTCTCATAAACTTAATTTTTGCAACAAAAATACAACATTAAGTAATTAACCTAATCGAACCGGTTGTACATTGCAACCCAAATGAATAAAATGAAAGCACTTTACACCATCCTACTCGCCCTAACCTTGTTTTTCTCGTGCAACTCACCCAAAAAAGAAGTCAAAATAAAAGTCGAAACGGAAAGAGTTATGCCCGAAATATTACCCGATCGCTATAACGTAGCTTTTCTAATCATGAACGGCACTTTCAACACTGAATTAACCGCTCCGTTCGATATTTTTCAGCATACCAAATTCAGAAAAAATATAAAAGCTATGAACACTTTTACCGTAGCCAACACCTTAGAACCCGTTACCACTTTTGAAGGTATACGCCTACTACCGGATTTTGACTATACCACGGATCAACTGCCCCCAATAGATATTTTGGTAGTTCCTAGCGCAGAACACCATTTAGATACGGACCTAAGATATAGCATAATGTTGAATTTTGTACGAAAAATAGATAGCTCTGCTTTATTCATGACCAGCCATTGCGATGGCGCTTTTGTTTTAGCCAAAGCCGGTGTACTTAAAGGGAAAACCTCAACCACTTTTCCCAGTGATATTGAAGCTTATAAAGAAATGTTTCCCTCTCTTAAAGTTGCGGACAGTGTTCTATTTGTTCATGATGGAAAGTACATTACTTCTGCAGGAGGCGCAAAAAGCTTTGAAGCCGCACTTTATTTATGCGAGTATTTATACGGAAAAGAGGTTACGGATGCTTTAGCTCAAGGCTTGGTCATAAATTGGGATTTAAACGAGGTTCCTCATCTTAAAATAACCCCATAAGGTTACTCTTCAAAAATAGAATACCTAGCTTCTTTTAAATACTTCTCTACCAACTCATTAAACTCTGGCGTTATACGTAATAAGGCCGTATTTTCCAGAGCGTAGAGCTCACCACGGTTGGTATACCCTCTTTTTAAAAGTTCTTCCAAATAGAAAAGCGCCGTTCCATAATCATCGGTTTTAGCTGTATAGGATATAATTTTCAAGTAGCTCTCAAAATTATCCGGCTCAATTACGGTCTTTAACATCCATAAAAAGTTAAGTGCTTCGCCATCAATAGGACTCTCCGCACTTAATATATCCACATTATCGGAAACCAATGCTTTTACATAGCCTTCCAATCGTTTCCCCATTTTTTGCTGTAGTATATTTGGGTTTTTCTGAAATTTCTGAAGTTCTTCCATCTGATACTTCCACCACCCCAAATTGTTGTAGTTATATGTTAGGATATCTTCTTCAAGGTAATAGTTAAACTCGTCCTTAAGAAAACTTTCCTTTAAAAAAATTGAATTCTGCGCCCTATTTTGATTTCTGAACAGCCTGCTTTTTCTAAGCGTCTTTCTACTGTTCTTTATAGAATCTAAAGAGACAAAAGGTTGGTACATTTCCGTCATTTCCTCTAACCAACCATCTGCTAACAAAGGTTTATTAGTAGTATATAATTTATTTACTTTTAGTAAATCCGCATTATAACTCTCATCTATATAAGCTTCATCTTTAGGAGTCCCTCCTTTTGCCATAGCCGCCAAGGTCAAAATTTTGAGAGCAGAACCAAGTTCTTTTGTACTTGGCCATTGGTGACCTCCCTCAAAAACCAATACCTGATTAGGAAATTTCATCTTACTCAAGATTTTTTCTACGGATAGCGTTTCAGAATAACTGAAATCCTCATCCCCCACTATACCTATAAAATGAAACGGATTTCTACTGGTAAGCACCTCAACGTTAGCTACTGCAGCTCCACAAGCAATTACTCCCTCAACACCTTTTATGAACGTGGGAACCAAAGTAGAAAAACGGCCACCCGCAGAGAAACCACCTGTATATATACCATTCTTTCTAATGGGCAACATAGTGGCTACCGTATTGAACATTCTACTGGTAACCAAAATGTTCTTTGAAATAGATAAGGTATCACTAACATTATTAGACGCCGCAAGAACATAACCTTGTTCTTCCGCAGCAGCACTGAACATGGCCAAAGCCTGTCTACCCCTGCCGTTCATATCAAAAACAAACACCACTGGCCATGTTTTTGAAACGTCAAACTTTTTTGGCAGGTACAAAGAGAAGGTTTCCGGAATTGTATCTTTAACTGCCAGCGAATCTATTACCACCCCTTTTTTTAAGGTGATATTTTGGGCAGAACCAATAAACATAGCACTAAAGGCCAGTAACAATAGTATTCTTTTCATAAAAATTGAATCATCAAAAATCTAGCCAAAAGACAGACATTCATAGATTTTTGCTTAACGTGAGCGGGCAGTAAAAAATTAATTCAAGGCTACTCCCCTATTTTTCCTATTTCCACACCTTCCGAGTAAGCCACTTTAACATCATGTTCGCTAAAGGCCTTTTTAATGGCTTTATTGGCATTAAACGTTACTTCCCAAAAATCATCTGGCAACACAAACGGCCTTACGATCAATTGCACATTGTGCGAATCAAAATCCAAGATTCCTATTTCCGGTGCAGGTTCAGGTAGAATTTTTGAAACTTCTTGTAGGGCATTCTCCAAAACCTTTTTTACTTTAGGAAAGCTCTCTTCATAGGGCATGGTAACCTCTAACTCCAACCTGATCATTCCTTTTTCCGAATAATTGGTCACTACGGATTCAGTAATCATAGAGTTGGGAATAATCAATATTTTATTACCAGGAGTGAGCACATCCGTACTAAAAATGCCTATTTCCACCACCCGACCAAACTTATCGTCTACTTGAATCCAATCCGATACCTTAAAGGGCTTAAGCGTTAAAATTAAAATACCGGAAGCAAAGTTGCCTAAGCTCCCCTGCAATGCCATCCCTACCGCAAAAGCCGCTGCAGCCAATATGGCAAAAAGACCTGTAAGGTCCGCCCCTAGAACGGTTGCTATAATAAACAGAACCGTACCTTTTAGCAGCACCCCTACAATTGAAGACAAAAATGGACGGAGGGTTTCCGAAAACCCAGTTTTTTCCAGAGCCTTCCTTACGAGCTCTACTACTTTCTTGGCTAACTTAAAACCAATCCATAAAATCAGTCCCGCTAAGAAAATGCGAGGTATATAAAAAACCGCTTTATCTATTGCAATTTGAGCGTACTCATTAAGTTTATCCAAATCCATGAATTAAAATTAACAATTAGAGAGCGTTCTTCTATAGAAAGTTTGTGTTTTTTACACACTGGATACTGAAAAAATTTAAAAATGGTATCTAAAGGGAAGTCTTCACACCTAACAAAGGGTCACCCTATTACCTTTTTAAAGAAAAGTGACTTTTAAATTCTTTCCGAACCCCATCTTTTGTGTATTCCACTTTAAACCAATAATCGCTAGACGGAGCCGCCTGCCCATTAAAAGTCCCATCCCAGCCCACGTTTCCGTTTAACTGATACAACAACCTACCATACTGGTTGAAAATACTAACATCCGGATTCTCTATTTGAGAAAAACCTGTAATGGTCCAAACATCATTAACACCGTCTCCATTGGGGGTGAAAAATCTAGGAAAATCTACTACAGTGAATTCTTCGGACAACGTACTGCAATTATGAATGTCCGTCACATAGGCCGTATGCTCTCCCGGACTTAGGTTTTCAAACCTATTATCCGACACAAAATCAAAACCATCAATACTGTAAAGGTAATTTCCGTTTCCTTCGGCCATGAGGTCTACCGTATTATTATCTGTAAAAGGATCTGAAACAAAGACCACTTCAAAAACTTCGGGTTGTTGGGAGCTAACTACTTTAGTAGCTATCGAAAACTCACAACCCAATTCAATATTTTGAAGCTGCACCACATAATTTCCTTCCTCATTTGCTGTGTAAAAAGCATCCGTTGCCCCGGTTATTAAATTATCGGCGGAAATAGTGTCTTTATACCAGGCAAACCTATAGGCCGAAGCGGAAAGCCCTGTATTTAAAACAGGTAATGGGTCTAATGTTTCACCTTCGGCATCCAAACAAAGAACATACTCTTCCTCAAGTTCCGATTGAAAATTAAGTCCGAGTAAATTAATCTCAAAAGAGGCAATTTTATAACAACTGCTCCCGGAAGATATTCTTGCAAAAATAGTCTGGGACTCATTTACTAACTCATAGGTTTCTGGGGCTTCAATAGAATTTTTAAACTCCTCTGCATCCTTTAGAGTTGAATAATACGTAACCTGATAAATGTTGGTATCTTGCCCACCTAACATAGGTAGACTATTAACTGTAAGATTTATCACCTCTCCAGAAGTATCATCAATATCGCAAAAAACTAAATCCGCTGGTGCTTCCGTAATAACGGGAGCCGGAATAAACTCCGCTTTTAAGGTTCCAGAAGCCACGCAAGATTCAGAAAAAACCAGTTCCACACGGTAATCTCCACTCTCGGTTACATTAACAGTAGCAGTTCCTGACCAATCCACAATTTCAACATCATCTTTATACCATTTGTAATCCGTAACCCCTTCTACAGTGGCATCTAATTCAATAACCTCATCTATACATACAGGATTACCACTTTCTACGGTCCTGTCCCCACCTAAATCATACCCCAATGAAAAACTTCCTGCCTCCAAAAAAACGGCCGAATCTACCTTAGAATCCCTATTATCAGCAATTACTAACTTAATAGTATATGAACTTCCGGGAACTACGGGAGATTCTGCGGTTAAACTTGTAGTTTGGCCATGAAAGGAAATAGCTGAATCTTCGCCATTTATTTTATCAAAGTAGGCGATGTTTTTTCCTCCGCACTCCCCATCAACACCAGGACGTATAGAAGTTACACTTACCGGTAGTTTATTATTGGGCAATACCGCCAAATTTGTAGACACCCCTTTTGAATCCGTTAGGATAAAAGCAAAAACATCTCCAAAAGTACATTGATAGTTTTCTTGATATTCTTCCGAAGCGAATAAAAAATTAAAGCTGATATGATTGGTATGCGGAACAAAATCGAACTGTAGGTAAGAAGCATTGAAAAGTATATCGGAGCCTGTTATGGATTTCAAATCGGCATCACCAGGCCACTGCTCGCTACCAGCATCATGAATGTTGTCATTAGGACCCTCGGCAAACTTGGCCTGCCCCGTACTTAATACAATACCCTCTTCATACGGAAAATCGGAACCATTTGCCTCAAAATATCCTATACCATTTAGACCCTCGGCCAGACCTGTCTTTGACGTGTAATTACCCGTTTCCGCACAATTACTGTTAATCAGTACGTTTTTCACCAATTCTTCTACCGAATAACCGGTATCATCTACCTTAATCTGGCCCAT
This sequence comes from Zobellia russellii, assembly GCF_044597075.1. Classification (NCBI taxonomy): domain Bacteria; kingdom Pseudomonadati; phylum Bacteroidota; class Flavobacteriia; order Flavobacteriales; family Flavobacteriaceae; genus Zobellia; species Zobellia russellii. The sequence goes on along the minus strand of NZ_CP139000.1, from coordinate 4,400,200 downwards.
TAGCCCATAAGACGATAGTAGCACTAGCAAAAATCCTAATGTTTTCATTTTCTATAGCGTAATTCCGAAAAAACCGGAATGCTAAATATAAGAAACTCTTTACTAGTTCTAGGCACTTATTTTTAATATAGCTGTTAGGTAATAGTTAATTGCTTAAACTATATTAAAATGTATTCTTGCCTATGGGAGCACTGGACACCACGTTAGACAAAATAATATGGGTACGTGTCTCTCCATATTGAATAAGTTTATCTATGAACCGCTCTAAATGAAATTGGTCCTTTAAAACCACCTCCATAACTATATTCTCGTTTCCGGTTATGCGATAACAGTTTACCACCTCTTTGTAAGTTTTTACCGTTTCCAAAAAAGGTTTTAGTTTCCCCATAAAAGCCCGCAAGGTTATAATAGCTTTTAGATGATGACCTGTCTTTGCATGCGAGACTTTGGTGTTATAGCCTTCAATAATTCCAAGATCCTCCATTTTTTTTATACGCTCCGCCACAGCGGGAGCCGTAAGCCCTACATGCCTACCAATATCCGCAAAGGTTTCGCGAGCGTTTGCTTGAAGTCTTTTGAGTATTTTCCAGTTTAAATCATCTATATTCATTATCGAAACTAAAATTTAAAAATAGATTGTTATCCAAAGCTAAATTACAAAATAGCTTTTGATTCTAAAGACAAAACTTGAAATCTGGCCGTAACTTTATTAATCCAAATTGGTAGTTAAAGAAAAAATGTCGTACAAGAACCTTCGTGCCTTACCGGTCTATAAAAAAGCTTTGGAACTCTGTCATATGAGCAGGGAAATTGCATCGTACGTTTCTTTGAACAAAGACCTTCTTAACCTCTACCAATCTAATAGCCATAGAGATAGCATTGCAGATTCCCTATTAACGGATGCTATTCTTATTCCTAAAAAAATTGCTTCCGCAGAAATTAGCGGTTGTCATATAGAGCGTATGAAAAGTGCAAGTTTCATTAATATAATGATACGCAACATTAACTCATATTGCAATGGTCTGGAAAAAGATGGCGTAAAAGAAAAAGAGTACCTGAACCTCTTAAGAACCGAAATAAAGAGCTTTAGACGGTCATTTAAAAAATGGCGCAGTTCTTTTCCGGACGGAGGTGCCAATTATTTTAATTGAACACCTTCCCCCTCATTTTTGTTTTAAATTTTATAACATACTAAAATTGTAAGTTTAAAGTTCTAATTTTGGATTTTAAATTATCGATTTTGAAAACAACTATTCTTATTCATTGTCCTGACCAAGCAGGGATTATAAGTACCACCACCAACTTTATCCACCAACATAAAGGAAACATCGTTTATCTTGACCAACATGTTGATAAGGAGGCCAACGTATTTTTCATGCGCTTGGACAGTGATTTTGAAGACCCCTCATTTGCTACCGAAACCTTTAAACAAGAGTTTCAGAAAGAACTTGCAGATAGGTACCAAATGCAATGGAGCATGCATGAAGGTGGGGTGAAACCGAGGATGGCCATTTTTGTTTCCAAATACAACCATTGTCTTTATGACCTTTTAAGTAGATTTAACTCTAGTGAGCTTGAAGTTGAAATTCCCTTCATTATTAGCAACCATCCAGACCTTAAACCTATTGCTGACCAGTTTAACATTCCCTATTACCACATACCGGTAACCAAGGAAACCAAGGAGCAGGCAGAAACAAAGCAACTGGAACTACTGAAGGAGCATCAAGTAGATTTTATTGTTCTAGCTAGGTACATGCAGATTGTAAGTCCTAAAATCATAAGCAATTTCCCCAACCGCATCATTAACATTCACCACTCGTTCCTACCTGCGTTTGCCGGTGCCAAACCGTATCATGCCGCTTTTAAACGGGGTGTAAAGATTATTGGAGCCACAAGCCATTATGTTACGGAAGAACTGGATGCCGGCCCAATTATAGAACAAGACGTTACCACGGTAACCCATGCGCACAGCATTAAAGATTTCATTGCCAAAGGGCGTGATTTAGAAAAAATTGTGCTTTCTAGAGCTGTTAAACTACATATTCTTAGAAAGACTATGGTCTACAACAATAAGACCGTAATTTTTTCGTAGTATATATTTAAAGAACATCTTATAACAAATCTATAACAGCCATTACTATAAAGGGTTGTGTTTCCTCTATTTCTTTACTGAAGCGAAAATCAAAATTAAAGCTATGAAAAAACTAATTATACTATTTTTTGCCCTGAGTCTAACCTCATGTCACGAACTACAACAGGTGGTAAACCAACTACCTCAGGGTGAAACGGCCTTAGGTAATGACCAAATTGCCGCTGGCCTTAGACAAGCTTTAGACAAAGGCATTCAAAGTCAAGTAAGCAAACTAACCCAAGAAGATGGTTTCTTAAAAAATGAAGCTGTAAAAATTCTGTTACCCGAAGAACTTCAAAAAGTAGATAAGACGTTACGTGATATTGGACTAGGAAGTCTAGCAGATGAAGGGTTAAAGGTGTTGAACAGAGCCGCAGAAGATGCGGTTGGTGAAGCCACCCCTATTTTTGTTGATGCCGTAAAAGGCATAACTTTTAACGATGCAAAAAACATTTTATTGGGAAGCGACAATGCAGCCACGCAATATTTAACCTCAGCTACGCAAACGCAACTTTACGCTAAATTTAATCCCGTTATCAAGAATTCCTTTAGCAAAGTAGGGGCCGATAAAATTTGGAGCAACCTTATTACCAAATACAACAACATACCGTTAACAAAGAAAGTAAACCCTGACCTAACGGACTATGTTACCCAAGAAGCACTTAATGGTGTTTATACCATGATAGCTGTAGAAGAAAAGGAAATAAGGAACAATGCCACCTCTAGAACAACGGACCTTTTAAGGCGTGTTTTTAGCCTCCAAGATTAAAGCAAAATATTTTACATAAACCCTACAATAACTTGAAAATTAACCCGTTAAATTCATAAGTAGTCTTTACAGATTACAACTTTACCAACCTTGTTGATTGTAAAAATTATATATTAAAATACTGAATTTTTTGAGTTAGTAATTTTTGAGTTAGTTAGTTTAAAACCGGTGGGAGCACCGGTTTTTTTTTATTCTATTAATCAAAATACTATCAGCAAATTCTTATAGTTCCTAATAACAGTATTGAACTACAATTTGCTAAACTAACCTCTATTTACGTCTGCAACAAAGTCTATTACAAAACGATTGAAAAGTTGTGGCTGCTCCACGTTTACCACATGACCACAGTGCTCAATAGTCAACAAACTGGATTGAGATTGTTTTTGAACCATTTTCTTAACGGAAGGAAGAAAAAGGTAATCTTCACCTCCCATAACATATAATGTTGGGATATTGATATCACCAGCTCTAAAAAAACGTAAGAGTCTATTGATTTGCGAGCCCATTTTGTACCATCTTACAAATTCCTTTTGGTACATTCGTTTGGCCTCCCTTACAAAAAGCAATCTAGACTCTTTATGATTGCCATCTGGCATAATCGCAAAAGTAAAAAGCTTGTACAACCATATATAAGGTACCAGTGATTTAAACAAGCCTCCAAAGCCCATTAGTAGCCTAAAGCGCATATCTAACCGAATAATTGCCCCGCCCAACACCATACTCTCTACACGTCCCGGATATTTTTCGGCCAAATTCCTTATTAGTACCGTACCTAATGAAATACCAATGAAATGCGATTTTTGGATTTTAAGAAAATCAAGCACCTCCAATATATCTTCCGTAATGTAATCAAAAGTATACTTATCGTTAAAGGCATCCTTAAGACCAGGTTGGGAATCACCATGCCCCCTAAGGTCCAAAAGCAATACATTAAAGTGCTTTTTAAACTCCCTTAGCTGTTTGTACCAAATAGAAGAACTGCCCCCAGCTCCGTGTACAAAGGTTACCCAAGAATCCGATTCTTGGTTTAGATATGTTACATAATTCAACAAAGTGTTCTCTCGTTTTCTCCCATTAGGGAATCTTGCAATGTATTAAATCTTTTGATCCATTTTAGAATTGAGCGAAAAATATAATTCACAAAGACATGAAAAAACGAAAAATTCAAGAAAAACGTAAAAAACTTAAGAATCTGGTTTACAAGCTCCTGCAAACCCTAATGCTCATTGTTAATATCTTATCGTTTTAACGAAAAAATAAGTAACACATCCGCAAGGAAAAATGAGTTATTAACAAGACTTAAAACAGATTCGCAACCATTGTATTTGGTAACTGTTAATAAATCATCAATTCAACTTAATTTTTGCTATCTACAGCGATTATCGAGATCCAAAGATGATTTACGTGCGTATATTTGTAATAAAGGAATTTAAGACTATGGAAAATCAATATTGCAAAGTAGGAACAGTTACTCCAATCGCTTCAAACAGAAACGCGATTTCACTTTTAGAGTACCAGTATCAGACCTTTTTGAACAAGGCTAGCGACATGAAGTATACCGATGCCAAATTGGTAGAATTTTTTGAGCAAAAAGCTGAAAAAATCCAAAGGGTTCTAGAAAATATGATGAAGTAATTTCTTCGTAAATTATAAAAGTTCGGCCATTTGGCGTTGTAGCTCCAAAGCTTTGTGCCTTGCTGCGTCTGCAAAATCTGAACCTGTTGAGGCATATATTATACCTCTTGAAGAATTTATTAGAAGACCTACATTTTCACTCATTCCATTTTCACAGACCTCCTTTAGATTGCCCCCTTGTGCGCCAACACCTGGCACCAACAAAAAGCTTTCAGGAATAATTTTTCGGATATCTTTCAAGTATTCGGCTTTGGTAGCCCCTACTACGTACATCAAATTTTCAGCATTGCTGTACGTTTTTGAGGTTTCAAGTACGGTTTTATACAATTCCTTACCCTCTACCAGCTTCGTTTGAAAATCAAAAGCACCCACATTAGAGGTCAACGCCAATAGTATGGTATGCTTATCCTTAAAAGCCAAAAATGGCTCAACGGAATCCTTTCCCATATACGGAGCTATAGTAACCGAATCAAACTCCAAGTCCTCAAAAAATGCCTTGGCATAACGTGTTGATGTGTTTCCTATATCCCCTCTTTTAGCATCTGCTATAGTAAATATTTCCGGATAATTGGTATTGATATAAGTTATTGTTTTCTCTAACGCCTGCCACCCCTTTATACCATAGGCTTCATAAAAAGCAATGTTAGGTTTATAGGAGACACAAATATCATGCGTGGCATCTATAATCGCCTTGTTAAAAGCAAATATCGGGTCTTCTTCTTCAAGTAAATGAGGCGGAATTTTCTCTAGATCGGTATCAAGACCAATACATAAAAACGACTTTTTTTTTCTAATCTGGGCAACAAGTTGTTCTGTAGTCATAGAAACGCTACGCTATTATATTAGAGTTTTCAAGAATAAAGAGGCTTAAAAAATTTCGGAAGCTTCTTTAAGTTTTTCGGTATTTTCAACAAAACTAAGTTCATCAATGATTTTCTGGATATCACCATCAATTATATTTTGCAGATCATAAAGGGTTAAACCAATACGGTGATCAGTAACCCGTCCTTGCGGATAGTTATACGTTCTAATCTTTGCTGAACGGTCTCCACTACTTACCTGGGAATTACGTTTTGCCGCATCTTCCTCTTGCTTTTTGGCCAATTCAAGGTCATAAAGACGTGAACGTAGTACCCTAAAAGCTTTATCCTTGTTTTTATGCTGCGATTTCTGATCTTGACATTGCGCCACCAATCCGGTAGGAATGTGTGTTAAACGCACCGCAGAATATGTGGTGTTTACAGACTGCCCACCAGGCCCTGAAGAACAGAAAAAATCTATCCGTACATCCTTAGGATCTATTTGTACATCAAAATCTTCCGCTTCTGGCAAAACCATTACCGTTGCGGCACTGGTATGCACCCTACCCTGGGTCTCGGTCTGGGGTACACGCTGTACACGGTGAACGCCCGCCTCAAACTTAAGTGTCCCGTAAACATCTTTCCCGGTTACCTCAAACTGAATTTCCTTATAACCGCCGCTTGTACCTTCACTTAAATCAATAACATTGGTCTTCCAACCCCTGTTCTCACAATATTTGGTGTACATACGGAACAAATCTCCAGCAAAGATACTGGCTTCATCGCCACCGGTTCCAGCCCTTATCTCCACTACCACATCTTTGGCGTCCTCCGGATCCTTAGGTATAAGCATCAATTTTATTTCCTCCTCTAGCTGGGGCAGGTTTCCCTTTGCTTCTTCTAGCTGCATTTTGGCCATTTCCACCATTTCCTCATCACTACCGTCCGCTATTATTTCCTCAGCCTCCTGAATATTGTCCATAAGCTCTACGTACTGCTCCCGCTTACCGACCAGTTCCTTCAGGTCTGAATATTCTTTAGTTAATTCTACATAGCGCTTCTGATCGGAAATAATATCCGGTTGAATAATTAGGTCAGAAACCTCATCAAAACGCTGTTTAACAATATTGAGTTTATCTATCATTATCTTACATCACTTGTGCTGCGAATTTACGACAAATTTGTACATTTATTGATATCCCTTTATTTTGATGAAAAGCAATAGTTAGAAGCCCCAAATCATAAGAGGTTTGTTTACTTTTTATTTAACGGAAGATTTAGTAGTTCGCTAAGGCTTGTCATTCAACAAAATACCACTGCTATTATATCTCTCATTATTGGCATCTACCAGAATAACCTCGGTACCGCCCAATTGATTTATTAGCGCAAGACCATCTTCTTTACCCATAATATACACAGCGGTTGCCAGTGCATCACATAATTCTGCGCTTTTGGCGAAAATGGAAACACTATTGACCCCTGTTGTAGGATAACCGGTTCTAGGGTCTATAATATGTGAGTATTTAACCTCATCAAAAAGAACATATTTTTCAGAATTCCCCGATGTGGCTACAGAGGACTCAACAATGGGCAGCCAAGAAAATATTTTTTCATCACTTAATGGGTTGGCTATACCTATTAGCCATTTTTCTCCAGTTGCTTTTGTACCCCACGTAGTAAGGTCTCCAGCGGCATTGATGATACCTCCCAACACTTGTTTGGACACCAAAAGCTCCTTGGCCTTATCCGCCGCATACCCTTTACCAATAGCCCCAAAAGATATTTTCATACCTTTTTGACTTAGATATACGGTATGATCTACAGGATTCAATATTATTTTTTCATAGCCTACATTCTTCACGGAAGCGCTAACTTCTTCCGGAGTAGGAATTTTTGCCATTGACCCATCAAACTTCCAAACGACATCCATAGAAGCGAAAGAAATATCAAAAGCACCATCCGTTATTTCAGAAATCTGTTTGGCCCGCTCTATCAACATAAATAATTCCAGACTTACTTTTACCGGTTTTATTCCAGCATTTGAATTGATCAATGAAGTTTCTGATTCCGGGTTCCATGCAGAGATCATATTCTCAATACGCTTAATTTCTGCAGTAGCCTCTTCTATATTTATATAACCTAAATCCTCATTGGTGGAAACAACGGTTATATCAAACCGGGTACCCATAAGCTCCATGGCCTTATGTACGGTAACCAGTTTTTTCTCCTGAGCAAAATTGCTCAAAAGACAAAAAAAAGATATTATGCATAGTAGTTTCCTCACTTTAAAAAAGTCTTTAAGTGATTTACATACGCTTCCGGAGTAAGTTTAAGATACCCTGTATTACCTAAAACCTTACCTTCTTCATTTAAAAGAACAACCAAAGGAAAGTGCCCTTGTGGGTTATATTGTTCTGCTAAATCTGCATTTTGAATAACTAAATCCTTACTAAGCTTATTGGCTTTCTTTCTCGGAAAATCCGCCTTATAGAGCACCAAATCCGTCTTTGCAAACTGTTTAAAATTTGCAGATTCCCAAATAGTCTTTTCCAGTTTTATGCAAGGCGCACACCAATCTGACCCAGCAAAAACCAATAATAGGTTTTTGTTGGTTTCTTTTGCCAGAGCTTGGGCTTCTGTATAGTTCTCCTGCCAATTTTGAGCAAAAAGAGAACTAACAAAACTCATGCATAGTAAGAATACGACCTTTTTCATATCTGGGTTAAAACAAATTCAATGCCATTTATTCAAATACGCGTAGCATATTATCCGTTAATTCGGTTTTAAAAATTTTCAATGCCTTGGGTGTAGCACTGTCTACTTTGTTCTTTGGAGCACCATCTTGCTCAAATTGCGAACCATGCACATCACAATAAAAAATACCTCCATGCAAATTGGCAAAACGCACTTCTTCATATCCCTGATGACTACAAACTTGACTAGCAGCAACAAATTCTCCTTCCAAATTTTTAGCCACCACCACTAAATTTTTCAAAACAAAACCGCCATTACTGGCTAGTTTCGCATTTTCCGGAGCTTCTAAATCAAGAGTAAAATCTATTCCAGTAGGTATTGGGGTGTTTCCTTCCGCTTCTCCATCATCGCCACTGTCACTAGAGCAGCCGTGTAAACATGGAAAAGCCAAGGCAAAGGCTGCACTGGCCCCTAGGGTTTTTAAGAACTGTTTTCTCTCCATAGTACTACTGTTTACTATAGAAAACGAAGTATTGAAACGATTCGTATGCTTTAATAGACAAACTTGCCATAAGTACTCTCTATGGTCAGTTTTTTAGAAGGACTTGCCTCTACCCTACCTACAATTTGAGCATCTACACCAAAGCTTTCGGAAATTGCAATAAGATCTTTGGCTACGGCTTCACTGGTATAAATCTCAAGACGATGACCACAGTTGAACACCTGGTACATTTCTTTCCAGTCCGTACCGGATTGTTCTTGAATTAATTTAAATAGAGGTGGCACAGGAAAAAGATTGTCCTTTATAATATGAAGCTCATCTACAAAGTGTAGAATTTTAGTTTGCGCACCACCACTACAGTGTACCATACCATGAATATCCTGGGAAGAATATTTGCTTAAAATTTTCTTTACGATAGGTGCATACGTTCGGGTAGGTGACAATACTAATTTACCCGCATCCAATGGTAAATTTTCATCAACTTTATCCGTTAATTTTGTGCTCCCTGAATACACCAAATCATCTGGTACGGAAGCATCAAAACTCTCCGGATATTTCTCAGCAAGATATTTAGAGAAAACATCGTGCCTAGCAGAAGTCAACCCGTTACTGCCCATACCCCCGTTGTACTCCTTTTCATAGGTTGCTTGACCAAAGGAGGCCAAACCAACAATAACATCTCCTGCCTTTATATTGGCATTATCTATAACATCTGTTTTCTTTAGACGCGCCGTAACCGTAGAATCTACAATAATAGTCCGAACCAAATCACCCACATCTGCAGTTTCCCCACCGGTAGAACGAATGGTCAACCCATGGGATGCCAAATCTTTTATAAGTTCTTCGGTGCCGTTTATGATTTCGGATATAACTTCTCCCGGAATCAAGTTTTTATTACGCCCAATAGTAGAGGAAAGCATAATATTATCAGTAGCTCCCACACAGATAAGATCATCTATGTTCATGATAAGGGCATCTTGTGCTATACCTTTCCAAACGGATAAGTCTCCGGTCTCTTTCCAGTACATATAGGCCAACGAAGATTTTGTTCCTGCCCCATCTGCGTGCATTACCAAACAATAGTCTTCATCATTGGTTAAATAATCCGGAACAATTTTACAGAACGCCTTTGGAAAGAGTCCCTTATCAATGTTTTTTATGGCATTGTGCACATCTTCTTTTGAGGCCGAAACCCCTCTTTGGCTATATCTTTCACTAGTAGACGAACTCATTATTACAGCTTTTTGGCAAAAATAAGGTATTCACCGAATAATCCTTGCTTGACAAAAAAAACTTTCCAAAAGTTCTTAAATACAGAAGAATTTTCACTGAATACCTATACCATGCCTTTATTTAATAGACAATAACTCCCTGTACTTGGTTAATGGCCAAAAGCGATTATCTACCAACCTTTCCAGCTTATCACAGTGCATCCTTATCTCATCAAAATAAGGTTTTACATTATCACTGTATGCAAAAGCTTTTTTATGGGTGTCCGTATATTTATTGGCTTTTCTTCGAGCATCGGTCATAGCATCTGTTTGTTTTTTTAGCTCGGCAATATGTTCCGCTATTTGCTCAATAATTCCAGACTGTCCGTCTGTTAACTTACGGTGTGCCGCACCATAGATTTCCTTTAGGCCCAAAACATTTTTAATCAACATATTCTGATACTCAACAACCGATGGAATTATATGATTGTACACCAATTCATTAAAAACCCTACCTTCTATCTGAATATGTAATATATAGGCCTCTAGCTCTACTTCCTGTCTGGCAGCAACCTCTTTTTCACTCATAACGCCCATAGACTCAAAAAGGTCCAAACTTTCCTTTGAGGTAAGAACCTGTAAGGCTTGCGGCGTATTTTTATTGTTACTTAATTTTCTTCTTTTTGCTTCCTTTTCCCACTCATCGCTATAGCCATCGCCATCAAAACGAATGCGCTTAGAGGTTTTAATATACTCACGCAGCACATTAAAAACAGCCTCATCTTTCTTCAGGCTCTTTTTGTCTACCAATGCATCTACCTCCTTTTTAAAGTCCTGTAGTTGCTTAGCGACTATGGTGTTCAGAATAGTCATAGGCTTGGCGCAATTGGTCTTTGAACCAACGCCTCGCATTTCAAATTTATTTCCGGTGAACGCAAAGGGCGATGTACGGTTACGATCCGTATTATCCAGTAATATTTCCGGTATTTTCCCAACAACATTAAGTTTAAGTTCTGTTTTTTCCTCCGGTGACAATTTACCTTTGGAGACTCCCTCCAACTCATCTAGAACACTACCTAACTGCTTACCTACGAATATGGATAGAATTGCCGGTGGTGCTTCATTTGCCCCCAACCTATGATCGTTACTAGCCGATGCAATGGAAGACCTCAACAACTCCTCATACGTATCAACCGCCTTTATCGTGTTTATAAAAAAGGTCAAAAATTGAAGGTTTTTCATGGGCGTAGAACCCGGACTTAAAAGGTTTACTCCCGTATCTGTGGCCAATGACCAATTATTATGTTTACCGGATCCATTAATCTCGGCAAACGGCTTTTCGTGAAAAAGTACCTTTAGATGATGTTTATCGGCTATACGATCCATCACATCCATTAAAAGAAGGTTGTGATCCACCGCTAAATTGGCTTCCTCAAAAACCGGGGCCAACTCAAACTGATTGGGAGCCACCTCGTTATGTCTTGTTTTAACCGGAATACCAAGGCGCATACACTCCACCTCTAATTCTTTCATAAAATTAATGGCCCGTAGCGGTATTACACCAAAATAATGATCATCTAACTGCTGACCTTTAGCCGCAGAATGCCCTACCAAAGTGCGACCCGTTAAGTTTATATCTACGCGAGAAAAAGCAAGTTCTTTGTCTATTAGGAAATATTCCTGTTCCCATCCCAATGTTGCATTTACCTTAACCACGGTTTTATCAAAGTATCGGGCAACTGCAGTTGCCGCTTCATCAACCGCACTTAATGCACGTAACAAAGGCGCCTTATTATCTAAAGCCTCTCCCGTATAGGAAACGAAAATTGTAGGTATACATAGGGTAGTATCATACACAAACGCGGGACTAGTTGGATCCCATGCCGTATACCCCCTTGCCTCAAAAGTATTTCTTATTCCTCCACTGGGAAAACTGGAAGCATCTGGTTCTTGCTGCACCAATTGTCCGCCGCCAAATTTTTCCAAAGCCCTGCCATCGGGCATCAAATCAAAAAAAGCATCATGCTTCTCCGCTGTAGCTCCGGTAAGCGGTTGAAACCAATGTGTATAATGGGTTGCCCCCATTTCAATAGCCCAACATTTCATAGCCTCGGCTACTTGGTCCGCTATTTTTCTATCAATTTTTGAACCTGAAAAAATAGCACCCTGCACACTTGCCAATGCATCTTTGGTAAGATATTGCAACATTCGTTCACTATTGAAGACGTTGCTGGCAAAAAGCTCCGATCTACGGCCCTTTTCATCAACATTTATACGCTCTCTCTTTCTGCTCTCGGCAATAGCATCAAATCGCTGTCTAGACATACTTTTACAAAATTTTGAACGGCTAAAATAAGGATTAACGATTTAATAATAAAAACTTAAAATAATCAACTTACCACAAAATACCCTGTCAAAAATAGGGCTATCCTAAATTATACTCAATTTTTTGACATTTACCCCCCTAAAAATTAGTATAATTCAACAAAAAACATATTTTTGTTTGTCTTTAAATTTAAAATTAATTACCGTAATTATGAGCAAAACTAAATTAGAGTACATCTGGTTGGATGGATATTTCCCTACACAGAACATGCGTAGCAAGACCAAAGTCGTAAACGATTTTGGAGGAAAATTGGAAGATTGTGAAATGTGGTCTTTTGATGGAAGTTCAACAAGACAAGCAGAAGGTGGATCTTCAGATTGTTTATTAAAGCCAGTTGCCATTTACCCAGATCCTGCACGTAGAGATGCATACTTGGTAATGACCGAGGTTTTAAATGCCGATGGAACACCACATGTATCTAACGGTAGAGCAACTATTGATGATGATGATAACGATTTCTGGTTCGGGTTTGAGCAAGAATACTTTATTATGGATACGGCCACTCAACTTCCTTTAGGTTTCCCTATTGGTGGTTACCCTGCTCCACAGGGAATGTACTACTGTTCCGTAGGTGGTAAAAACACTCACGGTAGAGATATCGTAGAAGAGCACGCTGACCTTTGTATTGATGCAGGATTGAACTTTGAAGGAATTAACCAAGAGGTTGCTTCTGGACAATGGGAATTTCAATTATTTGCTAAAGGCGCTAAGAAAGCTGGAGATGAAATCTGGGTTGCTAGATACCTTTTAGATAGATTAACAGAACAACATGGTTACTATATTGAGTACCACCCAAAACCATTAGGAAAAGACATGGATTGGAACGGTTCCGGTATGCACGCCAACTTCTCTAACACTACATTAAGAACTTGTGGCGATAAAGAAACTTACGAGAAAATTTGTGAGGCTTTCCGTCCAGTAGTAAAAGAGCACATTGCCGTTTACGGTGAATTTAACGACCAACGTTTGACCGGTCTTCACGAAACTGCTTCTATTACCGACTTTAGTTATGGTATTTCAGATAGAGGTGCCTCTATACGTATTCCAATCATTACAGTTGAACAAGGCTGGAAAGGTTGGTTAGAAGATCGTAGACCAGCTTCTAACGGTGATCCATACAAAATTGCAGGTAGAATCATCAAGACAGTTAAGTCTGCAGATGTATAATTGCATATAATTTTTTTGTTGTTGACATAATGTAAAACGTCCGAACCCATGGGTTCGGACGTTTTTTTTACATCTAGTTATTTTAATAGGAGAATTTAATCCTCCTTAAGTCTTTCCCAAGTACGCACTGCATTTACGGCCTCATCCGTATAATCCGTAAAAACACCATCTACACCGGCATCAAAGAACAAGTGATATTCAGCTTGGGCATTACCGTTGCTCCACTTCTCATCTTCGTTTCTAAAGGTATAAGGGTGTACATCTAAATCATACTTATGGGCCAAATCAATAAAATCGGTTTTTGGCAGAACAGTAATCGCCCCACTCTCATCCCTCGAAAAGGAAATTACAAAAGGTTTCCATGGTCCTATACCATCTGCATATTCAGAAGCAAAGCGCATACCTTCTTCCGTAGAGAAATACTCATAAGTTCTAGCATCACCATTGGCATAAAAATCAAAAGGAGCGGCATACGAAATAAAATCGCCCTCAGGAACATTAAAATCTAACGTACCATCTGCATTTACATTATAGGTTGATATAAGTTGAACCAACTTTACATCTGATTTTGAGTTGATGTACTGCAAAGGAGCCACCTCAAAACACTGTACAAATACAGGCGAATGGTAAGAATTTAATTTTGCTTCGGACAATTTCTCTAACAAAGCATCTTCAATAGCAAGCCCCAATTGATTGTGAAAGTACGGATGCTTCATTTCTGGATATATCCCTACTTTTTCTCCTTTTGTAGTTTTTCTTGATTTTGCCAAGGAGATGATTTCGTCCAAAGTTGGAATCTGGAACATACCATCAAAACTATTAGAACGGTCGGAACGTGCCTGCTTGGCCTTTAATTTTTTGATTTGCTCCAAAGTAAAATCGGACACAAACCAATCCGTTATTTCCTTTCCATCTAGGTTTTTGGTAGTTTTTAAATCAGCAAACTCCGGTAAATCTGCAACATTGGTGGTACCCGAGATAAAAGGTTCGTGTCTTGCAATTAAAACGCTATCCTTGGTCATAACCAAGTCTGGCTCTATATAGTCCGCCCCCATTTCAATAGCTTTTGCGTAAGCCTTTAAGGTATGTTCAGGGTAAATAGACTGTGCGCCCCTGTGCGCTATTACCAATGGCTCTTTACGCTCCTTGTCCTGAGCTCCTCCTCCGACAAAATCATCTAACTTATCGCAAGAAGTAAATAGGGATAAAAAGCATAATCCGGCCATTGACAACAATTTCATTTTTTTCATTTTAGTGGTTTTTAAGTTGACACTAAAACAACAAAACACATATTAGCCAAGGGTTAATTTAGGTTACCATATCTATACGATTAGCTATAGAAATCTTTAGGAAATTGTAAATAAGCAGAAAAGAGACTTATGAAACCGTAATACAAACAAAGGTGATATAGCAAGCTAACAAAACCAACCCGTCTCGCCATCCCAAACGCAAACCTCTAGGAATGAACACCAAAGGAAGGATAAGAAAAGAAATACCCAGCATCCAAAAAATATCATTACTCAACAACCCTTCATCTACCACTTTAATAGGGGTGATTATAGAAGTGATTCCCAATACCGCTAGAAGATTAAAAATATTGGACCCAAGAAGGTTACCTAAGGAGATTGCTTTTTCTTTTTTAATAACTGCGATTACAGATGCGGCCAATTCCGGTATACTTGTACCAACAGAAACAACCGTTACTGCAATTACACGCTCACTAACACCGTATAGTGTAGCCAAACCTACAGCCCCGCTAATAAGCAGTTCTGAGCCGCCCCAAAGCGCTGTACCTCCAAGTCCTAAAAACAGTACCAATTTATATAAAGGCAAAGGTTCATCATCTTCGGGCGCTTCATCCTCAACGGCCTGCTTTTGAAAACGGAGCAAATACACCAAGAACAGAAATAAACCTAAAACCATAATTATTCCCTCATACTGCTGTAATTCTCCATCAAAAAATATAAACCCGAAAAAAAGCAATGACGCAACCATCATAACAGGCCAATCTGTTGTGTAAAATGTCTTACGCACATCTATACTTCCCATAAGTACGGTTACCGCCAATACCAGTCCTAAGTT
Source organism: Zobellia russellii (assembly GCF_044597075.1). NCBI lineage: Bacteria > Pseudomonadati > Bacteroidota > Flavobacteriia > Flavobacteriales > Flavobacteriaceae > Zobellia > Zobellia russellii. The sequence goes on along the minus strand of NZ_CP139000.1, from coordinate 4,384,823 downwards.
GGCTATATTGGACCCTACTACATTGCCTAATGCCAAATCCGGGAAACCATCAAGAGCAGCTTTAATACTAACAATAAGCTCAGGAGCGGAGGTAGCAAAGGACACCACCGTCATACCTATAACAATTTTTGGAATATTCAATCGTAATGAAAGTGCCACAGCCGATTTTAAAAGCCAGTTACCTCCGGAAATTAAAAGTGCTAGGCCTAGAAAAATAAAAAGAAGATTTTGCATGTACTGGTTTCAGGGTATTATGTAACAAAGATATATGAACATTTTAACTTATTGATAGCTTTCTTTCCGGGCCAGCCAAGCATCATTTACTGTAAAACAACTTACTGCCCAAAAATGGTTTTACCCAAAAAACATCAATTCTTAACCAAAACTATGCTTAAAAAATAAAACAGCTCTAAAAATACCCCTTCACACATTACACTTTAGAACATTTTAAGCTCATTTAAATTTCAATTTACAACATTACCGAAGAATAAATTTTCAAATTATAAACTTAATTCATTTATACGCTTATAAAACCGCATTCAAATTGAATAATTCGTATCAATTCATTAGGAAATGCGCATTTCTTTTAATTATCTTGATTGGATAATCGATTATTACCAGCTATCTATTAACCCTAAAAACCCCTAATTATGATTACACTTGCTAAACTTCTATTATTAATTCTAGTATCGCTGATCACGATAGTAGCGTAAGTTAAATCATATAGGCCTATATAATAAAAGACCGCCATATGGCGGTCTTTTACTTTATTTTCAATAAGTTAGTAGATGAGATAAACTAACAGATGAAAAAAGCGTTTTTTAAATTTCTTGCCAAAGCAAACCAAGTACTACTCCCCTCTTTTACCAAAAGAAGACTGGACCTTTCAAAGGCTTCAAAATTGCAGATGGCTTTAATTGGTTGGCGTTATTTTGTTACAACCCGGGCATTGGACTAGTAATGCAAAAGTGCCTGAGCAGGAATATCACCTAGCTTTTGTCTTCCACTTAAAAAATCCAGTTCAATTAAAAAATTACATTGGACTATTTCACCGCCCAAACGCTCAATTAAATTACAGGTGGCTTTTGCCGTCCCGCCAGTGGCCAATACATCATCATGTACCAATATTTTTTCTCCAGGTAGAATTGCATCACTGTGAATCTCCAGTGTATCAGTACCATACTCTAAATCGTAGGTCTGACTGGTTTTTGCAGCTGGAAGTTTGTTAGGCTTTCGCACAGGAACAAACCCGGCATTAAGCTTTTGAGCCAATAGCGGTGCAAAGAAAAAACCACGACTTTCCATTCCTACCACTTTATCTATAGCAACATCACCTACTAACTCTAAGAGTTTATCCAATGTATATTGCATGGCCCGGGCATTTGCCAGCAAGGGAGTTATGTCTTTAAAGACAACTCCTTCTTGCGGAAAGTTGTCAATATCCCTAATAAAGGTTTTTAAATTCATTTAATAAGTAACTTATATTTTGCCGTAAATGTAAAAAGAAATATATTTGCACCCCGTTAGGTAAAAAGCTGGCAATATTCAGTTTCTTTTTTCTTCTACTAAGAGGAAACCTAATCAAAGTTATTTTATTGGTCCTGTGGCGCAACTGGATAGCGCATCTGACTACGAATCAGAAGGTTACAAGTTCGAATCTTGTCAGGATCACTTCGAAACCCCTAGAAACACCCGTTTCTAGGGGTTTTATTTTTGCAACAAACTATAATAAATTCAAGATCTCTGCAAATCTGCATAATGTAACATCTATTACATTGCCCTAAACACTTTAGCTTTACATTTGTACAAATTTTTAATATGGATAGCATACTTCAACCCTGGCCATGGTACGTTTCGGGCCCGTTAATCACCTTAGTAATGGTTTTCCTTATCTATTTTGGAAAGACTTTTGGCATGTCTTCCAACCTAAGAACCTTTTGTAGTATTGGTGGTGCCGGCAAATATTCCGACTTCTTTAAGTTTGATTGGAAGGCCCAAAAGTGGAATCTTACCGTAGTTCTTGGTGCTATTATAGGTGGTTTTATTGCCGTTAACTTTCTATCGGATGGTTCTGCTATAGAACTTAACCCACAAACCGTATTGGACCTAAAAGAACTGGGTTTTGAAAATGCCGGCACTTCCTTGCTACCGGCCGAAATCTATGATTGGAACCACGTATTGACTTTAAAAGGCCTGGCTGTTTTAATAGTAGGTGGCTTTCTAGTTGGTTTTGGGACCCGTTATGCCGGTGGCTGTACTTCTGGGCACGCCATTACCGGCTTAAGCAACCTTCAACTACCTTCTTTAATTGCCGTTATCGGCTTTTTTGCAGGAGGACTTATTATGACACACTTTCTATTACCCCTAATTTTTTAAGGCATGAAGTTTCTAAAATTCTTACTTGTTGGTATATTTTTTGGCATTGTATTGGTTAAATCAGAAGCTGTTTCTTGGTACCGAATATTTGAAATGTTCAAGTTTCAATCATTTCATATGTATGGAATCATCGGCTCGGCCGTGGTACTAGGAGCTATTTCCGTGTGGGCAATTAAAAAATTCCGTGTAAAAAGTATAGAGGGGAAAGAAATAAATCTTCCCCCTAAAGATAAAAGTTTTACCCGTTATATATTGGGCGGTACCATATTTGGATTAGGATGGGCGCTAGCGGGTGCATGCCCGGGCCCTATGTATATACTCTTAGGAGCTGGGTTCTTTAGTATGCTCATTGTTATAGCGGCCGCCACGCTTGGCACATTTGCCTATGGCGTGCTTAGAAACAAACTTCCACACTAAAACCTATAGAAATCCTAGACGATTTCCGCACTTAGACCCGCCTGTAGCAATTTGCTACATCTAGGTTCTAAATCTTTGTACTCACCTGTCTTTACGGTACACTTACCATTGTAATGTACAATAAGGGAGCATTGCTCCGCTTGCACAGGTGTATGATCACATACATCAACCAAAGTTTCTATAACATGGTCAAAAGTATTTACATCATCATTAAAAACAACAATTTCATTTTGTTTTACTACTTCTTCCTCTAATAGTAGCTCTTCCGATACTTTTTCTTTGAAACTCATACAATCAATTTAAAATAGTATACCCTTCTAAAATACGTATTTTACTGCAACCCAATTATTTTTTTGCAGATTTTTTTCAAACTTTAACCCTGACTTCAGGCACTGTTCCGAAATTAAGGGAATATCTTCTTCATAGAAACCGCTTAAGAATAGGATTCCGTTTTCCCTTAAGTTTTCAGCGTACACCGGTATATCCGCCAGCAAAATATTTCTATTGATATTCGCTAGAATGATATCATATTTCTGTTTACCTAAAAGCGAAGAATCACCTTCAAAAACGGAAATATGTCCACAATTATTACGTTCTACGTTTTCCTTGGCGTTCAAATAGCACCAATTATCAATATCGATAGCATCTACATGACCGGCATTTTTCATTGCCGCCAGTATGGCCAAAACTCCGGTACCACTACCCATATCCAAAACGTCCTTTCCTTCAAAATCATTTTCCAAAATAAACTGAAGCATCATATGAGTGGTTTCATGATGTCCGGTACCAAAGCTCATTTTAGGTTCAATAACAATATCATACTGCACATTGGGCTTTTCATGAAACGGAGCACGAACAACACATTGGTCCGCTACTTGAATTGCCTCAAAATTCTCTTCCCAAGTGGCATTCCAGTTTTCCTGTTCAATCTCTTTTACAGCAAAGTTTACGGTAAACAGCTCATTATCCAGAATTTCAACCGTTTCAAGAATACTCTCGTTCCAGTCGTCTTTCTGAATATAGGCCAACACTCCATCTTCATTTTCCACAAAACTCTCAAAACCAACCTCGCCTAACTCGGCAATTAAAATATCCGAACCAGGCTGCATTGGGGTTACGGAGAAATTATACTCAATATATATAGTGTTGGACATCCTAGTACTTTTTGACCGATGTTTAGTCGGCTTTTCGTTCGTTAACTTACAAAACTCCCTTGGCTTTGCTATTTAGTATATGGTCATTTCTTTGTTAAATAAACAACCCTTTCCACACACTGGGAAAGGGCTATTAAAGTAACGTTCCGATCTAAATTTAGATTGCTTTTATAATGGCTACAAAATCATCTGCCACCAATGACGCACCACCAATAAGACCACCGTCTACATCTGGCTTGCCAAAAATCTCTTCTGCATTAGCTGGTTTTACACTACCTCCATAAAGGATAGAAACATTATTAGCTATAGAAGCATCATAAGCTTCCGTAATGGCCTTGCGGATAAAGGCATGCATTTCCTGTGCTTGTTCCGGTGAAGCCGTTTCACCTGTTCCAATAGCCCAAACCGGCTCATAGGCCAAAACTATTTTACTCCAATCCGATGCGTCCAAAGAGAAAAGTGCATTTTTCAACTGACTTTCAACAACTTTAAAGTGGTTATCGGATTTTCTATCTTCAAGCTCCTCTCCAAAACAGAACATAACACGAATGTTCTTAGCCAAGGCAGCCTTTACTTTTTTTGCCAATATTTCATCGGTCTCTCCAAAGTAAGCCCTTCTTTCCGAGTGTCCAATTATCGCGGTATCAATACCAATACTCAACAACATGTCTGCAGATATTTCTCCGGTATACGCACCACTTTCCGCAAAGTGCATATTCTGGGCAATAACCTCTATAGCCGAAGATTCTAAAGTTCTTACGGCAGATGCCAAGTTTACATAAGTTGGCGCAACCATAACCTCGGCCTGCGTATCCGGTAACTTAGCCCCTAATTCGGTCAACAATGCTTCAGTTTCAGCCAAGTTTTTATTCATTTTCCAGTTTCCTGCAACAATTTTGCTTCTCATTTTTTAAGTGTTTAGTGTTATTGTATGGGGTTGATTCATTTTCATCGACTTCTGAAATTATTCAAAAACCAACTCATCCAAATCGTTATAATGTACTTTTTGTTTGATCGTTCCTTTCTCCAAGACCAAAGCCCCTGGGTTGGAACGTACTATTGTTTTTAATGCGGTTTCATCCGTGAAATAGAATTCGAAATTCAATTTATATTCTTTTCTTAATGCGCCTGTCAACTCATTATTTGAGGCGGACATACCAATGACCTTATATCCTTTCTTTATAGCCTTGTTCGTAACTTTTTTCACCTCGGAATATACATCCTTATTGGTTTTTCTAAGGTCATAAGCTATAATCATGACCAACTTGGGTTCTTGCAGTAAGGTATCCGCAAGGTTCACACCTTCCTGCTCTATGGTAAAATCATGAATAGGAGGCTCGTATCCCTTTTGGACTTCTGTAGTTTCAACATCAATGAATTCTCCGTCTACCTGCGGATAATCTCCTTGGGTTACTATAATTTTATCCTCTCCATTCACCTTAAACCGCCAAGCATAATCATAAATAGGCTTTGGAGCATCATCCGGAACAATCATTCCTTCGTTAATATTCGCCCCAATCTTATAGGGTCTAAAGTCTATAACCGGTAGATGGTTTAACACATAGACACAATATCCAATACACAAAACCAAAGAGGCAAGCGTAGCAATTCTTTTAGCATTGGCACCAATTATTGGTGTTATATATTGCTTACCCTTAAAAAGGATTATGATGAACACAAGAAGAATAATGTCTTTCGTAAACGATTCCCAAGGCGTTAGTTTAATTGCATCTCCAAAACAACCGCAATCCGTAACCTTATTGAAATAAGCGGAGTAAAAGGTTAGAAATGTAAACCCTATAATCATGAGCAGCAGACTCCAAACGGTAAATTTTACCCTAAAACCCACTAAGAGCATCACACCCAAAAGCACTTCAAAAATCACGACAAAAATAGAAATGGCAAGTGCATGAGGTTCAAAAAATGCAAGGTCAAGAACTCCCGGACTAAAATATTCTTCTAGCTTGAACGAAAAACCAACCGGATCGTTCAATTTTATAAAACCACTGATAATAAAAAGTATACCTACGATTACTCGGCTAATGCCAACAAGATATTTCATATTATGATTTAGAGTTTACACCTAGATGAATCATTGCAAAAATTGCGTAGTTGACCATATCCTGATAATTGGCATCTATACCTTCGCTCACTAAGGTCTTACCCTTATTATCCTCAATCTGTTTTACACGTAAAAGTTTCTGTAAAATAAGATCTGTTAAAGAACTTACCCTCATGTCTCGCCATGCCTCTCCGTAGTCATGGTTCTTATTTTCCATTAGGGTTTTAGTAACCAAAGCATGCTTATCAAAAAGTGCCACCGCCTCTTCTGCGGATAGGTCTGGTTGATCGGCCACGCCTTTCTCCAACTGAACAAGCGCCATTATGGAATAGTTGATAATCCCAATAAATTCAGAACGTTCGCCCTCATCCACCTTATGAACTTCGTTTTCCTGAAGACCCCTAATGCGCTGGGCCTTAATAAAAATCTGGTCGGTTAACGAAGGAAGTCTTAGTATACGCCAAGCACTACCGTAATCCTTCATTTTCTTTTCAAAGAGGTCTCTACAGGTTTTGATCACCTCATCATATTGTTCGGAAGTCTTCTGCATGGCTATCCTTTCTAATTTGCGTAAATTTCACTCAAAATTTTGAATTTTTCAAAGTTCGTGTTTTAAACTTGGTTAATCAAGGGAATACCGCTTCAACTTTATCATATATGACACTAAATTGCAAAGGCCGCCTCATCCAATTATCCACCCCAAAAGTGATGGGCATATTAAACTGTACTCCAGACTCGTTTTACGATGGCGGAAAATACAGGAACAACGACTCCATTTTAAAGCAGACCGAGAAAATGCTGAATGATGGTGCCACCTTTATAGATGTGGGCGGTTACAGTTCCAGACCGGGTGCCGAACATGTTACGGAAGAAGAGGAAATAAAACGTATGCTTCCCCTAACAGAACTGTTACTGAAGCACTTCCCGGATATTATTCTGTCCATTGACACCTTTAGAAGTAAAGTGGCCGCTGCCTGCCTTGATGCCGGAGCTGCCATGATAAATGATATTTCCGCCGGAAAGCTAGACGACCAAATGCTCCCGACCGTAGCTAAACATCGTGTGCCCTACATAATAATGCACATGAAAGGCACACCCCAAACCATGCAACAGCAAACCACGTACAATGACCTTCTAGTTGATATAATTTCCTATTTCTCCGAACGAATCAATGCCGCTAAGGCCTTGGGAATTGTAGACATTGTTATAGACCCTGGGTTTGGGTTTGCAAAAACCTTGGAGCAGAATTATGAAGTTTTACAAAAACTTGGGCTTTTCAAAAATCTTGAGCATCCATTGCTTATAGGCCTAAGCCGAAAATCCATGATTTACAAAGTACTTAAAACCGATGCAAAAAATGCTTTAAACGGAACCACTGCCCTTAATATGGCCGCAATTATGAACGGCGCCAATATTTTAAGGGTTCATGACGTTAAAGAAGCGTATGAATGTGTTAAACTTGCAGAAGAATTAATGCCTTGTTAAAAGTGTATGGATTTCACTAATTTTACAAAAACACCTCCGGATTGGACTTTCTGAATTTTCTAGAATTTAAGATTACTGATATACTAGACATTATTCTAGTAGCCATACTCTTGTACTATGTTTACAAGTTGGTACGGGGTTCTGTTGCCATTAATATCTTTATTGGAATTGTAATTGTCTGGGGATTCTGGAAATTGACCGAACTCTTGGGCATGGAAATGATCAGCAGTCTGGTTGGTGCCTTTATGCAAGTGGGACTTATTGCCCTAATCATAGTTTTTCAGCAAGAGATAAGGAAGTTCCTATTAATGATCGGTTCTACCAATTTTGCCAATAAGCGAAACTTTATAAAGCATTTTAAATTTTTAAGGCAAGATGGCGTAACCGTGAGTATGGATGTAGACGCCATTGTTGCTGCCTGCAAAAAAATGAGCTCTACCAAAACCGGTGCTTTGATCGTACTGGAGCGAAACAACTCTTTGGATTTCATTAAATCCTCAGGCGATAAAATGTTCATTGAAGTGAACAAACCAATTCTTGAGAGTATCTTTTACAAGAACAGCACGCTACATGATGGCGCCGCAATAATAGAAAACAACCACATTGTAGCTACACGTGCAATTTTACCGGTTTCCAATGAACGTAATATTCCATTGCGCTACGGACTTAGACATAGGGCCGCCGTTGGGGTTACTGAAAAAACAAATGCCTTGGCACTTGTTGTAAGTGAAGAGACCGGAAATATATCTTATATAAAAAACGGAAGATTTGTTGATTTTGGCAGCATGGACGAGCTGACTGCAATAATAAAAGAAGACTTAATAGACTAAGCTACTTCTTCCGAAAGAAACTGTGCCTCGTAAAGGTTACTGTAATATCCTCCTTTTTTCAACAGCTGCTTGTGGGTTCCCGTTTCAACAATTTTACCGGCATCCATTACAATAATAGTATCGGCTTTTTTAATCGTAGCTAAACGATGTGCAATTATTATAGAGGTTCTGCCTTCGGTTATTTTCTCCGTAGCCCTCTGTATTAGTTGCTCAGAATAAGTGTCTACGGAAGACGTTGCCTCATCCAAAACCAAAATACTGGGGTTACTTACATAGGCCCGTAAAAATGCAATAAGTTGGCGTTGCCCACTGGAAAGCATTGTTCCCCTTTCCTTTACATTATACTTATAGCCATCCGGAAGACTGGTAATAAATTCATCTACCCCAATCTGTTTGGCAGCTTCTTCAATAAGCTCTAAAGTAACATTTGAGTCCTTTAAGGATATATTGTTCTCTATAGTATCCGCAAAAAGAAACACATCTTGAAGAACAACTGCTATTTGAGACCTAAGCGATGCCAAACTGAAATCTTTAATATCCACTCCATCAACTAAAATAGAGCCTGAATTAATCTCATAGAAGCGATTCAATAAATTAATTATTGTGGATTTTCCGGCACCTGTGGCTCCTACAATTGCTACCGTCTCCCCTGCTTTTACTTCAAATGAAATACCATGCAAGACTTCCTCATCTTCCAAATATCCAAAACGTACATTCTTAAAGGTTATATCTCCTTTTACATTCTCTTTGACCACAGTACCCACATCCTGTATATTACTTTGGGTATCTAAAATTTTAAAAACTCGGTTAGCCGCTACCATACCCATTTGCAACGTATTGAACTTATCCGCAATTTGGCGCAAGGGCCTAAAAAGCATATCGATTAACAGTATAAATGCAAATAACGTACCCAGCTCTTCCTTAGAAAGGTCGGATACATTTTGGAGTCCGCCGTACCAAACAATTAAACCCACAGCAATTGACGAAACGATTTCTGCAATCGGGAAAAAGATGGAGTTGTACCAAACCGTTTTTAACCAAGCGTTTTGGTGCTTCTCATTAATGACCCTGAATTTCTCGCTTTCAATTTTTTCTCGCGTAAACAACTGCACGATTTTCATGCCCGTTATTCGTTCCTGCACAAAAGAATTGAGATTGGACACTTGGGCCCTAACTTCCGCAAACGCCACTTTCATTGCCTTTTGAAACAAACGCGTTGCATAAAGAATTAACGGCAAAATGGCAAAAACAATAAGAGCCAGCCGCCAGTTCATTATAAGCATTACCACGGCAGCCACGAACATTTTCAACAAATCCGCAACAATAACAAAAAAGCCTTGGCTAAAAATTTCACCGATCCGCTGCATATCCGCAACGGCCCGTGTTACCAGCACGCCCAATGAGGAATTATCAAAATATTTCATTCTGAAACCCAGCATATGCTTAAATAGGTTGATACGGATATCCTTTATAACAGATTCCCCTAACCAGTTGGCGTAGTAATTAAACAAAAGCTGACAAATAACCTGCCCCAAAAGAACACCTGCCATAGCCATAGTAAGAAACAACAGCTTGTCTTCGTCTCCCAATTTAATGGCATCATCAATAATTCTCTGAACAATTATTGGGGTCATCACGGCAAATCCGGATAACAGAATAGCCGCAAGGGCTACCCCGTAAAAAGTAACTCGATACGGACGTGTATGCGCTAACAGCCGTTTGAACAGCCTCATGTCAAATGCTTTTCCCGAATCTTTATCCATGTTTTTCAGTAATCTTTTTGGGGTATAAAACAGAGGTCAAATATAGCCCTTTTGCCGGTACCGATGGGCCGGCATTGCCCCTGTTCTTGCTATTTATGATTGATTTAACATGGGCCGGTTTTATTTTTCCCGTGCCTACATCCAGTAACGTACCAACCACGGCACGTACCATATTTCTTAAAAAACGATCTGCAGTTATAGTAAACACCAATTTATCGTCTTTTATTTCCCAAACCGCCTTTTTAACATCGCACAAATAGGTCTTTACGTCTGTGTGTGTCTTGGAAAAACATTCAAAATCACTGAATTGTAAAAGGAATTGAGCAGCATCGTTCATAGCTCCTATATCCAAGGGGTGTTTTACGTAATGGGCAAAATCAATAAAAAACGGATTTTTATTTTGTAGCACCCAATATTCATAGGTACGCTCTTGGGCGTCAAAACGGGCATGGGCATCTTCATGAACGGCAAAAATATCATGAACGGCAATAGCTTCGGGCAAAAGCGAATTCAACCTATAAACCAATTGCTCCAAGTTTTTAATCTCGTCAACCTCAAAATGAGCGAACATTTGTTTGGCATGCACACCTGCATCTGTCCTTCCCGCACCGGTCAAGGCCAGAGGAGTCCGTAACAAAGTAGAAAATGCCTTTTCCAGAACTTCCTGTACAGAAATTGCGTTAGGTTGGTTTTGCCAACCATGGTAATCCTTGCCCAAGTATGAAAATTCAACGAAATATCTCAACCGAAACCTTTAATTTTGTGAGCAGCAAAGATACTTTTCTTTGAACAAACGAAACAAGGCACTATAAAATAGTAGCCGAGCCACAACCCATCATTTAATTTCAAATCCGTTTATGACCAAGATTCTATTGCTATCCGACACCCATTCGCATATGGATGATACTATTTTAAAATATGCCCGTCAAGCGGATGAAATATGGCATGCAGGTGATATAGGCACTTTAGAAGTAACCGATACCTTAAAAAAAATTAAACCCCTAAGAGCGGTTTACGGAAACATAGACGACCATGTTATTCAAAAAGAATTTCCATTAGATAGTCGTTTTTTCTGTGAAGGTGTAGAAGTTTATATGACCCACATTGGCGGATACCCACCCAAATACAATATTAGAACCCGCGATGTTATTAAAGCAAACCCACCTAAACTGTTCATTTGCGGACATTCACATATCCTAAAAGTAATGATGGACAAAAAATTGGGTGTGCTACATATGAATCCTGGTGCCTGCGGAAAGCACGGTTTTCACCAAATGAGAACGATGCTTCGTTTTGTAATTGATGGAAATGACATAAAGGATCTAGAAGTAATAGAAATTGGAAAAAGGTAAAAATATAGGGCACCAAAACCATTGGGCGCCCCAATTTTTTACCCTAGCTAATATTCCAAAGAAAGGCCCAATGAAAAAGTGCCCCCGTCATATATATTCTTTCGCTCTACCAAAAAACCGGAATAATCGGAATAGTTGGCTACCAAATTCAAATGGTTCGTTAACTTGTACATAGACGTTAAACCAAAATTGGTAAACGTAGTTCCTTCACCATATAGAAAAGAACCGCTTTGAACATTGTTCTCGGACGATAACCGTTCTTGAATTTTTAACTTCCCTATTAGATACAACTTATCAAAAAACAAGTGCCCTACTTCTGCTCCAACCTGAAGTTGATTGCTAAAAGACTCCGTTCTGAAATTGATGCTTGTAAAGGCGGAAGCATACGTTTTTCCATTAGCAAAACCATGAGATGCCGCTAAGGTGGTCCATACATTAAACTCCCCATCCGAAAGCGGAAGGTTAATTTCGTTAAACTGGCCAAAGTCATCCGCAGTGTTGGATCGCGCAAAATTCTCACCATCATTACTAGGTATATCCAACCCAACTTGGAGCGATAACGGAAAGCTCTTTAACAGTCTATATTTTATTGCCAATTGAATGTTACCTACCCCAGCAACGGTTTCGGTGGTACTAAAACTATTCAATCTTACCAATGGCACATCCAATATAGCGGTAAACCTATCGGAAATACCGTACTCACCGTAAATCAAAAGTCCGCCACTGTTGAACGTACTACCCTGATCGGCCAGTCTACCTTCTGTAGTATAGTAATCATTAGAGGAAAAATATGATGCAGTAGCCTGAACATAAAATCCCTTTGCTTCTCTTGTCCACCCACTCTGCGCCTGTACATAAGCTGCACAAAAGGAGAATACCAAGAGAACTATATATTTATTATTTTTCATAACTCCGTTTTATTTGTTTGGGCGAGCTAACCTATTTGTTCGCTTCACCCAAAAAAGAAAAAGCCTTTGGGAGACATAGAAAAACAGAATCATGTGTCTCTATTCCCAAAGGCCATAAAATTCTAATTACTGCAATTGTACATTTCCAAAAGGAATGTTTGCAGTAGCACACCATAAAATAATGTGAGTATATTTATCCTCAGGAGCTGCATCTAACTTAATGTACATTTCACCATTACCCTGTACGTTGCCGATCAACATTAAATCTGGGTTTCCATTGGCAGGATCAGCAGTAAAAGTTTCTGAAGTAGAGAAAAAGATACCTACTGTACCTGTTCCCAATTCTGTCATAAAGTCATCATCAAAATGCACAAAATTGGTGCTTTCCGTATCTGCTCCCAATTCTACAAGACCTTGGGTAGGCGTACCACTCTCTGCTGTTAAGTTTCCGCTTCTAGTTACTGTTAAATCACCAATTGGCATAGATGAATCTACTTCAACGGTTTCTGTTTCGGTAACCGTTTCTGTTACTGTTACTGTTTCTACATCGTCATCCGAACAACTAACTACAAAAGCTGTCATGGCAAAAGCTACTAGTGCTAAAGAAAATTTTCTGTTTTTCATAATCGTAAAATTTTTAAATTGTTTAATTGTTTTTTGAAACAGTTTCGTTACCGACTATCGATAGCTCCGTTGTTTCTTGGGACAAACATAGAAAGGTGGTATCACGAAGAATTCAAGAAAAGATGAAAAGTCTATCACATTAAATTCGCATTCTGCGATACTTTTGTGATACTTTACAAACCGGAACGGTTTTTCAACTAAATGGAAAGCATAAAAAAACCCGGTAACTACTCCGGGTTTTACGCACTAATACTACTAAGATGTAAGGTTTATCGCAAACGATCAACAGATTTTACAAGATCCTCATCCTTCTTAATGGCTCTATTGGCAAGAACCAAGAAAACGATAGAAATAATAGGAATGAGCATCCCAATACCCTTCTCCGAGACCGAAATCTCTCCGGATAAATTTAGCGACCTGTACACGAAAAATCCTAGTAAAAAAAGATTCAATATCATATTCAATCTGTTCATCACAAATTGATTTTTTCTATTTTTAAACAGCACAATGGCAATAAGCGCCAGCAAAGCGGAAACATAAAACGCTCCCGATATAAAAACGTCATTTTTTGCAAAAATTTCATTTCCCTCCGCATCTGACCACAAATTTACCCAGAACGGCAATACCCCTGCAACAAGAACTACTACTAATAAAAAAACCGTCTGTATTCTTTGAATCATTCTCTAAACGCAATTTTGCTCCACAAAAATACACGTCTTTTTGAAAAAAAACGGTGTCACAAGCAAAATAATTCGTAATATTGTGAGATTATTAGTTATTACACTTACCTATTGGGAAATCTTTCCCTCGTAATACTCGGATAACAATTCACTTCTTATCAATACTAGAGACGTATAATTTATATCATACTTAATGTTTGAAATTTCAGATTTAAAAGCAAAAAAACTGCCTGAATTGCAGGAAATTGCCAAAGGCTTAAATGTGCCAAAGTTCAAAACCTTAAAAAAGCTGGACCTTGTTTATCAAATCTTGGATGTACAAGCAGCCAACCCCAAAGTTGTAGCAGAGGTAACCGCCCCAAAAACTGAGGAAAAACCTAAACCTAAGCCAAAACCAAGAGCGCGTAAGCCTAGGATAGCTCCTGAAGCCAAGAAACCCGAAACTAAAACCGCTGCTCCCGCTCCAAAGGAAAATCCGGAAACCAAAGAATCTACACCAACACAAGCAGAAGTAAAAAAACCCCGCCCAAGACCTGTTAAAAGGGAACCTAAGAACAACCCTCAACACAAAAACCAGAACACTTCCAACGGCAACAACAATTCCAACAATAAAAATCAACGTCACCAAAAGTCTACTTACGACAAGAGTAACTTTGATAAGGACTTGAAAAATCGATACAAAGAACCAGAATTTGAGTTTGACAGTATCATAGAAAGTGAAGGTGTTTTGGACATCATGCAAGATGGTTATGGCTTCTTACGTTCTTCTGATTACAATTACCTTTCGTCTCCAGATGATATTTATGTATCACAATCACAGATTAGACTTTTTGGTCTTAAAACAGGAGATACCGTTTTAGGTAACGTAAGACCTCCAAAGGAAGGCGAAAAGTATTTTCCGCTGATCAAGGTGAACAAAATAAACGGGATAGACCCTCAAATCGTTAGAGACCGTGTGTCCTTTGAGCATTTGACTCCTCTTTTCCCTCAAGAAAAATTTAACTTGGCCGACAGGCAAAGTAATATCTCTACTAGAATTATTGATTTGTTCTCTCCTATAGGAAAAGGACAAAGAGGTATGATCGTATCCCAACCAAAAACGGGTAAAACCATGTTATTAAAAGCTGTTGCTAACGCAATTGCCGCTAATCACCCTGAGGTTTACCAAATTATATTACTTATTGACGAACGTCCTGAAGAGGTAACGGACATGCAACGTAACGTACGTGGCGAAGTTGTAGCCTCTACTTTTGATAAAGAAGCTACGGAACATGTACGTGTGGCCAATATTGTTTTGGAAAAAGCAAAACGTTTGGTAGAATGTGGCCATGATGTTGTTATCCTTTTAGACTCCATAACCCGTTTGGCCAGAGCCTACAACACGGTACAACCGGCATCCGGTAAGGTATTGAGTGGTGGTGTAGATGCCAATGCACTTCATAAGCCTAAAAGATTCTTTGGTGCTGCAAGAAATATAGAAGGTGGTGGATCACTTTCTATCATAGCAACCGCACTAACAGAGACTGGTTCAAAAATGGACGAGGTTATTTTTGAAGAATTCAAAGGAACAGGTAACATGGAACTTCAGTTAGACCGTAAGATTTCTAACAGAAGAATTTTCCCTGCAATAGACCTTACTTCTTCAAGTACCAGACGTGATGATTTGTTGTTGGACGAAAGTACAATACAGCGCATGTGGATCTTAAGAAAATACTTGGCAGATATGAATCCTGTAGAAGCTATGGAATTTATTGAACAACGTATTAAACAGACCAAAAACAACGAAGAATTTTTGCTTACAATGAATCAATAAACACAGATTCATTTACTGAAATATCAAACAATAGAATCCTGGGTTCCCAATTAAAAAATGGGAATTCAGGATTTTTTTATGGACAAAATTCTTAACACCTATCTTCAAAGAAGAACCAAAACCCTACATTTTTCCATCTATATAATCACCCAAAAATTACGGAATTCTGTAGCCTAAACCCGAAATATCCGTTTTTTCGGATATCTTTATGGAGCAAAAATTTTTCTTCCCCCGAATTTTGCATGTATAACAAGTAGAACTTTAAAAACTTATGTCATGAAAAATTCGTTAAAACCAGCGCTGGCTTGCGCAACATTATTTCTTTTTTTAATGGTTACCGGTTGTGTTGAAAAAAATAGCAAACCTTGTCCGGAATGCCCTGGTGAAACTGCTGTAGACACTGCTTACAGCAACGGTATTATCATGCCTGAAAAGGCCCACAAACTATACGTGAACTATAAAGATAGACGCGTAGACCTTATTCAAGATTATGAAGATGCCATAGACCACAATAACAAAGATCCTAAACAGCAGTACGACAAAAAATCACAAAGTACCGAAAGTGGCAATGATGACACCGCTAACCCGGGAAAATTTAAAGTAGCGCGCTATGTCTCCTATGAATATGAAGACCTTAAAAAATACATGGCCTATATTGAAAACGAAGCCGAACTCTCTGGAGAAAAATTAACCACCTTACGCTTTTACTTTGCCAATTATGCCAACGAAAAGAAATTTGAAGATGGCAAACCGGTAAAGCATCCAAGACAAAATACGGTTATGATGTCTCCTACAGTAAAAAGAGATGGTGGCAACCATATATTTTATATTGACGATTCTAAAAAAGGAAGAGACAGAATTGTTCTCTTAAAGGACAACTTCAATGACATGCACGGCAAAGGAGACCAAATGACTCCGAACAGCAAAAATGAAGCTTCATTTTTACCTAACCTGTTCTCTGCTCCCAAGCCATACTTTGCCCCTAAAAGCACTACAAAGAACGAAGGGCACTCAAGCGATTAATAGCCAGTATTTTAAATTAATATTTATCTTTTGATAGATCTAGATTACTTTTTGAAAAATTCGCTAATCCCAATGTATGTAATTACATTGGGATTGGCTTTATTTAGGTACCCAAAGTATTTTGATTCAAAACTTAAATACCTGCCTATAATATTCTTTTACACCTTGTTAAATGAGTTCCTTGGCTACCTTATAAACAACTACGAAGAATTCAGTTTAATTTCTGCAAACACTTATCGTAACAACAACATGGTGATTTACAATATCTATATGCTGATATTTTATCTCTACTTCTATTATATTTTTAGATTTTATATTGACGATTCAAAACAAAAGCAGAATATACTATATGGGGCCATTTTCTTCTTGTTCATCTGTTTAATAAACGCCTTTATTGATGACTTTAGTAGACTCCCTCAGGTATATTCCTATCTAGCTGGCGGCATAGTTCTTATTTACACCTGTACATTGTACTTAAAAAAATTCTTTGCAATAGATAAAATTTTCCCAACCAAGGAAAACCTTTTGTTCTGGTTAAGCACTGGCTTAATTATTTTTTACGCAGGCTACCTGCCAATCAAAGTCATTAGATACATTCATTCAATTCAAGAAACACCAACTCCACCGATAGTAAAAAGAATTCATCTAACGCTAATCATCGTAAGCTACCTCTGTTTTGTTATAGGCTTCATAAGAATGAGACGAAGACTGCGCAGCTAAAACCAAACAAATAGAGCACAAAAAAAGCCCTGATGCATTGCATCAGGGCTTTTTTGAATAAATCATATAAATCTTACAATGCAGCAACGTGCTTTGCTAATTTACTTTTTAAGTTAGCCGCTTTGTTATTATGGATAATATTACGCTTAGCCAATTTATCGATCATACTAACAATGCTAGGCAACAAAGCTTCAGCATCTTTCTTGTTCTCTTCACCACGCAACTTTTTGATAGCATTACGCGTAGTTTTATGCTGATATCTGTTACGAAGACGTACTGCTTCGTTTCTTCTGATTCTTTTTAATGCTGACTTGTGATTTGCCATCTTCTTCTAACTTGTTATAATTTTTTTAAAAATTCCTTCTAGAACCTTTTGTAGTCCGTAGGGGAATCGAACCCCTGTTACCAGGATGAAAACCTGGCGTCCTAACCCCTAGACGAACGGACCATTAATCTAATTTAGGGATAACACCCAATTTACTTTTGTAGTCCGTAGGGGAATCGAACCCCTGTTACCAGGATGAAAACCTGGCGTCCTAACCCCTAGACGAACGGACCATACTTTGCGCAATTGCGGATGCAAAAATACAATTATTTTTTACTAACGCAATAGTTAACTTAATTTTTTTAATAAGCTTTTGCAAAAAGTACTCTTTTTGCAGAAGGTTCTCCTGTTACCATGCACTTACCATCAGTGTTTTCGGCATCTAACGGGATACATCTAATAGTTGCTTTGGTCTCTTCCTTTATTTTTTCTTCGGTTTCATTAGTTCCGTCCCAATGGGCAGAAATAAACCCTCCTTTTTCTTCCAAAACTTTCTTAAATTCCTTGTACGTAGCAACTTCGGTAATATGCTCTTCTCTAAATGAATGCGCTTTTTGATAAATATTTTTTTGAATATCGTCCAAAAGAAATTCAATTTTAGCAACTACATCTTCCGCTGGCACTGTCTCTTTTTCCAAAGTATCCCTTCGAGCAACTTCATACGTACCGTTTTCTAAATCTCTCTGACCAATTGCCAAACGAACGGGAACACCCTTTAACTCATATTCGTTAAACTTGAAACCTGGTTTATGGGTATCTCTATTATCAAACTTAACAGAAATACCTTTGGCCCTTAATTCTTTTACCAAAGGTGCAACCCTATCTGAGATAGCATCCAACTGATCGGTTCCTTTATAAATTGGCACAATTACCACTTGTATTGGCGCTAATTTTGGTGGTAAAACCAATCCATTATCATCACTATGGGTCATAATCAAAGCTCCCATAAGGCGTGTAGACACCCCCCATGAAGTAGCCCAAACGTATTCTTGCTTACCTTCTTTTGTGGCAAACTTCACGTCAAAAGCTTTAGCAAAGTTCTGACCTAAAAAGTGTGATGTTCCTGCCTGTAAAGCCTTACCATCTTGCATAAGCGCTTCAATACAATACGTTTCTACTGCTCCGGCAAAACGCTCACTTTCTGTCTTTAGTCCCTGTATAACGGGCATTGCCATGTGTTCTTCAGCAAATGCCGCATACACTCCATTCATTGTTTCCGCCTCTTGTACAGCTTCCGCTTCAGTAGCATGGGCCGTATGCCCCTCTTGCCAAAGAAACTCTGCAGTTCTAAGAAATAGGCGTGTACGCATTTCCCAACGAACTACATTGGCCCATTGGTTGATCAACAAAGGTAAATCTCTATATGATTGAATCCATCCTTTATAGGTATTCCATATGATAGCCTCACTAGTGGGGCGCACCACTAACTCTTCTTCTAATTTTGCATTAGGGTCAACTCTCAATTTTCCAGGTGCGTCCGGATCATTTTGGAGCCTATAATGAGTAACTACGGCACATTCCTTGGCAAAACCTTCTGCATTTTTTTCTTCGGCCTCAAACAAACTTTTAGGTACAAAAAGTGGGAAATACGCATTTTCATGTCCCGTTTCCTTAAACCTCTTATCTAGCTCTGCTTGCATTTTTTCCCAGATAGCAAAACCGTATGGTTTGATTACCATACAACCTCTTACAGCTGAATTTTCAGCTAAATCGGCTTTTACCACGAGTTCATTATACCATTTGGAATAGTCCTCGCTGCGCTTTGTCAAATTCTTACCCATTATATTTAGTTTGGCACAAAACTTGTGCTTATGTTAGCAAAATAATTGGGTAAAACTACTTATTTTTACTATGTTCAACAATAAAAATTGCACCCATGATACATTTACCACCCAGCAGTAAAATTCGGCTTGTTGCACTTTGTACCTTAACCGGCATTGTTGCAGCGTCTTGCGGCTCGTACCAGTCTGCCTCATATTATGATAATGATGGAATTTATTCTAGCGACAACCAAGTTAGCGTAGAGCGCCAGACTAGACCTCAACAGACAAAAAAGCAGGATAATGGAGAACCCTATTCCGATTATTTTGGACAACAAGCGGGTCAATATGACCAAATGCTGGAAGGTGAAATATTTACGGATATAGATTCATACTCCAGTGACACTGCCCAAGACAGTATTTCAGACGGGCAACTTACAGATTATTACAATAACAACAATGATTACGCCGGATATGCAGGATGGGGTGATAATGCAACTGGTGTAAACATCAATATTTACGATAACGGATGGAACAATTTTGGCGGTTTTGGCTGGGCTTCACCTTGGCTATATAACGGCTATGGTTGGGGAGGTTACGGATATGGTGGTTTCTATAATCCTTGGAGATACAGATACAGCCCTTGGGGATGGGGAGGCTACGGATACGGTGGTTTCTATGGCGGATATTATGGCTGGGGCGGTTACGGAACTTGGTGCCCTCCATATGGCTATTACAATGGTTTCAACAACTACTCCTACCGAAACCGAAACTACGCCTACAATCGCAGCAGAAGGGGTTACCAACATAACACCAATGCTATTGTTGGAGGCAACTCAAGATATGTTTCACGTAGTTCCAACGTAAATCGCAGCAGTAGGTCAACACCAAGATACTCTGCTACTAACTCAAGAAGGACCAGCACCAACAGAAGTTCCGCTTCCGGAACTTCAAGAAGCTACAGCAGCAATCGCTCGTCCGCATCTAGAAGAACCGTAGGCGTTGACAGGAATAACTCTTATAGAACAAGCAGAAGCACAAGAGCTACTCCCAAATACAACAGTTCATCAAGAACCAGCACTTCTAGAAGCAGCGCAACTACACCGCGAAGAACCTCTACATACAGAAGTTCAGGAACTAGAACTAGCGGTAACAATACATATAGAAGCACTTCTCCTAGAAGCAGCTCCTATAGATCTTCGGGAACAAGCAGAAGCAGTTCCAGCGGAAGCACCTATAGAAGTTCTGGCCGCTCTTCAAGTAGCTCGGGCTCTTACAGAAGCTCAGGAAGTTCAAGCAGGTCTTCATCGGGGTCAAGCTCTAGATCTTCTGGATCAAGGTCATCATCAAGTAGAAGAAACTAAGTCCAAAATCAAGAAGTAACTTACTTTAAAATTGCTAGGAATGAGAAAATATATAACATTCATAGGGCTATTTGCATGTGCCATTACAAGTGCCCAGACTATAAATGATGTTTTGCGCTACAGTACCGAAAACCTTCAAGGTTCGGCACGTTTTCAAGCTATGGGAGGAGCTTTTGGTTCTCTAGGCGGAGATTTATCGGCCCTGAACATTAACCCTGCCGGTAGTGCAGTTTTTAACAACGGACTATTTTCTATATCCGGAACTAACTATTCCAGAAATACGGATTCCGATTATAACGGAACTTTAAACAGCACCCGAAACAACAATTTTGACATTAACCAAGTGGGTGGTGCATTTGTATTTAAATCTACCGATCCAGATAGCAAATGGAGGAAATTATCCCTTGCGGTGAATTATGACGTTGTCCAAAATTTTGACGACCGAATTACAACTTTGGGCAGTAGTAACGAAGCTATAGACAATTACTTTCTTGACTATGTGGATGGCATACGCCTTCAACCCTTAAAATTACAGCAGAACGAAACTATTGGTGAAGCTTACCTGGATATAGGCGCAACCAATGGTCTTGGTTTTTTTGGACAACAAGCCTTTTTAGGGTTTCAAGCGGGTATTATTGAACCAACCGTTGATGACGACGATAATACAAGTTACTTTTCCAACGCAAATTATCAGAACGTTAACCAAGATTTTAGACAAACGATATCAGGATATAACAGCAAGTTTACGGTTAATGCAGCCACGCAGTATGGTGAGAATTTCTATTTTGGAGCTTCCCTTAACTTTCACACTATTCAATATGATCGTTTGGACAGATATGACGAATCTCTTACGGATACCGACACCCAAGAAATAAGGACCGTAGCTTTTGACAATTTGTTGGTTACGGAAGGTACAGGCTTTTCGCTCAGCCTTGGTGCAATTGCAAAAGTAAATGACGTTATTAGATTGGGAGCTAGCTACCAGTCACCAACTTGGTACCGTTTGACCGATAATTTTTCGCAAGGAATAGACTCTAACTATCCTAACAAAGAAAATAATTTCAATTTTTTTGACTTGAATTACATTAATATTTTCGATTATCAAATTAAAACACCCGGAAAAGTAACAGGAAGTATTTCTGCTATTTTTGGTAAAAGCGGACTTTTAAGTGTTGATTACGGCTATCAAGACATGTCTAACGCAGAGTTAAGACCTACAAGCGATTCTGGTTTTGCAGATGAAAATGAATTTATCTCCGAAAGCCTAGGTGCGGTATCGTCTATCCGGATTGGAGGCGAATATCGTATACAACGAGTTAGCTTAAGAGCTGGATACCGTTATGAGCAGAGCCCTTATGAAAGTGGAAATATTATTGGAGACCTAAATGGGGTTTCCGGTGGACTTGGATATAATTTTGGTAGAAGCCGATTGGATTTAGCGGTAAACCGTACCGAGCAAGACGTACTCCAATATTTCTTTGATACAGGAATAAATACTCCCGCTCTTTTAAACAAAGTGAATACCAATGTTACTATTGGTTACACTTTAAATTTCTAGAAGAATACAACTATATATGTTCTTAAAAGTCTGGCAACCGCCGGACTTTTATCTTTTTAGGGCAAAGTGCGCCTTTGTAGTTTTTGCTACTTGAACGTTATTTTCTTGCTCCCCGTACTCCAATTTAAACCAATAGGTAGAGGAAGGCAAAGGGTTACCGTTTAGAGTTCCGTCCCAACTTGAATTTACCCCTAGTTGTGCCAGCAATTTTCCATAACGATCAAAAACAAATACTATAGGATCAGGTAACGTCTCTATTCCTTTGATGTTCCATGTATCATTGGCTCCATCATTATTAGGGGTGAAAAATTTAGGATAGCCTACCACTAAAAATTCAATAGGTTCTGTTGTTCCGCACCCATTTTTATCATTGATTACCAAAGTGTTTATACCGGGAGGAACATCGTTAAAAACGGCTTCATCCTGAAATTCACCTTCGTTAATGGCGTATTCATAATCACCATCGCCATCAACAAAAATTTCAATGTTGTTCAAATTCGGGTCTAAGGACAAGTTGGAGTTTAGGATCTCAACACGATCAAGAACGGGTATTCCATAATAGGTGATAAGAATATCGTCTAAAATATGTCCACCGGCATCCGTAGTTATATCCACAAAATACCTTCCCGTATCCGGACTGGAAACAGAGATTTGGGTGGCAGATGGACCCGACCCTAACGGCGCATCTATGGTACCATCATCATCATAATCAACAGACCACGCTATATTGGAAATATCCGGTCCTGCCGGTGAATTCAAAGCACTCAATGTAATGTCCGGGTCACCTTCGCAAGCTGCTATATCCAAGCCTAAAAATTCATCCCTTAAGGTACAGTCCAAGGCCGTATTCTGATCGGCCGCTACGGAACTTCCTGTAAAGGTGAGCATAAATGGCTCTCGCTCGTCATCAAAATTCGTATTAAAATTATTGATTAAAATGTAATACACCTCTCCTGGTAATACATCTAAATACTCATCATAGGTATTCAAATTCTGAGTAACAGAAGGTGACCCCGCTTGACCATTTTCAGGATTAACACCTAAGCCCGTAAACCTAGTATTGTTCACTTCGTAATTACACCGTATAGGCTCCACTGCTCCGGTACCTATAGCCGTACAATCTACATCAGGACCGTAAACAGCAAAATCCCATTCCGCCGTTGGCGTACCAGAACCACTCACGGGCAATGCTTCCAAATCAAACCCAACTTGGCCTTCGGTGCCCGCCCTAAAAACAAACCAAGATGTATTGTTCTCAATATTAGCATTACTAACGCTACCCTTCTCAAGACAACCTGTTTCAGTAATTACTTCCGGATCAAAATCATCTATCACGCCCGTACCGTCTGCATATCCCATAATGGGAGCATCGGCACATACGGGAATGGCCGTCCGACAATCAGCTGAGTTTTGGGCTTGAATTTCTGTACAAAGAAAAAAAACCGCACAAGTAACAGATAGTAAAAAGCGCATAGGTATGGGGCTAAAACAATACTATTAAATAACTCAAAGACAGTAATTTTAGTATGCTTAAGCAGAAATAATAGACGGTTTATCGATAAAATACCCAATCTAAAAGTAGATTCCAGAGACCTATCGCTTCAAAGAAAAATGATTATTGATGTATTTGGCCGTCACGGTCTGGCCATCGGCTGCCGTATAGGTAAGCTTGAACCAATAATCCGTTTCCGGTAACGGTTTCCCGTCAAAAGAACCGTCCCATTGCGAATTGCTAGGATCCAATTGAGCCAATAGTTTTCCAAAACGGTTATAAATGGTAAGTATAGGAGAATCCAATAAATCCGCTCCGGTAATGCTCCAGAATTCATTGGAACCATCTCCGTTAGGAGTAAAAAATTTAGGAAAGCCTATCACCACAATTTGTTCGGACACATCTCCGCATCCCTGCGGATTATTTACCGTAACCGTATGCATTCCCGGTTCAACTTGATAAAATTTATTTCCGGTTTGATATGCTCCGTTGTCCAAGCGGTATTCATATTCCACAGAAGCATCCGTTAACACGGTTACCGTATTATTATTCTGTAAATCTTCAATTTCAATATCAATAATCTCAGGCGGTCTGGATGTTAAAACCGTTACCGTTCTGGAATCACTACAACTCAAACCCGACTGTGAGTGAGTAACCGTTAGTTCGTAATTACCTTCTGCGGACACCAATATATTGGGACTCGTCTCACCAGAACTCCATTGATAACTATAGTTAGGGTTGGTATTTTCCAAACCGATACGTACCCCAGTATTCGCTTCACATAAAAACACTTCCGACGGAAAATCCAAAACAGGTGCTTCTATGTTGGTCAATTGAAATTGCTGTGAAGCATCATAACATCTTGAATTACCTATGGAAGTAACCCGTACAAAAATGGTTTGAGAACCAGACTGAGTTTGGTACTGTTTAGGCAAAGCATTTGCACCACTAACCGCATCGGTCATAGTGGCATGGTAGGTTACTAAAAACTCATTAGGGCTTTGAACTCCCAAAACTTCCGAATCTTTCTGAGAAAGGTCATACATGGCCAAGCCTCCACACAAAGCATCGTCCGTGACGGTCTGAGCCACTGGCATATCCGTAAAAAACACCTGAACATCACTAATAATAGTTTCCGAAGGACGAATAACTTCTATCCTATAATTTGCCGAAGTACTCACTTCATACGTAGGGCCATTTTCGCCAATTACTTCCGTAAATCCACTACCAGTATCTGCAAACCACCTATATAAGGATGCTCCCGAGGTAGTACCGTCCAAAATAACCGTCTCATTTTCACAGGCAGCTATTGGTGGCCCAAGAAGGTTATTGATTATAGAACAATCCAAAGCATCAAAAGGATTGGTCACAAAAATATAACCTGAGAACTGTATGGAAAATCCAGAGTTATTATTACTGAAATTGTTAATGAGTAAATAATAGTCTTCTCCTGGCTCTACATCCAACCAAGCTTCATATTGAACATTCTCCGCATTTCCGGTAGGGTCCTCTCCCACTCCAATAAATGTATTCTCATCCTGATTATCAAAAAAGTTGCATCGTACAGGCTCCCCTAAATTACTGCAGTCATTAGATCGGTAAAGTGCAAAATCCCAATCTTCCAGAGTATCTATTCCAATATTAAAACCCAATTGCCCCGAAGCCCCTGTTCTAAATCGGTACCAAGCAGAATTAGACTCAATAGCACCGGTCAAGGTTTGTTCTAAACAACCACTAACAGACGCACCGTTAAAATCATCTATACCAAAACCTGTTGTACCTCCGTTAACCGGGGTATTGTTACAAATGGGTATAGCATTGCTACAATCTAGGGAAACCTGTGCTTGCACAGCACCTATTCCCAGAAAGAGCAACATGGCCCATAAGATCGTAAAACGATTCATTTAACAAATTACACCTTGATATACCATAAAAGTAACTTGTTCCTTTTCTTAACAGCAATTTATGTTGTGTATCAGGACATATAGAACATAAAGTGCCATATTATGTATATCTTTGCTGTTCGTTTTACTCGGCACGAAGTGTAATGTATTGAAACTTTTTAAGACGAATTGGGCATTAGAAATGCCAATAGATATAAGCAGATGAAAATTGATAGTACTTTGGAAAAGCAATTTGAAGATTTAGGAGACGATCACGTTTCCACATCAGAAGACACCCCTTTACGTAAAGATGCATTCGTGTTGAGCGATGATGAAAAGATTGAAAGAATACAGGATAACATAAGGGAGGTATTGCTCACTTTAGGTCTTGATCTTGATGATGACAGCCTAAAAGGCACACCCAATAGAGTTGCTAAAATGTTCGTAAAAGAGATTTTTGGCGGGCTTCACCCGGACAGAAAACCAAAAGCCTCTACGTTCAGCAATAAATATAAATATGGCGAAATGTTAGTTGAAAAGAACATTACGCTTTATTCTACTTGTGAGCACCATCTTCTACCCATCGTAGGCCGTGCCCACATTGCCTACATCTCTAACGGAACGGTTGTTGGTCTTTCCAAAATGAACCGTGTAGTAGATTATTTTGCTAGAAGACCTCAAGTACAGGAACGTTTGAACATCCAAATTGTACGCGAACTTCAGAAAGTTTTGGGTACAGATGATGTTGCCTGTGTAATTGACGCCAAGCACCTTTGCGTAAATTCAAGAGGTATACGCGACATAGAAAGCAGCACTGTTACTGCAGAATACGGAGGCAAGTTCAAAGAAGAAGCCGTGCGCCGCGAATTTTTAGATTACATTAATTTAGATACTACTTTTTAATAGCTCTAGCATAACATGCAATTGTACCTGAACCAGAAGTTAAAGATTTACAATTCCCTTTCCGGTAAAAAAGAAATATTTGAACCTTTAAACGAAGGCCATATAGGCATGTACGTCTGCGGACCTACGGTTTACAGCAACGTCCATTTGGGCAACTGCCGTACTTTTATGTCCTTTGACATGATTTTTAGGTACCTTAAGCATTTAGGTTACAAAGTGCGTTATGTACGTAACATTACGGATGCTGGACACTTGGTAGATGATGCGGAGGACGGCGAAGACAAAATTGCAAAAAAAGCAAGATTGGAACAGCTGGAACCTATGGAAGTGGTACAGCGTTACACTATAGATTTTCACAACATTCTAGAGCAGTTCAATTTTCTCCCCCCAAGTATTGAGCCAACCGCTACGGGCCATATTATTGAGCAGATTGAAATCATAAAGGAAATTCTTAACAAAGGTTTTGCCTACGAAGTAAACGGATCGGTATACTTTGATGTTTCAAAATTTAACGACAGCCATGAGTACGGTAAGTTAAGTGGAAGAAAATTAGAGGACATGATTGCCAATACCCGAGAATTGGCCGCTCAAGACGAGAAAAATAGTCCACAGGATTTTGCACTTTGGAAAAAAGCAGAACCACAACACATTATGCGCTGGCCTTCGCCCTGGGGCGATGGTTTTCCCGGTTGGCACTTGGAATGTACGGCAATGAGTACCAAATACCTGGGCGAAACTTTTGATATTCACGGTGGCGGTATGGACCTTAAATTCCCGCACCACGAATGCGAAATAGCCCAAGCCGAAGCGTGCTACGGACATTCTCCCGTAAGATACTGGATGCATGCCAATATGCTGACCATGAATGGCAAGAAGATGGCCAAATCTACAGGAAACAATATACTTCCCGGCGAAATTTTTACCGGAGAGAATGATATTCTGAGTAAAGCCTTTTCACCCTCAGTAGTTCGGTTTTTTATGATGCAAGCGCATTATACAAGTATCCTAGATTTGAGCAACGATGCACTTCTAGCTTCTGAAAAAGGGTTTAGCCGCCTAATGGATTCCCTTTCCATTTTAGATGGGTTAGAAACTGGTTCCAGTAGTGATTTTGATGTTGAGGCATGGAAGCAGCAATGCTATCATGCCATGAACGACGATTTCAATACACCTATTTTAATTGCGCATCTTTTTGAAGGAGTCAAGCACATAAACCTTATTAAAGAAGGCAAAGAAAAGATTACTGTAGCCGATAAGGATACTCTCACCCATACCTTAAATGCCTTTATATTTGATATTTTGGGCTTGGAACAAAAGGGAGGTACTTCTGAGGATGCAGGAAAACTTTCAGGAGTTATAGAACTATTAATAAAACTCCGAAAGGAAGCTCGTGAAAACAAGGATTTTGCGACCTCCGATAAGATTCGCGACCAGTTGGCAGAACTTGGTATTCAACTAAAAGACGGTAAGGAAGGTACCACTTTTAGCATCTAAATTTACATCTGATTTCTAAAATTCAATGTTTTTGCTTGATAATCACTTGGTGAAAGTTGCTGGTGCGCCTTAAACACCCGGTTAAAATACGAGCGGCTTTCAAAACCACATTGCAGGTACACATCTTTTATACTTCGTTTGGGGTCTTGAAGTAAACCCACAGCAAGCTTGATTCTTTCATTATTAATGAACTCAATTGGAGAAATTCCCAGTTCGGTCTTAAAGACCCTATGAAAATGTGAGGGACTCAAACAAGCTTTGTTACTTAGCTCCTCAACGTTTAAAGGCTCGTGTAAATGCTCCCGAATATATCGTATTACCGTAGCCAGCCTACTGCTAGCATCTAATTGTAATGTTGAATTTGAATAAATTTTACGTTCATTGGTCTGTAAAATGCGAATAATCAGTTCCCGTAGCATATTGTCCACAAAAAAATCTTTAGATGGGTGATTTTCACTGAATAAAAATAAGAGTCGTTGTAAAATTTGAAAAATACCCGCATCGTTTACAAAATGAAAATTGTAGTCCATTAAGCCCCATTCCCTATTGTCGTGCTTTGGCATATTTTCGTTCATGAGTTGTAGCACCCGATTAATTTTATCCTCGGAAATAGCCAGTGCCAAACATCGGGTAGGGTTCCTTTTCATGGCCTCCGGAAAATCTATGCACATAGTTTCATTAGAAGGCAGCACTAAAGACTCTCCCGGCAAAAAATCAAAGGACTCGTAATCCCTAAGGTGCATAATTTTCTTTCCCTCTATCATACTCGCCAAAACTGGCTGATCAAACTTTAGCAATACCCTTTCTGCCTGTTGGTGTGTTTCAAATACATGCAACGCTGCATTATTTAAGGTATAGGAGGTTTGATTCTCAACTAATGTTTCCAACTTTCGGTTCGAAAGAAATTTATCCGATAATCCAATCATAACAGAACAAGTATCAATTCAACTCAATAATTACTAAGAAATATACAAAATAAGCATCAGTAAAATACCAATTTAACGAAGAATGATAGTATTGGTCATACTAATGGTAGAAATGGTCAGATAATTTGATTCTAACTCCACTACATTTAGAAAACCATTTATATATAACTGATATACAGATATATAATCAAGAACATTCTATTAATTTAACACCCTTAGTTATGAGCACACAAACAGTTGAAAAAGACGTTCTACAAAAGCCTAAGTTTAAGAGCCAGTATGAAAATTATATTGGAGGAAAATGGACCGCTCCTAAAAAAGGAGAATATTTTGAAAATTTATCACCCGTAGACGGGAATGCTTTTACAAAAATAGCACGCTCCACATCGGAAGATATTGAATTGGCCATTGATGCCGCTTGGAAAGCCGCTCCGGAATGGAATTCCTCTTCTGCCACTACAAGAAGTAATATGCTCTTGAAAATTGCAGATGTTATGGAACGTAACCTAGAAACATTGGCAAGGGCCGAAACTTGGGATAATGGCAAAGCCATTCGTGAAACTATGGCTGCGGATATTCCATTGGCCATAGACCATTTCAGATATTTTGCAGGCGTTATTAGAGCGGAAGAAGGTTCCGTAAGTGAACTGGACTCCAATACCGTAGCCTTGAACGTAACGGAACCTTTGGGCGTTGTAGGGCAAATCATCCCTTGGAACTTCCCCATACTAATGGCCACTTGGAAATTAGCGCCAGCGTTGGCGGCAGGTAACTGTGTTGTGCTAAAACCTGCGGAACAAACACCTGTTGGTATCATGGTACTTATGGAACTTATTGAAGGTATACTGCCAGATGGTGTACTGAACGTTGTAAACGGTTTTGGTGCAGAAGCGGGAAAACCACTAGCTTCAAGCCCTAGAATAAACAAAGTTGCCTTTACCGGAGAAACCACTACAGGTCAGCTTATCATGCAATATGCTTCTAAGAATATTACGCCGGTAACTTTAGAATTGGGCGGAAAATCTCCCAACATTTTCTTTGAAAGTATTATTGATGCCGATGACGACTTTTTTGACAAGTGTCTAGAAGGTGCCGTTATGTTCGCGCTTAACCAAGGAGAAGTCTGTACTTGTCCTTCAAGAATGTTAGTACAAGAAAGTATCTATGACCGTTTTATGGAAAGGGTAATTGAACGTACAAAGGCAATTAAACTAGGTCATCCGCTAGATCCTACTACCATGATGGGTGCACAGGCCTCCAACGACCAATACGAGAAAATTTTAAACTATATCAACATTGGAAAAGATGAAGGTTGTGAAGTTTTAACGGGAGGTGAAGCCGCATACAACGAAGGCCTTGAAGGCGGCTACTACATTCAGCCTACCATACTTAAAGGCAACAATAAAATGAGAGTTTTTCAAGAAGAAATTTTTGGACCTGTAGTCTGTGTTACCACCTTTAAAGATGAAGCCGAAGCTATTGAAATTGCCAATGACACTTTATATGGGCTAGGCGCCGGGGTTTGGACTAGAGATACGCATCAGGCTTACCAAATATCCAGAGCGGTACAAGCGGGTAGAGTTTGGGTAAACTGCTATCACCTATACCCTGCCCACGCTCCGTTTGGCGGCTATAAAAAGTCTGGAATAGGCCGTGAAAATCATAAAATGATGTTGGCGCACTACAGACAGACCAAAAACATGTTGATTTCATACGATAAAAAGGCTATGGGCTTCTTTTAAGATGAAAACGCAAAGAGTTTTAGTTTCAGATGAAGCAAAGGAGATTATCCAACAATTGAAAGAAACACACGGTAAGCTCATGTTCCACCAGAGTGGTGGATGTTGCGATGGCTCCTCACCTATGTGTTTTAATGAAGGGGAACTCATGCTGAACGAGACAGATATTTGGTTAGGCAATATTGCGGACTGTGACTTTTACATGTCCAAAGATCAGTTTGAATATTGGAAACATACCCAATTAACTATTGATGTTACTCAAGGAAGAGGGGCCAGCTTTTCCTTGGAAATTCCATTAGGAGTTCGGTTTGTTATAAAATCAAGGTTGTTTACCGAAGAAGAAACACTTGATTTGGAACCGGTACACCATGCATAAAACCGATTAAAATCTGTAATCATAGCTAAAAATCCGCATATCAAAATGCGGATTTTTTTATTTGGGACATCCTTATACTCCCTATAAACAATTAATCAATTTATCGTACTTTTACTACTCTAAACACAATGTCTTGGCTCTATCCCTAAAAAAAATAATGATAGCCCCTTTTGTATTTTTGGTCAGGTTCTATCAACTTGCCATCTCACCGTATACACCGGCAACGTGTCGCTACTCCCCTACTTGCTCACAATACACTTTGGAAGCCCTAAAAAAACACGGTCTTTTTAAAGGAGGCTGGTTGTCCGTAAAACGAATTTTTAGTTGCAACCCTTGGGGAGGAAAAGGCTACGACCCGGTACCTTAAAATTTATAACGTCGATTTAAGATACAGTAAAGCCTAACGGCTATCTATTTTATTATCTTAGTGCCCTTAAAACACCTTAACATGTACTTTTTAGGTATCATCTGGAATCCGAACGAAACACTTTTCACACTCGGCCCGTTACAGATTAAATATTACAACTTACTTTGGATTACCGCTTTTGCCCTTGGTTGGTACATTATGAAGCGTATTTTCACTAACGAAAATAAAACGGTTGAGCAATTAGACTCTCTTTTTATCCACACCGTTCTTGCCACTATGTTGGGCGCGCGTCTAGGGCACGTGTTCTTTTACGACTGGCCCTATTACAAAAACCACCTATTAGAAATATTACTTCCAATACGGGAGAGTGCTTCCGGCCAACTCTTTGGTTTTATCAACGGCTACGAGTTTACCGGTTTTACGGGGCTTGCCAGTCACGGTGCAATTATAGGTGTTCTTATTGGCACCTACCTATATCAAAAGAAATACCCGGATATGAAAACCCTTTGGTTGTTAGACCGTATGGTCATACCATTTGCCATAGGTGCCTTTTGCGTACGATTAGGTAATTTTTTCAATTCGGAAATCAATGGAAAGGTAACCGACGAATCGTTTATTTTTGCCACTAAGTTCCTTAGAGACTCAGATGATCTTCATCCATCAAAAGCATTGGCCATAACGCAGGAAAAAACTGTGAATGCGGCCTATAGCGCCATAGAGAACAATCCACAATTTGCTGACCAATTGGCACAGATTCCGTTTCGTCATCCAGCGCAGTTGTATGAAGGAATAGCCTATATTTTTGTTTTTATACTTCTGTATTACCTCTACTGGAACACGGACAAAAAGAATAGTACGGGATACCTTTTTGGGTTGTTTCTGGTCTTACTTTGGACAATTCGTTTCTTTGTGGAGTTCGTTAAGAAAAGTCAAGGTGGCTTTGAAGAAAGTTTAGGTTTACTTTCAACCGGACAGTGGTTGAGTATTCCGTTCATTCTAATTGGTCTTTATTTTATGTTCAGGCCAAAAGCTACTAAATCATAATTTATATTGATTTTTTTTTTAAGACTAGAAACTAAAATCAGTGTTTTGTCTATGAGTAAAGCACCTCATTTATCATCGGCTTTTAAGCATAAGCGATATTAAAATGAAATACTTCAAAACATATTTATATCTAAGCATTGCTGCACTCTTGTTCACGGCATGCAAAGAAGAGCCTAAAAAAGTAATTAAAGCAGAACCTGTAGTCTTTAAAAAAGAGGGGGAGCTTTCTATTTTCAAACAGAAAACTGATAGTTTAATCACTTCTTTTGAGATTGAAATCGCCGATAGTGAGTACGAAACCCAAACTGGGCTTATGTACCGCAAAAGCATGAAGACCAACCGTGGCATGCTTTTCATTTTTCCTGATGTGGCAGCACACTCCTTTTATATGAAGAATACTGAATTTCCTTTAGACCTTATTTTCATTAAAGAAGATATGACCATTGCCAATTTTCATGAGAATGCGCAACCTTTAAATGAGTCTAGCTTACCTTCTGCCGGTCCGGTGCAATATGTTTTGGAGCTAAATGCCGGGCTCGTTCAAAACTTTGGTTTACAACCGGGTGATAGTGTCGCGTTCACCAAATTATAATCTCAAATGGATTTGCTTTTAGAAGGAAAAGAAACCCAGCGTCTGCTATTCCGAAAAGTAATTCCATCTGATTTTGACTTATGGCTACCTTTTCATGAAGATAAGCGGTCCAACCAATTTTGGGAAGGATTACCCAAGGACCCAAAAATTGCCTGCCAGCAACAATTTGATTACATATTTGAGCGGTATGAAAACAATTTAGGCGGCATGAATGCCTTAATTTCAAAATCAACTGGAGAATTTATTGGTTTATGCGGCCTACTTAAACAAACCGTAGACGGTATTGAAGAATTGGAAATAGGCTATTCCATCCTACCAAAATATTGGCGACAGGGTTATGCTAGTGAAGCTGCTCTAGCATGTAAAACGTACACTAAGCACTCACAATTAACCGATTCCTTGATTTCTATAATTCAAGTAGATAATATTCCATCTCAAAAGGTAGCCCTAACCAACGGAATGTATTTAGACAAGACCACTACATATCATAACAATACCGTACATATATTTAGAGTCCTATTATGACACAAATACTTCTAATTTTAAAGAGTTAATTGAAAGCACTCCTTTCTTTCCATAAGCTTTCACCTATTCAAATAAAATTACTGAATGTTATGGATAATAGCCATAAGTGAAGTAATCACAAATTCAATATCCAATAATTCCATCTTATCCAATAATCCTGCATTTGGTCCAGAGTTTCGATCAAAAAAGTTCCTTGGTTATGCAGGGTTGGAACGGATTGCATATCTTGTAGGACTTTCTTTTAAAAGCGAGAGTTTTATTGTTTACGGATAGTTAAAAAAAGTCGTTGGTCCCCATACTGGAAAAATGAAGAACTACATAAAGATCCCGATATCCTTTTTTTGTCTTTTTTTGTTGGCCCTTGCCTGTACCAAGGAGGTAGGGCTCATCACCGAGGTGGAGTTCGAGCTCAGCGAGCAGCACACCGCCGAGGGCTATGTGAACCAGGGGCTTCCCAGCACCTTTACCATCGTTCCCGAGGAGGTACTGGAGAACTACGAATATACCATCACCTATGAGATACTCGACGGCGAGGGCCATTTCGAGGACATGGAGGGCAACCGCGTGGAACCCGGGAAGGGGTGGCCCGTATCCGAGGGCCTTTCCGCACCCTTGGTGTACATGGGTTCAAAGACCGGCGGGCACAGGGTAAAAATAACCGGGGCGGACAACTTCGGGATCTCACAGGATATAGAGGTCTCCTACGAGCTCTCCGATGTACCGGTGGTCTGGGAGGCCTCCAGCGAGCTCTCGGAGCTCGAACTGGAAAAACCGGTGGACGTTTCGCTGGTGTTCGAAAGGCTGGACACCGATCTGGAGGTCGGCTACCAAGCCGTATACGGGCTCGGTTCGGGCGCGGGAAGCCTGGGGCCCTCGGAGGAGAACGGTTACGCCCCAAAGGGGGAATACGGCCCTATCGTCCCCGGTACCTACCCGCTCGTCTTCACCCCTTCGGAGATAGGCCCGCAGCAACTGGTCTTCACCCTGCGCGACAGCAACGGACAGGAGATCGAGGCCGGTGTGGACTTCAACGTGGTGGAATTTATAGAGGTGATATCGATAACCCTTTCGAGCCAGGATACGATCAAGATGAAGCTCGGGGACGAGATACCCCCTGCGTTTACCTTCGACCCGCCCAATGCTACCGATCAGGAGGTAACGGTGGTCTCCAGTGACCCCGATGTCGTTCTCATAGACGAAAACAATGTCTGTATCGCGGTAGGGCTGGGCACGGCGGAGGTTACCGTAACCTCCGTTTCCAATCCCGATGCCAGCGATACGGTCACCGTAGAGGTGATCCCCCCGGACAGGGTACCGGTAACGGGCATTTCCGTTTCACAGGCGGACCCCGGTGCCACGGGAGCGCAGCGCCAACTGGCGGCAACGGTCCTCCCCGAGAACGCGACGGACCCAAGTGTGACCTGGTCCTCTGCCGACGATACCATAGCGACCGTGGACGAAAACGGTCTTTTGACCGGTCTTTCCGCGGGAACGGTCACGATAACGGCCACCTCGGTCTCCGACCCGGAGGTCAGCGGAAGCGTCCTTGTCGAGATCACGGGGGTATCGCTACAATCGGCGAACGATATAGAGGCCTTCGCGCTGAACGGCCAGATAGAGACGGCAACCATAGATACGCAGGCCCATACCGTTTCGGTGACCGTTCCCGAGGGCACGGCGCTGAACGTGGCCCCCGTACTGTTGATAGTCTCGGAAGGCGCCACCCTATCACCCGCCCTCTTGCAGGTACGCGATTTCACTTCCCCTGTGCAATATACCGTCACATCCGGCAACGGTACCGGGCAGGTCTGGACGGTAACGGCCAAGGTACTGGTACTGCCCGTTGCGGGGGATACCGATATCACGGCCTTCGGACTTCCGGGCCAGAACGGTTCCGACATCGATACCGGGAACCATACGATAACCGTCAACGTACCCGACGGAACCGACCTTAATATAGCCCCGGAAATACTTGAGGTCTCCCCAGGGGCGAGCGTGGCACCGGCCATCGGCCAGGTCCGGGACTTCTCCGGGGCCGTTGCCTATACGGTGACCCCCGAGACGGGAACGCCGCAGGTATGGACGGTGAACGTGACCGTATCCCAGCCCACGGGGAGTGGGGAGAACGCCATAACGGCATTCGAACTTCCCGGCCAGACAGGCGCGGACATAAACGCTACCACATTTACCATAAACGTTACGGTACCCGATGGTACCGACTTGACCGGTGCCCCTTCGGTACTGGACATATCGGCGGACGCCACGGTATCCCCGGCAAGGACCGTCCTTCAGGATTTTTCCGGTGCCGTTACCTATACGGTCACCGCGGAAAATGGCGATACACAGGAGTGGACGGTCAATACCACCGTATTGCCGCCTACGGGGAGCGGGGCCAACGACATAACCGCGTTCGGGCTTCCGGTCCAGAACAGTGCGGATATCGACCCGGGTACCAATACGGTAACGGTGAACGTACCCGACGGAACGGACCTGAACGTCGCCCCACAGGTCCTAGGGGTCTCGCCCGGGGCCACGGTCTTGCCCGCGATAGGTGCCGTACAGGATTTTAGCGGACAGGTGCTCTATACCGTTACCGCGGAAAACGGAACGCCGCAGGTCTGGACCGTGAACGTGACCGTATCCCAGCCCACGGGGAGTGCGGAGAATGATATTGTGGCCTTTGAACTACCACTTCAAAATTCTTCGACAATCGATACGGACAACAATATTATTTCAGTGAATGTAGATACGGGAGTCCCATTGAATATAACTCCAAGTATTTTTAACGTATCCCCAAGTGCCAGTGTTTCTCCGGCAACAACTACCGTTCAGGATTTTTCTTCCACTGTAACATATGTAGTTACGGCCGAGAACGGCAATGAAAAAACGTGGCAAGTAAACGTTACGTTAAGCCCTGACGATACGCCCCCCGTAATTACTCTGGCAGGATCAAATCCTCAGGAACTGACCTTGGGGGGAACCTATAACGAACTTGGGGCTACGGCAACCGATAATGTTGACGGTGATATTTCCGCAAACGTGATCAGCGACGCCACTGCTGTAAATATGAACGTTGCCGGCACCTACACGGTCACCTATAACGTGAGCGACGCGGCGGGAAATGCGGCTACACAGGTAACCAGGACGGTAAACGTAAGTGCCGCCCCCGACACGACCCCGCCGGTGATCGCCCTTACCGGGGGCGAGGTGAACCTGACCGTAGGGGACACCTATGTAGATCCCGGATATTCCGCAACGGACAATGTGGACGGTGACATCACGGGAAGCGTTATAGTTGGGGGTGTAGTAAATACGGGTGTGCCAGGGGATTATGTAGTGACCTATGACGTAAATGATATTGCAGGTAATCCGGCAATTCAGAAAACTAGAATCATTGAAGTAAGGTCCCCTGTAGATGATACGAATCCTGAAATAAATTTATTTGGGGGAACCATGAACCTTATGGTGGGCGATACTTATGTAGATTTAGGTTATTACGCCATAGATGATGTAGATGGGGATATTACAGATAATGTAATTGTTTCAGGTCTTCCGAATATGAACGTAGCGAATAGCTACACTGTTACTTATGATGTTAGCGACCAAGCAGGTAATCCAGCACCTCAAAAAACAAGGACGGTAAATGTAATAGCTGCTCTTGATGAAACGGCTCCTGAAATTACTTTGGTCGGAGGAACGGTTAGCCAAACGCGGGGAGGCACCTATGTTGATCCGGGCTATTCGGCAACGGATAATATAGATGGTGATATAACAGCAAATGTGGTAGTTTCAGGTCTTCCGAATATGAGTGTAGTCGGCAGCTATACTGTTACCTATAATGTGAGTGATGTAGCTGGAAATCCAGCACCTCAGAAAACTAGAAGAGTAAATGTAACTGCTCCACAAGTAACAATAACATATAATTCAACTACCGGAGTATACACAGCACCAGCTGGGTCAAGAGTTATGGTTACACTTAGGTCACAAGGTGCTGGTAAAGGAAATGCGACTGTATCAGGAGGTGGTGGTTCAGCAAGTACTTCGTGGAACGGACGAAATGATACTGACGAATTTAGCGAAATTGATTCTTATGAATTTACAATGCCGCCAAGTGGAAGTGTAACTTTCTCATCCAATCATAGAGAAATATTTGGCGATTCGGATTCTAGAGTTACTATAACTAATAATCAAGGAGGGGCGGAAGGTTTTACTGTAGAAAAAAATGGAGGTATCCCATAATTTTTTTGGAATTGTAGGGGCATAATTTATCTGGCAGTTAATCTTCCTCCCATTTTGTTGTTTGATAAAATCAACTTATATAATTCCAAATATTCTTATACCTCACAAGTTGAGAATACGCATGTCTTATAACCAAGTTTTCCGGTTTTTCGAGCGAGGGGTCTTCTTTTAAAAGTTGCATGGCGTGGTAACGGGCAGTCTTTAAAATATCATTGTCTTTTACAATTTTTAAATTGAGCAAGCCACTTTGTTTGGTTCCCATAATATCTCCTGGACCCCTTAGTTTTAAATCGACTTCTGCAATCTCAAAACCATCATTGGTTTGTACCATGGTCTGCAGTCGGATTTTTGCTTCGAAAGAAAGTTTGTGACTTGTCAGAAGATACAAAAACTCTGATCAGCAACTCTAATTACACGACCGCGAAGCTGATGTAGTTGCGAAAATCCAAATCGTTTCGCACTCCCAATGATCATTACCGAAGCGTTAGGAACATTTACACTTACTTAATATTGACTTCAAGGTTAATCTAGCGAGATGTAATTGCTTATAAAACTTATGTCCAGAAACACTAGCTTATCAGGTTAATAATTTCTATAATTCATACAAACGTCATATCTTCTCAAAAAAAAATGGATTTGAACAATGATATGCATTTAGACAAGACCACTACATATCATAACAATACCGTACATATATTTAGAGTTCTTTTATGACACCAAAACATTGGGCCGTGTTTACGGCGAATACTTCACAAAAAGGGGAACTAATAACAGCACTTTTACAAGGACCACTTCCCGAAGGTTTTTATGAGCTGAAAAACTTAAAGGGTGCCCTAATGTCCAAATTGGCCGTTGAGCGCTTTATTGACAGAGAAGACCGCCATGATAGCAAGGTTATTACATCAGATACCAAACAAAGTTTAAAATCAATGTCTAGCGGGGAGCAAAAAAAAGCGTTATTAAAATATATCCTTAGCAGCCAGCCAGATTTTATTGTTCTGGACAACCCATTTGATAATCTGGACACCGACGCCCAAGAAGACCTGAAGAATACACTTCAGAAAGTTTCGGTTCATACCCCCATGGTACAAATATTAAGTCGCAAAGCAGATGTAATGCCCTTTGCGAACACGTTTTACAAGCTAGAGGGTAAAGATTTAGTTGCCACAGGTACGCCAGATGGTTTTTCCAATCAGACCAAAAAGGAACTGTTTAAAAATGACATCCCCCAACCTATACACATTTATGAATTTGAAGGAGAGACATTAATAGAATTAAAAGGCGTAGGCGTATCCTACAATGAAAAGCCTATTCTACGTGATATCTCCTGGCATATTAAAAGAGGTGAGTTTTGGGAATTAAGAGGTAGAAACGGCAGTGGAAAGACAACCATACTTTCTATGATAACTGGTGAAAACCCTAAGGGTTATGGCCAAGAACTCTATATTTTTGGCCGTAAAAAAGGTACCGGAGAAAGCGTAT
Organism: Zobellia russellii; assembly: GCF_044597075.1. Classification (NCBI taxonomy): domain Bacteria; kingdom Pseudomonadati; phylum Bacteroidota; class Flavobacteriia; order Flavobacteriales; family Flavobacteriaceae; genus Zobellia; species Zobellia russellii. Next base: position 4,345,547 of record NZ_CP139000.1, on the reverse strand, counting down.
GGGAAATAAAAAAACGAATAGGCTATTTTACGCCTTCAATGACGGATAAATTTACAGGCTATCATTCGGTTAGTCATATGATTATTTCCGGATTCTATGACTCCGTTGGACTGTACATACATCCTACCGAAGCACAATTGAGGTTGGCAAAAGAATGGCTTCAACTTATTGGCCTATGGGGTATGAAAGATAAACTTTTTCATGACCTTTCCATGGGGCAGAAACGACTGATTATGTGTGCAAGAGCCATGATAAAACACCCTCCATTGCTTATTCTTGACGAACCCACAGCAGGACTGGATGATGACAGCGCAGCTCTTTTTGTAGCCTTGGTCAACAAATTTGCCTCTCAAAGCAATACTACCGTTATTTTTGTATCCCATAGAAAAGAACCTGGCCTTGAAGCTGAGTTCATCTATCAACTAGAAAAATCCGATACGGGCTCAACTGGAAAAGTATTGTCCTCCTAAACGACAGTCGTTTTTTTTAAGCCCAAAAACACCGGACAAAAAAAAGCCGTTTGCAAATGCAAACGGCTTTTTGTAATTAATTGAGTTAGTTAGTTCTTAACTCTTCAAATATAGAGAAATTTATTTTACTTCCTCAGTTTCTTGTTTAGCTGTATCCTTTATTAGGTCACCAGCTCTAGAAGACTTGTTCAAGGTATCGAACATTACCGGGGTTGCAATAAATAGAGATGAGTAAGTTCCTACTACAACACCCACTATCATAGCAAACATAAATCCTCTTAACGATTCCCCTCCAAAAATAAAGATAGCCAGCAATACCACAAATGTTGTTAAAGACGTATTTAATGTACGGCTTAATGTACTGTTAAGTGCCAAGTTGATGTTTTCACCACCGCGCCAACCACGCTCGCCAATTATCTCACGAATACGGTCAAAAACAACCACGGTATCGTTCAATGAGTATCCGATTACCGTAAGTATTGCCGCTATAAAAGCCTGATCTATTTCCATGTTGAACGGCATAATAGTACCGAACAAAGAGAATATTCCCAATACAATCATAACATCATGGAAAACCGCCACTACAGCACCTAAAGAGAATTGCCATTTACGGAAACGGAACAATATATACAAGAATACCACTGCAAGCGATCCTAAAATTGCCAAGAACGCGTTGTTCTTAATATCATCCGCAATGGTAGGTCCAACCTTAACAGATTGTAATATACCTATTGATTTATCGCCTGAACCTCCTGCTTTAAAGTTTTCTTCACTAATACCGTCTGGAAGGTATTTCTGTAACGAGGTATATAATTTGTTCTGAATCTCATTATCAACCTCTATACCTTCTACATCTACCTTATATGGCGTAGTAATCTTGATCTGGTTGGCATCTCCAAACGTTTTTACGTTAGTTCCACTACCAAATACATCATTTAGCTCGGAAGCTATCTCAGATGGATTAACAGACTGCTCAAAACGAACTTGATATGAGCGTCCTCCTATAAAATCAACCCCTTGTTGCAATCCGTTGGTTGCTAAAGAGAAAACACCTATACCTACTAAAATTGCAGATAGTATATAGGCAAACTTTCTTTTTGAAAGAAAATTGATATTTACATTTTTGAAAAGGTTCTTTGTAAGTGCTGTTGAGAAATCCAACGAACGACCTTTTCCTTCAATATACCAATCTACCAATAGCCGTGTAATAAAGATTGCAGTAAATAAAGACGTTACAATACCTATAAGTAAGGTTGTTGCGAAACCTTTAATAGGACCCGACCCAAAAATAAAGAGAATAATCGCCGTAAGACCTGTTGTTATATTCGCATCAAGAATAGACGAAAGCGCATTACTAAAACCATCCGCTACCGCTAATGATTTTCCTTTTCCTTTTGCTAATTCTTCCTTTATACGTTCAAAAATAAGTACGTTCGCATCTACGGACATACCAATGGTTAGAACGATACCTGCAATACCTGGCAAAGTTAAAACAGCACTTAAGCTGGTCAACACCCCAAATATCAAAAGAATATTCAACAGCAACGCAACATCTGCGAAAGCACCTGCTTTACCATAATAGAAAATCATCCAGACCAATACAATGGCCATAGCGATCATAAACGACATAAAACCACTATCAATAGCTTCTTGTCCCAAAGATGGACCTACAACTTCTGATTGAATGATTTCTGCGGACGCCGGTAATTTACCCGCACGCAATACGTTTGAAATATCTTTTGTTTCGTTGACCGTGAAAGTACCGGTAATCTCTGAACGTCCACCGGAAATAGGTCCCGACGAAACCCCTGGAGCAGTGTACACTTTATTATCAAGTACAATAGCAATACCAGTTCTATTATTATAAGCATCACCAGTAAGCTTTTCCCATTCCTTAGCTCCTTTGGTATTCATGCTCATGGTTACGGCAGGTTTACCGTTTACAAACTCGTCACGAGCATCACTAACAACATCACCACTAATTCTTGGTGTATTGTCACGATTAGATTTTAATGCATAAAGCTCAGCTATCTCCGAACCTTCAGATGGTCTCTCCCATAAGAATTTCACGAACTGCATACTTGCAGGAAGCAATCTCTTAACTTCTTTCATTCTTAGGTAAGAACCTATCTCCGCAGTATCTTGAACAGCTGCAACACCAACTGCATAACTAGGAGCCCCTAATTGAAATTTATCAAACAATGGGTTCCTCTGTCCGGCAATATCCAATGAATCTGTAGATACATCAGAAAGCAAAGAATCCAATTCCGACTCTTTCTTTACCGGCTCTTCATCATCACCCATATCTACAAGCGACTTCAACTTTTCATTGGCCTGAAAAAAGAAACCTTGTAATTCAGGATTATTAGGCTCATAAGTTTCCCAGAACTCCAATTGAGCGGTACTTGACAATAGGCTCTGCGCACGGGCAATATCCCTTGCTCCTGGCAATTCAACCAAGATACGGCCTGAGTTACCTTCACGTTGGATATTTGGCTGTGTTACACCAAAACCATCTATACGCTCACGAAGTACTTCAAAAGCAGAAACAATGGATTCGTCAATTTTTGTACGGATGATAGGCTTAACCTCATCATCTGACATCTGAAAATTAATTTCTCCACTAAGGCCTTTATTAGCAAAAATATCCGGAGAAGCTAGTTTAGTATCTCCTTTTATTTCATCAAAAGCATTAAAAAAAAGCTCTATATACGTGTCATCGCTATTTTTTGAAGCGGCATCGGCATCTGCCAAGGCTTTATTAAAAACAGGGTTTTTGGTATTATTGGCCAATCCTTTTAAGATATCCTTTACGGAAATCTGAAGGGTAACGTTAATACCACCCTTAAGGTCAAGACCTTTGTTCAATTCTTTCTTTTTGGCTTCATTATAATTTGTAAAACCTAAAATAGAATTGTCTCCTATGGAGTCTAAATACCTAGTCTCTAATTCTTCACGTTTAGAAACGTAGTTCTCTTCTGCCTCTGAAATACGGCTTTCCGCATACGATTTAGCTTCGTTTTCTACTTTACCACCTATAAAAGTATAGGATAGTTGGTAGATACTTACTAGCCCAAAGAGTAGGGCAAAAAGCTTAATAAGTCCTTTATTCTGCATTGGTTATGTGAATTAATTGCGTGCTTTTTATAACAGCGTGCAAATATATGATTTTCCCATAGGAATTGGCAATATATTTGGAGTTATTGTAAAACGGAAACATCTGCCCCAGAAATATTTCCGGAACAGATGTTCTTATTTATTATTGAACCAACTACTATAATTCTAGTAGACCGTTGGTCTTTTTCACTCCTGCAGCGCTTTCTTGCATTTTAGCTTTTTCGGCATCGCTAAGTGGAATATCAACTATTTTTTCGATTCCGTTTTTACCTAAAACAACCGGAACACCTATACAGATATCGTTTAAATCATACTCACCTTCTAGTAAAGTAGAACATGGGAAAATCTTTTTCTGATCGCAAGCGATAGCTTGCACCAAACCTGAAACCGCAGCACCTGGCGCGTACCATGCACTTGTTCCCAATAATTTAGTTAGTGTAGCACCACCTACTTTAGTATCTGCAGCCACTTGCTCTAAGCGGTCCTCCGATAAAAATTCCGATACTCGAATACTGTTTCTTGTAGCATGAGATGTTAAAGGTACCATACCGGTATCACTATGGCCACCTATTACCATACCATCTACATTCTGATATTGGAGCCTCAAGAGCTTCGGCCAAACGGTACTTAAAACGTGCACTATCCAAAGCACCGCCCATACCTATAATCTTATGCTTAGGCAAACTTGTAGTTTTGTGCACTAAATACGTCATAGTATCCATTGGGTTACTTACTATGATAAGGGTTACATTTGGCGAGTGCTCTACAAGACTAGCCGATACCGTTTTTACGATACCCGCATTAATACCTATTAACTCCTCACGGGTCATACCCGGTTTTCTTGGAATACCAGAAGTAATTACGGCAATATCACTATTAGCAGTTTTAGAGTAATCATTGGTTACACCTGTTATCTTAGTATCAAAGCCGTTCAATGATGCAGTTTGCATCAAGTCCATGGCTTTCCCTTCGGCATAACCTTCTTTGATATCCAACAAGACTACCTCAGATGCAAAATTCTTTATGGCAATATACTCGGCACAGCTTGCTCCTACTGCTCCTGCCCCTACTACGGTAACTTTCATTTGTTATTATTTATTTGTTATTAAAGACTTTTCTTAAAAAAACGCCCTTTTTTGACCTTAATAAATCTTACTCGGCCCTACTTAACCTGGCAAGCTTTGTTCTTATTAAAAATCATTTTTTTGAAAAGGGTTCCCAAAAATAAACAATCTGAAAGGAAAACTACGGTGAAAATTGGGTTAAATGGGAGAAATTTAACCGATAAACTACTCGTTGAAATACACTCCTGTTAAAAAAAATTGCGCTTTAACGAAGATAAAAGGGATTTGTTGCCGTACATCGAATTGTAGCAATAGGAATTTAAAAACAGGCGTTCTAATTTAAAGAAAACCCCCAATCAACTAAAACCTACGACAATGAAAAAAGTCTTTTCATTTTTAGCGATAATTGCCATAGTACTGGTAAGCAACTGTACCGAAATTCCCGAAAACAATGACCCCGTTATCGGCATTTGGTCAGACGTAGAAGTAACAGCAGCAAGTCAGACATCCAAAGGAGGGAGTACCATCCGTAAAGAATGGATATTTAACGATGCCTATTTAGGAAGATACCATCAAAAGAATAATGGGAAAATTACTTTTAAAACCGATTTTACATGGAGTCATGAGAATGACACTTACATAATATCATACCCCGGAACCGATATGGCAGACGAAATTGTCTCCATGAAAGCGTCTACGGAAGGAAGTATTCTATCCGACTCACAAGGCAACACCATGGCCTTACGGGAGTAAAAATTTTACTAGGTTTCAAATACGCTAAACCCCATATTCTTTATTGAATATGGGGTTTTAAAATAGAACAAATTCTCATTAACCCGTTTTCTTTAACGAGCTGGTGAATATTTCTTTCACAAATCAATCCCTATAAATGGCCATTACGGGTGTATTAATATTCCTTATTAAATCCTCGGTTAAACTATAGGTAAACAATCTTTGATAAAAATTACGCTTATGGTTGATCAGACAAACAATATCTATCTCATGCTGAATACAGTAGTCTAATAGCGACTTTTTAATGTCTATGGAATCTATAGTTTCAAACGTAACGTTACTTATGTCAAAATTCTTTAGAGAAGCCTTGAACCTATCCATTAGCGGCACAATGGAATCTCCATGAGCCAAATCAAAATGAACTACATGAAGTTTTGCGTTAAACCCTTTAGATTCATTTATTAAATCTTCCAAAGGTTCTTTCTCATCTTCATGATAATCTACCAAAAAAAGAATATTATCTAAGTTGCCATCAAACTTTGCGTTGCCCGGAACTACAATAACGGGTTTATTAATTTCATCCAGGATCTTTAATGTACTGGTCTCCGTAAACAACTGAAAAAGGCCACTCTTGCTAATTTGTGTCCCCATCACTACAAGATCAATCTTATCTTCCCTTTTATCAATATAATGGGTAAACGTTTCTATAAAATTTCCTTCACGAACCACGTATTTAACCTTTAGGCTATCTATTTGCCTTTCTCTGAGTATTTTTTCAAAAGGCGGAAAGGTTTCTTTTTTATTCCTGAAATTCTGAATATCCAGTTTTTCGTACAACGCTTGCTCTACCTCCGAAGTTTCGGTTTCTAAATTATACGCATGAAAAACAATGATTTTCTTTTCTGTTTTTTTTGCATAGTCAACAGCATACAAAAAGGCATTCATTGAAACTTCGGAAAAATCTGTGGGAAAAAGTATACTCTCCATAGCTATTGTTTTTAAAATGATATTTCTAGGTTAAGTTCGTAGATATCTTCTGTATTACCATCTACCGTGGTATGTTCGGTATTTAAAATGAGCCGAATCATTTTATTCACCTTATATGTAAACCCTCCAATGACGCGCTGGGTCTCTTCATTTATCTCCTCTACTGTAAATTCATCAAAACGCCCCCAAATGGAAAAAGGGGATTTGCCAAATTTATACTCACCAAAGAAGCTATACCCATGATTGGCCAAAGCATGCGATGGGTCTTCCGCATCTACATATCTGGCTCTAAAATCCCCCACACCATCATGAAATTGAGCCGTTATTCTAAACTGCTTCTCCGTAAAGGCCAAAAAACCTAAAACCTGATTAAAATCCGGAGAAAACTCACTGTTTCCTTTCCCTCTATTAAAATAACCACTTAATTGCAATTGCGGCAACCTATTGGCCAAAGGGCGTACAGTTAAACGACCGGCCACCACTTTATTATTATTATTTTCTATTCCGGAATAGCCCCCTCCATTATATATTCCCAATGAATAACTGGCATATTTACCTTTCATAACACCGTTTACGTTTTTCAGGAATTCCTCATCCATTTTAGGCCCTATGTTACCCGTAACCGTTACACCAAAATCTGCAGAGTTGAATATCCTGTTTCGCTCTATAAACATGTTATCCTGAACTCTATAGGTGTTTATTTTTTGCTCATAGTCCAACCAAGGCCTATGTACCATTCCTACCTCTATTCCGGTACCGGTAAACACCTTACTATTAATTCTAGGCTTGGTCATTAGGTAAAGGTACTTTAAGCGTGTTTCAACATTACCCGCATCATCGCCTTCCGTATCTATAGTAAGATCCATAGTATACCTAACCGAAAAAACATCATTCAGTTCTTTCTTTAGCGTAAAATAACTTCGCTTTAAAACAAAACTACTTGTATGCTCATTTTCAACAGGTACGGTCTCGTCTGCCTGAACCTGTTTTATTCCGTCTCGGTAAGCAATAAACCAATCTCCGGACATCTCTACCAAGTCAGCTATATTTATGCCCTTTCTTTCATCCTCATCTTGCGCAATAGCATTGCTACACAGTAAAAAGACAGACATAAACACAAACCCAAGCTTCATTTTAAATAAAATTAAATAGACGTTGCCAAATATTTTACAGCGAATACCAAGACGATACTAACAACAAGACCTATAACCACCTTTACTAAATCCATACCCAACGATTTAAACATTTTTGCCCTGGGCTCGTTTTTCCTTAACATATAGTTCAACGCTATTTCACGACCTGCCAGAATACCAATAAAGACCCATGTGGTGCTCATAGGTACGTTATTCATTTCTTTGAAATAAAAGAGCACAATACCGTAGACGAAATCTATGATCGTTGCAGATCTAATGTCTACCGTATTTGTCTTTGATTTGATTATACTTTGAATTGCCCCACCTTTGGACGCAATGATAAAGGCCAATAAGCCCAAAATAACCACCAAGGAGAAAATCATTGAATAAACATCCAATTCGCGTGGCAAATAAACGTAAATATTAGCAAAATCCTGAATAAGCCACTGTGACCATAAAAAACCGGTAGAACACCATTGCAAGATTGTCCAGAGCCTTTCCTCCTTTGCTGTTATAGACCGTTCTATGAACCGTTTTTCCACCAATCTGGATATAGCCAAATAGAGCACAATAGCCGCTGCAAACGCCACTCCGTAGCCAGAGAGCGATTTAATGACCATACTGCTCAAATTTTTCTCGTTGAAGAAAGTAAGAATCAAAAATGATGTACTCACAGGAATACCTGTTCGTGTTAACAACATAAGGATAATGGGAGGCAATAAATAATACCAAGCAAACGGTTGGGGCATGGGATACTTTGCCAATCTCCCATAAGAAACATCCCCACCGTGGGTTACGTATCCAAAAATTAAGGTCGCCGCCAAAATACCGCCCGCAAACAACCACAGAACCCACCATTTTTTCCGCTCGTTAGAACTTAAAAAAGTACCCAATGTCTGTATGGTATCGTTTCCTACTACGGAGTAAGCGGCCAAGATGAAGCCCAAATACATAACTACAACTGAAAAATCCAATGTGCTCTGGTTTTATATTATGTGGTAAATAAAGAACATTTTAAACCAGAGGAAGTTGGCTTACAGATTATTAAATATTTAAATAATTGACAACTTAAAACAAAAAGGCCGCAATCAGTATGATTGCGGCCTTTTTAAAATTATGAGTTGATCTATGTAGTATACTACATGTTATCTTCCAGAACAAACTCTGTGTAATCCAAAATGTATACGCCTAACAGACTCCATTTAAATTTCTCCCCTCCGTACTTAGCTTTGAATTTTTCGTTATCCATAAACAAAGATTCAAAATGCTCATCAAAGTCTTTCTTGGTCAACCACAGCACTTTTTCATCACCTTTTTTAATATAATACGACTTAGCGATTCCTCCCGCCAACTTCATACCTCCAACTCCAAAACTAGCGGTCTGCTTAGCCCATGGATCAGAATACACTTGAATAACCTGACTGAATTTTGGATTGATAACCTGCATCAAATATTCCGCTTCCTTCTTTTTGTTTTTTAAGGAAACCATTTGATTGGTGTACATGGTATAGCCTTTGTTCATATATTTTGAAGCATCGGTTTTACCCCATTTGGTAGCATCGTTCAAGAAATTACTCTGATTGTTCAATTTTTCAAGCCCAGAAGGAGCCATATACAGATCTACAATTTCTTCTGCCTTTACACGTAGCTTTTTACCATCTGGCTTAATGAATTTAATTTCATTGATCTGACCTTTTTTACGGTCAACATCTTTGATGTCCGCCTCTATCTTGGCTCCATCTTTAAGCGTAACGTAGGCTGGTTTTTTTCTAGAATAAGATGTGTAGGCCGGATCAAAGGCCGCCTGTTTTTCTCTTTCTTTTAGATTCTCCTGTCCAAAGCAAACTACGCTGGACATAAATAAAACCATTGATACTAATTGTACTTTCATAATAGGGGTTTTGAATTATTGTATCCCCCTAAAATAGTTCGTCCGCCAAGTGGCGGACGAATATTTGTTGTAAAAAAGCTAATTGTTATGCATCAATGTTCGCATAAACAGCATTCTTCTCTATAAATTCTCTTCGTGGCGGTACTTCATCACCCATTAACATAGAGAATACCCGATCCGTTTCGGTAGCATTATCTATCTGTATCTGACGTAATGTTCTGAATTCCGGGTTCATGGTGGTATCCCACAACTGCTCGGCATTCATCTCACCCAGACCTTTGTAACGTTGTATACTAACGCCACCACTATAGCTATCCGCGATTTCATCACGTTCCTTATCTGACCAAGCGTAACGTTTTTTAGATCCTTTTTTCACCAAATATAACGGTGGTGTGGCTATATAAACGTGCCCGCTTTCAATAAGCTCGCGCATATATCTAAAGAAGAAGGTTAAAATAAGTGTCTCTATATGGCTACCATCAACATCGGCATCACACATGATCACTACTTTATGATAACGCAACTTTTCCAAGTTCAAAGCTTTACTATCCTCTTCGGTACCAATGGTAACCCCTAAGGCCGTATAGATGTTTTTAATTTCCTCGTTTTCAAAAACCTTGTGTTGCATAGCTTTCTCCACGTTCAAAATCTTACCTCGCAACGGAAGAATTGCCTGAAACTTACGGTCACGGCCCATCTTGGCCGTACCACCCGCAGAATCACCCTCAACAAGGAAAACTTCACATTGTGCAGGATCCTGCTCCGAACAATCCGACAATTTCCCAGGAAGACCACCAATGCTCATTACGGTTTTACGCTGAACCATTTCACGGGCCTTAGTAGCGGCATGACGTGCTTGAGCGGCAAGAATTACTTTCTGAACTATGATCTTGGCATCATCCGGATGTTCCTCCAAATAATCCGACAACATTTCTGAAACTGCCTGTGAAACTGCAGAAGAAACCTCACGGTTACCCAATTTGGTTTTGGTCTGTCCTTCAAATTGTGGTTCTGCAACTTTAACGGAAACAATGGCCGTTAGACCTTCTCTAAAGTCATCTCCCTGAACCTCAAATTTCAATTTTTCAAGCATACCAGAAGCATCGGCATACTTTTTCAAGGTAGTTGTAAGCCCTCTCCTAAAACCGGAAAGGTGTGTCCCCCCTTCATGCGTATTAATATTGTTTACGTACGAGTGCAGGTTTTCCGTATAGCTCGTATTATAAATCATTGCAACCTCAACAGGAATATCGTTTTTCTCGCCTTCCATAGAAATTACATTCTGGATTAGTGGCTCACGGTTTCCATCAAGGAACTTAACAAACTCTTTTAATCCTTGATCGGAATAAAAACGTTCACTAACAAACTCCCCATTTTCGTCTTTTTGACGTTTATCCGTAATAGTAATGCTTACCCCTTTGTTCAAAAAGGAAAGCTCACGCATACGATTGGATAAAGTCTCATAACTATACTCCGTAGTTTGCTTAAAAATTGTATCATCCGGTATAAAGGTCACCACGGTTCCCCGCTTATCGGTCTCCCCTACACTTTTTACAGGATAAAGAGATTTACCTCTTTCGTACTCCTGCTCCCAAATTTTACCATCGCGGTAAACGGTAGCTTTTAGGTGATTTGAAAGTGCGTTCACACAAGAAACACCAACCCCGTGAAGTCCACCGGAAACCTTATAGGAATCCTTATCAAACTTACCACCGGCACCAATTTTGGTCATAACCACTTCTAGAGCGGATATACCTTCTTTTTTATGTAAGTCTACAGGAATACCCCTACCGTTATCTTGTGTAGTTATGGAGTTATCCTCGTTTATCGTAACACTGATCGTATCACAATAACCACCCATAGCCTCATCTATGGAGTTATCCACCACCTCGTACACCAAGTGGTGAAGACCTCTTACACCAACATCTCCAATATACATGGAAGGGCGCATACGTACGTGTTCCATACCCTCAAGGGCCTGGATACTGTCCGCTGAATATTGTTTTTTGTTTTCTTCTTTATTTGCTTCTTCGCTCATAAAATTAACTAGTTGTTAGACTTAATTTTTGGCAATCTCACAAATATACGCAAAACCCCATGGAATATAGGGTTTTGAGAATAGTGATACCTCTAAGTTATCAACAAAAATTGTGGAAAATTACAACTACAGGGCAACATAGGAAATCTACACATAACCAACTCCTAAATCACTCAATTTCAACTTATAAAACCTCTGCTTTCAAAAAACAGAATGGCAATACCAAAACAACTTTTATGATTTATAGAAACTCAAAAGCATCTCCTTCCATCTAAGGCACAAACGAAAAAACCTGTTGGCTTCTATTGCACAACAGGTCATTTCTTAGCTAATTCTATAAAAGAATGGTTAAATACTTCTAATAGGCGTCATCGTGAACGTTTGCCACGGCTCTACCAGATGGATCGTTCATGTTCTTGAACGCCTCATCCCACTCCAAAGCTATTTGCGTACTACAAGCAACCGATGCTTCTTGAGGCACACATAATGCTGCAGCATCCGATGGGAAATGAGATTCAAATATAGAACGATAGTAAAATTCTTCTTTTGATGTTGGTGTTTGAATTGGGAAACGGAATTTTGCGTTTGCCAATTGCTCATCAGATACTTCTTCATTTACAATCTCCTTTAAAGTATCAATCCAGCTGTATCCTACACCATCGGAAAATTGTTCTTTCTGTCTCCATGCTACGCTTTCGGGCAACATATCTTCAAATGCTTTACGCACTACCCATTTCTCCATACGCTCCCCATTGATCATTTTATCTTTTGGGTTGATGCGCATAGCCACATCCATAAATTCTTTATCCAAGAACGGCACACGACCTTCAATACCCCAAGCCGCCAAGGACTTATTGGCACGTAAACAATCGTACATATGCAACTTGCTCAACTTACGAACAGTCTCTTCATGAAATTCCTTATCGTTAGGTGCTTTATGAAAGTATAGATATCCTCCAAAAAGTTCATCTGCACCTTCTCCGGAAAGTACCATTTTAATACCCATAGACTTAATTACCCTTGCCATAAGGTACATAGGGGTGGAAGCTCTAATGGTAGTTATATCATACGTTTCTAAGTTGTAAACCACATCCTTAATAGCATCTAAACCTTCTTGAATGGTAAACTTAATTTCATGATGTACCGTACCAATATGGTCTGCCACCTTTTGAGCGGCCGCTAAATCAGGAGAACCTTCAAGACCTACCGAGAAAGAGTGTAACTGAGGCCACCAAGCATCTGTAGTATCACCTGACTCTATACGTTTTTGTGCATATTTTTTTGCTATCGCCGATGTAACGGAAGAATCCAAACCTCCTGAAAGCAATACACCATAAGGTACATCTGACATTAACTGACGGTGTACGGCAGCTTCCAACGCCTCTTTAATTTCCTTTATGCTCGTTTCGTTTTCCTTCACGGCATCGTACTCCATCCAATCTCTAGAATACCATTTTTTGAACTCGCCATCTTCACTGCTCAAATAGTGTCCTGGAGGAAAAAGTTGAATTTTTGTACAGGTTCCTTCCAAAGCCTTCAATTCAGAAGCTACATAGAACGTCCCGTTTTGATCCCATCCTACATATAAAGGTATAATACCCATATGGTCACGTGCCACAAAATAAGAATCGTTCTCCGTATCATATATAGCAAAACCAAAAATACCGTTCATCTCATCCAAAAAACCAGCTCCTTTTTCTTGGTAAAGGGCCAAAATAACTTCGCAATCAGATTCGGTCTGGAAATTATATTTTCCTTCAAATTGCTTGCGTAACTCTCTATGGTTATAGATTTCGCCGTTTGCGGCCAAAACCAATTTTTTATCCTCACTGTACAACGGCTGGGTTCCGGAAGCTGGATCAACAATAGCCAAACGCTCATGCGCTAAGATGGCTTTTTCATCGGCATAGATACCACTCCAATCCGGACCACGGTGACGTATTTTCTTAGACATCTCCAATAATTGGGGTCTTAAAACATCTGAACTTTCTTTTAAATCAAATGCACATACAATTCCACACATAACTCTTTGTTTATTTCTAATTTGAAATCAAAATTGCAACTAAACTTTCAATTATAAAACACAAATGTCTTTATTGATTTCATATCGAAATATAAAACAATTTAAAAACATCAATATATTGTTATTTTTGTTTTTTTTCATTAAAAATAATACGTTCTGTAAGTAGTATAAAAATTAACGACTTTTTAGTAGATTTTACATTGAATACTAATTAGTTTTATAGCAAAACAAACACAATTATGAAAAAAGTACTTTTTATTGCTTTAATGGCCTTTGCCATGACCTTTTCTACAGATGCATTAGCCCAGAAATTTAGCGGGTTGGATAAAAGCCCTATGGATATGGCCGCATTCCCTACCGATTACAAGGTATCTACAAAAACCGCTCGTATTATTTATAGTCGCCCACAATTAAAAGGTCGTTCGCTATCCGAACTGGCTCCGGCAGGAAAAGTATGGCGTACCGGTGCCAATGAAGCCGCTGAGATTACATTCTATTCAGACGTAAATTTTGGTGGTAAAGAAATTAAAGCCGGAACCTATTCTATCTTTACTATTCCAGGTAAAAGTGAATGGACCGTAGTATTGAACAAAAATCTTAACCAGTGGGGTGCTTATTCTTATGATGAAAGCGCAAATGTTGCACGTGTAAACGTACCAAGTTCAGAAGATTCCAATTCATTAGAGGAATTTTCTATTGCTTTCAAAGAAGATGGCGCTGGATTTAAAATGGTTATGGGATGGGACAAAACAAGAATTGCCGTTCCTATTACCGCTGCAAAAATGTAATTTATCCTGAAATCTATAATTAGAAAAACCGAAGCTTTAGGGCTTCGGTTTTTTTTATTTTATGAACTCTTGCCCACTATCTTGTCTTACCGTTTATAAAGGTTTGTTCTGCCATAATGGTTGGAATCTCAGCAACGGGAACCGTCATCATATCCTTATCATAGATAACAAAATCCGCAAACTTCCCAGCCTCTATACTACCCTTCTCATCTTCTTCAAAATTAGAATACGCCGCCCAAATAGTCATGCCCTTTAACGCTTCTTCGCGCGTGAGTGCATCCTGCATTTGAAAACCGCCTTCAGGGTAGCCCTCAACATCCTTTCTGGTTACTGCAGCATAAAATGTTAAAAACGGACTTACCTGTTCTACCGGAAAATCTGTACCTAAAGCAAGTGTTCCTGCCTTATCCAAAAGCTTTTTAAATGCGTACGCTCCTTTCACACGGTCCTCTCCTAAACGGTCTTCGGCCCAATACATATCACTCGTAGCATGAGTAGGCTGCACAGAAGGTATTACCCCATTCGCAAAATAATCAAAGTCCAACGAATCTATAATCTGGGCATGTTCTACCCTCCAACGGCGATCGGGCCTGTCCTTTAATACTTCTTCGTAAGTTCTTAGTACCACTGCATTGGCAGAATCGCCAATGGCATGAGTATTCATTTGATATTCCGAAATTGCCAAACGCCGCGCCAAATCCTCTATTTCATCTATAGGTGTAACCATGGCGCCATAATGCCCCCATTTATCAGAATAAGGTTTTTTTAAAGCCGCTCCGCGAGAACCAAGTGCCCCGTCTCCATACACCTTAACGGAACGTACGTTTAGTCTTTCGGTTTTTATAGGCCCTTTATAGATAAAATAGTCTACGTCTTCTGGATTATTACTCACCATGGCATATACCTTAATCGAAAGTTCTCCGGTTTGTTGCAAACTATCTATTAGCTCTATAGTAGCACGATTTAATCCTGCATCATCAACGGTAGTTAATCCATTATTCAAACAAATTCTTTCTGCATCTTTTAATGCCTTCACTTGAGCATCCAAGTCTGGCATTGGAATTTTAGAATACACCAAATCCATTGGGTTGTCTACCAATACTCCGGTAATACCCATTGCACCTTTTACAATTTCTCCTCCCTCTACTTTTGTACTCCAATCGATACCCGCCAAATCCAAAGCAGCTTTATTAACTAACAACGCATGACCATCAATGCGACTTAAGACCACTGGGGTATCCGGAAAAAGTTGATCTAATTCTTTACGGGTGGGATATTCTTTTACCTCCCAATCATTCTGGTCCCAACCATCTCCCAATATGAATTCTTTAGGATTCTCGCTTTGAAAAGCCTGAACACGTTCCAGAACTTCCTCAAAGCTTTTGGCACCTACCAGGTCTACCGTTTGTTGTTTAAGTCCCAAGCCGAAGAAATGGCAATGGGCATCAATAAGTCCTGGGGTTATAGTACGGCCATCTGCATCTACCAACTGGTTCGAGGTATATTTATCCCTAATTTCTTCGGTAGTACCTACTGCAATAAATTTACCTTTATGAACGGCAAAGGCTTCCGCTTTAGAAAACTCGGCGTCTACCGTGTAGACATTTGCGTTCACAATAACCAAATCTACTTTTTCCTTCAGGTATTCACAACCCGTAAGGAAGAGTACTAATAAAGGAAGTATTTTTTTCATAGTAAGAGAATTTGAAGCTTTCCAAAAGTACATAAATATTGTACTACTCCCTTACTACTAACTTTTGAGAAAAAAAGTGTTTTTCCCCAATTCTGGTCTTACATGATTTTTACACGTGCACCTTTTATTTGAAACGTACCGTCCGCAGAGGTGTACGTACCCGTTAGAGCCTCACCCTTGGCTGTAAGCTTAACGGCAAAAACAGTTCCTTCCAAGGTTACTTCAAAACTGATGGTATTGCCTACCAAATTAACTTTTGTTCCTAAGATTTCCCTTTCATCTAATTGAACGAAGACATTATTTTCTCCATTTTCATGAAAGATAGAAAGCGCTCCTACTTTGTACTTATCCGGTGCATTTTCGGCAGCGTATTCCCAACTTCCCAGCAACTCACTTTCGGCAGGTTTTGAGGCCTTATAATCTTCTACATCAACATTTATGACCGGGGTATCTATGGCGCTACTAAATGTTACACTCATTAAAAAAGCTGCAAATAAGGCGGATGAATTCTTTTTGAAAGTTTTCATGTATTCAACAAATTAATTCGTACTAATTTCCGGTACATTTTTCATTGAAAAATGAGACCATCTATTTAAAACGAACATAAGACCCTTATTATTTTGTAGAACGGGATTTTGGCTTTTCCGCCATTTTAACGTACACCAATTTTTTGCGCCCTTTAGAATCCTCGCGCCGGTCTACCTCAATTGATTTTATTGAATTTATAAGCGGGGTAAGTTTTTGAAAACCGTAGTTCCTAGAATCAAAATTAGGTTGTTTTTTCTGCAAAAGACTCCCTACATCGCCCAGAAAGGCCCAACCATCATCATCGGCCACATCATCTATTGTTGAAGCTATTAGCCTAATATCCTTGGCCGTAATCCTATCTACATTGTTCTTAGCAACTTTTGCGGTTTTATTGCTCACGGCATTCTCTTCCTCCTCATCTTCCTTCTTAAGGATTTCTATATAAATAAACTTATCACAAGCTACGATAAACGGATTTGGAGTTTTCTTCTCTCCTATACCAAAAACTTGCATACCGGCTTCCCGTAAACGAGTTGCCAAACGGGTAAAATCACTATCACTACTCACAAGACAGAAACCGTTTACTTTGCCAGAATACAAAATATCCATAGCATCAATAATCATAGCAGAATCCGTGGCATTCTTACCTTGAGTGTACCCGTATTGCTGTATTGGGGTAATGGCATTTTCCAGTAGGACATTTTTCCATTTACCCAAACGTGGATTGGTCCAGTCGCCATAAATTCGTTTTATGGTAGGGTTGCCATATTTAGCAATTTCCTCCATCATTTCTTTTACATATGCTGAGGGAATATTATCACCATCAATAAGTACCGCAAGATTTAAATCCATGTTATTCTTCTTTCTTGCAAGTTACGTTGATTCTTCCAGAAATAATAAGCTATATAAATTCATAATTCAACGCTATCGCACAATCACCTTATCCTTGGTTATTTTAGGTTTTAACAGGGTTCTTTGTTAAGTTTGATTTTACCAAACCCTATATTTCATATGAAAAATTGTATTCAGAGTTACTTTACAACACTACTTTTGATTTTCGCCATTGGTTTTTCTGCAAATGCACAAACTCAAGAACGTGAATTTTACCAGCTAAAAACCTATTTTCTCAAAGATAAAAATCAAGAAACGGCTGTGGACAGTTATTTGGAAAATGCTTACCTACCCGCATTAAAACGGGCCGGAATAGAGCACGTAGGCGTGTTCAAACCTATTCCGGAGGAAGATAGTGAAGAACTTAAAATTTATGTGCTCCTACCCTTTAAGTCGTTTGAACAATTCTTGACCTTGGACCATATGCTGTCTCAGGATAAAAGTTATGTTTCCGCAGGCTCCAATTATATAAATGCAAAATATGACGATGCACCGTACGAAAGAATAAGTTCCACTTTAATGAAAGCTTTTTCAGAAATGCCAACAATGGAGGCTTCAAAAGTAGAAGGCCCGAGAAAAGATCGCGTTTATGAACTACGTAGTTATGAATCTGCCACCGAAGCAATTTACCAGAATAAAGTAGATATGTTTAATGCGGGAGGCGAAGTAGAACTTTTTGAATCCCTAGGTTTTAATGCTGTTTTTTATGCCGAAGTCCTATCCGGTGACCGTATGCCCAATCTCATGTACATGACCACTTTTAAGAATATGGAATCTAGAGATGCTCATTGGGACGCTTTTAGAACCGCCCCAAAGTGGTTGAAACTAAAGGCCGACCCTAATTATCAAAACAATGTAAGCAAAGCGGACATCATGCTGCTTTACCCTACTGATTATTCAGATTACTAAAACATAAAGTTAGGGTGCGGGTTTGCTAATCATAAACTCCACCCTTCTATTTTTTCTCCTACCTTCAGAAGTACCGTTGTCCGCAATGGGTTTTTGGCCTCCATGACCTTTCCAAACTATCCGATTTTTGTTCAACCCTAAATGAACCAAATAATCCGATACCGCTTTTGCCCTTTTTTTGGACAATGATTCATTATATTTCTTGCTTCCAACAGAATCCGTATATCCATTTATTGAAATTTTGAGCGTTGGGTTTTCAGATAAGTAAGAATAGATTTCATGAAGCTCCTGTTTTGCCGTTTGGAGTATGACCGCTTTATCAAAAGCAAAGAGTACATCTTCAAAAACATGAGTTTTATTGAGTTCAAACGTGCGCGGTTTTCCCTTGGGTGAGATAGTTTTATTGCCCATAGCTTCGGACACCTCAACCATATCCACATAGTAATATGCGCCTTGCTTGGCATTTCGCTTTGTCTTAAAAAGACGTGTACGCGCATTACTCTTAAAATTACCAATAATTAAATATTCCTCAGAACCTTTTGCTACAAATTGGGTGTGCACCAATATCCAATCTTGGGTATCCGAATAGAAGTTTGAATACCCAATTTCCAAATAATTGTAAACATTATTTTTCTGTTGATACAACTGCTTTTTTGATAGGGCTTTCTTTATGGGTACGCTTAATTTATTCTTAGCGAACAACACCCCAAATTCCTTTATGGCAAAATCTGAACGTTCAGCCAAACTCACAAAAAAAGATACTTTATAGGTAACCCCTTTCGTTAAAGGTCGTAACAATTTGGTCTGAAAATATTCTCTGTAGTCATCTGGCGCCAACAGATACAACCCAGCATAACCCTGACCAAAATCTGCCGGTTGCGAACCATTGAAGTTTTTTGGTGTACCCATTTCCGTACTACACCCATTAAAGTAATCGGTAGAACCCTCGGTAGGTGTTGACCAACCTTTTACATCTGTACTAAAATTGCCCAAATGTTCAGGACAATGTACAAAGTCTTCAAAACTGGGGTTTTCAACTAGGTTTTGCGACTCCATGCGAAGTAAAAAACAAAGCCCCAACAAAAGAAATACAAAATCCCTCAGTGAAAATTTGGTCATCATAGAGCGTTTAAACTGACTCTAAAATAAGTAAATTAAGGCGATGTTCCTGTATTTCAGTCTATACAGCTACTTCTACATGAAAATTGAAAAGTATTTTCGAACGTTAATCCAAAGAATCAATATACGCTTGAATTAAATCTACACCTTCTGTATGTAGCTGCGTAATGCCAACAAGTGGCATAGATGGGCCGTAAGCTGGATCTGTTTCTACTCTTAACCTAATATCGGCTTTAAAATCCTCTACATTACTATCCGCATACGAGGTTTCATATCTAAAATCCGGACGGACACCTTGGTTGGAATTATGATAACCGCTAGGTTGGTGGCAGTGGGCACAGTTCACATCCATATAGGCTTTGGCACGTTCGGTTAACGTAAAAGAATCATCCAACCAATCCGGTAGGCGTTCAATCTCCAAAATGGCAGGCGCACCGGAAAGTAACCCTTTATCAATAAAATATTGAAGTTGATTTTTGCCATTATAGAAAAAATTTAAATTTCTTGCCTTGGGTCCAATAGGAATGGTGGTATTGTTAACGTCATGGCACTGCGTACAGTTAACGCTAAACGGAACCTTATATCCTACAGATTGACCACTTCCCGAGCTATCTACCCAGTTTACTTGGATTACCGGTGCCTCGTTACTAAGTTCCGCTTCGGTCTGATCTTCATTCCAAAGGTAGTTCCCCATATCCCACGTACCGTTGGTCTTTATCAAAATTCGGGTTTCAAGTAGTTTTTTTCCCTTTGACGGGTCTCTTTCATCATTGTAATAAAAGAATGTTTTGCTAATAACCGTGTTATCCGGAAACTGTAAAAGGCCTTCGCCATTATAAGTCATTTGCGCACCTTCAGGAAGGGATATCGTTCTGAATTTTTGAGCATAATCACTATAAAGAGGTGTACTTAGACTATATTCATGCGAAGTTGTATTAGGAATTAAATCCGATGGATTTCCTCTAAATATTTTAAGATCGGCCAATTTAGGAAGGAACTGGGCAACGGCATAAACCGTATCATCCAAATATGGATTGCTTCCTGCGGTTACCTCATCGCCATTATTTACACCATCCGCATCACAATCTGCACTTTTCCAAATGTTGTTCGCAGCGTTATATCCTGTATAATTTTCATCTTGCACGGGATCACACGGATTCTCTTTATCAGTACCATCCGCATCTTCCTGGAAATCAGGAATACCATCCCCGTCAGAATCTTTAATTTCGTTTAGATAAGGGTCCGTACCATTGGCAAGTTCTTCGGAATTGGTAACTCCATCCGTATCACAATCGGCTCCTAGCCAAATGACATTATCAACATCATAACCTGTATAACCACTATTTTGTTTAGGATCGCACGGATTGGTCTTACTTGTACCATCCAACACTTCCTTAGAGTCAAGAATACCGTCGCCGTCCGTATCCATATCAGATGTAGATGGCGTACCGGAATCATCGGAACCACAGGCAACAAACAGAACCATTGATACTAAAAAAATGGCGCCAAGCACTTTTTGCCCTAAAAGGAACCCGTAATTACCGAGGCTCACACAAGCCTTTTTATTCTTATAAAACATGATACATTTTCTTTATAGCAATAGCTACAAAAATACGTATTCTACCATGAATCTTACATCCGTATAGATAAGACCCTATAAAAATCGGTTGAATACACCCTATTTATTTTTACTTCAAACCTAAAGATCAAACTTATAGGTTAACCCGCCCATAACCTGCAAGCCCTGAACCGGATAGTTCGCAAAGCGCTGGTAATTGTTATTAGCGATATTCGCTACTTTTAAGAAGAAAGAAAGTTGATCGTTCCACCGGTAGCCCACATGAAAATTAGCATCAAAATAACCATCTAAAGTTATTGGCGTAGCAAAGAAATCTGCCGGGTTTCCGCTTGCGCTGGCAATAGTGGCCACATCATCTCTTTCACCCACATAAAAAAGGTTGGCTCCAGCATACCACTTTTCCCCTATTTGATAATCCATGAACAATGAACTTGTTAAGTTTGGCAAATTCCAAGCCGGGTTATCCGTTTCGGTATTGTAATTAAAGTACTCCACATTTACTCCCAAACTAAAATTCCGGTTTACATCTACATTCAACTCTCCAAAAGCTCCAATAGTTTTTACATCGTCATAAAACACCTCAAAAGAGTTACCATAGTAATAGCCTTTTTCATCGGTCCTTGAGTCATTTCTAGCATTAAGTTTATACAATGCCTTTCTATCTTCCGTGGTATAACTTACTTTGGCGTTATAGCTTAAATTAGGCAAGATTTGCCCTTTAAGACCCACATAGGCATCGTACTTCTTATCCGTAGGAACAATGGTCAATGTTGGAGATACGTACGGGTTGTCCTCTACAAAACCGTAGTAGGAATTTTGCATTAAATCACCCTCTACCCCACCGTAAACGATGGCCATGTCATCTAACAACCTGTAAGATGCGGTAACCGCTGGATAAATATAAAAATTACTATCGCTGTTTTGGGTATCCAGACCATACACAAGGTTTACCCCTAAATTCAACGATAAATCTTCATTTACCAATACCAGGGTAGGGTTAATACCTACTTGTAAATTGCTATAATCTATTCCCGGTGTATTAGTTGGGTTATTAAGACTGGAGTTTTCAAAACTACCGCTTACGTAATCCACTTTTGCTTTGACCTTAAAATCTTCATCTGCCACCGGAAACGAAAAGCCAGTTTTAAAAACAGCCCTATTTTCACCGGATTTAACAGCATCCCAAAATCTTCTGTATTCTAGTTTTGCGTTCTCAAAATAAGAATCCTCAACATTTATGTGACCCGATGCTTCTGCCATATAATAATTCTGACGCTCATCAATACCATCTACGGTTTCCTCCGTAAAGGTAGCATCTGGAATACCGTACCAATTGTAAAGTTGATGTTGAGCACCTACATCTACTCCCCAGTCAAAATCACTATCCCTTTTGGTGTAACTGGCATTTAATTCCGTGTTCGAGTAAATATTATCCAACGCTACACCATCAATATCCCCACGAGAGGAATTATGTCCCAAACCAAGGGTGTATCCGGATTCACGATCAATAGTTCTGCTCGTATAAAACTTACCCATTAAATTGGCGGGATTACCAATACCCGCAGAAGCATATGAGTTATACAGTACTGGTGGCGGGGTTTTCTTTACGGCCGAAGCCTTGCCCTTGGCAGGTGTAAATGTTGACGCTACCGGAACGGAAAAAATACTATAATTGATTTTCTTCTTTTGCAATACGATAGAATCATTAAGATTAGGCATGGTCTTAATCTTAAAAGCATCATTGATCGTTGGCGTATAGGCCTTGGTTACGGTAACGGTTTCCGTACCTATATCATCTTTTTCTTCTTCTTGCGCTATGGCTAACTGAAAAACACCCGTAAGAAAAATAAGAGTAAGCTTTATATGTTTGTGCATTCTGTGTTCTTTTTTGAATTTACACCTTAAAAGCGAAGCCGGTTCTAAGACCCCACTCGGATTCAATTTTTTCAATCTTGTTAATCTATTTCAATGTTAGTCCGTTCGCACAGATGAGTTGCTCTGTGCTTCCTTAGCCTTAATAATGGAAAGTTCAGCTTTGGCCTCTGAAACGATCTCATCAAACTGACCGAAGTTACTTATCACACTATCCAAAATATAAGTAGCTTGATATGCATCTCCCAAAGCATAGAAATTTTTGGCCATCAAAATCAGCCCTTTTCCTCCCCATTCTTTATAACCGGAATAATCCTTTGCCAGTTTCTGTACCGCAATATTGGAGTTTTCATAGTCCTGCGCCTTACTCTTAAAATACGCATCATAGTATAGTGCTTCCGCCGCAGTAGAACCTGATGCTATTTTCAAAACATCTGCATAGGCTTTCTCCGCTTTTGCTTCATCTCCCGTAGCAATTGCAGAACGGGCAATCATTATTTGAGCATCACTTTTAATACGATTATCTATAATAGGTGTGGCCAAAACTTTTTCGGCATAGGCCAACGTCTTACCGTAATCTTTTTGCTTGTAGTAACCTTTCATTAAGTTAGACTGGGCAAAAGTTCTGTTTTGCTGAATATCCGCTTGATTTTCCAATCGCTGTAAATAAGGCAATGCCGAAGCATAATCTTCTTTGCCCAAATAGATTTCACAAACCCGTGTCAGCGCCTGCTCTGCATACTCGCTCCCCATTTTATCCGCAACGAATTTATAATTTGGCAATGCCTGTTCCTTTTCTCCTTTTGCAAAATATAATTGCGCCAAGTTGAAATTGGCCTTGACCGCATTTAATCCGTTAGGGAACTGCTTTATGTAATTTTCGTACCCTTTAATGGCAGCATCTTTTTTGCCCTCCATATTTTGCTTATCCGCAGATTCAAAAGTGGCATTATCCAGCTCGCTATCCGTAACCTCTACAAAGTCTAGTTTCTGAACCCATTCTGCATACTCATCAACCCGGCCTAAATCAACATAAATTAATTTTGCCGTAGAAACTGCCTGAATAGCTTCTTGTGTATTAGGAAAATTATGGACCACCGCTTTAAACTCCTTTAAGGCTTGTTCGTTTCGGCTGGCATTATAGTGCACCAAACCTTGGCGCATCATAGCCTGTGGCACCAATGAACTGGCTTTATATTCCGTAATCATCCTTTGATAGGTCTGAAGCCCCTGTTGCTCCTGTCCTGTAGAAATTAAGGTATTGGCCAACTCAAAAAGGGCATCGTCCTTTAAACTGGATTTTGGATAGGCCGACACAAAGGTTCTTAACTCTTCTATTTTGGTATCGCGTCTATCTACAAAACCATAACTGATGGCCTTTTGGTAAGCCGCATAGTCTTTCTCCGGTCCGGACAGGGTAAGTGCCTTGTTATAGGTTTCAATGGCCGGCCAATATTTACTGGTTACAAAGTAACTATCTCCCAAACGCAAGTAACCGTCGTATAATTTCTGTGTATCGTTAGACCCTGCATTGGTGAAATTACCAAAATACGATATGGCATTACTATAATCCTTCAACTTAAAATAAGTATATGCCAAGTTGTAATCCAGCTCTTTATATTCCTCTGTAGATTTAGCCGATGGATTTTGCTGAAACTGAATATAATCTACCAATGCATCTCCGTGATCATTGAGCGCATATTCCGCTTCTGCTTTCCAATAATTGGCTTTCGCCTTAAAAAGATTGCTCTCTGCACTACCTAATGACTTTCCTAAATTTTCAACGGCTCCTTGATAGTCACCGTTCATGAACAGTTCTATACCACGATAGTAGGCCACTTTCTGATAGGTAGATTTACTAGCATAATTTTTGTTCTTTTCCAGAAGTTCCATAGCCCCTGCAAAATTTTTGGAAGTGATATAGGAATCTACCAACAGTTCTTGCATTTCTTCTGTATTGGCACTATCCGGATATTTGGCCAAATAATCCGAAATAACCTGTGGTACCGGATCATAGGCATTACCCACCTCATAACTTAAACGGGCATAGTTTAAATAGGCATCCTTTTGAATCTCCTGTGAGAAGTCCATTTGCGAAGCATTTCTAAAAGCGTTCAATGCCTCTTGCTTTTTGTCCAACTTTAAATAACATTCCGCTAAATGGTAATAAGCATTTTGCGAAACACTGTTGGTTCCTCCTATAATTTTATTGAATTGCTGTACCGCATTGGCATAATCTCCTTGCTTGTAGTATGAATATCCCAAAAGGTAGTAATCCGTATTGCTCCACTTGCCTTTTTTACCTTGGTAATCCTCTAGGTAAGGAATAGCATTGGCATATTCGTTCAAGTTAAAATAACTTTCCCCAATAATTTTACTGAGTTCGGATTTCTCTTTTCGGTCTCCTTTTGCCATTTGCTTCTTTGCCAAAGCTATGGCCTGATCAAACTTACCCAGCTTAAAATTCATATCAGCTTGGTAATAATCCATCTTTTCTTCAAGAATTTCAGGATCCTTTATCTGGTCAAATCGTTGGTTTGCCGTATCGTAATCATCTTGCTGATAAGCTATGTACCCCATGTAATATTTGGCCTGAGAGCCATAAACCGGAGAATTTTCTACCTTTTGAAGGTAGCTTTCGGCCTGCTTTTGTTTTCCCGAAGAAAAGAGCGAATATCCATAGTTAAAATTAAACTTGTCCATCTCCTTACGAGACAAGGCGCTTTGCTCAACCTTATTGTACCATTTTAAAGCATACGGATACTTTCCCGTCTCAAAATAGTATTCGGCTACATCTACATAAGCGGAATTCCTTTTGGTAGAAGTTGGATAATTGGTCACAAAATCCTCCATGAGCCTATCCGCGCCCAACTGGTTGAGCCTTACGGCAGCATTTGCCTCATAGTATGCACTATTGGCCTTGGTCTCCAAATTATTGGTATTGTCCTTGACCTTTGCAAAAATAGACTGTGCCGCTTGGTATTGCTCATTGTTATAGAGCGCCAAGGCATCTTGATATTGTTTTTGATCGTGGGTATAAATTTCAGTTTCTTGAGCAATTCCCATAGAAACCATCCCCAAGAAAATAGGGATAAGCGCGGTGATTTTTTTTAGCATAGTGTTCTAACTAGAAATATGTATTACCGTTAATTAATTTTAATAACGTTGAATATTGCATCTAAGTATATGGCAAGCGGTGTTTTCATTTTAATAATTACACACTCTGAACAATCTTGCAAAAAAGCGAAAAGATTTTGTCCGTGCCTGCCGTACGTTAGTTTTTAACTTATTACTTTTATATCAATATTACGAATCAAAGTTCGAGATTTGGCGATCACAAAGTAAAACTGCGCCCTACCTTTAACGATTGATTAACAAATTAACCTTAAACCCACTACCGCTAAACATGTCCGAAACGATTTTAGAGCTAAAGGATGCAGCAATTTTCCAAAAGGATAGTCTTGTTTTAAACGAGGTAACACTTGATGTACTTAAAGGCGAATTCGTTTATTTGATAGGTAAAACGGGAAGTGGCAAAAGTAGCTTTATGAAAACGCTCTATGGAGACCTTCCCCTAAAGCAAGGTAGCGGGCGTATTGTAGATTTTGACCTCACCAAATTACGGGAAAAGGACATTCCGTTTTTACGACGGAAAATTGGTATTGTTTTTCAAGATTTTAAATTGTTGCCCGATCGTAATATTAATAAAAACCTCTATTTTGTACTCAAGGCAACGGGCTGGAAGGATACCCACAAAATGAACC
The DNA here is from genome assembly GCF_044597075.1 of Zobellia russellii. Classification (NCBI taxonomy): domain Bacteria; kingdom Pseudomonadati; phylum Bacteroidota; class Flavobacteriia; order Flavobacteriales; family Flavobacteriaceae; genus Zobellia; species Zobellia russellii. The sequence goes on along the minus strand of NZ_CP139000.1, from coordinate 4,318,949 downwards.
AGAAAATAGAAGAGGTCCTGAACAAAGTGGGTATGAAGACCAAGGGGTTCAAATTCCCGCATCAGCTTTCGGGAGGGGAACAACAACGTGTAGCCATTGCGCGGGCCCTTTTAAACGACCCTGAGCTTATTCTAGCCGATGAACCCACTGGAAACCTAGATCCGCAAACCAGTGTAGAGGTAATGAAGGTCTTGCAGGAAATCCATAAATCCGGCCGGTCTATTTTAATGGCAACACATGATTACGCCTTAATATTAAAATACCCTTCAAAAACATTGAAGTGCGACGGAAACAAAATTTTTGAGGTCGTACAGCGAGCCGTGTAGCGTATTGCCCCACTTACACATAAAATAACCGTATCCCTACAAAAGCATAACATAGAAGGCCAGTAATTTTCATAACTTTAGACAGGTATAGGCTTTAAGCATTTTTTAAAATGCCGGGCAGAACCTTGTTAGGTAATGTAATTTTCTAAATATAAAACGTTATGTCCCACATTAACTTTGCTTGGTGGAATCTCCAAAACTTTTTTGATACGGATGATGACCCAATTTCCAACGACTTCAGTTTTACACCTGCGGAAGGTTGGACAGAAAGTGTTTTCAACAAGAAAAAAGAAAATCTGGCGGAAGGCCTAAATCTTATTTGGCCCAACGAGCAAATTGATCTGTTGACCGTTTGTGAAATAGAAAAAGACACCCTCTTACAAGATTTATTGGACGAGGCGGGCATGAACCACCTTAGCGTGGTTTTTGATGCTTCCGGCACAAGCGATTTAAGGGGAATTGACGTAGCCATGGCCTACAACCCCAGTAAGCTTACCGTGGTTTCAAGGGCATCTCACCTGGTTCACCTAAGATATCGTACCAGAGATATTTTTGAAGTGACTTTTAGAATCAATGATACCGGAGAAGAATTTGTAGTAATTGCATCGCATTGGCCTTCGCGTAGCAGAGGTCAATACCATTCGGAACCTTTACGCATTGCCGTTGCCGAACATATTTCCTTTCTAGTGGATGCGCATACCAAAGTAGAATCTACTACCTATGAAGAGCTACAGGCCAATAATGATCTTGCAGCCATCCAATCTAAATGGGAGAGTAAGGTTTTGGTAGTTGGTGATTTTAATGATGAGCCTTTTGACCGCAGTATCGTTCAACATTTAAAAGCATCCAGAGACCTGGACAAGGTAACGGGAGGCACCAATGATTTTGACAAATTCGTTCACACTTCAAAATACCGTGCACGAGAAATCTTTCTCTATAATTTAAGTACGTCTATCATGAACAAATCCGCCACCGGTAATACGGGTACTTACTTCTTAAGCGGATTGTATGACGGTACCGTTTTTGCCAACCGCTATCAAATGCTAGACCAACTTGTGGTTACCCGCGGATTCCTTTCCGGTAACGGCGTAGAAGCCCAAATAGAAACTTTTGACATTGTTGACGACCCTGTTTTGGCCACCTCCAGTGGAAGGCCCAGATCTTTTAAATACAAATCTTCAAGTCCCAAAGGATACTCGGACCACTTGCCGCTAAAATTGAAACTTAGTTACTGATTACCCACCAAAAACAATGGTTCTACAAATTGAAACGGCTATCTTTAAAATCCTATAAAAGATTTGCTGTTACGGCAGCCTCAAGCCTACATCATGATTTTAAAAAAACGAACCTACAGACCGGACAAACCCGTAAATCCTTTTATTGGTGCACTCCTCTTTCTGATCTCTATTGTTCTTTTACTCATTACAGGTCCCCTCGGCTTTGTATATGGTATTTTCCATAGTCTGTTTACCAGAGGTGTAAAAGGCATTGGGGAGTATCTATTAAAAATTGCTATTTCTGTAGACCAATTAGGCAATGTAATGATGCAGCATTTAATGAACATCTTGTGGACGACTAGAAACGGTTATAAATTCGGAAATAGGGATGAGACTATTTCAAGTGCTTTAGGCCGAAACAAAAAGTTGGGAACCCTCACGGCCGCAGGAAGATTAATGGACAAAATTTTAGATATCATAGACCCTGACCACTCCTTAAATTCCATTGATTATTATGTGGAGCCTTCCGAGGATATTATAGATCATTTGGCATGGATACTTATTAAGGACGAACAAATACTTTGCTTAAAAAATACGAATAAAGACTTCTATTTTATCCCCAAAGGAATTCGCATCAAGGGCGAAACCGATGCACAAACCCTCGCTCAAAGCACCAAGAAAAACTTTAATATAGATATTGATATCCCAACTATGGAGTTCGTGGGTATTTTTGAAGCGCAGGCACATGGCAAAAAACCGGGAATTCTATCCCGCATGACCTGCTATACCGCCAAACACAGCGGCACACTACAACCCGACTCCCAAATTCATGAAATAGCCTGGTTATCTTATGAAGACAAAGAGAATTTAAGTGAGGTAGACCAACTTATTTTTGATGTTTTGTACCAAAACGGTGAGCTTCCTTAAAATCTGTATCTTTAGTTTTTACTTACCAAACCCAACTAAGATGCTCAAACATTTTGCCGCGCTATTACTCATAGTAGGCCTTAGCAACAATAACCAGCTATTGGCCCAAAACCGAGAAAAACCCAATGTCCTGTTCATTTGTGTAGACGACCTCCGTACGGAGCTAGGTGCTTATGGAAAACACTATGTAAAATCGCCCCATATAGATGCCTTGGCAAAAAGCGGAGCGCTGTTCACCAATCATTATGTTCAAGTGCCCACGTGTGGTGCCTCAAGGCATGCTATCCTTACAGGTATGCGCCCTTCAAAACCTATTCATATATCCAATAATGCCATAGTTGAAGAAATTTCCAATCAGCCTGAAAAATCCGTGCCGGAAACATTCATCCATCGTTTTAAACAAGACGGATATCACACAGTAGGCATTGGAAAAATAAGCCATTCGGCGGATGGATTTGTATATGGCTACGAAGAACAACCCTCTACAAAAAAGGAGCTTCCTTATAGCTGGAACGAAATGCTTTTTGACCGGGGCAAATGGAAAACCGGTTGGAACGCCTTTTTTGCATACGCTAATGGAGAAAACAGACAAAGCCTTAAAAAACAAGTAAAGCCGTACGAAGCAGGAGAAACCGATGACCAAGGTTATCCTGATGGTCTAACGACCAATCTTGCTATTTCAAAATTAAAGGAGCTGAAGAAAAATGGAGAACCGTTTTTTATGGGTGTTGGTTTCTTTAAACCCCACCTTCCCTTTAATGCCCCTAAGAAATACTGGGACCTGTATGACGAGGAGAAAATACCGGTTTCACCAAATCCAAATATCCCCGAAAACATAAGTTTAAAGAGCCTACATACCAGCGGCGAGTTCAACCAATACGCTTTAGGGGAAGAAAAGGCTGGTCTTGACACTCAAGTATCGGATGCTTATGCCAGAAAATTAAGGCATGGCTATTTGGCTTCAATCAGCTACATAGACGCGCAAATTGGCAAACTATATCAAGAATTAAAAGATTTGGAATTGGACAAAAGCACCATCGTTGTCATTTGGGGAGACCATGGCTGGCATTTGGGAGACCAACGCGTTTGGGGAAAACACACCCTTTTTGAAAATGCCTTAAAAAGCGCGCTAATTATCAATTCACCCTATCCGCAACACAAAGCAAAAAAAGTACGGGCTATTGTGGAAAGTGTGGATATCTACCCCACTCTACTGGATATGTGCGGTATAGACCAAATAAAACCTACCGATGGAGAAAGCTTTGAAAAACATGTAAAATACAACATTCCGGATACTGAGGAAGTTGCATATAGCTATTTTAGAAACGGAATTTCAATGCGAACCAAAAATTATAGGTTAACCAAATACTTTAGAAAAGACCAACCCGTAATTGAACTTTATGACCATCATAAAGACAATGCAATGGAGAATAAAAACATAGCAAAAGAAAACCCTGAGACAATAAAAGAGTTAATGCCACTTTTTGAAAAAGGTGATACCGGCATTTTCACAGTAACCGAATAAAATGTTCGCAAGTCCATAACATTGGATTACTCTGAAAAGTTTTTGTTACTTTGCCCCAACAAATTTTAAAAAGGAATAATGGAAGTTTTAGGTATAGATGTAGGAGGTTCTGGCATGAAAGGTGCCCTTGTAAATATTGAAACCGGAAAATTGGTTTCGGAACGTCATCGTATACCTACGCCCGCATCTCGCAAACCCAAGGATATGGCCAATGTAATTGCCCAAATCGTTGAGCATTTTGATTATAAGGGAAAAGTTGGTGTTGGATTTCCAACGGTTATTAAAAGAGGCGTCTGTAAATCCCCTGGAAACCTTCATAAAAGCTGGCAGAACACCAATGTAGAAGAGCTTTTTGGCAAAAAAACGGGTCTTGACGTTACCGTGGTAAACGATGCCGATATTGCCGGCTATGCTTCTATGAATTATGGCACGGGTAAAGACATGGAGGGCCTTGTGGTAATGATTACAATTGGCACCGGTCTTGGAAGTGGTGCTTTTCTAGATGGTAAATTGATCCCTAATTTTGAGCTAGGTCAAATTCCTTATAAAGAATACAAAAAAATTGAGCTCTGGGCGGCGGGTTCCGCTAAAGACAGAGAAGGGTTATCCTATAAAAAATGGGGCAAACGTTTCAATAAATTTTTAAAATTAGTTGAACTTATCGTTTCACCGGATACTATACTCATAGGTGGTGGTGCCTCAAAAGACTTTGATCAATTTAAAGACTACATTACCATAGAAACTCCTGTTATACCGGCAGGTCTTCAGAACCACGCAGGTATTGTAGGTGCTGCCGCAGCAGCTTTCCACAACATATCATACCATTAAAAAACTATAGAACAAAAAAAAGGCCTTAACTAGATTAAGGCCTTTTTTTCTATTTAATTTCCGCATTATCCGGAACTGCAAAGAAATCTTTGTCAATATCCTTTACAAAGTGGATATCCGAAATATCTATTTGAGTAATATACTCTCCCTGTTTACCGTCTTTGGTAGTCCAGTGGGTTTTCAGTTCTTTAGGCAATAATACACCGCTTACATCCAGTAACTCACCAACTTCCATGAATTTTTCAGGATTATGACCTCCATCCTTAAAATATTCAGGATAAGAAACTATGTAACGCGTAGCCGTCAACAAATGGCTTTCCTTATCCAACTGCAGAATATAGTAATCATCCGGAGCATCTCCGGTACCTGCAGCAAAAGTTACTTTTACCACATCATTGGCTTTACCCTTATAAGTTGCTTCAGGCAATAATTCCAAGTTCACACCTTCTCCATCCAAAATAAAAGGGTGCCCCATTAAATATAATGGCGTCAAGGCCCAAAACTTGGTATCATACGCGAATGCTGTAGAATCCTTGGCCTGTACCCAAGCCGTTTTTCCATCCCAACCAAACCTTGCCGTACTATCCGTAGCACTGGTATGCACCGCTTTATTACGCCAAACATCTACCACTTGATAGCTATCACGTTGTGTACTACCGTCCAACGGCTGATAATTAAAACGAAAAGACAACGCTCCGTTCCCATACCAATTTTTAAGACCTCCATGGGCCTCCATAGCTGCCCACACAATCTTACCTGCTTCTGATTGTTCTAGTTTATCTTTAGCTTTTTCTACGCGGTTATTTACCCAAGATTCAGGTATCACGTAATCCTGAGCTTGTTCTTGAACAACAGCTGTAGTTTCTGATTTTTTGCTTTTAGGCTGCTCGTTGCACGAGGATAGCAAGGTGCCAATCAATAAGAAACCAGCTATTTGTACGTTAATTTTCATAGACTTGTTTTTAGGTTAAACTGTGTAGTCGAATCCGTTTGGTATACCTTTCAATAGAAGGCAAAAAAAAAGCCCTGAAGAGAAATTCAGGGCTTTTAAATTATGCTATTTTATACCTTTTTCGGTCAACTTCTTTTAGATATATCTTTCTAAGTCTAAGATGGTTTGGAGTAACCTCCACATACTCATCTTTCTGAATATATTCCAATGCTTCCTCTAATGAGAATTTAATTGCAGGAACAATTTTAGCCTTATCATCCGCCCCTGAAGAACGTACGTTAGAAAGTTTTTTGGTTTTAGTGATGTTCACAGTCATGTCATCACCACGAGAGTTTTCACCAATTACCTGACCTTCATAAATATCTTCACCTGGATCTACAAAGAACTTACCTCTATCCTGTAATTTATCTATAGAATAAGGAATGGCTTTTCCGGTTTCCATAGAAACCAAAGAACCGTTCTGACGCTGTGGGATATCTCCTTTCATAGGTTGGTATTCCAAGAAACGGTGTGCCATAATAGCCTCACCTGCAGTAGCCGTCAACAATTGGTTACGAAGACCGATGATACCTCTTGATGGAATCAAGAATTCACAGACCATACGTTCGCCTTTAGCTTCCATACTGGTCATTTCACCTTTACGCATAGAAACCATTTCTACAGCTTTTCCAGAAACTGCTTCCGGTAAATCTATAGTAAGAGATTCAACAGGCTCACATTTAACCCCGTCTATCTCCTTAATAATAACCTGAGGCTGACCAATTTGAAGCTCATACCCCTCACGACGCATAGTCTCGATCAATACGGAAAGGTGCAAAACACCACGACCAAAGACCAAAAACTTATCCGCACTATCCGTTTCGCTTACGCGTAACGCCAAGTTCTTTTCAAGTTCTTTCTGTAATCTCTCATTAATATGTCTAGAGGTAACGAACTTACCGTCTTTTCCAAAAAACGGACTATCATTAATAGTGAACAACATACTCATAGTTGGTTCATCTATTGCAATAGTCTTAAGACCTTCCGGATTTTCTATATCGGCAATAGTATCTCCAATTTCAAAACCTTCAATTCCGGTAATAGCACAAATATCTCCAGTAGCTACTTCTTGTACTTTTAGCCTTCCCAGACCTTCAAAAGTAAAAAGTTCCTTGATTTTGGATTTTACTATAGAACCGTCTCTTTTTACCAAAGAAATTTGTTGTCCTTCTTTTAATGTTCCTCTTTGCAGTCTACCAATTGCAATACGACCTGTAAAAGAAGAGAAATCCAAAGAAGTAATCAACATTTGTGTATTACCCTCTTTTGGCTCAAAAGTTGGAATATGCTCAATAACCATATCCAAAAGAGGCTCAATGTTCTCTGTTTCGTTCTGCCAATCATCGCTCATCCAGTTGTTCTTTGCCGAACCGTAAACGGTAGGGAAGTCTAACTGCCACTCTTCAGCACCCAACTCGAACATCAAATCAAAAACCTTCTCATGAACTTCTTCAGGAGTACAGTTTTCTTTATCTACTTTATTGATAACCACACAAGGTTTCAAACCTAAATCAATTGCTTTTTGAAGTACAAAACGCGTCTGAGGCATAGGACCTTCAAAAGCATCTACCAACAACAGAACCCCATCGGCCATGTTCAATACACGCTCTACTTCACCACCAAAATCGGCGTGACCAGGAGTATCAATGATATTTATCTTGGTACCTTTATAAACAACGGATACGTTCTTTGAAGTAATGGTAATACCTCTCTCCCGTTCCAAATCGTTATTATCCAAAATTAAATCTCCTGTGTTCTGGTTCTCACGAAACAATTGACAGTGATACATAATTTTATCTACCAAGGTTGTTTTACCGTGGTCTACGTGCGCAATGATCGCGATGTTCTTAGTTGTTGTTGACATATGAAATTATTTAATAGCAATCCGCCGCTATTTTAAGCGTGCAAAGATACTGCTATTTTTCTAGCAGTAACACAAACTTATGTTATTTTTATGTTGTTGATTTTTAGAGAGTTCGCTACAATTGTAGTAGACAACTTTGAACTAAGCTTATTTTCTCCCGTAAACTGCGCGGAAAAATATGTGTCAGAGGCTTAACGACGTTTTCCGAATGCCCAGCCTATACGTGCAGCCAATAACAAGGCCAAACCATTTTCATTCTGAGTTTCAGAATACCCCAAACCACCTTCCAAACGATAGAAAAACCCTCGTCTATAGGTACGTTGAATTCCATAAACCGGGCCAACGGCAAGAATACTTTCGGACAAGGTTAAATCGCCAATAAAAGGTTTTTGGTCTTGATACGCCATTAATATGGCAATATAGTTTCCTGAATTACCGGAAATATTTTTCCCTTTATCCAGCCGCCTGTCCATATTGTAATAGTAACGCAACTGCCCTCTTAGAATGGGATAAATACCAAATTCGGTCTCGCAACCGGTACAACCTCTTAAACCAAAGCCAGAAACAAACTCCACAGTAGCTGTTGTATTCCTGCCCAATCCTTTCTCATAAAGAATAGCGGGCATGGGCAATCCTAACTGAACTTGATGTTCCTCTACATTTTTTTGGTTCTGTGCATTTGCAAAAATTGTAAAAACAAAAAAAACGAGTAAGATATTGGTATTTTTCATATAATGGTTCAGCTATTAATTGAGTCTAAACAATCATCAAATATCAAGCCTAAAATTCATTTTTCCCAAACAAATTGTAAGAAAAAATAACTCGATTTATTTTCAATTAAAAAACACATTAACGCCCAACACACCATCGTTTTTCACTAATAATCCAGCCAATACTTAAATTGGCTACAGGATAAACCCCACCTTTAAACTGCCCTGAATAGTAGGCTGCACCAACATCTACAGAAAAATTAAAACCGGAATCATAACTGCGCTGCAATCCTGTTACCAAACCCGCATAACCAAAAGCCCCTTTTACTTCTTCTCCATTAATTGTTCTAGAACCAGGAAAAAAAACCGCTACAGCAGGTGCTACATAATTTGCGGAATTACCATAAATCTGTCTTCTATTTTGTTGCCTTTTTTCAAAGTTGTAGTAATACCGATACTGACCAGCAACAGCAGGGAAAAAACCTAGTTCTTCGTAAATATTAGACCGTAACGGATCTAAACCCAATTGCATTCCTGCCTTTACATCAAAAGTAGTGTTCGTGCCAAGTGCCATTTCATACTCAAAACCAGGGTTTAAGAGATTGACTTTCATTTGTCTCAACTCACAATTTTTACCAAATTGCGCATTTACTTGGCAAACTAGTAACAATAGTAAAAACAAGGGCAGGCATTGTTTAAAGTACATGTAGATCTGGTTTTTATACAATCTTATGTAAAGACAACAGTTAGCCTCATAAAATAGTATCTTTGCTCAAAAATTTTCGACGAATGGACTTATCCTTAATTCCTCAAATAAAACATACCGATAGCAATAACTTTTTTCTACTTGCTGGCCCTTGTGCCATAGAAGGTGAAGATATGGCGCTGCGCATTGCAGAACATGTTGTTACAATTACCAGTGATTTAAAAATACCATATGTATTTAAAGGTAGTTTCAAAAAAGCAAATAGAAGCAGGCTTGACTCTTTTACAGGTATTGGCGATGAAAAAGCGCTAAGGATATTAAGGAAAGTTTCCGAAACTTTTAAAGTACCTACGGTAACCGATATTCATACAGAACAAGATGCCGTTATGGCTGCGGAATATGTAGATGTATTACAAATTCCGGCTTTTTTAGCACGACAAACGGATTTAGTAGTTGCTGCTGCAAATACAGGGAAAACCGTGAACATCAAAAAAGGACAATTCATGAGTCCGGAAAGCATGAAACATGCGGTTAATAAAGTTACCGAAACGGGTAACCAACAAGCAATTATTACCGATCGTGGCACCATGTTTGGCTATCAAGATATGATAGTTGATTTTAGAGGCGTACCTACCATGAAACAATTTGCTCCTGTTGTGCTGGATGTAACCCATTCGTTACAACAACCAAATCAATCTTCAGGAGTAACAGGTGGCAGACCTTCATTAATAGGCACTATGGCAAGAGCAGGAATTGCAGCTGGCGTAGACGGGCTTTTTATAGAAACACATTTTGATTGTGCCAATGCAAAAAGTGATGGTGCCAACATGCTAGATTTAGGGTTAATGAAAAAATTGTTGACTGATTTGACAGCTATTAGAAAAACTATTAACGATTTGTAATAGTCATTTCATAAGAACATGTCATGTAGTTGATAGATTATCGAAAAAAATCTGTTCAACGACAAAACTTCACAATAATTACTTCTTAAAAGGGTTATCGAATTGATTAAACCATCAATATGCGTATTCGATACACTTTTTATGTTCTTTTTTTCGCTTTGACCAGTATTTTACGAGCTCAACACGATGAGACATTCGGATCAATAAAACCGGACGAATTTAAAATGACGGTCTACCCCAATGATTCCACAGCTAATGCGGTTGTGCTTTACGAAAGTGGCAACAATTACTTTGAGGTTATTAATGATAGAATTCAAATTGTAAAGGAGTACCATGTAAAAATTAAAGTTTTTAATGAAAAAGGCTATGACCAAGCCACTATTTCAATTCCTTTAAGGAAAAATAAAAAGTCTTCGGAAAAATTAGAGGAAATAAAAGCTATTACACATAACGGAGCCAACCAAACCCAAGTACTTTCCAAAGATATATTTACAAAAGACCGGCATGAATTTGCTACGGAAAAGACCTTTACTTTTCCCAATCTAAAGAAAGGAAGTATTCTTGAGTACAAATACAAATTGATATCTCCGTTTATTTATAATTTTAAAGGATGGAAGTTTCAATCCGATATTCCTAAAATATTTAGTGAGTTTAAAGCTAAAATTCCAGGAAACTACTTCTATAATAGGGCTATGATAGGAAATTTGGAATTAGACATAAACGAATCGGATATTAAAAAGAATTGTTTTCACATTGAAGGGTATTCTCAAAGTGCCGATTGCGAAGTATTGACCTATGCAATGAAGGATATTCCGGCATTTGAAGTAGCGGAAGAATTTATGCTTGCACCTTCCAATTATATTTCACGTATTGATTTTGAACTTTCCGAACATAGAAGAATAGATGGCGTAGTTGACCGTTATACCAAAAGCTGGAAAGACGTTGACCAAGAGTTCCGCACCGATAAGAACATAGGAAGACAACTTACCAAAAAAGGATTCTTTGAAAACCATGTACCGGAAACCCTATTGAGCGAACCGGATAAACTACAACGTGCTAAAAACATTTATGCATTTGTCCAGAACCATTTTAGCTGGAACGAAGAATATGGAATTTACGGAAAAGCCCGGGTCAAAGAAGCTTTTGATGAGGGTCGTGGGAGTGTTTCCGAAATAAACATGTCTTTAATAAACCTTTTAAATGCGGCCAATATTAAAACTAACCTAATGTTGATGTCTACCCGTAAAAGCGGTCTGCCCAAAAAATCCCATCCGGTAATGAGCGATTTCAACTACTGCATTGCCAAATTGGATATTGATGGTAAAACATACTTGCTAGACGCTACCGATAAGTACTTAGAATTTGGAATGTTACCTTATAGAGCCTTGAATTATTATGGCAGGGTAATGGATTTTAAGAATGATAGTTACTGGCACACCATAGAGGCCGAAAGTGACAACCAACATAAAATACGTATTCAATTAGATTTTGATACGGAAGAAAAAAAAGCAATGGGTCTATTAGACATATCCAATACAGGATACAATGCCATTAGCACTCGCAAGAATATTGACACTCAAACCAATGATGAGTATTTAGACAGCATAGAAGAAAGCTTTGAAGGAGATTTTAGAATTACCTCCTATGAGCAGAAAGAGGAAAAACAAAGTGATAAAAAAACATCGGAACGCCTAGGTTTTGAAATGCCCAATGCCTTGAATGGAGAAATGGTCTATTTCAATCCCTTTTTAGTACGCTTTTTCCCAAAAAACCCATTTTTGCTTGAGAAAAGGGCTTACCCTGTAGATTTTGGTTACGCCCGTAAATTCAATTATCTAATGGCCATTACCATTCCTGAAGGTTACCTAGTTCATGAACTTCCAAATTCCAAAACCGTACAAATGGGAGAAAACTTGGTCAGAATGAATTTTCAAACACAAAGTAACAGTAATCATATAACTATTCTATTTGAGCTTTCTATCAACTCCCCACATATAGGCGCAGATGATTATGAAAATCTAAAGGCCGTCTTTAAGCATGTAACGGATATACAGAACAATTCGCTTATAGTATTAAAAAAAATATAATATCTGATGTTTTCTTGGTTTACTTATAAAACTTCGCATCCCGCACAGCATATGCCTCTTTCAGCAAGTCTTTAAGGACTCTATCGTTTATATCTTCCAAGGAAGTATAGCGCAAAGATTTCATAACTTTGCGCCCTTGGGTAACCATATGCTCTTGGTGTACGGTCAGGTGGGCCGCTTTCCAAAAACCTAGATCAACATAATTTTTGCTCTGGTTTAAATAACAAAAAGGTTTCCCATTGATATAATAAAATGGAATTCTATATTTGAACTTTAAATCAACATCGGGAACCGCTCGTTCTATAACCGATTGCAAATGCAATAAGATACTTCTAAAAGGCTCAGGCTTATCAAGAATATAATGTTCTGCTGGGTTCATTGGCAAAAGTTAAGTTCAACAACAACAAATATAACCACCTCCCGTTCTACTTTATAGACTAAATCTTCAGTTTTTTCATGATTATCAGCGCTTTAAAAAACAATTTATTTCATAAGAGATTACTGTTGCTCACTGCATTGGGCACCATACTTCTAGCGTTACGGGTATATTTAACACAATCCATAGATTTTACTTTTTTACTCTGGAATCTGTTTTTGGCGCTTATCCCGCTCTTTCTTTCCAAGCAATTTTTATTCAATGTTCAAGTTGGAAAATCGCGGACATTACGTATTGTAATCCTAATGTTGTGGATACTCTTTTTACCCAACAGTCCTTATATTATTACAGATTTTGTTCATTTAGATGGCTCAAGACCCACTTTTTGGCTGGATCTTTTGTTATTCTTCGTTTTTTCTCTGAACGGATTAATTTTAGGTGTCCTCTCTATGATGGATGTCTTTAGCTACCTTAGAAAACGAAACCATCCTGTCTTGGCCAATGCTATTTTGCTATTTGTAAGTTTATTGAGCGGTTATGGTGTTTTTCTTGGTCGTTTCTTACGTTTTAATTCGTGGGATATTGTAACGAAACCTTTGACTTTAGCTCAAAGTCTTTTTGACTCCTTGTTCTTAGTTGACGCATGGTTGTGGATTTTTGGTTTCGGAAGTTTTATTTGGGTGTCTTTTTGGGCACTTAAACCGTTCTTACGAGGACACGGTACAACGTCTTTAGATAGTTCAAAAATTTAACTTTACTTAATACGGTTTAATAAAGGTTGAAATTGTTGTTGTATATTTTAGCAACATAAACCAACCTCATGAAAAATTTAGCCTTTTTAGTCGTATTCCTTACGCTACAGCACACCTTTTCACAAACACACTCCCATAGTGGAGCGCAACCTATGACCTACCCTGATATTGACGGGTACAAAACCTTAAAAACGGATTTACACCAGCACACCGTTTTTTCGGACGGGAATGTTTGGCCCACCATTCGTGTGCAAGAAGCATTACGGGAAAATCTTGATGCCATCTCCCTTACTGAGCATCTAGAGTACCAGCCTCATGAAGCGGATATTCCACATCCTAACCGCAACCGTTCCTATGACCTTGCCCTGGCCGAAGCCAAAGAACACAATCTTCTAATTGTTCACGGTTCGGAAATTACACGTTCGGCGCCTGTGGGCCATAATAACGCGATTTTTATTCAAGATGCTAATTTATTGAATGTTGATAAAGCCGAAAAAGCGTTCTCGGAAGCCAAAAAACAGAACGCCTTTGTCTTCTGGAATCACCCGGCCTGGTACGCTCAAAGCCCTAAAGGCACTCCCATTCTAACAGATTTTCAGAAAAAACGCATTAAAAAAGGAGAGTTGCACGGCATTGAGGTCATAAATTCTGTTGACTATTCTGAAGAGGCACTAACCTTGGCGTTAGAAAATAATTTGACGATAATGGGTACAAGTGATATTCACGGACTTATTGACTGGGATTATACCGAAAAAGGAAATCACCGCCCCATTACCTTGGTGTTCGCCAAGGAGAAAAATATGCAAAGCTTGCAAGAAGCCCTTTTTACAGGCAGGACCGTGGCCGTTTACAATGATTTAATGGTAGGCAAGGCCGAATTCTTAAAACCTCTATTGCAAAATAGTTTAGAGGTGGTAAAGGCCAAATACAGACCAAAATCCCAAATACTGGAAATACAGTTAAAAAACATAACCAGCAGCGATCTGTTGTTTGAAAATGAAATGGAATATACTTTCTATGACAGTTCTCCCGTATTTGAAATACCGGCTGGAGACACAAAACAATTACTGGTCAAGACGTTGGAAACCAAAACTGAAATACTACTAAAATTAAAAGCGCTTGGCTGTTTTACCGCACCTAGGCAACAGCCCATTATTGATTGGAAAATATCCGTAAACTAGTGGCTGGCCAATGCCATCTCCATTTTCTTATTAAAATCCGGTTTAATCTGCTGTAGATACAGAAGCGGAGTATCATCTGACAAGGTTACTTTCTTAGAGACAAGATCTACATTAAAATGAAAACATGAAAAATCCGAACAGCATTCCATATCAAAATGTGCAATCAAAAACTTAATGATTTTTGGTCGAAACTCGTATTCAAGTTCTATACATAGACGATGTAATTTCTCATCTATTTCACGACCAGCAATCCAATTGAATGTCATAGGTTCTTGTTTTAAGAGCATCACAATATAACAATTATTAACAATACCTTAACAATAAAAAAACTATTTATTTACCTTACATTATGACTCCACATAGTCCGATAAATACTGGTAACGTGGTGTAAGCTTACCATTTTTGGTCATTCTTGCTCGTTCTAACACTCCATCCTTATCTCCATTAAAAAAAGCAGGTATAACATTTTTAACAAATGCCTGCCCAAACCCTTCACTAGCATCTTGAGGAATTTCGCAAGGTAAATTATCTACCGCCATAACCGCTATGGCCGTATCATTTTTAAAATTGGTTTCAGATTCTGTTTTAGGGTCATACCCATAAATAGGGTCCGCAATTGTAGAAGGACGTATGGTGGTTGCCACAGGACCATCTATATCGCAACTTACATCTGCCACCACCTTTATTTTAAAATCTTCTTTTTTAGCATCTTCCCGAGTAAAAAGATATGGGGCTCCCTGCCCATAAAAATGGCCCGCGATAAAAAAGTCCGACACTTGGGTGAAACGGAAAAAATTGCTTCTGTACTCTTCTGGGTTGGCAAAAAAGTCGGCCTTATTACCTCTTACGCCGTCTTTTCTCTTATTATAATCGGAGGCATCTATTTGGCAATATACGGGCTCGTTAAAATCTTTCTCCAGGTATTGGGTTACATTTACTTTTTTGATATTCATGGCATCCAGCATTTCCCGCGCTCCGTTGCCAACCCTTCCTCTCCCGGTAAGTATAATCTTTATATTGGGAAGCTCTATTTTTTGGAGCTCGGCAATCAACTCTTGCTGATTGGCCAGGTTCTCTGCCTTTGGCAAATCATACAACTCGTATTTTAAACCGTAGGTGCGCAGTCCGTTATATGCCCCAACAATACCCGCATAGCGCCCGAAAGCTACTAAACGCTGTTCTTTATTATTGGTTATTACCTCGTGATCATATAGTTCTATATTCTTTTCCAATACGGCACGTAACAAGTCACGATTATATGGCTGTTCTTTTATAGTATGGGAAAAGAAAAAGTATTTTTTATTGGGAATCAAACTTGTAATGGGCACTTCCTTTACGCCTAAAAGCACATCGCATTCCTCCATTTTGGATGCAACGGTCAGGCCTTTTGCGGAATATGATTCATCCGAAAAAACCCTGATTGGGGAAGGCTCCACAATTATTTCTGCCTTGGGTTGATTGGCCAAGACTTTTTGGCAGGCTTCTGGCGACAATACTACCCGCCTATCAGGTGGATTTTTACGTTCCCTTATGATTCCGAACTTCATGGTACTGGGCTTTTTAACTGATACAAATTCTTACTATTCAAAAGTACCTTTTGAATGCAGCCAATCAAAACTTTTTTTGGAATACTTTTTGGGGTATCTTTGCCGACCGCAGTACTTTTTAGGGTACTAAAGGATTTTGGCGTTAGGGATAGTAGCGGTTACCCCACAGGACGAATTTGCTTTTTTCGCAAATTGGGCCGAGGAGTAAAAGCGGATAGCCCGCTCGAACGCACAGATTACGATTATGCCTTTCTATAATAATGTGAGGCAGTTCTTTGAAAATAAAATGGGATAAGGTAAACGAAAAACTTACCTGCTCATTACGGGGCCGACTGGTTTTGACAGCGAGACCAATGGTATTGTAAGCATGTTGAGCGCTGGGGTACAGCTCATTAATATCATACTTCACACTTTTAATTGGCGAAAACAATTACGCTCTTGCCGCATAATCTGAATTATAGTAAGATTTGCCTCGTTCCGACAAGGTCGGAAAGCGAGATGTCTCTGAACAGCCCTTGTTGGCGGCGGTTCATTTAGAGGCACCAGAAAAGTCAACATAAGGCCGCTAGTGCTTTGATAGCGGCACCAAAACTTTAAGAAGCTAAGTGTATATTAGGCCGTTTCCGGTCAGGTATGCATCGAAAACCAAGCGGAAACTAAACATGTAGAAAGCAGTATTATTGCTTG
This sequence comes from Zobellia russellii, assembly GCF_044597075.1. NCBI lineage: Bacteria > Pseudomonadati > Bacteroidota > Flavobacteriia > Flavobacteriales > Flavobacteriaceae > Zobellia > Zobellia russellii. The sequence continues at coordinate 4,302,323 of NZ_CP139000.1, read as the reverse complement.
TTTGGACGAGGGTTCGACTCCCTCCGGCTCCACAAAATTAAAAAACCACCTTTTTAGGTGGTTTTTTAATTTTATCGCAGGTGCAACATCTAACTTTTAAGCAAAGGCTGCAAAGTCTCCCATACCGTATTGGCCACAATTTTATGACCTTCAATGGTAGGATGGATTCCATCGGGCTGATTTAACGCAGCAACACCACCTACATCTTTCAAAATAAAAGGAATAAAACCTATATCATTTTTATCAGCTATATCTATAAAAAGCTGCCTGAATTCCGTGGTGTATTTTTCTCCCATATTTGGGGGCAACTGCATACCGGCCAAAATGATTTTGGTATCGGGACTTTTCTCTCGCACTACATCTATTATGCCTTGTAGGTTGGCTCGTGTTTCGGATAAGTCTACTCCGCGTAGGCCGTCATTGGCTCCCAGTTCCAAAACAAAAATATCTATATCCTGCTTTATGACCCAATCAATTCGGCTTCTGCCTCCAGCGGTAGTTTCTCCACTCACCCCTGAATTGATTACGGTATAATCCAAGTTTAAGGAATCAATCTTTTGCTGCACCACTCCAGGATAGGCATCATTGCTATCATCAAGCCCATAACCCGCTGTTATACTATCACCGAAAAACAGAATGCGCTTTGTTTCGGTATCTGCCGTTATGGTTTCTTCTACTGCTTCCGAAGTATTCCCTACCTCAGCCGTCTTTTCCTTTTTTGCATCACCACAAGAAAGTAGAAACAGGGCTATAAAAAAATAACTAAACTTTATGAGTTTCCGCTCCAATGACATTGGCAATTTAGAACGGAAATCTTTATTATGCGGCTTGAACATAAATGGTATTTAAATTAAGATCATGTCAAAGATATTAAAGATTACCGGTTTGGAGAGAACCTACACCAGCGGTAACAAGCAATTAACAGTTTTGCACGACATTACTTTTGATGTTGAGAAAGGACAGACTTTTTCAATCGTAGGACCCTCGGGAAGTGGCAAAACAACCTTACTGGGTTTATGTGCGGGTTTAGATGCGCCAAATGCAGGTTCAGTAGAGTTATGCGGACAGGATTTAAATACCTTAAATGAAGACGAACGCGCCCAGTTACGTAATAAGGAAGTCGGTTTTATATTTCAGAATTTTCAGTTGTTACCCACATTGACCGCTCTGGAAAATGTGAGCGTTCCACTAGAACTTCAAGGCGCCAAGGACGCAACAGAAAAAAGCAAGAACTTATTGGAAAAAGTGGGCTTAAAAGACCGCTTACACCATTACCCTTTTCAATTATCCGGGGGTGAGCAGCAACGGGTAGCATTGGCAAGAGCTTTTGCCAATTCGCCTTCCATCTTATTTGCTGATGAGCCTACAGGAAATCTAGATACGGAAACCGGTGAGAAGGTCATTCAGTTGTTGTTGGACCTGAACAAGGAAAATGGAACCACTTTGGTCATCATTACCCACGATTTAGAATTAGCCAATCGTACGCAACAAATATTGCGGCTTAAAGGCGGAAAAATAGTAACCAATCAACCTACTGCTTCAATTTGATGAATTCTAAATCTAACGAAAGTTTACGGACACCCTGGCTTTTTAAAATGGCTTGGCGAGATGCCAAAGCCAGCAAAGTGCGCCTGCTACTATTTATGGCTTCGATTATTCTGGGCATTGCAGCGGTCGTTTCCATACAATTGTTCAGCACCAATTTAAAGGATAATATACAGCGCCAATCAAAAGCGCTGATGGGTGCCGATTTTAAAATAGACTCAAAACAAATTCCTACGGAACGGGCTCAGGCCATTATAGATTCGTTACGGCCCGGTGCTTATGAGGTCAACTTTGTATCCATGGTGGTTTTTCCGAAAAATGGTGGCACCAAATTGGTAAAGGTACAGGGCTTAGACGGTAATTTTCCCTTTTACGGAGACATTGATACCGAACCGATAACAGCTGAAGAAACTTACCAAAAGTCGGGCGGCGCATTAGTAGATGCTACATTAATGCTTCAGTTTGATGTACACCCCGGGGATTCCATAAAAATTGGCGAACTGACCATTCCTATTGCAGGGGCATTAAAAGCTATTCCCGGAAGCACGGCCATTTCAAGTTCTGTGGCACCACCGGTAATCATTCCCTATCGCTATATTGAAGCGACAAATCTGTTGCAATTTGGAAGCCGAAAGGAATATCAATATTACTACAAGGTACAAGATACGGTCAACTTAAAGCGACTTCAAGACCAACTGGAACCTGAACTGGAGCTAGAAAATGCGGACCTGGACACGCATACCAGTACTACCAACCGTTTAGGCCGGCGTTATGACAACGTGGGCAAATTCTTGAACCTAGCAGCCTTTATCGCCTTGCTTTTAGGGTGTATTGGTATTGCCAGTTCCGTTCACATCTATATCAAAGAGAAATTAAAGGCCATCGCCGTTTTAAAATGCATGGGGGCTTCAAGACTTCAAAGTTTTCTGATTTTCTTAATTCAGATAGGCGGAATAGGTATCGTTGGAGGTCTTATTGGCTCCTTGATAGGTATTGGTGTTCAAGAGCTATTTCCTTACCTGCTTAAGGAATTTTTACCTTTTGACCTTGAAATTACCATTACCGCACAACCACTAATTATTGGTGTGTTGCTCGGGCTATTTATGTCCGTTCTGTTTGCGCTTTTGCCTTTATTGAGAACTTGGTACGTATCGCCATTAGATGTACTGCGTGTAGATGAAAATTCATCGCAAGAACCGCAATCCATACGGTTAATGGTATTTGGGGCTATTCTGGTATTCTTATTTTTATTTTCTTATTGGTTGATAAGAGATGCTAAATTTGCTTTGGCATTTGTTGCCGGAACCCTTGTAACGTTTACTGTTTTAGGACTTGTAGCTTCACTATTTAGAAAAATGGTCAAACGTTTTTTTCCGAAGAACTGGAGCTTTACGGCACGGCAAAGTTTGCTCAACCTGTTCAGGCCTAATAACCAAACGGTGGTATTGGTGGTGGCTATAGGTTTGGGAACGTTCTTGATCAGCACCTTATATTTTACCAAAGATATTTTGTTGGCAAAAGCAGAACTTGGGGACACTTCTGAAGCGGCCAATATGATTATTTTGGATATTCAACCAGAACAGCGTGACTCAATTGCTAAAACGATAAGTGACAAAGGCTTTCCGGTACTCAACAATATTCCGCTGGTGACCATGCGGATGCAAAAAATTAATGGTGTTTCGGTAAATGAGCTGCGAAAAGATACCACAAAGCAAATTCGCCGTTGGATATTGAATCATGAATTCAGAACCACGTACCGCGATTCGCTCACACCTTCTGAGAATCTGCTAGAAGGCACTTGGACTCCAGAAATAAAAGAGGGTGAAACCATCTCTATTTCTATTTCGGATAATCTGGCCAGAGACGCCAAATTGAGTGTTGGCGACCCTGTGGTTTTTAACGTGCAAGGGGTACTAATGGAAACCACCGTTGGCAGTATCCGAGAAGTGGATTGGGCCCAGATGCAGCTTAATTTTTCCGTGTTGTTTCCTAAAGGGGTTTTGGAACAGGCACCACAATTCAATGTGTTTACAAGCAATGTTCCGGACGAAAAAGGTTCGGCTTTATTGCAACGGGATTTGGTGGAAAAATTCCCGAACGTAACCATTATCGATTTACGACAGGTTTCTACTTTAATAGAGGACATACTGGACCAGGTGTCGTGGGTCATTAACTTTATGGCCTTCTTTAGCATCTTTACGGGTATTATTGTACTAATCGGCTCCGTAAGAACTAGCAAATACCAGCGAATTAAAGAAAGTGTACTCCTTCGTACTTTGGGTGCCAAGAACAAACAGATTTTAAGAATATCCGCTTTAGAATATGTTTTCTTAGGCTTATTAGGAAGTCTTGTAGGAATTGTACTTGCCTTACTAAGCAGCCTCTGTTTGGCCGTATTTGTCTTCAAGGAACCTTTTGTACCCTCTTTGGTTCCGTTTATGGTGTTCTTGCCGGGAATTACATTGCTTGTCCTAATTATTGGCCTCAGCAATATTCAAACGGTATTGCGCAGTTCGCCTTTGGAGGTTTTGAGAAGGGAAGCATAAAAAACTAAATACCTCGTGATAAAAACAAAAACCCCGTAAGCAAATTGCTTACGGGGTTTCATATATTTTTCAAAACAACAGTCTTTTCCTACCTATCATTTATTTCTACCAGCTTGTCATCGCTCCATTCGCCACCGGCTACTAAATCTCCGTCTGAAACCAAAACTAATATTTAGGCTTAAAAATTCATTGGCTTCCAAAATAATAAATCAATATTTAATGCTCTAATGAAAAATAATCCATTACCGCATCATAATCATTTAAATCTAATCCATCCTCTTTCAATTGTTTTCTCAAATCAGAATCCCCAGACTTCCCAGTAGTACTGTTTGATTCAACAATAAGAACTTTAAGTTTTGTCATATTACCAGCAGTAACCGTGGCACCTGCATTACTTCCTGGTTGGTACAAATACACCCAAAATCGACCTAAAGCGATTTCCACTCCAACATCCATAAAATTACTACCAAAACCTGAATCAAGGTATCTTGGTGCGGGAATAGGGATATAAGTACCCTCCAAAGTTTTTAAATAACCTACTACCAAATCATTATCGATAACATCTTGTGTCAATTGTGGTACATCTACAGCAAAATTTGGACCTGTCTCATTCGATATGTCAAATAAATATGTTTGCACATTGGCATTCCCATCTACTCCATCCGCACCATTAATACCGTCAGTACCATTGGCACCTGCTGGCCCTATGGGCCCAATAGCCCCATCCTCACCATCTTCTCCTGTACAAGCAAGAAGACTTATGGTAAAAAAAGTCACCAAAACAATTTTTGTACTACAAAACAATTTTCTCATAATCAAAACAATTACGGGTATAAAAATTAGAAATATTATAACTAGTTCGGGTTCAAAGTAAAATGAAAAGTTTTTGATAATAATTATAATTTGTATAGTTGACCTAGTTTTAAGTATAAGTTGTAATTATATCATTTTATTCCGTATAAGGAGGTGTCTTCTGTTTTATAACCTTTAAGTCAAAAATTACCATTCCAATTTTAGTTGAAGAAAATCTTATTTACACTTCAAAATAAATTTACTAACCATATAAATTTCAGCAATTTCGAATGCTAAAAATTAAATCCCCGTGAACACTATGTTCACGGGGATTTTTATTTCTATGTTGACAGAATCGTTGACAATTTTATTAAGACTGCTTTACTCCTAACCCATCTGTTTTTATGCTTATGAGCATCATAATTCTATTAGGATAAAACTTTGAAAGAAGTTCTCTATATTTAGAAAGATATTAAGACATGTGATCAAATAACCTTAAAACAAAGTGTTAGAACTCACCATATATGTTTAAAAAATAAAATTAAAACAGATTACGGTCTTACCCGTTTTTTACAATTGATAGTTCTGAAACCGTAATTTAGGGAAGGTTCCAAAAAAAAAACTTTATCTCAGTGTGTTCATTACTCCATTTATTTAGCTAATAGCTCCTAATTATTTATAACATTAATTGTCTTATAAAGGGCTACGGTCTGCTTTGCTCAATTATCTAGTACTATACCTAATTTGTTCACCGCTGCATCGTTTCCTTCCATAAAGGGGTTACAGTAGAAAACACCTTCAAAAAATTACTTTTCCCTTAAAATATATAACAATCAGTCCTGTGGAACAATTTTACCGCTTCTAGACGTATTGTTTCAATATTTAAATGCAACCCAGTTGCATTTAAATAAACTTTTTTTATTTTTACGCCCAATAAATAACCTAAGAATACAAATGAAAAAAATTAGTCTTTTACCTACGGCAATTGCCTTTCTGCTTTTGGCCTCATGTTCCAATGATGATAATGGCATTGATAATGAACCTGATGCCGGCCATGACCACGATGACGAGGAGTTTGAGAACGTTTCCTTATTGATTTCCGATGTAAATTCAACCACTTTGAACTATATAAACCCTTTTAGTGAAGAGGTTAAAACCTTTGAGGCATCACATGCCAAAGGAAGTGTCTATGCCACCGAATCTGGAAGGTATGGGGTCATTACGCATAGGGACCACAATTTTACGGAGACGTTTAATTTAGGCGGCGAAATCGATCATGGAGACCACAGTCATGATTTGGGCGAAACAGGCTTGGCCGCGGTGAGTTTTGAAAGCCAAAAGCCTACCCATTTCAAATCTGAACAAGGTCTGGTAGCGGTATACAATGACGGCGATGCTAGCCTAAGTATCTTCAATGAAAATACAATAGATAGCTCCACAGCCGTAGAAACTATTGCAACCGGAACTACAGCACATCATGGCGCCATGGTAATTTTTAAAAATGGCAATATTGCCGTCACAAATCTTGGAGCTGGAGCCGGGTTACCGGAAAAAGTTCATATCATCAATCAACAAGGGGAGGTAATTTCCGAAGAAGGGCAGAGTTTGAGTACATCGGGAATTCATGGAAGTGCCGGTAATGATGATACGGCCATTTTTGGCTCTAACACGGGTATCTTGGTAGTGAAGGACGATGGCGAACAAAAGCTTATTGATTATCCGGCTGATTTTGAGGAAGACGTATGGTTCGGAAGTTTATTAGCTACGGATGAATCAGACATTTTTGTAGGTTATACGGGAAGTAAGGGCGCTTATTTTATAGATATAGATAGTGAAGAAATTACCCCGATATTTGAAACTTCCGATTTATTTAAATGCATGGCATCCAAAGATGGAGAGGAAGTGGTTGTAGTGGCCAAAAATGGTGAGTTTGTGATAATTGATGTGGAAACCAAGGAAACTTCGTATAGCGGAACCTTAAGTGTGGCCATGGATACGGAATCTTCAGGTCATGGTTCGGTAACAAGTGCTATCGATTATTTTGAGGATTTTCTATATATTTCAGTACCATCTTCTAATAAAATAGTTCAATATCACTTAGATGAAATGGAAGTGGAAAATGAATTTGAGCTGTCCATTACTCCTTACCAGTTTAAGGTCTTAGCCTACGATTTGGAACACTAAGAACTAAAATACGTTACGGCTTAAACCGGGTCTTTGCCCGGCCGTATTTGTCTTTTAGGAATCTAACGATCAAAAAGGAGAGACAAAAACAAACCCCGTGAGCTAATGGCCCACGGGGTTTTATATATTTTAAGTGAATGTGTTATGTACGGATTATCTATCGTTTATTTCAACCAACTTATCATCACTCCATTCGCCACCGGCGACTAAATCGCCATGGGAGTCAAAGAATTTGCCTGTTCCGCTGCGCTTGTCCTCTTTCCATTGACCAGCATATTTTTCACCATTGGGCCAATAGTACGTTCCAAAACCACTACGTTTGTCATGCTTGTATGTACCAATATAGTATTCGCCGTCAGGCCAGTAAAAAGTACCTTCGCCCTCACGGTTATTATTTACCCACTGCCCTTCATACCTGCTTCCACTATCTAAAAGAGCAATACCGTAGCCATTGGCTTTTCCGTTTTTTACTTTTCCTACGTAGTGCATAAAATTGCCCTTGGCACTTTTAAATTTTAGATATTCCCCAAAAGACCTATCCTTCATTTGGCGCTTTAGACGGGCCAATTGTACCTTTGTTTTTTCCAACGTAAAATTTAGGGAATCGTATTTACGAACCTCATTTGCCGAAGCTATCGCTGGTTTCGGCAGACTGTCCAATTCCGCTTTTAAAGAATCTTCTTTTGGTTGAGCTCCGGACTTCGCTTGCGCCAATTTCTGTGCCAATGCAATGCGTAACGGGATTCCCATTTTATTTTCTTCCTTCACTTTTAAAGAAGCGGTATAAGATTCTATTGCCGTATCGTAGTTACCCGCCAGAAGCATGGAATCTATCAACGCCAATTTTTCATACTCGCCAAGTTCCTCGGAAATCTGGCCTTGTTGTTCCTGCATTTCATCCAGTTGCTTACTTAGAGAACTAGACTTGGTAAAATAGAACACGGAACTACCAATAGTTACCGCCAGAATCAAATAGAGAATGATATTCTTTTTCATGGTTTTCTTCATTTTACGTTTTAGATACGCATCAATCGTCCAAATGGATTTCTGGTAATTTGTTTTTAACCCTTCTAAAATCAGGCGAATAGTACATGTGAAAACGTAAGGTCCAAGCCTGCTTGTAATATCCAGCATTGGTAAAATCCTGCCCTTGCGAGTACATTAATCCCGCTGCAAATGTTAACCTTGGTGTGGCAATGTACCCAAAGGTGGTGGTTAATCGCAGGTCTTCCATGGGGCTGCCCACAACTTCTTTTCCACTTTGCATAATCAATTCCGCTTCCGGGGAAACGTAAAACGTTTTGGGTTTAAGTTTGTGACTGTTCAACGGTACTTTGGCCCGAAACATATAACGCCATCGGTTTCTAAAGATGTATTCGCTATTTTCTTCGAAACCCTGTGTCCAGCGATGCTCAATTCTGATACGGTGATAGATCATTGCCGAATATAACGGCATGGCAAATTGGTATTGGTGCCAAATACGCCACTCGGGAACTACGTTTCTATCTTCAGAATCCTCATCCGTATTAAAATTAATACGCACTACCCCACCCAAACTAAAATTCACTTTTTTAGAATAGATATACCCAATGGCATGACGGTTATAAATCTGACCAATTTGGCCAATAAACGGTGTATCCTCGGTTTCTTGAAAACGAAAATGGGTCTGTGCATCCCAAAACAAACGTTTCCCTATTCGGATTTTACCATACGTATTCACCCAAACTTTGGTGGTTGGGTCCTTATATTTTGAATACGCAGGTAATTCTACTTTTTCCTCTTCCTGAGCGACTACACTATTGGTTACGACCAATAGAATAAGTACGAGCCAAATAAAATTGAATTTTCTACTTTCCATTTCTATTTTTCTTTGGCGATTGATTGCTCATGGAGCAGTTTCATAACTTCCTGCGGATTCTTCTCCTTACGCAACTTGCGTTCTAATTTTTTGGTATCTCCCTCCCTAAGCTTTACCATACGCTTATTGGTATGGGTTATTTGCTCCGTAAGTGGTTTTACCTTTTCACAATTTGCTGCTGTAGCTTCTTCTAAAAAATGGGGTATCAATATTTCGTTATAGGCAGAGGTAATACGTTTCTTTACACCTTCTTGCATAACCGTGGCCATAAACGGATTCCAAATGGCATCCTGGTAGAGCTCTTCTATTTCTAGGGATGTATGGGGAAGCTCTCCCAAAACACCTGTCAGTTCGTGTAATTCGGCCAGGCATACCTTTAACTTGTTTCCAAAAGCCAATTTCTTCTCAGGGTTTTTCAACAAAGCATAATCCCCAAGCAATCCATCTGCTAGATTCTTCAAATTTTTCAAAGGAGCTTTATAATCCAGAGTAAGTTCCGGTTGCAATGAATCTATTTTTTGAACCAAACTGTCATTAGCCGCAATCAAATCCTTTTCTAGTCCGTTCAGTGCTTGTAGGCGCGCTTCATTGGTTAATCTATCGGATAAGGACTCCATAAGCTCTTGCAGGCTGAGTTTCGCATATTCGGCAATTGCCGAGACCGTTTTAGTGGAGTTCCCGTTAAAATTGAATTCACCTGTATTGGCAAGCACAAAAGTTCTTAGGTTTTGGGCCGTATCCATTACAACTTCAATTTTCGTATTGGGTTTTCCGGAGGGCCACAATTGCTGCATCAATTTAGGAAGCTCCATATATTCCAGAATATCTTCCTCCTTGTACTGTACAAAAGTGCTGAGCGGTTGCAGAAAATCGGCATTTATTTTTTTGACCACTTCATACCTGTATTGTGCATCGGCATCGGAGCGACGTACAATATTCAAGTGACTGTTATTTAAAAGGGTATCACTTATTGCTTGAGCAGCTTTGTAGTCTCTTGCTATTTGATTTATGGTCTTCATCTGCAAAGAGTCCAACGCATAAAACGGAACTTTTACCTTAAAATTGGGAGTAACACTGGCTGGCCCCATTTCATTCAGGATATCATTCAGCTTTTTGTAATAACCATTGTTCTTGGACAAAAGTTCGGAAACCCCACCAGAAAAGTCTACTGATCCATTTGAAGAAATTGTAGCTTTCAACAGCTCTAAATAACCAGGATTTAAGGCTACGATCTTATGCGTCTTGTCCGTTCCAAAAACTGGAATCCGATTTGTTAAACCATCCGTTACGGTTACAATTTCTTTTAACACGCCTTCTTCAAAAATCCAGTTTTCCGTATCATCTATGGCATTGGCAGCGTAGGAGGTCCACTCGTCATGTGCCAGTCCGTTACGTAAAAACCGACCTATAAGTACGGTACTATCATTTTCAATCTGAAAGCTTTGCTGGGGTATTCCGTTTTGAAAATTGATTACACTTTTAAAAAGAGTCTTTTCAACCTCCGAAGATTTTATTTGGTTTACCTCATACGTCCATTTATCGTTAGGTTTCCCATTTACAAGCTTCCCTTTAGATTCTTCTTGACGGCCACTTATCAATACCCGGTACTCGTACCCTACCAGTTTGCTTTCACTCTCTGTTTGAAACTCCCCAAACTGAAAATGCCAAGGACCATTGGGCGTGCCCTTGTCAAAATTTCCATCAATAAGAAAAGAAGTATCTTCTTTTTCAACTAAAGCTCCAAGATTGCTACTTTGGAGCTGAAACGTACCATTGTAAAGGGTGTCTTGTTCCTGTACTACATAAGAGTAGTTTGCTTTCCCCTCATAGCTTCCCACTTGCAGTGGGCCACTGTACTGCTGCTTCTCTTGACCATAAGACTGGTACAGGAAACCTAGGAAAATAAAAAGAACAAGCCGTTTTTTTAAATAAGTCATCCGGCGTAATTAGGTATTTTATTGGTTAGTCTTCAGGGTAAAATACGGAGCTTACCGCCTTATGGATGTCTAGTCACGGCCTTTTTGACAAATACGGAAGGGAGAACGTCTATTTTTATGGATTCATCAGATATTCAACCACTTCCGTTAGAAAACAGAGTAAACTTGCTTAGTTTCAAACGGATGCAAAAAAACATCAATCACACTTAAACACTTAATAAGGACCTCTTTCTTAAGATTATTATCAAGCCCGAATAATTCTGTTAATTCCTTTTTTTACCTTTATCTTTCTAAACTGCCCTAGCCGGTATTTTTACTTTTTCAACAAAAGAACTATACCAATTGAAACATACAGGGCAGTGAGTTTACCAACATTTTAAAAGAAAACATCATGCAGAAAATAGCTATTTTATATCAAGCCAAACTCCCCCCAGTTAAAGATGGCGTACAGAAACCCATGAAGCCTGGCGGCTATTCAGATAGTGGGGCAGATATTGCTTGTGAGCTATATAAAAATGGTGTGGAAATTGTAACGCCTGTACACCGACCCAACATAGAAACCGATTTGGATTGGGTTTTTCCCGACACTAAGGAGGGTATTCAAAAAGCTCTGGATAAGGGTGCCAACACATTTTGGCTGAATACCGTTTTATACAAAGACCATGATGTAACACACTTTTTTAGTCGGAATATCAAGTTTGTAGGACAGCTACCTGAGGAGGTAGATATGTATGATGATAAATTTTTCACGAACGAAATTTTAAGGAAAAACAACATCGCCATTCCGAAGACCCAATTGATTTCAAGTGAAAATTTAACGGATTATTCCCTTGAAATGGATTTTCCTCTGGTCGTTAAACCCCTACGTGGCAGGGGCAGTCAAGGTGTATCTCTAGTAAAAGACCCTAAAGAACTGGACCTAAAACTTAACGAGATTTTCTCAGACGAAGAATATGGCAAGCTTGTGTATGTAGAAGAATTTTTAAATGGTCAGGAAATTACGGTAACGGTAATGCCTCAAGGCACTTATACCATCAATAACCAGGAAGTAAATTACAAGAATCCATGGTGTCTTCCGGCCGTTAAAAGATTTAACCATAAAGACGGTATTGCCCCCTATAACGGGACGGTTGCAGTAATGACAAACAGTAGCGTTCTGAAAGAGGATGAGTTGAATTCAGAAGAAATTCAAAGGGCATACGAGCAATGTGTAAAAGCAGGCGAACTATTAAATATTAAAGCTCCCATACGAATAGATTGCCGTGCGGATATAAAGGGGAATTATTTTTTATTTGATTTGAATATGAAACCCAATATGACCGGACCTTCAAGACCCAGCAGACAAAATCAGGATAGTTTGACTTTACTGGCCGCACGAAAAATAGGTTGGAGTTATATAGATTTATTGAGAAATATGCTTAAACAAGCTTGGAAACCCCATAGCCGACTATAATTAACTATGCAGATCAAAGAATTAAAAATATACAGTTCGCATCTTAAAGAACAAACCCACTTTTACACTTATGTTTTAGGGTTAACCGTAGTAAAGCATACTGAAAATAATGTTGTCTTTCAAATGGGCAAATCAATGCTCAACATAGAGTACAAACCAAAAACAACACCCTACCATTTTGCTATAAATATTCCTTCAAACAAGGAAATTGAAGCGTTACATTGGGTAAAATCAAAAGTGGATATATTGATGAATGGCAGCCAAGAAATACAGGATTTTGAATTTTGGAATGCCAAGGCCATTTACTTTTATGATAGCGATCAAAATATAGTTGAGCTTATTGCGCGAAAAAATTTGAGCAATTCTTCAGAACAAAAATTTGACACTAATCAGTTAATTGAAATTTCAGAGATAGGTTTGCCAACCAAAGACATTGAAAAAGAATTCATTCAGCTAAACAATAGTACAGGCATTGAAATATACGATGGTGATTTTGACCGATTCTGCGCTATTGGTGACGAAAACGGACTTTTTATATGCATCAACAAAACAATAAAAGATTGGTTCCCCACTAATGACAAGGCCTTTTCTTCCGATTTTGAAATTAAACTAACCGAGAAAGGTAAAACCTACCAAATTGCCTATAAGAATGAAAAAATACAGATGATTGAAGGATGATTTATTAAATCCTGGGTATCTCAATGAAATTAAAAACAACCTCGATATTAGAGTTAAAATCCTTTGCTAAAACAAGTTAACCGATTTTGATTCTACTAGGTTTTAGTCAGTTTTTAAAATTTTTACAGTTTTAGGCCATTTCAATTCTTCAAAAAATACCACTTATACAAAATATAGGTTAGTCCATACAAATTACCTGTAGACACCTGTCCATTCTATGTAAATTAGAACATCTATTCCCTCTACCGAATATCATCATGTAACGTTTTGTGAAATTTTACTTCACAATTTAATTACTTCTAAAAATGGATATTAAGCTACGTAGAGTCTATATCATTAGCGCAATTTTACTTCTTGCTGCGCTATCCCTACAATCTTGTTACACCACTCGGTTGGTAAGCACACACGGCGTGCCCATGCCTCCCGAAACTATGGAAGGCCAAGATTGGTACCGCGATAAAATGTACGGAGAATATACGGTAGTAGTAAAAACTTCTGTACTTACAGATGGTATGATGATCAAAGTACCCAAAGACAAATGTGAATCCGGAAAACTATTTTCGGTTGAATTCACGGACACTTTTGGAGGCAACCTTTTGTACTTAGTAACTTTTGGAAGCCGTAGAAAAGTGAAGATAAAATATGTATGTATGCTACCTGATCTTTAAAATTATGGCCAAGACAAGTGAATTATTAGTTGAAAAATGGGATACGCTGCACGAGAACGGGGCTTTTGACCTGAAGCGTCAATATATTACCCGTCACGAACACAAAGCCACTATGCCCAGCAGGGTGCTGCGCTATAACGATGCTGCGGAAGAAATTCAGCGCTTGATTAAAAAATGTGAAACGGAAAACGAGGGTTTCCGGGCGTACGGTTCGCGTTGGTCCATGTCCAAAATTGCGCATCAGAAAGATAATATGCATCAAAACAATTTGATGTATCTAGACCTTGAAATAGAGGAAGGCGATATGCACCCCGATTCTGAATACAAGCATGAAAACACCTTCTTTTTTGAATGCGGAAATACCATAAAACGTATTTCGCAAAAATTGAACGAATACGGTAAATCTTTAAAAACCACAGGTGCCAGTAACGGGCAAACCATTGCCGGGTGTATTTCCACAGGCGTACATGGGTCCGCTTTTGATATAGGTGCCGTTCAAGATTATGTGGTTGGCCTTAATATAATTACCGGACCAAACGCCACTGATAACGTGTATTTGGAACGGCATACAAAACCCAGTCTAAATGATGCTTTTGCACATAGCATAAATGCCAGGGTCATTAGAAATGATGAGCTTTTCAATGCTGCTTTGGTCGGTTTGGGCAGTTTTGGGTTCATTCATGGCGTAGCCTTAGAGGCAGAAGACCTTTTTTTGTTGGATAGATATGTGAGACGAATTGATAAGGACCTGGCCTTGTCCTTATCCAAAACTTTAGATTTTAAGAATTCAGAGTTTAAAATTGATAACGAGATAGATGAAAACGGAAAGCCCAGCCGTCCGTACCATTACAAAGTTTTCATTAACCCGTATGTAGATGAAGATCAGTATGTAGTTGAGGCCATGTACAAGAAAAAATATACCCTAGCCTATCCAGACCCGTTTACTAAAATTGAAAAATCGCTCTATAAAGACCTTATTTATTTACTCATTAAATTCAGTGAAAAATTCCCAAAAAGTATTCCGTGGTTTATAAAAAGTTTGCAGAAAAGTATTCTTCCGGAAATTACCAAGGACGAAGAAAAAATTAGGGCTACACTGTACGAAACTTTTTGGGATGCCGGCTACAAAGGCCCCGCTTTTGCCTGCTCTATGGGAGTGGCCATTGAAGATTCTGAGAGAGCGCTGAACGCCCTAGTAAAAATGACTAAAGCGTACCCTATTCCAGGGATTTTTGCGATGCGTTATGTAAATAAATCCGAGGGTACATTGGCTTTTACCAAATTCCATAAAACCTGCGTTATTGAAATTGATGGTATTCAATGGAACAAATCCGATAAAATCCCCAGCTTGAAAGAATATGGCACTTTTATGATCGAGGCAATGCAAGCTGAAAACATTCCGTTTACCGTGCATTGGGGCAAAAGTATGGATTATGCGTTTCCTAATTTAGCCAACCACATGTACGGCAATAATGTTGAAAAATGGATGAAATGTAGAAGCTGGCTACTTTCCGAAAAAATGGCGAACATATTTTCCAACGAATTTATTACCACATTAGGATTGGAAGCATATCAAAATGTACCTAATGATTTTATTGAATCTTTGGATAAAAGCGGGCAGCCATTGCATTTAATTGCATAAGCCAAAACCACAAAACCATACTTTCTGATCATACCGATAACGCCTCATCACTTGGTTCATTCCAATTTTGATGAGGCTTCTTCTTTTCTGTACTTTTTATCGATTTTTAACACTGGCAAAACGGTGATAATCAACAATAAAAATTAGTTCAAAATGTTGAGCACCTTCAAATTAAACTTAACCTAATATCAATTCAACATATTGAAATACAACTACTTGAGACACAAGCAACAAACACCGCAAATTATAATGAATTTCCATCAAACTATACAAATTAGGTTTTTTAAAGTGGCCTAATTCGGTACGTTTGTCATGTAATAAAAAGACACATTCTCCCTTTAAAACTAAACTTGATTCCAGTTTCAAAATTGAAATTGTAATCCGTATTTAGATACAGAATTGGTATGGAATTGGTAATTCAAACCGGGAGACAAGAGAAGGACCTATGGAAAATTCCAAAGGTAAAAACCGTACTCCACCCCTACCATCCGGTAATTTCCGGAGAAGCACTTTGTTTGAATGACAAATGCTATCATTATGTTAGGATAGATGACCATGCTCCGTTTCAGGAACTTATTGATCAATTGATGCAAATCAAGGGAATTACAGCTTCCTACCAAAAACCCCTAGACTTCCCTCCAATGTAGCAGCTTCAATCATTAGATGAAACTGTTATCCGATTTTAAATACCCCCGATCTTATTAGGAACTCATTATTAACCTTGGTCGATACCAATAAAAAGGTCGACCTATAAATTCAATTTTATGGCAACAAAAAAAAGTAAAGTAGTTATCGATTCGCCATCGGGTTCACCACCAGAACTCATTGTCGTCTCAAAAAGCGTTGAGGCCCCTCATGCAGAGGAAGCCCTCACCGCTGCAAAATCGAAATCCAAACCATCTACAAACACCCTAGCGGGTTTTGTAGTGGAAAAAAAACTGCAACTTGTTCCGTTATTCGCAGACACAGATGCAGAAGTGGCAGAACTGGTTTCAAAATCAAATCAAGAAGAAGGTGCCGAGGACCTTTCAAAAATGCGGCAGTTTTATAAACTAGCAGCACCGGAAGGAGAAGACCTGGAAAGTATTGCAGCCTCATTGAACGAACTGGACGAAGTGGATGGTGCGTATGTAAAACCAGGTTGTTTACCTCCCGTTTATTTTGGTGAAGATGGTATGGAAGACGCTCCAAGTGATGATGCTCCGCCCATTGCCCAAAATCTCACGAGCACCCAAGGGTATTTAAATGCGGCACCACAAGGTGTAGATGCACGCTACGCCTGGACTCTACCCGGCGGCCGTGGCAACGGTGTTCGTATAATAGACATTGAAGGCGGGTGGAACTTTAACCATGAAGATCTACGGGTTAATGTGGGCGGCCTCCTTGGTGGAAACAACAATACGAGCGACCTACGTTGGCACAATCACGGTACGGCGGTTTTTGGAGAAATGACCGGAGACCGAAATAGCTTTGGGGTAACCGGAATCTGCCCTAGCGCTAATGTCAGGGCCTATTCCATATTTGGTGTTGGTACCGCCAATGCTATTAGAAGAGCTGCTGATAACCTTAGAGCGGGAGATCTTATGCTAATTGAACTGCATAGAGGTGGGCCTAACTACCCAGGTGGTAATACACAAATGGGCTTTATAGCCATTGAATGGTGGCCAGATGATTTAGCAGCGTTACAATATGCCACCAACAAAGGCATCATAGTCATAGAAGCAGCTGGAAATGGGTCTCAAAATCTTGATGCCGCAATCTATAATACTAGACCAAATGGGTTCCCATCTAGTTGGCGAAATCCTTTCCGTAGAACCGCAGGTCACGATAGCGGCTGTGTTATTGTGGGTGCAGGTGCACCACCTCCTGGTACTAATGGAGGAAATTGGGGTGCTGACCGTAGCCGTTTAGGTTTTAGTAATTACGGCTCTTGTGTTGATACCCAAGGTTGGGGCCAAGGGGTAACTACTTGCGGATATGGTAGAATAACCGGAACAAACCCAAATAACAAAAATGAATGGTATACCACACGGTTTAATGGCACCAGTAGTGCTTCGCCTATCGTTACAGGTGCTGTAGCCTGTTTACAGGGAATTCAAAAAGCAGCAGGAAGGGCTATGCTTACGCCTCGTAGAGCCCGTCAATTGTTGAGAAGCACAGGTTCCGCACAACAAGCAGGAGCTAACCCGGTATCTCAGCGTATTGGCAGACGTCCGGACCTAAGGGCACTGGTTAGAGCTACCGCTTCGCGTAGACCTTGGTGCGGGGTTCAATTTAACGGTAGTGTACCACGTAATGCAACCCGTAGATGGTTCACCCATAGCTGGCCGGACCATTACCATGTAATCTGGACGGTAGTTCCAACAGCGCCGGCAATTGACGGTTCTGCACAAATAGAATTTAAAGTAAAAACTACGAGACAGGCTTTTGGTCTTATCAAATATTACATAGAGATAAAAAATCTCAAAAATTATACGGTAAACGTACAAGCGCGGTACTGTGTAATTGCATCTTAAACGAAAATCATTAATCTGGAAGGACCAAAAAAAGTCCCTCCCAAAAATCTAAAAAATTATGAGAGTAGGTGTTCAATTTACTGGCAGTTTACCTGCAAATAGTACAAGACGATGGTTTACCCATAGCTGGCCTGAGGCTTGGCATGTGGTATGGAATTGTGTTGCAAAAAGCCCGATTAGGGATGGGGGCGCGCAATTAGAATGGAAAATTAAGGTATGTAGGCAAAGTAGTACCAAAATCAAGTATTTCATTGAGGCTAAAAATCTTACGGGCTCAACATTACAATTTGAAGCACGGTATGCTATTATGAACCGATAAATTTATTTGGTAACACTAAAAATATATGAACTATGAACATAAATATTAATATAAACGATTCATCTGATGCTACAAATGACAAAACTGTAGATACCATGGAAACTTCAAATCCCGTAGCAGATGCAGGGCTTCCACCCTCTGATATTGCTGTTGATTCCGCAGATGGACATGACACAGATTTTACGAATATAACTGCTTCAACAGAA
Organism: Zobellia russellii; assembly: GCF_044597075.1. Taxonomy (NCBI): domain Bacteria; kingdom Pseudomonadati; phylum Bacteroidota; class Flavobacteriia; order Flavobacteriales; family Flavobacteriaceae; genus Zobellia; species Zobellia russellii. The sequence goes on along the minus strand of NZ_CP139000.1, from coordinate 4,283,979 downwards.
GACGGGCACGTAGATATTGGAGGTCCACCAGAATGGCTCCTTCAAGCCATATCCGAGACGTCCGAAGTAGACGATGTAACCGCCGCTACCAATGAAGAGATGGACGATGGTGGAACCAGTCCGGAACTGGACTAATTTACAATTTAGAATTCTAGGCCCGTACGGTATAAACTGTGCGGGTTTTTTGTTTTTGGGAAAACGAAAACAGCTATCTCTTTTAGACTAATGTAAATACCAATCATACAACGTATGATACCATCTATACAAATTTGAAATAGATAATTGAAAAATTAAATAAATTAGGTTTTTACTTACTATTTAAATAGGTAAATATTTATAACCCCCTCCAGTTTTGCGCAAATCCAAACCTTGACAATTTCATCTTGTCATGGTTTAATTCAGTTTAGGAATGTAGAAAACAAGAACTACGAGAAGCTAACACTACCTAATTCTAGAGACCATGCCAAACACATCTAACCTAGGTAATTCAATAAATAAAACTTTCACGGCAAGGAAGCGCATGTTTACTATGCTAAGCATTGCCATTGCCATTATCGCTGTATTCTTTGGCCTTTACTATTCTTATATAAAACATAATGAATATCACTATCAGGAAAGCCGATTTCGGAGTCTTGATGCCAATTTTGAAATTATTAAAAAACAGCTTGATAATAAATACCAAGAATTATTCGCTAAAAACACAGATTACAAAAATCTATTTCTCAACGAGACTATTAATAATGAAGCAAAGAATGTAACAGGATTTACCCAATATATTAGTGGTGAAAAAGAAAAAATAGAAGAAAGAAAAAATAACAAAGAAATAGATGAAAACGAAGAAACTAAACTACTAAAGATATATGAGGATTTAGACGACAATTTTGAAAAAAACAATAGTGATTCGCTAGACAATTATTTAAAGTCGATAAAAAGAAATCCTAATGTAGATATTAATGAAATATATAATCTGTATGAAAAATTTGTAGAGACGAAAAATACTATTATTCAAGAAACAATTAATTCCAGAATCGACAGCATCCCTTTATTAGAAAGTGAAGTAAATATCCCCCACCAATTTACTCAAACCTTCGACGAACAAATAATTTTTATCGTAAAAAGCAATCAATCCAAAAATTCTAATGATTCAGAAATAAACAAAGAAAAAAACAATCCAATACCTGTCCATAAGCAACCAATCATAATAACTTCCTTAAAAGGAGCGGTAGTTAAACCTATTCTCGATAGTCTAAAAAAAATTGACCCTTACAATATCGGAGCGACTCTTGCAATTCCTAAAAAAAATAAACAATACCAACTCTTTTCAAAAAATTACACCTACAACTATGAAAATAAAGATGGTAAATATGAAATTTCAATGGTCGGTTTTATAGAAACTGAACACTACAATTCTGCCAATAGAAAATTAGATGCTTGGATAATTGCTATAATGTCCTTATTTCTCCTTCTAGTTATTTTTGGTCTACCCTACTTTAAAATGCTATTTATTGCCGAAGATGAAAGAGTATCAAGTAATGATGTTATCCTATCTGGCATCTCCATTATTGTTGGAGCTCCAGTTCTTATTTTGGTTTTTTTCTCTTTGATGGAATATTATTATAACTACAGCCAACGTGTTCCTGATAATCTTGAGAAGCTAGGTACAGAACTAAAAGAACGCTTTGAAAAAGAGAACAAAAATATGGTAAATAGTTTATATGCTATAAACTTAATCGAGGAAGACAACAAGTATAGTCATAAAACCAAAACAGCTTCATTTTACCCCGAGAACGCATTCTATTCAAAAAACTTCAAATTTATTGCAAAAGTAGATAGTATAGGTAAAGTTGATTATTACATCAAACTTATTTTCAACAATGGAATTGAAGAAATTAATAATCTACAGACAAGGCCTTATTTTAAAGCTTATAATGATTTTAAAAACATCTGGTCTGTTGAAAAAAATACTAAACATTTTATAACGCAACTAAAAGATAGGCTTGATTCTATAAGCAACATTTCCAACCATACAGACTCCCTACCAATAACTAAAAGCTTTTTAAATACATTAACCAAATATCTACATAAAAAAGGCGACACCACAATTTTTGAAAAAACAGAAAGCGCAGTTGAAACGCTAGACTTTATAACAAAAGGGTTCAATGTTCTAAATGACTCGGTAGAGGCAAAAAAAAGCCCTATAAAATATTCCATGAACCCAGTAGTTTCAATAGAAGACGACGGTCAAAAAGAAGAACTCGTTTATGTTTTAGAAAATAAATTTGATTATACCACTGGTTATAGAATTGGAGCGGCGCAACTATCCTCTGTTCATGAAGCGATTCTACCATTTGGTTATCAATTTGCCATTATCAATAAAGAGGGAGATGTATGGTTTCATTCAGAAAAAAGACGGGCTACTTTAGAAAACTTAGAAAATGTTAGTAGAGAACATGATAAACTTTTCGCTGCAGTTGCCAAAAGAGTTAGTACTCATGGAAAATTTGTTTATCGAGAACAGGGGCATTTATACCATATACAATCAATAGAAGGAACTGATCTGAGTGTTATCACCTTTTTTGATATTGACTTATTGCGCACGCAAATTTCAGAGGTGTTAACCATGTCTTGTATTGTTTTGCTATTGGCTCTTTTAATAGTTGTTACTATTACTATTCTCTCCCTCATTATCAGAAATCCCAAATTAGGTTTATACAAATACAATACGTTTCGTTTCGATTTTCTAACTCCCAAAAAAAAATTAAGACATAGCTACTTTGTACTTTCCGTACTACTTCTTATATCCTTAATTTCTCTTGCAACGGTGGCCAAATGTTTAAATCCCACAGAAATATTCTTTCTATGTTTATTATTATCCATCAACTCTTATCTTATCATATTTTACACTCTTCACCCACAAGGGTATAAACCAGATACTAAATATTGCATAAGAGACTTAATTCTATTATCCAGTATAATTTTATTATACGTGCTGTTCTATATAACCAATGATTCAAATTGGTCAAGAGAGTTTATTATAAGTGTCTGTGTTCAGTCTTTGTATATACTCTATATCATATACAAAAAACGGACTTACAAAAAGAAAAAAATCAATGATACAGCAAAACAAACTTGGTGGTTCGCCCTAAAAAAAACAATTCTAAAAAAGATTGCTAAACGAAATAATCAATTGAAACTCTCTTACAAGTATTGGTACGCTCTCTTTATGTTTATATGGTTGGCCTTGGCTTCTATTTATCCTTCATTTTTAATATTTAAAAATGCTAAAGAAATTAATGATACAATATGGCTTAAAATTGACCAGTTTAATATGGCTGAGAAATATCTAAAAAAAGAATTAGTTCTAGAACAAAACTTACCAGCTTTCAAGGGTACAACGGATGAATTTAAAGAAATACACAAAATGCATTTAGACAGCGGACAATATCACCATCATGGATTAGCAATAACATCTTATGTTGGAGAATATCCTAACGACAACATCTCGTCAAATCATAAAAAAAACTACTTAACTGATTTTCTTTGGGCCATTAGACCTCAGTTTCACGAAGACACCAAAAACTTTCAATCGCTAGTTAAGAAAAATGCTGATGATACAAGTTGGTGGACAGTAGATACTAAAAAAGATGATTCTACCAGTTCAAATGGTCTTGTATTACAAAGTCTAAACAATAATAAAAAAGCTTTAAGTTCAATTTCAAACTTCCCGGATAAATCGAATGAGTATTCGTTTCTCGCATTGTACATTATGGGGTTATTAATTATTATGGCCGGACTATTTTCATTAATACTATTCTTTACAGACCGATTCTATGCCTTTAGATTTAACCACCTTAGTGCTGCGGATTTTGACATCAACCCAAAAGCCAATTATCTCAATAAGTTTAAAAATGTCATCTATGATGAGGATAGCAATTCCGGTTTACTTTTAATTGGACCACCCTTTAGTGGCAAGAAACGTTTTGCTGATAAAATTCTTAGAAAAGCCGAATACAAAAACCCGGACACGCTCTCAATGTTGAAACTAAACACTATCAATGTTGATACCGAAATGACAAAACTTATACCTGCTCTTTCTACAAAAATTGAAAAACAAAAGCCATACGATTTAGATAATCATGAAGCTTTTATAATTGACCATCTAGAGCACAACATTAAGTCTTATCAATCAAATCATCTTAAACTCAAAATTATTTTATTTCTCATTGCTTCAGGTAAGCGGATTATATTATTATCTGAGGTTTACCCAAGTCAAATTTTTGCGATGTATGAAAATCCGCCAGAAAACTTAGATTTACCTTGGGGCAGTATAGAGGATGACTTTAATTCTTGGAGAAATATTCTTGGTGCCTTTCCCCAAGTGTTAATAAGTATTACAAAAAACCCGGAGAAAATAAAACTGAGATGTGCCTTTAATCTAGAAAAGGACGAAAAGCCGAATGCAAAAGATGCTCAATTCTTATTAGGGGAATTGGGTTACAGCAACTTTCTGCCCAATTTGGCTCCTATAGTAGTTTCAAAATCTCTGGTTGACACAAAAAAATCAGGCCTAAATCGCCAACGTTTGGTTATGCATATTCAGAACTTAGCCCATGGCTATTACAATGATATCTGGAACACCTTACCCACTCGCGAACGATATATGCTTTATGATCTTGCTAAAGATGGTTTTATGAACATAAAAAATCGCAATAGCCTATTCTCACTAATGAAAAAAGGACTAATTGTTTGGCGAGACCGGCCTAGAATATTTAATAATAGCTTCAGAAATTTTATAGCCACTTCGGTTTCTTTAAATGAAGCGCTACGACTAGAGAACAAAAACCGAGGCAAAGGTAGTTGGGCGAATACCCGCATCTTATTGTATTTGGTCATTGTGGTAATCATTGTCTTTATAGGACTAGGAAACCCAGAGTTCATTAAAGATTTTGAATCGCTCTTAACCGCTTTTGGCGGACTGGGAGTTGTTATTCCATTATTAAGTAGAATGCTGGCCTCCGGTGGCCAAAAATAGTGATAACCTCATAACCCGTCCAAATATGGACCGTTTACGCTTTGAAACAAAAATTAGCACTCACTTTAAAGGAACATTTTTTGAATAATATCTAAAAAAGAACATCATGGGAAAGAAAACAAATTCAAAAGAGCTATTCGCTCAAAAAAGCAAAGAAGAATTAATGAAAAACGAGCAATTTGGCGTACACAGATACGGCGATAACTTTATTTGTGCCACGGACCGCTCAGGACATTCCACGCCTGGAGACCGGTCTCCACTTGAAATTTTGGTGGATGCCAGTGAAGGGTTTATTCCCCTTTGGGCACAACATCAGGTTCTACGTTGGACATTTGACGAAACTGCCCTGTATTACTATCAGAACCCTGAAGGTATAAAAAACTACGTTCGGGAATTGTTGGGCGAAGCCCTATTAGGGTGGGGCGATGCAGTTCCAGTTCGTTTTAATGAGAATGCGGACAATTCCGATTTTCAGATACATGTATCGCCGTCCGATAATTGTAACGCTCACGGATGCGTTCTGGCAAGTGCCTTTTTTCCCGATAGTGGACGGCATCAATTGGTGATTTATCCGAAGATGTTCGAGCAAACGAAACAAGAACAGTTAGAGACTATGATGCACGAATTGGGACACATTTTTGGGCTTCGCCATTTTTTTGCGAAAATCAGCGAGCAGGCTTGGCCATCGGAAATATTTGGGGAGCACAAACCTTTTTCCATTATGAATTATGGTGCAAAAAGTGTCATGACCGAAGAAGATAAAAGGGATTTAAAAAAGCTCTATGAAATGGCCTGGAACAAATGTATTGTGGATATTAATGGTACACCCATACATTTAGTAATGCCCTTTCATACCATAAATACCGCTGCTGTTGTATAACAACTTAAACTCTATATTAAAAGAACCCCTTATGAAAAAAATAGTTCCATTAGTATGGTTTTCCTGCCTCTTTTGTTGTTCAATAGAGGCACAGGAAACCATTACGTTCAAAGCCGATTTAGAAAAAAAAGAATTAGAGCATGTAGCCACGGACGATTTAAAAGCGAATCAGTTTTACGATTTAAAAATACTAGGAGTCAATACCGCTTTTGTTGATATCGTAGTTGAAACGAACGATTACAGTCTAACCTCAAGCACGCCGGGTATTCTAAAGTCGCTTTTACTTAAAATTCCAGATTCGGGTATTTTGGGTTTCATGTCTCAAGAAAGCGCTGGCCCACAGTATAACCTTGTTTACAACCAATCCCTAGAGCACGTTAAAAAACTCGATTCACTTACGGAGCGTGCCAATGCACTGTACGAGGTCTCCAATGACAATGCTGAGTTTAGAACGCTGGATATGGTCAAAGGCATTCAAAAGAAAGCAAAGTTTCATTTACGTGAACTCAACCAGGTTTTTAATAGTACTCCGGATATCCTAAAACCAAAAGAAGTAGATTATGATGTATTGAGAAACAGTGTGGCTCAATCATACCATTACATCCAAAGTGCTAAACACTATTATAAGAGGCTAATTGAGAATTCTGACCTGCGTATAGATTCTCGTGTAGTTAATGAATTAATTCTGTATTCTTCTTATTTGGAGGTGTTGAGTGAAGCTATAGATTTAGAAACCAGCTTAAGGTATTTTGATTTTCTTGTGGGTTCTACAGAGATGAAAAACTACAAGCAATTTCCTGAACTGCTAAAGGCATCCAAAGATGTTATGGAAGCAAAAATAACGCTTATCAATACATTTACGAACGACACGATTTTTACTAAAAAAATCGACTTTTTCATAAAGAAAGGTGGTTTTAAGTTCGATTTTTCAACAGGATTCTTTTATAACAACCTCAACGAAAAATCATATTATTTAGAAAGTCAGGATGATGGACGAAACCGAATACTACAAGAAAACGGAAGTAATTTTGATGTTGCCATAGGAGCATTGGCTCATTTCAGTTATCAGTTTAAAGCGGGCCTACGAGGTGGACTGAATGCCGGCGCTGCGGTATCTCCTTTGGATGGCATTACCCGATATCTTTTTGGAGCCGGTGTATTAATCGGCAGAGAGCAGCTCATAGGCATAAACGCCGGAGCTTCGTTAGCGCGATTAGATGTACTCTCAAATAGTGTGGAAAGCGAGAACGGAAATTTGTACGTTCCCGCAGAACTTGCCGCAGCCCCCACCTATAAAAAATCCAAATGGGGCATCTATGTTGGACTTACCTATAATCTTACCCGAGAGCGAAAAAAATAAAAACTACTTATCCAGCTCAGGATACAATTGCTTTGCTTTTTCTGCAATGCTCTGCAATTCACTCGAGGATATTTCCATTTCCAGACCCCTATTTTCCATTGACTTATTTTGACTGCCTTCCGCTTGCATAATCATTGCACCAAGAACGAGTCCCTTATTGTGCTCCGCTACTTTCTCGTCTTTGATTTTTTCCTTTTGTTCCTCTACCTGTTTCTTTTCGATTTCCGCTTTTTCAGCTCGTTGTCTGTTCACTTCTTTTCCGAATAGAAACCCCACCGCAGCAAAAACAATGGCCTCTACCCCGGAAAACAAATAAATTAACCGGCTCCAACTTGGGTCGCCACTATCTACCTTTCCAATTAAAAAATAGATAAAGAAGCCGTAGGCAATTAATATACCCAAAGCCACAAGAAAAAGAGATACAGAACTCCATCCCAAATTTTCCCTATTCAGTTTTTTGATATTCTTAAAACTTTTATTTTGAGCACTCATTGTGTTTATTTCTATGCTGATGTGGTAGCTACGCCAGACGTTTCTTTTGAAGAATCTTTATAAGGAAAATGATTTGCAATAAACTCAAATGCATTCTTTATCAAGATTCCGTCTACAAATGTTTCTAGTCTTTCAATTGTATTTACAAACTTGAATGAATCCTTTGTTCCTCCATTAACTTTTAAATATCTTTTAGCGGCTACGGGCAACCACCTCATTAGACAGGCTTTCAAATTTTTAAAATCAATACTATTTTCACAAGCTCTTAAAGGCTCAATTAGGCCATCGAAATTACTTCCAATACAAATAGTTTTTTCAGCTCTTTCCTTCGTTTTACCATCTGCTTTCAAATTAATTACGGCTACTATATGAATTACATTCAAGCAAAGATTTAATGGATGAGTCTCTTTCTTATTTGGCAAAAGCCAAGACTCTTCGGCCCGCAACTGTTCCCTATTTGTATAATCCATTGTTTTAACACTTGAGTAAGGAAAATAATGTGTAAAATCAGCAGTAGACAGAAACTCACATGTTTCTTCTTCGTTTAATGATTCAGTAGTATTTCCTAATAAACTTACATCAAAACTTAAACCTATAAGACCACCGCTTTTTGCAATTTCTATAATATCTTCGTCCATTAAATTGATTGTGGAAGGATTAAATGCAAATTCCTGCTTTGTTCCCCCTCCCCAATACGCCGCTACCTTTGGACGAGTATAAATCTTGACCGTTTTAATACCTTGTTCTATATGGTTCTGACATTTTTCAACTATAAGATTGTCTTTCCAATCTTTAATAGAATAACCTGTTACGGAAACATGAGACGCTATTAAAGGTTTATCACTAAAGTTAATATTACCATTGATTCGAAAATCATATAAATCTTCGCGTGATTTTAGACTTAAGTGAGTTATATCTATGTAAACAGGTGCTAATTTGCTTTTCTTACCTGTTGGTTCTGCATTATCCTTTGACTCATTATTTGGCTCTGCATTTGCCGTAAGAGTATAGGCTTTCTCAATCACTTTTTTTCCAAGTTCCGTCAAGCCATGACCACATGGAAAAAAGGAGGGGTGTTTTAAAATCTTGGCACCGTAAGCATGAGTAGCTAAATGCTGTTCGGGAATGTGTGTTAATTGAGCTAATGTGAGGTAAAGTACTTCTCCATCTTTACCCCTTATTTCACCTACTAATCTTTCTAAAACATTAGAGGGACATTTTGACTCCATATCAGATGGGTTAAATAGTAAATTTTCGTCTTTCTCCTTTTCTACTTTTTCCTTTTCCTCTGCTTCTTTTTCTATCTTAGCTTGTTCTTTTCCTGAATTGTCCTTCTCTGCATTTTTTGCATTATCATCTTTCTTATTTTCTTCTGGTTTTTTAAACACGTCTTCTATTAATGCGTTTCCAATCTTCTTCATACAAAGGTTATAGCCTCCATCAATGGCAAAAAACAACTTCACATTATCACTTTTTATACCCTCGAAGTTTATTCGATTTAAAAGATTTATTTTTTCTTCTTCCTTAAGATTAAAGTATTGCTGTATATTTTTCAAAAAAAGCCTAAAATACGATACCTCCCCTTCTCGAATAGACTCAAAATATTTCTCGTCTACAGGTTTGTTAAACTTACTTTTCAGAACATTATTTAAAAAACCTTTGCTTGAGGCGACACCATATTCTACCGAACCAATGGAGGCAACCCCATTTAAAACTCTACCTTGTTTCATTTGGTTAATACTGCCCTGACTTTCTAACCTACGAAGAACTACTTCATTAGTATAGTCCCTAAAATCTTTCGATAAAACTATCGGCTTTTCTAAATTTTCATTTGAATTTGAAGAAAGTTGATTTTTGGCTAAAGGATGGATATTCAAATCGAAATACGCACGTAATTGTGTAGTTTTTGTACTCATCTTTGTGGTTTTAGTTGAAACTTTCAAAATATACTTTTAACAACTTATCGGTTTGGTCATTATCGAACTGACCATAACTTTCAAACACCTTGTTCACCGGTCTACCGGTCATAGCGGCCACGCTTATTCGTGCTCTTTCGGTCAACGCCTCTCCCACTTGGGTGCTTTCAAAACCAGGAGTTAATTTTCTTCTAGCGGTGTTCCATAGAAAATGAACTGTTTCTCGTACACCTAAATCCCATTCTTTAATATTCTCTTTACCGGCATAAGCGTTAACCAAGGAATCAATATCACTTTGAGTTACTTTTTGATTTAGCAACTTTTTAATATTTAGAATACCGGCTCCAAAACGTTTTTTGTACCATTTAATTTTTTGCTCTGGTACATGTTTTATACAAGCAGAATCTTTTAAATGTTTTCTAAAAAGCTCTACAATACGCCATGGCTCTTTAATACTTTTTAAAGCTTCATAATTTTGTGCTTTCCATAGAGCGGCCGCTGAAGCCACATGTGGTGTAGCATAGCTGGTTCCCGAACCAAAGACCATAATATCTTCGTGTTTTTTGTTTTTGAAAGGAACATACACATCTTCACCGGGTGCAGAAATATCCACCGCCGCACCATAGGACGTATATTTCCACGGATCGTTATTAGGGTTCGATGCAGCCACCGCAATCGTACCCGGATATACTGCCGGAGCAATAACCGACTCTACCATATTACCTGCCGCACAAACCCAAATGATTCCACGTTCATAGGCTGTCTTCGCAATACTATAAATCATAGGGCGAGGATAACTGCCCATACACATAAAAACAACATCCGCTTCCGCGTTAATGGCCTGAGAGACGGCATTAAACAAATTCCGCCCCCTACCAATCAAGATAACCGATTTAGAAATCCGGTACGGAATTACCTTTAGTAATGATTCTTTTTCTGCAACGGCAACTCCCTGATTGCCATCATTATCAATTTTGCCGTTGGGTGTATTCCCCATAATTATACTGGCAGTTCGGGTACCATGACCAGGTTGTTTTAAAATCCCTACGCTCATTTCATCACGTGCATCTTCGCCATCTATAAAATCTTCATCCTGTAGTAAATTGTACCCACCTAAAACCTTGGAATGATCAGTATATCCAGTGTCTAACTGTACCAATCTTATTTTATCGGCATTTGCTTTTAATCTGTCATATTCTTCAACATCTTTAAGGTTGTTAGCATTTGTCGCATTTAGATTCCATTTTCTATATTCGCCACTCTGCCCTTTTGGAATAAACTCCTTTACCAAACTGGCATTCGCCCAGCGGATTTTAAAATCACTTTCACTCTTAGACCAGTCGGCTGTTCCATCATCTAATGACTCTAGACTTTCATTCCCTGACCATCGGCCGTAATGACCTGGTTTTATATCTGTCAACATTTCTAAATCGGGTGTGCAAGTCTCAATTTGTGGTAATCCCTCTAATTCTGCAGCAATTTCCCAAGGGTTCTTATCTGATTCTATATGTATATAATAAAAATCTCTGTGTGCTTTCTCTGTGGACATGGGATAAAGTGGTTCGTTAAGTACCAAGCCGGGAACCAAGTTTTCTGCATTTACCTTCCAATCATCTCGCATATTTTTTACTTGAGATAATTGTACTTCAAAGAACAGGGTTTTGTTATTTGTACTCTCTGATCGATTCATAACATACGGTTTTGACGGTGCGGTTCTATTTTCGGTATGAACAGGAGTTGAATTTGTATTTGCACCTACGATACCCACCAAAGACGACCTGTATTTTTCCATTGTTTTGCTGACGGGAATTTTCGCAATCGTATTCAGAATACTGCTAATGCGAATGCCTTCGTTCCCCATCCAGTCTATCATATTATCCGGGTCTCCGGGCTGTACTACAGAGCCATCTTTTCTCAGCCATTGCCCATGTCTGTTTTTTCTAGGTACGGCACTATGGTGAAGGGCCACTACTTCGCCAGTTCCCAAACCAAGGACCATGCTACCGGACGAACCGGGAAGCGTGTCCGATTCATAAATGAGAAAATCACCCTTGAGTACCAGCATGCGAATGTCTTTCATGACTATTTTCTTATAATCTCCTTTCGGATGCTGTACGATCGCACAGTTTTCGCCATCAATTATCTTACCCAATTTTTTATCCAATCGGGCGACAGGAAAATTACTGATTGGCGTGCCTTCATTAGACACTTTCTCTACAGCAACAATGGTAAAATCCAGGCCACTATAGGGGTCACCGGCATCTTTTTTATAATGCGAAGTCATAAAGAATTCATCCGGCAATAAATTGAAACTTTCAGATTTATTAGGATTGCCAAATTGATCTAACTCGTAGTTGAATTGAATGGTAGAATTTCTTGCCGTCTCCGCCGTGCCTAACACATGGTTATTGGTAAGAATGAGGTTTGGAGCAATCAAAAAACCGGTACCGTAACCTGTGTTGCCCAACCTGGAATTGGTGGTGATCCTACCCACGGCCCGAGACAATTCTACGATACGCTGAATGATACGGATATCCTGAAAATTGGCCTCCCCGTTAATGCGTTCTAATGCCTGAAGTTCCGCTGTTCCTTCTCGCGAAATACGATTGGATAATCGCTCAGTATCGGTTTGAATTTCAGACAGTTCTACTTTCCCCTGGCGTACATGGGTTATATCCGTTTTTATGCGATCTATGTCATTTAAGACACTCGCATAATTTGAATACGATTCTTCAGCTAACTCCCTTAGTTTATCATCCATAATCTACAGCGTTACAAGTGGTTATTAATTGTCAATCAATTCTAAATCCTCTGCATAATTTTCCAATACGGCTTTATTCAACTCATGGGGAGCTCCCATAGTCGCAGATTCCAACTCGGCATAATTCAATTCAAAATTTTGGTATGCGGTATGGAGTCCGTTCAGCATTTCTATAAACTCCGGTTGCGGAAAGCAATCCGTTTTATCGGTTCTCACATTACAGTGTGTCCATATTCCAGGTTCTCCGTTTTGGGCTTCTTCGTTTATATCAAACCAAGAACTATCGTATTTGAGGTTTTTTACGGGAATGTCAAAAATTGTAGCCAGTGTGAGTATCAATCGCTCACATTCCTTGATTTGTTTATCGGTATATTTTTGAAAATATTGATGCCCTCTCCACGGCGTGTTCAACTGACAAACCTCAGATTCTGGCACGGCTATTTTCTTGGAGTTACTCTGAAAATAAAACTGACCATCACTACTTTTTTTCAAATGCCCCAACGAGCATATTTCAATACCGATAGATTTTTGGTTGAGGAGTGTATTGTTTTTTAATTTTGTACCTAAATGATGTGCCCAGAACATTTCATTAAAAGCCCTGTAAGTTACCCCATCAAACATGTCATCACCTTCCAATGACTTTCTACCAATAACAAAAGAGGTGCCTACTCTATTTAAAGTTCCCGGTTTATTATCGTTTTCCCACCAACCAATAGTATAATCGGGTCTGTGCAGTCCTGCCGTATGGTGTAAATAGATGGTGTCCTTCTCCGTGTAATCATGCATCCACTCATCATCTTCAAGAATATAATCTGTAGTGCCCCATCCAAAATCATAGCCAGTAAGCATTAATTTCTGCCAGGTGTTTTTGCCTACAATCCCATCTACACCAAGAAAATTGGCACGTTGAAAGTGTACCACTTTTTCATGTGTAAGCGCATCAAAATCCGAAGAAATTTCCAGTGGATACCCTGACCGTCCCAATAGTTTTTTTAAGAATGAAACGGAGGAATCAAAACTGCCTTTACGCAATGTTTTCATTACTTTTTGTTTTTGAGGTTAGAACTGTGCTATGCATACGATTTTACCAATTGGCAACCCCGTCAATAAATTCTTGATATAAATCCGAGGACTTGTTAGGGCAACCTCCATAATTGTGAATACCTACGCCAATACATCTGTTCCTCAAAAGCGGGCTCCCACTTTGCCCACCGAAAGTATCCGCTTGATATAGAAACCGGCCGTGCTCTTTTACCAAGTTGTCCGACATTTTATATTGAAAAATACCATTGTCCCGATCCGCAGGATACCCACAGATTTCGGCAATATTGGGGTCTTCCATAGCTGGGGTAATAAAACTGTTATGGCATACTGGTCTATCAATCTTAATAGCGCCCATATCATATCTTGGCGAGGCACCATCTATCCATCCTTGAGTAGCCATAAGTTCCGTTGCTTCGTATCTACCGTAGGGTTCTGAATATCCACATTTACCGGGTATAACAATAATTGATGTTTTCCACCCACCTGTGCCTTTATTGTAAACACAATGCCCGGCAGTGTACAAACGGTCTCCCGCTACTAACCAACCAGAACCTACATAATTAAGTCCGTTTTTGGCTTTCATGTACAATTTGCAAATGGCCATATACGGCATTTGCAAGGTTGCCAAAACTTTTTGACGTTGATCAATTCCACAGACGGATTCGTTCGATAAATCTTCGTCACGCTCTATCCATGATTGTAGGGTGATTTCTTTCTCGTTTATTTGCTGATTTTCGTCAACCAGTTTATGAAAAACAAGCTCCTTTTCTAATTCGGTGGTGATTACATCTCCCATGTTTATAAAAATTATTGATAAAAGTTGATTATGATATGCTCAGAGATGAGAACATCAAAAACATTCTATAGTTTTTACAGGGGGGAATTATCCTAAATACCAATTAGAGACTAGGAACAAATGGATACTCTAACTGATATAAATATGTGTGATTTGAACTTTTAAAAGGAAGAATATGATTTCATTTCCCGTTAGTACAGGTCAATAGCCACACATGATCATATATGTAATAAAGTGCAAATAGTAACCTCGCTTCAAGCAAGCCACGTTACTTACATAAATTTAATAATCAAATGTTTACACGGAATTTCAAAATGTATGAATGGTATGAATTTACGTACAAATGGCGAATTTCTCTTAACGAGCTCTTGCTAATTTTAGTGATACTAGAAGGCCTTATTCAAAAAAAATAGAATCTATAATTATGAGTTAATACGGACTCAACTCTCCGGTTCTTACGTTTACACTAAAATTTTCTGAGGGCTCTCCTACCATTTGCTTTTTAAATATTGATGCGAATTGCTTAAGTAAAAGTTGCTCATCATTTTTGTTTTCTTGGGACCATTGGTCCAATAAAAACTCATACGCTTTTAACTGTGTAGCATCAATGTCTCTTTTAGCAAGTTCGTCTCCGTTTCTAAACTTGTAAAAGTCAACAATAAGGTCCATTCCTTGCCAAGATGAGAAATCTTCTATGGTCAATTCTTCTTTTTGAAGCTCGGCTTTAATTTTCTCTTCGGATTTTGAAGCGGTCAAAAGCTCCCAACCATTTCGGTTGAGCAACTGCTGAACGAGTTCTTCCGGCCAATCGCTAGGTAAGAATCGTAGGCGTACCAATTCTTGCAAGTGCGTTTTGGTATAGTCTAAATACGAAGTCGTGGAAAGGATATCCTTTTCCCATACCTCATCGGCAAAATGAGAGGCTAAAAAAACATGTTCCCTTTCATACGCATCAAAGAAGGTATCATACCCTTTTACCTCATTCAGAACCACGGTTTCAACCTCCATATGTTTCGGGTTCTTAATCGTAAGAATTTTATACGCGGGTACGTAGGCCGCCAAAGACGGACTCTGAATGTTCACCAACGTATTTCCCCTTTTTGTAGTGAACACCCCTGTATCGTTCAAATGCATATGACCGCCCATATGCACTTTTAGGCCAATATTGGCAAAGGTCTCCCCTACCAAATCCGACGGAATACGGTGCGCTTGAAAGGCCTTTTCACCAAATAAGGCTGCGATGTCTTTGGAAGCACCATCGTTAAAATCCACCATAGGGTAATGACTATATGCGATAAGGGTTTTTCCCAGTCTGTTTGCTTCTTTGACTACTTTTTCCGTCCAGCGGATAAGATGTTTTTTTTGTTTTAAAACTTCGTTGTAACCAATTCCGGCATTACTAAAACCACCATTTTCTTTTGGAACGTATACATTGGCATCTAAAGCCAATAACCAAAGCCCTTCTACAGGCTCCACCACATAACTTACATCTGGCAGAAGCACCTCAGACGTCTCTAAACGGTATTTTCTACGCGCCAAATCAGAAGCCGTTTTAGCTTTTTCAAAAGTATACTCTTCAACCGAATATTCAGAAAACGGAGTGGACCAAAAAAGATAGTTCTCTTTTGGAAAAAAGCCATGGTTACGCAGCTCTTGCACCATATCTGCATAGCCCCACTCTTGTAAATCGGCCACCACTTGGGTTGGGTTTTGATATTCCTCATTGGCCCTGTATTTTCCCCTCTCACTCATAAGTGGCTGGGCTTTCCCGTTCGCACCTAAAAAATCGGACTTCCCTCCTTCATCACCAAAAGGAGTGGTTGGCTCGTGATTTCCATTAATAAGAAAGAATTCTATATCATATTCGGCAGCGTAGCGGTCCAATATTTTTCTTAGACCTTTTATGTGTAATGGCTGACCATCATCACTAAAATCACCTGGCAAAGCAATGGTTTTGATACCTTTGGCCACCGCATCATCCAAAGCGGCAAAAAAAGCAAAATAGTTCTCGTTGAAAAGTCGGGTAGAATGCAGTTGCGCATTCATAGTTCTCAGTAACAAACTTCGGTTTTGCACACTATCGTAAATACCTTTAAAGTCGCTCTCGTCTAGGTTGGGATAGACATCGGCAAAATGTATATCCGCCATAAAAGCAACTTTAATTTCCTTCTGTGAATTCTCCTTTTGAGATGGCTCTGTTTTGCATCCGCAAAAAGCGAAAACTAACAGGTAGGGCATTACTTTTCTAAACATTCTTTTTTACTCTCGGATTCTTTCGTAACTGTCGTTTTCAAAACTAACTTTAAAATCGGACTTAAAAAGCGTGCTGGGCAAGTAATAATCCGTAGTGATTATTTGTGCACCCGATGCTTTTGCTTTTTCAAACCGATTGTAATCATTATCCCTAGCTTCTTGAGTATTGGCATCTGCACGTGTGCGCACCATGTACCCCAAACTCACCAATTTTTTAATTTGCTCAAAACTCTCAATTGGGTCATTTAGAATCCGAAAAGCAGCAGTTGGGTTTCCTTCTTCTTGATTGACGAACAAAGCAGCTCCCTTTAAATTGGGGTAACTGGACAAATAGGTTTCCATTTTTTTCCCACCTTCATCCAAAACAAATAAAAATCGATTACGTACTTTGCTCAATAACGGCCAACCTTGTTCTAAAACTGCTTCTTCCAAGGTATCAAAACCACCCCGTACCAAATCTGGGGTCACCAACCGTTCTGAGGAAAAAACCGCTAAGATTTCCGCATTCAAATTTTTTAAAGCTTCCACATCAAACGGTAGTGGTTTTCTGGTGTTTGGTATTTCACCATCTTTTGTATTGATAGTTATGATAATAGGGTTGTGCCCTTCATTGGCATCGGACCACGATTTTAGCTCCTCTAAAGCTTCCTTAAACACCAATTGATGGCTTCTAAAGTCAATTTCCTGCACATGAAAAACTTTGAGACCAGGTGTTTGTAGCTTTTTCTCCTCATCAAAAGGCTTTGGTTCGGCACCGGCAGCTTTCACGATTTCCAATCCCTTTGGGTTAGAATAATACCCACCTTCCGGATCATGAAAAACATCTAGTTCCAAACTGCGCAAACCTAATTCTAATTGTTCCGAAAGAGTAATATGCTCATACTCCAATCCGGACATAGCAGGATTCTTTTGCAACAAATACTCAAACAACGGTTTTTCAATGGCCACCTTATAGCTGTTGTGGCTACCAATGACCTGAATATCTGTCATCTTAAGGTTCCCTTTTTGTTCCGGCAATGTTTTTTTTACGAAAAATGCCGTCAATACCAATAAGATTAGAAGGTAAATAGTTTTCATATAGACTGGATTAAGGTGTGATCTCTTTAAATTATTTTTTAAATCTTGAATTTAGTGTGAAAAAAAGCGGCAAGAAAGTTTATTTCTTGCCGCATCTTCTTTATTCTTATAAATGAAATTAATAACCAGGATTTTGCACCAAAAAGCCCTGTTCACTTGAAGCTCCATCCATAGCTTTTTGAGGAATAGGAAACAATCTCTTGTTTACATCGGTATCGGTCTTACCTGTCCAACTATCTTCATATTTACCGAAACGTATTTGGTAATTTCTTCTGAAACCTTCCCAATACAATTCAAATCCGGTTTCACGGAACAAGATATCCAAATCAATGGCATCCAAAGGCTGTGGAATCTGCTCTGGGCGCGCAGTTCTTGATGTTCTTAAAGTATTGATATCCGCCAATGCACCTGCATTATCGCCATTTCTCAATTTTGCTTCGGCACGCATCAAATAAATTTCACCTAAACGAATCAAAACCAAGTCTACGCTACTGTTCGTACAACAGTTTGGTGCGGTATGACTGAACTGGTATTTTGAGAAACGGTAACCTGTGTTGTGCAAACTACCTTCATCAGAAAAATCAACTTCTAGATTATGATCTACATAACGAATGTCCGCACCACTACTTCTTTTGTTGATAACAGGGTAAATTCTTACCGTACCGTCATCACAAGTTAAAACATTGCCACCTTCATCTTTTCTAGGTCCCCAAATAATACCACGGATGATACCACGGTCTACTTCAAAATCTTGTGCTTCCACACAGTAATAGTGCTCAGAATCGTTAGTAGGGTTCACTCCCGTTAAATCTTGAAGTTCCTCTGGAATGATAGTATTCGTTTGCGAGAAACGGGCATCGGCATCCGCTGGATCAACATCGCCGTAAGCATCTACCCATGTTTGATAAAAATCAGAAGTAGCCGCTACCGCATCTGTACCACGTGTACTTGGGAATTCAGGTCTCGGAATCTGATCCCCGGACATTGACCAGTAGGCCCAACGGCTATGCTCCGTTTGTAAAACCCCTCTTTGATCCAGCGCAAAAATAAGCTCAGGATTGGTGTTGTTATCGTCATTGAACAATTCAAAATATTCAGCGGATAACGAATAAGGTCCGGAAATGATATCGCTCGTATACTCAATAACCTTATCCATATCCTCAGTGGTGAAATTTGGTGTTCCGTAAGGGTCGCGATAAACGGCAGCATTCAAATACAAACGGGCCAATAAAGCACTAACGGCATCTTTATTCAAACGGCCTGGGCCTTTTTCCGTACTGATAACATCAACAACGGATAAAAGTTCACCTTCTATATAATCTATAGCATCTTGCCCTCTTAAAATTTCAGAGATTTCCTCTGAACTGGTTTTCTTAAAAACAAGACCCCAATTATCTAAAGTAAGCATGTTTAAATACGCTTTCATGGCAATCATTTCGTACAATGCCGCTTGTGCTTCGGCATCACCAGCTTCCGCTTCTGGACGCAACCTTTCTTCTGCTAAAACCGCTCTGGAAATGGTCAAAGTAATATTTGTCCAAGCATCGGATACCAAGCCATTACCGGGCGTCATAAGGTGTTGGTGAACCGCAATAAATTTACCACCGTCAAACCAATCCGTTCCACCACGATACGGAAGTATACCTTCATCCGAAGCTACTTCCTGCAGTCCAAAATTAACGGTGTGCAACCATACATTTCTAAGCATACCATATACTGGAGCAATGGACCCACTAACGACTTCGGCCTCACCGGTTCCGGTCAACGACTCGTCAAGAATCTCTTCTTCTAAATCCGTACAGCCCAGAAATGGGAGCATCATTATAGCTATCGCCCATATTCTATAAACTATTCTATTTTTCATTTTATTGTGTTTTTCTAAGTGGTATAAAAGTTATCTATTGTATTCCTTTTAGAACGTTACGTTAAGACCTACCATGAACGTTCTTGCCCTTGGATATGTAAAACGATCAATTCCGAAAGTTTGAATTCCGCTATCTGTTGTACCTGTATTTACTTCTGGATCAAACCCTGAATAATTTGTGATTACAAAAAGGTTTTGACCGGTAACCGAAAAACGGATATTCTGTACGGCATCTCCAAATCCGATTTTATCCGGATTAAGATTGTAGCCCAAAGTCGCATTGTTCAACCTTAAGAAGGAACCATCCTCCAAGTAACGTGTAGATACAGTATTAGAGTTATTAGGAGACTCACTTGGAAACTCCGTAGCAAAATCAGTACTGTTATTGGATCTAGACAATTGTGCCTTGCTAAAAAGGGTCATAGTGGTATGATTGTAAATCTCGTTACCGGAAACCCCGTTAAAATTCAAACCAAGGTCTAGTTCTTTATACTTAAAGTTCATGTAAAAAGCATAGATTAAATCAGGAATAGCACTACCTACAACACTACGGTCATCATCTAAAACTTCTCCATCTCCATTGATGTCTTTAAACTTGTTTAGACCATCTTCCCCAATACCATCAAATGTTAACATGTAGAAAGCACCAATAGACTCATTGTTGATGTAACCGTTAATGGTAGCATCCGTTTGACCAGAACCTTGAGCGGCGCCCGTGGTCAATACCGAATATGGTGAATCTTTTACCTCATTTTGAATGTAGGTAATGTTACCTCCAATGTTATACGAGAAATCTCGTGTAGCATCACTATTGTAATCCAAGCCAAATTCTATACCTGAGTTGTGGATTTCCATATCCTTAATATTGCTCCAATAGGTAGATGTAGGTTCTACCGGGTCTGCAGGAACAACTTCCAACAAAATATTGGTAGACTTTTTATTGAAGTAATCCAAGGTACCGGTCAATCGATAATTGAAAAGTGCAAAATCTATACCCAAATCTATTTGAGTAGAAACCTCCCATTGTAAATCTGGATTAGCCAAACGTGTAAATACAATTCCGTATGGATACCCATCTATAGAAGTGGCATCGGTATCGATTGGATAAGTGCTTAAACTCTCGCCACCCGTTACCAATCTATCTTCTGCAAAACTGGCTTTTGTAATTTTTGAAGGAATTTCTTGGTTACCCGTTTTACCCCAACTAGCACGAATTTTTAAATTATCGAACATTGAGTTAGCCATAAAAGCTTCATTGCTAATATTCCAACCCAGAGCAAATGATGGAAAATATCCGTACTTGTTGTTCTCTCCAAATTTTGAAGAACCATCCGCACGAAAAGTAGCCGTAGCTAAATACCTATCATCATAGGTGTAGTTCAACCTTCCGAAATAAGACTGCAATTCATTTTTTTCAGCTGCAGAACTTACTGAGGTAGGGTATTCATCCGTACTTGTCTGATCTTGGTATTTAGGTTCTATATTGTTATTCGCAAAACCTCTATATGAAAATGTTCTAGTCTCATCTTCGAACTTCTGGTATGAATGCCCCGCTAGAACAATTAGGTTGTGCACATCATTTTCCCAAGTGTAAGTAAGTGTATTTTCAACCAGTTGATTGGTATTGGTACTGATTTCACTTTCCAGCGACCCGTCCGAAACATTAGACTCGTTCACAACAGATGGAAATGGCCTATATTGTTTGTCTCTATTAGTAGCGGAGTAATCAACGCCAAGGTTTAGTTTGTACACAAAGCCATCTACTAGAGTTACAGATGGAGAAATACTTGCTAAAATACGGTTGTTCACAGAAGTATCGCTATAAAGTTCATAACGCGCAACTGGATTCAAAGCGTTGGTGTTCAACAAGGTTGGTTCACCGTTGGTGTATGGGGCAATGGTTGGGTTTAAGCTCAACATATCGCTAATGGTAGAATTGATATCCGGCCTCAAGTTTTCGGTGTGGGATGCGGTAATATTATAATCTACGTTTAACCGACCACCAAATGCTTTTTGATTCATGTTCAGTTTTCCCGAGTATCTTTTTAAATCACTGTTTTTCAAAATACCTTCTTGATCTTGATACCCTGCGGATGCGAAATATGAAAACTTCTCACTTGTAGCTCCGCTCATTGAAAAGTTCACGTTTTGCGAAAGTCCGGTTTGGGTCAATTCATCTTGCCAATCGGTGTTCGCTCCAAAATCTTCAAGCGTTCCGCCAGCGGCAACCACCTCTCTCCTAAAATCATCGGCACCAAAAACATCTATCGTATTTGCCATAGAAGACATTGCCGAAGACACAGAAAAGTTTATTTCGGTTTTCCCTGATTTTCCTCTTTTGGTCGTAATAACCACAACCCCATTTGAAGCTCTTGAACCATAAACTGCAGTGGCACTGGCATCCTTTAAAACATCGATACTTTCAATATCATTGGGATTCAAAAAATTCAATGGGTTGGTGGCAACACCTGTAGAGGAATTATCCAATAAAAACCCATCTACAACATACAATGGCTGCGTACCTGATCGTAAACTCCCAATACCCCTAATAATGACATTTTGAGAAGCACCAGGCTCACCACTTGTGGCAGCAATATTTACACCAGCCATTTTACCTTGTAAAAGTTCGCCCGGATTGGCAACTACACCTTGGTTAAAATCTTCACTTTTTACGGAAGCGATGGCACCTGTAATATCCGACCTCTTTTGTGTACCGTAACCTACTACCACCACATCTTCTAATTGTGTAGCATCTGGATCAAGTTGTACGTTTAAATTAGATTGGCCGTTTACGGATACCTCTTTAGTTGAATATCCTAAATAAGAAACAACAAGCACGGCATTTTGAGAAGCGTTGATGGTATAGTTACCATCAAAATCGGTAGTAGTTCCGTTGGTAGTACCTTTTTCAAGTACGGTCGCACCCGGTAACGGTGTCCCAGTTTCGTCTGTAATAACACCGGAAATAGCTTGTTGTAGAGGCTCTAAGCTATTGTTAGTTGAAACTACCGTAATTTCTTTACTTTTAATAGCTAACGAATCGGATGGACTGGTACTGAACCCCGCCCACGTTACGAACCATACCGAAGCACAGACGATTTTTGAAAATCGAATTTTTAAATACATAAATTAAAGTGTTGAATTATTTAGATTGCTCTACATTTCAGAGCCTAGTTTAATAGGTCCTTTCTTGGCGCAAAACTATTTTATTTGAAGACCGGTATTGTTAAGACACCTTTAGGAATATATTAACTACCCTCTAACGTTTTGACTTAATGTTAGCAGATTGTTACCTTTTTTGTAGGACTTACTAAAGCGAATAAATTGCGTAGTCTTTGTTAAATACATAAAGTTGAAATATCCTACGGTTTTTTTCTGAAGTAAATACAAACCTAGCTATCACTATCAGGAGAAGATTTGGTTTTTTTAAAGTCTTTAAAAGTGGTTCCTTTTATAATTTTGGAGATTGATGTTTATCGGAAATGGCAAATGGTTTAAATAATGAAGCGTTAAAAACCCATCCTACTGGAAATAGATCAAACCAATTTAGTATCCAAAGGTATTTTCAAAGAACTTTTAATGGTATCCATAACAACAATGGTACGGAAGCGCCTAATATTCTCATTTTCAAGAAAGATTCTTCTAGTGAGCATCTCGTACGCTTTCATAGAGGGAACAACAATAATCAAGAAAAAATCTGACTCCCCACTTACGTAAAAACACTGTTGCACCTCTAGAACAGCTTCTAATTCTTTTCTAACCGCTTCGGTAGTTCCTTTGTTCTCTCGATCTAAGAAAACCTCAACAAGAATGGTAACATAGGTCCCTAAAGCGTCTTGATCAATAACGGAAACATCATTTTTAATGACTCCTGTTTCCCTCATTCTTTTCATACGTCTTTGTACCGCAGGGGCCGACAGACCTATAGCGTGACCTATATCACGCTGTGGGGTTAGATTATTCTTCTGTAAAATCTTTAAAATATTAATATCCAAGTTATCCATAGACGAAACAAAATTGCAAATAATCACTTAAATATAATAAAATACTCCCCATCATTTGCAATAAATTTGCATCCTAAACTAAAAAGCATGAACGGAAAAGGATTTTTATTGGGTATTACTGCAGCATTTTTTTGGGGCATTACCGGAGCTGTTGGTCAGTTTTTATTTCAAGAGAAAGATATTAATCTAGAATGGTTAATAACTGTACGCCTTTTGGTTTCCGGTATATTACTTTTAGCCATAGCCCTCTTTAAAAAAGAAAACATTTTCTCAATTTGGAAAAATCGGAAATATGCACTACAACTAATTATATTTAGCTTTTTTGGGGTATTGGGGGTTCAGTACACCTACTTTGCAGCTATTAAACATTCTAATGCGGCTACTGCCACCATATTACAGTATTTAGCACCCATTATTATAGCCATCTATTTTGTAATCCGAAATAAAAAAGCACCGCTTAAGAATGAAATCATAGCTATTCTTTTAGCCATGAACGGTGTATTCTTAGTCGTCACCCATGGTAATGTTTCTAGTTTGACCATAACGCCATTAGCCTTATTATTAGGTATCTCTTCTGCCATAACTTTGGCCATTTATACTGTTCAACCCAAGGAGTTGTTGGAAAAATATAATGGTACCGTTGTTATTGGATGGGGAATGCTGGTTGGTGGAATCATTTTTAGTTTTGTAAAAGCACCATGGCAATTAGAACACACCATTGATATGGAAGAATTTTACGGAATAGTTTTTATTATTCTATTTGGGTCGTTTGCCGCTTTTTATTTATACCTGAGCTCAACCAAGTTAATCGGAGCCCAAAAAACAAGTTTATTAGCCTCTGCCGAACCACTAATTGTTGTACTACTAGCTATTACTTGGTTAGGAACGGACTTTTTACTGATTGATATGATAGGAGGTATTTGTATTGTTTTCACAATTCTTATTCTATCCAAAAAGGATAAAAAGCCACAGCTGAAATAAGCGACCGTACGGAAAACAAAGTAAGAAGAACACAAGATTATTTGATTACCCAATAACCAATTTGGTTTGGAGTAAAATTGAAAATTAAATCAATAAAATATATCTACAGCGGTATTTCATGATTCAATACCCGGGTAATGAAAAAGACGGTCAATGAGATGACCAGGCATACTATTCCCGCTAAAATATCTTCATTCGCAACGCCACGTATCAACTTTGTATACAATGCTTTCATACTACATAACTTTCTACAAAGTTCTTTCTAATTAATTGCGTACAGGCAGAAAATCGATAAACGGGGCGTGTAAGGGGTTAAGGTTTACCACCCATTTACATTATCTAAAATTATGTGCTTTGTATCGACTTTATTGTTTTTAAAAGTTAGAACCACAAAACAAGGTAGCTAACATCTACATATAGCCTTAGAAGAAACGAGGTGACTTTAATCGGTTCAATCGAGAAATCCATTGGTAACGCAGGAATATTTCGTGTGTACCCGTATTGTAATTCCCCAGACCACTAGTGGTGTAATCGTACGCGTAACCAATGTTGAACTGTGGCGAAATCTGTAAACCGAAAACACCGGCCAGAGAGTCGTCCCATCTATAGTTGACCCCTAAAGTGAATTTTTCGTAGAACATAAAATTCGCAGATACATCTACCGAAACTGGCGCTCCTATTACCTGTTTTACGAAGAAAGAAGGCTTGAATTTTATTTGATCGTTCAAATCCATCACATAGCCTCCAATGAAGTTAAAATGAACCTCTTCATCAGTGGTCTGCTCAATTTCATTATCGTAATGCTCCGAAGGAAATAGATTCGGTACCGAAAAACCAAAATAGGCCTTTTCGCTATAATAGAATGCACCGACACCAATAGACGGAAACAATTTACCTTTTATATTTTCATTAAATTGAACATCATCTGCATCTCTTCGTATACCACGGGAAAAGTCCAAATTAAATACCCGAACTCCCGCTTTCAGTCCTAATCCGAGTCGGTCACCCCTTTGGTTGATTACCAATTGGTGGGCATAGTTACCATCTACATACGTTTCCGTAGCTGGCCCCAATTCATCTTGAATCAAAGAAAGGCCCAATCCGTCAAACTTTCCCACAGGGGTATCCATACCAAAGGTTATGGTTTTAGGCGCACCTTCAATACCTGCCCATTGGGTTCTGTACAAAGTCAACAAGGTCAAATGCCCCCTTGAACCTGCATAACCCGCATTTACACTCAGCGGATTGTATTGGTATTGCGTATACTGCGGATCTTGCTGACCCCAAACGCAACCCGTAACGAACCACAGGCAAATGCATATTTTAAATAAATGATTTACTTTCATTTTGTCTTTTTATCTACTGATATATAACCAACCTGATTTTGGTGATGTTGTGCCGTCACCCAGTTCTAAGGTGTAATAATACGTTCCTACAGGAAGCTGATCCGAATCTCCTAATTTTGCTCTGTCCAATGACCTTCCATCCCAGGTATTGTCGTAACCTATTGTGGTGAAGACCATGGTTCCCCATCGGTTATAGACCGTTAGCACGTTATCCGGATATTCTTCTATGCATTCGATAAAGAAAATATCGTTGGCACCATCACCGTTAGGTGAAAATTCATTGTACACCGTTAAACAGCTGGATTGGGTTACATTTGGCGTAGCCTCTGCCCTATCGTTATCCATGTTTAAATCGATTTGATCTACGTAAATCAATTCGGCCACATTGGTATAATCATCAACATCCGTAACCGTTACCGTCATTTCTAAATTCGCTTCAGTATCCACAGGCAAGGAAGGAATTTCCCAAGTGGACGTGGTTTCGTTATACGCACCGTAATCCGCCGTATGGCTCACTAAAACATATCCAGAAGGCAAGACATCTTCAATACCAATGTTCGTAGCTTCGTATGCATCATTATTGCCTACAATCACTCTAAACACTACCGTATCACCATAGAACGTCTGCGACTTGTCTACCATTTTACTGATTTCCAAATCTACACTAGGTGCATTTATGATGTGTAAAACCTCATCGTCTTCGCTTTGGTCGCCATCATCATTATTCGGACTAGAATCAGGATCAAACTGGTCCATTGCCGTAATCTGTGCAGTATTGTCATATTCACCAATTGCATTTGTTGGTGCATTCAAGGTTACTTCATAACTCACGGTTTGGCTTCCGACACCTACTGTGGCCATAGACCAAGTGATGGTATTTCCGGAAACAACGCCTCCATTATTTACCGTACCCAAGGTATAACCGATTGGCAGCACATCTTCTACCGATACGTTGGTTGCGATACCCGGACCGTCATTGGTAACCGTCACTTCAAAAGTTACCGTATCACCTGCATTTGGTGTTGGATTGGATGCCGCGCTCAAATTTTTAGATAGACTTAAGTCTGCTGGAATCAATACAATTTCAGCATTGTCCTCGTCATCTTCGCTTTGATCGCCATCGTCATTATTCGGACTAGAATCCGGGTCCAATTGGTCAACTGCCGTAACTTGAACCGTGTTGAAATACTCACCATCAGTATTTGTAGGCACGTTGATAGTTACCTCAAAAGTTATTGTTTGGCTCGTACCGCCAAGTACCGTAAGTCCGTTCCAGCTGATAGTATTTCCGGTTTGGGTTCCGCCATCGTTAATAGTCGTTACCGTAAATCCGGTAGGTACATAATTTTCAAGTGCAATACCCGTGGCATCATCCGTACTGTTATTAATAATCTCAATGGAGAACGTTAATGTATCACCCGGGTTACCCGAATCCGGGTTCACCGTATTTACGATTTCCAAATCCGAAGACTGCAGTCGCATAGAAACGGCATCCTCATCATCTTCACTCTGATCACCATCCTCATTATTAGGCACAGAATCTGAATCATACTGATCAACGGTGGTTACCTGAACCGTGTTTAAATATTCATCTGCTACGTTCGTGGGATTATTTACGGTCGCATCATAAGTCAATGTTGTCGTTGTTCCATTCGGAATGGTCAACCCTGACCAAGTGATGGTATTTCCGCTTTGCGTACCGGCATCGTTCACCGTAGTTATCGTAAAGCCGACAGGAACAATATTTTCTAGGAATACGTTCGTAGCATCATCCGGACCGTTATTTTGAACGGTTACCGTCAGCACCACTATATCACCAGGATTTCCGCTAGGCTGAGAAATGGTATTCGTTACTTCTAGATCCGCCACTTGTGGAATTACCTCAGCAGAAGCTTCGTCATCTTCACTTTGGTCGCCATCATCATTATTCGGAGCGGAATCGGAATCATAATTCGTAGCCGAAATCACCTGCGCAATATTCAAAAATTCGTTCGGTGTAGCTGTTGGAGCATTTACCGTTGCAGAAATATCGATAGCAACTGAATTCCCATTGGTCAATGCAGGCAAAGTCCAATCTCCCGAAACCGCATTATAGGTTCCATTACCAGCGCCACTAGTATCACCTGTGATGGTATATCCCGTAGGAAGTAGATCATTTATAACTGTTCCTCCAATATCATCACTAGGACCGTCGTTATAGGCCGTTAAAGTAAAGGTTACCGTATCGCCCACATTAGGCGCTGCATCATCTACAATTTTTTCAATTCGAATATCAGAAGTTGCATTCACAGTAATCGTAACGCTATCTGTATTTTCACAAGTATTACCATCCGTACCGATTACGGTATATGTTGTTGTTACTAGCGGATAGACCGTATCTCCATCAGTTACGCCATTATCCCACACATATGAAGTAGCTCCAGAGCCTGTTAGAGTTACCGGTTCTCCTGCATTTATGGTTGTGGTAGTGGCATTCGCAACCACATTTGGCAACGGATAGATCGTTAAAGTAACCGCTGTTCTATTGAAACTTGTACAAGACGAAGTATCATCACTGCTTTCTGCATAATAGGTTACGTTACCCACGGTATCAAGAATTGGGTTGGCAACTACATTTCCACCAGTTGCGGCATCATACCAAACTATACTTGCTCCCGCAGGCGCCGTTGCCGCAGCGGTCAACGTTTGTGTTGGGTTGGCATCACATTCTACCTGATCACCACCGCTAATCGGGTCGGCCGGAGTTGCATCTATCGTAAGTGTAACAGCCGTTCTGGTGCTACTGATACAGTTCGTCACATTCTCTACACTTTCCGCATAGAAAATAGCTGTTCCCACAGTAGATAAAGATGGGTCGGCAACCACACTACCGCCTGTTGGCGCATCATACCAAACTATGGTTGCATCTGCAGGTGGCGTAGCCGTAGCAGTCAACGTTTGAATAGGGTTTTGCTCACATTCCGTTTGGTCACCTCCACTTGTTGGCGCATCTACAACCGGACAACTACAATCCGGAGCCGTAATAGCCAAAGTCTGTGTACAGGCATTTGGTGCCGTAACCGTTAACGTAATATTGTTTCCGGCAGGAACTCCTGAAATCGTCCAGTTATTTCCACCATTATCTACTACTGTACCCTCTGTAGAAGTTACCGTTCCTTGGCTCACATCAACAGAAACCGAATAAGTCAATAAGTCCGGCGCACAAGCCGCCGCCGTTGCAATAGAAATATCTGGTGTATCTTGAATCGTTAAGTTTACCGGAGTTCTGGTAAAACTGGTACAAGAAGTTGAATTGTTTTCACTCTCCGCAAAGTACGTAACAGAACCAACCGTATTCAATGTTGGGCTGGCCACAACGTTTCCGCCAGTCGCCGCATCGTACCAAACCACGCTTGAACCTGCAGGTGCAGTTGCCGTAGCAGTCAATGTTTGAATTGGGCTTTGCTCACATTCCGTTTGGTCTCCTCCGCTAACGGGTACACTTGGTGCAGCCTCAATAGTTAGCGAAACGGCAGTTCTCGTTAAACTCGTACATGAAGTCGTACTATTTTCGCTTTGTGCAAAGTACGTTGAAGTTCCTACAGTGTTACGGGTTGGGCTAGCAACGATATTTCCACCTGAAGGGGCATCGTACCAAACTACCGTTGAACCTGATGGCACAGTTGCCGTAGCGGTCAAAGTTTGAATCGGGTTTTGCTCACATTCCGTTTGGTCACCTCCGCTTGTTGGTGCAGTTGGTGCCGCATCAATAGTTAAAACAATTGCCGTTCTGGTGCTACTCACACAGTTGGTCACGTTATCACGGCTCTCCGCATAATACGTTACCGACCCTGTTATATTTAAAGAAGGGTCCGCAATTACACTGCCACCAGTTGGCGCATCATACCAAACTACAGTAGCATCTGCAGGTGGTGTTGCGGTAGCCGTTAATGTTTGAATAGGATTTTGCTCACATTCCGTTTGGTCACCTCCACTTGTTGGAGCTGCCACCACTGGACAACTACAGTCCGGAGCCGTAATATCTAAAGTTCGTGTACATGCATTTGCTGCCGTAACCGTCAACGTAATATCAGTTCCGGAAGTGATATCCAAAATGGTCCAGTTATTCCCTCCGTTATCTACTACCGTACCTTCGGTAGAAGTCACTGTGCCCTCGCTCACATCAACAGAAACCGAATAGGTCAATAAATCGGCAGCACAGGTTGCCGCAGTTGAAACCGAAATATCCGGTGTATCTTGAATGGTCAAACTTACTGGTATTCTAGTGAAACTTGCACAAGAACTTGAGTTGTTGCTACTTTCCGCAAAATAGGTTACCGTACCAACCGCATTTAAAGTTGGACTAGCAACTACGTTTCCACCAGTTGCAGCGTCATACCAAACCACACTTGAACCTGCAGGTGCAGTTGCCGTAGCGATCAAAGTTTGAATAGGTGTAGCCTCACATTCCGTTTGGTCACCCCCACTTGTTGGTGCATTTGGTGTTTCATTTATTGTCAAAACCACAGCGGTACGTGTAGCACTCACACAATTGGTTACGTTTTGTACGCTTTCCGCATAATAGGTTATTGTACCTACTGTATTTCTTGTTGGACTTCCTACCACGTTTCCACCCGTTGGCGCATCGTACCAAACTACAGTTGCATTAGCAGGTGGTGTTGCGGTAGCCGTTAATGTTTGAATCGGATTTTGCTCACATTCCGTTTGGTCTCCTCCACTTGTTGGGGCAGCTACTACCGGGCAGCTACAATTTGGTGCTGTAATGGTTATAGATTCCGAACAAGAATTTGCCGCTGTTGTGGTTACCGTGATATTGTTTCCTGCAGGGATATTGGAGATTGTCCAGTTGTTACCTCCGTTATCCGTTACCGTTCCTTCTGTGGATGTTACGGTTCCGTTACTCACATCTACGGATACCGAATAAGTTGAAAGGTCTGCGGAACAAGTAGCACCTCCAGTGCTTTCTGTAATGGTAGGCGTATCTTGAATAGTAAGTACCACAGCTGTTCTGTTGTCACTCACACAAGATGTTGTATTATTTTCACTCTCCGCATAATACGTTACCGTTCCTACGGAATTTAGAGTTGGACTAGCAACTACAGTTCCACCCGTAGCAGCAGTATACCAAACTACACTAGACCCAGCTGGTGCCGTGGCTGTTGCCGTTAAAGTTTGAATAGGTGTTGCTTCACATTCCGTTTGGTTGCCTCCACTTGTTGGTGCAACTGGATTCGGTTCAATTGTTAAGCTGACCGCTGTTCGCACATGGCTAACACAACTGGTGCTAATATTTTCACTTTCCGCATAATATGTTACCGTACCCACAGCATTTAAAGTTGGGCTTGCAACTATGTTTCCACCAGTTGCAGCATCGTACCAAGTAATGGAAGTTCCTGGTGCACTTGAAGCAGTTGCAGTAAGTGTTTGGGTTGGTGTTACCTCACATTCCGTTTGATCACCTCCACTTGTTGGTGCCGCAGGAGCCGCTTGAATCGTTAGGTTTATAGCCGTTCTTGTTGTACTTGTACATCCATTTACATCATCAACACTTTCAGCATAATAGGTAGTTGAACCAACCGTACTCCATGTGGGGCTTGCTACTACGTTTCCGTTAGAAGCAGCATCATACCACACTACACTTGCACCTGTAGGAGCTGTTGCCGTAGCCGTTAATGTCTGAATTGGATTTTGCTCACATTCCGTTTGGTCACCTCCACTTGTTGGAGCGTTTACTGTTGGGCAAGCACAATTAGGTGCATTGATGTTGATAACATCCGTACACGAATTTGCATCCGTTACGGTCACTGTTATATTATTTCCGGAAGGTATAGCTGAAATCGTCCAGTTATTTCCTCCGTTATCGGTTACCGTTCCTTCACTTGAAGTTACCGTACCTCTATCCACATCTACAGAAACCGAATACGTAGATAGGTCTGCAGAACAGGTTTGCGAACTAGGCGTAACCGAAATGGTTGGATTGGGATGCATTGTTAAGGTTACCGCTGTTCTTGTTTCGCTCACACAACCACTACTTGTAGTTCTACTTTCCGCGTAATAAGTTACAGTTCCGACAGCATTTAAAGTTGGGCTTACCGCACTACCACCTGTAGCGGCTGTATACCACATGACCGTGGCACCTGCAGGTGCAGTTGCTGTAGCTGTCATGGTTTGCGTAGGATTCACTTCACATTCTACCTGGTCACCACCACTTGCTGGAGCAGCCGGAATAGCATCAATTGTCAACGTTACCGCTGTTCTTGAAAGTGAAATACAATTTGTAGTATTGTTTTGACTTTCGGCGTAATAGGTAACCGAACCGACCGAACTCCATTCTGGACTAGCCACAACATTACCCGCAGTAGGAGCATCATACCAAGTCAATGTAAAACCTGAAGGTACCGTTGCCGTTGCGGTTAAAGTTTGAATAGGATTTTGCTCACATTCCGTTTGGTCACCTCCACTTGTTGGTGGAGCTGGCGCAGGTTGAATAGTAAGAGAAACAGCTGTTCGTGTTAAACTAGGACAACCTGTACTATTATCTTGACTTTCAGCATAAAAAATTTCAGTTCCGACAGAACTCCAATCCGGATTGGCGACTACGTTACCACCGGAAGCCGCATCATACCATACTAAAGTTGAACCAGCCGGTGCAGTTGCGGTAGCCGTTAACGTTTGAATAGGGTTTTCTTCACATTCTGTTTGGTCACCACCACTTGTTGGTGCTACGGGTGCAGGTTGAATAGTTAAGGTTACTGCAGTTCTACCCACACTTGGGCATCCGTTTACGGTATCATTACTTTCCGCATAATAGGTTATCGTTCCTACTGTATTTAAAGTCGGGCTTGCTACAACATTTCCGCCAGTTAAAGCATCGTACCATATGATGCTTGCCCCTGATGGAGGTATTGCCGTAGCGGTCAAAGTTTGTATCGGGTCTTCTTCACATTCCGTTTGGTCGCCTCCACTTGTCGGAACTGGCGGAGCTGTATTTACCGTTAAAACCGCCTCGTCTGAGGTAGCATCCGAACAGCTTGCAGCTGGACTTGTGGCTATTGCACGATATCTATTACCGCTCATGGTGAGGGTTACATTCGTTACGGTAAGTGTGTTTGTAGTTACTCCACTATGTGGTGCTGTATTGTTTAAATCATTCCAATTAGTGCCATCAAAAAGCTGCCATTGAATAACACCTGACCCAGAAGCCGCTACGTTAAAAGTAACTGTACCGCCTTCACAAACAGCTTCATTTGTAGGCTGCGTGGTTATGGTAGGTGCATCATACACATTGACATTTAATCTTGTTCTTCCTCCTTCACAAGTAGCACTTCCGTTTACACTTGATTGTGTTACCCAAAAAGATTGTTGTCCCGCTGTTGACGTATCAGGAGTAGTCGTTCCTGGAATTTCGTTACCACCCGTTGCCGCATCGTACCATCTTAAATTCGTTCCGGTTGCATGCGAGTCTAATTGTGCGGAAGCATCACCGATACAATAATCAACTGGTGAATTCACCGTGGGTGCCATTGGTATGGCATAAACTATTACATCTATTTGCGTTCGTTCACTTTCACATGTGGTAGAATCATCTATTTGACTTACATAATAAGAAGTAGTTCCTGCAACGGCAGTACTTGGTGTTGGCGCTGTTGCACTAGCTGTTCCCCCTGTTGCTACCGTGTACCATTGTAAGGTATGATTTGAAAGCGCCGTTGCCACCAATGGTGTTGCGGTTTCCCCTACACAATATTCTATAGGGCTATCCGCTGCTGGTGGAGCGGGTCTTGGTATTTGGTAAAGATCTATTGATAAGAAATTTTCACTAGTACACCCATTAGAATTTTGGGAATACACCGTATAATTTCTAAAAAAATCAGTAGAAGCTGGTGCTGTGTAGGTCGTAACACCATTCGCTACCAAATTTCCATTCGCGTCATACCAATTAGCTGTTTCACCACCCGCAACATCTACAGTTACAGACATCTCAGGAGGAGTATCTCCTTCGCAATATATGTATTCCGTTGAACCTGATGGTGGGTCTACATCATTCTCTACAGTGATATTAAAAGACCTTTCTGAAAAATTACCAGAAGCATCTCTTACAGTATATCTAATAGTAGTAGTACCAATATCAAATTGATCACCGCTATTAAGTCCGGTTCCATCCGTTCTGAAAATTACATAATCTGCTAATTCGCAACTCGTATCATTAATATTTGTAACAACGGTTCCAGGAATCAACAAATCATCTAAATAAGCTTCCATACCAGAGTTGAACAATGAGGAAGATGAATATCTAATCCTTAATTGATAATTTCCGATTAAGTTAAAAGGAATAATTTCTTGTTGAACCCCTGTTGTCGTGTAAGTCTTACTAAAAAAATTAGTAGTAACCGTATTTCCATCCTCATCCAATATATCCAAATGAATAGAAGGAGAGTTCGTGACTGCAGATATACTATGAGAAAAAGTAAT
Source organism: Zobellia russellii (assembly GCF_044597075.1). Classification (NCBI taxonomy): domain Bacteria; kingdom Pseudomonadati; phylum Bacteroidota; class Flavobacteriia; order Flavobacteriales; family Flavobacteriaceae; genus Zobellia; species Zobellia russellii. Next base: position 4,249,701 of record NZ_CP139000.1, on the reverse strand, counting down.
TTCTCCAAAGCCATTGAAGTAAAAAACCGGCGTTGTCATTGAACTTGCAAAAAAGGCATTACTAGATATTCCAGTGGAAACTAGATTACGGGAACCATTTATTTGGCCGCCATTAGTAATGGATGAACGCACAAACGTATAACATTGGTTAATAGCCGCTTCAAAATCCTGAAGTACGGGAGCTTCTCCTTCTCCAGGAGGACAGTTATCCGAAGCCGTTGGTTCTGCCCAAGTATGTGGGGCAGTACATGTGTTAGGGTCTGCGGTTAAAGTTACATCAGTAGGGAAAGTATCAAAAACGGGATCTTGGTTATCATCTACCATTACATTAAAAGAACAAGTAGAAACATTCCCTCCCGCATCTTCGGCCCTATAAATAACAGCAGTAGTTCCCGGCAGAAAAGAATCTCCCGGACTATAATTGCTGGTAACGCTCACTGCATCTGCAGAAGCTGTGGGGGGTGTCCATGTTACTACAGCGCTACACTCATCGGTTGTATAGGTTACTACAACATCAGAAGGCGGACAATTAGAAAACGTTGGAGGTGCATCGACTGAAACTTCATTAGGAAAAAAAGCTTCGGTATCGGGAACGGGAATTTTCTCTACAAATTCAATATTCGTAGAAAAACTTGATAAGCTTGCCAGAAGCAAGATAGCAAAGAACACTTTTGGTAGGTTTCGCATAATTTATGTAAAACTTCAAGACATGCCCTAGATTTTATTCAATCTTGAGCATATGTAGTTATACATAACGCAAATTCCGCATCCTAATATTTGTAAATGCCAAAATTGTTGTGAATAATTAACAATTTGTTGTGTGCATGACTTTTAACAAGGTTATATTATTTAATAAAATGATAAAAACTTAAAAAACAGTGATTTAAAAAGTAGGTATTCAGCCACAAATATACCCTAGGGTATATAGAACCGAAGGCAGTACCAGTTATGCAATTATCGATAATCTGCACATCAAATTTTACTTAAAATATTGCCGAGATCAACTACTGTTTTTTTTACCATTTCTGGTACCCGTTGTTATGTGTTTTATCCGTTAAAGGATACAATCCAACTATAGGCGTACCACCTTATACCTCATTCATAATTTATTCTTCAAAAACATCCATTGCTTAAATTGTGCGCTATATGCTTTATCCGTTAGCGGGTATAGACCTACAATAGACCTCCCTTTTTGAACTTCACTCATTACATAACTTTCAAACTGTGTCATTTGTAAACATTCATCGGCTACTATATCTGCAATTTCCGAGGGAATGACCATAACGCCATCATCATCTCCTACGATAAAATCACCGGGAAAAACAGCAACATCACCACAACCAATGGGCTCATTAACGGCAATAGCTTGGTGCAAAGTCAAATTGGTTGGGGCGGTAGGTCTGTTGTGGTAAGATGCAAAATTAAGGTCGGCAATTTCGCCCGCGTCTCTGAACCCACCATCCGTAACCATACCCTCAACCCCACGTACCATTAAGCGTGTAGCCAATATAGAACCTGCAGATGCCGCTCGGGCATCCTTTCTACTATCAATGACCAGAACATATCCTTTAGGGCATTCTTCTACGGCAACACGTTGCAAATGTCTAGGATTTTGAAATACCGTAATAGGATTTAAGTCTTCCCTAGCAGGAATATAACGGAGTGTATAGGCTTTACCCACCATGGTAGGTTTTCCGCTCTTCACCGGCTTCACATCCTGTATAAACTGGTTCTTTAATCCTTTTTTGAACAAACAGGTAGCAATAGTAGCTGTGCTTACCTTTCTAAGTTTGTCCGTTGTAGTTTCACTTTTTTCTGCCATGTTCAGGTTGTTTAGGTTTTATTATTCTGCTTTTGCCCATGTCTCTTTTAGAAAGGTAAGGTCCTTTTTCATTTTGGCATATACTTGGTCCTTATCCATGGTAATTTTTTTTGCACCGTGTTCAGCACCTCCAAGATCATATTCTAGGTGTAGCGATACAGGTACGTTTATCTTATATTTTTTTAATAAAGAAAAATAGCGATTAAAATCTACCATGCCTTCCCCTAAAGGTGTATTTACCGGCTTCCATTGGCCATTGACCTTTCCCCATTTAAAATCTTTTATAACTATTGACCTTATATACGGAGCAATACGCCGCAAATCCAATTCCCAACTCATACCTCCCTCTACAACTGCATGGCGTATATCATATTGGCAACCCAAATACCTACTCTCAGCAGATGGTAATAAAGGAGGCATGTCCCAAATAGGAGCCCCAACATGGTTTCCTGCGTGATTCTGATAACACCCTATCAAATCTAGATTACCGTTTACCATCTCTAGTTCCTTAAAAAGTTTCTGGTAAGTTCGTTGACAATCCTCTATACTTTGGTCATCAGGATAACTGAGCCACCCGGTCCTATAATGTGTTATACCCAACTTACTAGCTGTTTTCAGTACTTTTTTGTCAACATCCGTTTTAAATTCGAGAACATTGGTTGTCATCATTTTTGGACTAAGCCCATACTTTTTCATGGCCTCAATAGCCTTAGGCAAGTCGCGCTCCACATTTTCCGGAAGAATATGTCCCTTGGGCCTCACGGTTAAATCCAAACCATTAAATCCTATTTTGGAAGCTACTTCAGACATTCCTTCATACCCTAGAAATTGCAAGTGTTTTGAAAACAAATAAATCTGAAGCTCATTATCGGATTCATAGGGTCCTGATGAAAACGAACTTACCAGCGGCAAAACAGGTATTGCCAAAAGTCCAAAACCAGATTTTTTCAAGAAGTTTCTACGGTCCTTCGTACGTTCAGAATTACTCATAATTAGCTATTTAAGGTATATTTTTTTACTTAACATTTTGTTAATAGCCAAATATAGTTATATTTGGTAAACCAAATTGGTTAACCAATTTTTTTTAACAGATGAAGAAAAAAGAAAATTTTATTGTTATTCTAGTAGGCCTTTGCGGTACCGGAAAGAGCATTGCCGGTCAGAAAATTGCACAAAAACTAGAAATCCCCTTTTTTGATGCCGATGTTGTTCTTCACCCTGAATTACAGGAAGATAAGAAAAATAATAATACCAACTCCAAATGGTTATCTGCCATTACAAACCTTATTGAAGAAGAGTTCTCAAAAAAGGGCTGCGTAGTTTCTTGCTCCATATTAAAGAAAGAGCAACGACTACAACTTTCTGAGAATCTAGGCCATGAAATTGATTGGATTTTTATGAGCGGTACCTACGAAGCTATAAACCAACGCATAGAAACAAGTGGTACTCAACGACAAACTGAATCTTCACTAGAGTCCGACTTTCAACTTTTAGAGATTCCTAAGCGGGCTTTGACCGTAGATATTTCTTTTTCGGAACAGGAAATTGTAGATACCATCCTAAAATATCTAGCACGTAAATACGGTTGAAAAGTTGTTAAAAACAGTAAACCGTTAAAATTCAAGATATAATACCCCAATAATTTGCTCAACAAAAAAATATTTCTATTTTTGGTAAACCAAACTGGTTAACCAATTTAATTATCTGATTTTGGTCTAATACACGAACATGATAAAGAGCCAATTTAAAATTACTTTACAAATTCTAACCTTCTTATGGTTTGTATCCTTTAATGGATACACCCAAGAGCACCCTAGTCTTATATTAACAAAAGACGGAGTTCAGAAAATAAGGAAAGAATTAGGTAATGTGCCTCTTTTTGATGCTTCTTTAGAACACGTAAAAGCTGAAGTAGATGCGGAAATCGCCTTGGGTATAGATACGCCAATTCCAAAAGATTACTCCGGGGGGTACACGCATGAACGTCACAAACGCAATTTTCTAACCCTCCAAAAAGCTGGTGTACTTTATCAAATTTTAGACGATGAAAAGTACGCTGAATACGTAAAAGCAATGTTGTTTCAGTACGAGGCCATGTATAAAAATTTGCCCGTACATCCGCAAACGCGCTCCTATGCCCGTGGCAAACTATTCTGGCAATGCCTGAACGACTCCAACTGGTTAGTGTATGTTAGCCAAGCGTACGATTGCGTTTACAATTACCTTACTCAAAAAGAGCGCAAGCAGTTGGAGAAAAACCTTTTTAGACCTTTTGCCAATTTTATATCCATAGATAATCCCCAATTCTATAACCGTGTTCATAATCACAGTACCTGGGGAAACGCCGCCGTAGGCATGATCGGTTTAGTAATGGGTGATGATGAATTGGTACACCGTGCCCTATATGGTATTGAAGATGACGGATTACCTATAGGTGCAAAAGATAATGACGGAGGATTTATAAAAAAGGAAGGCCAAGAGGTAGGTTTTCTTGCCAATGTAAACGAACCTTTTTCTCCGGACGGTTATTATACTGAAGGCCCCTATTACCAAAGATATGCCATGTACCCATTTTTAATTTTTGCTCAAGCACTGCACAACGTAAGGCCCGAAGTAAAGATTTTTGAACATAAGGACAGCGTACTCCTAAAATCAGTAAATGTACTTCTCAACCTTTCTGATGCGGATGGAGAGTTTTTTCCGTTGAACGATGCGCAAAAAGGAATGTCCTATAAATCACGTGAAGTGGTTACCGCTGTAGATATAGCCTACCAATACGGAGGGCACAACCCACAACTACTGAGTATTGCCAATGAACAAGGCCAAGTTTTATTGGATGACTCCGGGCTAGCCGTGGCACTGGGTATTAGAAATGGTGAATCCACAAAATTCCAAAAAAAGTCCATCAATCTTACAGATGGTGCCAATGGAAACGAAGGAGGTGTAGCTATCCTTAGATATGGTAATGAAGACATGGCGCTAGTCTATAAATATGCCGCACAAGGTTTAAGTCATGGCCACTATGACAAACTATCCTTTTCGCTCTATGAAAAAGGAACAGAAATAGTTCAGGATTACGGTTTGGCGCGTTTTGTAAATATAGAACAAAAAGGAGGCGGCAATTATTTAAAAGAAAATAAAACTTGGGCCAAACAAACCATTGCCCACAATACCTTGGTGCAAAACCAGACCTCGCACTTTAATGGAACCTATGAAATTGGCAGTAAGCACCACTCAGAACTTTACTTTTTTGATGCTTCGGACACCAATCTAAAAATCGTTAGTGCCAAAGAAAGTAACGCCTATCCCGGAACGGAAATGCAAAGAACCATGGCACTTATTAAAATTGATGATTTTGAAAGGCCTTTTGTTCTGGACATTTTAAAAGTTGCGTCGCAAACAAAAAATCAATATGACCTCCCCTTCTATTTCATGGGACAAGTTATACAGACCAATTTTGACTTTAGTTTCCCTAAGATAGTAGAACCTTTGGGAGGTGAAAACGGCTATCAACATATTTGGTCGGAAGGTTTGGGCCATCCCAATGCAGACAACAGCAAACTAAGTTGGCTTGAAAATGGAAAGTTCTACACATTGACCACTGCCAGCCAAAAAGAAGATGAACTACAATTTGTTCGTATTGGAGCCAACGATCCTGAATTTAATTTAAGGAGGGATGCAGGCCTTATCATCAGAAGAAAAAATACACAGAATACCACATTTGTTTCGGTAATAGAATCGCACGGAAACTATAGTCCGGTTTCTGAGTTTTCGGTTAACTCAAATAGTGCAATATCTAAAATAGAACTTGTGTCAGATACAAAAGAATACACGTCCGTAATAATACAAATCAAGGCTAATGGAGAAAAACTAATGCTCGTAATGGCCAACAATGATAAAGATCCGGACAAAGAACATACTATAAAAATTAAGAACAAGGAGTACCGCTGGACGGGTCCTTATATATTTATCAAAATCAAATAAATTATAGATTATGGAAACTTTTGGAGCAAGTAAAGAATTTTTAATAGGAGAAGATATCCCGTGGGAGACTGTAGGCGAAGGTGTTCAGCGTCAGATTATGGGGTATGATGATAAAATTATGCTTGTAAACGTAAAATTTGACAAAGGCGGAATTGGGCCAATGCATGAACACTATCATTCACAAGTAACCTATGTAGTTAGCGGAAAGTTTGAAATGACCATAGGAGAAGAAACAAAAATCCTTAAAGGAGGCGACTCTTTCTATATTCCACCTCATGTTATGCACGGGACAACATGCCAAGAAGCAGGGGTATTAATAGACGTCTTCAGTCCAATAAGAGAAGATTTTATGGCTAAAAAGTAAGCCAGAGATTAAACAAGGGAGTCATTTGTGCAAGTGGTAGCACCACAACTACTGCCGTACTCCCTTTCCACAAAGACGGTTTAAATGGTATTTAATTATCATTTTAACAAAATGTAGTTCTTTAAAATAGTAGATAGCCAATTTTAACACCAACTTTTCTTGATATTAATTTTTATTTAACAAACTATTAAGTTATATTTGGTAAACCAAATTGGTTAACCAAAATGGAAAACCAATTAAACTATAAAATTTAGGCTAATATTAATTAAAGAAACAATTCATGAAAGTATAAGGTACCCAATAAAAAAAGGATGGGTGCACGCCCATCCTTTTAAACTGAAATTACTTCATTCTGAAGGGAAGTAATACTAAGAACATGTACATTTTACTATACACGCTCATTACAAAAATACAAAAATTCAGGGATCTTAATGAGTTTCGTGCATTAGTAAGTTGAAGATTGAATGAGATGATGCTGATCATCCTCATTTGGGGCTCTAGCCTTAAACCGATGAACATTACTAACTTAACATTATTCAAATGAATTTAAAAACTCAACTAACACTTATAGCTTTATTGTGTCTCAACATATCGCTATTTGCCCAAGATGGATCTGCCATAACCGGTACGATCGTAGACGAGGCCAATGTACCTATTCCCGGTGTAAACGTAATTATAACGAGAACTACAACAGGTACTTCCACAGACTTTGATGGAATTTATTCTATTAACGCTTCCAGCGGAGATATTCTTCAATTTTCCTACATTGGTTATGTAACTCAAAACAAAACCGTAGGCAGTCAGTCAACCATAAACATAACCATGGTTGAAGATGCCGCCCTATTGGAAGAAGTTGTAGTAGTGGGTTATGGTACGCGAAAAAAATCGCACCTAACCGGAGCTGTTTCAAAAGTAGGCGGTGACGAAGTAGCCGCTATTCAAGCGGCCCGTGTAGATGATGCATTGGCCGGTAAATTACCAGGTGTATTAATCCAAAATCAAGATGGTGCACCAGGTGCAGATCCAAAGATTCAGGTAAGGGCTGCTTCATCTATCTCAGGAGATTCCAGCCCATTAATCGTTGTAGACGGCTACCCAATTTCAGGAAGTCTGGCCACAGTTAACCCTAACGATATTCAAAGCTTAGAGGTTTTAAAAGATGCTGCTTCTGCTGCAATTTATGGCTCTAGGGGAGCTAACGGTGTAATCCTGATTACCACTAAAAAAGGTAGGTCGGGCAAAGCTACTTTTAGCTATAACGCTTACACCAGTTTTTCCAGCAAATACAGAGACAACATACTAGTTTCAGGACCTGAATGGGCGGAGCATTCACGAGCTGAGATTGCTGCGGGTAACTGGGCCGGTACGGTAGAGACTAATGATCCTGCTTTCTTGGAATATAGATTAAATGCTTATGAAAATTCTCCAGGAGCAATAAGCCCAGAAGATTGGCTTTTTCAAAATGGAAGCACCGTAAGCCACGATTTTAGTATGAGCGGAGGAACAGATGATGTAAATTATTTTGCTTCTATAGGCTATCAAAATGCCGAAGGTGTTGTTAGAACACAAGGCTATGAAAGACTCAACGCACGTTTAAATATTGACGCCAAATTAGGAGAGAAATTTAAAACCGGATTAAATTTCAATGGTTTTACTTCTCATAGAGACATTTTAGGTCACGATATGAGAGATTTATTAAGATCCTATGGTGTACATCCAGTTTATCATACTAATGAATCCATTGCTTTTGTTCAACAATTAGACGCTCAAGCTCAAGCCTTAGGACTGGCACCATTTGACAATGGTTATAGAGGTTCTGGTTACGAAGCGAATAGCATCTACACTCTAGAACCAGGAATGGCCGCACAAGATTGGCATTATGGTAGAGCTAACAATGGTATTGGTGGTTCCGGTGATGCAGGTCCTGCCGCTAAGCTTGACAATACAGATAGTTGGGAAAAGACATTTTTTGGAAATGTTAGTGGTTACTTACAGTACAGTATTATAGACGGATTGAACATAAAAACGGTACTAGGTGGAGACCTTAGAGATACCCAAGCTTATCAACACAGATTACTTGGATTTGACTCCAGGGCAAGAGATTCTCAAACTTTCAGAGATCAAACAGATTTAAAAGTATCTTCTGTATTAAGTGAAACTACGCTTAACTATGCCAAGGTAATAGGTAAACACGATATTTCTGGAGTTGCTGGTCTTGAATTTCAAACCACAACTTTTAAAGGAACTGCTTTAGACGGTGCAAATGTACCAGAAGGCGATATTCTTAATTACAACCTATTTACCCCTGCGGACATAACCGTGACCGAAAGAGACGAAACTAGAGTAAGAGAAAGTGTTTTCGGAAGAGTTAACTATGCCTATGACGATCGTTTCCTAATATCTGCTTCAGTTAGAAGAGATGGTGATTCTCGTTTTGGAGCCAATAAGAGATATGAAACTTTCCCAGCCCTATCTTTAGGATGGAACATTCATAATGAAGCCTTCTTAGAAAACAGTGAAACTTTAAGTCAGTTCAAACTAAGGTTCAGCACAGGTTCCCTAGGTACAACTTCTTTCTTAGGTTCTTATGATGCCTTAAGCCTTTTAGACCCTCAAGCAACAGTTTACGGAACTGGTTTTCTAATTCCTGACAACGTAGCAAATGCAGATTTAACGTGGCAGACCAACACGGAGACCAACTATGGTGTTGATTTAGGTTTGTTTAACAACAGAATTAGATTGGGTGTGGATTATTACACTTCCGATATTGAGGATATCTTAATTAACCAAAGTGTTTCCGAAGTATTGGGAACCACTTCAATTGTTCTCAATTCCGGAGATGTTAGAAGTTCCGGTTTAGAATTTGAATTGAATGCGAGCGTTATACAATCAGATAATTTCTCTTGGAGTTTTGGAGCCAACCTATCTACAGTTGAAACCGAAATTACAGATTTGGGAGGTTTGGACGAACTACCTCAAGCCATCTACGGACAAAGTGGTAGAGGCCCTGTATTTAGAAACTATGTAGGTGGAGAAATTGGTGAAATGTGGGGATTAGAAACCATTGGAGATGTTGAAATGAGATATTTAGCAGATGGAACAAGACACCCAAACAATCAATCCGGGGAATCCTATATTGTAGATCAAAACGGTGATGGCGTTATAGACAACACAAAGAGTGTTGAAGATGGTGGAGATTTAGTGAAAATAGGACAGAATACACCTGATTTTTACTGGGGTATGTCTCATAATCTTAATTACAAATCTTTTGATATGTCCTTTCAACTTCAAGGATCTCATGGAGCGGAAGTTTACAATATAGACCCTTTATACTACGAATCGCAATGGGGCGGAAGATTAGTAAGCACTTTTGATGCCGTTGGAGCTTTTGAAGATGATGGCGTAACACCAAAAGGTGATGGTATTGCCGATCACAACGGTGAGTTCTATACAGCTAACAGAAACCAAACAGATGCCGTAATACAAGATGCTTCTTATGTAGCCTTGAGAAACTTAACTATTGGTTACACATTAGATTCTGATGTAACGAGTCAAATAGGTATAAACTCCGTTAGATTATATGCCGCCGCAACTAACTTATTGTACTTATGGGCAGATAATTATACTTCATATAACCCAGAAGGTGTACAGACTGCAGGTAGTGATTACTTAGGACCAACAACTTACGGTGCTCAAGTAGGTGCAAGTCCAATTGTAAGAAGCTTTACTATCGGTTTAAATGTTAACTTTTAAATAAAAGAAATGAAAAACATATATAATTTATTGGGATTGTTGCTAATCATAACCGCATGTGATAGTGATCTAGATCAAGTTCCGCCAAATATTGCCAGTTCAGACTCTTTAACAGATTTTGATGGTGTTTTAAATGCGGCATATTATTATCAACTTGGTACCACTACGCCAATGGCAGTAATGGGTGAATTTAGAGCGGACAACGCTTTTATGGATGAAGCACCTTATACCGAGTTCGATACCTATAACGGAGGAATAACCGCTATGGAAGACCAATTCTTTGGCCCTTTCTATACCGCTTTGTACAAATCCATATTGAGTGCAAACAATGTAATAGAAAACTCAACGAATGTTACAGATATAGCCGAAGCAAAATTTCTTAGAGCCTTATCTTACTTTAAGTTGGTTCAAGTTTTTGGTGATGTTCCTGTAAACTTGTCCGCAGCACCTAGCCTAACGGATTCATCTATTTTAGAAAGACAACCCGCTACTAATGTTTATAATAACGTAATCATTCCTGATTTGAAGGATGCAATTGCCGCTTTGGACATTGAAATTGTAAACGGAAGAGCCTCTAAATATGCCGCTCAAGGATTGTTGGGAAAAGTATATGCCACTATGGGCGATTATTCCAGTGCCGAACCTCATTTGGCCGCCGTTGTAAACGGAGCTGCAGCTGCCGGAATAAGCCTCAAAGATAATTTTAACGAAGTTTTTGGTGCCGCCAATGAGGTAGAGAATTCTGAAATAATATTTTCTTCGCGAATAGAAAGTTCTATTACAGACGAATATTCATTTGCTTCTCGCTTCTGGAACTGGTTTGTGGGAGACGATTCAAAAGCTGATTTCCCGGTTGACCCGGACCTAGTTGCCGCATTTGATGAAAGTGGTGCTAACGGTGGTGGTACAGACTTAAGAAAAGCAGTAACGCTTGACTCATTGGGTACTACTGCCATAAAATTCCCAAAAGAAGGAGGTTTAGGTGGTGATCATGACTGGATTGAACTAAGGTTAGCTGATGTTATTTTATTATATGCTGAAACATTAAACGAAAATGGTGCTCCCGCTACAACCGTACTACCCCTATTGGACGATATAAGATCACGAGCCGGTTTAACCAGCTTAACCGGAACCATAACCACACAAGCAGATGTGAGGCAAGCCATTCTTGATGAAAGAAGATTAGAGTTGGCCTTTGAAGGACAAAGATGGTTTGATTTGGTAAGAACAGGGTCTGTAGATGCCGAAATGGGAGAAACAATTAATAGCAATTACCATTTATTCCCAATTCCAATCTCAGAAGTATTGGCAAGTGGTGGTGTTATCACCCAAAACCCTGGTTACTAATTACAGTATCAAAGGTTAATGAACTGATAACGAACGTCTAAAAACATTCGTAATAAATACAAATAAAGAATAGTAGAATTGTTGTTTTGAGTTAGATTGAGAGTAATTTTGCCGACTCGCTCACCACGGGTCGGTAAAATTCAAAAAACGCTTAGAACACCCCTAAAATCGTAACTTTTTTAATTCAAGAAATACTTTTTTTGTAGTTTAGAATTTTATAATTTTAACAAACCAATCTGGTTAACCAATTTATAATATACATCAAATATGAAGTTAGAAATACTTACAAAACATGAGAACAAAGAAGTTCAAAATGCAATCATTTCTAATATTCGTGATTTAATCAATTACAAAAATCTAGAACCAGGTGATAAGTTGCCTGCAGAACGTGTACTTTCCGAAAAGTTTGGTGTAAGTAGAAGTAACGTTCGCGAGGCCATTCAAAAGCTTGAGTTCTACGGTATTTTAAACTCAAAACCGCAGAGCGGAACGTTCATTGCCGAGATTGGTCAAATTGCCATGAACGGTATGATAGATGATATTTTGAGTTTGGAAGATCAAGATTTCAAATCATTGGTTGAAACCAGGATTTTACTGGAACTAAAAACGGTTAAATTGGCTGCTTTAAGAAGAACCGATGAAGACCTAGAACGCCTAAAATCTGCTTTTGATGCTTACAAGACCAAGATGATAGCTGGCGAAGATTGTTTGGAAGAGGATTTGCTCTTTCACCTTGCCATAGCTTCGGCAAGTAAAAATAGTACAATGAATACCCTTATGCTATTGATAACCCCAGAGATTATCGTTGCATATGACAAAGACCGTGTCTGTGATGGAGATGTTGCATTGGCAGAAGTAAAAAAGCACGAAGACATCTATTTGTCCATATTGGAACAAAACCCGCAAAGAGCCAAAGAAACAATGAAATTACACTTTGCCAAATTGTACGATTACATTTATGGCGAAGACAGAAAAGTAAAAATACTAGAAGGATAAAAGTGCACGATTTATCTTTTTACAATTCATATACTGAAGGGAAACTAATACTAAAAAAGCTTATCCAATGAAGGTAAACGGCTAAAGTCGAACATACCAATCCTATTACACAACACGTATTTAAACATCTTAAATACAGGCTTTTAGAACTAATAATTCTCCTATCCCATAGAACTAGGACAGCCATTCGTGTATCCAATTATAAAGAATAATTTAAAAGAACGAAGATGAAAGTCAAAGGTTTAAGATGGTGGGTTATAGCCCTAATTTGTTTGGCAACGGTCATTAATTATATAGACCGTACCGCTTTTGGTGTTATGTGGCCAGAGATGGGCAAAGATTTGGGAATGGATGAGTCGGATTATGCCATTATGCTCAATGTTTTCATGATTACCTATGCTGCCGGAAAGTTTCTGTCCGGTAAGCTTTACGATATGATAGGTACCCGTATGGGGTTTGTCGTTTCCATAGTAGTGTGGTCCGTAGCGTCAATATTACACGCTTTTGCCAGAGGCCTAATTTCCCTAACACTTTTTAGGGCTATGCTAGGTTTAGGCGAAGCAGGTAACTGGCCAGGTGCGGTTAAAAGCAATGGCGAATGGTTTCCCGTTAAGCAAAGGGCCATTGCACAAGGTATTTTTAATGCAGGTGCATCATTGGGAAGTGTAATAGCACCCGTACTGATCGCTTATTTATATGGTCATTTCGGATGGCGTTCCACCTTTATCATCATTGGAGCCATTGGGTTGTTGTGGGTCATTCCGTGGTTGTTCATCAACAAGGCCAAACCGGAGAAACACCCATGGATAACAGAAGAAGAACAAAAATTGATTCTTGCCGATAAAATTGCTTTAGGCCCTTCAACGGAGGAAAAGGAAAAAGGCCTTTCCGTGGCAAAAATCCTAAGCTACAAAGAATCATGGGGAGTACTTTTGTCCCGCTTTTTTATAGAGCCTATTTGGTGGTTGTTCGTTGGTTGGATGCCACTTTACCTCAACTCTAAATTTGGTTTTAGCATTGAGGAAATAGGGTCTACTATTTGGATTTCCTATCTAGGCGGTATGGCGGGCAGCATCATAGGAGGCTGGTATTGCGGTAAACTCATGGAGACCAAAACTGTAGATGCGGCAAGAAAGATTACGATAACCATTGGCGGCGCATTGATTTTCATGGGTCTACTCGGAATAATTTTCTTAGTAACGGAAAAGAACCCTATGACGTTTATTTATATCGTGGCAGTGGTACTCTTTGGCTTTCAATTTGCCATCGGTAATATTCAAACTATTTCAAGTGATCTTTTCCGCGGACCATCTGTGGGTACCTTGGCCGGTTTGGCAGGTACCGTTGCGGCAGTATCGGTTATCATAATGAACTCATTGATTCCTATGATAGCATCTGTATCATATACCCCCGCATTTATTGTCATCGCGGTACTATCTCCTCTTGCAGTACTATCAATATTTGGATTAATAAAGAGAATACGACCCGTAGAATTCGAGTCGGTTTAATACATATAAAAATTCACTAACAGTAACTAACATAGAAATGAAAGGAAAAGTAGCAGTAATAACAGGAGCAACAGGTGGAATAGGTTTCGCCGTGGCAAAAAGATTAGGGCAAGATGGGTATACCGTTATCCTTAACGGCATAGACAATGAAGCCGGTGCGCAGAGAGTAAAAGAACTAACTGCAGAGGGCATTGATGCGGAATATTACGGTTTTGATGTAACCAATGAAGAAGCCGTAACCAAAAACATAAAGGCAATTGGCGAAAAGTATGGAAAAATAGATACCCTTGTAAACAACGCAGGTGGTCTAGGTGGCCGATCTAGATTTGAAGAAATGACCACGGAATTTTATAGATCTGTTATGGCGTTAAATCTAGATTCTACATTTTTCGCATCAAGAGCAGCTATACCTTTCCTTAAAAAAGGAGAAGATGCATCCATTATCAACTATACCTCAAACGCAGCTTGGACCGCTGGCGGACCAGGAGCTGGTATCTATGGAACTTCAAAAGCAGGTGTTCACACCATTACCAAAGCTTTGGCAAAAGATTTGGCCGAATACGGTATTAGGGTAAACGCGGTATCTCCAGGTACTATAGACACCCCTTTTCATGCACAGATCAAAGCTACAAAACCAGAAGTTTTTGCTTCATGGGCCAACAGCATTATGTTGGGTAGATTAGGCCAGCCTGAAGATGTAGCCGGTGTGGTATCTTTCCTAGCGAGCAGCGACGCTAAATTCATTACCGCAGAAACCATCCAAATTGGTGGCGGGCAAGCTTTAGGAATCTAACGGTATATATCTAAAACTAGCACTTAAGAACAGTAATACAGTAACACAATTTGAAATGAAAAAAGTAGTAACCTTTGGAGAAATAATGTTGCGTTTAGCTCCTCCGGGATTTTTAAGATTTTCACAAGCCAATACTTTTGATGTTGTTTATGGCGGAGGCGAGTCTAACGTAGCCGTATCGCTCGCCAATTATGGCGTTCCCGTAGATTTTGTGACGCGTTTACCAAAGAACGATATTGGGGAATGCGCACTTATGGAAATGCGAAAAAGAGGTGTAGGAACGGATAAGATTGTCTATGGTGGCGACCGTCTAGGAATTTATTTTCTAGAAACGGGTGCCGTTTCCCGTGGGTCTAAAGTGGTTTATGACCGCGCTCATTCCGCTATTTCTGAGATAGAATCCGGTATGATAGACTGGGATTCTGTTTTTGAGGGTGTGGAGTGGTTTCACTGGACAGGTATTACACCAGCTATCTCACAAGGTGCTGCAGATGTTTGTTTGGAAGCCGTGAAAGCTGCCAGTGCAAAAGGCATAACTATTTCAACCGATTTAAATTACAGAGCCAAGCTTTGGAACTATGGAGGTGATAGAGAAGCTATCATGACCGAACTTACTTCTTACTGTGATATTATTTTAGGGAACGAAGAAGATGCAGAGAAACACTTTGGTATTCACCCTGAAGGTCTTGATGTTCATAAGGATGGTGCCGATGTTAAAGCGGAAGCGTTCTTATCAGTCTGTAAGCAAATGATGAAAAAATTCCCAAAAGCCAAAAAGGTAATTACAACGTTAAGGGGCTCTATTTCTGCTTCTCACAATACGTGGGCAGGTGTATTATGGGATGGTTCCAAAATGTACGAAACACGTCAGTACCAAATTACGGATATTGTGGATCGTGTTGGTGGTGGTGATTCTTTTATGGGCGGATTGATTTACGGATTATTGAAATACCCAGAAGATGACCAGAATGCTCTAGACTTTGCCGTAGCGGCATCCTGTTTAAAGCATACTATAAAAGGTGATGCCAACTTGGTTACCGTAAGTGAAGTAGAAAAGCTAATGGGCGGTGACGCTTCGGGAAGAGTTGCCCGCTAATATTTAAAACTTGAAACATGGCTTCTAAAAAATCGATATTGATTATTTGTGGTGGAGGCCCTGCTCCGGGCATTAACGCTGTAATAAGCACAGTAGCCAAAATTTTTCTGAAAGATGGCTATCGCGTACTGGGACTTCACGAAGGTTTTAAGGGAATTTTTTCCGAGGAACCCCAAATAAAGGAATTCGATTTTCCTCATGCAGACCGTATTTTTAGTCGAGGTGGTTCTACTCTTATTATGAGTAGATTCAAACCCAGCGATGAAAAAATAAACACGAAGCTTTTTTCAGATAATAATGTAAAACTATTGGTCAGTATTGGCGGTGATGACACCGCCTCTACGGCCAATAGAATTACAGGGTATCTGTCCAAAGAAAACATCTTTATTTCAAACATTCACGTACCCAAAACAATTGATAATGATTTACCCCTACCCGACCGGAATCCAACTTTTGGATTTCATTCGGCCAAGGACGAAGGTGTTCGTATAGGCAATACCACTTATGAGGACGCCCGTACCAGTCAAAACTGGTTCGTTATGTCTACCATGGGTCGTTCTGCCGGACATTTGGCATTTGGTATAGCCACCAGCTGTCATTTTCCCATGATGGTCATTCCCGAAATGTTCAACAAGACTTCCATCACTTTTGATAAGGTGGTTCGCTTGATTATTTCATCCATCATAAAGCGAAAAACACTGAACATTAATTATGGTGTAGCACTGGTTAGCGAAGGTGTTTTTCACATTATGCCGGATAGCGAACTGGACCATTGCGGCATTAACTTTACCTATGATGATCACGGCCATCCGGAATTGGGCAATGTAAGCAAGTCTCACATCTTTAACATGCTGGTCCAATCAAAATTGAAAGAACTGGGTATAAATATAAAAAGTAGACCTGTAGAACTTGGCTACGAGCTTAGATGTTGCAGACCTATAGGGTTTGACCTAACTCTTTGTACACTCCTGGGGCTTGGCGTAAAAAAACTATTTGACCAAGGTGTTAGTGGTTGTATTGTTACCGCAAATTCCAAAGGTGAAGTAACGCCGTTATTTTTAGAAGATTTACAAGGCGAAGATGGTAAAATTGCTCCTCGTCTAGTGGACATAGATTCGGAATTTGCTCGACTTTGTTTTCAGAACATGCACTTTATTGAGGAGGCCGATTATGAAGCTACAAAAGCCTATTTACCAGACCCTGAACGCTATGATTTCAATAAAATCCTAGCTTAATTGGCGTAGTCATTAAGTTGAATACAACTTACATTTTACCTCTTCCCCAAAAAGTTTTATATCACCAAAAAGTATCCCAACATGGCAGAACAAAAGACTAGTTTTTGGAAAAAAATAATCGCCTTGGCACTTGCTTTTGGTCCGGGTATTTTTGCTATTGGGTATACTATTGGAACCGGAAGTGTAACCTCTATGATCGTAGCGGGCAGCACCTATGGTATGCAGTTGTTATGGGTTTTGGTATTGAGTTGTATTTTCTCTGGAATGCTGATGTACGCCTATGGAAATTATGCATTGGTAACTGGAGAAACGGCCCTATACGCGTTTAAAAAACATCTAAAATGGGGAAAACCCATTGCCATTTTAATCATTCTGGGCGTTTCGTTCGGGCAGTGGAACTCACTTATGGGAATACTTGGTATTTCGGCAAATATCATCTTTGAGATATTTTTGATTTACTTCCCCTCATTGGCCGATTATCAATATGAGTTGGTTTTGACCATTGCTATCTTGGTTATTGCTATTATGTATCGTTTTCTGTTAATAGGAAAGTATGTTTTCTTCGAGAAAATATTGGTGATTTTCGTTACGATTATGGGACTCTCTTTCTTTGTTTCCCTTTTTATGGTCTACCCCTTACCTTTAGAAGTAGCCAAAGGGCTTATCCCAACTGTTCCAAAAGTAGAAGGAGGAGGAATGATGGTTGCCGCTTTTGTGGGCACCACTATGGCAGCAGCAACCTTCTTGTCTCGTCCTTTATTCGTTAAGGGAAAAAAATGGACCATTGCACACCTTAAACAACAAAAAAAGGATGCCATAATAGCGGCCTCACTTGTATTCGTAATCAGTGCAGCCGTAATGGCCGTAGCCTGTGGAGCCCTATTTCACCAAGGCCGGCCCGTTACCAAAGTTTTGGATATGGTAAACACCTTGGAACCCGTTGCCGGAAAGTTTGCGCTTACCCTTTTCTTTTTTGGCACGTTAAGCGCCGGTCTTTCCTCTATTTTCCCCTGTTTACTTATCGCTCCTATTCTCCTTGCGGATTATCAATCCGGCGAATTGGACACAAGTTCTAAGCAATTTAAGACCATTACTGCCATTGCCTGTCTATTCGCTCTAATAGTGCCCGTATTTGGTGCCAACCCTATTGAAATGCAGATTGTTTCTCAGGTTTTTAATGTTTTTGTCCTACCGTTGGTAATCTTGGGAATTATACTACTGTGTAACAACTCCAAATTGATGCACACACATAAAGCCGGACTTCTTCTTAACATTGGGCTTTTTGCCGCGCTATTCTTCTCTATTGTAATCTCTTATAACGGAGCTATAGCCCTTTTGGACTATTTCTAAAATGGTATTGAATGCTGTTCCAGCGTCCCATTTTATTATCAATGTTGCTGAGTCCCTACGGAAATACAGTTAGTTTTAAATTGCATACAGTCAAGGTCATCCACTTCATTTTAAGACCTTTACCTTAAATGATACAAACTACAAATTGTATCAAAAAAACAATTTATTACTAATCATAAAAACCACAAGATATGTTACGTTGGACAGTTATATTTATCATATTAGCCATTATCGCAGGAGTATTCGGATTTGGAGGAATCGCTGCAGGTGCCGCTAGTATTGCCAAGATTTTATTTTTCATCTTTATCGTACTTTTTATAATCAGCTTGATTATGGGACGTAAAAAGATTTAGAGACCAATAACTCATACACTAAGGATTAAAGGATAGCTTTTGGCCATCCTTTTTTTTTGCAAGAACGCTGAACAACTTCCTGTTCCTTCAATTTTAAATATATCTAAAAATAACATACAAAAAGGCCCGAGCGTAAATGCCCGGGCCTTCTTACTTTTTAAACTACAACTGTATTACCAGCTTGCAATTTCTGCTTTCAATTCTTCTTTTCCTTTTCCAACTTTTTCCTGTACCCTTCCGAGCATTTCATCAAATTTGCCTTCGGAATAGGTTACGTCGTCATCGGTAAGGTTTCCGTATTTCTGTTTGAGTTTTCCCTTTACTTGGTTCCACTTTCCTTCTAATTGTTCTTGATTCATCTTTATTATTTTATGTGATTAAACTTCAACTTAACTGTACTTAAAATTAGCAATGAAAATTGCCAACAAGTAATACAAAAGAATAGATTCTTAATCTTATTAATTATAAGGCTTGTCTAGCGCAGCACTGTCATCATCCATAAACTTTACAAAATCCGAAGGATTGTGAATAGGAATAAATCGTTCTCCTTTTATAACTACCGGAAAAGCTAAAGTTGATGGGGATTTCTCCAGAATACGCAACCAATCATGCTCATCCAAATCTACCTTCTCGTTCCCATATTTTTCTTTAAAATCAGGATGATTCTGATTTACCAATTTTCCCACAGGTACGTTCATATTATGTGCAATTTCCGCCCATTGGGTACCCGTTACATTTGTTTTTGAAATATCTATAGCCAGAATATCTTCATCTGCAGATTCTACGTAAGCATACGTTTGTTTACCGATTGAATTTTCTGAATTATAATATAGCGTTATCTTCTTTTTATCTTTTGAAATGACTCCCATATCCTTGAATTTTAGTTTCTAAATTACCTTCTTCAAAGTACTTTTTCCCTGCCTTGTAGATTACCTCTAAAAAATTAATTTTTTCTCCTTTTATTTTTTCCGTTACCTATAATAGTAGAAGTCAAGCCGTTATTAACATTTAACCACAGATAATTAAAAAAGGACTTTGTGGGGTCTCTTTCTGCTTCAATACCGCCATATCTGTATCCGTTTTCATCGGTATTGGAGCCGTCGTTTACAAATATTCTTCCTATTGCCGTCAATACTTTATTTATGCGCAGACGGTCTTTTTTTAAGATAGAAAATTCAAAATCTTCATACTTCATTTTCATATCGCCTGCGGACGAAACCGCATCTCCGCTTATGGTAAAGTAGAGTTCTTGAATTTCGCCTTTGGCACGTACCCGTAAATTGGATTCTAAAAAAGGATTGATGTTCTTTGAATTAAAACTTTTTACGGTACCGGAAGCCAAAAATGCATCTCTGGTATTTTTAGCGTCAAACGACCAGTTTAAGGTTATTGGGGCTTCGCCCATGAGCAAAGCTTTGGCGGCAACACTCGTTTTCTCCTTTCGTTCCGGTACATTTTGAATGTGAAGGATTTTAGCATTTACATCACCAAAAACAATTTTACCGGGAGTCGTTTCCCTATTCACTCGCTCACTATAAGTAATTGCGCCATCCTGTATCTCTATTTCGGGAACATCTAGCTGTATAGGCAGTTTACGAATGGCTTCGCTGTACATTTTCTTTCTCTCTAAATCATCGGCCACTAGCTTATCTCTGTACATTTCTAAATTGGGTCCCTGCAAAGTCCCCTTTCCCGTACGCACCCAATATCTAGCATCGGCATAACCAAAAGCAATCTCATCAAAATCTACTTGGGGAATTTTTAAATCTATATAGTCATGTTCTTTTCGCAAGTGCGCAGACAGCTTGGCCTTACTATATTTTGATTTTAGTTTTAAGTCCGTTACCCGGAGATGACCTTGGTCCAAATGAATTTCATTTACGTTTAGCGCCTCGTAAGGACCTAAATCCGCGTAAAGCGAATTCCCATTAAATTTTACATCGGAATAAGCAACGGGAATCTTGGAATTAATACGACTCCTATCTGTAACAACCTCATCCATTTCAAAAAAAACCGAGTCCAATTTCATAGCCACACTATCTTCTGGGTTCTTAAACAGGGTTACAGAACCATTCTTGATGTTGATGTGGTCTATATGAATGGACTTTTTAAGCCCTATACTATCATTTTTTGATTTTGTGGCCTTGTCTTCTTTTCCTTTTAAATAGTGTTTTAAAACCGGCTTATCTACATTGATATTAGTGAGCGTTATTTTCTTGTTGAAAAGAAACTGCCAATAGCCCAACCCCACAACCTCCAATGCTTCTATTTTTGCGGATGCCCTAGGCCTGATAGAATCCGAAATTCCAATGTTCAAATCAATAGTATTCAGTTTTGCCGTTCCGGTCAAAACGTTTACATCTATGTCTTCATATGCCAATTGAATATGTGGTGGCAATTTGGTCTTTAAAAAATTCGCGATGGCATCCTTTGCTAAAAGCTGGGCCCCAAGTAAGGCCAGGGCCACGAGTACCAGTAATACCAAAATGATACGGGAAATAATTTTTATGGTTCGCTTCTTATGCATTGTTCAAGTTTAATTTGGCAACGAAACCCTTAGGCATCCTCCCCAATTTTAAAATTCCCTCTTTAAACCTTAAAATGAGTGTGCTTTCCAATTTATAATTAACCGGTTAGGTAAAAGGGTTTTAATCTACAGCAGGGTTTTATATATTATGTCTCATTAATGTAAACACGTATAATTTAGGTTTTGTATCAATTTAAACTATTCATATTCTTCATGGCTTTTGTCCAATTAAATGCACAACATACAGTTCCCGATGTCATAAAAAATGAGGCCCGGATTGCGCTATCGCACTATCCAGAATTGGAACAAACACCCATAACTTTTAAAATCGTAAAGAAGATCAAGCAATCTACCATGCAGGCGCAGCCCAAATTCAACAGTCTTTTTAGAGGACGAAAGAAGCGTGCCTATGTTATTCTAATAAGTGAAAAAATAAAGATTTCCGATACCGTCTTTTTCACCAAAGATGTACCAAGTGCCATTATGATCGGTTGGTTGGGGCATGAACTGGGGCATGTAATGGATTACAGGAACCGCAGTACCCTAAATCTTATTTGGTTTGGCCTTAAATATTCATTTTCCGGCTCATATATTAAAGAAGCCGAACGTGCGGCGGATACTTTTGCCGTTGCCCACGGAATGCACGATTATATTCTAAAAACGAAACATTTTATTCTGGATCATGCCGAAATTGAAGAAAAGTACAAAGAACGTATAAGACGTTATTACTTGTCTCCCGAAGAGATTATGGCCATTGTAAAAGAAAGGGAGACTACTGAAAAGAAACCCTAATCTCACTGTTATAGCTCGCCCCTATGGATTCACAAAAGCTTCCCATTCCTTAAATTTCTCCTCGCCCATAACACGCTCCATTTTTACTTGTCCACCTTTCTTTTTATTCTTTCCGTTCCAGTCATGAAAAACGGATGGCGGCACGGTTACGACCTTTACCCCCTTTAAAGCTTTGGAACGTGCCACTTTATAGTTCTTGTTGGCATTTTTAAGAGATTCGTCCAACGCATTGGCCAATTCAATAGCATCTGCTTTGTCTTCCGTGCCCAGATACCAGCAGTGATAAAACTCACCATCTATTCGTTTGGCGCATAAGGTATATTCCGGGATACGGATACTGAATTTTTCTTCCAACTCCTGCACTCCGGCATCCATTTTATTTACTGATAATTGAGAACCCACCGTATTCAGGAAGAACTTAGTTCTACCCGTTATTTTTATTTCTGCGCGTTCTACATTCGTAAATTCAATGGTGTCCCCTATTAGGTAGCGCCACGCTCCGGATACGGTGCTTATGATTAGTACGTAATCCTGACCTTCTTTAACTTCGGAAAGTTTTAAGGAGGGCGCATCATCACTTAACGAACCATCTGGCTGAATGTATTCCGGCTCAAAAGGAACAAATTCAAAATAGATACCGGAATCCGTAGAAAGTTGCATGGCATCAGTTTCGGGTCGGGCTTGAAATGCTATAAATCCTTCCGAAGCCAAATAGGTATCTATTACGGTTACGGGTTTGCCCAGCAACGCGTTAAAACTCTTTTTATACGGCCCAAAAGCCACCCCGCCCGAGGTATAGACCTGCAGATTGGGCCAAATCTCGTGAATATGTTGCAAACCATGATAGTCAATAACTTTCTGTAGCATCAACTCTATCCAAGAGGGAATACCGCTTAATGCGCCGATATCCCAATTGGGAGCTTCTTCCGCTATTTTTTGCACCCGCTCGTCCCAATCATCGATTTCGGCAATTTCTTCGCCTGGCTTATAATAACCCCTGAACCAAGTTGGTATGTTACTGGCACTTATGCCACTGATTTCCCCTTCTTCGTGACCTTCTACCTTGTTCAAATCCGTAGAACTGCCCAACATTAGAATTCCGAGCTCAAAAAAATCAGGAGGTAAGTCAAAATTGCTCAAGGCAAAAACCTGCTCTACCCCTGTACTCCGGATCGCATCTATCATATCATTCGTAACCGGAATTCTTTTACTGGTTTTTCCTGTAGTGCCAGAACTTAAGGCGAAGTAATCCGGTGTTCCCGGCCAAGTTACATCCTCTTCTCCTTCGTGTAGTTTTTGCCACCATTCCTTATTGATTCGGTTATAATCAAAATAGGGAACAGATGCAGCAAAAGCATCCGCAGGACTTCTGGATTCGCGGATAGCCTTAAAATTGTAATGCTTTCCAAAAGCAGTGTTTTCGGCCTTTTTTAAAAGCGCTTCAAGTACGGCTTCCTGTTCCTCAACCGGGTTTTTAGTTCCTGTGAGCTTATCCCTTGCATCAATAAATCCTTTTATAATATGTCCTATGATCGGCATGTGAATCGTTTTGTGTAAAAATAATCCTAAACGGATTGGAGACTGTTCTTTATGCAATGTTTGATTAACCCAAACGACCGCTTTTTACCCCTATTTTTTTGTTGAACTCCTGTCCCCTTTTGGCCATAACGTTAAACTTTTTAAAGCCGAAAGAAGTTTGTGTAATTTTATGGTCCAATTCCACCACACATACATTTGTACAGCATAGTAGACATAGAGACTACCGGCAACGGTATTAAGGGTAACAAGATTACCGAGATTTCCATATTTATATTTGACGGTCATGAGATTGTAAATGAGTTTACCTCTTTGGTAAATCCGCAATCTGAAATTCCCTATTTCATAACACGATTAACGGGAATTGATAATGACATGGTCCGTGATGCCCCTACGCTTGACGAAATTGCGGAAGACATTCTAAAAATTACCGAGAATACCATTTTTGTGGCCCACAGCGTTAATTTTGACTACAACGTAATTAAAAACGAGCTGAAACTCTTAGGGTTGGATTTTATACGAAAGAAACTCTGTACGGTTCGTCTATCCCGTAAACTTTTGCCCGGCTACCATTCCTATAGCCTAGGCAAATTATGTTCTTCGTTAAATATACCTTTGACGGATAGGCACCGTGCCCGTGGAGATGCCCATGCCACTACCCTACTTTTTAAAAAACTCTTGCGTGCAGATGGTGCCGCACAAGTTTTTAAAACCTTTCTAAACGCCCGCTCCCAAGAAGCCACTTTACCTTCGGCATTACCCAAGGAAGCTTTTGAAAAGTTGCCTACGGCACCTGGTGTGTACTACTTTAAGAACGGAAAAGGAAAAATCATTTACGTAGGCAAGGCCATAAACGTCAAAAAACGTGTACTCAGCCATTTTTACGATAAATCTTCCAAAGAAATAGCCCTTTGCCAAGCAACCGCGGATATTGATTTTGAACTTTCCGGAAGCGAGCTTTTAGCACTCTTAATGGAATCAGAAGCTATAAAACACCATTATCCGGAATTTAACCGCGCTCAGAAAAGAAAGATTCAGCCGTATGGTATATTCAGTTATGAAGACCGGAACGGCATTATGCACCTGGCGTTCAATAAACTGAAAATGGCACCCAATTCTGTGTTGACGCTCTACGGCCCAACGGACTGCCGTTTGTTCATAGAGGAAATCTGTAAAAGTTTTAGGCTATGCCCTAAATACTGCCACTTACAGGAGAACGTTAAAAGCTGCAACCATTACCGGTTAGAAAGCTGTGATGGCATTTGTAGAGAGGAAGAAGATATTGCTCTATACAACGAAAAAGTACAATTGGCCTTGCACCATATTAAAGCGCAGAAAGAAGATTTTGTCATTAAGGAAAAAGGGCGGAATCCGGAAGAACAGGCTTTTGTTCTGGTAAAGAACAGTACATACATGGGGTACGGTTTTATAGGCGGGGAAGAAACAATTACTACGGACCATGAATTGGAAACTTTTCTAGTACAACAGAACAACACTCTAGAAACGGAGAGTATAATCAAGTCCTATATCAGTAAAAATCCGGGTAAGATTATGGTGTTAAAAAGTGAACATCAGGGCAGCTAGCGCTTAGGCTATTTATTCAGTTTCCTGTACATAAGAATTACGAACAACAACCATACACTAAATATGACGATTACAACAGTGGTATATATCCATATAGCATCCATAAGTTTGGTTTCAGTTGGTACAACAGTTTGGCGGCTTTAACGGACTAAAAATATTGGCTTAAAAAAAGTCAATCAATTTGTAATCCAATTCCTACTAAAGATAAGTAATAAGATGTAAAAACATCTCATTAGCTTTATGATTGTCTTAACATTTGCAAAAATTGCAAGAAAAAAGCGCTAAGCCTGTCTTATTCGCAACAAAAAGTAACTTAAATGCACAAAATCAATAAGATACGGTTACTATTTTCTGCCACTATTTATAAAAAGAATAATCATAACCACCAGAGCTATACATACCAAAGCAAAAATGGCGATCATAACAATACCGTTGCTATAGTTAACGAGAGGTAAATTTTGTGAAATCATAGGTCAATTATTTATAACTCCACAAATCTATAGTAGACCTACTACCCAAACTATGATAATTGTCAGGGTAGCCGGTTTTTAGAAAATAGAACACAATTCCGTAATTGAATTTGTCAGAAATTTCTAGTATTTTTCGTTTAGCAAATCATGTAATGTATCTATTAACCTGATCTGCAATCGTATAAATTTAGTTGTATTAAGTATTCAAAGATGGAAAAATCAGAATCAGGTTCCCCCATATACCATTATAAAGAAACCGATAAAAAAAAGTTTGAAGGTGCATCTGGGGAACCATCAATAGAGGAGATATCAAATCATATAGAAAAAAACATTGGTGAAATTCACATGGTATTCCATGAACTAGTTTCTGATCAGGTACATATTGATGTACACTGGGTGAAGCCAACAAAGGAAAGACCTTTTCATACTTTGGTTACATCGGGGATGAGTGATAAACCCATGAACACACCTGATGGAGTTGAAGGTTGTGATTATGCCGAACTAAGTATCTGTCTCCCCGAAGAATGGAAAATATCCGATGAGGACTTTAAGGATGAAAAAAATTACTGGCCTATCCGATGGTTAAAATATCTTGCCAGATTTCCTCATGAATATAACACCTGGTTAAGTTATGGGCACACTATACCCAACGGAAATCCCGCAGAACCTTTTGCAGAGAACACGGGCTTAAATACAATGATGTTGTTACCGACCATTGTATTGGGAGAAAATTTCCATACGCTAAAGCTTCAGAATAAATCAATTAATTTTTATTCGTTGATTCCCATATATACTGATGAAGTAAATTTGAAAATGAAAAAAGGGGTTGAAGCACTTTTTGATGGATTCGACAAGTTTCAAGTAACGGATATTCTCCAAATTGATAGACCAAATACGGTCAAAAAGAAAAAACTGTTCGGGTTGTTTTAAAGATACAATCCCTAATCAAGGTATTTAATTGAGCCTATTTTTTTGGTATTTTTGAATGAGTTTCCTAGCTCCTTTGAGCATAATCATATGTGAACTTGGATTTATTGAAGGTATGCTTTTATCATCTGGGAAAATGGGCTCTTGGTTGGGGAGTGTTTTTCCGTACACTTGAGAAGAAGAAATAAGTTCTCCCGAATTCAAATCATAAATTGATATGGAAACCGAAGCCCTGTTGCTTGAGGTCTCCCCTTCAAAACTGATGGAGCCAGCACCATCACTAATTACATTACCCCCTACGTTAATAATATAGTCACAATCGGTAGCTGTTTTTAGGTCTTCTAGCTCTACGTCCGATAAGTTGAACTTAATTTCAGGAGCTATTAATTTTGACGCTCTTAACGTATGTATCTCAATTAATGAATCGCCCAGTATTTTTTTGAAATCCTCAACCGAGTTGTAATACAATTTGTTATCAAACTTTTTTGAGTTGGATACGGTTCTATTCATAATCCATTTTCCTGTACTGAAATCCAACTCCTTTCCTGTATCAAAAAAATAATCGTATTTGGCACTACCACAAGAATAAAAGGCACAAATAATAACAAAGAGAGCTAGTTTCTTCATGTAAGATTTTACGTTAAAAATTGAGTAAATGTAATTATTTATTCCATTCAAAATCATAAATAAAAACCGTAAAAAATACAGGTTGGCTATAGCTCTAAAACATTGAAGATATGTCGAGAAGGGAAGAAAACGGGAGAAAAATTCATCGCTAATGTCTTAAACCATCTTATACATTTCTCATACTGACTGCAAGTGTTTTTTTTACGGTCTTACCTCGTCCTTAAAAACCTAAAAAGGCCGAAATTAACATTTGCCCATTAAAATACTAAATACAAATCTCAATTTCTTGCTTTCCAAAATTTCACGAACTATATTTGACATATATTGTCAAGTTATATTTTTCAAATGGAAACAATCGGACAAATTTTACGGAATAAAAGACAAGGCCTCGGACTTCTTTTAAGACAAGTTTCGGCCTATGTCGATATTGACCAAGCAATATTGAGTAAAATCGAAAGAAATGAGCGAAAACCCACAAAAGAAATGTTGGAGAAACTTGCTGAAATCTTAAAACTTGATAAAGACGAGCTTTTAGTACAATTTATAAGCGATAAAATTGCATATGAAATAGCAGACGAAGATTGTGCAAGTAAAGTACTAAAAGTTGCGGAGAAAAAAATCAAATATTTAAAATCACACCCAATACAAAACTAACTATGCGAACATTAACAACCGATACAGAAAATACCAGCATAGTTGAAGAACCTCAATTGGCAGTAAAATTTTATCCTAAAACAGAAAAAAAAGAACAAAAGGGAAAATCGACCTTAAATATGCTTTCTTTATTTTCTGGTTGTGGAGGAATGGATTTAGGTTTTGAGGGAGATTTTTCAGTTTTAAAATCTTCTGTAAACGAAGTTTTAAATCCTAACTTCATAAACAAAGAACTGGAAAACAACTTCGTAAATCTTTCAAAAACACGTTTTAAAACAGTTTTTGCAAACGATATTTTAAAGGACGCAAGAAATGCTTGGGTAAACTACTTTTCAAAAAGAGGACATAATGCAGAAAATTACCAAACAGATAGCATAGTCGATTTGGTAAAGCTACATCAAAACGGAACAAAGGTTTTCCCGAAAAACATTGACATTGTAACTGGTGGTTTCCCTTGTCAAGATTTTAGTGTTGCTGGAAAAAGAAACGGACTTAATTCACATAAAAATCACAAAGGAGAACTAAACACAGAAACTTGTGCAACAGAAGAAACTCGTGGTCAGCTTTATATGTGGATGAAACAAGTTATCGAAATAACTCAACCAAAAATTTTCATTGCAGAAAATGTAAAAGGTTTAGTAAATCTTTCAAACGTCAAGGACATTATTCAAAATGATTTCTCTTCTGCAGGAGATAATGGATATCTAGTTTTAAATCCTCGTGTTTTACACGCAGCCGATTATGGTGTTCCGCAATCAAGAGAACGAGTTTTCTTTATTGGTATAAAAAAATCTGCATTAAAAAAATCCGCTCTCGAACAATTAGAAAAAGAAGACATTTCGGATAAATACAATCCGTATCCTAGACCAACTCACGCTTACACAACTGACGGAGAGGATTTAAAACGCCACGTAGATTTAAAAGAACTTTTCGCAAACGTAAAGGAACCTGAAAAATCAAAAGATTTATCTCAACAATTTTACTCGAAAGCAAAATTTATGGGTAAGCATTGTCAAGGACAAATAGAGATAAGGCCAGATGGAATTAGCCCAACAATTAGAGCAGAACATCACGGAAACATAGAGTTTAGAAGGCTATCTAAAAAAAATGGAGGGGTTTTAACCGAAGAACTTTCGAAAGGTCTTAAAGAAAGGCGTTTGACACCTAGAGAATGTGCTTTAATTCAAACTTTTCCACCTGATTATGAATTTGTAATACCAAATAAAAACGGACGCAAAGGTTCATATTTGGTTAGTCCATCAAAGGCTTATAAAGTAATTGGCAATGCTGTTCCACCACTACTCGCCTATAATTTGGCTAAAAGAATAGAAAATGTTTGGGATTTATATTTTAAGAAATAATGGTAGTCTCTGTTAATCCTGAACCGCACAAAAACGAATTCTACACATTGCTTAATTCAACAATCGATGTGCTTAATGCGGATGCAATAAAATCACCAATCGAAATAGAAAAGCTAAAAGGAACAAAGCTTGAAAATTATGCTGGTGGAGTGATGTCAGAATTGGCAATAGGAACACCATTTGAAAATTCAATAAAAGTAATTGGCGGACAAAAATTCCCTGACATTGTAGCCAAGAAATTTTATGGTATTGAAGTTAAAACTACTACACAAAATCATTGGAAAACAACAGGAAATAGTGTCCTTGAATCAACAAGAGTTGAAGATGTCGAACGAATATTTATGCTTTTTGGTAAACTTGGAAAACCTATTGAATTTAGGTGTCGAGCTTATGAAGAATGTTTATCAGAGGTTGTTGTCACACATTCGCCAAGGTATTTAATCGATATGAACTTGGAAAAGGGAAAAACCATTTTTGACAAAATCAATACACCTTACGATACTTTGCGTCAAAAGAAAAATCCGATTAAACCAATAACAGACTACTACAAAAGCAAGTTAAAACCTGGTCAAGATTTGTGGTGGATTCAAGACACAGAACAAGCAAGTAATCTAGTTATAAATATTTGGAACAACTTAAGCTTAAAAGAAAAGCAAGAGATTAAAAACAGAGCAATGGTTTATTTTCCAGAAGTTTTTAGTAATCGTGGAGATAAATTTGCTCGACTTGCAATATGGCTTGTAACACGAGAAGCTGTTGTTTGTCCGAATGTGAGGGATTTATTTACTGCTGGAGGAAAAGCTGATTATTTGATTAAAAATAAAACGTATAATAACATTCCTAGAGTATTTATTAAGTTATTTGATAATATACAATCTGTTTTAGAAATTTTAATTAACACTTCTACAATTGAACTAACAGAATATTGGAATGAAAAAACGACCGAAAAGAAAAAAATTATGGATTGGATTGAGTTGGTTGGAATGAACTCAAAGTCAGTTCAAGGAGCAAAGCATTTAGACATAAAACAGATGTTATCGGAATTAACTAACTGATTTATTTATTTAGAAGCTTTACATATTTTCTCTTCTCATAAGTTTTCTCTCAAGCTCAAATTTAGACCTAAACTTATCTTGAAAATTATCCCCTCTAAACCTAATATTTTCACATACCAATAGTTACCCATTTAGCAATATGAAACACCTCATCCTAATCGTCTTTCTAATTTTGGCCAGCTGTAAAGGCGAAACTAAAACGGAGCAAGAGGTTGCTGTAGACCCATCCGTTCCGGAAATGTGGGAGGATTTTATAACATCCCATCCAGAGTTCAAGGGTGAAGAACAACCAGAATCTTGGTTTTTTCATAACAATAAAGCAGATGCCGATCGGCTCGCAAAATTGGTCTCAACAGGCAAAAAGCAAGCAGGTTCCGGACTGTATGCTTGGTACGAAGAAGCCAACGCAGATTTGCCCTCCGTAGGCACCCAACACATCATCACCAATTTTGACGGAAAAGCACAAGCTATAATTAAAGTAACAAAAGTAGATACCATTCCCTTTAATGAAATATCAGAAGCATATGCTGCGCTGGATATGGGAACAACGGATGACCCTCTCAATAAGTGGAAAAAAGCCCATTGGGATTTCTTTTCTAGCGCAATAAAAGAAGGTGGAAAAAAACCAACAAAAGATATGCTTATTGTTTGCGAGTGGTTTGAAACCGTATGGCCCTAAGCTCAAAACACTTGTTTCACTCATGAAGCCAGACCAAAAGAAGTCTAATGAATCGGTTCCAACAACCATGCAGATGGAATTGGAGCAAAGATTTCCGGTATGGAATTCCATTTCGGAACTCTACTTGGATACGGAGCTACAAGATTATAATTACGACACCATAACCCGCACTTTTATTAACTCCGGCTTTTCTCTAGAGGAATTAAAAGCAATTGACCGCCACGAAGTTTTTCCCGTACTCAAAGCTAACCTATTGAACATCTTTGGCGAATGGAGAGGTTTTGACGAGCAATGGTTGAACGAAGAATGCACCAAGAGTTATTTAAAAAGAGAGAACCGCTGGTTTAAGTATAAGAACCAGTTTTACGATTATTTTTTGTTCTCCATGCGAAAAGACCACTGGACCGATATTGAAAACCGAATGCAAATACATAGTGCCAATGCCAAATAGCACCCCAAGATTATCTAAAATCCAGAAAACAAAAACCCCCATTGCTCCTCTAAAACAATGGGGATTTTATCTGTTTGTACGTACTTACAAGGTAGTAGGACAAACATAGTCCGTTGCAGGAACTTCGGCCTTTTTAAGAGCTCCAAAACCACCTGCTATATCAATAAAGTTGTGAATACCGCGGCTCTTTAAAATAGATTCCGCTATCACGGAACGGTAGCCACCGGCACAGTGTACCAAAAAGGTCTTGTCCTTAGGAAATTCGTTCAGGTAATCGTTCAAGCTATCTAAAGGCGTGTTCTCCGCATCTATTACATGCTCGGAAAGGAATTCACTTTCCTTGCGCACATCAAACACCTCAGCTTCTTTACCCTCAATTTTTGGTTTTGCCTCTTCCGCAGAAATAGAGGTGATGGTATCGTAATCCTTACCCGATGCTTTCCAAGCGTTGAATCCGCCTTTCAAGAATCCTATGGTAGCATCAAAACCTACACGGGACAAACGGGTTACCGCTTCCTCTTCCATATCTTCTGGCGTTACCAACAAAAGGGGTTGTTTAGTGTCTGCGATAAGGGCACCTACCCATGGGGCAAAATCGCCATTAAGGCCAATAAATATAGACCGTGGAATGTGACCTTTTATATAATCTTTTTGATGTCTTACATCCAAAACCACCGCTCCGGATTCGTTAGCAATCAGTTCAAAAGCATCTGGATCTAGAGCCGTGGTACCACGGTCAAGAACATCTGCAATATCTTCATATCCTTCTTTATTCATCTGTACGTTCAAAGGAAAATATTTGGGTGGCGGCATCAGACCGTCCGTAACTTCTTTAATAAATTCGTCCTTGGTCATATCCGCTCGCAACGCATAGTTTACTTTCTTCTGGTTACCCAGGGTATCTACCGTTTCCTTCATCATATTCTTCCCACATGCAGAACCTGCACCGTGTGCGGGGTACACAATAACATCATCGGACAAAGGCATGATTTTGTTCCTTAAACTATCGAACAAGATACCCGCCAAGTCTTCTTGGGTCATATTTGCCGCTTTTTGAGCAAGGTCAGGTCGGCCTACATCGCCCAAAAACAAAGTATCTCCGGAGAAAATAGCATGGTCCTTACCGTTTTCGTCTTTTAACAAATAGGTAGTACTTTCCATGGTATGCCCAGGGGTATGCAATGTTTTTATGGTAATATCGCCCAGCTTAAATTCTTGACCGTCCGTTGCGATCAATGCTTCAAAAGAAGGGTTGGCATTAGGACCGTACACAATTGTGGCGCCCGTTTCTTTGGCAAGGGTAACATGACCGCTAACGAAATCCGCATGAAAATGGGTCTCAAAAATATACTTAATTTTTGCCCCTGCTTTTTCCGCTCTTTCCATATAAGGATGAACCTCGCGCAATGGGTCTATTATAGCCACCTCTCCTTTACTTTCAATATAGTAGGCACCCTGTGCCAGGCATCCGGTATAAATTTGCTCTATTTTCATGATGACATATTTTTAAATTTCCTAAATTGGAAAAATTATACATTTCTAAATGGCCCTCCTAAAAAGGATAACCTTTACTTCTTCTCTTCAAAAATACGGCTATCGCCTAAATTAGTAAGTAACATTAGTTACGGTTACGACGATTCTGGTAGGCAACTTTTTCGCTCAATACCGATAAGGGCGTCATATTATCAAAATAATCTACCGCTTCTTTAGTCTGTACGAATAAATATTGCTTGTGCAAGGCTTCTATAATTCCACTGCTAAAAATGGTGTCCCTAGTGGGTCCCGTAGCTCCCGAAATATAAAACTGAAGCCCTCTGTCATGTAGTTCGTCTATTACACGAATAAGCATTTGAGCTGCACTGGAATCTATATAACTAATGGCCTCCGCATTAAGGATGACCCCTTTTAGACTATCGCCTTTGGCGTCTACATTCCTGAACAGTTCCTTTTTAAAGAAATTCTTATTACCAAAATACAATTGGGAATCAAACCGAACGATAAGCAAGTCTTCCCGTACCAGAACATTTTGTCCAAACCGGTCTATATTTTTATAATAATCAGAACCGTCTATTCTACCCAACACGGCAAAATGTGGTTTTGAGCTCTTGTAAACCATTAACAGCAAGGATAACAATACACCTATTAAAATCCCCTCGGAAATACCAACAAATAGGGTTATCAAAAAAGTGGTTAACAGCACAAAAAGTTCATCCTTACGGTATTCCCAAAGGCTTTTAGGATAGGCAATATCAATAAGTCCGTAGACGGAAACCATAATAATACTTGCCAGTACCGCCTTGGGCAAATAATAAAAAAGTGGTGTTAGGAACAAAAGGGTTACGGCCACTACAATTGCACTGAACAATAAGGCCATAGGTGTTTTTGCACCTGCCTGACCATTTATGGCCGAGCGAGAAAAACTTCCCGTTACCACATACGATTGGAACAGAGATCCCAACATATTAGAACTGCCCAAAGCTATAAGTTCTTTATTGGCATCTATGGTCTCCTCCCCTGTTTGTTCCTCCATAGATTTACCGATGGAAATAGCTTCTAGATACCCAATAAGGGCCATTGTTACCGCAATGGGCGCCAATTCCAGTATAGTATCTACCTTTAATTGTGGCATGGTAAAAGAAGGAAGCCCCGTGGGAATCTCCCCAACTATATTAACACCCACAGCCGGAAGCTGTAAAAAATAAACCACCAGAATACCAATAATAACCACAAAAAGCACACCCGGTATACGCTTATCCCATTTCTTTAAACCTACGATTATTAAGATTCCTATAAACCCGATTGCAAAATCATACAGATTGGTTTCGGATAATTTTTCAAAGGCGTTCATTAGCAACAGGTCAAACCGGTTGCTACGCGCAATATCCACTCCTAAAAGATGCTTTAACTGACTGAACATGATTATAAGTGCCGCCGCCGAAGTAAAACCGCTTATAACCGGCTTGGACAAGAAATTCACCAAAAAACCCATCCGCAGAACCCCTAAAATCAATTGCACCGTACCAACGGAAAAAGCCAAGAGCAATGCCATGGCAATATAATTGTCCGTAGAGGTAATGGCCAAAGTTCCCAAACCTGCTGCCACCAAAAGGGAATCCATTGCCACAGGCCCTACGGCCAACTGTCTAGAAGTACCAAAAAACGTATAGGCAATCATAGGCACCAAAGAAGCGTAAAGCCCATAAACCGGTGGTAAACCGGCAATCATGGCATAAGCCATACCTTGGGGAATAAGAATAATGCCAACGGTAAGTCCGGCTATGAGATCTTTGGAAAACCAACTCTTATTATAGTCCGTAATCCACTCCAAAAAAGGAAGAATTCTTCGCATGGGACAAATGTACCATTAAATCTAAAATGGCTGTGTTACCTGTGTTACACCAACGTAAAGAAACCAAAAGAAAATCTTATTGAATATTACCGCCTACTGGTAGACCACTGGGCACACTTTCCGGTAAACTCGTATCAAAATTGGTATCGTTAAGCGTATTTAAAAACGAAATGATCTGGGACATTTCCTTAACGGACAATTTCAGTTCCCTAACGAACGGATCGTACTTTTTAACCGGCACATGTTTGTTCCGTTCCTTACCATTGGCAATATCCTCATAAAATTCCAGCACCTTTTTAAGGGTAGTTAAACTGCCGTTGTGCATATAAGGCGGCGTAAAACGTAAGTTTCGTAGTGTAGGCGTCCGAAAAGCAAAGGTGTCTTTAAAACCTGCATCCGGTTGTACTAATTTTTCGTTCTCCGGCGTGCCCAGGACATGCATTTTGTAATCCGAAAACATAGGGCCGTTATGACAGTTGACGCAGCCAACCGATTTAAAAAGCTCAAAACCCTCCTTTTCCGAAATCAAGATAGCATCCTGATCGCCCCGCATATATTGATCAAACCTGGAGTTATTGGTTACTAGCGACCTTTCAAAAGCTGCTATAGCCTTAGCCAGATTTTCTACGGATACCGCGTTGGGTTCCCCAAAAGCATCCGCAAACAACTTTTGGTACTCAGGAATATTTTTCACGCGGTCTACTACTGTCTGGAGAATATTGTCTTCGGCAATACCGTGCCCCCGCATTTCCTCAAAAGCCTTTATAGGTTCCAAAGCCTGTTTTTCAAGACTTTTTACACGGTCGTCCCAAAACATGGTTGCCTCAGAAGGTTCATAATTACCAAAAGCATCCATTCCATTATATGCCGAATTAATAATAGTAGGCGCATTTCTTTTTACAAAGGGAATATCATTGGACGCATTAAACTTACGCTTACTGCCCAAACCACTGGCGTTAGGACCGATACTGATATCCAAAAATTCTGCATATCCATTATCCGGATGATGGCAGGTGGCGCAAGCCACATCTTTATTTCCGGAAAGAATAGGGTCGTAAAAAAGTAATTTGCCCAGCGCTTCCTTTTCCGGTGTAGAGGGATTGTCTGCTGGAGATTTTACCGTTTTGGGCAACGCCGTATACGTAGTTACGACCCGTGTTGTATTCTGGGTCTTTTCTTGCTTTTTACCATTGTCACCACAACCAATGAAAAACATTGGCAACGCAATAAACAACAGCTTCTTTCCTATTCCAGACATAAAAATAACTACGCAATAGAACAGTAAAAATAAGCAATAAAAGACAAAAGAAATATGATTTTTGTCAGCTAGCCCATTGAAAACCAGCTTAGCTGACAGCCCCGTTTTTTCTTATAGGAACCTAGTCTTAATCTCATTCACCAATTTAGTTCCGTCCGGGTCAGCTTTTGTCTTCAACTCACATAACTCTTCTGCCCATTTAGACGTACGAATGCGCATTGGTGGGTGCTCGTTTTCTGCAATGTTCATGATTACGGCAGCCACTTCCTGACCTGTTTGGTAAATTTGCGCGGCACCCTCGCTCGCTCGCTCTTGGTTCTTTTTTAAATATTGCTGAAAAATTGGTAAATATTCTCCCGTAGCCAATTGACCATCAACCGCAGTTTTCTCAACAGCAGAAGTCATGAATTCCGTAGAGATGCCGCCAGGCTCAACACAGCTAAATTTAATATTAAAAGCATCGCCAAGATAACTGGCCAAACCTTCCATATACCCTTCTACTCCAAATTTTGCCCCACAATACAGCTCGTTAAAAGGTTGGCCCACCAAGCCACCAACAGAGGTAATACTAATTACCTGCCCGGACCTTTGCTTACGCATATACGGTAAAACGGCCTGTGTACAGAATACCACCCCGTGGTAATTTACATCCGTAACCCATCTGATTTCCTCTTCGCTAGCCTGTTCCGTAGTTTTGGCAAAACCCGCTCCGGCATTATTGACCAAAACATCTATCTGCCCGTCTTTCTCTATAATAGTTTCCACAGCCTTTTTAATGGAATCAACTTTGGTAACGTCCAGTTCCAAAATTTCAATATCCAAATGGGCTTCATCAATTTTTTCCTTTAATGCAGTTGCCTTAGCCAAGTTTCGCATTGAAGCGTACACTTTATACCCTTTTTGTGCAAAAAGTAATGAGGCCTCTAGCCCTACTCCTGATGATGTTCCTGTTATTAATACGTTTCTTTTCATTTTATCTTAGTTTTAAAATATGTATTTTGGAATGAACATTCACTCCAATTTATGATTAAATTTTTTTAGCCCTTTATTCCATCCCAAACCATGTTCACTTGATTTTGAATAGAATTTGACGGTACACTTTCCTGTGAATGGTACCATCTTAAATAGGAAACCACTGCCCCACCCATAAACTGGATAAGCTCATCTGTTTCTATATTCTTTATAATCAGCAATTCTTTTCCCTTGTTGAGCAAATCATAGACCGGGAGTACCGTTGCCAACCCTTTTTTCTTACTTTCCTCAGTAATGATAGGTGAAGCCCTAATCTGCTCCATGAACATAAAATACTGAGCATTATCAATAAAAAACAGGATTATGTCTTTAAAATATCCTTCAAACTGGGATTTAATAGGTTGGGTTTCATCAAAATCAGGAAAAGCGGTATTCTCCTGCTCCTTAATGCTTACATAGAGTTCGTTGATCAATTCATCCTTAGTAGGGAAATAATTGTATATCGTTCCCATACCCGTTCCGGCATTTTTTGCAATAGCCGACATAGGTGTATTGTGCACACCCTTTGTTACCAAAAGTTCCAAAGCGGACCGTAAGATGTTTTCTTTCTTATTCACAGGGCAAATGTATTCTTTTTGGAATAAACATTCCAATTTTTTAACTAAACTTTAAATTTGAGGCTTTTACGGTTCTAAGAAAGTTAAAGAAAATCTATAAATCTACCACCTTAATCCGGTTGCGTTGCATCTCAATCCTTCCTTCTTTTTCCAGTTTTTTCAACAACCTTGAAATCACTACACGAGAAGTATTTAGATCGTAAGCTATATCTTGATGTGTAGTCTGCACAAATTCATCATGGTTTACCATAGCCTTGTCCTGAAGGTGTTTCAGTAATCTTTCATCCATCCGTAGAAAAGCCAAGGTGTCTACCGTCTCCAATAGCTCGGTCATTCGGGTATGGTAGCTGTCCAAGATAAATTGTCGCCATGTAGCGTATTTCGCCATCCAAACTTCCATCTTTTCCACGGGAATCATAATGAGTTCCGTGTCACTTTCGGCTACCGCACGTATCTCACTTTTATGGGTACCCACGCAACATGAAAAGGTCATGGCACACGTATCTCCCCTTTCCAAAAAATACAATAAAAGCTCGTCTCCGTTCTCATCTTCGCGCAGGATTTTAATGGCGCCACTCAGTAACAAGGGCATATGAGATATGGTTTCACCAATATCCATAATTACGGTACCCTGCTTAAATTTTTTCAACATTCCTACGGTTTGCATTTCTTCTAGGAGAGCATCCTCAAAGAGATAGCCATAGTTTTGTAAAAGACCTTCTTTCATATATCTGGAGATTATATGGCGCTAATGGAAACCTTATATTCCCGATCGGTATTCTGAAGGTATTCAAACCCTTCGTGAAGTTTTGTTTGCTCTACTGCATACGGATAAAATGTAATAGGCTCTATGCAAACCATATTTGGAACTTCTGTCCACAACATAAAATTACCAAAGCCTTCCGTACGAATACGAAGTTCTTTCTGGTCTTTTAAGATGATTTCAGAACAATTAGGCACTTGTAGCGCCCTACTGCCCACATCCATAATTTCCTTAAGGGTGATTTCTTTTTCACCGGCCAATACTGTTGGACTGTCCGCATAGAGTTTAAAAGCCGGATGATACCCCAACATAAACGGCATATCCCGTTCCCCCGAAACCGTAAAAACAACTTCAAGCCCCGTCTGGGTTAAACGGAAGGTTTTTTTTAAGCTGAAATCATACGTCCAGAACAACCACTCCTTATTGGATTTATTCGGGAATTTTGAGTTTTTTATTCGCGTACCCGCCGTATACTTTTTTTCCAGAACAGCTTCTGTGTCCGTAGTGGAAACTATCTCGTACGCCATCTCGCGAAGAAGACCATGCTGATCTTGGATAGCTATATCCCTTGGGGTCTGCACTTGAAACTTGGCATCGGCCGTAGGCCCAATAATAGGAAACATTTCGGTATCCGAACTACGCCACCCCGGACTCCCTTTTTGGTGAATATATTCATACCCATCTACCGTATACCCCACCAATTCTCCGGCATCTATATTTACTTTTTGATTTTCAAGCTTTAATTCTATCATCTCACTAAATTTTATAGCTGTTTAACAAGAAGTCGTTTTTCTTATCCTGTCTTACAAAGCTAATCTAAAAACCCTTTTTCACGCATCCAATCATCATTGAACATTTTTCCAACATACCGGCTCCCATGGTCATGAAAAAGTACTACAACCAGGTCATCTTTTTTAAAATGTTCCTTTAATTGCAACACCCCTTTTATGGCCGCTCCGGCAGAATTGCCCAAAAACATAGCCTCTTCTTTAGCCAAACGTTGGGTGTAAACCGCTGCATCCTTATCCGTAACTTTTGTAAATCCGTCAATGACATCAAAATCTACATTTTCCGGTAGAATGTCCTCCCCTATACCTTCGGTGGTATATGGATAAATTTCTTTGGGGTCGAATACTCCGGTTTCATGATACTTTTTAAACACCGAACCATAGGTATCTACACCCCAAATTTTAATATTGGGGTTCTTTGATTTTAAAAACCTGCCCACACCGGAGATTGTTCCGCCCGTACCCACGCCCACTACAAAATGGGTAACCTTGCCATTGGTCTGCTCCCATATTTCAGGCCCGGTAGTCAAAAAGTGGGCCTTGGAGTTACTAGGGTTATCATACTGGTTAACGTACCATGAATTAGGTACCTCTTTTGCCAATCTTTTTGCCGTGGAGTAATAACTACGTGAATCACTAGGTTTTACATCTGTAGGACAAACGTGCACCTCGCTCCCCATAGCCCTTAGAATATCTATTTTTTCCTTGGACTGTTTATCACTTATAACACAAATAAGCTTGTACCCCTTTACCGTTGCCGCCAATGCCAGACCCATACCTGTATTTCCTGAAGTAGCCTCAATAATAGTCCCTTCAGGTTTCAATACACCGGAAGTCTCGGCGTCCTTAATCATCTGCAAGGCCATGCGGTCCTTGACGGAATTTCCGGGGTTAAAAGTTTCGTACTTGGCCAAAACCATGCAGGGCAACTCAGAAGTTAGTCGGTTTAATTTCACTAAGGGCGTATTACCAATGGTGTCCAGAATATTTTCCGCGTATTTCATGAGCTAACTGTTCGGTTTATATATAGGGAAAATACGAAGAACGTCCTACATATAAAAAGAGGCCATATCTATGTGCCCCTATTCGAACTTAATTGCCTTAACGGGAGTAATTTTGGTGATGATATAGGACGGCACCAAAAGCATAATAACACAAAGTACCAGCACGCCAATATTTAAGGCCACTACGGTAATAAAATCTATATGTACCGGCACATAATCTATGTAATACTCTTTGGGGTTTGGGAATTTTAATACCTGAAATTTATCCTGAATAAAGATGGCCCCCAGACCAATGACATTACCCCAAACAAGGCCTATACCAATGAGGTAGCTGGCGTTGTACAAAAACACTTTACGTATGCTCCAGTTGGCGGACCCTAAAGCCTTTAATATTCCAATCATCTGGGTCCGCTCTAAAATCAACACTAATAAAGCGGTAATCATATTAAATCCGCTTACGATAATTACGATGCCTATGATCAAAATAATATTAAAATCGAACAGGCTTATCCATTCAAAAATCTTGTAATACTTATCTATAATAGTCTGCGTATCTAACGTGGACAGGGTTTTACCATAAATCTCCCTGCTCTTCTCATCTATATCATCAAAACTATTCAAGAAAATTTCAAAGTTCCCCACTTGATCATTGCCCCATTTGTTCATACGCTGAATATGGCGTATATCCGTAAAGAGATAAAGTCCGTCAAACTCCTCAAAGCCGCTATCGTAAAGTCCGGTAATCTTAAATTTCCGTTGGTTGGGCAATTTTGAAACATCGCCATCCTTTAAGAAAAAAGCATAGAATGTATCTCCGGTTTTTAAGTGCAAACGGTTGGCCATGAGCGTAGACATGAGAACTTCCTCATTTAGCTCGCCCGTATAATAGGGCAATTTACCGTCTACCAAATACTCTTGAAAAGCAGACCAATTATAATCACTACCTACCCCCTTGGCAATGATGCCTTCAAAAGTAGTTTCGGTTCTAATGATACCCGCTTTGCTAGCTACTGCCTGTACATGGGCTATACCATCGACGCCCTTAAATTCCGGATAAAAATCCTGTTCTAACGATACCGGCATTACGGAAACGTCCGAAGCATTATTATCGTAACTAGAGATTTGGATATGACCATTAAAAGCGGCCACTTTCTCGCGAATTTTATGCTTAAGCCCCACTCCGGTAGCGATAGCAATGAGCATCATTACAACCCCCAAGGCAATAGCTGCAATTGCTATTTTTATTATTGGAGCGGAAATACTAATTTTATGCGCCTCACCTTTGATGAGCCGCTTGGCCAAAAAATATTCAAAATTCAATCTATGGCGTTTTTAAACTGTTTCAAAAGTACATTTTTCATTTGGTTTTTGCTTATTATAGCCTGCGGAAACACGCCTAAAGCCGAGAAACCTGGTTCAGAACCAATTTTGGTGCCCAACGATACTATTTTTGAAAAGCCCGTTATAGTTGCAGCAAATAGGACCGATGCCTATTTACCCTTATTAAAAGGAAAGAAAGTGGCCGTTGTAGGAAACCAGACTACCATTATTTTTAAAACGACCAAAGCGGACACGGAGTCTTCCGCCCCCTACGTTCACCTAGTGGATTCTTTACTGGCCCTGAATGTTGATATCAAAAAAGTTTTTGCTCCCGAACACGGGTTTAGAGGCAGTGTTGATGCCGGCGAAAAGGTGAAAGACGGAGTTGACAGTAAAACCGGACTTCCGCTCATTTCGCTATACGGAAAAAACAGAAAACCTTCTGCCGCACAGTTAAAGGATATTGATGTTGTGCTTTTTGACATTCAAGATGTGGGCGTTAGGTTCTATACCTATATTGCCACGTTGCAATTGGTAATGGAAGCTTGCGCGGCAGAAAACATACCTCTGATCGTTCTTGATCGTCCTAACCCCAATGCGCATTATATTGATGGGCCTACTATGGAAAAAGCCCACACCGGCTTCTTGGGAATGACGGAAATACCATTGGTCTATGGAATGACCATTGGCGAATATGCTCAAATGATCAATGAAGAACAATGGATAGAAGGTGAGAAAAAAGCAAACCTTACCGTAATATCCTTAGAAAATTGGACACA
Organism: Zobellia russellii; assembly: GCF_044597075.1. Taxonomy (NCBI): domain Bacteria; kingdom Pseudomonadati; phylum Bacteroidota; class Flavobacteriia; order Flavobacteriales; family Flavobacteriaceae; genus Zobellia; species Zobellia russellii. The sequence continues at coordinate 4,207,587 of NZ_CP139000.1, read as the reverse complement.
CGAAACGGAGTATAGCTTGGCCGTTAGACCTTCTCCCAATTTACCCAACGATATTGCCATTAATCTCTACCCCAGTTTAGGTCTTTTTGAAGGCACCAATGTTAATGCCGGAAGAGGAACAGAACTACAGTTCCAATGTTATGGAGCTTCATTTTTAGATAGCACCCAATATAGCTTCAGGTATACGCCAATGCCTAATTTTGGTTCCAAAAATCCAAAAGAGAAAGGAAAAATTTGCTTTGGAAAGGATTTATCCGAGTTTCCTAAAATGAGCGGGGTATCCGTTCAATGGCTTATAGATGCCTACACCAACTCCAAGGACAAATCCAAAGTGTTCATCACAAGTGGATTCACAAAACATGCAGGTACACAAAAACTACAAAAACAAATAGAAAGCGGTGAAACCGAGGAAACCATAAAAGAGAGCTGGCAACCTGATTTGATTAAATTCAAAAAAGTAAGAAAGAAATATTTACTTTATCCATAGCCCCAGAATGATTACAAACTACTTTCCGTTTCGGACCAAGTGGTGGGCTTTCTAGATTTGTGAAAGGGCTGTTTTAGCAATCCTTTTATGCTTGCGTTTTCAACCTCATCAGGAAACGTATCTACCCCGTAAATGATACTTTCTCTATCAAACTTCTTAAAAGTTCCAAAAAGACGGTCCCAAATAGAAAATATATTTCCATAATTACTATCTGTATATGGTAATTTATAATGATGATGTACTTTATGCATATCCGGTGAAGCAATGACCCAGCTTAAAACCTCATCTAGCTTTCTGGGCATTTTAATATTGGCATGATTAAACTGGGTAGCCACTAGAGAAAGTGATTGGTACAACATAACAATACCAATAGGAGTACCCACAATTAACACCCCGAACAATGTAAAGACAAAACGTATCATGCTTTCTAATGGGTGATGGCGGTTGGCCGTAGTGGTATCTACATTGTGATCGGTATGGTGCACCAAATGAACTCGCCACAAAAGCTTTACTTTATGCTCAACAAGATGTGCCAGGTACGCCCCGATCAAATCCAAAAGTAAAAGACCCACAATTACATACAACCATAAGGGCATTTCCGGCAACCAGTTGATGATTCCAAAATTCTCGGTCACGGTAAAATCTGCGGTTTTAAGTAACAAAAAGGCCAGTACAAAATTTACGATTACCGTTGTAAACGTGAAAAAGAGATTGGGCAAAGCATGCTCCCATTTCTTATAAGTAAAACCAAAGAGGGGCACAATGCCTTCTAACACCCAAAAAAAAGTAATCCCTCCCACCAAGATAAGCGAACGGTGTAAAGAAGGGATAGTTTCAAAATAATCGATTATGAATTCCATACTTTAAATATAGAAAATTTAAAGTATTACAAAACAAAGGGCACTATAACTGCTATTTTAATTTTATCGGTATCCAAACCTCTTCTTCGGAATCAGGTTGGTTGTTTTTGTATTTCTCTCCTAAAATTTCAAAATGAGGCCTGCGGTCCAATTCATACTTGGAACTTGGTATCCATTCCTTAAAAATAAAATTCATGGTTTTAGCAAATTCACTAGAGGGCCCCTTGTGAATGAACACTGCGTATAATCCCCCATGTAAATCTAAGGTTTTGAAATCTTTGGCATACGCACCATATCCACTCACTTCTATGACCGCCCACTTTGTAAACTCCGTAGTTGGATTAAACCCTACCTCGTCCGGGAAGGTATCATACACTTGTAAAGAATATAAATCTGAACCTATACTATTTGTAATATGCTTTTTAAGCGGCATAAAACCGCTCCATAGCTCAAACGTGCGATTATTGGCCAGACTCATTTTTAAAGCATGTCCTACCAGTTTCTTTTCTTCAAGCTCAACTATTCTGGGCTCCATACAGCGTGTTCAATTAAGGTTCTAAAAAAAATCAGTTACCAATGGCTTTCTTCATTTTCTCTACGATATTGAATGCCGCAGGGCAAATGGCCACGTTTTTTAAAGTTAGGTTAGAGATCTGCTGAAACTTTTTACGGTCCGTATGCGGAAACTCCCGGCAGGCCTTTGGCCGTACGTCATAAATTGAGCAATAGTTATCCGCCCCTAAAAAAGTGCAGGGAACTTGCTGTAACACATAATCGTTCTCCTCATCAACACGTAAATATTGCTCTATGAATTTTTGGGGCTTTAGCCTAAAATATTTAGCAATACGCTCTACATCGGCTTTCGTAAATAACGGGCCTGTTGTTTTACAGCAATTGGCACATTCCAAACAATCGGTTCGCTCAAATTCATCATCATGTAATTCTTGCATTACATAATCCAAATTCTTGGGTGGCCGCTTTTTAAGCTTGGCAAAAAATTTGCGGTTTTCATTGTGCTTATCCTTCGCTTTCTTGGGAAGTTCCTTTAAAATTTGCTCCATCCTCTTAAAAATCTGACCAAAACTAAACAAGAAATACTTAAAAAGTCCAATTTTGCCAAACAAACCACTTCTCCTATGATAGACGTATTTGGCCGTGCCATATTAGATTTTCAAAAAGACAACTACACGGAAGACATTATTACCTTCTCCTCTTTGGATGAAGAAGATGTTATTCCTGTGCCCTATTTGTTCAGAAACTTCAAAGAAATGCCAAAGTTGGAACAAGAGGCGCTACAGCTTTGTAAGGGATTGGTTTTGGATGTTGGCTGCGGCGCCGGAAGCCACAGTCTGTATTTACAGGAAAAAGGTCTGGAGGTGACCGCCCTTGATTATTCCGAAGGAGCCACCAAAACATGTAAGTTACGCGGGTTACAAAACGTGGTGTATTCGGATATCTACAGTTTTAAAGACCAAAAGTTCGATACGTTGTTATTATTAATGAACGGTATTGGCATTGTGGGCAAATTAAACCATATGTCCAAATTCTTGAAACACTTAAAAACCCTAATGAACCCAGGTGCACAAATTTTATTGGATTCCAGCGATATCATTTACATGTTTGAAGAGGACGAAGATGGTGGTGTTTGGGTACCGGATACCGGTTCTTACTATGGTGAAATTGAATTCCAAATGAAATACAAAGACCAAAAAAGCGATTCTTTTTTCTGGTTGTACCTGGATTACAACACCTTAGAAATGGCCGCTGAGGCCAACGGTTTTAACTGTAAACTTGTAAGAAACGGCGAACATTACGACTATTTGGCTAAATTATGGCTTAAATAACAGTATTTTTCGCCATTTTTGTTCTTAATGAAGGCCCCTAAAATACAAGGATGAACAAATTACGAATACTTCCAGCAGTTTTAACTCTTATCTTTTTTATAGGATGTTCCAAAGATGATTCCGTACAAACTCAGGAAAGAGAAACTGCCCAGGCCAAAGAAGCTAGCCTTAAAAGTGCCGGGGCTTCGGCAACAGACCTTTTATCTAACGACAACTTTACCAAGCTTTTAATAGAGATTGCCTACGTAGACGGGTTTAAGCCAACCGAAGAGGCCATGGAAGGTTTTGTATCCTATTTAAAACAAAGAACATTCAAAGAAGATATTGAATTAAAATACACCAAACTAGAATCTCCGGACGAAGAAAATCTGACTTTGGAAGAAATAGCCAAACTAGAATCCGAAAACAGAACGGTTTACAATGAAGGTTCTACCCTTGGCCTATACATTTACTTTGCAGATGCTCCTGCCGAAGGCGATGATGACGAAGAAGGATTGGTTACCCTAGGTGCGGTATACCGGAATACTTCTATGATCCTACACGAAGTAACCATTCGTAAACTAGCAGACCGAAGTTTTTTCATTACGGATGCCGATGTTGAAAATTCTACATTGAACCATGAATTTGGCCATCTGTTCGGGCTTGTAAACCTAGGGACACAACCCGTTAACGACCATGAGGATATTGAACGTGATGAAGACGGAAAACCCGTTTTGGACGAAGAAGGCAATACAAAAGGCAACAACCACTGTTCAGTTGAAGGTTGCTTGATGCGAGCCGAACTTCAATTTGGTGGTTTTAGCGGCAAATCTGCCAAAAGTGCAACGGATAACGGTACCATTACGGCTGCGTGCCGCCTTAGCGGAAAAGATGTGCTTAGAATGCTGGAAGCAAAAACTTCCAAAGGTATTCTACCGGAACCTCCTAGTTTAGACGCAGAGTGCCTTCTAGATCTACGCTCTATAGGAGGGCGCTAAAGAAGAATTACGGAATATTCAAATACTTATGCGTCTGCAAGCTTACCTTCCATTTTGGGTTTTGCATAACATAGTCTACGATCATAGGCACCACTTTGTCCCGAACGCTCCATTCTGGTTGTAGGTACAAAATGCAATCATTATTCGTTTTTGCCGCTTCCTGTTCCGCAAAAATTAAGTCGTGCTTATTGTATACTATAACCTTTAGCTCATGGGCTTCGTCATATACCTTACCCATGGGCAATTTGTTCTTTTTTGGCGAGAGACAAATCCAGTCCCACGTACCGGTCAAAGGATAAGCACCGGAAGTTTCAATATGGGTCTTTAAGTTCTTGGCCTTTAGGGCATCGGTTAAAGGTTGCATATTCCAAGTTAGGGGTTCCCCACCTGTAATAACAATAGTATCGGAATACTTAGCGGCGTTCTCGGTAATCTGCTCAATAGCCGTTGGCGGATGGGTTTCTGCATTCCAGCTTTCCTTAACATCGCACCAATGGCATCCTACATCGCAACCACCAACACGAATAAAATATGCTGCTGTACCTTTATGGAAACCTTCTCCCTGTATGGTATAAAATTCTTCCATTAAGGGCAACATGTTCCCTTTATCAACTTCCTGTAAAACTTCCTTTTTAACCATCGTGCAAAGATACGCGTTGAAAATACCAAAACCCAAATTCTCAAACTTAAATTATGTGCGTGCATAATAATCCGCTAAGTCTGTAATTTTCATTGCCTACGGCCCCTATTCAGCTTTGTTCAAACCCAAACTTCTCTAAAAGTCTCGGCTAAACAGTAAAAATTCCCTTATTTTTACTTCAAAATACGCCGTATGCCAACTAAAGACAAATTTGTAGAACATATAGAAACCGGTTATACCACCAAAGGTGATTATATAGTTATGGGTGCCGCCATGCTCAATGGTGAAGCGGTTACCAATGCCCATGTAAAAGTGCCCTTAAAGACGTTGAACCGTCACGGACTTATTGCAGGAGCAACGGGAACAGGTAAAACAAAAACACTTCAGGTACTGGCCGAAAATTTGTCGGACAAAGGCATTCCGGTTCTGTTAATGGACCTTAAAGGTGATTTAAGTGGACTTGCACAGCCAAGTCCCGGTCATCCAAAAATAGACGAGCGTCATGCCATGATAGGCAATCTTCCGTTTGAAGCAAAGTCGTTTCCAGTAGAGATTCTATCCCTTTCCGAACAAGACGGGGTAAAACTTAGGGCCACAGTTTCAGAATTTGGACCAGTGCTCCTATCACGTATCCTAGACCTTACCGAAACACAAGAAGGTATTGTGGCCGTGGTCTTTAAATACTGTGATGACAACAAATTGCCACTGTTGGACTTGAAAGATTTTAAGAAAGTACTACAATACGCAACCGGATCGGGCAAAGCGGAATTCACCAAAGATTACGGTAGAATTTCCTCTAGTTCAACTGGCGCCATTCTTAGAAAAATTATAGAGCTAGAGCAGCAGGGTGCCGATTTGTTTTTTGGCGAAAAATCATTTGATGTAGACGATTTAACCCGAGTTGATGAAAATGGAAGGGGCTACATTAACATTTTACGCTTGACGGATATTCAAGACCGCCCAAAACTGTTCTCTACTTTTATGTTGAGCCTACTGGCGGAAATCTACAGTACATTTCCTGAGCAAGGCGATAGTGACAGACCTGAATTAATCCTGTTTATAGACGAAGCCCACCTAATTTTCAACGAAGCTTCAAAAGCACTATTGGACCAAATTGAAAGTATTGTAAAGTTGATACGCTCAAAAGGAATAGGGCTTTACTTTGTTACCCAAAACCCTGCCGATGTTCCCAATGAGGTTCTTTCGCAGCTGGGGCTAAAAGTTCAGCATGCGCTACGTGCCTTTACCGCCAGAGACCGAAAAGCGATTAAACTTACGGCTGAAAACTACCCTATTTCCGAATATTACAACACTAAAGAAGTCTTAACCTCCCTGGGTATTGGAGAAGCCTTGATTTCCGCTTTGGATGAAAAAGGAAGGCCTACTCCACTTGCCGCCACATTGCTTCGCGCCCCCATGAGCCGTATGGATGTATTAACGGAAAGCGAGCTGAAAACTGTGATAAAAAATTCTAAGTTGGTCACAAAATATGGTGAGGTTATAGACCGTGAAAGCGCTTATGAGATCTTGAACGAAAAGATAGAAAAGGCAGAAACAGAAGCAGCAAAGGAAAAGGCTAAACCAAAAACCACATCTAGAAGACGAAGCACAAGCACACGCCAGAATCCGGTTATAAAGGTATTGACCAGTGCCACTTTTATTCGTGGTGTTTTAGGGGTTTTGAAAAAAGTAATTCGATAAAGTAAAACGCAATTTTTCAGATAGCAACGAACAATCTACACAAATACATGAAAAGTATACTAATTAGCATCTGCCTAATCCTATGTCTCGCAAGTTGTAATGAAGAAAAGGACACGTCCTTCTCTATTATAAAAGACCGTGTAGGCAAATTGGACCGTATTAGTCTGGTACGCGACTTAAAAATTATATACGAAAACGATTCTATCGTAAAGGATAGCACCAGCATTAATAGCGCTAACAACAGTAAAAAAGTTAAGGTGTTCGAAAAAGGGGGGAAACCCTTATTGACCCTTACTCCAAACTCGGATAGCATACCCACTATTGAGAATATTCGCATAGAAGACCCACGTTTTACTACGGATAAAGGTGTTGGCCTAGGTAGTACTTTTAAGGATATTAAGGACAATTATACTATTCGCAAGGTCATTACATCTATGAACAACGTGGTTATTCTTCTAAAAGATAGCGATGTCTATTTTACCATAAGTAAAGAGGAGCTACCTTCTAGTTTGCGGTATGCCTCAAGTGTAAATATAGAAGCTGTCCAAATTCCGGATGATGCCAAAATCAAATATATGATGGTTGCTTGGGACTAGGTTTTCCCCGTAGTCACATATTATAATTTAAAACCGTACCATGAATTCAATTTTGCAATATCTCTTGGTACAACGCGCCAAAGCCAAATTAAAGGGCGAAAAGGCAATTGCCAAAAGACAACTTGTTAAAGAAATCAGGTTGGGCCAAGTAGAGTTTGTCCATGCCATAAAAGAAATACTTTTTATTGCAATTGGTGTAGGCGCTGCAGGTTTTGGCCTTAAAGGTTTTTTACTGCCCAATCATTTTATTGATGGTGGGGCCACTGGGGTTTCTCTATTGATCCAGGTAAAATCCAATATCTCATTGGGCATTTTATTGGTATTGGTGAATATGCCGTTTATTCTTCTTGGCGCCAAGACCATCAATAGAAAATTTGCCATACGAAGCATTTTTGCCATTATAGCACTCGCCATTGTGGTTCATTTTGTCCCCTACCCTATTATCACTAGTGATAAGCTGTTGATTGCCGTTTTTGGGGGATTTTTCTTAGGTCTAGGTATTGGTATGGCCATGCGAGGTGGTAGCGTTATTGATGGTACCGAGGTACTGGCCATCTATCTTAGTAGAAAATGGCATTTGACCATTGGTGATGTGCTTCTCCTTATTAATATTGTCATTTTTTCCGCAGGTGCTTATCTTTTAAGTATTGAAACGGCGCTATATGCTATTCTCACCTACTTAGTAGCCGCAAAGACCGTAAACTACGTGGTTGATGGTGTAGAAGAGTATATTGGCGTTACGGTAATTTCTCCTAAAAATGAAGAGATACGAATAATGCTCACCGAAAAAATGGGCAGGGCATGTACGGTTTATAATGGAAAAGGAGGATATACCAAAGATGGCAATTCCCGGGTTTCAACAGAAATTATCTATACGGTAATGACCCGTTTGGAACTGGCCCGGTTAAGTACGGAAATAGATAAAATAGACAAAAACGCCTTTATAGTAATGGGGGTTGTAAAAGATATTAAAGGAGGGATGATTAAAAAGAAGCCCCTAAAATAGTTCTCAAAACCTATGCAAAAAACCCTGAACAAAATGCTCCCCAAAGTCTATGGGCGCTATTTTAATATGCTCGCAAGAGTGTCCAAGAAAAAAGCCGCTAAGAAAGCTTTTTATGTTTTCTGTACCGTACGAAAAGGCAGGGTACTCCCTAATCAAAAGGAATATCTAGACCAAGCAAAAGGTGACACTATTGATGTTAAAAAGCATACGTTACAGACTTATCACTGGCCAGGAAATAAAGAGACCGTTCTTTTGGTTCATGGGTGGGAAAGCAACACGTTTAGATGGCGTAATCTCATAGCCAAGCTTCGTGAGGCAGATTACAATATTGTGGCGTTTGATGCTCCTGCACACGGGTATTCTTCCGGGAAATGTTTAAACGTACCCCTATATTCGGATGGAGTGCAGGCCATGATTCAAAAGCACAATCCAAAATACCTAATAGGACATTCGGTTGGTGGTATGACCTTGATGTACAATGAATTTTATCACCAAAATCCAAATGTTCAAAAAATGGTTACCATTGGCTCACCTTCCGAGTTTTATGAAATCATGGACCACTATCAGCGGCTGCTAAACTTTAACAATACGGTCCGCAAAGCGTTAGAAGCACTTGTCCTGAAACGTTTTGGTTTTACCGTAGCTGAATTTTCGTCTTCACGCTTTGCTGAAAAGAATACCAAAAAAGGACTTTTGTTTCATGATGAAGAAGATAAACTAGCTCCTTTTCATGCTTCCGAAGCTGTTCATGCCCACTGGAAAAATAGTATTTTTGTTCGTACAAAGGGCCTTGGACACTCTATGCACCAAGAACATATAAATGACCAAATCGTAGATTTTTTAGATCATTAATTCCCAAAAAATATGCAAACCGTAACCCCTTTTCATATTGCTATACCTGTTCATAATCTAGATGAATGCCGAACATTCTACAGAGAAACGTTAAACTGTGAAGAAGGCCGTAGTAGTGACCATTGGGTAGATTTCAACCTATTTGGACATCAATTGGTAATCCACTACAAGCCAAAAACAGAGACCGAAGGTATCCATAGCAACCCAGTAGATGGCAAGAATGTACCTGTCCCGCATTATGGTGTTGTTTTACCTTGGGACGTTTTTGAGTCCTTCTCGCAAGAACTTAAAGAAAAAGGAGTCAGGTTCGTAATTGAACCTTACGTACGTTTTAAGGGCCAGACCGGTGAACAGGCTACGATGTTCTTTTTAGACCCTGCGGGAAACGCTTTAGAGTTTAAAGCATTTAAGGATATGGGACAGTTATTTGCCAAGTAAAAACCGTACCACTCTTTGACTGCGCTCAGAGTGGTACAGTAGTATTCTATTGTGACCACTCGGTGGGCTTTCTTACCCAACGGTGTTTTTTCAATTCTTCTATGAGTTCCTTTGGCAATCCGTTTCCGTCACTGGTTGCGGTATTGGCCAAAACGTTACGTTCTTTTCGCATACCCGGTATGGTCGTACCAATAGTCTTGTTCTCCAATATAAATCGCAGTGCCATTTCGGCTATGGTCATTCCTTCTGGAATTAATGGTCTTAACGCTTCTGCATGTTCTACACTAGAATTTAAGTTTTCTGGAACAAAATAGGTACCTCGTCAATCTCCCTCTGGAAAGGTGGTTTCCTTGGTAAGGTTACCGGTCAAAGTACCTTCATCAAAAGGAACACGTGCAATTACGGCAATGTCCATCTCCTCACACAAAGGAAAAAGTACGTCTTCGGGATTTTGGTCAAAAATATTATAAATGACCTGTACGGCATCTATCAAACCTGTTTTTAAGGCCTTGATACCGTTTTCGGGCTCCCACCTGTTTACACTTATGCCCATGGCGCCAATCTTGCCGGACTTCTTTAAGTCTTCAATAGCCCGTTGCCATTCCTCACGGTGAGACCACCCATCGTCCCAAGTATGAAACTGCATTAAATCTATACGTTCCATGCCTAAATTGGTCAAGGTTTTCTCTGTATACTCAATAATGTGATTTGTAGGATAGGAATCCTCAAATGCATATTCCGGTCTTGCCGGCCAGTTAAAATTTTTAGGCGGAATCTTACTTGCGGAATACAATTTGGTTTTGGGATGCCTACGGATAAGTTCCCCTAGCAACTCCTCACTATGCCCCTCACCATAACCCCATGCGGTATCAAAAAAATTAACCCCGTTTTCAACCGCTAAATCCAACGATTTGGCAGACTGTTCATCATCTGATTGTGTCCAACCGGCCATTCCCCACATACCGTACCCTACTTCACTAACTTGCCAACCGGTTCTCCCGAATCTTCTGTAAATCATTCTATATTTTTAATTTTATTTATTCCCTCAAAACGGATATTTACCACTAATGCTGATGAAAAGCATCGGACACAAAACCAAGAACCGTCGGTAGTGATTCCCGCCAATACGTCCAAGTATGGCCGCCATCGCGCACACGGTATTCATGTGGAATTTTCTTTTTCGTCATGGCAATATGCACTAAACTATTGCCCTCGAACAAGAAATCATCATCACCACAATCTATATACCACCTAATGGATTTAACTTCTTCCTCCGGTACTGTCTTTAACAACTCCAAAGCATTATGCTTTATGAAATATTCCTTTATTTCAGATTCACTATACTTTACATCGCTTTTCTTTAACCGCTCTTTAAAATCGGCAATAGTTAACGGTCCAACATAAGCACTTAATGGACAAGCCGAAGAAAAGAGTTCAGGCCGGTGCATTGCATACATAAAGGTTCCTCCTCCCCCCATGGAAAGTCCGGAAATAGCCCTGTAACGTTTTTCGGCCTTAATGCGGTACTTCTTTTCTATATGGGGCATAAATTCCTCAAAAAAGAAATCTTCATAACGCCAATCCTTTCCTTGATTAAAATAACCACGTTTACCTGTATTGGCATCGGGCATAACAATTATCATTGGTGTGGCCGTACCCGCTTTTATCGCGTTATCAGTAATGCGTAGAACCTCTCCAAACTGTACCCAACCTGTTTGGTCGTCACCCGCGCCGTGCAACAAATAAAGAACGGGATAGGAACGTTGTGAGGTTTCGTAATCCGGAGGCAGGTATACCGCATACTTGCGTTCCCCTTTTAAGATTTCGCTTTTTACGGTCAATTCGTCAAATACCATTCCTGTTTGACCGAAAAGGGAAACATTTAGAAAAAGACCGATGAAAATTGTAGTAATTAATCTATTCATAATCCGTCTTATTAAAACTCTCGGTAATCACCACCTAAAAATTGATTGGCTTCATCCTTAGAAAATTTAGCACTCTGCGCATCCCAATGCAAGGTCTGATTAGGAAAACGGCCTGCAATTACACCAAGCAAAATAGTCTCCGTTAAACGTCCCGCGTACGAAAAAGGAGCCGTAGTCTGCCCTTTACCCAAGCATGCATCAACAAACTGATGATAATGCTTTGGACCTTCTGTATCATAATTGCGAATAGGCTCTCCTAAATTATTGGCTTTGGAAACCTCAGCAATTTCTTTAGAGATATCCACATATTTACCCTTTACGATTTTCTTTGGCAATTGCATAAAATGAGGTAGTAACAAACGTCCCTTTTTACCAATGAACATAGCACCTTGATCAGGTAATTGACCCGCTCCGGCTACACCTGCATCTAACGATATGTCATTTTTTTGACCTGCGCCATTTTTTTGTTGTTTGCCCGCACCTTTACTGTCCGGTAATATTAAATCTTCATGCTCCGGTGGCATTCCAGGGCCGTCATACCAAATCCATTTAAGGTTTTTTGTAGTGTATTCGGTTCCAGGGAATTCATAGGTTACGGTATTGTTCTCTGGAAAACCATACCCGTTGGGCTCACGACATTCATTTTTAATAGTTAAAGGCACATCTAAATTAAGGGCATTATAAGGTGTATCAAAAATATGCACCCCCATATCACCCAATGTACCGCAACCATAATCTAACAGCCTTCTCCATTTACCGGGATGGTAGTACCCCTCTTTATAAGGGCGTTCTTTGGACGTACCTAACCAAAGGTTCCAATCCAATTGGTCCGGCACCGGGTCTTCCCCTTGAGGTTCATCTCCGTTGTAACCCCATGATTTGGGAGACCAGGCATGTACAGTATGTACCTTGCCTATGATACCACTTTGAATTAAAAGGGTAGCCAAGCGGTAATCATAAAACGAATGCACCTGAATGCCCATCTGGGTCACCAAATTCTTTTCTTTGGCCAACTGCATCATTTTTCTTGATTCATCTACATAATGAGTCAATGGCTTCTGACAGTACACGGGCTTGTTCATTTCCATAGCCATTAAGGAAGCAGGCGCATGGGTATGGTCCGGTGTAGAAACGACTACGGCATCAATCTCATCTCCCATTTCATTTAGCATAGCCCTATAATCAAAAAACACACGTGCCCCTGGGTGCAGTTTATGTGCTTTTGCCAAGTTGACGGAATCTACATCGCATAACGCAACAACATCTACAGAACCATGAGAAGCAATTGCGTTCAAATCTTCAGCTCCCATATTACCCACACCAATATGGGCCGTTCTAAGTCTTTTTCCATTTTGGAAAGCCCACGCCGCATTGGGCAACAAAGCGAACGAAGATACGGCCGCCGCGCTTTTTAAAAATTCTCTTTTATTCATTTTCAAGTAATTTGGATTGTTTGAGTATGTAGTTTAGTATTCTAAAGTTGTTTGATTTTTACATTTTTAAGCCAAAGTGGACTATCATGGTCCTGAAAACCGATATAACCTTTTTTAAAAGATCCGTATTTAGGAGCATCTTTCCATTTTCCTTTGGCCTTACGTTCTTTCCAGTCTTCTGACCAAGGCACAAAAGACAATAGCTTTTTTCCGTTAAGCCAATGCTCTACATTTTCTGGAGTAAAAATGATGCGTGACGTATTCCACTCTCCCGCAGGCTTGACTATTTTTTGACTTACATCCGGTAAGTGCATGGCGTAATCCGCACCTGTTTTTTGCCATTCTTCTAACTTGGCATTATTAATTTCTTCCCATTTAAGGTCATCCAGCATCTGATATTCGGGAGAAACTTCGGGTATGCTCCAATCCCCTTCTTGAATATGATACAACAATCCGCTATTACCTCCTTCCGGTATTTTCCATTCCCAATACAGTTCAAAATTATCGAACTCTTGGGCCGCATAGATAATATCCTTACCGCCTTTTCTATTTGCTTCGGTTCGTTTTTCGGTATCAAAAGTTAGGGCTCCGTCCTTAACTACCCATTGCGGCGGCAAATCATCTCCGTTATAGGCACGCCAGCCTTCTGTAGTAGTCCCGTCAAAAAGGTAAATCCATTCATCTGCTTCCGGGGTGGTTTCGGCCGTGGAAGCCGCTTTTGTCACTTCGTCTTTTTTTGTCTCGGTTTTACATGAGACAAGGGCTACCACAAGAGATAGCGCCAGGGCCGTTTTTTTCATTTTAATAGGTTGTTTAGGTTTTCGTTAATTCCATCATCATAGCAAAATTGAGGTACATTGCTAAAACATCTAAATCTAGGAACAATAGCGCAAGAATCAAAATGCAACTTTACCAGCTGCCTATCAAAGAACAAACTATGCCTCTTCTAGGGTTTAGAAAGGGATTTAGAACCCAGAGAAGTCTGAAAAAACCAAAATAGAAAGCTATCTAATTGTAATAATAAATCAAATTATGATTACTGCGGATTATTTGCCTTAACCGAACCTATAGCCAAAAAAAGTAGAAAAACAAGTCCTAGATACCCAAGTAACCTATACGACCCAAACGTACTGAAACAAAGACTGAAAATGGGTGGTGCAAGAGCGCTTCCCAAAATTAAAAATGACATCACCTTACCCGTTATGGCCCCTAAATGTGTACGGCCAAAGAAACGAGGCCATACAATAGCGTTGAGTACAGCAAAAAAGCCGCCTAAAACTCCGAAGCCACCAATTAGCATGGGAATACCAAAAGAAGAGGACAGGAACAAAAAACCAACTGAAGCCATAATCCCTCCTAAAATCATCAAATACAAATAAAGTTTAAGATGCAGGTAATCGCTTAAAAAATTAAAAATTAGAGAAATGGTTACTGCTACGACGGATGCCGGCAAAAATATGGATATGGCATCATCTTTCGGAAATCCTTCACTGGCAAAAACGGATACTACGTGAAAAGTTAACCCGGTAATAAAAAAACTATTAAAAGATAAGATCAACGCATACATCCAAAATGCTCGGGTCTGTTGTGCTTCTTTTACCGTATACTGTTTTGCCAAGGGTATGTTCTTGGACTCTTCTTGATTCACCAAAACTTCGCCATCCGGTAATAGACCGTGCTCTTCCGGTTTATTCTTATAAAACTGTAAGATACAAATTGAGAAAACCACTAGTGCCGCAGCCAATATTTGCCATGTAACCTGCCAACTATAACTTTCAATGAGTGCATTTACCCAGAGCGGTGAAGATGAAAAACCAAACGATATGGCCACACTGCTAATTGCATTGACCTTACCCCTATTCTTATCGAACCAAATCATGATAACATTACGGGAAGCCATAGTAAGTACTCCTTGGCCAGAAAACCTTAGAACAAAAAAGAGGGAAGCCATTATAACAAAGGGAACAAGCCACGTATCAACGTTTAACAAGCTTTTTACGAACGTACTCATTTGTACGGACCAAGAACAGAGCATAAGAGCCACTGCCAATGTAATCGCAGCAAAAAATGCCACGTAGCGAGCCCCATACTTATCAAACCAAACCCCGGCACGACCAATAACCAAAGAACTACATATAGTACCTATCATATACGCATTACTAAACTGGTTCCTGCTCAAACCTAAAGCATCCTTTACGGGATCCGTAAATACAGATACACCAATGGTTTGGCCAGGAATACTACAGTAAATACCAATGGTACCGATTACCAAAATAATATAACCGTAAAAAATTGGACTTTTAGCAGGGTCTACGAAAGAAAAACGGTTTGTATTGGCCATGGAATATGCAAAAGCCGCAAAAGTAAAGGTTTTGCCTTAGCACCTGCATTTCAACGTGTAAAGATTATGCAAAATTTATACATAAAACGCTGTTTTAAACGTTATGTACATTCAAATCTATTTTTACTTGACCTATGAAAAAGTTCGCGTTTGTATTGTTCCTTCTTACGGTAATCATCGTAATAAGTAGTTGCAGTATTGATGACAGCAATGATATTGAAGTTATAAAACCCGGAGATACCGTAATTACAGGAAAGGTTTTAAAGGAAAAGAAATTTCTAAACTAGGCGTTTGGAACCCACTATTACTTCTTACGACCATTCTTCAAATACAATGGTAAAGGTGGTTCCTTGATTTATTTTGCTATCCACCTGTATACTTCCGCCTAAACTGGTTATATGCTTTTTTACCAAGTATAGGCCAAGTCCCTTGCTACCGTTGGCATTATGAAACTTTTGACTGAGTTCAAAAATAAGGTGTCCATATTTTTCCATATCAAACCCCAAGCCGTTATCACTATAAATTAACTTTTTCCGGCCCCTATCCATTTGAGTCTTGATAGAAATAATAGGTGCGACGCCAGGCCTTGCATATTTGGTTGAATTGGAAATCAAGTTTAGAAAAATACTCTTCATATATTCTCCATTGAACGGAACGAATTCCGCCTCGGAAAAATCAGTAATAAACTCTACATTGGAACCGCTCAGCAACGTACCAATGGATTGTGTAACCTCTTGAAATACCTCATTGAAATAAACGTCATCCAGTGCCTTTGCAACGCTTTCGCTTTCCGTTACTGCGTCAACATAAGCGTTTAATGATTCCTTCAATCCATCTGCAGAGCGTTTTACGTGCTCTAAAATCTGTAAGGTGGTGTCATCATTGATTTTGTTGGTATCCAGCATTTCTACGAGATAGACCAAATTATTTACGGGCGACCTTAAATCATGGGAAGTAATATGGTTTAACTGTTTGAGCTTTTCATTTGTTTCCACTAAGTCACTTACAAGAGAAATGCGCTCATTCTCCAATTCTTTTTTATGTGTTATATCCTTGGCTATGGCATAGACCAAGCCTTCATCTACGGACGGGCTAGCCGTCCAGTACAGCCATACCAACTCCCCAGTTTTAGAAACGTATCTATTTTCAAAATTGCACAAAGGAATGTTATTGATCAAGTTCTGACCATGCCGGGCCGTTAACTCGCGGTCTTCCTCATAAATAAACTCCGTTATGGGCTTTGAATACAGTTCCTTATCCGTATACCCCAAAAGTTTTGTAAAGGCAGGATTTACTTTCTTAAAGAAACCTTCAAAATCTGTGATACAAAGATTATCTGTTGATAAGTTAAAAAACGGATCTAGCTTAAAGTTTTCGGTTTCTATTAACTGTCTCATTGGTTTTGGTAAGGTATAACGAATTTAAAACGCTAAGTATAAGACAATTGTTGCTTAATCTCCAATTATTTTCATCGAATGAACAATTTTTTCTTCAGCAAAACGTTTGTTTGGATTTTTATAAAAAACCCTAAACAAATTACAAACTACTAACCGGATGTCTTAAAATACGAGCCATACGAGAAGCGGATAATCAATGTACGGAAGGATTAAAATTAGAATCCCGTTAAAAATTGGCACCGATCAAGATTTAAATTTAATGGTAAAAGTACTACCCTCGTTTACTTTACTTTCTACACTTATACTACCTCCTAGACTGGTTATATGGTTATGCACTAAATATAATCCCACTCCTTTACTGTCTTTAGTATTGTGAAATCTTTGATTTAGGTTAAAGATTAGGTGCCCCACTTTTCCCATGTCAAAACCAAGTCCGTTATCAGAAAAAGTAAATGTCTTTTCACCGTTATTTTCGGTTGTGGTAATCTTAATTTCAGGGAAGCTGTCCGGCCTAGCGTATTTGATTGAGTTGGTAATAAGATTAAGAAAAATACTCTCCATGTAAGACGTATTGAACTCTACACTTTCCATTCCGGAAAAGTCCGCATAAAATTTTGCTTTTGAGTCCTTGATCAAAGAACTGATAGAGTTCTGTACTTTTTGAAAAATAGTTTCAAAATACACTTCCTCTACCCTAACATTAGATTCTTCATTTTCCTTTAACGCATCTACATAAGAGTTCAATGAAGTTTTAAGGCCTTGTGCAGATTGCTTTATATATTCAAGTATTTTTTCATTATCCTCATCACTATTATTGTTAGACCCCAGAATATCCGCCAGATAAAGTAAGTTGTTGACCGGAGACCTTAAATCATGTGAAGTAGTGTAATTTAGCTGTTTAAGTTGTTGGTTTATTTTTGATAAATGAGCCACATGAGAGATACGTTCCGACTCCAAGTTCTTTTTGTGGGTTATGTTTTTGGCTATGGCATAGACCAATTGCTTGTCCGGCATGGGGATAGATGTCCAATGCAGCCATACCAATTCTCCGGATTTACAGATATACCGATTCTCAAAATTGACTAAAGGCTTATTATTTATAAGACTTTTTCTGTGGGAGGCGGTCAGTTCACGGTCTTCCTCATAAATAAATTCACAAATAAGGGAAGAAAACAGCTCCTCTTTAGAATACCCCAACAATTCAATAAACGCAGGATTTATTTTTCTAAAATATCCATCGTATCCAGCAACACAAAGATAATCCATGGATAAATCAAAGAAAGGATCCAATTGAATATCGGCAGAGGCAAGTGCTTCTAACATAAGATGGTTGGTTTATAAAGCGCTAACGCTCAAAACTAAACAATTGTTGCACTTAAACGAGAAAACAGAAAAGAATTAAAGCTATAAAAAACCCATAGCCGCAAAACCCAATTTTACCGACTCAAAAAATCAATAAAAATTCTAACCCGCCTCTAGTTATTTCTATGTCTTTCTCTGGCTAAAAGGGTATTTTTGAGAAGCATAGCAATGGTCATTGGTCCAACACCGCCTGGAACAGGAGTTATAAATGAAGCTTTAGGGCTAACCTCTTCAAAATCAACATCACCGGTAATATAATATCCTTTTTCCTTGGTTTCATCGGAAACCCTGGTAATACCAACATCTATGATAACCGCACCCTCTTTGACCATATCGCCTTTTAAAAAGTGTGGAACACCCAACGCAGATACAATTATATCTGCCTGCAAGGTCAATTCCTTAATATTCTGAGTTCTACTATGAGCTAAGGTAACCGTACAGTTTGCAGCTTCTCCTTTCTGGCTCATTAAAATACTAATGGGTCTACCTACAATATGACTACGGCCAATAACAACGGCATGTTTACCTTGAGTATCTACCTTATAACGCTTAAGAAGTTCCATAATACCAAAAGGAGTGGCAGATATGAAAGTTTCCATATCCAATGCCATTTTTCCGAAGTTTGCAGGGTGGAATCCGTCTACATCTTTATCCGGATCAACAGCCATTAAAACCTTTTCCTCGTCTATATGCTTTGGCAAAGGTAGTTGTACAATATACCCGTCAATATCCGCGTTGGCGTTAAGCTCATGAACTTTATTTAACAGCTCTTCTTCTGTAGTTTCACTAGGCAAGTGAATTAAAGTAGATTCAAAACCAATTTTCTTGCACGAGCGTACTTTGCTACCTACATACGTTAGACTTGCTCCGTCATTACCTACCAGAACGGCTGCCAAATGGGGTACTTTCTCACCGCGTTCTTTCATCTTCGCTACCTCTAAGGTAATCTCGTCCTTTATCTCGTTGGAAACTTTTTTTCCGTCTAGTAATGTCATAATATTCGGTTAGGTCTTAACTGGTCCTGTATTTTTTTTAAAAACTTGGTTTTATTTCATGCCACGCATGTTTCCCATCATCTGCATCATCTTTTTACCGCCACCGCCTTGCATCATTTTCATCATTTTGCTCATCTGGTCAAACTGCTTCAAAAGTTGGTTTACTTCTTGCACTTGTCTTCCACTTCCTTTGGCGATACGCTTTTTACGGCTCATGTTCAATTTGGAAGGGTTTGAACGCTCATCTGGCGTCATACTATGTATAATGGCTTCAATGTGCTTAAAGGCATCATCATCTATATCCAATCCTTTAAGTGCTTTTCCTGCTCCAGGAATCATCCCCATTAAATCCTTGATGTTACCCATCTTTTTGATTTGCTGTATCTGGGAAAGGAAATCATCAAAGCCAAACTTGTTTTTGGCAATTTTCTTCTGGATTTTACGGGCCTCTTCTTCATCAAACTGCTCTTGGGCACGTTCAACTAAAGAAATAACATCACCCATGCCCAGAATACGCTCGGCCATACGTGAAGGGTGGAAAACATCAATAGCTTCCATTTTTTCACCTGTACCGATGAATTTTATAGGCTTATCTACTACCGATTTAATTGAAATAGCAGCTCCACCACGGGTATCACCATCTAACTTGGTAAGTACTACCCCGTCAAAATTTAAAATATCATTAAAGGCCTTTGCCGTGTTTACAGCATCTTGACCCGTCATAGAATCTACTACAAAAAGCGTTTCTTGAGGTTGTATGGTTTTATGGATTTCAGAGATTTCGTTCATCATCTCCTCATCTACCGCCAAACGACCCGCGGTATCTATAATAACTACGTTGTAGCCTTCTGATTTTGCTTTGGCAATACCGGCCTGTGCAATCTTTACCGGGTTCTTCTCATCACGATCGGAATATACCTCAACCCCAATTTGCTCCCCAACTACGTGCAGCTGATCTATTGCCGCAGGACGGTACACATCACACGCCACCAATAAAGGCTTCTTTGTTTTTTTGGTTTTTAGGAAGTTGGCCAATTTACCTGAAAAGGTAGTTTTACCCGAACCTTGTAAACCGGACATTAAAATTATGGAAGGAGTTCCGGAGAGGTTAATCCCTTCTGTTTCCCCGCCCATAAGCTCCGTAAGCTCATCCTTAACAATCTTTACCATTAATTGGCCAGGTTGCAAAGTGGTCAATACATCTTGACCCAAAGCTTTTTCTTTGACCTTATTGGTAAATTCTTTGGCTATCCTGAAGTTAACATCCGCATCCAATAAAGCCCTACGTACTTCTTTAGTGGTCTCGGCAACGTTAATTTCTGTAATCTGCCCATGGCCCCGTAGGGTGTGGAGGGCTTTATCTAGCTTATCACTTAAATTGTCAAACATCGTCTTACTTGCTTTTGAAGAAAGGCAAATTTAATAATAACTACGCTAAAGAACGGGGCGTAAAGAAAAAAATATGATATCAAAAAAAAAGCACCCCTCTCACGAAGGGTGCTCTTTAAAAATCTGTGGGGCAAAAATAGGTATTCGGTTACTCTAATCCTTAATTATTAAAAGTTAGTTGCAAACTTTGCTCAGTGCAACAACTTCTTCTTTTCTCTTTATTTTCATGTACTCCTGGCCGCATTCAAGCACCTGCCATTCGCCAATGTAACTTTCTAAATTCTCGGTAAGACCTTTTAAAATCAACACATTTTCCGTAACGTCCCAACTTCCTTCATCTACCACTTCACCATTGGGGTCATAAACCAGAAGACCTTGTTCTGCGAATTTTACGTTCTGTTCCTCAAAAAACTCACCTTTTTCATCCGCCAGTCTCCAGTTACATACTCCCAATCGTTCAACAATGGTTTCCTTATTACATATTTCCGGTTGATAGTCGCAATTCTTTTCTAACACCATAGAGTCATCCTCTACGAACATTTTTATCTTACCTTCTTTAATTTCGTATACTTTCCAAGTATTGGTAAAATAATCGTTTGCTTCAAAATTAATTTTCACAACAACTCTATACTCCTCAACGAACGTACTCCAATCACCGTCTATTCCGTAGCCATACTTATCATAGGCCGTGACCTTTCCGTCTTCCATAAAGGACAACGCATAACTATTGTATTGTTCAGATTGGTTTTCAGCTTTTGTTTGTACTTGAATTAGATTCCAAGGGCAATCAATTAACACATTGTCTAATTGGGGCTTTGTAAAATCATCATCATTGTAATCGTTATCATCATCTTCATCACATGCCTTTTTGGCCTGTTCCAAAATACTGGATATCTCTGTATTTGAGTTAACCACAACCTCGGTGCCATTTAAATATATTAAGGTGACCGGATAATCAAAACTCACCAAATCCGTATCTTCAAGACCAGCAAAAAATCTTCTTAACTCTGCATCATGGGCAACGGTTACAGAAGCCGTTTGTTGAAAATCAGGATTATAGGTAAATACGGTGGCAGGATAGACCAAGTCTACGCACTCAATATCCGCATCCGCACCTCCTTCAACGCATTGAGTCACAAGTTTTTCCAAATCGGCTCTAGAACCTACGGTAACTTCCGTGTAATCTGCCATAGTAACGGTTACTGGAAAAACAATAACCATAGTACTATTGAAACCTTCTAAAGCATCTAAAAATTCTTCCAGAACCTGTAGGCCCTCCATAGAATCAATTGTTAGCCTTTCATCGTTCACTACAACCGTATAGGGAAATTGAATATCAAAACAACTGGCACCATCTACAATATTGTCATACGAACCATCATTGGAAACCGCTTCTTTTAGAAGTTCTAAAGTGGCGGAATCAACAGTTAAAGTTTTTTCAGCATCTATAGACTCCTCAAAGGGCTCTTCATCTTGACATGCGGTCAAGGCCATTAGCAGAGCCAGTAGGAAAGCTACTAATGAAAATTTAAAACACTTCTTCATACTGATTTGGAATTTAGGGGTACTTTGAAATTGAAACAACCCATTTTTGAAATACCCTACCTGAGCAAATTCATTTTTTTCAAATACCTTTGAAAAAAAATACCCTAATTGGAAACCAAAAATACAGGCAATGTTTGCGAAGAGCAAGTCTTTGATACAATTTTCAAAGCTAATTCTAAAACGGTTTTCAACTATATATATTATAAGTTTGGCAATGAGGAGAAAGCCCATGATGCCGTTCAAGAGGCATTTGTAAAACTTTGGGAGAACTGTGCCAAGGTTTCTCCGGAAAAAGCCAAATCGTTTGTTTACACCGTTGCCAACAATTTGTACCTTAATGTGATAAAAGCCGAGAAGGTACGTTTAAAGTATGCGGACAAGACCTTAAAGGTTACCCATGAATCGCCCGAATTCTTGATGGAGGAAGACGAATTCAAACAGAGATTGAACCGTGCCTTGGACAGCCTTCCGGAAAACCAACGGACCACTTTTCTATTAAATCGAATTGATGGAAAGAAATATGCAGAGATAGCCGAAATGGAAGGAGTAAGCGTAAAGGCTATTGAAAAAAGAATGCATTTGGCATTGAAATCGCTTCGAGAAAAGATTGATGGGATATAGTGGTTAGTGGTTAGTGGTTAGTGGTTAGTGGTTAGTGGTTAGTGGTTAAAATAGTTTTTAATACATAGCTACCATATATCAAAAATAAAAAGTAGGGTATTTACGTAATGAATTGTTACTAAGGCATAAAGCTAGAATTGATGCAAGAAAATCACTTAGCAAAATGGTTGAACAATGACCTCACCGAGGCCGAGCTCGCAGAGTTTAAAAAGTCTGCGGAATATGCTTCCTATGAGCGCATTATTGCCGCTTCGGGCCAGCTACAAGCTCCCGCCTTTGACGCTAACGAAGCCCTTATGGCCTTAAAGAACCAACGTACTTTAATGGACACCAAGGTTGTACAGCTGCATCCTTTCAAGAAATTTTTACGTATTGCGGCAGCGGCGGCCGTTATTATGTTCGGTTCGTATTTTTATCTCAACTCTTTAGATGAAAACATTGTTACCGAATATGCCGAAAACAAAGAAATTACCCTTCCCGATAATTCCAAAGTACAACTAAATGCAGATTCCGAACTCTCTTTTAGTGAACGTAAATGGAGCAAAGAACGAAATGTTGAACTTAAAGGTGAGGCGTTTTTTAAAGTGGCCAAGGGCGAGCGTTTTACCGTTGAAACAAAAGATGGCGTAGTTGCTGTTTTAGGAACTCAATTTAATGTAGAAAACAGACCGGGCTTTTTTGAAGTTACCTGTTTTGAAGGATTGGTAAGTGTTACTTTTAACGATAAAGAAACCAAGTTGCCCGCCGGAAATTCCTTTTTGGTCATAGATGGTAAAATTACCCAGGTACCGGTATCTAAAACGGAACATCCGTCTTGGATCAATAATGAAAGTACTTTCAAAAGTGTTCCGCTTAAATATGTCCTTAGTGAATTTGAAAGACAGCATAATATTACGGTTGAAACAAAGGATATAGACACAGAACAATTGTTCACCGGAACTTTTAACAATACGGATGTGGATGTTGCGTTAAAGAGCATAAGCGCACCCTCGCAAATAAAGTTTAAATTTGAGGGCAGCAAAGTGCTCTTCTATGGCGATAAAAATCCGTAAACTTCTTCTTTTTATTTTAGGTTTTACGTGTTTTATAACCTCACACGATACTATAGCACAAACTGGTGAAAAAATAGCGCTGTCTACTTTTTTGCAACAGCTAGAGCAAGAATTTGATATTAAATTCTCTTATGCGGATAGTGAAGTACTTGGCCTTGAAATTTATGTCCCGCAAGAAACTTCATTGCCCATCATTTTAGATGATATTGAGACCCAGACCCAAGTTGAGCTAGAAAAAATTAACGAGCGGTATTACACCCTTACCAAAAGTAATTTTATTTCTATCTGCGCCACGGTTCTGGATAATTTTAAGATGAACACCCTCTACGGTGCCAGTGTAAAGGTCTTGGGAACCAACATTACCACTTTTATTGATGAGACCGGCACATTTGTATTGCACAACGTTCCCAGAAGTGCCTCTGTCCAAATTAAGCACTTAGGCTATAAAACCCTTTTTGTTAACGCTGATGAGCTCATTAAAAAAGCACCTTGTAAAACCCTTTTGCTCGCCCAGTTTTACCAACAACTAGAAGAAGTGGTTGTTTATGAATTCCTTACCAAAGGCCTTGTAAAACAAACCGATGGAAGCTTTCAAATGAACAGTGAGGAATTTGGCATCCTACCGGGACTTATAGAACCTGATGTTTTACAGACCGTTCAAGCATTGCCCGGCATAGAGAGTACGGACGAAACCGTGTCCAACATTAACATACGCGGGGGAAGCAATGACCAAAACCTTATTCTTTGGGATGGTATAAAAATGTACCAATCTGGACACTTTTTTGGGTTGATATCGGCGTTTAATCCTTATTTGACAGACAAAGTAACCTTAATAAAAAATGGCACTGGAAGTCAATATGGCGATGGCGTAAGTGGCATTATAGATATGCGTAGCAAAGATGCCATTGCAGACACTTTTTTTGCAGGTGCAGGTTTCAATCTTATTGGCGGTGACGTTTACGGACATCTACCCATTACGGATAAGGTTGCTGTTCAATTTTCGGCCAGACGCTCCCTTACAGACCTTATTGACACCCCTACCTATGATAAATTCTTTACTCGCGTTTTTGATGACAGTCAAGTAACTCAAGAGGGAAATTTCTATTTCTATGATTTTACGGGTAAGGTTTTGTATGATATTAATGACCGGCACAAGTTTCGTTTTAGCTTTATAAACATTAATAATCTATTGGACTACACAGAACGTGACATGTCCGATACCAATGAAATACACAGCGCCTTAAACCAAACCAACTTATCTCTTGGAGCAAGCCTAAGTAGTGACTGGACCGAAAAATTCGCTACGTATATCAACCTCTACAGTACACAGTACCAATTAGACGCCCGGAATATTTCCGCTAATGCGGAGCAGATACTTTTTCAGAATAATGAAGTTGAAGAAACGGCCTTAAAGCTCAGTACCAATTTTATGCCCAATGATAATTTCAACTGGCTTAACGGCTATCAATTTACAGATACGGGTATTGCCAATGAAACATCGGTAACACAACCACCTTTTGAGAGTAACGCCCGAAACGTTATTAAGAGTCACGCTCTTTTTTCTGAACTCACCTTTACATCAACCGATAAAAAAATCTATGCAAGAGGCGGACTTAGATTGAACTATTTAGAAAACCCGGACACTTTTAAGGAGTATATTCTAGAACCAAGATTAAGTTTTAACTATGCTTTTACAAGGCACTTAAAAGTTCAGGCACTGGGCGAATTCAAGAGTCAAGCTATCAACCAGATTATTGATTTGGAGCAAAATTTTCTGGGTATAGAAAAACGGCGTTGGATAGTATCGGACGGAGAAAGCCTGCCTATTACCAAGAGTAAACAAGGCTCTATAGGTATCAACTATGACCATGAAAATTTTTATGTGGGACTTGAGGCCTTTTATAAAGAAGTGGATGGCATTAGCACCTCAACACAGGGCTTTCAGAACCAGAATCAATTTAATGGGGAAATAGGAAAGTACGATGTAAAAGGCGTTGAATTTCTAATCAACAAAAAGACCGATAACTATAGTGTTTGGGCCAGCTACACCTACAATTTCAACAATTACAATTTCTCCGAAGTTCTACCCCCCAATTTCCCGAACAACCTAGATATAAGACATGCCGCTACCTTTGCCGGGACCTATACGCTGGAGAACTTTAAATTGGGTATTGGACTAAACTATCGTACGGGAAAACCCTATACGGAGCCAGATCCGGATGAACCATTGGACACTTCTTTTTTTCCTAACAGAATTAATTACCAAGACCCCAATAGTAACCGGCTACCCGAATATTTACGCGCCGATGCTTCCGCCATTTACAATTTCAACCTTACAGAAAAATTGAAAGCATCCGCAGGTATTTCCGTTTTGAATTTTACTAGTAGAAAGAACATTTTAAACAGTTACTATCGCCTGAATGAAGACAATGAGATAGAAAAAGTTGAAAACGTTTCCTTAGGTCTTACGCCCAATGTTAGTTTTAGAGTGCGATTTTAATAGGAATTCAAGAGCTCTCCCCCATTAATTATAATTAATTTTAAAGGATTAATTATTTCATTCACTTCTGAGAAACCTTCCATTTATGCCTACAATAGAAGATATTAAAAATGCCAGAAAACGCATTGACAATTATGTGCTCCAGACCCCAATTTTCACCTCCTGTTTATTAAATGATTGGCTCGGGCATGAAATTTACTTTAAAGCGGAATGTCTTCAAAAAATAGGAGCATTCAAAGCCAGAGGTGCCTGCAATACAATTGCCTGGCTCTTAGAAAACAATAAAAAACCAAAACATATCATTGCCAATAGTTCCGGTAACCATTCGCAGGCGGTTGCTTGGGCCGCACGCCAATTCAACATTCCCGCTACTATTTATATGCCCGTATACGCATCAAAAATTAAGATACAGGCTACTCAATCCTACGGTGCCAAGGTAGCACTTTGCGAAAATAGAAACATTGCCGATGAAAGTGTACTCTCCGCTTCCAAAGAAGAAGGAACGTATTGGATACCGCCATATAACCATAACCAAGTCATAGCCGGGCAAGGAACGGCCGTATGTGAGGCACTTGAGCAGGTTTCAGGTATAGATGCCGTTTTTGCCCCATGTGGTGGAGGCGGACTTTTATCCGGTACCGTAATCGCAACCAATGCCTTATCTCCAAATACCAAAGTTTTTGGTGTTGAACCTTTAAACGCCAATGATGCAGCAGAATCATTGCGAACCAACCAAATTCAGAGATTACAGGCCACACCGGACACACTAGCAGATGGTGCAATGACCATGGCAGTAGGAGACATTACATTTGAGTACCTAAAACGGTTAGATGGCATGTACGAGGTTGCAGAAGCCAAGTTAATTTACTGGACCCAATGGCTGACCCATTTATTAAAATTGCACGTTGAGCCTACAAGTGCCATGGCAATGGAAGGCGTAATGCAATGGCTAAAAAACAGCCCTAACAAAAAAAGGGTGATGGTAATTTTATCCGGAGGGAACATAGACCATACCAATCAGCTTAAAATATGGCACACCAACCATTTGGACACTAGACCTAGCTTGGCTATGTAAGACATTATTACGTTTCCATGGCTACCCCACCTAACGATTCATTAGGAAGCACTTGAAAATCAAAACCTAACATTTTTTGAATAATACCGTACAACTCCGGAAAATCAGCTAAAAATAGGTGCGGTGTCTCGGCATAATTTTCAACGGCAACAGAGAAGAATTCCTGTAGGTTGGTCATACCGTAATCCCTAAAATAATTGGAATCCACTAACTTCTGGGCATAGCCCTCCCTAAGAAAAAGTTCTTTTATTTTCTTAAGTCCCACTCTAAACTTCCGAGCTTCCCATGAGCTCTGTTTAATCATTTCAAAACTTAGCGCATGTGCAAATTCATGTAAGGCCAAGTTTACATTATCATCGGCAATACGGAATCCTTCCCAAATGGTATCCGCAGAAAAAATTACCGTTTTAAAACGAGGATTGTACTCCCCTAGATGGTGCCTTCTGTTAATGCGGGAATAATATTTTGAGGGATAAATAACAATACGCAACAGTGATTTACGCATTTTATAGCTCTTAAGACCCAAAGTCATTAGAACCACGGATGCACTTAAAAGTAACGTTAACTCCTTCTTTTTATCCACTTTTCCATAGAAAATGAACTTTTTTCTACTCCTGAACCATATAATCCGTTTATCACATTTTGCCTTTAGGGAAGGGTTAAGCTTAGAATACACCGCAAAATTATCCGTAAGAAACCTTTTTTCTTTATCCGTAAGAGGTTTGGTCCTCACAAACGGATTCAAGGCATAAAGCCCCAACGTATAGTACACTATATAAAGCGCCTGAATGCAAAGAAATGCTACTGCCAAAATCTTGAAATTGTACTCTGTTAGCATATCCTCTACAACTCCAAAAACGGATTTAAATTGCGTAAAGCCGCTTGGGCTTACATACGATCGGGAACATTAATCCCCAAAAGTTTAAAGGCGGATGCAATTACCTCACTCACTTTTTGGGATAGCTGTACACGAAGTACTTTTTTGTTTTCGTCCGTTTCCCCAAGAATTGAAACCTGCTGATAGAAGGAGTTAAATTCCTTCACCAAATCGTACGTGTAATTGGCAATAAGTGCCGGGCTATAGTTCTCCGCTGCCAATTGTACGGTCTCAGGGTACAACTGCAACTGTTTAATAAGTTCTTTTTCTTTGGGGTGCAAACCACCAAGAGCTGTAATTTCTATATCCGTAGCGGTATCAAAATTGGCTTTTCTTAAAATAGACTGGATACGTGCATAGGTATATTGGATGAACGGCCCTGTATTCCCTTGAAAATCCACTGACTCTTCCGGATTAAACAGAATTGTCTTTTTAGGATCTACTTTTAGAATGTAATATTTTAAGGCGCCTAAGCCTATCAATTTATAGAGGGAGTTTTTCTCTTCTTCAGAATACCCCTCCAGCTTTCCAAGCTCTTCGGATATTTGAGCTGCCGTACTGGTCATATCGTTCATTAGATCATCTGCATCCACAACGGTACCTTCCCTACTCTTCATTTTTCCACTAGGTAAATCTACCATTCCGTAACTTAAATGGTGTAGGTTTTCAGACCATGAAAAGCCTAGCTTTTTCAAAATCAGAAACAACACTTTAAAATGGTAATCCTGTTCATTACCAACCGTGTATACCATACCACCCACATCTGGATAATCCTTAACCCTTTGTATAGCAGTACCTATATCCTGGGTCATATAAACCGCAGTACCATCGGAACGGAGCACTATTTTTTCATCAAGACCTTCATCAGTTAAATCTATCCAAACACTACCATCTTCCTTTTTATAGAAAATACCCTTTTCCAATCCGCCGGCCACAACGTCCTTACCTAGCAAATATGTATTGCTTTCATAGTACAGCGTATCAAAATCTACCCCAAGATTTTTGTAAGTAACATCAAAACCTTTGTAGACCCAGCCGTTCATTTCTTTCCAAAGCGCTACAACTTCTTCATCACCAGCCTCCCATTTTTGAAGCATTTCTTGGGCTTCTAATAGAATTGGAGCTTCCTTTTCCGCAACTTTTTTATCTGTTCCATTAGCAACCATTTCGGCAATTTCGGCCTTATAGGCCTTATCAAAAGCTACGTAATAGTTACCTACAAGCTTATCACCCTTTAACCCTGTACTTTCCGGGGTTCCGCCATTTCCAAAACGCCTCCATGCCAACATACTTTTACAAATATGTATTCCACGGTCATTGATAATTTGGGTTTTATACACTTTTTTCCCCGAGGCCTTTAAAATCTCGGCTACAGAATATCCTAAGAGGTTATTTCTAATATGCCCCAAGTGCAACGGCTTATTGGTATTTGGCGAAGAATACTCTACCATTATGGCATTATTGTCCTCTTGGGGTACATGACCGTATGTGGCATCATTTTTTACTCCATTAAAGAAATCAAGATAAAAACCATCTCCGATCACCAGGTTCAAAAAACCTTTTATGACGTTAAAACCGGTAACTTCAGCAACCTCTTTTTCCAAGTAAGCTCCAATTTGCTCACCTATCTGAACTGGATTTCCTTTAACTACACGAAGCATGGGGAATACAACCACCGTAACATCACCTTCAAAATCCTTGCGTGTTGGCTGAAATTCTACCGACGGCAGTTCTTTTTCAAAAATAGCTGCGACCGCTTCCTTTACCTTGGTTTCTAAAATTGCTTGAATACCCATATCATGTTTCGTTTCAGGCTGCAAAACTAATCATTTTTTGCGCTTTTACCCTAAGACAGGCGGTATTGGCCTCGCTTTTCTTTAACTTTATAGAAATGCAGCCCCTGAGCGCAACAATCCAATTTGTAAATAGGACCATATATGCTTTTGAACGTATCATATACCGATAAACAGGTTACAAAAAAAATAGATGAAGCGGTAGGTAAACCCTTTCCATTAAGGGAACGCTGGAACATGGGCGGTATTGGCTCGCCTAGATTGTTCATTACCGAAACGAGCATTGAAATTAGAAACTTGCTCATTTTGGATAACAATCGCGATCAATGTAACATTGAGCTAAGGCCCAAAGGTATTATTGTTCGTTTCAGGTCTTTATTAGAAACCTTTGCTTTAGTTATTCCGTTTTACAAACTCACTTTATACAAAGGTGACATTGGTATTTACTCCATATATCGAGACCATTATTTTATTAAGGTAAAGGCCGATACCAAAGCGATTCAGAAGTTTTTTATCAAAATTCAGAACTTTAAAGCTGATAATGCCCCTACTTCCATCGAAGACTTATAAACATCCAAAAAGCTTATGAAAATTCTCTTAACGGGCGCTAACGGTTATATAGGAATGCGATTGCTACCCCAATTATTGGAATTGGACCATGAGGTGGTATGCACAGTACGAGATGAAACCCGATTTTCTATTGAAAAAGAAATGCGGGCTCAGATACAGGTCCTAGAAATAGATTTTTTAAAGGACATGCAAAAAGGAGTGGTCCCAAAAGACATAGATGTAGCCTATTTTTTGATTCATTCTATGAGTTCGTCTACACAGGATTTTGACACCTTAGAGGCCAAGACCGCAGAAAATTTTAATGCTTATTTAAGTGAAACCCAAGTAAAGCAAGTCATTTATTTGAGTGGTATCGTGAACGAAGAGAATCTTTCCAAGCACCTCTGGTCCCGGAAAAATGTGGAGCGCATTCTCTATGAAGGTTCTTTTGAACTTACCGTTTTAAGAGCTGGAATTATTGTAGGCTCAGGAAGTTCTTCGTTTGAAATTATTCGTGATTTATGCGAAAAATTACCCGTAATGATTACTCCAAAATGGGTATTGACCAAAACACAACCTATAGCCATCCGGGATATTCTGGCTTTTTTGACCGGTGTTATGGGTAATGAAAAAACCTATAACGATTCTTTTGATATTGCCGGTCCGGACGTACTCACCTATAAACAAATGCTAGAGCAGTATGCGGAAGTACGCGGTTTTAAGAATTATATTTTTACCGTGCCCGTAATGACGCCAAAGCTATCTAGCTACTGGCTCTATTTTGTTACCTCAACATCGTACAAATTGGCATTGAACCTTGTTGATAGTATGAAAATTGAAGTTATTGCCAAAGATCAAAGGTTACAAAAGCTTTTAGGTTTAAAACCTCATTCCTATAAAGAAGCGATTGATTTAGCCTTTAAGAAAATAGAACAAAACCTGGTGGTCAGCAGCTGGAAGGATAGTATGGTAAGCGGCCGCTTTAAAAAGAACTTAGAAAAGTATATTCAAGTTCCTAAGTATGGCGTTCTGAAAGACGAGAAAAAAATAAAAGTAGATAATCCGGAACAGGTCTTGCGCAACATTTGGAGAATTGGTGGAGAAACCGGTTGGTACTATGGAAACTGGCTTTGGAAAATAAGGGGAATAATCGATAAATTTTCAGGCGGGGTGGGATTAAGACGTGGACGAACGCACCCCGATAAAATTTATGCCGGCGACTCACTGGATTTTTGGCGGGTTCTTCTAGCCGATAAAAAAGCAAAACGCCTATTACTTTTTGCCGAAATGAAACTACCCGGAGAAGCTTGGCTAGAATTTAAAATTGACGAAAACAATGTACTGCACCAAACGGCAACGTTCAGACCTAGGGGTCTCAAAGGACGATTATACTGGTACAGTATTGTACCTTTTCATTATTTCATCTTTGGTGGTATGATTCGCAATATTGCCAGAGCAAAATGAACCAACTGCACATATTCATTTTACTATTGGGTCTTGCAACGTTGAACTTTGTTCACGGTCAGGCTTCTGCTTCAAATGAATTGGAGATGCCACAAGGGGCTCCCTTGGGCTATGAATCAATTGTAACCGTAAAGCTTAAAGAACCTTTGCAGTTAGGTAAAGCATATGAAATTGGGTTTTGGATTTTTGGAAGACAATTGCCAGACCAAAGTTATTCGTATCCTATAGCCATATTTCCATCGGACCATGGCACAATCAATGCAAATGTTTTGGATAGTGTAGATGCGGTTCAATCCGAGCCTGAATTAACTGTTCATCCGCCTCCATCCTATACTTCCCGGGGTTATTTCACTTTTATTATTCGTCCTGACAAGGTTTATGACCATGTAACCATAGCCCTTAAAATTGAGAGCAAACAATCTTTATTAATCGATTTTAACAAAGACATTACCGTTACGGGCATTGCTGTAAAAGCCCTCCCTTCCCGACCAAAGGACAAAACCGGACTTCTAAAAAAAGAAGGTGTAACCCATACGAATCCACCTGATAAAATTGCGGACCGCATCTTAATAGACAGTAAAAAAACTTATACAGTTCTTGAAAAAAGAGTGCGCTTGGCACTTTACGACCACCGCAGAATAGATGATGATATCGTGACCATTTACTTGAATGGGGCAGTTGCTATTCAACATGTAAAATTGAAGCGTAAAAAGCAATTTTTCAATCTCACATTACAGCCCGGGAAAAATACGATTACCCTACATGCCGAAAATTTAGGTGAAGTAGCCCCGAACACCGCGGCCATTCTTATACAGACAAAAAAAGAAGAGTTTATGGCAGTATTGGAGTCGGATTTGGGTCAAAGTTCTTATTTTACGCTTGTTTACCAAAAACCTGAACCCTAATTACCGAGCATGCGGCACCTTAAAAACCCTTTACTTTCCGTTTCCATCGGTATAATTTTCCTGTTTACCCTTGTCGTTTTCTTTGCCACGGAAACCAGCTATGAAGCTATTGAAACGGCTTCGGTCTGGGTCAGGAATTATTTTGGGTTCTTCTACCTTTATCTAGGGTTGGGATGCGTGCTTTTTCTATTGGCAATCGCCTTTTCGCCTTTCGGAAAAATTAAATTGGGCAAGAAAAATTCAAAACCCGAACACTCCCTTTGGGCTTGGACGGCTATGCTTTACAGTGCAGGAATGGGCTCAGGAATTTTGCTCCGTGCCGTACAGGAACCTGTTTTTATGCAACAGCACCCGCCCTACACTTCTAACTTACAACCCGAAATTTTAGCATTGGAATTCACTTTCTATCAATGGGGGTTTACAGCTTGGGCCTTTTACGGACTGTTTGCCATGGTTGTAGGCTATGCACTCTTCGTAAAGAAAAAGAAAGTAAGGGTAAGCTCTACCATAGCGGATACTATTTCCAATCCTTTGGCCAAAAGTGGAATTGATATTATGACGATTATTACCACTGTTTTTGGACTCATAGCTGCAATAGGTTTAGGTACAACACAAATAAACGGCGGTCTTAATCATGTTTTTACTACCAATTTTGGTATAACCACTACGTTACTTTTGGCCGTTCTCATCTCGGCAATCGCATTCTATTCCGCTTGGCAAGGGGTCAATAAGGGCATAAAGATTATTTCAAAAGTGAATATTCTGATTACAACCCTTCTACTTCTGTTCATTTTTTTGATGAGTGATGTCCCAGGAATAGTAATGTTCTTTGCCATGGCTACCTTTCACTACCTTATTGATTTTGCACCTATGAGTCTAGCATACGGGAACTATAACCCCGGAATGACCTTTCTAACCGATTGGACTTTCTATTATTGGGCCTTTTGGTTGGCTTGGGCTCCGTTTACAGGAATCTTCATTGCGCGTATATCAAAAGGGCGCACCCTACGCCAATTACTTTTGGGCGTTTTGATCATTCCGTCTTTGGGGACATTTTTTTGGTTTTCGGTTTTTGGAACTTCGGCTTTTGAACTTATTACCTCTTGGGGTACCTACAAAAATGAATTTGGAGATGTCTTTTCCTCCATTTTTGTATTCTTTGAAAATTACCCCATGGCAACGCTCCTAAATTTTACTACCATTTTTTTACTTATTAGTTTTTTGGTGACCTCTGTAGATTCTGCCGTTTTCGTTCTGAGCATGTTTACGGATCACGGGAGAAAGAACCCCAGCAAAAAACACAGACTTATCTGGGCCGTTTTTATTTTATTGGCCACCATGTCCCTACTTCTTTTAGGAAACGCCAAACCGGATATAGATGTGCTAACGGCAGTTCAGAAGTTATTGATCGTAACCTCGTTACCTTTTGCCCTTTTCATGGTCTATATGGCCGGAGCTTTTGTTTGGGAAGTTGGTTTTAAGAAGCAAAAACACGACTAACATACCACTCTTTATCATTGTACCTGTCTAATAAGACCTGATTAAACCTCAAAAACCAAATTTAATAAGCTTCTCAAAACAGCTGTAAAAACGGCACCTCCGATGAAGTGATAAAAAACATCGTTAAGCAAAAATGGTATTCAACATTATACTTTAGTTTGACATCAGAAAAAGCTCATTTGGCAACAATCGGGTTTTTTAAGTCCATAGTCGCCGTAAATTAGCTTCAGAAATCAAAACCCCCACCGTTATGAACAAGAAATTAAAAAGCCTACTTTATTTTGCAAGTTTTGTAACTGCAATTATCATTTATGACAATGACAATAAGAACCATGAGGCGGATAATGCTGTTGCAGAAGTAACAATAGAACAAAATTCAACCCAAGAGGGATTGAACTAATAATATTTTGAAAACTATTTAGGTTTCCCAAAAGCCTATCTGTTTTCACCTAGAACATACCTACTTAAAATGCAAAAAGGGCCTAGAAATATCTAGGTCCTTTTTTTTACTCGTATAGCAGACGAATTAAAGCTGCTTAGAACAATTCCTCCTTTACTGCATCAAAATATTGGGCACTCACGGGAATCTCTTTATTACCTATATAAATATCACGCCCTTTTAAAGAGCTTACTTTTTTACGGTTTACAATAAAAGAACGGTGTACCCGCATAAATTGGTCTGTAGGCAATAGTTCTATCAATTTCTTTAGCGACTGCAAGCTCATGAACTTTTTATCGCCCAAATAAAAATTAACGTACTCGCTATCACTTTCAATATAGAGAATGTCTTCATACTTAAGCTTGTGAAGGTCATAACCCGACTTAATGGTAATACTATCCGCAGAGTCCTTGTCTTTAGTAGGTACTTCTTTATTAGGTTTTGCTTTATTTACTGCCGATAAAAAACGTTCAAAACTAATGGGTTTCAACAAGTAATCCAGTGCACTAAGCTCAAACCCCTCCAAAGCGTATTCGGAATAGGCCGTGGTAAATATGACCTGTGTATAATCCGGGACCAGCTTAGCCAAATCCGTACCTTTTATTTCTGGCATCTGAATATCTAGAAAAAGTAAGTCTACCCGCTCACTTTTCATAATGTTCAGGGCTTCCAAAGGGTTGGCAACTTCGGCCACGAGCTTTAAAAAATCCAACCGTTCTATATAGGCTTTTAATAGGCCTCGCGCCAGTTCTTCATCGTCTACTACAATACATTTAATGGGTTCCATCTAAATTGATGCTAAGATTTACGGTATAACTTTTAGGGGTCTGTTCAATAATTAATTTGTGTTTATGCGGATAAAGAATTTCTAATCGTTTTTTAACATTCTCCAATCCTATACCACCAACGGCGTCTTTTTGAGCGGGCGTTTCCGAAACACTATTGGACACATAAAAATCTATCTTTTGGTTATCCGAACGTACTTTTATTTCCAAATATCCATCTGCTGCATGGTCTACATTTCCGTGCTTTAGGGCATTTTCAACAAATGGTATAAATAGCATTGGCGCTATAATCGCATTGGAATTGGACAATTGAAAATCGGTTTTTATCGGAAAAGGTTTACTGCTTTTTAAACGAAATAAATCCAGATAATTACTAATATAAGCAATCTCCTTTTTAACGGAAACCATAGGCTGTTCACACTCGTACAGTACGTACCTAAGCATATTGGACAAAGTTCCTATACTCTCTTGAGTACGGCCGGAATCAATTACCGAAAGGGCATAAATATTATTAAGCGAATTGAACAAAAAATGTGGGTTAATCTGAGACTTTAAAAACTTCAATTCCATCTGAAGGTTTTCATTTTTGTTTCTAATGGTCTCCTCTTCTTTATTTTGGGCGAACAAAAAAGTTTCCACAAATGTGGCCAACACGTAGGCAATGGAAAGTATTAAGAACTGAATTAAAATTTGGGGAGGAGCCATTGGCGGACCACCTCTACGAGCTCCCGGCGGAGGTCTCATACTATTCTCAGGAAACATTAAATTTTCAGAAATCAGAAACGAACAACTAATCAATATAATAAAGGACACTACTCCAAAAAGAACATACTTTTTCTTGAAAAGTAAGGCTGGGGCAGTTAGATAAATTAATGCGGCTATAACCACGATCTGCATGATAAAGGAAGATACGTTTTTGTTTAAAAACCGCGCATTTTCATTAAGTAACAACCAAGCCATAAACCAAATGGCCATCCATAAAAAAACATGAAAAAGAAAACGATGTGTTTGTTTCATGCTGCAAATTAAAGTAATTATTTCTCGTCAGAACCCTAAAAACACCATTCTAAACGGCTAAAACCATACAGTTTACAGAGTATAAACCGGCATTCACTGAAAACCTTCCATCACTTACAGATTACCGTCATTCCGCATCTAACCTTTGCCCACCTTTGTCATCACAAATAGAAATAATTAAAAAATAAATACAATGAACAAAAAATCATTTTACACAGTAGTTGCTACCGCAGCTTTTACCCTTATCGCAGTTCAAACCTCATCTGCCCAAGAAAAACGAGGTCAAGAACCACCATCGGCCACCGAATTGATAAAACAGATGGATGCAGATGAGGACGGTAAACTTTCCGAAAAAGAGGTAAAAGGCCCTCTAAAAAACGACTTTGCAAAAATAGATACGGACGAAGACGGATACCTTTCTCTGGATGAACTCAAAAAAGCGCCAAAACCCAAAAGAGGAAAAAAGCAATAGAAAGACCTAAAAATCTATCTAATTAAACAAATATTATGAAAAAAGAAGCCCTAAAAAAAATCATTCCATTTGGTTTTGCCCCTGTATTAATATGTATTGGATTAATTGCCTGTAGCTCCGATCGCGTAACGGATTCTGACCTAAACGAAGATTCCGAAGAAGAAATCGTAACAGAACTGCATGCTGCCTTTGCTGCTTTCAATACCGATGCTACCACTATCTATTTAGATGGTTCCCAAGTGGTTATTGAAACTACCGGCCTACCTAATCACGAAACCGTATACTGGGGCGAAGGTAGCACCCTCTACAAAGAAGAACCGGATGTGGCATTGACGCCCAGCATCATGACAAGCAACAACAATGCAACCACTATACGCGTAGACGCTACGCCAAAACTGACCGGTAATACCGTAGAGACTGATTTTAACACCATTGGCATTGCCGTGAGCGGCTCCTCTATATTTAATGATCAAGAAGGAGGCGGACCATTGGACCAAGCTGCTGCCAGTTTGGATTGGACCGGCGCCCACATCGGGCCGGGAGTGTACCACTATCACCTAGAGCCTAAAGCATTTTCAGATGATGATGATAAGTTAGTGGGCATACTTTTAGACGGCGTCTTTCTATACGGAAGAAAGTGTAATGCCACGGGAACATACCCCACAGACCTTGACGCTTCGGGAGGGCATGTTTCCACTACCCAGTATACCGATGGTAAAGAAGAGTACCACTACCATATTATTAATGAGGTGTATTCTACAACAGGTTCTTATTTAGCCTTTGCAGGACCTTACCAAGGATACTAGACATTATGCCGAAATCACTTTTTTGTTGTATGCTATTGTCAATGCTCTTTATTTCTAGTTGTAAGGAGAGCTCGGCAGTAGAACCCGTTGCCGAAAAAACCATTGTCATCAATAATTTTGAACTACAAAAAAAGCATTTAACGCTCAACCCAAATGAAGGCAAGTGGTACTATAAAGACGAACCCTTTAATGGGTATTCCATAGCATACCACCCAAATGGTAACCTAAGTGAGAAACTGGGGTATCTAAACGGCAAAAGAGAAGGCATTGCCAAAAGATGGGAAGCCAATGGTGCGTTGCGCATACAATCTTACTATAAACAGAACCGGCTTGTAGGCAATTATAAAGTTTGGTGGCCAAATGGCGAACTGGCCGAAGAATCTACCTATGTAGACGGAGCATTGGAAGGAACCCAAAAAATGTGGTACGCCAATGGCGTTCTCGCCAAAGAAAGAAAACTCTCAAATGGCAAGGAAAAAGGGTTACAAAAAGCTTGGCTGCAAAATGGAAAACTATACGTTAATTATGAAGCTAAAAATGGACGGATTTTTGGCATGCGAAGAGCTAACTCTTGTTATCAATTAGAAGATGAAGTTGTTGTTAGAAACTAAAAATATCACCCTTACACTCCTTTTGGCTCTTACACTTTTTACAGGTAGCAAAGAGAAAAAGAACCAAGCGGGAACCAGTAGAGTTGAATATCTTCCCTACTATGAAGACAAATCGTTTACGCCCCATTGGCTAGAACCAGGCTCACCAGAAGAAAAGGCATTTCACAAAATTGGCAGCTACGCCCTTGTGGACCAAATGGGAGATAGCATTACCCCTCGTACATTTGAAGATAAAATTTATGTAACGGACTTTTTCTTTACGACTTGCCCTGGTATTTGTTTAAAAATGACAGGAAATATGCAAAAAGTACAGGCTGCTTTTAAAAATGACCCAGAGGTACTATTGTTATCACATTCGGTGACCCCCACAATAGATTCTATTCCTCAACTTAAATCATATGCGCAAAAAAATGGCATCCTAAACAACAAGTGGCATTTGGTTACCGGTGATAAAATGGAAATATATGATTTGGGGAGAAATCAATATTTTGTTGAAAACGACTTAGGTATTCCTAAAGACATAAATGACTTTTTACACACAGAGAACTTCTTGCTCATTGATAAAAACAAACATATTAGAGGCATTTATAATGGGTTGAACCGAGCCTCAATCGCACAATTGATTACAGATATCAAAGCCTTAAAAAAAGAATAGTCACCTATGACAGTCTTTAGAAAAATACGAAAAAAGCTCTTGAGTTCGGGCAAACTCAAAAGCTATTTGGTTTATGCCTTTGGGGAAATTTTTCTTATTGTCATAGGTATTTTAATTGCTTGGAAAATTAACGATCTAAATGAGATCCGAAAAAACAGAATTGTAGAGCTCAAAATCTACGAAAGCCTGTACGACGAGCTAAACACCAACCTAAAAAACCTGAACAGTTCTATTGACCGCTATTCCAACACCACAAAAACACTGGAAGACACAATGAACTATATAGGTCTTTCTTCCGATGAAATTAGCCAGGGCGCAAAGGACACCATTGTACATATAAACTACTCGCAGATAAACCTACTGGACGGTGCCGTAAACTCGGTTATAAGCACTACTAAATTTGAGTTTATTGAAAGTGATTCCTTAAAGAGTTTGATTACCAATTATCCCGGTGAAATCCAGAAATTAAAATCGATAGATTTAAAAATTAGGGACATTATTTTGGGCAGGTTACAACCTACCCTTGAGAAACACTTGGCCCTAAAGGATATGCTTTCTAAGGACAACCCAAAATACACACGTATAAAATCTT
The DNA here is from genome assembly GCF_044597075.1 of Zobellia russellii. Lineage (NCBI taxonomy): Bacteria > Pseudomonadati > Bacteroidota > Flavobacteriia > Flavobacteriales > Flavobacteriaceae > Zobellia > Zobellia russellii. The sequence continues at coordinate 4,168,086 of NZ_CP139000.1, read as the reverse complement.
TTGGCGAGACTTCTGATTACCAGACATTGTTACGTAGTAAAGAATACCAAAATAGTTTAGTAGACCGTCTTTTACAAACCCAGAACTTACTTACCAGTGCCAAAAAACTTAGGAACAGAACCCAGGTAATGTCCATTAAATTAAAAGAAGAATTGGGGTATACCCTCTAGGTTACATGGCTTCCGTCCCGAAAAGAATTTTCATAGACCCAAAGAGCCCAAAAACCCCCATTTTACCCGAAACTCCTCGTATTTATTACAATCCCAACATTGAGAAAAACTGGGATTTATGACTCTCCCCTATAGGTATACGAATATCATCTATAACAATTCTATTGCGTTGTATGGTCTTGATAAAGTTTACATTTACCACAAAGGATTTATGTACTCTTATAAACTGGTTTTGAGGTAATTTCTCTAAAATATCCTTAAAACTGAGTAAGGTTAAAATAGCTCTATTACTTCCCACTACATGAATTTTTAGATAATCTTTTAGGCCTTGCACGTACTGTATATCATCTAAATTAATCTTGACACTTTCATGTTCAGATTTTACAAAAATGAACTTCTGGCTTTCATTTCCATCTCCATTGGACGGGAACACATTGGCAGAAACTAAAGCAGCAGGTGCTTCTTTTCTTGACAACAGCTCTTTAGCCCTTAAAACCGCTTTAATAAACCTTTGATACGGAATGGGTTTTACCAGATAATCTACCGCATTAAGCTCAAAACCTTCTACTGCGTACTGAGAATATGCAGTGGTAAATATAAAAAGTGGACGATTTTCCAGTGCACTAATAAAATCAAGACCGTTTATCTGTGGCATTTCAATATCACAGAAAATAACATCTACTTTCTTTTCATTTATGGCCGGAATAGCTTCAAGGGGGTTCGTGAATGTACCCACCACCTCAACAAAACCTACTTTTATACAATAGTCTACCAATATCTCTATGGCCAACGGTTCATCGTCAATTAATATACAGTTCATAATCTATAGGTTTAAAATTAAATTAACTTCGTAATTAACACCGTCATCTTCTATTTCCAGGAAATGGGAATTTGGATATAGAAAATTCAACCTGTTTTTAACGTTTTGCAGGCCAACTCCACTGTTTTCAGTTTTTACCCTATGCTTGCCAATTTTGTTCAGCACGTACAACTGTATAGACCTCTCTTTTATCAAAAGGTTTATTTTAACCATGGTTTTACCTTGGTAATCGGTGCCGTATTTAAAGGCGTTTTCAATAAAGGAGATGAACAATAAAGACGGTATTATCTTTCCTGAATCGTCACCCGAAATTTTTAAGAATACATTTTCGCTATTGGCCAATCTTAACCTTTGTAATGCCACATAACTCTTAATGTATTCAATCTCCTTGTTTAAAGGCACAAGATCTTTATCCGCTTCATATATCATGTAGCGCATTAATTCCGATAAGTTTATAATAGCTTCAGAGGTGTCGGGTGATTTTTTAACCGACAGTGAATAGATAGTATTGAGGGAGTTAAATAGAAAATGTGGATTTAATTGTGTCTTTAAAAATTGAAGTTCAGATTGAACCTTTTCTTTTTCTACCGTTTTACGTAGGTTCTCGTTTTTTTGCAACTCATTATAAACCCTAAGCATTATAGCAAAACAATACGGCACCGCAAACGTAACCAAGGGCATAAAGGATCCCCGAAACGGAATCCTATTCCCTCTGTTTTCTTTCATATATTCCGCTAAGGGGCCAAAATTCTTTGGTATTTCAGGCGGAAATAATAAATGAACCCCGTAAGCGATTACCAACAATAACAGGATGGAAATAATTATATATGCCTTCTTCTGATTCTTTAAAAGAAACCTAGGAACTAAATAATAATAGTTGAAGTAAAATAAGGCTGCGGCCATTACCAATTTTATCAGGATATGAGGAGGCACGGACCTTGTTTCCAATAAAAAAGGATAGACTATTAACCCATAAAGGGCACACCATAAGAAGACATGCACCAACCATTGTGGGAAGTATTTTCTTTTAGTTGCCTTCATTTGGTCAATCTATATTGGATATGTTCAAATCTCTGAGCTGGGAAATAGTTACGAACGGAGCTTCCCCTTTTATGATTCTCCTTAAAACCTCATTTCCTACCCTTTTAGCTTCTTTTTTTGAAACAAAGATCCTATCTCCTTGAACGGCGGGAATAAAATCTTGTTTGACCAAAACTTTCTCTTTGTATAAAATTTGATAGCCATAACCTTTACCAACCGCTATTGTTTCTAAGCGTGGCCTCGCTCCCTTTGTTTCTACTGCTCTATAATTGAGCGTAATATACACAACAACAACAGTCAAGATTGCCAATAAAAAGTGAATTTTTGTTATTTTCATAGGTAGGTAATTAGAAAAAAGGGACAGCGCCAAAAGTGGTGCCGTCCCATAGCTCACTCAAATAATTCTACTAATCTTCCTCTTCATACTCATCAAAAGGAAAAAACTCATACAAATCGTCTAGATAAAGGCTTCCCGTCCTACCCAGTCCTACGACCGCTTTAGTTCCGTTGGAGAAAACAACGCCATCTTGCCTAGTGGTTCCTTCAAAACCGGTTTTTACTTCCCAATCATCCGTACTTGGATCATATTCCCAAACGGAACCTAAAGTGCCGCTAGATAGACCACATGCTATATATCCATATCCATTAAGGGTAAAGCCTACGGCATTGCTTCTTGTAATGGCATAGTCATCTTCTTCATCCAAATCCAGTTTTTTGTCCCAAGTTTCCGTAGAGGCATCAAATACCCAAAAATCATCAAGATAAATACCATTGGAAACCCCTGTACCCAAGTATACTTTATCGCCAATAGTAAAAGTGGTAGCCGCTCTTCTTTTATCGCCTCCAAACCCAACTAATTCGGACCATGAATCTGTACTAGGGTCGTATCTCCAAAAATCCTTACGATCGTTTTCTCCGTCATAGCCCGTTCCAAAATAACCAAACCCGTTCACACCAAAAGCAACGGCACTACGCCTTCCTGATGTAGGCAAAGTTGCAATAGCCTGCCATGAGTTAGAATTTGGATCGTACGCATAAAAGTCTGCCAATTCATCTAGACCATCATACCCAGAGCCTATGTATCCGGTACCGTTAACTTCAAAGCCTACAGCGGCATTTCTTGCCGTACCAATAAAATCCGCTTTTTGAGACCAAAAATCTCCCTCCATATCATATGACCAGAAAGAAGTTAGGTAATCATCGCCATCATAACCTACTCCCGTATACCCTATATTACCTATGGTAAAACTAGCAGTTCCACTACGTGGGCTTCCATCAAAAACCGACCTGTCTACCCAATTCCCCAGATATTCATCATCGTCATCATTAGAGCAACTCGCCAGTGTACAGGTTATGATGCTAAAAATTGTTACGGTACCTATATAGTGCTTGAATCCTTTCATTTGCTTTCTGTTTTGTTAGCCAGTTAATTTTCGTCAAAACTAGAGCACGGTCCCCACCCATGAAACCCAAATAGATGAAGCCCTTTATTTAACACATGAACAGGTGATTTTAATCTACCAAATCTATTTTCTTTTTAATAGTAGAAATACAGGCATTGGTCTTATAACTATTGGGGTTGGTCTATTGCTGTTTTTAAGCGCTAAAGGGCACGATACATTTACCCTAAAAATAAATGTGTATGAAAAATGCCTTGGTCGTTTTTGTTTTCCTGATCCTTTTAACCTCCTGTAGTTCGGACACCCTTAACGGTTCAGATTTTGAGGCGGGAGACACTTTTACCGATAGCGATATACGGGTGATTCAACTAGACACCATGACGGTAGACTTTTCAACCATGAAATTTGACAGTATAGATACGTCACAATCAGCACGCATGCTAGTCGGGAAATATAACGACCCTGTTTTTGGAACGGTCAAAACGGCCAGCTTTATGGAATTGGTTCCTAGCAGTTATTCTATTGATACCGATGCGGAATATGACAGCATTACGTTTTTACTAAGACCAGATGGTTATTTCTATAATGACACGTTACAAACAAGCACCCTTCTTATAAAACAAGTAAACGAAAGTCTTAAACCAGCAGACGGCATCAATTTTTACAATACGAGTGTCATAAACTATGACCAAGAAAACTTGGGCAGCCTGACTTATACCCCCAGACCCTTATCTACCGATTCTCTGGAAATAAAAATCAATAACACTTTTGGCCAAGCACTTTTTGACAATCTACAGCAACAAAACATTAGTACTTATGATGAATTTAAAAATTACTTTCATGGTATTACCGTTCAACCGGATGAGAACAACAATGCCTCCATCCAAGGTTTTTCATTGGCCTCCAACATGCGGCTTTACTATAGTATAGCTGGGGAAAATGAACGTGTCCAATATTACACTGACTTTAGCCTCAACATCGCCAGCTCTCCTATTCCATTTTTCAACCAAATTACCGCAGAAGAACCCAATACATATCTAACCGCATTGACGGACCAAGAAACCAACCTGTATAGTTCTGAAACTGAATACCAAAGCTTTATACAATCTGGCATAGGCATAGCCACCCGTATAGAATTTCCACATATAAAATCAGTTTTTAACATACAAGGGCAGGGCACACTGTTAGATGCTTCCCTTAAAATTGCTCCAACAGTTGGTTCTTATAATGACTTACTGATGCTGAGAGATACCCTATCCGTATTTATCGTAGATCAAAACAATGAACTCTCCGGCCAATTATACGCTACGGATGGTTCGGCCGCACTAGCCATTTTAAACCGAAATGATCAGGAGTTTAACGATATCTATTATGAATTGCCTTTAAGTGGATATTTGGAAGGTTTACTCTCTGTAGACATAGAATCATCGGACGCCCTTATTATACTCCCCAGCAACTACAATTCTACAGTAGACCGTTTTGTACTCAACACAAATATAAACACCACAGGTACCACACTTGAACTTACTTATGCGATTTATGATGAAGATGAATAAAAAGTTACACTTTTTTATCACCCTATTTTTGTTTGCCCTTTATGCGGCACAGGCCCAATCCGAAGGTTTAACCAGTTCTCCCTACTCCCTATACGGTTTAGGTGCAATAAACCAGAGCAGTATTGGACGAACCAACGGTATGGGGTATACAGGAATAGGCCTTAAGACCTCCAATCAAATAAACAACCTGAACCCGGCAAATTTTGCTTTAATTCCCCAAAGCTCATTTTTTTATGATATAGGAATAAAAGGTGAATACAACCAGTACAGTAATAAAGCGGATAGTGAAACAAAGACCACCATTAATTTTTCTAACCTTGCACTTGCCTTTAGAATAGCGGAGGGACTAGGCGCGGGAATTTCTCTTGTACCATATAGCGAAATGGGATATTCATTGATAGGTATAAATACCAATATTGAAGGAACCGATGAAACTTTTATCAGTAATGTAAATGGAATTGGAGGCTTAAGTGAACTCAAATTTAATTTAGGATATACTGTTCTGCCCAATCTTAGGTTTGGAGCCAATGCATCCATTCTCTTTGGAAACATAGAGGAGAATGAAAATTTCATCATCAACCAAAGTACATTTAGTGCTACGGAAACCACTAACTATTCCGGTATTCGGTTTGGTTTAGGAATGCAGTTTGACGTTACCGAGAATTTCACATTGGGTAGTACGATACAATTTCCCACCAGTCTAAAAGGCGCTATTAAACGCTCCGTAACCAAGAGTCTGGATGGTACGGAAATTACCGTTGAAGATGGAGAAAGTGATTCTTCTTCCGATTTTAATATGCCTTTAGAACTCGGCATAGGGTTAAGCACGAACATCATGGATTCCTTTACCCTAAGTGCCGACTACAAGAAAAATTACTGGAATGCCACAGGACAGACAGAAAGCTTGGGCAGCTATTCCGATCAGGACATTTACGGCATTGGCCTTGAGTATGTAAAAAACCCTACGGGTTACAAGTACACAGACCGTATTCGTTACCGGACCGGGTTTAACTATGACAACGGGTATCTTTCCATTAATGGCAAAAAGGTAGAGGGCTATAACATAACTGCCGGAATAGGAATACCCATTGGCCAAGGACAAAGATCTATGATGAACCTCTCTTATAGCTACGGCTCTAAAGGTCAGATCCAGAACATCCTAATAAAAGAAAACTTTCACCTACTTACCTTAAACTTAAGTTTGGAAGACCTCTGGTTCCAAAAACGAAAAATCAACTAAAAAATCCTTATTTTGAACGCGGCAGAAAAACTTCGGCCATCATACAGCGTGCACTCCCTCCACCACAGGTCTCTATGGTTTCCAAAGAACTATGGATAATCTCGCAATGCTTTTCAATAGCTTCAACTTGTGCTGGAGTTAAACTATGGTATGCCGAGGAACTCATTACCAAATATCTCTTGTCATCACTACCTGAAACTTGAAGCATATTTCCTGCAAAATGGTGCATTTGCTGCTCAGTAATGGCAATAACTTCCTTACCATCTTCTTTTAGATGACCAATAACATTTTTACGTTCCTTCTTATCATCTATAGTATCCAAACAGATAACCGAAAAATCTTCGGCCAAACACATCATTACATTGGTATGATATATAGGCATTCTCTTACCATCTACAGATTGGTTTGCCGTAAAGATGACCGGTGAATATTCAAAATCTTCGCAGAACTCGATAAACAAATCCTCATCTGCCCTACTGGATAGAGCGCAGTACGCCTTTTTATTTACACGGTCCAAAGCCATACTTCCTGTGGCCTCAAGAAAAACACCTTCGGCTTCAGCAGATGTATAATCTACAATATTTTCTATCTGAAACCCGTTTTCCTCAAGAGTTTCCAGAATATCCTCTCGTCTTTCATTACGTCTATTTTCCGCAAACATAGGGTACAGACCTACGGTACCATTCGCATGAAAGGATATCCAATTATTTGGGAAAATAGAATCCGGAGTATCGGGTTCTTTCGTGTCCTCAACTACAACTACGTTTACACCCTTACTTCGTAAAACGGTTACAAAAGCATCAAATTCCTGTTGAGCCTTTTCGTTAATAGTAGTATTTTGAATATCAATATCTTCTTGAAAGTAATTGTTGACCGCAGTCTGCTCGTTCATCCTAAAATTAACCGGACGAATCATGAGTATAGTGTTCGTAATCTGCATAATAAATTCAATTAAGTTGAAGCAAAATTAGTGCTTTTAAATCTGTGTAGCCTAGTGTAGAATAGAAAAATAAGAGGACAATATTGTTAAAACAAAACACCTAACAATACCCCTAAAATATCCTGAAAGTGGCATTAGTCCCTAATTAACGGTAGGGTACTGCAACGTAAAAGGCCTTCCTGTTTTGCAATTTGAGCATACGGGATTTCCTCCACCGTAAAGCCTTGTTCACGCAACCAAGTGTTGAGTCGTGTAAAATTCTTTTCAGAAACTATTACTTCCGGTGAAATAGAGAATACGTTGCTAAACATTTGGTACATTTCATCTGCCGAAATTTCAAATATGTTTTCTTTTCCAAAGAAGTCTACCAACCATTGGTACTCCTCTTCTATCAAAAATCCATTTTTATGCAAAATTGCCTTTCCTTTTCCCAAGGGCTGAAAACAGCAATCTAAATGAAGTGCATTCTGCTTTGCATCAGTATTGGACTTACGCAACTGAAACGATTTGACCTTTTTATTCGGAAATTGTTCCGTAATATAATCTACGGCCGCTTGATTTGTTCTGGCCGTAATATAAATGGGATAATCATCTGCGGTATAAGTGCCAATAAAAATATAATCTTGCCAAGGCATGACATCACCACCTTCTACATGGACTTCAACCGGTGGATGTAAAATATTCTGGTCTTCAATTTTATCTAAAACATGAAGAATGGCTTCTACCTCTTTTTCCCTATCCGGCAAAATATTGGCTATGATAAGTTTATCCTCTATAACAAATGCTATATCCCTTGAAAAAATCTGATTACAGTCCTGTAGAACCTCAGGTCTAAAAACCTGTACATCATATTTTTGGAATACCTTGGCAAAGGCTTCCATCTCCAAAACCATATCCTCTTCCTTTGGATAGGTTCCCGCCAAAATATGTTCCAATGATTTAGGGTCATACGCCTCTTCTGGCTTTGGAACGGGACCATTACTCTTGGCAGTACCCAAAACTACGGCCCTTAACCTAGAAATCTCGTCGTTAACATGAAGCTTTAGCATATACTATTTTTTTTGCCAAAGATAAGAGAACGAAATGACGGGCAATACACATTCCCGAAATAAAAAAAGTGTCCACTCTTGAGATTCTCAAAAATGTACACTTCTATAAATAGTTATTATAATCTATCTTAAATCTACATCTACAAAAGGACGTAAAGTAGCCCCAATATAAACTTGTCTTGGTCTTCCTATCGGCTCTCCTCTTAAACGCATTTCTCTCCATTGAGCAATCCACCCTGGCAAACGGCCTAAAGCGAACATAACGGTAAACATTTCAGTAGGTATACCTAAAGCACGATAGATTATACCTGAATAAAAATCTACGTTAGGATATAATTTTCTATCTACGAAATACTGGTCCTCCAAAGCTTCTTTTTCAAGACCTTTAGCGATTTCTAAAATAGGATCTTCAATACCTAAATTACCCAATACATCATCCGCTGCTTTTTTAATAATTTTTGCGCGTGGATCAAAGTTTTTATAAACCCTATGGCCAAAGCCCATTAATCTAAACGGATCTGACTTATCCTTGGCCTTCGCCATATATTTCTTTGTATCTCCCCCATCTTTCTCAATGGCCTCAAGCATTTCTAAAACCGCTTGATTGGCACCACCGTGCAACGGTCCCCAAAGAGCAGAGATTCCTGCCGAAAGCGAAGCGAACAAACCTGCATGCGAAGAACCTACTATTCTCACGGTTGATGTAGAACAGTTCTGCTCATGATCTGCGTGTAAAATCAATAATTTATCCAAAGCATCTATAACCAAATCGTTCTTTTGGTACACTTGATTTGGTTTTTTGAACATCATTTTATGAATGTTCTCCACGTAACCTAAAGTATCATCGCCATAATCCAAAGGCAAACCTTTTTTCTTTCTAAGTGTCCAAGCCACAAGAACCGGGAACTTAGCTAAAATACGTACAATGGCATGGTACATGTCCTTATCAGAAGAAACATCTACGGTAGATGGATTAAATGCTATAAGCGCACTGGTCAAAGACGATAGTACGCCCATGGGATGTGCAGATTTTGGAAATCCGTCCAAAATCTTTTTCATTTCTTCATCTACATGAGATTCATCTCTTATATCTGCATGAAATTTTTCTAATTCTACTTTATTCGGTAATTCTCCAAAAATCAAAAGGTAGGCAACCTCTAAAAAATCTGCTTTTTCGGCAAGCTCTTCTATAGAATACCCTCTATATCTTAAAATTCCCTTCTCACCATCTAAGAAAGTTATGGCACTTTCACAAGAACCTGTGTTCTTATAGCCTGGATCTATAGTTATTATACCGTTTGTGGACGCTCGTAAACTCTTGATATCTATGGCGAGCTCATCTTCGGTGCCCTTTATTACTGGAAAATCGTATTTCTTACCGTTATACTCTAAAGTAGCTTTATCTGACATTTTTGAATTTTACTTAAAATTGAAGTGGATGTAAATTTACGGAAAATGTAACATCTTAACAATGATGTTTTTTTCTTTAGTTAATAATTAACAATGATTTAATTGGTTGTTGTAGAATAATAGATTTTTACTAGAGAACATACAGTTTCTCATAGTATTCATCCAAAGATTTTTCCCAGGTAAAACGAACCTTTTCTGCATTACCCTTAATTTTTTTCCACTTGGCCTTATCGTTCTCCCAGACATCTATGGCCTCGCTAAAGTTCTTGACCATATTTTTTATTTTTTCATCATAGGTCTTTCCGTCAAAGGCAAAACCCGTAACATGATGTTCAACCGTATCTTTTAACCCTCCTGTATGATGAACAAAACAAGGGTTACCATTACGCATAGCCAACATTTGGCTAATACCACAAGGTTCAAAAAGACTAGGCATACAATACAAATCCGATTCCAAGTAGATGGAATCTATTAAATCTTCTGATTGACCATTGGTAAAAACAAAGTTATGGTGTTTGTAACTCATGCTACGGAAAAACTCTTCGTAATCTGGATCTCCAGTCCCTAAAAGCATAAAGATTCCGTCTACTTTTTGTAGTCTTTCCAGCATTTGTTCAAAGGCTTCCGGCGATCGTTTAAAAAAATAAAACTTTTGCTCCGTTAGCCTAGCTACACTAGAGACAATGAACTTAGGCTTTTCATCTACATGTTGCATGATTTTTTCGCCGGTATGGGCCAAGAAATCCGCTTTGTATTTTTTTGATTCATCCTGTAACCACCCAAAAAGTGCTTTAATCGTATTGCGGTATAGCAACCCTTTCTCGGCCTTTCTGATGTTATTATAGTTTGAAGCGTTTAGAATTCCTATTAAGCGTCCTTCATTATTTGCTTGCTGCAAATCTTTCTCCAAACTCTCTCCACCTACAAATTCGGGCCTGGCACTAGGCAACATTACATCTTCCTTATACGATGGTGACACGGTATGCACCGAATCCGCAAGGCGAATACCCACCGCCATAAGGTTAATACAATCTTCATATCTTGGATCTTTTAAGGCCTCATGATCCAACTGCAGTTCCGGAAACCAGTTATGTACAGATGCATAATTATCATAAAATGGTCGTATACCCTGTATAGCCAAGTTGTGAATGCTGTAGACATATCTCATTTTCTTCAACTCCTTGTACCTTGGGTGATAAGTTTTTAGAAATAATAATGCGCTTGCATGCCAATCATGCATATGAACAACATCTAGCTCTCCAAAAGCTCCCATTTTTATTGCTTCCGCGACGGCGGTGCAGAAAATAATGTATTTTATAAAATCAGTAAAGAAAGGTTCTGTGGGGTCATCATGATAAATATGGGCTATACCACCTTCTTGAATCTCCGGGTGATGAATGACATAATGAACGATATTGGGGCATTCTTTTTTCCCAACTACCTCATAGAGCTCGGCACTGTATGTAGTTCCCCTTAACTGAAAATTAAGGTTTGTTCTAAATGTTCCGTTTAGGTGAAGCCTGGAGTACGATGGTACAACAACCTGTACCTTATCTCCACGTTTGGATATGTGCCTTGGTACATCTCGCACAACATCGCCCATGCCCCCTGCTTTACAATTAGGTATAGCATCATTTTCAGCAGCAACAAATAGAAAGTTATTCATGCGAAGTTCTGGTTAGAAGTTTGTTAAAAAGGTAGGCAAACTTTGTCATTAGTCCAAAAAAAAAGCCTTTCTAGTTCGAAATATATCGAAAAGAAAGGCTTTTTTTTAAATTACATTTAGCTGTCTTAAATCACTACTTAATCTTAAACGCTTTATCCTGAGGATAATAGGCCGTATCTCCTAATTCTTCCTCAATACGAAGCAATTGGTTATACTTGGCCATACGATCCGACCTAGAAGCTGAACCAGTTTTAATCTGACCCGTATTTAACGCTACAGCCAAATCTGCTATGGTATTATCCTCTGTTTCACCAGATCTGTGGCTCATAACAGAAGTATATCCAGCATTTTTAGCCATATTAACCGCTGCAATAGTCTCAGTTAATGTACCTATTTGGTTTACTTTAATCAAAATTGAGTTAGCAATGCCATTTTCGATACCTTTAGATAAACGCTCAACATTGGTTACAAAAAGATCATCTCCTACCAACTGTACTTTATCTCCTATTTTTTCGGTCAAAGATTTCCAACCGTCCCAATCATTTTCATCCATACCATCTTCAATTGAAATGATAGGATATTTAGCACTTAAATCTGCCAAGTACTGAGCTTGCTCTTCAGAAGTTCTTACCACTCCTTTATCGCCCTCAAATTTAGTGTAGTCATATTTACCGTCTACATAGAATTCAGCAGAAGCACAATCCAAAGCGATCATGATTTCATCACCTAATTTATAACCTGCATTCTCAACCGCTTTTGCAATGGTATCCAATGCATCTTCAGTACCTCCTGCCAAGTTAGGAGCAAAACCACCTTCATCACCTACAGCCGTACTTAGACCTCTATCATGAAGTACCTTTTTAAGGTTGTGGAAGATTTCAGTACCCATTTGCATGGCATGAGAAAAGCTCTTTGCCTTTACCGGCATAACCATAAATTCCTGAAAAGCGATAGGTGCATCTGAATGCGAACCGCCATTGATGATATTCATCATTGGCACTGGTAATGTGTTCGCACTTACACCACCCACATAACGGAACAAAGACATGCCCAACTCATTGGCCGCTGCCTTAGCTGCCGCTAAAGAAACACCTAAAATAGCGTTGGCCCCTAATTTTGATTTATTTAGAGTACCATCTAAGTCGATCATTACTTGATCAAGAAGATTTTGCTCAAAAACGGACATTCCCAAAATTTCTTCGGCAATAACTGTATTTACATTCTCTACCGCTTTAAGAACACTTTTACCCATAAAGGTTTTTCCTCCATCACGAAGCTCTACAGCCTCATGTTCTCCTGTTGATGCTCCAGATGGTACTGCAGCCCTACCCATTACACCGTTCTCGGTAATTACATCTACCTCTACGGTCGGGTTTCCTCTTGAATCTAAAATCTGACGTGCATGTACACTTAATATGATACTCATAAATATAATTTTATGTTTCGAATTCTATTAAATTTAGCTAGCTGCAAATATACAAAACCGCGTAAGTAATGTATTGTACGGCGCAACTATATTACCGATATTATAACAATTACTTAACCTTAAGCCAGAGCTACTGAATTTTTCTCGATCATTTCAAAGAATTGATCAAATAAATATTCTGCATCATGTGGACCAGCACTAGCTTCCGGGTGATATTGCACCGAAAACACGTCTTTGTCCTTCATACGAATACCGGCAACAGTTTGGTCATTTAGATGTATATGTGTAATCTCTAAATTAGTATTAGCCTCGGTTTCTTCTCTATTCACGGCAAAACCATGGTTCTGCGAGGTAATTTCCCCTTTTCCACTGAGCAGGTTCAAGATAGGATGATTAATTCCCCTGTGGCCATTATGCATTTTATAAGTAGAAACCCCGTTTGCCAAAGCAATAACTTGGTGTCCTAGACATATTCCAAAAACAGGTTTACCGCTAGAAATCATACCTTTAGCTGTCTCTATAGCATCAGACAAAGGTTCCGGATCGCCAGGACCGTTTGAAATAAAATATCCATCCGCTCCCCATGCTTCCATTTCCTTAAAAGAAGTGTTGTAAGGGAAAACCTTTATGTAACCTCCTCTTTTGGCTAGGTTTCTTAGAATATTCTTTTTAATTCCTATATCCAATGCCGCAATTTTAAGAGGTGCATTGTCATCTCCATAAAAATAAGGCTCAGAGGTTGACACACTAGATGCTAGTTCCAGCCCTTCCATACTTGGCACTTTGGCCAATTTCTCCTTTAATTCTTCAATATTATCTACATCTGTAGATATTACGGCGTTCATAGCTCCATTATCTCTAATATAGCTCACCAATGCACGGGTGTCTACATCGGATATAGCAAAAAGTTCATTTTCATCTAAGAAACTCTCTAAACTCTTGTCCGCTCTTGGTCTTGAATAGTTGTAACTGAAATTTCTACAAACCAAACCAGATATCTTAACTGAATCTGACTCTACTTCTTCGGCAACGGTACCATAATTACCAATATGGGCATTTGTGGTTACCATTATTTGACCGAAATATGATGGATCGGTAAATATCTCTTGATACCCCGTCATTCCAGTATTAAAACAAACCTCTCCAAATGCAGTCCCCTCTTTATCGCCTACTGATTTTCCATAAAAAATGGTTCCATCGGCCAACAATAACAATGCTTTCTTTCGGGATTGATACTTCATACGTCTGTATTTTTTTTAATTTCACAAATAAACATAAAAAAAGGATAAACTATTAAGTTTATCCTTTTCCAAATATTATTAAATATCAACATCTTATTCTTCTGAATCGTCTGCTTTAGCTTCAATATCTTTCTGAGACCCCTTTTCAGAATCTTCAGCAACTACTGGTGGAGTTTTAGTTTCCTTAGCCTCTACCTTAGCAGCTTCTTCTTCGCCTTTACCACCACTTCTTCTACTTCTTCTAGTAGTTTTCTTCTTGGCTTTACCAGCATTGTAAAGTTCGTTAAAATCAACCAACTCTATCATAGCCATATCAGCGTTATCTCCTAAACGATTACCAAGTTTAATAATTCTTGTGTAACCACCTGGTCTATCAGCAACCTTCTCTGCAACAGTACTGAACAATTCAGTAACCGCATACTTATCTCTTAGGTTTTTGAAAACGATACGTCTGTTATGAGTTCCCTTTTCTGCAGTTAGATTGTTTTCTGCTTTTGATTTTGTAATCAAAGGCTCAACAAATTGCTTTAACGCCTTAGCCTTAGCTACGGTTGTATTAATTCTTTTGTGCTCGATCAAGGAACATGCCATGTTGGCCAACATCGCTTTTCTGTGCGCTGTTTTACGTCCTAAATGATTGACTTTTTTACCGTGTCTCATTATTTTGTTCTAATGTATTTCTCCAATCCCAGGGAATTTCCCTTCGTGTAAGAAATATCGATTAATCTTTATCTAATTTATATTTTGAAAGGTCCATCCCGAAGCTAAGCCCCTTATTGATAACCAATTCTTCTAACTCTGTTAATGACTTCTTACCGAAATTTCTAAATTTCATCAAGTCATTCTTATTGAAAGAAACTAAATCTCCTAAAGTATCTACTTCAGCGGCCTTCAAACAATTCAAGGCACGAACGGAAAGATCCATATCTACCAATTTAGTTTTCAACAACTGACGCATGTGAAGTGATTCCTCATCATAAGTCTCTGTTTGGGCAATCTCATCTGCTTCCAAAGTGATACGCTCATCAGAAAACAACATAAAGTGATGAATCAAAACCTTAGCTCCTTCTGTTAAAGCATCTTTAGGATGAATAGAACCATCTGTAACAATTTCGAAAACCAATTTTTCGTAATCTGTCTTTTGCTCTACACGAAAGTTCTCAATACTATATTTTACATTTTTTATAGGAGTAAATATAGAGTCAATAGCAATCGTACCTAAAGCAGCATTGGATTTCTTATTCTCATCTGCAGGAACATAGCCACGACCTTTGTCTATAACTATTTCCATGTTGATGTTCACTTTAGAATCCATATTACAGATAACCAAATCCGGATTCAACACTTGGTAACCCGAAATAAATTTCTGGAAATCACCAGCAGTCAATTGCTCTTTTCCACTTACGGAAATTGAAACTACTTCTGCTTCAGAATCTTCTATCTGCTTCTTAAAACGAACTTGTTTAAGATTCAATATTATTTCCGTAACATCTTCTACTATGCCAGAAACAACCGAAAATTCATGTTCCACACCATCCATTCTCACAGAGGTAATCGCATGGCCTTCTAATGATGAAAGCAACACTCTTCTTAGTGCGTTCCCTACAGTTAACCCATAACCGGGCTCCAAAGGACGAAATTCGAACTTCCCTTCGAAATCCGAAGAATCGATCATTATTACTTTATCGGGTTTCTGAAAATTAAATAATGCCATATGACTTAGTGTTCTTTATTATTTAGAGTAAAGCTCAACTATTAATTGTTCTTTGATATTCTCTGGAATTTGAAGTCTTTCAGGAACGGTTACAAAAGCACCTTCTTTCTTTTCTGAATTCCAAGTTATCCATTCGTACACTTTACTGTTAGCAGCAAGTGAATCTTGTATGGCCTGTAAAGATTTAGATTTTTCACGTACACCAACAACATCACCTGGCTTTAAAGAATAAGATGGTATGTTCACCAACTCACCATTTACGGTAATATGTCTGTGCGAAACCAATTGTCTTGCTCCTCTTCTTGATGGAGAGATTCCCATACGGAAAACTACATTGTCCAAACGTGACTCACATAATTGAAGTAATACCTCACCGGTAACACCTTCTTTTCTTTTAGCAGTAGCAAAAATGTTTCTAAACTGCTTTTCTAAGATACCGTAGGTATACTTAGCTTTTTGCTTCTCCATTAACTGTACCGCGTACTCAGACTTTTTACCTCTACGTCTTGCGTTACCATGTTGTCCTGGAGGATAATTCTTTTTTTCGAAAGATTTGTCATCTCCGAAAATTGCTTCGCCAAACTTACGGGCGATTTTACTCTTAGGTCCTGTATATCTTGCCATTTTCTTAAATTAAGAAGTGTGATTATGAATTAAGGCTTATCCTTCGATAATCGTAAAAAACACTTCTGTGAAATATTAGTAATTAATTAAACTCTTCTTCTTTTTGGAGGACGACAACCGTTATGCGGCATCGGTGTAACATCAATAATTTCGGTAACTTCTATACCAGAATTATGAACGGCACGAATTGCAGATTCTCTTCCGTTACCAGGTCCTTTAACATAGACCTTTACTTTTCTTAAACCAGCCTCATGAGCAGTTTTAGAACACTCTTCTGCAGCTACCTGCGCAGCATAAGGAGTGTTTTTCTTAGACCCTCTAAAACCCATTTTTCCAGCAGATGACCAAGAAATGACATCTCCTTTTTTATTGGTAAGGGAAATTATAATATTATTAAAAGATGCAGTTACGTGAGCTTCTCCAACCGAGTCAACGATTACTTTACGCTTCTTTGCCGCTTTTGCACCTGATTTTGTAGTTGCCTTTGCCATAATAACCTACTTATTATTTAGTTGCCTTCTTCTTGTTGGCTACCGTTTTTCTTTTTCCTTTTCTCGTCCTAGAGTTATTCTTTGTACGTTGTCCTCTAAGGGGAAGACCTGATCTGTGACGAATACCACGGTAACAACCTATATCCATCAAACGCTTAATATTAAGCTGTGTTTCAGAACGTAACTCACCTTCTATAGTAAAAGAAGAAACCGCATCCCTGATACGACCAATCTCATCATCGTTCCAATCAGACACTTTCGTATCCTCACTTACTTGGGCTATTTCCAAAATCTCTTTAGCCCTACTTCTACCGACACCAAAAATATAGGTCAATGCAATTACGCCCCTCTTCTGTTTTGGTATGTCTACACCTGCAATTCTTGCCATAACTATCCTTGTCTTTGTTTAAATCTAGGATTCTTTTTGTTGATTACGTACAACCTGCCCTTTCTGCGTACAATCTTGCAGTCGGCACTTCTTTTCTTAACTGATGCTCTTACTTTCATCGTTCTTATTCTTCTATCGTATTACTAATATCTATATGTAATTCTGGCCTTGGATAAATCATAAGGACTCATCTCCAATTTCACTTTATCTCCAGGAAGTAACTTAATATAATGCATACGCATCTTTCCTGAAATGTGAGCCGTTACTACATGACCGTTCTCTAACTCTACTCTAAACATTGCGTTTGACAATGCTTCAATTATAGACCCGTCTTGTTCTATTGCTGCTTGTTTAGCCATACTTATGCGACTTTTCTATTTTTCCCAGTTTTCATCAACCCGTCATAATGTCTATTTAGCAAATATGCATTTACTTGTTGTACTGTATCTATTGCCACACCCACCATAATTAAAAGTGATGTACCACCATAGAATAAAGCCCAACCCGCTTGAATATCCATTAATTTAACTACTATAGCAGGTAATACTGCTAAAAGCGCCAAAAATACGGAACCTGGCAATGTAATCAAAGACATTATTTTATCTAAGAAGTCTCCTGTCTCTTTTCCTGGTCTAATTCCAGGTATAAAACCACCACTTCTTTTCAAATCATCTGCCATTTTATTGGTCGGAACTGTAATAGCTGTATAGAAATACGTGAAAATAATTATCAATAAACCGAACAATACGTTGTACGCTAGACCAAATATATCCTGAAACTGAACTTCCATCCACTGACCCACAGCGGTGTTGTTGAACGTTTTTCCTATTAAACTAGGAGCGAACATTATAGCCTGAGCAAAGATAATAGGCATAACTCCAGAAGCATTCAACTTCAACGGAATATACTGCCTAGACCCCATTATATTCTTCTCATAACCACCAGAAGCAGTCCTTCTTGCATATTGCACCGGTATCTGACGCGTAGCCATTACCAAAAGAATACTGGCCAAGATCACCAAGAACCAAAGTATAATTTCAATAAGGATAAACATAAGACCACCATTGTTATCTACAGTTCTAGAAATGAATTCTTGAACAAAAGATTGAGGCATAGTGGCAATAATACCGATCATAATCAAAAGCGATATACCATTACCAATACCCTTATCAGTAATCTTCTCTCCCAACCACATTGCAAAAACACAACCGGTTACCAAAATAATCACTGCAGGAACCATGAAATCCAATCCTTTACCTAAAACAAAGGCACTATCTTGAACTCCAAAAGCTTCCAGACCGTATAAATAAGCTGGGGCCTGAACTACACAGATACCAATAGTTAACCAACGAGTAATTTGATTCTTCGTTTTTCTACCACTTTCACCTTCTTTATCCAACTTCTGTAAATAAGGTATAGCAATACTCATAAGCTGAACAACAATAGATGCCGATATATAAGGCATAATACCTAAGGCAAAAATTGATGCATTTGCAAAAGCACCACCAGTAAAGGCATTCAAAAGCCCAAATATACCAGAATCGGTACCTGAAGCTAATTCCGCTAATTGTGTAGAATCAATACCCGGAAGAACAATTTGACAACCAAAACGGTATACCAACAACAAACCAAGGGTTAGCATAATCCTATTCCTTAGCTCGTCTATCTTCCAAATATTGGATATGGTCTCGAAAAATTTCTTCATGGTCAGTTATGCTTATAAATTTATTGCTTCTCCACCAGCCGCTTCAATGGCCGCTTTGGCACTTGCCGTAAATTTATGCGCTGAAACCTTAAGTGAAGCTTTTAACTCTCCACCACCTAATATTTTTACAAGGTCCTTACTTTTGGCCAAACCGTTTTCCACCAACATTTCAAAAGTTACAGCGTCTTTAACCTTTTTGTTATCGACCAACTCTTGTAATTTCTCAATATTGATTCCTTGGTACTCCACTCGGTTTATATTAGTAAAACCAAATTTAGGCACACGTCTTTGTAATGGCATCTGACCACCTTCAAAACCTATTTTCTTAGAGTAACCAGATCTAGACTTAGCACCTTTGTGTCCTCTTGCAGCAGTCCCACCTTTACCAGATCCCTGACCTCTACCTATTCTCTTGCCAGCTCTATTGGTAGAACCATCTGCCGGCTTTAGATTACTTAAATTCATTATAATATGCTATTTAAGCTTCCTCAGTGGAAACCAAATGTTCAACTTTTGCTATCATACCGAGTATATTCGGCGTGGCATCATGCTCTACTACTTGACCAATTTTCTTAAGACCTAAAGCGGACAATGTACGCTTTTGGTTCTGTGGTCTTTTGATGCTACTCTTTAACTGTTTTACCAGAATTTTCTTTGCCATAATATTTCTACTTATCCTTTAAAAACTTTTTCAAGAGAAACTCCTCTTTGACCAGCTACAGTTCTAGCATCCCTTAATTGTAAGAGTGCATCAAAAGTAGCTTTAACCACATTGTGAGGGTTAGAAGAACCTTGTGACTTAGACAATACATCTTGTACGCCAACAGCTTCCAATACCGCTCTTACCGCACCACCTGCAATAACTCCGGTACCATGAGATGCCGGTTGGATATATACACGAGCTCCACCAAATTTCCCTTTTTGTTCATGAGGCAATGTTGCCTTGTTCAAAGGAATACGGATCAAATTCTTTTTTGCATCTTCAATAGCCTTGGCAATAGCAGTTGCTACTTCTTTAGATTTTCCTAAACCGTGACCAACAACTCCGTTTTCATCACCTACAACAACTATAGCTGAAAAACCAAAAGCTCTACCACCTTTAGTAACTTTGGTAACACGTTGTATGCCTACCAATCTATCTTTAAGTTCCAACCCACCGGGTTTTACGGTCTCTACGTTTTTATATTTCTGGTACATACTACTATTTAAAAATTAAGTCCTGCTTCCCTTGCGCCTTCAGCTAAAGATTTCACTCTTCCGTGGTAAAGGTTACCACCTCTATCAAAAGCAACTTTTTCAATACCTGCTTCTTTACACTTAGCAGCTATAGCCTTGCCAACAAGGTTTGCAATTTCAATTTTAGTACCTTTTTCTTTTGCCAAATCTTTATCTCTAGAAGATACGAAAGCTAATGTAGCCCCTTTTGTATCGTCTATAACTTGAGCATAAATTTCTTTATTACTTCTAAAAACGGATAATCTAGGTCTTTCCGCTGTTCCATTGGAAACCTTTCTGATTCTTCTCCGTATTCTCTGTTTTCTTTCGCTTGTTGATAATCCCATGATATACTATTAAGCTGATTTACCTGCTTTTCTTCTTAATTGCTCGCCAACAAACTTAACACCTTTTCCTTTGTAAGGCTCAGGCTTACGGAAGCCTCGTATTTTAGCGGCAATCTGACCCACCAATTGTTTGTCGAAAGATGTCAATTTTACAATTGGATTCTTTCCTTTCTCAGATACAGTTTCAACCTTAACTTCTGGAGCTATGTCTATTACTATATTGTGTGAAAATCCTAAGGCGATATCTAATTTCTGACCTTGATTACTGGCACGGTAACCCACACCTACAAGTTCTAATTCTTTTGTCCAACCTTTAGAAACACCTTCGATCATATTTCTAACTAGCGAACGGTAAAGACCATGCTTTGCCTTATGCTCTTTAGAATCTGACGGTCTAGTTACCCAAACCTGGTTCTCTTCAATTTTTATCTCGACGGCAGAAAACTCTTGAGTAAGCTCACCCAACTTGCCTTTTACGACAACCTCGTTTTCCTTTACCTCAACAGTAACCCCTTCAGGAATAGCTACCGGATTATTACCAATTCTTGACATTTCTTACTATTTATCCTATTAATATACGTAGCAAAGCACCTCGCCACCTACATTCTCATTTTTTGCCTGCTTGCTAGTCATAACCCCATGAGAGGTCGATACTATCGCTATCCCTAAGCCGTTCAAGACTCTTGGTAAGTTTTCAGCTCCTGCATACTTACGTAAACCTGGCTTACTAACTCTTTGTATTTTCTTAATAACAGGCTCCTTTGTTGCCTTGTCATATTTCAAGGCAATCTTAATAGTACCCTGAACTTTATCTTCCTCAAACTTGTAACTTAAAATATAGCCCTGATCGAACAATATTTTAGTCATCTCTTTCTTCACCTTGGAAGAAGGTATCTCTACCACTCTGTGACCAGCTCTGCTGGCATTTCTAACTCTCGTTAGGTAATCTGCTATAGTATCTGTAACCATCTGTATATAATTCGGTAACGGTTTTCGTCTTTATTAACGAACCTGAAACCAGTTATTCAATAATTCTACCAGCTTGCCTTTTTAACACCTGGTATAAGACCTTGGTTGGCCATTTCTCTGAAGGTAACCCTAGAGATACCAAAAGTTCTCATGTAACCTTTTGGCCTACCTGTTAACTTGCAACGATTGTGCATACGAACAGGTGATGCATTCTTTGGCAACTTTTGCAATGCTTCGTAATCTCCAGCTTCTTTCAAAGCTTTTCTTTTCTCGGCATATTTAGCAACAGTCTTTGCCCTTTTGCGCTCACGGGCTTTCATTGATTCTTTAGCCATACTAGTTCTTTTTAAAAGGTAATCCTAATTCTGTTAATAATGATTTTGCTTCTTTGTCCGTTTCAGCAGAAGTAACAAAGGTAATATCCATTCCGTCAATTCTATTGATTTTATCAATATTGATTTCAGGAAAGATTATTTGCTCCGTTACACCAAGGCTATAATTTCCACGACCATCAAAACCAGTAGCTTTAATACCTTGAAAATCACGAACACGCGGCAATGCACTTGTAATCAAACGATCCAAAAATTCGTACATACGCTCACCACGTAAAGTTACTTTGGCGCCAATAGGCATACCCTTACGCAACTTAAACGCAGCAACATCCTTCTTAGATAGAGTAGCCACAGCTCTTTGTCCTGTAATATTGGTCAACTCCTCTACTGCATGATCGATAAGTTTCTTATCTGCAACAGCGGCTCCTACACCTCTACTAACAACTATCTTCTCAAGTTTTGGCACCTGCATTACATTCTTGTAACCAAACTCTTCTTTAAGCGCATCTACTATACGCTCACCATATTCTTTTTTTAACCTCGAAACGTAAGCCATAACTTATATTACTTCATTGGATTTCTTAGAAAACCGGACTTTCTTTCCGTCTCTAACCTCGTACCCTACTCTTGTTGTCTCACCTGATTTTGCATCAATAAGGGCAAGATTGGAAATATGGATAGGAGCTTCTTTTTTAACGATACCACCCTGAGGGTTTTGCGCACTAGGCTTCTGATGCTTAGAAACCATGTTAGCACCTTCTACGATGGCTTTGTTCTTTTCAAGATCTACGCTCATTACCTTGCCTTCGGTTCCTTTATGGTCCCCAGCAACGATACGAACCGTATCTCCTGTTTTAATTTTTAACTTTTTCATGCTTGCTATAATATTATAGTACCTCTGGGGCCAATGAAACAATTTTCATGAATTGCTTGTCGCGTAACTCGCGGGCAACCGGACCAAAAACACGGGTTCCTCTCATTTCTCCCGTTGGATTCAACAATACACAAGCATTGTCATCGAAACGAATATATGAACCATCAGGTCTTCTAACTTCTTTCTTTGTTCTAACAACTACCGCCGTAGAAACAGCACCTTTTTTGATACCTCCGTTTGGCGTAGCTTCCTTAACCGTAACAACGATTTTATCTCCGATGCTAGCGTATCTTCTCTTGGTACCACCAAGTACACGAATGGTCAAAACTTCTTTTGCCCCTGTGTTATCCGCTACCTTTAATCTTGATTCTTGCTGTAACATATTATTTAGCTCTTTCTAAGATTTCTACTAAACGCCAAGTTTTAGTCTTGCTTAACGGGCGTGTCTCCATTATCTTAACGGTATCACCTTCGTTACAATCATTCTTTTCATCATGAGCAACGTATTTTTTCGTCTTTAAAACGAACTTACCGTACATAGGGTGCTTTACTCGCTTTACCTCGGCCACAACAATGGATTTCTCCATTTTGTTACTGGTTACAACCCCTATCCTCTCTTTTCTTAAGTTTCTTTTTTCTTCCATAAAGCCGAACCAGTTATTGGTTTTCCCTATTAGTTAATTCCGTTGCTAATCTAGCTACCGTTCTTCTTGCCTTTCTGATTTGAAGCGGATTCTCAAGAGGCGTCACATAATGCGCAATTTTAAGATTCGCAGTCTCCTTTTTAAACTCAGCCAGCTTTTGCTTAAGCTCTTCTACAGACAATTCTTTAATTTCTTTGTTTTTCATGGTACAACTTAGATTAAATCTTGATCAACGTAGTCACGTGCCACAATAAATTTTGTCTTAACAGGTAACTTTTGTGCCGCCAACCTCAATGCTTCCTTAGCAACATCCATAGGTACACCAGCAACTTCAAATAAAACTCTTCCAGGCTTAACGACCGCTACAAAATACTCAGGAGCACCTTTACCTTTACCCATACGAACCTCAAGAGGTTTTTTGGTAATAGGCTTGTCTGGAAATATTTTTATCCATAACTGGCCTTGCCTTTTCATATATCTAGTAGCCGCGATACGAGCTGCCTCGATCTGACGTGACGTTATAAATTTTGAATCCAAAGTTTTGATGCCGAACATTCCATTAGACAATTGGAAACCTCTACCCGCATTGCCTTTCATGCGGCCCTTTTGCATCTTACGAAACTTGGTTCTTTTAGGTTGTAACATTGTTTACTTCTTTAAAAAATTACTTTCTACGACGTTGCTTTCTTCCGCCTTCACGTTTATCACCACCTTTTGAAGACTGACCTTTAGTCATACCCACTAACGGAGACAATTCACGCTTGCCGTACACTTCACCTTTCATGATCCAAACCTTGATACCCAATTTACCGTAAGTCGTTTGTGCTTCATGCAAAGCATAATCGATATCTGCACGGAAAGTAGATAATGGAATACGACCATCTTTATAAGACTCCGAACGCGCCATCTCAGCACCGTTCAAACGACCAGAAATCTGAATTTTGATTCCTTCAGCATTCATTCTCATTGCCGCAGCAATAGCCATTTTAATAGCTCTTCTAAAAGAAATTCTGCTTTCAATTTGACGAGCAACACTAGCTGCTACCAAATTTGCATCCAACTCAGGCCTCTTAATCTCATAAATATTGATCTGAACCTCTTTATTGGTGATTTTCTTAAGCTCTTCTTTAAGCTTATCCACCTCTTGACCACCTTTACCGATAATAATACCAGGTCTTGCAGTAGTCACAGTTATTGTAATCAACTTTAAAGTACGCTCTATAATTACTCTAGAAACGCTAGCCTTGGCCAAACGCGCATGAATATATTTACGTATTTTATCGTCTTCAGCTAGTTTATCTCCATAATCGTTTCCACCGTACCAGTTAGATTCCCATCCTCTGATAATTCCTAGACGATTCCCTATCGGATTTGTTTTCTGTCCCATTCTAGCTTTCTATATTATTATTAGACCCCAATACCAATGTAACATGGTTGGAACGTTTTCTAATTCTATGCGCTCTACCCTGTGGGGCCGGACGCAATCTTTTCAACATACTACCACCATCAACACGAATTTCCTTTACAAAAAGATCCGCATCCTCTACACTAGCATCCTCATTCTTAGATTGCCAGTTTGCCAAGGCAGAAAGCAACAATTTCTCTAATTTACGAGAAGCTTCCTTTGGATTAAAACGTAGTATTGCCAATGCTTGCTCTACTTTTACACCTCTAACCAAATCCGCAACCAAGCGCATTTTTCTAGGAGACGTAGGACAGTTGTTCAATTTAGCGAACGCTATCTGCTTTTTCTCAGCCTTAATTCTTTCGGCCATTTGTTTTTTTCGAACTCCCATAGCTTACTTTTTTCCTTTGTTCTTGGCTCCTGCATGACCTCTAAAAGATCTTGTTGGAGAAAATTCGCCTAATTTATGACCTACCATATTCTCTGTAACGAAAACAGGAACAAACTGCCTTCCGTTGTGCACAGCTATTGTCTGACCTACAAAATCAGGTGTTATCATCGATGCTCTTGACCACGTTTTTATAACGCTCTTCTTTCCAGAAGAAACGCTTTGTTGGATTTTTTTATCCAAACTATAATGAACGTAAGGTCCTTTTTTTAACGATCGTGCCATTGTTTCTTACTTTTTATTTCTTTCTACGTTCTAGAATATACTTATTCGTCTTCTTGGTTCTAGTACGCGTTCTATAACCTTTAGCCGGAATTCCGTTTCTTGATCTTGGATGACCACCAGAAGCCCTACCTTCACCACCACCCATTGGGTGATCAACAGGGTTCATAGCTACAGGTCTAGTTCTAGGTCTTCTACCCAACCATCTACTTCTACCCGCTTTACCAGACACCAATAACTGATGATCGGAGTTTGAAATAGCTCCAATCGTAGCCATACACGTAGACAAAATCAACCTAGTTTCACCTGAAGGCATTTTAACCGTAACGAACTTACCGTCTTTTGCCATTAACTGAGCAAAAGTACCTGCACTTCTAGCCATAACAGCTCCTTGACCAGGTCGTAATTCTATACAAGAAATAATAGTACCTAACGGTATCTCGCTTATTGGCAATGCATTTCCAATTTCAGGAGCAACATTACTACCAGAAGCAACCTCTTGACCTACTTGCAATCCGTTTTGAGCAATGATGTATCTTTTCTCACCATCAGCATACTTCAACAATGCAATAAAAGCCGTTCTGTTTGGATCGTACTGAATTGACTCAACAGTAGCAGCAACATCTTGCTTATCCCTCTTGAAATCAATTACACGATACCTTCTCTTATGCCCACCACCTCTATGGCGAATGGTCATTTTTCCTTGACTGTTTCTTCCTCCCGATTTTTTTAACGGAGCGAGCAAGCTCTTCTCCGGCTTATCAGCAGTAATGGCATCAAAACCATTTACTACTCTAAAACGCTGTCCGGGGGTTATGGGTTTTAATTTTCTAACTGACATTTCTTGTCTTTATAGATTACTGTAAAAATCAATAGCATCACCTTCAACCACATCAACTATTGCTTTTTTAATTGCATTAGTCTTACCATGCTGTACTCCAGTCTTGGTGAAACGCGTTTTTCTAGACGGACCATAATTCATGGTACGTACACTCTTAACCGAAACACCGTAAGTTGCCTCTACCGCGTCTTTAATCTGAATCTTGTTGGCCCTTGGATCAACTATGAAACCATAACGATTGTACAACTCGCTCTCGGCGGTCATTTTTTCCGTTATTATTGGTTTTATCAACACACTCATGGCTTTCTATTTTGTTAAGTTTGACTCCAATCCTTCTAAAGCACCCTCAAACAATACGATACTGTTTGCATTAAGAATTTTATAAGTGCTTATTTCTGAGGAAGTTACAACTTCGGAACCTTTCAAATTTCGCGAAGACAAATATACGCTATTATTTGAATCACCCAAGACAAACAACGATTTTTTGTTTTCAAGCCCTAAGGACTTCAAAACACCTTTAAAATCCTTAGTCTTTGGTGTATCAAAATTAAAGTCTTCAACAACTAAAATTGCTTGCTCCTTAGACTTAATACTCAAAGCAGATTTACGAGCCAAACGCTTAACGTTTTTGTTCAACTTTTGTCCGTAATCCTTTGGTCTTGGTCCAAAAATTCTACCACCACCTCTAAAAATAGGAGATTTAATACTACCGGCACGCGCTGTACCAGTTCCTTTTTGCTTTTTGATCTTACGAGTACTACCCGCAATTTCCGCACGCTCCTTAGATTTGTGCGTACCTTGTCTCTGGTGTGCCAAGTATTGCTTAACATCCAGGTACACGGCGTGATCATTTGGCTCTATTGCAAAAACAGCATCAGAAAGGTCTGCCTTTCTACCTGTTTCTTTTCCTTTGATATCTAAAACTGCTACCTTCATTACTTCTCGATAGTTACGTAAGCATTCTTATGACCTGGAACCGCACCTTTTACAACTAAAAGATTCTTCTCCGGCACTACCTTTAACACTCTAAGGTTCTGAACGGTAACTCTATCACCACCCATTCTTCCGGCCATTTTCATTCCTTTAAAAACTCTAGCAGGATAAGATGCGGCACCAATGGAACCAGGAGCTCTCAAACGGTTATGCTGACCGTGGGTAGCTTGACCTACACCACCAAATCCGTGGCGCTTTACAACACCTTGAAAACCTTTACCCTTAGACGTACCAATAACATCTACAAATTCTCCTTCTACAAATACGTCAACACCTACTGTGTCACCCAATTTGTAACCTTCATCAAAACCTTGAAATTCAACGACTTTCTTCTTAGGAGATGTACCTGCCTTTTTAAAATGACCCGCTTCGGCCTTATTAGCACGCTTATCTGCCTTGTCATCGAAACCAAGTTGAAGAGCACTATACCCATCAACCTCTTCGGTTCTGACTTGGGTAACTACACATGGTCCTGCTTCTATAACAGTACAAGGAATGTTCTTCCCGTTCTCGTCAAAGATGCTGGTCATGCCTACTTTTTTTCCAATTAACCCAGACATACTGATTTTAGATTATGGAATTCAGATTTTCACAAACCCGCCTTCCGTTTATATATACTTATTAAATACTCATTAACTATGGGACAAAAAAACAGGGTCAAAACAATTCAACCCTGATTGTTTTTCTCCGTTTTTCCCTCGCACGCAGCTCGGGACATGTCCCCCATCCTAACCGGACGGGTTAAAACTATACTTTTATCTCAACCTCAACACCACTAGGAAGCTCTAACTTCATAAGGGCATCAATAGTTTTTGATGAAGAACTATAGATATCCAACAATCTCTTATAAGAACTAAGTTGGAATTGCTCTCTAGACTTCTTATTTACGTGCGGCGAACGCAATACTGTAAATATTTTCTTATGCGTTGGCAAAGGAATAGGTCCAGTTACCACAGCTCCGGTAGTTTTTACCGTTTTTACGATTTTTTCAGCAGACTTATCCACCAAATTGTGATCGTAAGATTTTAATTTTATCCTTATTTTCTGGCTCATCTTTCTAAAAAATTAAGCGGTTGTAACACCTTTTGCTGCCTTAATAACCTGTTCTGAAATATTTGATGGAGTCTCAGCATAGTGAGAGAATTCCATTGTAGAGGTTGCTCTACCCGAAGAAAGTGTTCTTAGAGAAGTAACATAACCGAACATTTCCGATAATGGCACCTCACCTTTAATAACTTTAGCTCCAGCTCTATCACTCATACTAGAGATAGTTCCTCTTCTACGGTTCAAATCACCAACTATATCACCCATGTTCTCTTCTGGTGTTAACACCTCGATTTTCATGATTGGCTCCATAATTACGGCACCAGCAGCTTTACCTGCAGCTTTATATCCCATTTTTGCAGCAAGCTCAAAAGAAAGTGCATCAGAATCCACAGGGTGGAAAGAACCATCCTTTAAGACAACCTTCATTGAATCCATTTCAAATCCGGCTAATGGACCATTAAGCATTGCAGCTGCAAATCCTTTTTCAACAGAAGGAATAAATTCCTTAGGAATACGACCACCTTTTATCTCATCAACAAACTGCAACCCTTCTCCTTCGAAATCCTCATCTGCAGGACTCATTTCAAATACAATATCACCAAACTTACCACGACCACCAGATTGCTTCTTATAAGTTTCTCTGTGCGCAGCCATTTTAGTAAGCGCCTCTTTGTACTCAACCTGTGGCTCACCTTGGTTTACCTCTACTTTGAACTCACGTTTCAAACGGTCAACAATAATATCCAAGTGAAGCTCACCCATACCAGAAATAATTGTCTGACCTGAAGCCTCATCTGTTTTCACTTGGAATGTAGGATCTTCTTCAGCTAATTTAGCCAAAGCCATACCCAACTTATCTACATCAACCTTAGTTTTTGGCTCAACAGCAATACCAATTACAGGATCAGGAAAGTCCATACTCTCCAATACAATAGGATGCTTTTCAGCAGACATTGTATCACCTGTTTTAATATCCTTAAAACCTACCGCAGCCCCAATATCCCCAGCTTCGATAAAATCGATAGCATTTTGTTTATTGGAATGCATTTGATAAATACGTGAAATACGTTCTTTTTTACCTGAACGATTGTTCAATATATAAGAACCAGCATCCAAACGACCAGAATACGTTCTAAAGAACGCCAATCTACCAACAAATGGATCCGTAGCAATTTTAAAAGCTAAAGCCGCGAAAGGCTCCTTTACACTAGGTTTTCTAGACTCTTCTTGTCCAGTTTCAGGATTTACACCAACAATAGCATCCTTATCTACAGGAGAAGGCAAATATCTACAAACAGCATCCAACAAGAATTGAACACCTTTATTTTTAAATGAAGAACCACAGACCATAGGGATAATAGCCCTATCCATTACAGCAGCTCTTAATGCAGCATGAACTTCCTCTTCCGTGATAGAATCCTCATCTTCAAAGAATTTTTCCATCAACTCCTCATCATACTCCGCAACCGCTTCGATCAAGGCAGCTCTATACTCCTTAACCTCAGCTTTCATTTCCTCTGGAATATCAACAACATCAAAAGTTGACCCAAAACCTTCTTCGTGCCAAACTATTGCTCTGTTTTTAGCCAAATCGACAATACCTCTAAAGTCAGCTTCATCACCAATAGGCAATACAATTGGAACAGCATTTGACCCTAACATCTCCTTAACCTGCTTACACACGTTCAAAAAGTTAGAACCTTGACGATCCATTTTGTTAACAAAACCAATACGAGGCACTTTATAGTTATCGGCCAACCTCCAGTTAGTCTCAGACTGAGGCTCTACACCATCGACTGCACTAAAAAGAAAAACCAAACCATCCAAAACACGTAGAGAACGGTTAACTTCAACCGTAAAATCAACGTGTCCCGGAGTATCTATTATATTAAAGTGATAATCTTTGGTATCAGGCAATGGTTTTGCGTTTTCCATTGGAAATTTCCATGTACATGTTGTTGCAGCAGAAGTAATGGTAATACCACGCTCTTGCTCCTGCTCCATCCAGTCCATAGTAGCCGCACCATCATGCACCTCACCTATTTTATGACTAACACCTGTATAAAAAAGTATACGCTCAGTTGTTGTTGTTTTACCAGCATCAATATGAGCAGCAATACCTATGTTTCTTGTAAATTTTAAATCTCTTGCCATTTCTGATTAGAATCTAAAGTGTGAAAAAGCTTTATTAGCCTCTGCCATTTTATGTGTATCTACTCTCTTTTTAACCGCTGCACCTTCTTCTTTCGAAGCGGCAAGAACTTCAGCTGCTAATTTTTGTGCCATTCCTTTTTCATTACGCTTTCTAGCGAAGCTAATCAACCATTTCATCGCAGTGGAAATCTTACGATCAGGTCTAATTTGCATTGGAATTTGAAATGTAGCACCACCTACTCTTCTACTTCTAACCTCAACATGAGGCATAACATTTGAAAGGGCATCCTTCCAAAGCTCTAAAGCAGTTTTTTCGTCATCGGTCTTTTTTTCTTCTACGATATCCATTGCATCATAGAAAACACTGAAAGCGATTGACTTTTTACCGTCCCACATCATCATATTAACAAAACGTGTCACCAATTGATCGTTAAATCTTGGATCTGGTAAAAGTGGTCTTTTCTTTGCCTGTCTTTTTCTCATTACTTAATAATTTAGAGCTTGGAATCTATAATTGAAACTTACATCTCAACATTCACCCATAACTCTTTGTTCATTTACTTCTTAGGGCGTTTTGCACCATACTTAGATCTACGTTGAGTTCTTCCTGCAACACCTGCAGTATCCAAAGCACCTCTAACGATGTGATATCTAACACCTGGCAAATCCTTTACCCTTCCGCCCCTTACTAATACTATCGAGTGCTCTTGGAGGTTATGTCCTTCTCCAGGTATGTAAGCGTTTACTTCCTTACCATTGGTCAACCTAACCCTTGCTACTTTTCTCATAGCTGAGTTTGGCTTCTTAGGTGTAGTCGTATAAACACGAGTACAAACACCTCTTCTTTGAGGACACGAATCCAAAGCCGCCGATTTACTCTTCTTAGTAATCGTGGACCTTCCTTTTCGTACTAATTGTGAAATTGTTGGCATACTAATTATATATGTATAAATAACCCCTTGTTTAAGGGTCGGCAAATGTAAGACTATTTCGCAGAAATTCAAATAGTTTGGGATTAATTTTCAAGATTTTTATTTCCTCCAATTTTTCATAAAGTTTTAAGACAGTAACCGAAACCATATTCATCCCACAAAAAGCACCATAAAATAAATAATAAACAATTACCAAATTTTGACAATTCAACTATAATCATCATCATAGAAAAACAAGATAACCATCCATCAATATCAAAGACAGCCACACCAATAAGAAAATGTTCCCATGGATTTAAAACAAGTTAGAAATGACAGATAAACCTATGAAATTCATATTTGTTAGGATTATTCCTGTTAAATTAATCTTAAATCAATCGTATTTTGCCAAAAATAGCTAAATATCGACATAATTGAATAATTCTAATTTTTTTAACACAAACCAACAACCCTTTTCATCAAAGGAACTTAAAAATCGTTTTTTCTATAACTTTAACTTAACAAACTGTGTCATTTTACTAAATATATAGACTAAAACCTCATAATATCACACCTAAAAACCTATGCATGCATAATTTAGAGTTAAAAAAAATTGGATTATTAACGTGAATTTATGATTTTTGGCGCTAGCTAATTCAAATAATTATAAAATGAGAGCAAAACAAAAAGGATTGTTAACGCTGTTTTTGGCGTTAATTGTGCAGATTTCATTTGCACAAAACAAATCGATTACCGGTACGGTATCCGACCAAGACGGTCTACCACTGCCGGGAGTTAACATTGTTGTTCAAGGTACAACAAATGGTACCCAAACAGATTTTGACGGTAACTATGCTATTTCGGCTAGTGAAGGTCAGTCATTAGTATTCTCGTATATAGGATACAAAAATGAAACCCGTGCTGTTGGAACCTCAAACACTATCAACCTTCAAATGTCCGAGGATGCCCAGGCACTTGACGAGGTTGTGGTAACCGCTTTGGGTATCAAAAGGGAGAAAAAAGCTCTTGGTTACGCGACAACCAACGTTGGGGGCGATGAGGTTAACACCGCAAAAGAAACGAACTTCGTAAACTCGCTTTCGGGTAAGGTTGCAGGTCTGGATATTAAGAAAAGTAACACTTTAGGGGGGTCATCCAATATTGTCCTTAGAGGCTACACATCTATTACCGGAAACAACCAACCGTTGTTTGTAATTGACGGAACCCCTGTGAGCAATTTGAGCAATTCTAGTTCGTCTAGTTTCGACACTGCAACTAATGACCAAACCTCTGGAAGGGGCGGTTATGATTTCGGTAATGCCGCAATGGACATCAATCCTGAAGATATTGAAACAATCAACGTTCTGAAAGGGGCCGCAGCATCCAACCTTTACGGTTACCGAGCAGCCAATGGAGTTATCATTATTACCACTAAAACGGGGAAAAGGAAGAAAGGTCTAGGCTTTACGGTAAATTCCGGAATAACTTTTAGCAATTATGACAAAGATACTTTTCCTAAATACCAGACCGAATATGGTGCAGGTTACGGTCCTTATTACGATGGTCCTGGGGGATATTTCTTTGAACAAGATATAGATGGAGATGGATTGGATGACCTAACTACTGTTTTTACCGAAGACGCTTCATTTGGTGCTGCCTTTGACCCAAGTCTGTTAGTATATCAATGGGACGCTTTTTACCCTGAATCACCTAATTATCTTCAAGCAACTCCTTATGTAGCCGGGAAGAATGACTTTTCCCAAATCTTCAATACAGGTGTTACACTAAATAATAGCATTTCTGTTTCTGCTGGCAGTGACACGGGGTCTTTTAGATTGGGATATACGAATTTAGATCAGACAGGTATCTACCCAAATAGTCAATTGCAGCGAAATTCGATTGATTTTAACGGTTCGCAAGATTTATCAGATAAATTTACTGTTGGCGTTAAAGCTACATTTACAAAAACTGATGGTAAAGGACGTAGCGGTACCGGCTATGACGGAAAAAACATAGCACAAAGCTACAGGCAATGGTACCAAACCAACGTTGATATCGCCGCACAAGAGCAAGCATATCTAACGACAGGTAGAAATGTAAGCTGGAACTATGGTGGAGACCCCTTAACCGAGGGTGGCAGAAAACCTATTTTCTTCAACAATCCCTACTTCGTTCTATATGAAAGCTACGAAACCGATACTAGAAATAGATTATTTGGAAACGTTAACCTAACATACAAAGCTAAGGATTGGTTAAGTATTACAGGAAGAACTTCACTTGACACCTACTCAGAATTACAGGAAGAACGTATTGCAGTTGGAAGTGTAGATGTCTCCGAATACAGCAGATTCAACAGAACTTTTACTGAAATAAATTACGACCTTTTATTCAACTACAACTTTGATTTAAGTGAGAAGCTGAGTTTGGATGGAGTTGTAGGTGCCACAGCAAGGCAGCAAAGAATAGAATCCATAAGGGCTAAGACCAGCGGTGGTCTGGCTGTTCCTAGATTATATGCTTTAGGAAACTCAGTCAATCTCTTAAATCCACCTACGGAATACCTAGGTAAATTAAAAGATTATGGTTTCTATGCAAATGCTTCTTTCGGTTACAACAATCTGCTTTATCTAGATATTTCGGGTCGTTATGACATATCGTCTACTCTACCTGAAGAAAATAATGGTTTCTTCTATCCAGCAGTTTCAACCTCCTTTGTATTTTCACAACTAATAGATGCAGATTGGTTGACTTTTGCCAAATTAAGAGCTAACTATGCTGAAGTGGGTAACAGCACAAATCCTTATAGGGTATACGATAGTTACGCAAATCCAACAAACTTTACAGTTCCTTTCTTTTCTGTTAGTAACCAAAAATCCAATCCAGATTTTGTTAATGAGCTTACGAAGAGTTACGAAGTAGGATTGGAAACAAGTTTTTTCAATAAACGGTTAGGATTTGACGTAGCTTATTATAATACTCAATCCACAAACCAGATATATCCAGTAGCTGTCAGTAGGGCAACAGGATATCAATCCGTAGTTGTCAACTCAGGTCAAATAGACAATAGCGGTATTGAGTTATCTGCTTTCGTTTCTCCTGTAAGAACAGAGGATTTTGAGTGGGCCATTTCCGGTACTTGGGCAAAAAATGAAAGTGAAGTAGTATCTCTCTTCGAAAATCCAGCCACGGGTGAAGAAGTGACCAATCTTCAAATGGCTTCTTTACAAGGTGGTGTTTCCATTAACGCAACAGTAGGACAACCTTATGGAAGTATATGGGGGTCTAACTTTACCTATCTTAATGGCGAAAAAGTTATCGATCCGGATAATGGACGTTATGTTGTGGATAGCGCACCGCAACCGATAGGTGACATCAACCCTGATTGGAAAGGTGGTATCACAAATAGATTGACATACAAAGATTTTTCTTTTAGCTTTTTAATAGACATTCAAAAAGGCGGAGATGTATTCTCCTTAGATACTTGGTACGGTTATGCTACAGGGATATATGATATAACTGCCGGAACAAACGAATTGGGCAACCCAAAACGCGATCCGGTTGCTGATGGTGGCGGTATTATACTTGAAGGTGTGAATCCCGATGGAAATACAAATACAACTAGAACTAGTATGGACACGTATGCTAATGCTCTTGGATATGTTCGTGCGCCAAATGCATTGCATGTATACGATGCCAGTTATGTTAAGCTTAGAGAGGTTACCTTATCATATAATCTTCCTAAAAAGCTTATAGACAAATTACCATTTAATGGTATTTCAATGTCTGTTGTTGGAAGAAATCTTTGGATTATTGACAAGAACATGCCTTATTCCGATCCAGAAGCTGGTTTAAGTAGCGGTAACATTCAAGGTTATCAATCTGGTGCTCATCCAGCTCAAAAGGAATACGGATTTAACTTGAAATTTCAATTTTAAAAAATAAACTATGAAAAAATATTTGTTTTTAATCACAGCGGTTGGACTTCTGACTTCTTGTTCTGATTTTGGAGATTTAAACCAAGATCCCAAAGAAGCTAAAATCGGCGAAGCTCCACCTGAGACTTTGTTTGCTGTAGCAACCAAGCAACTTAGCGACCAAATGACAAGCACAAGTGTTAACCGAAATATATTCCGGCTTTTTGCCCAACATTGGACGGAGACCACATATACAGATGAAACCAATTACAATTTAATTACTCGAGATCAACCAGGGACGCATTGGAATGAACTGTATAGGGATGTATTGAGAGATTTTGACGAATCTCGCCGTCTGATTAACTTAGACGACACCGGACTAACACCGCCTGCAGTCGTTGATAATCAACTAGCTATAATTTCAATACTAGAAGTTTTTACATATCATGTTTTAGTAGACACCTTTGGAAATGTTCCATTTACTGATGCTATTAATATTGACAATGTTCTTCCTACATATGATGATGATGAAGAAATTTATAACGCCATCATTGAAGACTTAGACGTTGCCTTGACCATGTTAACTGTAGGTGAAGAATCTTTTGGCTCATTCTGATTTAATTTATGGAGGTGATGTTTCTGCCTGGGTAAAATTTGCAAATTCTTTAAAGTTAAGGTTAGCTCTCAGAATTGCAAAAGTAAATCCAAGTAAGGCTGCAACTATGGCAACAGAAGCCGTTGCTGGAGGAGTTTTTGAATCAAACTCAGATAACGCAAG
Organism: Zobellia russellii; assembly: GCF_044597075.1. Taxonomy (NCBI): domain Bacteria; kingdom Pseudomonadati; phylum Bacteroidota; class Flavobacteriia; order Flavobacteriales; family Flavobacteriaceae; genus Zobellia; species Zobellia russellii. Next base: position 4,132,111 of record NZ_CP139000.1, on the reverse strand, counting down.
TTTCCAGTACTTGTCCGCAGACCCCAATACGAATCCTGTTTGGGTTGATTTGGTTCAAAGTGGACGCCAGGATTTTATACCTGCAAACACAAATGTTGACATAATGAATTCCCTAGAAGATCCTAGAAGAAAGATATATTATGATGACAACTTGGATGGAGATTATATTGGAGGTATTTACGGATCAAATTCCCCGTATAGAAATTACACCCATTTAGGGTCTATATTTCACCAACCTGAAACTCCAGGCATCCTATTGGATTATCCCGAAGTTGAGTTTTTATTAGCAGAAGCAGCAGAACTTAGGTTAGTTGGAACTCCTGCAGATGCTGAAGTGCACTACAATAATGCCATCATAGGTTCATTTGTTTTCTGGAACGCCGGTGACGAAGTTCAAGAGTTGTCCCCTACTGCCGTTGCAACTGCTTATTTGAGTAAGCCAGAAGTAGCTTACGCTACCGCAGCCACGTCTTGGCAAGAAAAAATTGCCGTGCAAAAATGGATTCATTTATTCAATAGAGGATTTGAAGCATGGACTACTTACAGATTATACGGTTATCCTACCATGAACGTTCCAGAAATTTCTGGAGAAGACGTTCCTAGAAGATATACCTATCCAATTGATGAGCCTTCTGTAAATGGCGGAAGTTATGCTGCTGCTTCAGAAGCAATGGGTGGAGATACTAAAGCTTCCCGAATTTTTTGGGATGTAGAATAATCATATTCTAAAATTTATTAAAGAAACCTGCTTATATATAAGCAGGTTTTTTTTTACCAATGCACACCTATTAAGACCAACTTTTCCCCATGATTTTCCTTTGCTTAATTATATTTTAGCTCATTAATTTTTACTATTTTTATTAATCAACATTGTACTAATGTGGTATTTAAGATTATTGGTATTCTTTCTTTCACTATACAGCTCTCATAGCGTCTTTGCACAAAGAGAAGCCAGCAGGTGGTATTTTGGGGAGAATGCCGGCTTAAATTTTAATGAAGGTAACCCCTCCCCTTTATTGGACGGCAAACTAATGACACATGAAGGGTGTGCCACCATTTCGGACAGAAACGGCAATCTCCTATTTTACACCGATGGTATAACAGTTTGGGACAAAACTCATCAGATTATGCCAAATGGGCAAGGCCTCTTAGGTCATGAATCGAGCACACAATCGGCTTTGATTGTCCCAAAAACCGGATCTCATACGGAATATTATGTATTCACGGTAAACGAACCTGAACCAAAAGATGATATCAATTACGGATTAAATTACACCCTTGTGGATTTAAGCCTCAACAACGGATATGGTGACGTTGTAATATCTAAAAAAAACATACATCTTATCACTTACAATCCAAACGACCCAACAGAATCACATCTTAAATGTTCGGAAAAACTGACCGCAGTCCAGCACGAAAACGGTACATCCACGTGGGTTTTAACCCACTTCGGCAGCTATTTTTATTCATTTAAAATCGATAAAGACGGTGTTCATGAAAGCCCGGTTAAGAGTATGACCGAAGTAGAGGCCTTCCCTAGTGGATACAAACAAAATGGAATTGGTTACCTAAAAATATCCCCAGACGGGAAAAAAGTTGGCATCGCCCATAGCCAGACCAATTTCAGCACCATAACGGGGCCAAAAACACCTGACAGACAGAAACAAACAGGAAAAATCCTCTTATACGATTTTGACACCAATACTGGAAAGGTAAGCAATGAGCAAGTTTTATTAAGCAACAAGATACCCTACGGAATTGAGTTTTCTCCAAAATCATCCAAGTTATATACCACAGTTAACAACTACAAGGATGATGGCAGTCCCTTAGGAAGTTCTTTGTACCAATTTGACCTATCTTCAAGTAACATCAGGCAATCTATCATAGACGTAAACACTTCTTCTAATGTAGCTGGAGCCCTTCAACTGGCTATTGACGAAAAAATATATCGTGCAGGATATGCGATAGGTGCATCTGGCACTAGCCTATCAGTTATCAATAACCCCGAAGCCCTAGGAACTGCTTGCAATTATATAGCAAACACTATTTCTCTTGGCGGCAGATTTTCCGCGTTAGGCCTCCCTCCCTATGTTCAATCTTTGTTTCTTCTGAAGTTTGAATTTCAAAATGTTTGCCTTCGCGACGAAACCCAATTTACCATTCAAGGTGATGCCCCATTCGATTCAGTATCATGGGATTTTGGTGACGGTCATACATCAAACGTAGAATCTCCAAAACATGTTTACACCCAACCCGGGGAATATACAGTTACGCTAACCAAAACAATAGGTGGCACCTTATCCGATCCAATTACAAAAACCGTCACTATCTATGACGCTCCAAAAACGCCATCAAATACAATTGAATATTACCAATGTACCAATACACCAAACAATAACGGCATTGAGAAGTTTAATCTTGCTAATATTAATTCTTCCGTAAGTCTAGATACCAATCAAATTATAAACGTGTTTTATTACAAGGATTTACAAAGTGCAGAAATGGACACAAGTAATCTCAACGCACTTCCTTTTGAATATAGAAATACGGTTCCTGACGAGGTATTGATAGCCAAGGTAATAAACCCAATCAGCTTATGCTACAGTTATGCCAAGGTCAAATTAAAGGTGAAACAAGCCCTAACTTTAGACATTATGGACCTTAGTGGATGTGCCTTAGGAGATGCGACTGCTGAGTTTCATCTTGATTTAAAAAGGGAATCCATACGGACACAATTAAACCTTTCGAAAGATAGTAACATTCAGTTTTACCTTACCGAAAACAAAGCCCTCCTTGGTTCTAACGACTATCTACCCGATAACTTTGTTTCAAGGAATAACACTATTTATGTTCGAGTAGAAAACGAAAATATTTGTTATGGGTCTGGAAAATTTAATATCCGAATTGAAGAATTCGACATAGCACCTACCCAAGACATACTACTCTGTGGCACAGATGGTAAAGAAACAATTCTATCTTCCGGTATTACAAATAACCCAAACGCCAACTACACGTTCGAATGGTCTACAGGCGAGACTACAGAAACCATTAAGGTTACCGAAGATGGCATCTATTCAGTAAGAGTAACCAATGACACGGGGTGTTCTGCAACTAGTTCTATTACCGTCACAAAAACAGAACTACCCAACATACAAAATGTTAATGTATCAAATGATACTGTCGAAATTATAATTAATGGAAACAGGCCGTTTGAATACAGTCTAGACGATGAAAACAACTATCAAGTCAGCAATATTTTCAAAAATGTCCCGACAGGAACCCATACAATATACGTGAGAAATATAAATGGATGCGGACTTAGCTCGCAAAAAGTTTCCGTTTTGGCTTATCCAAAATTTTTCACCCCAAACGGCGACTCAAACAATGATTATTGGCAAATACAAGGTTTCGATTCCTCCCAACTACCAAAAGATCTCATCTCCATTTTTGATAGGTACGGAAGCCTCCTTGCTCAAATTGAGCCAACCTCACGGGGTTGGGATGGCAGCTATAACGGACGCACCTTAGAATCTTCTGATTATTGGTTCAGTTTAACCCTTTCAAATGGCCGCGTTATTAGAGGACATTTTACACTTAAACGTTAAAAAAACTTATGAAATTATCAAAGATATTCAAACTTCTAATCATTACACTAGCCTCAGGTCTTTTCTTGTCTTGTAGCTCAGATTCGAGTGATGACACCCCTCAACCTAAAGAAATCACTTTCGAAAACGTTGATAAGAGCTTTTCCGAGTTACAAATCAAAGAAGGCAATAATGACTTCAGATTAGAAGTCCCAAATGGGCTTTTTTGGAATTTTCGAGTAACGGCTCCTAAGCCTTCCGAAGAAAAGAAACCTCTTTTCATCAACCTTCATGGTGCCGCAGGTGGCAGCCCTGATGCTCACAAAAACACTTCCTGTTATTTAGAAAGTGCAACATCATCAATCAATGCTTTTGTTGTCAGTCCAAATGGCGGCACATATCAGTGGTTTGAACCTATTAATCAATCACAAGTTATGGGCATAGTAACCCTTGCATTAAAATATTGGAATATTGATTCAAACAAAGTCGTTGTAACAGGCTACAGTAACGGAGGCATAGGAAGCTGGTTCTTTGCAGAAACCCAACCAGAAGTGTTTAGCGCAGGCATACCACTAGCTAGCTCCTACAATACAACCAATACAAATGGTGAAGCCCGAAAAATTGACTCGCCTTTATATGTAATTCATGGTGAAGATGATGAACTCTTTCCTTTATCCCAAACCCAGACATGGGTAGAACAGTCAGTTGAAGTGGGAAGCGAAATTGAATTTGTGGTAGCAAACGGACTAACACATAACGAACTTTGTCAATATTCCCCATACTTTGATGATGCTGTTTTATGGGTCACGACCTCAATCTGGGAATAAGACTATCACGAATGTTATTTTTTCAACCTAACTAACTATTCTTACAACAGAATCTAATAATTTGGTATTCTAACACCCTATATTTGCACCCATGGATAAAACAACTCAAATTTACGGTATACGCGCAGTCATTGAAGCTATAAATGCTAACGAACCTATAGACAAGGTATTTGTACAAAAAGGTCTCAAAGGTGATCTGTCCCGTGAATTGGAGGGTTTAATTCGAAAAAATGGCATCAACACTTCTTATGTACCTATTGAAAAGCTCAACCGGTTAACACAAAACAACCACCAAGGTGTTGTCGCCAATATCTCCCCAATTACCTTCTACGAGCTAGAGGAACTTGTTGAGTCTGTCATTGCGGATAAAAAAGCCCCGTTATTTCTGCTACTTGACCAACTTTCTGATGTACGTAATTTTGGAGCAATAATCAGAACTGCGGAATGTACCGGTGTAGATGGCATCATTATTCAGAAAAAAGGAGCCGCTCCTGTAACTGCAGATACGATAAAGACTTCTGCCGGTGCCGCTTTTAACGTACCAATAGCTAAAGTAGACCATATTAAGGATGCCGTTTATTACCTTCAGGCAAGTGGCATTAGTGTGGTAGGTGCTACCGAAAAAACAGATACCTCCATTTACGATATTAACTTTACCGGACCCTCGGCTATAATTATGGGGTCTGAAGACAGGGGTATTTCACCGTCCACTTTAAAAGCTGCTAATCATTTGGCCAAACTACCTTTGTTAGGAGAAATTGAGTCCCTAAATGTATCCGTTGCTTGTGCCGTATTTTTATACGAAACGGTTAGACAAAGAACTTCCTCCAAATCATAGGAGCTAAGTAAGACCTAGGTTCAATTTTTACAGATTTATTCCAAAGAGTCGGTTTCTTTGTTTTCTTTATAGTGATAGGTAATTTGTACTGTTTCTTCTGGTTTGATTTCTTCAGGTGGACTCTCTATAAAATTACCGTTTTCATCAAATTGACGTAAAAATGCATCGGCTTCTTCATCATAATCATCCTCTTCCCAAGCATATTTTTTTATAGGTGGTGTTTCTGTCTTTAGTACAAATGCCAGCAGTAATCCCCCAAGAAATCCCCCCAAATGTCCTTCCCAAGATATTCTGTCTTCCACAGGAAAAATATACCAAAGCATACTCCCGTATATAAAAACCACAATTAGGGATAAGGCAACTAGACGATAATGTTTGGTAAATATCCCTTTAAAAAAAATAAAACTTGCCAAAAGATATATAACACCACTGGCCCCAATATGATATGACGGTCTCCCTATCCCCCACGTAAATAATCCGGAAATTAAGATTCCGATAAACAGTACCCGTAATGCGATACGTCTATAAAAATAAAATAGTGAAGCGCTTAAGACCACTAAGGGAAAAGTATTATTATAAAGGTGCTCCAACGAACCATGAATAAAAGGGCTAAATAAGATGCCTTTTAAGCCCGAAACTCGTTGCGGGTATATACCATAATCATTTAGGTTGATTTTAAAGCGTAATTCCACCCAAAACACCGTCCAAATAGAAATCACCGCCAATAATGGGGCAATTATTACACTGTTAGTGAATTTAAAATAAGTGTTATCGGACATATAGTATAAATTTAGCAATAAGTTAGCCAACTGCTTACAGACTGCTAAATCGTCATTTACGAATGACAGTCTTTCTGTGCTTAAAAAAGTTCGTTTGCCTTTTTATAGAAACCATCTTCTAACATCTTTATTATACTTTTGTATTATGAACGAACCTTTAGCGGAACGCATTCGCCCCAAAAGCTTAGAAGATTATATTAGCCAGAACCATTTGGTAGGGAAAGAAGGCTCTCTAACCAACCAAATCAAGAGAGGCATTATACCTTCCCTTATCCTGTGGGGACCTCCCGGTACAGGAAAAACAACCCTGGCCAATATCATAGCAACGGAAAGCGAGCGTCCTTTCTACGTCCTTAGTGCCATTAACAGTGGGGTTAAGGATATACGCGAGGTCATAGAAAAGGCAAAAAAAAGTGGAGGGCTGTTCACTGCAAAAAATCCTATTTTATTTATAGACGAGATTCATCGTTTCAGTAAATCGCAACAAGATTCGCTCTTGGCAGCGGTTGAAAAAGGTTGGGTCACCCTAATTGGCGCCACTACGGAAAACCCTAGTTTTGAAGTAATTCCCGCATTACTATCTCGTTGTCAGGTTTATATATTGAATGCTTTTGGAAAAGAAGACCTAAACAACCTTCTTAAAAGAGCCATTAAAGAGGACAAATACCTGAAGTCAAAAAAAATAAATTTAAAGGAGACCGAAGCCCTCATGCGATTGTCCGGTGGTGACGGAAGAAAATTACTGAATATTTTTGAACTAGTTGTAAACTCCGAGCCTGGGGATACTATAGAAGTTACGGATACGCTCGTTATGAGCAAAGTTCAAAAAAATACGGTATTATATGACAAAACTGGGGAGCAACACTATGATATTGTTTCGGCATTTATAAAATCCATCCGCGGAAGCGATCCCAACGGTGCGGTCTATTGGCTCGCAAGAATGATCGAGGGTGGTGAAGATATAAAATTCATTGCCAGGAGACTTCTTATTTCCGCTTCAGAAGATATTGGTCTTGCCAATCCTACCGCATTGGTCATAGCAAACAATGCTTTTCAGGCCGTTAATACAATAGGATATCCGGAAGCTAGTATTATCCTTAGCCAATGCGCAGTATACTTGGCTACTTCCCCAAAAAGCAATGCTAGCTACATAGCGATTAAAAAAGCTCAGCAAAAAGTCAGGGAAACCGGAAATCTGTCCGTTCCCCTACCCTTACGCAACGCTCCTACCAAGTTAATGAAAGATTTAGGATATGGTGCCGAATACCAATACGCGCATGATTATGAAAATAACTTTGTAAATGTAGAGTTCCTTCCCGAGGAGTTATCCGGTACCTCTTTCTATCAGCCAGGAAACAATTCCCGAGAAAACGCAATTAAAGATTTTTTAAAAAACAGGTGGAAGGGTAAGTATGACCATTAAAATTTAATGGTCAATTCTTCCGTTTTAAGCGCTCCATCTACATATTGCTCAAAATACCATTTTCCGTTTTGTTGAAAAACAACTCCATTTTTTCCTTCGCCTTCAGCTAAGAAATAATCGGGCAATGAACTTTTAAAGATTTTTAACTGAATTTTAGGAGTACTGTCTACCAACTGAAATCCGTTAGCAATTTCTTGGGCATATAACGTACCCATTGCGGACACTTCAGCCTTTATAGCAACACTAGGCGCTTGAACCGATTTTTTTACATGGGATGGCTGCGGCCTATTATCTTTATAACTTTGGTTTTCACGAGTTGCCACCTGCTGAACCATTGGTTGCTTATTTTTTGGCTCATAGCTCGTTTTTTCCTCTATTTGCTTTACATCATTTTTCATGCTCACGGTTACAGGTTCGGTCTTATCCGCTTTACCGTTATACTTGTAGCTAATAGTGTTGAACGCCTTAAAAGCATTCCTTAAGGCCTCCCCATAAGCCAATTTATAGTCCTTCTCCTTACTTTTACCTACAGGTGTTGCAAAAACTTCTTGTCCGTTGCAATTTTCCAAGACCACACCGGCCTTGGTTGTAAACATAGATGAATCATCAATAAGGTTTGCGGTTAGCCCCAGACACCTATTGTTGTTCAGTTCATTGGGCAGCTCGTCTTCATAGACAGTTTGGAACCCTTCTTCGGTAAATAAAAATTTCACCAAAGTACTGGTTTGATACTGATTTACTTTTTTAAAACCATCAAACTTCTTTGGAACAATTATGTACTTGTAGTCATTAAGTTGTTCTTGGGCCATACCAATGAGACTTACCATGAAAAAACAGGTCAGGAATATATGCTTCACAATCTTTATATTTAATATTTGTAAATAGGAAGATGAAAAAAGCGTGCCAAACCTTGAAGTTGATCATTATTGGCACTACAATATCATTTCTTGCCCCAAGATATGATATTTAATCCTAACTGAAAAGAAGCATAATTACTATCTGCCAAATTGCGATACGATAACAAATTATCTGCAATGGCATAAATATTTACAGGCCCCGCTTGTATGGAAAGGCCTAGACCTATGTTGGAATATGAAAATTTATCTACGGTATAAGTGGTCTTTACACTCATAAAGTTACCAAACCTTCTTTGGTAAAATCCGGTTAGCGCCATCTGCGGGCCCCTCGGCCTACTTATAACATACAATTGCCCACCAACACTATTAACATATTTGGCCCGTGCACGGTTACTAGAGGCATTTACACCACAGGCACAATTTGCCCGGTTGTCTACATGCTCTCCAAAGTTATAGCGCAAAGAACCGTATAGCTTTGTTGGCCTAAAAGCTATGTAACTGTCTGTATTGTCTTCAAAAGGGACAAAATCCTCTACATCATCAACAAGGTTTTGCCAAAAATCGGCATTGGGGTCTGCCGCTGCTTCCGGCAAAATTATCTCAATGCCCTCTATAGTTGCTCTTCCGTTTAACGTATAACTTCGGATATCTTTGGAATGATATATAAAACCTAGATCCAAGAGACTTCCCGTAAGGACGGTTTGGTCATTAAGTTGGTAAGTGAAGCCCAAATCTACACCAACCCCAAGATTACCTCCCAAGAATGCCCGTTTTGTAATGGTACTTCCAATAGTTCCATCATCTACAGCATCTTTTAACCCGTTAAGTCCTGAAGTACGTAATTGCATATCCGCCTCTACAGTACTGCTGTAGATATTGTTTACGCCCTCTTTAGTTATAAAAGTACCTTTGTTTTTAGTAGAATTGAAATCGAAAATACTTGAGTAAAGTTTACCCCTGACCCCAATGGTAAGTTCATTATCTATTTTTTTGTTCAAGCCAATATGAAACACATTCATTAGCTCTCCTCTTGTCTTCAGGTGCCCAAGATCAAAAGGTTGATTGAGTCTGTCCGCATTTCCTTCAAAAGCCAGTATGGCATAATCTTGAAACCAATACCCAATGGCATCACCTTCAATATACATTCCTGAAGTGTAGAAATTATCAGGATTTTTGCCTCTAAAACCAAAGTTTAAAAGTTCAATCTGAAATGTTCCGCTCAATTCGTCACGAGCGTTCATACCATAAATGGCACGCTCTCTTATTTTATCATTGATATCAAGACCGTCATCCGCAAAAATATCATTTACTGAAAGACCGCTAGAACCCGCCTGAAGTGATAACCCTGACAATAACGGCACCCCTGCATACCACTGAAAATCCGTGTCTACACCTGGGTTAACCATAGCAGATTGCGGAATCTCAACAAAATCGTACAACAGCTGTTTGTTCTGCCCGAACATAGTAAAGCATGTCCAAAAAAGGACTATAAAAAGTAGTTTAGGGGCTCTCATTCTATTTCTACTCTGAATTTTCCGCTAGATTTAAGAATAACCTTGGGATCGGGTTCACTTGAAGTACTAGTAGTATCGCCCAAATTATTGGCCGTTACGCGAATGCTTGATGTATTTTTGATAATATCTATACTACGTCCTGCGGTTCCGTAAGCCACATCGCGCTGCAAAGAAGATGGCGCTGGGTCTACAGGAATTATTTCAGTATCAAGAACGTTCTCATCCGCATCAAGCAATTCTATAGTAACCTCTAGCTCCTTACTCGTCGTATTTTCAACAATATAGGTTATGGTTCCATCCAGTACCCGTTTTGAAAAAACGTCCGAGCTAAAGGCATCAAAATTAAAATTCCGAGAAAAAACATTCCCTCCACTTGCTGCATTAACCAAATCTTCAGGGGCTTCTACATAAAGAATGCTCGCCTCCAAGGTAGGTGTAACCCCTACCTCATCATACTGGTTAAAATCTTGCTCCTCTATACACGAAAACAGTGTGAGGGAACAAACCGTACAAAGTAAAATGGATTTAAGTAATTTTATCATGGTAATACCTAATACAGGCCTTAGTTGGCGCAATTATGGCGTTACCTATATAACTCTATAAATAGATTTTTATTTCGTGTAAATCCTCAATGATTTCACAAAAATCGTGTTTTGGTTCTTGATGTGCATTAAAGTGCAGGGCATGGTAGCCTGCATCCTGCGCTCCCAAAATATCTGCTTCTAGATTATCTCCGATCATTAAGGAAGTCTCGGGCCTTGTTTTTGCCCTTTCCAAAGCCAGATTAAAAATAATAGGGTCCGGTTTCTTAACACCTGCCATTTCAGAATCAATAATCTGGTCAAAATATGCATGAATGTTAGAGTTTCTTAGTTTTCTTCCTTGAACTTCCTGAAACCCATTGGTGATGATATGAAGTTTATATTTGGGTTTTAAATAATCCAGAATGGAAATGGTATTGGGAAACAAGTGATTAAAGGATGATAAATGGACAATATACTCTTCCGATAATCTATTGATGGTTTCATCCGAAACCCCATACTTTAAATCATCAAAAACCGATTTTAAACGTTGATACCTTAGCGCTTCCTTAGTTATTCTCCCTTCCCTATACAGTTTCCAAAAAGCAAAATTAGCCGGAATGTATACTTCTAAAAAATCGGGCAGAGCAACTTCTATATGGTTTTCCTTAAAAATTTTACCAAAGGTAAGAGCGGAGTTTTTTTCAAAATCCCAGAGGGTGTGGTCTAAATCAAAAAAAACATCTGTAATTATATCCTTAAACATGGCACTGTTGTAATACGGTTTCGTAAAATTTCTTCCAATCCATTTTTTCTTCACCACCTAAAAGTTCATTGGAAAAAACCGAGACAAACTCTCCGTTAACGGCCCTTACCTCATCACAAATTATACGTACTTGATTCAGAATACCGTCATCACTTGTATAATTAGAAAAGGCATAATCATGAAAGGCGAACGAATGAATTCTAATAGGCTGTTGCACCTCTAGGTTAATATCATAAAAGTAAAAAGGGGTACACGTACTGGCACGAAAACCAATTTCATGTGTGTAGCCCATGGTGTAATCATCTACGAACTCTGCTTCCACCAAATTTCTATAGGTATGAGGAAGGTCTACCCTATTGTACCGCAAACGCGAAGCATTTATAGGCTTGTTGATAACACCCGTTAATTTTTTCTTTTCCTTTTTTAAAAGGTCTATCTCATTAAACGAGCTGTAAGACGCGGCCAGAGCTACCTTACTATAATCTGCGATGGATTTTATAAGAAATCGAAATTTATTATTATCCGGGGAAACGTTTTTATCAAAAGTAGAATAATCTGCAAACTGAAAAAAGAATATATCCTTTACCCCATATTTTTTATGAAGGCCTACCAAGAATGAAAAATTATCATAGGGATCCTCATGGGCATTGAACCACACTCTTACACGCTGTGCTACTCTTTTGAATTTTAAAGAACCTAGATCATAGAAAAACCCGGCAATACTCCGCACCACACCCCTATAAGCGAAACAATGTGACGTTGTAACATCTATGGCCGAAACGTAACGGTACTTCTTAGGTTTGTATTCTAAATCGGGAAACTTAAGCTTCAGTTCTTCCAGCAATCGGTACGCCCAAATATCAACTACGGGAGACCTTAAAAATTTGTGTTTATAAGCCAAGCTATCCTTAACGGGAAACCTCTCGTGTATATCCTTTACATGAGGCAAATACTCTTCATACCTACTCAACAAATAAAAACTGGCAGAAAATATATCAAAAGGCAGATTACTACGCTCCCCTGCTTTAAAAAAGCACGGAACACCATCCCAATCGCTAACGGATATCTGAAGATCGTTTATACCTTGCTCAAAAAGAAGGTCATTACTCCTAACAAAAAACTCGTTCTGCAAAGGCTGCTTGGTATACGTAATCTTTGCTCCCGAGTGTTTTATAAAATCCTCTACTTTAGTGGTAAATGAAACCTCAATACCCAATATGCGCGTAAAGACCTGTTTCATGGTGTACCTGAAACGCGACGTAATCTTATGGGTATAAATAAGTAACATAACCTGCTAATGATTCAATTTTTGTTCTCTAATCTGGCATGTACTTTTGAGTGTCCGCTATACATTAGACTACAAATTTACAGAATACCTTCATCAGCAAAACTATAATAATCCTTTTGGGTAATTATCAAATGATCCAAAACTTTTATATCCAATGCCGCAGCGGCCCTTTTTAGTTTCTGCGTTACCTTACGGTCCTCCTCACTTGGCCTTAGCGTTCCGGAAGGATGATTGTGCGACAAGATTAAGCCAACGGCACCTTGCTCCAGTGCCTGACGCATTACAATCCGCACGTCAACCAAAGTTCCCGTTAAGCCACCTTTACTCAATTGGGCACGGTGCAATACCTTATTGGCGTTACTTAGGTAAAGAATCCAAAATTCTTCATGTTGTAGCTCTCCAATCTGTGGTTGCAACAAATCAAAAACATCCTTGCTGCTATTAATCTTACTGATTTTCTGCGCTTCCTCACCACGTCTTCTCCTCCCTACTTCCAAAGCAGCCGCTATGCTTACTGCTTTAGCCTCTCCAATGCCCTTAAAAGCCATGAGTTGTTTGATGGAAAGTTTACCTAATTCGTTAAGGTTATTGTTTACGGAAGCAAGAATCCTTTTTGCTAGTTCAACTGCACTTTCGTTTCTGCTTCCCGAGCCAATGAGAATTGCGATTAATTCGGCATCGGATAATACCGACCTTCCTTTATGGACTAGTTTCTCTCGTGGTTTATCATCGTCCGACCAATTTTTAATCGAAAACGAGGTTGGTTTTTCATGCATGATATAAATATAGCAAACTCTTAATTTTAAAGAGTTCAATCACCGATGAAATAAACAAACCACTCGCCAAGAGCACTTTGCTTCCAAACCTTACCCATTGACCCCAAATACTATGCGGGGAACTTTTCTTTTAATTTAACAAGATCTAGTCCTCCGTAATTTCCCGAGCTCATTAATAGTAAAACAGAGTTGTCATAATTCTGGTTGAAAACAAAGTCCTTAAAACTTTCCGCATTGGTAAAAATATTAAGATCCTTACGTTCAAATGCTTCTGAAATTTGTTCGGGCGTAACCTCTTTTAATTTTTTGATTGCCACGGACTCCGGCAAGTAGAAAATGACCGCTTCATCTGCAGCATCCAATGCTCCTTTGTACTCTTTCAAAAATTCAGGATTAAAACTGCTGTACGTATGCAATTCCAAACAAGCAATTAATTTGCGGTTAGCGTACTGTTCTTTTACGGCTTTGGTAGTTGCAGCCACTTTACTGGGCGAATGCGCAAAATCTTTATAGGCTACGGAAGTTTTTCCTTCTGCAATTTTTTCCAAACGTTTGGATGCTCCGGAGAACGTTGCAATAGCTTCATAGAAATCGTCTTCATCTACTCCCATGTTTTGGCATATCCACTTAGCACCGGCCAAATTGCTCAGATTATGCTTCCCAAAAACTTCAATAGGCATGGGTCCTTCTGGGGTTTCCAAAAGAGTGGTACCATCTTCAATGCTATACTCCGGGGTGGTGTACGGTAATTTTCTAATGGCATTTTCCGATGCTTCAACCACCTTTTTAACTTCTATATCCTCTTCATTATAAGTAATACTACCTCCTTTAACTATGCTGTCCACAAAAATCTGGAACTGCTCCACATAATTATCAAACGTTGGAAAAACATTAATATGATCCCAAGCTATCCCACTCAATAAGGCAATATTAGGTTTATACAGGTGAAATTTTGGTCTTCTATCTATAGGCGAAGAAAGATATTCGTCTCCTTCCAAAATCATGAAATCGTTATCATCCGTTAAATGCACCATGCGCTCAAAACCTTCCAACTGTGCACCCACCATAAAATCCACCTCCCTATCGTGATAGTTCAGCACGTGAAGAATCATGGAAGTTATCGTAGTTTTTCCGTGGCTTCCACCAATTACTACTCGCGTTTTATCTTTGGCATGTTCATACAGAAACTCTGGGTACGAATATATTTTCAAACCCAACTCTTGAGCCTTTAACAATTCAGGATTATCTTCCTTTGCGTGCATTCCAAGAATTACAGCATCTAAGTTTTCAATTATTTTTTCAGGATACCAGCCAAAACTTTCAGGAAGCAGTCCTTGTGCCTCCAATCGAGATTTGGAAGGTTCAAAAATTACATCGTCACTTCCTGTTACGACATCTCCTTTGTGTGCTAAGGCCAAAGCTAAATTGTGCATGGCACTACCACCAATTGCAATAAAATGAATCTGCATAAACGCTGTATTTATGGCAAATATAGGCATTGATTTGCCGAAAAAAAACATCTAAACCTGCTACAATTAATAGATTAAAAAATCCGATGAAGATTCAAAAACACCGACAAAATGCACACTTTTCACCACTCCTTTCTACGTATTTAATAAGATTCACCCTTCAAATAAGAGCTTTGACAACATTTATTCCCAAAGGGCTCATCGGCAAACTACATTTGTCTTGGAGCAATATGTATTCTGCCCCCTAACAATACAAAATGACCAACCAGACTTACATGAGAACCATTCTGCAATTGGCTCTGTCCTTTTGCTTGTTTCTCTTTTCCGTAAATGCAACGGCACAATGTGCAGGTACAGACAATACCGTAACCGTATGTACAAAAGATGCCGATGAGGCCAATAAGACGTTTGACCTATTTGCAGAACTAGGTGGAGCCCCAACTCTTGGAGGCACGTGGTCTACCAATGACCCGGCCAACTATTACGCCCTTGATCGGAACACGGGCATTGTTAATCTTTGGGAAGTAAAAAACTCAGGGTTTCATGAATTTACCTACACCAATGACTGTAGCGGCACTACCGAAACCGCAATAATAACCATAATTCTGGGAGGATATCCTGGCGAAGACAATATAGATGGTTCCGCAGATGCCTGTGGTGATGATCCAAGAGTTAACCTCCACAGTTTTATAGGAGACGAAACAGAAGGCAAATTTCAAGATTTTAATGGTACTTGGGATGCGGTTACACCGGCTGCCGCACCACATTTATCAACAAACTTTTTTGATGCGGAATCTGCTGGAACGGGAATTTATGAATTTACACACACCGTGCCTGCCGTAGGTTCTTGTCCCAGTAGAGAAGTAACCTTACTGCTTGAAGTACAGAGACCTGCCAATTCCGGAATTGGCTCCAATTTAGTTGTATGTACTACAGATGACTTATCTACTTATACCAATTTTGACCTTAACAGTCTATTGGAAGACGAAGACATAAACGGTACTTGGTCCGAAGGTGCCAATACCGATCAACTAGAGGATCTTACCGATCGATTTATAGACATACAGGCCATCCGTGATCGGCATATGTATGGCTCATTTACATTTCGATATACGGTTTATCCTTCTCATGCCGTTTGTGACATCCATACCACAGATGTAGAGGTAATAATCCTGCCCGTTTTACAAGGCACTATGGAATCGCCAAATTACTGCTCGGGCGCTTTAAAATATAGAATAGACATCACAGATTATAATGATATTTTAATCGCCGATGGCACTTATAACATTTCCTATTTGCTGACTTCTGCCAGCGGAACAGAAACAGGTGGGGACCAACTGGTACTTAACCCCGATAGAACCGGTTTCTTTGAGATTGATGCGAACCTCATCACTTTAAATGAGAATACAACTTTAACCATTACCTCATTAGGAGAAAGTGTTTGCCCTACTATTGAAGTTGACCCTATTTCCTTAGTAATCAGCGACCCCAACGTATCTGTAACGGATACCTGTGAAAACGAAGACTTATCTGTTTCTTTGAGTTCAATTTTTGACCCTTCGTTCTCACCTGCCAACGGAACTTATGATGTTAGCTACACAATTACTTCTCCCAGTGGAACAGAAACCGTACATATTGCAAATGACGTGACTTTTAATTCAGGCAATGCCAACTTAGTGATACCTGCCGCTCAAATTACAGAAGCTGGCGAGCATAGTTTTAATTTTGAAGTAGACAATAGTTTTCCTTTAGATTGTGAAATTACGGGCACCGCCACAATTACAGCCACTCCAGAAGCCATAGATTTAAATCTTGCAGTAGACAATTCTTGCAACGCTACCAGTATTGATGTTCTTGTTAACGCACCTACTTTAGACGATGGGGCCTACATAGTTACTTACGAAGTAGTCTCCCAAGAAACCAATACTGTTTTGATTGATAATACCATCAATTTTACCGGAGGAACGGCAGATTATCAAATTGATGTAGCTACACTTTCTCAAGGAAACTATACGGTTACCGTAAAAAGCACTCAAAATGATACCACCCCTTGTAGAACGATATTCGATTTTGAGGTGAATGAAAATTTCGCCATTGAAGGCATCCCCGCTTTACCGGAAGCCGAAGCCGTACAAACCATTCTGTCTTGCCGCTTTCCCATCATCCGTACCTACATTGCAGGATATTGAGGTAACTGCGAACGGCCAGATTATGTTTTACGATACGGCTACGGATATGGATATTCTCCCGTTAGAAACCGAACTTGTAGATGGCGAGGATTATTTTATCTCCAATATAGACCCCAACAATAATTGCGAAGGATCGGACAGAGTTCAGGTTACGGTCATTCTTTCCGATCCCGAAATGCCCATGTTATTTGTTGGAAATCCCGCTTTTTGCGGATCAGAAAGCCCAACGGTTGATAATTTAAATATGAGCGTTGCCAGCAGCAATTCCATTGTTTGGTATGAAACTGAAACTGGTGGTACGGTCCTGGATAATACCACCGCCCTTGTTGACGGAAAAAGTTATTATGCTGCTACTGAAGTAGACGATAAATGTCAAAGCTCTATCCGCACAGAAGTTATCCCAACCATTTATGAACTTGAGCCGGCCACATTGGCATTTTCCACCTTGGCCCTTTGCGGGTTGGACAATCCCACAATAGCAGACTTACGGGATGCTGAGAGCAGTTCTTCTTATGTTGTGCTTTGGTACGATACTCCGGAAAATGGAATTCCTTTGGAAGAAGATGTGCTATTGGTCTCCGAAACCACTTATTATGCGGAAAGCTTTAACCCGGACACCGGCTGTATGAACCCTGACCGGATGGCCATTACCGTAGACCTTACCAACTGTGAACCTGAAGCCTATGATTTTTTCATTCCTGACGGATTCTCACCCAACGGAGATGGTAGGAACGACTCCTTCTTTGTTCCTAATATAGAGGTCATCTTTCCAGATTTCACCTTGGAAATCCTAAATAGATACGGAACCAGCTTGTTTAAAGGAGACCGCAAAAACCCTGCTTGGTACGGAAATAACGGAAGCAGTACCGCGCCCAACGGTGTGTACTTCTATATCATAGACTTTAATAAAGAAGGTCATAACCCTGTACAAGGCAGATTGTACCTCAACCGCTAGACCATGAAAGAAATAAAACGCTATTTTATTTTCCTGATGTTGGTATGTGCTGCGGCCCATGGACAACAAGACCCCCAGTACACACAGTACATGTACAATATGAGCGTCGTTAATCCGGCGTACACGACCAATGAGCTGGGAATGCTCAATTTTGGGGCACTATACCGTTCCCAATGGAAAAATGCGGTTGGAAGCCCTACAACGCTCACTTTTTTTGCTCATGCCCCCATGAGCGATAAAATTGAAATGGGAATCTCTTTTATTACCGATAATATTGGTGATGGCGCTTTAAAGGAAAATAATATCTATGCAGACTTTGCCTATATTCTGAAGTTAGATGACAAAAGCAATATTTCATTAGGCCTTAAAGGAGGCTTTACCACTTTTGAGACCAACTTTAACGGTTTTAGACTTCCTGAATTTCAAGATGACCCTGCTTTTAACGAAAACTTGAACAGTACTTTTCCCAATATTGGTGTGGGTGCCTTTTACCACAGGCAGAATTTTTATGCAGGTGTTTCCGCACCAAATCTTTTAACCTCAAAACATCTAGAAAATAAAGATGGCATCAACCGTATTGGTTCGGAGAAAATTCACCTTTTTCTCACATCTGGTTATGTGTATGAATTGAGTCCGGATATAAAATTGAAACCTTCGGCACTTGCCAAAATGGTACAGGGTGCCCCTTTAACCGTAGATGTCTCGCTTAATGCCCTTTTCTTAAATCGGTTTGAAGGCGGACTATCCTATCGTCTGGAAGATTCCGTTAGTGCCATGTTCAATATAGCCGCAACACCAGCGTTGCGTATAGGTTATGCTTATGATTATACATTATCCAATCTAAGTACCTACAGTTCTGGTTCACATGAAATTTTTGTTCTATTTAATCTCGATTTACTGGGCCTCGGCAAAGGATACGACAAATCCCCTAGATTCTACTAAACATGAAAAAGATACTCTTCATATGGTTTATTCTGGGTCTAACCTTACCGACCTATGGCCAACAGGAATTAAAGCGTGCAGATACTTACTTTGAACGGGCGTATTACAGTGATGCTATTCCGTTATACGAGCAGTTATTACCCCGAAACAAGAGCTCAAAACTTATAAAAAACCTAGCCGACAGTTATTACCACACTTTTGTTATGAAAGCTGCCGCCCGTTGGTACGGATATCTTATTTCCAACTACGGTAGCAACGTAGACGAGAGCTATCATTTTAAATTGAACCAGTCTTTAAAGGCGATTGGTGAATACGAAAAAGCTAAAAATGTCCTCGTTGATTTTTATACCGAGCAAGCACAAAACGATAAGACCACCCAAATTGAAAACAACTACACCTATATTGAAAACGTAGGTGCTATTGGGGAACGTTTTAATATTGAAAATCTCAATATTAACACCACCACATCAGAATTTGGCGCGGCACGCATAGATTCTAATTTAGTGTACAGCGCTTCCAGAAAGCGGTCTTCCGGATTACCTAAATTGTACCGATGGAACAATGAAAATTATCTGGATCTTTACACCCACCCGATTAAAGAGATTAGGGCAGGAGACAGCTTAAGTACTCCATTAAGCTCTGTTATCAACTCCAAGATGCACGAGGGTACTTTTGCCATTACCAAAGACCGAAAAACCATTTATTTTACCCGAAACAGTAAAAAGAAAACGGAAGAAGATAAAATCAGTAACCTAAAAATCTATCGTGCGGATTTTGTAGATGGCGAATGGAAAAACATCATCACGCTTCCTTTTAACAGTGATGATTTTTCAACGGAACACCCCGCATTAAGTCCGGATGAAACCAAACTTTATTTTTCATCCGACCGTGAAGGTGGTTTTGGGTCTTTTGACCTCTATTCGGTAACCATTCAAAAAGACGGATTCTTTGGTACTCCGGTAAACTTGGGAAAGACCATCAACACGGATAAAAAAGAACAATTTCCTTTTCTGGACAACCAAGGCAACCTTTATTTTGCCTCAAACGGTCATCCCGGTTTTGGACTTTTAGATGTTTTTATTTCAAAGGAAAACAACGGAGACTTTGGGAAACCGAACAACCTTGGTTTGCCGGTAAACAGCGGTTATGATGATTTTTCATTATCACTGGACTCTAACGGCAATACGGGATATTTTTCATCTAATCGTCCTGGCGGAAAAGGTAGTGATGACATCTATTCCTTTGCTGAAACCAAGCCCCTACTTATAGAAGGTTGCAAACAGTTTCTTGCCGGAATCCTAACGGACAAAACCACCCGAATTCCATTGCCTAACGCAACAATAGAACTTTTGGACGCTAACGGCAACCGCCTTGAAATGATAACCACCTCAACCGATGCTTCCTTTAAATTTCAAATTGAATGTAGCCAAGAATATCTTATAAAAGCAAGAAAAGAAGGCTATGAGGATAATTCCAAGTCCGTAGTTTCAGATACGGAAAGAAATGCCATAAAAGACGGTTCCTTAACCTTGTTCTCGGTAGCGGAAAGAGAAGCCCAAAAGGCAAAAGAACTTTTAGCTAAAAAAGAAGAAGCCGAAAAATTGGCCTTAGTCCAAGAAGCCAAAAGAAAAGAGCGGGAAAAGGCTACCGAAATTGAACGCATTCAAAAAGAAAAAGAAGTGGCCCTACAAGAAAAGGCTACACAAGAGAAAGAAGAAATAGAGCGTTTAAAGAAAATTGAAACTGCGATAGCTAAAGAGGATGCCATTGTTAAAGAAAATGAGCGCATCATTATCAAAACCGAAGAAATTCACTTTGATTATAGTCTTTGGTACGTAAGACGCGAAGCCAGGGAACGTTTGTCAAAAGTAGTTGCTATAATGAAAAACAACCCTGGAATGGTGATTGAAATTGGCACCCATACTGATATTAGAGGTAACTCCGAATACAACCGAAACCTATCGCAAAAACGCGCCGACTCCGCCAAAGAGTTCATGGTGAAAAACGGTATTGAAGAAAAACGCATTATCGCTAAAGGGTACGGAGAATCTCAACCCATCGTAAAGTGTGAGACCGAAGAAAGCTGCTCCGAAGAGGACCATGAGTGGAACAGGAGATGCGAATTGGTAGTCGTAAAATGGGAATAGCTGCCATACAATGATCAGACAAAGAAATTAGAATTCACTTAAACGATAATTACCCATCCTAAACTTTGCCCCGAATACCTAAATAGGGTTCGGGGCTTTTCATTTCTGTTGCTATTCTTTTTATCTTCGTTAAAGAAATTATGGTTTATGAATTTATCCACTATCCCATCAAAAGAAATTATGCCGGGTTACCACGGTAAACTGGTACATTCCGAAAATATGTCCATTGCTTTTTGGACCGTTGAAGAAGGTGCCGTAGTACCCGAACACTCGCACATGAACGAGCAAATTATGCACGTACAAGAAGGCCGTTTTGAGTTTACGCTTGATGGCAATACAAAAATCTATGAAGCCAATGACATTGTAATTATACCTCCCCATAGTCCGCATAGTGGCAAGGCACTTACACCGTGCAAACTTATTGATGTTTTTAGTCCGGCAAGAGAGGAATACAAATAGAAAATAAAAGTACAAACACCCATAAATCGTATCTTATGAACATCACTTTAAAAGGCAAAAAAGCATTGGTTGGCGGTAGCTCAGGCGGAATAGGAAAAGCAATAGCACAACAATTGGCCGAAAGTGGAGCAAGTGTAACGCTAATGTCCCGCAGTGAAGAAAAGTTACAGAAAATTGTGAGCAACCTGCCTACAGATCAAGACCAAGTACATAATTATCTGGTCGTGGACTTTTCAGATTTCCATAGCTATCGTGAAACGATTTACAATTACTTTCAAACGAACAGTGTAGATATTCTAGTCAACAATACGCAAGGTCCTTCGGCCGGTAGTGCCCTGGAAAAACAGACTTCCGATTATCAAGAAGCTTTTGATTTATTGTTTAAGACCGTTTCGTATACCACGGAATTGGCCCTGGAACACATGAAAACCAATAAGTGGGGAAGAATTATCAATGTAGCTTCGGTTTCCGTAAAAGAACCTTTGTCCTATTTGGCACTGTCAAATACAATCAGGGCAGCCGTTGTAACTTGGGCCAAATCTCTAGCCAATGACGTTGGGCAATATCATATTACCGTAAACAGCATTCTTACGGGTTATTTTGACACGGAGCGTATAGAACAATTAAACGCCAAGAAAGCAGAACAATTAGGTATTTCTGAAGGTGAAGTACTTGCCGACATGGAATCAAGAGTTCCCGTAAAACGCATTGGAGACCCAAAAGAATATGGGTATCTGGCAACCTTTTTGGCGTCTGATCATGCGGCTTACATTACAGGCACTCAAATACCAATAGACGGGGGACTTTTAAAGAGTCTGTAAGCGGATGGTTTATGAGGCTATTATCAATAAAACAATCAGAACAAAGAATAGTACAAATGTAGATTTTAGGGATGAAGCCCAACTATCAATAAAATTATTATCCATCATATAGGTTTTAGTTCATTCAAAAATAGCTTGATGACATAGGCAGGGTGAGCCCTAAAAACATATTATTTATCTCATACGCACCTTAAAAGCTCCTCTTGCAGGCTATTTCCCACAAACTTAAAAACCTATTCCCTAACCGGATGGTAGCGTTCACTCATTTATAGTTTTTATTGGCACCGATTTTGCACAGTTTTGTTCGTAATTTTATACTATGAAAAGATTCTCCCTCATATTCACCGTAATCCTTTTTTCGCAAATGCTAACAGCTCAAAATAACGGAGACTCCTATACATCGCTTTGGGAACAAGTCCAAAAACTAGAGCGCGAAGCATTGACCAAATCTGCTTTAAAGTTGGTTGAAACCATATCGGCAAAAGCTGAGAAAGAAAAAAATTCAGAGCAGATTGTAAAATCATTGTTATTCGTATCCAAATATGCGATGACCTTGGAAGAAGATGCGCAATTGCATATTATTAATCGATTTAAAGAAGAAATAGACAAAGCGGAGACCCCAACAAAAAACGTTCTGGAAAGCTACTTGGCCAATCTATACTGGCAATATTTTCAGCAAAACCGCTATCAATTTTATAACAGGACTGCAACCGAAACCAAGGTAGACAGTGTAGATTTCAGGACTTGGGACCTTACCACTTTGTTTCACGAAATAGATATTCATTTTAAAGCATCTTTAGAAAATGAAAAAGAGCTTCAAAAAACCAACGTAAAGACAGTTGACGAATTATTAAACCAACAAAAAGACTCGGAGAAATTTCGCCCTACTCTATACGACCTGCTCGCACATACGGCGCTTCAATTCTATAAAACCAATGAAAACTCCATTACGCGCCCTGCGGATAAATATGAGATAAACGACCCGGAAACCCTATGTGAGGCGTATCAATTTATTCATCATGACCTAACTACGGACGATGATACTTCGTTGCAGGCCAAAGCGCTAAATGTATATCAAGAATTGATTACGTTTCATTTTGATGAACCAGAGCTAGAACCCTTGGTCATGGCAGATATTGAGCGTTTAAACTTTGTATACCAGAACGCCACTTTTACAAATAAAGAAACCTATTACGAAGAAACTTTAAAGAATTCAGCAGAAAGCCTAAAGCATAGCGAGCTTTCCTCACTTTACAATTACGAGCTTGCCAAGCTCTATCAAAACTTGGGACAAACATTCAATCCTGAAGCTGCCGGAGAAACCCGTTGGAAGCTCAAAGAGGCTTTGGCCCTATGTGATGCGGTTATTGCTCGGTTCCCGGACAGTATGGGAGCGGAAAAATGCAAGTCATTACGTTCGCAGATTGTTGCCCCAAGCATATCTATTATTACCGAACGACAAATTCCAGTAAACAAACCTTCAAAATTACTGGTAAATTATAAGAACTTGACCTCTTTGCAACTAACTGCCTACAGGGTCTACGAGGGACAAATAAAGGAACTGAACCGTCTTTATCCGCAGAAAAAACAACTTGCTTTTATAAAGAAATTAAAGGAAGTAAAAAGTTGGAACGCCCCTCTTAAAAATGAAAAAGACTACCAGCAACATGGTATTGAGGTGTTGCTTCCTTCTTTGGAAAACGGGCAGTACATTATTCTAGCTTCCCCAGAAACCAAAAACAATAATGATTTTGCTTTTAGTGAGATTCAGGTAACGAACATGGCCTTGGTAGAAACCAAGGGTAATCTGGAACAGCGTTACCAAATAATAGACAGAAACTCCGGAGAGCCCATAACAGGTGCCAATTTAACTTTTTCCTATACCAAGAATTACAACAAGCCATACCTAAAACGAAACGAAACAACGGATAGAACAGGGTTCGTTACTATTCCCCTAACCGATGAAAATTGGAACGATGTAACTATTGAAGTTGACCATAAAGGTGAGAAAGCCTTTTTTGGAAACTACTATGTAAACGAAAAGCGAAATCAAACAGACCGCAACACTGTTTCTAATCGTGTTTTTCTATTTACGGACCGAAGCATCTACAGGCCGGGGCAACCGGTTTACTTTAAAGGTATTCTTATGGAGACTGTAGAAGGAAAATCTGAGGTACAGCCAGAGGAAAGTGTATCCGTAACCCTGTATGACGTAAACGGCCAAGAAATAACCGAACTTGAGTTTACGACCAATGAATACGGTTCTTTTAACGGAGAATTTATATTGCCTAATTCCGGTTTAACAGGTGAGTTTTCTATTGAAGCAGATGCGCTATCCGTTAACGCAAATACCACTCAATATTTTTCCGTAGAGGAGTATAAACGCCCAAAATTTGAAACCTCCTTTAAACCTGTAACCGAAACGTATAAAGTAAATGATAGCATAAAGGTAACAGGTGTTGCTACGGCTTACGCCGGAAGTAATATTACTGATGCAAAGGTAAGTTACCGTGTAAAAAGGGCAGTTTATTTTCCCCGTTGGTACTATTGGCGCATGCCGTATTACAACAATTCTCCCCAAGAAATAGCACACGGTGAAACCACAACGGATGCTTCGGGCAATTACAACATTACCTTTAAAGCCATTCCGGACAGCAGTGTGTCAAAAGAAAATCTGCCCACCTTCAGTTATGAAATTACGGCAGATGTAACGGACATTAACGGAGAAACCCATAGCACTACTGCTTTTGTATCCGTAGGCTATCATTCCGTTATAGCTAACGTATCCGTACCTGAGCAATGGGATAAAGATAAAAATGAGGATAAAATACATATTTCTACCTCTAACCTTAACGGACAGCCCATACCAGCTAAGGGAACATTAAAAATGTACAAATTACAGGCGCCTAAACACGTACTCAGAACCCGTGCATGGCCTGCGCCGGATTATAAATACTGGAGCCAAGAAGAATACAACAATCTGTTTCCGCATGAAGCTTATGACAAAGAGGACAAGACAATAAACTGGAAAAAAGGCAAACTGGTTTGGCAGGTAAATTTCGACACCGAAAAATCGAAAGAATTCAGCATTAAAAACCTTAAAAAATGGGCATCGGGCAAATATATAGTTGAACTGGAAACCAAGGATAAATTTGGTCAACTCGTCAAGGAAAAAGCTATAACCGAACTTACGAGTGAAGACGACAAGCAATTACCGGACAACCGTTTGTTCGATATTAAAACGGACAAAGCAGAATATAGCGTTGGAGACAAGGCTGAAGTTACCGTTTACTCCAATTCAGAAGACCTTGTGGTGACCGTATTTGTTGAAAAAGAGCAAAAAATAATTGACACCCGTAAAGTTCACCTGAGTAGAAACTCAAGATCCCTTTCCGTTCCAATAACAGAAGAAGATTTAGGTGGTTTTGCCATCAATTACACGTTTTCAGCCTACAACTCATTTCAATCCGGCACCATGTCCATTTCTGTGCCCTACCCTAATACGAACCTTGAAATTGAAACTTCTACATTTAGGGACAAGCTGCAACCGGGCACGGACGAAACTTGGTCCTTCAAAATAAAAGGACCCGAAGGTGAAAAAACATCGGCAGAACTATTGGCCAGTATGTATGATGCCTCATTAGACACCTTTAGGCCGCATAACTGGAGTTTTAACCCCCTTGCAAAAGGCTCTTATTATTCTACAATTTACGCTAACGCACATACCAGTTATGGAACAAATTCCTTTAGAACATATTTGGAGAACAAGGGCTACAACCATACACCACAAGGCTACGACTCTTTTAATTGGTTCGGGTTGCACTTTGGCTATGCAAACCACTACCGCAGTAGTTTAACGCGAAAAATGTCACGTAGCGAGGCCGCAACTTTAGAAATGATGGCTGATGACGACACAGCTCTGGAAGAAGTTGTTATTACCTCCTCCGAAGCTCCTAAGGAAAGTGAAATGGGTATGAGCAACCCAAGTCCCGAACAAGCAAACCCCAGCGAGAAGGATTCAGAAACGGTTCAAATCCGGAAAAACCTGCAAGAAACTGCTTTTTTCTTTCCTGAATTGAAAACGGATAAAGACGGCACGGTTTCTTTCAGCTTTACTACACCTGAAGCCCTCACCAAATGGAAACTACAGCTGTTGGCACATACCAAATCTTTACAGAGTGCCGTAAAAACCCTTCAAACCGTTACCCAAAAAGAACTAATGGTCATACCCAATGCACCACGTTTTTTAAGAGAAGGCGATGAAATCAATATTAGCACTAAAATTGCCAATCTAACCGATAAAAAATTATCGGGCGAAGCTAAACTAGTTCTTGTGGATGCCCTATCCGGAAAGGACATTTCCGAACAGTTATTTATTGGCAAGGGTCAAAATACGTTCACTGTAGATGCCCTAGGGAACACCCAAGTTTCTTGGCGATTACAAATACCCGAAAATTTACAGGCCGTTCAATACACGGTATTGGCCAAAGCAGAAGGTTTCAGTGATGGGGAACAAAGTGTACTACCCGTATTGACCAACCGCAAGTTGATTACCGAAACCCTACCGTTATGGGTACGGAGCAACCAGAACAAAACTTTTGTCTTGGATAAATTGAAGGACAACACCTCAACTACATTAAAAAATCACAAACTTACTTTAGAGATTACTTCTAACCCTGCGTGGTATGCCGTACAGGCACTCCCCTATCTTATGGAGTACCCTTACGATTGTAACGAACAAACCTTTTCCCGTTATTACGCGAACCGTTTGGCGAGCCATATAGCCAATTCCAACGAAAGAATACGAGCGGTATTTGACCAATGGGCCAATTCTGATGCTTTATTGAGCAACCTTGAAAAGAACCAAGAACTAAAATCACTTTTAATTCAAGAAACCCCTTGGTTACGCGATGCTCAATCCGAAACGGAACAGAAAAAGCGAATTGCGTTGTTGTTCGACCTTAATAAAATGAAGAACGAGGAAATCCGTGCTCTTGATAAATTAAAGAACAATCAGAAATACTCTGGAGCCTGGGCTTGGTTCAATGGTGGGCCGGAAAACCGATACATTACGCAACATATTGTAACGGGCATAGGTCATTTAAAACAGTTGAACGCGTTGCCAGCTTCGTCTGAAAATCAATCTTCCTTAAAAGAGCTAACAGAAAAAGCGATTGCCTATTTAGATGCCGAGTTTATTGAAGAATACGAACAAATGAAAAAGTTCAGTTCTAACTTGAACAATGACCAACTGAGTCAAATGCAGATTCATTATCTATATATGAGAAGCTTCTTTGAGGATGTAAAAACTTCAAAGAAAATTGATAAAATTACCGAATACTACTTAGGCCAAGCAAAAAAATACTGGACCAAGAAAGGCTTGTATGCAAAAGGCATGTTGGCCTTAACCTTGCATAGAGCTAACGAAGTAGCCACTTCAAAAAAGATTTTAAAGTCCTTAAGAGAGAATAGCATTGTTTCAGAAGAGTTGGGCATGTACTGGAAAGAAAATACAGCATCGTGGTATTGGTATCAAGCCCCAATTGAGACACAGGCGCTTCTAATAGAAGCTTTTGGTGAAATAGAAAATGACACAAAGACTATAGACAACCTAAAAGTATGGCTCCTAAAGCACAAACAAACCAACCAATGGTCCACTACCAAGTCAACTGCCGAAGCAGTTTATGCCCTATTATTACAAGGTAGCGATTGGCTTTCGGTTTCCGATGCCGCAAACGTTACCATAGGAGGCCAATCCATTGCTCCGAAAAAATTGAAAAACACTCAAGTTGAAGCCGGAACAGGGTATTTCAAAACCTCATGGAACACTAATGAAATACAACCCAAAATGGCAGAGGTACGTCTAGAGAAAAAAGGAAATGGTATCGCGTGGGGTGCTTTGTATTGGCAGTATTTTGAGGATTTGGATAAAATTACATCTGCAAAAACACCCTTACAACTTAAGAAAAAACTGTTCTTAAAAAAGAATACGGACACCGGTGAAAAAATTTCAGAAATTACCAAAACCACAAACTTAAAAGTGGGCGATTTAGTCCGTGTACGAATAGAACTGCGTTCTGATCGCGATATGGAGTTCATTCACATGAAAGATATGAGAGCGGCCGGTTTTGAACCCGTAAACGTAATTTCCAGATACAAATGGCAAGATGGTCTAGGCTATTACGAAAGCACAAAAGACGCTAGCACTAATTTCTTTTTTGACCATTTACCAAAAGGGGTATATGTTTTTGAATATGACGTTCGTGTGAACAATGCCGGTAACTTCAGTAATGGTATAACCACTATCCAAAGTATGTATGCCCCGGAGTTTTCCAGTCATTCAGAAGGTGTTCGTGTGGAGGTTGGGGATTAAAACCGCGTAGAATAACAACCTACAAGCTTACGGTAGGCCAAAGAAGTTTATAGATAATAACTCCCAAAATAAAACCAGAGCCTAAACCGCAGAGAATAACAACGGCGAACATCTGATTGGAAGATTTTTGAGATAATATATTTACCAAAGAAATGGGCGAACCGTTTTTACGAACCTCAAATTTGTTGATTTTTTCACCGTGAGAGGAATCACGACGTGCAATCCAATATCTGTTTTCCCCAATAGTAAAAGTGTGTTCCGCACGTAGTTTGGTTATTTTTTTGGAAACAGTTCTATCGTTCAAAAGAACTTTTTCCTTTCCAAAGAATGTATTGACCACTTCTATTTTATGATTATCAATATAATACAGTGCACTCTTGGGCATTGGAAAAGACTATTAAGTTTATTGAAGAGATAAATTGCCTTAAGCATTTTTCATCACCTTATTTAGACAATTGGAATGATTAAATACAAAAGGTTATTCGAAAATATGGAATAATAAATTACCTACACAGGAAAGTTTTTAACACTACAAACACAACCATTTAGGCGCTTCTTTTCATAAGAGATGAAGATAAATAGTCCTAATTGAACTATTTGGGCGGATACTTAGAAAAAACCTTTGCCGCTAGAGCATGTAATTTTTCTTCACGTACCTCCGGAGACACATTTTCCTTAAAGTTGCTCAAGCCTTGGCCTTGCCAAAACAGCTCGTCCTTCTTGGCATCAACAAAGTCAAAACGAATTTCTCGTTCCATTTTGGGTTGCCCTACAGGAATACCCACGGAAACACCACCGCCAACGCTGCGACCTGTACCTCCCAAACCAACACCAACCGTGTTGTTCCTTGGCGCTTGAAAAGAGTTACTTTCTATGTTGATAAAAAAATCAGGGTCTTCTGAAAAGCGGATTCCTTTTAACTGCATTTCTTCATTTACGGCATCCAACAAGCGTTTAGCATCAAGCGCACTTAGACCCGTATCCATATCAGGATAATAGTTGTACGTGCTGTAATTGGTAAAGTCCGTGTTTTTGTCATAATCGTAGTTCACACGAATGGTATTGCACGAGGCTAGAAACAAAATAACTAGTATAGTAAGGATACTTCTCATAGTCTCATTTTAAAGGAAACGACCTTTAGCGTAATCAAATCTGTACTCTAGTAAATATAAAGAATATAAATCGGATAAAAACCTGCTGCTCTTACGCTACTGTTTAACTATTCAACATAGTCCAAAGTTTATCTTTCAATTCCGTAATACCCTGCTGTGCAACGGAAGAAATGAACATATACGGCACCTGCTCCAAATCTTTGTCCAATTCCACACTCATTTCTGCCATAAGCTCTTGATCTAGCATATCGCTTTTAGAAATGGCCACCAAACGCTCCTTATCCAACAATTCCGGATTATACCTTCGTAGTTCATCAAGAAGAATTCTGTATTCCTTTCCAATATCTTTACTATCGGCAGGAATCAAAAATAATAGTGTAGCGTTACGCTCAATATGTCTTAAAAAATAGTGCCCTAAACCTTTTCCTTCGGCAGCCCCTTCTATAATCCCGGGAATATCCGCCATAACAAAACTCTGAAAATCGCGATATTCAACAATACCTAAATTGGGTTTAAGGGTCGTAAATTCATAATCGGCAATCTTAGGCTTTGCTGATGTAATTACGGACAGCAATGTAGATTTACCGGCGTTAGGAAAGCCTACAAGACCAACATCTGCCAATACCTTTAATTCAAGAATTACTTCTACTTCTTGTCCGGGAACACCAGGTTGGGCATATCTAGGAGTCTGATTGGTACTGGTCTTAAAATGCCAATTACCTCTACCACCCATTCCGCCTTCCGCTAATATTTTTTCCTCTCCATGCTCGGTTATCTCAAACAATACTTCAGCCGTTTCAGGGTCTTTAACCACTGTTCCAAGAGGTACATCTAAATACACGTCTTCTCCATCAGCACCGGTACTACGGGACTTACTACCGTGTGCTCCATGACCGGATTTAAAATGTTTTTTGAACTTGAAGGTAACAAGCGTCCATAGATTTTGATTGCCACGTAAGATTACATGCCCTCCACGGCCACCATCACCTCCATCAGGACCCCCTTTGGTAATGTATTTCTCCCTGTGCAAATGCACGGAGCCTTTTCCTCCTTTACCAGATTCCGCATAAATCTTAACGTAGTCTACAAAATTGCCCTCGGTCATAAAAATATTGTGATTTACATATTGGACGATAGCCAATATTTCTGTAAAAATACGCATTTCGCATGAAGCATTGCCATGCTATGCATTTAGAAGTTAGCCTCATAAAGCCAAAAGAGAGTTGAAACGGACAAAAACCGAAGTTTATCCCCTTTTCAACTCTCCTTATTCAATGCTGGTTATTTAGCTGTTAAAGCTCTTCTATAACCTTACCCAAACGATGGGTTATCTCGTCTATAGCACCAATACCGTTTACGCTATGGAATTTATTCTGCTCCTCATAAAAATCTTTAAGAGGTGCGGTTTTCTCATTATACTCATCAAAACGGTTACGTATTTTGGACTCGTCTTGGTCATCACTACGGCCACTTACCTTACCGCGTTCCAACAAACGTTGAATCAATACTTCATCATTAGCTTCTAGAGCAATGGTTGCATCTATTTTCATGTCTTTTGTTGCCAAAAAGGTATCCAAAGCTTCCGCTTGGGCAGTTGTTCGCGGAAAACCATCAAAAATGAAACCGCTTGCTTCTGGGTTTTTCTCTACTGCATCCTGTAACATTTTTATAGTTACCTCATCCGGTACTAAATCACCACGATCAATGTATGATTTTGCCAGTTTGCCCAACTCGGTATCATTTTTCATGTTATAACGGAAAAGGTCTCCTGTAGAAATATGTTTCAGGTTGTACTTTTCTTTTAAAAATTCCGCTTGGGTTCCTTTTCCGGCACCCGGTTTCCCGAACAGCACGAGATTGATCATATGTTTTTGGTTTAATTGGTAAACTTCCCTAAGGTTACGTCCAAGTTCATTGTAATCCAGACCGTAACCCACAATAAATTTATCGGGTATATCTATACCCACATAATCAATGGTGTACTCACCATTGTATACTTCAGATTTATAAAAAAGACTGGCAATCCTAAATTCCTTTACGTTTGCCTTTGAAAAAAGATGCACTAATTTTTTAAGGGTGCGCCCTGTATCTATAATATCTTCCAGAATAATAACACTGCGCCCCTCAATATTTTCGGAGACATCCAAAAGTGTTTCTACAATACCTGTAGAGGTCAAGCCCTGATAAGAGCTAAGTTTTACAAAAGAAACTTCGCAAGGATGTTGGTATTCCTTTAAAAAATCCGAAATAAACATGAATGCCCCATTAAGTACCCCCACAAAAATGGGCGTCTCGTCCTTATAATCGGCTGCAACTTCATCGGCCACTTTTTTAACGGCAGCCTTTATTTGCGCTTCGCTCAAGAACGGTTTAAAATGTTTATCGTGTAGCTTTATCACATCGCATTTTTAAAGAACGGCTAATATAACACTTTGATTTTGCTTTTTTAAGTACACACCTTGCGTTTTAAGAATTCGATGTATTTTTGCATCAGTTATAAATCAATTGCATGTCTACAGAAAATTCATCGGAGTACTTTTCATCACCTTTTAAACTGGGAATCCTAGGCGGTGGCCAACTTGGAAAAATGCTACTTTACGAAACCCGAAAATTTGACATCCATACCGTAGTTATGGACGCTTCGGAGGAAGCACCCTCAAAAATAGCGTGCAACGAATTTATTCTGGGAGACCTTATGGATTTTGATGCCGTCTACAATTTTGGGAAACAGGTAGATGTACTCACCATTGAAATTGAAAACGTAAATGTTTCTGCACTTGAAAAATTGGAGAAAGAAGGGTTAAAGGTTTTTCCTCCAACCAAAGCCCTTAGGATTATTCAAAATAAAGCGAAACAGAAGCTTTTTTATGTGGATAACAACATACCCACAGCTGATTTTCAAAGATTCGCCTATAAAAGTGAGATTGAAGATAGTGTCATAAATGGCGGTCTAAACTTTCCCTTTATCTGGAAAGCGGCCCAATTTGGGTATGATGGCCAAGGTGTAAAGGTAGTTCGCAAGATTGAAGATTTAGACAGTTTACCGGCCAGCGAATGTATTGCCGAAAAGATGATCGACTTTAAAAACGAACTTGCAGTTATTGTAAGCCGAAGCGCAAGTGGCAAAGTAAAAACCTACCCAGTGGTAGAAATGGAATTTCATCCGGAAGCCAACCAGGTAGAATATGTTATCTGTCCCGCCCGAATTAATGAAACGGTAGCTAACAAAGCGCAAGAAATCGCATTAAAGGTTTCTGAAAAAATACAGCATGTAGGTCTTTTGGCCGTTGAACTATTTCAGACCAAAGATGATGAAGTCATAGTCAATGAAGTTGCTCCCAGACCCCATAATAGCGGTCATTATAGCATTGAAGCCAGCTACACCAACCAGTTTGAGCAGCATATACGGGCCATTTTGGATTTGCCCTTAGGTGATACCAAAAGTAAAGTGGCCGGTATAATGGTGAATTTAGTGGGCGCCGAAGGCTACACTGGTGAGGTGGTGTACAAAAATATGTCCGAAATTCTAGGAATGGAGGGAGTAACTCCTCATATTTACGGCAAGAAACAAACCCGCCCCTTTAGAAAAATGGGACATGTAACCATAGTAAATGAATCAATTTCCGAGGCGCGTAAAATTGCGCAGCAAGTAAAGGAAACCATTAAAGTTATAAGCAAATAGCCATATGAGTAAAGTAGCCGTAGTAATGGGCAGCACTAGTGACCTGCCCGTAATGCAAGACGCCATAGATATTTTAAAGGGATTTGACATTGAGGTAGATGTAGATATCGTTTCTGCCCACAGAACCCCGGAAAAACTTTTTGATTTTAGTAAAAACGCGCACACCAATGGCTACAACGTAATAATTGCGGGTGCCGGTGGTGCAGCTCATTTACCAGGAATGGTGGCATCTATGTCTCCTCTACCCGTAATTGGCGTTCCCGTAAAGAGCAGTAATTCTATAGATGGTTGGGATTCCGTACTTTCCATTCTTCAAATGCCGGGTGGTGTTCCCGTGGCAACCGTTGCTTTGAACGGAGCAAAAAATGCTGGAATTTTAGCAGCTCAGATTATAGGAAGTTCGGACAAATGCGTTCTGGACAAAATCATCGTTTACAAAGAAGGCTTAAAGCAAAAGGTTATAGATGGTGCAAAATCCGTTAGCACCAAGTAAACAACCCCTAAAACATCAAAAAAAATACAATTCATGAATTACCCATCACTTGTTGGTTTTATTCTTGGTGTACTGGCTATTATTGTTCTGGCTTTCGTAGAGAAAAAAGTTAAAAACCCCTATATTAAAAGCCTTTGGAGATGCTCTTTGTTCTTCTTTTCTATGTATATTTTAATTTTGACACTTGTTTTCATAAGGTGGAAATATTACGAAATGCAACTGGACTCTTTTGACCTTAATGGAGATGGCAGTATAAGTCTTACGGAATATACAGATCAATATAGGTTTGTTAGGGACAAGGTAATGACCGGAGCAGACCGTAATTTTGCATTTGTAACCGGTGCCGCACTATCCTTTTTATTGGCAGGTCTTGCACTAATATTGGATTTTGTAAATACCTGGATGCAACTAAAGAACAACCCCATAAAATCTTAAACTAACAAAAATCTTGCGCTATATGAACCCTTTATTGACCCCATTTGACACTGCGCCCTTTTCAAAAATTGAAAATTCGCACTTTAAACCTGCTTTTCTACAGGCCATGGAAGAGGCTAGAGCCGAAATAGACCAAATTACGACTAATGAAGAAGTTCCTTCTTTTGAAAACACCATAGAGGCTTTGGAGTTTTCCGGGCAGCAATTAGACCGTATTTCCAGTGTATTTTTCAATTTAAACTCCGCCGAAACTAATGAGGAAATTCAAAAAATAGCCCAGGAAGTTTCTCCGTTATTATCGGAATTCAGTAATGATATTACATTAAACGAGGCCTTGTTCAAGCGCATAAAAAATGTTTATGACCAAAAAAATTCATTAGATCTATCGGTAGAACAGCAAACATTACTTGATAAAAAATATAAAAGTTTCAGTAGAAATGGCGCTAATCTGGACGAAGATAAAAAGAAGCGTCTTCGTGAAATTGATGCCCAACTATCAAAACTAAAATTAAAGTTTGGTGAAAACGTACTGGCCGAAACCAACAAGTACGAAATGCACCTTACCAATGAAAACGATTTGGACGGTCTGCCCGAAGGCGAAAAAGAAGCTGCCTCCCAAATGGCAAAAGCTAAGGACAAGGAAGGTTGGTTAGTCACTTTAGACTACCCAAGTTATATTCCTTTTATGAAATATGCCAAAAACCGTGAACTTAGAAAAAAGTTGGCGCTCGCATTTGGTAGTAAGGCTTTTCATGGTGATGAGCTTGACAATCAGGAAAACGTACTTTCCATAGCCAATTTGCGTTACGAAAGGGCAAATCTTTTAGGATACAAAACCCATGCTCACTTTGTCTTAGAAGAGCGAATGGCAGAAACACCGGAAAAAGTACATGGGTTTCTAAATGAGCTACTGGTTAAGGCAAAACCAGCTGCCCAAAAGGAATTTGACCAACTGGAAGATTTTGCAAAAGAACTTGATAGCATAGACCAATTAGAAAAATGGGACGGTAGTTACTATTCTGAGAAGCTAAAACAAAAGTTGTTCAATTTAGATGACGAGAAACTAAAACCATATTTTAAACTAGAGAATGTAATCTCCGGAGTTTTTAAGGTGGCCGAAAAGTTATTTGACCTTAAGTTTGAAGAAGTAACGGATATTGATAAATATCACGAAGAAGTAAAGACCTATAAGGTTTACGATACTTCCAATAACTTCATCTCCGTATTCTACGCAGATTTTCACCCCAGAAAAGGAAAGCGTGGTGGTGCTTGGATGACTTCCTACAAACCACAATACAGACGTAACGGAGACAATGTGCGTCCACACATATCCAATGTTTGTAATTTTACACGTTCCACACCAAGCAAGCCATCTCTTTTAACATTTAATGAGGTAACTACCCTATTTCATGAGTTTGGCCACGGATTGCACGGTATGTTGGCTAACACTACGTACCCTAGCCTTTCGGGAACATCTGTTTTTTGGGATTTTGTAGAACTTCCCAGCCAAGTCATGGAGAACTGGTGTTATGAACAAGAAGCTCTTGAACTTTTTGCCACGCACTACGAAACAGGTGAAGTAATCCCAATGGAACTGGTCCAGAAAATTAAAGAATCCGCTACTTTCCAAGAAGGTATGCAGACCTTACGCCAACTTAGTTTTGGATTGCTGGATATGTCATGGCATGGAGTGGACCCAACGGGCATCACCAATGTAAAACAGCACGAAAGCGAAGCATTTAAGGGTACAAACCTATATCCAGAAACTGGGGAAACATGTATGAGTACAGCCTTTTCCCATATTTTTCAAGGAGGATACTCTTCTGGGTACTACAGCTACAAATGGGCGGAAGTTTTAGATGCCGATGCTTTTGCTTATTTTAAAGAAAAGGGTATCTTTAACAAAGAAGTTGCTACTAAATTCAAGGATAATGTACTATCCAAAGGAGGTACGGAAAACCCAATGACGCTGTACAAACGCTTCAGGGGAGCAGAACCCAAAGTAGAGGCCCTGTTGGAAAGAGCCGGGCTACTGAACTAAAAAAAAAGTAAAAAAATATACCGAGATTATGTTTTGTAAGTTTTTTCTTATATATTTACTAAACATAAGTAGGTTGAAAAGGTTATATCTAAAGTAATTTTTTTAACGGTTTTAAAAGAGGGTGTGGGGACGCCCTCTTTTTTTATGCCCAAAAACCAAAACATCTTTTAGGTTAAATAATTACTATTTTTTTTCAATTCGGTCCATCATTTCCAACGGTTTTTAGAACTTCGCAAAAAAAATACACATGGTTATATTTGTTGATATGGACGAGGTGATAGCAGACACCTACGGAGCGCACATAGAAGTTTACAATAAAGATTTTAATGAAAATCTAACATTAGACTTGTTTCATGGCAGTGAAGCTTGGCATAAAGTTCCTGTAGACAGACAACAAAGCGTACGTGACCATGCCAGAAACCGCGGCTTTTTTCGTAATCTGAAGCCTATAGCCAATGGCCAGAGCGTTCTAAAAAAATTAAACGAGAAGCACGAAGTGTACATTGCATCTGCTGCAATGCAGTTTCCAAATTCGCTTGAAGAAAAATCAGAGTGGTTAGATGAGCATTTCTCGTTCATACCATGGCAGAACCGTATACTTTGCGGGCACAAACACATTTTACGTGGTGACGTTCTCATTGACGACCGCAGTTACAACCTAGAAACTTTTGAAGGTAGATCACTTTTATTTACATCACCGCATAACGTAAATACTACTGGTTTTGAACGTGTAAACAACTGGCTAGAAGTGGCGGAAAAACTGCTTTAATCTTTCTTATTGGCCATATAGGCATCATAGCCCCCTTCTAGGTCAATAACTTTCTTAAAGCCCAGTGAATCCAGAACATGGGCCGCTTTTGCACTACGACCTCCTTTTTTACAGTAGACGTATATAGGTTTGTTCCTCTGTATGGTGTCTACTTTTTTTACAAAGTCGGTATCAAACCAATTAATGTTCACCGCATTATCCAAATGGCCGCTTGAATATTCCTCAGGAGTACGTACATCTACTAAAATACCGGAATCTATATCATTCTGTGAAAATTCTGTGATACGTTTTCCTTTACTTTGAGCACAACCCACACAGATAACGCTCAACATTAGAAGCAAATAGTGGAATTTCATGTTTTTTAAGTTTAATCAAAAATACGAATTATGGCGGCATTAAATTATATTGGAAGGAATGAAAAAAAATTGAAGGTCATTACATCTAATTCTATTACTTTTGATAATGACACGATACGTATGGCAGAACATCAACTAAACCCAGAGACATGGGTAGACTTATATGCTGATTATCTTTTTAACTACGCAATAGGCCGTATTAGCGATGCCGAGGTAGCAAAAGACCTTGTTCAAGAAACCTTTATGGCGGGTTTAAAATCCGCTAAAAATTACAAGGGAGATGCCGCCGAACGCACTTGGCTCATTGCTATTTTAAAACGAAAAGTAATTGATCATTACAGAAAAATCAATTCAAAAAAGGGAAAAGCGGAAGTAAGAATGAACTACAGTTCTCAAACCGATGCCGAGGGCGATTGGCTAGAAGAACAAGTTGCAGACCCGTTTAGTTCCTTTGAAAACAGTGACATAGAGAACGAGGAATTAGGACTTGCTATACAGTCATGCATTTCAAAATTACCAAAAAAACAAGCTTTGGTATTTACCATGAAGACCATTCAAGGAATTAGTACAGAAGATATTTGTAATGAGCTTGACATTAATCCGTCTAACCTGTGGGTAATGATCCATAGAGCTAGAACAGCTCTTATGGGTTGCCTTAATCAAAATTGGTTTTAACTTATGATTTCTTGCGAAAAAGCCGCCATAATTTGCAATAAAACCCAATACAGGGAAGCAACTTTTATGGAAAAATTAAAATTGCGTTACCACCTGTTAATGTGTAAAGCCTGTTCTAAAGCAACCAAGCAGAATACGCAATTAACAACCTTATGCCAAAAGGCCGATCTTCATAGCTTAACCGAGCAGGAAAAGCTAAAAATGAAGCAAATTTTAGAGAAGGGAGACTAAAAAATAGCTGAAATTGCCACTAACAGTCCCCACCACAAAATAGATATTCCTTCTACCCAAAAAGAGGAAAAATATTTATGTTGATTTCGTTTTGTAATGAACATCAAACTTCCTAACATTATAAATAGGACACCACCAGCTATTGCCTCCTCAAGGCTTGCGTTATTTTTTAAAAGAATCAAAAAGAAAAAAGGTAGCGTACCAAATGCCCCAAAAATCTTGGTGTTGGCCACTCCATAACGTTGTGGCAATGTTTTTAATTCCGGACTGTCATACGCTAAATCACGGATTTCAAAGGGAATCAACAAAATAAGAACGAATAAAAAGCGCTGTACAACCTCTATCCACACATCCTTTTCAAAAGTCCCCCCTTCCGATAGTACAGGAAGAACGACCGTTGCTCCCGCCCAAACCAATGCCACAATAAAAATTTTAAGTCCGCCCCAACTCCTTAAGTTCCTGGTATGCGGCAATAGAGGCAAGGCATATAGTCCCGTAAGTGCCACTAGCCCCCCTACTCCAATCCAAACTTCCAATTTAAGGAACCAACCATGATATAAGGCAATGGCCAACGCTATAAAACTGGCAAATTGGATGTTCTTATGATACCTACTGGCCACCAAAATATATTTTTTGGCTTCTACCCCATATTTCACAAAATTGTAGCAAGCAACGGAACCAAAAAATAGAAACCACGCCAGATGCTGGTCTACTCCATAACCTAATGTAATATCCGTGACATGTACCAACGCAAAAACACCAAGCGCCACATGAATACTAGCGTCTAGGTAAAAGTCGAATATACGGTTCAAGACCTTCATATTACAAAACTAACCAAACTGTTCATAACCCTCCTTTTTAGTTAAAAACTTTCACCTTGATAAACAATTATGTGATTTTTTTAAGGGATTAAATGCCTAATTTTACGCCACTTTTATTTTAAGCTATGAAAACAGATGTATTTGCTTTACGCCATATAGGCATTAAGGAAGAAAATCAAGAGCACATGCTCAAAACTGTAGGTACAGAAACCTTAGACCAGCTCATATACGAGACCATTCCTGATGATATCCGATTAAAAAAACCGTTAGAACTTAGTGCCGCCATGAGCGAGCATAAATTTCTGGCCCATATTCAAGAATTATCGGAGCAAAATGAAGTTTTTCGCACATACATTGGCTTAGGATATCACGAAAGTTTAACCCCTTCGGTAATCAAGAGAAATATTCTTGAAAACCCAGGTTGGTACACGGCCTATACTCCTTATCAGGCTGAAATCGCCCAAGGCAGATTGGAAGCCCTGTTAAATTTCCAAACGGTGGTAACGGACCTCACGGGAATGGAACTGGCAAATGCATCCCTATTGGATGAAAGTACTGCAGCTGCAGAGGCAATGACCATGTTATTCGATGTTCGTAGCCGTGACCAAAAGAAAAACGGGGTGTTAAAATTTTTCGTTTCAGAAGAAATACTACCACAAACCTTATCGCTTTTAAAAACCCGCTCTACCCCTTTGGGTATTGAACTAGTTATTGGCAATCACGAGGAATTTACTTTTGGCCAGGATTTTTACGGTGCTCTATTACAATATCCAGGCAAATACGGACAGGTAAATGACTATTCCGATTTTGTAACCAAAGCCAAGGAAAATGATATGAAAGTGGCTGTTGCCGCAGATATCCTTAGTTTAACCCTTCTTACCCCTCCTGGTGAATTTGGGGTAGACGTTGTTGTAGGAACCACGCAAAGATTTGGTATTCCGTTAGGCTACGGGGGGCCACATGCCGCATTCTTTGCCACAAAAGAGGCTTATAAAAGAAATATTCCCGGACGGATTATTGGAGTTACCAAAGATACTGACGGTAAAACGGCCCTTAGAATGGCCCTACAGACCAGAGAACAACATATTAAAAGAGACAAGGCTACTTCAAATATATGTACCGCCCAAGTTTTATTGGCTGTTATGGCAGGAATGTATGCTGTATACCATGGCCCGGAAGGCTTAAAATATATTGCGAACAAGGTACATCGCACGGCAGTAACCTTAGCGGATGCCCTAGAAAAATTAGGATTATACCAAACCAATTCGTCCTATTTTGATACTATTACCATTAAGGCCGATGCCAAGAAGGTGAGAAAAGTAGCTGAAGAAAATGCGGTTAACTTCCTTTATATTGATGATGAAACTATTTCCATAGCGGTAAATGAGGCTACATCATTACAAGACCTTAACCAAATTATTTCAATTTTCGCTAAAGCCCTTGGAAAAAATGGGCAGGAAACGAATACTCTTTTAGACAAATCCGCTATCAGTTCAACCATACAGCGCCAGTCTGCTTTTTTACAGAACGAAGTTTTCAATAGGTACCATTCCGAAACAGAACTCATGCGCTATGTCAAAAAGCTAGAGCGCAAAGACCTTTCTCTAAACCACTCTATGATTTCTCTTGGTTCCTGCACCATGAAGTTAAACGCAGCTTCAGAAATGTTACCGTTGAGCATGGCCCGTTGGGCAAATGTTCATCCGTTCGTACCAATTGAACAAGCCAAAGGTTATCAGTTTATATTAAAGGAACTGGCAAAAGATTTATCCACTATAACCGGTTTTGCCGCTACATCGCTTCAACCCAATTCCGGGGCTCAAGGCGAATACGCAGGCCTTATGGTCATTAGAGCATACCATGAGTCCAGAAACGAAGGACATAGGGATGTTTGTATCATACCTGCCTCGGCACACGGCACTAATCCTGCTTCCGCGGTAATGGCAGGCATGAAAGTAGTGGTTACAAAAACAGATGAAAAAGGAAACATAGACGTATCCGACCTAGAGGACAAAGTTTCTGAACATTCGGAAAACCTTGCAGCCTTAATGGTTACCTACCCTTCTACGCACGGTGTTTTTGAGTCTTCTATTAAGCACATTACCCAACTAATACATGATAATGGCGGGCAAGTATATATGGATGGCGCCAATATGAACGCTCAAGTCGGCCTTACTAATCCCGCAATTATTGGTGCGGATGTTTGCCATCTAAACCTTCACAAAACCTTTGCCATACCTCATGGAGGCGGAGGTCCGGGTGTTGGCCCAATTTGTGTTGCGGAACAATTGGTTCCTTTTCTTCCCGGTAACCCCGTGATAGAAACTGGTGGAGATAATGCCATAACTGCAATATCCGCGGCGCCTTGGGGTAGTTCTTTGGTGTGCTTAATTTCCTATGGTTATATTAAAATGCTTGGTGAACAAGGATTAAGGCATTCTACCGAAATTGCCATCTTGAACGCCAATTACATCAAACACAAATTAAGTGGAGCATACGATGTTCTCTATACCGGGGAAAAAGGTCGTGCAGCCCATGAAATGATTATAGATTGTAGACCGTTTAAAAAGAATGGCATTGAGGTCACTGACATTGCAAAAAGACTAATGGACTATGGTTTTCACGCACCAACCGTCTCATTCCCTGTTGCGGGAACCATAATGATCGAGCCCACAGAAAGCGAAAGCTTGGCCGAACTAGACCGTTTTTGTGAAGCCATGCTGTCTATTAGAAATGAAATTAAAGAGGCATCCGCAGATGACCACAACAACGTTCTTAAAAATGCGCCGCATACACTTGAAATGTTGACCGGAGACGAATGGAACTTTCCGTACAGCAGACAAAAAGCGGCATTTCCACTTTCCTATATTCAAGAAAACAAATTTTGGCCTTCGGTTAGGCGTGTAGACGATGCCTATGGAGACCGTAATTTAATATGCACCTGCGCACCCATAGAAGCATACGCAGAAGCGGAATAAAATGGTATAAACCCAACAAATACAAGCCTTTTCAAATGATTGAAAAGGCTTTTCCTTTTCTACGTACATTCTTAAAAACGTCTTGAACATCGTAATAATTATTATGCATGCATAATAATGAAGCCGTTCTTCCGTACCTTGTTAGGTGATAAAATAATTTGCATTATGGCGATTGAGATTACAGGAACAGGAAGTTATATACCCTCGTTGGTAGTACCTAACGATAACTTTGAAGGTCATAATTTTTTAAACTCGGATGGCTCCCCTTTTGCGCATGACAATGCCGTTATTATTCAAAAATTTAAAGGTATCACCGGAATAAAAGAAAGACGCTATGCCGAAAACAATCTAAATGCCTCAGACATTGGTTTTCTTGCTGCTGAAAAGGCAATTACCAATTCAGGAATAGACAAAGAAACATTAGACTATATCATCTTTGCCCATAATTTTGGAGACGTCTCACCCAACAATGTACAAAGTGATATGTTGCCCAGTTTAGCAACACGGGTAAAGCAGCATTTACGTATTAAAAACCCTTCTTGTGTTGCTTATGATCTTATTTTTGGTTGCCCAGGATGGATACAGGGTGTTATTCAGGCCAACGCATTCATTAAAAGTGGTATTGCCAAAAAATGTTTGGTTATTGGTGCTGAAACCCTATCTCGTATAATAGACCCACATGACAGGGACTCTATGATTTATTCCGATGGAGCGGGAGCTACTATTATAGAAAAAACAGAGGAATCCGGAGGAATACTGGCACATGCCAGTGCATCATACACCCAAGAGGAAGCTTATTTTTTATTCTTTGGAGAATCGTACAACAAACTAAAGGACGATACAAAATACATAAAAATGTTTGGCCGTAGAATTTACGAATTTGCCGTAACCCATGTACCCCAAGCAATGAAAGACTGTTTGGACGAAAGTGGTGTTGCCATAGACGACCTTAATAAAATATTCATACATCAGGCCAATGAAAAAATGGACGAAGCCATTATAAAGCGGTTCTACGGACTTTACAACCGCGAGGTGCCCGAAAATATTATGCCTATGAGTATAGGAAAACTAGGCAACAGTTCCGTAGCAACAGTGCCTACCCTGTACGATTTGGTACGCAACGGAAAAATAGAAAATCAAGAGGTTCAAAAGGGAGATGTTATTATCTTTGCCAGTGTTGGCGCAGGCATGAATATCAATGCCGTAGTCTACCGGATATGATTGAACCGGTAGAAACGCAAACCATGAAACTTGCAACCTGTTCAAATGTACGAGAAGACCTATCCGAGTAAACGTTTTCAGCATACCCTAGATTTCCTAAAGAAACATGTAACTCCAGAAGAAACTATTTTGGACCTTGGCGTGGCCAATCCGTTTTCAAAAATAATGAAAGAGGAAGGTTACTCTGTTGAAAATACCAAAGGTGAAGACTTGGATATTGACTATTCCTCATTGGTCAGTTCAAATGCAGACGTGGTTACGGCCTTTGAAATTTTTGAGCATTTATTGGCACCTTTTAATCCCCTTAGAGAAATTAAGGCGAACAAATTGGTGGCCAGCATTCCCCTAAAACTATGGTTTTCTCCTGCTTACCGCAGTAAAACAGACCCTTGGGACAGACATTATCATGAATTTGAAGATTGGCAATTTGACTGGCTTTTAGAAAAAGCCGGCTGGGAAATAAAGGATAGGGAAAAATGGACCAACCCTGTTAAAAAAATAGGTTTACGCCCGTTATTACGCAGTTTTACACCGCGCTATTATATTGTTTACGCGGAAAAAAACAGATAAATTAGGCTTCTAATCTCAATTCAAATTCATAGCTTCTGACCCATTAATGTTTTATGGCCATGCACTACTATGTAATTGTTCCCGCACATAATGAAGAAGGCTTCTTAGCGGACACCTTGAATTCCATCCTAAGACAGTCGCTGCAGCCCAAAAGAGTCGTTGTAGTGAACGATAATTCTACAGACAATACAGAGGCCATTATTGACCAGTTCTTAAGCCTGAGTCCTATTTTTACAAAATTAAACACCGTATCCTCTACGGAACATATGCCAGGCAGCAAAGTTGTAAACGCGTTCAATAAAGGTTTAGAAATACTTGATAACGATTATGACTTTATCGTAAAACTAGATGCCGATATCATCCTACCCGATAACTATTTTGAAAAAATAGTCTATATCTTTAGAGGACAACCTAAAGTGGGCATTGCCGGAGGTTTCATTTACGAACAGACC
This sequence comes from Zobellia russellii, assembly GCF_044597075.1. Lineage (NCBI taxonomy): Bacteria > Pseudomonadati > Bacteroidota > Flavobacteriia > Flavobacteriales > Flavobacteriaceae > Zobellia > Zobellia russellii. Next base: position 4,087,747 of record NZ_CP139000.1, on the reverse strand, counting down.
GAAAACGGGCAGTGGAAGCTAAACCACCCCATGGATAAAAACCACGTAAGGGGGGCATTTAAAGCCTATACTAAAAAATGCTTTAAAGCCATTGGAGGTTTAAGGAACGCTATGGGATGGGATACCATTGATGAATTGCTTGCCCAATATCATGGACATGAAATCTACACGGACGACGGCCTAAAGGTAAAACATCTAAGACCTACCGGGAATGCCTATAACCCCAAGGCCAAACTTCTACAAGGAAAAGCCATGTACACCATGAGATATGGTTTGGTCATTACCATAATCGCCTCATTAAAAATGGCTGTAAAGCAAAGAAAACCAAAAGCCTTTGCAGATAACATGTATGGATTTTTTGAAGCTCAAAAAGAAAAGAAACAGTTTCTAGTCTCTAAAACCGAGGGCGAATTCATTAGAAGATTACGCTGGCGAAATATTAAAAGAAAACTCTTCTAACACAAAAAGAATAAGTATTAAACAAAAAATGCCCACTGTAACAGCGGGCATTTTTTGTTTGAGTGTTTTGATATATTATATACCCAACTCTTTCTTTACGTCTGCCAAAAGGTCTTTACCCTTAGCTACGATCAAACCTCCACCGGCTTGTGCATCAATTACGTAATCAAAACCTTGAGCGGCAGCTACTTTTTCAATTGCAGCTTTAGCTTTATCCGAGATAGGAGCAAAAAGTTCTCCTTGCTTCTTTTGAAGTTCTCTCTGTGCAGCTTGTTGCGCTTCACCAATATTCTTTTGAACTCCTTGAAGCTCTATTGCTCTTTTTTCGTTCTCTTCTTTTGATTTAGAAGGCGCCTCATTTTGGTACAAAGTAGCTTTGTTCTGAAACTCGGTCATTGAACTTTCTATATCCGCATTATAAGTCTCAGACAATTTTTTAAGCTCTGCTTCTGCACTTTTCATCTCCGGCATTGCACTTAATAATTGGGTAACATCAATATGTGCTACTTTGCTCTGTGCGTTAACAAAACTTGTAGTGGCTACAAACAATACTAAGGCTACTGCTATTTTCTTTAAGTGTTTCATGATAATTCTAGTTAAAATAATTGAGTGTTAATTTCTGGTTAATGTATATTTCTCGTTTCACATTTGCTAAGCAAATCGCCGCAATGTATTAAAATTATGTCTATTTAGCAGATGATTGCGAGACTTTGTTCAGTAAACCGTCTTACTCTTCAGTTTCTTCGTCATCTTGCCCGCCTCCTTGGCGTTCTTCTAACTTTTCTTTTCTCTTTGCTTCCCGTTCTTCTAACAACTTTTTTCTGCGTGCTTCATACGCTTTTTTACGCTCTTCTCTTAGCTTTAACTGCTCTGCACGTTTCTCTTCTGCTGTTTTCTCTCTTTCTTGTTGCGCCTTTTCGGCATTTTCTTTTCGCTCTTTAAGCGCATCGCTCATCTCTTCTTCGGCCTCTTCGTCATCAAACTTACTTCTACTATCCTTTTTGGGCTTACTTATCTTACGTGTTCTAGAAATGCCTCTTAGCACCAAATCACTAATATCATGCCTATTTTCTGAGTACAACATAACCACATCGGCAGATTTATCAAAAATAAAATCATACTTCTTGTTGGCACCTATTTTCTGTACTTCATTAAAAACCTGATCTTGTATAGGCTGGATCAAGCGTCTTTTTTGCAAAACCAAGTCGCCCTGAGGGCCAAAACGGTCTTGCTGATACTCTACCATCTCTTTTTCAAGAATCTGGATATCTTCTTCACGTTCTGCAATTAACTCATCTGTTAAGAGCACCCTTTCCGCCATTAGGTCTTTTTTTACCGCCTCTAACTGACTTTGCTTTTGCTCTATATCTATCTTCCATTTCTGGACCTTATCCGCTAATTGCTTATTTGCATCTCTGTACTCCTCTACGTTCTCCAAGATATATTCCATATCTACGTAAGCAATACGTACACCACGCTGAGCAAAAGTATAGGCAGAACACAAGGTTAGCACCAATACAAAAAGAACGTTTGATTTTGTTTTCATTTCTTTATCGTTTTATCCAATAGAAAATATCGTGCCAAAATTACTAAAACTTTTAAAATGAGTGGTTTAGCATAGTGACCGATTCTTTAAATTAAAACTGCTGGCCGATAATGAAGTGTGTTTGAAGTCCACTAGGTCCGTTTCCGATAGACTGTGGTCTAAGGTCTTCGTCAAACCCGTAACCAAAATCAATACCTAACAACCCGAATGCCGGCATGAAAATGCGCAGCCCCACTCCGGCCGATCGTTTTATTTGAAACGGATTAAATTCCTGAAAATTGTTGAAGGCGTTACCTCCTTCCATAAATGCAAGCATATAAATGGAAGCTGAAGGTTTTAAAGTTAACGGATAACGTAGTTCTAGAGAGAATTTATTGTAAACCAAACCACCTTCTTGCTGGCCTGTAAGAGGGTCTATAGGCGTTAAGGATTGGTTCTCATACCCTCTTAACTGTACTACATCCCTTCCATCTAAAGTAAAGTTACCAAGACCATCACCACCTACAAAGAAACGCTCAAAAGGAACATCTCCTACATCATTGTTATAGTTGCCCAAGAAACCGAACTCTGCATTGGTACGCATAACCAAATCACCTACCAAAGTTGTATACCAGTCTCCTTTAAACTTTACTTTATAGTACTCTAACCATCTAAAACGTTGTTGATCGATATCCTCTAACTCTGCATTTTCCGAAGCTGTTAAGGTTTGGCCCAGAAGTCTACGATCAGCTTCTAATTGGGACAACTCTTCACTACGATCACGTAAGGACTCAAAGTCTTTATTGCTAAAGAGGGAGTAAGGAGGTGTAAATTTGGCCGTTACTTCAAAATTAGAACCTCCTCTTGGGAAAATACGTCCACCAGCGGTGGCATTTCTTGAAATTCCCAAAGTATAGGCAAAAGAGTTGGATTTTCCGTTTCCAAAATTGAACAATCCTATATCATAGTTATTGAATTCATACAATTGGTAACTTAACGAGTGAGATATTGTAAAATAATCATCAGGCCATTGCACACGCTTAGCCAAACCTGCAGATATACCCGTTATAGCAAAACCACGATCTTTATCAACCTCTATTCTACTCCTGGAGGAATTATTGTAATCTACCCCAAATTGCTGCGTTCTAGAAAGGTTTAAACTAAATTGAACGGGTTTTCTACCTCCTAACCAAGGCTCCGCAAAGTTTAGACTGTACACCCTAAAGGTTCTACTGGCCTGTACCCGCATGGCAAAAGTCTGTCCGTCTCCCATAGGAACCGGTTTATACTCCTCGCCCTTAAATATATTTTTTATAGAAAAGTTATTAAAGGAAAGCCCCAATGTACCAATAAAGCCACCGCCGCCGTAACCACCTTGTAATTCTATCTGACTGGAACCGGATTCTACCAAGTTGTACTTAATATCTACCGTACCCTCGTTTGGATTAGGGTTAAGAATATCCGGCTTAATTTGTTCCGCATCAAAATAACCTAGCTGTTGAAGCTCACGAATGGTACGGATAATATCACTTTTATTGTATTTCTGACCGGGACGCGTTCTTAATTCACGATAGATTACATGATCGTTTGTACGATCGTTACCAACCACATCTATATGGTTAAGAAAGGTCTCTTTACCTTCTATAACACGTATTTCAAAATTAATGGTATCATTCTCCGCAGAAACCTCCACCGGATTAATACTTGAAAATAAATACCCGTTATTCTGGTACAAACTGGTTACATCATTAGGTTCCGGTTTAGAATCATCTGCAATACGTTCCCTTAATAAAACCCCATTGTAAGTATCTCCTTTTTTGATACCTAAAACCGCGGCCAATTGACGGTCTGTATACACACTGTTACCCACAAAATCAATATCTCCAAAGTAATATTTGTTACCTTCTTCTATTTGATATTTTAAGATGATATTGTTTTCATCTACTTTGATTAAAGAGTCGGAAATGATACGGGCATCACGATAACCGTTCTCTGCGTACTTATCGGACAATAGTTCCAAATCATTCTCATAATCCTCTTCTATAAATTTGGATTTCTTCCAGAAACGCCAGAAACGTTTTTCTTTTGTTTTCTTAAAAGCACCTTTAAGTTTTTTATCGGACAACTGCTCGTTACCCTCAAAAATCATTTTTTTGATTTTTACCTTATCTCCCTTATTGATATTGATGACCATTTTCTGGGCATTGGTCTCAGAAGTATCCTTTGCAACAATAATGGAAGTTTTGGCATTCAGAAAACCTTGTTTTTTATACTTATTATCAAGGTAATTCTTGGTGTTGGCAATTAAACTTTCGGTAATTTTCTTACCCTTTTTTAGATCGGTATCCTTAAGAAGATCATCAACCTTTCTAGGTTTAACACCATTTATAGTAACCCCTGAAAGAGTTGGTCTCTCAATAATGTTCAATTCAAGAAAAACCTTATCCCCTTCTATATTAGTTATATAGAAATCGATATTTTTAAAAAGCTCAAGGCCCCAGAGTTTATTGATGATTCCGCTAATTTCCTCTCCTGGAAGCGTAATAGGTTGCCCCACACGTAAGCCGGTGTACGTTTTTACGGTCTGCTCGTTATAACTTTGCAGCCCAGTAACCTCTAACCCACCTAAAATGTATTTTTTACCGTCCTCAAAAGAAAGCTCTTGTGCGGCGCAAAATGTGGTTGCAAAAATTAATAGGAGTGTAATAAAAGGTTCGAAGGATATGAACCTTTTCATATCGCTAATTGAGTTGTTCGCTGGTTTTTCCAAATCTTCGTTCTCTGTTCTGATAACTTTTTATGGCTTCTGCCAAATGTTGACTACTAAAATCGGGCCAAAATACATCTACGAAATATAATTCCGCATAGGCGATTTGCCACAACAAAAAATTGCTGATACGATGCTCACCACTAGTACGGATAAGCAAATCTACATCTGGCAAATCATGCGTGTAAAGATGGTTATTAATAATGGTTTCGTCAATGTTTTCAATTGAAATTATATTATTTTTAACTTTGGCACTTATTTGTTTTACTGCACTTTTCAGCTCTTCCCGTGCACCATAACTTAAAGCCAAAGTAAGGGTCATTCCTGTATTTCCCCTCGTTTTTTCCATGACCTCTTTTAGCTCCTTATTGGCTTTTTTAGGTAAAGACTCAATATCTCCAATAGCATTTAATCTAATGTTGTTCTCGGAAAAAGTCTTTAATTCTTTCTTTAGGGAAGACACTAAAAGTTTCATTAAAGTATCAATTTCAATCTTGGGTCTTTTCCAATTCTCCGTAGAAAAGGTATACAAGGTTAGGTACTTAAGCTTTAGTTTAACACAGTTTTCAACTGTGGCACGCACCGTCTTAACTCCATTTTCATGCCCAAACACACGAAGTTTACCTTGTTTTTTAGCCCATCTACCATTTCCGTCCATAATTATGGCGAGGTGGCTAGGCATTTTGTTTTCGTCTAATTCTTCTAGATTAACCATAAGGAATTGATCATACCACTCTAATACACATTCATTTATCTGGAGTAAATTTCATTTTCCAGTTCACAAAATGATGTTTTTTTTGAGCGCACGGCAAAAATAGCCTATAAATTTGAATTATACATAGTAAAGACCTAATGAAGAAAGGAAAAATGCCGTGTTACCTGAGTTTAAACTATTCAAAACACTCCATACATGGCTTTCTACCAAAGGTATAGGTTAAGGTAAAACCAGAGAACACGTACCAGTCATCACTAAAAACGTTCCCGAACCTAAGGTCGTTCAATTGACGGCTAACATTAAGTTTTTCTGGATTGCTACCATCTAGGTTGTCCGTAAAAGTATAACGGGCACCTATTTCCGCACCTAAAATAAGGAACTGGTTTAAACGAATCTTTGCCCCAACGGTCATTGGAATAGCAAAGGAACCATCTCTTTGAGAGACATCTAAAAACTGACCGGCATCAAAATAGTTATAGTCATATCTAAAATAGGTAAGACCCGTATATAAATATGGCGTAAATGCAGGCCCTAACCTATGCAAGTTATACTCTACAAAGTTAAATTCCAGACCGGCAGAAGCTTCTAATAAAGAATTATCCATAACGTATCCTCTCTGCTGTCTAGAAGGATCGTTAGACTTGGTATCATCTGCCGTAAATTTACCGTAGATTACACTGGCACGCCATGCATACCGCTTAGCTATATTCCATTTAAATATACCCCCAAGGGCAATATCCGAAGGTAAAATATAATTAGTCCGGCCTACATCTCCAATGGCATTGGCGCCTCCGGCAAAAATACCGGCTTCATAGGTTTGAGCTCCAACACTTCCAAAAGTGCACAGCAAGACTATGATAATGAATTGCTTCATAAATAGTATTAGTTTGCGAATATAACAATTGCACCCAACTATTATATTAATGTTCTCACATGATAAACAGGATTTGCGGTTTTTTATTGCCCGCTCAAGATTCAATTACGCCGATCTTCTCCCCACAATAGTTTATTCCGAAGTGTTTTTAAAAAGCTCTCCGATGTATATTCTATCATTTTAATTGTGAAGCCGGCTTTTTTTATACGAATTTCCTTTCCATTCTCCACAGATGCTATTCTAGAATCCAGAGAAATAAGATGGTTATCTTCCCTTCCCGAAACCTTTAACCTTATTTGTGTATCATCTGAAATAACCAACGGCCTAGCATTTAGGTTATGCGGTGCAATTGGGGTAAGTACCAAAGATTTTGCCGTGGGTTCAATGACCGGCCCACCACAACTTAAAGAATACCCTGTAGAACCCGTGGGCGTAGAAATAATAAGTCCATCTGCCCAATAAGACGTAAGGTATTCATTGTTCAAATAGGTTTCAACCGTAATCATAGAAGTAGTATCCTTTCTACTTACCGTAATCTCGTTTAAAGCAAAATACAGTTCGTTCAATTCCGAAATCTCATCCCCATTATCAACTTCAACCAAACTACGTTCTACAACAGTATAAGCCCCCCTGTTAAATTCTTGCACTACTTTACGCACTTCCTCCTTACTAAACGTAGAAAGAAAACCGAGACGGCCCGTGTTTACCCCAACAATGGGTATTCCCAAATCCCTTACAAAAGTAGTTGCTCTTAAAATAGTACCGTCACCACCAAAACTAACGAACATATCAAAAGAACCGTCTAACCCTTCAGTATCCGTGAATACCTGATACCCATCTGATGCATGTTTTTCGGAGAGAAAATCGTGAAATTCCTTTTCAATGGCTATTACGGCACGTGCTTTTTCAAGCTCATCAAGCAACTCCATTACATATTGCAAGGTGTCCTCTTGATACATTTGACTGTAAATAGCAACTTTCATCCCTTAATTTTTATCTTTATTACTAAGGCCTTTTTGACCTTATGCGACAAAAATAAGGATTGTACCCTTGACTAATTACCCTTTTCAAAGATAATCGCAAGAAATTCTATACGTTGAGATATTTATCCAGATAATCGGACCGTTCCTTTAAATCTTCCAAGAACTGGTCATCTGTATTCCCGAACAACACATTGTAGTTATAACGGCGGAATGTCTGCAGAATGTCGTTTAAATTTGAAGAGGCAATTTTAATAGTTATCTGCACAACATCATTCTTAGAATCGGTAATAAAGCCACCTATCAACTTGGTGTTATTACTTTCAACAATTTGTGCAATTTCACTAAACGAGTAATCCTTAATACCCTTGGCCACAACTATAATACCACCTGGTTCCGTAAAAAATGGGGTATCTATAAAAACGCTTACTATATCCGTAAGGTCATAATAACCATCAATTCTACCTTTTTCATCAATTATAGGCACAAGATTGGCCTCATTTCTAGCAAAAACCTCCAAAACATCTAACCAACTGGTTTCTTTCCGAACAAAAAAGGTCTCCAAATCATAACGATATTGCTCTACCTTTTTATTGGTATCAAAATTTTCTAGGTCATTTTCACTTAACACACCAAGATAAGCCCCGTTCTCGGTAACTGCAACGTGCGAGTACGTGGTATCCTTAAAAAAGGTGATTATCTCTAATAGTGAATCCCCTATTTTATAGGACGGAATGTTCGTTACTATGTGGTCTTGAATATGCATAACTCTTTCTACTAAACGCAAAATACTAATTAAAAATATCAAAAGGTATGCCTAATTTGTATTTTTGTACCAAATGGTTAATTCTATCGGTAAATGACAAAACTAAGCGTAAACATAAACAAGATTGCAACTCTAAGAAACGCCAGGGGCGGCAATATGCCGGATTTATTAAAAACCGCAGCGGATATAGAGTCTTTTGGCGCCGAGGGTATTACCATACACCCTAGGCCTGACGAAAGACACATTCGTTACCAAGATGCCCGAGACCTAAAAAACTTGGTCACCACGGAATATAACATAGAAGGAAATCCTATTGGACAATTCGTAGATCTAGTTTTGGAAGTACGCCCTACACAAGTTACACTTGTGCCGGACGCCGTAGACGCCATTACCTCTAATGCAGGATGGGACACTGTTAAGCACCAAGCTTTTTTAATAGAAGTTATCCAAACTTTTAAGGATGCAGGAATCAGAACTTCTATTTTTGTTGATGCCGATGCCAAAATGGTTGAAGGAGCTGCCAAAACCGGTACAGACCGTATTGAGCTATATACAGAAAGTTACGCGGAACAGTACGCCAAAGGAAATCATAGCCAAGGGGTGAGTCCGTTTACCGAAGCTGCCAAAGTTGCACATCAATGTAACTTAGGCATCAATGCCGGACACGACCTAAGCTTGGACAATATAAAGTACTTTAAGGAAAATGTACCGCATTTATTGGAAGTCTCTATAGGGCATGCCCTAATCTGCGAGTCGCTTTACCTTGGCTTGGAGAACGTTGTAAATATGTACCTGAATAAATTAAAATGACCGAAACCCTACACTCCAAAATATTAGGAACCGGTACTCCCCTATTGATTCTGCATGGGTTCCTAGGAATGTCCGATAACTGGAAAACACTAGGCAACCAGTATGCTAAAGAAGGTTTTGAGGTACACCTCATTGATCAGCGGAACCATGGCAAAAGTTTTTGGTCCAATGATTTTGATTACGACCTTCTTAGCGAAGACCTCAAAACCTATATGGAAACCAATCAATTGGAAAATGCCATGATCATTGGCCATTCCATGGGTGGTAAGACCGCTATGCAATTTGCTTGCAACTACCCTAATCTCGTAAGCAAAATGATTGTTGCAGATATTGGGCCTAAATTCTACCCGCCGCACCATCAACCCATTCTTGATGGATTGAACGCTATAGACCTAAGCACCATTTCATCAAGAAACGAGGCCGATTCCGAACTCGGGAAATACATTACGGATTTTGGAACAAGACAATTCTTGCTCAAGAACCTTTACTGGGTGGAAAAGGGACAATTAGGTTTTAGATTCAACCTTAAAGTCCTAAGTGAGAAAATGAACGAAATTGGCGAGAACATAGGTACTACCGACTCTTATAGCGGCCCAACCCTTTTTCTTCGCGGAGACCGGTCGGAATATATAATGCAAAGTGATCTTGAAGTTATTGAAACGCATTTTCCAAATTCTGAATTACAAACCATAGATAACGCGGGCCATTGGCTACATGCGGAAAATCCAAAACAGTTTTTTGAAAAATCTATTCGGTTCTTAAAATCATAACCACGCCTTAACTATTTTTCTTAACAAAGACGTCTAGAGAGGACCGTGCGCAATACTAAAAACAACAAAATCTTTTCTTTATCTTTAAGGGTGGCATAATTATTTGCCCCTAACTAAAAAACACCTTTCAATTATGAAACTCATTTTACGTGTTCTCCTAAGTGCTCTTGCCGTAGTTATACTTTCAAAAATTTTACCACACGTCTCCGTAGATAGCTATATGACAGCGGTTATAGTAGCCATCGTACTCAGCCTTTTAAATTTTATAGTAAAACCTATTTTAGTGATACTTACACTGCCGGTTACTGTACTAACGCTAGGTCTGTTCCTACTCATAATCAATGCAATAATCATTTTCCTTGCAGACAATCTCATAGATGGCTTTAACGTAGACGGTATTTTATGGGCCATAATTTTCAGCCTATTATTATCCTTTCTTCAATCTATATTGTTTTCTCTTTTGAAAGAGGATAAAAAATCGTAACGATTGTTTGAATCTCAACGATTTAAAAACTTGCTAGGGTACATTAATTGTAGTACTTTTGCATCCCATTTTATGGAAACAAAAAAGAAGATTTAGATGAATATTACAAAAGAGCAGATCGACGATCTAAATGCCGTCGTTAAAGTGGCCATCACCAAAGAAGATTACCAAGAAAAGGTAGACAGTATTCTAAGTGACTATAGAAAGCAGGCCAATGTACCTGGTTTTAGAAAAGGCCACGTACCAATGGGGCTAATAAAAAAGCAATACGGAAAGGCCGTTTTGGTAGACGAAGTAAACAAACTTCTTCAAGATAACCTTAACAAATACCTTACCGAAGAAAAATTAGATGTTCTTGGCAACCCACTTCCTAAGCAACAAGATAATTTTGACTGGGACAATGAAGAATTGGCTTTTGAATTTGAGTTAGGTCTGGCTCCTGAGTTTGAGGTTCCTTTAAAAACAAAGAAACCTATCACCCACTATAAAATCGTTGCCGATGATAAAATGGTAAACGAGCAAGTAGAACGTATTCAAAAACAATACGGAAAACTTATCAGCAAAGATGCCGTTGAAAAAAACAACGAAGTAACCGGTACTTTCAAAAACGAGGAAGCGGAAATAGACAATAAAGCCACTTTAGAACTTGACAAAATCAAGAGCAAAAAAGCTTTGGACGCTTTAAAAGGCAAAAAAGTAGGTGATGTGGTTACACTAAAATCTAAAGGTCTTTTTAAAGAAGACTACTTGCTTTCCAGTGTTTTTGGTGTTTCTCAAGATAAAGCTGCAGACTTAGATGTTGAAGCTACCTTTACCATTGAAGAAATTAACGAAAGAGAGCCTGCTGCTTTAAATCAAGAGCTTTTTGATAAGCTTTTTGGTGAAGGCGAAGTTAAATCTGAAAAAGACTTGAAACAACGTATCAAGGACGATTCAGAAAAACAATTTGAGCAACAGTCCGATCAGAAGTTATTGAATGACATTACTGAATATTTTATAGAAAACACCAAGTTTGAACTTCCAACAGAGTTCTTGACCAAGTGGATTCAGATGACCGGTGAAAACCCGTTAACGGAAGAAGAAGCCAATGAGGAGTATGAAAAATCCGAAAAAGGACTTCGTTACCAGCTAATTGAAGGCAAGGTCATTAAAGATAACAATATTGAACTTCAGTTTGACGAGTTGAAAGAATTTGCCAAAGGTTTCATTAAATCTCAAATGGCACAATTTGGCCAATTAAACCCTCAAGAAGAAGAATTGGATAATATAGCTGCTCGTGTATTGGGCAACCAAGACGAAGTTAAGCGTCTGTCCGAACAACTAATGAGCCAAAAATTACTTACCCTTTACAAAGAGAAAGTAAACCTTAAGACCAAAGAAGTTACTTACGAAAACTTTGTGAAGGAAGTATACGGGTAATATTTCCAAAAAATTATAAGTATCTTTACGGTGCCGAAAATGTGATTTTCGGCACCTTTTTTTTATTTCATGCCCCAGGGTACTTAAACATCGAACAGAAAAATATGGATTACGGAAAAGAATTCAAGAACTACGCTATAAATCACCAAGGTATTAGCAGTACCTATTACGATTCGATCTTAACGAGCATGTATCCCGTTGGTCTTACCCCCAACATTATTGAAGAACGTCAAATGAACGCCGTTGCCATGGACGTATTTTCAAGATTAATGATGGACCGTATCATCTTCTTGGGAACCGGTATTAATGATCAGGTAGCAAACATTGTACAGGCACAATTATTGTTTTTGGCCAGTACGGATGCACAAAAAGATATTCAGATTTATATTAACTCACCAGGTGGAAGCGTGTATGCCGGCCTAGGAATCTATGACACTATGCAGTTCATTGCTCCGGACGTTGCCACCATTTGTACCGGAATGGCCGCCTCAATGGGCGCCGTGCTTCTTTGTGCAGGCGAAAAAGGTAAACGAAGTGGTTTAACCCACTCTAGAGTAATGATTCACCAACCTATGGGCGGTGCTCAGGGCCAAGCAAGCGATATTGAAATTACCGCACGTGAAATCTTGAAGCTAAAATCAGAATTATACGAAATCATAGCCAAGCATTCAGGCCAGACTATAGACAAGGTTAACGAAGATAGTGACCGTGATTATTGGATGAAAGCCGAGGAAGCTAAGTCCTATGGTATGATTGATGAAATTTTGGTAAGGGGGAAAGAATAATTTCGACCAAATGCTCATAACTAATTGGTTTTTCGAGCAAAACGATGAACCAAAACGCATTTATTTGCGTTTATTTTTCAAAGAAAGTACACATTAATATGGCTAAAGAAAATTTAGAATGTTCGTTTTGTGGAAGAAAAAAGCCTGAGACCAATCTTTTGATTGCAGGTCTTGATGCACACATATGCGATCGATGTATAGAGCAAGCCCATGGTATTGTTACCGAAGAATCTAGACAGACCAAAACTAATGACCTTTCTTCAGAACTTACCCTGAAGAAACCTATTGATATTAAATCATTTTTAGACACTTACGTTATTGGTCAAGAGCGTACCAAAAAAGTAATGTCCGTTGCTGTTTACAATCACTACAAAAGGCTTTTGCAGCCCAAGTCAAAGGAAGACGATATAGAGATTCAGAAAAGTAACATTATAATGGTGGGTCAAACAGGTACGGGAAAAACCCTTATCGCAAAGACCATTGCAAAGATGCTAAATGTTCCTTTGGCCATTGTAGATGCTACGGTTTTGACGGAGGCTGGTTATGTTGGAGAAGATGTAGAAAGTATCCTTACCCGATTGTTGCAGGCCGCAGATTACAATTTGGAAAAAGCGGAGCGCGGTATTGTTTTTATTGATGAAATTGATAAAATAGCGCGTAAAAGCGATAACCCGTCCATTACCCGAGATGTATCCGGGGAAGGAGTTCAGCAAGGCTTACTTAAATTACTTGAAGGTACGGTTGTAAATGTTCCGCCAAAAGGAGGAAGAAAACATCCGGACCAAAAGTTTATTGAGGTAAATACCGAGAACATTCTCTTTATAGCTGGTGGTGCTTTTGACGGAATTGAACGCGCCATTACCAAAAGGTTGAACATGCAGGCCATAGGATATAGCGCAGCTAAAAGTGATGATGCCTTGGATTTGGAGAATATTCTTCAATATATAATTCCAAAAGACTTAAAAGAGTTTGGCCTAATTCCTGAGATTATAGGAAGACTTCCGGTACTTACACATATGAATCCGTTGGATGAGAAGACCTTAAGAGCTATTCTTACAGAACCCAAAAATGCAATTATCAAACAGTATGAAAAGCTGTTCGCTATGGATGATATTACTTTTTCCATTACGGACCAGGCTTTGGATTACATTGTTCAAAAAGCTATTGAGTACAAATTGGGCGCCAGGGGTCTTAGATCGTTGTGCGAGGCTATTTTTACCGATGCTATGTTTGAAATGCCTAGTAACGATGAAACGGAATTTAAAGTTACCAAGCCTTACGCCGAAAATAAATTATCTTACGAGACCATTAAAAAACTGAAAGCAGTTTCTTAAACCTCTGGTTATAAAGCAACAAAAAGCGGAATCAAAATATTTTTGATTCCGCTTTTTTTTATTTTCTTGAGTGTTAGTTTAAAACCTCTTTACTCTTTATATCACTTTTTGCTTATTCGTTTTTCCTGAAACCTGCGTAGCCGTATTCAGCAAGTCAAGACAAACCTTTTTAATTATCTTTTCATCAGTGTACATATTATGGCTAAACCCTTTTACAAGCTCTCCTTCTACTCCAACTTCTTTGTACCAAGAAGCTTTGGGCCTATACACATCGGCATCGCCAAATAAAAGTCTCATTGGTACTTCTGGTTTTTCTACTTCCGAGCGTACCCTGGTAGAAGAGACCGCGTATAATGATTTCATAGGCAAACCGGAAAGCGCTGCTTTCCAAGCTATAGCTCCGCCAATACTAAAACAAAGGTAGTGTGCCGGTTCTTTTTCTTTTTTTAGAAGATGTGCTACTGCCGTTTCTATACCTCCATTAACGAAAGCTTGATGAATATTCTCCTCTGAGTTTACTTTAACATCTATATTTCCCAATTGCTGGCAATCATAAAAAGTAATATTAAAATACTGCTGAAGATATCCTAGGTATGAAGTAATCCAGAGCCCCTTTTTAGCTCCCCACATGTCGGATATGATTACAAGTCTTTCTGCCATAATATTAAATTTAATTTGCCTTTAGGTTAGTTTTGGGAATCAATTTCAATATTAAACGGGCAAATACCACTTTTAATTGTTCATTTGAAGCAATTCTTCGATATAGTCCCTTTTATTGGATAATCTAGGTATCTTATGCTGTCCGCCCAACTTCCCTTTTAGCTTTAACCAATCATAAAAAAGATTTTCTCGGGCAATATGAATGGTAGGCATATTCAACGTAATATTGTTATAGCGTTTGGCCTCATAATCTGAGTTTAAAGCCTTTAAAGCATTGTCCAGATATTCCGTAAATACGTTTATATCATCTGGCGGGTTCCTGAACTCAATAACCCACTCATGCGCCCCTTTTTCTTTCTCTACCATAAAAATTGGGCCAGCGGTATAATCCTTAATTTCAGCACCGGTCTTAAGGCAAATATTTTTAAGCGCTTCTTCGGCATTTTCAATAATCAACTCCTCTCCAAAGACATTGATATGGTGTTTTGTGCGGCCGGTAACTTTGATTCTATAGGGACTGGTAGATGTAAATTTAATAGTGTCGCCAATCTTATAGCGCCATAACCCGGAATTCGTGGTAATTATAATCGCATAATTGGTATTCTTTTTCACCTCCCACAACGGAATGGCCATTTGCCCTTCCGTGCCATACTCACTCATTGGAATAAACTCATAAAATATTCCATAATCCAGCATTAGCAATAAATCATCTGCATTATTACGGTCCTGAATGGCAAAAAAACCTTCGGAGGCGTTATAAATTTCATAGTACTTAAAGCTTTTTCGCGGCAGCAGCTTCTTATACTGTTCCTCATAAGGGTTAAAGCTTACTCCACCATGAAAATAGACCTCAAGGTTTTCCCACACCTGGAACAAATTGTCCTTACCCGTTTCTTGTAGCACCTTATTAAGAAGCACCAACATCCAAGAAGGCACTCCTGCCAAACTGGTTACATTTTCTTGGGTACTTTCTTTTATAATGGCCTTTAACTTGCTCTCCCACTCGCTCATTAAAGACACCTTACTACTTGGCGTACTGCTGAATTCTGCCCACAACGGCATATTATCAATAAGTATTGCGGACAAATCCCCAAAATAGGAACCGTTGTCCTCGTACAACTCCTTACTCCCCCCTAACCTGAGACTCTTTCCCGTAAATAACTGAGAGTTTTCATTATTGTTCAAATACAGACAAAGTAGATCTTTGCCCGATTTATAATGACAATCTTCAAGCGCTTCTTCGCTTACAGGAATAAACTTGCTCTTGGCATTAGTGGTACCACTACTCTTGGCGAACCATTTAATAGATGTTGGCCAAAATATATTCTGTTCACCACGGCGTGTACGTTCTATAATGGGTTCAATCTCTTCATAAGAAGAAATAGGAACCCGCTCCCTAAAAGTTTCATAGCTATTGATGGACTCAAAGTCATACTTTCTACCAATTTCTGTGTCTTCGGCAATTTCAATAAGTTGATGAAGCACTTCTTCCTGAACCTCTTCCGGGTATTTCAAAAAAAGTTCTATCTGGTGATATCGCTTTTTCAGCAACCAAGAAGCAATAGAATTGAATAAGGTAATCGGCATTTTTGGGTATCTTTGAATTCGCTAAATTTAGCTTTAATACTTATCATTTTCAAATACATTTTAAATCATACTTTTTTATGCAGTACGAAGGCGTTCTAAGAAAAATGCAGACCGAAATAGGAAACCCCATTCAATACTACATGGTTTTTGAAAATGATTTTTTAAATGTAAATCAAATCTTGGACAAAGCGCTTGAAATCAATTTTATAAAATTCCAATGTTTAAATTGTGGTAGGGACCGTCCCATTTTTCGTCAAGGTTTCTGTAAGACCTGCTTTTACGAAACCCCTTCTGCAGGTGATTGGATTATGCGACCCGAATTGAGCACTGCCCACTTGGACAAAGAAGACCGTGATCTTGAATATGAGAAAAAAGCACAATTACAACCTCATATTGTTTATTTGGCCAATTCAAGCAATATTAAAGTAGGGGTTACACGTAAAGCCCAAGTACCTACACGATGGATAGACCAAGGGGCGCATGAAGCTATTGAAATCGTAGAAGTTCCCAATAGATATTTAGCCGGAATAACCGAAGTTGCCCTAAAAGACCACGTAGGCGACAAAACCAACTGGCGAAAAATGCTGACCAATAACGTTGAGGACGAAAATCTGGTTGAATGGCGAAATAAGCTAAAACAATACATTCCGGATGAAGCCCAAGAGTACTATATTGCCGATAATGCCGAAACCAACCTTGAGTTTCCCGTCCTTAAATACCCGGAAAAAGTAAAAAGCCTCAATTTGACCAAAACCCCCAATTACAAAGGGATTTTAAAAGGGATTAAAGGCCAATATTTTATTTTTGACGACAATACCGTTTTTAACGTTCGTAGCAACGAAGGCTACTATGTATCGCTTCAAATTAGCTAATCACATAAACACCATAAACCTCTAGCTAATACTTTTGAACCAAAAATTGTACGTTTAGGACTATTCCTCCTCCTCCAGCACAGGTATCTTGTAGCCAGAAGAAAATAGACCTTTATGACGCTAGAAGATTCAAAAAGCAAAAGCAAATGGCCCGTATACTTATCCCTCACCTTGGTAAGTATTCTTGTTGCCGGTTATTTTACGGTACCCTCTCTTGAATCTTTTTTTAACGAAGCTTGGCAAGTTTTAACTAGCGGCAATAGAAAAGAGGTTGAAAACTGGGTGTCACAGTTTGGAGCTTGGGGCCCCATTGTTTTAATTGCAGCAATGGTAGCACAAATGTTCATGATAGTAGTACCATCTATAGTACTTATGGTAGCCTCGGTTCTTGCCTACGGACCAATTTGGGGCAGTATTATCATTTTTGGAGCAGTGTTCTTGGCTTCCTCCGTGGGCTACGCCATTGGCAAACTTTTAGGCAAAGACCAAGTAGAACGTATCATAGGCAAGAAAACAGAGGAAAAGGTAACCGCTTTTTTAGAGGATTATGGGTTTTGGGCAGTAATAGTAACCCGCTTAAATCCATTTTTATCCAATGACGCCATAAGCTTTGTTGGCAGCATTCTACGAATGGGCTACTGGAAATTTATAGGGGCAACCCTTATCGGAATTGCCCCACTTACTCTTTTTATTGCCATTCTTGGTAAAAGCACCAATAGCATGAAAACCGGTCTACTGTGGGGTTCTCTAATTAGCCTGGCTATATTTTTAGGCTACATTTGGTACGATAAAAAACATAAGCAAAATGCCTGAACTGGCTCTACTTCTCCTTTTTCTTGCCCAACAGACCTCCTAAAATATTTTTGGCTTTCTCTTTAACCACATCTTCTTCCTTCTTCTTTGGTGCCGCAGTGTCCGTTTTAACCGTGGTCGTATCTTTTTTGCTACCTCCTAAAAGACCACCTAAAACTTCTTTTACATCATCTTTAGTAGATGTTTTGGTAGAATCGGTTTTAGATGAATTTCCACCTAAAACATTACCGATTAAATCTTTTGCCTTATCCTTACCTTTATTGACCAATTTTTGTTTCTGAATCTCTACCAATTGATTGGTTAAGGTCTTTACTCCAGAGGTCAAATCCGTACTTACACTTGGGTTTTCATAATTACCCCCAATATTGGCAACCACGGGAATCTTCAAATCTTTAAGGTCATCCTCACCTATCTGAGCGATCAACTTACCTATATCACTACCTAAATATTTAGCAGGCACCTCCATAGTAGCCTTGTAATCCATTTTTTTATCAAAAGTGTGGCTACCCCCAATATTGATGGCTATATCCTTATATTTCACGGTAAAAGGCTTCACGTTTACCAGACCATTTTCAAAAGTAAGTTTAGTTTTCAGGTCGTCTAGATTTAGCTGCTTTAGGTCAATAAAATTTAACTTACTATCTAGGGCGGTAAGCAACGGAGCACTTTCCGAATCAATTTCCTTTGTCATGATATCCGCAAAGATATCACCGGTCAAAGTCAACAGGTCCGGCACCAAATCATCTGTTAGACTACCGGACAGTTTAATATCCGAATCTAGCGTTCCCTTTAAAATCTGAGCAATTGGCGCAACTGCCTTAAAAAGCTCAAGAGACTTAAAAGTTTCACTTATCCCCAACTGCTTCATATCTAAATTCATGGCAAATCTTGGGGTCTCCTCTTTTGTTGAAACCTCGCCATTAAAGGCCATTTTACCATTAAAAATAGAAGAGGTCATATTAGAAAGCGTAGCCTTTTCATCCTTAATCTTCAAATTACCTTTTACATCTTTTAACGTAAGATTGTCATACAGAACCGTATTTGCCGATGCATTTATATTAGCATCCAAGAAAGATGGAATCTTAATTTTCTCCTCGGTAGTACCTGCTGTTTTGCTTTCTTCAGTTTTGTTTCCGGATGCTTCGGGTTCCGTCTCCTCAACCATAAAATCGCTTAATGCAAAAGTGTTTGAAGAAAGGTCAAAATCTCCCTCTACCTTTTCGTCATTGAACATAAAGCCCAACAGGTTCTTAATGGTTCCTTTGGCACTAAAATCGGTTTTTCCGGTAGTACCGCTCAATTCATTAAGGGTAACCGTAGAAGGGTTAAAGGTTAAACTTGTGGTCTTAAGTTTTACGGGGTTTGGTATTTCAGCGGACTTGTATTCAAAATCGCTAATACTAATTTTTCCGTTTGTGGTGGTCTTCTCATATTGCTCCTTCTCTATGGAAGCCATATCAAATGCCGTACTAACATCTGCCACTAGAAGGCCTTTTAAATCTAAATCGGCAGGAACAGGATATGCCTTCTTAAGATTGGCCAAATTCATTTTACCATCTATATGGGCCTTTACCTTGGTATTACCCATTAACTCCTTAATATTAGCGGTCATATTAAACTTGTCCTCATCAATCATAAAAGACAACTTATCTATATCTACATACGTATCCTCTGCAATACCAGTGGTATTGTTAATCTCCGTATCTATAAAGACGTTTCTAACGGATTTTGGTAAATCGGGATATTTAAAAGATGCATTTTCTGAATTGATCTTAATATTGAACTTAGGAATATGCTCCTCATCTACAATACCGTTAAACTTACCTTCTAACATAAAGTTTCCGGTAGTTTTAACGTTCTCTATATTTTTTGAATACTCCTGTGGAATAACCGCCAAAAAGTTTTTAAAGTCGGAAGATGGGGTCTTGAACGAAATATCGATTTCTTGGTTATCCTCATTCACTTTAATAAAACCATCAAATACTAAAGCCAACTGATTGATTAGGGCCTCATTTTTCAAGAAAGTGTATTTACTTTCCTTTAAGTCAACACCAATAAGGGCATCTAACTGAATTTTATTCTTGTTCAAGTAATTGGTACTGTCCATTTCAAAAGAAACCAAAGCTTCCGTAAACGTATCCAACTCTGATTTCTCCAAAGAAAGGTCGCCTTTACCATTGTGTTGCATCTCCGAAATCTCCAAACGCATTCCGGTAGATCGGTCATCATATACAATTTTGGTGTCCGTAATGGCATACGATTGCAGGTCAAGGTTAAAACCATCCGTGCTTTCTGTTTCGGCAGGTGCATTGGGCTCATCAGAAGGTATAGCTATGTCAAAACTGGCATTTTCTTCCTTATCAATAGTAACATTAACGAGGGCACCATCTACGGTTAGACTTTTAACCCCTATAGGCTCATCCTGCCCTTTAAACAACTCTCCAATACCCATGGAAAGCGCTACTTTTTTAGAAGCAAAAAGCGTATCGCCTTCAAATGGTGCTTTATTCAACAGAACTACATCTTCCAGACTTACTTCTGCATTGGGAAAACTACTAAAAAGGCTTAAATCGGCTTCCGAAAAATCAAGTGTAGCGTTCACATTATTGTTTACGTTATTCTTAATAATATCTCCAATTTTGGATTCTAGAAAGAAAGGAGCCGCAATCAACACACCCACTATAAGTAGTACTATTACTCCTATAATCCTGATTATTTTCTTTTTCATATTTCTAATTCAAATACTGATTCAAATAAAATTTAACGGAACAAAATAGGCATGCGTTCATCCAAACCTTAAAATCGCCATTAAACAAACCTCAACCTAACAAAAGTGGAGCGGTCTTTTTAGCTCTTAAATCAAGATTCTTAACCCTATCGGATACAACTCAAAAAAGCATTGAATATTATACCTCTAAGGCTATTTCTTCGCCCACGGCCAATTTGAACCGTTTTCTCATGATATATACGAGCAAATACAAAAAAGGAGTATCTAGAAATGCTATAAAAATCTTAAAAATGAATCCACTTACCACTAAGCCAAAAAATAGGTGCCATGGCAGAATTCCAAAAACACAAAGCAGCCCTACCACGGTGAAGGTATCTACAAACTGAGAAAGAAAAGTAGAAAAATTATTACGCACCCAAAGATACTTGCCTTTAGTAAGCTTTTTCCAAAAGTGGTAAATAGCAATATCTATGTATTGTGCAAAAAGATAAGCGATCATGGATGCCAAAACCGCTATGGGAGAAAGTGCAAAAACATTGGTAAACGTACTATCATCTACCGGAGAAGATGGTATGGCAGGGGCCACCTCTGCCACAAGAATTATCCCCATAGAGAACAAACTTGCAAAAATGCCGGCCGTAACTATCTGGTTAGCCTTTTTTCTTCCGTAAATTTCAGAAATCAAGTCCGTGATCAAAAAAGTAATGGGGTAAGGTAGGATTCCAACGGATACCTCAAACAAGGATACGCCAAAAATAGTAAAATCACCAAACGGGTTCCAATAGAAAAACTTCTGAAAAATAAGATTGGAAACCACCAATGAGGTAATAAAAAGGGCTCCCAAATACAGGTATATCTGATATGCCAAACGGCTATCTCTCACATTCATATGTAATTTCTTATTAAAAACATCGGTGAACGGTACAATTTCGCCGATGGTCGTTCGTTATTGCATCACTACCTAAAAACCAAAAATAGCTTAAAAAATACCAAGCATGAAAAAAACGATACTTACATCATTACTTGTTTTAGGCGGATTAAGTGCCAAAGCACAATCGTATGTCGGTTTCCTGACAGACAACTACAGCGGTGTACACAGCTTAATTGCCAACCCTGCAAACATTACCGATTCCAGATTTAAAACAGATATAAACATTGTAGGCGCAAGTACTTTCTTCAGTAATGATTACTACGGATTGAAATTGGGAGATGTAGTTACATCCGATTTTGACTTTGATACGGACGGCACAAAATATCCAAAGGACAGCAACAACTTTTTTGGAAATGCAGATGTGCTAGGCCCCTCCTTTATGTTCAACCTTACCCCAAAAAGCTCCTTGGCCATTTTTACCCGGGGAAGAGTAGGTTACAACGTAAATAAAATAAACGGAAATACCTTTGAAAGCATCTCCAACGATTTTGATGAGAACGATGATCTTTTGATCGATGAAGACGATGTGTACCTAACTGCAAATGCATGGGCAGAAGTTGGGGTTACCTATGCGCAGGTCCTCATGAACAAAGACCAGCATTTCTTAAAAGGAGGTATCTCATTAAAATACCTACAAGGTATGGGCAATGCCTACGCCAGCGGTAAAAACATTACCATAGATTATGATGCCGATGGCATTCCCCTTCCCGGAGGACGAACTACAGGAAGTATTGAGTCCGTTGGTGAAGTAAACTATGGACATAGTGATAATATTGATGACAACTTTGAAGATTTTGATGTTGAAATCGTTGATGGCGCCACAGGTTTTGGCGTAGACTTAGGAGCCGTATACGAATGGAGACCGGATTACGCTTCCTATTCTTCAAAAGACGGTTCTAACACTTTTAAACATCAGAATAAATATAAACTGAAATTTGCCCTTGCCATTAGTGATATAGGTTCCATTAACTATAAAAATGGTACACAGAACAATTATGATATTACGGGAACGGTAAATGAAGACGATTTTGAAAACGAAGACAATCTAGAGGATATCCTAGATAATTTATACACCCAGACAGGAACAGGGTCTTCTGAAAAATTCGCTTTACCTACAGCTCTTCATTTTAATGTGGACTATAGCTTGAACCAAAGGTTTTACCTGAATTTAAACACGGATTTCTCATTACGTTCCAACAGCAAGGTAAACTCGAATAGAATACCTACTATGGTGTCCTTAACTCCACGTTTTGAAAGTAAATGGTTCAGTTTTTATATGCCCGTAAGCCTTACCCAAGGTTCCGGAGCGCAATGGGGTGCCGGTTTTAGAGCAGGACCTTTGTATATTGGTTCCGGGTCTGTTATGACCTTATTGTTAAGTGACAATTCCAAAGCTGCAGATGTATATGCAGGGTTAAAAATACCGGTATACCAAGGAAAACCTAAAGATCGAGATGGTGATGGAATAGTAAACAGAAAAGACGATTGCCCCGATGAATTTGGACCAGCGGAAAACAATGGTTGCCCATGGCCTGATACTGATGGTGATACCGTAGTTGACAAAGACGATAAGTGCCCTGAAGAAGCAGGTGAAGTTTTAAACGATGGTTGCCCCTTGGTAGATTCGGACGGTGATGATGTTATGGACGAAGATGATAAGTGCCCAAATGAAGCGGGTGCTGCCGAAAATGAAGGATGCCCATGGCCTGACACTGATGGCGACGGTGTACTGGATAAAAATGATGACTGCCCTAATGAAGCGGGAACGGTTGCCAACAACGGTTGCCCAGAAGCACCTGAAGTTACCGAAGAAGTACAGAAGCAATTGAACGATTACGCCAAAACTATTCTTTTTAATTCTGGAAAAGCGAGTATTAAAGCGGAGTCTACAAGTGTTATGGTAGACATCATTACTATTCTTAAAGAATACCCGGATGCCAAATTTACCGTAGAAGGACACACGGATAGTGTAGGAAGCGAAGCTACCAACCAAAGATTATCAGAGTCCAGAGCTACGTCCGTAAAAGATTTCTTGGTAGAAAAAGGTATAGACAGCTCCCGATTAACCGCTGTTGGTTATGGCGAAAGCAAACCTATTGCCTCTAACATGTACAAAGATGGTCGTGCCCAAAACAGAAGAGTAGAAATCAACCTTGTAAAATAGAACATCAAAATCAATTATATACCAAAAGAGCCAGCTACACGCTGGCTCTTTCTATTTTAAACAACTGATTTTTGTTATTTTATGTCCAACACAAAAGGCATGCGCGCCTGAACGCCTTCTTGATTCATAGCGGACTTTACTTGCTTTAGTATAGAATATGCTTCCATACCTATTTCCTCTTCTATAAACTCTTGTTTCACCTTTGCGCTGGCACCTCCTAAATCTTCTAAGATACGTTCCAGACCGGTTTTATATTTCGGAAACTTTTTTATTCCATAATCACTCAATTCGGCCATACGGGCGGCTTCGGCAATAGCATCCTCTAAATTACCCAGTTCATCTATGAGGCCTATACGCTTTGCATCTACCCCACTCCATACTCTACCCTGTGCCAAGCTATCCGCTTCTGCCATACTAATATTCCTCCCCTGAGAAACCCTTTGCAAGAAGGTGTCATATGTATGTTCAATACTTTCCTGAACGTATCCTCTAAACTCACTGGTCATAGGCTCAAAAAACGAATATTCCAGAGAATTTTTGTTTGTCCCCACCTGTTCTGCATTTATACCTATATCCGCGGCCAACTCGGTCATATTGGGCACGGTTCCAAAAACTCCTATAGACCCGGTAACCGTTGTAGGTTCAGCAAAAATCTTGTTCGCACCAACCGCAATATAATACCCACCGGATGCGGCAACGTTACCCATAGAGACTATAACAGGCTTCACCTCTTTGGCCAATTCTATTTCTCGCCAAATGATATCTGAAGTCAGCGCACTTCCACCGGGAGAATTCACCCTAAGAACTATTGCTTTTACATCTTCATCTTCCTTCGCTTTAATAATGGCTTCGTTTATAATACCTTGACCAATTACATCAGGGCCACCTTCGCCATAAAGTATTTCGCCTTGCGCAAAAACAACGGCAATCTTATCCTTACCTTTTTTAAGCACTTTCTTGTTGGAACGAATTACATAGTCCTCTAAGGCTACAATATTTAAATCGTCTTCTTTTTTTAGATTAATGGCATTTCTTAGTTTTTCTTCATATTGATCAAAGAAAATAACATCATCTAAGAGGCCGCTTGCTTTAGCATATTCCGGGGTTCTTCCTCCTAAAGTATCTGCAATAATGTTAAGATCGATATGCGAAATACCTCTTCCTTTAGAGATGTCCTCAATCATTGAATTCCAAAGCGAACCCATTAATTCTTCAATCTGGGTTCTATTGGCCTCACTCATTTCATTAGAGATAAAAGGCTCTACGGCACTCTTATATTTTCCATGGCGAATAACCTCCATCTTTACACCGGTCTTCTCCTGTAAATCCTTAAAAAATAGAACTTCGGTAGACAATCCACGAAAATCCAATCCACCTACCGGATTCAAAAAAATAGAATCCGCCACACTGGCCAAGTAGTAATCTTTTTGCATGTAAAAATCGCCATAAGTATAAATAAATTTACCCGAAGCCTTAAAATCTTCCAATGCCTTTCTTACCGCCTGTGTTTGCGCCAGACCGGCCATCATAAAGTTATTGTTGATGCTTATACCCTTAATATCATCATCATCTTTTGCTACGGTAATAGCATGCAGAATTTCATCCAACCCTTGGGATTGTTCCATAAATGCCCCAGTAAAGGGATCCATATCATTGTTACCCACATAATCACTAATAGGCAACTTTAATTGTAGCTCCAAAATGGAGTTCTTTTTTATGGAGACGGTTTCTTCGGAACTACCTGCAATGCCAATAAAAATAATGGTCATTATGAAAATAACTCCAAAAGCAATCAAGCAGCCAATTATGGCCGCCAGAAGATTTCTTAAAAATTTCATGAAAATTGGGTTAGTATTTTTACCCAAAGATAATGAACTCACCTCTACTTTTTGTTACTTTGCTATATATTATGAGCAACCCCAAAACAGTTTACCTATCACTAGGAAGTAATCTTGGTGACACTTTAAATAACCTGCAAGACGCAGTATTCGCTATAAACAGCACCGCCGGAGAAGTCCAGAAGATATCTCATGTGTATCAGACAAGCTCTTGGGGTTTTGAATCTAGCGACTTCATGAATATTTGTCTGTCGTTAAAAACCACCATGGCTCCACAAGAGCTGTTGCGTACCCTTTTAAAAATAGAAACGCAATTAGGAAGAAGACGATTTACGGAAGAAGGCTACCAACCCAGACCTATTGATATTGACATTCTGTATTACGAAAGGGAGGTTCTAATTTCTGAAAACTTGGTTATTCCCCATCCAGAACTGACGTACAGGAAATTCGTGCTTAAACCTTTATCCGATATTGCACCGCAATTTTATCATCCGATAGTGAACAAGGACACGCGAAACCTTATTCAAGAATGTAGGGACAAAGGTAAATTAGAACGTACAGCCTTCAAGCTGCATCGCAACAGAGCCGACCTATTTGCCCATTTAAACTTCATTGCTATTGAAGGTAACATTGGAGCAGGTAAAACTACCTTGGCCAACAAAATATCGGAAGATTTTAACGGAAAACTGGTATTGGAGCGTTTTGCGGATAACGCCTTCCTACCCAAATTTTATGAGGACCAAAGCCGTTATGCCTTTCCTTTGGAGATGTCATTCCTTGCGGATAGATACCAACAGTTTACAGATGACACCTCGCAATATGACCTTTTCAAAAAGTTCATGGTGAGCGATTACGATATTTACAAGTCCCTTATTTTTGCCCGAATTACGTTGCAGACGGAAGAATTTGAACTGTATCGAAAGCTTTTTCATTTGATGTACAAAGAGGTAAAAAAACCTAAAGTATACGTCTACCTCTACCAAACTACGGAACGTTTGCTGGATAACATTAAGCAAAGAGGCAGAGATTACGAACAAAAAATAGCCCCTGACTATCTTAAAAAGATTAACAAGGGATATTTTGAGTTCATAAAAGGATATCCGGAACAGAACAACTTGATCATTGAATTGGGAGATATGGATTTTGTAGAAAATAAAGACGACTACAATACCATTATTGATAAGATCACCAAATTTGCCGTTCGGTTGCCCAACTAAGATTTTAAGGCATTCCATTTAGACCAGAGGTCCCAAACAACCACACCTGCACTCACCGAAATATTCAATGAATGCTTGGTGCCGTATTGCGGAATTTCCACTACCGCATGGCTGGCGTTCACCACTTCTTGCGAAACCCCTTTTACCTCGTTACCGAATACTAGCGCATACTTTTTATCCGCATCTACAATAAGCTCATTAAGCATTACCGCATTTTCAGCCTGCTCAATAGCCAAAACCGTATAACCGTCAGATGTCAAGAAATTTACCAAGTCAACCGTGTTTTCACGATATTCCCAGACTACACTCTCGGTAGCGCCCAAAGCCGTTTTTCTTATGTCTTTGTGCGGAGGCTGCGCTGTAATGCCACAGAGGTATATTTTTTCTATTAGAAATGCATCCGCGGTCCTAAAGACAGAACCTATGTTATTCAAGCTTCGTATGTTATCCAAAACAATAACAATAGGCGATTTTTCGGCCTTTTTAAAAGCTTCTACATCCAATCGGTTCAATTCTTCATTCTTAAGTTTGCGCATGCTAAGATTTCCCCAAACGGGTTATTTTTATGGTTACATATAAGGTAAAACGCTGAAGATAAACTTATCCTGAAATATCAACAATGGTTTATCATCCCTTTAAAAAATAGTACTTTCGTTTTACTGACTTTCGCCGTAAAATTAAACTATTCTTATCGCTTTGGGAAAATCGCAAAAAACAAAAAAGGTAACGCCTTTAATGAAGCAATACAACACCATCAAGACCAAATATCCTGATGCCCTGTTATTGTTCCGTGTAGGCGATTTCTACGAAACATTTGGTGAGGATGCCGTAATAGCATCCAAAATTCTGGGCATTATACTCACTCACCGTAACAATGGTGGTGACCGCACCGAGTTGGCCGGTTTTCCGCACCACTCCCTGAACACCTATTTACCTAAACTGGTAAAAGCCGGTGAACGGGTGGCCATTTGTGATCAGTTGGAAGACCCCAAAATGACCAAGACCATCGTAAAACGGGGCGTTACGGAATTGGTTACTCCCGGCGTTGCCATGAACGACGATATTTTAAGCGCAAAGACCAACAACTTTCTTTGTGCCGTTCATTTTGGCAGAAAATTATTAGGTGTATCCTTTGTTGATATTTCTACAGGCGAATTTTTAACTTCCGAGGGTACCGAAGAACAGATAGACAAACTCCTACAGAACTTTGCCCCAAACGAGGTTTTGGTTTCCAAAAAGCACAAAAAAGAATTTCTAGATGTTTTTGGGAAGCAGTTTCACACCTTCTATATGGAAGATTGGGTCTTTCAAAACGATTATGCGCAAGAAACCCTAACCAATCATTTTAAGACCAGCACCCTTAAAGGGTTTGGCGTAGACCATCTGGCACACGGTATTATTGCTTCCGGGGTGGTATTGCATTATCTATCCGAGACCCAGCACCGCCAATTACAACACATAAACAGTTTAAAACGTATTGCGGAAGAAGAGCATATTTGGATGGACCGCTTTACGATCAAAAATCTGGAACTTTACCATTCCTATAATCAAAATGCGGTAACCCTTTTAAGTATTATAGACAAAACCTTGTCCCCTATGGGAGGGCGAATGTTGAAGCGGTGGTTGGCCTTACCTTTAAAAAATACAGAGAAAATAAGCCGAAGGCATCAAGTGGTTTCCCATTTGCACGGCAACGATGATACTTTACTGAAAATACAGCAACGCATTAAGCAAATGGGCGATTTGGAACGCCTTATTTCCAAAGTAGCTACGGGAAAGGTAAATCCAAAAGAAATCGTACAGCTCAAGAATTCACTTGAGGCCATTATCCCCATAAAACAACTTACGGCACAGAGTGAGGACGAGTCGCTTCAGCTCATATCAGACCAGCTACATGCTTGCGATATGCTTCGTAGCAAGATCAAAGAAATGATCAATGAGGAAGCTCCTGTTCATATTCCAAAAGGTAAAACCATTGCAGATGGATACTCGGACGAGCTGGACGAATTGCGCGGACTAGCTTTTTCGGGCAAGGATTATTTGGACAAAATGTTGGCCAGGGAAACCGAGCGCACCGGAATTACTTCCCTTAAAATAGCCTCCAATAACGTTTTTGGTTATTACATTGAGGTCCGAAATACACATAAAGACAAGGTACCGGAAGAGTGGATACGCAAACAGACCTTGGTAAATGCCGAACGCTACATTACGGAAGAGCTTAAAGAATACGAAGCAAAAATCCTGGGTGCGGAAGAACGTATTCTCAACTTGGAACAACAGCTGTTTTCCCAATTGGTAGTTTGGGCACAGGAATATATTGCACCTGTACAGAACAATGCACAGCAAATTGCGCAATTGGATTGTCTTTGCGGATTTGCACAACTGGCCAAAGAGAACAACTATGCCAAGCCGGTCATTAACGACTCTACCGAAATCAATATTAAAAATGGTAGGCACCCGGTCATAGAAAAACAATTGCCCCTAGGCGAGGCGTACATTGCCAATGATGTAATCCTAAATCGGGACGAACAGCAAATCATCATGATTACCGGACCTAACATGAGTGGTAAGTCAGCCATTTTAAGACAAACGGCGCTAATCGTACTTCTTGCACAAATGGGCTCCTTTGTACCTGCGGAAGCTGCCGAAATTGGTTATGTAGATAAGATTTTTACGCGAGTTGGTGCGAGTGATAATATTTCCATGGGTGAATCCACCTTTATGGTAGAGATGAACGAAACAGCCTCTATTCTAAACAACCTATCAGAACGCAGCTTGGTTCTTTTAGATGAGATAGGCCGTGGAACCAGTACTTATGACGGTATTTCCATTGCGTGGGCCATTAGCGAGTACCTGCATGAACATCCTGCAAGAGCAAAAACACTTTTTGCCACACATTACCATGAGCTTAATGAAATGTGCAACACTTTTGAACGCATCAAAAACTTTAACGTATCCGTGAAAGAGTTGAAGGACAACGTACTTTTCTTGCGTAAATTAACCGAAGGTGGAAGCGAGCATAGTTTTGGTATTCACGTGGCAAAAATGGCGGGAATGCCCTCCCAAGTCATTCACAAAGCGAACAAAATTCTCAAAAAATTGGAGAAATCGCACTCCAGTGAAGAGCTAACGGACAAATTACAAAGTGCTCAAGACGAAATGCAATTGAGTTTCTTTAATTTGGACGACCCCCTACTGGAACAAATAAAGGAAGAAATCACCTATCTAGATATCAACACCTTAACACCCGTTGAAGCCCTTATGAAATTGAATGAAATTAAGCGGTTGCTCACCAAAAACAAGAAGGCCACCTCTTGATTTTTTAGTCCTAAAAACCGTTGTTTTTTTATTTTTCAGATTTCATAAAAAATTTCTTTGCGTTTTAGAGAATTGTATTAAATTTGCATCCGCATCTGTGAAAGATGTCACGTTCTTTACCTTAATACAAAACGCGAAAATAGCTCAGCTGGTAGAGCGCCACCTTGCCAAGGTGGAGGTCGCGGGTTCGAATCCCGTTTTTCGCTCTAAGAGCAAAATACCGCTCAACGAATTGAACGCTGCATGACAGCGTTTTTTTGTTAAAGACTTTACCAATAGCGGCTCGAGTGGTGGAATTGGTAGACACGTTGGACTTAAAATCCAATGGACATTAGTCCGTACGGGTTCAAGTCCCGTCTCGAGTACTTAAACCCTTGTTAATCTTCTGATTTTCGAGGGTTTTTTGGTTTTTACAGGTTTGTGTGTAGCCTCCTATTTAAAATATCCTCCTCACACCCTATCAATTATTTTTAGAGTACCTCTCCAAATTGAGTTATAATACAAGACATATCACAACTGTAAATTTTGTAAGATTGTTTCTTACAAAACAATTACGTCATAAATTCTTATATTTTTTCACAAATCCATTGTATTTATTATTCTTCACATTATTTCGGTTTCTTAGGATTCCCCATAAAACAACTACACGTATATTGAAATACCTTACATTTTAAGTAAGATAGTAACCCATTTGGACTACAATAACAAAACCTTAACACCATATACTTGCGATAGCTATCTATTATGATATGTTACAAGCTAAATAAATTTTATGAGGCTATTATATATCAGAAGAAAAACAAAAACAGAAAAGCACTATAGCGCGAAAATGGGGCCCTTAACCACAAGGGTAACTTCCATTAAGCGCTACTTTTTAGGGCTACCTATCAACACCCTTCAGAAATACCGTAAAACCTATTACGGAAAAATAAAGAACTATGATGAATGTCAACTCTTTATCTAAAACCAACCTCAACACTTTACTTTAAATATTCAATAGTAATCTTTTAAAACAAATTCATGAAAGTACTAGTAATCGGAGCCGGAAATATGGGATTGACCTATGCAGAAGGCATGTCTAAATCTAAATTGCTCAAAAAAAAGAACATTATGGTATTGGACAGTTCCGAAGAGAAACTGAAAGAACTGAATGAAATAGCGCATTTTGACGCTTTTAAAACCTTAGAGGAATGTGTACCGCAAGCGGATATTATTTTCATTGCCGTAAAGCCGTACCATGCCACAAAATTGTTCGAGACCATAAAGCCTATGGTCAATTCGGAACAGATTTTAATCTCCATCATGGCAGGTATTACCATAGAAACCATGAAAGAGCAATCCGGCTTAAGTAAGATTGTACGCGCCATGCCCAACTTGCCGGCCAAAATTGGAAAAGGACTTACCTCCTACACCTCTTCAAGCGAGGTTTCACGAATTGAACTTTTAACCGTAGAAAGTCTCTTGGATACTACGGGCAAATCTATCCGTGTAAGCGATGAGAACTTTATTGATGCCTCTACCGGAATTTCCGGAAGTGGCCCTGCCTATGTGTTCTATTTTATGCAAAGTATGATGGAGGCGGCGCTACAAATGGGCTTTTCCAAAAAAGTATCCACTGTTTTGGTGAGCGAAACCTTTACGGGCGCCATTGAACTTTTTAACCAGAACAACCTAAGTCCTAATTCTTGGATGGACCGCGTAGCTAGTAAAGGTGGCACAACGCAGGCCGCTCTAGATTCTATGGATGACAATAATGTAAGTGAACTTATAAAAGAAGCGGCATTCGCGGCTTTTGACCGTGCTGTTGAACTTGGTAAAGAAGAACATTATGCATAAGGAACTTATAGTAATAAAAGTTGGCACCAACGTAATGACCAATAAGGACAACCGTATTGTACGTCCGGTCTTGCGCAGGTTGGTAGAACAGATTGCGGAACTCTATGAGCTTGGTATTATTACCATTTTGGTTTCGTCCGGATCGGTAATTGCCGGAAAGGAAGTTTTGGGCAATTCCAGTATTGAGAACGATACGCAAAGACGACAGGTATATTCCGCCATTGGCCAGCCTAGAATGATGCGGTTGTACTACAACATATTCCATGATTACGGTATGAAATGTGCTCAAGTACTTCCCACCAAACGCGATTTTAGTCCAGGTGTACACCGCCAGAATATGATTAAATGTTGTGAAGGATTGCTTTCAGAGGGGGTAATACCTATTGCCAATGAAGATGATGCAGTGTCCGTTACCATGTCCATGTTTTCGGATAACGATGAGTTGGCCAGTTTGATAGCTCAACTAATGAATGCCGATAAACTTATTATCCTAACCGATATTGACGGACTTTACACGGGGCACCCAAATGCTGATGACAGTGACCTTATTTCACACGTAGGACCAGAGGACGATTTCAACAAATACATAAAAGACAGTAATAAAGCTGCTGGCGAAGGACGCGGCGGTATGGGCTCCAAACTGGATTACGCCCAACAAGCAGCAGCCAATAGCATACCTACTTATATTGCTAACGGTAAAAAAGACCGCACGATAATAGATATTATAGACGGAAAAGATGTGGGCACTAGAGTTGCCTTAGAAAAACAAGAAGCATAAATGAAACTACTTACAACAGATATAAAGAACAACGTATTGGATTCTATGGTCCGTATTCTGAACGAAAACCGGACAGAATTGCTCCAAGCCAATACAAAGGACTTAGACCTTTTTAATAAAGATGACCAGGCACTCTATGAGCGTCTGATCGTTGATGACAAAAAAATTGACGAGATGATCGCTGCCGTAAACAAGGTGCGCTCGCAAGAAGATCCAGTTGGCAAAGAAATTTCAACTCAGGATTTACCTAACGGACTTCACGTAACCAATAAAACGGCTCCATTTGGCACCATTATGATCATTTACGAATCCCGACCGGACGTAACCATCGAAGCTGCCGTTCTTGCTTTTAAAGCGAACAATACCATCCTACTAAAAGGAGGTAAAGAAGCGTTGCATAGCAATACGGTTCTCGTTGATTTTTGGCATAGGGCACTAGAGGAAAGCAATTTACCTACGGATTATATTCAACTATTGAACATGAACCGTGAAGAAACCCAAGCCTTTTTAAAGAATCCTGAGCAAAAGTTAGACTTAATTGTACCCAGAGGTGGTGAAAGATTGATTGCTTTTGTAAAAGAACACGCCAAATGTGCTGTTCTAGTAAGCGGGAGAGGCAATAATTTTCTATATGTTGATGAAAATGCGGATTGGGAGATGAGCCTGAAAGTAATATTGAATGCAAAGACCGCAAAAATATCTGCATGTAACGCATTGGATAAGATTTTGATTCATACTGATATTGAGGATTACTCGCAGAAAATGGTGGACTTGGCAAATATTCTCAAAACCAATGGTGTAAGTCTTTTGGTTGATGAAGATGCCAAAAAGGTACTAAAGGACGCACCTCTGATTCCGGACCCATCCGTTTGGAAAGAAGAATTTCTAGCCATGAAATGTTGTATAGGTACGGTTAATAAAACAGATGAGGCCATAGCTACCATAAACGAGCATTCCGGTGGGCATTCGGCCACAATTATGACCACAAACAAGGATACTGCCCAGCATTTTATGGAACAGGTAGATTGTGCTGCGGTCTATCAAAATGCTTCCACTCGCTTCACGGATGGCGGCCAAATGGGCGTTGGGGCCGAGTTGGCCATTAGCACGGACAAATTGCATCACCGTGGGCCTTTGGGATTAAATGAACTTGTAACTAACAAGTACTACATTTTTGGCGAAGGTCAGATCAGAGCATAAATACAATTAAAAACACAAATCAAATAGATAAATGTTCGATACCCTAGAGAAAATTAATGGGGCCACCTTACAACATGGTCGCGCACATAATCGCGTATACCTTATGGATACGGAACAGTACAACTGGGATTTGCTCATAGAGAACATGAAATCCATAGCGCATAAAAAGGAATACGACAAAATTCTGAGTCGAGTTCCAGAAGAGGCTATCGAAGTTTTTAAATCTAAGGGATATACTGTAGAGGCTAAAATACCCAAACTATACAACGGAGAGCAAGCCGGTTATTTTTTAGCCGATTACCTCAGCACCGAACGTGCCAACAGTCCTAGTCAGGTAAAGAAAACCATTACTTCGGTAAAGACAATTGCTCTCGCGGCCAATAGTTCTTCGGAAGATGCGTTCTTTGCTTTGCCTGATCATCTTGAGATACGTAAACTTGGTGAAAAAGATTTACCATCTATCATTCGTTTGCACGTAATGGCATTTCAGTCCTATCCGTTTCCTATTCATGATCCAGAGTATCTAAAGCAGCTACTACATGAAAACCATGAATTTTATGGCCTCTTTGAAAATGATGCTCTTTTGGTTTCCGCTATCCTAAAAATTCAGGAGAATGAATCTAGCGTAGAAATCATGGATTTTGCCACACATCCCAATTACAACGGGCAAAATCTGAACTACTATTTAGTTCAGGAGATTAAGCAACGTGTTTCAAGCAACAAGTACAAAACTTTATACGCTTTGGTTCGTGCTACCTCATATGGTCTAAACATTACCTTTAGTAAACACGGTTTTATTCTTGGTGGTACCTTGATGAACAATACGGTAATTAGAGGAAACTTAGAAAGTATGAATGTTTGGTATTGTAATCTAAGTGAGGCATAATAAAAAAGAGGAGCGATTGAATCGCTCCTCTTTTAATTTACACTACATTCAGCTGAACCCTATCTATGATTCACTATCAATTTCCTATCAAAAACATCTCCATCACTAATACCTATACGCAACAAATACATGCCATTCGTAAGGTGAGAAACATTAAGTGAGTACTCGCCTTCAGCTGTTCTTAATTCTTGCCCATCATACACTGCTATCAAACGACCCGCAACATCGTGTACATGGACCCGATTTACTTGAACTTCCGGGTTCTGAAGTCTAATTTTTGTTTCCACCGAAGCTGGGTTAGGATACAAATCAACTCCATTTGGAACCTTTTCACTGTAGAATACTACATCAGCAATTGCCTCTGGCTGTATGTTATCAGCAATGACTTTTTCATCAATAGTTTTTCCACTGCCTCCACAATTTGATGCTGAACCTCCAAGGCCAGAAGGTAAATCTCCAGTTTTGGTCAAAAACAATTTATCTAGACCTAAACCGTCTTCCCTATGTCCTATTTCAATCTTATTGATTCCATCTACAAGCTCAAAACTTCGTGGTTTGCTCAATTGTTCATTAAGATGTACTCTATGCCATACAAATTCATTACTGGCAGGAATACTGTTCCAACGTACCCAAGCTCCATTATTAACCCGTATCCAGAAACTATCATTAATTCCTGAAGGAGTTCTTACAAGTCCAAATATTGCATAAGTACCCTCACTTACAGATACATTATAGGTCAATACCGCTTCCCCTATATTTCCTGATGAAGAATTAAATCCTGTGGGAGGCACAACGTACTTTCCTCCCGATCTGGAAGCATCCTCTACAACCGTCCAACCCGTACCGATCACACCACATTCTGCCTCTAACCACACTTCTTCTTGAGCATCATTGTTAACCGTGACGGTGACATCATCAAAAGCGGACCGGTCTTCATTATCGGTAACCGTAAGTCTCAGCACATATGTACCGTCAACCAAGAATACCGCATTTAATTCCGGGGTGTTGCTATTGGACATAATGGCCGTATCCGGTCCTGAAACTTGAGACCATTGGTAACTAACATTTCCACCATCTGGATCATAACCGTTTCCGACCAAGCTAACTTCGCTAGTTGACAAATTGATTTCAATATCCTCACCGGCAATGGCTATAGGATCAAATTGAATTACCGAACCATTACCAATTATCTCTATGGCCGATAGTTTAGGTTCATTTTTACCATCACTACCTTCCGCATCGAATACTAAATTCAACTGACCATCTTGGATATTAGTATTGAAGCTTTTTATTATAATCGTTTCCGAAACTGCTTCCGAAAGCATATCAAAATCATCCAGTATTTTATCTCCTTCCATTTCTACATCAAAGACACGCCTACCTGCGGTTCCCGGGATTCCTCCTTGAGCGTTCCAGAAAATCTCTGCAAAATGTAACACCACTTGATACTCCCCGTTAGGAACAGGAATATCATAGCTAAAAACCGGTGGCAAAGCACTTCGTTCAGTTTTATATAATGGTGATACATTGGCGCTGGTATTGGTATATGACTTACCTCCTGCAAAGTATTGGTCAGCTAGAAAAACCTGACCGTTATGGATCATTTCAGGCCCACCCGCATTGATTCGTAGAGCGAAGTCATTTACTACAGGCTCTTCTACCAGAACAGTTACCGAATGTGTATCTGTTTCTCCTTGCGCATCGGCAACGGTCAGACTCACCTCATATTCACCAGGACTCACAAAAGTATGCACCGGATTTATTTGAGTTGAGCTACTACCATCTTTGAAATCCCATATATAAGAGACCACTTCTTCATCATCTATTGAGTTACTACCATTAAAGTTTACTTCTAACGGAGCTACACCATTTAATGGCGTTGCACTAGCAAAAGCTACGGGTGCCTCATTGACTTCACCTACACTAACTATTTCAATTGCCGACAACTTGGGCTCGTTTCGCCCATCTGGTGCATTAGCATCAAACCCAAGATTTAACACACCATCAACAATAGTAGTATTGAACGTATGGGTCACTACGGTTTGCGTTCCCACATCCGCTATGATATCATAATCTTCCAAAATGGTATTGCCTTCCATGACCACATCAAAAATACGCCTTCCAGCGGCACCGGCTCTTCCTCCTGTAGCACCCCAGAAAATCTCAGCAAAATGTAAGGTTACTTGATACTCACCATTTGCCAATGGAATTTCGTAGTCAAAGTTAGGAGGCATCGCACTACGTTCCGTCTTATATAATTCAGGTACCTCAGCACTAGTATTCGTATAAGATTTACCTCCTACAAAATTATGATCTGCCATGTACACTTGACCGTTATGGGTCAATTCTGGCCCTCCGGCATTAATACGCAGGGCAAAATCACCTACTACCACCTGCTCCTCTACCACTACAGTTAGGTATTCCTGATCTGTAAGTCCTTCTGAATCCGTTACCGTTAAGGTTACGGTATACGTTCCCTCTGTATTGTATGTATAGACTGGATCCGCTAAGGAAGAGGTATCACCATTTCCGAACGACCATGCGAAATTTAGGTTTTCCGTACCATCGTCATCAGTAGAGTTACTTCCTGTAAAGCTTACCTCTAAAGGAGCTTCACCATTTAAAGGTGTGGCCACTGCCACTGCCACAGGCGCCTCGTTCGGTGCTTCAACGACAATCGTAACTGTATCTACATCAACCTCACCCTCCTCATCAGCAACCGTGAGAGAAACATCAAAACTTCCGGCATTAGTAAAGGTATGTTCAACAAGGGCTCCTGTACCGTTTGCCGTTCCATCTCCAAAGTTCCAAGTATAACTTACAATGTCTTTATCATCACTTGAACCGTTTCCGTTAAAGCTTACAACCAACGGAGCCGTGCCTGTAGAGATATTTGTTACTATGGCTGCTTCCGGAACCTCATTCTGTTGTGTTTCTTCTTGAACACTTACATTCTCGAACGCTGCATCTGTAAGCTGATCATCGTTATGGGAAGTAGTAGCTAGACCTACAAAAATGGTTTCATTCATAGGTAGCACCTTAGATCCAACAAGAGTCCAATTTCCATTTGTTTCAGAAACATATCCGGTAAAGGTATTGCCCGAACGCACCAATCGAACATAGTGCGGGAAGCCTCCCGGAACAGATTGTGGCGTTGTAAAGTTTGCACTACCCATTGCAGCACCCTTTACAGGACGATCTTGGAAACTATGCCCTACACCTCCCAAGTTGTTGGGATTTGGCGAAATAATCATTTGAGCAAGAACTGAATTGGCATCCAGATCATTCCTCATCATGACCCCAGCCTTGGACCAGACACTTGTAGCCTCCAAACTCATTACTTGTGCAACGATTTCACCGTCACCGGTCAACTCTCTGTATACGTAATGAAATTCATCTGCATTGTTCCATATATCCGCTCCTGAAGCACTCACTTCATACCTACCGTTTTCAAAACAGGTTTCTCCTTCTATTTGAACAGAACCTATATCATTATTGACCCATCCTTCAGGTAATGCACAAGGCACAACGATATCATCTTTACTTACTATCTCAATACCTGATAGTTTAGGTTGATCAACACCATTGGCACCACCTGCATCAAAATGCATATTTAAAATGCCGTCTTGCACTATAACCTCAAAGGTCCTCACAACGGGAGTTTCTGAACCTGACACTAGGGTTATATCAAAATCAGTCAGCACTTCATTTTCTTCTAAAGAAACATCAAAAACACGTTTGCCGGAACCTCCAGCTCCACCGCCTGTGGCTCCCCAATAAATTTCGGCAAAGTGCAACGTAACTTCATAAGTACCATTATCCAAAGGAATATTATAGTTAAAAATAGGTGGTGTAGCACTACGCTCAGTTTGATATAACTCAGGGACCAATGCATTTGTATTTTCGTATACTTTACCACCAACGAAGCTCTGATCTTGTTCAAAAGTTTCCCCTTCATAAACAAGTTCTGGACCACCCACATTGATTCTCAGGGCAAAGTCTGACATTACAGGAGCCTCAGCTTCTACCTGAACCGTAATTACATCTTCCAAATTACCCTCATCGGTAACCGTTAAGGAAGCGTCATAAACACCCGCCAAGGCATAAGAATGATTAGCAACAGCAGTAGTAGCCGTATTTCCATCACCAAAATTCCAGAGATAGCTTAGCGATCCTTCAGAATCACTAGACGCACTACCGTCAAAATTAAACGATAAAGAGTTGGCCCCGTTCAACGGTGTAACCGTAGCTATAGCGTTTGGCGCCGTATTAGGTGGTGCCGAAACTGTAATTGTCGTTGATGCCGTTCCTATTAAATTCTCATCATCTATAACGGTAAGGACGACTGTGTAAATACCAACCGAAGTAAAGGTGTGACTCGTATCAGGATCGGTACTATTTGCCGTTCCATCTCCAAAATTCCATTCGTATCGTAACGTAGTCGGATTTTCATCAGTTGACCCGCTACCAACAAACTCAACATACAAGGCTACTTCTCCTACTTGTACACTTGCTTGAAGAAGCGCTACCGGAGCTTGATTCTCAGGGGTAACCGTTATGGAAACCGTGGCCGTAGCTGAAAGTCCCGTTTCATCTTCAATAGTGTACTCAAAACTATCAGAACCAACATAGCCTACATCAGGTGTATACAAAACAGAGAGCCCATCTTCTTGAAGCACGGCTTCACCATTTTGAGGTGTATCTACGGTAACAATCGTAATGACCTGACCATTAGGTTCCGTATCGTTTGCCAGCAAGTTTTCTATAAGCATGGCCGTATCTTGAGTGGTTTCTACCTCATCATCTACCGCAACCGGAGCTTCGTTAATTGAGACTGTCAAAGTCGTAGTTGCTGTAAGACCATTGATATCGACCGCGTTAAACACTACCGGCACACTACCCGTAGCATCTATAGGAGCTGTACCCGACACTGTAGCGGAGTGATTATCATAAGTCATCCAAGCTGGAAGGTTTCCTCCGTTTACCGTAGCTGTTACGGTCAACTCATTACCCGCATATCCTTTGTCAAAATACGAAGCGATATCTATATTGAATTCCTCCCCTACATTGGCCAAGTACTCTTGATCGGGCTGCGCCGTAGGTACGGCTTGAGGCCGGATGTTTATGAAATAAAAAGTATTATCGTTCCAATCACAATTTGCCGATCCCGCACCACAACCGTTCTGCACAAAATCCTGTAAAACAATATATTCGTTTGGAACAATGTTCCCATTATGATCAATTACCTTATAAACCCTAGCTCCCAACAAGTCAGGTCTACGCCCTGAAATGTTATTTCCACCGGTTGTCAAATAATTGGCTACGGCAATTCTAAAGGGCTCGGAAACCACATTACTTGTATCAAAATTGATAACCCCTGAATTATTCTTTGGTAGCAAGGTCTGGTAATTGCTTCCCGTATGGGAAAAACTAATTCCTCCAACAGTTTCCGTACCGTCTACCTCTACAAATCTAGCTCCGTTTGAGCCCGTACCGTGTAAGGCCGATAATTGAATACCGATGACCGGTTGATTTGGATCTGCTTGAACAAAAGCATCACTTAAAATAAGATCTCCTTCATAACCCGCTTCTATATTTGCCTCTAAAGGAAAATTAGAACTTGGTCTATAGGTAAGATTATTGGGCGGAGTAATAGTTCCCGAATCATTTACGATACTCAGCATACTAGATTGAAAACCAAAAGCATCAAACACCTCTTGTGCATGGATTTCATCCCCTCCCTCTGGCTGGGGCGCATACCCACCGTGAAGCACAGCTTTGTTATTCAACGCATTGTCCGCATTGGAAACAATTTCAATATCTTCTACAAAAATACCATTATTACCATTTCCGGTAGTAGCTATAAATGTGATGTCTACATCTGCATAACCTCCCGTTGGAATTATAATAGGTAATTGCACTGGACTTCCATTGGAATCAAGTAACTCAAAAGCATAGTCGTTAACGTCGGAGATATTTACTTCCGTCACCAATAAATCACCCGTACCGGTATTATTCAACCGCATGACATTTGTATCATGAAATTGAGCAGAACCAGGGGTACCCAACCGGTAGAACGTATAATAATCATCGGCTGGAAACCCTCTATCCGTACCAGGCACCTTGGTCATATTCTCTATGGCCAACAAAGCTCCTGTTGGGGTTTCTATGGTAAAGTTGAATGTTCTAACAGAACTGTTGCCATTGTTATCCTCAGCTGTCACTACAAGAGTGTGGGTTCCTTCGTCGGTTAAATCGAATGCATCAGTATAATTTTCTACCGTACCTCCGTCAAGTACATATTCTATGTGAGCAATTCCACCACTTTCACTTTCATCCTTAGCCTCTAGAGCGATATTTACAGCTCCCCTATATACATCCGGGGCACTTTCATTTCCGTTAAATGTAGCGATTATAGTAGGTGGTAATAGAGAACTGTCTATAGGAGCCAATCTAATGTAACTTACCTTGGCATTATCTCCGGAAGGAGCCAAAGACAGTCGCAACAAACCATCGGTTACCTCTACCTGCTTGGTATTTTGGAAACTATCAAAATTTTCGGGAACGATACTTTCTTGATCATAATCTACTACAACAACTCCATTTACATCTAAGACATGGTTGCTATCCGCATAATCAGGATCACCCGCAACACTAATGTTTACAGAATATATACCATTAGGCACCTCTACTATCCAATCACGAAGCGGATAGGTATTGGCCGACCTATGGCCTATAATGGAAAAGGTTTTTACCAAGGCATCGTCGTTCGTACCTGTATTTCTATTCCTTGCATTGGCGGCGGCATCGGCCGGAGTAAGCGTACCTGGCACGACCCATCCATAGTTAAGGTCTCCGAGAACGGTATTTTGTGTTCCGTAAGGCAAACCAACATCATTAATATACCCCTTAGGGGATACCTCTATTTCATCTGGGTCCTGAAAATTGAACTGATAGGTATAAACCAACTCATTCGTAACTTCCAAGGCTATTTGCACCGTGGCTCCTTCATAGTTTACTGCCGAAGCACTAATCGTGGCCTCGTACGAACCAATGGACAAACCTGAAACATCGACGCCCACTTCAAATGCCGTACCCATTTCAAAGGTTTCAGGAAGGACAACCCATTCTTCGGTGCTTTGTAAGTTTATTTCTGATGAGGTAATCCCTCCGTTACCGTTTAATGTCAACGATTGTAGCGGCACGTTCTCTTGGTTAATCGAAGTAAAGAAACTCATATTCTCTTTATCAAAATCTAAGGCTAGTACGCCACTTTCGAACGGAATTACATTATCAATGATAAACATATAGTCTTGATAATCGCCATTGGAGGCATCCTCAAAAGCTATGAGGTAGCTATTTTCAACAGCATTTCCTTCTCTATCATTTACAGGATATATCCTAACCCTATGGGCCACTCCTCCTGTGTTAATTGCATCTTCGGTATAATTGAACCTACCGAAAGATTGCGATTCAACATAAAATCCAAATACCGCTCCTTGAG
The DNA here is from genome assembly GCF_044597075.1 of Zobellia russellii. NCBI lineage: Bacteria > Pseudomonadati > Bacteroidota > Flavobacteriia > Flavobacteriales > Flavobacteriaceae > Zobellia > Zobellia russellii. The sequence continues at coordinate 4,045,727 of NZ_CP139000.1, read as the reverse complement.
GGTCAAAGGTATCAGTACCTGAAGTAATTGGGGGAAACAAGGTCTGTGCATTTGCTATATCATCTGCTAGCACCCCTACCTCATGGGTGACCACAGTTCCATCGTTGGTATACCAGCCGAAAGGCAATTCTTCCCTTGGGGAATAGCGTCCAACGGGAGTAATTTTTATGGGTTGGTCGGATGCCTTCACCCATCTTTCCACTTCTACCTCATCACCTACGGGAGAAGGATCCGTGGAGCTGGACAAGGAGGTCCATCCTACGGATATACCAATACCCAAAGCATCTACAACATCTTGCAAGGCAGGTTCCTGACCTCCTTCAAAACCAGATTTTTTCAAGGCATGCAATCCTATTTCAAGGCTGGGATTATCCGTATCATCACTTTCTAAAGTAAGTACAGCATCTTGGTAACCTAAGTCCGTTCCGTCTAAACTAGGCGTATAGGTCAAAATATATATTTGACTTTCTCCTGGGTTTAGCGTTACTGGGCCCGAAGGTTGAACAGCACTGAATTGACTTGCGAAATCACCTGTTAGGCTTGCATTCAAAATATTCAGCACGGCACTGCCATCATTGCTTACCTCTACCGTTTTTTCATCAGTATTGCTTCCTTCGTTATTTGTTGTTGCTTCAAAAATGAGCTCCTCGGGAGTTGCCACTATGGATGGCCCCATACTTGCCGGGGTGCCCGCCCTTAGTAGTGTCAATCGAGCGGTTCCGTTATTGTCGCGATCGTATTCCGAAATATAGATATTCCCAGTTGTAGGGTCTTCCACCACATCCAATGGATCATCAAAACCACTAAGCCCTGGAATACTACTATAGGCTTCGGCAATATCCCCGCTGGATTTAGGGTCTAATACCAACAAGTCGTCCTGTCCGCTAAAACGGACTACCATAAGAAGACCTTGTAATTTCCCTTCAAAAGCATCACTCTTATATTCTATGGCCCCATTGGGTGATTTGTTCTTTCCAAAATCAAATGCAGGTTCGCGATAATTTGGATCTGGTGCCAAATCATCGGGGTATTTGCCCACATCTGTATAAGAAGATTCTACCTGACCCGGCAACCCACTGTATGAAATACCTCCATGATTCAATACGAACTCTCCCCTGTAAGGATTGGGATGACCGTGATACGACCCGCCTTTGGTCTTGAACAACCAGTCTTTTTGTGTTTCCCCTCCTAGTAATTTTGGAACATTGGGAATTGAGGTCAACCCATCAATACGTCTTGCCAGTGTATAATCCGAAGTTGAAGGCGAATTGGGCGAACTATTATTGTTGCCCGCAGTACCGTTGGTAGGCACATATAGCCAACCATTGGAATGCCATACCAAATCATAGGCATTACGAATACCTGATGCAAATATTGTTAATGGTGAATTGGCAGCATAGGGATTGTAGGTAGCATCACTCATTTGCAAACTACCATTTGGCGCTGTATTTATTACCGAAATATCATCCGTAGTATAAACACTTAAGGGAAGACTATTTGGTAATTTATCTAACTCCAACTTTAAAATAGCAGCAGCCAAAAGTCTTTCGGGCCTATTGCCCCAATTACCATCTGGACTACCTCCTGCCGAGTTACTCCCTTGCGTAATATAAAGATCTCCTTGGTCATCAAAAGCTATACTGTTAGTTAAATGATCGTTTACAGATCTAGGTAAATGGATAACAAGGTCTTCTACTGTAGACAAATCCGGACCGGTCAAACGCGATAGCTTACCATCCCATTCCGGACCGCCCGAAATAGAGGCCTCACTATGGGTTACATAGGCGATTAAATTATCGGCAGTAGATGCGGGGTCAAATACCAGACCAATAATCAATCTATCATCGTTCCCCCCTGCATTGGTTTCTGGATGAAGGGAACCTTGTAACGGTGGGTTTAATATTTCCAAATTACTTAAAGTTCCGTCCAAGGCCATTTCCCATCTATAAATTTGGCCATCTGAATTAAAGTTACCAATAGTACTTGCGTAAAGCTTACCATCAGGTCCGATTACCAAACTTGAAAAACGTTGATTATCAACACCAGGACCTAAATTGGCTACACCTGACACCTTGGTGAATTCAACCCCTGTTAAATCCCGTATAGGCGTGCTTCCATCATCAAGTTCTCCCGTTTCAAATGTAGATTCAAAAGCACGGAAAGGTATTCTATCATTTAAATCGCCCCTTCGGTTTGCCTCTATGTCACTAGTAAGCACAAAGCGATAGGTCGTAAATTCCTTTAAATCTTGTATCGGAGTCAACGTAATGGCATCTCCCCCTCCTGTATCATTGGAGTTGGAAGGCACCAAGACATCTCCGCCCGCAGTAACCTCAAATAAGTTGATATTGCCCGCAAGGGTATTATTATCTATCTCATAATCGTCAGGAACTATAACCTCAACGTTGATCTGAAAATCTTCAATTCTCACATCGTTGGTGTTATCAGCGGGATTAACATTAGCGAAATATGGCTGAACAACTCCACTGCCTTGGGTTATTTCCAAAGCGTTAATCTTTGTATTAAAACCACCGGAAGCATCTATGGTAAGTCTACCGTCGGTAACCGTTACATTGGCCACTCCCGATGAAAATCTGGTAGAAGCGCCCTCGACCCCAGTGGGCGAATACCTATTTATGGCATTAACACCTTCAATGTTTATGGTGTGAAAAGGTTCCGTACCTGCCTGACCATCAATATTAGGATCACCTACCCCTACAGCAACCATGTAATTTCCATTGGGTATTTCCATTTCCCAAATACCCTCTTGCCCTTCAGGCTTTACATTTTGATACTGCATATGTACTAGGGTATTTTGTAATATGTCTACCCCCGCAACTCCTCTATTACGAACCCTTTCGGAGAGGTCCAAGCCCGTTGCACCATCAGTAGCCAACCAACCATAGCTATATCCATTACCACGATCGGCGTAGGCCAAACCAGAATCTACAAGATATCCCGAAGGCGGTACGTCATCTGGAAGTGAAAAATTGATACTAACCGGTTCAAAGGCCACTACATCATCTGAAACTATTCTAAAATGTTGGAAAGTATGATTAACATTGGCCGTAGCCTCTCTTCGTTTCGTATTAAAGATACCGGCAAAAGATAAGTTGTCATAAGAAGAATTCCCCGTAATAAAACCTAAAGGCAGTTGTAAAGACCCCACTTCAACCTCGGTTCCACCGTTCAAGGTATAGTACCCAACAAGTAGATTGTTTTCAACATCTACAAATATTCTTAGGCCTACGTTACTTGTATGTAAATCTGTAATACCATCGGCCTTTAAAGATTGTGAAATTGGGGAAAGACCATCCAATTCGGACAGTAACTCTACCCTATTTCCATTGGAAGCCACCAACTTTACATAGTTATCCTCATCGAGACCGAACCACAATCCGGCCTGCTCGGAATTATTGGAGCCATCGCTATACGGATTCACCAAGGAGGTTTCTATACTAAAACTTCCGTAGCTATCGGCATCGACGGCTACCCCCAAGGTATTGATCTGTGAATTTACATCTGTGCTCGTTCCGGCACCTGGACCATTACGCAGATAGGCGATACCATTCGCGGCATTTAGAACCAGATTGCCATTGGACAAGCTTATCCTACCGGGTTCATACCCTGGAACATTTGGATTGAAAGCGGTACCATCTACCGCAAGCCTTGCCGAGGGATTATCGACCATGGTAAAGCCTGTATTGGCCAATCCGCCTTCGGTCCCATCAAAATTCAAAGAGAAGGGCAAGCTTACCTCAAGCTCGTCACAATCTAAAATACTAATAGGGGAACAAGCTAGGCTAGGTGCATCGTCAAAGGGTTTGATATTTCTGACAATGACGACAATATCTTGGTAGTCAAACCCGGAAATATGTTCCTCCGTAGCGATAATATAGGCATTCTCTTCCCCAGGAAGCTCATATACCCGCACATGATGCGGAATGGCATCGGCGAATGTATTGAGGGCATCTTCGCTAAACAAATGTCGGTCGCCAAAGAATGGCCATCGACTATAGAAACCAAAACTCACCGCTCCTGGGTCAAACTCGGTTGCCCCCACGATTGGGGCGTTAAGTGTCTGTCCGTTACTCGCGGGACTATTGGAAACCGTAAATAATTCCGACGTAGTATTGGCATCGCCACTGTTGTACCACCCAAATGCCACTACCGGAGTGGTATTGGTAGGGCCGTACACACTCAACAACTCTACGGTTACCGGGGCATCAACGGCCCTTTCAAATTTTTGAACGGCCATCTCATCACCTAAAATATCGTTATAACCGCTGCCATTCGGCAAATTGATAAGGTTGGTCGTCGGATCGGTATCTCCCACATTTACGACACCATCGCCCAAATGGGTATCCAATATCCACTGCAATGAAGGCTCATTATTTCCTCCCAGTCCCGTTTTACCCAGACCGTTCAATGACACGGCTACGGGTTCGGCATTGGTGCCCGTCAAGGTCAATTCCGCCGATTTAGGTCCGTTCGATGTGGGTGTAAACACCACCTGGAACGAGGCCGAATTCTGGGCATTTATCGAAGTGGGCAATCCGACAATCGAAAACTGATCTTGGTCTGCCCCCGAAATTTGGGCCTGGACATCCATCAAACTGGCATTTCCTAAATTGGACAACAAAATCTCGCTCGTGAAAGATCCCGAATTGGAAATAGCATCACCTGTTACCTTTTCCGTATCCAATACGATAAGTGGTGTAGGCGAAGCCTGATTACTAGGTTTCAGCAATACGATTTGGCTTTTTCCATAGTCCGATACATATATATTTCCGTTAGAGGTATCCTCTACTAAATCTAGGGGATCTTGAAAACCTGTAAATCCAGGTATTCCCTCCTTAAAGGTCGATATATCCCCTCCTGGTCCGTCGGGCACCAAGGCGATGATATCACTTCCCCCACTGTAGCGAACGACCAATAAGGCACCTTTTAAGTTTCCGTTTTCGGCATTACTCCGATATTCGATAACCCCGTTGGGCGATTTATTGAATTCAAAATCAAAGGCCGCCCCCCTATAATTTTCATCAGGGTGCACCCCGTCATAAGCTGATTTACTTACATCGGCATCACCACGATTCAACACAAACTCTCCTCGATAGGGATTAGGATGTCCGTAATACCCCATATCAGTATTGGGGTCAATCCTGAACAACCAATCCCGCTGCACATTGTTTCCGTCCGAAAAAGGAACAACAGGGTACAAAGGATTGCTATGGTCATATATTGTACCATCCGGTCTTCTTGTCCCGTTAATAGATGCTGGGGCATTACTGCCACCAGCCGTTCCATTAGTTGGCACGTATAATTGTCCGTTGGAGTGCCAAACCAAATCATAGGCATTACGAATACCTGTAGCGAACAACGTTAAAGGGGCATTGATATAATATGGATTGTACAATCCGTCCAAAGTTGGAGAATTCACATCTACCGCATTAATTGCCATAGCATTTCTTGTAGTACGCACATTAAGTGGTAAGGTACTTGGTAAAAGAGAAAGATCCAATCTTAGGGTAGCGGCCGTCAATAAGCTCTCCTCCCTATTGCCCCACGAACCATCCGGTTTACCAGCCGCACTGTTACTTCCTTGATTAAAATAGATTACATTGGGTTCACCTGGCCTAAAGGTTAGACTATTCGTCAAATGATCTTTAGTAGACCTAGGTAATTCGGTTACCAATAATTCTTCGTTTTCTAGATTGGCTCCAGTGAGTCTTGAAATTTTCCCATCCCAGTCCGGAGCACTGTTTAAACCTCCTGAATTATGGGAAACATATGCAATCAGATTAGACGAAGTAGCCGAAGGATCAAAGACGAGCCCCACGGAAGTCCTACTTCCTCCATAAGCATTTTTCCAAGTGGTAAGTACTTCTTCACCGGACAGCGTCCCGTCCGAATCAATATTCCATCGGTGAATATCTCCAGAGATTTTTAATCCGTACAGCTTATCATCTGGACCAATGGTAAGGGTGGAATATTTTCCGTTTGAACCCACAACTCCCGCATTGGTAAATGAAACGTTATCCAAATCCGTAACCGGCCCTGTATTTCCATCACCTGTAGTAAATGAAGAAGTAAAAAATTCAAAAGGCTCCCCTACCAAGTCCAACACCCCATCAATTTCAAATACATAAACTGTATTGGCCTCTAAAGGAAGGTTTGGAACCAAATTAATGGCATCTCCACCACCGGTTCCATTTACACTGGCCCCAATTTGTGCAGTACTTCCCTGCTTAAACAAACGTACCGTAGTATTGGTGATGGTCGTATTATCAACCCCTGCATTACCATTGGTATCAGAGTTTGGCAAGAAAAGATTATTGGCGGAAACACTGCTGTTAACCGACACCCCCGTAGCTCCATCAGCTGGAGATATTGCTACTACCTTTGGAGTCTGTACACCCACGGAAGCAGCTACGATTTGTACACTATTAATTTTTGTATTCTTACCGGATCCCCCTAACGGATCAAGAGTCAATCTATTATCACTTACATTAACTATGGCGCTTTCTGATGTAAATCGGGAGCTTGCACCAGCCGTACCTGTAGGTACATAGTCGTTTACCAAATTCACTCCTTCCGCATTTATCCTATGCGCAGGGGTGTTGACTGCAGGTGTATCAACATCGGGGTCACCTACAAAAACCGTTACCAAATAATCACCGTTGGGAACTGCAATTTCCCATTTGGCATCTGCTAAATAGCCATTGGAAGCATTGGAAGAAACATCCCCATACTGCATGTGCACCAAGGTGTTATTTAACTCACTTACTCCTGAAACGGCCCTATTTCTTCCATTTTTGGATAAATCAGCGGGTTGTGATGTATTTGCATCCAACCACCCATATACAAAACCGTTGTCCCTATCCGCATAGGCATCACCACCGTCTTTTTCATAACCAGCAGGAGCTGCTGTAGCTTGATCCGAAAAATTAATATTTACCGAAAAATCATTTATCGCTTCGGTAATTTCCAAGTTGATAGTCATTTCTGCATTGGCATAGCCCATGTCAGGTAGGTCGCTAGCAAAGATTGTAGTACCATAAGAACCTACCGGTATATCCGAACGAACTCCAAATTCTATTTCGCCCAGTACCGGTTCAGTAGGTAAAATCAACCATGATTCCGAATCAGGGTCATCAGAAAGTACAAAAGTAGGATTACCTGAGCTGGCGGAAACCGTAACACTTTGTTTTTCAATATCCGCACCTTGTTCCCCACTAAAATTGAGTTCATCAACATCAAACGAAATAACTAAAGGCTCTGCCGCCTCCGCTACAACAAAATCTTTGAATAATACAGTAACGTTTTGGTCTACATCCGCTCTTCGCTGTGTGGTGAATACGCCTGCAAAGTTCAATAACTGCGTTGGGTTCTCCGCATCGTACATACTTCCTGAAAAATAACTGGACGGCACGGACAAACTGTTTACTCCTCCTTGGGAGACCAAAACCTCAGTTCCCCCATCAAGCGAGTAATACCCTGAAACCGTATTATTTACAGGATTAAGTTCCAAACGTAAATTAATAACTCCAGTACTTGAAGCTATATTGGCAGTATTCAATTCCAGATATGCTGTTTCCGATGTAGTCCGATCCATGTTCTCAACCTGCAATTGGACTTTTTTACTGGTATTCCCCGTTTTTGAGACTACCAATTTTACAATATGATCCTCATCTAGCCCATACCAAACACCTGCTTGTTGAGAATTATTTCCGGCACTAACCGAAAAATCCGGATTCTCAAGAGTTGTAGATACACTAAATACGGTTGAAGGCACTGGCAACCCAACTCCCAAAGCATTCATTTGTGAATTGGTCTCTGTACTACTGGGTGTACCCTGAGAAGGCAACTGACTGTAAAAAATACCTTTGGTACTTGTTATTGAAAGTCCAGAAACATCTCGTACTACAAGACTGGGGGCGTATCCCGGTATATTTTCATCTGCGATGGCATCATCTGAAGCCAACCTGGCACTAGGCTCTAAAACCATGGTAAAACCTGAATCCGATAGCTTTCCATTCGTTGTCGTGAAATCTAGAGATAAGGGTAGTGAAGTTTGCAATTGATCACAGGGCAATGCACTTAATGGGCTACAAGGTTGAACTTCAACCACATCGTCAACATTGACCGTGATTTGGGCAGAAACCGCATTCACACCATCCCCTATCTCTACCGTAAGTATGTACTGAGGCACAGTTTCGGCATCTAATGGAATTAAAGTAGTTAGTTCCCCACTATTAGAATCTATGGCAAAGGTCCCGTTATCGTTCCCTGCAGTAATAGCGTACGTTAATGGGTCCGAATCAACATCCGATGCCTGTACGTAACCTATAGAAGTTCCCACTGAAACGTCCTCCGCAATACCGAATATCTGGTCCTCCACAACAGGAGCTATATTCAACACTTCGGTTACAACCACATCATAATCTGAAGCAAGGCGTACACCTCCAATTTTGGCATCATTAGTACCAACAGAACTAATAAATAAACGATCAATTTTTGGAGTTCCTACCACAGTATGAGATCCTGCAGAAGTCCATACCGTCTGAGTTAAATCGAGTTTTGGATCTATAGTCCATGAATAACTAATGGCTCCTATTCCATCCCATTCGCCTTTTACCACAAACTGGAATGTCTTATCGGAATCTACGGGTATATTTCCGTTATCGGAAGCAGGACCGCCCAATCCTATTCTTGCCATAAGACCACCGCTGCCATTGCTAGCTACCTGTTCTCTTACCCATTGATCTCCGGCCACATCATCTGCGATGCGAATAGCCGTACGAACCCTATTGCTTACGCTACCCACTTTAAAATAGGTATTAAAATAAAACGGCTGATCGGCCTCCAATGTTACTGGAGCATCAGTTAAAGGAGTCAAATCGTGGGTATGTGGACCATTGGAAAAATCAAGGGAATGGGTTAGGTTAGGACTGATGGCCTCGTCCAAAACCGGAATAGCCACATCACCGGGCTTCTCCTTAAGCCATTGCGTGGGTGCAACCTCATGTAAATTACCTAAAGTATATGCATCAAAATCATCCAAAAATGAAAATGATGAAGGCGCTGCGGGCGTAGCCGTCAACTCTATATCCAATAGGGCTGGAACAAAACCTTTTGCCGTAGCAATAACCCTTGCACTATGAACATCACCTTCCAAAAGAGAGGTTCCGTCCAAAACAAAATCATAAGATCCTACATCAGTTTTTTCCGGAACAGTGAGCCAATCATTACTAATTGTTTCATTTATATTATCATCAATTACCAACCCTATGTTAACTGCTCCGGCACCCGCTAATAAAGCAGAAAATTCTGTATTTGCCCCTGCTTCCACGGATTGATTTGTAATAGCCGGAGTAAAGTTCAATAAGCCGTTTACGGGACTTTCTGTTGATTCCACAACATCAATATGCGTGATTTTTGAATTGAACCCTCCATTTCCATCAATGGTCAACAGGCCGTCCAACACCTCTATTATCATAGAAGAGGTACGCACTTCTTGTTCTACAGGAGCAAAAGCGGCAATTATAGAATACCCTTCAACAGTGGCACTATGCCTACTATCTGTATTTCCGGTAGCCTTATCCCCAAGACCAATGGTTACCTCATAGGTGCCATTGGGAACTTCTATTTCCCAAAATAGTTCGTTCTTTCGAGGTTGACCATTGCCCCAGCCAGCAATATTATCGCCCTGAAAATGGACCAAAGTCCCTTCTAATTTTTCCTGAAGTGAGGCTGCATTATAATTGGATATGTTTCCAAGGCGCATACGACCAACCCCATTGGAATTGCCCGCAACGTCATCCGAAGCATCAAAAGGATTACCTGAAGACGCTAGTTTCCAACCATAATTATAGCTGTTTCCATTTAGGATCACAGCAGCATTACCAAAAGCTTTACCATAATCAGCCAAATACCCCGCTGGCGGAATTGTAGGTGTAGTGGGATTAGTAGGGTTATTCTGAAAATTTATATATGCCTCAAAAGGAAGCTCTTCCTTAACCACTATCACCGACCAATCTTGGGTAGTAACACCATCTTCTGCCGTTACAGAATAAGTAACGGGACCATTACTAAAATCAGAGAACTCGCCGGATGCCGGAATACTTTCCGCTCCTGAGGAAAGTGTAATCTGAGGAGCCAAAGCGGTTAAATCTGAAGTACTTTCTACTTCTATGTTTACGGTATGTGCCCCTGCATCTATAACCGCTCCCCCAGTTTCAGACACCAGCACAAAAGTTAAAACATCCGTTTCCGAACTGGCCGCAACAATCTCTTCAACTGAAAAATCATCATACGAAACTACCATACTTCCAGAAGTAGCACGTCTTGTTGATGTCATGATTCCTGCGTAGGTCAAAGCTTCTGTAGCCGTGTCCGCGTCGTGGTCAGCACCAATGAAAAATGAATTTGGCGCAGTCATAGAATCAGTTGCCCCTGTTACTTGGAGCATTTCTCCTCCGTCTAGGCTGTAATAGCCTCTTACAGAATTATCCGATGGATCAACTACTAGTTTGAACTCAATAGAAGTTACTGTACCGCTCAAAAAATTAGAGGTGTTATACTCTTCTAAAATTAAATTAGCTGAATTTCCAGGATTCGTTTGTTCCAAGAGCATTTGTATTTTTTGCTCTGTGGCCGAGTTTTTTACAACCACCAATTTGACGAAGTTGTTTTCGTTCAATCCCAACCATATACCAGCTTGTTGTGATTTGTTACCTGCTGTACCGGTAAAGTCTGGTTGAATCATGGTAGCTGAAACTTCAACAGGATTAGCTCCTATTGAAAAGCCGGTACCAAGGGCATTCATCTGAGAATTAGTTAACGTACTTTGTGGAGACCCAGAAGGTTGACTATAATTTATCCCATTAGTAGCCATAACGTTCAACCTACCTCCAACAATAGAAAGATTGTTGGGCAAGAGGCCGGTTACGTTTGGATCTGCGTCTAAATTATCAGCAGCCAATCTGGAAGAGGGAGGGTCCACCATGGTAAATCCCGTGTTAAGTATTCCCGCCCCAGAACCATTAAAAGTTAGGTTAAATGGTAGTTCAGAAGCTATTTCTGTGCAGTTCAATGTACTTATGGGAAAACATGATGTTTGTCCAAAACAAAAAGTTGTAAAAAGAACCAATACGGTTAGGATAGTAATTTTTTTCATACGCGAATGTATAAGGCTGGCTTGGTGTTAATAATTTGATTGTAAATCAGGAAAGTTTCTTTATTAAGGGGGAGAAAAATGATTGGGGGAGAGAAATGAGTATAACTACTCGTCCGGCCTATGGACCGGATAAAATTAATGGGGGAAGATACTAGGGTAATCGGTAACGTTCCAAAATGACAAAAAACGTCATTCCAGACACTTGGTTTGGTGTGCTTCATTTTTAATAGGTTGGTTTGGTCAAACAACTACTAAAATCCAAGAAAAGCGAGTAAAATTACAGTAAGAATTTGTGGGGTTAATTTTATTAAACCTAAGAAATCTATTTTGATAATAGAGTTCCGGAAAATTTAAAATAGCTGTTCTACCATATTTATCGATGAAATACACTATAACGTTTTCGCTTTCACAAAAAACCACTTGAAAAAATATGAAAAACACAGATTTTTCACACTTCCAGGAAAAAAATCGCAGCTCTAAAACTTCAGTGTTTCTTTTTAGAAATGATAACATTTGCCTTTTTATATAGATATTTTTGAAAAAGGTGAAATCTATATTTTCAAAAAGTTGACAGAATCATTTTAAATTAATGAACAAAATCCTACCACTCATCGAAAAAATCAATGTAACTCATAATTTTTAACGTTAACCTCTATACCTCGAAATCATAATATTAACAATATTAGGCTAGGATTAGTTTTAGCCTTCATCTAAATTTATAGCAATATGGCCTCGAACTCTACACAAACATCAATCAATTTACAACAGCCAAAATTTGAGCACCCAACGGAAAAATTGATTACAAAACTTCAACAAATAAAACTCAGGTTTCAATCTAATTACTATGGTAATTCCGATGGCAGAAAGTATGAGAAAGCTCGTAATTTTAATATTAGATTGAGCAACATTATTTTTGAGGCAAATACACTGACCTCAAAGTTAAATTTAGCTCCCAAAAGAGGGTATCTAAGCATACAATCGGAAATTCAACAACTAGAAAAGGATTTGAACGAGCTTATTTAAAAGAAAGCGCTCCTAGGCTTTCTTTTGCCTATATTTATATCATACTTAATATCTATATGAGAAAAAGGCTCTACAAAATTGGTGGATTACTTATTATAGTCCTTTTTCTCTTTATCCTGTTATGTGACTACATAATAAGTTCATCTGCAGAAGGCAAGACCTTTTCGGATTCAAATGAAATCACTAAAAACAGGGTCGGGTTGGTACTAGGAACTTCTAAAAAATTGATTGGAGGTCTTCCCAACCCGTACTATACTTACCGCATAAAAGCTACGGTTGAGCTTTATAATGCCCAAAAAATTGACTTTGTATTGGTAAGCGGCGATAACGGTACTCGCTATTACAACGAACCCAATACGTTCAAAAAAGATTTAATGGCCAACGGAATACCTCCTGAAAAAATATTTCTGGACTTTGCCGGATTTAGAACTTTGGATTCAATGGTTCGTGCCAAAGAAGTATTCGGATTAGATAACGTTACTGTTATATCTCAAGAATTCCACAACCAAAGAGCCATTTACTTGGCCGAGAAAAAGGGGTTAAAGGCTATTGGCTACAACGCAACAGGCATTAGTGGCAAAGAAGGTCTAAAAGTTCACCTACGGGAATATCTAGCGCGAGTTAAGGTATTTCTAGATTTACTTTTCAACACACAACCCAAGTTTTTTGGCGAACGTGTTGAAATAAAATAAACCTCCCTTTCATTTAAAAAACCTATTTTGGTTGCCTAAATTCATTTTAAGGTGTCAAAATTAAAAGTGCTTTTAAAAAATCTTGGGCCGGGTCTGCTGTTTGCCAGTATGGCAATAGGCACGTCTCACTTGGTTCTTTCTACAAAAGCTGGTGCCCAATACGGATGGGTAATGGCAATCCCTATCCTCTTGGCCAACATTTTTAAATATCCTTTTTTTGAGTTTGGGGTGCGCTACACCAATGTTACAGGAAAAACGCTTACGGAAGGTTACCTCAACCGAGGTAGAGGTTATTTGTGGTTTTATGCCATTATTACCCTAATAACCACTTTTACCATTCTAGCGGCTTTATATACGGTAACCGCCGGGTTGTTCATTAATCTTTTTCAGATATCTGAAACTTACATTAATTATATTTCTCTTGCCCTTTTTGCCTTTATCAGTCTCTTACTTATTATTGGCAAATATAGATTTATGGAGGTATCCCTAAAATTTGTGGTTTCCATTTTATTCCTTGCCCTTTTGGTCACCACGATTGTTGTTCTACTTAAAGGCCCCGTAGTACCGGTTTCAGACTTTACCTCACCACCAATTTTTGATAGCATGGGAATTCTTTTTCTCATTAGTTTAATGGGGTGGATGCCCACTACCGTAGAGGCTTCTAGCTGGGTAAGTCTATGGAGTGTAGAAAAATGGAAGACCCAACCCAAACCTTCCTTAAGGGAATCTCTACAGGAATTTAAGGTGGGGTATTTTACAACATCGTTATTGGCAATTTTCTTTCTGATAATCGGATGTATGACCCTCTATGGCACCAACACTGCGTTAAGTGGAAATGCAGTAACCTTCGCGGATCAAATCGTACAATTATTCACTACCCATATTGGACCATGGGCCTATATTCTTATTGCCATATCTGCCTTCGCAACCATGTTCAGTACGTGTATGACGGCACATGACGCCTTGGCCAGGGTTAGCCTAGATATTATAGACCTACTATTTTCTAACTTGAAATTGTCCGGAAATAAACGGATTTTCGCATTTGGCGTACTTGCCTTGGCATGTATAAACTTTACCGTTGTAAGTGTCTTTAAATCCAACATGGGGCAATTAGTGGCCTTGGCAACTTTTGTTTCCTTTGTTGTAGCACCTATTGTAGGGTATATGAATTTAAAAAATGTAATGAGCGAAGAAATACCGGAAGCAAATAAACCGAATAAACCATTGCAACTACTGACCTACTTAGGTATTCTCTTTCTATCGTTCTTTTCCGTATACTACTTTTATATTGTAGTCTTCAATTAACCGTAGTAACCAAGCTTACTTACTTAGTTCCTCATAATTCTCGATAACAAATAGCGTTCTAAGGTTTTGCTTATGTAAAAAGTCTAAACAGTACACGCCATTTGTACAGTTATTGGTGATTTTTTCCTCGCCATAACCAACGGCCTTGGTAATGTTTTCATTTGGCACTCCGTTCGCCAATAAATACGCTTTTATTGCTGCAGAACGTTTTTCAGATATACGTTTGTTAGAACTGCTACCTCCTCTACTATCCGTATGGGTCTCTATTGAAATTTTAAGTTTAGGGAATTTTTTTATGGCATCTACTACCTTGTCCAATTCCGGTGTCATGGCCAAGGTTACATTACTCTTGCCTGTCTCAAAATAGAAATTATTCAGGCTTAGCACATTCTTTCCTTCTTTCTCCCTAACAATATCCTCTAAAGAGACCAACTGTATTTGAGATGGCGCCTTCTGTAATTCTTCTAATTCCTTTGGATTGTATTTCTCTTTAAATGTTGAATAACCATCTTTGGAAATCTCCATGGAAACCACATCTGTATAGGGTATCTCTACTTGATAGGCACCATTGGCATTAGTAACCATTTGACTGAGTACAGCACCATCCTTATCAAAAACCGTTACGCCCACATTAGCTATAGGGGTATCGTAGGGAGGTTTCACTACCGTACCCTTAAATATAAGTGTGCGTGGCCCTGGTTTACTTGCTATCTTAAAGCCGTAAATATCATCATTACCTTTACCTCCTGGTCTATTAGACGAAAAATATCCCATTAGCTCATGTCCTTCGCTTGGGCGAATGATAAAGCCAAATTCATCATATTTTGTATTGATTCCTTCTCCTAGATTTACAGGAATACTTAAGGTGTTATCTGGCTGAATATTGCTTCGGTATACATCCATACCCCCATGTCCATAAAAAACATCGGAAGAAAAAAAGAGGCTATTATCGTAGACAAAAGGAGCAATTTCATTTCCAGGAGTATTGACTCTAGGCCCCATGTTGATGGGTTCGGACATAACCTGACCGTTATTGGTTACAACATAATAAAGGTCGGTTCCTCCATAACTATCATCAAAATTTGCAGCAAAATATAATCTTTCGCTTGCCGCATCGTAGAAAGGATAATAAAAAGACGTACTTAAGTCTTTTAGCAAAAACCGAAAAAGTCCGCCTTCATATGCCATACCAATTGCCAGTGCATTTTTTCCTTTCTCATCAAACGAAAGTTGTTTTCCGTTAGCATTGGAAAGTACATAGTACGTTCCTCCTGTAATACTGGAGTAGAAAGGTGTTGATTTATGAAAAGGGGAATCTGGCACGCCTTTGTATACATTAACATTGCTGATGTTTCCACCCTTTTCTATATCGGCCTCATAAATATCCAAGTACGACTCCCCAGATGGCCCATAAATACGTTTTGACTTGTTCTTTCTACCACTACTAAACAGCAACTTGTCTTCGTGAAAAGCAGGTGAAAAATCGGAAAATTCACTATTACCGTTCAATGTAAAAATAAAGAACCCTGCAGATTCCGTTTCTTTGTTATCCTGTAGTAAATAATTGAAGTCAGCATTTTCTACCAATTCACTTTCAAGAACATTGCTTTTGGACTTCAAAAAGGCCTTTACTCTTTCCTGTTCCGAGATTTTAGCCAAGCTCTGCAACATCTTATTAAACCGATGTGCAGACATGATAGTATCGTTCTTATTAATATCTAAATATAATTTAGATGCTTTATTATATTCTCCCGTTTTAAAATAGGAATCGGCCAAATTCAAGAGTTGATGGTTGGTAATGAACTTACCCTCTTGCATTTGTTTGTTATATTCTAAAATAGCATCTTCATACGCATAACTATAAAAATACTTATCGCCCTTAGATGTCATTTCTTGACCGAACGAAGGTACCACGGTCAACGTAAAAAGTAATATGAAGATTTTGAATTTCATAGTCTAATATTAGAAAAATCTTGGCGTATCTATTTGTTTTGGTTTTCCTTTTAAGCTCTTGTTGCTTCCTCCAGAACCATCACCCTTACCCAAGAAGAACTTAAGAATAACTTCATGGGAACCACTACTAAACTCTCCTAGTGGGTTTGTGTTGTAATCATAAGAATAACCAATAAAGCTACCGCTCGTAATCTGAAAGCCAACTAAACCGCTAACGGCACTCCCCAAACGATAGGATGCGCCCATTGTAAACCGATCATTAAACAAAAAGTTAGCACTAAGATTGGTGTTCAACGGAGCTCCGTTAATATAATTCAATAAAAAAGCGGGTTTGAACTTTAATGTTTCCGAAACATCAAAAACGTACCCCCCAATAAAATTGAATTGCATTTTATCCTCTATAATCGTGGCGACATCATCATTATAAATCCCATCAGTTAAAAAATTGGGAATAGACGCTCCTAAATACCAAATATCATCTTCATACAAGAAGAAACCAGCCCCAATAGTCGGGTAAAATTTTGAAATGGTCTCACGCCCTAGGATAGGTTCTCCGGGGTTTTCGAACGTACCCTTTGAAAAATCTACATTTAAGAATGAACCACCGGCATCCATACCAAAAGAAAGCTTTGCTTTATCCGATACATTAAATTGATAGGAATAAGCCAACTCTACATATGTCTGAGTTGATGGCCCCAATTGGTCGCTTATAATATTGAACCCCATGCCTGTTCTTTCATTGGCAAATGGTATGTTGGTACCTAAGCGAATCGTACGGGGAGACCCATCTACATCTAACCATTGAGCTCTATAGGCAGCTGCTATTTCAGGATTCTGAACCGACCCCACATAACCAGGGTTGAAGCTACCAATATTGTACATATACTGCGTATACTGTGGTTCTTTTTGGGCAAAACCGTTTGCCGAAATGAACAATACACCTATAGCAAAGCAGATGTAACCGTAAAAGGATTTTAATGTTCTATACTGCATTATCCAAATTATCTTATGAGCTGTATCCAGCCTTTTTTAGTGGTATTGGTATCAAAACCTTCTACTTCTTCTTGTAAGGTTAAATTCAAAACGTAGAAGTAAGTACCGTCTGGGGCCTCTTTACCTTCCCACATTCCGTCCCAAATAATTTCCTCGGTCATCTGATCGCCCTCGAAAACCACTTTTCCATATCTATTGAAAATTTTAATATCGTAAACAAGGTCTACCGGGGTTGAATTGAAAGTACCATCTTCATTTCTCTGATACTTATTGATTTTTAATTCATCATTTACACCGTCATTATTTGGCGAAAATTGATTAAAAATCAATCCAAGATCTAAATCGGATTTTCTTGAGACCCTAACACGTACCGAATCAATATTATTCTCGTACTTGCCTTCACTATCTACAGGTGAAGACCTTATTATTTCAGCTTGATTAATAAATTCTCCTTCTAAAGGAACCAAAACCCTTATTTCCAGAGTAGCCACCTCCCTATGTATAAGTTCAGGAATAGTCCACAAACCGGTTTGAAGACTATATTCTCCTTTATCAGCTACATGGTCTATATAATCAAAGCCACTTTCGCTTTCCTCGGCAATGACATCTAAAACTTGAATACCGGAAACTGCATCAATTTCGGACTCATTGGTAACCTTTATAGTAAAGACAACCTCCTCACCAATTAAAGGGTTTACTTCACTTAGATTATTTTTTATACTGAAAGCATCCTCTGGGTCAACTATTCTTGCAAACTTTTCCAATACCAAATCAATACCCTCGGGCAAATCAATATTTAAAGTCACCTCTGAGCTGTCATTATCCGGATTTTCATCAACGGGAAAAGACTGCAACAATTCGGCAACATTGGTATATGGTCCGCCATCTAGAACATCAACAGTTATACTTAAAGTTACTGTTCCATTAGCCGGAATCTCGGCAATTGTCCATTCACCAGTAGCTACTATGTAACTTCCTTCTGTAGCCGTATGTGATTTATACTCAAAGCCGGTTTCTAGCATTTCACCAATAGTAACATTTCTCGCTACCCTATCGGACAAATTATTTACCGCTATGGAAAAAATAACCTCATCTCCCGCTATGGCTTCGACCTTATCAACCGTTTTTACAACCTGAAGATCTATTGGTGTAGGATCGCAATTTCCATTATTGATATCGGGATCACAAGCATCTAGAGGATTGGTACCGTCTGCCTCCTCTTGACCATCGGTAATTCCATCTCCGTCCGTATCACAAAGTCCGTTGGAGTTATCCGGAATACAGGCATTATTGTTGGCTGGATCTAACTGATCAACAACACCATCTAAATCCGAATCCAAAACATTAGAATCCAACGCATCTATAATACCATCACCATCTTCATCTAAAGGGTTATCAAAATCATCACCAACTTCGTCTCCGTCGTTTATTCCATCATCATCCGAATCCGGATTGTTTGGATCGGTTCCCAAAGTAGATTCTAATCCACCCAACAACCCGTCTCCATCGTCATCCGTATCACAACTGCTCACTGAAATTGTAAGCTCCGCTGTTTCATTTTCGCAAGGCGCCTGCGCTCCCGTGGTTGTATATTCAAAAACATATGTACCATTGGGCAAACCTTGAAAATCTACTACATTTTCTCCATTTATAGCAGGAGTAGCCGGACCAGAGGCCCATGCCCATGTACCCGCACTTGCTGCTTCCGAGAAAGTAGTATCTAAATCCAATGTGGTTGTTCCAAAGTTGGAATCATTACAAGAAGATGCGTCCTCTGGAGCTCCTGCAGTAACAGGAGGAAAAATAACCGCCTCAACCTGTACCCTTGGCGATGATTTACACCCATTGGCTTCTGCTTCCACATAATAGGTAGTTGTACTTGCTAAATTGTTAACGGCAAAACTAGCTCCTGTACCCACTGGTGAACCACCCGTAGCACGTGTAAACCAATTAATCGTAGCGTTTTGGGTTGCCGTAGCCCTAAGCACCACCCTTCCCGGACCACATCTACTGTCGCCCGCTGAACTTGTAATTTCCGGTGTTTCACTCTGAGCCAGCGTTAATGTTAACAAAGGGCTGGCGCAATCGTTTACCGCATCGTAATAAAATCCATAATATGTACCTGGCAAAGGATCATTTAGCCTGTTATTAGGAACAAAGCTACCCGTGGGGTCCGCATCATCGGTTGCCCAACGCAATACGGTACCGTTAGGCCCACTATTAGGCGCATAATCGTTTAGACCAGTGGTTATGTCATCACAAAAAGTTCTCTGTATACTCGTATCTAGAACCGGAGCTGCGTTTCCAGCGGTACAAGGGTCACAATCATCAACATTTATAGTTACCGATATAGAATCATTAGTACAAGGTGCCTCAGCACCTGTTGTTGTAAACGTATAAACATAAGCGCCTGCAGGCTGCCCTCTAAAGTTAACTTGATTATTGGCTCCCGTAGGATTAACCGTTGCTGGTCCTGAAGTATAGGTCCATGTACCTGCATCGTTACCTGTAATTAATGAATTTAATGGAATACGAGTTGGCCCAAAATCATCATTGGCATTATTACATGCGTTTGACGGAGTAGTTACCGTGCCTACGGACGGTGGTGTGTTAAAAGTTATGGTAACAGGGCTACTGGCCGTAAAACAAGAATTATCATCTGCCCAATAAACGGCATGATAAGTTCCAATAGCAGTTATATTAGGGCTAGGTAATAGAGCCCCTACTGTAGTTGGATTTGCATTATTACTCCATCGTAATGAACTACCCGCTGGAGCACTATTTGCACCTCCGGTTACGTACGTATTTAAATTAACAGTAGCAGTAGGAGGGTTACAAACCGCATTTGCCCTTCCATTTATGGTTGGTGGGGTATCTCCTGCGGCACAATCATTATCAATAATTGTTACCGTGCGTTGCGCAACAGGCATTTGAGTGTACGAAAATTGTGTAGTGTTACTTGGGTTTCCGAGTGTTAAGATTATAGTTTCGTTGGCTTCAGGGTCCGTATCAGGTGTAGGGTCTACGACTATTGTCTGCGGGGCATTCCCGCCATTAGGAAAAACCAATTGACCACTTGCAGGACCAGGAGCTGTATAATCCGTACCGTATGTTGCAGTACCTTGATTTGCTCCCGCCGCATTAAAATTATAGGGAACGGTAACGGCCGCTCCTGTGGCATTTACCTTATCAAGAGAAAGCGTATAGGTTGCGGTAGCCGCACCATCTTCAGCTAATGTAGCCGGCGTTCTGCTTAAGGTAAAAGTACCTGTATCATTGTCCGCAATAGTAAAACTGACACTGTTGTCCGTAGCACTAATTGCAGCCCCATTAGTAGCACTTGCAATAGAAACAACAATGGTTTCACCGAGCTCTACTAGCTGATCATCATTAATATTAACATCTACTTGTTCCGATCTATTTCCTGAATTGAAGGTATAAGAGGTAGTTAGTGCCTGAAAATCAGCCCCGCTATTAGCCGTGCCGGTAACCGCTAAAGTTACTGCACTCGCAGCGAAGAACCCCCCTCCGGTCATCTGAACCGTAAAAGACCCGGCAGGACCACCTTCAGCAGGTTCAGTGGCTGTACGTGTAATTGATATCTCTTGAGCACTGGCCAAGGAGCCAACACCTAAAAATAAAAGCAACAATAGAACGGTTTTGCCATGTGCTCTCAAACTACGGGCAAAGCGAGCTTTTTTCTTTTTCAATTTCATAACTGTCCTTTGAACAAAAATTCAATTCACAGCGAATAAAGTAGGTCCTGGCTAAATGGGCATCAATATTACTAAAAAAATCATCCACAACCGTAAATTTGGGGTTAAATCAAGGTTTAATGGATGAACTACATCATATACGGATGAAACATCAACTTGGGATATCTGCCGACTGACTTTCTGCTCCTGGAGCGATTTTTCTAACCAACCCTTGCAACACTTTACCTGGGCCAACCTCTATAAACAGGGAGGCTCCATCGCTTACCATATTCTGCACACTTTGTGTCCATTTTACAGGAGCGGTCAATTGTGAAATAAGGTTCTTTTGAATTTCAGTGGAGTCACTTACCGCTACGGTAGTAACATTTTGATAAACAGGACATTTTGGCGTTGCAAAAGTGGTATTTTCTATTGCCGATGCCAATTCTTCTCGTGCAGGCTCCATTAAGGGTGAATGAAATGCGCCTCCTACAGGAAGTACCAAAGCCCTTCTTGCTCCTGCTTCTTTCATACTTACACAAGCTGCTTCTATGGCTTCTACCTCTCCGGAAATCACCAATTGACCTGGGCAGTTGTAATTAGCGGCAACTACAACACCCGGTGTCTCTGCACATATTTTTTCTACTATAGCATCTTCCAACCCTAAAACAGCCGCCATAGTGCTCGGTTTAAGCTCACATGCTTTTTGCATGGCCAAAGCACGCTGCGAAACCAATTTTAATCCATCTTCAAAACCTAGCGTTCCGTTGGCTACCAAAGCAGAAAACTCTCCCAAAGAATGACCGGCAACCATATCCGGCTTAAAACTGTCACCCATTACCTTACTAAGAATTACCGAATGTAAAAAAATGGCCGGCTGGGTAACTTTGGTCTGTTTTAGGTCTTCCGGGGTACCTTGAAACATAGTATCGGTAATGGAAAAACCAAGAATTTCATTTGCCTGCTCAAACAGTTCTTGAGCCAGTGGATATTTTTC
Organism: Zobellia russellii; assembly: GCF_044597075.1. Classification (NCBI taxonomy): domain Bacteria; kingdom Pseudomonadati; phylum Bacteroidota; class Flavobacteriia; order Flavobacteriales; family Flavobacteriaceae; genus Zobellia; species Zobellia russellii. The sequence goes on along the minus strand of NZ_CP139000.1, from coordinate 4,023,890 downwards.
ATAAAGGTCCAAGCCCATACCTACAAACTGTGCTCCTTGTCCGGGAAATATATATGCGTTCATTCTTTTTAATTTTTTAGTGCGTGCAAAAATAGCAAATTAAGTACAAGTCCCAAGTACAGGGCACTGTTCTTACTCCTTAAACCAACTACTGTACATAACATAATTATTGGCTATACGGTCTATTTCCCCTGAACTTAGTTCAGGACTTATGTCCTTTATCTTTTTTGCGGGTGTACCCGCAAATACACTTCCCGAGGGAATATGCGTGCCTTTTGTAACCACAGCTCCTGCCGCTATAATACTATTGCTCTCTACAATACAATCATCCATAATGATACTTCCCATACCTACAAGCACATTATCTTTTAAAGTACACCCGTGAACAATGGCGTTATGACCTATTGAAACGTTATTACCGATTGTTGTCGGCGATTTTTGATAAGTACAGTGCACTATAGCTCCATCCTGTACATTAACCTTATTACCCATTTTTATAAAATGCACATCTCCCCTAAGTACGGCATTATACCAAATACTACATTGGTCTCCCATAGTTACATCACCAACAATGGTTGCATTCTCGGCAATAAAACAGTCCGCTCCAAATTGTGGGGTTTTCCCTTTAATCGTTTTTATCATCCTAATTTCCTTTACCCTAATTCTATATGTTCTAAAAATACGCCAAAAACTCTTTTTTCTTAGAGGCCGAAACCAATAACTCTTTTCCGTTTGAAACTACCACACTACCTCCCTTTCCCTTCCTATACTTCACCACCTCATTAACATTCACTAGATATGATTTATGAATGCGAGCAAATGAAAAGCCGGCCAAGGCATCCTCAAAATACTTTAGGGTCTTGCTGACCAAAATCTTTTTATTCTCTAGATAGATTTCGGTATAATTATCATCGGCTTTGCAATAAAGAATATCAGCAACATTAAGCACCTGAAAACCGTCTTGCTGCGGGAGGGTTATCTTCCCTTCTACGGATTTCAATTTAGGTTGTAATACCGTATCCGCCAGCTCAATTTCTTTTTGTTTAATTTCTTGAACATACTCCACCGCCTTTATCAATTCATCAATATTTATGGGCTTCATAAGATAATAGGCCGCATGGCTGTTCAAGGCATCCATGGCATATTGGTTGTAGGCTGTTACAAATACGGTCTCAAACGTACGGTTAGGCAACTGGTCCAGTAAATCAAAGGCATTGCCAAAAGGCATTTCAACATCTAAGAACACAAGGTCCAATTCATGCTTTTGTATAAGCTCCAATCCTTCTTGAATAGATGCAGCCTCCCCAACCAAATTGACATCAACACAGTATTTTCCTAGATAGTTCCGTAATATTTCACGGCTATTGGCTTCGTCCTCTACAAGTATGGCGTTTAATTTCATATTGGAATTTTAATTGAACAAGCAGCTTATCAATCTTTTCGTAAAACGAATACCACCTTGGTTCCCGAGCCCTCTTTGGTAAGGTCAGAAATAGCAACATCTACCTTATTTTTATACATATCGTTCAGAATGGCAATACGTTTTTTGATGTTTCCCATTCCCTTGGATTTTTGTTTCTTTTGGTTCTGGGTTTTCAGTTGAGATGATTTTTTTCTACCTATCCCATTATCAGTAATGGTTATTTCTAGGGATGTTGCCCCTTTTGGTTTTACATCGATTTTTAAAAGCCCCTTTTCATCTTTATATCTAAGCCCGTGCCAAATAGCATTTTCTATATAAGGCTGAAGCAACATAGGCGGAATTTCAAAAGCCGAAACATCTAGCCCCTTATCTACATTTAACTCATAACTGAACTTTTCCGGAAAACGGGAATGCTCTAACTTTACATAGAGCTCCAATAATTCCAATTCCTTGGACAGGGGAATAAAATCTTCTTCGGAATTTTCCAAAACCGAACGCATTAAGGTTGAAAATTCACTTAAAAACCGATTGGCACTACGCTCATCACTCTTTGCGATGTAGTTGTTGACGGAGTTGAGGGCATTAAAAATAAAATGTGGATTCATCTGCGAACGTAGCGATTTCAGTGCCAAGAGATTGTTCGCTAATTTCTGTTGTTGATTGCTACGATAAAAGAAAAATGCGGCCAGACCTAATAAAATCATCCCGAATATCAGGGAATAAATAATCCACTTTTGGCGCTTATTACTCTCCTGAATGAGCTGCTGGCCCGTTACCGCTAAGTCATATTTGCTTTGAGACAACTCTCTTTCTTGCTCCAAACCAGAAATACGGTTTTGCTTAGAAGCTATTTCACGATTGAAAAGTGCCGCCCTAGAGATTTCCTGTTCCTTTTGTACATACAGACTATCTACCAAGGACACATAATTACGATAGGTTTCAAAAGCCTTTGGATAGTCTCCCTTATATTCAAACACCTCGGAAAGTTTGCGTGTTGCATCTTTTTGCACCACTAGGTCATTCTCCGAACCTGCCTCTTCTATACTCTCTTTAAGGTATGGAATAGCCTCATCATACTTGTCCTGAGCAATGTATGCACTGGCAATTTTGTAATTGATACGTTGCGAGGTAATAGAATCAAAATCCCCTCGAGCCTCTTTTTTAGTAGTTCTTCCCTTAGGTAGGGTCTTTAATTCGTTAAGGCTTTTTTTACGAAGTTCAATTTCAGCACCATATTGACTTTTTTGATTGTAGAAATCGGCTACTTTTTCTTTTTCCTGTACTGCTCGCTTGGGCTCCAGACCTTCGGTTAATTGCAAGGAACTATTGTAGTACGCACCTGCCTCAACCAACTTATCATCTTGAGCATACGTATCGGCGATTTTTGAATTTAAATCGGCCACTTTTGGAGATATCTGGTTCTTTCTAGCCACGATTAACCCTTCCTCATAAAAAGCTACGGCTTTATCTGCCAAATCTAATCCACGGTAAGCATCGCCCAAGTTTTCGTTCAAGCTCACCTTTTGATCGGGCTTAAGGTTTTCTATTTTCAGTAAAGGCTGCAGTTCTTTTTCCGCTTCAGAAAATTGTTTGTTCAAAATATAGGCTTCACCCAAGAGCAAGGTGGTCCGGGTAGATTTGTGGGCTTCCAGAGCATCCTTATAATTGGTAATGGCCAAGTCATATTGTTTATGATATTGATATACTTCACCCAGAGCGACCAATGATTCCGAAAGCGATTTTTTATCAGCTTGCTTCCCAAGAACGGCAATGGAATTGGTGATATAATCTATGCTTCTTTTAATATCACTTTGCTTGTAGGAGTTGGCAGAATCCAAATATACTTTATGAAGACTACTTTGCGGCTGAGCCATTTTGCTACTGCGCACCTCTTTTTGCGCCCAAGAGTTCATTGTGGAGCACCCAATAAAAAGGAAAAACAATATGTAGCGAACTGTTTGCATTTGATTATTTGTACAACGTAAACTTAGTTGAATTATGCGTCATTAAAAAACGTCATCTGTCACTAAATGGGCGAAAAATGAATTGTTTTAAAGGCTTCACATACCCAAAAGGAACGTTCCCTCTTCCAAAAGGCCACTTCACTCAAAACAGGTTTTACAAGAATTAAGTTGCTTCTACTTTTACCTCATCAATAACACTTACAAAAACATTAATCCCCTCTTAATAGAGTTCAAAAAATTAAATTATGAAAAACATTAGACAGATTCTAGGATTGGCTTTTATGTCACTTGCTTTAACAAGCATGTACGGCTGCGAGCTAAAAACCAAAAAAGAAACAACAAAACCTGTATTGGCCCAGGTTTTCTTACCAGATACAAATGACAGGCCTAAAAGCAATACCGTTAAAATTGCCCTTTTATTGGATACTAGCAATAGTATGGATGGACTCATCAACCAAGCTAAGTCTCAACTTTGGGACATTGTAAACAAGTTCACCTATGCTAAGTGTGGCAACGAGCAACGCCCGGAATTACAAATTGCCCTTTATCAATACGGAAACGACAACCTATCCTCTAGGGAAGGGTATATTCAGCAAGTATTGAATTTTAGTGGAGACTTGGACGAGATTTCAGAAAAGCTATTCTCATTGACCACCAATGGAGGCGAAGAATATTGCGGCGAGGTTATCCACACTTCTTTAAAACAATTGAATTGGGGCGATAATCCCGATAATCTTAAAATGATTTTCATTGCAGGTAACGAGCCGTTTACCCAAGGAAAATTAAACTATAAGGACGCGGTCACCAATGCCAAAGAAAAAGACATTGTAGTCAACACCATTTTCTGCGGGAACTATGAGCAAGGTATTAACTCCGATTGGAAAAACGGCGCCACTTTAACCGGAGGTGAATATATTGCTATTGACCACAATAGAAAAGTCGTTCATATTGATACACCTTACGACGATGTTATTATACAATTGAATTCCAAACTAAACCAGACCTATATTTCGTACGGTGCTATGGGAAGTGTCAAAATGGAAAAACAACGTACTCAAGACTCCAACGCTTATGAACTGGAAGAAGCCGTAGCGGTAAAAAGAGCCGTAAGTAAAAGCTCCAGACTTTACAACAACAAGAACTGGGATTTAGTTGATGCCCTAGAAGATGAGTCTTTTGATATTGCCATGCTTGAAGAAACCGAACTACCAAAGGAACTAAAAGGGAAGTCAAAAACCGAAATGGAAGCTTATGTTCAAGAAAAGAAGAACGAACGAAGTAAAATCAAAAATGAGATTCAAGAATTAAATGCTAAACGTGAAAAATTCATTGCTGAACAACACAAAGAAGGCGAAAAGGGAGAGCTAGAAAATGCAATGTTAGAGGCGATTAAAAAGCAAGCAGCTCAGAAAAATTATAAGTGGGAAGAATAAACCTCCTACATCTTAAAGCAAAAAAGCATCCCGATATACCGGGATGCTTTTGTATTATATCTAGTTATATTTATGACTTTACTGTGCCGCAGGACAATAACAATCGTACTTACGTTCTTTTTGACCAAAATCGTAACCTAAGGTTATTTGGTGAAATCCCCCATTATCAAAAACAACACTTCCTGATTGATAGGAATAATTATAGGACACCATAAAATTTCCAACATTAGCACCCACAATAGGCGTAAACAATTGTAATCGCTGTTCACCAAAGCTATCTGCGGTTGCAAACTGGGCGCCTTCAAAACTTCTACGGTATGAAAGTCCGCCCCAGATACGTCCAAAATCTACATCCTTATATACTTTGGCATTTAAATCTATAGATTTCTCCTCTGTAAATTCACTCATCTGAAACAAAATAGAAGGCTCTAGCTGCCATTCTTGCTTACCAAAAATGTATCCTACAGAAAATAAATACCTTCGTAAATTATCAATTACGGGCACATTTGCAGGATCCTGTCGGCCAAAACGATATAAATTACGCTTACTACTTAACAGATTGTTTACCGCAAAATGGGCGTAAAACTCCATAAAATTATAGGAGAAGCCCAAATCAACATTAAAGTAACCTTCGCTTATTTTACTACCTATCAAAGCATTATCAGGTTGTGCCGAACGAAATTCGGTTTCATCCAAGCTGCTTTGTAAATACGTTGGGCTCAATCCAAAAGACAACTGGTTTAAAGTACGGCCATCTCCACCAAGCTTTAAATGATGCGCATAGGTCAGTTTTACGCCGGTCTGAGCGTGATAACCGTTGGCGTCATTAAAAACAATGGCTCCCACCCCACTATTACTTTCCCCAATTCTAAAATTGGCATTTATGGTCTGTAAATTAGGAGCGTCATCAACATCAAACCACTGCATTCTTGCCGTAGCTCTTATCTTTCCTCCCTCGGTAATACCGGCCATTGACGGGTAAACCAAATAATAATTATCGGATAAATAATCAAAATAAACGGGAATACCCTCTTGAGCGTTAGATTGAAATGCAAAGGATAGGGATGCAAGCAAGAGCAGTAAACGATATTTCATCTGTTTGATATAGAGGATGATTGATTGATCGGTTAAATATAAGATATAACGGATGAAACGTAACATTATTATATAGGCAATTCCATACGAACTGTTCAAAAATAGGTTGTATTTTTACAAAAATTTTGACACCATGAAGGAGTACACAATTACGGTTGTTAAAACCAACAACCCAGCGATTCTAAAATTTGAGACGAATCATTTTTTAACTAAAAGCAAGAACTACGAGTTCAAGAATATAGACGAGGCCAAGAATTCACCTTTGGCACAACAACTTTTTTATCTTCCATTTATCAAAACCGTATATATCTCGGGAAACTTTATTGGCCTAGAGCGGTATGATATTGTAGACTGGGAAGATGTAAAGGATGAAGTGGCCCAGCAATTGGTAGAGTACCTTAACGCTGGCGAGCCGGTTGTAAACGAAGTTGAGGAAACCACTAAAAAAGTAGCCATTACGGTTTATGCAGAGGTTACTCCTAACCCATCTGTAATGAAATTTGTTGCTAACAAACCTATTGTTCCAGCAGCATTTGAATTCAAAAATATAGACGAGGCTAAAAATTCGGAATTGGCCAAACAGCTATTTAATTTTCCATTTGTAAAGGAAGTTTTCTTTGACCTTAACTATGTTTCCGTTAGCAAATATGATGTAGCGGAGTGGGAAGATGTTACCATGCAATTGCGCGAGCACATACGAGAGTACCTTGCTGATGGTAACGAGGCCGTGTCCGAAAGTGCAATAGCCAAGACAAAAGAAGCTGCTCAGGATAGTTCATCACCTAATCAACCTGTAGCAGAATTGGATGACACTTCTCAACAAATAGTAGACATCCTAGAAGAGTACGTAAAACCTGCTGTTGCCAGCGATGGTGGAAATATTCTTTTTCAATCCTATGAAGAAGATAGCAAAACGGTAAATGTTATACTGCAAGGGGCCTGTAGCGGTTGTCCTTCCTCTACCTTCACTTTAAAAAATGGAATTGAAACCATGTTGAAAAATATGATGGGTGACAAAGTAAACGAGGTAGTGGCCATTAATGGCTAATGGACTAATTTTTATAGGTTTAGAATCAAGAATCCTGTTCAATAATTTCGTAATTTGAAACGAATCATAAAAAACAGAGTATTATGGCAGTTTTAAAAGTTATAGAAGTATTGGCAAATTCCGATAAAAGTTGGGAAGATGCAGCCAAACAAGCGGTTGCCCAAGCATCTAAATCAGTAAAGAATATTAAATCCGTTTACATTAACGAGCAAAGCGCTACAGTTAAAGATGGTAAAATGGATAATTATCGAGTAAACGTAAAAATTACCTTTGAGGTAAATTAGTACGGAAACCAAAACTAAAAAAAGCGTTGTAATCCTATTACAACGCTTTTTTTTATTGCTTGAATCCCTAAGATTAGTTGTATATCAACAGAAACACAGGCTAGATACACAGTCAATTTGGGCACATATAAACAAACTATTAACGCATTTAATTTTTGCACTCCGGATTAACAATAGTTTAATTAACTGAGTTTGATTGAAGCCTTTGATTTTAGTATGTTGCTCCCTTAAAAAAAATAGTACATGGAAAAATTTGCAGATTACCAAGAACATATTGATAAAGCTATAGATTGGATATGGGAGGTCTTGCCCGATGTTGTTATGGCCCTCATTATTCTGGTAGCCGGATTATGGGTGATTCGATTTTTGAATAAAATGGTCCGTAAGTTCTTCGAAAAGAAAGACTATGACCTAGCCTTAGAAAGTTTTCTACAGAGTTTTATAAGTATAGCACTCAAAGTCTTACTTTTTGTTTTGGTCATAACCCAATTGGGAGTTAAATCGTCATCACTTATTGCTATTATTGGTGCTGCCGGTCTTGCTATTGGTTTGGCCCTACAGGGTTCGCTTTCCAATTTTGCCGGTGGCGTACTTATCCTACTGTTCAAACCTTTTAAAATAGGCGATTGGATTTCAGCTCAGGGGGTTGATGGCTCCGTAAAGGAAATTACTATTTTCTACACCAAGGTAAACACCTTTGGCAACCAATTGGCTATCATACCAAACGGACAATTATCCAATAACAACGTGGTAAATTATAGTGCGATGCCAACAAGACGCGATAATATAAAGGTGGGTATTGGCTATAGCTCCAATATCAAAACCGCTAAAGATATCATGCTAGACATTTGTCAAAAAAACGAGAACGTACTTAAAGACCCCATGCCAGAAGTGTATGTAGATAGTTTGGGCGATAGCTCCGTAAATCTAACATTAAGGTTCTGGGCAGAGAATTCCGTCTTTTGGGCAGCTCACTTCTTTATTATTGAAGAAGTAAAAAGAAGGTTTGATGAAGCAGAAATTGAAATTCCGTTCCCACAACGTGATGTTCATGTAAAGGGTGAATCCTTAAAAGCTTAAATCAAAGCAACAGAATTATTTCTTTTTCTGTTGAAGGATAAAATCTTTTAAATAATAAGGCTCAAAGTAGGCTACATCTTCAAAGTGGCCTGCTTTGAACTTTTTATAGGACAAGCGGGCCATTTCATTTGCCGAAGGTACTACGGAAGTATCAAAACTTAAATTAGTGTTTGAGAGCACGGATTTACACTTTTCGGCGCCATTACCCACCAATAGAACCTTACCTTTTTTCATAAATTCAGCGAATGAATCTTCATCAATAATTTCGGCTTCGGTGGGTCTTACCTCGTTTTTATCCTTGTCAAAAACGGATGAGTACACCTCCATACGCCGCGCATCCAATACGGGAATTACAAAATCTATTTCCTTGGAAGATACTTGCTCTGCCATACTCTCTAGAGTGGCAATTGAAATTAAAGGTATATCCAAAGCAAAACATAATCCTTTAGCCGCAGAAACCCCAATACGAAGACCCGTGTATGAACCCGGACCTTTACTGACTGCAATGGCATCCAATTCAGAAGCATCCATATTTACCTCCTTGAGCACCTCTTGAATAAAAACATGCAACTGTTCAGCATGTGAATAATTAGGCGTATCGTGCTCTTTAATGACTAAAACACGCCCCTCTTTAGCTATACTTACCGAACAATTGGTAGTAGCCGTTTCTAAGTTTAATATTATGCCCATACGGCTGCAAAGATACACGAGAAGGTTTAATTTACATACAAAAAAAGACCCGCCCAGTATTACACTAAGCAGGTCTTCAGTTTTTGGTAATTAGAATCTTATTTCAACTCCAAAGGCAGTCCAAAATAGAACTCCAATACCTTAAGTCTAAAAATATAGTCATACTTGGTACGGATCAATTCAGCTTCTGCATTATCTACCCTTGATTGTGCCTGACTAAAGTCAAAAGCATTCATAAGGCCAACATCATAACGTTCTTTTGAATAATCGTAGGCAAGACGTCTTGCATCCAACGTTTTTTGGGCCGCATCATAGGCCTTTGAAAAACTCTTGACATCTACATATGCTTGATTGATGCTAGTCTCCAAATCCAATTTATCCTGTTCCAACTGCAATTTGGCCTTCTCAACATTAATTTTAGAGCGCTTTATATTGTTCTTTACGGCAAAACCATTAAAGATTGGAATATCCAACCTAGCTCCATAAGAAATACCGTCATTAATCCATAATTGGTTTACAAAACTCTCTGCAGGAACCAGCCTTCCCGTAGCACTATCAAATCCGCCTTGATCTGAATATCTGGTATTGTAATTAAAGAAAGCCCCCAAGGTCGGGTAAATAGCGCCCTTTGCGATATCCAAATCTTTCTTGGCCAAATCTATATTGGATTGCGAAAATTTAATGTCGTTTCTAAAAGTTAAGGCCTCTGCAAAAATTTCTTTTGGTGATTTTGACTGCACCTCGGATGGAGGAACCTCAAAATCGGCATCCAAGACATCAAAATTTTCATAATCCGTTATCTGAAGCAATTGCGCCAGATTGATACGGGAAATCAACACTTGGTTCTGCGTATTTACGATTTGTTGTTCAAGGTTTGCGGCAGTTGCCTCTATTTCCAATAAATCTCCCTTGGGAATAACACCGGCATCCACCAATTCCTTAGACCTTTTTAAATCCTGTTCGGACACAGCAAACTGGGCTTCAAAAACCTTTAATGTTTCCTTATTTGAGAGTATCTGCAAGTAGGCATTGGCTACACTCAAGCGAATATCGTCCTTAAGATCATCCAAACGGTATTGATTGGATAATGCGTTCAGTTTAGCCCGATTTAAACGGTGTAGATTTCGCAAACCGTCAAAAAGTGTCAAAGACGATGTCAACCCTCCATTGGCAGATAAAATTGTTGTTGTTACCGGCTGATTGGTGGTTGGGTCAAACGAAAGACCTGTACTACCAGTTACGCTTGCACTAGAATTCACCGCAGGTAACATTGCTCCCACCGCGTCCGATTTATCTATTTGTGCATTTTGCAGATCCAACTCATACTGTTCTACGGAAAGGTTATGTTCAACCGCATAGTCTACACACTCCTGCAGCGTCCATTTTTTCTGCTGGGCGCTAACGGTCCCAATAGAAAATAAGAGCAGTAATGCTGTTAGTTTAAAATTCATGTTTTGATTATTTGATTATGATTGATGATTTTTACTCTTCTTTAGCTTCTTCTTCCTCTTCGTCTTCTCCTTTTTTGATAGGCTCGGTCTTGTTCCAAATCTTCACTTTGTCCGATTCCGTTAATCCTGATACGATTTCAACGTTAACCCCATCCGAAATTCCTATCTCAATATCCCTTCTTTCAAACTGCTGATCGCCAGTTTCAATCTCTACGTATGGTTTATCGGTCTTTTTATCAAACTGCAACAGCGCTTCGGGAATAACCAGTACGTCGTCTTTTTTCTCAAGAACCAATGATGCATTGGCACTATATCCAGCTCGTATAAAAATATCATCTTTTACCTCAACATCACCTTCAATCTTAAACTGTACCGCACCTGTTTCCTCTATTCCCTTTGGCGCAATAAAACGTAATTTTGCATCCAGCTCGGTTCCTTCTATTGCACCCAAACTAATTTTTAAAGGTGTCCCTACTTCCAATTTGGCAACCTCGCCTTCATCAACCTTTCCTTCAAAAATCATCTTGCTTAAATCGGCAATGGAAGCAATGGTTGTACCATCATTAAAATTGTTACTCTCAATAACCTGATCACCTTCTTCTACCGGTATTTCCAAAATAGTCCCGTCTACCGTAGCGCGTATGTTCGTATTGGCACTGCTGGAACCTCCGGCCGACCCTTGACGAATAATCTGATAGTCGGCTTTTGCATTTTCAAGCTCCTGTACCGCTTGATCGTTCTGTAGTTGAAGGGTATTAAAATCCTGGCTAGAAATCACACCTTTATCGAACAAGGTCTTGTTCCTGTTGTATTCAATTTTTATATTATTAAGTGCCAGTTCCGCATTCCTTACCCTACCTCTAGATTGGTTTAGGGCCTGTTCGTTTGGCACCACCTTAATTGTTGCTATTAAATCTCCCGATTTAACCTTCTGACCTTCCTCCAAGTATATTTTTTGGATGATACCCGAAATCTGAGGTTTTATTTCTACCTCATCCTCTGGAATTACTTTTCCTGTGGCCACGGTTTTCTTTTCTATATTAGAAATGAAAGGGTTTGACGTCTCATACGTAACAGCATCTTTACTGTTTGATTTCACGAAAAAAGCTGCGGCCCATAGGGCACCTAATATCAAAATACCAATTAAGATATATTTTACGATTTTGTTCATTTTTTCAGATGTGTTTATTGTCTATTGGTTCTGTTGTCTTCCGATTTGTTACAAAATAGCTTATTATTCTTCACGTAGCGCGTCAATAGGCTTAATACTAACGGCACGTTGGGCAGGTATAAGCCCAATTAAGGTTCCTAATACCACCATAATGGCCAACGCCCCTAACACATAGGGTATAGGCACTGTTGGGTTTGTATAAGGGAAATCAATATCTTTTGTTAAACTAGCGATACCCGCCAAAGTCATGGCACCCAAAATAATACCCATGATACCCGCTATGACGGTAAGAAAAACGGATTCTAAAATAATCTGGTTACGCACTTCCGCAGGTGTGGCGCCAAGCGCCCTTCGTACGCCAAGTTCCTTGGTTCTTTCCTTTACCGAAATAAGCAAAATGTTACCAATACCTATAACCCCTGCCAAAATTGTAGCAATACCAACAATAAGGGACAGAAACGTAATTCCGTTGGCAAAACCAACGATTTTATTGAACTGTTCCCCCAAATTGAACGACCCAAAAGCACGGTCATCATCCGGATGTACGTTATGCAGGTTCTTTAACAAGTCCTTTATATTCTCCTCTACTTTTATAACATCTGCATCATCATAGGCCGCAATGGAAAACCATCCTACATTTTCGCCTGTATTGTACAATTTTTTGAAGGTGGTAAAAGGAATAAAAATATCGCCATCACCACCAAAACCACCACTAGGCTCAAATTTATGGACTCCTATTACTTGAAAATATACATTGTCAATTTTAAAATATCCACCAATGGGATTCTCATCCTTATCAAACAGCTCTTTTTGTGTACGCTCACCAATTACCGCCACTTTACGGGACTGCTCAATATCCTCATCATTAATAAAACGACCGCCATCATAAATTTTCTTGGGAGCTATTTTGGTAAAAGCCGGATAATCCCCAAACAAAGAATAACTACCCGTTTTGTTCTTACGGCCAATGTTGGCAGGGGGCGACCCAAAAAATCCACGTACGTTTCGTGGGGCAATATATTCTACTTCCGGTATACGATTTTCTATCATTACCGCATCTTCGATTTTTAATTGCATCTGCCTTCCGGTCTTGTACCCCTCATTGGGCATGCTTGTGCTTTGCCCCCATACGAACATACTGTTCCTGGCAATGGTCTGGAACATGCTCTCAAAACCATTGTCCATGCCCTTGGCCGCACCGGAAAGCGCTATGTAAATAAAGATGCCCCATAAAACCCCAACAACCGTAATGACGGTCCTAATCTTGTTCTTACTGATCGAACCGAAAATCTCTTGCCATGTATTTCTATCGAATATAAAGCTCATATTATTCGTCTCTTAGGGCTACAATGGGTTTAATACGTGCGGCACGCCTTGCGGGAACATACCCTGCAATGGCACCAAAAATAATCAGTACTATAGTAGCCGAAACCGCTATACTTGTATCTATATATGGGTTGGTAATAAAAAAGTCCTTTAGCTTTTCACCCATTGAACTTAAAATGGCCACACCAACGAGCATCCCAACAAAACCGGAAACCGTAGTTATAAATACGGATTCCAATAAAATAGTTCCAATTACCGCTTTGGGCGTAGCGCCTAGTGCCTTGCGTATACCCAATTCCTTTGTTCGTTCCTTGACCACAAAGACCATAATGTTACTGATCCCGATAATACCTGCTATTATAGTCCCAAAGGCTACGAAACCTACAATGATCTGTAACACCCTGGCAAATTGCTGATTCTGTTTTAATTGATCGGCCACGTTCCTGATGAATATTCCGTTTTGATCCTTAGGATTGATGTATTTTTTTGAGCGGATAAACTTATCCAAACTCTTTTCAAAGGCCATAGCCCCTGCATAACCAATCTCCGGTTTAAACCCTACAACAATCTGATTGATCTTATCCGTGTTCTTTTCAATCAACTGTCGGGTGGTATACGGAATATAAACCACGCGCTCTTCATTATCTCCTCCATCATCTTGAAAAACTCCAATAACTTTAAAAGAGCTACCACCTACATCTATATATTTACCCATTGAATTTTTAGCCCCAAAAAGGTCTTGCTCCACCAACCTACCAATCACAGCATATTTGGTCTTGTTTTTTATATCCAGGTCGTTTAAGTAACGCCCCTTCATCATAATGGTCATTTCATTGTACTGGTGTGCAGGCCCTACTGCTTGTGTTCTATAACTATTGGACTCGTTTTTGTAGCTAACCGTATCCTGGCGTGTTAATCTTGGTGAAATATAATCAAGGAACAAGGGGAAGTTTTTCTCAATATCTGCCAAATCACTATTATCGAACTCAATGGCCCTATTGGATTTATAACCTTTATAGGGCATAGTTGTCCTACCAGGAAATATATAGAACACATTGGTGGCATCATCACCAAAAAAATCATCAAAAGTATTGATGAGGCCGTTGCCAAATCCGAAAAGCACAACAAAAATAAGAATACCCAAAGCCACGGTAAACCCCGACAAAAATGTACGAAGTTTGTTTTTTTGAATAGTCTCGAAAATTTCTTTCCAGTTGTCTCTACTTAACATATTGAGCAGCCCTAACCTGTTCTACTTTTTTATCTTCCACGATTACTCCATCCTTTAAATGCACAATACGCTTACACATATGGGCAATGTCTTCTTCATGCGTAACGACAAGAATGGTATTGCCCTCATCATTTATATTCTGAATAAGATCCATTACTTCGTACGATGTCTTACTATCCAATGCACCGGTAGGCTCATCGGCCAAAAGCACTTTTGGTTCTGCCGCCATAGCTCTTGCTATTGCCACACGTTGCTTTTGCCCCCCGGAAAGTTCATTTGGCAAATGGGTTGCCCATTCTTTAAGCCCCACCTGAGCCAAGTATTTAAGGGCTTTTTCCTCCCTTTCCTTTCTAGGCACTTTTTGATAGTATAATGGAAGTGCCACATTTTCCATAGCACTTTTATAGTTTATAAGGTTAAACGACTGAAATATAAAACCTAAGAACTTATTTCTATATTTAGCCGCTTTGGTCTCGTTCAAATTCTTAATAGGAACTCCGTCTAACGTATATGATCCGGAATCTGCCTCATCTAACATTCCCAAAATGTTCAATAAAGTTGATTTTCCCGATCCGGACGAGCCCATAATAGCCACAAGTTCTCCTTCTTCAATACTAAAATTCAACCCTTTTAAAACATGCAACGAATTGCTACCCATTTTGTAGGATTTATGCAGATCTTTAATTTCAATCATGGTAGTATTGTTAATTGTATTTGGAATTCTTGAACAATATGACAATAGGACTTGTAAGTTGCCCAATTGTTACAAGATGGACTCCAAATTTTGTGTTAAATAATAAAATTATCCTTTTTCTTCCTCCTTTTCAATGGCATTCCAGACTTTGATTTTATCCGTTTCTGTAAGTCCGGATTTTACTTCAACAAAAATACCATCGCTGATACCCAGCTCAATATCCTTGCGTTCAAAGCTTTGATCCCCACTTGAGACTTCTACATAAGGCGACTTTGTTTTATCATCAAACTGCACCAAAGCTTCCTTAATAGCCAAAACACTATCTGCCTTACCTAGTATTACCGATGCATTGGCACTTAGCCCCGCCCTGATAAAAACGGAATCCTGCTTTTTCATAGTTCCTTTAATTTCAAACTGAATGGCACCGTTCTCTTCTTTTCCCTTAGGAGCTATATAATCCAGAACTGCATCAAATACCTTTCCCTCTAAAGCCCCAACAGTAATTTCAAGAGGCAAATTCTCTTTAATTTTACCTACTTCACTTTCGTCTACCTTTCCTTCAAAAATCATTTTATCTACATCTGCAATGGCGGCAATGGTAGTTCCTTCGTTAAAATTGTTACTCTCTATTACCTGATTACCCACTTCCACGGGCACCTCAAGTACCATTCCGCTAACGGTTGCCCTAATTTGAGTATTCGCGGCATTTCCATACCCTTTTGTAGTACCTGTTTTTACAATATCATAACGCTTGTTGGCCGCAGCATACCCTTGTTTAGCTTGGTCATAAGTAACTTCCGCACGTTCCAAGTCTACTTTTGATATCACCCCTTTAGCGAACAACCCCTTTTGACGCTCCAGGTTTCTAAGCTGGTCATCTAAATTAATCTTGGCCTCATCAATTGTATTTCGCGCATCGTTAAGCGCATTTAGATTGGGCACCACCTTAATCCTACAAAGCAAATCTCCCGACTTTACATAATCACCACCTTCAACAAACACCTCTTCTATTACCCCAGAAATATTAGGCTTAATGAGTACTTCCTCCAAAGGAAGTATGCTTCCCGTGGCTACCGTTTTCTTTACAATAGTCTTTTTAGATGCCTGTTCCGTTTCATACACTACAGGGTCTTCAGCGTTTTTTTGGTATAGGTAATACATTGATCCGCCAAAGGCCACGACTATAAGCAAAAGGATGATTCTGGTTACTGACTTTTTCATTTTTATGATTGATTGATGTTACGTTATTCGTTTGTTGTTTTTATAAAATTGATTCTCAGTCTACTCGGTTCTGAGTGCATCTATAGGCCTTACTTTTATTGCACTCTGTGCCGGAATAAAACCAGCTAAGAGACCTGAAAAAATAAGAATGAACAGAGCCACTACAACTACTCCTAAGCTTACACTGGGATTAGCGAACATATCTACCGGACCGTTCATATCTAAAAGCACATTTACCCCATAGATAAACAATGCACCTAAAGTAATCCCTGCCATACCCGATATAATGGTCAAAAAGATAGATTCCATTAAAATCTGTAATTTAATGGACCAAGGGTCTTCTCCTAAAGCCCTACGTATTCCTATTTCCTTGGTTCTTTCCTTTACCACAATAAGCATAATGTTACTTACCCCAATTATTCCAGAAAGCAACACTAGAATCCCTACGAAATAGGCGATAAAACGCAACGCCCCAAATAAACTCTGAACGCGCTGAAATTGTTCATATAAATCAAAATGCCCGACGGCACGTTGATCATCCGGGTGCACTTTATGGTTTTCTTTAACCACGCCCATAATCTTATCCTTTAGACTAGTGATAGAAGTACCATCGTTTGCAGTTATGGCCATCCACCCCACATCATTCCCCCTATTAAAGGCTTGGGAGAATGTGGTAAAGGGCACGAAAATTTCCTTTTGCGCTTCCTCGCCATCGCCATCGTTGCTCTTCTTTTTATAAGTTCCGACCACCATAAAATTCACTCCCTGAATCTTTATAAACGAACCCAGTACTTCTTCATCTTTATCGTAAAGCCCTGCTCGTACTCCCTCTCCTATTATTGCAATCTTTCGTTTTTCCTTTATATCATTATAGTTCAAAAACCGCCCGGAAGTCATGGTCATAGGGTCTTGCTTGCTAATTTCAGGATAATCACCGTACACATTATAGGCTCCGGTCTTAATCCCTCGGACTACATTGTTGGCTCCATTAAACCCGCCAAGTTGGTTTCTTGGAGATATAAATCTTAAGTTGGGCACCTTATCCCTTATCGCCTGAACGTCTTCAACTTTAAAAAGAAAGCTTCTATTTTTTGGAAGACCCTTATAGGGCTTAGTAGTACTTCTAGACCACATGAACATGGTATTGGTAGCAATGTCTCCAAAGTCTTGCATAATGCCGTTCTCCAGCCCTTTTCCTGCCGAAAGCAACAGGATTAAGATGAAAATACCCCAGAATACTCCAAAGGCCGTTAATACGGTTCGGAACCAGTTACCGGTAAGTACTTCTAAAATTTCTTTCCAACGGTCTTTATTGAACATATTTGTGAAATAAAATTGGTTCAGATATTTTTTTATTCATCTCGTAATGCATCAATGGTATGAATATTGGCCGCCCTCCAAGCAGGAAAGAACCCTGCCACTGCCCCCGCCAATACTAGTACAAAAACAGTTGAAATAGCTACCGTAAAATTTACGGAGGGGTTTAAAACGTAGTCCACCTCTATATGAGGGCCAACAAACTCCAAGAGTCCCATACTAAAAATGAGTCCAGCAAAGCCAGAAATGGCCGTAATGAAAATAGATTCGTGTAAAATCATCCCAACTATAGACCATGGCTTGGCTCCAAGTGCCTTTCGTATACCAATTTCTTTCGTTCTTTCCCTTACCACGATCAGCATAATATTACTCACCCCAACCACACCAGCTATTATGGTACATATGCCAACGAACCAGAAAAACAAAGCAATATTATCCGTTAGACTATAGTACCTTTTGGCTTCTTCCATAGCACTCCATACGAATATAGCATTGGTGTCATCCGGAGCAACAGTATGAGCTTGTTGCAAATACGACTGAAGACTGTTTTTGAACTTTATGGATCGGGAAACTACTTCTTCAAAATTATCTGCTGGCGGTAAAGTATATGCTAGGTTATTTAATCTATCCCCACCGTTAAAAGTGCTTTGGGCCGTGGTCATGGGTATGTAAATGCGCTCCTCTTCCCTGTCCTCGGTTTCATTGAATATGCCAACAATCTTAAAAGGCAGTCCTGAAATCTTAATAAATTCCCCAACCGGGTTATCAACTTTAGAAAAAACATCATCTGCTATTTTCTTTCCTATTATCGCTACTTTAGCCCTATCCTTTTCATCCTGGGGATTTAGAAATCTACCCCCGGACATATTTGCATTCTCTATTAATTGAAATTGGGACGAAACTCCCTGTACCTGGTACACCAATGCTTCATTACCGTAGGTAACCGATACATTCCGAACAAAAATTCTAGGTGATTTAAATTGAATATCATCTTCGAGCAACTTTGCCGAAAACTCGTAGTTGGCATTGGTTAACTGAATATTTCGGCCGGGGTTGAGCCCCTTATACTTTTTTGTAGTAGTACCCGGCCACACCCAAACACTGGTTGCCGCATCTTGTTCAAACTCATGGGCAATACCATTGCGAAAGCCTTCGCCAAAACCTAATAAAATAACGAGAATAAATATACCCGAGGCCACGGATAAACCGGTAAGGAAGGTTCGCAATTTATTTTTGCGAATCGTATCAAAAATTTCCTGCCACCTTTCGATGTCGAACATGTAGTTGATTTTGATTGATTGATGAGCACGATGGGGGATATCGCACAACTACAAGACTATGAAGGGCACTTTTTGTTACACTAAATTACCAAAAGAAATGTTAAACTTCTTCTGGGGACCTATTTTTCATCTTTTTGTATACGAAATAAAAGAGTCCTCCTACAAGAATATAGGGCAAAGCCATAAGGTATACAATGCCGTTGTTTATACCTTCCGCTGCATCAACGTTACCACTACTTTCCAAAGCGGCACGACACATAGCACATTGCGCCTCCATATCTTGAGGAATCATTAAACTAGCTAAAAAAAGTAAGGCAAACAGGCTCTTTTTCATTCTCATGTATTAAACAATTATCTTCTTCCTATTTTCTTCTAACTTATATAGTAAGGTGAAATCATAATGTACACCACAACACCCGTAACCGCAACATACAACCATATTGGAAACGTAACCTTTGCCCATTTTCTGTGGCTTTCAAACTTTTCCAAATAAGCAAAAGCATAGGTTTTTAAGACCATAGGTATGATAGCGATTGAAAGAACAATATGCGAAATCAGAATAAAGAAATAGACATAGCGCATACCTCCTTCACCACCGTAGGATGTAGATTCTGAAGTCATATGATACGCAATATACATTACCAGAAATAACAGAGACAATCCAATACAACTGGTCATTATGTTCTGGTGTAGTTTCTTTTTACCGTTTTTTATGGCCCAAACAGCCACAATCAACAGCACGGCCGTAAGTCCGTTTATTGAAGCATAAATTGGAGGCAAGAAACCAAGTCTTTCTACATTTGGTATTTTAACCCCAAATAATATAGCCACCACTACCGGTACAATTATAGAAACTACCGTAATTAACTTATTGAACTTTTTTTCCTTGGCTAGCGTCTCCTCCATCTATTCTGCTAATAAACGTTTGATATCTTCTTTTAAGATTGAAATCTGCTCCTTTTCACCGTGGTCATTTTCACTTTGTTTCTCAGTAATGGCGCCACGATAGTAAATAATAGGGTTTCCAAAATCGTCTTTTCTTGACCTTAAATATCCTTCCTTATCCACTAAGGCAAACAGACCGGAATGTTCAAAACCACCTGGTGCATCCGGCATTTCAGAAGCAAATATATTGAAACCGTTATTGGCCAAATCGTAAATCTGTTCTTTATCGCCGGTCATTAAATGCCAGTCCAAATCTGTAATTCCATTCTTTTCGGCATATGCTTTTAATACCGTAGGAGTATCAAAATCCGGAGTTATAGAAAATGAAGCTATTCCAAATTGGTCATTACCCTTGAATTGGTTTTGTATTTCAACCAGATTTTGGGTCATAATAGGACAAATAGAAGGGCAGCTCGTAAAGAAAAACTCCACAACAAACACTTTACCCTTATAATCCGAATTGGATATGGCCAAGCTATCTTGATTGATAAGATTAAAAGAAGGCACCCTTTTCTTTTCTCCATTTAAGGTGATGTAGGACAAAGTACTCTTTGCATTTTCTACATTCAAACGGTCGTTCTCTACAATGGTTCCACTAGAAATACGATTTACAATTTTTGGTACGAAGATGATTCCAAAAACCAGTATTACCAAAGACACCCAAACGTACGTATACTTTTTCATTGCAGCATTTAAATCTAAACCGTTACTACTTTTGCCTATCGGCGCTATTCTTTTTTAGGGCCATACGATATTCCGCCAATATAATCTTTACATCATCTTCCATCTTATTATTAAGTTCGGAAACCGATGAAGCATCAAAACCGTATAGCGTACCTTCCTTATCATCTTCCGTTCGGCCCCTAAGACTCAAATCTTTGTCTATAATAAAGGCATAGGGCGTGCTTAAATCACTTTCAAGCTCTATATCCGTATTCAGCGAATTGAAAAAATCGGTTACTTGCTGGTCATTGCCAAAAACAAAGTTCCATTTTTTCATATCTACTAAATGCCCCAACTCCTTCTTTAACTCATCGGCCTGTGCCTCGGTTCCCTTTGGCATTACCATGACAAACTGAAAGTCTTTAAACTGATAAAAACGCTTGTATATTTTTTGATTAAGATTGAAAGCGTTACCATTTTTTTTATCGGGATTTTTCCCCAAGAAACCTACCACGGTAATATTGTCTTTAAGACTAACATTGGGATCCATGTGCGTTACGTCATCCACCCCTTCTGTCAAAACCGATAGCTTCCCAAAGTTAGTTACCCCTGAAGCAAAAAAGAGATATGCCACTATAGGCAAAATAAACAATACCACTAAGACCGAATACTTTTTTACCTGCATAACAAAAGAGTGCCGAACACCAAATTTAGTAAACCACAAAAATAAAAAAGACGGTTGTGAAACCGTCTTAGTATGCTGTTAATTTATTAAGATATTATTTTAGAAATTCCACTGTATGAAACCATCTTTATATACGTTATAAACATAGTCCGCTTCAAAAAGAAGAATGAACAATAGATAAGCTACTAGAAAAATAGGCGTCCATACAATTGCTCTTCTCAAAGAACTCTTTTCATCACGTAAGTGCATAAAATCCCAAGCAATATAGTACGCCTTTACCAAAGTAAGGATTATGAATATCCAGTTCAATAACTTCATCCCAATAAAGTAGGAATGTGTTAATGATCTTGGTTTTACAATACCCAATACTACTTCAACCGCTGTAATAAGAGAAAGAAATATAAGTACTCCCCAAATTTTCTGGGTGTTGGACTTAAACTTCAACAGTCCTCTAAAAATTTCTAGTTTGTGTGCGTGTTGTGCCATATTATATAAATCTCAAATGCGTTATATATCGTTTTTTCAGGAAGAATAAATTATACCAAGTAGAAAAAGGTAAATACAAATACCCATACCAAATCTACAAAGTGCCAGTACAGACCAACTTTTTCAACCATTTCATAATGTCCTCTTCGCTCATAGGTTCCTAAAATCACATTAAAGAATATGATTACATTGATTATCACACCTGAGAAAACGTGAAAACCGTGAAAACCTGTTATAAAGAAGAAGAAATCTGCAAATAAACGACTACCATATTCATTACGAATTAAGTTAGCGCCTTCAACAACTAATTGACCGTCCTTTATTTTCTTAAGAGACTCCTCTCTATTGAGTAAAGTTTTATGCCCTTCGTGTTCGCCTTCCTGTACTATAGCCTCAGTTCGGATAAGGATGTTCGGGTTAGCCTTAAAGCCTTCCATTACCTCGTTAAACGAATAACTAGGCATATATCCTTCATCAAAAAACCACACTCCGTTCTTACGCTCATGTTCCGTACGCTCCGTAGGTATAGTCTTTGCAAAATCACGAATTGCAGCACGCTCGCCCGTTTCGGCATTTACAAATTGTAGAATACGACCACCTTTAGTCTCAACCGCACCATAATCACCTTTTATAAACGTACCCCATTCCCAAGCCTGAGAACCTACGAATATAGCACCACCAATAATGGTAAGGAACATATACCAGATTACGGCGTTTTTCTTCATTTTATGTCCTGCATCCACAGCCAAAACCATAGTTACGGAAGACATAATAAGTATGAACGTCATGAAAGCCACATAAATCATGGGGTAATTACCATGAAAGAAAGGAACGTGGGTAAAGACCTCATCCGCTATTGGCCACGTTTCTATAAACTTAAATCTTGAAAAGCCGTAAGCAGCTAAAAAACCTGAGAAAGTTAAAGCATCAGAAACGATAAAGAACCACATCATCATTTTTCCGTATGATGCTCCTAGGGGACTATTTCCGCCACCCCACACGTTTTCTTCTGCCGTACCAGTTGTTACCGTTGTATCCATATATTTTGTAGTATGGTTAGATTTTGCACAAATTTATAGTTTTCTTATGTATCGTGAAAGCGCTATACACATGAAAAACCAACTTTATTTAATTTTATTACCCTACGAAGTACATAAATGCCAGTAAATAAACCCATAACAGGTCTAAAAAATGCCAAAAAGTTGCTCCTAAATCTACTCCTAAATGCTCTTGAGGGGAGTATTTACCCTTTACCTGATTGTATAAGACCACTAATAAGGATATAAGACCTGCCGCTACGTGCACAATATGCACCATAGCAATCAAGAAAACATACGATAATTTAATGTTACTTGTTGGACCCGTGAAATAGTATCCTGTGGCTATCATTTGGGAAAATCCGTTGAACTGAAACGCAACGAAGGCAATACCCAAACCCAATGTAGCCAACAACCAACGTGTCCCTACAGTAGCGCTACCACTTTTTATGGCTTTTTTGGCCATAATATACGTTAGACTACTAGCTATGATCAATGCCGTACTCACAAAGAACGAACTTGGCAAATGAAGGTCACTGATCCAATCTTCACGAGAGCTACTTACAATATAAGCACTGGTCCACCCGGCAAAACCCATGATAAGGCTTACAATACCAAACCAGAGCATCATTTTTTTAGCCCTATCGTTCTTTTCTTTCCCCGTTCCTCTTGTTAAATCCATGATTATATTTAAATAAACTTATCTACTACGTAAACCACCTGCATTAATGTAATATAACTAACACTGGCCAACATTAATTTTCGTGCGGTAACGTTATCCCGTTTTTCGTACAAAAGAAAAGCGAAGACCAACATGACCATTCCCATTAAAAATATAATAATCGCTGCAGGAATGGAAAGTTCTAACCTACCTGTAAAACCAAATACGGGAACGATGGAAATAACCAACATCCAAATGGTATACATTATAATCTGTAATGCTGTGCCTTTGTCCTTTTTTCCAGTAGGTAACATTTTAAAACCTCCTCTTTTATAATCATCATCCAACATCCAACCTAAAGCCCAAAAATGAGGAAATTGCCAGAAAAACTGAATCATAAATAATGTACCCGGCTCAATACCAAATTCATTAGTAGCAGCTACCCAACCCAGCATAAAAGGAATTGCCCCAGGAAAAGCCCCCACAAAAACCGCCAAAGGAGTCTTGGTTTTTAATGGTGTATAACAACTTGTATAGAGAAAAATGGAAATAGCCCCGAACATTGCGGTCTTAGGGTTCAGCACATAAAGGGAAACTACCCCTAGAACGGTAAGTAAAATAGCAATAAACAGTGCTTTGCCAACAGACATCCTACCAGAAGGAATAGGCCTGTTCTGGGTACGTTTCATTAACGCATCCAAATCTTTTTCAATAATCTGATTGTAAGCATTGGATGCTCCAACCATACAATAGCCGCCAAACGCCAATAACAAAAGTGAAACAAAGTTAATCTGATCGGCTCCCAGTAAATAACCGGCCAAAGAAGAAAAAACCACACTAATTGCCAGTCTGGCTTTGGTAATCTCCTTAAAATCCGCCATTGCCAACGCCAGAGAAGGAGTTGTTGCCGTATTCACCGCTGTCTTCATTCATCTTTTTTCGAACCGCAAAGATAGCTTTCAACCTCTATTTCTGCAACCAATTGGACATCTTTATATTATACCGTACAAAGCCATCAAAAATTAAAGAGCGATTATAAGGTTAATCAACAAAAAAAAGCCTGTCTACGTTGTAGACAGGCCTTGAATATATTTTGTAAGCGATGCTTATTGCAATTTAAATGTAATAGGAATACTGAATGGAACCCTTACAGCTCTACCACGTTGCTTACCTGGTGTCATTTTAGGAAGCTTACTAATGATACGAGCAGCTTCTTTTTCTAGGTTTTTGTCCGGTCCACGCATTCTAACGTTACCAATACTACCATCTTTTTGAATGGTAAACATTACACTAACCCTACCTTGAACCCCCATTTCCTGGGCAATTTCTGGGTATCTAAAGTTTTTCCCGATGTGCTTTTGCATCATCTTCTGGAAACAAGCCCTTTTATCAGACTCACTTTCACAACCCGGAAAAATAGGTACATCTTCAATAACTGCAAAAGGCACATCTACATCTTCTACCTCTTCTTCAACAATTACATCTTCAACTTCAATAATCTCTTCTTCCTGACTTGTCTCAGTAGATTCAATTACAGTTTCCTCAACCTCTTCTTCATCTTCAACAACTTCAATAATTTCAGGAGCCGCTGGTGGCGGTGGTGGCGGTGGCGTCTTAATCTGCTCCGTCATAGGAACTTCTTCGTCCAATTCATCATCTACATTCATTGAAATATCGTAGTCATTTGTCTTATCGTACGTTTTCCACTCTAGCGCACCATATACCAATGCCATTGTAAGTGCCAGACCAATAACAAAATAGAGTCCGCTATTGCGGCCTATATCTGCTTTCGGATTCTTTTTCGGTTCCATAATTTTGTGTTTTAATGTTTGCTAATTTAATTAAATATTCCTTTAACAAGCAACTAATTTTTCCATTTTAACCACCTTTCCTTGGAAAAAAGGGATTTAACGGCCAATGACCCAAAGATTGCACCCACACTATTTGCCAATGCATCTAGGATATCGCCATGACGATCTGTTGTAAAACTATACTGTAATACCTCAATAATTATACCATAAATAATAGCCCCTACTACGGCATATAACACAGCCTTGCGTAGCTCCACACCTCCTTTTGTCCTTTCCTTGATAAATAGCACTGCCAAAAAAGCGGCCCCAAAGTAAAAAGAAAAATGAACTACCTTATCAAGGTTGGGTATATCTATATTGTCAGCTTCAGTATCAGAGAAAGAAACTAGGCTAAAAAAGGTAACAAATACCATCCAGCCTAAAAACGCAATCGTATACTTGTTGTTTTTAAGCACCAATAAGTGATTTGTAATCATCCGCAGACAAAAGATCGTCTACTTCAGAGGCGTCACTAATTTTAATTTTCACCATCCAACCATCGCCGTAAGGGTCAGAATTCACTTTTTCGGGAGCATCTTCCAGAGCTTCGTTGAATTCTATGATCTCTCCACTCAAAGGCTGAAACAAATCGGATACAGTTTTTACCGCTTCAACCGTTCCAAAAACCTCTTCTCTATCCAAGGTTTCATCTACGGTCTCTACTTCCACATATACAATATCGCCTAATTCACTCTGAGCAAAATCCGTAATGCCAACGGTAGCTACATCGCCATCTAATTTGATCCACTCGTGATCCTTTGTATACTTTAATTCTGCAGGTATATTCATGGTCTAATTTTTATGAAAACAAATGTATTGTTTTCTGAAAGAGTTTTCAAAAAAACAAGACCAAGTTAATGGGCAAAAGCCAAAAATTACCCTAACTTAATATTAGACTCAGGTATAGCGCACGATTTACACCTCTGCAACCCGTTGGAAAGCTCATTAATTACCAAAATTATACCTAATAGTAAATCCTGAATTGATTGTAGTCTGAGGAAAAGCAGTAGATACAGCAAACTGCGAGAATGAATGATCGTAGAAGAACAGTGCATTCAGGTTTTTGCTTAGCGCATAATCCGCAGTAAATTTAATGGACAATAAGTTTTGACCTGATGTAATCTGGTTATTGTCAATATCTAAATTTCTAATGATAGTGATGTTGTCTCTAAGCGTAACATCTGCCTTTAAGTTCAAATCTCCCTTTAAACGCGTCTTGTTTCCGCCAATGTTGGTAACAAACTTAACATCCTTAAACCTATACCCAAGACCTACGGTGTATTCCTTACCGTTCATTTCGGTCATAAGGTTATTATCAAAGCTAAGCGCCAAGGTTCTACTGGTTCTCATTTCGGCTAGAACACTTACGGAGTTTTTCATTTCAAAATCCATACGCACCAACGGGTTGAACTCATCGTTCAATACCACGTTGTTTAAAATAAGGTCTGGCATTAAATCCCCATCAGAATCAACAGCATCAATACCCTCATTTTCCTTTTTAAACTGCACTTTTTCGAGATTAGTCTGAAATGAGTTGATACTATACGCTGCACGATACCCATGACTCACAGAAAAACGCTGAAACCTTTTCTTGAACCACTTGTTACGCATAAGACCTGTAAACTTCAAATTCCAGTTAGGAATTGGGATATCACGGAAAGTATCCAAATTTACACGCTCCGCATCCTGCCCTGTATATGCAGCAAAGAAAGCCGGCAACAACACATCTTGCTGAGTTTTACTGTACTTTTCAGGAAAACCTGTTTCTGGATTTATGTTTGCCACTTCTCCCCTATCCGCTACTAAACGATTGGCGATGATAATACGGTTTTGCTTAAACTGTTCAAACGTTTTAGAATCAAACTCGTCACTTTTATTGAAAATCGTACCGAGCATTACTGTAGAAATACTAAAGTTCCCGTATTCGTTACCTAAAAGATTATTATACTCCAACGAACCGTCCGTATTACGTATAACACTAAAATTCTCCTGATAACTATTAGAAAACTGTCTATCCGCAGATAAATCTATCGTTAAATCTTTAATGGGCTGAGCCGTGGCCGTAATATTCAATTGTTTGTTGATATTCTGAATGTACTGCTCGTTAAACTCGTCAAAACCGGTCAACCATCCTTTTCTTGCAGCATCAAAACGCACATCTGCCTGACTACCAAAAACAAAACCGAACGAAGGCTTTAACGAACCTACGAAACCAACGGATTGCGTATACCCTGGCAGCACTTTACCTCTGCTTTCATTATAATTAAGGTTCAACCGTTTTACCATAGTGAGGATATCTACCGCCGTATTGAAAAGACCACTAGTTTTCTTTTCTGTCTTTTCACTGCCCGAGGCCGGGTTACCCGCTTTATCCCTTCGCACCGGAGCCCTATTGGCCGCAGATTTTCCACTTCGTTTTTTTAGCCCTATCATGTCATAGAACTTCTGCATGGTAAGATTAGCAGTTAGATTGTGCGTACTAGCGTTTTGTACTGTATTAATATCTTCCAACGCTACTTCCCTAAGTGCATCGCCACCACGCTGCCAATCAAAATTACTGGTATAGCTGTATTGTGCATTTATAAAATCCAGTACAGGAATTTTACTAAAAGGCAGGTCGTAGTTTAATTCTAACTGTTGGGCATGCCTATTGGGCTCTCCCAAATCCCAAAAACCGTCCCAAAGTCCCAATGTCTCATCTATACGTTGGTCTTCATCCCCAGTACCATTTACAAAATCTTCATAATAATTTCTAACGATGTGGTTGTTACTGGCAGTCATATTTAAACGGAGTGATTTGGTAAGGCTATAATTTACCGCATACTGCCAATTAAACTGATAATTTCTTTGTTGCAACGTTGGCAGCTCCAATTTATCTACCCCTTCTTCCACAACATCCCTAAAACGTTGTTGGTTGAATTGCCTATCTATATTAGAGTTAACCGAAATACTGGTTGGCAACAGACTTAAGTTCAATTCTTTTAACCACCTCCAATACCGACTAGTAAACAGCGAGTCGTTTTTCATAAAAGGCGCCACTTCTACAGGCTTAAAATTATGGTTATAAACCAAGCCTGCAGCAACGTTTTTATCCTCTAAAGAAGCAATTTCAAAATCTCTATGATTGGTTTCGTTGTACGAATAGTTAAAAGTAAAGTTCTCTACATCGTAAAAATTGGCATCGGCCTCTTCTCCTCTATCTTTGCGGACCCCTATAAAGTTTATACTGGTACGTTTGGTATAGTCTTCTGCCTGCTGTTCAATGGCCTTTGCATCTTCAGGGTTATCTGCAGCATCAATTCTGTCCTGTAACTTTAAATCATCATATACCGGATCAAACTCAGGCGTAATCATTTGTTCCGATATACCGTAGTTGAACGGAAGTTGAATACCCCATTTATTAGGAAGTAGCTGACCAAGATTTACATTGGTAACCACATCATAGGAAAGCGCGTCTTCACGAGCACGTTCATTGGGCATCTGATCAATGGCCCCAAAACCTGAAGTACTGGTACTACCGGTTGCGGATACATTCGCAAAATCTGCGAAGTTTGCATCTACGGCGGCCAATGCGGCCCAACCTCCTTCATTATCCAAACCTGCCAAACGAAGTTCATTGAACCAAACCTCTCCTCTTGCCGGGGTTCTACTTACATTCTTTACCCCTACCATCATACTACGGATACTCCCTAAAGAAGGGTTACCCTGTATTCCAATACGTAATCTACCGGGAGTTCTTGCTGAAAGCGGATCCACGGAAACCACTTCCCCGTCTATCACTTCAAAATATCTGATTTCACTTAAGTCCGTTCCCGAAATCCAAACCGACTTTACCTTATTAAGGTCTGCCAGCACAATTTCCATCTGGTTATTATCCGGCCAAATAGCTTCTTCCGAAGTAGCCCCAAAAGAGGTGAACTCCAACGGAATTTCCAACTGATAAAAGTTCTCGGAGAAATCGGTTCCTATTCTAAGGAAACCTACCAAGGGTTGATCAACATCATAAATATCCGTCTCTAAAATTTTCTCGGCATGTATGAACATTTTTAATTTTTCATACTGACGCACATCAATATCAAGACTCTTAAATACACCTCTAGAATCTTGAGACTCCAAATTTTCCACCACCAAAGAAAGAGATTGCTCATTCTGTTGTATAATGGTATTGTTATTGTTCAATTGCTCACGAAGAACACCTGGAGGCAGCACATAAGGAATAGGGCTTCTACTTTCGTTTTCCTGAATGTTAACCGCATTAACGTCTAAGGTAGTGGCATCATCTGCCGTATTTGGGTCATCTACATCAAGAGACTTAGTATAGGTTCTCCAATCTCCACGTACAAGATCTAACGTAGCAAAACGCAAAAGCACATCACTAGAGAAGCCGGTCATGTACATACGCAATGAGCTTATAGAGCGAAAATCATTGATGCCGCCTACTGCTTCGGTAAAATCACTTAACGGAATTTTATACTGGATCCATCGGGTACGCACTGTACTTTCATTAGGAATTCTATTTCCTGAAAGCACTAATGAATCACGAATGTCGGTTACATATTTATCGTTAATGGTCGTGTTGGGTTTAATAGGAATTCGGTATTCATAGTAACTGTTTACCGTATTCATGGTCAAATCACGATCAATATCCTCTACATCCGGCAATGTGGTAGACCCTCTATTATCATTAGTTACCTCAACCGGCGAGTTTCCTTGCGGGTTGTTGAAGTTCAAATACCTATTAAGTATCCCACCATCACGTTGCAAGAAGTATTCGTAGTTATCCAAAGCTGGATCTTCTGGATTATCGTTCCCATAAATTGCGGCTTCGGCTCCGTCATTAAGACCATCAAAGCCAAGATCTTGTTGTGAGCGGCTACCCTCATTAACATCAAAGGCATACACTAAGGCCTGGGTTGCCGGAACCGGACCCCACGTAGGATTTTCCGGTTTTACACTTCCCTCACCGTTAACTGGTAGTCCGTTTTCGTATTGCTTAAGGCCATCCGCCAAAATATCTTCGGAAATATTACCTAGGTTAAACACTAATTCTCCTTGGCTTGTTGCAGTTCCTTCTAAATAAGGGTCCATCACCCAAAACTGAACAAACTCAACATTGGCCTGCTCAAAATTGGTGCTGCTCAAAGACCGCATGATACCACCCCATTTATCATTGGGAGATTCCGTTCCAAAATTAGCATTTGCGTTATACGGGCCTTTTAACTCAGGGTAATACGCTAAATCTAATGTAGTCTGTTGACGCGTCTGCCCTTGAGCTACTTCAACCTGAGGAAAAACCTCATCTATAAATATCCTTCTTGTAGCGTTTGTTGAAATATCATTATCACTGATACTCGCAGGCCTTTGGTTGGTATAAAAGACAGGGTCAATAGAATACCAAGCCATTTTTGCCCTACCGAAACCGGTTTCCAAACCTTTTTGAGTGGGTGAATCCAAAAATTCCACCGGTGTACTTGCCAGTGCCCAACCCAAAGAAGAGCGGATATCAATTAGAGCCTGGGCCCCTTCAAAATCATCTAAGTATGTTGTTGTTTCCCCTTGAAAGTCGGCATTTTTAGGTGAACTAGGCTTTAACCAAGCAACTTCTCCCCTAACCGAAAGATTAGACGGAACGTCCGTATCTATATTAGGTAGTTTATTGACCAAACGGGTCAAGAAAGGAACTTCTGTTGAGAAATTTCCATTGATTCCGAATACGGTATTATTCACAGGCTCTACGCCAAAGTTAGACTTTTGCGTTAATGGCCTTTCATTTAGGTTTAATAAAGTGGCCCCTAAAACAAAATTCTTGTTGAATTGATGCTCTACGTTTACGCCAGTAAAACGACGGGTTTGCTGACCGAATACGGCATTATTTTCTACTGAAATATTAATTGGGGTATTGGATGCCTCCAAACTTGGATCAAGAATCTGAACCGTACCTGCCTGATAGTTTACCGTATAGTCTATACCTTCCTGCAACTGTCTTCCTCCAGCGGTAACACGCACAGAACCCCTGGGCACGTTAAACGCTCCGATCGGAATGCCATTACTTCCCTCTGACTTGTATCTACCTTTTAATAAGAACTTATCTTTTTCCGGGTTTTGTAAGGCCGCAGATTTAGTAAGCTCATACATATCCCTAAATACATATTTCTCTTGGTTGGCGTTATATCCGCTTTCGGTATTATAATCCCCACCACCTAAACGTTCAAAAAGATATTCCCCAAAAGGCTCAACTTTCGTAAATATAATTTGGCCGTTCTGCGTATCTACGGTTATGCCCGGAACAAAATCAAAAAAACCATCACCACCAGGTTGCACATCATTGTAGGCGTTAAGTCTATCAAAATTAAAGACATCTAACAATATGCGCTCTTGCAAAGGTTTTCCTCCATCTGTTTGGGCAGGAAAATCTTCAACCGGAGTAATATAGTTCCTTGGTGTTGGGTTAGAGTAAAGGATATTCATTTTAAAATCTTCCTGACTCAACCTAAAAGCACCGGTGGCATAAATATTCTTCATCATCAAATCCCAAATAGGATCGGACACATTGGTAATATTACTTTTCAGTAATTTCAGGACCAAAGTATTATTATCTATAATAGGGTTTTCTAAAGATCCGGAAACCGTTGTTGCATCTACCCCGCCATTGGCAAATTCACCAACCTGATACACTTTTCCGTTATAGGTATATTGAAAGGCTACCGCCAATACCTCGTCATTGCTTAAACGTTGGTTTAAAGAAATGTAGCCCAATTGGGTGTTAAATTGAAAATCCCTGCCCTGCTCCAACTTTCTTGCGTTTTCAAGATAAGCGTAATCAAACCCTTGGTTAGGTTGGTAGCCTGAAACATTGAAACCTTGCTCAATGGTAGCCACATCACGAATACTCTGGGTAAGCGCTCCTCCTTGACCAATTAACGCAGGATTGTAATCATTTGCATCGTTACGTGGCAACTGGTTAGGTTGTCCTGAATTTACATTGAAAAATCCTGCAGGGGCATTCCCTGAGATTCTAGTCTTATTTTCACCTGCTAACAATGGGTCATATTCTCCCAAATCCTGAATACCAACTATATTACGAACGTTTAAGGTTTGCTGACTACGATTGGTAACCCAAACTTCTAAACGGGTTATCTGTACTTGGCTCCTGATATAGGGGTAGTTAACCAAAGCTGCATCATAATTATCCCTAAAATACTGGGCCAGGAAGAAATGCTTATCCTCATCATATTGAAGTGCCGAAACAGAAAATTCATTTACCGTACCACCGCCCTGTGCTACAACTGTATTATTTTGAGAACGCTGTTCCGAGAAAACTGCGGTAACCGTGGTCTTACCAAATTGAAGCTGAGTTTTTACCCCAAAAAGACTCTGCGCCCCCGTTATAAGGGAGCTGTTGAGCGGCATGTTTACGTTACCTACCTCTATTGACTGAATGATATCGTCCTCCGTAGGTGTATAATCCAGTTTAACAATGTTCTGAAAATCAAAAGTAGCCTCGGTGTCATAATTGGCCGTAACCTGTAATCTTTCGCCTATTTTACCAAGCATACTTAGACTTATACGCTGATCAAAATCAAAAGATAGATTGGTACGGTTTCTTGGGGATAAAGAGGGGTTGTCATTTTTTTGCCAGATAACCCCTAGATCCATAGCCACGGATCCCTGTGGGATTACCTCTATAGTGTTACCACCAAAAATGGATTGAAAAAAACTGTTGTTTACGTAAAAATTGGGGAGTAAGTTTTTTCTTGCTTCTTCACTACCTTCTTTTTTTCCGGCATAGGCATCGGATTTTTCTTTAAAGTAGTCCTTTATTCCTTCTTGGCGTACCAGCTCATAATATTGCTCGGGAGTAAGTATCACCGGGTATCCAATATCAAAATCACCTACCTTTTCAGAGTAGATGTACATATTTAGATTTGGATCGTATTCGTATTTAGAGACAATACTTTCCGGGTTTTCCATTTTGAGCTTACCCAAAGAAAAACCGGTCTTTACGGAATCCACTTCCTGCTCTTCCCTATCTTCATTTTCTGTTTCTTGGGCATACGATACACCGGAGGAAACGAGCAAAAATAAAAATAGGAGTGTAAGCTTAAATGGTGATTTAAGAAATAGTTTGGCCCCTGTTTTCAAACTTGTTATAAATTTTTAAGCGCAAGTTTAATAATGTTCTCTACGCTGAGCGAGGGGTCTTGGATAAGTACTTTGTCAACTACCTTTTCGGCGGATCTTCTTACAAAGCCAAGAACCTCTAAAGCAGATAACGCTTCTTCTTTATTTGTATTGTTCGTAGGAGCGGAAACTTCGCCTATATCGTAAACTTTTAAAATCTTATCCCTAAGGTCTAGAATTACACGTTGGGCCGTTTTGGCTCCTATACCTTTAATGGACTGAATTGTAGCCACGTCTCCATTGGCAATTGCATCTCTAATTTGGGCAGGTTCCAATGAAGAAAGCATGGTTCTGGCCGTACTTGAACCAATACCTGAAACCGATAGTAAAAGACGGAAAATCTCGCGCTCAGATCTTTCGGCAAAACCAAAAAGCGTATGTGAGTCTTCCTTTACTTGAAGATGAGTAAATAAACTAATATTTTCCGAATCGCCTATCTTAGAAAAAGTGTTCAAGGAAATATTTACAAAATAACCAACTCCAGCACATTCTATCACTACATAGGTTGGGTTTTTCTCTACAAGTTTTCCTTTAAGATGGGTAATCATATCCGGGGTTGTTTTGGGGAATTATTTTGCCCGGTAATTAGAACCGGGCAATTACTATTACTTGGCCTCTGTTTTGGCCTTTTTTCTTTTTTCTCTTTCTTGTGCATCTATAACAGCAACCGCCGTCATATTTACCATTTCATCTACGCTTGCACCTAATTGAAGGATGTGAACAGACCTTCTTAGACCAACCATAATAGGACCTATACTATCTGCTTGGTTTAGTTCTTTTAATAGCTTATAAGTAATGTTCGCCGATTCCAAGTTTGGAAAAATTAGGGTATTTACCTTTTTACCCGCCAGTTTGGAGAATGGGAACTGACTCTGTAACAATTCTTTATTCAGGGCAAAATCTGTTTGAATTTCACCATCTACCACAAGACTTGGGTTGCTTTCATGTAAAATACGAACCGCTTCCCTTACTTTTTTTGCATGCGGATGGTTAGAAGACCCAAAGTTTGCGTAAGACAGTAAAGCCAATACAGGGTCAAATCCAAAAGTTGAAGCCACATTTGCGGCATTTTGAGCTATTTCTGCAATTTCTTCTGCATTTGGATCTATATTGATAGAAGTATCCGCCAAAAATAATGGACCTCTATCCGTAATCATAATGTTTACCGTAGATACCTTCTTTACATTTGACGCTCTACCAATAACTTCCAAAATTGGTTTTACAACCGTTGGGTACGCTCTTGAATATCCAGATATCATACCATCTGCATCACCTTCAAGCACCATCATAGCTCCAAAATAATTGCGCTCGCGCATTCTTATTTTCGCACTGTAAAGTGTAGTACCGCTGCGCTTTCTACTTTCCCAGAACTTGGTTGCGTAGCGTATATGTTTCTCATCAAACTCTTTGGAAGTTGGATCCAAAATATCTATCTCGGCATCAAAATCCAATTCCTTTTTCAATTCTAAAATAATCTCTTTTCTACCTAAAAGAATAGGCTCAGCAATACCCTCTTCATGTACGATTTGAGCGGCCTTCAACACATCAAGATGGTCGGCTTCGGCAAAAACAATACGTTTTTTGTTCATTTTTGCCCTGTTGTGCAATAAGCGCACTACTTTGTTATCGTTCCCGGAACGTTGTAGCAGTTCTTCTTTATACCGGTCCCAGTCATCAATAGGGCTTTTGGCCACGCCACTATCCATGGCAGCTTTGGCCACGGCCGGTGGAATTTCAGAAATAAGACGTTGATCAAAAGGTTTGGGAATTATATATTCTTTACCGAACGTTAATCGCGTTTCCCCATAAGCAATGTTTACCTGTTCCGGCACGGGTTGTTTGGTAAGTTCGGCCAATGCCTTAACGGCGGCCATTTTCATTTCTTCATTAATAGCAGTAGCACGTACATCAAGGGCCCCTCTAAAAATAAAAGGGAAACCAAGTACATTATTCACCTGATTAGGATGATCGGAACGCCCTGTAGCCATAATGATATCTTTCCTGGTCTTTATGGCCAAGTCGTAATCTACTTCAGGATTAGGGTTTGCCATGGCAAAAACAATAGGGTTTTCCGCCATTGAATTTAACATATCCGGTGTTACGATATCGGCTATGGAAAGTCCGATAAAAACATCGGCATCTACCATTGCTTCGGAAAGAGTATCAATTTTTCTATCCGTAGCAAATTCCGCTTTGGAAGCAGATAGATTTTCGGCATCTTTTCTGATAACCCCTTTACTGTCCAACATCACAATATTTTCGGCCTTTGCACCAAAAGCCTTATACAGCTTTGTACAGGAAACAGCGGCAGCACCAGCACCACTAATAACAATGCGGACTTCTTCTATTTTCTTTTCGGACAGTTCCAACGCATTTAACAAAGCTGCAGCAGAGATAATGGCCGTTCCGTGTTGATCATCATGCATTACCGGAATATCAAGCTCTTCTTTAAGCCTTCTTTCTATTTCAAAAGCTTCGGGTGCTTTTATATCCTCCAAATTGATGCCGCCAAAAGTAGGAGCGATCATTTTTACGGTCTCCACGAATTTATCAACATCCTCCGTATCAACTTCAATATCTATTCCATCTATATCCGCAAAAATTTTGAACAGCAATCCTTTCCCTTCCATAACTGGCTTTGAGGCCTCCGGACCAATATTACCAAGCCCCAATACGGCCGTACCATTGGATATAACGGCCACCAGATTTCCTTTAGAGGTATATTTATAGGCATTATCCTTATCCTTAGCAATTTCCAAGCAAGGTTCTGCTACACCTGGCGAATAGGCCAAAGCCAAATCTCGCTGGGTTGAATAAGGTTTTGTAGGAACGATTTTTATTTTGCCAGGTTGCGGTTTAGCATGATATATCAATGCTTCCCTTCTCTGTTTTTGATTGCCCATAGGAATATTAGATTTAAGAAAACAAATTTAAGGGTATTCTTCGGATATGTGTAGCCCGTTTAGAGGATAAATTTCCAAGAATTTACGCGATTTACAGGTATAAAACCCAACTAGCCCACATTCTCCTTTTTGGCCTCCTTTACGTTCAACCGTAAAGAAAGAACCGCAGCAAGAACAAAAAACACCCCAGCGAACAATATAGCGTTAACGGCATTACCACCAAGAAGGTTCTTAAAAATAGGTCCAAAAGTAAGCGTCTCTATCCCCATGGGAATGACGATCATCATATTTAAAATACCCATGTACACGCCTCGTCTATCCTGAGGTACAATCTTGGAAACCATGGTATAAGGTATACCCATCATAGCCGCCCAACCTATACCGAACAAGACCATAGGAAACAACACGGTAATAGGATCGGAAATATATGGAATTGTGAAAAGTGCTAGCCCCGTACCCAATAAACTTGCCGCGTAGACTTTTTTACTTCCAAATTTTAGCGCCAATGGCACCAATGCCAATGCTACGACCATAGTGGTAATATTGTAAGTAGTGCTCATTTTTGCCGATTGCGCGGCAGCTCCGGACAAATCAAACCCCATAGTACTCATGAACAAAGGTGTTATAAACTGCCAATACACAAATAGGGCGTACCATTGAAAAAGATAGACAGCGGAGAGTTTCCACATAAAAGAAGGCATTTCTTTTACCGCTTTGGCAATCTCTATGAAAGGCATATTAAAACGTTCCCCAAAAGAAAGGGCTTTATGAGCTTTGATTTCTTCCATTTCTTCTTCTGTAGGTGGAATTTCGGGAGTTTTTAATACGGACCAAAGAATGGTTGATACAGACAAAAAGGCTCCTATAAAAAAGGAGTAATACAACCACTTAGGTATGGAACCGGCTACATCCGCAACATCTCCGCCCCCAAACCAATCTTGGAACAAAAATATGGATGCGTTGGCTAAAACAATACCGGCACCAACAAATAGACTTTGCATTTGATACCCCAAACTCAATTGCTTTTCAGGCAACTTATCCCCTACAAAAGCACGGTAAGGCTCCATTGCCATATTGTTCCCCACATCTAAAATCCAAAGTAACCCTACTGCAAACCACAAGGCGGGACTTAACGGAAATGCAAAAAGGCAAAGACTACCAATAATAGCTCCAATCAGAAAAAACGGTTTACGCCTACCAAAACGGGGCGACCAAGTTTTATCCGATATAGCTCCGATAATAGGCTGAACGATCAAACCCGTTACAGGTCCAGCTATATTAAGAATAGGCAACATATCTTCCGATGCTCCCAAAAACAAAAAAACAGGATTGATTGCGGTTTGCTGAAGTCCAAAACTGAATTGGATGCCCAAAAAGCCGACATTCATATTGAAAATCTGCCAAAAACTTAAACTCGGTTTTTTAATAAAGCTCATTTGAAGTTGGTTTTGGTATAAAAACTACCAAACAAGATAGCACAATAAATCCTCGACCTGAAAGAACTTACCTAGAAAATATAAAAGATAGCAAACTCTAACGTTTTCGTAGTTCGCTGCTTTATTTTAGAAATTTGATATTGCGCTGTAAACCTGAGAATTTAGTCCTTTTTACTGCCGACTTCCGAAAAACTTTTCGGAAAACATCTTCGGTAATTTCTTCCCAATCCTTTTTGGACATGGATAATAATTCCGGATGTGGATTGAACAAGGGTTCTTGGTGAGGTTTTGAAAACCGGTTCCACGGGCATACATCTTGACAAACGTCACACCCAAAGGCCCAATCATCAAATTTACCCTCAAATTCCGTTGGAATTTCATTTTTGAGCTCAATGGTAAAATAAGAAATACACTTACTCCCGTCAACCACATAGGGCTCCACAATAGCTTCCGTGGGGCATGCATCTATACAAGCAGTACAGGTTCCGCAATGATCCGTAACCCTAGAATCATACTCCAAATCCAAATCAACAATAAGCTCGGCAATAAAATAAAAAGAACCTACCCTTTGGGTGAGGAGGTTGCTGTGCTTCCCTATCCACCCTAGGCCACTTTTAGCGGCCCAAGCCTTATCCAGAACGGGCGCGGAATCAACAAAAGCCCTACCCCCAACTTCACCTATATTTTCAGAAATAAAATTTTGCAGCTCACGCAATTTGGATTTAATGACATGGTGGTAATCTTGCCCGTAAGCGTATTTAGATATTTTATATGTGTTTTCCTCTTGTGCGTTTTCGGGATAATAATTCAGCAGTAATGAAATGACGGATTTAGCCCCGTCTACCAAAAGACGTGGGTCTAAACGTTTATCAAAATGATTGGCCATGTACGACATTTCGCCATGCATATTGTTATTGAGCCATTTCTCCAATCTAGGAGCTTCCTCCTCCAAAAAATCCGCTTTGGAAATACCACAAGACAAAAAACCGAGGCGTTTGGCTTCGGTTTTTATAAGTTCGGAATATTTCTCTTTAGAATTCATCTTAAAACAATCCTGGTTGCACTCCTCCTTTGAGCTTCCCCAAGTGTTTATACGCCAAATCCGTTACTTCACGGCCACGCGGTGTTCGCATAATAAAACCCTGCTGAATCAAGAAAGGTTCATATACTTCCTCTATGGTTTCGGCACTTTCGGAAACCGCTGTTGCCAATGTGGTAATACCTACGGGGCCTCCCTTAAATTTATCTATAATGGTAGTAAGAATCTTATTATCCATTTCATCCAATCCGTGAGCATCTACGTTCAATGCCTTTAGACTAAATTTTGAAATATCAATATCTATGCTACCATTACCTTTGATTTGAGCAAAATCCCGCACCCTTCTTAAAAGAGCATTACAAATTCTAGGTGTACCCCTACTCCTACCTGCAATCTCAATTGCAGCTTCTTGGGAAATAGGAACTTTTAGTATTTCTGCACTACGCTCAACTATGGTTGAAAGTAATTCCGTAGAATAATATTGTAAGCGGCTCTGAATACCAAAACGGGCACGCATGGGTGCCGTTAACAATCCCGAGCGGGTGGTAGCCCCGATCAGTGTAAACGGATTCAGGTTTATCTGTACGGATCGCGCATTAGGACCCGACTCGATCATAATATCAATTTTATAATCTTCCATAGCGGAGTACAGATACTCCTCTACTATTGGGCTCAAACGGTGAATTTCATCAATAAAGAGTACATCGCGCTCATCCAAATTGGTAAGCAGACCTGCAAGATCGCCCGGTTTATCCAAAACCGGTCCGGAAGTAATCTTGATACTTACCCCTAGTTCACTCGCAAGAATGTGGGCCAAAGTGGTCTTACCCAGTCCTGGAGGGCCGTGAAACAAGGTGTGATCCAATGCCTCCCCTCGTTGATTGGCGGCCTCCACAAAAACCTTTAAATTCTCCAATACCTGCTCCTGACCCGTAAAGTCATCAAAACTTATGGGGCGCAAAGCTCTTTCTATATCAAATTCCTCAGGGGTAAAATTCTCTCCTTCGGCGTCTAAGTACTCATTCATATTAAAACAAAGATAGCAGAAAAAGAAACAAGCCCACTATACTTCACACCCCTAATCTACCGTTTTCTATATGGCCATAGGCCGCATTATTTTGAAGATAATTTTCGTAATTTCATTCTATGCAAGACTCCACTTATTCCTCAGAAATTCTTCAGTACATCCCATTTTACTATGTTATTTGGTCCGATGACCTGCTCACAGCATCCGAAATTAATGTTGTACAAAATGCGATAGACGCAGATAAAACCCTATCCGAAAAAAGCAGGGCACAATTACTTACGTGGCTTAATACACAAAATCCGCCTGCGAATACAGAATTAAAAAAATGGAAACAGACTATTTCCAATTCAGGAGTTAAATTAATTGAAAGTGAAACTTACCCATTAGCCACATTTAGCCAAAAGGTAGTGTGCCACTATAAAGATGAATGTCCATTTAACGAACAATTAAAACATATTGAAATACAACTGGGTATTCAACCCAATCATTACAATCACCTCTTTGATGTTGATGTAATTCATGAAACTACCTCGGAATTTTATGATTCCAAAGAGATCGATACGATTTTAAAAGGGAAGCATGCCAAACTGGTGGATGATTTCAGGGAAGTATTGGCCGACCCTATTTTTAAGTGGGAAGTGCACCGAAACAAAGACGATTTCAGAAATGTTGTTCTGAACCAAGTTAAATTCTTAACCATTAAGGGATATGGAGCCATGGCCTATCCAGAAGCATATGGCGGAACCGATGATATGGAAGGTTATGCTTACATGTTTGAAAATATGATGTTTGCCGATGGCAGCCTTTCTATAAAATTTGGAGTGCAGTTTGGTCTTTTTGGAGGAAGTATCCAAAAGTTAGGAACTAAAAAACATCATGACCTGTACCTCTCAAAAACAGGAAAAGCAGAGCTTTTAGGTTGTTTTGCCATGACCGAAACAGGCCATGGGTCCAACGTACGGGGAATAAAAACTACGGCGACTTACAACAACGAAACAGACCAACTTGTAATTCACACTCCGGGGAAAAACGATAATAAAGAATATATTGGAAATGCATTGCACTCCAAGATGGCATCTGTATTTGCGCAACTCATCGTAAATGGAAAAAACGAAGGTGTGCACGCCATTCTGGTTCCGCTTAGAAATGAAAAGCACGAACTTTTACCCGGAATAAATGTAGAAGACAATGGCTACAAACTAGGTCTGAACGGAGTTGATAACGGTAAAATTTGGTTTAATCAAGTTGCCGTACCCAGAGAAAATCTACTTAATAAATATGGGGACATTAAAGAAGATGGGACTTACCACTCTGATATAAAAAACCCAAACAAACGGTTTTTT
Source organism: Zobellia russellii (assembly GCF_044597075.1). Classification (NCBI taxonomy): domain Bacteria; kingdom Pseudomonadati; phylum Bacteroidota; class Flavobacteriia; order Flavobacteriales; family Flavobacteriaceae; genus Zobellia; species Zobellia russellii. Next base: position 3,982,926 of record NZ_CP139000.1, on the reverse strand, counting down.
ACCATGTTGGGCACCTTGGTGGGCGGAAGAATTTGTGTGGCCCGAGCAGGTTTGGGAGGTGCTAAATTTGCTTTAACCGTTGCCATTAAACATGCCTTAAAGCGCAGACAATTTAATGACAGTATAAAGGTACAGGAAGACCTTTTAATGGACTACCCAACGCACCAGTTGCGTCTAACGCCTCTAGTGGCTAGCGCTTACGTCTATCACATAACCCTTGATAAGATGATGCAACAATATTGTGACCCATCCCAACCAGACAAGCGAAAGATAGAAACCCAAGTGGCGGGCTTAAAATCTATCATCACCTGGTATGCGAATGACACCATTCAAGAATGCCGCGAAGCTTGTGGCGGAAAAGGCTACCTTTTAGAAAACCGTATAGCCGACTTAAAAGGCGATGTAGATATCTTCACCACTTTTGAGGGTGATAATACCGTACTGTTATTATTGGCCGCCAAGGGGGTTCTATCAGACTTTAAATCGGAGTTTAATAGCGCAGGATTTTCCGCAGTACTAAAAATATTGGGCATACAGATCAATGACAAACTAACCACGATCAATCCTATTTACAGTAACAAAGTAGATAAGGATCATTTGTACAATCCTAAATTCCACAAGCATGCTTTTGAATACCGTACCAGACGGTTGACCTACACCCTGGCTATGCGAATTAGAGATTATATTAAAACGGGAATACCTTCTTACCAAGCGTTTCTTAAAGTACAAAGCCACTTGCTGGCATTGGGCAAAGCCTATAGCAATGAACTAGCCTATTCTACTTACAATGATTTTGTAGAAACCATATCCGACGCCAAGAACAAAGCTTTGTTTCAGAAACTAGGAACGTTACACGCAATTTATACTATAAGACAAGATGCGGAATGGTACTTAGAACAAGGTTATATTGGTGGGACAAAATCTAAGGCCATCCGCCAACGTGTAGAACGGTTATCAAGTGAATTAAGACCCCATATAGGAGTCCTAGTAGATGGGTTTGGCATACCGGAGCATTGTATGAGCGCCCCTATTGCCAAATAAGACGTTGTTCTAACTATTTCTCCTTATGTAACTCAGAAGTATCTAGAAAGTCTATTATCTCTACCTTGCCCTCCCCATACAAATGGGTCCTGGCATTACCACTTGAAGAAAGTTGTAAGATTTTGGTACTATTTATATCCGCAGTAGCGGACTCCTCTACAGTAAGATAAACAGCTTCTGACTCTAATTTTTCAGCTTTTAGATTGGAATTTTCAAAAAGGTTGGCATACAATTCAAATGTGGTTCCTTCCAAAATAGCGGTAGCGTTTTTGTACAACTTTACATTACTTAAATCACTTGTGCCAAATACCTTTACATCAACCCTGTCTTTTAAAACCAAATTTATTTCTTGTCCTTTTAAGTTGAATTCCCCTGAACTGTTACCTTCCATATTGATATTAAAAACTTCGGCATCAGCATTTAAATCCAATTTTGCGGATTCATGTAGATCTACATAAAGATCCTTTGCATTAACCGCTCCGTCCATTTCAATTTTCCCATCATACATTGTAATGGCCTCCAGGTAAATATAGTTGACCGTGATCTCCAGTTTCTTTTTACGGGTGATGTTATAGAAGGAGCTAATCTGAAGCACGCTATCTTGAACCTTAAACCTTAAAACGTCTATTAGGTTGTCATCAGCAGTGATAGCAACGCCTTCCTCAGTAGAATCATGTAGCCTAATATCAAGGTCATCGCGCAGTTCAATTGCATGGAAAGCAGGCAATTCTTGATAAACATCTATCACAACCTTATTCCCCTTTATTTTGGGTTTACGTTGGCCAAAAGCCTGAAAAGTAAATAATAAAACAATTAAAAAAATAAAATTTCTCATACTACAGTCCCTTTGACATCAGTTGATTAGACCCTTCTATTATAATTTGCAAATGTATCTCTTATTGTTCTTACGCAACAAGAATGTTAAATAAAAGTATCAAAAAAAAATGCCCAACTATAAAAGTCGGGCATTTTAATTTGAGTTAGTCTAGTATTTTAATGTTGAAGCTCTTCTTCATCTTTTTGCAAAGGTACGGTCTGAGGAACAAAATCCTGACCTGGAAGAATGTACTCTCCGTTTTCATCTACCTTACTATAGTCATAAGCCCAACGGTGAACTTCAGGAATGGCTCCTGGCCAGTTACCGTGAATATGCTCCTGAGGTGTTGTCCATTCTAAGGTTGTTGCCTTCCAAGGATTCTTAGGACCTATTTTACCATAGAAAATACTCCTTACAAAGTTAAATACGAATATAAGTTGAACACCTGCAGTGATAATTGCAAATACGGTCATCAATACTTGAATATCCGTTAATTCATCAAACATTGGGAAAGCAGTATTCTCATAGTATCTTCTTGGCACACCGGCCATACCTACAAAATGCATTGGGAAGAAAATACCATACGAACCAACTGCGGTAACCCAGAAGTGGATATAACCTAAGTTCTTGTTCATCATCTTACCTTCAAACATAGTAGGGAACCAGTGATAAATACCTGCGAACATACCGTATAGTGCAGAAATACCCATTACCAAGTGAAAGTGAGCAATAACAAAATATGTATCATGTACGTTAATATCCAATGTACTATCCCCTAAGATAATACCTGTAAGACCACCTGTTATGAAAGTTGACACCATACCTATTGAAAACAACATGGCAGGGTTTAACTGTAAGTTACCTTTCCAAAGTGTAGTAATCCAGTTAAAGGCTTTTACTGCAGATGGAATAGCAATCAAAAGCGTTGTAAATGTAAATACAGAACCTAAGAACGGATTCATACCCGAAATAAACATATGGTGACCCCATACAATTGTAGACAAGAATGCAATCGCCAAAATTGAAGCAATCATTGCACGATAACCAAAAATAGGTTTTCTAGCATTTACCGCCATTACTTCAGATACAATACCCATGGCAGGTAAGATTACAATATATACCTCAGGGTGACCTAAGAACCAGAAAAGGTGCTCATATAATACCGGTGAACCACCTTGGTAGTGCAATACCTCACCTTGTATAAATATATCCGACAAGAAGAATGAGGTACCAAAGCTTCTATCCATTATCAACAACAAAGCTGCAGATAATAGTACCGGGAACGATATAATACCGATAATGGCCGTTACAAAGAATGCCCAAATTGTTAGTGGCAATCTTGTCATAGACATTCCTTTTGTACGAAGGTTGATTACGGTTACTACATAATTCAACGATCCCATAAGAGATGAAGCAATGAAAATAGCCATAGAAACCAACCACAATGTCATACCCATTCCTGAACCAGGCTGAGCCATTGGCAATGCACTTAGCGGAGGATAAATAGTCCACCCTGCAGCCGCTGGTCCTGCTTCAACGAATAAAGAGGAAATCATTATTATGGAAGACAAGAAAAACAACCAATACGAAAGCATGTTCAAAAAGCCCGAAGCCATATCCCTAGCACCAATTTGCAACGGAATAAGTAAGTTACTAAATGTACCACTCAGACCCTGTGTAAGAACAAAGAATACCATTAACGTACCGTGAATAGTTACCAATGCCAAATAAACATCTGCATCCATAACTCCATCTGGAGCCCATTTTCCTAAAAAGGTCTCGAAGATACCAAAGGATTCCCCTGGCCATGCCAATTGCATACGGAACATAATTGACATTGCGATGCCTAGCGCTCCCATTATCAAACCAGTAATCAAATACTGTCTAGAGATCATTTTATGATCTTGACTAAATATATATTTGGTTACAAAAGTTTGCTTGTGGTGATGCTCATGATCGTCATGTGCATGGTCATCTAACTGTGCATTTGCAGTAACTGACATATTTGTTATTCTTTAATTTTAATTTTCTTTTAAAGCGCTCTTAGACTATACCTTACGAAAACTCGTATTAGTGACTAGCCGTTGCAGTTTCAATGTTCTTGAATTCATCTGTAGATGCTTGACCCATTACATTCTGCCCAAAGGTTTTTTGCTCGGCTATCCACGCATCATACTCTTCTTGAGTCTCTACAATAATCTTCATTTGCATATTGTAGTGAGACTTTCCACATATCTTATTACAAAGTAAAATATAATCGAACTCCCATGGGTCGGAATTTTCCTCTCCATTAGCCGCTCTTTCCGATCTAATCTCGTTTGTACGTTTTACTTTATCAGCCACATCAGGATTCTGACGCATTTCTTCCGTAGTATAAATTGGAGTGAAAGAAAATTCAGTAATCATACCCGGAACACAGTTCATTTGAGCCCTAAAATGCGGCATGTATGCAGAATGAAGCACATCTTGCGAACGCATTTTAAAATTAACCTTTCTACCTACAGGAAGGTGTAATTCTTTAACGATGATATCATCTGCGGCGTAGCTGTCAGACTCATCCAAACCAAGTACGTTGGCCTTATTGATATCAATCATTCTAACGTTAGCCTTACCTAATACGTTATCCTCACCACCATATCTAGCCGTCCAACTAAATTGTTGTGCATAAAGCTCCACAATTAATGGATCGTCTTCGTCATTAACATCCATAATAGTAGTCCAAGTGTATAATCCCCAAAGGATAAGTCCAGAAAGTACTATTACAGGAATTATAGTCCATATAAACTCTAGACGATCACTGTCCGCAAAGAAAAGGGCCTTTTTACCTTCAACACCACGATACTTGTAACCAAAGTAGTGTAACAAAGCCTGTGTAAGGGTCTGCACAATGAAAATGATAATGAAGGAAACCAACATTAAAGAGTCATACTCCCCACCGTGAGCAGATGCAGCTTCCGGAAGTAAAAACTTAGAATATTTCCAGAAACTAAAAATTGTAATACCGTAAATAAAGATAAGAAACGCGAACAGAAGGTATCCGTTTGTTTTGTTATCCGAATCGTTGGCTATTTGAGAATTTTCGGCTTTGAGCTGAGACAATTCAAATATCTTCGTCATCTGCCATATCGCAATTGCCACCAAGGCTAAAACCACTAAAGTCAATAATGTAGTCATCGTATGTTCTACTATTATACGTTAAAAATACTAATAATGAAAATGTCTGCTCTCCTCAATAAACGGGTTACGTTTAGGCTGTAAAGGTGCAGTTGACAATGCACGGAACACCCAGAAAATGAATAAGCCGGCAAAGAAAAGAACAGCCCCAATTTCAGGTATACCTATAAACCATTGATCACCTACAGTTGATGGCATAATCATATTGAATATATCCATATAGTGCCCACCTAAAATAACGATACCTGTTAGAACCACAAACCAGTTCATACGTTTGAAATCGCTATTCATAAGAAGCAACACAGGGAACAAAAAGTTCATTACTATCATTCCAAAGAATGGTAATCTATAATCTGCAATACGCGTTACATAGTAAGTAACCTCTTCTGGTATGTTAGAGTACCATATAAGCATAAATTGAGAGAACCATAGGTATGTCCAGAATATACTAATACCGAACATAAACTTGGCTAAATCATGTATGTGACTATTGTTCACATCTGGCAAGTAACCTCTAGACTTCAGATACACGGTTACCATAGCTATTACGGTAATACCTGATACGAACATACTAGCAAAAACATACCATCCGAACAAAGTACTGAACCAGTGCGGATCAACACTCATAATCCAATCCCAAGACATGATAGATTCCGATACTAAGTAAAATACCAAGAATGCAGCAGACCATTTAAAGTTCAACTTAAAATTGGCATTGTCGTTAGACTCATCCTGTCTTAGTGAAAGTTTTCTAGAATACTCTCTGTAAAATATCCAACCTGCCAAAAATATAGCGGCACGTATTAAGAAGAAAGTAGGGTTTAAATAACCGGCCTTACCTTGTAAAAGGTGATCATGCGCAACTACATCGGCATCCATCCACACAAAGAGGTGGTTCATGTGTAAAACCGACAGAACTAGTATTACAAAAACGATAATTCCACCAGGAACTATATATGCCGTAATACCTTCCATAACCCTAAAAAGTAACGGAGACCAACCGGCCTGCGCTGCACGTTGTATTGCATAGAAAGCCAAAACCCCCAAAGCAATCATAAAGAAAAAGAATGCGGCTACATATAAAGCGGCCCATGGCTTATTCTGTAATTGATGTAAAAGGTGTTCGTCGTGAGAAGAATCATGTTCCTCACCGTGAGCCTCAACAGCATCACCGTGTCCTTCTGCAACAGCGCCATGTGCTTCTACCGCACCATGGGCATCTCCATGTCCATCATGACTGGCCACTATAGCTTTTGCCTCTTCTACAGTACTTGGTGCCGATATAAATCCGATAGCAATACCAAGTATCCCAAGAGCCATTAAAATAAAGGAACCGATCTTTAATTTGTTTGAAAACGTATACATATCCCTTTTCTAAGTATTATTTCGTTAAGTCTTGTTTCAATTTCATCACGTACTCCGAAACTTGCCACATCTCTTTTGTATTCATCTGAGATGCATAAGAACCCATAGAGTTCAATCCGTAATGAATGGTATGGTAAGCTGTACCTACTGTAATGTTTCGAGCTTCATCCGCATATGTTGGAACACCCAAAATCTTTTCTCTTTTTACAAGCGTACCTTGACCATCACCTTTATCACCATGGCAAATAGCACAATAAATGGTATATAATTGACCACCCGCAGCTAAATCCTTTTCAATGTTCACTGAATCCAATGGACTTTTTTGAACTCTTGCCAACTCTTTACCTTCCGGTGTATTTTCATATCCGTAAGGAATCCAGCCACGAGAAATAGTATTTGCCGGTGGAACCATTGCCTCCTGACGATTAGGAAGAAAATCTACCTCACCATATGCCTCGTAACCTACTGGCTCGTACATATTCGGCATATATTGATAGTTGGGACTGTTCTTATCGGCACAAGCCGCAACACACAGTAGCAACCCAAAAACGATTCCTATTTTGCTAAAACTGTTCATATTTAATGACTGGTTTTTTCAACTATGTTTATCTCCACTGCCCCTGTATCCAACAACAGATCTTTTAACTCTTTTTCGTTACCATGAATATCTATCTCCATTAAGAAATGATCATCCGTAGTACGTACATCTGGATTTTCCGCTTTTTTGAAAGGCCATAAACGGCTTCTCATATAAAAAGTTATCACCATTAAGTGAGCCGCAAAAAATACAGTTAACTCAAACATAATAGGCACAAATGCCGGCATGTTCTCTATATAACTAAAACTAGGCTTCCCACCAATATCCTGAGGCCAATCCTCGATCATGATGTAGTTCATCATAAGCGTAGCTACACTAAGACCTATACAGCCGTAAATGAACGACGTAATGGCAATACGTGTTGGAGCCAAACCCATAGCTTTGTCTAAGCCATGAACAGGAAATGGACAATATACTTCTTCGATGTGATGCTTGGCTGCCTTTACCTTCTTAACGGCAAGCATTAGCACGTCATCATCATCATAATATGCATGTATCGCTTTAGATGCCATAGCTATTGTTTCTTATTATTTAATAATCTTGCCTGACCGGCCCAATCGTCTCTTTGCGCTCTACCTGGGAAAGATTCTGTTATTGAATCCAACAAATCATACTCCCTATTGGTCATTCTACCCACTTGGGCAAAAGTGAATATTCCAATTTCATTAAGTGTTGCTTCCATTTGAGGACCTACACCTTTAATTTGTTTAAGGTCATCAGCAGTCTCTTTTGTTGCATCAAACTTACCAATAGTACTCAAAAGTTCAGAAACGCTCTCGCTGGTATCTTGTTGCGGCACAACTTCTCCCATAAGCACATCATCTGTAATAACTTCTTCCATAGTATCAGCAGCAGACAATTTAGTTATCTGATATAATGGCTGACCCGCATCTCTTAGTTTTTTATACTTACTTCCAGATGACTTCAAGATAGATTTAACCTCCGCTTGAGCGATTACAGGGAATGTTCTAGCGTAAAGAAGGAACAACACGAAGAAGAATCCAATAGTACCTACAAAGATTCCGATATCTACAAATGTTGGTGAGAACATAGTCCATGAAGATGGAAGGTAATCTCTATGCAACGATGTTACGATAATTACGAAACGCTCAAACCACATTCCTATGTTCACTACAATAGATATAGCGAAAGAAAACATAATACTAGTTCTCAATTTTTTGAACCACATGAACTGAGGAGAGAACACATTACAAGTCATCATTGACCAGTAAGCCCACCAGTAAGGTCCAGTAGCTCTGTTCAAGAAAGCATATTGTTCGTATTCCACACCTGAATACCAAGCCATGAAAAGCTCTGTTATATATGCACACCCTACAATAGAACCGGTTAACATAATAACAATGTTCATTAACTCAATATGCTGAACAGTGATATAATCTTCCAAGTGACACACTTTACGCATGATAATCAAAAGTGTATTCACCATTGCAAATCCAGAGAAAATTGCACCAGCCACAAAGTATGGAGGGAAGATGGTTGTATGCCAACCCGGTATTACCGATGTAGCAAAGTCAAAAGATACAATGGTATGTACAGAAAGTACAAGTGGTGTAGCCAAACCTGCCAAAACCAATGACACTTCTTCAAAACGTTGCCAATCTTTAGCACGACCACTCCAACCAAAACTTAACAGACTATATATTTTCTTTTGAAAAGGAAGAATAGCCCTATCACGTAACATCGCAAAATCAGGAAGTAGACCTGTCCACCAGAATACCAAAGAAACTGAAAGGTATGTAGATATTGCAAATACATCCCAAAGTAGCGGTGAGTTAAAGTTTACCCATAACGAACCAAATTGGTTAGGAATTGGCAATACCCAGTATGCCAACCAAGGACGACCCATGTGAATGATTGGGAAAAGACCCGCCTGAACAACAGAAAATATTGTCATAGCCTCCGCAGAACGGTTAATGGCCATTCTCCATTTCTGACGGAAAAGCAAAAGTACGGCAGATATCAAAGTACCCGCGTGACCAATACCTACCCACCAAACAAAGTTTGTAATATCCCAAGCCCAGTTAACGGTCTTGTTCAAACCCCATGTTCCAATACCGGTAGAGACTGTATAAATAATACAACCAACACCCCAAAGAAATGCCACTAAGGCAATGGAAAACACAATCCACCAATGCTTATTGGCCCTACCCTCAACCGGAGCGGCTATATCCACACTTACATCGTGGTAGCCTTTATCCCCAATAACCAAGGGCTTTCGTATAGGTGCTTCGTAATGCGACGCCATATAAATCTATTATAGTTGTTTACTTAAATACGGTTTTTTATGCTTCGTTCGTATTCCTAACCTTAACATGGTAGAATACATTTGGTTTAGTTCCCACATGCTCTAATAAATGGTACATACGATCACTTTCTGCCAATTTGGAAACTTCACTTTCCTTATCATTAACATCACCAAAGATTATAGCTCCTGTACTACATGCAGATGAACAAGCTGTTTGGAATTCCTCATCTTTTACAGGACGACCATCTCTTTTCGCATCCAAGATAGACTTCTGAGTCATCTGAATACACATAGAACATTTTTCTATAACCCCTCTTGAACGAACATTTACATCAGGATTCAATACCATTTTACCCAAGTCATTGTTCATATGGTAATCAAACTCGTCATTGTTATTATACAAGAACCAGTTGAATCTACGAACTTTGTACGGACAGTTGTTTGCACAATATCTAGTACCCACACAACGGTTATATGCCATATGGTTTTGACCTTGACGACTATGAGATGTTGCCGCAACCGGACAAACAGTTTCACATGGCGCGTGGTTACAGTGCTGACACATTACAGGCTGAAATGCCACTTGAGGATTAGCCGCTGGATGCTCCAACTCACCAAAACCACCTAAAGAACCATTATCACCTGAAAGACCATCAAACTCATCCTTCTTAATATTGTCTCCCTCAAAAGTATCTTCCGAAGAATAATATCTATCGATACGCAACCAGTGCATATCCCTACTCTTTCTAACTTCTTCCTTACCTACTACAGGAACATTGTTCTCTGCATGACAAGCAATAACACATGCACCACAACCGGTACACGCATTTAAATCTATAGACATGTTAAAGTGATGACCTATAGTACGATCAAAACTATCCCACAAATCAACAGATGTAGCCGGAACCTCTTGGTGATCCAAAGAAACCACCGGAACTTCGTTCCACTCAGCGTGATCCTTTGTATTGAATATCTCCAAGGTAGTCTCCTTAATGATATCACCTCTACCCATTAAGGTCTTATGCAGCTGAATACATGCAAACTCATGCATTCCCGAAGCTTTCTCAATAGTAGCTGCCTGAACATTGGTGAAATTCTGATACAACGGATAAGCATTAACACCTGTCTGCATCTCAGATTTCATTCCTACTTTTCTTCCATAACCTAAGGAAAGACCAATAGAACCAATGGCTTGACCTGGCTGAATAATTACCGGAACGTTATTTAGTACAACTCCATTTACGGTAACGTTGGCATAACTACCGTCCAAACCTCCATTGGCAACGTGCTCGTTTACAAAACCTAAACGCTCAGCATCTGCCTTGGAAACGGTAACATAGTTATCCCAAGAAACTCTAGTAATTGGATCAGGAAACTCCTGTAACCACGGATTGTTAGCCTGCTGACCTGCACCCATACCCGTTTTAGAGTAAAGAGTAAGCTCAACACCGCCTCCGCTGGTAGCATTTACCAAGCTATTAATGGCCGTAGCAATAGGAATACCGGCTTGAGCAGCCACCTCCTCAATTACATTGGCACTTGCTATTTCTTTATCTTCTTCTTCGGAAACCGCATTTTCTGGGTCCGCATCAGAGCTTAAAGTCATACCTGCCGCAGAATAAACACCATCATGCAATGCTTTATTCCAATCATTTCCGGCCAATATTGACTGAGACCAGGTTTCCTTTACATATTCGTAATATGTTTTATCACTACCTAACCACTTTAACAATGCAGTCTGAAACTGTCTTGTATCAAAAAGTTCTTTAATGGTAGGTTGCATCAAACTGTATTGCCCTTTCTTGATTTGGGTATCTCCCCAAGACTCCAAAAAATGATTAGCTGCTGCAGTATACTGCGCTACTTCTGTAGTTTCATTCCAATTATTGGAGAACACAACAGAAAGACCAACTTTCTCAACACCTTCTTTAAAGTCAGCTGCATTAGGAAGCGTATACATAGGGTTAACACCGTCTACGATCAACGCGCCAACTTTGCCCGCCTTCATATCCGCAATCAACTTCTGTACCGCCTTAACATTTCCTTGTCTTACATAACGAGGAGAAGCAGGATCAAAAGCCTTACTACCCAACATTTCATTAATTGCAAGTACAACCGTTTGAGCATGTATATCATCAAGACCCGTAACTACTACGGCCTTACTTTTATTCTTTCTTATATGAGCGGCCACATCATCTATGGTCCTCTGAACATTTTCAGAAAGTTCACCACCAACACTTGTACCGTTCAACTTAGCATACAACTGAGCCAAAGCTATTTTCTGTTGCATTGGCGTTAAAGGAATACGCTTATCCGCATTAGCACCACTCAAGGTCATGTTTGCCTCAAACTGTACATGGCGCGACATCTTGCCATTTTTAGGCACCCTACCTTTTGCATACCCTCCATCATAGCTTCCTCCTTGCCAATCTCCTAAGAAATCCGCTCCAAAAGAAACTATAAGGTCCGCCTTTTCAAAATCATAATCCGCCAAAGCACGCTCACCGTATTTAGCTTCATAAGCACTAGCTGCGGCATCTTCGGCAATAGCATCATAAACCACATGGTTTACATTACCATACTCAGCTTTTAATTCACCTATCAATCTATCCGTAGACGGACTAGCATATGTTTGTGTCAACAATGCGATTTGCTGACCAGAACCTTTAAGACTTCCTAATTTTGCTTTTACAGCAGCATCCAAAACAGACCACTCAGTAGGCTCTCCATTTGCCATTGGCCCCTGTAAGCGCGTACTATCATATAAGGAAAGTACAGATGCCTGAACTCTTGCATTGGCAGAACCGGCAACCTTGGCATCTTTATTATTTTCAACCTTAATAGGACGACCTTCCCTTGTTTTAATAAGGATACTTGCAAAGTCAAAACCGTTCGCTATAGTTGTAGCATAATAATTAGCAACACCCGGAACAATATTTTCTGGCTGAACAACATAAGGAATAGATTTATGCACAGGTCCTTCACAAGCAGCCAATGAAGCCGCCGCGGTACTAAAACCAACGTACTTAAGAAAATCCCTTCTATTGGTAGATGTAGCAGATAGACTTTCCTTATCTCCCAAAAAATCATCTACTGGAATTTGCTCAACAAACTCGTTCTGTCTTAGCGTCTCAACAATGGAATCGTTCGGATTTAATTCCGCCTCGTTCTTCCAATATTTTTTGTTTGATGCCATACTTTCTATGTAATTAGCTACTTTCTAGATTCGATTAATAATGACACTTTCCACATTCCAGCCCGCCCATTTGCGCAGCCGTTAACTTTTCAACACCATATTTCTTGGAAAGCTCGGTATGAATTTTTTCGTAGTAAGCATTACCTTCTACCTTAATTTCAGTTTCTCTATGACAGTTAACACACCATCCCATTGTTAGAGGCGAGAATTGATACATAATCTCCATTTCCTCAACAGGACCGTGACATTGCTGACACTCAATACCAGCAACACTTACGTGCTGAGAGTGATTGAAGTATGCAAAATCAGGCAAATTATGAATACGCACCCATTCTACAGGCTGACTCTCACCAGTATATTTCTGATTTTCCTCATCCCAACCTACAGCGGCATAAAGCTTTTTGATTTCTTTGTTATAATCAACACCATACTCACGCTTACCTTCTTCCAAAGTTTCATCAGCAACTTGGTAAATTGATTTATGACAGTTCATACACACGTTCAAGGAAGGAATTCCAGAAGTCTTGGAAACACGTGCAGAGGAGTGACAATACTTACATTCAATTTTATTATCCCCAGCATGGATACGGTGTGAGTAATGTATTGGCTGAATTGGCTGATACCCTTGATCAACACCTACCTGCATCATCCATCCGTAAGCAAAATATGCACTACCCAACAAAAGGAAAATCACCGATACCAATACCAAAAATTGATTTTTAGCAAACGCTTTCCAAAGCGGCAATCTCTTTTCGGATGCTTCACTTTCCAAAACAACCCCATTAGCCTCAGCTATCCTTTTCAATGTTTTGTTCACTAAGAACAACATCACCACCAAAAGACCAAAGACAAGCGCCAGAGCACCTAGAACTATTTCATTTGAAATTCCATCGGAAGCACCACCAGAGCCACCAGCAGCTTCACCACCAGCCGCAGCCGCAGGAGCAGCGGTTTTTGGAGGAGCAGCCGTATAAGCCAAAATATTATCAATATCCTCGTTAGACAAGGTTGGAAACGGAGTCATTGCCGCCTGATTGTACTCAGCATAAATCTTATTAGCATAAGAATCACCTGAAGCGATAAGCCCAGGACTATTCTTAATCCATTGATACAACCAATCACGACTTAAACCTTCGTCATCTGACAATCTAGTCTCTACATTAGCCAGAGCTGGACCTGTCATTTTACGATTTAAAGAGTGGCAAGCTGCACAATTCTGATTGAACAACGCTTTACCTTTAGCCGGATCTCCCGCAGTATCACCAGATGCAGCAGCTTCGGAAGAAGCCCCATCTTCACTTCCACCATCTTGAGCAGATATAGAAACGGAAAATAAAAGGAAAACAAATAGAGTTAAACCTAAAACCTTAGAAATCGAATGGCGGTACGGAACCTTTTTCATATGAATCTTATTTCTATCGACATCTTGGCACGATAATTTCATTTATAGAAAACTTGTGTTATTCTTATCAGTGCTAAAATCGAAGGCAAAAATACGTAATAGACTTTATTTTGAAAATGTTAACGGATTGATAATTCCTAATTTATATCTATTCTAAATAATATGCCATCCTTTACAATGCCGAGGAATACGCTACTTTTGTATAAATTATTAAAACCCAATTATTTCACTACAATGAAGACAATTTTTGCACTCAGTTTCTCCCTTGCGTCTTTAACATTTGGATATGCCCAACAAGGCCAAATTAACATTGAACAAGACCAAAAAATCACTGATTTAATAGAAATATATAAAACCTCCAACGAAAGTTCGGAATATTACCGCATTCAAGTAGGCTTCGGCTCCTATAATAAGGCTCAAAGTATTCAAGCTAACGTTGAGCAAGATTTCCCGGACCTACCCTCAAAAATAGACTTTGATTCACCTACATACCGAGTAAGGGTAGGAAGATTCCAGAACAAGCTAGACGCCGAACGAAAGTTTAAAGAAGTCCGACAGAAATATCCGGATGCTATGTTATTAAAACCAAAAAAATCGACCCGTTAAGGTCGATTTTTTTTGCTCTATACTGTCTCATTTAACAGTGATATGTATATTCTCAAGAAGTCTATTTAGATTTTAATTTCTTCTTAACCTCTACCTCTTTGAAAGCCTCTACAATATCTCCTTCAACTATATCATTATAGTTCTTAAGCTGCAGACCACAATCATACCCTTTGGCCACTTCCTTAACATCGTCTTTGAAACGTTTTAAGGATGTCAACTCTCCTGTATAAACAACTACACCATCTCGTATAAGACGTATACCTGCATTACGGAAAATCTTACCATTCGTTACCATACAACCGGCAATCGTACCAACTTTAGATATCTTAAAGGTCTCTCTAATCTCTGCGGTACCCGTAATCTCTTCTTTGATTTCAGGAGAAAGCATTCCCTCCATAGCATCCTTAAGATCATTGATCGCATCATAGATAATAGAGTACATTCTAATATCAATTTCTTCTTTCTCCGCAACATCTCTTGCATTACCCATTGGCCTTACGTTAAAACCAATAATAATAGCATCGGATGCCGAAGCTAACAACACATCGGATTCCGTAATAGCACCAACTCCTTTGTGTATAATATTCACTTGAATTTCTTCAGTAGACAATTTTTGGAACGAATCCGTTAAGGCTTCCACAGAACCATCAACATCACCCTTCAAGATAATGTTAAGTTCCTTAAAGTCACCCAAAGCAATACGTCTTCCGATTTCATCCAACGTAATGTGACGCTGTGTTCTAACAGACTGCTCACGCTGCAATTGCGAACGCTTAGTAGCAATCTGCTTAGCCTCTCTTTCATCTTCCAATACGTGGAATTTATCACCTGCTTGTGGCGCTCCATCCAAACCTAGAATAGAAATTGGCGTGGCCGGACCAGCTTTTTGAACACTTTTTCCACGTTCATCCTGCATAGCCTTAACCTTACCACTATTGGTACCTGCCAATACATAATCCCCAATTTTAAGGGTTCCACCCTGTACTAATATGGTAGAAACGTAACCACGTCCCTTATCCAAAAAGGCTTCCACTACAGTACCATTGGCCATCTTATTAGGATTGGCCTTAAGCTCTAACAGTTCGGCTTCAAGCAATACTTTTTCAAGCAATTCCTTTACACCTTGACCTGTCTTGGCCGAAATATCATGAGACTGTATCTTACCGCCCCAATCTTCGACCAATAAATTCATTTGAGCCAACCCATCCTTAATTTTCTCAGGGTTTGCCGTTGGCCTATCCACTTTATTTATAGCAAAAACAATTGGTACTCCAGCTGCTTGAGCGTGACTTATTGCTTCTTTTGTTTGAGGCATGATAGCATCATCCGCAGCAATAACAATAACCGCAATATCCGTTACTTGCGCACCCCTTGCTCTCATCGCGGTAAAGGCTTCGTGACCCGGTGTATCTAAGAAAGTAATTTTCTGACCACCTTCCAAGGTTACACCATACGCACCAATATGCTGCGTAATACCACCACTTTCACCTGCAATTACATTAGCTTGTCTAACATAATCCAACAAAGATGTTTTACCGTGATCCACATGCCCCATTACGGTAACAATAGGAGCTCTCGGTTCTAGATCTTCAGGAGCATCTGCCTCAACTTCTATTGATTCTTCCAAATCAGCAGTAACGAATTCAACTTCGTAACCAAACTCATCTGCAACAATAGACAAGGTTTCAGCATCAAGACGTTGGTTCATCGTAACCATAATACCAAGTGACATACAAGCCGAAATAATTTCAGTAGTACCTACACCCATCATGGTAGCAACTTCACCTACGGTTACAAACTCCGTAACCTTCAATACTTTGCTCTCTAATTCTTGCTGCTCAAGGTCTTTCTCCGTTTGTTGACGGTGTTGATCCCTCTTATCCCTTCTATATTTAGCACCTTTTCCCTTCTTAGATTTCCCCTGTAATTTCTCCAAGGTCTCTCTAATCTGTTTTTGTACATCTTCTTCAGTAGGCTCAACTTTAGGAGCACCGTATCTTGGATTTCCACCGCCGCCTTTTCTAGCCGCTGGACCTGTACCGCGTTGTCTTGGAGCATTGCTCTTATTACCGCCGCCACTACCAGGACTACTAACTATACGTCTTCTACGTTTTTTACGATCACCGGCAGCATCACCTGTTTTAGGCTCCTCTTTTTTCTTCTTAGGCTTGTTGAACTGAGAAAGATCAATTTTAGCCGTAATCTTTGGACCGGTAAGCTTCTTATACTTTGTAGTTAAGACACCATCGTCTTTTTTCTCCTCTGAATTTTCAGAATCAGCCTCCGCTTTGGTCTCTTCTACTTTTTCAGGAGCTTTTTCTTCTACCTTAGCTTTAGGTTCTTTTGGAGCTTCCGGTTTCTTTTCCTCAAGCTTACCAACAATTTTAGGTTTCTGAAGTATGGTCCTAGTTGGTTTCTCTTCAACCTTAGGCTTCTCTTCTTCTACCTTTTTAGGCTGCTCTACTTCTTTTGGTTTTTCAACCTCAGCAACAACCTCTTTTTCAACCTTTTCTTCTTTTTTCTCTACAGGAGCAGGAGTTTCTTTAAGCTTCTTACCGGCATCCAAGTCTATTTTACCAACAGTTTTGGGACCCTGAAGCTCAACTTTACCTGTCAAAGTTTTTTCTTCTGCCGCAGCTGCACGCTTTTCTCTAGCTAAACGTCGTTCCTCTTGCTCTTGCTCCAACTGCAATCGCAAAGCCTCTTTTTCCTTACGCTTTTCTTCGCCTACTTCTTTAGAGGCGACTTTTTTGCTTTTATCGGTCTGAAATTCTCCTTGAAGCACTTCATAAACCTCATCGGAAATCTTTGTAGTAGGTCGCGCATCAATCTCATGCCCTTTAGAGGCAAGGAAATCAACCGCCCTATCCAAAGAAATATTAAACTCTTTGAGGACCTTGTTAAGCCTAATTTTTGCAATGTCTGCCATAAATACTTTCTCCTAATTCTCTTTAATCCTTGCTAATATACAGAACTCAAAAGGGTTTTACATTCCAACACATTAGCAGTATTTTCCGCTAAAGTATTAAAACCCATGACGAGTTCATAGCTAATCTTCCAATTCTTCTTTAAGAATACGCACAACTTCGGAAATAGTTTCCTCTTCCAAGTCCGTACGTTTCACCAAATCGGCTACATCTTGCTCTAAAATACTACGAGCTGTATCCAATCCTATTTTCTTGAATTCTTCTATAATCCAAGCATCAATCTCATCTGTAAACTCTGTTAACTCAACATCTTCCTCAACACCTTCTCTAAACACATCAATCTCATAACCAGTTAATTGCCCGGCCAAACGAATATTATGTCCGCCACGACCAATTGCCTTAGAAACTTCTTCCGGTCTTAAGTAAACCTGCGCCGTCATCTTCTCATCATCTAACTTCACAGAAGAAACTCTAGCCGGACTCAATGCTCTCGTCACCATTAATTGTGGGTTAGCCGTCCAATTGATAACATCAATGTTTTCATTGCCCAACTCACGAACTATACCGTGAATTCTTGATCCTTTCATACCTACACAGGCACCAACCGGATCAATACGATCATCATACGAATCTACAGCAACCTTTGCTTTCTCACCAGGAATACGAACCGCCTTTTTAATGGTAATTAGGCCATCGTAAACTTCCGGAATTTCTTGGAAAAACAATTGTTCCAAGAATTTAGGGGAGCTTCTAGACATAATAATAGTAGGCTTACTACCTTTTAGCTCCACACTTTCTATTACCCCACGAACATTATCTCCTTTTCTAAAGAAGTCAGATGGTATCTGCCTATCTTTTGGCAAAATAATCTCATTACCTTCATCGTCCAACAAAATAATTGCCTTGTGACGAATGTGGTGCACCTCTGCGGTGTAAATTTCACCCTCAAGATCTTTAAAGTGCTTGTAAATGGTTGTATTGTCGTGCTCGTGAATTTTTGAAATCAAGTTTTGACGAAGCGCCAAGATGGCCCTTCTACCTAAATCTATAAGCTTTACCTCTTCCGAAACATCTTCACCAACTTCAAAATCCGGCTCAATTTTACGCGCTTCCGAAAGTGATATCTCTTCATTTGGTTCCTCAACCTCACCATCTTCAACAACTATACGATTTCTCCAGATTTCCAAATCGCCTTTATCCGGGTTGATAATAATATCAAAATTATCATCGGAACCAAATTTCTTCTTAAGCGCACTACGGAATACATCTTCCAAAATGGCCATTAGGGTTACCCTATCTATAAATTTGTCGTCTTTAAATTCCGAAAAAGACTCAATCAGTGCAATATTTTCCATTATGCTACTATTACCTTTAAAATTTTAAAATGACTTTTGCTTCTTTTATATCAGAAAAATTGATTAGCTCCTTCTTCTGAACTGTAACTTTCCCTTTTCCAATGGGTTTGGGTTCCCGTGCTTTCCATTCAAGAACAATACCATCATGGGTAGTTTCGGTTAAATTTCCCTCATAGGTTTCGGCCTCCGTTCGTACGGCAAGCTTTCTTCCCACATTTTTATTGTACTGTCTTGGCATTACCAACGGCGATGCCGCCCCAGCAGAAGCGACCTCTAACGAAAAATCATGTTCATCACGGTCTATATTATGCTCTATGGCACGACTAATTTTCATACAGTCCTGCACGGTTACGCCTTCATCTCCATCCAAAACCACCTTAATGGTATTGTCTGCAGACATCGAAAAATCTATTAAAAACAAAGACCCATCTTCCTCTAGGACATCTTTTAAAAGGGCTTCGACTTTACTCTTCAACATAACATTTAGAAATAAAAAAGAGGACTAAATTGTCCCCTCATGAATACTTTTATATCCTTTCAGTGTTGCAAATATACGATTTTTTTGTTTCCCGCAATATCCGATTCATTTAAAGAGTTTTATATCATATCATTTCATCTAAAATTAACGATTTAATAGTACTTTTAAAATATCCCAACCAAATTAACAACCATGGAAATACTCTCTTCTTACAATATGATTATTGGCGCTTCTGCCATAGTCATCATCTCTTTCTGGTTTAATGGCATTTCTAAAAAAACCAATATTCCATCCGTACTTATGCTAATAGTTCTGGGTGTTGCTTTACAATTTGCCCTGAAATACATTATTGGAACCGAAATAGATTTTGAAAAAAACCTGCGCGGCACCTTAGAAATAATCGGAACGGTAGGACTGATCATGATTGTATTAGAAGCCGCCCTAGAGCTTGAACTGAAAAGAGAAAAACTCATACCCATTCTCAAATCCATGGCCATTGCCCTACTCGGGCTTGTAGCTTCCGCATGGGTAGCCGCATTAATTCTCTACCAATTTATAGAAGGTATGACCATGCAGTCCGCCTGGCTGTACGCTACCCCTTTGTCTATTTTATCTAGCGCCATAATCATACCCAGTGTTACCGGTCTTAGAGAGGACAAAAAGGAGTTTCACATTTATGAAAGCACCTTTTCGGACATAATGGGTATCATGATGTTCTATTTTCTTACCGGAGGATTGGATCCCGAAACCGATTCTAGCCCCGTTGCTTTTGCCGGCAATATTGTTCTGACCATTGTTATTGCCATTATTGCCAGTTACGCCTTGGTTCTGATTTTCCAAAAGATAAAAAGCCAAGCCAAGCAATTTTTATTGATTGCCGTACTGCTACTATTGTACGCTATTGGTAAAAAGATGCATTTATCGTCATTGATTATAATCCTCATATTTGGGTTGGTCATTGCAAACGTTAAATTGTTCTTTCCCGGAAAGACGGCTATTTTTCTTGAAAAGGAAAAAATGCACCAAATTTATCATGAACTGCACATCATAACCCTAGAAACGGCTTTTGTTGTCCGCACGTTTTTCTTCGTGATTTTTGGAGTTACCATTGTACTTGCTTCTTTAATGAGCCTAAATGTTGCTATGGTAAGCATTCTAATTATAGCCTCTATTTACGTAATCCGTTTTCTTGTTTTGCGGGTTTTTATCGGTAAAGACATCCTACCACAAGCCTTTATTGCCCCAAGGGGATTGATAACTATACTTCTTTTCTACGCCATTCCTACGGAAGCAGAGGTTGCCGGTTTTGAATCGGGAATTCTTTTGTTCGTAATTATTGCCACCAGTCTGGTTATGACCTGGGCCATGATAAAGGACAAAAAGAAAATGGGCACTATGCTAGATGAGATAGACGAAGAGATTTTGGCACGGAACGAAGCAGAGGACCAACTTAACGAGCATAACGAAGAAATGACGGAACAGGAAGCAAGCAATGAAAACCTAGATACGGAAGACAACTCTCCCGAACATCCCGAGGATACAGAGCATGACAATCGTCCTATATGAAAAATTCCAAAAAAAAAGCCCGATACTTTTCCATATCGGGCTTTTTAACTCTGTTGGCCTACTAGGACTCGAACCTAGAACGACTGGACCAAAACCAGCTGTGTTGCCAATTACACCATAGGCCATTACCGTAATTTCTGCCGAAACAAGTTCAGCATTTGAGCGTGCAAATTTAAAACAAAGTTTGGTTTGCACAAACATTTTCTGCTACAATAATTCCAAATCTACACAACTTACAGATTTTCAGCACCATAAAATTACTAATTTGATTCATTTTTATACGCTTAACCTCCGCCAACAAGCCTTTGACTACAATTCTTTCTATATTCACCTTACAAATAGCTTGTTAAAGGTTTATCAAAAATGACCTTCCATATCTATATTAATTAGTAAATTCGCCGCATTGGTTAAACCACGTAGTACATGTTTTCAAAGAACTTCGAAAAATGGGACAATCTTCTTGGATGGTCCGTCTTTTTTATTGCCCTAATTACTTACGCAATAACCGTTGAACCCACGAACAGTTTTTGGGATGCCGGTGAATACATTGCCACATCTGCAAAACTCCAAGTGGGTCACCCTCCCGGAGCACCACTGCTCCAAATGATCGGGGCCTTTTTTGCCATGTTCGCTTTTGAATCTGACCAAGTGGCTCGTATGGTAAATTACGTTTCTGGTGTTTCCAGTGCATTTACCATTCTGTTTATGTTTTGGACCATTACCAACCTTACCCAAAAACTCATAAAACAAAAAGATGATGTTATAACCAACAGCAAGGCTATTGCTATTTTTGGCTCTGGAATTGTTGGCTCCCTTGCTTTTACTTTTTCGGATAGCTTTTGGTTCAACGCAGTAGAGACCGAGGTATATTCCACAGCAAGTCTCCTAATGGCATTATTACTTTGGCTTGGCCTAAAGTGGACGGACGACCTTGAAAACCCACGAGGAAACAAATGGATCGTGCTTATCTCATTTGTGGTTGGCCTTACTTTTGGGGTTCAGTTCATGGGCTTCTTGGCCATACCGTCAATAGGTTTACTCTACTATTTCAAAACATACAAAAAAACAACGGTAAAGAACTTTTTGTTGGCCAATATTGCTGTGATTGCAGTATTGATGCTGGTTTACAAATTCTCTTTAACCTATGTTCTTAAACTTTTTGGTTGGAGCGAAGTATTTTTCATTAATAGTATTGGCCTTCCGTTTAATTCGGGCACCATCATTATGGGGCTCATATTCATTGGCGCATTCTATTTTGCACTTAACTACACTAGAAAGAACAGTTACAAAACGGCCAACACCATTGTCCTGTGCTTAATGTTCTTATTTTTAGGTTTCTCTTCATGGATGATGCTTCCTATTCGCGCAAATGCAAGAGTGGTCATCAACGAAAACAATCCGGAAGATGCCCGTGCTTTATTGGCCTATTATAACCGTGAGCAGTACCCCGGTGTTGATAGTCCGTTTTACGGGACATATTACTCCAACACTTTTGGGGTTGGTGGCGAGGACAAGGACGAAGCACCTAAATACGAAAAGGACGAAAAGCTAGGGAAATATGTAATCGTAAATTATTACAAAGGCGCCGTACCTGGAGACGACCCTAAACATATAGGCTTCTTACCAAGAATGTGGAGTGGTCAGAACGCAGAAAACTACATGCGCTATTTTGGGCCCTTGGATTTTAAGATGACACAATCCAACGAGGAGTTGAGAAAAGCGGTTACCCAAGTAAAAGAAGGCTTTGCCAATGGCGAAATAGATGCCGAACAATACATTAGTTTCCTAAGAAGGTTTGGCGATTATATTGAGGTTCAACCTCCATCCGTTTGGCAGAACATTAAATACATGGTACAGTTTCAATTCGGATACATGTACTGGCGTTACTTTATGTGGAATTTCTCCGGGAAGAACAATGATGTTCAGGGCCGTTACAACGGAAACGGAGAATGGCTAAGTGGCATTGGGTTAGTTGATAGTCCACGTCTAGGAAGTCAAAGTAATCTTCCGGACGAAGTTAAGAACGACAAGGCCCGAAACACCTATTTCTTACTCCCCTTAATTCTAGGCATAGTAGGCATATTGTTTCAAATAAGTAAAAACCCAAAACAGTTCTGGGTACTTTTAATCTTCTTTTTGTTCACAGGTTTGGCTATTCAGTTTTACACCAATCCATATATTTTTCAACCTCGTGAAAGAGATTACTCCCTTGTAGGTTCGTTCTATATCTTTGGAATATGGATAGGCCTTGGCGTATACGGACTTTTTGATGAACTCAAGAAATACCTCACCCCTAAAATACTGGCTCCGGCCGTAACCGTCATCTGTCTTTTAGCGGTTCCTACTGTTATGGCAGTACAAAACTGGGATGACCATGACCGATCTAATCGGTTTACCGCAAATTCATCGGCAAAAGCCTATTTAGACTCCTGCCAAAAAGATGCAGGGGCCATACTCTTTACCATTGGGGATAATGACACCTTCCCGTTATGGTACGCCCAAGAAATAGAAGGCTACCGTACCGATGTTCGTATTGTCTGTACCAGCCTTTTTGAAACGGATTGGTATATTGACCAAATGAAAAGGAAGGCATACGAAAGTGAAGCCATTCCATCACAAATTGCCCATGAGAAGTATCGTTGGGGAACTCGTGACGTGCTATACTATCAAACCGTAGACCCACTTTTCAACAAGAAAATATCAGAAAGCCGTTGGTCCATTCAAGATTTTATAAAGTGGGTAGATAGTGACAACCCACAAACAAAGCTGAAGTACATCCTTGAAAGACAGGAGAATATTGATATAGATGCTTATTCTGAAAGCAGCCAAAATATCGTGTACTACCCTACCAACAAATTACGCATACCGGTAAACAAGAAAAACGTCTTGGATACAGGTCTGGTAAAAGAAAAGGATTCGGCCTTGATCGTAGACTATATTGATATAGACCTTCCAAAAAGTGCCATTACCAAGAAAAGCATGATGATGTTGGATATTATTGCCAACAATGACTGGAAACGCCCTATCTATTTCTCAGGAGGAAGTTTTGATGATGCCGAATTTATTTGGATGAAAGACTATTTACAATTAGATGGAATGGCGTACAAATTAGTACCCATCAAGACCGAACGCAGAAACTCTTTTGAAATGGGACGAATTGATTCCGACCTGATGTACGATGTAGTTATGAATTGGGACTGGGGCAACTCTGGAAGCTCGGACATCTACCATGACCCTCAAACCCGTATTCAAGGCTTGTCTTACCGTAGTAACTTAGCAAGACTTTTAGAACAATTGCTAAAAGAAGACAAAATAGAAAAGGCCAAGGATATTATAGACCTTACTATTAAAAACCTTCCTGTTGAATACTTTGGCTACTATACTTTTGTTGAGCCTTTTGTAGATGGATATTACAAAGTAGGCGAAACAACCAAAGCTCGCGAGCTTTTCGGAAAATTGAAATATATTTATCAAGACCGTTTGGAATATTATGCCAGCATACCTCTTGAAGAGCAATATGACAAGATAGACGATATCATTGCCGATATGGAAGGGTACCGTAGAAATATTGATATTCTGATCGGAAACAACGACCGTGAGATGGCAGAAAAGGAAACTCTAATATTCAATGAATATATAGATAAGTTTCAGCATTTCTACAGGGACAATATTTTACAAGAAGATGATTTAGAACCTGGTCAGAATCCTGACTTAGAGGATACAGTTCCTGTTTCTGACACTACGGCAATAGACGCAGCTACGGCAGGAGAAAACCCCGTGGACACTACATTAGTCCCGGCCACTAACTAAGTTAGCTTACTCTATACAGAAATAAAAAAATGCCCTTCATTGCTAAAGGGCATTTTTTTTATTATTCCATCTATACCGCTCAAAGAAAAAGCGCTTTAGCAGCAAGTATTTATTATTATAGGTATTCGTTTAGGATTCCAATAAGTGTATTGGCATCTTGCTCACCACTTTGGCGCCATACCATTTCACCTTTTTTATAGATCATAAGTGTAGGAAGCCCTTTAACACGAAGTGCCTGAGCAAGCTCTTTATTTTTATCTACATCGATTTTAATAACCTTGCCTTTATCACCCAAAGCCGCGGCTACATCACGCAAAACGGCGTGCATCGCATTCGATTGCTCGTTCCAATCCGCATAAAAATCCAAAAGAACAGGGATTCTTAAATCTATAAGTTCACCAAACTTTGACATACGTAGTTCATTGGGTTAGGAGCCAAATGTAAGAAAAAATGTTAAATTGCCACCTATACCCCCAATTTTATAGACTTTAGGTGGCGTTAAAATCGTGTTAAGCTTTCTTTTTAAGCGTGATTACGGTTATTTCAGGCCAAATTCCTACCCTACCCGGATACCCTAAAAAACCAAAACCCCTATTCACGTTTATATATTGCCCAAGCTCTTGATAGATGCCCGCCCAGTATTTATAGCGCCATTTTACAGGACTCCACTTGATCCAACCAGGAATTTCTATACCAAACTGCATTCCATGTGTGTGGCCACTTAAGGTAAGGTGGTAATGGTACGCATCATGCAAAACCACATCTTCCCAATGAGAAGGGTCATGGCTCATGAGTATCTTAAAATCATCTTTATCTACATTGGCTACCGCCTTTTTAAGGTCTCCGGCTTTTTTAAAACCACCACGTCCCCAGTTTTCAACTCCAACCAAGGCAATCTTATCGGCTCCTTTTTGTAAAAACCGATTTTCATTCAACAACAAATCAAAGCCCATGTTTCTTTGCAGGTTCTTTAAATCCTCCAAATTCTGATGTTTGGCTTCTTCCGTTTCCCACTCTACATAATCGCCATAGTCATGATTTCCCAAGACTGAGAACTTACCGTCCTTGGCCTCAAGAGTGGTAAAAAGTTCTGCCCACGGCTCCATTTCGGTAGCCATGTTATTCACCATATCACCTGTAAAAAGGATAACATCGCTATTTTGTTTATTAATCAGGTCTACAGCATACTCTATCTTCTTCCTATCATCAAAACTACCACTATGCACATCGGATATCTGAGTGATTTGATAATCATGGAAACCAGCGGGCAAATCATCAAACTCCAAAGTATACCTTAATACTTTAAAATTGTACTTCCCCTTATACATTCCGTAGAGCAACGCGCCAAAAGGAATAGCCGCCAAGCCCAGACCCAATATGCTCAAAAATTTTCTGCGTTCTGGCAAGGTAAACTCTTTAGACTGACCAAAAAACTTTTGATACCCACTGGATACGACCCTAAAAATATCTTCGGAAAAAAGAAAAAGAATAGTCACCAACTGAAAAGCCAATACGGTCAATAAAAATCCAAAAGCATAGCTTTTAGACCTGCTCAGGACCCTACCCTCCTCTTCACCAAGTGTAAATTGATAAATAAAATTACCCAGTACCAATACGGCAATCGCAATAAAGAGATAGTACACCCAAGGGTATCGGGTTACGGTTTTCAAGGCCTGTAAAGTATAGAGGCCCATAACAATATAAACGGCAATAAAAATAATCCAACGTAGCATAGCTACAAAGATATTTTAAACTGAGACGGGTATTGCCTCATTTAGATTTTATTTAACCCTATTTACGATAGTTGCAATTGTACCTGAGTGGGTTACAGTAATTTCGGAATCGCTTAAAAACGATGGAGAATTCATAGATACCCGGTCCGTTTCGGGCAATGTCCTTAACAGTTTAGTACCCGAAAGGTGAACCGCCTTAAATCCGGACTCCTTAAAACCCATTACATTATCCGGCCTCACACCACCTCCCGGCATAATGGCACAGGTTGTAGATTTTTCACGAAGCTTATTCAAGAGCTCCAGCCCTTCAGGGGCGGATTTCCGCTGTCCTGATGTTAATATATAATCTACACCCAAATCTTCCAGTTGTGCTAGTGCGACCATTGGGTCTTTTACCCAATCAAACGCGCGGTGAAACGTAAACTTCAAACCTGCTGAAGCTTCAATCAGCGCTCGGGTTCTGTCCCTGTCTACTGTAAAATCAGCATTTAAAACACCGGAAACGATGCCTTCAAACCCCAGATTAACACATAATTCAATATCCCGCATCATAATTTTCAATTCATCGGGGGTATAGGTAAAATCACCGCTTCTAGGGCGAATCAACACATGAACGGGAATAGAAATTTGCTCACGAACGCTTTTCAACAGTCCGTATGAGGGAGTGATTCCTCCTACGGCAAGTTCAGAACAAAGTTCTATGCGATGCGCACCACCCTTTTGGGCATTTAATGCAGATTGCAATGAATTGGCACAGACTTCTACTAGCATTTTACTTATATTTAATGCCCAAGTGGCATTTTAAAACTACTCCTAAAATAGAAATCTTAAACCCATGCAAAGAAGAAAGTTCCTAAAAAATTCGACCGCCGCCACGGCCGGTTTAATTTCAGCCCCTCTAATGGCCGGCAAAACTCCCCCGCCTACAGACCGAGTTACAGATAATTCCGCAGCTATAAAGCCTATAGTTATATGTACTTGGGATTTTCACAAAGCTTCTTCCAAAGCATGGGAAGTCCTAAAAGAAGGCGGTACTTCTCTTGATGCCGTAACCCAAGGTGTAATGGTTGAAGAAAACGATGTAAACAACCAGACGGTGGGTGTTGGCGGCAGACCCGACCGAGACGGAAATGTTACATTGGACTCCTGTATTATGGATAAAGATGGGAATTGCGGTGCGGTGCTGGCCATGCAAAATATTGCGAATCCTATTTTGGTTGCACGTAAAGTAATGGAAGAAACACCCCACGTTATGCTTGCCGGAAAAGGAGCTGAGCAATTTGCTTACGAAATGGGATTCAAGAAAACCAACCTCCTTACCGAAAAATCAAAGCAAGAGTGGATAGAATGGAAGAAAACTTCGCAATACAAGCCTATTATAAATATTGAAAACCATGACACCATTGGTATGCTTGCCATAGATGCCAACGGCGATATTTCCGGCGCTTGTACCACAAGTGGCATGGGGTATAAAATGGCGGGTCGTGTTGGTGACTCTCCAATTATTGGCGCTGGGCTGTTTGTTGATAATGAAATTGGCGGAGCCACAGCAACAGGTGTAGGAGAGGAAGTAGTGCGCACGGTAGGTAGCTTTCTTATCGTAGAATTAATGCGCCAAGGAAAATCTCCCCAAGAAGCTTGCAAAGAAGGTGTTGAGCGAATCATGGCTAAAAATAAAGGGCGGAATGATTTTCAAATAGGTTTTATAGCTGTTAACAAAGCAGGCGAAACCGGAAGTTATTGCATTCACCCGGGATTTACCTATCGGTCTTATTCTGAAGCTGGACATGTAAATAATCCATCGGAAACTTATATCAAATCTTAAAACACTTAAAAGAATTCAAAAACTTGATTAGCTTTGAATCCTTTTGAAAAACTATAAAATGCCAGAACAAAAACGACTCTTCTTACTAGACGCCTACGCACTTATTTTTCGTGGCTACTATGCACTTATAAAAAATCCTAGAATCAATTCCAAGGGCATGGACACCTCTGCCATTATGGGGTTCATGAATTCGCTTTTTGATGTGATTAAACGTGAAAAACCGGACCATTTGGCCGTCTGCTTTGATAAAGGAGGAAGTGCCGAACGTACCGAACTGTTCCCGGAGTATAAAGCCAATAGAGATGAAACCCCCGATGCTATCCGTACTGCCATTCCTTATATCCAGGACATTCTTAAAGCAATGCACATACCCTCGGTAATTCTTGAAGGTTGGGAAGCGGACGATATTATTGGAACCCTTGCAAAACAAGCCGAAAAAGAAGATTACAAGGTTTTTATGGTTACACCGGATAAGGATTTTGGCCAGTTGGTCTCCGAAAATATCTTTATGTACCGTCCGGCAAGAATGGGTAACGGAATAGAAATTTGGGGCATTCCCGAAATACAAAAACGTTTTGGAGTTGAACGGCCAGAACAGGTTATAGACTACTTAGGAATGATGGGCGATGCCAGTGACAACATACCTGGACTACCTGGCGTTGGAGACAAAACCGCAAAAAAATTCATCGAGCAATTTGGTTCTATGGAAGGCCTTTTAGAAAACACGGATAAGCTAAAAGGTAAAATGAAAGAAAAGGTAGAGGCAAATAAAGAGTTGGGGCTGCTCTCTAAAAAACTGGCGACCATCTGTATAGATTGCGATGTTACTTTTAACGCCGAAGATTACGAACTCTCAGTCCCCGACAGTGAAAAAGTGCAAGAGATTTTTGAGGAACTGGAATTTAGAAGGTTAAAAGACCAGTTTATTAAAATATTCTCTGGGGAAACAGAACCCCAAACACAAGTAAGCAATACCGAAACGGCAAAAAAGCAGACATCAACTTCCTCATCTGCCGGAAGCGGGCAATTTTCTTTGTTTGGTGGCGATGGCGCATCTGCAGCAACCATAGCGGACAGCTCTAGCAGAAAGACCATTAAGGATATTCCCCATGTTTACCAAAGCGTGGCACCGGGTATGGCCATGAAGCTGTTTGTCCAAAACCTAATGAAACAAACCTCTGTTTGTTTTGATACGGAAACTACTTCATTAAATCCGCTGGAAGCCCAGCTTGTAGGTATCGCATTTTCGTGGGAAGCCACTAAAGGATACTATATTCCATTCCCCGAAAACAAAGAGGAAGCACAGGAACTCATAGAAATCCTCCGCCCTTTCTTTGAATCGGAAACCATTGAAAAAATAGGTCAAAACCTTAAATATGATATTAAGGTATTGAATAAGTATAACATTAAGGTTAAAGGCATATTCTTTGACACCATGTTGGCGCACTACCTTATAAACCCGGATATGCGACATAATATGGATGTGCTTTCCGAAACCTATTTGAACTACACCCCTATTTCCATTACTGAACTTATAGGCAAGAAAGGAAAAAACCAGCTGAATATGCGAGATGTTCCTTTAGACAAGCAAACGGAATATGCTGTAGAGGATGCTGACATTACATTTCAACTGGCACAGCATTTTAGACCGGAACTGGCCGAGGCCAAAACCGATATTCTTTTTAAGGATATTGAAATTCCGCTACTACGTGTTCTGGCCGACATGGAACTGGAAGGCATCAACCTGGACGAGAAATTTTTGAACAGCCTTTCTGAAGACCTGAACAACGATATTAAAAATCTTGAAGAAAAAATTTACGAAGCTGCAGGAGAAGAATTCAACATTGGTTCACCAAAGCAACTAGGTGAAATTCTTTTCAGTAAAATGAAATTGGTAGACAAACCTAAAAAAACAAAGACAGGTCAATTCTCTACCGCGGAAGATGTTCTTTCCTATTTGGCCAAGGACCATGAAATTATTCAAAACGTATTGGATTACCGTGGGTTGGCAAAACTCAAAAGCACCTACGTTGATGCTTTACCGGAACAAGTAGAACCCACAACGGGAAGAGTCCACACAGATTATATGCAAACCGTTGCAGCTACTGGCCGTTTGAGCAGTAATAATCCTAATTTACAGAACATCCCTATCCGTACGGAAAGAGGCCGCCAAGTTCGTAAAGCCTTTGTACCTCGCAACGAAGACTATATTTTATTGGCCGCGGATTATTCTCAGATAGAACTGCGCATCATTGCCGCGTTGAGCGAAGAGACTACGATGATAGAAGCGTTTAAGCACGGAGAAGACATTCATGCTTCCACGGCATCAAAAGTATTTAATGTGCCTATTGAAGAAGTAACCCGTGAGCAAAGAAGCAATGCCAAAACCGTTAATTTTGGGATTATTTACGGGGTTTCCGCCTTTGGATTGAGCAACCAAACCGATTTATCCCGTTCCGAAGCCAAAGAACTGATAGACACCTATTACAAAACCTACCCAAAGCTCAGAAATTACATGAGCGAGCAGGTAGATTTTGCCCGTGACAATGGCTATGTACAAACGGTCCTAGGGCGAAGACGGTATTTAAAAGATATTAACGGAAGTAATGCCATTGTACGCGGTGCTGCAGAGCGGAATGCCGTTAACGCCCCTATTCAAGGTAGCGCTGCAGATATTATTAAAATTGCCATGATCAACATTCACAAGAAATTATCGGAGGGCAACTACAAATCTAAAATGCTCTTACAGGTACATGATGAATTGGTATTTGATATATACAAACCGGAATTGGATGAATTAAGCGGATTGATACAATCCGAAATGGAGAACGCCTATAAACTAGAAGTACCGCTAGATGTAGAAGTTGGTTTGGGTGATAATTGGTTGGTAGCGCATTAGACATACAAAACCTGCCCTTTCACAACATTTTTTCGTGTAAAGGGCTTTTCAGTTTTACTTTTACAGTCCTATTCCAAATACAATAGGCCAAGTTAAATTTAAAATGAAAACGTTAGCGACCCTTTTTACCATTCTCTTTTTAGTGTGCAATAGCCATGCGCAAGATACACCAATGCACAAAACTGGCCATAGCACGAACATAACCACCAAAAAGAAAGTAAAGGTCTTTCCTAACCCCGCTAGCAACGTAGTTAATATTTTAGGCTTAAAAAATACCGCAAAGGCTAATATATCCGTCATGGATATTTATGGAAACACTGTATTATCCCATCAATGGGAAATCCGAAGAAATGCCATTAGCATACCTGTTTCCTCTCTAGATGCCGGGGCTTATATTATTAATGTACACTCTAACGAAGAAAAGATCTGCACTAAATTCTACAAGCAATAATCATTTAAAGATTTTGTTTTCTTTTCAGTACGGAATTATACTCTTACTTCAATCGCTCAGGACACTTCTCCCGCCTTTAAATCAACTACTTAATATCATCTTAGACATTACATATACCCCACTACTCCTATAGGTCAAACTAAATTTTAACATTTAATATGTAAGGCAAACATAAAGTGCCGTACAAAACTGTAAATTTTAGAACCCTATAACTATGAAAAACAGAATTACAGTTTTACTCCAGATTTTTATCGCAACCTTGCTTTTTACAAGTAATCTGAACGCTCAAGGCCCTATTGATGGTTTCTTTAGCAAGAAAGGAAAAACAAGTATTTCCTTATCCTATTTATCAGGTAATTATGATAAGTTCTATGTAGGTGGCCAAGAGGTAAGTCCTGTACCCGCACATAATGAAATAGACCAGACCATCTATAGCCTACATGCCACTTACGCCGTTACGGACAATTTAACCGCAATTGCAAATTTACCATACATAAAAAAAGAGGGTAACGGTGTAGCTGACCCAATCAACGGCACAACGGAGCAGTCAGATTTTCAGGACCTAAGTATCTTCTTAAAATGGGCTCCATTTACCAAAAACCTAGAGAATGGATCAATGACCTATATTGTCGCCTTGGGCGGGTCCGTACCCTTAGGCTATGAACCTAGCGGAATCTTATCATTGGGATCCGGCGCACCAGGTATAGATGCCAAAGTAGGCTTACAATACAAGAACAATAACGGCCTTTTTGCCATGGTCATGGGAGGCTATGGACATAGAGGCAAAGCGGACAACAATTTTAACTTGGGTAACGGTAGTGATTTTGACGCTCCTGATGTGGTTAATGCAGTCTTAAAGTTAGGTTATGCCGGTAAGCATTTTTACCTAGACGCATTCCTAGATTCACAATCGTCATTGAACGGGGTTGACATAATGGGTCCCGGTTTTGCCGGAAATTTTCCGGAAACAATCGTGAACTACTCAAAACTGGGAGGAACCGTTTTTGTTCCCTTTACAAAATTTATTGGAGCTAGTATTGGAGGCGCTACAATTATAGATGGGAGAAATATTGGCAAAAACAAATATTACAATGTTGGATTAACCTTAAATTTGTAAATCCAACACCCTATATCGGGTAACTTGCCAAAGTACTCCTTAAAAAAAACAGATTCTTGAACACCTAGGATCTGTTTTTTTATCATAAAAATGATTAAGAAATTGAAAAAGAGTGTTTTTAACTAAAAATATTCCGAAAACAGCGCTTGTTTTTCAATAGAATTAGTGTACATTTGCAGCCCGTTTGACGGGATTGAAGTGTTTAATTAAAAAGTAACCGTAGTGGATACATTAAGTTATAAGACCGTTTCTGCCAATAAAACAACTGTGGACAAACAGTGGCTATTAGTTGATGCAGAAGGAGAGACTTTAGGCCGATTGGCTTCTAAAGTTGCCAAAATGCTTAGAGGAAAACATAAGCCAAGTTTCACCCCTCATGTTGATTGTGGTGATAACGTGATTGTTATCAATGCTGAGAAAATCAATTTAACAGGTAACAAATGGGACGATAAGACCTATTTGCGTTACACAGGTTATCCTGGTGGTCAGCGTTCTACATCTGTAAAAGAGCTTTTGGCCAAAAAACCTGAGCAAATTGTAGAAAAAGCGGTTAAAGGCATGCTTCCAAAGAACAGATTAGGTGCGGACCTTTTCAGAAACCTTAAGGTTTTTGTAGGTACGGCTCATAATCATGAAGCTCAAAAACCACAGGTTATCAACTTAAAAGAATTCAAGTAATGGAGACCATTCACAAAATCGGCAGAAGAAAAACAGCGGTTGCCCGTGTATACGTTTCAGCAGGTACAGGAAATATTACTGTAAACCAAAGAGACCTTAATGACTATTTTCCAACGGCAACTCTTCAGTACAAGGTTAAACAACCTTTTGCACTTACTGAAAACGAAGATGCTTACGATGTAAGTATTAATGTATACGGTGGCGGTATTACCGGTCAAGCAGAAGCTATACGTTTAGCCCTTTCTAGAGCTATGTGTGAAGTTGACGAAGAAAATAGACTAACTCTTAAACCAGAAGGTTTATTAACTCGTGACCCAAGAATGGTAGAACGTAAGAAATTTGGACAGAAGAAAGCTCGTAAGAAATTCCAGTTCTCTAAACGTTAATATTCAAGATTATTACGGTATCCATTTCACGATGGATACCTTTTTTTATATTTTTTCTTTAATCAAAGTTCATTGAAAGTTCGCTTAAAGCGAATAAATTAAAAACTATTTTTCACAAGATAGTTATTCGGGAGACCCAAGAGCATCTGATGCTCAAAGGCACCGTTAGTTTAGCATCTAAATGCTCGAGGCTTGTCTATTTATAGACATACCACTCAGGCATTGCCTATTCAAAAGAACGTAAACTAAATTCAAATGGCGAAAGTCGAAGTAAAACAATTATTGGAAGCTGGTGTGCATTTTGGCCACCTTACACGAAAGTGGAACCCTAACATGGCGCCCTACATCTACATGGAGCGTAACGGGATTCACGTTATCAACCTTTACAAAACAGTTGCAAAATTAGACGAAGCCAACGAGGCTCTTCAAAAAATTGCTGCATCTGGACGAAAAATTCTTTTCGTTGCAACAAAAAAACAAGCTAAAGACATTGTTGCGGAGAAAGTAGCGAACGTAAACATGCCTTTCATCACAGAAAGATGGCCTGGTGGTATGTTGACCAATTTCGTTACCATTCGTAAAGCGGTAAAGAAAATGGCATCTATCGATCGTATGAAAAAAGACGGTACGTTCATGACATTATCTAAAAAGGAGCGTCTTCAAGTAGACCGTCTTCGTGCTAAACTAGAAAAGAACTTAGGTTCTATTTCTGACATGACACGTCTACCTGGTGCATTGTTCATTGTTGATACTATGCGTGAGCACATTGCCGTTAAGGAAGCTCAAAAATTGAACATTCCTATTTTTGCAATGGTTGATACAAACTCAGACCCAAGAGATGTTGATTATTTGATTCCATCTAACGATGATGCTTCAAAATCTATCGATATTATTATGACTCAAGTAACCAATGCAATCGCAGAAGGTCTTGCTGAGCGTAAATCTGAAAAACAATCAGGTAAAGAAGGTGCTGAAGAAACCAAAAAAGAGCAACCAAAGAAAGAAGTAGCAAAAGAAGCTCCTAAAGCAGAAGCTCCAGCTGCTACAGAATCTGTTGATCTTACAAAAATTGAAGGTGTAGGACCAAAAGCTGCCGAAGCTTTGGTAAACGCCGGTTTTGACTCTTACGCTAAATTAGCCGAAGGTGACCCTGAAAAAATCAAGGAAATCCTTACAGAGGCTAGCTCTAGAATGGCCCACCTTGACCCAACTTCATGGCCAAAGCAAGCTCAAATGGCTGCTGACGGTAAATGGGACGAGCTTAAAGAATGGCAAGACAGTGTTAAAGGAGGCGTAGAATAAGTTCTGCCACCTTATTGCAAACAATAATAATAACATAACATTTGCTTTAAGATAGAGCTGAAATTACACTCTATCTTAGAGCAAATTGAAAAATAGCACAGAAAATGGCAAAAATTACAGCCGCAGAAGTAAACAAATTAAGAAAAGCAACTGGCGCAGGAATGATGGACTGCAAAAACGCTTTGGTTGAAGCTGATGGAGA
The DNA here is from genome assembly GCF_044597075.1 of Zobellia russellii. Taxonomy (NCBI): domain Bacteria; kingdom Pseudomonadati; phylum Bacteroidota; class Flavobacteriia; order Flavobacteriales; family Flavobacteriaceae; genus Zobellia; species Zobellia russellii. The sequence continues at coordinate 3,947,732 of NZ_CP139000.1, read as the reverse complement.
TTTTGACAAGGCAATTGACGTTCTTCGTAAGAAAGGTCAAAAAGTAGCCGCAAAAAGAGCCGACAGAGAATCATCGGAAGGTGCTGCTGTTTCTAAATTGAATGCAGATCAAACCGCTGGTGTAGCAATCGTTCTAGGTTGTGAAACTGATTTTGTTGGAAAAAACGAAAACTTCCTAGCTTTAGCAAACCAACTTGCGGAAATAGCTTTAAACTATGACTCTAAAGAAGCTCTTTTAGATGCGGATTTTGGAGGAATGAGCGTTGCCGATAAATTAGTTGAGCAAACAGGAGTTATTGGTGAAAAGCTAGAAATCACTGCTTTTGAAAAACTAGAGGCTCCTTACGTTGGAACATATGTTCACATTAACAAGATTGCTGCTTTAGTTGGCCTATCCGCCAAAGTAGAGTCTGCAGACGTGTTGGCAAAAGACCTTTCTATGCAAGTTGCTTCAATGGGAGCTACTACATTATCTTACAAAGATTTTGACCCTGCATTTGTTGCTGCAGAAACAGAAGCTAGAATTGCCGTTATAGAAAAGGACAATGAAGAATTAGGCCGTTTAGGTAAAACCCTTAAAAACGTTCCTCAGTTCATTTCAATGTCTCAATTAACCGATGAAGTTATAGCCAAAGCAGAAGAAGATGCTAAAGCTCAACTTAAAGCTGAAGGCAAACCAGAGCAAATTTGGGATAAAATCCTTCCAGGTAAAATGGAAAGATTTGTTTCGGATAACACTACTTTAGATCAAGAACAATGTTTATTAGATCAAAATTTCATTAAAGATGAAAAAATAAGCGTTGCAAAGTATGTTGAATCTTACGGAGATGTTCATGTTACAGGCTTTAAGCGTGCAACAGTAGGATAAATCAGAGATTAAATCTTATATAAAACCCGGTCTTACGAATTATGTTAGATCGGGTTTCTTTTTTTTCCTAATCTATTTCTCTTGTACACGCACAAAAGTTACAGACAACTTCCCATCAATTACAAAGTCCGTTTTAAAACAAAAAGAGCGCTACTGAGAAAGTAGCGCTCTTTGTTTATACTTATTGAAAAACCACCTTATTTCCCTTTCATCCAAATCTCCCTTAGCTTAACGGCATCTGCACTAGCATCTGCAATTGGAGTTATAGTTTCAATACTTAAAGTTGGATTACCAACCTTACCTTCTAACTCAAGTTCTTCTTCTCCTCGTTTAACCGTCATTTTAATCTCAGTATCCGGAGACCACGCAAAACTCTGTCCTATAATAGACCTTATGGACGCTAAAGTAATTGGCGTACCGTTAATACTCTTTATAACATCGCCTCCCTGAGCCTGTAAGTCATTAAAGAAGCTATTTAACTGTATTCCTTTTCGTATAAAAACTACATTTTCATCGCCTTGCTCAACATCAATAAAAGGATTATCCCCATCTAAAAAATATCCGGTCTCCTGCTCAACCAAAGCAGTTTTTAGCCCAACTTTTTTCAAGTAATCGTTGTAATTAATCGGGGTATTACCAATAACATGGGTATCAAAAAAATCACGGATTTCAGGATAGGTCATAGCTACAATTTCATCTATAAGCTCATCATCTTTAAACGGCGTGTTGTTACCATACTTCTTAGTTAACTCCTTCATCAACCATAACACACCTTTCTCTCCATTATTAAGCTCCCTCAACTGAATATCCAACGCCATGTTAATCAAAGTACCCTTTTCATAAACATTCGCATAGTTCTTATCATAGGGCTCTACCAGAATGTTCTTACTCATTTCGGTAAAAGACATATCATCATCATAAGCTTTTGCATTATTTATCTTACCCATCATACGCTCATAGAAATCCGCCTCATCAATAAGCCCTTGTTGAATCTGAAAAAGATTGGCGAAGTATTCCGTGGTTCCCTCATACATCCATAAATGCTGAGACATTTTAGGGTCGTTGAAGTCAAAATATTGCACCTCTTCGGAGTGCACATTTAACGGTGTAACGATGTGAAAAAACTCGTGAGAAACCACATCAACCATTGCCTGCTCCAATCTATCCTTTGTCATTGCTTCAGGCAAAACAACCACCGTAGAGGTATGGTGCTCCAATGCCCCAAAACCGGAAGCATCATCAGCTTCCATAGTTGACAAATACAATAGGATGTTATAAATTTTGGTTCCATTGATCTCTCCCAAAAATGTCTTCTGGGCTCCCATCATTTTCTCCATACGATCTCTTAGGCTCAATGCAGAATAAATTCCGCTTGGAGAGTAAACACTTAATGTAACCGTTATACCATTTATCTCAAAAGTCTCCGTATTTGGTTTGGCATAAAGAATAGGGTTGTCAATTACATCAAAATACCTATCCGCCGTAAAAACATCAACATTTGCAACTGGAGACTCCAGTTTCTTGGGAGTTAAAGACGTTGTAGCCTGCAGTGCTTCTGGCCTTGAAACAGACAATTCATAAGGTACCTCCTTAAGTCCACCAAAATAACCAACAAAACCGTGTAGGTTGAGCATAAAGGTTTTACCCGCTATAATATTTGTTCCGGAAGGAGAAAAAACCTTATCCTTTACCTCCCCTTCCGTATCATAGGTATCATTTACATAATACGTAACTTTATCCAAGTTTCTTCCGTTGGAAATCGTCCATGTGTTATCATCCTTTTTAGAGAAAGCCAACTCCTTTCCATCGTAATCCAAAGCCTTGAAGCCTTCAATATATTGCCCATAATTATCCGTACTATAGGTACCAGGAACGGTTTTTGGTATAAAAAAAGACACTTCATCTGTGGTGAAAGCACCAGCATCTACCGTAACAGCAACTTTATCATCAACCACGTTCTTTAAATCCAAAACCGCCAAAACCGGAGTCTTATCCGCAGTAAGTACATTCTTTGTTGCCCCACAACCGGCCAATAGTATAGTTACGGCCAGTAAACTTAATTTTCTCATCGTATATATTTTAACACTTATATGTAAGTAATACCCCTATTTTTAGAGGATTACAAGAATATAAAATTTACTAGAATCCTGCACCATTATTAGGAAATAATTAAGCTTCACTTTATCTACCGCTTCAAAAACCAACCCTAAGATTTTTTGATTATTTTTGCCACAACGAAATACTAGCCATGCAATACAAAAGAATTCTCTTAAAACTTAGCGGTGAAGCCCTAATGGGTGAAAAGCAATACGGAATAGACTCTAAACGTCTAGCCGAATATGCAGAAGAAATTAAAGAAGTAGCACAGAAAGGTGTAGAAATTGCCATAGTAATTGGTGGAGGAAACATTTTTAGAGGACTTACGGGAGCCGCAACCGGGATGGATCGGGTACAAGGCGACCATATGGGCATGCTAGCTACGGTTATAAACGGGCTTGCACTGCAAAGCGCCTTAGAAATGCAGGGCGTACAAACACGACTACAATCTGCCATTCAAATTAACGAAGTGGCCGAGCCTTTTATCAGAAGACGTGCCATGCGACACTTAGAAAAGGGCCGCGTAGTAATTTTTGGAGGCGGAACGGGAAACCCTTATTTCACAACTGACTCCGCTGCCGTTTTGCGTGCTATAGAAATTGAGGCTGATGTAATTTTAAAAGGCACCCGTGTAGACGGTATCTATACATCCGACCCTGAAAAAGACAAAAATGCAACCAAGTTTGACACCATCTCTTTTGCAGACGTACTTTTAAAAGGCCTTAAAGTAATGGACACCACTGCGTTTACGTTAAGCCAAGAGAACGAACTGCCTATTGTAGTTTTTGACATGAACAAAAAGGGCAATCTAATTAAATTAGTAGAAGGCGAAAATATTGGTACTGTTGTAAATCTTTAGCCTTAATTTAGTTTTATTTGCCGCTTATATTATATTTGAATTATGAATGAAGATATACAGTTTATACTAGACTCCGCCAAGGAAAGTATGGATGCTGCCATGAGGCATTTGGAAAAAGAATTTATGAAGATACGAGCTGGAAAGGCAAGTCCGGCTATGCTTTCTTCCGTAATGGTAGAATACTATGGTTCTCAGACACCACTTTCTCAAGTAGCCAACATAAATACTCCCGATGGACGTACTATTTCTGTGCAACCTTGGGAAAAGAATATGCTACAGGAAATTGAAAAAGCCATTATGAACTCCAACCTAGGCTTCAACCCTATGAACAATGGCGACTTTGTAATCATTAATGTACCGCCATTAACCGAGGAACGAAGAATTCAATTAACAAAACAGGCCAAAGCCGAAGCGGAAGATGCTAAAGTAGGTATCCGTAGCGCTCGCCAAGATGCCAATAAGGAAATTCGTGATTTGAGCGATGTTTCTGAAGACTTACAGAAAAACGCAGAAGTTGATGTTCAAACACTTACAGACAAGTACATAAAAAAGGTAGATGCCTTTTTAGTTGTAAAAGAAGCGGAAATTATGAAGGTTTAACCTCCCAATTTCCAATAGAATTAAAAAAGCAGCCTTAGTGGCTGCTTTTTTAATTTAGCCCCATACGTTAATTAAATATTACATTTTAGGAACAGACCTAATCATTCTATACCTTTGCGCTCGGAAAAATCGAACGATGGCAGCCAAACTTAAACAAGGTTTTTGGGAGAAGACAGCAAGTATAATTCTCCGAAATCGTATTTTGATACTTATTTTAATCGTTGCATTTACGGTTTTCTTGGGTATGCAATGGAAGAATATGCGCTTCAGCAACACTCAGGCCAACCTTCTTCCGGATGACCACCCTGTTAACTTGGAGTATCGTGATTTCCTTAAACAGTTTGGTGAAGAAGGCAACGCCATAGTTTTTGCCATTCACGATTCTACCCTCTTTACCCCTACCAACATAAACAGATGGAACAAATTCAGCAAACAGCTTGCTGCATTTCCCGAGATAGATTTTGTACTCTCCTTAGATAACCTTCAAGAACTAAAAAAGGACAACGAAAATCAAAAGTTTGTTCTTGAGCCGCTCATTAGCTCCAAGGTTAAGACCAAAAAAGAAATAGATAGTATAAAAAACCACCTGTTTAACGACCTACCTTTCTATGACAATTTACTCTTTAACAAAGAGAGCGGTACTGTCAGAACCATAGCAAACTTAGATGGGGATATTGTAAATACGAGTGTCCGAAAAGATTTTATCCTTGAAGACCTTAACCACCTGATAGAAAACTTTGAATCTGAGACCGGACTGGATGTTCGTGTTTCAGGTATGCCCTATATTAGGACCATGAACTCCCAAAACATCATAGATGAAATTGGGAAATTTATCCTGGCCGCCCTAGGTGTTACCTCACTAATCTTCTTTTTCTTCTTTAGAAGTTTCCGGGCAACTTTCATTTCTATGTGCGTGGTTATAATTGGGGTAATGTGGGCCTTTGGTATTTTAGGCCTTTTACAGTATGAGATAACCGTACTTACCGCTTTAATCCCACCACTGATTATCGTTATAGGTATACCTAACTGTATTTTCTTAATCAACAAATATCAGCAAGAAGTCAAAAAACACGGTAACCAAGCCTTATCATTGCAGCGCGTTATATCCAAGATCGGTAACGCCACTCTAATGACCAATATGACCACTGCGTCCGGTTTTGCAACGTTCATTATAACGGACAGTAAGTTGCTAAAGGAATTTGGTATTGTAGCATCCATCAACATCATTGGTATTTTTATATTATCGCTTCTAATCATCCCCATTATTTACAGCTTTTTATCTCTGCCAAAAACAAGGCACTTAAAACACCTTAACAAGCGCTGGATAGATGCTTTTGTAAATTGGATGGAACGCATTGTTAGGGAACGTAGAATTGCGGTTTACATCGTTTCTTTGATTCTTCTTATTACCAGTATAATTGGAATTTATCAAATTGAAATTTCGGGAAGCCCCATAGAGGACATGCCTAAAAACGCTCAATTTTTTAAGGATATTCGTTTTTTTGAAAAGGAGTTTGACGGTATCATGCCCGTTGAAATCGTAGTGGATACTAAAAGGCCAAAAGGAGTTTTAAAACCAGCCAACCTAAAGCGCATAGACCAATTAAGTGAGGTAATTACTGAAATTCCGGAACTTTCAAAGCCCATCTCAGTAGTAAATTTGGTCAAATATTCAAAACAGGCCTTTTACAATGGCATTCCAAAATATTATCAGTTACCTACTTCACAGGAGAACAACTTTATAATGAAAGTTGCCCAAAATTCCGACGGAAATGGGAACTTATTAAAAAACTTTGTGGACAGCACAGGGCAAACCGCTCGTATCACCACCTTTATGCAAGACGTAAAAACGGACCGCATGGAGCAAATTGAAGAAAGACTAAACGAGAATATCAACAAATTTTTCCCTGCAGACCGCTATAACGTTTATATGACGGGAAGCGCATTGCTATTCTTAAAAGGCACAAAATATCTCGTGAAAAACCTAATTCTATCCCTGGCATTCGCGATTTTCTTGATTGCCTTATTTATGGCCTATCTTTTTAGGTCGTTCCGGATGATTGTTATTTCACTCATTCCCAACCTACTGCCGTTGGTCGTGACCGCCGGTATTATGGGTTTTGTAGGTGTACCTATCAAACCTTCTACCATACTGGTATTTAGCATTGCTTTTGGTATTTCCGTGGATGACACCATTCACTTCTTGGCCAAATACAGGCAAGAGTTGATAGCCAATAGATGGCAGATTAAAAAATCAGTATACGCGGCCTTACGTGAAACTGGAGTAAGTATGTTCTATACATCCATCGTACTTTTCTTTGGGTTTTCGGTTTTTATCATTTCAAACTTTGGTGGAACCGTAGCTTTGGGCGCATTAGTTTCTGCCACGTTAATGTTCGCTATGTTAGCTAACCTTATCCTCCTTCCTTCCCTATTATTGTCTCTGGAAAGGAATATTGCGAGTAAAAAAATCTTGAAAAAGCCCCAAATAGACATTCTTCCGCAAGGCGAAGACGATGTAACTAAAAATTGAGGTTGATTTAAACCGTTAGAAGTATTGATTCTTTTCTCAAAAACTTATCTTTGCGCTTCAATTTTCAAGTGACTTAGATGAACTCGTATAGCGTAAAAGAACTACTTTCAGAAAACCTCTTACTACAAGAAGTAACTATAAACGGATGGGTAAAAGCATTCCGAAGCAATCGCTTTATAGCCCTGAACGATGGGTCTACTATTAACAACCTGCAATGTGTTGTAGATTTTGAATCGTTTGACGAGAGCGTCTTAAAACAAATTAACACCGGAGCAGCTGTAAAGATTACGGGTACTTTGGTGGAAAGTCAAGGAAAAGGCCAGAAAGTTGAAATTCAGGTAAGCGACCTAGCCGTTCTTGGTGCCGCAGACCCCGAAACCTATCCTATTCAACCTAAAAAGCACTCATTAGAGTTTTTGAGGGAAAAAGCACATTTGCGCATACGTACCAATACGTTTGCTGCCATAATGAGGGTTCGTTCCGCATTGTCTTTTGCCATTCATCAGTATTTTCAGCAAAACGGATTCAACTATTTTCATGCGCCAATCATAACAGGTTCCGATGCCGAAGGTGCGGGAGAAATGTTTAAAGTAACAACTCTAGATAGCAAGAAACCACCATTGACCGAAGATGGCGAAATCAATTATAAAGAGGATTTCTTTGGAAAGGAAACCAATTTAACGGTTTCCGGACAGCTTGAAGCGGAAACGTATGCCATGGCATTGGGCAAGGTATATACTTTTGGACCCACTTTTCGCGCAGAGAACAGTAACACATCTAGACATTTGGCAGAATTTTGGATGATAGAGCCGGAAATGGCTTTCTTTGACCTTAACGACAACATGGATCTTGCCGAAGATTTTATAAAAAACGTTATTAAATACGTTTTGGAAAACTGCCAAGACGACCTTGAATTTTTGGAAAAACGTCTTTTAGACGAAGAGAAAACCAAACCACAGGCAGAACGAAGCGAAATGCCACTGATTGAAAAATTGAAATTTGTTTCGGAGAACAGCTTCAAACGCGTAAGCTATACCGAAGCCATAGATATTCTAAGAAACAGCAAACCCAACAAGAAGAAAAAATTTCAATATCCTATAAACGAATGGGGTGCCGATCTACAAAGTGAACATGAACGTTTCTTGGTAGAGAAACACTTTAAGTGCCCGGTTATCTTATTTGATTATCCTGCCAAAATAAAAGCGTTCTACATGCGCTTAAACGAAGATGGCAAGACCGTACGTGCCATGGATATACTTTTTCCCGGAATTGGCGAAATTGTAGGTGGTTCTCAACGTGAAGAGCGCCTAGACGTCCTAAAAGAAAAAATGGCCGCTCTAGGGATAGATGAGGAAGAACTATGGTGGTATCTAGACCTTAGAAAGTTTGGTAGTGCCGTTCATAGTGGTTTTGGTCTTGGATTTGAGCGTTTGGTACTTTTTGCTACGGGCATGGGTAATATTCGTGATGTAATTCCTTTTCCACGAACTCCCCAAAATGCAGAATTTTAGTTAGAAATAGTTATCTTAGAAGGCAAGCTATATTAGTCCTAAATGCTAAAACAACACTTACAATTTAAATTATCGCAGAAGCTATCTCCTCAGCAGATACAGCTAATGAAGTTGATTCAGTTGCCTACTCAGGCTTTTGAACAACGGCTAAAGCAAGAGCTAGAGGAAAACCCTGCATTGGAAAGCGGCAAGGAAGATTTAGACGCAATGGACGATGAGTTTGCGGACACTTACGAAAATGAAGATTCGGATAGTGAAATCATTTCCGCGGAAGACATCAATATTGATGATTACTTAAGTGATGATGAAATACCGGACTACCGAACCAAAGCCAACAACTATAGCTCGGACGACGAGGAAAAAAATGTTCCCTACGCGGCGGGCACTTCATTCAATCAATATTTACTAAATCAACTTAACACGGTTTACTTAAATGATGAAGAATGGAGTATTGCCGAATTTTTAGTTGGGAGTGTAGATGAAAGTGGCTACATCCGCAGACCGATAGCCGATATTACGGACGACCTAGCGTTCACCCAGAATATCTATACTGACGAAGAAACAATTGAAAGGGTTTTAAAGTTGGTTCAAAAACTAGACCCTCCGGGCGTTGCGGCCCGTTCGCTTGAAGAATGCCTCATCATTCAACTAAAACGAAAAGAAACTACTCCCAGTGTAGAACTGGCCATCACTATTCTTGAGAAGTCTTTTGAGCAGTTCACCAAAAAGCATTACAAGAAGCTTATTCAGAAGTACAATATTTCTGAAGAACAGCTTAGAAATGCTATTTCCGAAATTGAGAAACTAAACCCAAAACCTGGGGGCTCTTATTCCGGAAACAACAGGATGATAGAGCATGTCGTCCCCGATTTCTCCATTCGCATTGTTGATGGGGAACTAGAACTTACCCTAAACGGCAGAAATGCACCGGAGCTACATGTTTCTAGGGAATACAACAACATGCTTAAAGGCTATAAAGACGCCAAGAAAAAATCAAAATCGCAAAAAGATACGGTCCTATTCATAAAGCAAAAATTAGACGCTGCCAAATGGTTCATAGACGCCATTAGACAACGGCAACAGACGCTTTTCATTACCATGAACTCTATCATGCACTACCAATCCGAGTACTTTCTTACCGGAGACGAGCGCAACCTTCGCCCTATGATACTAAAGGATATTGCAGATGAAATAGAAATGGATGTATCTACCGTATCCCGAGTTGCCAACAGCAAGTATGTTGACACCCCTTACGGCACCAAATTGATTAAAGAGTTTTTCTCGGAGTCAATGAAAAACGACCAAGGTGAGGATGTTTCTACCAAGGAAATCAAGAAAATTCTTGAAACGGTTATTGGCAAAGAATCCAAGAAAAAACCCCTTACAGACGATAAACTAGCGGCAATTTTAAAAGAGAAAGGCTACCCTATAGCTCGTAGAACGGTTGCCAAATATAGAGAGCAGCTAGACATTCCCGTAGCACGATTGCGCAAACAAATTTAATGAAGGTTTTCTTAAAGGCTATATCCTACGTTTTTCACCCATTGTTTATTCCGGTAGCAGGAACTTTAGCCTACTTTCTAATTACGCCAAAATATAGCCCTATAGCCATTCAAAGTGCGAATGTCTTACCCATATTTATCTTAACGGTAATCATTCCTATAATCGTCTATTTTATACTAAAGAACTTAGGTTTGGTAACGAGTATTTTTATGTCTTCTGCCAGGGAGCGTAGATATCCGATATACATTCACACTACCTTACTGCTATTCGTGGTTTACAAGGTTATTCCCAACACCAATATTGCTGAATTACACTTTTACTTTGTTGGACTCATAATCGCGTCTCTAACCAGCCTAATTACGTTATTTTTTAAATTAAAAATAAGTATGCACCTCATGGGTATGGGGAGCTTGGTTATGTTTCTAACGGCACTAAGCATTCACTTTGAAGTAAACATAACCTTAGGGCTGAGCATATTTACATTGCTAACGGGACTGGTGGCTACTTCCAGACTATATCTCAAGGCACACACAAGAGCAGAGATAATACTAGGATTTTTAGTCGGCTTTCTTTCTCAACTAATGATTATACGCTTCTGGCTTTAAACTTTGGTCTATAAGATGTAGAAAATAAGCCCAATTCTAAGTGGCTTGGTATTTAAGCTCTCGTTTCCCACTACCACATTATCGTTAAAAACACCAGTTAAGGAATAATAGGCATGCAAGTTGAAGGTATTATACCCAAAGTTTAAGGTAAGTCCATATTGAAAGTCACGAATATCTTCATTATAAAAAGATATTTTACCAGTATCCACAGGCACTAACTTGGACCTTCCCCAAAAAACATAGCCAAATTTCATCCCAGCATACAACCTCCAAAACTTATACTCAGAGGCTGTAGAGTTTCTCCAACGCACCTCAAAAGGCACCTCCAACATATGAGTTTCAATTTTATTACGCTTAAAGTCATTATCACTCTCAAGTATGCTATACAAAATTCCTGAAGCTGTTTCCTCTGCTTTAAGATTGGAATAATACGAATATACCCCATAACCAAACCCAAGCCCTAATGCGGTAGTACGGCTATGATTTAAAGGGATATCCTTTATAAAACCCGCCTGTAAACCATAAGACAGGTTTCGCTGACTTACACCTTCTGGCTGATTTAAAAGAAAGTTATAGGTTATACCAATGTAAAATTGATCTTCAAAATATCTAGAATCAACGACTGTTGAATCTCCTACCACTTGACCATACATGCCAAAGCAGCACATAAAAAACAGAATAACAACATAACGAATCATACCTCAAAATTAAGCAAATAAAAAGCGCCTCAGAAAAAATTCTGAGGCGCTTGTCATATAAGTTTAAGAAATGCTACTGCAAGTTATTAAAAGCATCTCCATCGTAAGTTGTATAGTTAACTTTCAATGCATTTACCTCTCTTAACTGTTGTTTAATATCAGATATTAAACCCATGTTAGCATTCTTATCTACTTTTAAAGCCGTTGTCAAAACATTTTGAAGTTCCTGTGGCTTCTTTGCTCTTTCTTGTAGAATATAATCACCTACGTCAGAAGGAGAAGAAAACTTGTCGTTCAATTGAATTCTAGCTTCCTTTCCAAATTGAGCTACATACTGAGACGTTGGCTCACCTACGTAAATATATATTACCCGGTCCTTCTTTTCCAATTTCTTGGTCTCACTAGCGTTAGGCAAAGTATTCTCTACTTTCAATGTGTTATCTTTCATAACCGTTACGGTCATAAAAAAGAATAAAAGCATAAATACAATATCAGGTAACGCAGCAGTATTTACCGCTGGTAAACCTCCGTCCTTTTTCTTTTTAAACTTTGACATATATTATTCTTTTATACTCTTAAATTAATTGGATGATCCGGTCTCTGCCTCAGACAACTTCTGTGGAAATAAATCTTGTATCCTTTTAACCTTCTCCTTTAGATCCTCTTTTCTACCGGAATCAGTTTCTGGATTCAAATATTCAGCTTCCATATCAGTAAAATCTCTCTTATAAAGACGTTGAGCCTCACGGTTTCTTAAATCGTTGTAAGCCCCTACCAATTCGTTTTGAACCGTTATATAAGTGCTATACTTTGTCTCACGATCGTTCTTTAAAGAAATAATAGCTTTTGCCGGGTTATCAGATGACTCAGCGAGCCTCTTTCCTTGGCAGTAACTACAATATTCAGGAGAACCTGATGGTGCACCGCCGTTGTCCAAGAAAGCAACAGCCTTTTCTCTTAACTTTTTAATATCGGTAAGCTCATCTTCTACTAACAATTGACCATTACGGTTTATGTTAACGGTAAAGATGTTCTTTTCCTTAATTACCGGTGGCTCTTCCGTAGGCGGCTCAATAGGTGGCAACATACGATCCAAACCTGCATCCGTTTCAATGGTTGTGGTAACCAAGAAAAATATTAGTAGCAAGAATGCTATGTCTGCCATTGATCCGGCGTTTACCTCTGCTGGTCCTCCTCTTCTAGACATAATTTAGTTCTTTATTTATTTAATCATTTTTCTCACACCACCCCAAAGCATAGATCCTATAGCTACAAGAGTTAATATGAAAAATACATTTATGCCCGCTCCGATTTGCTTTATTTCAGATTCATCGGTAACTATACCTCTTTCGGCCATTTTTTCAATGCTAACATCTGTTCCGCTAGCCATTACAAAGCCAATCCCAACAACTAAAAGGAATCCAACAACTACAAATAGTGTTTTCTTCAAATTAGCTGGATTAGAAAATAGGTTTTTAAGAGCAAATACAAGACTGAACACTACCGCTATGCCTAATAGCAACCATGTAATAGCGAACATTGCATTAAGAGCTCCGTTGTCGACAGCCTCGGCAGCCGGCATTTCAGACTCTGGAAGCATGAACCACAAGGCAGCGCCTATCAAGCCCACAACAACCAATATAATCTTTACAATTTTGTGCATAATTTAAGGTATTACGTGTGCGACTTATTTTTTGTGATCCACCAACATATCTATCAAAACGATAGATGAATCTTCCATATCATTAACGATACTATCAATTTTTGCAATGATATAGTTATAGAAAATTTGAAGGATAATAGCAGTAATAAGACCAAATACCGTTGTTAATAATGCTACTTGGATATCACCTGCAATAAGAGATGCACTTAAGTTACCAACAGCACTAATTTTCTGGAAGGCCTGAATCATACCAATTACCGTACCCATGAAACCAAGCATTGGAGCAATAGCGATAAATAAAGACAACCAAGAAACGTTTTTCTCCAATTGACCCATTTGAACACCACCATAAGCCACAACAGCCTTCTCAGCAGACTCCACACTTTCTCCAGCTCTATCCAAACCTTGGTAGTAAATGGAAGCAACAGGTCCTTTAGTGTTTCTACAAACTTCTTTAGCAGCTTCAACACCACCCGATGCCAATGCATCTTCTACTTGTTGTCTTAGTTTGGCAGTATTTGTAGTTGCCATGTTCAAATAGATGATTCTTTCGATCGCTACCGCAAGACCAAGAATCAAACACAAAAGAACAATACCCATAAAGCCGGCACCACCTTGTATAAACATTTCTTTCAACACTTGGGTGAAACCTTTTTCAGCTTCAGCCGGGGCATCTTGCAGCATCATTGCTGTATTAGCCATTGCATTAACAGTATTTGTACTCATTACAAACAACCCGCCCACGGCTAGGATAGAGGATAATTTTTTCATTTGTTCAAACTTAAATTAGTTATTTAATAGGGTTAAAGATAAAAAAAAATCACAATAAAAAAAGTAAAACTTCGTTGCATCGGGGAAGTGGTTGCCAAATACTGAGCAAGACATTGAAACAGGTTTTCACACCCGTGTCCGTGCCCGAACAAATCAAGCATAGACCTCCATTTTGCATATAAAAATTAAACTTACAAATATTTCCAGTTCAAACTAATTTAAACTGAAAAATCTTTTTGTTCTGCAGAGAGGAAGGGATTCGAACCCTCGATACACTTTTGGTGTATACACACTTTCCAGGCGTGCGCCTTCGACCACTCGGCCACCTCTCTATTTTAAACCTGTCACTTTCTACCTTTTTACAAAAACAGACCAGACAAGATCACCCTTTTTAAGGGGTGCCCAAATAACAAAAAAAATATTAGTTGATGAAATTAAAACTATTAATTTTCTTGAATCTCTCCACGTAGCGAAGTCTCAAATATACTCTTGAACAATTTTGGCGATACATTATTACCCAAAAGGTACATTAACTTGGCAATTGCAGCTTCGGTCGTAATGTCTTTACCATTAATAACTTGCAGCCGCTCCAACTGTTTACTTGTTTCATAACGCCCCATAGAAACACTACCTCCCGAGCATTGTGTAACATTTATAATATGAATATTATTTTCTTTTGCCTTTTCTAAAATATCTATGACCCAAGGCTCATTTGGCGCATTTCCGGCTCCATATGTTTCCAAAATTAAACCTTTTAATCCCGGAATAGCCACCACACTTTCCAAAACAGCAGGCCCAATACCTGGAAAAAGCTTCAAAACCACAACATTGGTATCCATATTTTTATGGACCTTGAACCTTTTGCGCCTCACATAAGGTAGCAAATATTCTTCACTTACCTTTAAATGAACACCGGACTCAATCAATTCAGGGTAATTTAATGATGCGAACGCCTGAAAATGCTCCGCATTTATTTTGGTGGTACGATTGGCCCTGTACAATTTATATTCAAAATAAAGGCCTACCTCTTGCACTACAGGCCTTTTTTTTCGCTGCAAAGCCGCTATTTGAATGGACGTAATCAAATTTTCCTTTGCATCTGTACGCAAATCCCCAATGGGCAATTGCGATCCGGTAAAAATGACCGGCTTGGCCAAATTTTCCAACATGAAACTTAATGCAGAAGCTGTATAACTCATAGTATCACTACCATGAAGTACCACAAACCCATCATGGGAATCATAATGACCCTCTACAATAGAAGCTATCTCTGCCCAATGCTTTGGGTTCATATTGGAAGAATCTATCGGTTCCTCAAAAGAAACGGAATCAATGGTACAATCCAACTGCTTTAACTCGGGTATATTCTTTAGTAATTTATCAAAATTAAATGCCTTAAGCGCCCCCGACTCATAATCCTTGACCATACCTATAGTACCGCCCGTGTATATTAAAAGGATGTTACTTTTATCTCCCAAACCCTACATATTTATTTTTATACTGAATAAACAGGACGCTTTAAACCCCAAATACCTGCTTTGAATTTTCTGTAGTGACATCTGCTATTAGCTCCGTAGACACATTATAAACATCGGCCAGTTTTTCAAGCACGTTCATAAGGTATGCACTTTCGTTTCGTTTTCCACGATAAGGCACCGGAGCCAGGTAAGGCGAATCGGTCTCCAGAACGATATGCTCCAGTGGAATTTCAGCCAAAAATGTATCTATTTTTCCATTTTTGAAAGTAACCACACCACCAATACCCAGCTTCATATTATAGGATATTGCTTTTTGGGCCTGTTTCAAATTTCCCGTAAAACAATGGAAAATTCCATGCAAATCATCTCCTTTCTCACTCTCCAAAACCTCAAAAACCTCATCAAAAGCATCACGACAATGGATAACAATGGGCAATTTATACTTTTTTGCCAACTGAATCTGCACCCTAAAAGCATCTTGTTGCTCCTTTAAAAAGGTTTTATCCCAAAACAAATCAATGCCAATTTCACCAACGGCATAAAAATTTCGTTGTTCAAGCATCTCCTCTACATGGCCCAACTCTTCCTTGTAATTCTCTTTTACATGAGTTGGATGCAAGCCCATCATCAAAAAAATATGTTCCGGGTATGATTTCTCTAGCGCCAACATAGCACTTGTATAAGTTGAATCAATAGCTGGTATAAAAAACCGTTTTACACCAATGGCAATTGCCCTATCAATAGCAATTTCCCTATCCTCATCAAAAGCTTCACTGTATAAATGTGTGTGGGTATCCGTTAGTATCATGCCGCAAAAATAGCCTTATCTTTGACAAAAAGAATACATGTCCTCTTTGAAAAGATTCCTACGAAAAAAAAAGTATACCCAAATCCCGTTAAAACTCACTAAAACCGATCACTTTGAAATTTCAGCCAAAATAAATGGCATTACCGGAATGTTCATTTTAGACACTGGAGCATCAAATACCTGTATTGGCATTGATAAAATAAAGCAATTTGGACTTGCCTCCGAAGCGTCTGAAATTAAAGCCGCAGGAGCGGGAGCCACGGATATGGAAACCCTTATATCTGACAAAAACAAAATTCAAATAGGCAACTGGAAAGCGAAAACATTAAAAATTGTACTTTTTGATTTAGTTCATGTAAACCAAGCCCTAACTGCACACAACAGTTTTCCGGTAGACGGAATCATAGGCGCAGATGTCCTAAAGAAAGCAAAAGCAGTCATTGATTATGACAAATATTGTGTATATCTAAGAATGTAGGCAACGTACCCAAAAACGTAATTACGCAACAAGAAAAAACCCTAAAACTCTTTAACAGATTTAAGAGTTTTAGGGTTATATATTATAAAGAATAGTATTTTCTACATTTCCAAAGCCTTCTTAACATTACCATCCATTAATAATTCTTCTGGATTTTCCAATGCTTCCTTAATCGCTACCAAGAATCCTACAGATTCTTTTCCATCAATAATACGGTGGTCATAAGATACGGCCACATACATTATAGGCGCAATAGCAATAGCCCCATCTCTAACAATAGGTCTTTCCACAATGTTGTGCATTCCTAAAATGGCACTTTGCGGTGGATTGATAATTGGTGTGGACAACATTGACCCAAAAACACCTCCATTAGTAATAGTAAATGTACCTCCGGTCATTTCATCTACAGTGATTTCACCTTCGCGGGCACGAATAGCCAATCTTTTTACTTCCGATTCAACCCCCCTAAAAGTAAGGTTCTCTGCATTTCTAATTACCGGAACCATCAATCCTTTAGGACCTGAAACCGCAATACTAATATCACAGAAATCATAGGAAACCATTTCCTTCCCATCGATCATTGAATTTACCGCTGGATACATTTCCAATGCACGAACTACGGCTCTTGTAAAAAAGGACATAAAACCTAAACCTACACCATGCTTGGCTTTAAAATCATCTTTATATTGCTTTCTAAGTTCAAAAATAGCAGACATATCAACCTCGTTAAAGGTGGTAAGCATTGCTGTTTCGTTCTTAGCGGAAACCAAACGCTCCGCAACTTTTCTGCGCAGCATGGACAGTTTTGAACGCGTCTCCCCCCTACTTCCTCCGGTAGGTGTACCCATAGAAGGAACAGCGTTTACAGCATCATCCTTAGTGATACGCCCATCTTTTCCGCTTCCTTTTACAGCAGAAGAATCGATACCTTTTTCACTCAATATTTTTCTAGCAGCAGGAGAAGCTACTCCTGAAGCATACGTTTCTTTTGCCTGTGCAGGTTGCGGCGCTTTTGCCTCTTCCTTTTTAGGCTCCGCTTTTTTATCTTCAGCTAAATCCTTTTCCGCAGCAGCCCCTTCTGGTTTTGCAGCATCTGTATCAATTAAACAAACTACGGCACCAACGGCAACAGCATCACCAACTTCGGCCTTTAGCGTAATAACCCCACTTTCTTCAGCAGGAAGTTCTAATGTAGCCTTGTCTGAATCCACCTCGGCAATGGCCTGGTCTTTTTCAACGTAATCACCATCTTCTACCAACCATTCCGCAATTTCTACTTCGGTGATAGATTCACCCGGAGATGGGACTTTCATTTCTAATATCATGCTATACTTATTTGCTGTGTTATCTTTACTATTAAAATCGCCTAAACCTTAATCGTTAGTAGGTTTAGGTATTGGTTTTGACATATTATTCTTTGACTTATCGAATACATAATCAATTACTTGCTGATGTCTCATTTTTGAACGCACCGCACTACCGGCCGCTGGAGAAGCATAAAATCTTCTTGAAGCTACCCTGAATTTGTGCGAATCACTAAAATGCATCATCATATGACTCCAAGCCCCCATGTTTCTTGGCTCTTCCTGTGCCCACACCAAATCGTCCGCCTTGTCATATTTTGCAATAATCTCTTTCATTTTTTCAGCCGGAAGCGGAAACAATTGCTCTACACGAACCAATGCCACATCTTCCCTATTCTGCTCTTCTTTAACCGCCAATAAATCATAATAAAATTTACCGGTACAGAACACAAGAGTCTTTACCTTTTCTACAGTTACGGAAGCATCATCTATAACTTCTTGAAAACTACCGGTTGCCAATTCATCTACGGACGAAACTGCCTTTGGATGCCTCAATAAACTTTTTGGCGTAAATATGATAAGAGGTTTTCTGAAATTAACTTTCATCTGCCTTCTTAAAATATGGAACATCTGAGCCGGAGTTGAAACATTTGCTATGTACATATTGTCCCTTGCACAAAGCTGCAAATATCTTTCCATACGAGCAGAGGAATGTTCCGCTCCTTGACCTTCATAACCATGTGGAAGCAACATTACCAATCCGTTCTGTAGTTTCCACTTATCTTCTGCCGCAGAGATATACTGGTCTATCATAATTTGGGCACCATTACTAAAATCCCCAAACTGCGCCTCCCAAATAGTTAATGTATTGGGACTTGCCATGGCATAACCATAATCAAAACCAACTACACCATACTCGGACAATAATGAGTTGTAAATCTGAAACTTAGCTTGCTTGTCACTAAGATGATTTAACAACATTACCTCTTCTTCACTCTCCTCTACCTTCATTACGGCATGTCTATGCGAAAAAGTACCACGCTCCACATCTTGACCGGACATACGCACACCATAGCCCTCTTGCAACAAAGTACCATAAGCTAATAACTCGCCCATGGCCCAATCTAGCTTATCGGTCTCGAAGAACATGTTTTTACGGTCTCTCACCAATTTCTCTACCTTACGCAAGAATTTCTTATCCTTTGGCAGTTGTGTGATTACCTTTGCCACCTTGGTAAGCTCCTCCTTATCAACAGTGGTATCTACTTTCTCCATCATCTCCCACTCACGAACATTGGAAAAACCTTTCCATTCGTCCGCCATAAAGGGAGTGATTTCCGTTTTATCTTCTTTACGGGAATCTACAAGCTCTTCTTCCAAAGAAGCCTTGTATTCCTCTTCTAATTTTTTTACATAGTCGGCCTCTATAATTCCTTCCGCCAACAATCTTTCCGCATATATATCACGCGGATTTTGATGCTTAGCTATAGCCTTGTACAATTTAGGTTGTGTAAAACGAGGCTCATCACCTTCATTATGACCATACTTCCTATACCCTAGCAAATCAATAAACACATCTCTATTAAAACGCATACGGTATTCCAGAGCAAAAAGTGAGGCATGCACCACAGCTTCTGCATCATTTGCATTTACATGCAGAACAGGACTTAAAGTAACTTTACCCACATCCGTACAGTAGGTAGACGTACGTGCATCTAAATAGTTTGTGGTAAAACCTATTTGGTTATTGACCACCATATGAATAGTTCCGTTGGTCTTATAGCCATCCAAATTAGCCATCTGAACCAACTCGTACACAAGACCTTGGCCTGCAATAGCCGCATCGCCATGCACAACTATTGGCAATACTTTTGAAAAGTCATCCGGAAAATGAGCATCTTGTTTTGCACGAGCTATACCCTCTACAACGGCACCAACGGTTTCCAAATGCGATGGATTGGGTGCAATGTTCATTTTTATTCTGTTACCGTTATCCGTTTTACGTTCGGACGTCCAGCCTAAATGGTATTTTACATCACCATCAAAAATCTCTTGCTCATAATCCTTACCATCAAACTCGCTAAAGATATCCTTTGCGGCTTTTCCAAAAATATTGGTAAGTACATTAAGTCTCCCCCTGTGGGCCATTCCCATAACAAACTGCTCTACACCAAGCTCGGCAGCACGCTCCACTACAGCATCCAAAGCAGGAATCAATGACTCATTACCTTCTAGGGAAAATCGTTTCTGACCTACATATTTAGTATGCAAAAAACCTTCGAACGAAACAGCCTGATTCAATTTTTTCAGAATCCGTCTTTTGTGCTCGGCATCAAATTTTGGGTGATTGTCATTTACGTTCAACCAATTCTGAATCCACTCAACACGCTCCGGTTTACGTATATACATATATTCAACACCAATGGCATCGCAATAAATATGTTGTAAATGATCAATAATTTCTTTTAGACTACTTGCTCCAATACCAATAATCTCACCAGCATTGAAAACCGTATCCATATCACCTTGTGAGAGTCCAAAGTTCTCAATATCCAGTGTAGGCTCATATTGTCTACGTTCGCGAACAGGGTTTGTTTTAGTAAACAAATGTCCTCGGCTACGGTAACCATCAATCAAGCGAATAACCTGAAACTCCTTTTGAAGCGACTCCGGCATTTGCTGTACAGCACCGCCCTGTGCGCCATTCTCAGCTATTAAAGCCTCAACATCCAACCCATCAAGAGCAGATTCGGTTCCAAAATCGAAACCTTGAAAAAAGGCACGCCAACTAGGCTCTACACTGTCGGGATTGATAAGATACTTGTCGTATAATTCCGCAAAAAAAGAAGTATGAGCGGTATTTAGAAAGGAATATTTGTCCATAGAAGATTCTCTGTCATGCAAATAAATGGGTACAAAAATACAATATTTCCCATTTCTGGGATGTATCTTAGTATGCAATTTTGAAAAAATAAAGATAATGATTAAAAAACTTTATAAGATCCCAAAAAGTACTTTTTTAGGGTTATTTCTTATCGTTTCTGCATTAAATTGTTCCGCACAGAACACTTCTGCACCTTCAGACTTCTGGAATAACGTAAAATTTGGAGGCGGGCTAGGTTTTGGACTCACCAATGGTGGCTTTAATGCATTCTGTCTCACCTAGTGCCATATATCAATTTAACGATCAATTTTCCAGTGGCGTTAGTTTAACGTTCAACTATGCCAAATTGAACAATGACAAAAGGTACGCTTATGGCGGCAGCATCCTTTCTTTGTACAACCCTTTACCATTTCTTCAAATTTCTGCTGAATTAGAGCAATTACGAATTAACCGATCAATTTCTATTAACGGTTTTCCTGATATTGAAGACAATTATTGGTCTCCGGCACTATTCCTAGGACTGGGATATACAGACCGGAATTTTACGCTTGGAATTAGCTACAACCTGCTCTATGATGACAATAAGAGTATCTATGCAAATGCCTGGCTTCCTTTTGTGAGGGTCTACTTTTAGGAGTACTTACTTTTAAGCCATACCTTTTGTAGTTCTCTTTTTAATATGAGAAAGGCCACTTGATCCGCTACCTCAACTACATCGGTGACGGTTATTTCTTTAAAGGCCTTCTCCGGAACATCTACAATGTAGAGCAAATTGAGGTATTCAGAAAAACGTTCCATGATAAGGTGATATATTTTCTCCTTTAGGACACTTTTTAAACCCTCCGGATGTACATCTGGACTAAGGCCAATATGAATATTGGCAAGACCAAAATCCTTTATCAATTGGGCAACCAACTTTTTATAAAGGTCATTCTTTTCTGCATTTGCAAGCAATTCTGTACTATTGGAAAAATTCAAAACCATATATTAACTACGTTGTTGAGTGTAACGTTGGTTTTGGATTTACAAAAAAACTCTAGTTACAGAAAACACAAGACAATTAGGTTAAGCCCTAATTTTTTGTTCCCACTCCCAAGCGGATTTCATTGCTTCATCTAATGTATATTGAGCTTTCCAGCCCAAAACTTCATTTGCTTTCTTTGTATCCGCATAAGCAGATATAACATCACCAGGTCTTCTATCTACAATTTTATAATTCAGCTTTTTTCCTGAAACTTTTTCAAAACTGTGTATTACCTCTAACACTGAACTTCCTTTTCCAGTACCTAGATTAAAGACTTCGTAGTTATCTTCATTTTTATTATCCAACAACCGTTGTAGTGCCTGTACGTGTGCTTGAGCTAAATCTACTACATAAATATAGTCACGAACACAAGTGCCATCTTCAGTAGGGTAATCGTCTCCAAAAACAGATAATTGCTCTCTTAGGCCCACACCAGTCTGCGTAATAAACGGCACTAGATTTTGCGGCACACCAATAGGCAACTCCCCAATTTTAGCGCTCGGGTGCGCTCCCATAGGATTAAAATAGCGCAACGCTATAGCATTCAATGCAGGCGTAATAGCGCAGGTATCGCGAATTATCTCTTCGCCCATCTGCTTGGTATTACCATAAGGAGATTCTGCCGGTTTTACCGGTGCCTTCTCACTAATAGGCATTTCATCGGCTTGACCGTAAACCGTACAAGAAGAGCTAAATATAAAATTGGAATTGTCTTTCTTAGACAGTTCTTTTAATAGGTATACCAGTGTACCAATATTGTTTTCGTAATACAGAAGAGGCTTCTCAACACTTTCACCAACTGCTTTTGAGGCTGCAAAGTGAATTACCCCTTCAATATCCTGATGTCTTCTGAAAAAATCTTCAACCTTTGCCTTTTCCTTTAAGTCTATTTTTTCAAAAAGTGGCATTTTACCGGTTATTGAAGAAATACCCTCCAATACTTTTTCGGATGAATTAGAACAATCATCTATTATTATCACCTCAAACCCCTTGTTCTGAAGTTCTACAACTGTATGCGATCCAATAAAGCCGAGCCCGCCGGTCACTAATATTTTCATAGTTCAATTTTTTCGAAACCTATAAAACACCTATTCGGTTCCTTCTGTAATTTATAATCTAATTCGTTTTTAAAAATCCATGATTAAGAAGCGAAAGCACTCTTAACCATTTACAAAATTTAAAACTGTTGTTGTAATAAAATCTATTTGCTCATCATCCAGCTCTGTATGCATAGGCAATGAAATAACTTCTTTCACCAATTGGTTCGTCACCTGAAAATCTGCTTCATTATAACGCTCATCCGCATAGGCTTTTTGCTTGTGTAAGGGAATAGGGTAATAAACCCCGCAAGGAATATCGTTCTCGGCCAAATGCTTTACCAAAGCATCTCGTTTTCCGTTGGTGACCCTTAATGTATACTGATGAAATACGTGACAGGTACAATCTTGGCAAATCTCATTTTTACACTTGGTCGTTACAGGCGTAATAATATGTTCTTGCCCCTTAAAAGCGGAATTATAACTTCTGGCCGCTTGTCTCCTGCGGTCACAGTACTCATCTAACTTTGGCAGTTTTGCACGAAGCACCGCAGCCTGTATAGAATCCAATCTAGAATTGACCCCTACCACATCATGATGGTAGCGCTCATACATACCATGGTTTACAACACCTCTTAATGTATGCGCCAATTCATCATCATTGGTAAAGATTGCTCCTCCATCTCCATATGCCCCTAAATTCTTTGAGGGAAAGAAAGAAGTAGCACCCACATGACCTATGGTTCCAGCTTTTTGTTTACCCCCATTATCGAACAAATAATCAGCCCCAATAGCTTGTGCATTATCTTCTATAACATATAGGTTATGTTGTTCCGCCAATTGCATAATAGCATCCATATTGGCACACTGCCCAAACAAATGAACCGGAACAATAGCTTTGGTTTTAGGCGTTATGGCCTTTTCAACAGCCGTAATATCTATATTGAACGAATCTGGCTCCACATCTACCAACACCGGTGTTAATTGCAAAAGGGCAATTACCTCTACGGTGGCAGCAAAAGTAAAGTCTGCAGTAATTACCTCATCTCCAGGCTGGAGCCCCAAGCCCATCATGGCAATCTGCAAAGCATCCGTACCATTGGCACAGGGAATAACGTGTTTTACACCTAAGTATTCTTCCAACTCCTTTTGAAACGACTGTACTTCCGGACCGTTTATAAAGGCCGAAGTTTCCATTATAGTAGCTATAGCCGAATTTACCTGTTCTTTTATTCCTTCGTACTGGCCTCCCAAGTCGACCATTTGAATTTTTTTCATTGCCATGAATTATATAAATCTGTGCAAAAATACGAAACCAAGCAGTACAATTTTATGTAAAGAAGTGTAATTTAGCCCAAAATATGAATCAGTGCATAGCATCTATAATGTGATTGTTCAGATTTCTTGGTTCTTCCTGAAAATTCTGGCCCATTTCAATTCTAAATTAAAGTTGTTCGTAAACGGCCGAAAGCATTCCTTTTACCTACTGGACAACGCTATTTCCAAAGAAGACAAAACACTTTGGGTACACGCCGCTTCACTAGGTGAATTTGAGCAAGGGCTACCTATTATAGAAAAGCTAAAAAAAGAATACCCTACCCATAAAATTGTACTCACCTTTTTTTCTCCATCAGGATACGAGGTAAAAAAGAATACTTCAGCAGCAGATGTTGTGGCCTACTTGCCCATGGACACCAAAAAAAATGCATCTCGCTTCATAAAATCCGTACATCCGGACTTGGCCATTTTTATAAAATATGAGATTTGGCCTAACTATGTAAGGGCATTGGAAGCCAACAAAGTCCCGACCATTTTAATTTCTGCCTTGTTCAAAAAAAGCCAAGTTTACTTTAAGCCTTACGGTGGATTTATGAGAAATACACTAAAAAAATTCTCGGCCTATTTTGTTCAGGACGAAAATTCAAAAAAACTATTGAAATCCATTGGAATAACCAATACCGAAACTAGTGGGGACACTCGCTTAGATCGTGTTTCCGAAATTTTGGATAGAGATAACACCTTGGATTTTATGGAAGTCTTTAAAAACGACAAACTATGTTTTGTTGCCGGAAGCACTTGGCCCGAAGATGAAACCATATTAATAGACCACATCAACCATGCTCCTAAAAACTTAAAGTACGTACTAGCCCCACATACTATAAAAAAGGATAAAATTTTGGGCCTTGCCGGTGCATTTACAAAAAAAACCACACTCTACTCAAAAATTGACAACAACAATCTTCGCGATTATGATGTGTTAATTATTGACAATATAGGGATGCTCACAAAAATTTATAGTTATGCCGATATCGCCTACGTTGGCGGAGCTTTTTCTACCGGATTGCACAATACCTTAGAACCCGCTGTTTTTGGGATACCGGTTATTATTGGACCTCATTATGAAGGGTTTAAAGAAGCGGAAGATTTAGTAGACCGGAAGGGTATTTACACCATAAAAGACCAATGGACATTTGGCGAACTGTTGAAAAAATTCTTAGATAGTCCCGAATTCCGAAAAAAGACAGGCGAAATAAATGCAGGCTACATTTCTAAAAATAAAGGGGCCAGCTCGGAAATCATGAACCACATTCGAAAGCTCCTGTAAATTTCTATTTAAAATTTACCCCTTTTGCAAGAATCCAGGTTTTCATAAGCTTGTGATTCCCTCTAAAAAAGTGATGCAAATTACCTGAATAATCGGTATTTCCATTTAACCAAGATACGTTTCACCGTTTTTATTACACACTTCAACCAAGAAACATACTAAACATAAGTCAGTTAAGTCAAATAATTCGCAAAAATTAAACTTCATATTTATTAATTTCTTAAATTTAAAGAAATCTAACACTTATGGAACAAGAGCTAACTTTTGGAGTAAAAATGCTCAATGGATTTCTTAGAATTATGATTGCCTGTCTGGTATTTATCTTATTAGCGGTACCGGTGGCACTCGTTTTAGATATGATAGGAATCTTATAGAACCCTAAAACATTGGATTGACCGAACATAAATATGGCCCTGTAGAAGGGCCATTTAATTTTCATAAAATTGCAAGTAGGTTTATAGCATAACCTATTCAACATACCATATCCACGGAGATTTCCTGATGTGCTCCCAGGTTTTTCTAAACTAAAGTTTCATTAATAGTCAATCTCACGCTAAAGCCTGCATCTTTCATAATTATCGCAGTCCCCAGCAGGAGCTTCAATTTATATTTAGAATTTAGAGCAGTTCGTACTCAATCTCTAAATTCCTATAATACGTGTAATCTTTCTATTGTTCAATAGACCTATCTTAATGAAAGCCCTAGTTTTCATCCAAAAGCACAAACATCCAAACTAGCTTTATTTACGTATTTTCTAAGACCACCAATACTACAAAATGAAATACATTGACTTGAACACCCTTATCCCCCAATTGGCGGAAACAGGTACATGGATAGGCAGATGCGCTGTACCATCAAAAAAAGCATATAATGGAGTGGCCGGACCCCACGTAGTTCTAGCCAGAAAAGGAAACGTTTATGATCTTTCTGCACATTACAATTCTACCAGCGAATTAATCAATAGTAAAGACCCCGTCACCAAATTAAAGTCATTGACCAATTTGCCCAAACTTGGTAAAGTAACGGACATTCTTAAGAACTCTCTGTATTTCAATAGAAATCCCAAGATTCCATATTTCATTGCTCCAAATGATATTCAGGCTATAAAGGCTTGTGGTGTTACTTTTATCAAAAGCCTACTGGAAAGAGTCATTGAAGAAAGAGCCAAAGGAGATGCCCATGCGGCCAATGACATCCGCCAGACCATATACGCCACATTAGGCAATGATTTAAGTAAAGTAGTAGCCGGTTCTCCCGAGACCGAGAAGCTCAAGGAAGAATTACAAAAAAAAGGTCTTTGGTCTCAATATCTTGAAGTAGGTATAGGAAATGACGCAGAGGTTTTCACAAAAGCCCAACCGTTATCCGCCGTTGGTTTTGGTGCGGAAATAGGTGTTTTAAAAAGTTCTAAATGGAACAATCCCGAACCGGAAATTGTACTTGCGGTATCCTCTTCCGGGAAAATAGTGGGCGCCACATTGGGTAATGACGTAAATCTTCGTGATTATGAGGGCAGGAGCGCCCTTTTACTGGGCGAGGCCAAAGACCAGAATGGTTCTTGTGCCATAGGCCCTATGTTCCGTTTGTTTGATGACACTTTCTCTCTAGATGATGTTAAAAATTGCGATGTGGAATTTGCCATGGAAGGAAAAGATGGTTTTACCACCTCTGGAAGCAATAAAATGAAAGAGATCAGTCGCACTCCTGAAAATCTGGTTTCTCAGGTGATAGGCAAGAACCACCAATACCCAGATGGCCTTGTTCTCTTTTTAGGCACCATGTTCGCCCCTACGGAGGATCGTGGTAAAAAAGGATTGGGCTTCACTCATAAAAAAGGGGATCAAGTAAACATTTCCTCAGCTCATTTAGGAACACTTATCAATTGGGTAAATACTTGCGATAAAATACCCAAATGGAAATTTGGCATTGGAGCTTATACAAGCTATGTCTTAAAAAGAAATTTAAAGAAAAGTTAGACTCAGTAATAAGAAAGTAGTAGCATGCTGTCTTAAAAAGTGCAGCGCTTTAGACATTTGGTTTTCTACCGTCTTAATGGAAATACCCATATCCAATGCAATCTGCTTGTATTTCTTTTTTTCCAACTTATTTTGCACGAAAACTTCTTTACACCGTGGTGGCAGCTGCGAAATAAGAACGTTTAGATTTTCTAGCTTCTCATCTACCCTGTCCCGCTCAAAAGCGGTATCGGCAATAACTTCCCATTTGATTTTATCCAAGGTATCAAAGTTTATTTTCTTTGTTCTAACGTGTTGTAAAAATTGATTGTAACAACATTTGAACAAATAATTCTTTACCGAACCATTAATATGTAACTGAGCTCGTTTTTCCCATAAATGCACCAAAGTATCCTGAACAATATCCTCTGCTAAATAGCGATTGTTACACATTTTAAAAATGTAGTTACACAACCAATCATAGTATTCGGAAAACAAATACCGGTACGCTTCGGCATTGCCGCTCTGCATCTTTTTGACCAGTTTCTGTTCGTTCATTCTTTATAGTATTCTTTCAAATTTAAATAAAAATCATTCATAAGTAGGGGTTTTTTGACAATTATGCATCATTAAGTCAAAAGGTGTAAATATTTATGAATTACCACGAACTAATTTCTAAATGGCTGGACGGGACTATTTCTTCCGAAGAGAAAACACACCTAAAGACCTGGGTATCTGCAAATGAGGTCAATTTAAGCATCTTTAAAAAGAGAATTAGGGAATACAATAAAGAAACCGCTTCAACTTTTGATTTTGAAAAAGGCTTTTCAACCTTTAACGCTAGAATTTCAGCAAAAAAACGCAACAGAAAACGGCTTCTTTACGGCCTATCCTTTGCTACTCTAGGCATACTGTTGGTACTGGGAGGCTTAGAGCTCCTGAACCCTCCATTCTCAACAAATAAGGCAGAACCCATTGTATCGGGCATTGATACTGATCAAGAACCCATTGAGCACATAACCATTACTTTGGCAGACGGCAGCACCAAAATTCTATCCAGTAATGGTTCTGAGGTATTGACGGATGCGGACGGAAACATAATTGCCGACAAAAACAGAGGCGAACTTAGCTTTCAGTCTAAAAGCCAGAATAGATCTATGCCGGTGGTTTATAACGAAATTTATATTCCCTACGGACAGACCTTTAAACTTAAACTGTCCGATGGCACTTCTGTTTGGTTAAACGCTGGTTCCAGGCTAAAGTTTCCTACCAATTTTAATAATGATTCTTTAGTAAACAGAACTGTTTTTCTTGAGGGCGAAGGCTTTTTTGATGTTACCGAAAACAAGAAAAAGCCATTTTTGGTAAAGACCCAAGGTCTTACCGTTAAAGTGCTAGGCACACAATTTAATGTTTCGTCATACCAAAACGAAGAAACCATTGCTACTACATTAGTAGAAGGCAAAGTCAGTATTAACGAATCTAACGCTCCTAGCAACGAAATAAACCTGACCCCAAGTTTCCAGGCCAATTACAAAAAGTCCGAAAGTAACTTTAGCAAAGCAAAAGTGCAGACAGAGCTTTATACCGCCTGGATGCAGAACAAACTAATTATTGATAACCTTAAGTTTTCCGAAATCCTGGTCAAACTTGAAAGGATTCATCAAGTAAAATTTCAAAATAACGCACAACATCTAAACAATGAAGTCTTTAAAGGCGAATTTGAAAACGAAAGCATAGAGTCTATACTCAATACAATTTCACTTAGCACTCCATTTAATTATACAATAAATCAAAACACAATAACCATAAAAAGCAAAAGCTAATGTAACACTCTCATTTATAAACAAAAACAACTAATTAGTAACTATCAAATTCACAATGATCATGAAAAAAAACCAAAAACACAGTGCTCGGGCCACCAAGCGCCTCAAGCAACTAAATCTAAAGACCATGCTCAATTTGTTTTCGCTGTTCTTTATTGTTTTTCAGGTGAGCGCGGGCACAACATCTCAAAAAAAGATTGAGTTGGATTATGAGAATACGCCGCTAAAAAACATCTTGAACGAAATAAAAACGCAAACCCAATATCGTTTTTTCTACAATACAAAAGAGATAGACGATACCAGAAAGATTTCGTTTCACGCCAAAGAGGAAGCACTTGAACAGGTATTGACCAAGCTTTCTAAAAAGGCCAATTTCGATTTTAAGATAAACGGAAAGCAAATTGTACTCACCAAGAAAACAGAAGCCCCCAGTTTACCCCAAAGGGAGATTCAAGGTACCGTTAAGGATGCATCCGGCGAACCCCTCTCCGGAGCGAGTGTCGTAATCAAAGGGACCACAACAGGAGCACAAACCGACTTTGACGGTAATTTTACCATTACCGCTCCAGATGACACCGCTCTTCTTGTTGTATCTTATATTGGGTACGAAACCTTGGAAGTGGCCATTGCCGGAAAAAGTTCTTTTAACATTACCTTGAACGAAGCTGCAGCCCAGTTAGACAATGTGGTTATTGTGGGCTCAAGAAACCCCAACAGGACTTCTACGGAGACAGCTACCGCAGTTGACGTAATTCCTATGGAGGATGTGGTTTCCAAAACGGGTAAAATTGAGGTAAACCAATTATTACAATATGCGGCACCCTCTTTTAATGCGAACAAACAGTCCGGATCCGATGGAGCAGATCATATTGACCCCGCTTCTTTACGTGGTCTGGGTCCTGACCAAACCTTGGTTCTGATCAACGGGAAAAGAAGACACCAATCTTCATTGATCAACGTATTTGGAACACGTGGTAGAGGCAACACGGGTACCGATCTTAATGCCATTCCATCGTCTGCAATTAAAAGAATAGAAATCTTAAGGGACGGTGCATCTGCACAGTATGGCTCGGATGCCATTGCCGGTGTTATTAATATTGTACTAAAAGATAGAACGGATGAACTTTCCGGGTCTATTAGCTATGGTGCCTATAGTACCAATGCCCAAGGAGATTTCCCTGATGGGACACCCAACACAGACGGTAACCGACTAGACACGGAAAGAGATGGAAACGCCATAGGTGACGATCAAAACTTTGACGGTGGGTCTATAAAATTCGCTGCTAATTATGGTGTTAAGATCGGTGAAGAAGGTTACGCCAACTTTACTACGGAGTACATAGCCAAAAATAAAATTCTAAGACCTGGTTTTGATTTTAGAAGGGGCTTTGGCGAGGCTGCTATAGATGGGTTTAATTTCTTTGGAAACATAAACATTCCGGTTACGGATAATACGGAAATCTACGCTTTTGGAGGCAGGAACTATAGAGATACAGATGCCTTTGCCTTTACCCGGAACAATCCCACGGAACGTAATGTAGTAAGTATTTACCCTAATGCTTTTACACCGCGTATCACTTCTAACATTATTGATAACTCTGTTGCTGTTGGGGTACGAACTGAAATGGAAAACGGTTGGAACGTAGATATAAGTAACACTTTCGGAAAGAATTTGTTCCATTACTTCATTAAAGGTTCTTTAAATGCTTCTCTTGAAGAAACGTCACCTACAGATTTCGACGCTGGTGGACACAGCCTTAGCCAAAACGTAACCAACTTGGATGTTTCTAAGTTTTATGAAGATATCATGTCTGGTATGAACCTAGCCTTTGGTGCAGAGTACAAAACCGAGAATTTTGAGATTTTTGCAGGTGAGGCCTCGTCATACGGAACTTTTGATGTAGATGGTGTGCTAATTACAAACCCTGCCACACAGACCATTCCTACGGATCCGATAACGGGCAATCAAAGACCTGGAGGCTCACAAGGTTTCCCTGGTTATAGTCCTGCCAACGAAGTAGACCGAAGCAGAAGCAACGTTTCACTTTATGGAGATTTAGAACTGGACGTTACCGAAAAATTCTTGGTAAGTGGTGCCGCTCGTTTTGAGTATTTTAGTGATTTTGGTAGTACCACTAACGGTAAGTTGGCGGCAAGATTAAAAGCATCCGAGAACATTAACATAAGAGGTTCCGTTAGTTCAGGTTTTAGAGCACCTTCATTAGCGCAAATCTACTACAACCTTAAGTTCACGAACTTTATTGGTGGTGTAGCTTCGGAATCGCTTCTTTCTCCAAATAACAGTCCGGTTACCGCTTCTTTCGGTATAGGGCCATTAAAAGAAGAAAAAGCATTTAATGCCGCACTAGGCTTCACCGCCAAAGCCGGTAACTTTACCGCAACGGTAGATGGTTACTATATAAAAATTAAAGACCGTATTGTACTTACGGGAGATTTCCCTGCACCGCAGATACCCAATGTAAATTCGGCTCAATTCTTTGTAAACGGTGTAGATACTCAAACTTCAGGTCTTGATGTTATTTTGGCTTACAAAAACACGCTTTCGGAAGATAGTTCATTTGGCGTAACCTTTTTGGCCAACTTCAATGATATGAAGATTGATAATGTAAATAACGGAAGTTTGGATGAAAGCACTTTCTTTGGTGAGCGTGACAAAGGTTTCTTATTGGCCTCTGCACCTGATAGTAAATTGAACTTAAACCTAAACTACACAAAAGGTTGGTTTGATGCTGCACTAAGCTTTACCCGTTTTAGTGAAATAGAACTCATTGACTACCAGATTTTCGAGGATTTTGCTGATTTAGGTTATTCTTCGCAAGCCGATTTATTAGATGGAGCAACCGATAGGTATAGTGCAAAAATAGTTACCGATCTAAATTTTGGGTTTGAACTATCTGAAAGTTTAAAACTAAGTGTAGGTGGTAACAATCTGTTTAATGTGTATCCTGACCAACAAGATGACTGGTCTGATTCAGGCGGGTACTGGGATGCCGTACAAATGGGCTTTGCAGGTTCTTATTACTATGCAAGACTCGCATTTACCTTCTAAAACAAGCACTTATATTTGTTTTAGCCAAGTGCCAAAAGCCACTCAATTGTATGTTGAGTGGCTTTTTTATTTTTCGACCCTATTTACAATCACAATAAGAAATAATAAATTAACCATCTACATTTAGTAGTTCCTTCTGCTTCTTTCTAAAGGCTTTAGGGGTTTCGCCTACAGCTTTTTTAAATGTTTTTGTAAAGTATGAATTGTCATAAAAATTGAAGAAATGGGCAATTTCTTCGCTACTCATATCGGTATATACTAGATACCTTTTTATTTCTATGATCAACTTTTCATTGATCAGTTCACTTACGCTCTTGCCCATAGCCTTTTTGGTAATGCGGTTAAGGTTTTGGGGCGTCATATATAATTGTGCGGCATAATCTACCACACTTCTATTGTTTTTAAACTGTTTGTTTATTAAAGATTCTAAGGTCATCATATGCTGGGTGTCAACACTTATTTTACTTTCTTTTGATGCTCGGTAAAGTCTTGATAGTTTTACGAGGACTTGGGTGAGTTGAGCTTCAAGCATTTCATACTTTAAAAAATCATCATTCACATATTCTGTGTCCATTTCATTTATAAGTCGTTGAAACATCAGTAAATCTTCTTCTGATAATTCAATAAAAGGCTCACTTAAAAATCTATTGAAAATGGGTAAGGATTGTAACCATTGTTGTGCTCCATGTCTTAATATAAAGTCTGCTTGAAAGAGTACGCCAATACCTTCTGTAAACTCACCGTTAATGGCGAATACTTGCCCGGGGCTTCCAAAATAAACCGTGTTTTTTTTGGGTTTGTAACTATTGAAATCAATATTTAGTTCACTATTGCTTTCCACAAAAAATGAGATACCGTAGTTAACGTTTCTAAACGGATTGCCACTTTTTATGTATTCGGGCATATTTTCAGGCTTCAGTAAAATAAATTTCGGCTGTGTGCTACTCTTTTGATTTGCGTAATCAGCATACAGTTCCGGTATTCCAATTTGTGGTATATCTTCCATAAAAAATGGTATTTATTTATTTAAAACTACCATTTTATGAGCTAAATAGTGCTTTTTTATGTTATAATGTTCTAATAATACCATAATAGGATATTTAATTACCATTTTTGCGATTAGATGCTACGTTAACTTTGCGCCTCAAAATAGATAATTCTAATATGATGCGTAAATCTGAATTTGGTATGAAGAAAAAATACCTGTGGTATCTACCAAAAAGTCTTTCAATTGTTTTTTTGGTACTATTAACTATAAGCTGTGGTAACGAAGAAAAACCCAAGGTGAATAAAACTATTAAGGTGGAGGTTATGAACGTTGGTCTCAATACCAATAATTCTCAAAGTAAAGTAGCTTATAATGGTACAATAGAAGCAGATGTAGCTATAAAGTCTAGTTTTCAAGTATCTGGTAATGTAGTACATGTTCCTGTATCTATTGGCGACTTTGTAAAGAAGAACCAATTGATCGCGCAAATTGATGCTACTATTTACTCTAGTCAATATGAACAACAACTTGCCCAGGTGCGTTTGGCAAAAGAAAATTACGAGCGTATCAATAATGTTTTCCAAAAAGGAAGTATTGCAGAGATAAGAATGTTAGAAGCTAGATCACAATATGAACAGGCACAGGCAGCTGCAAAAATGACCTATGAAAATGTACGCCATGCAAAACTTTATGCCCCAATGGACGGGTATGTAAGTGACAAAATGATGGATGTTGGTGATTTGGCGCAACCTGGTCAACCGGTAGTGGAGATCGTGAATATCAATGCCGTAAAAGCTGTATTTCCAATACCTGATGGAGAAATCAATTCCATAACAAAAGGTGATTCTGCAAATGTAAATCTCCCAACATTGGATAAATCAGTTATAGGAATTGTGGATGAAGTTTCCATACAATCCAATCAAGGCTCACCTGTGTATACGGCATATGTAAAATTGAACAATCCCGATAAACAGATAAAACCTGGTATGACCTGTAATGTGCGTTTACAGGATAAGGTAGACCAGAATAAAAATGTAAAAGAGGTTATCGTAATTCCTTCAGAAAGTATTGCGGTTACCGAAGATGGTAAACAGTATGTATATATAGTTGACAATGGTATCGCGGAAAGAAAGTATATAGAAACTGGCGAATTGTATGATAGTGGTATAGTGGTTAAAAAGGGACTTGCCAAAGGAGATCATCTTATTATATCTGGTTATCACAAACTAACACAGAGTACACCGGTAGAAATTGTTAATGACGCTAAGTAGTTTTTAAGATGAAGAAAAAAAGCGGAGCCATAGATTGGGCCTTTAAACATTCTACATTTCCTATAGTACTTGCGTTATGCTTGGTACTAATGGGTGCTTATGGGCTTTTTAACATGCCTAGAAACGAATTCCCCGACTTTACCATAAGACAAGGTCTTATTATTGGGTCGTATCCGGGTGCCTCTTCTGAAAAGGTAGAGCAAGAATTGACCTCAAAAGTAGAAGAGTTTTTATTTGGGTACAATGAGGTTGACAAGACCAAGACCTATTCGTATTCTAAAGATGGTCTAATGTACATCTATGTAGAGATATCGGACAAAATAGACCATAATGCTACTGAACAGTTTTGGAATAAGCTAAAGTCAGAGGTGTTGATCTTTCAACAGCTTGAGCTTCCTAGAGAAGTTCAGGGTGTTATGGTGAACAGTGATTTTGGTAGTACGGCAGCCTTAATTCTTGGTGTACAATCAGATACCAGACCTTACAAAGATCTACAACGCCATGTAGAGGATATTGAAGATGAATTACGACAGATAGATAACATGGCTAAAATTTCGCATTCTGGCGGACTTACAGAGCAAATTGCCGTGTATGTGGATCAAGATAAATTGGCTAGTTATGGCATAACGCCTAGCAGTATTTCCAACAGTTTACAAAATCAAGGTGCCGTGGTTAGTGCGGGTACCTTGGAAAATTCGGAAAGGGAAAGACCTATCTATCTTGAAACTTCTTTGAAGACCGAAGCCGATATTGCCAATCAATCCATAAAAACGGAAGAAAACGGAAATATCATACGTGTACGAGATGTTGCCCGTGTTGTTCGTGAATATGATGATCCAGATTCTTATTTGACCATAAGCGGCTCTAAGGGTATGATCATTACTTTAGAAATGGCGAAGAAAGGCAACATTGTTCAATTTGGTGAAGAAATAGATGAGCGATTAGAAAAGGTGATCAGTGAATTGCCAAGTGATATTACCATTACAAAAATTGCGAATCAGCCAGAAGTGGTGGATCATTCTATAAGCCATTTTATGAAAGAGTTTGGTTATGCCTTGATCGGTGTAATCATCGTTACCCTAATATTGCTTCCGTTCAGGGTGGCATCGGTAGCGGCAGCAACCATACCTATTACCATTTCTGCAACACTTGCCATAATGTATTTTATGGGAATAGAACTGAATACGGTAACGTTAGCGGCGCTTATTGTGGTGCTGGGTATTGTGGTAGATGATCCTATTGTAATTATAGATAATTATGTAGAGAAACTTGATGAGGGTATGTCAATACCTGAAGCTGCCGTTAGTAGCGCCAAAGAGCTTTTTCCATCTGTATTTACCGCAACATTGGCTATCTCGGCAACATTTTATCCGTTGTTGTTCTTCATGGAAGGTGTAGCATCAGATTTTATTAGTGCATTTCCGTACGTTATAATTATTGCGCTTACATTATCCTTGATCATATCTATTTTATTGGTGCCTTTCATTAATTCACTTTTCATAAAAAAGGGATTACATGATAACCCTCAAGAAAAAGGACAAGATGATAAAAAATCTATGTTGGACAGACTGCAGTCCTTTTTTGATAATGCGGTCAACAAAGCCATGGAGCGTTATAAATTGACCATTGGTTTAGGTATTGCGGCAGTAGTGGTAGGTGTATTGCTTTTTGGAGGCATTAGCCAGCAGTTATTTCCAAAAGTGGAACGTAATCAATTCTCAATAGAGATCAATTTAAACCCAGGGAGTAGTCTAGATGAAACTACCAAGGTGGTAAACGGATTGGAGAAAGTATTAAAAGCCGATGAACGTGTAGCATTTTACACCAGTTTTATTGGTCAAAGTTCTCCTCGTTTCCATACGCTGTATGCACCAAACCTGCCAGCAAAAAACTATGCGCAAATTTTGGTAACCACCATATCTGACGATGCTACGGTTGAGGTTTTGAACGAGTATGATGAAAAATATGCGGATATGTATCCAAATGCATATTTAAGAATGAAGCAATTGGATATGGCAGGTGCAAACGCGCCTATAGAGGTAAGGTTGTATGGTACTGAAGTTGATCAGCTTAAAAAGTATGGCGATACCATAATCAATATTGCACGTAATACACCAAAAACACTTTGGAGCAGAACTGACTTTGGCAGTATGAAAGAAGCTGTTAAAATGGATGTTAAGCAGAATGAAGCTGCAAGGCTAGGTCTAAACAACAGGGATATTGCCAATGCCGTTGCAGTGAACACTACGGGTTTAAAAGCTACCGAGGTTTGGGATGAGGAGTATACTATAGATGTGAAGATCAAAAGTGAGAATCAGCATCGCCAAAATGTATCGGATCTGCGTCAGCTATCCATAATTTCTGCTCAGAAACAAGCAAAGGTTCCTTTACGACAAGTAGCAGAGATTACTCCGCAATGGTCTCAAGAACAAATTACCAATAGAAATGGAAACCGTTGCCTTACCGTTCGTGTAGATATTACCAAAGATGCGGTTGCCAATGAGGTACTCGCAGAAATGATACCTCATATTGATGAGATCACCTTTCCGGAGGATATCAGAATAGAGTATGGTGGTGAGTATGAGCTGCAAATAGAGAACAATAAACCAATGGGACTTTCCCTTATGCTTAGTGTGGTATTGATTTTCTTGATACTGCTATGGCACTTTAAAAACTTTATGCACGCACTTTTAAGTTTTATCACCATGCCATTGAGCATTTTTGGTGCGGCTTTAGGATTGATATTGATGCAGTATCCTTTTGGATTTACCTCATTTCTTGGTCTTTTGGCGCTATGTGGTATTGTAGTAAGAAACGGAATTATATTAATTGATTATGCTGATGAGTTAAGGCATGAACATGGCTACAGTGTTAAAAAAGCCGCTATTCTGGCAGCGGAAAGGCGTATGCGCCCCATTTTCTTGACATCCTCCGCAGCAGCTGTTGGGGTAATACCTATGATCGTTAGTCGCTCTAGTTTATGGGGACCGTTGGGTACCGTAATTGCATTCGGACTCATGTTCTCCATGGTACTTACTTTATTTGTTCTTCCCGTGCTGTATTGGTTGTTCTTTAGAAAAGAGGATAACGAGACTACCACGGAAGAAGTGGTCAACACTAATGTTTAATAGTAGAATTTAAGTAATGAAACACATAAATACTTATTTATCCAAGGTTGGTAAATCACGTAGCTTTTTAACGATATTTTGTTTCGTAGCTATATTAGGAAATGTTTTTGCCCAACAAATTTCATTGGAAGAAAGTAAAGAAGCCGCTTTAAAGCATAGTAATGCCATTAAGAACGGTTTGCTGACCATAGAGAAATCAGAAGCCTTTAAACGGGAAATGGTGGCAAACTATTTTCCTAATGTAGAGGCTAGTGCACTTGGGCTATATGCGCCTAATGATCTCATTGGTCCTATAGAGGGTTTTCTTCCCAATGGTATAGATAACTTATATAATGCCAGTGCAACGGCAACCGAAGTAATTTATGCAGGCGGAAAAATTAGAAACTCCAATGCATTGGCAGATATACAACTGGAGACTTCTCAAATTAGGGCGGAACAAGCGGTAGATAGCGTTTTGTTGGTAACCGAAAATAAGTTTTGGCAATTGGTACAAATACAAGAGCAACAAAAAGTGGTAGAGACCAATGAGATTTATCTAGATGAACTTTTAAAGCAACAGCAGGATCTATTGGAAGCGGGTCTTATTGCCAAAAATCAATTGTTACAGGTAAAGGTCAACCGTAGCGAATTGCTTTTAAATAAAAGTAGATTGGAGAATATGCGCAAACTCGCATTGCTGGATTTTTCTCTTTATGTAGGCGTGGCATATTCACCAAACATGAAAGCCGCTGCAGATTTTGATCAAACGTTGGTTCCTGATTTTATGTATACCGAGCCAGATATGGATCTTACTGGTAACAGTAATTATGAACTTCTTGAAAAGTCTATAACGGCAAGTAGCCTACAGACTAAAATGGCAAAAGCAGATATGTTACCTTCTTTAGCGGTAGGAGTGAGTGCCGTTGAATTTGGTGCTTTTGATGATGATTTGGATAGCCAGTTTACCGGCTTTGCCTTTGGTTCTTTAAGTATCCCCATTTCAGATTGGTGGGGCGGCGGTAAGCAAAGACTTAAGCAAGAAAGAATACAAGAAGAAATAGCCCAGAACAACCGAATGGATGGTATAGACCAATTAAAAGTGGCTATTACCCAAAGTTGGTATGATTTATTGAATGCACACGAACAAATTCAATATGCATTGGAAAACAAGCAATTGGCAGAAGAAAACTTAAAAGTGAACAGAGACAATTATGATAACGGCTTAAGTAATTTAACCGATTTATTAGATGCACAAGCCATGGCGCAGAATGCCCAATCTACATTGATAGACGCCTATGCAAATTATGAAAATAAAGAAACCACTTATCTGTACAGAACCGATCAATTGGTAGTTCCAACTGTAGAGAGTTTAAAAGAATAAAAAGATTTGCATTTTAATCAGGTCATTGCCTAACTCCATATGAAGAAAAAACAAATCATCAGGGTATTAACACTAGCTCTGATGTGGCTTTTTGCTATCATAGCATTTGATGTTGTTCTTAACATCAAGGTTTTTGAAAAAGGAGATTGGCTACCGTATCTAGAGTACACTTTTTCGGTAATTGTTCCTATCACAACTTTGTATTGCTTAACCATTGGCATAAGTGAAGTTTTGTTCATGCGGACAATGATTCGTGACTATCCATTTGCCATCGTTGTACTATTTAAAACCGTTTTACAGTTCACGGTCATCTTTATACTTCATTTGGGCAGTTCCTATTTTATAAGAGAACTACTGCCCTTAAGTCCTAATGAAGCTGTAAATAAACATTATAGTTACTTGACCACATCCCTTAACTTAGTCTATACGATATACTTCTTTGTAGTAAGTTTTCATTTTAGTGTATACTTTCAGGTGTCTAGAAAATTTGGATCTACCAATCTGTATGACATCATAATGGGTACGTATTTCAAACCCAAGGAAGACAAACGAATTTTTATGTTTTTAGACCTTAACAAGTCAACCACTATAGCTGAAGAAATTGGACATTTAAAGTACAGCAGGCTTATTCAGGAGTGTTTTGTAAAACTGACTAGCCATATCGAGAATTATAATGCCGAAGTCTATCAATATGTGGGCGACGAGGCTGTTCTTACATGGAGAATCTCTGACCCCAATGCTGCTCAAAAATGCATTGATCTGTATTTAGATTTTCATAATTCGCTGCTCAATGCTCAGGACAGTTTCTTAAGAAATTACGGAATTGTCCCCAAATTTAAGGTTGGTGTTAGCTATGGCTGCGTTGCCATTGCCGAAGTTGGCGATTACAAAAGAGACATTGCCTTTCACGGTACCGTTCTGAATACAGGCGCAAGGTTATGTCAGCTATGTAAGGAAATTGAAGAGGATGTACTTTTCTCATCTGATTTCAATATATTACTAAATGAAAACAAACATCATCTGGATTATGTGGGTGACTATATGCTAAACGGAAGGCGTACACTAGAAAAAGTCTATAAACTTTCCCATCGGCAAGACTCAAGCTATACTCATACTTTTGCAATGTAAATATCTATCAACATTTAGTTGTACCTGCACCGCTGTATAAAATATAATTTTCCACTCAAGAAACCCTTTATTTAAATTAAATCTAAATAATTTTTGTAGGTTTTACGCAAAAAATTACTTTTGCCGAAATCAATTATTCATATTTAGTCTAAATAAGCATGAGACAACTACTTACGGTAATTCTTGTTTTTTCCTCCTTAACCTCATCGTTCGCTCAAGTCGGTAAAATTGAAGGAATCATTACAGATAACTCCCAAACCCCTCTTATGGGGGTGAACGTATCAATCAAGAACAGCAACGTGGGAGCGTATACCAATGAAGACGGCAGTTTTGAAATTCAAGACATCAGCACCGGAGAGCATATATTGACCATATCCTACCTTGGTTTTAAGACCAAAGAATTGACTCTAACCGTTATTGCAAACGAAACCAAAGACCTAGGAAGCATTACGCTCTATGAGGGAAATGAAATATTAAGTGAAGTGGTCGTAAAAGGAGAAAGGCGCAACAAGTTTTCTAGAAAAGAAACGGCCTACGTGGCCAAACTGCCTCTTAAAGACCTAGAAAATACACAGGTGTATAGCACCATAACTACAGATTTATTAAAATCCCAAGTTACTACAACCTTTGAAGATGCCCTAAAGAGTGCCGTAGGTGTTGAAAAACTATGGACTTCCACAGGCCGTGGTGGTGACGGTGCCGGTTATTATTCGCTTCGCGGATTTTCTGTGCAACCCCAGTTGGTAAATGGATTGCCAGGTCTTACCAACGGAACCATCAATGCCGCCAACATTGAGCGCATAGAAGTTATAAAAGGCCCATCGGCAACGCTTTTCGGTAATGCCGTAACTTCCTATGGCGGTCTAATAAATGTTGTTACCAAAAAACCGTATGTAGGTACGGGCGGCGAATTGTCCTTTACCTCGGGCACCTATGGCTTTAATCAAATTAGTGGTGATTTCAACACCCCGCTAGATAAGGCCAACAATATTTATTTTAGATTGAATACCTCCTATGCCACGGAACAAAGTTTTCAGGACGCCGGATTTAGAAAGTCTTTCTTTGTGGCTCCATCCCTCTCCTATCGCGTAAATAATAAACTATCATTTTCATTCTACGGAGAAATTTCACAGGCAGAACAAACCAACCCCATGTTCTTGTTCCTAAACCGGAGCGCTCCAACAGAATCGGCCAATCTAGAAGAACTAGGGTACAACAATAAATTGTCCTTTACAAGCAACGACCTTTCTCTGGAAAATCCCACCCAGAACTACCGTATAGAAATGGATTATAAACTATCGGATTCTTGGCAATCACAGACCATTCTTTCCAAAAGTTCTACTTCAACCCGTGGTTACTATTCTTATTTATTCGATTTTGGTGTGCTAGGCAACGACACTTTTACCCGGTACATAAGCAAGCAAAATGCAAATACCCAAACTACGGATATTCAGCAAAATTTTATCGGAAACTTTAAACTGGCCTGTATGCAGAATAAACTTGTTTTTGGTATTGATTACTACAACTCTACCCAAACGGACAATAGTACAGGGTATGCTTTCTATGGCAATATCACTCCCGAAGGTGGCTCAAACGGAGACAATCCGTTTACGCCAGAGGTAGAAGAAGACCTCTTCCCTTTGTCCACGGCCGGGGTAGATGCCGCACTTGCTTCACAGGGTGTAAGTAATATAAAAT
Organism: Zobellia russellii; assembly: GCF_044597075.1. Taxonomy (NCBI): domain Bacteria; kingdom Pseudomonadati; phylum Bacteroidota; class Flavobacteriia; order Flavobacteriales; family Flavobacteriaceae; genus Zobellia; species Zobellia russellii. The sequence goes on along the minus strand of NZ_CP139000.1, from coordinate 3,905,982 downwards.
CCAAATCGCACATCTACAGCGCTTACGCCGCAGATGTATTGAACATTACCCCTTCGTTATCGGCTATGGTAGGTTTGCGTTTGGATGTTTTTGATAATGAAGGTGATTTGGCCACATTGGAAGATGATTTTGACCAAACGGCTTTCTCTCCTAAATTTGGCTTGTTGTACCAACCGATCCAGGACAAATTATCGGTCTTTGCCAATTACCAAAACGGCTTTACCAATGTAGCACCTGCTTTAGTTGGCGATGTAAATGCAGGCCCACAAACCTTAAAAACCTTTGACCCTGAGCAAGCCAATCAGCTAGAATTCGGCATAAAGACCAACCTTTTCAACAACCGTCTCAACGCTACAATTAGTTATTATGACATAAACGTAAAAGACAGGGTAATTACGGATCCAGCATCGCCATTTAATAAAATCCAAGGAGGCGAAGTTGAAAGCAAAGGCTTTGAGATAGAAGTTAACGCCAACCCTGTTAACGGCTTAAGTATTAGGGCCGGTTACAGCAATAACGACAGTGAGACCACAGTATCCGACAATGCCGAAATACTTAACCGAAGACCTTTGGAAGCAGGGCCGGAAACCGTATACAACCTATGGGCCAATTACGAATTTCAGAATGGTTCTCTAGACGGTTTTGGGCTTGGATTTGGTTTTAATGGCGCCAGTGAACGTTTTGCCATTAACTACGCATCAACAGGAGAGTTCATATTACCAAGTTATACCATTGCGAATGCTTCTGTCTTCTATCAAGCGGACAAATATCGTATTGGTTTGAAATTGAACAACGTATTCAACAAAGAATATTATAAGGGGTGGACCACCATTACACCGCAAACCCCAAGGGCGCTTTATGCCAATTTCACCTATACTTTTTAATATTTGGCGAGCAACGGGTGATAATCTATTTATATAAACAGTATTATGAAATATAGAAATTCAATTCTTACACTTCACAAAGTTATTGGTCTGGCTACGGGTCTGGTGGTTTTTATTGTTGCCGTAACCGGATGTTGTTGGACCTTTAGGGAAGAAATTGAAAGTCTGTATGACGGATATAAAAAGGTTACGCCCCAAGAGGCCGCAATGCTAACTCCTACAAAAGCAAGGGCATTGGCCAAGGAAATTTTTCCGGACAACCATGTACATGGTACTGTCTTTGGACAAAAAGATGATGCCATTGAGGTTATTTTTTACGATGCCGAACCAGAATTTTACCAAAGTGTTTTTCTAAATCCGTACACGGGAGAACTTATTCAGGTGGACAACCATCTTGCAGGATTTTTTGCCTTTATTCTAAAAGGACATATGCGCTTGTGGCTACCCAAGGCTATTGGCGAACAAGTGGTTGGGGTTTCTATTCTACTTTTTATGCTCATCATAATTTCCGGAGTAATTTTATGGATACCCAAAAAGCGTAAAAACCTAAAACAAAGGCTAAAGTTTGATTGGAAAGAAACCACACGATGGAAGCGTAAAAACTTTGACCTACATTCCATTATTGGATTCTATATCTGTTCCTTAGCTTTTGTCCTGGCCTTGACCGGCTCCATTCTTTCTTACGGTTGGCTCCAATACGGAATGTACAAGATGGTAGGAGGCGAAAAAGAAGCCCGTTTTATCATTCCCGAAAATAATAGCGAAGCCCTTGCCGCTAATAGCGATGTACTACCAATAGACAGGCTAATCGTAAAGCTCCAAAAAGAATCTCCTGAAGCCAAAAGCTTTGAATTGCATTATCCGGATTCCGAAAAATCCAGTGTATATATAGAAGTATCCAACAGTGATGGTCTTTTTTATGATTCCGATTTTCGGTTCTTTGACCAGAATACGTTAGAAGAGATTGAAACCCCTAGTATTTATGGGAAATACAGCAATGCGGACGTTTCGGATAAAATTCTCCGGATGAACTATGATATTCACATTGGCGCCATTGGAGGCATTGTGGGCAAAATTATTGTTTTTATTGTTGGACTTCTCACCGCTAGTTTACCAGTTACCGGTGTACTATTGTGGTATGGACGTACGTACAAGAAAACTAAAAAACTTAGAGTGGCATCGGCACAAAGCTAGGTTTGGGTAAATCTAAAAGCTCAAAAAAACTTTTTGAGAGTTTACCTATGACAATGTCCATTTTATTTTCTCACTATAATCTACTTTTTTTAGACAACAGACTTTTGTTATTTACGCAATTCTGTAAGTTTTTACTTTGGATTAATTGTAATATTGCTTTTGTAAACCAAACCATTTAGCAATGAGGAATTTAGTATTTATTTTTTTACTATTCGTAGTTTCTGGAAATGCGCAAAAAAAGCAAATAGGTATTTATAAAGCAGACAACGGAGTGACTTATCGCCTTAAAGATGAAATACACCTAAATGTAGGTTCAGACACAAACGCCTCATTTAATTATGTAACTACACCAATGTCTCAAGATGACAGCAAAAGTGGTGGCAGACATTTAGCTAATAGAGTTTTTAAAATTATCGGAATTGAAAAATACGATGGAAAGAGACGAACTGGTGTAAAGTTTGTTGCAAGAAAAGGATTGCTATTAGTTCATATTGACATAATTAATGCCATTAGAACTTGTGAGGTTACACCATGTACTCAAAAATCTTCTACTCCTCCTGTAGTTATTAATGAGTCTGACAAGTATGATAAACTTAAAAAACTAAAAGACCTGTATGACGATGGTGTAATAAATAAGGATGAATACGAAGCAGAAAAACAAAAAATTCTAGCGTCCGAAAAATAAGGTTAAGAAATATTACTATACAAAAAACCTCAACATTCTAATGTATAGATAGTTGAGGTTTTGTACTTGTACAGGCGGAGAGACTCGAACTCTCACACCTTGCGGCACTAGATCCTAAGTCTAGCGTGTCTACCAATTCCACCACGCCTGCATCTCCCAATCAAATTGGGATGCAAATATAATGCAAAATTTTAATTCTCTAAATTTTCCACCACTTAAAAACGTTCTTTTTCGTATTTTTAATTTACACTCTAAATTTGCTACATGCAAAACGTACAAGAATACATTTCAAATCATAAGCAAAGGTTCTTAGATGAACTTATACAACTCCTTCGTATTCCGTCAGTAAGCGCGGATTCTGCCTTCTCCCAAGATGTTTTTGACACCTCGGAAGCAGTAAAGACCGCGCTGGAAAATGCCGGGTGCGATACGGTAGAAATATGTGAGACGGATGGTTATCCCATCGTCTATGGCGAAAAAATAATAGACCCCAACCTTCCAACGGTTCTTGTCTATGGTCATTATGATGTGCAACCGCCGGACCCAATAGACCTTTGGAACTCCCCTCCATTCGAACCCATAATCAAGGAAACGGAACTACACCCAGAAGGCGCTATTTTCGCCCGTGGAGCCTGTGATGATAAAGGCCAGATGTATATGCACGTTAAGGCATTGGAATTTATGGTAAAAACCGACCAACTGCCCTGCAACGTGAAATTTATGATCGAGGGAGAGGAAGAAGTGGGCAGTAACAACTTAGCGGTTTTTGTAGCTAACAATCGTGAAAAGCTTGCCAACGACATTATATTGATTTCCGATACCGGAATGATCGCAAACGATGTTCCTTCCATTACCACAGGATTACGCGGACTAAGTTATGTAGAGGTAGAGGTTACCGGACCTAACAGAGACCTGCATTCTGGGCTGTACGGTGGTGCCGTTGCCAATCCTATAAACGCGCTTACCAAAATGATCGCTTCGCTCCATGATGAGAACAACCATATTACCATTCCCGGTTTTTATGATAAGGTGGAAAACTTATCTTTAGAAGAACGCGCAGAAATGGCCAAGGCTCCGTTCAGTTTAGAAGCCTATGAAAAAGCATTGGATATTACTTCCGTAGACGGCGAAAACGGCTACAGCACCAATGAACGAAACAGCATACGACCCACGCTAGATGTAAACGGTATTTGGGGCGGTTACACCGGTGAAGGTGCAAAAACAGTCATAGCCAGTAAGGCCTACGCCAAAATATCCATGCGTTTGGTACCCAACCAAGATTGGCAGGAAATCACCCAATTGTTCAAAACCCATTTTGAAAGCATTGCCCCAAAAGGGGTTACCGTAAAGGTAAAACCGCACCATGGTGGACAAGGGTATGTTACACCAATTGACACAATTGGCTATCAAGCGGCTTCCAAAGCCTACGAAACCACTTTTGGCAAAAAGCCTATTCCACAGCGTAGTGGCGGTAGTATTCCTATTGTAGCCCTGTTCGAAAAAGAACTGAACAGTAAAACCATTCTTATGGGCTTTGGGTTGGATAGCGATGCCATTCATTCGCCCAATGAACATTTTGGAGTTTGGAACTATCTAAAAGGTATAGAGACCATACCTTATTTCTATCATCACTTTACCCAAATGAATAAGTAAAAAAAAGGGAATCGGCCTAAAACCGATTCCCTTTTTCCTATGTTTTCTTTACGTATTTGGTAATGATCACAATTTGTTGACCATCAACCTTACCTTCAATATATTCGGCATTTTCACGATCTAAGGAAATCCTGCGTACCGGTGTTCCTTGCTTGGCCACCATACTAGAACCTTTTACCTTAAGGTCCTTCACGAGCACAACATTATCGCCGTTCTCCAAGATAACCCCGTTCACATCCCGGTGAATGATTTTTTCGGCTTCGGACAAGCCTTCTCCAGTAGCTTTCGCCCATTCCAAAGTTGCATCTTCTAGATACATCATATCCAACAAGTCTTTAGGCCAACCCTCCGCTTTTAAACGGGAAAGCATACGCCAGGCCACCACCTTTACAGCATCGTACTCGCTCCACATGCTATCGTTCAAACAGCGCCAATGGTTGGCATCCGTAGTATCAGGATTTTCAATCTGGCCAGTGCACGTAGCACACGCCAGTAGGCTACCATCAATCCCACCCGTAGAAACAGGTGGCACCTCGTACACACTAAGTTCATTGGTGGCACCACATAGTTCACAGGTATTGCCACTTCTACCCTTTAATTCTTCAAGTACACTCATAACGTTTAAATATGGGGCCAAATGTAAAGTTTTCAACCCTAATACGTCCCACAGTACTGCCCTTTTTATCCCTTAAATCCCAAGAAGGACGTTCCCGCTAAAAAGCGGGCCGGGCTATACTTTACAAGTACGCTTAGCAAAAAAGCTAATGCGGGCTTTCCATTACTATCCCTAACGCATGTTCAAAATTACATTAACTAACAATTAACAACTCTACGTTTGTAGAATAAAATTTTATGTTCTATGTTTGTAGAATACAAATGCAGCGTATTATGCAATTATCCAAAACAGAAGAAGAACTTATGAATATTTTATGGAAGCAAAAGAAAGCTTTCATGAAAGACCTATTGGATGCATATCCTGAGCCAAAACCCGCTACTACAACTGTAGCAACCCTTTTAAAAAGAATGACGGACAAGGGTTTTGTGGCCTACAAAAGTTTAGGGCGATCCCGTGAATACTATCCATTGGTCAGAAAAAAAGACTACTTCTCCAAACACGTAAACGGACTCATTAAAAACTTTTTTAATGATAGTCCGGGGCAATTTGCTTCTTTCTTTACCAAAGAAACGGACTTGAGCAGAAAGGAGCTTGAAGATTTAAGAAATCTCATAGACAACGAAATTAAAAAGCGATAACCATGGTTCTCTTCCTACTAAAATCTACCGCTTGCTTGGCCCTATTTATGGCTTTCTATAAGTTAGTTTTAGAGAATGAGCGTATGCACGGTTTTAAACGCATATATCTTCTTCTGGCCTTAGTACTGTCCATTGTAATTCCGTCAATAACGTTTGTGGAGTATGTAGAAGTTCCTTCTTTGACCCATGAAATAGACCACATTACAACGGCATCAAACCAAATGGCAATGCCTGCAGGCGAAGAAAAGTCCGTTAGTTTGGATACCACCACCCTCTTACTATTCATATACTCGTTAGGGGTGCTACTTTTTTCCTTTCGGTTTTTTAAAAATTTAGGACATATCCTGATTAACATCCGCAACAATCCAAAATTACGGATGCAATCCTTTATTAATGTTTTGCTTAGTGATATTACTGTACCCCATACCTTTTTCAATTACATTTTCCTGAACAAACAAGAATTTGAAGCAAGGGAAATTCCCCAAGAAGTACTGCTGCATGAGGCTGCGCATGCCCAACAAAAGCACAGTTTGGACATTCTGTTTATAGAACTATTGCAAATTATCTTTTGGTTTAACCCACTGGTATACATCATAAAAAACTGGATCAAACTAAATCATGAATTCCTTGCCGATCAGGCAGTTCTTAACCAAGGTACTCCAACCCCTAAATATCAAAATATACTTTTAGCGTTTGCCTCATCAACAAACGGTAAAGATTATCAGTCGAGTCTGGCTAACGCCATCAATTATTCATCAATCAAAAAACGTTTTACAGTCATGAAAAAAACAACCTCAAAAGAATCGGTGGTCTTAAGAAGCGTCGCCGTTCTGCCTTTGATTACCATGCTCCTATTCAGCTTTAGCGAACAGATTACCGTACCTAAAGAAACCTCTGCCGTACAAGCCTATCAAAGCGAAGCCACTGAGCAGGAAGTGGCCCGTTATAACGCATTGGCCAAAAAGTACAATGCTATCCCAAGGGAAAAGAGAAATGTATCCCTAGAAGATATAAAGACTTTGGAGCTTATTTATGGTAAAATGTCCAAAAAACAGCAAACCGAAGCTCAGCCATTTCCTGAATGCCCTGAAAACAAAAGCGATAAAAAAGGAGCTTGTGCAGAAGAGATTTCTGAATATAATGGATTGGCCAAAAAGTACAATAAAATGTTGGCCAAGGGCAAAGGCATTCGTATCCAAAAGGCAGAATTAGACCGTATGGCTTACCTCTATGCCCAAATGAGCACAAAACAACGCTCCAGTGCTCAGCCTTTTCCAAATATACCCGAGCCGCCGGAACCCCCTACTCCACCTACCCCTCCTGAAGCAAAAATTGAAATTGAGAAACTTGTGGAACATGCCGTGGAAAACGCACTGGAAGAAATAGTTGCTTTTGAAGATGTACATATTTCAGAGCTTACAGACCTTACTTTTAATGAGGAGAAGTTTGAACACAGAATTCACATTGTAAGACCTGAAAGTCCACCAAAACCAAAAACGCCTCTGGAGCATGTTAAGGAAATGGCCACGAAAGATGCCGTATTCTATTTGGACGAAAAGGAAATAAGTTCTAAAAAGGCCATTCAATTACTAAAGAAAAACAAAAGCATAAATATAGACACACGCACAAGCAACAATCAACCACCCAAGGTAAAATTATCCGTTAAGCCAATTATAATTAACAACTGACCGTAACCCATTTGTGTCTTAAAGCCTTCTAAACAGAAGGCTTTTTTTGTAACAAAAAACGTAACTTACGTCTAATTCATCATCAATCTGCCCAGCAATGGGTATCATCAAAAAAAATCGGACATCATGGTACAGCAATTTTTTATCCTCTGCTCGGGGGCGGACACCTCCATTCTAAAAACCTGTTCTAAAGGCGAACAGAACAAATATGCCGGTATTGGCGCTACTGTATTCTTTACCGCACTCATGGCCTTTATTGCCAGTAGTTATGCTCTCTATACTGTTTTTGATAATGTATACACGGCTGTTTTCTTTGGTCTCATTTGGGGACTCTTGATTTTTAATCTAGATCGCTTTATTGTCTCCACCATTAAAAAACGGGATAGTTTTGGCAACGAACTTTTGCAAGCTGCACCGCGTCTGCTACTGGCAATTATCATTGCCGTAGTTATTTCAAAGCCGTTGGAAATGAAAATTTTTGAAAAGGAAATCAATCAAGTGTTATTGGAACAAAAGAATGAGATGACACTGGCCAATAAAAATCAGCTAGCCTTACAGTACACCCCAACCATTGAAAAACTAAATGCTGATATTACTCAATTAAAGGAAGAAATTTTAACCAAAACAGCTGAAACGGATGCTTTGTACAACACCTATATAACCGAAGCAGAAGGGACTTCCGGAACATTAAAATTGGGCAAAGGCCCAGTTTATGAAGAGAAACGTGAAAAACACGATGCCGCTTTGGCGGAGTTGAATGTTCTAAAAGAAACCAATGCCCAAAAGATAACGGGAATAGAAAACGAAATTTCAGCTTTAAATGCAGAATATGCAGAAGTGGTTAAAAATTCCCAACCTGTAATAGATGGTTTTGATGGCCTAATGGCCCGGATCAATGCTCTTAATGAGCTTCCGTGGTGGCCCTCTTTCTTTATATTTTTACTGTTCCTTGCTATTGAAACCTCCCCTATTATTGCCAAACTGTTATCCCCAAAAGGAACTTACGATATAAAATTTGAGGAAGAAGAAAGTATGGTTCATACATGGGCACGTCAAAAAATACAACAACGAGAACAAATACTTTTAGCGGACACGGCTCTGAACGAGAAAATCTACAATGAGATAAAACGGGAAGAGGAAGTTTACGCGTACAAAAAGAAAAAAGCCGAAGAACTTTTAAAATTACAGGCAGATGCCTTTAGAGACCTTCAGGTGAAGCAATTATAGGTTAGTAATCCAGTAGATCTAAAAAAACATTTATTTTTTTGAGTACTTTTTTAAAGTCCTCATCCAAAGCTGCGTCTCCCGCATGCAACCTTTCCTTATGCTCCTCTGCAAAGGCAAAGGTCTTTTCCATGCCTAGCACGCTAATCTTATATTTTAATTTGTGTACGATTTCTGCAGCGGCCCTGGGTTCATCTAACTTTATGTGGTAAAGATATTTACCAAGGTCCCATGAAAATTCGGATTTAAGAAGGGTTACGAATTTGCGTTCAAATTCTAAATCACGAGCACCTACGAGGTTCTCCACGTAGTTTAAACTTGGTCTTTCATCCCTATATCCCACAAAATCCTCCATAAAACCTATCTCTCTTTTAAGCTCTTCAATCCGTCATTTCTTCAAGATAAACTAAAGGTAAGAATTATACTACCTCAATTTTCTTGTTTGTTGTGAAACCGTCAAAAAAATACGTTACTCCCTAAAAAAAAGATGTTAACGATTAGAAAAAAGTGCCGAATGATATCATTTTCGCAGCAAATGAACAGTTTAAAAAATCTATCTACACTCAGGCACAGCACTCTAAGAAACTAGTTGCCCCATATACGCTCCCAAAGCGCACTTAACAGTCGATTGGCATCTGCGCGGTACTTGGGCATTTCTTGAACAGTTAACCCGGCACTATCTCTTTTAAGCTCATAGCTGAAAGCAAACTTAGACTCTTTAGGGTCTATACTAATAAGCCCAAACCTTAGGTCATTAAAATATAATTTACCGGCCTTCTCGGTTATCGTATACCAACCATTGGTTATAGCAATAAGTCGTTCTACTTTATCATCGGATTTTAAGTCTCCCAGAAGTTCATGGTTCTTGGGATAAGAGGTGAATTTAATTTCTTGGGTATCAAAAAAAGAATAATACCCTATCAAGTAGGAATCACCAGCGTCTACATTGGCCGTCCACAAAAGAGAATTGAACGGCATAGGCCGGGTATCTATGGCTTCATAAGATATGCTTTGTATTTCTAAATTATAAAGAAACTCTTTATAGGCAACCCATTTTAAAATTAAGGTAGTCAACAGATAGGCCGTACTTACCGTTAACCCCAACCTATTATACCTTTTTCGTTTGGGCGATGTCCTTTTTTGCCGCATGGCCATTATCAAGAATATGATAAACGGAACCGTGTACAATGGGTCTATGACAAAAATATTCTGAAATGCCAATCGGATTTTAAAGGGCCAGAACAACTGGGTGCCCCACGTGGTAAAGGTGTCCAATATAGGGTGTGTAAACATACCCCAAAACATTAACCAAGACCAATCTTTAAAAGTAGCTTCGCTTTTCTTTTCTATCTTGGAGATAAACCATCCAAATAAGGGCGCAAACAGTAAAGAAAAGAAGATGGAATGGCTAAAACCCCTATGGATTTCAGTCGCAGTAACCGTATCAAAAAGAAAACGTGCCGTGACGTCCAAATCTGGAATAGTGCCGGCAATAGCCCCATAGAGCATAGCCTTGTTCCCAACCTTTTTACCTAAAACGGCTTCACCTACGGCGGCTCCTAAAACTATCTGGGTTAACGAGTCCATTTTTGATTGTTAGTTGACTAGCTATTCTACAATTTCCATTTTCTTCAACAAGAACGAAGCGTTCATATTCTGGCAAATTCCGTCCTTAAACTTATAATCAAAATGAAGTTCATCATTAATGATTTCAGCGTCAAAATAATGGTTCTCAACCTGAGGCAATGTATCGGCCACCTCGCAAAGGCTTAAATCATGCGTAGCAATAATTCCGGTAGACTTTGAAGCTACCAAACGCTCCACGAATTTCCGGCTACCTTCGGCCTTATCCGTACTATTGGTTCCTTTCAAAATTTCATCCAAGACAATAAAATAACGATCTTCCTGAATTTCGTCTACAATGAATTTCAATCGTTTTAATTCCGAAAAGAAGTAAGACTCGTCATCCGTTAACGAATCCGTAGTACGCATGCTGGTAATCAATTTTATGGGAGAATACACCACCTCTTTAGCACAAAGCGGAAGCCCTACATTAGCCATAACGATCTGTAATGAAACGGTACGTAAAAAAGTACTTTTCCCGGCCATGTTAGCTCCGGTAACGATAAAGAACTGTTCCCGATCTATTTGAAAGTCATTTAGGACGCTCTTTTCCGGATTAAGCAATGGATGCCCTGCTCCAGTGGACTTTAGCACCACTCCATCCTTAGTAACGGTAGGATAATTGTACTGCGGATGATTGAACCCAAAATTGCCCAGACTGTTATACGCGTCAAAAATTGCGATAGTATCAAACCATTTTTCTACAAAAGCACCATGCTTTCCAATCCATTTTTCAATCTCATAGCAGTGTGTTAAGGTGCGAAGAAAAAAACCGTTCCCAAAGAAGAGGTAAATAATGTTATTGTTCTTGTCCAAACTATTGAGCTGTTTGGAAAACTGTGCTATGATCAAAGAAGTCTTTTCTTTATCCCGAAGCACATTACCCTTCAACTGCTTTAGATAATCGGAAGTAAATTCCGTATCCTCGATCAACGTTAGTAATTTGTTGTACTGTTGAAAAATGCTCTGTACCTGGGAAGCATCCCCTCCAAGCTTGGTGATTTTTTTAGTATAGATTCCCGTGATGCCCATACCTAGGACAAGCCAGAGTATTAAAACCGATTCCGGAGCAAAATCAAAAAAATAAAGCGCGAACAATAACACGGAAACTACGGAAAACACCATTGGCACATACCGCATTATTTTAGGAACAAAAGCTTCGTAGCCCGCCAACCATTTTACAATAGCATCCGTTTTGCCCTCGGTTTTGGCCAAAGAAGCCGTTGCCGAAAAGTTTTGTCGCCATTCCGGCATTTTGGCGAGTTCCTGTATAGCTTCCTGTTTCTTAGGAATTCCGTCTATCTCGTTAGCCTTGAAAAGAGCAGCAAAGGTTTCCGCCCCTTGTTTTAAAGCGGTACGGTTGGCATACTGAAAAAATGAGCCCCTACCGAACAGGTCTATATCCTGACTGAAATAATGCGACGGGTCCTTAAATTCATCGCCTTCCGGTAGGTCATGAAAGTCACGGTGCAATACTTTTAATTCGGTCCGGTTAATATCCAGCAGCGCCAACAGCCTATCTCGTTTGTACTGAAGTCCAGCATGTCTGGTTACCAAAAAAAGAAAAAGTACAATGGTTACCAACACTACGGCCATAACCCATTTGGCGTCTCCCATAGTTAGATAAACGCCAAATCCAGCAATACAAAATATGGCCAAACGCAGCATGCTCGAAGCAAATAACAGCTTCTTTATTTGCGCTAACTCCTTGGTGTATTTTTCAATCTCACCGTTATAAAAAGATTCTAGTTGCTGCATATATCCTACACGGATTTTTTAAATAAGTGATGACGTTTTCTAAGAAAGAGCATCATACTCCGCCTTGAGCTTTTTGGTAAATTTGGAAATAACCAAATCATAGGAATGGTCTACCAATTCCGTGATTAGTTTTGGAGGTAGGTTGTCCAACAAAAGCGTATTCCAATGAACTTTGCTCATGTGGTAGCCAGGTATGATATGACCATCAAACTCTTCCCGAAGTGTTATTGCCCTATCTGGATCACACTTTAGATTCACCTGAGGTGGAAGCCTTTCCAGAGCACAAAGAGCGAACATTTTACCCATAACCTTAAATACCAGGGTCTTCTCGTCAAACGGAAATTCCTCTGTTACTCCTTTCTTGGCAATGCAATACTCCCGAAATACTTCAACGTTCATCATTTCTTAAGGTACTTTACTGTTGGGGTACTTTCAGTTTTTCCAAGGACAACCAATGGTATCTTACTTTCATGATAGGCGTATCCCCAATATCGTTCCCTTCTACGGTCTCCAATCGTTTTCCTCCGCGAGAGTCGTAAAACCCTTGTGCCGATTTGTTACCCTCAAGCACCCACAAATACACGCCCTTATCAGAAGTACTTTTTTCTACCTCATCTGCAACGCGCTCCATTAGATTTCTTCCAACACCAAGGCCTTGGGTCTCTGCTGAAACATGCAAATTATCCAATAGGGCACCGTAGGTGGGGTCTTGGTTCAAAAATACGCACGCAAAACCAAGCATAACTCCGTCTTTCTCCGCCAAGATTACCTTTTGGTCCAAACTTGGGGTACCAAGTCTATCCCGCCATACTTTTTGGCGGTCGGCAAGAGCCAATTCATCCAAGTAATTATCGCTAAAGACTCCTCGGTAATTCTCTTGCCAACTTTTAGTATGTAACTGGGCTATTGCCAATGCATCTTCCAGCGTGGCATACTTATAAACGACCATAAAACTTACTGTATACCCTTAGAATCGTAAACGATTACCTTTTCCCATAATGCGCTAGATTCCTCTATAAATACCTTATGAGGAGCTTCGTCCTGATAGTTCTGCTGCGCTTCAGCAGATTCAAAAGTTACAATTAACGAGTAGGTAAACGAACCATCTACCACATCTCTACTAGCCTTTGGCGGAACGCCTATAAAACTGGTTTTGGCATAGGCCGAATTATCCAAAAATTTCTGAAGCGACTTCTCAAATGTAGCTCGGTCTTCTTTGCTATCCGGGTTTTTAAACCAAAAGTATACGGTATGGGCAAAATTAGGGTCAAATTCTCTCATGTCATTCTTTGTTTGGCCATTAGAGGTAACGGCAAGTGTTAAAAATATTATTGAAATAGTAAGTGTTCTCATGTCTGTTGTTTTTAATATATGTAAATTAATCTTCGAGCATTTCTTTTTGTTTTTCCGTAATCTCCAAAGCCGTGTAATCTAGTTTCCAACCAATGGTCTCTACTATCTTTTCAATTAATAAAACAGCTTGAATAGCCTCTTTCCTGGCAGTTTGCATCAGTCCACTCTGCGGAATCTTTTCTCTTATGTGTTGTTTGGCCTCTTTGTTCAATAGGGTTAAATCATCCGAAGAAAAAAAATTGAACATACCACTCTGAATATCATAAAACTGAATATCCGGCTCTATGGATAGAATCTCTGGTTCCGGAAAATGGGTCAGGATAATTTTTTTATTTTCGTTATCGGCCTTTATCCTTACTTTTTTTAAATCATAACCAATGTGGGCCTTGGCATTGATGACCAGCAGCGCTTTTTTCTTGCTGCTTACCAAACTCATGAAGCGTTCCTTTATATTCTCGTACCTGTAGATTTCTGCAAAATCGCCTTCTACCGAAACCAACTTACAAACGCTCTGTATTTTCTCTACCAATACTGTGGATTGGTGCTTGGTAAGTTCTTTACTTTTTTGCTTCCTAAAATAAGAATACACCCAATACATTAGGATAGCACCTAGAATAAGACCTAAAAAAGTATCGAAAATATTATCCATTCTTATTTTCCTATTTCCCCCAAGTGGGTAAACTTAAAACCTTTATCATATTTTAGACCATAGCCAAAAACACGATCCATTGCCGCATGCGAAAATAAGATAATCCCTACCAATTGCAATACGGGTGCCGAAAGATACATCCCAATTATATAGATGGCAAGAGCAATTCCTTTGTGATGAAAAATATTATAGAAAACGGCACCCCATTTATTCCCCAAAAGATAGCCCAACATACTAAAATCTGGAGTTAACAGCAACACTACGAACCACCACCAGGCATATGGCAAAAGACTGAACATGTATATTCCAAACAAGAACATACCCAACTCCTCTACCTTTAGCCACTTGGTCATTTTTGTATAATTCTATAAAGTACAGGTCTACTGGGGCTGGCATCATTTTCAAAAGGAGCCACCTGAATATTTAACAGATACGTGCCATCTTCAATAGAATTGGACACATAAATAAACTCCGTAATAGTGGCTTTCTTTCTAAGTTTACCTCCAAAATTCCAAAAAGCTTTATGGGCCACCAGTGCTCCATCATCCTTTTCTTTATCTACGGAAGGTAAGTCTACCAACAAATGCTCCACACCTTTTTCTACAAGAAACTCGGCAGCCTCTTCTGTGAGGTAAGGAGGGTTTGAATGTGAATATTGGCGGGACTTTTTCTGTTTCATATTAGGCAGGGTACGTATAACCACGGCCTCTCTCTTTTTGTTCCCCAAAGCATATTTAAGCTGCTTTTTTGAAACCACAAAGTCGTTATCTACCATTTCCGGAGCAATGGTAATGACTTCCGCCAGAAAGAAAAATTGTTTTAAGTTTTTATTGATAGAATGAAAATCTTCTGTAATATGACCTACACATTCCGTGTGTGTGCCGTGGGCATGCGGGTTGAAAGAAATATCATTAAAATTGATGGAAGCCCCTTCTGACACTTTACCAACATACCCTTTTTCTTCGTGCGGCTCAATTGTTGGCGGGGCCACATACCATGCACTTACATTTTGCTCACCACCCTTAATGGCTATTGAAATATCCAAGGGTTTGGTAAGGTCTATGGGGTAGTTTCTTGTTCTATGTTTTATAGTAGCAATCATAAAAAATATTCTGTTTTTAGGACAATCCTTGTGTTAAAAATCTTAAAAGCGGTTATCCTTTTCCGTACTGTAAAACAGCACTTATTTTCACTTTCATATTTACCCCAAATTTACCATAAAAAGGTCGGATGCGAGACCATCTGCCAAAAAACGACCTTTTTTAGTGGTCAGTAGTGTGTCTCCATTAATATGAAGTAAGTTATCCTTAAGATGTTTTTCGGCCTGCATTAAAGCGTACTCACGATATTTTTCACCAAAATCAGATGCAATTCTAGAAAGCGATACACCCCAAATGGTTCGCAAGCCTGTCATTACATATTCATTATAGGTATCGGTCATTGATAATGTTTCAGTTTCCATAGGGAGCTCCCCTTTTTCAATGAACTTCAAATATTTTGGGTTATTATTGATGTTCCAGCCCCTACTAACCCCATCATAGGAATGGGCAGACGGGCCAATACCCAAGTACTTCTTCTGTTGCCAGTATGCTGTATTGTTCCGCGAAAAATATCCGGGCTTCCCAAAATTGGATATCTCGTAGCTTTCAAAACCGGCGGCTTCCAAAGTTTCGGACAAAATATGAAAATGTGCCTGTGCCACCTCATCATCTACATTCTTTACCAAGCCCTTTTTAATAAAGTTGGCAAGGGCAGTTTGTGGCTCAACAGTGAGGGCATAGCTGGAGATATGTGGAACTCCGAAGGAAAGAGCTTTTTCTATGTTTTCCCTCCACCGTTCGTTGGTCATATCCGGAATGCCGTAAATTAAATCGATAGAAATATTATCAAAATATGTGGTGGCTTCCCTTATACAATTTTCGGCTTCGCTGGCGTTGTGCGCCCGGTTCATCAACTTTAAATCCGCCTCAAAGAAAGATTGAATCCCTATACTTAAACGATTGATAGGACTCTTGGAAAGAGATATTATTTTCTCCGTGGATAAATCATCCGGGTTGGCTTCTAAGGTAATTTCCGGATGCTCCGAAACCGAATAGTGCTCATAAACCGAATCAATTATGGACTGGATTTCTTCAGTTTTCAATACACTAGGCGTGCCGCCCCCAAAATAAATAGTTTCTACAACCTCATCCTTAAACTCATCCTTTCTCAAGGAAAGCTCTTTCTGTAAAGCTTGGACCATAGCCTCTTTCTTCCCCATTGAAGTAGAAAAATGGAAGTCGCAATAATGACAAGCCTGTTTGCAAAAAGGAATATGAATGTAGATGCCGCTCATGTTTTTTAGTAATAGTATTAAGTACTGAGTAGTTAGTAGTTAGTAGTTAGTAGTTAGTAGTTAGTAGTTAGTAGAAGTTAAAAAACGTCCATCAGGAAATGCTTTACACAAGATTTTTTTCGTTTAACTATCCTTTACCTCTACTTCTAACTTCCTCCTATTTATATATTTCATCGTTGAAATCCCATTACTCAGTACTCTTTACTCCATACTCAGTACTAACTACTAACCACTAATCCCTACCCTACTTCTTCACCCTTTTTGCATTCTGCTTTACAAAAGCGTCCCACCCGCTGTAACTTTTACCAACTTCTACCCTTCCTTCATTATAGAAATGGCATACCGCAGCGGCTAGACCATCCGTACTATCCAAATTCTTGGGTAGGGTTTTTAACTTCAACACACTTTGCAGCATTTTAGCAACTTGTTCTTTACTGGCGTTTCCGTTTCCGGTAATCGCCATTTTTATTTTTTTTGGCAAATATTCGGTAATGGGAATTTCGCGTGAAAGTCCGGCAGCCATAGCCACACCCTGTGCACGGCCTAGCTTAAGCATAGATTGTACGTTTTTCCCAAAGAAAGGCGCCTCAATGGCAATTTCGTCTGGGTGATAGGTATCTATCAGTTCTATGGTACGCTCAAAAATGAGTTTAAGTTTGGTGTAGTGATCGTCATACTTTTTGAGCATCAATTCGTTCATTTGGATGAACTCCATTTTTTTTCCTACCACTTTTATAAGACCAAAGCCCATAATGGTAGTACCTGGATCAATACCGAGTATAATTTTTTCTGTTGCCAAATATTTTAATTTATTGAAGCACTATGGGAATTCTAAATTTAGCCCTAACCGGAATGCCTCTTTTAAGTGCGGGTTCAATTTTGGGCAAACTGTTCAGGCTTTTTTCTATTTGTTGATCAAAACCTGGAAGCTGGTCTTCGGTTATATTACCTTTATCAATATGTAAAAGGGATATGGCCCCTGAAGCCTCCATTAAAAAGTCTACAAAAATAGTGTCTTTTACGGCTTCTTCAACCACAAAGTCCGATTCTTCTAGCGTTTTGGAAAAATGTTTCAAAAGCGTTGCCATAAAGCATTGCTTTTGCTCTTGTTTAGAAGCAATTTCATCACAATCGGCAAAAAGAGGGTATTGGTCCACATCTTCCCAATCTATGCTCAATATCTCTTTATTGACCAATTCTTGGGTCTTCTCTTCCTTTGACGCCGACCAATTGCATGCGGTAAGCAAGAACAAAAAACATAAAATTGTGAGGTTTCGCATTGCCCTAAATTCTAGGCGGAAATTACGATTTTTTGTGGAGGTTTGTGCTATGAATCGCTATTCACGAAAGGAAAATACTCCAAAATGGCAGTTTTCAATTAAAAAATGGAATTGAAAAACGATAGTGGTTATTTTACATCATAATGGATTTCCTCTTTTAATTCAGAAATACGCTTGTTTACCATTTTGGACATATAGTCGTTTTTATCACCAAATCTCTCGTCAAATTTTTCATAATACGTTAATTTGATTTTAGGGTCTTTGTAATACTGATCCGCCACTGTACAAACATTGTGATAGACCAGTGCATCATCCGGGTCTTCTTGATGTGCCAGTTTGTAGTATTTCAAAGCCGTTTTCATATCGTCTTTGTTTCTTGCTAATCCCGCTAAGGCAACATACTCTCTTAATAAAAAAGGCTTTTGAACAGCAATGGATTCCTCAATATAGTATTGAGCGCTATCTACTTGCCGATCTTTCCAAAACACCTGACCCAAATTGAAATAAGCATCGGCATTTTCATCATTCAACTCCAGCACCTTTCTATAATTTATCTTTGCCGGCTCAAACTCCCATTCTTTAAAATAACAGTAGGCCAATTTATCGTAGATATACTCCTTATGCTCGCCCAATGCTATTAACTTTTCAAAATACGGACGCGCTTTAGTGTATTCATCATTGTTATAATACGCCAATGCTTTTAAGTTGAGCATCGCCACATCATTTTCATAGAAATGAAGTCCCTTATCAATAAATGTTAAGGCCGAATCTTTTTCTCTCTGGCCCACATAATATTTCCCTAATTGAAACAGACTTCTTAAATGTGTACTATCAATTACCACTCCATTTTTGTAAGACGCCAGACCACGCTCCGTCTTTTTTTCTTCACGAAAAGTCTCTCCCAAATAAAAATGATACTCGGGGTTGTTACTTGCAGCATGCGTCAGTTCTAAAAATAGGGCCTCCGCATTCGTAAAGTCTTTTGTTTTCAGATACAGCTTTCCCAGTTCAAATTTTGCAATTTGAAGCGTTGCATCTTGAGACAGCACATTCTGATACTGCGCAATTGCTTTTTCATAATTGCCAATAGCGTTATAGGCCCTAGCAATCTGTAAAGTAGAAGTAATGGAACCATCTTCGGCATAATGGTTAATCGCCTTTATGTAGTTACCTGTAGCGAAGAGACTATCTGCTACGGAGGCTGTTGCTATTTGGGCTTCTGATGTAACACAGAAAACTAACAAAAAGATACTAACTATGACTCTCAAGTTTATCTAAGTTTAAAAGTGATAGGAACTGAATATGGTACATTTACATTTTTACCGTTATGTTTACCCGGGGACATTTTAGGTAATTTAGAAATAATACGTTCCGCTTCCTCTTCTAAAGATTTATCCGGGCCTCTTGTAGAAATATGAGTAATGTTTCCTGAGGTATCCATTAGGAAAATTACCAGAACCCTACCTTGAATCCCTCTTTCTTGTGCATCCTGCGGATATCTGAAATTCTTGGAAATATGCCGATTTACACTTTTCTGAAAACAGTCTTGTATATTATCCGCATTTTCACAACCCGGAAAAACAGGGGGGATTTCTACTTCTTTAAAAGCCACGGAATTCCCATAAGCTATTTGGGCCTCAGCGGATAATTTAGCTATTTCTTCCTTTTGCATTTGCGCATAAATATCGTCAGTACTAGACGGACTAAACCCTGCCTGTTCTAATTTAAAACTGATAGGAATTGAAAATGGAACTTTAACTGTTTTACCCTCGTAAGAACCCGGTGTCATACGCGGCAATTTCTCAATAATACGGACTGCTTCAGCTTCTAATGATTCATGGGTACCTCTTTTCCGAATATCTACAATTGAACCATCTTCATCAATAGTAAACATAATACTTACCCTGCCTTGAATTCCCTTTCTCTGAGCTTCTTCGGGATAATTAAAATGTTTACTAATATGTTTCTGGATATTTTGTTGAAAGCAAGCTTTTAAATCATTTTCATTTTCACAACCCGGAAAAACAGGAACTTCGTCAGCATAGATAAAAGGCACTAGATTTTCTTCCCTATAAATCTTTTTCCAATCGTACGGTTCGCCTGCAGAAGCTATAAAGTTTTTAAAGTACTTTGGCGAGCCATTGTTATCAATAGTCATTTTAGCCCGAATTGGCTCATTGTTAATCCCCGAAACAAATACGTCATCCTTTGTACTTTCGAACTTCAAAGAATTTTCAGAATCTTCAACCTTTAAGCTCCAGGCTTCTTCAGAATCGGCTAGCGACCTCAATCTTGCATACACCTTAGTTTCCTCTTCTTCAGAGAGGTTATCTACGCTACTTACGGTTATGATATTTTCATTATCCTCCAGACTGTTTTCATCATCGTTTTCGCACGAAGTATAAAACAACATCCCCAAAATCAAGGGCACCAATGCCAAATACTTTAATTTGAAAACCGATTTTGATTGTGATTTTTGTAACATGACAATTCGTTTTTTGATTAATGATGATTTAAAAAAATGATTGATGAACGATATATTTTGAGTTTGGAATACTTGGGAAAGCAACAATTGATATTGCTCGTTTTTATTGTTTTTCGCAACTTTTGCATCGGCGATGAACTCGTGCAATTCCGAAATTCTATTTTGGTAGACATAGACCAGCGGATTAAACCAGCCAACAATGCGCATGAGCTCAAAGAAGAGCAAATCCCACGAGTGCCCTTGTTTTATATGAACCAATTCATGGGCTATGATATTGGTGTAATCCGTTTTTGAAACTTTATCCCCAATAAAAATTGATTTAAAGAAGGAGAAAGCCATGTTGCTATTCGGAATCAATATTTGCGTAAACTCCTTGAAACTAATCCTGTCTCCTTTTGTACTCAAAAGATACAGCTGGCGCAGCTTATAAACCAATAACAACGTAGCTACTAGTGCTCCAGATACAAATAATACCATTTGCCATGAAATGTCTATTGCCGTAGGCTCCTGAACCCCAACTACAAGGGCATTATTTACCCCCCAAAATTCCTCGCCATATTCAATATAGGGCTGTTCCACTGTGGTTTTAAAAGCTTCTATTTTTATAAAGGGCAGCACTAAAGACAGCAAAAATGTGCTCAAAAGATAAAAGCGGTTCCATTGAAAAAAGGTCTCCCGTTTTAAGAAAAAATCATAAATAACAAGAAAAACCAATTGAAAAGCGATGCACTCTAGGATGTACTGTATCATCAAAACAGATTTTAATTATTCTTTTTATTTGTCTCGTCAGGTTTTTTAATATCCTTTAAAATGGACTCCAATTCCGAGAGACTCATATCGTTCTTCTTCATAAAGAAAGAGACCATACTTTTAAAGGAACCCTGAAAATACCCGTCTACCAGCTTGTTAATACTCTGATTGCTATAATCTGACTTCTTTACGATGGGAAAATACAGATACCCCTTCCCTTCTTTTTCATGGTCTACAAAACCTTTGCTTTCTAAAATCCTTACAATTGTGGATACCGTGTTGTATGCCGGTTTGGGTTCTGGCAACTGTTCAATAATAGCGGCAACATTGCATTTTTCCAGTTGCCATAACTGCTGCATCACCTCTTCTTCTGCTTTTGTTAATTGCTTCATTTAACTAAGTATTTAGTTCATCTACAAAACAAATATAACTAAAAATATAGTTTAAACTAAAATTTTAGTTTAAAAAATAAAAATCAAATTAACGGATACTAACTAACTGAACATCAAACAAAACAGTAAGTAATTAAATTCATATCCTTTTAGGGTGTAACAAAATGAGGTTATCTTCGTCAAACAGAAAATTGATAAAATGGACATTGTATTACTCATTTTAGGCTTCATCTTTATGCTCATTGGCATTCTGGGAAGTTTCCTACCGGTTCTACCCGGACCTCCTATTAGTTGGGTAGGCCTATTGTTATTACACCTTACTCAGGCGGTCCCCCAAGACAATTTGTTCTTGGGAATTACAGCCGCTCTGGCCCTGTTGGTTTTTGGCTTGGACTATATAATTCCGGCCATGGGGACAAAGAAATTCGGGGGTACAAAATATGGTGTTATTGGTACCACTCTTGGTCTTTTGGTTGCCCTTTTCTTTCCAATTTTGGGTCCGTTTGGAATTATAATTTGGCCATTTGTTGGTGCCTTAGTTGGCGAATTACTGAACAAAGCCGATGGAAAAACAGCCACTAAAGCCGCATTTGGATCGTTCTTAGGCTTTTTGACCGGAACTTTTATGAAGTTCTTGATTGCTATAATCTATTTAGGACTCTTTATCTCCAAAGCATGGAACTACCGGCTAGAATTATTTCCATTTCTTAACTAATACATCTCATGAAAAAGATAATCTGCTTACTTGGTTTTACCCTCATTAGTCTTTCTCTTTTTTCGCAAAATTTCAGTTCCCCAAAGCTAGACAGCCTATTTACCGCTCTGGAAAAACATGACCGTTTTATGGGAAGTGTAGCCCTTTCGCATAATGGAAAGACCATTTACACCAAGACTATTGGTTATGCCGATATGGAAACCGAAAAGAAAGTAGATGTAAACACAAAATTCAGAGTGGGTTCCATTACTAAAATGTTTACTTCCGTACTTACTTTTATGGCCATTGAAGAAGGAAAAATAACACTGGACCAACCTATAGCCAACTTTTTTCCTAACATTAAAAATGCCTCTAATATTACTATTGGTAATTTGCTTAATCACCGAAGCGGTATTGCCAATGTTACCAGCAGACCGGATTACCTTCTGTGGAATACGCAACCCAAAACAAGACAGCAACTACTGAAACTAATAGAACAAGGGGGTAGCATTTTTGAACCTAATAGTAAAGGGGAATACAGCAACTCCAATTATCAGCTATTGACTTTTATTCTGGAAGACGTGTTAAAGGACAGTTACGCCAATCTCATTAAAACAAAAATAACTGAGCCCCTGCAATTGAAAAACACCTATATGGGGAGCACCATAGATACCAACAACAATGAGGCTTTTTCATATAATTATGACACCCGCTGGAACAAATCTTTTGAAACCCATATGTCCATCCCAATAGGAGCTGGGGCCATAGTCTCTACTCCTACTGACCTTAATACCTTTTCCACCGCTCTATATGAAGGAAAACTTATTACCAAAGAAAGTCTAAAACAAATGAAGACTTTTGAAGATGGTTACGGCATGGGATTGTTTGAAATGCCTTATTTTACTAAAAAAGGATTTGGACACAATGGTGGTATAGACGGTTTTACTTCTCAACTAGCTACATTTCCCAAGGACCATATTTCCGTGGCACTCACATCCAATGGTACTCGTTATAGCAACAATGATATTCTCATTGCAGTTTTAGCGGCATATTATGACAAGTCTTTTAACCTACCCAATTTTAAAACCATTGAGGTTACGGCAGAAGATTTAGAAAAATATTTAGGCATTTATGGAAGCAAACAACTGCACTTAAAACTTACTATTACCCAGAGTGAAGGAAACTTAATAGCACAAGCTACCGGTCAGCCCTCATTCCCGTTGGAAGCTGTAGAAGAGCATGCTTTTGAGTTTCACCAAGCAGGCGTACGTCTGGAATTTAACCCAGAAGAAAAGACCATGCTACTAAAACAAGGAGGAAGCACGTATACGTACACCAGGGAATAGGCTTTGGACGGGCCTTAATCCATCCAAACTACTTTATCCGCAATTGGGGTTCGTTGCCCCTCTTGGATGGCCTCATCCGTATAGCCCATATAGAAAAAACCCAAACAAGCTTCGCCTTGGTTCATTTCAAAGAAATCGTTCATGTGCTTAACGAGTCCCGGTGAGCTCCAATAGCAACCTATACCCATATCCGTACAGCAGAGCCACATGTTCTGGACCGCCATTGCCGTAGCAGCTACTTCTTCCCATTCAGGAATACTTTGAGCGGGGTCCCTTTGCATACAAATAGCAATAATTGCACCGGCACGTTTAGGATTTTCAATCAGTTTTTTAGCTTTGAATTCTTTTGGGTTCGGTTCATTCTCCAAATATTTCAGAGAAAGGAATAATCCCAATTTTTCTTGGGACTCGCCCTGTAAAACTCGAAACCTCCACGGTTCGGTTTTCTTGTGGGTGGGTGCCCAATTGGCCGCTTCCAATATTTTCTCAATATCGGCCTTGGCTATTGGCTTGTCATTGTATTGCGCCGGAAAGACAGAACGTCTATTTTTTATTAAATCTAATATCACTTATCTCTTATTTTCTTTTTCAAAAGTATCCAAAAAGCGAGAGCCTAGCATGGGCTTTAGCAAAAAGATAACAGACCTCTTATAGATCTACTCCAACCAACTTTTATAATATTTGCCATCATCTATATCCATGGCCTGTTGGGTAAGTTTTAGCGGCTTAAACGTGTCTATCATAACCGCAAGTTCCTCGGTCTTGCTTTTTCCTATACTGGCTTCATAGGTGCCTGGATGCGGACCATGAGGAATACCTGCAGGATGTAAGGAGATGTACCCTTCATCAATACCTTTTCTACTCATAAAATCACCATCCACATAATAGAGCACTTCATCCGAATCTATATTGGAATGATTGTACGGTGCGGGAATGGACTGCGGGTGATAATCGTACAACCTAGGACAGAACGAGCATACTACAAAGGCACTGGTCTCAAACGTCTGGTGTACTGGTGGCGGTTGGTGTACGCGACCCGTAATAGGTTCAAAATTATGAATTGAGAACCCATACGGAAAATTATATCCGTCCCAGCCCACAACATCAAAGGGATGTGTAGCATAAATCATATGGTGCAATTGCCCTTGCTTCTTCACTTTAATTAAAAACTCGCCCTTTTCATCAAAAGTCTGGAGATTTTGGGGCAACTTAAAATCACGCTCGCAAAAAGGCGAATGCTCCAAGTGTTGTCCAAACCAGTTACGATATCTTTTAGGAGTATAAATAGGATGATAGCTTTCGGTTATCAACAAACGGTTGTCTTCGTTATCAAATTCAATCTGATATATCATACCTCTGGGAATCACCAAATAGTCCCCATATTCAAAAGGAATTTCTCCTAACAAGGTCTTTAACGTTCCCGAACCCTTATGAACGAACAAAAGCTCATCTGCATCTGTATTCTTATAAAAGTACTCCGTTAACGATTTTCTTGGTGCCGCAAGCCCTACGTGAACATCATTGTTAAAAAGAACGGTTTTACGGCTCTGTAAATAGTCATCTTCCGGAGCAACCTGAAACCCTTTGAGCAACCTAGATTTTATATTGTATTCTACAGCGGCCCTTGGAGCAATATCTAAAGTTTTGCCCACTTCTTTTACTTGGGTAGGCCTATGTAAATGATATAGTAAAGAAGACATGCCATCAAAACCAATGGTGCCGAACAATTGTTCGTAGTGCAAAGTGCCATCGTCTTTTTTGAAAATGGTATGTCGCTTTTGCGGAAACTTTCCTAGTTTATGATATAAAGGCATCGTTTTTTCTTTAAAAATCTAGTTTAAAAATACGGCTTTTTTATCGATATCGCATATTTGGCCCTTTTTATAAATGGATGAAATTATTAGAACAGGACAAAATTCTTAAAATGGAAAAAACGTTTTATTAACGTGTTTCATCGATGAAAACAAATCTATTTGCCGTAAGTTTGAAGTGTTGTTAAGTTGATGAGAATGAGCGATGTAAAACTGAAAAGATTCAAGTCTTTTGACCAGTTTTAAAAAACCAGTAAAAAACCAAAACCTTAAACCTCGTATCATGCAAAAAACACAATATCAGTTAAAAGCGGAAAAGGCAAAAAAAGCATGGTTATCCATCCAGAACAAAGTAACTTCTAAACGCAACCAAGAAAATCTTCTTGAACGCCAACTGCAAAAAATCTAAGTTTTTAGAGTCAGAATATCATTAGGTCTACCTATTAATTCCTAAAGGTAGCCCGATGATTTCATGTGCCCGATCGCTACCCTAAAAGGGAAACCACCTGCAAACAGCGCACAAAAAAAGCCTTCCAACATGGAAAGCCTTTCATTGGCCCAAACCTATACAGGCTCTGGGTCACAACACAACATGGCAAAGATACTAAAGCATTTTAATTAATTGCTATCTGTACCGCTAAACTATGTCCTAGGAGTAAAACGCCTAAGAATAAGCCTTGCCGCTTTATCATAATTGATGTAATTGTAGGCCCAGTTAAAAAATACAATCACCTTGTTCCTAAAACCAACAAGCGCCATTAAGTGCACGAACATCCATATGAACCATGCGAAAAAACCTCCAAATTTTAGTTTTTTGATGTCGGCTACGGCCTTATTTCTTCCTACAGTAGCCATGGTTCCTTTATCTACATATGTAAAAGGTTTCATTTCCTTACCCTCTAGCAACTTCTCCAAATTTTTGGCCAAGAGCTCCCCTTGTTGGATTGCGGGTTGCGCCACTTGTGGGTGTCCTTTGGGAAAAGCCTCTGTTTCCATATAAGCAATATCCCCAATAGCAAAAACCGAATCATACCCCTCTACTTGATTGAACCGGTTTACTTTATACCTATTCAATCGTTCTACCAATATATGGGGTGCAAAACCCTCAATTGCAGCACCCGTTACGCCCGCCGTCCAAATAAAGTTTTTAGTACGTAGCGTGCTTCCGTCCTTTAAGGTAACCTGTTCTCCATCATAATTACTGGCAATAGCATTTAGATGTACGCGCACACCCAATTCCTTTAAAAATTCCGTGGCTTTTTTAGAGGCGTGCTCACTCATTGGAGGTAAAACCCTAGGGCCGCCTTCGAACAGGTTGATTTCCATTTCATCTACATTCAGGTGCCTATAATCCTTTGGAAATACATTATTCTTTAATTCTGCAAATGCCCCAGCAAGCTCAACTCCCGTTGGTCCCGCTCCCACAATGCAAAAATTAAGTAAGGCCTTGCGCTCTATAGGGTCTTGGGAATCATCTGCCTTTTCAAAATTCTGCAACATTAGACTTCTAATATCCAACGCCTGCGGCACACTTTTCATAGACATGGAGTACTCGGCAATCTGCTGGTTTCCAAAGTAGTTGGTCTTTGTACCTGTTGCTAAAACCAGATAATCATAGTCTAGGTTTCCCGTATCTGTAAAAATCAGTTTTTGTTCGGGGTCAATACGCTCAACATTGGCCAGTCTAAAGTGAAAATTCTCCAAGTGTTTTAGCACTTTGCGAATAGGGTACGCAATGGAATCCGGCTCAAGACCGCTGGTTGAAACTTGATATAATAAGGGTTGAAATGTATGGTAGTTATGCTTATCCAGTAAAACAATCTGTAAGTCTATTTCACTGAGTTTTTTTGCTAGTGATATTCCGGCAAAACCGCCACCAATGATTACTAATCTCTTCTGACCTGTATTAGGAAGGTTCATCGCTAATTTTTTTACAAAATTAAGAAGAACCCCTAGAGTATCTTTTTTATTTTGAGAAATATAACATATAATATTATCGCAATAAAAAAACTAAGATTGTATTGACCCGCTATTGTAAAAATTGATTACTCAGAAACTAAAGAACTCTCCTCTTTCCGGCTCTTTAAAGAACTGCACATACCCAGTTCCGGTATAACCAACAAAGGTATCTGCGTGTGAAAAGCCACACGTTTCACCACAAGCTCCCTAGTTATATTTTCCATATAACTATGTTGGTAATGGAGCATGGCCAACAGGTGAATATCCAACTCATTGCTAAACACCTCAAGCGTTTTGGAAATGGAATTCAGTTCCGAAACCGTATGTACGTAATGCTCCGCACCATTTAGATATTTGCGCAGCATACCTAAATTAAACTTCTGAAGTTCCGTTAAGGCCGAAATTTTGTGCTGTACGTGCACTATCCTAATTACAGCGTTAAAGGTAAGGGCCATATCCAAAAGAGGCTTAAGCTCCGACTCCGTATAAAAACGATTGAAATCTGTTGCAAAAGCTATTTCATCCGGTGTTTTAAATTTAAAATGTTGAGGAACGGCAAGTACCGGGCATCTCTTTACCGCCTTTATTATTCGTACCGTGTTACTACCCATAAAGACCTCATCTAGACTAGATGCCCCTTTGGTTCCGGCAATGACCAAATCTATGTTATAATCATCCACCACTTCCCGTATCTCGTCTACCAACATTGAAAAAGAAGATATGGCCGTGAATTTATGCTTAGGGTTTTGGAACTGGGCCTGTATTCCTGAAATGAAGTTAGTTAACCCTTCTTCTGATTGCCTTCGTGCCGAATCCTCTATTTGTCCGTCAGAAACATTGGCAGCCATGAACCTACTGTGTGCAATATGGGGCGTATAGGTATTTAGCACATAAAAGTTACAAGCTTCATTTTCAAAAAGCTCTATGGCGTAACGCGCCGCATTCCATGCATTTGCCGAAAAATCTGTGGGAAGTAAAATATTTTTCATCTACTTTTTTTATTGAAATCTTCAAGGGTAAAAGTAGAACCAAACCCATAAGCAAACTATGACATATATCAGTTTTTGAGAAGTGCGCTTTTAGAAACCTTCAATCAGGTCTAAAAGTTTACGTTCCTCAACCACCCCAATCCGTTTTCCGGAAGTCTTGATTAATCCCTTTTTCTTAAATTCGGAAATAATCCGGATACAGGATTCGGTAGCGGTGCCCACCACATTGGAATAATCTTCTCTGGACAAGGTTAATTTCAAGAATCCTTCATCATCCTCTCCGTAATTCTTTTTGAGGTATAAAAAGGCTTCGGCCATTCGTTGCTTCACGGTTTTCTGGGACATATTTACAATAACATCATCTGCCTCCTTTAAATCGTGGGCCATATGGCGTAATACCTCAACCGCAAAATTCGGGTTACAGTCAAGCGTATTTGAAATAACATCTTTGGGTATAAAACACACCTCCATATCACTCACCGCAATAGCACTCAGGTTCGTTACCTCTTCCGCAATTACGGAACGTTGCCCCATTACAGCACCCTTACTGGCCAACTTCACTATTTGATCCTTTCCGTTGGCACTAAGTTTAGACATTTTGGACACCCCGTCCCTAACACAAAAAACACCATCTAATTGTTGGCCTTCGTGAAAAAGGGCTTCACCTTTTTTAAGAGTCTTGGAGATTTTGGAATCGGACACTTTCTTCAATTCTTCTTTGCTCATGGCCCGTAACGAATTGAATTGCCGTATTATACAATTTTCACATCTACTATTCATAACTCTATTATTTATACCTGACACTACAAAGGTACCGTTCGTAATCTACACAAAACCTGACAATTGTCATGTTTTTAAACATCTATAACCCGCACCTTTGTAACAGGTATTAGCAAGTGTAAAGATGAATTCTAATAATTGTTTCCATTGCGGTAATGACTGTGAATCCAATGCCATAGTCTTAGATGATAAAAATTTCTGTTGTAACGGCTGCAAGACCGTTTATGAAATTCTATCTAGCAATGATTTAAACTACTATTATGATATACAATCGGCTGCAGGGGCAACCCCAAAAGCTATTGATGGAAGATACGCTTTTTTAGATTCAACAGCAATTACTGAACGCCTTATTGAATTCAATGATGGAGACATCCAAATTGTTAACCTCCATATTCCACACATTCATTGCAGTTCCTGTATCTGGGTGCTTGAAAACCTTAACAAACTAAACGCGTCTATAAAAAGTACGCAAGTAAATTTCCCTAAGAAGACGGTCCGTATTACATACAACAGTGCTGATGTTTCATTGAAAGAAGTAGTTACCCTATTAGCAAGGATTGGTTATGAGCCTAGTATATCATTAGATGATTTTGATAACAAAAAGAAAGGTACTAATCGTAGCTTAATTTATAAACTTGGGGTTGCAGGTTTTGCTTTTGGCAATGTCATGTTTCTTTCTTTTCCGGATTATTTTGACCTCTCGTCCAGTGATGCATCGGGCGGTGAGTTCTGGCTCAACAGATATGAACCGGTATTTCATTGGCTCATGTTCCTGTTTTCATTGCCTGTCCTCCTCTATGCGGGCAGGGATTATTTTATATCGGCCTATAAAGGACTACGAAGTAACCTATTGAATATAGACGTACCCATTGCCCTAGGAATTTTGGTACTCTTTCTGCGCAGCACGCTAGAAATTACATTTGGTTGGGGAAGCGGATTTTTTGACTCCTTAACCGGCCTGGTATTCTTCTTGCTCCTTGGAAAATTCTTTCAGCAAAAAACCTATTCTTTTTTATCGTTTGAACGTGATTATAAATCCTATTTCCCTATTGCCATAACCCGAATTTCCAAAGAAGGCAAAGAAGAAACCGCTCAAGTGCACGACATAAAAAAAGGCGACCGCTTATTGATTAGAAACGAAGAATTGATTCCTGTTGATGGTATACTGATAAACGGACAAGCCCGTATTGATTATAGTTTTGTTACCGGTGAATCCGAACCGGTTAAAAAAGAATCCGGAGACAAAGTCTTTGCCGGCGGAAAACAGCTTCAGGGTGCTATAGAGATGGAGGCCTTAAAATCAGTTTCACAGAGTTATCTTACCCAATTGTGGGGCAACAGTGTTTTTCAAGAGGATAAAGCCACTAAGTTTCAGACCTTGACCGATAGCATTGGAAGAAGATTCACCATTGCGGTGCTTTCCATTGCTTTTTTATCCGCACTGTTCTGGCTTGTATATGACCCAAGCAAAGCTATGAACGTTTTTACGGCTGTCTTAATAATTGCTTGCCCATGTGCGATTGCTTTGGCCTCACCCTTTACCCTTGGTAATATGCTACGTATTTTTGGCAGGAAAAAAATTTACCTGAAAGATACTAGGACCATAGAACAGCTCGCACAAATAGATACCGCTATTTTTGATAAAACAGGCACCATTACTACTTCTAAAAAAAGTACCGCCACCTATGAGGGAATGCCCCTCTCGGAAGCTGAAGCTTCTTTGCTTAAAAATACCTTGCGAGGCTCTAACCACCCACTAAGTAGAACCCTTTATAACCTGTTGGCCGAGCAAAACATTATTACCCTAGATGAATACGAAGAGCATATTGGCAAAGGTGTGGAGGGCATAAAGGACAACACCCACATAAAAGCAGGTTCCGCCACTTTTGTAGGCAACACAGAAACTGCCGATGCACTTACGACTTCGGTACATGTTAGCAGTAATGACACCTATAAAGGCCGCTACGTTTTTCACAATCAATACCGTGATGGGGTTTCTGAAGTATTTCAAGAAATGTCCAAAAATTTTGGATTGGCTATCCTATCAGGAGATAACGAAGGAGAAAAACCACGATTGGAAAAATTGCTGCCCAAGCTTACGCCTCTTTACTTCAACCAAAAACCACAGCACAAACTGGAGTTTATAAAATCCTTGCAAGAACAAGGTAAAAAAGTGCTCATGGTAGGCGATGGACTAAATGACGCCGGAGCACTGGCCCAAGCCGAAGTAGGACTTGCCATTTCCGAAAACATTAATGTTTTTTCTCCTGCTAGTGATGGAATTATGGACGCTTCCAAATTTCAACAGTTGAACAAGTATATCATGGCTTCCAAAAAAGCTATGAAAATTATAAAATTATGCTTTCTCTTATCCTTAATGTATAATATTATTGGTCTATACTTTGCCATTACAGGACAACTGGAGCCTGTAATCGCAGCCATTTTAATGCCTTTAAGTTCTATAAGCGTAGTGGCGTTCGCAACGGTGGCTACCAATGTAATAGGAAGAGAATTAAAATAACCTCTAAAGGCTATTCTTACAAAGGAGAAGAAATTGAATGCAACCGGAAAACTTAACTGTTAAAAAACCAATCCGAATGCTATAAAAAGTTAGGTTTGTAAGGTTCAAAAACCAACTCAACTAGACTAAACAATACATGCCTTCTTCAAAGACAGCTTTGCTATACACTCATTTTAAGAAAATTTCACTCTTGCAAATCTCAATAGGTGTCGTTTACCTATGGTTTGGGAGTTTAAAATTCTTTAGTGATGCCAGCCCGGCCGAAGAAATGGCCAAAGACACCATTAGTGTGCTCACGATGGGACTTATCCCTAGGGAAACCTCTATCATTCTTTTGGCAATTTTAGAAGCGGGAATCGGTATTTTCCTGCTTCTGGATATCTATAGAAAGCAAACGGTAATCATAACCCTTTCCCATATGGTCTGCACCTTTACCTCTCTTTTACTTTTAAGTGAGATATCGTTTACTTCTAGCCCTTTTGCCCCTACTCTCCTTGGCCAGTACGTAATCAAAAACTTGATTATAATTGCGGCTTTAATTTCCATTTACCAGAACACCAAAAAAGCCTAAACTTCTGCTATAGGCCCACTTTCATGCAACTCAAAATCTGTTTTCACTTTTTCCTCACAAACAGTTACGCAACACACACAATAACAGACAATTAACACGCACACAAATAATCTTCAAGGTATTTATCAAAACCTGATATAAGTCATATTTAATGGCGAAACCGTACCGTAGTTTTACACCATAATTCAGGTAGGTATGAGTGTAATTTATGTGTTATTGGCTATCAGCATTCTTGTTGCGGTCCTATTTTT
The DNA here is from genome assembly GCF_044597075.1 of Zobellia russellii. Taxonomy (NCBI): domain Bacteria; kingdom Pseudomonadati; phylum Bacteroidota; class Flavobacteriia; order Flavobacteriales; family Flavobacteriaceae; genus Zobellia; species Zobellia russellii. The sequence continues at coordinate 3,873,853 of NZ_CP139000.1, read as the reverse complement.
CATAGCATTTATCGTTTCAGTTAGAAGTGGTCAGTATGATGATTCGTACACCCCTTCTGTACGCATGCTTTTTGAAGATGAATTGGTCTTGCCTAAAAAGACGGTCACTAAAAAAGTAGAGAAAGAGAAAATCCAACTAAATAAACAAGTATAATTATGGAAGTTCAGCAGTTTTATTACGATAACAAAATCGTGAAAAATTTCCTCTATGCAACCATGTTTTGGGGTATTGTAGGTATGTCTGTGGGCTTATTATTGGCCTTTATGTTCATGTTCCCCAATTTAACCGATGGTATTTCATGGTTAAGTTTTGGTCGCTTACGCCCGTTGCATACCAACGCGGTAATTTTTGCATTTGTAGGAAATGCCATTTACGCCGGGGTTTACTACTCCACTCAGCGTTTGCTTAAAGCACGTATGTACAGTGATTTTCTGAGCAAGTTTAATTTCTGGGGTTGGCAACTTATTATTGTTGCGGCGGCCATAACACTCCCTTTGGGGTATACTAGCTCTAAAGAATATGCTGAACTTGAATGGCCTATAGATATTGCCATTGCTTTGGTTTGGGTGGCTTTTGGGGCTAACCTAATTGGTACCATGATCAAAAGAAGGCAACGCCATCTATATGTAGCTATTTGGTTTTACCTGGCTACGTTCGTAACGGTTGCCGTACTTCATATTTTCAATAATATTGAATTGCCCGTAAGTGCCTTAAAAAGCTACTCGGTTTACGCAGGAGTTCAAGATGCATTGGTACAATGGTGGTACGGCCATAATGCGGTAGCTTTTTTCTTGACTACCCCTTTCTTGGGGCTTATGTACTATTTTGTTCCAAAAGCGGCCAACAGACCGGTATATTCTTATAGACTTTCTATAGTTCACTTCTGGTCTCTAATTTTCATTTACATCTGGGCAGGTCCGCACCACCTATTATATTCTGCTTTACCGGATTGGGCACAGAACTTAGGGGTTGCTTTCTCGATTATGCTTTTGGCTCCTTCTTGGGGTGGTATGATCAACGGACTATTAACCTTGCGTGGGGCTTGGGACAAAGTACGTACCGATCCCGTTCTAAAATTTATGGTGGTTGCCATTACCGGTTATGGTATGGCCACTTTTGAAGGTCCAATGCTTTCGCTTAAAAACGTGAACGCCATTGCCCATTTTAGCGACTGGATTATTGCCCACGTACACGTTGGTGCTTTGGCGTGGAACGGATTCTTGACATTTGGTATGATCTATTGGTTGGTTCCTAAAATGACCAAGAACAAGTTATTTTCTACCGGCTTGGCAAACTTTCACTTTTGGATCGGAACCTTGGGTATCATTTTATATGCATTGCCCATGTATGTTGCCGGGTTTACACAGGCCTTAATGTGGAAAGACTTTAACCCAGATGGCACTTTGGTTTACGGTAACTTCTTAGAAACCGTAGTAGAAATTATGCCTATGTACTGGATGCGTGCTATTGGGGGCAGCCTCTATATTTTTGGAGCAATAGTCATGATCTATAACGTTGTTCGTACTATAAAATCCGGTAGCGTTATTGAAGACGAATTGGCCGAAGCTGCAGCACTTACTCGTGTTTCAAAACATAGAACAGCTGGTGAAACTTTCCATACATGGTTAGAGCGTAAGCCTATTCAATTAACAATTTTAGCAACTGTTGCTATTTTGATTGGCGGCATTATACAGATTGTGCCGACCATATTGGTGAAATCTAACATACCCACGATTACCAGTGTAAAACCTTATACGCCTTTGGAACTTGAAGGTCGTGACCTGTATATTCGAGAAGGTTGTGTTAGCTGTCACTCACAAATGGTTCGTCCTTTTAGAAGTGAGGTAGAGCGTTATGGCGAATATGCAAAGGCAGGTGAATTCGTATATGACCACCCATTCCTTTGGGGTAGTAAACGTACAGGGCCAGACCTATTAAGGGTTGGAGGAAAATACTCCGATAACTGGCACCTGAACCACATGTACGACCCACAAAGTACCTCATCCGGTTCAATAATGCCTGCCTACGCTTGGCTTATTAGAAACGAGCATGACCGAAGCAATATTCAAACTAAAATGGAAGCCATGGTAACCCTTGGCGTGCCTTATACCGAAGACGATATTGCAAATGCCGATGCCCTAATGGATGAGCAGGCAGAAAAACTTGAAAAAAACCTGTACACAGACCCTGATTTTGCAAAAAGCTATGAGGCCGATAAAGCCTATGCCGCCGAAAACGGTGAGGAATTCGTAGAAATGAGAGATCGTGAGATTGTAGCTCTAATTGCTTACTTACAACGTTTAGGCACTGATATTAAGGTGAAAGAAACCGGGGAATTATTATCTGACAACAAAAATTAGAAATCATGTTCAAATTTGTAAAAGGTTACATGGAAACTATAGATGGTGTAGCAACCTACCCCATGATATCATTACTCATCTTTTTTGTGTTCTTCACATTGCTGTTCTGGTGGGTAATCACAGCCTCAAAATCATATATAAAGGAAGTTAGCGAATTGCCTTTAGAAGAAGATAACCAACAAAACCTAGACCTATGAAAAATACATCTACATGGTGGATCAAGATACCGCTCATATTCTTTTTAATATTCGGGTTAACGGAGTTTTTCGTTGATTCCGGTGAAATGCCGGCCTTTATAAAATACCCTATGGTACAGGTGTTCCTGGTTTTTATCCTGTTTTTGCTTATCGCAATTGCGGTAATTACCAGGGCCATTGAAAATGTAATGTTCCAAACACTTTCAAAAGAAGGACAAGAACGTTATCTAGCGGCCAAAAATAAAACCTTTGAGTGGGAATGGGGACAAAGAGTCTACCAAAAAATGTTGGGTTCCAAGCCAATTGAAAAAGAAGGCGAAATTATACTAGACCACAACTATGACGGTATACGGGAACTAGATAACAACTTACCTCCATGGTGGGTGTATCTTTTCTATGCTTCCATTGTTTTTGCCGTAGTGTACATGGCCCGTTTTCATGTGTTCAATGACTATGATCAGGATCAAGAGTATGAGCAAGAAGTTGCCGCAGCCCAATTGGAAATAGAGGAGTATAAGAAAAATGCAAAAGATCTTGTTGACGCCAATACCGTTGAACTGCTCACAGATGCAGGAGACCTAAAGGCTGGTCAAACTATTTTTGAAAGCAATTGTGTAGCCTGCCATATGATCGATGGTGGCGGTGGTATTGGTCCCAACCTTACGGATCAAAACTGGATTCTTGGTGGAGGCATCAAAAACGTATTCCATACCATATCCGAAGGTGGTCGTGATGGCAAAGGTATGATTGCATGGAAACAAAACTTAAAACCTGCAGAGATTGCACAGGTAGCAAGTTATGTACTAAGTTTTGAAGGTACCACTCCGGCAAACCCAAAAGCTCCCGAAGGTGATGTTTGGGTAGACCCCAATGCGCCTGAACAAGCTGCACCAGAAGTAGAAATAGATTCTGCTTCGGTTTCCGTAAACTGATTAATGCAGGGTTCATATACCCTGTTAGCTGATAAAGCGAAAAGAAAATGGCACAAGACCAAGATAATTTTAGAGATTCAATTGGCACCATCAAAGAAGATGGGAAAAGGGCATGGGTATATCCCAAAAAACCTAGTGGCAAATTTTACAAATACCGTAAATATGTTAGCTACGTGCTCCTTGCATTTCTGATTTTATCGCCTTTTATAAAAATAAACGGCAATCAGTTTTTAATGTTCAACGTGTTGGAAAGACGTTTCAACATCTTTGGTTTTCCTTTTTATCCGCAAGATTTTCACCTTTTCGTTATATCTATGATCATTGGGGTGGTTTTCATTGCCTTATTTACCGTTGCTTTTGGTCGTATTTTCTGCGGATGGATGTGTCCACAGACCATCTTTATGGAAATGGTTTTCCGTAGGATAGAATATTGGATAGATGGTGACCGCGGTGCCCAAATGCGTTTGGATAGACAAGAATGGAATGCCGAAAAAATTCGGAAACGGGCATTAAAATGGTTCATTTTCTTTGTCATATCATTTATAATAGCCAACGTGTTTCTTGCCTATTTAATCGGTAGCGACAGATTGATACAATACATTACGGATGGACCGGGGCAGCATATAAGCACCATGGTTTCGCTACTGATTTTTACTGCGGTATTTTATTTTGTCTTTGCTTGGTTCAGGGAACAGGTGTGTATTATTGCGTGTCCTTATGGCCGCATGCAAGGGGTACTTTTAGATAACAAGTCTATTGTTGTGGCGTATGACCATAAACGTGGAGAGGCCGAAAACGGCAGAAAAAAATGGCGTAAGAACGAGGACCGTGAAGCGCTAGGTCATGGTGATTGTATAGACTGCTTTCAATGTGTAAATGTTTGCCCAACCGGGATTGACATTAGAAACGGAACACAGTTGGAGTGTGTTAATTGCACTGCTTGTATAGATGAGTGCGATACCATTATGGAAAAAGTAAACCTTCCAAAAGGTTTGATCCGTTATGCCAGCGAAGACGAAATAACCAAAAAAGAAAGGTTCAAGTTTACGCCTCGCTTAAAGGGGTATACGGCGGTATTGGTCATATTAACCGGAGTACTAATTGGTATGATGTTCTTAAGAAATGACCTTGAAGCCAATATTCTAAGATTACCGGGACAGCTTTACGAACATAAAGAAGGTAATATTATCAGCAACGTGTACACCTATAAATTGTTGAATAAAACCACCAAGACGGTTGAAGATGTTCACTTTAAATTGATATCCCCAAAAGGGAAAATTAAACTGGTGCGCCACGAAAATTTTGATGTACAGCCAGAAGCTTTGGCAGAAGGTACCTTGTTCATAGAAATTAATGCATCCGCTTTAAGCGGAGACAAGAACAACCTAAAAATTGGGGTGTACAGTAAAGACAAATTAATAGAAACTACCACGGCCCGCTTTTTGGCGCCACGTAGTTACAAATAGAACCTAAATAAAAAATCATGAAAATTAATTGGGGTACAGGTATTGTCATAGCTATCATCGCATTTATCAGTTTTATCATGTTTTTTGTGGTCAAGATGACTACCAGCCATGATGCCAATCATGATTTGGTAACCGAAGAATATTATAAAGCCGAACTTGGTTATCAGAAAGAAATAGACGCGGAGCAAAATGCCATTGACTCCCATGAACAAATTCAATTGAAAAAAACCGCCGACGGATTGTTGGTGATTTTTCCCAAAACATATTCAAACACTACGGTATCCGGTATTGTATCCCTTTACAGACCGTCCAATAAGCACTTGGATTTTGACTTACCCATTAGTCTGTCCAATTCACATTTGCTCATACCTGACAAACGCTTGTTGGATGGTCGTTGGGATATAAAAGTTACTTGGAAACACCAAGGAAAGGATTTTCAATACAAAGAAAGCATAACCTTTTAAGAAGCATATGATTCTATCTGCACTCATATTAGGACTTATGGGAAGTTTGCACTGCGTAGGCATGTGCGGGCCCATTGCCTTTATGCTTCCTGTAGATAGAACCAACAACTTCAAAAAACTCGGCCAGATCTTTATTTATCATTTTGGTAGGCTTATGGCCTATGCCATCATAGGACTTGTTTTTGGCCTTGTTGGAAAAGGCCTGTCCATCTTTGGCGCCCAACAGAAACTCTCTATTGCCATAGGTGTTTTAATGATTTTGCTTGTATTGATTCCCTATAAAACATTCAATAAATACAATTTATCCAAACCCATTTACAAAGTCATATCAAAGGTTAAGAACCAACTTGGAAAAGAACTGAAGAAAAAATCGGCAGATACCTTTTTGACTATTGGATTCTTAAACGGATTTTTACCTTGTGGTCTGGTCTATATGGCACTTTTTGGAGCAATTGCCATGGGCAACACTTTACAAGGTGGTCTTTACATGATGTTATTTGGACTAGGAACTATTCCTCTTATGACAACGGCAATCTATTTTAGTGGTTTACTAAAAGGAAGCGTACGTCAAAAAGTACAAAAAGCTATTCCCGTTTTTGTAGTGGTCATAGGTTTACTTTTTATCCTTAGAGGTCTTGGACTGGGTATTCCATACGTATCCCCTGCTCCTGTAACTCAATTAGCTTCAAGTGCTATAGAATGCCATAATTAAGGGCCTCGGCCATAAAACCATTCTCTTATGAAACCGCTACCCAACGAAATTATACTTCGCCCAAGGTTTCAATTGGATGTGTCCGAAACCAAAGAGTTGGTACTCCAAAAATTTGAGACCGCCGCATACCCTCCTTTTCTAGTTAAAAGGCTTGACGAACATGTTTTTATCAAATTTGATTTTAAAAACAATCATTTTTGGTCGCCTCAACTCCATTTACAGATAGATGAATTAGATGAAACCAATTGTCGTATCTACGGTGTTTTTGGCCCAAACCCAACCTTATGGACCTTCTTTATGTTCGTACATTTTATAATAGCCTGTTTATTCATCATTTTGGGAATTTGGGCCTATTCAAGCTCTTCCTTAGACAAACCTTATCATTTACAGTTAGGGCTAATGATAACATTGATAGTGCTATGGTTCGCTCTATATTTTTTCGGAAGGGGCGGCAAACAAAAAGGAAAACCCCAAATGAAAGAATTATATGCCTTTATGACGAAAGTTCTTACGTGATAAATTTTTGAGATTTTAAGGCCTTCCTTATATTTGAAAGTTAACAACAACCTAACAATCAATCAAATGAAACGTATTTTAATGCTAACCCTTACCGTAGGGTTATTATACTCCGGCGTAGCATTCGCCCAAAAAAATCAAGAAGAACCAAGAGGAACGAAAAACATAGCCTATAAGTGGGGCAAAATGGCATTGGATGCAACAGCTTCGGACACCGAAAAATTTAAACCTAGGCCCACCATAACCTCCCGTTACCTAGGTCTCATTTTCGTTTCTATTTTTGACGCATGGTCTAGATATGACAAAAACGCTATACCTGTTTATCTGAAAGGCGTAGACCGTAGGCCCGCAGATGAGCAAAATCTAAAAAACAAAGAGATTGCCATTAGCTATGCCGCTTTTGGAGCCATGAAGGAATACTATTATTCAGATACGGAAATGTTCCGGAAATTTATGGTTGACTTAGGGCTTGACCCAGATAATACTTCAATGGACCCAAACACTCCCGAAGGGGTTGGGAATTTGGCCGCAAAGGCCACTATTGAAGCTAGAAAAAATGATGGTAGTAATCAATATGGAGAGGTTACAGGCTCTAACGGAGAACCCTATTTTGATTATACCAATTACAATCCCGTGAACACCGCAGATGAAAATACGGATATTAACCGTTGGCAACCCAAGTATTTCTCCGATGGAAAAGGAGGGCAATATGCCCCAGGTTGCCTTACCCCTTACTGGCAAAAGGTAACCCCAATTACCTTAACTTCAGCGGATCAATTTAGACCGGGGCCTCCCCCAATGGTTGGCTCCGAACAATTAAAGAAAGAAGTTAAGGAAGTTGTAGACCTACAAGCCAATCTTTCGGATGAAGAAATTGCGTTGGTTGAATTTATGAGAGACGGACCGCAGTCCGTTCAGCAGGCCGGTCATTGGCTTAAGTTTGCCCAAGACGTTTCTCGTCGTGACAACCATACTTTAGATCAAGATGTAAAAATGTATTTCCTAACGGAAATTACGGCTATGGACGCTTTTATAGCTTCGTGGGATTCAAAAATGTTCTATGATTACGCCAGACCGTATGCCTTAGTTCATGAGTATTACAAAGACCAAACCATTAAAGCTTGGGGTGGACCCGGTAAGGGAATAGTTGAAATGAAAGGACAGGAATGGAGACCTTACTCGCCAGATATTTTTCTATGCCCACCTTTCCCTAGTTACACTTCGGGACATAGTACTATTAGTGGTGGTTGTGCCGAGGCGCTTCGCCTTTTTACAGGCGATGAACATTTTGGGGAATCCGTAGAACTTATTCCTGGTTCCCTAACCGAACTGGATTCAGTTCATTTTGGAAAACCGGTTACCATACACTTTCCAACATTTACCGAAACCGCAAACATGGCAGGTATCTCTCGCGTTATGGGCGGGTATCATATTCAAGCCGATAATATAGCTGGTCTACAACTAGGACGGGATGTAGCTTCTCAAGCTTGGAAGTTTTACAACAAGCATTTGGGCAAATAAGCAAAACATAGTTGTACAAAAAGCAAAAATGGGAATCCTAAAGGGTTCCCATTTTTTATAATGGCACTAGCCAAAATATGATATTGTTCATGTTTTAAAGAGCCTCTAGTATAGATATTTGCATGACAAAATAGATTGTTATGAAAATTGTTTCCAAAGCCGAGGCCGCAGCATCTGTAAAATCCGGAGACCGTGTATTTTTTCAAGGGGCCGCAATGACCCCTAATGTTCTTATAGACGCCTTATGCGATAGGTATGAAGAGTTGAAAGATGTAGAAATTATATCTATTCATACCGAAGGCGATGCCAAATATTCCCGAGCACCTTACAACAAAAGCTTTAGAATGAATAGCTGTTTTGTGGGCAGTAATATTAGGAACATGGTCAATAGTAACTTGGGGGATTATATCCCTATTTTCTTAAGTGAAATCCATCTATTGTTCAGACAAGGCATCTTACCTATAGATGTAGCCGTGGTACAAGTTTCTCCTCCCGATAAACATGGATATTGCTCACTTGGTGTTTCGGTAGATGTTACGCTACCGGCAATTCAAATGGCGAAAAAAGTAATCGCACAGATTAACCCTTCCGTACCCAGAACCCATGGAGATGGCATCATTCACATTAATAATATTGACTGTGCCATAGAGGTAGATTGCCCTATACATGTACATGATATCCTATCCATATCTCCCGTTGAAGCCCAGATAGGCAAAAACGTAGCCGAACTGATAGAAGATGGTGCCACCTTACAAATGGGTATTGGAAGCATACCTAACGCAGTATTGAACAATTTAGGCAACCATAAACGGCTAGGTATCCATACCGAAATGTTCTCAGACGGGATACTGCCTTTAATAGAACAGGGAGTAGTAACAGGGGAGGACAAACAGATAAAAACCGGAAAAATTGTTACCTGCTTTGCCGTAGGGTCACAGAAATTATATGATTTTGTGGATGACAATCCTTCGGTACACTTTAAGGAAGCTGCCTATACCAATGACACCTCCATTATAAGAAAAAATCCAAAAGTAACGGCAATTAATAGTGCTATTGAAATAGACCTTACAGGTCAAATTTGTGCCGATACCATTGGCAGCAGACAGTATTCCGGTGTGGGAGGGCAAATGGACTTTATCCGTGGTGCATCACTTTCAAAAGGAGGAAAACCAATTTTTGCCATGCCATCGCTTACTGCAAAAGGTATCTCTAAAATAACCCCCTTCTTAAAACAAGGAGCCGGGGTAACTACAACAAGAGCACATGTTCATTATGTGGTAACAGAGTATGGCGTAGCGCATCTTTTTGGAAAAAACCTAAAAGAAAGAGCCAAAGCTTTAATTGCCATAGCCCATCCTGACTTTAGACAAGAACTTGAGCAGGCCACTTACGAACGCTTTAAGAACTAAGCCTAATAGTGTATTTTTGATGTAATGGGAAAAAAGGAAATTAAAAGCAGAGACGATGTAAAGCTACTTGTTGAAACCTTCTATGGAAAAATACGGGAAGATGAAACCCTTGGCCCTATTTTTAATGGAATCATTTCTGATTGGGAAGCGCACCTAAAGCTTTTGACCGACTTCTGGGAAACCCAACTTTTTCTGCAGCGCAAATACAATGGCAACCCCGTTACCGCCCATCAAGAAGTAGATGATAAAACCCATGGTACAATAACTTCCGAACACTTCGGTATTTGGTTGAATCATTGGTTTGCCACCTTAGATGAGCTTTTTGAAGGAGAAAGAGCTTGGATTGCCAAAAACAGAGCTCAAAAAATGAGCACCATGCTCTTCATGCAAATGTATCAGCACCGGCAGACAAAACCAAACGCTTAAGTGGTTTCGTTTCTATATTTACCTACTATATCCGAAATATGGATGCAATACACTACAGGTGCTTCCTTGGATTCAATTTTACTTGAAAAATCGCCAATAAAATCCACCTTAGTTTCTTCATTTCTATTTAAAAGCTCGTGCACACCATTAGCAAAGGTGTGAAGGTATTTTTTAGCCGTAGGTCCTTTTAATTCTTCAAACGTACCATTAACCTTTACGGAACGCCAATTATGAAAGGCCTCAATATCATCAACTTGTAATGCCACTTGAGAATAGTTCCGCATAGATTCAACTTTATGGCCCTCCCCTGAGTAACTTATCAAACATTTATTTTCCCTATCATAAAAATAGGTAACCGGAACAATATGCGGACTCCTACCTGCCACATACGCCAAATGACCTATGCAATGACCACTTAAAAATTGCATGCAATCATCCTGTTTCATTTCACTAACTAATTTTGCCATAACTGTTTTGTTTTGATTGCCATAACTGTTTCTTACTAGTAAATATAAAAAGTTTGCAAATGGAATGCTATGATAATTATCAGTTTACGGAAAGTAATCCGTTTTAATAGTTCTTTTATATAAAGCCACATACGTCTAGAATGCTCATTTTGGCAATATCCATGATTTGCAGTAGCGATAACAATTGTCTAAATTACACTTCCAAACCACCTAATTAGTAATCGTCCTCAAAACATGAAACAAAATTCCTCACGAAGATATTTTCTTAAAAAAGCCGCTTTAGGTTCAGCTGCAGTAACCTCTGCCCCATTTATTTTATCGGCATCTAAAGATGAAAGCCTCCTAATGCAACGTGCATATGAAACCAGTGTATTCACGTCTAACGACCAAATAAACCTTGCCCTAATCGGAACCGGTATCCAAGGCATTTTTGATACCCAAGCGGCACTTACCGTTTCCGGTGTAAAACTGGTTGCCGCATGCGACCTCTACACCAGTAGGCTGGAAAGGGCCAAAGAATTATGGGGCGAAGCAATTTTTACGACCCGGGATTATAGAGAAATTTTAAATAGAAAAGATATTGATGCCGTTATCATCGCCACTCCTGACCATTGGCACCAGAAAATAGTGATAGATGCCCTACAGGTCGGTAAACACGTTTATTGCGAAAAGCCTATGGTTCAGCAGTGGGAAGAAGGCCAAGCTATTATTTCTGCCCAAAAAGCATCCGGGAAAATATGTCAAGTAGGTAGCCAAGGAATGTCGTCCTTAGGAAATGAAAAAGCCAAGCAATTATACAAGGAAGGTGCCATTGGCGATATTGTAATGTTGGACTTCTACAATGACCGTTATTCAGCGGAAGGTGCTTGGCAATATCCCATTCCACCAAATGCCAGCAAAAAGAATGTTGATTTTGACACATTTCTTGGGAAAGCCCCCAAAGTTTCTTTTGAGCCCAAACGATTCTTTAATTGGAGAAATTATAGAGACTATGGAACCGGTGTTGCAGGTGACCTCTTTGTTCATGCCTTTTCCACTTTGAACCACGTAATTGATTCCCACGGTCCTGACCGAGCCATGGCTACAGGAGGATTGCGATACTGGAAAGACGGCAGGGATGTGCCTGATGTTAGCATTACGCTTTACGATTATCCAAAAACTGAAACCCATTCCGCTTTCAACGCTGCGTTTCGTATCAACTTTATTGCCGGAAGCGGCGGTGGTAGTGGTTTTAAACTGATCGGCACCGAAGGAGAAATGGAAATCGGCCAAAATTCCGTTTCCCTAAAACGCTCCAAACTTAGTTTGGTTCCCGGTGGTTACTCTCTTATTTCTTTTCCCGAAGCTATGCAAGAACAAATCAAAAACGGATATGCCCAGCAAAATCTGGAGACCAGAGCCTCCGCTTTAAAAACCGGAACTACCAAATGGCAAGCACCAAAAGATTACAAAGGTGGCCATCACGACCATTTCTATAATTTCTTTACCGCCATAAGAGAAAACGGAAAAGTCATACAAGACCCAACTTTTGGATTACGAGCCGCCGGAGCAGCGTTACTGGCCAACGAAAGTTATTACAAAAAGGAGCCTGTACAATGGAATCCTACAGAAATGAAATTAAAATAGGTTACAATAAAAAGGGCGGCCCGTATAAAACGTACCGCCCATAGTTGCGTAGTTTAAGTGCATCTATATTTTAAAGGTCACCACCGGAATATTAGAGTGGTTTACAACATCTTCGCCAATACTTCCCATAAAGAAATGGGCCAATCCTTTACGGCCATGGGTAGAAATACCAATGGCATCGGCACTATTATTTTTACTGTAGTTTAGAACACCGCGCTCTACACTATAATCATTATATATTTCAACTTGCAACGCTTGGTTTACCTTACCAATGAAGTTATTTATACGCGTATAAATATCATTGGAACTCATAAAATTATCGCCTGGCGTATTAATATACACTAAATCCAATTCTGCGTTAAGCATAGTTGCAAAAGCTTTTGCCTTTTCAAAACCTGCAATGCTTTCCTCCTTAAAGTCGGATGCGAAGACAAAACGGTTAATAGTAAAATCCGCAATCTCATTTTTGATAACCAATACGGGAATATCAGCATTTCGCACGACTTTTTCAGCATTGGAACCAATAAAAATTTCTTCTAGACCATCCGTGCCGTGAGAACCCATAACAATGAGTTCTGCATTATGATCTGCGGCAATTTCATTCACCTCACTAAATACTTTATAATGTTTAATTATAGAGGTAACCTTTAGGCCTTTTAAATAAGGTTTATTAAGAAACTCGTTAAATCTTTTCTCGGCCAATTTTATTAGAAAAACAGTTTGCTCAGGGTGAAATCCCTCCGTAGAAGTTATCATGGCCTGGTTCAGCTCCAACATATGCAGTGCCAAAATTTCGGAGCCGTGCTTTTTGGCTAATGATACCGCCACTTTTAGGGCATATTCTGACTGTTGGGAGAAATCTAAGGGTACAATTATTTTTTTCATGGTACAACTATTTTTAACGATTAGGGCAACATTAAACGGTCATAGAAAATAACCTTCTTTGGGGCTCTTTTTTATGTAACAGCACATCAAACGCCATACATATATTCCTGATGAAAGGGCGTCCTTTTTCGGTTACCTCTATACCTGAGCAGCCTATATTTACCAATTTATCCTCTTCCATAACACGCAGCCTTTCCACAACCTCATCTATCCTTTCAAAACGTTGACTGAACAAACCCCATGAGGTTTTAAAACCGCACATTAAATTTAGGATATGCTTCCTAATTACGCGATCTTCATCCGTTAAGATATGACCTCTATAAACCGGAATAACTCCATTTTCAACCAAATGTTGGTATTCTTCAATACCTTTTACGTTCTGGGCAAAACCGTACCAACTATCACTAATGCTCGAAGCTCCCAAACCAATCATGGCTTGGGTCTTAGATGCGGTATACCCCATAAAATTTCTGTGTAAACTACCAGACTCCATGGATTTGTAAAGTGAATCTGTTGAAAGAGCAAAGTGGTCCATACCAATTTCATGATAACCGACTTCTGCTAACAGGGCCTTACCGGTCTCGTACTGTTGGCGTTTCTCTTCGGCCGTTGGCAAATCGGCATCTTTATAACCTCTTTGGCCATTTCCTTTTAACCAAGGCACATGAGCATAACTATAAAAAGCCAAACGGTCTGGTCGTAATTCTTTTGTGCGTAAAATAGTTTCGCGAACATGCTCTTCTTTTTGAAATGGGAGACCAAAAATAATATCATGACCTATGGATGTGTAGCCAATCTGCCTAGCCCACTCCGTAACATTTTTTACGTTGGCAAACGGCTGTATCCGGTGTATGGCTTGCTGTACTTTAACATTGTAATCTTGTACACCAAAACTTACGCGCCTAAAACCAACCTCATATAGCGCCTGTAAATGTTCTTTAGTTGTATTATTGGGGTGCCCCTCAAAACTAAACTCATAATCTTCCGCTCTTTTGGCTAGGCTAAAAATGCCTTTGATCAAGTTTTTTAGGTGCTCAGGAGAGAAAAAAGTAGGTGTACCACCTCCCAAATGCAGTTCTTTTATAATTGGGCGCTCCGAGAATAAGTCACAATACAGTTTCCATTCCTTTAATACGGACCGGATGTACGGTTCCTCTACCTCATGCCTCTGCGTAATACGTTTGTGACAGCCACAAAACGTGCACATGCTTTCGCAAAACGGTAAATGTATATATAAACTTATGCCTTCTTCTGCGTTGCTTTCTTCAAAACTTTGGATTAAACTGGATTTCCATTTCTTAACCGAAAAATTATCCATATTCCAGTATGGAACAGTGGGGTAGCTGGTATATCTAGGTCCGGCTACGTTATACTTCTGAACTAAACTACACATAAATTATATCTTGTTTGATACAAACTTAGTCCAGTTACAATACTTAAAATATGATATTTATCAGGTGCGAAGATTATAGCTCCTCACAGGCAAAACCTTGCTCTTGTAACAATGAGGCTACCTTAGAGGAATGCTGACAGGTTTCGACCCGGAGGATATTGTCACAATCCTCCAAGTCAAAATTCCATCTACCTTCGGGTTCTACCATACGATTTAAAAAGGGCTTTAAATACCTTATTTCCTTTCGTTTTCCTACAGTTGTTTTAAAAACTAGAACGGTCATACCCAAGATTTAAGCTTCCGATCTATCATAAAACATGGGCGGCTCAATACCCAAGGCCCGTAAATACACATACCCCTGACCTCTGTGGTGTATTTCATTATCTATAAAATATTGAATAGATGAAATGATAGTACCTTCATACTCCCCAAACAATTTAATGGTCTCCTTAAATTTTTCAATTCCTATCTTAGACCAGTTGGCATTGATTTCTTCTGTAGTTTTATCCCAAAGCTCCAACACCTTGCTTTTACTGTTTCCGTGAGCTACCTCTTCCGTAAAAGGCACCGCCTTACCTGTCACTATTTCCTGAATACCCGGCCCCGCAATGCTTAACACTTCATCAACCATTTTTGAAAACGGGCGCATCCCGCCAATGGAGAAATCAAAATAATCTTTCTCTGGAAAAGCTTCAATTACCTTTCTGGTCAAAGCTCTATGCCCTTGCCAATGGGCCAATAGTTCGGCAGGAAGAATTACTTGTGCTACTTGTTCGTTAGGAGAAATTGCTGTGTTCATAATTTACATTTTTAAGGTTCGTATTGTATTACAAGAACAAATGTAAAAGGGGGCAGTGACAGCAGTTTGTCAGTAGTAAAATTGAAATGCTATATTTTTAGAAAGATTGATATAAGATAAGTTGCATTTTAGAACACATTAGTAAGATGAACTCATCAGATATAGGTTTTATGTCTTCCAAATCCATCATTCTTTAATTGTCACGTTGTTT
Organism: Zobellia russellii; assembly: GCF_044597075.1. Classification (NCBI taxonomy): domain Bacteria; kingdom Pseudomonadati; phylum Bacteroidota; class Flavobacteriia; order Flavobacteriales; family Flavobacteriaceae; genus Zobellia; species Zobellia russellii. Next base: position 3,858,468 of record NZ_CP139000.1, on the reverse strand, counting down.
TTCAATGTATACCAAATCAGTTCTCAAATCTTCAATTAAGACATAATACTTTTTAAAAAGTTTTTTTTGAACACCCATTTCACTTTTTTCCGAACTGATTATGTCCTTCAAATTATTATCTATTTCCGACAACTCTCGATTTTTCAACAGTGTTTTAACCTTCAAATTGCGTTGGACTGGTTCATACCCATTCTGGAAAATGTGACAAATAGTATGTCTTTTGTATTCCAAAAAATCAAATTCAGCCAATGGAATGTTTTCTTTAAAATCTTCAATAAATTTCAAAATACGTTGAAATAACTGAATCTTGAATATATCTGATGTGGGTATCTTAGGAATAATATTTTGGCAATATTCATCTCCCTCCTTTAAAAACTGCACCAATTTAACTATAAATAACTCTGCTGAATTATGATTGTATTCTTTATTTATCTCGACATTAAGTATAAACAAACTATGAAGCCATTGAAGAAACTGCAATTCTTGTACAATACCCTTTTTGACATATTGATACTTAAACTCCTCATCTTTCATTTGGTTGAATTTAAGGCAAAATTAGAGATAACAGATAAACTTCATTTTATTAATCGGGCGAAATTATAACTGGCGTTTACCAAATTTGAATAACTGGAAGCCATAGCCTGGGGTAATGTAGAAACTCCCCTTACGATTGAATTTACATAGGCCAAACCAAACTTTTCTTGCTGTTCTATGGATATAGAAACCGAACCACAAAGCGCAGCAACCGGAATGTTACTTTTCTGGGCAGAATTGACCACTCCATTAATAGTTTTACCGGATAAGGTCTGCTCATCTAGTTGGCCTTCACCCGTAATAATCCAATCGGCATCTGCAATTGCGTCATCAAAATGAGCCAGTTCCTTTACCAAATCTATACCGGAAGTCAGCTCTCCCCTTAGAAAAAGGATAGCCCCACCCCCAATTCCACCAGCGGCACCTGAACCTTTTATTTTTTGAAGATTTATATCGTAGGTATCCAACGCTACTTTGGCAAAACTCTTTAAGCCTTTATCCAGAATTTCAATTTCCTCTGCGGAAGCTCCTTTTTGCGCCCCGTATATCATTGCCGCACCATTTTTACCATAAAATGGATTGGAAACATCGCAAGCAATTTTGAATTTTGCATTGGCCAACAACGGATGCACCTGTGAAGCATCAATACTTTTTACTCTATTTAGACTATTTCCTATAGGCTCTAACTCCTTACTGAAGTCACCTAAAAAACGATACCCTAAGGCATTGGCCATACCCATACCGCCATCGTTCGTGGCGCTTCCACCTATTCCCAAAATAATTTCTTTTGCTCCCCTTTCTAGCGCGTCCGCAATAAGCTCTCCTGTTCCAAAAGTAGTGGTGTGCATACAGTTTCTATCCGCATCCTCTAATAATTTTAGTCCGGATGCTTCCGCCATTTCTATATACGCAATATGAGTTTCAGCCGCATATAAATATGAGGCGTTTATAGGCCTGAATAATGGGTCGTTTACCGTTATGGCAACCTTCTCCCCCTGTATATAATGTTTAACCACATCAATAGTGCCGTCCCCACCATCGGCCAAGGGCATTTTTAAGATTTCGGCATCATTAAACACCTTCTTTAAACCCTCCTCTAAAGCGTCACAAAACTCAAATCCAGTAAGGGAACCTTTAAATTTATCCGGTGCTATTATAAATTTCATAGATGTGATTTTAGTTCAAAATACTAGGCAACGAAATGCTGAACATTACTATAGCGGTAAAATAGGCTAATAAAATAGCCACCTCTTTCTTCCCGGAATAGTAAACCACCTCCAAGCCTTCATTAACTTCCCTCTTAACCGTATAACTGACCGCAAGAGCTACCAAAACAGTAACCAAACATCCTAGGGCGTTCCACCAGAACCAGAAGATTTGGGGCACATATAACCAAAGATAGATATTAAAAAACACCCCAACCACAATTCCAATATTAGCTCCAAGGGCATGTGTTCTCTTGGTAAGAATTGCCAGAATAAATGCCGCCAATATAGGTCCGTAAAAAACGGAACTTATTTTATTAATGACCTCTATGACCGTACCTTCTATATTTCCCGCAAAAAAAGCAAAAAACAGACACACAAGTCCCCAAAAGATAGATAACAGCTTTGAGTAGGTCATATATTTTTTGTCAGCCATATTGGGGTTAAACCGTTTCACAAAATCCTCCATAGTAACTGCGGAAAGGGAATTTACGGTAGAACTTAAAGTAGACATAGCCGCAGACATGATGGCAACGATAAGTATACCTATAACACCATTTGGCAAATATTTTATAATGAAAACCGGCACCATTAAATCTGCCTTTTTTCCTTCCAAGGACGAAATATTGGCTTGATAAACCACATCCATCTGTTCCTGAAAACTTGCATCCTGAACCAAGAGGGTACCCAATACAAGTCCCATAATACAATAAGTTAACGTAAAGGGAAACCTGAGCAGGCCATTGGCCATCATTAACTTTTTAAGATTGGACATGCTGCTTGAAGACAACAACCGTTGTGACTGGGTCTGATCTGTTCCATAGTAGGAAGCATATAGAAAAAAGCCCCCAATTACCATGGGCCAGAAACCAAATTCGTCATTACCCTCTGCATTTGAAAAACCCCATTTGCTAAAATCAATAGCCGTAACACGGTCCCTATCCACATGGGTCAGAAAATTATCTATGCCGCCCAACTCACTAAACCCGTAGAAAAGACAGATAATAATACCAATGAAAAGAATACTCATTTGGATAACATCTCCCCAAATAACCGCTTTCATTCCCCCTTGGTAGGAGTAAACCATGGTAATCAAACCTATGATCAAAATGGATATCCAAAAATCCAACTGTATGGTTGCTTGTAGAATCAATGCCATGGTATAGACCATTACACCTGTTGCTACCGACCTACTTATTTGAAAGACAAAACTGATAAGCAAACGAGATGAAGCATCAAAACGTTTTTCCAAATATTCATAAACACTTACAATTCCAGATTTATATAAAGTTGGCAGTACTGCAATCAGTAAAAAAGCCATTGCCAGAGGAACTCCTAATTCATAGGCCAGCCATTGCATACCTCCACCATCTTTTAGCCCAACAAAGGCCGGTGCAGATATAAAACTGATAGCCGAAAGTTGTGTAGCCATAGCCGAAAGGCTTAAGGGCAACCAAGATGTTTTTCTCCCCCCTAGGAAATAATCGCCCCCGGAATTATTTTCCTTGAACAAAAAGCCCAGCCCCAAAAAGGCTACTAGGTAAAGAACGATTATGATATAGTCTAAATAATTCATGAGTACAAATACTTTTGGTTTGGTGTCCTATTCTTTATTCTGTTCAACACTCAGAATATGATAAACATTTGCCATACAATTATTTTAGAATTCTAAAAATACAGCAGAAATATCTTACATTTTAATATAATTGACTCTCCATGGCGGAAATTGTATTCAATTAACAATTTACCGCCATTTTGAGTCTCATGAGAACAAGAGACGCTCAACAACTAGCAACCAGTCTACGATAACCGCCCAGGTTATACGCATACATAGACTTGCCTCCTATCCTCAATCTAGATTACAACAGAGTACTTTTAACTCTTTAACAAGTCTATTACCAGTGCTGCACTCCACGAGAAGTTATCACCACCATATCCTTTTCTTTTTTCCTCTCCGGTATCTTTCCTACAATCGAAATATTCAAAAAAGCCGTCTCTCTCAATAAGTTCTATGGAATCTTGCTTAACGCGATTTGCAATATCATTGTAACCATAATCCTTTAATCCGCGGTACAACATCCAATTCATATTGATCCACACAGGTCCTCTCCAGTATTTTCTTGGGTTAAAACGATCATCAGTAGGATCAAAGGATGCACAAAGGTATTTGTCATCTCCACCAAAGCGATCCATCATGGTATGTACTAATTCCACAGCTCTTTCTTTACTGGGAATTACAGCGAACAATGGAGAAAAGGAAGATGAGGAGACGTGCCTGATCGGCTTTTCATTCCTTAAATCATAATGAACATAAGCGCCCAATTCCGTATTCCATAGTTTTTTATTGAAAGATGCAATACTCTTTTCCTGGTTTTTACGCAGGTAGGCTATTTTATCTTCATTACCTTCTATCATTTCATAAAGCTCTATTAAAGCCTGATTTGATTTAATGAGCATGGCATTGAACAGTGGATCTTGCACCAAAAACGGGGAAAGTTCGGCTATTTTAGTATCATCATAGTTGTTCTCTTTTGCAATATCAATGATGTATAAATAATGGTCGTACTCTCTCTTGGATGGTCTTTCCGAAGCATCAACATGGGTAGTATCCTTTCGTTCAAAAGTATATTCCGGCGGGTTCATCGTATCCCAAATATCGTCCCAAACAGGAGAGTTATCCGTTCCCGATTCCCAATTGTGGTAGATATAAACCAGACCTTCATTTTGTGGGTCTCGGTTTTCATAGAAATATACATGGTTATCATATACCTTATCTATCTGCCCTTTAATAAAGTTGAGCATATCTTCCTTATCATCTACAATATTTAGCATATCCTGTAGAATAAACCCTGTAACCGGAGGCTGGGTCATTCCTGTAGATTTATATTGCTTTGAAGAAAGAGGATGCAAATCTGACCGGTGAAAATCGTGACCTGGAAAATAAGAATCGTCATCTGTATGAAAAACAATGTGCGGTATAAAGCCATTATCCCATTGTGCGTTCAGCAAGGTCTCTATTTCTTTTTTTGCGTGATCTGTATTATAATGGGCCAAACCTACGGCAATAAAACCGCTATCCCACTTCCATTGAAATGGATAGAGTCCTTTACTAGGGATAGTAAAACCCCCTTCTTGAAAATTGGCGTCTAAAACGCTAATTGCCCTATTGATTATATTTTCTTTCATAACGTGCATAAGGATAAAACACATTGGCAGCAAGCCACCACCAATGTGTCTTTGAATTAAAAACTGACTAAACTAAACTCAAACTAAACTCTAATGGTTTTTAGAAGTTGAAAGTGGCCGTCAAGAAGAACCTTCTTGGAAGTATGGGACGACCTACAAAAAACTCTGTTTCGCTCTGGCCAGCGGCACCTGCCCTCGGGTTACCTTCCGTAATACCATCACTATCAAACAAGTTGAAGATGGAAAAACCTAAACGTACGGATTGGTTTTCTTCCGGTTTACCAAAAGTGTAACCTGCACCCAATCTACCAATTGGAATAGCATCTAGTTCTATGTCATTAACATCAGAAGCATATTTACTGCCCGTGTAATTCACACCAAAGTTGGCATCAAATTTATTGTTGTCATAATAAGCTCCCAAAGACCCTAAAAAGTTAGGTTGTCTTGCTAATTTATTTCCTACGTTGGCTTCTGTAGAGGTGCCGTTCACCAAATCAAAGTCTGTGTTTTTAGTAATTTCATGACCTTGGTAGGTTACTGTTCCCCTTAGGTTAAAATTACTCGCCACTTCATAATCACCTGTAGCCTCCAAACCAATGGTTCTAGTATCTTGCTCAGAACGGGTTTCATCAATTAACTGTCCGCCAACAATAGCTTGCTGTATTTTAACCCTGTCCTTTAAAGCCACATAGTAAGCGGCAACCGACCCCGAGAACTTAGGCGTACCAAACTTGGCACCGGCCTCAAACTGAATAATATTTTCTGGGTCGTACGGATTTTCAGAAATACCCGCTACTGGTGCAAAACCCCTTATTTGAGGGAAGAAATACCCTTTTGAGAAGTTAGCATAAAGGTTCGTTGCATCGCTCAACTCATAAAGACCGGCAAAAGAAACCGCCCAACCTGAAGCTTTAATAGAAGACCTAATGAAGCTTCCATCTGCAGTTTGCACATCGCTCAATGCTGTAGTCAACTCGGGGTTGTCATAAACCGTTGCACTTGTTATTCCGCCCTTAGCGTTCTCACCATCTGTATGCTCATATCTGAAGCCTACATCAAAACGCCATCTATCAAAAATCATCTCATCGGTTAGATAAAAAGCCATTCTATTCTGGGATAGGAAGTTATTTGAGGTCTGACCGATACGGTTGTACAAACCGCCTTCCGAATAAACTACATTATCTCCGGTTCCATCCGTATAGTTTAGATTTACCAATCTAGGGGCATTGTTAAACTCGGACAAAACACGATACTGGTAATTTACATCCTCTGCCTCTGTACGTGCTATAAAAGTACCTAAGGTTATGTTGTGGCTACCGCCGTTCATGGTTTCAATGGATTTTGTCAACGAAGCCTCTCCGGAATAATCCGTCATTGGTCGTAAACGGTCTACGTGAAGGTTGTCTATTACCAAATCTGAACCGTTTATTTGAGAATTAGGATTTCCTCCTTGGTACTGTGCGGTGTACCCTAGATTGCCAGGAGCAATGCTTGCCACGTAGTTATCCAACGTAATAGGATTACCATTATCTCCGTTTCCACCAACATAAAGGGCAAAATTATGTTTATAGTTGGCGTATTTTACTTTAGACTTAAATCTTAGGTCATCTTCCAATCTATAGTCAAAATCCGCTAAAAGGTAACCACCTGTGGTAGAAACACCATCGGCAATAGGGCTATTGTAAGTCCCTCCTGGGGTAAGGAAAGAAGTATTGGCCAGTTCACCGGTCAATAACTGTTCTACTGGCTCACCGTCATTTCCGGCCAAACGCTCTCTACTTCCACCGGACAAAGGTAACGGAAGGTAGAACTGGGCCTTATCGTTAATAAACTGACCATGTACGGTAAACGAACCTTTATCAAATTTCTTCTTAATATTGGCTCTGAACTGCACCCCTTTTGTAGGCAACCCCGTATCTATGGGTCCACGATCATGTCTTACAAATCCGGTAAAAGCATAGTAGGTATTGGAATCTTCTCCACCCAATTGGCCACCGCTGTAAAAGTCGGTTTTTAACCGTCCCATATTGGCAACTTCTAGGTTTATAATATTACCAGGATTGGTATCTCCCGTTTTACTTGTATAGTTAATGATACCGGCCACAGAACCTGCACCATATAAGATGGCAGAACCACCACGTACAAATTCCACCCCTTTAAAACCAATATCCGGTCTTGCGTATACATCATGCGCGGAAGAATTTAAACCAAATGTGCTCATTAAAGGCATACCATCATATTGTAGAGGATTGAATACATACTGACCACCAGAAGGCAGACCTCTAACAAATACATTAGTTGCCGTTTCACCACCACCACCTTCTGCAGTAATACCAGGCACACTTCGCAAAATATCTGCCTGGCTATTGGCCGATAGTTTCGTGATTTCTTTCATTTTTACAGAGCTAATGGACAATGGAGCTTGCTTTTGAGACCTGAACGTACTGGACGCGGTCAAAACCACCTCATCTAATTGTTGCCCTCCTTCTTGTAGCACAAAATTTACGGTTATATCCGCTCCATTTAATTCCACTTGCTTGTCAAGCGTAGTGAATCCTAAATATGAAGTTCTTAGGACTTGGCTACCTTCTAAATCTGTTGTAAACGTATAGTTGCCATCAAAATCTGATGTGGTACCAGAAGTACTACCAACTAGTATAATATTCGCTCCTGGAATGGGTTCCCCAGCACTATCCGTAATGGTTCCGGATATTCCTGTCTGGGCAAAAGCACCAGTACTGAGTAGGAGACCGACAACCGCAAAAATTACCTTTTTCATAATTATAGTTTTAAATTGAGTGAACTTGAGTTATTGTTAATTTCATAATACACAGCCAAAACTATTTGAATATCATATTATTTCGACAAAAAAATTGCAAATTTGATATGCAAACGTTCCCGCAATCGTTTGCAATTCTTAATTTTATGCCAAATAAATTTGCATTACGCTGAAAATCAATAGGGTTTTATAAAATGAGCAAAAGACACAACACCACTTTAAAGGAACTTGCAGAAGAATTAAATCTTTCCGTATCAACCGTTTCGCGTGCCTTAAACGACCATCCGGATATAAATACAAACACAAAGCAAAATGTAAAAGACTTGGCGCGAAAAATGAACTATTCGCCCAACTTGTTCGCACGAAGTTTCCGGTCTCAGAAAACGAACATCATAGGGGTAGTCGTCCCCAACATTTCTCACTACTTCACTTCTACGGTTCTTAAGGGCATATTGGAGGAAGCCGAAAAACAGGGTTACCGAATAATTATATCAGAATCTAATAACAGCGAAGTCAAACAGACGGAAATGCTCAATACCATGACCCAGTTTGGAGTTGATGGTATATTAATGTCGCTCACCAGAAAAATTGAAAAAATAGACGACCTCCTACAAACTTTGAATCGGGTACCTGTTGTCCTGTTTGACAAAGTTTCCCAAAAAATACCGTGTACCCAGATTGTTATTGATGAAGAACAAGCAGCGTTTAATGCCGTGGAGCACCTAATTGAGTTAGGAAAAGAACGCATAGCCATTATAAAGGAAACGGAGAATTCATACAATTCCGAAAAGCGCTATGCAGGTTACCTTCGCGCTTTGGAACACCACGGCATCAAAATTCGCGAAAAGATTATTTTAAGTACGGAAGATATCTCACTTATTCACGGTAGGCGCCTTACCAACATTCTTCTAAGTATGAAAAAAAGGCCGGATGCCATTTTTGCCATTACGGACAATGCCGCCATTGGAGCCATAAAGGCGCTCAATAAATTTAAGGTAAAAATTCCTGAAGAAATTGCGGTAGTAGGCTTTAGTAACTCCGCAAATTCCAAAATTATTCAACCGGAACTAACTACCGTAGACCAACCAGGTGACAAAATTGGTCGCACCTCTGTTAAGTATCTTATAGAGGAAATTGAAAACCCGTCCCAAGACGTCATCACTAAAACAGTTGAGATTAAAACCACACTGGTAGTCCGAGATTCTTCCCTACGTGCTTAATTTCAGCTCTTTTTTGGTAATGCTGACAAGCTGTTGTCACCTTCTCCCATTTTCTTTGTGCTTACAAAATGTACGCAAGGTACGTGAACAGCTAAAAAATGAAATTCCGAAATTATTCAGGTCAGTCTCTGAAGTTTTATCTTTGGAATATATACCGCACTCTTATGGGATTGGATACCATTAACAGATTTGACCGCATAGTAGCCATATTAATTCAACTGCAATCAAAACGAATTGTAAAAGCACAAGAATTGGCCGATCGTTTTGATGTAAGCCTCCGCACCATTTACAGAGATATTCGCTCTTTAGAAGCATCCGGGGTACCCATTTCAAGTGAAGCCGGTGTAGGGTATTCAATTATGGAAGGGTACCGTCTCCCCCCTATTATGTTTACAAGAGAAGAAGCCTGTAGTTTTGTTGCCGCAGAAAAATTGATGCAAAAGTTTACGGACACCTCATTGGGCACCCATCACAAATCGGCCATGTATAAGGTAAAGTCGGTTTTAAGGGGAAAAGAGAAAGATTGGGTATCTACGCTGGAAGCACAAATTTTAATAGACCCGTCCCTAACTCCTTTTGATGAAAACATACCCAACGCACTGGAAATCCTATTTGAAAGTATAGCGGATAAAAAACAGGTATCTCTAAAATATCATTCTTTGAATGCGGAAAAACCATCCGATCGTTTTATTGAACCTGTAGGGCTTTTTCACGAGAATAATTTTTGGTACGTGCTTGGCTATTGCCACATAAGAAAGGATTACAGACAATTTAGAACGGACCGAATGCTGCGTATTGGCAGAAGCCACCATCCTTTTACATTAGAACATGGCTTATTGGACGAGCACTTGAACAAACAGCCCGAAAGGAAAAAAACCAAGGTTGTGATTTCTATAGACAAAACTATTGCTCGGTACATTTCGGCTGGAAGAAAACAATATGGTTTTGTATCTGAAGAGGTGAAAAAGGACAAAGTTCTTATGACCTTTATGACTTCGGACATTATAAATGGCTTCCCCAGGTGGTATCTTATGTTTTGTGATTACGCCGAAATTCTAGAACCTAAAAGTTTAAAAAACCGAGTTATCGAAATTCTGAAGGAGGCCCAAAACCGACTCGCACAAAATATTTAAAAGACCTGCCGCGCCTTTATTTCAATTTACAAACTCTAAAAAATGCACCCATTATCAGCCAAACCATCAATCCTTAGCAATCCACAAGATGTCAAAAAATTGTTATGTAAATAGAAATGACCTACAAGTTTTCAGGTTAAAACCTTATTTTAGCGGCTCTCAAAAAAAAGAAAGACATGACCTTATTATTAATGGCCGCTGGTAGCGGTAGTAGATACGGAAAACTAAAACAATTTGACGATTTAGGCCCTAACGGCGAATTCTTAATGGAGTTTGGCATCTATGACGCCCTAAAAAACGGCTTTGACCATATTGTTCTCATTACTAAGAAGGAAAATGTTTCTTTGGCTGAAAATCATTTAAGACCAAAATTACCCGCCAACATTAAACTAGATGTTTTGGCTCAAGAAATTACAGATTTACCGGAAGGATGTTCATTCTCAGGGGAGCGTAAAAAACCTTGGGGTACGGCGCATGCCGTTTGGACTGCTAGAAACGTGATCAATGGTCCTTTTGCAGTTTTAAACGCAGATGATTTTTATGGTCAATCCGCTTATGAAAACGCGGCTAATTTTGCCCGAGAGCACAATAATGATAATACATTTGCCCTAGTTGGGTATACCTTAAAGAATACCTTGTCCGAACATGGTTCCGTATCAAGGGGAGTTTGCCAAGTGAACGGAGACGATTTGATCTCTGTTGATGAGCGCTTAAAACTTGAACCTAAAGATGGTAAAGTACTGGATCTTGATTCTGGCAACGAATATACCGGTGAAGAGCAGGTGAGCATGAACTTTTGGGTTTGCCAACCTTCTATCTTCGATAAAATCGAAAGTGAGTTCAGAACGTTCCTAGCTGATGATAACCTAGCTACAACTAGCGAACTATACATTCCTAAAACGGTTCAAGAAATGCTACAGGCGGGAGAAATAAAAGTAAAGGTAGTACCTTCTGGCGGTGATTGGTTTGGTGTAACGTACGCCAGTGACCGTGAAAAAGCCGTTGCCAACCTTCAAGGCAAAACAGATGCGGGCAAGTACCCTTCTCCGCTTTGGCCAAAACAATAATGAGTAGGTATTCCATAGAACACCTTAATGAACTATTAGGGCACTTTTCGGTGCCCCGAACAAAGTACTTGATCAAACCGTTAACAGACGGTTTGATCAATGATACTTTTTTGGTTTTTGATGGTCCTACCCCACTCTACATATTACAACGTGTAAACCATCTAGTTTTTACAGATGTAAAAGGGGTCATGAACAACATTCAACAGGCCTTTATCTATTTACAGGACCACGACTACAGTAAAATAACCTTGGTACCGCCACAAAACGGAAACAGCCATTATATCTCCCCAATAGGAAACCATTGGCGTCTAATGACGTTTATTGATGGTAGCACGGCATACAATACTACGGAAGACACTAATATTGCTTTTGAAGCGGGAAGGATAATTTCCAAGTTCAATTTACTTTTACAACAAGCGGATTTAAATGATTATGTAGATACTATACCTCAGTTTCATGATATAGCATTAAGGGAAGACCAATTTAAATCTGCCCTTAAATCTGCTGCTTCAAATAAATTGGAAACTGCCCAAGAGGCCATAGCTTTTACCAAGGCGGTCTTAAAAAAATTTTCCATATTAGATTTAACGAAGTTACCGCTTAGGGTTTGTCATAATGACACCAAACTAAATAACATTCTCTTTTCAAAAGAGAGCAACAAAGCGCTTTGTCTTATTGATTTGGACACGCTTATGAAAGGCTATTTCCTTTACGATTTTGGCGATGCCGTACGAACTATAGCCAATACCGCCGCAGAGGACGAAAAAGACCACAGTAAAATTGTTTTTAACGAAGCTCTATTTGAAGCTTTCATAGACGGCCTTGCAAAAAACAGTTCCTTCTTAACCAAGACAGAAATTCAAACGTTACCATGGGGTGCTGTTCTCATGCCCTTTCTGCACGGTATACGAGCATTAACGGATTACCTGAAAGACAACATCTATTATAAGGTAGCTTACGAAAATCAAAATTTGGACCGTAGCCTAAGCCTATATAATTTTACAAAAAAAGCATTGGACCGTATGAGCTATATGGAAAAGGTGGTAAACGAAAAGTTGTCTTAAATTGAATACACCCCTGTGCCAAATGCGCACGGGCACTTATTATTTATTTTAGCTCCAACAAACCTGGAATAAAAGCTAGATTAAACATCAACTATAGTATTTTTACTACCTTGAAAATATATTTCCAATATCATATAGGTACTAAATCGGTTTCTGGTTTTATGTCCAAAAAAGTTTACTCCATACTTGTATGCCTGTTCTTCTTCCTGTGCCTTTCGGCGCAAGAGGGCGACCTTAAGTTTTCGCAAAATTACACGATTTCCAACGGGTTGGCACATAACGGGGTAACCTCCATTCTTGAAGATTCAAGAGGTTATATTTGGGTAGGCACCTTTGAAGGCCTCAACCGTTATGATGGATACGAATTCAAGACTTTTAAAAACACCCTAAACGATGATGTCTTTGTAAGTAACCGTATCAGGTCTTTAAAAGAAGATTCCAAAGGGAACATATGGATCGGTACGGACGAAGGAATATCTATATATGATTACAACCTAGAAAAATTCACGAATATTTACTCCAATCAACTTGCCAAGAAAGGAGTTAAAGGGCCCGTGGTCAGGGATATTGTCATTGATCAGAATAACGGAACCGTACGCTGTGCTACGGAGAAGTACGGCATTTTGGTCTTTAACGAAGATTATACCTTAAAGGAAGAGTATGTACCTACCGCTTTCTATAGTAACGGAGCAGTAGAATTCTATAACTCTATTTCTATTGATGATACTATTTCTCTTTATGCTACTTCTGCTGGGTTGCTTTCATTCAACCTGAAAAATCAACAATTCACTAAAGTAGCCGAGAATACTATTGATAATAGCGAGTCTGTAATGCGTATGGACGAAACTTCTTTTTTAGTTACGCTTAAAAAAGGATTTGCTATTCTAGCATATGAAAAAAAGAACAATAAGTATGTTTATAAAATAGTAAAGAATAACCTCTTAGCCACAGAAAGCTTTAATAGTTCGGGCTTTGATCATCAAAACAATCTTTGGTTGGGAACGCTTAACAATGGTGCGGTTCGCATCAACACTACGGATAGCCTAAAGTATGATTCCACCATAGACTATTCGCTTTTTAAATTCCAAAACAAACAGCTTCGTATCAGTTGCTTTAAAGCTACATCCAACAACAGGTTTTGGGTAGGTTCTTTTGACAAAGGTCTTTTTAGATTTGACCTCAAAAAAAATCCGTTTAAGGAATTTAAAGGCAAAAGTCCTTATGAATTTGGGGTAAGTGACCGCCATTTAATTCACATAGCCCCACTGGACAACCAAAACGTATACCTCACAAAAAACCAAGGAGGTCTTGCCTTGTTCAATACCAAGGAAGCAAAATTTAAACCCTTGCCCTTTACGTTTGACGAAAAAAACGAATCGCAGATTTCTTCGGTTTACGTAGATTCTAAAAAACGAACATGGATGAAAGTAGCCAATAAGGGCTATTTTAGGCTGAATCCAGGAGAGAAAAGGCCACAACCTATCAATACAAGTTCCCTGCCCGAATTTTCGGAAATTGATTCTTATAAAATCACAGAAGACAAGAAGGGAAACATCTGGCTGGGAACTAGAATAGGCGTCTATAAGTTGACCATAGACGAAGAAGGTTCTGTTACCCGAATAGAAGCCTTGAACGACAACCCCTATTTTGAAGATTCTAAAATGATCTTGGCCCGTTACGTATATGCAGACCCAAAGTATGATCTTATCTGGGTGGGCACCGCAGAAGACGGCCTCTTTAGAATAGATATTGAAGATGACCCATTGCTAAAAGACGCAGAGGTCAAACATCTACGGATGGACAAAAAAGAGGGCGGGCTACCCAATAATTTTGTATCGGCCATAATCAGGTCCCCAAGCGGAAACCTGTGGATAGGAACGGAAGGTGCCGGAATCTGCAAAGTAGAAAACAGTGAAAACGAACCTATATTCATTCCCTACTCCGAGAAAGACGGCCTTTCCAACAACGTTGTTAAAAGTATAAACGTAGATAGCCAAGGTAATTTGTGGATAGCCACCAACGTTGGCCTGAATAAATTTTACCCTGAGGAAAAAAAGTTCAGAAAGTTTGGAAAAGAAGACGGTTTGCCCTTTGAAGATTTCTGGTATGCTTCGGGCTATCTGAACAACGGTACTTTGGTCTTGGCCGGTCTGGAAGGCTTTTCTTTCTTTAAGCCCAAATCTATAATGGATGCGGAGCCTTTACCGGTACTGCACTTTGGAAACTTTAAGATTTTCAATCAGACTATATTCCCACAAGACACCATTAATAAAAGGGTCTTACTATCCGAACGGCTCCATAGCGGGCAGACCTTAGATCTCAAATACAATGAGAATGTCTTTAGTGTAGAAGCATTGTCCCTACATTTTGCATCAACTGAAAATCATTTTTTAAAATACAGATTATTACCTGTAGATCAAAATTGGTTTCAGACCACTTCGGACCAACGGATGATCAATTACAATGGTCTACAACCCGGAACCTATTCCTTAGAAGTAGCGGCATCAAATTCTATTGGAGAGTGGACTGCGCCTAAGACATTGAACATAATTATTTCTCCTCCGTTTTGGAAAACTCCCTTGGCCTATATTCTCTATACCTTGGCCTTCCTTCTAATTCTAGGTGTCATTCTATACAATATTTTCAAAGTACAGTCGCTGCGCTACAATATTCAACTAGAACAAATAGAAAAAGATAAAGTAAAGGAGGTTAATGCGGCCAAACTTCGTTTTTTCGCCAATATATCCCATGAGCTTAAAACACCGCTCAATCTTATTTCCAGTCCGGTAAAACTTCTATCGGAACGGTATAGAGACAATATAGATTCTCAAGAAAAGTTGAACATCATTGCTAGGCAATCCAAAAAAATAGGGCAGCTCATAGACCAGATTCATGATTTTGAACGTGTAGATGCCAACTTAATGGAGATGGACTATTCAAGATTCTATTTTGATGAGTTTATAGAAAGTATAGTCCCAGATTTTCATTTCCTGGCCTATAATAGCCATAAAAGGTTACAGGTTATTTCCGATGATTCCAACATAGTAGTATCTGCAGATCGCGATAAGCTAGAGAAAGTTTTCAATAACCTCTTAAGCAATGCTTTTAAATATACAGTTGCCAATGATGTCATTACCATAAAGTATGTTAGTGAAGATAAAGACCTACTTGTTTCCGTAACGGATACCGGAAGAGGTATAGATGATGATGACCTGCCCCACATTTTTGAAAGGTTTTACCAATCACGAAAAAGAGAAAGTGTACATTCAACAGGTTCAGGTATAGGTCTTGCTTTTTCCAAAAAATTAGTGGAAATGCATTACGGCTATTTAGAAGCATTTAGCGAAATAGGGGTAGGCACAACCATAACGGTACGCCTACCGGTGGTTAAAAAAGAATCTGCGGATGACCAGGCCCTAAAGGAAAAAGCCATAATATCTGCCGAAAACAAAGTTTCCAATGCCGAAACTACGATAGCAAAGACCGAAATTTCCAAGATAAAAACCAGCGGAGATTACACGGACCACTTGATTTTCTATGTAGAAGATGTCTTGGATATGCGGCTATATGTGTCAAAAGTACTCTCTAAATTCTTTGAGGTAAAAACCTTTACCAATGGCAGGGAGTGTTTGGATGCTATGGAAGACCAATGGCCAGATCTGGTAATCAGTGATATTCAAATGCCCGTCATGAACGGACTTGAACTTTGTAAACGTATAAAGGCCGATATTAAGACAAGCCATATTCCGGTAATTCTGCTTACAGCATTGAACGATATAGAAAATCAGATTCAGGGTATTAAGGATGGAGCGGACGCGTACATTAAAAAACCATTTGATGCCCGCCGGTTGGTTGCCCGCACCGAAGCATTGTTGGAAAACAAAAAACGATTACGGGAGCGTTTTAAAATTGGTATTCCGCTTACGAAGGACAATAACCTAAACATTAGAAACGACAACGCATTTCTTGAAAAGCTATACCATCTTATGGCCCAGAACCTGGACAATCAAAATCTAGATATGGACCAAATTGCACGTCAACTTTATCTTAACCGGACACATTTTTATCAAAAAGTGAAGGCATTAACGGATAAAACTCCGTTTGAAATGCTAAAAATGTACCGTCTGAAAAAAGCAGCGGAATTATTGGTACAGCAACCGGACTTATCCGTAAACGAAGTTTATACGATGACCGGATTTAAAAGCCGAACGCATTTCAGCAAACTTTTCAAAGAAATGTACAATACCACACCGGGTAAATATTCAGCTCAGAATAAAAATACTTCTTCATAACGCCAAGCGCACAGAACTAACCGCTCTCCTACTACTAAAATTTCCGAAGTCATAGCCTTGAATATCTTAGGCGATTTTACGCCTCAAAACTCATTTGTTTCAAGGGATCACTCTTGACCTTACATCTACAAACCCCTTCCACAAAGGGTCTTTAGCTACTGTTAACCACCTCTAAAACACTACAAAAGAAAACCTTCTGCTGGTCTGCCCTAAAATTTTAATAGCCATCAGTTTGAATTTAAAGAGACATAAAATTTACGCTTGAATACATCATTTTTTGCTTGAAAAATACCTTTGTTTCTCGCTATTGTTAAAAAATTAACATTCCAAATAGCGCCTTTCACTCAACTTAAATTTTTTATAACTCAACTCAAACATGAAAAAAAACAGACCTAAAATTCCACAGCGTTGGTTGTTTTCGCTTTGCTTAATGATGTTGCTCATATGCAGCTTCTCTTTTGCACAAACAACAGTTAACGGAACGGTAATAAGTACCGAAGACGGTATGCCGCTTCCCGGTGCCAATGTCTTGGTAAAAGGAACCAGTATTGGAATTGTTACCGATTTTGACGGTAATTATTCTATTGATGTTCCTGCTGGCTCGGACATTTTAGTATTCAGCTATATTGGGTACAGCACCCAAGAAGTTACTATTGATGGAAAAACCACAATAGACATTTCATTAGACACGGATTCTGCCAAATTAGACGAGGTGGTAGTTATTGGTTACGGTACATCTACCAAACGAAAAATGGTTGGAGCGGTTACCACGTTAGCACCCGAAAAATTGGAACAAACCCCTTTCAACAATGTTGGCGAGGCCTTGCAAGGACAAGTATCCGGTCTTATTGTAGAAAACAGTGGTGGTGCTCCCGGTAGCTCTCCGGCTATCTCCATTCGTGGTGGTGGCTCCCCTTTATACGTGATTGACGGGGTCATTACAGAACAACAAGATTTTCAAACCATTAACTCCAATGATATTGAAAGCATCAGTTTTCTTAAAGATGCTGCGGCAACCGCTGTATATGGTTCAAGAGCGGGTAACGGTATTGTTTTGGTAACGACCAAAAGAGGCAAAGACGGAAAAATAAACGTCAATTACTCCTACAATTACCAAATGAGCCAACCCACTATATTACCGGAAATGATGAATTCCTATGAATTTGCACAGGTTCAAAATGCTGCAAGTGCCTATGAAGGCATACCGGTTCCGTATTCCCCGGAGCAATTAGAAACCATCAGGACCCACGCAGACTTGGACACGTATCCGGACAATAACTGGCCAGACCTGACCCTTAAGGAATTTGCTCCCGAGCAAAGGCACAATCTTTCACTTTCCGGAGGAGACAAAAAAACCAACTACTTTGTTTCTATGGGGTATATTGATGAAGGAAGTCTGCTTAAACAAGATGTAGTAAACTATACCAGGTTCAACATTAGAAGTAATGTTACCACCAAGTTTGATAAAATAGGTCTTGAGGTTGGCGTAAACCTCAACTCCAGTATTGAAAACTACGAAGAACCCTCTGCGGGTATGTTTGGTGTTTGGCGAGCTGTAAACCAAAATACCGACCCACTTTACAGAGGTTATAATCTAGACGGCACACTGGCCGGGGGCGGCAACGGAGACAATCCACTTGCCTTAACGGATAAGGACGCGGGTTATAACAAGACCCGGGATAAGTTCATTAATGCACAGCTAGACGTAAAATGGCAAGTTCCCAACATAGAAGGTTTTAAATTAGGGGTAATGGCCAACTACCGTGATGGTGATGGTTGGGGTAAATTATGGGAATACAATGTTCCGCTCTACATGCAGGACGGCTCACTGACACCACAAACACCACCGGCCTTGAGCTTAAATTCATACTACAGTAATAGATTGTATTTTGAATCTAGTGCTTCTTACTCCCGCACCTTTGGCATGCACGGTCTTGATGCTACCTTTGTGTACAACCAGACTACCAGCAAATATGCAGATTTAGGAGCTTCAAGAAGAAATTACCTGTCCGGTGCCGTAGACCAACTTTTTGCCGGTCCGGCCGTGGGTAAAGACAATGACGGTAGCGAACAGGAAGCCGCCAATGCAGGTTATGTTTTCCGTTTGAAATATGACTTTGACTACAAATATATCATTGAGCTTAGTGGTCGTTATGATGGTAATGACAATTTTGCCCCTAAAAAAAGATGGGGATTCTTTCCTGCCATGTCATTTGCATGGAATATTGCCGAGGAAAATTTTATGCAAAAGCTTAAAGAGGATAATATCATCAACTCCTTAAAACTTAGAAGTTCTTATGGTAAAACAGGTGTCTCGGAAGGGGTAAACAGATTTGGTTATATCCCCGTATACAATCTTGAATCTGGCGTTTATACTATTGGTAATGCCTTGGCAAACGGTTACTCAGAAGGCAATTTGGTAAATCCGGACGAACTCACTTGGTACAATAGGGAATCGTTCAACTACGGATTGGATTTCTCTACATTCGGAGATAAATTTAGCGGTACCCTAGAGTATTTCTACTACTTAACCACAGGGTTTTTGGTAAGTCCACAAAATGTGTACTCCCAACCTTTGGGCAAACCTTTGCCTCAAATTCGCTCAGGTTCTAAACAACGTAGAGCCGGTTATGAAGTTTCGCTACGTTACAAAGGAAACATCAACGAGTTTAGATTTGGGTTAGGCGGTAACGTTTCTTATTTCAATCAATTATGGGAACAACTGGATACCGAAGACCAAGCTACACTCAAAAACCCATACACAAGGGAAACCCATAGGACCGATTACTGGCAAGGTGGAAAAGTATTTGTTACTGACGGATTATACCAAAATGACAATGATATCTTAAACACCCCACGTTTGCTAAGTTCTACGGAAACTCAAGGTGGGGATATCCGCTATGTGGATTCTAACGGAGACGGTAAAGTGGACGAGCAGGATAAACGCTTGCTAGGCCTTCCTTCTCAACCACGCCTTACCTACGGTATAGATTTTAATATGAGCTACAAAGGATGGTTCATGAACGGTCTCTTTCAAGGTGCCGGAAACCGTTATATTGGTTTTGATCGGTTTATTGCCGCAGAAGCCAAACGCTTAACGTATATCTATCAATTGGACTATTGGACACCGGAAAACCCGGGTGCATCCTACCCTAGACCGGTTACTTCAGTAGCCGTGAACGGAGGCAATAATGATATTGTAAGCAACCCTTCGGATTACTTTTTAAAGAACGCCAAATATTTCAGGTTAAAGAATATTCAGCTGGGTTATGACCTAAAGAAAACGTTTTTAGCGGATAACAACTGGATTTCTTCCTGTAAAATATTTGCAAGTGGTACCAACCTGTTTACCATTTCTCCGGTAAAAGACTTTTTTGACCCAGAACAAGTGCAAAGTGCCAACAACGGGATAAACAGCTACGGCTACCCAGTACAACGCACGTATTCATTTGGTGTAAACCTAGGATTTTAATTCAAAAAAATAATGATGAAGAACTTATATATAACCCTGTTTTCTGTTTTGATCGCCCTCATGAGCTTCTCATGTAGCGACGACCTTTTAGATACCAAACCCTTAGACAAGTACACTGAACAAGATGTGTGGAGCGATGCTAATCTTGCCCAAGGTTTTATTTATAACACCTATAATTCGGTATTGCCTGAATTATTGGTCAACCCGGAAGATCCAGACCCAAAAGGAGGTGGCGCCGGTAATGACGATTTTACCGATAATACCGTTTTGGTAAATGCCAACAAAGTGGCCTTAGACCTGATCGATCAATTTTATGACGCCGGTTGGGCCAAAAACAACTCTTATTATTTCTACGGAAGGGCTCCATTAGGGTTAAAATCCCCTATAAAACAAAATTCTTTTGAAGTCATCAGGGACTGTAACTTGATCATTGAAAAAGTGGCCGCTTCGGAAGGCATCCAGGAAAACATCAAACCTAAATTGATTGCACAGGGCAAGATGTTACGTGCTTTAATCTATTACTCAAAGGCACGTTTGTTCGGTAAATACGTAATTGTAGATAAGGTGCTTACCCCTGAAGACGATTTAAAGTTACCACGATCGGAAACGATAAAAGAGACCTATGATTTTATCATCAAAGACTTACAGGAAGCAGCTCTAGATTTACCCGTTTCTAGCAATGTAGAGACTGGCGAACTTACAAAAGGTGCCGCATATGCTATGTTGGCAGAAATTGCATTGCACGGCGCTGCATATGTTGAAAGTGGAAAAGAAGACTATTACAACATTTCCAAAAAAGCAAGCGAAGACTTATTTGCGCTAGGGTACAGTCTAGACCCTAATTACGGAGAATTGTTCAACAATTACACCAATGCATTAAATTCATCGGAAATCATATTAGGGCTATACACCAATATAGATGCTACGCTCTGTGTATTGACTCCAATGCAACGTATTGTTCCTAATATGGAGGTTGCCAAAACGGAAGGTACCCCAAAACTGAACGAATCATTTTTAGGGTGGACTACCGCCATGCCTTCTGCCGATTTGGTTGATGATTATTTGGTAACCGATACGGACGGAGTAGCAAAAAGGTGGAACGAAACCTCATACTATCAAGATTTTGAGACTAACGGAGGGTTTCTTTCCGATGCTATATATAACGAACATCGCGACGCCCGTTTCTTTGCTTCTATTGTACAGGATTCCTCAAAACTTTTTACCAATACCATTACCACTAGAGTTGGTGGCAATATGCATTATGTACAAAGTACGAAGGGTACTGAAGCATCCACTATATCCGGCTATTTTATAAGAAAGGGTATTTATCCTGATATTGAAGGATACAAAGCGGTAAACTTCACAAATTACCATCAGGTCATTACCAGATTAGGCCGTGCCTATTTGAACTATGCTGAAGTTATGCTGCGCCTAAACGATGCAGAAACAGCGGTTCAATACATCAACAAAACCAGGGTTGAGCATGGCAAACTACCGGAGCTTATGGCAGGCATGACCTTAGATCAAGTTTGGGAATGGTACAAAATTGAACGTCGCGTAGAATTGTTTTTTGAGAACGATAGATATTGGTCCCTTTTAAGATGGGGTAAAGAAGAAGGCGGAGGTATCATTTCGGAATTAAACGACAAAGAATATACCTTCTTTGAAATTGCAGCAGATGGCAAAGGCTTTGAAAGCGTACCCGTAATATTAAAACCGGGCAATCAGAAAAAACGCTTTTCTACAAGACGCTACTTATTTCCTGTTCCTGAAAACGAGCGTATCCTAAATGAAAAACTAGATCAAAATCCAGGCTGGTAAACTAACGCACAACAAAATTCGTATAAAATGAAAAATATAACATACTTACTATTCTTGCTCGTAGGCATTACAATGACCTCTTGCCTGAAATCAGATTTAGAAGAGCTGCCCACATTCAACGAGGCCGAAATTACCAATTTCAGATTCGAATATAGATGGATTGATGACACACAAGACTTTAACCGCCTACAAGTGGTTCAATTGAATGTAGAAACGACCATAGACACGGTTAATCAAAAGGTAGCCTGCGCCATAACTGTGCCGCCTGCCAATGGCGATTTTCCGGAGGAAGTACGGTCACAGGTAAGCCTTTCGGAAATAGTGGGCTACGCAGATATTTCTACGGCAGCTACGTTGGCCCCGGCAAACGGAGCCCCTGCCCTTGGTGAGATTGGCGATTTTAGCACCAACCCTATCAGTTACGAAGTTATAGCGGCAGATGGCACCAAACTTACTTGGGGTTTAACCATTACGGAATTCAATAAATAGGGCAAGGTATGTATCCCTACTCCTAGTTTACGTTGCACAAACAATTTGTAACTTTCTTGTAAAAATCAAGATTATGATAACATATGCTTTTCCAACTTTTCAGTCCCTTTTAAAATTCGGTATGGTAGGCGTGTTGGCCTTTTTGAACATTCCTACCAGTGAAAATACAGTAACAAAAACAGAGCGCCCTAATATTCTGTTCTGTATTGCGGATGACGCTTCAATGAAGAGTTTTGGTCCTTATGGAGATACTTTCATCAATACGCCGGAAATAGACCAACTGGCCAAGGATGGATTGGTATTTCAAAATGCATATAACGGCAACCCTAAATGCTCACCGGCCCGGGCCTGTATTTTAACAGGCAAGTACAGCTGGCAGCTAAAGGAAGCCGCGGACCATAACGGACGTTTTCCTCTGGAATTTAAAACCTATCCGCATTTATTGGCTAAAAAGGGCTATCGTGTGGGGTATACTGGCAAAGGTTGGGGTCCTGGTGTGTATGACACTAAGGACAACCCCGCAGGGCCGGAATACAACACCATAAAACTAGAACCGCCGTATAAAGGAATTACGGATGTTGACTATGCCGCTAATTTTGAGGCTTTTCTCAATGAAAACCCTACGGATACCCCGTTTTGTTTTTGGTTGGGAACCAAAGAACCCCATCGTTTTTACGAATTGGATTCTTGGAAGAAAGCGGGCCGAAGGTTAGAAGAAGCCAATGTACCGCCCTTCTATCCAGATAATGAAGTGGTTCGTGGTGATCTATTGGATTATGCAAACGAAGTAGAGTGGTTTGATACCCATGTGGGTAAAGCAATTAAAGCTCTTGAGAAAAAAGGGCTGCTAAAAAACACATTGGTCCTCATAACGTCTGACCATGGTATGCCGTTCCCAAGGGTAAAAGGCCAGATTTATGAAGAAGGTTTCCATATTCCGTTGATTGCTTATTGGAAAGGAAAAATTGTTTCCGGCCGTACGGTAAGCGATTTCGTTAGCTTTTCTGATTTGGCCCCTACTTTTATGGAGGTAGTGGGTGAAACGCCTCCCGAACAAATGACGGGAAGCAGTCTTACAAAACAACTTTTTTCTTCGGAATCCGGTAGGATAGATAAAAATCGGGACCATGTGCTTTTAGGCAAAGAACGGCATGATATAGGACGCGCCAATGAAGACGGAACCGACCTAGCCTATCCGGTAAGGGCCATCAGGAACGACTCGCTCTTATATGTTCACAATATAAAACCCGAGCGATGGCCCGTGGGCAACCCAGAATATGGCTTTATGAATACGGATGGTTCTCCTACCAAAAATTACCTAACCTCCCTTAAACCGGAAGATGAGGAGTACCCTTTCTTTGAGATGAATTTTGATAAGAGACCGGAACACGAACTTTATAATATTGAGAAAGACCCGCACTGCATCCATAATCTGGCCAATAAACCGGAAAATGCAACGGTCATCAAAAAGCTTCGTACCCAAATGGAGACGGAACTTATTGCTCAGGGCGACCCTAGAACACTGGGCAAAGGGGACATATTTGATAATTATATCTATTACGGTAAGCGATTGGATTACAAAACCGGAAAACGTATCGCCCCACTCAAGTACATAAAAAAACCCGAATAAAAATTTAGCCCTATGCATCTAAAACCAAGGTCTTTTTATTTTGTATTGTTATTCCTTGCCTCGTTCGGGTACAACTGGGCCCAAGAAAAACAACCCAATATTATTTTTGTCCTTGTGGATGACCTTGGTTATGCCGATGTTGGTTTTAATGGCTCTACTTATTTTGAAACTCCGGCATTAGATGCTTTGGCCAAAGAAAGCCTGGTTTTTGACAATGCCTATATGTATCCTACTTGTTCGCCCTCAAGGTCCGCACTTTTTACAGGAAAACAATCCTTCCGAACGGGAGTGTACACGGTTCCTGTATTGGAGAAAGGAGATGCTCAAGAAAATATATTCTCTAGATGGACGGTTGAAAAGGAACATCCCATTTACGCCAAACCCCTTGCCGAAATCGGATACAAGTCTATTCATTTGGGAAAATGGCATATTGTAGGTCCTTATCCAGAAAAAGAACTGGCCATGAAATGGCCTATTCAACAACGATTGGACCAACCCCAAGCGGGAGATTTTACCTGGGTAGAAAACCATAAGACCTCAACCGTAAAACAATACTATCCTGAAGGAAGGGGCTTTATTGAAAATGTGGGCGGCACCTTTAGAGGCGACCCCGCCCTAGAAGAAGGTGGGTACAAAAGTGAACGCGGAGGGTATCGCGCTCCGTTCAGCAACCCGTTTATAACTCCAAAATCCAATGACGAATGGCTTACGGATAGATTGGCTGACGACGCCATTGAGTTTATAGACCACCATAAAACCGACCCATTTTTGGTCAACCTCCATTTTTACGCGGTTCATCGTCCTATAAAAAACAGGAACGACGCACTTTTTAACAAATACATGAGCAAGCCTGGGGACCCCGTAACGGGGCAAGGAATAGGCAAGAATAAAGAACGGATGGCCAGCTACCCCACCATGGTAGAATCTATGGATGAGAACATTGGTAAAATCATGGCGTACCTTAAAAAGAATAAGCTAGAAGAGAACACCATTTTAATTATTACCTCAGATAATGGCTATCACCCCATAGCCTCCGAGAATCTAAAGTTGAGAGGTGCCAAAGGAGAAATTTATGAAGGCGGAATAAAAGTGCCAGCACTAATTCACTGGCCCGGCAAGATAAGAGCCAGAAGAACTGAAATCCCTATTTCAGTTATGGATTATTTCCCCACCCTAATGGATGTGGCCAACATTGCGTATAAAGGTCAATTAGATGGAAAATCCCTTACTCCCCTATTTAAAAAAGACAACTCTGATTTTAAGCAACGCCCCTTGTTCTGGCACATGGCTAGCCAATATAAACACGGCACATGTTCCGTAATCCGAAAAGGAGATTACAAGCTGATCCAATTCTTGGCAGATGGAAAACTAGAACTTTACAATCTAAAGACAGACCCTAAAGAAACCAAGAACTTGGCCCAAGACCATACCAAAACAACACAAAAATTACTTGATGAGCTGGTAGCATGGCGGGCTTCAAACAAAGTGCCGTTACCGCCAAATTCCATTCTCACCAAGTAAGTCAAAAAAAGTACCATTTTACCTAAAGGTGGCCAACCGGTAAATTTCACCAAAACACTCACGCTCCAAGAATAGTACAACATGAACAACCGAAGAAATTTTATAAAAAAAGCTGGCATGGGTGTTGCCCTAGCCGGGGTTACCGGCCCAATGGCGGTAAAAGCTGCTTCTACACATTATGAGGTAGCAAGCAAAAAAGACCCAACCCAAGGAGAACAAGTAAAAATAAAGGTTACCAAACCCCTATTCTGCCCGTACAACAGTGATGGCACCCCTGCTCAAAAAGGTGGTGATGCCTACTATTTCTTAAGCGATGCATTTACCCATAATCCGTTTACGGTTCCAGCTAGTGGAATGAGCGGTTCCCCTATTATCCGCGATGCCGCCGGTAAATTCGTTGGTTTTATGACCACTTTTGGTTTTGAAAATTCTACTTTCAGTTTTGATGGAAAAGAAACCCTTACCATAAACGTTCCTGAGGGACAGGAACTTTTTGTTGATGAAAGCGGTAATGGCGATGATGCTTGGAAAGCCTACAATACCCAGATGATGCAGCGCCTGAACATTCAGCCCTACAAAGTATTCCCTCACTTTTGGGCAGATGTAGAATATTGTACTTGGGTAGAGCAGAAAATACAATCCAATGTTCCCAAAGGGCACTTTAATCTACTGAATCACGACTTTGTAGCGAAGTATTTGGATAAAATTATCGAATACGGATATCCTAAGGGAAAAATGACCTTGGACCATGGCTGGGGCCAATTTCCGGACGGTAGTTTAAACTCTGGTTACGGCTCGTGGCATCCGGACTCCAAAAAGTTTCCAGATTTCAGAAAAACCATGGACCTTATCAACGAAAAAGGGTTTACGCCCGGCCTATGGATAGCATTTCCTAAAATACATGGCTCCAGTATTGCTGCC
Organism: Zobellia russellii; assembly: GCF_044597075.1. Taxonomy (NCBI): domain Bacteria; kingdom Pseudomonadati; phylum Bacteroidota; class Flavobacteriia; order Flavobacteriales; family Flavobacteriaceae; genus Zobellia; species Zobellia russellii. The sequence goes on along the minus strand of NZ_CP139000.1, from coordinate 3,832,134 downwards.
CAGAACAACCCTAATCTTTTGGGGGCTTACAGAGCGCAAGGCAAAACGGAGTACGACAAGGGTGTGCGATGGCTGAACCCCAAGGCAGATATTTTTGAGTACGCTTCGGAGACGATCCACCGCTTTTATAAAATGGGGGTGCGCAAATTTAAAATCGATATGTCTTACAACACTAAATCTGATATGTTACACATCCATAAGGAATTGTACAAAGCAGCAAAAGGCATTGACCCTACCATTGAAATGGAATTTCACGTTCCGGATATTTTCTTTACCAAATTTACCGATGTTACCCGTACCAATGATGTATGGCTAAACGATAAATATGACTGGCCCGCCCGTGTAAAGACCCATTATGAAATTTCCTTTAAATCCTCACCAGGCCGGGGCATTAACCTAGACCATATTGGGGGGAATGCCGAAAAAGATATTACCGAGGAGAAATACCTAAGACATTTGGAAATGTTCAAATCCAAAATTGGATACCCATTGGTTTCGGTACTTCCACACCATATCAGCCAGAAGTGCGTTGAAGCTACCGGTGATTATTTATGGGATTATGAAAAAGGACCTAGACACATTATTTCCGATTTTTATTCCTAAAGACAAAATTTACCTTAATGTACCGAGAGAGACAATAGATAAACTAGTACATACACAAGTTTACCTTATTTCTATTTCATTTGGACTATGGAAATCATTGCCCTTATGACGCTTTTGATAAAGAAACACGTATCTCTAGTTTTATTTTTCTGTGTTCTTATGCTCGTCTCGTGCGGAGAGACTCCCAAAACATCTCAAAAGGAAACCAATGATAACCGCCCTAATATTCTTTGGATTACTATTGAAGACTGGAGCCCGGACCTATCCTGTTATGGCACAAAGGGTATACATACACCAAACGTAGATAAATTGGCCTCGGAGGGTATTCGTTACAATAACGCCTTTACCACCTCTCCCGTCTGTTCTACCTCACGCTCGGCAATGATGACCGGTTTTCATCAAAATTACATTGGAGCCAATCAACATCGTGAATATAACAAACAACCCCTACCCCATGGTATAAAGCCCATTCCTAAACTCTTGGAAGAAGCCGGATATTTCACCACTCTAATGAGTTGGAAAACCGATATGAACTTTTTACCGGACACTAAGGAAGAGCTCTTTATGAATACCAATGATTGGGCAGACCGCAAACCGGGACAACCCTTCTTTGCCAGAATCACTTTTGGAGGTACGCACCGCTCCTGGAACCGAGACCCCCAAAGACCTATTAATATAAGTGATGTTGAGCTTCCACCTTATTATGCAGATACTCCCTTTGTTCGTCGCGATTGGGCCAATGGCCTTGAACAAATGCAATTGGTAGATCGGGAAATAGGCAGTTTATTAAAACGACTTGAAGACGAAGGGTTGGCCAATAACACTATTGTTTTCTTTATTGGTGATCATGGCCGTTGTCACATACGAGGCAAACAATTTTTGTATGATGGTGGGACCCGCATTCCCATGATTATGCGGTGGCCGGGCCAAGTAGAACCTGGGCAAGTAAATGACGACTTGGTCATGTCTTTGGATATTGATGCTACCATACTTGATGCCGCCCATGTTACACCGCCAGTTCCCCTACACGGAAAAAACCTCTTAGGTGATGAGGTAAAAAACAGAAAGTACGTTTTTGCCGCCCGTGATAAAATGGACGAAACCCATGATGCCATGCGCTCCATACGGTCAAAAGATTATAAGCTCATTCTTAATTTAATGCCCGAAAGACCATATTTACAGTATAACCAATACAAGGAAAACGCTTACCCGGTATTGGCCGAAATGAGCATTATGTACCTAAAAGGAGAGCTTACTCCCGAGCAAGCCGCCTTCTTTGCCCCCGTAAAACCGCAAATTGAGCTATATGACCTACAAAAAGACACATTTGAGGTAGACAATGTAGCCGATAACCCCGAATATAGCTCTGTGAAAAAAGAGCTGTTGGCCCAACTGCAGAACTGGCGCACCCATGTTATTAAAGATAAAGGTGTAAGTGAAGAGTTTAAGGCCCTTGGCGTTTTTCCCGATAAGAATCCATTTTCAACAGTGGACGAATGGGTAGCCAAAAACCAAAAAAATTATGATTTTAACCGTATAGGCTGGCCGTCATGGTATCCTACTAAAACACTTCAAGAATGGCAAAAGGCCCGTGACAAATGGGAACCCTATGTTATGAGAAGCGCAACCGAAGATATACCTCGTCCTGAAATTGGCATTATCACCAAAAAGAAAACGAAAAAGAATTAAAGCCAAAATTCAGAATGACAACAAAAACCAAATTTGCACAAAAAGTAGCGATCGTCCTTTTTTTATTTATGGGGATAACCGCATTGCACGCTCAAATAAAACCAAAAAAATTCCAGCCAGAATGGGAATCTATAAGAGCCGGATATGAGATTCCAGAATGGTTCAAAGATGCCAAATTCGGTATTTTTTTACATTGGGGCCCTTACGCCGTACCCGCATACAGTAGTGAAAAATATCCAAAAGGCATATATGACCCCAAATGGTCCAAAGGTGGTAAAAAGCCTTACACCTATCACCGTGAACATTATGGAGACCCTTCAAAATTTGGGTATAAAGACTTCATACCTGAATTTAAGGCCGAAAAGTTTGATGCCAATGAATGGGCTACTCTGTTCAAAAATGCCGGTGCCCGTTACGTAGTACCTGTTGCGGAACATCATGACGGCTACGCCATGTACGCTTCTAACCACACCCGCTGGAACGTGAAGGATACAGGACCTAAAAAAGATGTTATGCGCCTATTGTCCGATGCGGTCAAAGCCAAAGGGATGAAGTTTGGAGCATCATCCCATTTTGCGTTACACAGGGTTTATTATGAAAAAGACGACCCAACTTGGGACACCAACAATCCTGAATTTTACGACCTGTACGGTGAGCCGGTAGGTAATGATACGTTACCCACCAAAAAATTCCTAAACCTATGGTGGAATCGTACCACGGATATTATAGATAATTATGAGCCGGACTTGCTCTGGTTCGATTTTGGGTTGGACAAACCCGGTTTTGAGGTCATGCACAAAAAAATACTCGCCTACTACTATAACAAAGGTGAAGAATGGAACAAGGGTGTTGTTTTTCAGGACAAGAACATGAGAAACAAATCCTTTCCTGAAGACCTTATTGTGTTAGATATTGAACGTGGCCGTATGGATGGCATTTACAAATACCCTTGGCAAACAGATACTTCAATAGGAAAAATCTCTTGGGGCTATGTAACCAATGAAGAATACAAAACTTCCAATTACCTATTGGATGAATTGATAGACATCGTAAGCAAAAACGGATGTTTATTATTGAATATAGGCCCTAAAGCCGATGGAACCATTCCCTCAGAAGCAAAAGAAATACTGAACGAAATGGGCCAATGGCTAAGTCTTAATGGCGAAGCAATTTATGACACACGACCTTGGACCATCTTTGGCGAAGGCCCTACAAAAGTAGAAACAGGTCATCATTCCGAAAAGAAAAATAAGGAATCCGGTCCGGAAGACTTTCGTTTTACTACCAAAGGAAAAACCCTTTATGCAACGGCATTGGGCTGGCCACAAGATGGCAAATTCACAATAAAATCACTTTCAAAAAATAATCCCAATACATCAAAACGAATTAAATCTGTAGAATTCATAAGCGGTAAGAACAACATAAAGTGGAAACAGTCCTCCAAAGGTCTTTCCATATCAGTTGACGGCCAAAAGCCTTGCGAAGCAGCCTACGTTTTTCGTATTCTATTGGAATAAAACATATCAAAACCTATTTTTCAAAACGTAACAAATGAGCAAATTTTATTTTAACGAAGAACAAAGTTCCTATGATGCCATTGTAGTAGGCACCGGTGTTAGCGGAGGCTGGGCCGCCAAGGAATTGTGCGAAAACGGACTAAAGACCTTAATGCTCGAAAGAGGCAGAATGGTGGAACACATAAAAGATTACACCACTGCCCATATGGATGACTGGGACTTTAAACACGGCATGGAGCTTTCAATTGAAGAAAAGGCAAAACGTCCCAAGCAAAGCCGGACCAACAAAGGCAAAAGCGCAGATTCGTACAAATGGTTCGTAAACGATTTGGAACACCCCTACAATGAGACCAAACCCTTTAATTGGATGCGGGGATACCATGTAGGTGGACGATCCATTACTTGGGGAAGGCATAGTTACCGCTGGAGCGAAATTGACTTTGAAGCAAATAAAATTGATGGCCATGGTGTAGATTGGCCCGTTCGTTATAAAGATATTGCTCCTTGGTACGATAAGGTAGAAAGCTACATTGGCGTATCCGGTGAAAAAATGGGACTGAGACAACTACCCGATGGCCAATTCCTTCCAATGATGGAATTAAACTGTGTAGAGCAGCATTTTAGGGATAAAGTCTATGAAAACCTAGACGGAAGGGTCGTTACCTCCGGCCGTATAGCACATATTACGGGTGACAAAGAATTTGAGGGACGTACCAAATGCCAGTTCAGGAACCGTTGTTCAAGAGGGTGTCCTTTTGGGGGCTACTTTAGCAGTAACTCGTCCACGCTTCCAGCTGCGGAACGAACAGGGAACCTAACCCTAAGGCCGGATTCAATCGTTACCGAAGTCATTTATGACCCGGATACCAAAAAAGCAACAGGAGTTAAGGTCATTGACCGATTGACCAAAGAAGAACTGGTATTCAACGCCAAGGTTATTTTTTTGTGTGCTTCGGCCATAGCATCGGCTTCCATCTTGATGCAATCCAAATCAGACCGTTTTCCTAACGGAATGGGTAATGATTCCGATCAATTGGGTAGAAATATAATGGATCACCATTTAGGTGCAGGGGCTAATGGAAAATTTGATGGTTACGACGATAAATATTATAAAGGCCGAAGACCTGGAGGTGTGTACATTCCTCGATTTAAAAATATAGACGCCAAATCTCAAAGCAAAGATTACCTACGCGGATTTGGATATCAAGGAGGCGCAAGCCGTAAAAACTGGAAAGATGCCGTTGCCGAACTTTCAATGGGTGCCGAACTTAAAGAAGCAATCTTAAAACCTGGTGGATGGACTATGGGCGTAGGTGGTTTTGGGGAAATACTTCCGTACCAAGACAACCGTATGACCCTAGATTATGACAATCTAGATGGTTGGGGCCTACCTACCGTAACCTTTGATGCAGAAATACGTGACAACGAGTTAAAAATGCGTGAAGATATCGTAGTGCAAGCGGCAGAAATGCTAAAAAAGGCCGGAGCAAGAGACATCAACACCCACAACAGCTCGTATAATATTGGTCACGGCATTCACGAAATGGGAACCGCCCGTATGGGAAGAGACCCAAAGACATCGGTTTTAAACGGTCATAACCAAATACATGAAGTACCCAATGTTTACGTTACAGATGGTGCTTTTATGGCCTCATCAAGTTGTGTAAACCCGTCATTGACATATATGGCGTTTTCGGCAAGGGCCGCCAATCATGCAGCAGAAGAACTTAAAAAAGGAAATATATAACCATGGATAGAAGAAAAGCATTAATGCAAATAGGAATGTCTATGGGTTACGTAGTAGCCGCACCCACATTCATGAGCGTTTTACAAAGCTGTAACGATACTAAAACCACTACGTGGGTACCTCAGTTTCTCAATGAAGACCAAGGTACGGTACTTATAGACGTTATAGATAGTATACTGCCCAAAACCGATACATTATCGGCCTCGGAAGTTAACGTACATATCTTTTTGGACAGTTTTGCAAACGAGGTAATGCCTCCTGCTCAGCGCGACCAATTCAAGGCTACCTTGAACCAATTGGCCGTGAACGCCCTAGAAAGTTCAAACAAAGAGAACATAAGTGACCTTACTGAAGCCGATCTTGCACCTGAGGTATTAAAAGCATTGACGGATAAAAAGGCCGAAGGCGTTCCTTTTGCCAAAAAAATCAGAGACCTGACCATTTGGGGCTACAAGTGCACGGAATATGTTGGTGAAGAAGTGCTGGCATATGATTCTATTCCCGGTAAATATATTGCCTGCGGAGATCTGGATGAACTTACTGGGGGAAAAGCTTGGTCTATTTAACGTGAAACCAATCATCATAACCATTTTATAGATAACCAAGAACCTGCCATGAAAAGACGCAACTTTATCCAAAAAACAGCATTATCTACAGGAGCAATTTCAATGGGTTCGGGCCTATCATATGCCGCTACCCTAGCTTCACCAAAAGATCCCTATAAATTCAATCTTAAGTATGCTCCGCATTTGGGAATGTTTGAAAATCATGCGGGCAAGGACCCTATTGACCAGCTAAATTTTATGGCAGATCAAGGCTTTACCGCTTTTGAGGATAATAAGATGCGTACCCGAGATGTAGTCCTGCAAGAGAAAATGGCCCAGACCATGCAAAAAAGGGGTATTGAAATGGGTGTATTTGTAGCTGTTTTTCTAAAAGAGGGCCATGTAGCTTCTGGAGACCCGGAAAAAAGAAAGGCTTTTTTAGAATACTGCAAAGAATCCGTAGAAGTAGCAAAGCGAGTGAATGCCAAATGGATGACCGTTGTACCCGGTAACGTTGCTCCTAAAATAAAAGAAGGTTACCAAAGAGCTAATGTTATTGAAACACTCAAACAAGCTTCGGCAATTTTTGAGCCACACAATCTTACAATGGTGCTTGAACCTCTAAACTTTTTTAATCATCCGGGAGCATTCCTAACAGACTCGCCACAGGCCTATGAAATCTGTAAGGCCGTAGACTCTCCTTCATGTAAAATTCTCTTTGATATATATCATCAACAAATCCAAGAAGGCAATCTCATACCCAACATGGAAGCCTGCTGGAATGAAATTGGCTACATACAGATTGGTGACAATCCGGGAAGAAAAGAACCTACCACAGGAGAAATCAATTATTGGAATGTTCTAAAATTCATTAAAGAGAAAGGCTACAACGGCATTCTGGGCATGGAACACGGTAACTCAAGACCTGATAAAGAAGGTGAGCAAGCGGTTATAAATGCGTATAAAAAAGTAGATTCATTCGCGCATTAAAATTACTTTTCATTATATAGTTATTTAATAATCTCTTGGCATCTATGAACTACTTCTTCTCAAACTCTTGACAGAGAGAGACATTCTATTTACGGAAGGAGACATTTTACCAATAATCTAAGTGCACATTTGAACAGACCCAAACCGTTTGGACTAATTGATTATGCGCAAATACTAGTAAAAAACAGACTTCACAACTATTATACTCAGACCATATGTCACCCTATTGAAACCATTTGTTATACATCAAAATTAACTTCAAAACTATATTCGCCTAATAACTCAAAACTCTCAAATGATCTTATGAAACACAAAAAACAATCGACCAAAAAACCTTTGTTGCTCCGGCTGGGATTATCCTTTTTAGGACTCCTTTTAGCTACCATGCAACTACACGCCCAAGATGACACTATTAATGGTACGGTTTCAGATGACACTGGAATGCCTTTGCCCGGTGCAAACGTATTGGTAAAGGGAACCACAACAGGAACCCAAACCGATTTTGATGGGAATTATACAATTTCCGCCTCCAATGATGCTATTTTAGTGTTTAGCTACATTGGTTTTTCAACTCAAGAAGTACCAGTAAATGGTGAATCCACGTTAAATGTTACTTTGTCGGAAGATGCAAGTAAGCTAGATGAAGTTGTCGTTGTAGGTTACGGCCAACAAAAAAGAGTAAACCTTACCGGTTCGGTAACCGCTGTAGATGAAGAAGCTTTGGAAGACAGAAACGTACAAAATGCGTTTCAAGCACTTCAAGGACAAGCGGCCGGTCTACAAATTTCACAAAATAGTGGAGCTCCGGGTAATGAAGGCCTTAACATTAAAATACGTGGTCTTAACTCTTTTGGTAGTAACAACTCTCCATTAGTATTGATTGACGGTGTAGAAGGTAATCTACAAGATTTAGACCCCTCTGTAATTAGTTCCATTTCTGTACTAAAAGATGCTTCTTCAGCAGCTATCTACGGTTCTAGGGCTGCAAACGGTGTCATCTTGGTGACTACCAAGAGTGGCGGTAACAACAACTTTAAGATTGAATACAGCGGTAGTGTGTCAACGGAGACCTTTACCAAGGTACCGCAAATGATATCCAATTCGGCAGATTATATGACTTTAATGAACCAGGCATTAATAAATACACCTGGAGCATCTGCCAATCCGTATCCTCAAGAAGTGATAGATGCTTACCGAAACAATCAAGGCAATCCAGCTTTTCCTAATACAAATTGGTTTGATGAAGCCTCCAGAACCCCAATCGTACAACGTCATGTTGTAACGGCTAGTGGTGCAATTGATGGCACCAGCTATAATATTTCTATGGGTAACTGGGATCAGCCGGGTATTATTCGCTCTTCAGGGTTTAAGAAGAATAACTTCTTTATGAGTGTAAAATCAGATATAGGAGAAAAGATTACCGTAGGAGGTACCGTATCTGGCGTAGCTTCAAAAACAAGTGGTCCTCAGCAGGCAGGCACAGAATCCGGCTTATTCAATTTATTTAGAGTTAGGCCAACTTGGGGTGTGTATACCTTAGATGGCACAGGACATTATTCAGGTAAAGCATTCTCTGGAACTGATACAGAATTTCCTGGTTTTGATGAAGGATTTACTAGAAACAACCCTATAGCTGAGCTTGAAGTTCAGGATGGAGAGGTTTTAAATCAATATAACTTTAACGGAAACCTCTTTTTTGATGTTAAGCTTTCAGACGATTTGGTTTGGAGTACAAAAGGAGCTTATAAGTTTGATTATGACTACTATAAAAATCAACGTATTCAATATGACGAATACAATTATAGAACAGGCGAATACCTAAGAACAACTCGTGATGCTTCACAATTAACTATTGATAATACGTGGAGTAAGCAAACTACGTTATTCTCTACGCTGACGTATTCAAAATTGATTGGCGACCATGACTTTAAAGTTTTAGGAGGGTATAGTCAAGAAGGTTTTGATCGTAATTTCACTAGATCACAAAGAACTGGCATTCCAAATAGAAAAATCACTGATTTAGAAGGTGTAAATTCTGAAAATCAATTTACAACCGGTTTTTCTGAAAGTTGGGCTATTCAGAGTTTCTTTGGTAGAGCCAACTATAACTACAAAGAAAAGTACCTTCTTGAAGCAAACGTAAGAGGAGATATCAGCTCACGTTTTGCTAAAGGAAACAGATTAGGTGTTTTCCCATCGGTATCTGCTGGTTGGAGATTGGACAAAGAAGATTTCTTTCAAGATATTGAAGCAGTAAGCGAACTAAAACTTAGAGGTTCATGGGGGCAATTGGGTAACCAAAATATTGGTATTAATGTACAGGATGATGAATTAAATTCTGGTATATACCCTTACCAATCTACCCTATCTTTTGACCAATTTGGCTATCCTTTTGGAAGTAGTGTTCTTGCAGGAGTCGGCTTAAGAAGCCTAGTTGATTCTGATATTACATGGGAAACTACAACGGTAACGGATTTTGGAGTAGACTTTAATCTATTTAATAGAAAACTATATGGTTCTGCCGATTACTACGTAAAAGAAACCGTAGATATATTAAGACAACTACAAGTTGATGAAAGTAGTGGATTGAATGCTCCTGTAGTTAACCAAGGTGCAATGACCAACAAAGGTTGGGACATTGTTATTGGTCATGACAATAGCATAAACGAGGATTTACGATACAGCATAAACGGAAACGTTTCATGGTTCAAAAACCGTCTAAAAACTTTTGGAGACCCAGAGATACAGGACAGGAACATAAATGAAGAAGGTTATGCTTTTGAAGATTGGTACATGTGGGAAGCCGATGGCTACTTCCAAGATGAAGCGGAAATTGCAAGTTCGGCTACTCAACCTCAACCTGGTAAGGTAGGTTTCATTAAATTGAAAGACCAAGACAATAATGGTGTTATTGATGGAGATGACCGTATCCATATAGACGGTAGATATCCTGCTTTTGTTTACGGGTTAAATCTTTCTTTGAACTACAAAAACTTAGATTTTAGAATGTTTTGGGAAGGTGTAGAAGGTACTAAAAACTATATTGCCCGTGACCCTTTCAGACAAGATGGCGGTACGGATAAAGCTTGGTTAACCGAAGCATGGACGCCCGATAACAGAAACTCTAGATTGCCTGCTGTATATTACGAAACTGCAGAAACACGTAGAGCTACAGTATATAACAATTCTTTCTGGTTATGGGACACGTCTTATCTGCGATTAAGGAATGTTACCTTGGGGTATTCTCTACCTACTGACGTATTGGACAAGACACCGTTCAACAGATTACGATTCTATTTTGCAGCAGAAAACTACCTTACCTTTCAAAAAGACTACCCTATTGATGTAGATCCGGAAGCTAATGGTGTAGATGCCTATCCATTTAGAAAAACATTAACATTAGGTGTAAACATGACATTTTAGTCAATCAAAAATATTATATAAATGAAAAAGACAATCTTATTACTCGCTCTATCCTTTCTGGGGATTACAATAAGTTCGTGCGAGGACGACTTTTTAGACAAGCAGCCTTCTTCTCAACTGCCTTCAGAAACTTTTTGGCAGACTGAGCAAGATGCAGAACTAGCATTGACCGGAGTATATAGTAATTTACAACAGAACATGTTGGCAATACGTGCAGATGGTGGGTGGCCTCCAACAATTAAACCCAACTGGGACGCCCTAACAGATGATTGTTACCAAACATTCAATTATGGTTTTAGAGAATTGATTGATGGAACGGCAAGTCCTACCTCTGGCGGTAATAACGGTGCAATCGCACAACTTTACAATGTATGTTATAAAGGAATTCAAACCTGTAATTTCTTTTTAGCAAACATTGATCAGGTTGAGAATATTGAGGCTGATAAATTAAATGGATGGAAAGGTCAAGTAAGCACTCTACGTGCATTTTTCTATTATAACTTAGTTACTACTTATGGCGAGGTTCCTCTTAGAATAGAACCAACTACTTTGGAAAATCAAGATTTACCAAAAGCTCCTGAGTCAGAAATATTCGCTCAAATTGAAAAGGACCTAATATTTGCTGCTGCCAACTTACCAGAAGCTCCTTACGGAGATGGTTATGTTGTTAAAGGTTCGGCAAATGCTTTATTAGCCCGAACTTACTTGTACCAAGAAAAATATGCCGAAGCAGCTGTAGCGGCAAAGGCCGTAATGGACGGTGGTAGTTTTTCGCTATCTACTAATTACGAAGACCTTTTTGTAGATGCAGGACAAGTTGACAACCCTGAAATTATTTTCTCTACAAAATACTCAAGTGCTCCTGGCGAATTCCAAGATAGAGGTAGTGAAATCATGATAGGCTTTTGGGGAACTCTTAAACCAACTGAAGATTTTGTGAATTCTTTTGAAGCTACTGATGGTCTACCAATAGATGAATCTCCTCTTTATGATGAAGCTAATCCTTTGGAAAACCGTGACCCTCGACTAAGTAAAATAGTACAAGTAGGGGAATGGAATCCTGAAATTGAGCAAAAAACCTTATCAGGTTTTGGTTTGTTAAAATGGACAACCCCACAAACAAGGGCTTCCCTAGTACAGAATTTTACAGAAGGTACAGACTATATCCACATTCGATATGCCGATGTTTTGTTGATGTATGCTGAAGGTAAAATAGAATCCGGCAGTATTGACACCTCTGTTCTTGATGCCATAAATGAGGTAAGAGCAAGAGCATATGGTGTGGCTGTAGGAGATACAGGTTCTTATCCAGCAATAACCACTACAGATCCGGGTGAACTCCGTGAAGCCGTTCGTAACGAGCGTAGATACGAATTCGGTTTTGAAGGTTTACGCTATTTTGACCTTAAGCGTTGGGGCATAGCAGAAGAAGAATTAAATGGTTTTTATGATCCGCATGTAGATGCCAATAGAGTATTCCTTCCAAAACATTATAAATGGCCGTTGCCACAAAGTGCAATTGACAAGAATGATGCTCTTGAGCAGAATCCTGATTATTAATAGTCTATAAACATGAGAACAGTAAGACATCTGTTTTTATTAAAATTGTTGAGTTAGTTTTATCCTAAAGCCAGTTGACCATTTTGTCAACTGGCTTTTTTATATCGTTTCCATTAATTAATAGTATTTTCAATCTCTCTTTAATAGTTAACCCATGAGAATTCTAAAAAGAAGACTAGTTACGCTTACTACACTCTTTGCATTCGCGGTAACCTTCCAAACTTATGCTCAACAACCCAACATTGTAATTATCTATGCAGATGACATGGGCTATGGAGATCTACAATGCCAGAACAAGGATTCTAAAATACCCACTCCCAATCTAAACCAACTGGCGTCGGAAGGCATTCGTTTTACTGATGCCCATAGTTCTTCGGGTATTTGCTCTCCTAGTAGATACGCGTTACTTACAGGAACCTATCACTGGCGAAGACAGCATGATATTGTAAATTCTTTTGGCCCTCCATTTTTTAATGAATCGGATGTTACACTTCCTGAACTCCTGAAGACCAATGGCTACAAAACTGCAGCTATCGGAAAATGGCATTTAGGGTGGAATTGGAAATTCAAGAACGAACCTTCAGGCGAAGTTTTTCAGTGGAACAAAAAACGTAAGTTCTACAGACCGGAAGATATTGATTGGAGCGGACCCCTCACGGGCGGGCCGTTAGATCAAGGTTTTGACTATTATTTTGGTGATGGAACCATTAACTTTCCTCCTTACGCATGGATTGAAAACGACCAATTTATTGAACTTCCAAAAGCAGTTATGGACGTTCATAATGTAGGTTTCAATGTTAATGAAGGCGAATGGGAGTTTAGGCCAGGCCCAAAAGTTGAGGGTTGGAACCCATATGAGGTACTTCCTACCCTTACCAAAAAAACAGTAGCCTACATCAACCAACAAGAAGCAGATAAACCGTTCTTCCTTTACATGGCTCTACCCTCTCCCCATGCACCAATAATCCCTAACGAAGAGTTTGTTGGCAAATCTGAAGCAGGTCCATATGGCGATTATATGTTTCAAACTGATTGGGTTGCGGGTCAAGTGATAAAAGCTTTAAAAGATAAAGGGTTAGATAAAAACACTATCGTAATTTTCACTGCGGATAACGGTCCTGAAAAATATGCTTTTGAGCGCGCAGAAAAATACGAGCATTTTAGTATGGGAGATTTTAGAGGCCTAAAACGTGACGTCTGGGAAGGCGGTCATCACGTGCCTTTCATCGTTAAATGGCCAGAACAAATTAAAGCTGGAACCGTTTCAAAGGAAGTCATTTCTCAAGTAGATATCATGGCTACTCTGGCAGAAATCACAAACGCTACAATTCCTGAAAATGCGGCACCGGATAGTTATAATTTACTAGACCTTCTAAAAGGTGAAAAATACAGCACTCCATTACGGGAAGCAACCGTACACAATACATACAACGGCATTTGGGGTTTGCGAAAAGGGAAGTGGCTATACATTAACAAACCTTCTGGGCAACATTCAAAAATGCCCGATTCTTTTAAAAAGTTGAGAGGTTACAAAGATTTTGATACACCCGCCCTTTTATTCAATATGGAAAAGGATCCTGAGCAAAGAAATAATATTGTTGAAGTACACCCTGATGTTGTACAAGAAATGTCCACTATTTTAGAGACGTATCGCGAACAAGGATATTCGGTAAAACGATAAAAAATAGCCTCGTAAATTAAACCTATGCCTGCACTTTCTTTTGGACGTTATTCTATCTTACCAATCACACGGTTGAAGTTATTGGCTTCGTTTGCATTGCTATTGGTATCCTGTCAAGAAAAAGAACAACCAGGAACACAAGTTGGGAAAAACACTCTTTTTCAAGAGGTTTCCAGCGAAACTACAGGCGTAAATTTTGACAATTCTGTAAAAGCTTCCAAAACGCTAAACTTATTCTCCTACATGTACTTTTACAATGGCGGTGGGGTTGCTGCGGGCGATTTAAACGGGGATGGTCTTGATGACCTATATTTCACAGGAAATCAAGTTCAAAACAGATTATACCTCAACACGGGCAATTTCAACTTTAAAGATATTACCGAGCAAACTGGTACTGGCGGCGATTCAAATTCATGGTACACAGGGGTTAGTCTTGCAGATGTAAATGGGGATGGCACATTGGATATTTATGTAAGTCAGATTGGAAAAATTTCAGGAACTAATGGGCACAACCTCCTCTTTATCAACCAAGGCAATGACGAGAAAGGTATTCCAAAATTTAAAGAAAGTGCAATTGAATTTGGCCTAACAGTAAAAGGTGCAACCACGCAAACCGCATTTTTTGATTATGATTTAGATGGAGACCTAGATGCGTATATTATGACGCACTCCAATTTTAACGACGGTGTTCTCCCCCGTGCCGAAAAACGACTCATTTCCAGTCCGTATGGCGATAAGTTATTCCGAAACAATGGAGGTAAGTTTACCGATGTCACCAAAGAATCCGGTATCTATAGCAGTCCATTAGGGTTTGGATTGGGTATTAGCACGGCAGACATTAACAAAGATGGTTATCCGGATATTTATATTGGGAACGACTTCTATGAAGATGATTACCTGTACATTAATAACGGAGATGGTACATTTACGGAGGATTTAGAGTCCCGTATAAAACACACCAGTCGGTTTTCTATGGGCAATGATATTGCCGATTTGAACAATGATGCCCTACCGGATATCCTGTCTCTGGATATGCAGGCGTACGAGCCCGAAATCTTAAAAGCATCGCATGGTGAGGATTCATATGCCATTTTCAATTACAAACTATCCTTTGGGTACCAACACCAGTATGCACACAACACCTTTCAACTGAATAGAGACGGAGAGCACTTTAGCGAAATAGCAAGATTATCAGGAATTGAAGCCACAGATTGGAGCTGGTCCGTTTTGGCAAGCGATTATGACCTAGACGGTCAAAAAGACCTTTTCATTACCAACGGTATTTTTAGGCGCAGTAATGATATGGATTATATGCAGTTCCTTTCAGGAAATGAGGTTCAAAAACAATTGCGTTCCGGTAATTATGACTATAGCAAAGCCCTTACGGATAAAATGCCAAGTTATCCTTTGCAGAATTTCTTCTTTAAAAATAATAACAACCTTACTTTCACCAATACTTCCTCTGAATGGGGCGGCACAAAAAAAGGCTTTTCAAACGGTGCTACTTACTCAGACCTTGATAATGACGGCGACCTAGATTTGGTAATTAACAACCTTAATGCAAAAGCATCCATCTTGAAAAACACCACCATAGAGAATGACAGTTTAACCAAGGATTATTTAAAAATAAAGTTGAAAGGTCTAGCCGGAAACGATTACGGAATTGGCGCTAAGGTCATTTTAAAGAACAAAGGTCAAAAACAATATCAGGAATTATTGAATGTTCGCGGATATCTATCATCTACCCCTCCCTATTTAAATTTTGCAGTTGGCAAAAACACTGTTGTAGATACCGTCTTGGTACAATGGCCAAACAAGGAGCAAACCGTTTTAACAAATGTGAATTCAGGTCAAGTGCTGAGCATTGCCCAAGAAAATGCTTCTACCATATCATTAGAGACCAAAAAAACACCTAAATCCCTTTTTACCCTTTTAAACAATAGTGAATTAGATATTGATTATCGGCACCAAGAAAATCGGTTTTACGAATTTAATAGGGAACATTTAATTCCGCATATGAATTCCACTTGGGGACCTCCTATTGCTGTAGGAGACCTCAACAATGATGGTTTAGATGATTTTTTCGTTGGTGGGGCACTAAACCAACCTTCTAAAATCTACTTGCAGCGATTTAATGGTAAGTTTATCTCATCATCATCAAAAGCACTACAAACGGATGCAGCTTCTGAAGATACTGCAGCCAATTTTGTAGATGTTAATGGAGACGGTCATTTGGACTTAATTGTGGGTAGCGGCAGTAACCAAGAAATAAAACCAGACCCTAAAAGTCTTACCCGACTATATATAAACAATGGTAAGGGCAACTTTACAAGACAAGATAATTTTCCTGAAATCTATACAACGGTTTCAGACTTGGCAACAGCCGATTTTGACAAAGATGGAGACAATGATGTTTTTATATCCTCTCGCTCTGTACCCGGTAAATACGGTTCTTCTCCAGATTCATATCTTCTTAAAAACGATGGAAAAGGCAGTTTTTCCATGGATACATCATCCCAAAAACTTTTTGAAAAATGCGGAATGGTCAATTCTGCAAAATGGGTGGATTTAAATGGTGATGATTGGCAAGACCTTGTATTGGTAGGTGAATGGATGCCTATTAAAGTGTACTACAATTCAAACGGGAGTCTTAACGAAGCTAACCCAGAGGCCAACTCCCTACAGTTTTCAAACGGTTGGTGGAACTCCCTAGCATACGGAGATTATGATAATGATGGCGACATTGATTTGGTAGCGGGCAATCTTGGACTAAACTCAAAATTAAGGGCAACGGAAAAAGAACCGGTACAAATGTACTATTCGGATTTTGACAAGAACGGTTGGCCCGAAGGAGTTACTACACATTTCATTGAAGGAAAGGAACATGTTTTCTCCTCAAAAAGCCTTCTTGAAAAACAAATGGTATATCTCCGCAAAAAATTCCCCACATACAGTGCTTTTGCCCAAGCGGACTTCAAGGCTATTTTTACACCAGAAGAGTTAAAAAATGCAGAAATTTTAAAGACTCACGAATTCAGGAGTTGTTTCATTGAAAATCTTGGAAACAAAAAATTCAAACTTAGACCGTTACCTACCCCAGCTCAATTCTCTACGGTAAATGCTATTCATACGCTAGATTTTGACCAAGACGGGAGATTGGACCTATTGCTGGGAGAAAACTTCCATGATGCCAACACAGAGCTAGGACGGTACGACGCCGGCTATGGAACACTGTTAAAAAATATGGGAAACAGTAATTTTAAAGAAACACCCATTTCTACATCAGGATTGTTACTAGATAAGCAAACCAGACACATCAAAAGCTTGAGCAGTAAAAAGTACGGGGAGTTATTGATCATAAGTAACAACAATGACAGTCTGCAGTTTTATAGAACTTCAGCTCAATGAGGCTGCTTTTACTAGAGGCTTAATTTAGTTGTAAATCACTTACAGTACTGTGTTAGCGCACATTTTGTACTAACAAATACATTTCGTGAACTGCAAGGCACACAGCTTTATGAAATAAAACCCTTCTTTGTATCTCATTATGCAAAAAACCGAAAAGTAATCCGCATGAAAACGATTTTAAAGTATAGTTTCTCCATTTTACTTGTTTTAATTACCCTTACAAGCTGCTCCAACGAGCAAAAAAAAACCAAGGAAAAGGAAAGCGCCCAGGTTAGTAATTCCCCAAACATTATTCTATTCGTTTCTGATGATCACGGCACCGATGCTATTGGCGCCTATGGCAACGAAGTAATCAAAACACCTAACTTGGACCAACTTGCCGCAGAAGGTGTACGTTTTGATAATGCCTATTGTACCAGCGCCAGCTGCGCCGCTAGTAGGTCCGTTATACTTACCGGTCTTTACGGACATGCGACAGGCTCTTATGGGCACGTTCATGATTATCATCATTTTAGCAGTTACGATAACATAAAATCTCTCCCCGTTCTTCTTGAAAACTCAGGTTATGAAACGGCAAGAATTGGTAAATACCACGTTGCACCGGAATCTGTCTATCATTTTCAAAAGGTCCTGGAAGCCGATCCCAGAAATACTGTTGAAATGGCCGAACAATGTAAAGAAGTGCTTAATTCAGATAAACCATTCTTTCTTTATTTCTGTACGGACGATCCACACCGTGGCGCTCCTTTTGAGTCGCACCCTTGGAACGTACCAAATAGTTTCGGGAACAAGAAAGAAGGTTATGAAGGAGTTGAAACGATTACCTATGACCCAAAAGATGTTGTAGTTCCAAGTTTCCTTCCGGACAGTAAAGAGAGTCGTGAGGAAATAGCCCAATATTACCAAAGTGTATCTAGAATAGACCAAGGCTTTGGCAAACTCATGAAAATGCTAAAAGATACGGGCAAGGATAAAAACACCATCGTCATTTATATTTCGGATAACGGAATGGCCTTCCCCGGTGCCAAGACTACGGTTTATGAACCAGGTATTAAACTCCCATGTATCATAAAAGACCCTTTGTCCGATGTAAAAGGTGGCTCCGTAAACAATGCCCTTATTTCATGGACAGACCTTACCCCTACTATTTTGGACATGGCGGAAATCTCCTATGATTCCAATGATTTTCATGGCAAATCGTTCAAGAAAATAATGAGCCAAGAAAACCCAAAAGGGTGGGATGAAGTTTATGCTTCGCATACCTTTCATGAAATTACAATGTATTACCCTATGCGAGTCGTAAGGGATAAAAACTACAAGCTTATTCGGAATATCGCATGGCGACAAGAATACCCCTTTGCTTCGGACCTTTGGGCGGCATCTACATGGCAAGAGGTATACCGAAACGAAAAAGAATACTACGGACAACGCAAAGTTAAAGATTACCTCTTCAGGCCTGAGTTTGAGTTGTTCGACCTATCAAAAGACCCGGAAGAAAGCATCAATTTGGCCACCGACCCAAACTACACCAATGTACTAGAGGCCCTAAAGACCAAAATGAAAACTTTCCAAAAAGAGACCAAAGACCCATGGCTCATTACTTGGGACCATGATAATTCGCTTCAAGGCACCGGTGTAAACCTCTAAAAAATACATATGACTCACTTTCAATCTATAAAAACACTATACCTGAGCACTATTTTGTGTTTAGGCATGTATACATTATCTGCACAGCAGACCATTCATATTCAAGCCCAGGCCGAGGACATGACGCCTTTGATCCGCAAAGCACTAGAGAATGCAACGGACAAAAACCTGACTTTGGTTTTTGATAAAGGGATTTATAAATTTTTACTGGATTACGCCACTCAGCGCTATTCCTACATCACCAATCATGGTAATGGACTCAAGAACATCATTTTCTTATTGGAAGATTTTGATTCCGTTACCATAGAAGGTAATGGTGCCGAATTTATTTTTCATGGTCAGGTTGCCCCTTTTCAAATTAAAAATTGCAAAAAACTCACGGTTAAAAATCTAAAAATGGATTGGGATATCCCATTCTTATTTCAAGGTGAAGTTCTTGCTGTTAATGAAACCGAAGGCTGGCGGGACATTAAACCATTTACCGAAGGTTTTTCATGGGAACTAAAGAAAGAACGCATTTTGTTCCCCAACATAGATGGCTTTACTTTTCCCGAATTGGGAAGCACCCTTGCCTTTGATGCACAACATAAGCGGGTGGCCCACGGTGCATGGGATATGAGCAGTAGACCACGTTGGGTAGAAAAACGCCCCAATGGCGTCCTACGTTTTCATGAACATTTAAAACAATACCCAGCTGTAGGCTCAATTCTAAACTCAAAGGGAGACCATGACCACAACCGTTATGCCCCTGCTTTTCAAATTACGTCTTCCAAAGATGTTCATTTGGAAGATATAACTATTCACCACGCATTGGGAATGGGTTTTCTTTTTGAACGAACTGAAAATATTACCATTAGCAATTCCGATATTTATGTACGTGACGGTTCGGACCGGGTGGTTTCTACCATTGCAGATGCTACGCATTTTGCCAATTGCAAAGGCGACATTCTCATTGAGGACTCCACCTTTAAACATATGTTAGATGATGGTACTAACGTACATGGCACCTATGTAGTTGTAGATAAGGTTTTGGATGATCATACCGTTCGCGTATCCCTTCAACATTTTGAACAAATGGGCTTTGAATTTGCCGCTTCGGGCGATGAAATCTGGTTCATTCAGCAGCCCAACCCTAAAAGAGCCTCAGAAAATACGGTAGCCAGTGTTTCAGTCGTTAACGATAAATATTCGGACATCAGCTTTAAAAATAAACTTCCAGATAATTTAGCCGAAGGCGATATCCTAGAAAACAAAACATGGAACCCCACTTTTACAATGCGTGGTTGTACTATAAAAGACCATAGAGCAAGGAATATAGTCCTTAAAACACCCTTAAAAACAGTTATAGAAAACAACAATTTTTCTTCTATGATGTCCTCCATATTCTTTAGGGGGGAAACTTATTTTTGGTATGAATCCGGTGCGGTAGAAGATGTCCTGATCCAGAATAACAATTTTGACCATTGTGCCTATAGCGGAATGGAACATGCCATTTTAAACATAACACCTCGTCTAGGAAAGACTTTTGACCAGACCCAAACATATGATCGTAACATCCGCTTTATTAACAACACCATCAAAACTTTTGATAATAGGATTGTATGGGCAGACCGGGTAGACGGACTCACTATTTCCGATAACGTAATTGAACAAGTGTCCGGTTCCGCTCCGCTATATCCAAACGCACATCAATTCGATTTTAAGAATTGTGACCATGTTGAGATTTACAACAACACCTACACAGGAGAAGCGGAGAAGGTGCTTTCATCAGATGAATCATCCTCCAAAAACTTAAAATTTAAGCGAAACAAAGGGTTTGCAAAATATAAGAAATAGCAATGTTCATTCTTGTAAAACCTTAATCTACAACTGGATTTTGGCCTATAAACAGGGACTTGAATGACCAAAGACATAATATTTACCCCTAAAGACAAAGAAAACACGCTAAGCCTATAATTTGGCCTAGAACAAACACTTTTATTAAACACGAGAAACCTATGCCGAAAATTATAGCCCGTTGGTCCGTTTTTATATTTGCCCTAATTTCCACAAATATTTATGCTCAAAATACCGTTGGTGAGCAAGTGCTTTTCAATACATCTATCTCTGATGATGCCACACCAGCAGTATTGGCCCGCATACTGCGTGCGGATAAAGAGCCCATTTCAGAAATAAAATTTGAAAAAGGAACCTATCATTTTTATCCGGATAAGGCATACGAGCGCTTTACCCGTATTTCTAACCATGATGATGTTATGGCCAAAACGGCCTTACCTCTTCTTGGTTTTAAAGAGCTGATTATAAACGGCCAAGGTTCTACCTTTATTTACCATGGCAGAATGATTCCTTTTCTGATTGAAGGTTCGCAAAATATCACGGTACAGAACGTAACTATAGATTGGGCCATGCCCTTCCATAGCGAAGGAACCATTGTGGCCAACGATGAAAAAAACAACACTTTTGATGTTCAATTTTCAGATGAGTACCCTTATGAAATCAGGAACGAGCAACTAATTTTCCTAAAGGAATACTATGAGCATGATCTTGGACAATCTATTCTCTACGACCCCAAAAGACAAGCAATTGCTTTTGACACTGAATCGTATACGTCCATTACCACTGTTCGAAACTCAAAAGTGCAGCACAACTTCGATAAAATAAAATACAAATACAAAGTAGACCCACGTTCCAAAGTAGAAAAAGTTAGAGGCAAGGAAAACAATTTAAAGGTTGAAGAAATAAAGCCGGGCACCGTTAGGATATACAACCATAAGAAAAAATTACCTCCCGCAGGTATGATTATGGTCTGCAAGGGAGACCAAAGCTTAAATCGTTTGGCCCCAGCATTTAGAATAACGGGCACGGACGGTTTCAACGCCAACAACGTTACCGTACACCACGCTGGTGGTATGGGCTTGATTGCCGAAAATTCTTCCGATCTTATTTTAGATGGCTTTCATGTAAAACCCTCTCACGGCAGAATGGTTTCTACATTTGCAGATGCCACACATTTTGTAGGTTGCCGCGGTAAGGTTGTCCTTAAAAATTGTACGTTCAACAATCAATTGGATGATGCCACTAATGTTCACGGCACCTACCAAGAGGTAATAGATATTTTAGGTGATAACAGCATTGGTGTGCGTATGGGCCATGCACAACAACAAGGCTTTGCCATAGGAAAGAAAAACGATACCATTGGGTTGGTAGATCTTCAAAAATCATTTTTTGGTTACGATCATCTTACGCTAAAAAGCATTACCCCTATAAATGGGCGATACCAGATTATTACATTCAATGAAAACATACCTCCTACTTTAAAGACTGGCGACCTCATCGAAAATTTAGAAGGCTACCCGGATTTAGTGGTACAGAACTGTAATATTAGCCGAAATAGGGCTCGTGGCCTCTTGATATCCAATCCTAAAAACACCTTAATAGAGAATAATTTTTTCAGTACAGAAATGGAAGCTATCTTAGTTCCTGTTGAGAGCAGCCATTGGTTTGAATCGGGCAACGCTGCCAATCTCACTATTAGAAACAACACGTTTCAGGACAACCAGCATAGCGGATTTGATAGAGGTGTAATCCGTTTTGTTACAGATGACGACAATGACAACATCGCCTTTAAAAATATTCGGATAATTGATAACGAATTTAATCAGTTTGATAATATGATATTGGAAATTTCCAATGTAGACGGACTATTATTTGAGGGAAATACCATTACCAATTCAGGAACTTTTCCAATGTTGCACCCAGATAATCCCGCCATTGAAGTAAAAGCGTCAAAAAATATAGTTTTTAAGAAAAACCGATATAAAGGAAAGGCCAAAAATATTTTAGAGACCGATGATATTATGTCCAAACTAAAATTCCGTTAACCAAACACTTTAGCAAACCATAAAACATTCCATGGTACATTCAAGAGCTGCCTTACGATTTTTAACACTACTTCTTTTTGGCATGGGTTATTCTTCCTTTGCACAAGAAGCTAAATTGATAAAAAAACCGAATATCATCTATATTCTCACGGATGATTTGGGGTATGGAGACATTGGAGCGTTTTTTCAAAACCAAAGAAAGGAAACAAATGATCGTAGCGAGCCTTATGCATTAACCCCACAATTGGACAAAATGGCATCTGAAGGGGTTATGCTTACCAATCATTATACGGCAGCTCCGGTATGCGCACCATCACGATCGTCTGTACTATTGGGGGTTAGCCAAGGGCATGCCAATGTCCGCGATGGCCAGTTTGATAAGGCTTTGGCAGATAACCACACACTGGGCAACGTATTGCAAAAAGCAGGCTACAAAACGGCGGCAATTGGTAAATGGGGGCTACAAGGTTCAAATAGATGGTCAGAAAACGGAGATTCTTGGCCCGCACACCCCAACAATAGAGGTTTTGATTATTACTATGGCTATATACGGCATAGAGATGGTCATGAACATTATCCCGTTGAAGGTGTGTATCGCGGAAAAAAGGAAGTCTACGAAAACAAAAATGAGGTAAGTAAAGGACTGGACAAGTGTTATACGGGCGATTTATGGACGGCCGTTGCCAAAAAATGGATCGTAGAACAGGTAAAGAGAAAAGAAAACGAGCAACCTTTCTTTATGTACCTAGCTTTTGACACGCCACATGCCGTTCTTGAACTACCCACACAGGCCTATCCACAAGGAGGCGGGTTTCACGGTGGGTTACAATGGTTAGGAAAACCGGGGAACATGATAAATACGGCTTCGGGGAAAGTAGATTCGTACATTCATCCTGACTATGCCAATGTTACTTACGACCATGATAAAAATCCAAGCACGCCAGAGGTGGCTTGGCCGGACGTCTACAAACGTTATGCTACTAGCACCCGTAGAATAGACAGTGAGGTAGGCGATTTATTGCAATTGCTAAAAGACCTTAATATTGATGAAAACACTTTAGTTGTTTTTAATTCGGATAATGGCCCTTCTATGGAGTCTTATTTAGAAGAAGAATATGCGGCCGATTTTTTTAACAGTTTTGGACCTTTTGACGGTATCAAAAGAGATGTGCTTGAAGGTGGGGAACGTACTCCTTTAATTGCGCGTTGGCCCACTAAAATTCCGGCTGACCGAGTTATAAAGTCCCCGAGCATTGCCTATGACTGGCTCCCAACGTTTACTGAAGCTGCGGGTTATACTGCACCCGTAAATAGTGATGGGGTTTCTCTACTGCCTATTTTAACCGGAAACGGAAAGCAACAAGAAAGCCTTATTTATGTAGAGTACAACCAAAGTGGAAAAACACCGGAATACGAAGAATTTGCACCCAACAATCGCGGCAGAGTGCGAAAACAAATGCAAATGATGCGCGATGGAGATATTGTTGGCCTACGCTACAACATTCAAAGTGCGGATGACGATTTTGAATTCTACAATATTGTTGAGGACACGCACCAAACCCTAAACTTGGCCACCCTACCAAATTTGGAGGCACTACAAGTACAGATGAAAGAACGAGTGCTTCAAGTACGCATGCCCGATACGAATGCTGCAAGACCTTATGACAACGCTGCAGTTCCTGCTGTTTCATTACATAATCCAAACAGTGGATTGAATTGGAGCGCATTCAAAAACAATGCACCTTGGTTGCCCAAAGTGGATGGTTTAACCCCTGTAGCAAGTGGCAAAATCGGCACACCTAATATGGCTCAGGTAAAAGAGAAAGGCGATGTTTTTCTATTTGAAGGTTTTATTCAAATCCCTATGGAAGGCAGTTATACCTTCTCTTTAAAGTCTTCCAACAGTACGTTTGTCCGTATTCATGAAGCGAGTGTCATTGATGCCGATTACGGTTATGAAACGGGTTCAGAGAAAAAAGGCACGATGAACTTAAAAGCGGGATACCACCCTATACGCATATATTATAAAAAGAAACCCGGAGCAACTCCTAAGCTTGACTTACAATGGAGCGGTCCTACAATTGAAAAAAGCACAATTCCCGAATCGGCATTTTTCGTGGTTAACTAGAAAAGAGATAGTCAAATGAAAAATATTATTCTTTTAGCAGTAATGCTAATCGGCTTAGGTAAAGGCTTGGCCCAGGAGAAGCCTAACATTGTTTTGCTCTTTGTAGATGATTATGGCTGGGCCGATGTTGGTTTTAGGAATTCCAAATTCCACACACCAAATATTGACCAACTAAAAAAAGATGGATTCAACTTTAACCGTGCTTATATTGCCACACCTACCTGCAGTCCTAGCAGGGCTTCGCTACTGACCGGGAAAGAACCGGTACGTTTTCAAATGGTACGCCATATTATTGATGGCAAGGAAAAGGCCGCTAAAAATAATATGCCCGGAGGAAAGTTCAATTTATGGCCTACAGACCCCGTACAAATGCCCTCCAGAAATTGGTTGCCATTGGAGGAAGTTACCTATGCAGAGCGGCTAAAAGAATTTGGCTATTACAATATGTTCATTGGCAAATGGCATTTAGGTAGTGAAAAATACCATCCGGTACATCAAGGATTTGATGCCCAATATGGCACAGGAGACCATGGACATCCCGGAAATTATTATGCGCCGTTCTTTAAAGCAGGAAATCCATTACCTGATTCTCCGGAAGGCACTTATTTAACCGATGTACTAACAGAAGGTGCGGAAAAATTTATTACGGAATACGAAAAAGAGCAACCCTTTATGCTATCGCTCTGGTACTATAATGTACACGGGCCACATATTGGCCGTACGGACTGGATAGAACGCTATAAAAAAGAAGGTTTAACAGGCAAAGACGCAGAATATGCTGCCATGGTGAGTGCAATGGACGAATCCGTAGGGAAAGTTAGAAAAGCACTAGATAAAAAAGGCATAGCTAAGAACACGGTAGTTATCCTTCTATCCGACCAAGGAGGTTATTTTAGTAACGCTCCGTTATCCGGAGGAAAAACAGGTGGTAACACTTTAGGCGAGGGTGGTGCCCGAGTTCCATTCATTATTTCTTACCCGGGAGTTACTATGCCGGGCATTTCATGCGATGTTCCCGTGCAATCTATTGATGTGTTTCCTACTCTGGTTGAGATAGCTTCAGGCAAAAAATCCAAGAACAAGAACATTCAAGGAAAAAGTTTGATGCCTTTGCTCCAGGGCAAGGAGTTCAAAAAACGCAACCTGTTTTTCTTCCGTAGTTATGAAGATCAATACACTGCTATAATGAACGGAGATTGGAAAATGGTAAAATACCACAGTGGCAGACATGACTTATTCAATATAAAAGAGGACCAAAGCGAATCTAAAAACCTCATCAATATAGAAGTTGATCAAGCAAAAAAAATGAAGAAACAGTTAGTAAAATGGGAAAAAGAAGCTGTTCCCGAGTTTTAACCGTTCATCTCTGAAGGCCTGTATAAAATGAAAATTGAATCAATGAATAAAATAATAACGACTGGTATTTATTTGCTATTTACCTGTTTAACTTTTGCTCAAGAAAGACCGAATATTATTTGGCTCATGGCCGAAGATATGAGCATTGACTTAGAGTGCTACGGTATGAAAGGTGTTAAAACACCCCATCTGAACAAGATGGCGCAAGAAGGCGCTAAATTTGAAAATTGCTTTGTAACCAACCCCATTTGCTCGCCCAGTCGTTCTGCAATGCTAACGGGTACACACCAAGTAAAAATAAACGCGCACCATCACCGAAGCAATAGAGACGTTCCATTGGATGAGCGGTTTAAACCTTTTACCTATTGGTTAAGAGAAGCCGGTTACACAACTATTTTAGGCCACCATGGTGTAATGGGAAAAGGGCGCAAAATAGATGCTAATTTTAAACATGAACCCATTGGTCCTTGGGATGGAAAAACTCAGTTCGGAATTTTTGATAAGTACGATACTTTTGAGAAAGAAGACCAACCGTTTTTTGCCCAGATACAATTGGTAGCTAGTCATAGAGGTGATTGGTGGGATGAGGTTCGTGAAAACTCAAAACACCCTGTAGATCCTTCAAACGTAGAATTGCCCGAATTTATGGCCGACGACCCAATCATTCGTCTGGATTGGGCCAAGTATTTGGACCAAATTGAGTTTTTGGACAATGAAGTAGGCATGATTTTTAAAGAATTGGAAGACAAAGGAATGGCCGATAATACCGTTGTTATTTTTATAGGTGACAATGGCCGTTGTAATATTCGTGGAAAAGGGTATTTACAAGACCCGGGCTTGCACATTCCACTTCTCGTTTATTACCCCAAAGATATAAAGGCCGGTCAAGTTAGAAAAGATGTGGTTTCTGCTACGGATATTACCGCAACCGTATTGGATTTTGCCCAAGTAGACATTCCCGAATACATGACCGGAAAACCTATATTCGATTCTAATTTTAAACGTGAGTTTGTCTACGGAGCACGTGACCTTTGGGACGAGATAGAAGAAAAATCCCGCGCCATTACCTCGGGAGAATGGAAATATATTAGAAATGACAAACCCGAAGTTCCTTTTGACGCAGGACAGGCGTATTTAGAATTTTATCGCCCTGCCGTGCACCGAATGCGCGCCCTAAAGGCCGAAGGTAAATTAAACGAAAGCCAAAAGCTGTTCTTTGCCCCCAACAAGGACAAAGAAGAGTTATACCATCTTACTACAGACCCTCAAGAGCTCCACAATTTGGCAGAAGACCCAAAATATGCAGATATATTGCAAAAAATGCGAGCCAAGACCGAGGCCTATGATATAGAAATGAAACCCGTAAACACCATATACCATCCTGAGCACGCTATTTCTGTAGATGCCCTAAAATGGGTAAAAGAAGAGCGGCCCGAAGATTACCAAAGAATGTTAGACGGAGAAGAAATTGGCTTTAAAAAAGCCGTTCAAGGATACAAAGAAAGTTTAAAATAGTTGTGTTAGTTAGTTTGTTTTAAGTCTCCGGATTACGAGTTTCCGGAGGCTTTTTTTATGCCCTATCGGGCTAGCCCTTTCTTGGTTTACTATTAAGCTTGTGCATATAACTTACAATAAAATAACGCCCCAAACTATCAGAGGTGGTTTCTTCAAAATAATTGGTAGTACTGCGCCTGTAGATATCAATATTCTTATCGAGTAAATCTATCAAAACCAGTTTTAGGACATGGCTTTTCTCTTTGGAAAAAGCATAGGATACCGTAGCGTTCCATAGGGGAATGTTCTCGTTTGAAGCAAAAGCATTATCCGTATAAATAAAATAATCAAACTGGGTATTAAAGTTCACTTTGGCACTTAAATCGCAATCCAACATAGAAAAATATTGCTGTTTAGTGTACTTACGATCTAAATCACGCTCTATTGAAAAGGATGTGTTGTTTACGCTATAGGTAGCTCCCGCTTTAAGATCCACAACACTTTTGTTACTATTCTCCAGCGTTGCACTCACGAGAAAATCTTGGGAAGTAACTTCATTAAGCTGAAAATTTATAATGGCGTTATTGGTATTAAAGAGGTTCCTATTTCGGAAAGAGTAGCGCAACCCTAAACTTTTTATCTTCTGGCTAAACCCGAGTATAGTATTCAATCTTCGTTTGATTCCGTTATTCTCGTAACTCAGGGTTCTAACATAGTCATCATCTACATCAACACTCTTAATTATAGCATCTTTTGAATATTGAAATTGAACTCGCGAATTAAAACTAAAGGACGATTTAAAATCATGCACAATGGCGGACACGATCAGGGCATCCATCCTTTCGGCAACCAAATCCGGATTTCCCTTACGTATAGAAAACGGGTTCAAATCGTTGATTACCGTAGAACTTTCAAAAGGTCTTGGCGTGCGAATATTCTTTTTATAGCTCAACCTGTATTTTCTACCTCTTTTGGGCACGTATTGCACCGTGGCCAGAGGATTAACGAACAACCTGTCCGTTACCGTGGCCGCTTCGTTTACAACCCCGAACCTCCTTACGATATCTTGTAGCTCCAAGGCCGCATAGGTATTGATTTTTCCCGTGGTGTAGCTATGCGCCAACCTGGTTTGGTAGTTATTCTCATTATGGTCATAATCGTATTTTAGGATTTCCTCTTTGTTCTTCGCATTTACGGTTATCTTATTCTGATAGACATTTTCATTATCTATTTTATTGCCCATATAGGACTCCAACTTCATATAATGATTGCTCCCAAGGGGTTCTGTATATTTAAAATTAAAATTGACCAATGACGTATTGAGTTCTTGTTCCCGTATAGTATTCAGTTCCCTAACAGATTCCTTAGGGGTATTTATACGCCTAGTGATCAATGTATTTTGATCGTTCTTCATAGTAGACCGATTAAAAGTCGTATTTAATCCTGTTGCCAAGCTCCTCCCCTTTTTGCGCAATTTTTGATAGAAATTAAGTCCCAAATTGGCTCTTTTCCTATCCCGATCTACAGTAGACACATTATCATTTGCTGTATTTAGTTCTTCTTCTTTAAAATAGCGTCCCATACGGTTGGAATAGCTATTGACTACATCTGAAATCATTTGCCCTTTAATAATCAAACTATTATTAGGGTTGGATTTGTTCCTGTAATCCAAATTAAGATTGTGATCGTTCTTGGTGTTTACGTATTCGTTCTCGGCAACGTAGTCAAAATTATTAGCGTTGGAAAAGGTGATTCTTTTAGATACGGAAGTACCGTCGTTTTTAGAATAGTTATAGAAATAATCTCCGTTCAAGGATTCTTTCTCCTTAAATTCATGCCCCACATTTATCCCGGCCACACCCGTGTTTAAATACCCACTTAAGCTTTTGGTCTTTTGTGCAGAGTTCTGTTCTTCTTCCTCATCATCGCCATCAACTCCATCGGAATTCTTTAAAAAATCCTGAATATTTGAACCCGTTATATTTATGTTGTTAATTTTACCAATGACCGAAAACTGGGTTTTAGAGGTAAACTTGTTGTAATTGAGGTTGCCAAAATAACGATTATCAAGCCCCAGACCTGCCGAAGCTTTTCCAAAGCCGTTATTCTTTCTTGATTCTTTTAAGGTAAAATTAATGACCACCTCCTTATTTCCGTCCGCTACACCGGTAAGTTCGGACTCATCACTCTTTTTATCAATAATCTCTACATTACCTATGGCGTCTGCGGATAAATTTTTGAGTACAATAGAGGGATCGCCGCCAAAGAATTCCTTTCCATCGATCATGATTTTAGTCACTTGGTTCCCCTGGGCGTTCACCTTTCCATCAGAATCTATTTCCATTCCTGGAATTTTATTCAACAGCTCCTCTAAATTATCATCTGGATCCACTTTAAAGGCGCTGGTACTAAAAGCTATGGTGTCTTGTTTAATCTGCACAGGCACCACTGCAGTTAGCGTAACCCCCTCAAGTTCGTACGTATCTTCAATCAGTGTCAGTTTTCCAAAGTCTAGGGCCTTTCCCGTATAAGTAATGTTCTTGTATAAGGAGATATAGCCCAAGGAAGAAACATTTAAAATATAATCTCCTTTTTGGGTTTCGGCTATTTTAAACTCGCCATTTACATCGGTAATG
Organism: Zobellia russellii; assembly: GCF_044597075.1. NCBI lineage: Bacteria > Pseudomonadati > Bacteroidota > Flavobacteriia > Flavobacteriales > Flavobacteriaceae > Zobellia > Zobellia russellii. The sequence continues at coordinate 3,801,829 of NZ_CP139000.1, read as the reverse complement.
GTATAATCTACGTAGGTAGAATCTTTTGTACTCAACAAGACAACCGCAACGGCTTCCAAGGGTTCGTTGCTTTCAGAAAGTACAGTTCCCGAAATAGACTCGGGTGACTGAGCTTGTATTGAGCAGAAAAATATAAAGAAGAGAAAACACAGAGCCGTCTTTCCTTTTTGAAAATTTACCATTAAACCTTAATTGAATTATAGCGCTAAAAGAGCAATGCCTAAAGATAAAATGAAGCAAATAAACAGATGTACATAAGAATACAAGAAATGTATTGTTGAGTACACATTCTATGATCGGTATGATCAATTTGCTCTAATAATGCAACAAATGATCAATGGCACAAACTATAACAAGTAAAATAAGTACATTGCTTAGTGCTTTATCTTATAGGCCATTAAATTTGTTTCACTCTTGTTATAACCACTATCAAAGTCAAAAAAACTTTACAACTATGAGATTACGTATTGCCCATTTCCTATTTTTCCTTTTTTCTATTTCTTCCCTATTGAGTTTAGGCTCCTGCAAAGAAGAAGCAAAAACGGAACAAAAAACGGTTCCACAAAAAGAAAAGCAGCCCAATGTAATTTACATTCTAGCGGATGACCTTGGCTATGGGGATTTAAGCTCATACGGTCAAACAAAGTTTGAAACGCCCCGTATTGATGAATTGGCGGCTAGAGGCATACAGTTTACACAGCATTACAGCGGAGCTCCCGTTTGCGCTCCCGCCCGCTCATCCTTAATGACGGGACAACATACGGGCCACACTCCTATTAGGGGCAATAAAGAACTTGAAGGCGAGGGTCAAACGGCCCTGCCTGGCAATGCGGTTACCGTAGCCGAAATCATGAAAAAAGCAGGCTATACCACAGGAGCTTTTGGCAAATGGGGATTAGGTTTTATTGGCAGCGAAGGTGACCCAGTTGCACAAGGGTTTGACGAATTCTACGGATACAATTGCCAGCGTATGGCGCACAGGTATTACCCTCCCCATTTATGGCACAATGAAGACAAAATCTTACTTGATGGCAATGACTGGACAAAAACCGAAACCTACGCACCGGATAAAATTCAGGAAGCAACTTTGGCATTTATAGAAGCCAATAAAGAAAAGCCCTTTTTCGCCTACGTTCCTTTTGTTTTGCCTCATGCAGAATTAATTTCTCCCAAAGACTCCATTTTTGATAAGTATAAGGACAAATTTGAGGAAACACCCTTTACGGCGGAAAACGATTTTACCTCGGACTATGGTCCTGACATTGTTCATATGGAATATGCACCCCAACTTAAGCCGCGCGCTGCCTTTGCATCTATGGTATACCGTATGGATGTGTATGTAGGGCAAATATTAGATAAACTGGACGAACTGGGCATTGCGGAAAACACCATTGTTATGTTCGCAAGTGATAACGGCCCACATGCCGAAGGTGGTGCAGACCCTGAATTTTTCAATAGTTCTGGAGGACTAAGGGGCATTAAAAGAGACTTGTACGAAGGTGGTATACGCTCTCCGTTTATTGTTACATGGCCCAATAAAATTAAACCTGGCTCAACCTCCGATCATGTTTCTGCATTCTGGGATGTAATGCCTACATTGGCCGAAATCACTAATACAGACGTTCCGGCCGCTAGTGACGGTATTTCATTCCTTCCCACCCTGTTAGGCAAAGAAGGCCAAAAAGAACATGACCACCTGTATTGGGAATTCCCTATTAAAAAAGGACGAAAAGCAGTTAGAAAAGGGGACTGGAAAGGTGTTATTTACAATTTTACCAAAAAACCCCAAGGCCAATTTGAGCTTTATAACCTAGCCGATGATCCATCTGAAACCAAGAATGTTGCCAATGAACATCCAGAAATAGAAAAGGAGATGAGGCAAATCATGGAAAGCGAAAGTGAGGCATCAGAACTGTTCCCTTTTGAGTAGTTTTCGATTTAAAAATCAACCAAAAATTAAACCATTGCATATCCTATGAAAACCATTTATTTTCTTCTAAGCCTTATTTTATGGGTTTCCTGTTACGCCCAGAAGCCGAACAATACTAATTCAGAAAAGCGTCCCAACGTAATCCTGATTATGGTTGATGACCTTGGGTACGAAGGAATTGGCGGTTATGGAGGTACATCTTATAATACCCCAAACATAGATAAACTTGCTGCTACCGGTATGCAGTTCAATCAGGCGTATGCACAGCCGCTATGTACTCCTACACGTGTAAAACTTATGACGGGGCAATATAACTTTCGTAATTGGGAAGCTTTTGGAATTTTAAATCCTAAACAAAAAACGTTTGGCCATATTATGAAAGATGCAGGTTATGCTACCTGTATGGTGGGCAAATGGCAACTACAAAGTTATGACCCTCCAGGCTACCCAGGAGGTGAACACAGAAGAGGTATTGGCATGAAAGTAGAAGATGCGGGCTTTGATGAATACAGCATGTTTCACGCCTTTCACACAGAAGACAAAGGTTCCCGGTTTGCCAATCCCACAATTTATCAAAACGGAGAATTCCTAAAGGAAACAGATGGTAAATATGGCCCTGACATTTTCTCGGAATATTTAAACGATTTTGTTAGCCGTCAAGCGGATAAACCATTTTTCGTGTATTACCCTATGGCTTTAACGCACGGTCCCTTTAACCCAACACCAGATAGTTCCGATTGGAAATATGCTGAAAAAAGATTGGATGACGAAACCGTATACTTTAAGGATATGGTAGAGTATTTGGATAAAATTATCGGGAATATCGTAACTAATCTGGAAAAGAAAGGCCTACGCGAAAACACGCTTTTAATGTTGTATTCCGATAATGGCACACACCAAACCATTTTTTCCAAGATGGGAGACCTAACGGTTCAAGGTGGGAAAGGTTTAACTACCGAAGCAGGTATTAAAGTCCCTTTTATCGCTAACTGGCCGGGTCATATAAAAGAAGGCAGCGCATCAAATGAGTTTATTGATGCCATAGATTTTATGCCCACTATTCTTGAAGCTACAAACACCCCGACCCCTGCCGGTTTTGAGCCAGACGGGGAGAGTTTTTTACCGGTCTTGAAAGGGGAGCCTGTGGAGCGTAGAGACTGGGTATTTATGAGCTACGACCCTAAACCGGGTTGGGACAAAAAACAATTTGCCCCAGCGGAATTTGTACTGAACGCCAACTATAAGCTATACGGAGACGGCAAGTTCTATAACACAAAAAATGATGTACTGGAAAAAGATTCGTTGCCATCCAGTAAACTCTCTACACAGGAAAAACACCTTAAAGGGAAATTTCAAAAGGTTTTAGACTCATTAAAAAAATACCCCACTTACGGGTGGATAGAACGTTTAGCTCCAGAGTTTGATTCGCTAGTGTCAAAACATGCCCGTATTGAACTGGTTGCCGAAGGTTTCAACTGGTCCGAAGGCCCGGTATGGTTACCAAAGGAGCAAAAGCTCATTTTTTCCGACGTTCCCGAGAACAAAATTTACCAATGGCATAATTTAGACGGGCTCAGCTTGTACATGTCTCCTTCGGGAGGTACGGGAATTGCAAATGGCAATACAGGAAAGGGGTCTAACGGACTTATTCTTGACCCTCAGGGAGATTTAGTTATTTGCCAAGTAGGAGACCGCAGAATAAGTAGACTTGCAAGTTTGCAGGATTCGCTTCATCCAAAGTTCACCCCTATTGTAACCGATTATAAAGGAAAAATATTCAACTCCCCCAATGACCTGGATTATGACGCTAACGGAAACCTTTACTTTACGGACCCTGCTTTTGGTTTAGGTAATGGTAAAAGTGCCATTGGTTTTAACGGTGTTTATTTCTTGAGCAAGAATAACAAATTAGTTCTCTTAGATGATTCTATAAAAGCCCCTAACGGCATTGCCGTATCTAATGATAACAAAACCCTTTACGTTGCGGACTCTTTTAAAGATCAACCCAAAATCCTCGCGTATAATATAGTAAGTGACGGAAAAGTGGCCAATAAAAGAATATTCTTTGATGCTACCCAACTTCACAAAGCCAGTATTAGTAAACAGTCTCCTGATGGTATGAAAATTGATAAAGAGGGGAATATTTTCCTAGCCGGTCCTGACGGGGTTTTAGTTATTTCTCCCTCTGGAAAGCATTTGGGAACCATTAGAACCGATAAAAACACTGGAAATTGTGAGTTTAGTGATAATGGTAGGTACCTGTTCATTACTGCGGACGATTATCTTTTAAGAGTAAATCTAAGGCCCTATTCCAAATAAACCGCCATGTACAAAAACTATACTTTATCTATTCTTTCAATAGGTCTTCTACTTCTTTCTTCCTGTGCAGAAAAGAAAAAAGAAGAGGCGAAAGTTACCCAAGAACGTCCCAATATAATTCTCATCATTGCCGATGATATGGCTTGGGACGATAGTGGTGCCTATGGCCATCCCAATATAAAAACACCCAATATAGACCAACTGGCACAAGATGGAATGCGTTTTGACAATGCCTTTTTGACCGCCAGTTCATGCAGTCCCAGCAGAACCAGTATTATTACCGGCCTATACCCTCATAATACGGATGCCGAACAACTCCATTGGCCGTTACCATCGGATAGAGTGACTTTTGTGGAGGAGCTTAAAAAATCTGGCTATTGGACAGCACAAGCGGGCAAATGGCATTTGGGCGACTCCATCAAAGACCGCTTTGACCTTGTAAAGGACGTAGGTACACAAGGTTTTCAGTTATCGCCAACAGGTGAAAAAACAAAACAAACGGGTGATGGTAGCGGTTGCGAAGAATGGGTACCCGTACTTCAACAAAGACCGGAAGACCAACCTTTCTTTCTGTGGTTGGCGGCAGTTGACCCGCACAGACCTTACACAGAAGATATTATAGATAACCCTCATGCTTTAGAAGATATAATTTTACCCACGTATTTCCCGGATACCAAAGAGGTTCGCAAAGACTTTGCCCACTATTACAACGAGATTACTCGTCTTGATAATTACGTAGGTAAAGTAGTGGCGGAATTGGATAAACAGGGCATTTCGGATAACACTATGATTCTATTTATTAGCGATAACGGCAGGCCTTTTCCTCGTGATAAGACCACTCTTTATGACGGCGGCATAAAAACACCATGGATCGTAAAGTGGCCTAATGAAGTAGAATCCAATTCTGTTAATTCTAACTTGGTAAGCTCAATAGACATAGCACCCACCTTCCTGAAACTAGCAAATTTGGAGCCTTTGTCCAGTTTTGAAGGTGAGGACTTCTCACCGCTATTAGAAAACACCAAAACAAAAGTAAGAGACCTTATTTATGCCGAAGACCATTGGCATGATTACGAAGATTACACCCGTGCGGTACGCTCGGAAGAATACAAATACATCCGCAATTTCTATACGGATTTACCCAACACCCCATCTGCGGATGCTTTTGTTGGAGGTACATTTAAATCTATGCAAGAGCTAAATAAAAAAGGGGAACTCAACCAAGCGCAGTTAGCTTGTTTTATAACACCGCGCCAAGAAGAGGAGTTGTACGATGTTGTTAATGACCCTTACGAGCTAAAAAACTTGGCACAAGACCCAGCGCATCAAAGTACGCTTGAGGCGCTTCGTAAAGAAATGAATAGCATCCGTAAAGCTTCAAACGATAGTCTTCCGGATTTTAGAACACCGGATGAATTTGATCGCGAGACAGGAAAATCCAACTCATTCAGAAAAAGACCTCGACCTTCAAAAGTGGAAATGGAGAAAATTATCAGGGCCATGAAAAAGTAGATACCCTTTAAAAACCGACCACTGTTTCCATTTTCAAATCGGTGTCCACTCTATTGTTTCCCCTAACTCTAAAAAGTGCCGTAAAATATTTTTTACCCTTTAAATATTTAGTTTCAAAGGTCTTGAGGCTATCCACATTGGTAAAGTATTCAACGGTGGCACTCACCCCTATATCGTGTTCCGAAAAGAAAACAAAATGCTCCGTAGCACCAATACCCGGGTATTTTGAAACTATGGCATATTCTTGGTCAACAGAAGAAGTTCCAAAGGCAAACGAACTATCCTTCTTAGTAGGATGACCGGACAGCTCCAACATTTGTCCAGATAATTTAAAGTAAGGATTGGCGTCATTAAAAAATCCGATGAATTGATTATCGTTCTTTACTGGCCCCGCATAAACGGCATTGCCTTCCTTTATTTCCGGCAAAGTAATTTGTGTAGAAAAACGGATGGAGAATTGTTGGTCATAGGTTTGAAAAAATTGTTGCAAATGTTGGGTTGCCATAGCCGCCATACGCGTAGTATAGCTATAATTTGCAGGGCGTAGCACCCCTTGCAGCTCTGGTTTCCTCTTCAAAAGGTCATAAAACTCATCAACACTGTTTATTTGAAAATCTCTGGTCCAGCCCCTACCACCGGTCATGGTTTTACCCATGGCACCAAAGTGATCTCCCAAAATAACGTTAGTAGAAGTATCCGAATCCAAAAAAGACTCCCATAACAACGGTTTCTTTAATGGCATTTTATTCACCAATAACAATATCAAGGCTATGAGCAATAAAGCATAGGGTAAAATTTGCGTCCAACTCAATTTTTGGACCCAACCTGCCGGCACCTGCTTCTTTACAAACCTTACTTTATACTGGCCTTTATCAATTTTCAATTGCCATGCATCAGTACTGCCTTCGCTTGCATAGTAGGTGGCCAACTTTTTTCTAAGGTTGTAAATATTAACCCTCACCCTTGGATTACTTTTTTCATCCGTTTGGCTATTCTTAAAGAACTCAAGCTCTATTACGGTCTCTTTTAGATGCTCCCCTCGTTTGGTAGCCTCATAAAGATATTGTAGCAACCCCCTACTTGTAGGCGCATTTTTAAAAGTTTCACTATCCCTAATTTTAGAAACTACCTCTTGTTCTATTTTTTTCGTCAGTTGCATATAGAATACAGTAAAATGGGTGCATCCCGTTCAACTTTAACCGTTATAGCTACCGTTAAAGAGAGGTTAAAGTACTAATAATAAAGTGTGGAACATACATTTGCTAGTATCAATTTTATTTCCATTCCAGAAAACATGCCCGAATACCATTCTAAAAAACGACAAATGAAAATCACTTCTACCTTTATCCTACTGCTACTATCCATTTTGGGAGCGAGTGCCATGCAGAGCAACGCACCATCAACAGATGTGGAAACACAAAAAGTTTACCTCTCAGGAACAAGTAAAGATGATATGGTAGACTGGGAATTCTTTTGTTCCGATGGTATGAACAGCGGTAAATGGTCAACTATTGGCGTACCATCTTGCTGGGAGCTACAGGGTTTTGGAAATTACAACTATGGAAAGGATGACTTTGACGTGCGTAAGAACGAATATGGGCTTTACAAACATCAATTTAATGTTCCCAAAGACTGGAAACAAAAAGAGGTGAAAATTGTCTTTGAAGGTGTTATGACGGATGCCGAAGTCAAGATTAACGGAAAACTTGCCGGTGCAATACACCAGGGTGCGTTTTACGAATTCAAGTACAACATTACCAAACTCCTGAAGTACGGCGAAAAAAATTTACTGGAGGTTAAAGTCAATAAAGCTTCCTCCAATATGTCCATTAACCATGCGGAAAGACAAGCCGATTTCTGGATTTTTGGCGGCATTTACAGACCGGTTTATTTACAGGCTTTTTCAAAAGAAAATATAGAACGCGTAGCTATTGACGCCAAAGCGGATGGAAGTCTTGAAGCCGATATTTTCACAACATCTAAAAAAGCACAATCGCTCCGCATTTCATTATTGGATATTAACCACAATAAATTGCAAGACCTACCGGCCACCAGCATTACTAAAGAAAACGGAAAGTGGAATTTTGTTTCAAAGGCAAAGGACATAAAATCATGGAATCCGGAATCACCACAGCTCTATTTCCTGAATATAGAACTCTTGGGTAAAAAGGGTGAAGTGCTCCATAAAACTATGGAACGCATTGGCTTTAGGACGGTTGAAGTTCGTGAGGCGGACGGAATCTATGTAAACGGACAACGAATTAAGTTCAAAGGTGTAAACCGTCATTCATTTTATCCCTCCTCGGGAAGGACCACTTCCAAAGCACTTAGCATAGAACATGCAAAAATGATGAAAGACATGAACATGAATGCCGTTCGCATGTCTCACTATCCTCCTGACACCCACTTTCTAAATGCAGCGGATTCTCTTGGTCTTTTTGTCATAGACGAAGTCTGCACATGGCACTCTCCACACTTGGACACAAAAGTAGGCGAGAAAATAGTTAAAGAAACTGTAGTTAGAGATGTAAACCACCCATCTATTCTTCTTTGGGCCAATGGTAACGAAACAGGTTGGAATACGGAGTTAGACGATGATTATGCCAAGTGGGACATTCAGAAAAGAGAGGTCATTCATCCTTGGAATATCTTTAACAAAACCAACACCATGCACTATCCTAGCTATCATATTTTTGCTTATGATACCTACGCCAAGGATAAAATCTATTTCCCTACTGAATTTTTACATGGTCTATATGATGGTGGCCACGGTGCCGGATTAGAGGATTACTGGAAACAGATGTGGAATATGCCACTATCCGCTGGAGGTTTTCTTTGGGATTTTGCGGACGAGGCCGTTGTTAGAACGGACAAAAACGGCATACTGGATACAGATGGCAATCACGCTGCCGATGGTATTGTTGGACCTTATGCCGAAAAAGAGGGCAGTTACTTCAGTATAAAGGAAATTTGGTCTCCCGTTCATATTGAGGACCGGTTTATAAAACCTGATTTCAACGGAATTTTCAGGGTACAGAACAGATATCACTACACCAATTTAGCCGATATTAAAATGGTAGCCCAATGGGTACAATTTGATGGCCCCAAAGGAACGGACAAGCTTAAAACCCTATCCGAGGCCACGGTACAGCTTCCCAGTTTAGAGCCTGAGAGCACAGGAACCTTTAAAGTAGATTTACCGGAAAACTGGCAATCATCGGACGCGCTATATTTGACCGCCACAGACCCCAGCGGATTAGAAATATTTACTTGGAGCTACCCTGTACAAACACCAAAGGTCACGAACAATCGCAACATTAATCGCTCAGAAAAAGGAACGATTACCACACATATTGATGCTGGAAACATTACAGTTATAGCCAGCGGAATCCAATATACATTTTCCGAAAAAACAAGTTTGTTGCAAGAAGTTAAGAAAGAGGGTAAAGTTATTCCATTCAAAAATGGACCGCTAATTTTTGACCACAGGGACAAAATAGAATCTTTAAAAGTAAACGAGCTTAAAGATCAAGTAGAGATAGTTATCGTTTTTGAGGCGTCCGACAAATCTCCCAGTTGGGCCAGCCACAAAGAATATAGTTCCGATGTAATTAAATGGACAGTTCACTCCAACGGCCTATTGGACTTGCATGTTGAAATTAAAGGCAAAAAAATAGTGGAAGGGTTTAAAGGCATTACCTTTTCTTTTCCGGAATCCGAGGTTGCCGGCATGAAATGGCTGGGAGACGGTCCTTACCGGGTTTGGAGAAACCGCATGAAAGGCACCAAACTAAAAGTTTGGGAAAACGATTACAACAACACCGTTACGGGTGAATCTGGTTTTGTGTATCCAGAATTTAAAGGCTTCTTTTCCAGTTTGTATTGGGTGCAGGTAAAAAGTAAAAACAATACTGCTTTTACAGTATACTGTAATTCCGAAAACACTTTCCTACGCATGCTAACCCCGCAACAACCAAAAGAAGACCCCAATCATAGAGTTTCCGTAGATTTTCCGGAAGGCGATATTTCTTTCGTCAAAAATATTCCGGCCATAGGAACCAAGTTCCAAACCGGGGATAAAATGGGTCCCCAAGGAAATTCAGAAAATTATTTTGGAAATGATGATGAGCCCATCAGTATAGACCTGACCTTTGAATTTTAGACTGAAAAGTTACGAAACGCCATAAACTAAAAAGAGTCTCATCGGTTTCGACAAGACTCTTTTACGAGAACACTATATGAAAATGAAAAAATTTAATTCTGTTTGATTAACACTGTAAACTTACGGTGGTCCTACGCATTTTGAAAAAATATGATGTGAAGTGGCCGATTTCTGTTGTGAAAACGTCTTTTCTTGTAATTCCACTCAAAATACCCCCATATTTATCCAACATAGGACTGGGCTTTTTCAAGTTAAAACACGAAAAAGAATCTAAAATATGAGGAACCCTATTTTAGCTAAAGCTATAAATTTCGGTAAGTTTTGTTATTGAAAGGCTGGAAACCCGGTAATATCGGCTCCTGTAATCAACAAATGAATGTCATGGGTGCCTTCGTAAGTAATTACACTCTCTAGGTTCATCATATGGCGCATAATGCTATATTCTCCTGTAATTCCCATTCCCCCCAGCACCTGCCGAGCCTCTCTGGCTATCTTGATAGCCATATCTACATTATTACGCTTGGCCATAGAAATCTGTGCAGAAGTAGCCCTACCCTCATTCCTTAATTGCCCTAAACGAAACGCCAATAATTGTGCTTTGGTGATTTCCGTTATCATCTCGGCCAACTTTTTCTGCTGTAATTGGGTAGCTGCTATAGGTTTACCAAATTGCACACGTTCTTTAGCGTACCTCAAAGCGGTATCATAACAATCCATAGCCGCACCGATCGCCCCCCAAGAAATACCATAACGGGCAGAATCCAAACAACCTAAAGGAGCCCCTAGTCCAGATTTATTGGGCAACAGATTTTCCTTTGGCACCTTAACGTTGTCAAAAATAAGCTCTCCGGTAGCAGAAGCCCTTAAAGACCATTTACTGTGTGTTTCCGGTGTTGAAAACCCTTCCATTCCCCGCTCAACTATAAGTCCGTGAATACGGCCCTCTTCGTTCTTGGCCCATACCACAGCAATATCGGCAAAAGGCGAATTGGAAATCCATAGTTTGGCCCCGTTCAACAAATAATGGTCGCCCATATCCTTGAATTTTGTTTCCATACCACTTGGGTTGGAACCATGATTGGGTTCTGTAAGTCCAAAACACCCCATCATTTCACCCGAAGCTAGCTTGGGTAAATATTTTTTTCGTTGTTCTTCGGTGCCATAAGTGTAAATTGGATACATGACCAAAGACGACTGTACAGAAGCCGTTGAACGCACACCGCTATCCCCACGTTCTATCTCCTGCATAATTAGTCCGTAGCTAATTTGGTCCAATCCCGCTCCACCATATTCCTCAGGAATATAAGGTCCGAATGCTCCTATTTCTGCCAATCCACCTATAATTTGTTTCGGGAATTCCGCTTTTTGGGCATACTCCTCAATAATGGGCGAAATATCCCTTTTTACCCATTGACGTGCTGCATCACGCACTAATTTATGTTCTTCGGAAAGAAGGTCATCAAGGTTAAAATAGTCTGGAGCTTCGAACAAATCAGGTTTCATAAGGTGAATTTTAATCAAATATACTGATGAAACGTAACATTACGAATACAAATTGTTACATTTTTAAATAAAAATCTTTGGTCAGCGCAATGTATTCGTTGGTGTACTCATGCCTGCTTGTTTCAATGGTAAGTTCATTGGTCTCCGGCGCTACTTTCTCAAAACCAAACTGCAATAAACTGCGTTTTATTTTAGCGGTAGAACTTCCTTTTACATGGGTAATTCGGTTTGGGTATAAACCATAACCGGCTGCCATTTTGAGAAAAGCGTTCTCTTCTTTAAATGGAATTATAGTGGCAAACGCCCCTTGCTTAGCCATTAATTTTGATACACCTTCCAGCAACTCATCAAAAGGCAACGATTGATTTTGTCTGGCTTTATCCCTAGAAGCGTTGCCACTTGAGACATCCTCTGCATAAAAAGGGGGGTTAGAAACAATTAAATCATACGGATCTTCCCATTCTTTCACAAATTCATCAAGACCGGCATGGTAACAAAATAAGCGATCACCCCAATCCGACATTTCAAAGTTAGATACGCACTGTTCATACGCACCCTCATCTATTTCCAAAGCATCAATAGTATCCGCAAGACCACGCTGGGCCAGCATTAAAGCTATTACTCCTGTGCCGGCCCCAATATCCAAAATAGACTCCGGGTTATTTTCAATGGATGCCCAAGCCCCTAACAACACCCCATCTGTACCTACTTTCATGGCACATTGGTCTTGATTGATATTGAATTGTTTGAATTTAAATAGCTCGCTCAAAATAAACTGCTTTTGATAATAAAAAGGACTTATTAATCCGTTAGGTTGTTAAGAATTCTGCTTTTTGCATCCGCCAAATAACTTCTTCCAACGGTATATCTAATACCGCCTACCTCAACACTGTTACCTTCAACAACACTTACTTTGTCTACTGCAATAGTATAGGACCTGTGAATTCTAATGAAGTTATCTCCCGGTAACTCTTCCGTAAAACTGCTAAGTGTTCTATGTATTATATACTTTGCTGTTGGTGTAATAATTCTGATATAATCCTTAAGACTTTCTATCACCAAAATATCATCAAGATATATCTTCTGTAGTTTCTTCTTATCCACTTTTACAAAAATAGAGGGCCTGTCTTCTTTATCCGGCACACCTCCAATTTTTTTTAACCCTATAACCCGGTTTACAGATTTAAAGAATCTTGGTAAGGAAATGGGTTTTACCAAATAATCAATAGCCTCCAATTCAAAACTCTTTAACGCATGCTCTTCGTGTGCCGTAGTCATGATAACAAAAGGCTTCTTATGTAGGGTACTTAAAAATTCCAATCCGTCAAGAAAAGGCATATTAATATCCAAGAACATAATATCTACCTCGTTATCCCTTAAAAAAGTTGATACATCAAGAGCATTTGAAAAAGTAGCTTCTAGCCGCAATTCCTTGACCCTATTAACATAGTTCTTAATTACGTTCACCGCCAAAGGCTCATCATCTACCACAATTACTTTCAAAATCATTTTACCTTTAGCTTTAAAAACACATTGAACATTTTATCTTCTTCAAAAATTCTTAAATCATATTCATTTTTTGCATACCCCAGCTCCAGACGCTTTTTAACATTGGAGAGCCCTATACCTCCTTTTTTTACAGGGTAAACATATTCTTTGTTTACGAGAGGTATAGAATTAGATATTCTGAAATCCATGAAACCGTCTTCAACCTTAATGTCAATTTTAATTCTCATCTCACCTATATTCATACTTGCTCCATGCTTAAAGCAATTTTCAACAAGGGGAATCAGCAACATTGGAGGTATTTTACAATTGCCAAAATTACCTGAGATATTCATATCTATCTTCAGAGAATCATCAAACCGAATACGTTCCAAATCTATATAATTTCTTATACAATTAATTTCACTGGACAAATCTTGTTGTTGCTTCTTTGTTGCGTATAACAAATAACGCATAAGCTCAGACAACTTCAATATCACTTCCGGTGCTTGATCAGATTTTTCTAAAGTTAAAGAGTATATATTGTTTAAAGTGTTAAAAAAAAAGTGTGGAGAGACCTGCGACCTTAAAAACCTAAGTTCTGTCTTCAACTGGCGCCTTTCCAAATCATGAATCTTGCTATTTTCCCTTAACCAATCAATAGTTAATTTAATAGCTGTAAAGAATGAAATGACATAGACTTCCCCTATCATGGTCTGAACTGCATAACCAATGGTTAATGTATTAATAACCTTTGGGCCTTCTGGCATGACATCCGTACTTACCAGATAATAGGTTAAGTTATACTTTACCATTAGCATTATTAATAGTGCCAATAATATATATACGGTGTACTGAAAATACTTTTTAGTATATATAAACCGGGGCATTAAATAGTATGCATTTACATATGCCAATAACATGTGAATAGGAAAACCAATTAAATTGGTCCGTAGAGAAAGTAAAAAGTCATCATGGATAAATGTCCATCGAAAAGTATTGAAGATAAAATAAACCGACCAAAATAATATGTGATGCCAAGGCTTAATATCACTTGTACCGTGCAAATTGGGACTGCTTAAAAACTTCCTCAATTTAAAACTCATACCCATTCACTAAAAACGATATTTATTCTTTCCCCTAATTAACGTTGGGCATTGATGCGTAGTTGTTAAGCTAAAAATTTTCTGACTAAACAAAATTTTAGAAATATTCAACTCAACGTTGTAAAGTAGCTTAAAAAAAGCTCCTCTGATGTTAAATGTACTTAAAAACATTAATAGCTTGACCGCGTTTTACAATCCGCTTTGAAGTTACAAGATGTTCGGGCATACAATTTTAGTGGATTTCTCAAAATAAACTTGAACAAAACAGAAATAAACTAACGTCCAAATTAATCCTTGTTACCTTTAATTCAAATAATGTGGTTCATTAAGAAATAAAAACAGACCAAAAAGCAAGGTTATGATAATAACTAAAGTATTACAGTTAAAAACAATAGTCCTTTTATTAAACTCTTTACTCTTTATCACAATTTCATTAGCAGCCCAAAAAACACCCCGCACATATGTAGCTCAATACACCAATGATACAATTCATATTGATGGCAAAATGAACGAAAAATCATGGGAGAATACTGGTTGGTCCCATAAATTTATAGATATCGACGGGATAAAGAAACCTAAATATGACACAAGGTTCAAAATGATATGGGATGATGAGTACATCTATTTTTTTGCAGAGTTAAAGGAACCACATGTTTGGGGTACCTTAAAACAAAAAGATACCATTATCTTCTATAACAACGACTTTGAAATTTTTTTAGACCCTGATGGAGACACCCATAACTATTATGAATTTGAGATAAACGCCTTAAACACCATTTGGGACCTTTACCTATCAAAACCCTACAGAAATAATGGTCACGTTACCGATTCTTGGGATTTTAAGGGTGTAAAGACTGCTGTGACGGTAAATGGTACTTTGAACAATTTTTCCGATATTGATAAGGGATGGAACATTGAAATTGCCATACCTTGGTCTTTTACCACTGCTCCAGGCGGAACCACAAAGGTTCCCGAGGGTGAGTCATGGAGAATAAATTTTTCGCGGGTCAATTGGGATTTTGACATAGAAAACGGTCATTATAATAGAAAAAAAGATAGGTCCGGAAAATTTCTACCGGAATACAACTGGGTCTGGTCTCCGCAAGGGGTTATTAATATGCACGAGCCAGAACACTGGGGCTATGTTTTTTTCAATAAAAATTCCGATGCAACGGAATATTCAATTCCCAAAGACGAGTATATAAAATGGTATTTGTACGAACTGTACAGAAACTATAAAAAACACGGTGAAAAAGGTTGGACAAATAAAAATGGTCTACTTGAAAAAGAGGCCAATTTAATACATGGCAAGCCTGTAGTTGCTGTTTTAGAAAAGAACAGCTTTGGTTTTTACATCTGGACAAAAAGTCCATTCACGAATAATAGATTAATTATACATACTGACGGAAAATTTACAACTGACTATGACCAAACCAACTAAATTTTTACAATTTTTACTTCTTACACTTATTACTCTTCATGTTTCATGTGAAACGAATAAAAAAAGAGAGAAACAGGAAAGTTTACTCACCACTTCCGATTTTCCATCAAAAACAGAATCATTTAAACTATGGACTTGGATAACCGCTGAAAAATCTAGAACGGATGAATCCTTTTACGAAGAGTTTAAAAAATATGGAGAAAATGGCATTAATGCTGTTCTAATAAATACATACGGTGATCCAGAATTACTGGCTCGGTTGGTACCAATTGCCAAAAAATATAACTTAGAAGTTCATGCTTGGATGTTTACCATGAACCGCCCTGGTGACAAAGTAGCGGAACAGCATCCAGAATGGTACGCAGTAAGTAGGGATGGCAAGTCTTGCTATGACGAACCACCATATGTAGGGTATTACAAATGGCTCTGCCCCACTAGAAAAGAATCTCGGGAGCACATACTTAGTTTAATTGAAGGACTATCAAAAGTAGAGGGCGTAGCAAGTTTTCACTTAGATTATATTAGATACTCAGATATTTTTTTACCTATTGGCCTACTTCCCAAATACAACTTAAAACAAGAGACAGAATTACCCAGATATGATTTTTGTTATTGTGATGTCTGTACTTCAGAATTTGAAAAAGAACACCATAAAAATCCAAACGATTTTAGTAATCCCGCAATAGATATGGAATGGAAAAACTTTCGTTTAAACAAAGTAAAAGCCATTGTAGACGAGGCATATAAAATTACCCATGCAAATGGTAAAAATCTGACTGCAGCGGTATTTCCTTATCCAGAAATGGCAGACCACATGGTACGCCAGCGTTGGGACAAATGGAATGTAGATGCCGTTTTACCTATGATTTACAATGTATTTTACAATGAAGAAATAGATTGGATCGGTTATGCTACAAAACAGGGAGTTGCTGATCTAGAAGGAAAAAACACTGAACTACACACAGGAATCTATGTACCGGAAATGACTCCTCAACAATTAAAGGAGGCTATGCATCAAGCAAGAAGCAATGGAGCTAAAGGGGTTTCTTTCTTTGATGGACCAGCTATTACACAAGAGCAATGGCAAGTTATAAAAGCTTCACAAAAACCGTGATTATTGTTTTATTCATAAAACTTTACTTTTTCTTAACATGTTGTTAAGCTTTTCACAATTGTTATTTGTCGAAATTTTTCATGATTAAACTAAATATAAATCACCTTAATGCAGTATTTTATACAAACTAACTAAACTCAATAATTTATGAACAAAAAATTCTCTAGTTTTTTGACTGTTGCCCTACTGCTTTTTTTACAAGCTGCAATAGGTCAAGACAAGAACGTATCTGGTGTAGTCACAGACGACACAGGTATACCTCTGCCAGGGGTAAACGTAGTTGAAAAAGGCACATCTAACGGAACGTCTACCGATTTTGACGGAAACTACACAATTAGCGTTGATGCAAATGCAACTTTGGTTTTCTCTTCTTTAGGGTATAAGACTAAAGAAGTAAGTGTTAATGGTCAATCTACAATCAATACTTCGATCACTGAAGATGCCAGTGAGTTAGATGAAGTGGTAGTAACCGCTTTAGGTATTCGAAAAGAAACCAAAGCACTAGGATACTCTCTAACTGAAGTTGACGCTGAAGAAATTGCGACCATTAAAACTCCAAATGCAATTAACTCTTTACAGGGTAAGATCGCAGGTGTTAATATCTCTCAAAATGCTACTGGTGCCGCTGGATCTAGTAGAGTAGTAATTAGAGGTGCAAGTTCATTATCCGGTAACAACCAACCACTTTATGTAGTGGACGGTATTCCTATCGGAAACGGTAATAATGGCTCCGCCAGTTTGTGGGGAGGCTCCGATGGTGGAGATGGCATCTCCAGTTTAAACCCAGATGATATAGAATCTATTTCGGTACTTAAAGGTGGTGCCGCTTCTGCACTGTACGGTTCTCGTGCTGCAGGTGGTGTTATTATCGTTACCACTAAATCCGGAAAAGGACAAGACGGTTTTGGAATAGAAGTTAGCAGCTCAGTAACTTTTGACAAAGTAGACACCTCATTACAGGACTTCCAAACTGAGTATGGACAAGGGGTTAGAGGTGTACGACCATCTTCGCAAAGTGCGGCATTGGATGCGGGCAGTTCTTCTTGGGGCGAGGCTTTTGACGGAGCAAACACCGTCCAATTTGATGGTGCTTCAAAACCTTACTCCTACATTGGAAACAATGTAGATAAGTTTTACAGAACGGGCTCTACCTTAATTAATACGGTAGCTATAACCAATGGGTCGGAAAACATGAGTTATAGATTGTCCGCATCAGACCTTACAAATGAAGATGTTTTACCAAATGCAGGATTGAACAGAAAATCGTTCTCTCTTAATTCAAGCGCTGTTCTGGGCGAAAAATTTACCAGTAGCGTAAATGCGAAATACATTATTGAAAAAGTTAAGAACAGACCAAGACTTTCAGATTCCCCAGGTAACGCCAACTTTTCAGTTGCTTTACTTCCCGGTAATATAGATGTTACCTCGTTACAACCATCTACCAATCCCGATGGATCGGAAAGACAATTTTCAAATAACACATTTTCTACCAATCCATATTTTGCGGCATACAACTTCAACAATGAAGATGTAAGAAATAGAATCATTGCCTCTACTTCACTCAGGTATGACATTCTAGATTGGCTTTCCCTAACTGGTAGAATAGGTATTGACAATGACATCATTAGAAGAACGTCTGCAGAACCGTTTGGCACGGCTTACAAACCGCTGGGAGGCATTAATGAAGAAGAAAGAAGATACAATCAGGTAGATGCTGATTTAATTTTGGCCGCAGAGAAAGACATTACTGATAAATTCGCAATTTCTGGCTTAATAGGTGCCAATACCAACCATGTTAAATCTGAAAACCTGTTCTTAGGGGGTAACGATTTTATTGTTGCTGGTCTAGAAGATATAGGAAATACAGTTAGCCAGTCTAGGAGAAGAGAATATTCAGAGAGAAAAATTGGGTCGGTTTATGGGTCTTTAGAACTGTCTTATGACAGCTGGGCATATGTAACATTTACTGGAAGAAATGACTGGTTTTCAACCCTGTCTTTCCCTGGAAAAACTACCCCCAATGATGATTTCTACCCTTCAATTAATGGTAGTTTAATTCTATCGGATGCTTTTAACATGCCTTCTTTTGTTAGCTTTCTAAAATTAAGAGGAGGTTACTCAGAAGTAGCTGGCGGTGCTCAAGATCCTTATTCGCTTGCCTTGAACTACGAGATTTTTGGAAACCCTATTAACGGGCAACCTTTAGGCAGAGTTTCCGGTAGTACAGTTCCAAATGCCAATTTAGTTGCTTTTAGCAAAAGTGAAACAGAAATTGGTTTGGATATGAGGTTCTTTAACAATAGATTATCCTTTGATGTTGCATACTACAGCAATGAAACAACCAATGACATTGTAGATGTATCAACATCATCATACTCCGGGTATTCTGGCGCAAGCGCCAATCTAGGTAAGGTAAGTAACAAAGGTGTTGAGTTCTTAGTAAGCGGCTCACCTATTAGAACAGATAACTTTTCTTGGAATGTAACAGTAAACGGTGCCTATAACGAAGGTATGGTTGTAGCAACGGACGATGTAGACTCTGATGTAAATTTAGATGAACCAAGAACCCAAAATGTTCGTATAACCCATATTGTGGGTGAAGCTTACGGAACTATTGTGGGTGTACCATACGAACGTGATGAAAATGGAACAATTATTTACGAAATAGACGGCGAAGGAGTTCCTAGAGCTGTTGAAGGTGAGCGCAAAATTTTAGGAGAGGGTGTACCGCCTTTAACCTTAGGTTTCAGCAATTCATTTACCTACAAAAATTTCAACCTTAACTTTTTAATAGATGGTAAGTTCGGTGGTCAGATATTTTCTGGTACCAACACCATACTTTATAGTAACGGTCTTCATAAGAATACTTTGGAAGGAAGAGAAAATGGTTTAACCGTATCTGGCACCGATCAAGCAACAGGTCAGGCATTTACTACTACTATTGCTCCAGAAAACCTATCTACGTATTATAGTGAAATTGCCGATATCGCAGAGGAATTCGTTGAAGATTCTGATTATATTAAGTTCAGACAATTAAGCTTAGGGTATTCCTTACCAAAGAAAGCCTTAGAAAATGTTTTCTTGACAAACGTAAATGTATCCCTAATTGCTTCAAACTTATTCTACCTTAAAAGAAGTGTAGACAATATTGACCCAGAAAGCGCGTATACTGTAGGAAATTCACAGGGTTTGGAATATTTTGGAGTTCCATCCTCAAGGAGTTACGGTCTAACTATCAATGTAAAGTTTTAATAGAGAACTATGAAAAAATCAATATATATATTAATGTTCGCACTACTATCTGTAGGTGCATGTGACGATGGCTTTGAAGAATTAAATGTCAACCCTACCAAGCCAACTCAAGTTGCTGCTAGCAACAAGTTAACTGCCATAATGAAATTTATCTCTAGTGAAAGGTATGATAACTGGAGGGCCGGCATGATTTACCAATCCACAATGATGCAACATGTAGCAACAACTGCAGGTTATTGGAGTGGAGACAAATACACTTGGAACAAAGGCTATGCTTCCTCTCTATTAGATAGATATTATGGAAATGCGGTAAAATCTATTGAAGATTTACAAGTACAACTAGAAGATGAAGGTGCTCCGGAAGAGATGAAAGCTATCGTGAGAATTTTACGTGTTTTCACCTATTCCAGACTTACAGACCTCTATGGCGATATTCCATATAGTGAGGCTGGAAAGGCAGTTATTGAAGGGATTTTTCTTCCCAAATACGATGCTCAAAGCGAAATCTACCCAGATTTATTAAACGAACTGGAAGAGGCTTCCTCTGCATTAGGCTCTGGAATTTCAGAATTTGGCCCTGCAGATGTTATCTATAATGGCGATCAAGCAAAATGGAAAAGATTGGCAAATTCCTTGATGTTACGTTTAGGTCTAAGGTTGATAAAAGTTGACCCTACAGCTTCTCAAGCGTGGGTCACAAAAGCTATAGCGGGCGGCGTAATGACTTCAAACGAAGATATTTTTTACCTACAACACGATGCTGACAATAAGAACGGTATTGGTGAGGTCTTTACGGCTGATGGCAACCCAAGAATGAGTGCCACATTCATCAACTTTCTTAAAGACAATAACGATCCAAGGTTAACCGTATTGGCATCGTTACCTGCAGAAAGAATAATTTTCAAAGAAGACCCTGAAAACCCTGGTCAGTTCATAGAAGACAGCAGAGAGGACAGAACTGAAGAGGAAAGACTAAACCCAGATGCCCAAAGAGGTTTAGTCAATGGTAAGGATGTTCCTATGCTAGAAGAGGAAAATGTTGATTTAGACAATTTATTCAGTAATCTAAACGACTATTCTGAACCAAACAGGTTATTAATTACTTCAGAAACAGCTCCAATGATATTCCAAACCTATGCAGAGGTAGAATTTATGCTTGCAGAAGCAAATGTAAGATGGGGGCTTGCCGGTGATGCCGAAACGCATTACAACAACGGTGTAACTGCCGCCATGAAACATTTATCGCTTTATGGCGAAGGAGGTGTCATTGCAGATGGTGATATCGCAGATTATCTAGCCGCTAACCCTTACGATGCTGCTAATGCCCTAGAACAGATAAACACACAATATTGGGCTGCTACTTTTTTGAATGAGTATGAAACGTTCTCAAATTGGAGAAGAACTGGCTACCCGGTACTTACACCAGTTAACTACCCAGGTAATGTTACCAACGGCACCATACCAAGAAGATTAACATATTCTGAAAGCGAACAAAGTGTTAATCCGGATAACTATGCCGCTGCAATTGCAGCTCAAGGTCCAGATGTTCTTACCACTAGAGTGTGGTGGGATGTTGAATAACATCCATTAAGATTGGTTTTAGAGAGAAACCTCTCATAATAGTTTTGAGTTAATTTTTTTATTGAGATCGAAAAGGAGAGGAAACTCTCCTTTTTTTGCATAAAATAGTATCTTGTAATTATGAAAATCAGGCATTTAATATACTTCTGCTCACTACTAGTTTTATGTTGCGAAAATGCTCCTGAAGAGACCAAAGCAACACCAAAATTATTTACACTTCTCAATTCTAATGAGACAGGAATTGATTTCAATAACATCATTAAAGATGATAAGGATAAAAACATTTTTGCCTATGCCAATTTTTATGGCGGGGCAGGTGTTGGTGTGGGCGACTTTAATAATGATGGACTGCAAGACATCTTTTTTGCAGGGAATATGGTTCCTGATAAATTATATCTGAACAAAGGAAATTTGGTTTTTGAAGATGTTACCATAAAAGCTGGCATCAAAAATTTTGATGGATGGTCTACCGGGGTCACCATTGCAGATATCAACAATGATGGACACCAAGATATTTATGTAAGCAGAGAACTGTATGATGAAAACCCGGAGTGGCGCAGAAATTTGGTGTACATTAACAATGGAGATGGCACTTTTACAGAAAAAGCCAAAGAGTTGTCCATTGCAAATACCGAAAGAACAAGACATGCTACTTTTTTAGATTTTGATAAAGACGGACTATTAGATCTTTTTCTATTGACCCAACCACCAAATCCGGGGAGCCTTTCTCAATATCACAGTGCGGACAATTTACTCATACCAGAATATGCACTAAAACTGTACAAAAACAATGGTACTACGTTCAAAGACGTATCAAAAGCTGCAGGTATAGACCGTACCGGTTTTCCAAATGCCGTATCGGCAAGTGACTTAAATAATGATGGATGGCCAGACCTCTATGTCGCCAATGACTTTTACGCACCAGATTTTCTATTTCTTAATAATCAAGACGGTACGTTCACAAGTATTGAAAAAAACGCTTTAAAACAAACGTCTTACTATAGTATGGGTGTAGATGTAGCCGATATCAATAATGACCAAAATTTAGATGTATTTGTATTGGATATGGTGTCTGAAGATAATTTCAGATTAAAATCTAACATGAGCGGTATGAACATTGGTGCTTTTTGGAAGGTAGTAGAAGACGGTGGCGGATATCAATACATGTACAATACACTACAGCTAAATAACGGTAATGAAACCTTCAGTAACATTGCGCAATTTACCGGTATGTCCGCAACAGATTGGAGCTGGTCTAATCTTATAGCCGATTTTGACAATGATGGTCTAAAAGACACGTATGTCACCAACGGATTATTGCGTGATATTAGAAATACAGATGCGGATAAAAATGTAGCCCATTATATAAATACCACTAGAGCACAATGGCTACAGAGCAATCCCAATGCCCAAAACGTAAAAAGCATATGGGATATCGTAGACCTTGAAAAAGCGGTTAGCATGGTCCCGTCCCAACCTTTAAAAAACTACGCCTATCAAAATTTGGGCGATTTGGAATTTAAAAATACTTCCACTGAATGGGGTTTGGACAATGAATCTTTCTCCAACGGATCAGCATATGCCGATTTAGATAACGATGGTGATCTAGATTTGGTGGTCAATAACATCAACAGTGAGGCATTTATTTACAGAAATAATTCGGAAGCAAAACCAAACAGTAACTATCTAAGAATACAATTGGTCGATAAAAACAACAGACCAACATTTGGAACTAGGGTAAACATATACACTCAAAATGGTGTACAAACCTTAGAGACCACAAACGTACGTGGTATTTATTCTACCAGTGAACCTACGCTACATTTTGGATTAAAGAATTTGACACAAGTAGACAGTCTAACGGTTGTTTGGCCTAATGGAAAAAGTACTGTAAAAAGAGACATCTCGGCAAATCAATTGTTAGAAATTTCATCTGACGAATCTGAAATTTTAGACGTTAAAAATGAAGGAACGGATAAGACTCTTTTTGCAGATATGACCGATGTTTTTCCTGCAAAATTTAAACATCAAGAAAATCAATTCGATGATTTTGAGAAACAAATACTGTTGCCACATAAGCTTTCTCAATTTGGACCAGCACTGACCGCGGGAGATATCAACGATGACGGATTGGATGATTTCTATATTGGCGGTGCCGCCAACCAAGCACCTACCCTATTCATTCAACAAAAAGATGGCAATTTTGAAGAAAGTCAGGTTGTATTTTGGCAAAAAGAAGCTGGTTATGAAGATGTAGATGCCTTATTTGTGGACATCAACAATGACGGATTAAAAGATTTGTACGTAGTAAGTGGTGGTAATGAATATCCAAAAAACGATTTTCACTATACCGATAGAATCTACCTAAACCAAGGTAATGCGACCTTTAAAAAAGGAGCCATTTTAAATGCTAACAGAATTAGTGGCTCTGTAGTAAAATCCGCCGATTATGACGGTGATGGCGATATGGACCTTTTTGTTGGTGGCAGACATACTCCGCAACAATACCCAAACCCATCTTCTAGCATGTTATTGGTAAACGACAATGGGCAATTGGTGAACCAAACAGAATCATTATCCCCGCAATTGTTGCAAATAGGAATGATTACCGATGCCATTTGGAGCGATTATGACAATGACCAAGATTTGGATTTAATGATTGTAGGCGAATGGATGCCTATTACCATTTTTGAAAACAATAATGGTAACCTAGCAAAGGTTGAGAATGAAAACTTTACATCTAGCTACGGCTGGTGGTTCAGCATAGAGCAAGGCGATTTTGACAATGATGGAGATATGGATTATATAGCGGGTAATTTAGGTCTTAACTACAAGTATAAAACCAGCTCTGACAAACCTTTTGATGTATATTATAATGACTTTGACGCCAATGGTAATGCAGATATTGTTTTAGGATATTACAACAAGGAAAAACACTATCCATTAAGAGGGTTTTCATGTTCATCGGAACAAATTCCTGCCCTAAAGAAAAAAATAGTAAAGTATGATGCCTTTGCCTCTATGGAGCTAAAGGATGTATATGGTGAAGAAAAACTGAAAAACTCCCTGCATTACAGCGCAGACACTTTTGCATCGGTATACATTGAAAATCTAGGCAATGGTCAATTTAAAATAACGGACTTGCCCAATGTAGCTCAACTATCTAATCTTAATGATATGCTTGTTAGGGATTTTAACGGCGATGGCGCATTAGATGTTCTTGCCGTAGGTAACTTATACGTTTCAGAGATAGAAACCCCTAGAAACGACGCTGGAACAGGACTACTGTTATTGGGAGATGGTAACGGGAGCTTTTCTGCTAAAAGAGGGTCAGAGATAGGGTTCTTTGCAGATAGGGACGCCAAAAAACTGGTTACCCTAAGCAATGTTCAAAATGACTATTTCTTGGTGGGCAATAATGATGATGTCTTACAGATTTTTGAATTACAGAAAAATTAATTAATCAATACGCCCGGGAGACCGGGTTTCACTACCCTTTATGTCCAAAAGGGAATCGCCCAATTTGGCTCGCATATCATCCGCCAATTTTTGTATGGTCTTTACCACTTCTGGATAAGCTGCTGCTACATCGGTAGTTTCGCTTTCATCCTGTTCTAAATCATAGAGTTCAATTTGCTCTAGATCAATCATTTTATACACCCCGGGCAATCCATCTTTACCAGGGGTTTGTCCGTTCATAGTTCTGTACTTGTGAGGAAAATAAAGCTTCCATTTCCCATACCGCACCCCAAATAGCTCATTTACACGATAATAAAAGAAATAGGCTTCTTGCGGACTCTCATCTGTTTTGCCTGTAAATAAAGACCATGCGCTTTTACCGTCTATCTCTTTCTCTGGCAAAGAGGCATTGATAACCTCTGCTATTGAAGGTAAAATATCTATTGCCATAACAGGTGCCTCAATAGTAATTCCCGCTTTTATTTCTTTCGGATATTTAATGATGAACGGTTCACGTTGGCCACCTTCCCACCCGGTGCCCTTACCCTCTCTAAAAGGCAAAGCACTTCCGGAGTGATTTCCGTATGCCAACCATGGTCCATTATCAGAAGTAAAAATAATAATGGTATTTTGGGTTAATCCATTCTTATCAACAGCCTTTATAATTTCACCTACGGACCAATCCAATTCCATAATTACGTCACCGTACAATCCTCTTTTAGACTTTCCTTTAAACTTATCGGACACAAATAAAGGTACGTGGGGCTGAGGATGCGGTACATACAAAAAGAATGGGGTTTCTTTATTACGATTAATGAAGTCAACACTACGCTCTGTAATCTCAGTAGTCAAATTCGTTTGATCCGTTAATGTATCCAATACCTTTTCATTCTCATAAAGAGGCAAGGGACCAAAATTAAAAATAGGACCTTGCTGCGGATGTAACGGCCACATATCATTGGAATAAGGTATGCCATAATATTCATCAAACCCTTGATTATTGGGCATAAATTCTTTTGTATCTCCCAAATGCCATTTTCCAAAAATAGCCGTAGCATACCCTTCTGCTTTCAATAATTCGGCGAGGGTAGTTTCATCAGGATTCAAACCTACTTTACTATTGGGCATAAAAGCGTTATGAATACCGATCCTATTAGGATATGTCCCCGTTAATATACCTGCCCTTGAGGCGGAACACACAGCTTGAGCAGCGTAAAAATGGGTAAGCATTGCACCATCTTTAGCCATTTGGTTCAAATTGGGAGTATCTATGTCGTCAGCACCAAAAACGCCCACATCATTGTAACCTTGGTCATCCGTAAAAATTAAAATAACATTTGGTCTATCATTTGCAGCAACTCCGGTTTTCTGAGCCAAAAGACGCTGACCCGTAACCAAAATGAATGCTATAAAGTAAATTGATCTTAAACTCATAACAATTATTTTGACTCCATTAATGGACATTTTTCAATCCCGTTTCCACTTTTTAATTCAGCACTACTTCATCAATAAAAATCCAGCTTTTACCACCAGGATCAGTGTGCCAATCAGGGTTTTTCAAGGGACTCTTAATGGATAGTTTTACATACTTTGCTTGGGTGGTAGGTATATCTAAATCGAAAAAAGTGAGTTTCACCTCGGCATTGGGTTTCTCTTCTCCCATATCTTTTCTCCCTACTTCCTTAAAGTTGGTACCATCATTGGAAACCGACACCACGAAAGATGTAGGGTAAAAAATCCAACTTGCAGGTGCGGACAATGCACCAATAGACACTTTTGAAATGGCGTTCTGCTCTTTCAGCTCTACCACGGCATTCAAGTGCTTTCCTTCAAAACCCAACCAGTTACCATCTACAAAATTGGTAGACCCACGCTTTTGATCCATTAAAGTTTTACCTTTTTTTCCTTGATACTTATCATTGGGCACCGTTAATAAATCTACATCGGCATAGGCTATATTGTTCTTAATAAACGTTCGTTCGGTAATGTTGCTTGGCTCCCATTCTTTTTTTGCAGCAATCGCTTTCACATTTGCCGTTGTCTCTAATGTGATCGCACCATCATACTTCAAGGAAGATTCCGCGGGCTCAGAGCCATCAAGCGTATAGTAAATCTCAGTACCATCAAATAGGCTTTCAATAGCTATGGTTAAACTATCACTAAAAAAACTACGGTCACTTATAATGGTGGGCGGATCTAAAACGGTTGCCTTAAATACATCTGCCCCAATTTGCTGAATGGTCACTCCCGGTAAATTCTGCTGTAATTGTACCAGTCCGTCTTCGGAAACATCAGTTTTCCATAAATAAATATTACGAAGCTTTTTGTTTTCCTTTAAATCAAGAACAATCTTATCGGTAACAGCGGTACCATATAAATTTAATGACTCTAACAGCTCAAGATCACTAAGATATTTCCCAATAGCATCGGTTACTTTAGTATGCTGTAACTTTAATTTCAACAGATTTTTAAACGGTTTTAATTCCGACATTAGATCATCGTTAAAGTTGCTGAACCCTAAATCTAGTTCCACAATGTTGGATGCATATTCTTCAAGCACTTCTAACGTATCGTCAGTAATAGAATCCATACTTGCCATATTCACAGAGAGCAAGTGATTCTCACCAGATAAGGTTTGAACCGATATACCGGCGCGCCTAACATTTTGCAACCATTCTTGCGGCACTTCCATTGCTTCTTTCGTTAATACGGCAATTACAGAAGTATCTTGTTCCAATGAAGTTAATATTCCTGCTATATTTCCTTCCCTAGTCAGTTCATTTACTTTACACTCAAAGCAATTGTTATTTTCCATCCACCATTCAAGCAAAGCCTTTTCATTATCGGTCAATTGCACCTTACCTTTTGGAGGCATATGTTCATCATGATCTAAAGGCAGATGCACCCTTTCCAAGAACAAAGATTTTTCTTGACCTGAAATAGTATCTAAAAGACTACCCGTATCACCACCCTTAATAATATCATTAGGTGAACCCATTAGCAAACCACCTTTAGCCTTGCTTTCATTATGGCAGCTTACACATTTAGCGTCAAAAATAGGTTGTATGACTTGGGCGTAAACCTGAGCCTCTTCAATATTTGTAATGACAATAGCTTCTTTTTCATCTACAAATAAATAATCTTCTCCATGGGTCATATTACCGCCAAAGTGACCGGTAAGGCTAATTAATGCCAATACCAATAAAAACGTTGGAATATAGGTTTTTCTAACCCACCCAATTTTACTTCGTTTTACCAAATAGAGAAGTACTGTTGTCACGGTAAACGCAACAGCCATCCACCTATGTAGAAAAAGGGAATCTTCATCATAACCACTTTCCTCTCCGAGCAACCACCCGGTACCCAGTGAAAATATTGCCGTAATACCCGCTACCAAAAGTGTAAATTCTACTACCTCAGCAAAAGATTCTTTTGACTTTAATCTACCATAAACCTCTAAAATAAAGGCAAGCATGATGATACCTATGGGCAGGTGAACAAAAAGCGGGTGCAGGTGTCCTATTTGTATTCCTAATTGAATCATGCTATTGTATAATTATTTCATCTATAAAAACCCAAGGCGTTGTTCCTTTTCCTTGGTGCCATGCTGGAATTTCGCTTAGTGGATGTATTACCACATTCAACGTATTGTACATTCCTGTACTTACCGGTACATGTAAAAATGTGGAACTATTAGGTGTTTCTTGTTCACTCTTTGCAAATGTCCTTTCTCCTATTAATTCCCCCTCATTAAAAACTTCAATTTTACCAGGTGCGAATATCCAGTTGGATTGATTGGTCAATACACTGACCACTATTTTATTGACCGTGCTATTCTTTTCAAGCTGAAGTGATGCCGTTATCTTCTCCGTTTGAAAACCCATAAACTGTTTATCCCCTGCAAATTGGGCACTTCCTTTTTTCAAATCCGATAATCCCATAGCACCCTTACCTGAATATTTCTCACTAGGGTCCGGTTTAATTGCTACCTGCTTAATAGCACTGTTCTTGGCAATCTTTACCACTTCTAATACAACTTCATCACTTTCTTTATAATCCGGATGAAACATTTTAGCCTTGATTACGGCACTTTCCTGTATTTTCAATGGTCCAGAAAACACCTTTGCATTTTGATTTACCGAGCTACCATCCAAGGTATATTTTATTATTGAATTTGGCATATCTATGCTGAAATTGAGCATAGTATACGAATCGAAAAATATGGACGACACTTGAACACGAGGGTTGGATAATTGAAATAAGGCTGTTGGTGCATGTTCCGTATTTTGAGAAATACAGGCTTGGCACAATAGTAGAACTATAGCTATTGAATAGAAAATTCGTTTGATCATATTCTATTCAATTTTATAGGATACGTCTTCCCTGAATTCCACTGAGCAACATATAAATTATCTTCATCATCTACACATACATCATGCGGATGCGTAAATATTTTGATGGATTGATACATGGGCTCCAAACCATTTTCCCCATAAACGGGTGTGCATCCGCCAGGTGCGGATATAAGTTTATTATGTTTATCCAATATGGAGATAAATCCGGTACCATCAGACCCATCACCAGACCAGATAGTTGCCAAATAAATGGTATCACCCTTAATTACCGGTCTACAAATATATGCTCCGGGCAAATCTATACTTGCTATAAATTCCCCATCCATGGTAAACCGTTTCAACTTATTTTGCTGTCTTGCTGTTATTAAAAGTTCGGGAGACTTCCCGCCTCTGGTATCTATACAAATACCGTGGGCATTATTAAAAAGGTGTTCTGCATCGCCTTTACCGCCAAAAGTCTGTAACAACTCCCCTTTGGCATTGTACCGCATAATGTATTGAGACCCATAACCATCGGCAATATATACATCGCCATTTTCAGCAATAGCCGTTTCTGTAGGTATGTATTGCTCCTTGGCAGTATATTTTCCCGATTCCTTGGGATACGAAAAAACTTGTATCACCTTACCGTCTATGGTAGTCTTAATCACCTCATGCCTATTGTTATCCGCTATGTACAGAAAGTCCTCACCATTTTCAACATTCAATGTTAAACCGTGCGCACCGGGATAATCCGTTCCCCAAGTTTCCAACAATTTACCAGAACGGTCATAAACAATAACATTGTTCTTGGTATGGTTGGTTAACAATAAAATCCTGCCCTTGGAATCTTGCACCATTTCATGGCAATCGTTCACCGGATGGTAATTAGAATTCAATGCACCCCAGTTCAAATCTATTTTATACTGGTGACTGCCATGACCTATAACCGCATCTTTATATTCCAATATACTTGCGCCAAAAGAAGAGCAAGTTAAAAGTCCCGCTGAGGCTGCGGCGGTATTTTTTATAAATGTTCTTCTCTGCATTACGATAAAATATCTTTAACCACATGACCTTCAACATCGGTAAGCCTAAATCGTCTACCTTGATATTTATAGGTGAATTTCTCATGATCAATACCCAACTGATGCAACATAGTAGCCTGAAAATCGTGAACATGCACCGGGTTCTTGGTTATGTTATACCCAAAATCATCGGTTTCACCATAGACAATACCCGGTTTAATACCACCACCTGCCATCCACATGGTAAAACATCTTGGGTGGTGATCTCTACCGTAATTGGTATCTGTAAGCAAGCCTTGGGAGTAATTGGTTCTACCGAATTCTCCTCCCCAAACCACCAAAGTATCTTCTAACATACCACGCTGTTTAAGATCTGCCACCAGAGCCGCCGATGCTTGATCCACATCTTTAGCCTGTTTTTCTATTGCTCCAGGAAGATTATCATGCTGATCCCAGCCCATGTGGTACAATTGTATAAAACGAACATCTTTCTCTGCCAATCGTCTCGCTAAAAGACAATTAGCTGCAAAAGTCCCTGGAATTTTAGCATCCGAACCATACATCTTATAAATATAATCTGGCTCACCATCCGTATTCATGACATCTGGTACAGAAGTTTGCATTCTATATGCCATTTCATACTGGGCAATTCTACTTTGAATTTCCGGATCGTTAGATTCTTGGTAATGTTGATCATTGAGTTCTGCCAATTTATCAAGCATAGATCTTTTAACATCTGCCGTAGTTCCTTTAGGGTCATTCAAATATAAAACAGGATCTTTTGCCGCTCTGAATTGTACTCCTTGATGAAGGGAATGTAAAAACCCGTTACCCCAAAGTCTCGTATACAACGGTTGCCCGTTAGGTCTACCCGAACCTCTTGACAGAAGCACTGTAAAAGCGGGTAAATTTTCATTCTCGCTACCCAGCCCGTAACTTAACCACGAGCCAATACTTGGTCTACCCGGTTGCTGTGATCCCGTTTGAAAAAATGTTACCGCAGGATCATGGTTAATAGCTTCCGTGTACATTGATTTAACAATACAGATATCATCTACAATTTTGGCGGTATAAGGCAAAAGGTCACTAATATAGGTGCCATTTTTACCATACTGCCGAAATCCGAAATTAGAGCCCACCAAAGGAAATCTATCTTGACCGGAAGTCATACCCGTTAATCGTTGTCCGTTACGAATAGATTCCGGCAGATCTTCACCTCTACGTTTGTTTAAAAGCGGCTTATAATCAAACAGCTCCAATTGCGAAGGACCACCACTTTGAAATAAATAAATGACTCTTTTAATTTTGGATGGATGATGTAGCGAATCCAACACCCCCTTTACCCCAGTAGGTCCGCTATCTGCCGTATATAATCCGTTTTCACCTTTTCTAAATAAGTTTGTACCCAATAAAGAAGCCAATCCAATTCCACCAACTCCCAATGCAGCCTTTCCTAAAAAAGATCGCCTGTTTAGAATTAGCGACCGCTCTTCAACTATTTTCTTTTCGCTCATAATCAGCCTCTATTTATAGTTTCGTCTAAATTCAAAATTGTGTGTGCCGTTAAGGTCATTGCCACTAACTTTTCTTTGTCCAAACCCGTAGGTACTTCACTTCTGCCAATACTTAAATACTCGCTTGTAGAAATTTCACCGTTCTCAACTTTCGACAGCATTTCAGTATAGTAATCGGTCAAAGACTGTATCTCCGTCTCATTGGGCATACGAGAGGTCGCTTTGTAAAACAGGGTTTTTATTTGCTCGCTCTCCGCATTGGGGTTTGCCTCCATCTCACCTACGGCGGCAACCCTTGCGGCTTCAACTATTTGTGGATCGTTCAATAATACCAAAGCTTGTAACGGGGTATTAGTCTCTTGCCTTTTAACCGAACAATAATCTCTTGAGCTACTGTCAAAAGTCATCATACTTGGTGGTGGAACGGTACGTTTCCAAAACGTATATATACTTTTTCTATACACATCTTCACCCTCACTTAAGGTATAGGAAGCCGTACTACCACCACCGCCACCCGTAGTTTCTTCCCAGATACCTTCTGGCTGATAGGGCTTAACACTAGGACCGCCCACTTCCCTATTCAGTAATCCGCTAAACGCCAAGGCTTGATCACGAATAGCCTCGGAAGAAAGTCGTAAACGAGAGGCGCGCGCCAAATATTTATTTTCAGGATCTTGCTCCAACTTCTCGGGACTAGCCTTTGTATCTTGCTGATATGCCTCGGACATTGCAATGTACTTCAACATTTTTCTGGTATCCCAACCTTCAGTTTTGTATTTGATAGCCAGATAATCCAACAATTCCGGGTGTGTAGGCAACGAACCTTGATTACCAAAGTCGAAAGAAGATGCTACAATACCACTACCGAACATTCGCTGCCATAATCTGTTCACCGCAACCCTTGCCGTAAGTGGGTGCTCATCATCAAACAACCATTTTGCCAATCCTAATCTGTTCTTCGGATAGTTATCAAAAGGTAAAATGGATTCCGGAGTATCAGGAAATACCTCATCGCCATATTGATCATAAATACCTCTTTTTAATATAAATGAAGATCTAGGCTGATCCATTTCTTTCATCACCATCACCGGCACCTCTTTCATCTCACTTTTCTCTAGGTTGATGAATCCTAGAATATCGTTCACCTCTTTCTGCGTCACTTTAATGTAAGGTTCAGGCAAATCTGCAGCATTATCCAACAAGCCTTTTTCTGGTATTGTATTGAAGAAGCTATAAAACTGAAAGTGATCTTTTTGACTAATGGGATCATACTTATGGTCATGACATCTTGCACATTCTAAGGTAAGCCCCAAAAACGCCGTACCCAGCGTGGTATTTCTATCCTCTACGTATTCAACCCGGTATTCTTCAGGAATCACCCCTCCTTCGGCAGTTATCTTGTGATTCCTGTTAAAACCGGTAGCTAATATTTGTTCTAGATTGGCATTTGGCATTAGATCACCCGCTAATTGATAGGTTACGAACTGGTCATATGGCATATTCTCCTTAAAAGCGTGAATAACCCAATCTCGCCAAGGCCACATGGTACGTTCAAAATCATCTTGATAGCCATGTGTATCCGCATATCTGGCAATATCCATCCATTCTGCAGCCATATTTTCGGCATAATCTACCGATAACAGCAATGAATCTATAACCTCTTCATATTTTTCCTGTGAAGGATTTGCCGCGAATTTTTCTATTTGCTCTAAAGTGGGTGGCAATCCGGTTAAGTCAAAAGTAATTCTGCGCAATAGTTTTTCACTACTTGCCCGAGGACTAGGGCTCAACCCTTTTTCGGTCAATTTATTCAAGATAAAAGCATCTATTTCATTACTGCCCCAAACTTTAGCACCAACATTTTCCGGCACTTCTTGCAGAGTAGGTGGTATAAATGCCCAATGCGTTTTATACTCGGCACCTTGTGCTATCCATTTTTCTAGAATAGCCTTTTCAAAATCCTCTAAAACCAGGTTAGATTCCGGTGGTGGCATGATCAAATTAGGATCATCACTGAAAATACGCTCTACCAAACTACTTTTAGATGCATTACCGGGCACAATGGCCGCATGGTCTTTAAGTTCGCCTAAAGCCCTGTATGCTTCTTCGGCGGAGTGAAGGGATAGATCACCTTCAACGGCATTCTTATCCGGACCGTGACATATAAAACATCGGTCCGATAGAATAGGCTTTACATGAAAAGTGAAATCGATTTTTTCGGGTATGGCCGTTTCTTTATTGCCATCTTCCAGTGCAATTGTCTTATCAGCTTCAGAAGCACAACTGCATAATATACAGCTTGCAAAAACAAAAGCAGCAATGCTGAACAATTGGCTCATTACATTCTTGGTCATTGATGGTGGTTTTAAATCTGTAATGAACTTACAAACTTTACCATTTAATAACCGTTAAAATTCGACCAATAACAAAGCAAAAGAGCTAAATACTAACAAAATTTCAAAACAGAATGCCAAATACTGCCATTTTAACAAAAGTCGCCTTGGCAGCAGACACGGCACCCCCAACCTCCCTCCTATATACAAAAAGGAACAAGAAGTTACGTCAAATACAACTTCCCATAAAGCCCTGAACTTGATCCATCCTACCTGAATGAATTGGTTAATTTATATAATCGAATTGCCTTAATTTACAAATACACCTAACAGTCTTTCTTTTTGTTATAGTGTTTGTAATACTTGTTCCTAGAATTGAAAATACTTAATTTCCTTGATAGAAATTACCCTTTAAAAATTATAATTTCAGCTTGCCTGTAGCAATAAACAATTATAAAACTCACGTACACTTTTAACCAAATTATACCAAAATGCAAAACAACTCAAAATCCGGAAGACGCAAATTTTTAAGAAATACCTTAACGTTAGCCGCAGGGTCAAGTCTCATTACCCCATCTTTGTTTGGCGCTCCGTCCATATTAAAAAATTTCAATAAACCCAATTCCAAATTTAATGGAGTACAGATAGGGGTTATTACCTATTCCTTTAGGAGCATGGAAGATCAAAGTGCTGAAGCTACTTTAAAATATATCTTGGACTGCGGCATAAATGCTATTGAATTGATTGGCGACCCTGCCGAGACTTTCGCGGGAAGACCAGAAAACACATTGGACAGAAGTGTATACTTTGGGTTGATGAAAAAGAAAAAAAGCGGAGCCATTTCGGATAACGAAGCAAAGGAGCTAGCTGAGATACAAGCTGAACAAGCAGTCTACAATGCCAAAGTAACGGAATGGCGAAAGAATGCCGATATGAAAAAGTTTGAGAAGTTCAGAAAAATGTACAACGATGCCGGAGTGCAGATATACGCATTTAAGCCAAGAAACACCTTTGGTAAAAACAATTCTGATGCAGATATTGATTGGGGTATGAAAACAGCAAAAGTTTTAGGTGCCAGCCACGTTACCGTAGAGCATCCAAGTAACGATGCTACTACACTTAGACTAGGAAACTTTGCTAAAAAGCATGGAATTTATATTGCTTACCATGGCCACGAACAACAGACACCCACCCTTTGGGATACAGCTTTGGAGCAATCAAAATATAATGCCTTAAATTTAGACCTGGGCCATTTTGTTGCTGCAGGTAATACCGCCCCTCTAGATATCATAAAAACCAAACATGAGCATATTAAGAGTATGCACTTAAAGGACAGACAGACACCGGAACACGGGAAAGGAAATCTAGTTTGGGGCAGTGGTGACACTCCGTTGGCAGGTGCGTTAGAGTTAATGAAGGACAAAAACTATACCTTCCCGGGAACTATAGAACTTGAGTATGATATCCCACAAGGCTCTAATGCCGTGGCGGAAGTCCAAAAATGTGTGGAGTTTTGCAAGAAAGCACTGAAATAAGCACCAAAAAAAGGTAGACCGGGCCTAACAAGCCTGGTTTACCCTAAATACAAGTCTACAAGACCTTCCGGTGTGCTTACGTGAACGGTCTTATTATCCCTATCAACTTTCTTTACGATTTGATCAATGATAGGCACTAAAATTTCTTTACCGTCTTTTTCTATTTCAAAAATAGCTTGGGAAGTAGTATCGTTAACCCCGGTTATTTTTCCAATGTTGCCGTGCGTCTCATCCAATACATCAAACCCTATGACCTCATGAAAGTAAAATTTATCACCCTCTAATTTGGGAAGAGCGGATAAGGGCAAATAGAGCTCGTGCCCCATGATACGGTCTGCAGCAGCTTCGTCCTTTACTTCTTCAAAATCTATGCGCAGTAAGGCCGATTTATGTAAGCGACATCTATCAATAAAAAATGGAACCAGTGCATTGTCTTTCATCAAGACAAAAACTGATTCCATGTTTTCGTATACTTCGGGTTCATCGGCATCTAGCTTCACCAGTACCTCACCCTTAAAACTATATTTAGAAACGATTTTACCGAGGTAGAAACAATCTTCCTTACGCATTCGTTCCTAAATTATTTATTCTTCTTCTTTAGATGCTTCAGCTTCTACGGCCGGAGCTTCTTCTGCGTCTGCCTCTTCAGCTTCAGGAGCTTCTGGCAATGCAGCAGCGGCAGCTTCAGCAGCACGCTTCTCGTTTACTTCTTTTTCAGCTTTCAAAGCTTCTGCTCTGGCTTGCTCTTTTTCTTTGTCAAGACCATCAACTTTAGAAGCAATCTTACTTTCCTTTTCCTCTAACCAAGCTTTAAATTTCTCTTCTGCTTGCTCTTCGGTCAAAGCACCTTTGCGAACACCTCCTAATAAGTGGTGCTTTAAAAGTACTCCTCTATAAGAAAGAATAGCTTTAGCTGTATCTGTTGGTTGTGCACCGTTTTGTAACCATTGTACTGAATTATCAATGTTCAATTCAATAGTAGCAGGGTTGGTGTTTGGGTTGTAGATTCCCAATTTTTCCAAGAATTTACCATCTCTTTTCGCACGGCTATCCGCAGCAACGATCCAATAAAATGGTTTTCCTTTTTTACCGTGTCTCTGTAATCTAATTTTAACTGGCATATCACATTAATTTGTAGGGTGCCCGACCCTTGTTATTAATTCATTTTAAAATCTTCCCTTTTAAAGGGCTGCAAATATAGAATTTCTTTTTGATGTACACCTACTCAATTTTAATAAAAATGATGCATTGCCTGTCTTTTTTCCGAGCCGTGACAATTACAACCTAACGCACTCGCTTTAAACCCTTTGCTTACAAGAACCCTTAAAACTTCAGATCCGTTAATAACTCTTAACAAGTCATTCGTTCTAAGAGCGTTCTTTTTGCTTAATTTTATAGTCTCTTTTTTAAGCTGAAACACGAACTCTTATGTACCTCATTTTTGATACGGAAACCACCGGACTTCCCAAGCGCTGGGACGCCCCAATTACCGATACGGACAACTGGCCACGTTGTATACAGATAGCTTGGCAGTTGCATGATGAAATGGGTAATTGTATTGAACATCAAGATTATTTGGTGCGCCCAGACGGATTCAACATACCTTATGACGCCGAGCAAATTCACGGTATTTCTACCGAATTGGCCGAACAACAAGGTGTTTCCCTTTCGGAGGTTCTAGAGAAGTTCAACATAGCCATGTCCAAAACAAAGTTTATTGTTGGGCAAAATGTTGGTTTTGATGTAAATATTATGGGGGCGGAATTTCACCGTTTAGGTGTTGAAAACCCATTGCAGGAACTTCCGGTTCTAGATACCTGTACGGAGCATACGGCACAGCTTTGCCAAATTCCCGGTGGTCGTGGTGGTAAATTTAAGCTCCCCACGCTTACGGAACTACACCAACACCTGTTTGGCGAACCTTTTGGCGAAGCGCATAATGCCACTGCAGATGTTGAAGCAACTACACGTTGCTTTTTGGAGCTTATTCGCAAGCATCAGTATACTACTGAACAATTAGATGTTCAGCCCGATTATTTCAAGAATTTCAACAAGGCCAATCCTCAGGAAATTCAACTTATCGGCTTAAAACACATTAACCTTAAAAAGGCCTCTAAAAAAATAGCCGACGCACTTTGGGAAAAGGACACTGGTGGCGTTTCCCAAGAAGAAATTGAGGAAAATCTGGCTACATTGGAGTCGGCCAGTTTTGCTCATTTGCACAACCACACCCAGTTCTCCATTCTGCAATCTACCACCAGTATTCCGGATTTGATTGCCAACACGGCAAAGGCAAAAATGCCAGCGGTGGCAATGACCGACCACGCCAATATGATGGGTGCATTCCATTTTGTAAATGGCGTACTCAACCACAACAAAGGGGTTGTTGCAAGAAACGAGGCCAATTTAAAGCGCTACGAAGCAACACAAAACGGTACACTTGAAGAAGGACAAGAACCGTTGAACGAATTACCGGAACCGGAATTGGAAATTACCCCGATTATAGGTTGCGAATTTCAGGTCTGTGAAGACCACACCAACAAATCTCAAAAAGACAACGGGTATCAAATTGTTATGCTCGCCAAGAGCAAAAAAGGATACCTAAACTTGGCAAAAATGTCTTCCATTGCCTTTGTGGACGGAAAATACTATGTACCTCGAATCGATAAAAAAATTATAGAGCAGTACAAAGAAGACGTTATGGTGCTTACCGGAAACTTATACGGCGAGGTACCAAGTAAAGTACTGAACGTTGGTGAAAATCAGGCTGAAGAGGCATTGCTTTGGTGGAAAGAAACCTTTGGCGATGATCTCTACATAGAAAT
The DNA here is from genome assembly GCF_044597075.1 of Zobellia russellii. Lineage (NCBI taxonomy): Bacteria > Pseudomonadati > Bacteroidota > Flavobacteriia > Flavobacteriales > Flavobacteriaceae > Zobellia > Zobellia russellii. The sequence continues at coordinate 3,763,396 of NZ_CP139000.1, read as the reverse complement.
TATGCGCCACGGTCAAGAAGATGAAGACCGGGTAAACCAAGTTCTGACACAGTTTGCCAAAAAGCACAATGTTAAACTCGTAGCCACCAACAACACCTACTATGCCGCTAAGGAAAATGCACATGCGCATGATATTCTTTTATGCGTTAAAGACGGCGAAAAACAAGCCACGCCTATAGGCCGTGGTCGTGGGTACAGATACGGATTGCCAAACCAGGAGTACTACTTCAAGTCTTCGGACGAGATGAAAGAACTTTTTAAGGACATTCCGGAAGCCATAATCAACATTCAGGAAATTGTGGACAAGGTAGAGACGTTCACCTTGGCCCGGGATGTACTATTACCTGCTTTTGACATTCCCGAGGAGTTTCAGTTTGAAGAAGATAAACTGGACGGTGGCAAAAGGGGGGAAAACAAATACTTACGCCATATCACCTATGAAGGTGCCAAGAAAAGGTATGGCGAAATCACACCTGAAATTGACGAAAGGCTGGATTTTGAGCTTCAAGTAATTGAAAAGACAGGCTACCCAGGTTACTTTTTGATCGTAGAGGATTTCATTAGGGCCGCACGTAGTATGGACGTATCGGTTGGTCCTGGTCGTGGCTCGGCTGCAGGTTCCGCCGTTGCGTATTGTTTATGGATTACGAATTTAGACCCCATTAAGTACGACCTGCTTTTTGAGCGTTTCCTGAATCCGGATCGTGTAAGTATGCCCGATATTGATATTGATTTTGATGATGAGGGCCGTAGCCGGGTAATGGACTATGTAATTGACAAGTACGGATCCAATCAGGTGGCACAAATTATCACCTACGGTACCATGGCCGCCAAGTCTTCCATTAGAGATACGGCAAGGGCGTTGGATTTACCTCTGGGCGATGCGGATCGTATGGCAAAGTTGATCCCCAACATGTCCAAACTGAAAAAAATTATTGGGATTGACGAAAAAGTGCTTCGCAGCAAATTCAATAGCGAAGAGCTCGAAAAAATAAACGAACTTCTTAATATTTCCGAAGGGGACGGGCTAGAATCCGAAACCTTGAACCAAGCATATATCTTAGAGGGTTCAGTTCGTAATACCGGAATTCATGCCTGTGGGGTGATTATTACCCCAGATGATATTACCAAGTTCGTACCTGTGGCTTTGGCCAAAGATTCGGACATGTACTGTACCCAGTTTGACAACTCCGTTGTGGAAGATGCGGGATTGCTAAAAATGGATTTCTTGGGATTAAAAACGCTGACCTTGATCAAGGACACCGTTAAAATCGTAAAGGCAAAACATGGTATTGAGCTAGACCCAGAGAATTTTCCGCTTGACGATGTAAAAACATACGAGCTCTTTCAACGAGGGGAAACAGTTGGTGTGTTCCAATACGAATCCCCCGGTATGCAAAAACACATGCGCTCATTAAAGCCAACGGTTTTTGCTGATCTAATTGCCATGAACGCCCTGTACCGCCCAGGCCCAATGGAATATATACCTAGCTTCATTGCCCGTAAACACGGTACAGAAGAAATTGTATATGATTTGGATGCTTGTGAAGAGTATCTGGCGGAAACCTACGGAATTACCGTGTACCAAGAGCAGGTGATGCTCCTTTCTCAAAAATTGGCCGACTTTACCAAAGGTGAGGCCGATGTTTTGCGTAAAGCCATGGGTAAAAAGCAAAAGCACGTTCTGGATAAAATGAAGCCCAAGTTCATTGAACAAGCTTCAGCAAAAGGGCATGCCGTAGACAAATTGGAAAAAATTTGGAAAGACTGGGAAGCCTTTGCTGCCTACGCCTTTAACAAATCGCACTCTACCTGTTACGCTTGGATTGCGTACCAAACTGCCTATTGCAAGGCCCACTACCCTGCCGAATATATGGCCGCGGTATTGAGTAACAACATGAACGATATTAAACAGGTTACATTTTTCATGGAAGAATGTAAGCGTATGGGCTTAGATGTACTTGGACCAGATGTAAACGAATCTTACTACAAATTTGCCGTAAACGATGCCGGTGCTGTGCGTTTTGGTATGGGTGCGGTAAAAGGTGTTGGCCGTGGCGCTGTGGAAACCATTGTAGAGAACAGAAAAGAAGAAGGCCCGTTTAAGTCGGTTTTTGATTTCGCAAAGCGAATAGATTTACGTGCTGCCAATAAAAAGGCGTTTGAAAGTTTAGCCGTTGCCGGCGGATTTGATTCTTTTGGAGACACCCACAGGGCTCAGTACTTTCATGATGAGGGTGATGGGGTTACCTTTCTGGAAAAAACCATAAAATATGGTGCCAAGTTTCAAGAAAGCGAAAACTCAAGTCAGGTTAGTCTTTTTGGTGATGCCAGCGAAGTACAGATACCGGAACCCGTAGTTCCTCCATGTGAGGAATGGGGCACCATGGAAAAACTCCGCAGGGAAAAAGAAGTGGTGGGTATTTACATTTCAGGTCACCCGTTAGATGATTTTAAAACTGAAATAGATGCCTTTTGCAACGCCTCCCTTTCAGATTTGAGCGATCTGCAAAACGTTGTAAATCGGGAGTTGGCTTTTGCGGGTGTTATTACTGACGTACAGCACCGCGTATCCAAAAACGGAAAAGGCTGGGCCGCATTTACTGTTGAGGATTATTCGGAATCGTACGAGTTCAGGATATTTGGAGAAGAATACCTTAAGTTCAGACATTTCTTAATGATCAATTCCTTCGCCTATATCAAGGTATTCGTAAAAGATGGATGGACCAACCGAGAAACCGGCAAAAAAGGAGACCCGCGTATTCAGTTCAATAGTTTTATGCTCTTACAGGAGGTGATGGAAGCTTACGCCAAGAAACTCACCATTAAACTGAATATAGATGACCTTAAAGAGAAAGATGTAATTCAACTTAGGGACACCCTTACCGCTTATCCGGGCAACCATCCGCTTAACTTTATTGTTTACGAAATGCAAGAAGAAATTAAAGTAAGCCTCACTTGCCGAAAACAAAAAGTACAGATCAATAGTGAGCTATTGGCGGATTTAATGAAGAATGATGTACATTATAAACTCAATTAGACCAGTGTACTACCTCCCAGAATATGAATTCTGGACCCTATAAATTAGATTGATAACACAATAGCTAAAACCAATGTATCGTTAGTAAGGAAACCGTTAGATATTTGACTAACTTTGCATAATATATAAAAACATAAAATCATGGCATTAGAAATAACAGACGCTACTTTTGATGAAGTAGTATTAAAAAGCGATAAACCTGTAGTAGTTGATTTTTGGGCAGCATGGTGTGGACCATGTAGAATGGTAGGACCTATCATTGAAGAAGTTAGCTCTGAATACGAAGGCAAAGCCGTTGTTGGTAAAGTTGATGTTGATGCAAATCAAGAATTTGCCGCCAAATACGGTGTACGTAACATTCCAACTGTATTGGTATTCAAAAATGGTGAGATCATTAACCGTCAAGTTGGTGTATCTCCTAAGAAAGTATATACAGACGCGATTGACGCTGCTTTATAATATATTCCTCTCTATTGAGGAGAACAATAAAAAAATCCTGCTTTTAGCGGGATTTTTTTATACCCTAAACCCAAGTTCCCGTCCTGATAAAGTTCCGGTTTAATGCCTATCTTAGTAACATGAACCTGCAATCCGAATTAAACAAAACATCACTTTTCCAAAATCTAGAGCTTCTGGCCAATCAGGTTGTGGAAGGCTTCATAAGTGGCATTCACAGAAGTCCGTTTCATGGTTTTTCGGCAGAGTTTGCAGAGCATAAAATCTATAACGCCGGCGAAAGCACAAAACATATAGATTGGAAACTTTTCGCCAAGACAGATAAACTGTACACCAAACGATACGAAGAAGAGACCAATTTGAGATGCCATATGATTTTGGATAGCTCGGCCTCTATGTACTATCCGCAGACAAAGGACCTGTCGGTTACAAATTTGAACAAAATAAGTTTTGGGGTATTGGCCATAGCGGCGCTCATGAACATCCTTAAAAGGCAAAGAGACGCTGTTGGGCTAAGTGTTTATTCGGACAACTATAATTTTTATGCCCCGGAAAAGGGTAGTGAACGGCACCACCAAATGTTATTGGCCAAACTAAGTGAACTGAGCCAAGACACCAAACCCGCACAGCAGACAGAAACCTACACCTATTTACACCAAATAGCGGAGAACATTAAGAGAAGAAGCCTAATTTTTCTTTTTACGGATATGTTCCAAACTTCTGAAGACGACGAAAAAATTTTTGAAGCCCTTAGACATTTAAAATACAACAAGCACGAAGTGGTGTTATTTCACCTCATGGACAAGTCTAAAGAATACCATTTTGATTTTGACAATACTCCAAAACGCTTTTTAGATGTGGAGACCGGAGAACATATAGATTTGTATTCCAGTAACATAAAAGAATCCTACGAACGTAGTGTTCGCTCCTATTTTGAAGATTTAAAATTAAAATGCGCTCAATACAAAATTAAATATGTGGAAATTGATGTAAAGGGCAACTTCTCCCAAATACTCAACACCTATTTAACGGAACGAAAGAAATTCATATAAAGCTGAAAAATTTATTGAAAATTGTTTGTGCAATTGAAAATGCGGTGTATATTTGCACTCGCTAAACGCCACGGTCTGGTAGTTCAGTTGGTTAGAATACCTGCCTGTCACGCAGGGGGTCGCGGGTTCGAGTCCCGTCCAGACCGCGAAAAGCCTTCAACGCAAGTTGGAGGCTTTTTTAATTTCAACTATCACCTCTCCTTTCTCCTCCTAAAATAGTCTTTCCTCAAAAAGTAAAGCGACAACTTTATTGGGTTTCAAACAAAAAAAAGACCACAACAAAAATGCCATGGTCTATTCTTATACGTCTTAAAAGAAACATGTTTTATTAGTTACACCTATTCCTTTATTATTTTAAAACTCCATTCGAGCTCATTTTGAAGCACTTTAACTATATAGATAGCATCAGGATATGCCGAAAGGTCTAACTCGGGCTCTGCGTCATCCGTTTTTAAGGAGAGTAATACATGTCCAGAAAAATCGGCCACAACAATATCTTTTTCACCTTCTACAATTCCGGTTATCCTAAAGTTACCAACAGTTGGATTAGGATGAACGTATGCAGGCTGAGTAACTCTAGCCCTCACATTATTATCCATTGATACATCCAACTTGGAAGCCAAATCTCCAGAGCCCGTTGCCGCACTTTCTTCTTCAAACAAGGACAGTACTTGCTGCTTGGTAAGTGCCGTACTGAACAACCGCACCGCATCAATACCGCCTTTAAAATATTCTTTGCCCCACCCGGACCATCCTATCCAAGCTACATTCCTATCTTTTAAAGTACCTGAGAGCGCCTCACTGTGCACGTTTTCTCCGTTTATATACCAACGCATATCACTACCATCATAAGTACAGGTAACCATTTGCCACACATCATTTTTAATAATTCCCTTACTTATTAATTTTCTTCGGTTCTCCTGTGTAGTTACCTTAAAACCAAGTTTACCCCGGTTAACGAACATCATAAATCCTCCAGAAGTAGTACTACCTACGATTCCTTGGTAGCCACCTTCTGCATTGCTAGGATTTACCCAAGCCGAAACCGAAAAGCCCTCCTGTAAATTATCATCTAGATTTGGCAGACGAATGTGGTCATCACTACCATCAAACCACAAAGCTCCTTCTATTTGACCACTTACTTTATCCTTATCAAAAGTTAATCCGTCCTGAAGCACACCTGTACGTCCAAGTCCGCTCGTATCACCCGCACTCACCCCGTTCAATTCATCCAGCGGCCAATGCCCCACTAAATCAGGTATACTTTCATCTTCACTATCGGCAACAGGTGGAACCTCTACCTCTTCTTGCGTCTCTAAAATTTCAATGGCATTAATAATAGGATGCCTAACACCCCCATCTAATGGCAGTGAAGAAAAATCTATCTCTAATTGTCCATCGGAAACATTTACCGTGTACGCCTTAGTAAGCACGGTCTCCGCTCCAACTTGGGCAAAAACGTCCAGGTTATCCTCTACCAATACTCCTTCTAGGTTTACATCAAAAACTCTTTTACCCACACCTCCGGAACCTCCTCCGGTAGCACCAAACCACAACTCGGCAAAATGAAGCTTTACCGTATAGTCTCCGTTTTTCAATGGAATATTATAACTCATTACCTGGGAACGACTAAATCTGAATTTTTTGAACGGATCATCAAGACCGGTTTGAGGTCTATTCAACGTAAAGCCTTCATCATAGTAAGTATCTGCCAAGAACGTATCTCCTTTGTAAGTTGTTGCCTGCCCACCAGAGTTGATGCGAAGGGCAAAATTGATATCCGAATCGGTATCAGTATCCGTATCCGTCTCATCAGTATCTACATCATCCTCATCAACAAGATTTTCTGTTCTAATTCTATACGCCCAACCTTTGGTCCGGTCATTATTGGGTACAGTTGGTGTTTTCATAGCCCCAGAACTATTTGTTGTGATATTCTCCGAGGAAATCCAACCTCCATTGTTCACATCCCACCATTGAAACTGATAGGTCTTTGACGGTTGTAAGTTCTTTAATGTGGGCAGCGCTTTAGCGTTCTTTCTAGAGTCTGCCGTAAAAAAACCAAGTGCGAACGATTTGTCCTTGGACACAGATAAGGTGTGCAAGTAGTCCTGACTATCACTTAAATGAGTATCCGCAGCAGGCACCAATTGACTGTAATCATGCCCCTTGTCCAATACAAAATCTTTTAAATGCCCCATAGACTGGGATTCAAACGCGTTAAGCGCGCTAACCTGAGGCTCATTAACAGGCACAACGGTAGCTCCTCCAGACCTTGAGGTAGAACTTGCCGCACCAGCGTACCACGCATCTCCCCAAGCATGGCCCGCCAGACCACCACTTAGCACGGAACCGTACATTTGCATTTGCGCCATGCTGGTGTCATCCATTCCCGGATTGATTTCGTTCATGGAATGCAGACCCCAACCTGGATAAAACGGTTCTAAATTTAAGGCAGGTTTAGTTGTTCTTCCGTGATAAATATCCCGCAACCAAGAGTGCATGGTCTCATCCCTCTCGGCATTACTCACATTTTGAATATCAAGTGCAGTAGGTATATCCCGTTCCCAATTCTTTAATGTTGTATTGTATGACATTGCGGTCCTAGGCTGACCATAGGGCATTTTATACCCTCCAATTTTTTTGTTAAGTTCACTATTTGCGTGTTTGACCAATTTTAACCACTCTGGATATACATTTCCCGAGTTGGTATCATGGTGCACCCAACTAAAAATCATATTGTAACATCCATATCGCGCCCACAGATAGCGGATATAATTGTAAAACGCATTTTTCTCTACCTGAGAACGAAATGGCCATCGTTCATGTCTTCTTATGGATTCGAACAAGGTTACAAATCCTTGCTCTGACAGGAATTGCATCCGCTGGTCTACGGACTGCCAATATTTTGGGTCAATTTTTTGATAATCCGCTTCCGGAAGTTTATCGGTTATGGATTGCCCTCTAGTCTTCAATTCAAAAGGAGTCTCACCATTAGGTGCAATTTTCTCACCCCAAGTCTCACTGGCCCACAATCCGCTTTCTTTACCCGGGCGATCCAAATTTCTTCCTAACTGTTCCAAATAGGTATCATCCGGAAAACTTGCAATAACGTTAAGCCCGTTGAAGCCTTGTTTTTTTCTTGCTGAAATATAATCCTTAAACGATATACCGGAAATGTCATTAGCACGATCAAAACCAAATACTGCAGTCAATGCGGACCAAGACGTATCGGCTGTGAAAAAGAAGGGAGTACCATCTGCATACTCTAAAGTTCGTTTGTTAGGGGCCACCCTGATAAATCCGCGATTATTGGGATTGCTACTCACGTCTGCAATAGATGCACTAAACGTTCCGCTTTTACCAATAAAACCACGGTCAGATTTTGTAACGGTCTCGTCTAGCACTTTCCAAGACCAGTTACCGGGCGAAGTAGCCACCAAACGACCACGAAATACATTTCCGCCATCCCAAAATACGGGAATACGATATGCCTCACCGGCCGAACCTTCTTTTTTTAGCTCAACCCACACATCTACTTCCATGTAAGGGTTGCTATATTGTTGTTGGCTGTTGAATTCTATTTCAACAACCTCCATCACGGAGAAATTGGTTTTTTGGGCAAATACACTTGCACTTGTACAGCTCAAGAGCATTACCAATAAAACAATTCTAACTAGTAAAAAATTTTGCTTGTAAAGGGGTTTACTTTTAAAGTAATCAATAAATGAAGTCATGGGGAATGGGGGATTTTGAATAATTTGTCTGTAACATTACACATACGTATGAATCACGTGCACTAGATGTCATTCACCGATATTTTCTGCATTTTAACGATTCTAACGCACAGTAGAACTTTTTATTGTGTGAATCATCAGTATTAAAGACCAAACCCACAAATTTGACAATCCCCCAATCATCTCCTCTGCAGGCCGGTCTTATTCTTTATAACTTTTAGGATGGACTACAACAGCCCTTTGCGCAACGTTGGCAAGGGTTTGCCTGCTTATAAATTTTTTTAGCTGCATCTACCGCCAAATAAGAAGAACCATGAACCCCTAAATCGGTTTTACTCAAAATAAAGGCCAGTAAACTACAATCTTCTTTATGCACATCATAGTCTCCATTGGCCTGAGCCGTATTGTTAACATAGTATCTGGTCATTGGTTATAAAACTTTTGCCAAACCTAACACCTTTACAAAACAATCCCTTACAGATATCCGTAAGGGATTGACATTTATTGGTCGGGTGATATAATGAAAAATATAGTGTTAGATTCTTCCTTGTTTTATAAGTTTGGCTATGAGGTGATGGGTGTTCTTTGCCCCAAAAGCATCAAACAATCTGCTTACTTTTTTATCTATGGTACTCTCACTGTTAGGAGAAATATTCTGGCTCTTTAATTTTTCGGAGATTTCTTTTTTGGTAAAACCTTCTGCAAGATCTTGTAGAATCATAAGATCATACTTATCCAATTCAAAAAGGGCGTTCCCACCGTTTAGGTTAATTTGCGGAGAAACATAGGTACGGTGCTGGGATACCTCCTGTATAGCCATAATCAATTCATTCAACCCATTACGGCCCTTGCAGACATAACCGTTTATTTGCTGATCGGTAAAAAGAGGATTGATTTCAGCTGGGTCATCTACCATAGAATTTACAATAATCTTTATATTGGGATCTACCGCCCGTATAGCGTCAATTAGCGATTGTCCGGAAGTTAGTTTGCGTTCTACCGGCCCTTCCTTGAACGAGAGGTCCGTAATTAACAATTCATACGGCTCCCCGTTTTGAAAAGCAACCTTAAATCTATTGTACGCCTTATCGCAATACAGTTCTTCCTGTATATCCTCTACCTCTAACCGGTTCTCCAAGGCATTGACTATACCTTTATTGGTGTCCTGAAAATCTTCGGCAATGAGTATTTTTTTGAACATAATCTGCACTTTTTAATTCGGAATTTCAATCTGGGCCCTAAAACCATCGCCCTTATCTGAATCAAAAGTAAGACTTCCCTTTATTGCCTGAATACGCTTTTCTGTATTCCAGAGTCCATTTTTATTATTTAAGCTACTTTTTGTTGCTCCGTTACCGTTATCGGTATAACTAATTACCAATTTTTTCTTTAACTGTTCAAAATGAATGGACACCACTGTAGCACCACTGTGCTTTTGCATATTTATCATTAGCTCCTGCAGCACTTTGTACAAGGTTTTTTTCGTTAACGCAGAAAGACTATCCCATTCTACCTCCAAACTTCCGGTAACTAGTAACTGCGCATTTCTGCCATAGCCACTTAACATACCAAAAAGCACTTCTTTGAATTTGGGTCCCGTATCCACATCGTTTATTTCCCTGGAAAAATCCCGACTTTGGTTATAAAGGCCATCAACCACGTTTAGGACCTCGGTACGCTGGGCTCCGTTTTGGAGCAAAACCATAGCATGATTTAGTTTTCCGGCAAAATCGTCATGTAGTTTTCTAGATAGTTCAGCTTCGGTCTCATATGTAGCTTCTATCTTTACTGTCCTATTTTCCTGTTTTAAGTGCCTTGCCCGTTGCACTAAATAGAACCCCGCAAAAACAGAAACGAATAAGAGTAACGCAAAGCCCGAATAGGATATAATTTTTTGATTTCGCTGTTCAACCACTTCCAATTTGCGTTCCGCATTTTCTTTTTCTAAACGTAGAATGGACTCCTGTTTAAACCTGTCATCATACCTATATTTTGCAAATTGGGTCTTTACCTTTAACTCTTGCTCGTACAAACTATCTTGCAAAAACACATACCTATTTTTCATTCCCACATCTGCCGGCAATAACTTCATCAGCTGTTTTAAAGCATCTTTTTCCGCACGCGGTATTTTTAAAGATTTAGATAGGCGTATGACCGAATCAAAATAGACTTTGGATTTTTCCAGACTGGCAGCACCATAAAATTCGCCCATATGCGTATAACTGGCTATTTGCCCTCTTTTATCTCCCTTATTAATTCTAATGGTCAACGGCTTTTGAAATTCATCTTCCCAGACAGAAGAGCCTGCCAACCACTTTGCATAGGCCAAATTATCCAAAACCCGAGCATATTCTTTCTGATGTTTCTTTAAGGTGGAGTCATTTGCTATCCTACCCAACAAATCAATAGCATCATCATACGCCTTACTATCTATGTAACTTGCAGCCAGATTGTTCTCATAGATGAGCTTATCAATATTTGATTGTGTGGTACCAATTGCCTTTTGATAATATTTTACAGCATCGGAAAAATTCAACAATTTTCTATGGTTGGTTGCCAAGGTATTATAGCAATTAGCCCTATCCGCAGGTGATTTTAAAAACTTTAAGGCATCGGTAAGAGTTTCTTTACTACCAAAAAAATCGTTGTTGTTCTTTTGAATAATACCAATGTTCATTAAGTTGTCCCCTACCCCAACACTATCGTTCAGACTTTGATAATATTCTTTTGAACGTGAATAATTTTCAACGGCCTTAAAATAATGGTGCTCAATTTCAGCAAAATAATACCCCCTTAAATAATAGTGTTCCGCTAACAGCGATGCCTTACCTATTTTATCCCTTTGACTTACCAAAAGATCACTATACTTCAAAAGACTATCATATTGACCCAAGCTAAAATGAAGCATACTCTTTTCATCAAGCACATACCCATAAAGGGAATCAACAACGGGGTCTTTTAGTTTTTTGTAAGATGCATTTATGGCCCGTAATTTTTCCTGGAGTGAAAGCGACTTCTCTTTTGAAAGGTTATAATACACCAAAGTGCTGTCCGAAACTCCAGTACTACGAACACCGGAAGGTTCATTCTTTGAAGAACAACAAACCATGAAACAAAAAGAAACTAAAAAAAGTAACTTCTTCACAAGCAATGGGGAATTCTGAGGTTGAACTAAATAATCATGCGTTAAAGCAGGGCTCAAAATAGTAAATTAAATTGGTACTCGCCCTATTCAAACAGCCCAGCAAAAGGACTTGCTATTCTGCCTAATTAACCCAAAATTAGTTTACTATTTTAGAAAGTAGCAAATAACATGCTTACAGCCAGACAAATATCTTAATACTATCTAAAACATTGCCCGTTTACAGTTCCCATAAGGCTTTACATACATATTTTCCTACATTTCATAAATTCGGGCAACGATCAAAACAAAGATTTCGTATATTCGTGGTATATTATTTGCTCACATAATTATATGAAGCACTTTTACCTAATTATTACATTCTTGTGTATCTCGTTTTCCTATGGGCAAGAAACCCAGAGTAATGGAGATATCAAGGGTTTTAAACTTTACCCAAATCCTGTTACGAATGGCAAGGTGTACATTAGCACAAATGATAATGCACCCAAACAGGTTCTAATTTATGATGTTTTGGGTACGCAGGTTCTAGAAACCAAAATTAACGGCAACGAACTCTATCTTTCTGATCTTGATGCCGGTGTTTATGTATTACGGGTCTACCAAAACAATAAAGTAGCTACAAGAAAATTAATCGTTAAGTAGCACTCCTCTTTTTGCAACAACACCTTTTCCGAACCCTCTTATTTTCAATTTATTACAACCAAGACACCTGTCGGCAAACTTCAAACACCTGTCGATGAATGGTAACAAAATAGCGATGAACGGAAACTGATGTGACGTTCACCAACACCCAGGCCATTTTCACAACATTTCAGAACAATCACCCGCCCCATTTTCTACCTTTAAACCGTTGACCCCAAATCAATAGTTATGCGCATTACCTACTTTATGCTTTTCATGGTATTTACCATTGGAATGTCCGCCCAAGATTCATTTGATTTTCAAAATCAAAAAAAAGAAGAAATTCCCGGTTTTAAGCTATACCCCAATCCTGCTTTTAATGATGTGGTAAATGTTATTACCAGAGACAACCAATCAAAATATATTAAAGTTTACGATGTCTTCGGAAAAATTGTGCTTACGGACCAAATTTCCAAGAGCAATCTAAATATCTCTAGGCTTGTACCGGGTGTATATGTGCTTCAGGTTACGGAAAATCAAAAAACCAGCAACCGAAAACTGGTTGTAAAGTAGCCAAAAAAAAAGCTCCCTTTCAGGAGCTATTTCAATTTAATTAAAAAACAAATATATAATGTTTTACCATATCCTCCCTTTATTTTAGGAGTTCATATGATACAACTTTATAATATCTCTACTACCTCTAAATCAAAAACAAGGTCTTTACCTGCTAAAGGGTGGTTACCGTCAACAACAATACTTTCTTCCTTTACCTCAGTAACCAATAAATTAATTTCCTGCCCGCTTTGGGTCTGAGAAACAAGTCCCATTCCTACTTTAGGCTCAATATCCTGTGGCAATTGACTCTTTGGAACTTCCTGTATCAATTCTGCTTTAGGCTCTCCGTAAGCTTCCTCTTTAGGTATATTAACGGTTTTTTTCTCATTGACTTTCATATCAATCAGACCTTTTTCAAACCCAGGTATCAATTGTCCCTGACCCATAGTAAATTCAATAGGCTCTCCTCTTTCAACAGAGCTATCAAAAACTTCACCTGTAGTCAACTTACCTGTGTAATGTACTTTTACCTTATCGTTCTCTTTAATTTGACTCATAATATCATTTTAAAAAACAGCAAAATGCTATTTTATAGCTATTTTGGTAAAGGTACAGGTATAAAAACGGCTACAAAATCTTTAACCCAAGCCTTCCTTGTATTTAGAAAACATTAACATTTTACACCTGATTAGTTAAAAGAATTAACAATTAAAAAAATGGTTACCTATGAATAACCAGATACCTTAAAATTATACACTTTTACCCATCTTGTTTATTTTTTACAGAAAAGGATATCACTATTTTTGCACAAGGAATAGCATTATGAACGGTAGTGAAATATTTAAAATAAATACACAGAGTGAATTTGACGCCCAAGCTTTAAAAGTTTTTAGGCACCAATATCGCACCAATGCCGTGTACCAAGAATTTTGTTCCTATTTAGGTAAGTCCGATGCAAATGTTGATGAAGTTTCCGCAATTCCCTTTTTACCCATTTCCTTTTTTAAATCAAAAGAAATTATTTCCGGAGATAAGCACCCAGAAACAATTTTTACAAGTAGCGGTACTACCGGAAGCAATACCAGCAAACATTTTGTAAACCGGCTTTCTCTGTATGAGGAAAGTTTCAGACATGCATTTGAACTATTTTACGGTAAAGTTGAAGATTTTTGCGTTCTGGCCCTGTTACCTTCTTATCTGGAAAGAGAAGGCTCATCTCTTATTTATATGGTTGATGATATGATCAAGCAGAGCCAGCATCCGGATAGCGGCTTTTATCTTAACGACCTAAATGGTTTACGCAACAAACTGATTCAACTAGACGCAAACGGTCAAAAAATATTGCTTATTGGAGTTTCTTTTGCCCTTTTGGACATGGTTGAAACCAATACGCTAAAACTAAAGAACACCGTAATTATGGAAACGGGCGGCATGAAAGGCCGACGAAAGGAACTTATTCGCGAAGAACTTCATTCCATCTTAAAAGAAGGCTTTGGCGTACCGGTCATACATTCTGAATATGGCATGACAGAACTATTATCCCAAGGCTATTCAAAAGGAAACGGTATTTTTGAAACTCCTCCTTGGATGAAAATCCTAATCCGCGATACGGAAGACCCACTAGCCTACCAAGACCATAAAAAAACTGGAGGTATTAATGTTATAGATCTGGCAAATATTGATTCATGTGCATTTATAGCTACGCAAGATTTAGGCAAGACCTATGAAAACGGCACTTTTGAAGTATTGGGCCGTTTTGACCATTCCGATGTTAGAGGCTGTAATTTAATGGTTCTTTAAAGTCCCAATATTTTGGCATCAACAAAGAATGTAGAGTTTACGTCAATCTCATGATCCGTACTGATTGCCTCGTCCGTAACGGTTTCCAATCTAAGATTGAATTTATCTTTTTTGATGTAATCCTTAAGATCTACGTCTATAACATCTACATCTAAAACATCACCCACAGCTTCTTCTACCTCATCCTTAGAAGCTATCATAATTTCATCTAAATCTTCTGCAGAAATATAAACTTTTAAAGATTCAAGAAAACTAAAATCACTATTGTCCGGAGAGGTAATCTCCAATTCCAACTTAGTTAGTTTAATTTCCTCGATCAAATCTTTACGCGTATCATTCACCTCAAATTCCGATTCCGAATTAGTTTCTACATCGGGTGTAAAGATTTCAAAAGGAAGATCTATTCCCGCTGTGGATGGAATGGTCACCTGGGTTGTATAATCCAGATCAAATTTGGTAAGCTCGTCTAACTTATCACAAGAAGTCAGTGTAGCAAAAACGGTAAGAATCAATAAAAATTTACGCATCTAATTCGGGTTTGAAAAATGTTACTAGCTACATAACGCTTTCCAAACCCGTTTTAGTCTACCTTTTATCTTAAAAAACAGCTGAACTATTGTACCACTAAAACAAAATAGTTCTTTTTACCCCGCTGTAACAAAACAAATTTGCCGTTGATTAAGTCACTATCCGTAATAAGATAATCTGCTTTTACTTTTTCTTTATTTACAGAGATAGAATTCTGTTTCAGCTCCCTTCTTGCTTCACTGTTTGATGCTAAAAACCCCGTTTTATCCGCAAGTGCACCAATCATATCCAATCCTGGAGTAAGCTCCTCTTTAGAAATTTCGGCTTGCGGTACTCCGTCAAAAACATCTAAAAAAGTCTTTTCGTTCAAACCTTTTAAATCTTCCGAAGTAGACCGTCCAAAAAGAATGTTACTAGCCTTTTGAGCATTTTCCAAATCTTCCTGTGAGTGCACCATTACGGTAATCTCTTCGGCCAAACGCTTCTGCAAAGCACGTATGTGCGGTGCTTCTTGGTGCTCTTTTATCAACTCTTCTATTTCTTCTTTGGAAAGAAACGTGAATATTTTAATGTACTTCTCAGCATCTACATCTGAGGTATTCAACCAATATTGGTAAAATTTATAGGGCGAAGTCCTTTCGGAATCAAGCCAAATATTACCCCCTTCGGTCTTACCGAATTTAGTACCATCCGCTTTTGTAATCAACGGGCAGGTAAGGGCATAGCCTTTACCCCCTCCTATTCTTCTTATAAGTTCCGTACCTGTGGTAATATTTCCCCACTGGTCACTACCGCCCATTTGCAACGTACAATTATGGTTTTGGTACAAGTACAGAAAATCATACCCCTGTACCATTTGGTAGGTAAACTCGGTAAAGGACATTCCTTCCTTGGATTCCGCTGAAAGTCTCTTTTTAACCGAATCCTTGGCCATCATATAGTTTACGGTAATATGCTTGCCCACGTCCCTTATAAAATCCAGAAACGAAAAATCCTTCATCCAGTCATAATTATTGACCAAGATGGCAGCATTGTCCCCATCACCATCAAAATCCAAAAACCGCGACAATTGTTCCTTTATAGCTTCTTGGTTATGACGGAGCGTAGGCTCGTCCAATAGATTACGCTCTGCTGATTTTCCGGAAGGATCACCTATCATACCCGTAGCACCACCAATAAGCGCATAAGGTTTATGGCCTGCCAATTGAAAATGACGTAACATCATTACCCCTACCAAATGGCCAATGTGCAAAGAATCTGCAGTAGGGTCAATACCCACATAGGCAGATTGCATTTCGTTCATTAAATGTTCCTCGGTTCCCGGCATTGCGTCATGCAACATGCCTCTCCATTTTAATTCTTCTACAAAGTTTGAAGTCATGTCCGTCTATTCTGTAAATTTAGCTGCAAATATAAAAGTAAATCGCCGCCCAACCCTTGAATAATACAGGAAATTATTCATCGCTATTCGCTAACTTTGGAACATGATATTGGTTACAGGAGGAACGGGGTTGGTAGGTTCGCATCTTTTATTGAAATTGGTGCAGAGCGGTAGTTCCGTTAGGGCCATTCACAGAAAGCAAAGCAATCTGGAACGTGTGCGCAAAATTTTTGGGTATTACACAGATGATGCCCAAATCCTATTTGATAAAATTGAATGGGTAGAGGCCGATATTATAGATATTCCCGCCTTGGAAATCGCTTTTGACCAGATTACCCACGTATACCACACTGCAGCTCTTATTTCATTTGACCCTCAAAACTTTGATACGCTAGAAAAAATAAACACAGAAGGAACCGCCAATATTGTAAACCTATGTATTGCCCATGGTGTACAAAAGCTATGTTATACCAGTACCATTGGCGCCATAGGAAGAACATTGGGAAGTGGCATGGCAGATGAAGAAAATGCATGGACCCCTCGTGAAGCCAATGTATATGGACTTACCAAACAAGCAGCGGAAATGGAAGTCTGGCGTGGTTCCCAAGAAGGCTTGCCCGTAGTTATGGTCAACCCCGGGGTAATCATAGGTCCGGGATTCTGGCATAGCGGTAGTGGAGATTTGTTTACCGTAGCAAAAAAAGGGTATCGGTTTTACCCTCCTGGCGGCACAGGCTTTATCACAGTGCATGACGTGATTAAAATGATGGTAACCTTAATGGATTCAGAAATTACCAACGAACGCTATATTGCCGTAGCTGAAAATCTGACGTTCAAAGAGATTCTGACCAAAATAACTGCAGAGCTTGGTATAAAGCCGCCATCCGTGCAACTAAAATATTGGCAACTTGAAATAGGAAGATGGTTAGATTGGCTAAAAAACCTATTCTTTAAAAACGGAAGGAGAATCACCAAAAACTCTATTCATTCCTTAAGGCACCGAGAAATATACAACAACCAAAAAATAAAAAACGCCTTGAACTTTGAATTTGAGGCGTTGGATGAAACCATTTCTTTATGTTGTGAAAAATTTAAGGAAGAGTATCATTAGCTTTAGCCTTGGCTTTTTCCCTTTCTATTTTTTCCTTGGCTACTCTAAGACTATCGTTCACCTTTTTCTGCTCTTCCAAAACCTTGGCCTCAGACTCAAGGTTAGCCTCTACCTCCTTATAAATTTTTTCGTATTCCACAGGTAACGAAGCGTAATAGCGATCACTTTCTACCAGTTGCAAACTATCTATATTGTACTTTTCAAAAATATAGTCCATAGGCTCTACATCATTGTCCCTGAGCACCTGCATATTAGTTGTTTTGGCAGCGTTTACTACGGCCAAGTCCTGAAGAATGGCCACCATTTGCTCCCTTGGAATAAGGTTTTCAGGCTTTTCCAAAAGCTGCTCATTACAGGATATAATCGTAAAAAATACCAGAACCGCTGCTAACTTCTTCATATTATCTGTTGAATGTTAATCGCCTTGCATTGCGCTCTGGAGAAAAGTTTCCGTTTTCATAGGCCAAGTGACCGTTAACAAATGTGTGCGTCACAGAAGACTTAAAGGTAGTACCTTCAAACGGAGACCATTTGCATTTGTACGCTATATTTTCTTTTGTTACTTGGTAAGGAGCGTTCATATCTACCACTACCAAATCTGCAAAATAGCCTTCTCTAATATAACCTCTTTTTTCAATCTGAAATAGTATAGCGGGATTATGACACATTTTCTGCACCACTTTTTCTACGGAAATCACATTCTCATGCACTTTATCCAATAAAGCGGTGAGTGCATGTTGCACCAATGGACCGCCCGATGGCGCTTTGGTATACACGTTATCTTTTTCACTTAATAAATGAGGGGCGTGATCCGTTGCTATAACATCCAAACGATCATCCAATAATGCTTTCCACAACTGGTCCCTATCCGTTGCCGTTTTCACTGCAGGATTCCATTTAATCAAAGTACCCTTGGTATCATAATCCGCTTCTGAGAACCATAAATGGTGCACACAGACCTCTGCTGTAATTTTCTTCTGCTCTAACGGAATATCGTTCCTGAACAAATCTGTTTCCTTTCCGGTAGACAAATGAAAAACATGTAGACGGGCACCTGTTTTTTTAGCTAATGCCACAGCCTTTGAAGAAGAAAGATAACAAGCCTCTTCACTTCTTATAATAGGATGGTATTTTACAGGAATATCATCTCCGTACTTCTCTTTATACTCGGCAAGGTTTCTTTTAATGGTTCCCTCATCTTCACAATGTGCCGAGATTACCATTTCTGTATTTCTAAAAATCTTCTCGATTACTTCTTCATTATCTACCAGCATATTACCTGTGGAAGACCCCAAAAAGAGTTTTACACCTGAACAGGCGTTTTTATCCAGTCGTTTTAATTCTTCCAAATTATCATTGGTACCTCCAAAAGGAAATGAATAATTGGCAAAACTGGACTTGGCACCCATTTGAAATTTTTCCTCTAACTTTTCTATGGTAGTAGTTTGCGGATTGGTATTGGGCTGCTCCATATAAGTTGTGATTCCACCAGCTACGGCAGCTCTACTTTCGGAGGAGATATCTCCCTTATGCGTAAGGCCCGGCTCTCTAAAATGCACCTGATCATCTATAATTCCCGGCAAAAGGTATTTACCTTCGATATCTATAATTTTAGCGGTATCATCAGAAATATTAGCTTCAATTTTCATGATAATATCATCTTGAAGCAAAACATCGCTCTCAAAAATCGAGTTCTCGTTTACGATTTTGGCATTCTTAATCAATATTTTTCCCATACTAAAATCTAGATTTTTGAAACATACTGCGCATTTTCATCATAAAAACGCCAACGATAGCTTCATTGATAATTGATGACGACATTTTTGATTTTCCCCTTACTCTATCTCTAAATATGATAGACACTTCCTCAATCTTATAATTTTTGAGATACGCCCTAAATTTCATTTCAATCTGAAAAGCATACCCTATAAACCGTACGGAATCTAGACTTATATTTTCTAGAACATGACGTCTGTAGACTACAAAGCCAGCAGTAGGGTCATGAACACGCATTCCCGTTATCATCTTTACATAAAAAGAAGCACCATAAGAAAGTAACACCCTATACAAAGGCCAATCTACCACGTTCACTCCTTTTTTATAACGTGAACCTACAACTACATCCGCACCATTGGCACATGCCCTATAAAGCCTTAACAAATCTTCTGGATTATGAGAAAAATCGGCATCCATTTCAAAAATGTAGTCATATCCTTTTGCAATGGCCCATTTAAAACCGTGTATATAAGCTGTACCCAACCCGGATTTTTGCTTTCTGACCTCTAAAAAAAGTCTTCCGGAAAATTCCTTTTGCAACTCTATTACTTTTGCAGAAGTGCCATCCGGCGAGTTGTCATCTACTATAAGAACATGAAAATCTTTAGTGAGACCAAAGACCGCTCTAATAATAGCTTCTATATTCTCTATCTCGTTGTAAGTGGGGATAATAACTAGGCTGTCTGACACGGATTCGCTTGAATTTTGACAAAAATAACATTTTAAAAGTCTCCAAAAAATGCCAACTATGGAATTGTGAAATTTTTAAAGGTCGGCTATCTATCAGAATTCGTAATTTTGAGCGTTCTAACAACAATAGACCTAGCCTCTATTTGAGACACCAACTAAAGAATGAAGTCTAAACTGCCACGAATTTTTCTAATCTTACTAGGTATAGGTTTTTTATTAAACCTGCTTCAATCCTATTTTACCCCTCTTATTTTTGACGAGGCATATTACTGGCATTTTGCGCAAAACATGGCATGGGGCTATTTTGACCACCCTTCTATGGTTGCCGTTCTCATTAAAATTAGCAGTTTCTTTTTTAACGGCGAGCTGGGAGTTAGATTTATGAGTTGTATTCTTTCGTCTGCCACTTTATTCATTCTTTGGAACATTGTAGACCACCCTAAAAAGAAGGACTATGTGGTTCACTTCTTTGTACTGGTCTATTCCATGACGCTTTTGAACGCCTATGGCTTTTTGACCCTGCCGGATACCCCGTTGCTATTCTTTACCGCATTGTTATTATACGTTTACAAGCGGTTTATTGAAAAACCAGACCTCTTTTGGGGTATTGTCATGGGCATTACCATGGCTGGATTAATGTACAGCAAGTATCATGCGGCCTTGGTCATCATATTTATACTGCTTTCCAATCTAAAATTGGTTTTAAACAAATATGCATGGCTTTCTGTCATTGTTGCCTTACTCTGCTATGTACCGCATTTTATCTGGTTGTACGAGAATGAATTTGTTACCATAAACTATCATCTCTTTGACCGTCCTAACGACCCTTACAGCTTTAATAAGTATACATTAGGGTATTTTGTAAATCTTGTGGCCATCTTTGGTTTTACCTTTCCATGGATTTACTGGGGTCTTTTTAAAGCTAAAGCAAGCGACAAGTTTACCAGAGCCCTCCTCTTTTTAATCTTTGGAGTGCTTATTTTCTTCTTTATCTCCAGCTTCAATAGAAGGATTCAGACCCAATGGATTATTGTAATCTCTATTCCGCTTATAATTGTTGTTTTCCGTTTTATGATGGAAAATGAAATTGCAAAAAAATGGATATACAGAATGGGCCTTGTAAATATCGCTATTATTCTCTTTCTAAGGGCGGGACTTATTTATGAACCTATGTCTCCCATTTACTATGAGACCCATGGCAATATTGAACTGATTAAAGACGTAACGGACAAGGTAGGCAACACGCCTTTGGTGTTTGAGAACTCATATCGTAACGCTCCCATGTTCGCATTTTATTCCGGTAATGACACCTATTCCCTTAATAACGAAAGCTACAGGCTCAATCAATACTCTATTGATGATTCTGAATCTAAAGTACAGCACAAAAAAATACTGTATCTATCTAAGCGCTCCTCCGATGCCGAACTTACCTTTACAAAAAGTGATGGCACCAAAATGTATGGCAAATACATAGACAATTTTGAAACTTTTAGAAAACTCAGAACCCTACTGGAAGTGCCTATAAGTTTTGACTTTGAGCAGGAGCAGACTTTTGAGCTATACAATCCGTACGATTTTGATATAGACCTAAATAAGCTCAGGTTCAATGTGGCTTACATGAACGCCTCTAAAAAAGTAAAGGACCGTTTGCCCATTAAGGCCCAGTTAAAAAATTCTTCGGTTACACATATTAAAGCTAAGGATACGCTTACCTATACCTTTAAATTTCCAAAGCCCAGAAAATTAAATGATCCAAAATACGTTAGAATAGGTATAATGGAGAACGGACTCAACTATGGCATTAACGGACGAAACACAAAACTAAAATAATGGAACCCATATTACGAACTGCCGGCACTGCCGATTGGATTACCATTATACTCATTAGCAGTATTGTATTTTTAGTACTGGCAAAAGGATTGTTCTATAGCCGTTTTCTAAATTTCATAATACTTCCTTTCAACAACAAGTACATCTTTATGTACAGTAAAAAGGAAAAGTTGATGAATTGGTTCCATATATTCTTTACCATTTTCCAGGTTATCAATTTTTCGTTATTCGTTTACATGGCGCGGCAAATTTTGAGAGGTGATACCAATGATGCATACCCGTTCATGTACCCCATAATCTTAGCCAGTATTTTAGGGTTTATTGTCGTAAAAATAATCTTACAGCTAGGCAATGGGTTCATTTTTGGTTCCGGGAAGACCATTGGAGAACTTATTTTTAAAAAATTATCCTACCTAAATTATAGCGGAATTATCATGTTTTTGGCCAACGTAATACTGGCTTACGTAGCGCAGGGCTCGGCAGCTGTGGTCTATATAGCCATACTTTTAATCCTCCTCATAAATGTAATCGGGTGGGTTACAGTGTTAAGGAATCACCAAAAATTTATCACTTCCTACTTTTTCTATTTTATTTTGTACCTTTGCGCTCTCGAAATTTCCCCGTTTGTTATCATTGGCAGTTATCTTAAACAATAGGTTTATATGAAAGTAAAGACGATTTTGGTCTCGCAACCAGAACCGAAGATGGAAAACTCACCGTATTCGAAACTGATAGATAAGGAAAAAGTTAAAGTTGACTTCAGACCTTTTATTCATGTGGAAGGTGTAGATGCTAAAGAAGTACGACAGCAAAAAATAGACCTGAAGAACTATACGGCAATCATCTTAACCAGCCGAAATGCTGTTGACCATTTCTTTAGAATTGCTGAAGAAATGCGCTTCAAAGTACCGGATTCCATGAAATATTTCTGTCAGTCGGAGGCTGTAGCTTACTACTTACAGAAATATGTAGTTTACCGCAAGCGTAAGATTTATGTGGGCAAGCGTAACTTTATTGAATTGGTTCCGTTGTTCAAAAAGTATAAAGGCGAAAAATTTCTATTGCCATCTTCGGATGCATTAAAGCCTATTGTACCTGAAATTTTAGACGGTCTGGACATTGAGTGGAAGAGAGCTGTTTTCTATAAAACCGTAATCAGCGACTTGTCCGATTTAAGGGATGTATACTATGACATTTTGGTATTCTTTAGCCCTTCGGGCATTGAATCCTTATTACAGAATTTCCCTGATTTTGAGCAGAACGACACAAGAATTGCCGTTTTTGGCAACTCTACTATTGATGCGGCTACAGATGCAGGTCTACGGATAGATATTAAGGCTCCAACGCCAGAAACACCGTCTATGACCATGGCGCTTCAGAAATATATTACTACGGCAAACAAGAAGTAAGACCACTTACTTTAAGCTATAAAAAAACCCTTTGTTCACAACTTGAACAAAGGGTTTCTTCCTTTTAATACTTTCTAAATTCGAGACTCTTGTCAAAATCGGAAGGGTTTAACTGATAAATACCCAACAATCTACTAATTGCTTTTGACAATCTTACCAAAAACACCATCAATCAAACTAACAATAACTAAAAAGTTTCCATCCACACAATTAATCTCTTTCACTTTTGACAAAGTCGTTATGTTTACATAAACATAAATAGGGACGCACAACTGATTCAATTATAAAATTAAGAGCCAACAACTTTAAATTACATATTTAGATTCCCTATTAACACACAATCCTTAACCAAAGGGAGTTAATTGTAAAAAAATAATATGTTATTTAATTCAATTCCTTACCTACTGTTCCTATCCATAATTTTCATATTTTATTGGAGCATTTTTGCTAAAAGATTAAGCATTCAGAATTTATTTTTACTTTTTGCCAGTTATTTCTTTTACGGTTTATGGGATTACCGTTTTCTGTCTTTAATTTTTTTAAGTTCAGTAGTGGATTACATTGTGGGAATTAATATACACAAGAATGAATGCAATCCAAAAAAAAGAAAACTGTGGCTTTGGGCAAGCATAATTTTCAACCTTTCTCTTCTTGCATTTTTCAAGTACTGTAATTTTTTTATACAATCCTGGATTGATTTATTTACAATATTTGGCTATTCCCATCAAGAATCATGGACGTTAAATATTATACTTCCTGTCGGTATATCTTTTTACACTTTTCAAACAATGTCCTATTCATTAGATGTTTACTACAAACGCATAGTCCCAACTAAAAATTTTCTCGCATTTGCTACATTTGTTGCTTTCTTTCCTCAATTAGTTGCGGGACCAATTGAGAGAGCCTCAAATTTGTTAGGTCAAATTTCAAAAAAAAGAGTCTTCAGTTATCAAGCCGGCGCAAGCGGAATAAAATTGATTCTCTATGGACTATTCAAAAAAGTAGTTATTGCCGACACTATAGCACCCCTTGTTGATGATATTTTCTCCAATTATCACGATTACTCTAGTCCAATTTTGATTTTAGGCATAATACTATTCAGCTTTCAAGTTTACACTGATTTTTCAGGATACTCAGACATTGCCATTGGAACTGCGCAACTCCTCGGCATAGAACTTATGTCAAATTTTAAATTTCCCAATTTTTCTAGAAACGTGGCAGAATATTGGCAAAGGTGGCATATTTCATTATCAACTTGGTTCAGGCACTACTTATACATTCCTCTAGGAGGTTCTAAAGTAAGTAAAATAAAATCAGTCAGAAATATTTGCATAATATTCCTAGTAAGTGGATTTTGGCATGGAGCTAATTGGACTTTTATTTTTTGGGGCGGTTTTCATGCCCTAGCTTATATACCTGTTTTTTTAACGGGAAGAAATACTATATATAAAAACAGTGTGGTTGCAGAAAAATCATGTGTTCCAAGCGTCAAGGAAATTTTTCAGATTTGTCTGACATTCACAATAGTTTCATTTTCGAGAATATTTTTTCGATCAAGTACATTAGACCAATCATTTGGATATATTAAGAGAATATTTTCAAACTTTGAATATACCGAATATACACATCCACAAAACAAAAATTTAACCCCTATTCTTATACTTCTTATTTGCTTCAATGTTTATGAATTTCTAATTCGAAAGAATGAGCGTTCACCATTTAATTTTGAGTCAAAGCACCTCCGCTTCTTTATTTATTGTCTTGTAATCTTTTGTTTCTTCTATTTTTATGATGATGATGTTCCAAATTCTTTTATATATTTTCAATTTTAAAGATGAAAAAATTTATCACAAAATTCAGCATTTATGCTTTTCTAATATTTTTATTAGCCGAAATCATCAGTAGATTTTTCTATCTGACCCCGGAAATACCAAATAGAAAAATATGGAAAAATGGCATTCAAAAATACTTACCTCACCAAACTGGTTACTGGAAAGGAGGAAAACATAAATGGAGGATAAATAATGATGGATGGCCAGGGCAAGAAATCAATCTAAATGGTTCTAAAATTTTAATAATAGGTGATTCTTTTATTGAAAACTTTATGAATCCCGATGAATGCCGACAATCATATTTTCTAAACAAAATGGTAAGAAACTACAACTTTATTGAATTCGGAAGATCAGGAATATCATTTATAGAAGCTCTTGAAGTAAATAAAGCCAATATGAAGAGAATACCTAATATTCATTTGAGCTTAATTTATATTAGCGACAATGATTTGACCGAAAGCATATCCTTGATAAAACGAAGAAAAGACATAACTCAAGTTGACTTACAAAAAAATAAAGTGCTTCCGAGTGAATTAAAGTCTCCCTTAGCGAAAAAAATACTATACAAACTCAAGTTCATTTACTATCTCTATTCAAAATTCCCACTAAATGAGTTATTCTCAAGAAAAAAAAGTTCTACCTCTCCCCTTCAACAAGAATCAGACTTTTCTAAGGAATTTCTGAGTCTCATAGAATTTACCAAAAAAAATTATAATCTTAATCAAACTGTATTCATCTTAAGACCTGAAACTTCTGAAGAAGTTCTAAATATTTTTAAAGAAAATGAGATGAAATTTGTTAAACTAAATTATCCCAATTCCAAATCATGGTCATTTGAAAACGACCACCATTGGACTTGTTATGGCCATAAAGAAGCAGCTTTTCAAGTTTCGAGGTATCTCAAAGCCACTTCAACCAATTGAAAGCAAGAGTTTAACTCTTATAAATTGCCGTTTTTGGCAACTCTACTATTGATGCGGCTACAGACGCAGGCCTACGGATAGACATTAAGGCTCCAACACCCGAAACACCATCTATGACCATGGCGCTTCAGAAATATATTACTACGGCAAACAAGAAGTAAGACCACTTGCTTTACGCTATAAAAAAACCCTTTGTTCACAAATTGTACAAAGGGTTTCTTTTTGTTTTATCCTTTCTACAAAAGGCCTAAAATGCATAACGCTGTGGCCCGCCGCGGCGTATTTCCTCACTTGCAAAAGCTTCAAACTTTTTAAAGTTCTCCCTAAATGCGTTCGTTAACTTAAAGGCTGTAGTATAATAGGCCTGATCATCGTTCCATGTAGCTCTGGGGCTCAACACTTTTGTTGGAACACCAGGGCACTCTCTTGGTTGCGCCACTCCAAAAACGGAATGAATATGGTAATCGTCATAATTGTACAAACCTAAATCGCCATTAAGGACAGCGTTTATCATAGCACGGGTATATTTTAGCTTCATGCGCGTCCCAACACCATAAGGACCTCCGGTCCAACCTGTGTTCACCAACCATACGTTAACTCCGGCATCCTGCATTTTCTTGCTTAACATTTCTGCATATTTTGCGGGGTGCAAAGGCATAAATGGCGCGCCAAAACAAGCCGAAAATGAAGGTATGGGCTCTACAACCCCAGCTTCCGTACCGGCCACTTTAGCAGTATAGCCAGATATAAAATGATATGCCGCCTGGCTTGGCGTAAGTTTAGATATTGGAGGAAGCACCCCAAAGGCATCTGCCGTTAAAAAGAAAATATTTTTTGGGTTCTTTCCTATGGACGGTCTTTGAACGTTCTCAATATGATAGATAGGGTAACTTACTCTTGTATTCTGAGTAATGGAAGTATCGGCAAAATCTACATTGCCAGCTTCATCCATAATAACATTCTCTAAAATTGCACCTTTTTTTATGGCACCAAAAATTTCCGGCTCGTTCTCTTGAGATAGGTTAATGACCTTTGCATAACATCCCCCTTCAAAATTAAAAACGGCATTTTCATTGTTCCATCCATGCTCATCGTCACCGATCAATTTTCGGGAAGCATCCGTAGACAAGGTAGTTTTTCCAGTGCCCGAGAGTCCAAAAAAGATAGCCGTATCACCTTTCTTGCCCACATTTGCAGAACAATGCATTGGCATGGTATTCTTTTCTACCGGGAGTATAAAGTTTAAAGCAGAGAATATTCCTTTTTTGATTTCTCCCGTATACCCGGTTCCTCCTATTAAAGCTATTTTTCTTGTAAAGTTTAGAATGGCAAAATTATGTTGTCTTGTACCATCTACTTCGGCATTGGCCATAAAACCCGGGGCATTTACTACGGTCCATTCCGGTTCAAAATTCTTTAGTTCTTCTTCCGTAGGACGAATGAACATGTTATATGCAAATTGATTGGACCATGGATACTCGTTAATTACTCTGATGTCCATCCTGTAATTATGGTCTGCACAAGCATAACAGTCCCTAACAAACAATTCTTTCTCATTTAGATAAGCAATGACCTTATCATATAAAGCATCAAATTCAGAAGGTTCAAACGGAATATTTATATCGCCCCACCAGACCTTTTCTTCGGTTATGGCGTCCTTAACAATAAAGCGGTCTTTAGGAGACCTTCCGGTAAACTCCCCTGTGTTTACTGCCAAAGCACCGGATGATGCTTTTTTACCCATTTTTCGCTCTAGCGTAATGGCTTCTAATTCTGATGGCGATAGCTGATAATGTAAATTATCGTGCGTTATACCGTACGATTTTAAAGAAATAGATTTTCCCATTTTTTAAAGAATTGTTAGTTGAGAGTTTATTTTAGACGTCAAAATTATCAAAATAATAATTCAACACTCCTTAAAATGAGAATTTATTAGTCAAAATGTTTGAAAAGTCGATAACCAAATATACTCCAACCAATAATCAACAAGGTCCCACCAAGTGGCGTTACCAGCCCAATGACCTTAAAATCAAAACTGCTTAAACTATTTGTTGCCAACAGATAAATTGAAAAAGAAAAACAGATAATACCTGCTAAGAGAAAATAGAAAATCAATTTTTTACTAGCTTCGGGCAACTGTTTCATACTACCCAAAACAAGCAAAAGCAATGCATGGTACATTTGGTATTTTACACCCGTCTCAAAAGTTTGAATAGAATTGGCATCTACTAATTTTTCCAATCCATGGGCACCAAACGCACCCAAAATAACCGCAGTTACCCCTAATGCAATTCCCGTTAGACATATTGTTTTGTTCATAACTTATATGATGTATTTTTTTATAAATATAACAATCACTACCTTAGTCTCTCGTTATACATATTAAAAGTACAAAACTAAATGTCGCGAAATATACTTGTTATCGGAGCAGGAAAATCCACATCGTACCTTTTGGATTATTTCTTGGAAAAATCTGAAGAAGAAAAATTACATCTTACTATTGGCGACCTTAATCCGGAAAACCTGCCCCAACACATACGGGACCACAAGAACTGTACGGCCATCCATCTGGACATACAGAATGAAGAAGATAGAAAAAACATCATTTCACGCTCGGATATTGTGGTTTCTATGCTTCCCGCATTTTTACACAGCAAGATTGCCGCAGACTGCGTTGCCCTCAAGAAACATTTGGTAACCGCATCTTACGTAAGTGACACCTTAAAGGCTTTGGATGAAGAGGTTAAGCAAAAAGGTCTTGTTTTTATGAACGAAGTTGGTCTAGACCCCGGAATAGACCATATGAGTGCCATGCAGATTATTGATAGAATTCGTGATCAAGGCGGAAAAATAGTATTGTTCGAGTCTTTTTGCGGTGGACTCGTCGCCCCCGAAAGCGACACCAACCTCTGGAACTACAAATTTACATGGAACCCAAGAAATGTAGTGCTAGCCGGCCAAGGAGGTGCTGCCAAGTTCATCCAAGAAGGCACGTACAAGTATGTTCCTTACCACAAACTGTTTCGTCGTACGGAGTTTTTTGACATTGAAGGTTACGGACGTTTTGAAGGCTACGCCAATAGAGATTCTTTAAATTACAGGGAAGCCTACGGTCTACAAGATGCACTTACCCTTTATAGGGGCACAATGCGCAGGACCGGATTTTCCAAGGCTTGGAATATGTTCGTACAATTGGGAATGACCGATGATAGCTATACGCTCGAGAATTCCGAGAACATGTCCTACCGAGAATTTACGAACCTATTTCTGCCGTATTCCCCAACGGATTCGGTAGAACTTAAACTACGTCACTACCTAAAAATAGATCAGGATGACAGTATGTGGGACAAAGTACTGGAACTGAACCTTTTTGACCAGAACAAGACTATACCCCTAAAGAATGCCACACCCGCGCAAGCGCTACAGTATATTCTTGAGGATAGTTGGACGCTAAAAGATTCCGATAAGGATATGATTGTTATGTACCATAAGTTCGGTTATGAGCTACACGGCCAAAAACACCAAATAGATGCCAATATGGTAGTTATTGGAGAAAACAGAACTCATACGGCCATGGCCAAGACCGTGGGCTTACCCGTTGCCATAGCCACTTTGGCCATATTGAACAAAAAAATCACTACGCCTGGTGTCCAAATTCCGATTAAAAAGGAGGTCTATGAACCTATTTTAAAAGAACTCAAAACCTATGGTATCGATTTTAAGGAATATGAAGTGCCGTATTTAGGGTATAATCCTGATTCTGTGTCCAATGGCGAATAGGCATCCTTCACATTTCGACAATGAAGAGGAAACATCTTTCTACAAAATTCAAACAATAATAGCTACTTTTACCATCAATTTGAAACTCAACTCATGAAACTAGGTAACGATAAAGTTAAAATTGACGGTATTGACAAGAAAATTCTAAGGTATCTCATGGAAGATGCTAGAAAACCCATTCTTGAAATAGCCCGAAACATTGGTATATCCGGTGCCGCAATCCACCAACGTTTACGAAAACTGGAGTCTTCCGGCCTACTCTCAGGGTCCAAGTTTGTTATCAACCCTAAAATTATGGGGTACCATACCATGGCCTATATTGGCATTTACCTAGATAAGGCCATGAGCAACCCCGTTGCGGTCAAGCAACTGGAAAAAATTCCAGAAGTGCTTGAATGTCACTACACTACGGGGAATTGGTCTATCCTCATAAAAGTACTCTGCAGGGACAATGAGCACCTAATGCACGTATTGAACAAAGAAATTCAACAAATAGAAGGGGTATCCCGTACTGAGACCTTTATTTCCTTGGCCCAACAAATTGATCGACAAATTCAGATATAATGTTTGGATTAAATCTAAATAAGGATTATTTTTGTCCCCAATGGAACGCATTCATTCATCACAATACTATACATTTTTCCAATCCGATAAGGAAAGATGCTTTTATATAGACCTGGGTCAAAAGGTAGTGCGTTTATCGTTTTGCCAACTGCTTGCCTTACGCCAGAGGGTTTGGAGCATAAACATTGAAGACCATTTTGATGAGGACAAGAATCCGCATGGTTTTGAAATTTTATCCCTTTGTAATAAAGAGCACCTTTTTGTTTTGAATACCCTCGAGGTTCTTGACCTTAAAGAATTGCTTACCGGTGTATTTTTCTTGCTTGATATTGCAGCTCAGACACCTTCCCTTACCTCAAGAGGCTAAACATCCTATTTTTAATCAGTCTAAAACCAGTTATAAATTGGTTAAAGGCCTAGTTATACGCATACTTTATTGATAACTTTACGTTAAGTAAAGAAAAAGACAATGAAAGATATAGCAAGACAACAGATGAGTATTAAGGTAGAGAGCATGGATATGCTCAACGCCCAAATACAAATGGAAGGAAAAGCATCTGCATCATATTTAGCCATGGCATCATGGTGTGACCAACGTGGTTATTTAGGAAGCGCAGACTTTTTGTACGCACAAGCGGCAGAAGAAAGAGAACACATGATGAAGATTTTTAAGTTCGTGAACGATTGTGGCGGTAACGCCCTATCTCCCGAAATTGGAAACGTAAATCACGATTTCTCTTCATTGGAAGAAATTTTTGAAACTGCTTTGAGCCAAGAAATTGAGGTAACCAAATCTATAAACAGTATTGTTGCTTCGGCCAAAAAGAACAATGACTTTGGTGTGGAGAACTTTTTACAGTGGTTCGTTACGGAACAATTGGAAGAAGAAAAAACAATGCGTGATATTCTTGACCTATTCGAAATTATGGGTCGCGATGGTATCGCCTTAAAATTTATAGACGAGCGCATTAAAGCGGAATAAAATATTAGATTAACTCAAATTAAAAAGGCTGTCCAATTCATTTTGGACAGCCTTTTTAATTGCTTTATCGTCTTTGAAACTAATCTCTACTACCACCGAATACTTGCATAGCCCAATACGCCAAAGTAGCCAATGAGCCAATTGCCGCTACTAAATACGTTCTTGCCGCCCATTTAAGAGCATCTTCCGAACCTTTGTATTCTTGTGGTGTTACTACATTCTTGGCTTTTAACCACGCTAAGGCACGGTTACTGGCATCGTACTCCACAGGTAAAGTAATTAAGCTGAATAACGTAGCCATACCCATCATCACTAAACCGGCAACTGCAACATATCTCCCTAAACCAGCACCACTGGCAGCTCCTAGCATAAGTCCACCAAAAACAACCCACATAGATAATCCTGAAGTAACACTAACAACAGGCACCAATTTAGAGCGCAAGGTCAACCATTCATAGGCCTGTGCGTGTTGTACCGCATGGCCACACTCGTGAGCCGCTACAGCCGCTGCGGAAGCGTTTCTTTGGTTATACACACCTTCACTTAAATTTACGGTCTTGTTTTTTGGATTGTAATGGTCCGTAAGCATACCAGCCGTAGAAACGACCTTAACATCGCGAATACCATGATCAGCCAACATTTTCTCGGCGATTTCGGCTCCGCTCATGCCATTACTCAAATGCACTTTAGAATAGTGCTTAAACTTGCTTTTAAGCTTACTACTTACCAACCAGCTTACCAGAGCTATGGCACCAATCAATATATAATATCCCATCATAATTTTATTCTTATTAAGATTTGAATTTAAAGATAATCAAAAACCTTTCATTTTGTTAACGCTCACTTCAGCCGCGCTTACTTTGTCTATAATACTATGCGGATTGGATGTTGCCTAATCAAAACGAATACTTAACTGATCTAGTGAAAAGCAAAAACCTCGCCAAATCAATTTTGCGAGGTTTTGAAGTTTTATGCTGCCAAAATGTCTTTGGCTATTTGTACTTGAATTTTAAAATCAGCATAAATAAAAGCAGAAATGCTGTTATGCCGTTTGCCAGTGTAACGGGCAGACTACTTATTAATATACCGTATGTAAGCCATAACACAACCCCAATAAAGAGTACCAAATAGGTGGTGAGCGAAATGTCTTTGGTAGACTTATCGCGCCACGTTTTATACACTTGTGGCACGTAACCTGCCGTGGTGAGAATAGCGGCCGCCAACCCAAGAATTTCAATGTAATCCATAATCTATTTAGTTGACGACTTTATATTTTCTACCCTACGATATTAACTATTTTTCCTGGAACAACAATCACTTTTTTAGGCGTTCGCCCTTGTAATTGTTGTTGTGTTTTTTCATGGGCCATTACCGCAGCTTCAATTTCATCTTTGCTCAAATCCAAAGGAAGCTCTAGTTTAAAGCGCATTTTTCCGTTGAAGGAAACCGGATACTCCTTGCTGCTTTCCACCAAATATTTTTCCTCAAATTTTGGAAAGGCCACGGTAGCTATAGAACCTTCATGACCCAAAAGCTTCCAAAGTTCTTCTGCAATATGTGGTGCATAAGGCGATACCAAAACTGCTAAGGGTTCCAAAACCGCACGGCTATAACATTTCTGTGAACTTAGCTCATTAACGGCAATCATAAAAGTAGATACCGAAGTATTAAAAC
This sequence comes from Zobellia russellii, assembly GCF_044597075.1. Lineage (NCBI taxonomy): Bacteria > Pseudomonadati > Bacteroidota > Flavobacteriia > Flavobacteriales > Flavobacteriaceae > Zobellia > Zobellia russellii. The sequence continues at coordinate 3,730,513 of NZ_CP139000.1, read as the reverse complement.
TGAAGTTCTCAATATCTTCCTCTACTTTCTTGATAGTCTTGTGCAAGGTCTTGTAGCTGTCTTTTGAAGGCTCGTCTTCCGAAACCGCAAAAGCACCCTCTGCCCCTGAGTGGTACAAACGCCATAGTTTTTTTAAGAAACTATGCACACCGGTAATACCTGCCGTATTCCAAGGCTTGGATTGCTCCAAAGGCCCCAAGAACATTTCATACAAACGCAATGAGTCTGCCCCGTACTCCTCACAAATAGCATCGGGATTAACCACGTTGTATTTGGATTTGGACATTTTTTCTACCTCGCGAGAGACTTTGAAAGTACCGTCCTCTTCTGTTATAAAAATAGCATTGTTATATTCTTCTCGCCAATTTTTAAAAGCTTCAACATCTAATTCATCTGAAGAATTCACAAAAGAAACATCAGAATGCATTGGAGAAAACTTGAACTCTCTTGGAGAAAATTGACCGTGATTATAATCGTTGAGTATAGATTGTAATTGATCTATAATCTTATCATCTTTTAAGGAATCAGAAACAAAAATTTGTGGGATGTTCGAAAAATTCTCATTCGCATCAAAATCACTATTTGTAGGCTTAATTCCCCAAAGATTTCTTTTTACAAAAGCACTTGTCCCCGTAATCATCCCTTGATTGATAAGTTTTTTAGCAAACTCATCTTTGGGTACCAAACCTAGGTCAAACATAAACTTTTGCCAGAAACGGCTGTACAGCAAGTGGCCCGTAGCATGCTCGCTACCACCAATGTACAAGTCCACATCTTGCCAGTAATCAATGGCTTCCTTTGAGAAAATTTCATCCTCGTTATTCGGGTCCATATAGCGGTTAAAGTATTGCGAACTACCTGCCCAACCCGGCATGGTATTCAACTCTAGCGGCCATACGGTTTTATGGTCTATCTTATCGTTAGAAACAACTTCATTGTTTACGGTATCCCAAGCCCAAACGGTAGCATTGCCCAAAGGCGGCTCCCCGGTTTCGGTAGGCAAGTATTTATCAACCTCAGGTAATTTTATGGGCAAATGCTCCGCAGCGATCATTTGCGGCATACCCTCTACGTAATACACCGGAAAAGGCTCGCCCCAATAGCGCTGACGACTAAAAACGGCATCGCGCAAACGGTAGTTGATCTTACCTGTACCCGCACCAATTTTCTCAATCTCTGCAATGGCTTTTTGAGTTGCTTTTTTATAATCCAATCCGTTTAGAAAATCGGAATTGGCAATAACGGTCGTATCCTTATCCGAAAAAGCTTCCTCGGAAATATCAACCCCTTCAAAAATATTGGGAATAGGAATGTTGAAATGCTTCGCGAAGTCATAATCGCGCTGATCCCCACATGGTACGGACATCACCGCTCCGGTTCCATAACCCGCCAATACATAATCTCCGATCCAAACCGGAATAGGTTCCTTGGTAAACGGATGCTCTGTATACGCTCCCGTAAATGCACCGGAAATGGTCTTTACATCTGCCATACGGTCACGTTCCGAACGTTTTGCCGTAGCTTCTATATAGGCCTCCACCTCAGCTTTTTGTTCCGCAGTAGTAATCTTGGCCACCAAATCATGCTCCGGGGCCAAGGTCATAAACGAAACCCCAAAAATAGTATCGGGCCGTGTAGTAAAAACTTCAATGGGATAAGAGGTCTGCACTTCATCGGTGGTAACGGTCTTGAAAGTTACGGAAGCACCTTCACTCCTACCAATCCAATTGGTCTGTGAATCTTTAAGCGGCTGAGGCCAGTCTACCGTATTCAACCCGTCTAACAAACGTTGGGCATACGCACTGATACGCATACTCCACTGTGTCATTTTTTTACGGATCACCGGATGACCACCGCGCTCTGAAACACCGTTTACAATTTCATCATTGGCCAGAACCGTTCCCAAAGCAGGACACCAGTTTACCTCACTTTCCGCCAAATACGTTAAGCGGTATTGCAGCAAAATTTCCTGTTTTTTCTTATCCGAAAAAGACTGCCAATCCGCTGCGGAAAATTGCGCAATATCTTCATCACAGACCGCTTGTACATTAGCATTTCCTTCCGCCTCAAAAACAGCAATCAACGTCTCTACAGATTCGGCCTTATCCGTTGTTTTATTATACCAAGAATTGAAAAGTTGAATGAATATCCATTGCGTCCACTTGTAATATTTAGGGTCCGATGTACGCACCTCACGGCTCCAATCAAAAGAAAACCCAAGTTGATCCAACTGTCTACGGTAAGTAGCAATGTTCTTTTCCGTAGTAACCGCAGGATGCTGTCCGGTCTGTATGGCATATTGTTCCGCCGGAAGGCCAAAAGAATCGTAGCCCTGTGGATGCAAAACATTAAAACCCTTGTGTCTTTTATAGCGTGCATAGATGTCACTGGCGATATATCCTAACGGATGGCCCACGTGCAATCCGGCCCCGGAAGGGTAAGGAAACATGTCCAACACATAGTATTTTGGTTTATCGGAATTGTTCTTGGCCTTGAACGTTTCGTTTTTGGCCCAAAAGTTTTGCCATTCCTTCTCTATTTTCCTAAAATCGTAGTGCATCTGATATCTTTCTTTTCAATGTGGCGCAAAAATAAGTTTATTCAATTTACTTTCCTAAATTTACGGTCGCATACACGAATATGGGCAAGTCTTTTGAACAGTATCAGAAACAAAAATTGATATCATCGTACTTTTCGGTGGTACTGAGCATTGCATTGGTGCTATTTTTATTGGGTATTTTGGGGCTTTTGGTCATCAACACCAAAAAAATGGCCGATCACTTTAAGGAGCAGATCACGATTTCTATTTTTCTAAAGGACGAAGCCAAGGAGTCAGAAATTGACCAACTTCAGAAAAACCTGATACAGGAAGAACATACCAAAAGTGCCGTGTTCGTTTCCAAAGAGGATGCCGCCAAACAACATAGCGAGGAAATTGGCGAGGATTTCCAGAATTTTTTGGGGTACAATCCGCTTAAAAACTCCATAGACGTACAGTTACGTGCAGATTTTGTAACCCCACAGGAAATAGATTCATTGGCTACCAACCTTGCCAAAAAGACCTATGTGGAAGAAGTAAGCTATGACAAACCTCTTGTTGGCCTGTTGAGCGAAAATGTAAAGCGCATTAGTTTTTGGATCCTGATTGCCAGTGGCGTACTTACTTTCATTGCCATTTTACTTATCAATAGCTCTATACGGTTAAGCATTTATTCCAAACGTTTTATTATCAAAACCATGCAAATGGTGGGAGCCACTAAGACTTTTATACGCCGGCCCTTTATTTGGATGAATGTAAAACTGGGCATGTTCGGCGCTTTAATTGCCCTACTTGCCATTACAGGCGCATTATATTATTTGGATAAAAATTTTCCGGAACTAGAACTCTTTAAAGATGTTGAACAATTGGGCCTGTTGTACGGAGCCATCTTTATTCTGGGCATCTTTATTTCCTTGATCAGTACATTTTTTGCCACGCAACGGTTCCTGAACCTAAGAACGGACGAACTGTACTATTAATCCCGTAATTACTAAAAACACCCTCCAAACAATAAACCTTTACGACCATAAACTTTTTTAAGTAGAACTTCGTTAAATTTGCAGCATGGGTAAGAAACAAAAAGAACAGAACGGCCAACCGGCCAAGCAAGAATTTATATTTCAGAAAAAGAACTATACGTTCTTTTTTGTAGGCCTTGCCTTTATTGCGGTAGGTTTTATACTTATGAGCGGAGGTGGTAGTGATGATCCCAATGTTTTTAATGAGGACATTTACAGTTTTAGAAGAATACGTTTGGCCCCTACCCTTGTACTTATTGGTTTAGGTATTGAGATATATGCCATATTGTTGAATCCGCACAAGAAGAAAAATTAATTTTGGACACGTTAGACGCCATCATTCTCGGTATCATTCAAGGATTGACCGAATTTTTACCCGTATCATCAAGTGGACATTTAGAGTTGGGGAAAGCCATTTTAGGCGACCACTCCGTACCCGAAGAAAGTCTTTTGTTTACCGTAGTACTCCATTTTGCAACTGCCCTAAGTACCATAGTTGTCTTTAGAAAGGATATCTGGGAAATCATTAGCGGCCTATTGAGTTTTAAATGGAACGAAGAAGCCCAATTCTCCGTAAAAATTATTCTATCTATGTTGCCTGCAGTTTTTGTAGGCCTCTTTTTTGAAGAACAACTGGAAGCCTTCTTTGGAGGCAATGTTAGGTTCGTTGGCTTTATGCTATTGATTACCGCTGTACTCTTGTATTTTGCGGACAAAGCCAAGGACACGGATAAAAAAGTAAGTTTTGGCAACGCTGTGGTCGTAGGTATCTCACAGGCCATTGCCATGCTGCCCGGTATCTCTAGAAGTGGCGCTACCATTTCTACTTCCGTACTATTGGGTGTGGACAAGACCAAAGCGGCACGTTTTTCTTTCTTAATGGTAGTTCCCCTTATTTTTGGTAAAATTGCCAAAGACCTTATGAGCGGCGACCTAAATTTTGATGGAGGAAATAATGTAGCCATGGGCGCTGGTTTTATTGCCGCGTTCGTTGCGGGTCTTGCCGCCTGTACCTGGATGATCCAATTGGTAAAAAAGAGTAAACTTTCTTATTTTGCCATCTACTGCCTTATTGTGGGACTGATCGCTATTGTTTACGGCTATATGAGCTAGGCCAGTTTCAGTTTCATTGAACAGGGATTAATACGTTTTATATGGATTCTCGCACCCAAGAAGATTTTCTTGCCGGACAAATATTGCTAATAGACAAACCCCTTGGGTGGTCTTCTTTTCAGGCCGTAAACAAATTAAAATGGGTCATTCGCTCAAAATTCAAACTAAAGAAGTTTAAAATTGGGCATGCAGGAACTTTGGACCCCTTGGCCACCGGCCTATTGATTATCTGCTGCGGAAAATTCACAAAAAAAATACCCGAGCTTCAAGGGCAGGCCAAAGAATATACGGGTACCATTACTTTAGGGGCCACTACCCCTTCTTACGATTTGGAAACTGAAGTTGACCAAACCTACCCTACCGAACATATTACCGAAGCACTTCTTCAGGAGACCCTTACCCAATTTATAGGTGATATTGAACAACGTCCTCCCGTTTTTTCGGCTTTAAAAAAAGATGGCAAACGCCTTTACGAGTATGCCAGGGAAGGGAAGGAAGTTGAAATAAAAACGAGAAGCGTAAACGTTTCAGCCTTTGAAATTACCGAAATGAAACTCCCAAATGTTAAATTTAGGATAGTTTGCAGCAAAGGCACTTATATTAGGTCTTTGGCACATGATTTGGGGCAAGCACTACAAAGCGGTGGGCATTTATCAGAGTTAAGAAGAACCAAAATAGGCGACTATAACGTAAATAAAGCCATTGCCCCCAACATATTTGCGGAAAATCTACTAGGAAAAACATCAGAATCATAAAAAGAACACCCTAGCCTTTCCGTTCAACGAATAATTAAAATATATTTTTAAAATTGTGGTTATACCACTATGACATTGAACCGTAAACATTTAGCGTTCCTTATTACCATCTTTTCCATGTCCATTATTGTGTTGGCACTGTACAACATACATTTGGGCCAGGATAAAGAGCAGGACGACTATGTGGTAGAAATGATGCTTGAGGAAGATATTGAAGAGCTTCTTGAAGAAAAAGAGGAGTTAGAGCAAGAAATTGAAAAAGCAGACCCGATAAAGAGCCATATGGCCTATAACGAAACTGCAAAACCAAGCTATGGCAATCCAGAACCTTTAAAAACACTTGAAGAGCTTTTGGAAGAAAAATTAGCTTCAGAAAACAGTGAAGACTCTAACGAGCAACTTACAGACTCAGAATATGCAGAGCGCGTAAAAGAGCTGAAAAAGAAACGCCAAGAGGCCAAACAAATGCTTGGCGAAAAAGAAGCCCAGAAAAAGGAATTCACCAACAACTTGGCCAAACGCCGTACATCTGTTTCCTATTCATTGGTAAACCGTAGCAACTATAGATTACCTCCCCCAATCTACACTTGTATTGAAGGAGGAAAAGTTGTAATTAACATTCAAGTTGATGCAATGGGTAATGTTGTAGATGCCGATTATAATGCAAAAAGCTCCGGCACATCTAACGGATGTTTAATAGACAACGCCATTGCCTATGCCCTTAAGGCTAAATTTAGCTCCGGCGAAAAATCGGTTCAGAAGGGAACGATTACCTATCTATTTCAAGGGAAGGCGCGCTAATAATTCTTTAAGCGTAGATTGCCCTTTATCCTTATTGTACCATTGTTGAATCTCCTCTTTGATCTCAGGCAATAGCTGTCCATGTTTTTCTTTATGATCCGCCACTAGTTTTGCCGCAGGAGCCGGTCTTGGCCCCCAATCTGCCAAAACCTCTTGATTCTCTGCATCCCAAAAAATTAATTTAGGAATAGACATTCCGCCGTTGGTAAGAAACTGGTTCATGAGATCTACATTCTCATCCCGTAAAACCACTTTAAAATCCACGTGGTCATTAAGCTGGGCCACTTTATTGATTACCGGTAAAGCGGGAGCGGCATCACCACACCAACTTTCCGTAAGGACTATCAACTGTATTTTTTTATTCAATTTGGCAATTGTAGCTTCGTCTTCCGCACTAATCTTTACGGTTTTATCAAAACGTTTCATACGGCGGTCATTAAGCATCGTGTAATTGGCCAATGCTTCCGTTTGTACCGGACCTGTTGAGCGTCCTTCTAAAGCCAGCTGATTTACCATAGCGCGGTAATCTTCATAAGAAACCGCTTGTGAAAGGGCTTTTTCTATTAGTTGGGAAACGTTTGTTTTGGTAGTAGGTGTTGCCATTGTATTCGTCTTTAATTTATAACAAAGTTAATAGGTTAAACATACAAGCTTGGTAACTTGGGTAACATTGGTAGGGCTTAATTGCAAAAACTTACAAAATACCCGATACAGTGCATATCATATAGAAAAAGTCCGCTATGCAAAAGCATAACGGACTTTTAATAAGTTTACTATTGCAGTTTATTTAACCTCCAAAAGTATAAATTGATTTAACTGCGGGCCAAAAGCACTAAAATTATTATCGGCCACCAAAACTAGGGAACGATTACCGTTTTCCAATTGGGGGCCAAAAGTGATACCCTCAATATTATCTACCACACCATCCGTTAATTGATTTCTGACCGTCTCAAAATCGAACACCAACTTCTTGGTCGCTCTTGTGTAATCCGCACCCTTAAGGCTATCCATATGGCTTACATCGGTAGCTTTGGAAGCATCTACGTCATAAATTTTTACATTGTTACCTCCATCAGCATAACCCGTAGAAAAAGAACGCTCCAAAACCAAAAACCGGTCCATATCATATTCTAAAATTTCAACCACTCCATTTACCGTAAAAGACGATTCATCAAACTTTCTGGCAATGGGATCCAGTTCATAAGCAAACTCTTTGCCGAATGCCCCGGAACTATTTATGTACGCTATCCTTACCGGTGAATCCGTATCCTCTAACACAGGTTCCGGACCGTCTTGCACAAGGGGCAATTCCATTGAAGCCCAGTATCCCTTTTTATCATAGGAAACGGATAACCCCTCAATAACGCCATTGTGACGTGGCCCACGATTCTCATCTCCGGACACTTTAAATTTTTCGGATAAAGCAATGCTAGACTTATAGGTACCGTCCAAACCGGCAACACGAACAAAAGGATCTACACCTCCTTTAACGTTCCCCTCGCTAGACCATAACACACTACCCCCAGGTGTAATCCGGATGGCTTCAGGATCAATTTCATCATCTGAAAAAGGCAAATTACTACCGTTCAACAATTCCGTTACGCCATTAATGGTTACCTCCTTAAACTGGTTTTCACCAAATGAAATATCAGCCGTGTAAAAACGGATAGGCGCCTTTGGATCATCACTGATCATATACCATTTACCATCTGCGTAATCTATAGCAGATAGCCCACCTACAGTTGTATTGGCATACGCCGCTCCATCTGGCAAAACATATTCATCAAGAAATTCTATGCTCTCAATTTTATTGGTAGTAGAACCGCCATGACCTATAAAATCATCTATGTGTTCACAGGATATAATAGTGGTAAGAATAACCAATCCGACTATTTCTAAACTAAATTTTTTCATTTTTTATGTTTTATTAGTTCCGCAAGATGCCATATAGATTTTAGAAGCGGTTTAGCTGTAGATTACGATTAGATTAAGGTTGTATTATTTTGAAATCCCGCATTCCGCAACACCCGCGACCCCCACTAATCTTAATATTCACCTAACGTTAACTTGACTTTTCAAAAATAGATTTGTGGGTTCCGATAAAGATAAATGTAGATGAGCTATGAAAAATATTCGACCCCAATTACACAAAAAACATGAGTTTTGCTTCTATAGTTATTTAAAAAACAGCGGAAACCCCAGTTTTTTCACATCGGTTAAAGAGGTAATTGTTCCCAAAAACGAAATTATCTATAAACCGCCTTTTGCAGAAAACTATATGTACGAGGTGGTACAAGGCGTTGTTAAGTTAGGCGGCTATTCAGAAACCGGAGAAGAGAACACCTTTGACGTTATTTACTCGGGCGACTATTTTGGCAACCTAAAATACTTGAACGGACAGTTTTTTGAGTTTTCAAAAACACTGGTAGACAGCAAAATACGTGTTTACGATTTGGCTTTTTTTAAAAAGACCATTATTGAAAATCCAGTTACTTCGGAATGGTTCATTGCCTACCTTTTAAAACGATGGTGTCTTGCCGAAAAAAAACTGGGACAAGTAAACGAGAGATCCACTTTTCAAAAGCTCGAATTCCTAAAATCCCACTTTAATATTCCCGTGTTGGATATACACGGAGAAGAACACCTTCTTTACAACTTGCTGACCCAAAAGGACAAGGGTGACCTTATAGGGGCCACCCGCCAAACTATTGCCAATGCACTAAAGAAAAAATCAGTTTTTATTGGTTAAGATTCCGGGGTAAAGTACACCGTTTTTAGTTTTAAAATTGAGTTGCAACAGCTCGCTAACAACTGGTGCAATATCTTCCAATCCCATTTTTTCAATTTTTTTGCCCTTATATATTCCCGCTCCAAAGGCAATAAAACCGGTTTCTATTTCTTTGAAATCGGGAAAAAAACCGTGGGTTCCGCCCCTTCTTGGCGTTAACACGTCTCCATTTGCTCTTGATGACATGGCAACACCCGGTATAGGCGCCAACGCGAGCACTGCATTGGGATCTGCACCAATACCATCTAGTTCGTCTCTTTCTACAACTCTAAATAATTTCTTGATCGAAGCTGGTAGTCCATTTAATTTTGCACGTACCTTGGCAATACTTTTTTTATCGCTCTTATCTTTCAACATTAAAAATGCCGATGCTCCTGATGTATGAAAACTAGCTTTCCAGTTGCCACGGTCTTTTTGGTCTTCCATTAAACCTTCCTCAACTAACCAGATATTTGGATTTAAAGCAGAGTGAATATCAACAAAGCCATGATCTCCCGTAATAATGAACGTAGTTTTATCAAGAATATCTGCTCTTTCCGCAGCTTCCATTATTTTACCAATGGCCCGATCCACGGCAGCAATAGCAGTAAATACCTTTTCTCCGTCCCTACCTTCCTCATGTTGAAAATGATCGGTAGCTATTAAATGCAGCGTCATTAAATTGGGTTTATATTTTTCCAAAGTATAGGCCGCCATTTCACCCGTTCTATCTTCGCGATTTAAATAATCGCCATTAAAGGTTTTCTCGTTCAGTTTTCCCAAAACTTCTTCTTCCATTTCCTTTAAAAATCCCTTAGGATTCTCTTTGGTACGCATAGATTCTATTCTACTCACCTTACCGTTTAACAACCAGTATTCCGGAATATTATAATCAATAGGAGCCCCTACGGATACGGGCCAAATAAAACTAGCACTAGTCTTTCCTGCGCTTTTTACGGCATGCCATAACGTTTCTGTCTGTATAAGATTACTTTCCCAGTACCAACGGCCTGTCTGCCCACCTTCTTCAAACGGACTATTGTAGTATACACCGTGTTCCGCAGGATACGCACCTGTTATTATTGTAGTGTGAGAAGGATAGGTAACAGAGGGAAATACCCCTCTTACCCCCATTGCAGCAGCACCCTCGCGAACCATCTTTTTTAGGTTTGGAGTAGGCCATTTATCCTCTAGATAGAAATTAGGCCTAAAACCATCTACCGATACCAAAACTACGTGTTGGGTCAAGCTCTCTTCTTGCGCCCTTCCATACTGCACGATTATCATAACCAATGCAAATGCTAAAAAAATACTCTTTTTCATGTCCTAAATTAGATTGTAAAAACTAGAGGGGCCAAACAATTTTGACGCCCTCTAGATTGAGAAAAAATAAAAAATACGATTAGTTGAATGTATATCTCGCCCCTAGCTGAAGCCTCCATGGCGTACCATTAATAGGCTCAGTACCGGCACCCGTTTGAACGGAATAATCATAAGCTTGAGATGCTTGATCAAAACCGTTAATGCGCATAAAATCGCGTCTTCTTCCAAAATTATGGGTTCGGCCCCATTCTTTGTTCAACAAATTAGCAAAGTTGAAAACGTCTACGGACAGTTCAAGACCTTGCTTTTTATTTTTAGTCTCAAACCTCTTTTGAAGCCGTAGATCAACAGTTGCCGCAAAAGGGTTTTTTCCACCGTTACGTTCCGCAAAACCACCATAACTATTTCTCAAATATTCCTTGAAATTCTCAGGAGTTTCCGGATCGCTCAATATTTGATTGTACCCATCTACAATAGACTGTGGCGTATTAGGGTCGTTCGGGTCAAAAATATAGGCTATGTCATTCCTTAGGTTAAAATCTCCATTGGCGCTGGTGTTATCATCTACATGCAAAGAATACCGCGTTCCTCCTTGGCCAATTACTGTTGCTCCAAGCGTAAACCCTTTCCACGTAGGGGTAGCGCCATTTACGACCATTTTGGTATCAAAATGATTATCTGAATACCCATAGTTCAAATCTCTTGGATCACCTTCCACGGGAATAAAGGTTGATGTATTGGCCACACAACAGTTATAGGAAGAGTTATCTTTTGATCGGTTAAAAGTCATACTCGCATTTAAGTATCCATCTTGGCCAATCTGTGCCGTACCTTCTATTACAAGGGCCACATTATCTAGAACACCATCAGAAGTTAGTACTAAAGTTCTACCCACTTGGTCAGAAATTCTAGAATTTGTCCAATCCGTTCCTCCATTTTCAGAAATGGTATTTGCAGGAACAAAGAGTTCCCTACCCTGAGGCGTAACAAAGTAAGGCTCCGCTACAAGATTGGCTTCTTGATAAATATAATTATTACTGGTATGGCTATAAAGTGCATTAAAACCAAGGCTATACCTCTCACCAAAGAAGTGCGTATAACTCAAGTTGGCCTTGTATATAGTGGGAACCTGAAAATCTTTACCAACCGCGTTTATGGTTGAAAAAGGAGTAACACCCGCCGGTACACCCGGAACCGTGCTAGGGTCATTACGGTAGGATTCAAAGTCCGGAGTAGGAACACTGGCCCCGGTAACATCAATAGCACCTAACAGCGTACCACTGTTCTGTATATTGTTTACTTGTGCGTAATAATGAGGCTGCGACGAAAAAATACCTCCCCCCAATTTAAAGATATCCGTATTCTTTCCCTTTAAGTTATACGTTAATTGAAATCTAGGCTGAATATTATTGTAGTCATCCAATTTTTCATTGGTACGAATGTTCAGTTCATTAAACACTACAGGATTGAACTCTGCCTCATCTAAAAACTTGGTAGCATCCCATCGTACACCTGCAACCAAATTTAGATCTGGTGTAATATCGGTTTCCAACTGAGCGAACAATGAAAGATCTAAGACGGTCTGTTTAACAATAGGAAGGCCTTGTAGAGGTACTTCCCTAGCATAACGCGAAGCTATTTGATTTTCAAAATCATCTAACGAATCAAAGAAAAAACGACCGTTTTGCTCGTTGGAAAGTAAGGTTTCCAAATTGGTAATCATATTATCCGTACCAAAAGTAAGGTTGTACTTTCCTGCATTTACGTATGTGGTATTCGTAAACTGAATTTGGTTTTCTTGATTGGTTTCCGGAGTAAATCGCTGCCCACCCAATTGTACGCTCCTACTTCTAGTATTTCCATTTGGCAAAACCGATGAAACCTCAACAATAGCCCTTGGAATATTAGATTGGGGAAGCTCGGAGTTAGGGGTAAAAGCACGTTCTGCATGTTGGTATTGAAACTTAAACTCATTGGTTACCTTAGAGCTCAACATAGATCTAAGAGACAACATAATGCTGTTTTCCTGAGACTCAAAATCAGAATAAGATTCAGCAACCTGTATATTGGAATTGTCACTTACACTAAAAGGGTTCTCCCATTTATTGTATAAGTTTCTAACGGTTAAACGATGCTTATCGTTAATCTGCCAATCTAACCTTAGGAACAAATTGTTTGCTTCGGTTTCCCGGTCAAACTGTCCTACTTGTTGGGAGTTGCTTAGACCGTAAACATTGCGGCCAATATCTAAAAAGCGCTCTAAGTTACCCGAAGTAATACCTAATCTATTTTCATCATCTGCATTCTGTATTTCGGCAATGCTAGTGGGCTCTCCTGCATCCTGTCTTTCAAAAACGGCAAAGAAGTGCAACTTATCCTTTACGATTGGGCCACCAATACTTAAACCGTATTGTGAGTTATAGAAATCTGCATCCCTCTCCTGACCTTGAATGGTATACTTACTCTGTAAACCATCTGCACGATGATAGAAAAACGTACTCCCGCTAAACTCATTGGTACCCGCCTTGGTTACCGCTGAAATTGAACCACCACCTTGTCTACCCTCTGTAACATTGTAGTCATTGGTAGAGACCTCAAATTCACGAATAGCCTCTTGTGAAATAGTGTATGGACCACGACCAATTTCACCGGCCGTTAAGGTATTTCTAGCATTTAGACCATCTATGGTAACGTTTGTAGATGTTCTACGTTGCCCTCCCAAATTTATACTTCCCGCACCTTGTAATGGGGACAAACTGGTTAAGCCTGTAAAGTTTCTACCTTCCGTAGCCAGTTTTTTTATTTGTCCCGCTCCAATTTTTGTAGAAGCTCCAATTTGCTCAATTCTTTTATACAAACTGTTAGATGAGACTACTACCTCATTTAAAGCGGTAGAAGATTCCTGAAGCACAAAATGCACCGTAAGGGCATCACCTAAATTCAGCATAAAACCTTCTTGCTTGGCATCGGCGAAGCCTAAGTATTTTGCCGTTATTTCATAAGGACCTCCCAAAGGCAATTGTAATATTTTAAAGGTTCCATTCTCATTGGTTATAGCTCCTGATATAAAACCTGTAGAAGTATTCTTAAGGATAATTTCCGCTCCTAATAAAGGTTCTCCGGTAACGTCCTTTATAGTCCCGCTTACAGATGCGTTCGTTGCTTGGCCAAAAGACATATGTACTGCTCCAAAAAACAGGAACAAGGTCATTATTCTTAAATAGCTTAAGTAATTTGTTTTCATTTCTTTGTAGTGGTTTTTGAAAAATTAAAGCGGCAAAATTACCCTTAACCCCTACCTCTCCATGTTAGTTTTTAACATTGCGTTTCTTCTTAACTTTAAGTTTATAGTTTCTTAATACTTAACAGACAATAGGCAATTGTATAGGTCATAGCCGTAACCTTTTGATGATAAAGGCGTATTTTTACAGCTCAAATTCTCAACATGGAAAAACAAAGATGTGGTTGGTGCAAAGGAGATTCGCTTTATGAAGCTTATCATGATGAAGAATGGGGATTTCCCGTAAAAGAAGACGATACACTATTTGAATTTTTGGTCTTAGAGACCTTTCAAGCCGGATTAAGCTGGATTACCATTTTAAGGAAACGCGAGAATTTTAGAAAAGCATTTGACAATTTTGACTATAAGAAAATAGCTTTATACGATGAAAATAAAATTCAGGACTTGCTCCAGGATGCAGGCATCATTAGAAACAAATTAAAGGTTAGGGCAACAGTTTCCAATGCTTTAGCGTTTATGAACGTGCAAGAGGAGTTTGGAAGTTTTAGCAATTATATATGGGAATTTGTAAATCACTCTCCCCTTAAAAGCAGCTACGAACATTACAAAGATGCTCCCGCTACAACAAAGATCTCGGATGCTCTGAGCAAAGATTTAAAAAAAAGAGGTTTTAAGTTTGTAGGCAGTACCGTTGTATACGCTTTTATGCAAGCCGTAGGAATGGTAAACGACCATGTAGTTTCTTGCTTTAGGTATGATGAAGTCTAAATTGTATAAAATTTAATTGTTATGAATTTTAAGTCCGTCTCTTTTCTAGTCCTATTTTTCACTTTTTGCACTAGTATGGCCTTTGCACAAATAAAAGATGAGCGCGAGCATCGTATTAGAAAATCTCAGTTTCCCGAAAACGCACGCCTATTCATACATCAAAAGCTGATAAATGCCAAGCGCATTCGTTTTTACAAAGAGATAGATGGTGATAAAATAAGCTATGAGGCCAAATTTAAAAAAGACCGTTTAAAATACAGTATTGAATTTGATGCACAGGGCAAATTAGAAGATATTGAAATTACTATAACCTCAGTAGACATCCCTAACGAGGCTTATGCAAAGATAACTTCGTACTTGGAGAACAACTTTAAAAAATATCGAATACAAAAAATTCAACAGCAGTATATTGCCGATGAAAACGATATTGACCAGACCTTGAAAAACGCCTTTCAAAATCTAATGTTACCTTCCATAAAATACGAATTGATCATTGATGGAAAGCGCGAAAAAAGCTTTGAAGAATTTGAAATACTTTTTAATGCCGAAGGCAAGTTTGAACTGATTAAAAAAGCGTTACCACCAAACTATGACCACGTACTCTACTAGAACGCTTTTTATTGTTTTTAGTCTACTTTTAAGCAGCTTAGGTTACTGTCAAGAAAATACTACGGGCTATTTTGAGCCCGATATTTCGCTCAACTATAAGGTAACCCCAAATTACTCACATAACTTTAAGATTGCCCAACGGGCCTATATTTTCAAAGACGATTTTAAATATCAAGTAAGACAACTGGACCTCTCTCATTTTTCAACTTTTAAAATTGGGTTTGAGCAGAGTATAGCCCTAGGCGTACAATATAGATTTAGGGATTCTTTTGATACTCTGGGAGAAAACGAGTTGAGAATAACCGAACAGTATAAGTTTTCACATGCTTATGAAAATATAACCGTAGGGAGCCGTTTACGTGCCGAACAGCGCATAAGCCCATCACAAACAGTTCATCGTTTTAGGTATCGCTTATCTATTGATGCCCCGTTAAAAGGAGAAGAATTGGATATTGGCGAGCCTTATGTTTCAGCATCTACAGAATCCTTATTGAGTGTAGCCAAAGGCAACAAACCTGTTTATGACCAAAGGATTACCTCTCATATGGGCTGGCTATTAAACCGGGAAACCAAATTAGAAGTGGGTGGAGAATATCGTGCGGAGCATTACACCCATGAAACACAACATATTTTCTTCTTATTGACCTCTCTTATTTTCAGCCTCTAAGATTTTAATGAATTCTTTACGCGGAATTTCTTCTGCTCCAAGGCTTTCTAAGTGATCGGTATGTATTTGGCAATCTATAAGTTTATAATTTTTACCTTCTAACTCATGGGCCAGATTAATAAAGGCAAATTTTGAAGCATTGCTAACCTTACTGAACATACTTTCCCCACAAAAAACCGTACCCAAGTCTATACCGTAAAGTCCTCCTACGAGCTCATCATTTTCCCATACTTCGTACGAAGTGGCAAACCCATTTTCATGCATTTTTAAATATGCATTCTTCATACTTTTGGTAATCCAAGTACCGTCTTGATCGTGTCTTTTTATACTGGAACACGCCTCTATTACCTGCTTAAAACAAGTATTTTTTGTTAGTGTAAAACGGCCGTCCCGCAGTATTTTGCGCATGCTTTTGGAGACTTTTATTTTATGGGGAAATAAAACCATTCGTGGGTCCGGGCTCCACCATAGAACCAATGAATCATCATTGAACCAAGGAAAAATTCCACTTTTATAGGCCAGTAACAAACTTTCTACAGATAGGTCTCCGCCAGCTGCCAAAAGACCATCATAATTAGCATGCTCCACAGCGGGAAACGCCAACTGTTCAGACAAAAAAACTATAGAATTTCTGGATTCTTGGTCCTGCACTTTTGGGGTTATGAGATATACAAAAATACAAAAGCCCCATTAGACTTTATATCCTTGGGGCTTTTTAACATTACGATTAAAACGTTTGACTCCTAGAAAGGCAAATCGTCGTGATCTTCTTCGTTAAGGTTATCGGCAGGCTGAAAAGCTTCCGCTGGTGGAACAGGAGGCATTCCCGGTGCACTTTGCTGAGTCTGAACGCCTTCAATTCTCCATCCCTGTATAGAGTTAAAATATTTAACCTCACCTTGTGGGTTGGTCCACTCCCTACCTCTTAAGTTGATGCTGATTTTTACATCTTGACCAACACTAAAGTTGTTTAACAAGTCCGTTTTGTCCTGTACGAACTCTACCATTATATGCTGTGGATATTGCTCCTCTGTAGTTACTACTATCTCGCGCTTTCTAAACCCATTGTTACCAAACGTTTGGGTTTCTCCTACCATCTTTACTTTTCCTTGAACTTCCATGATTATGAATTATATGTGAACTAATTTTTATAGCAATAAAAGTAGTTTTAATCGCATAATCCACCTAAAAAAACAAACAGAAGTTATTAAAGGTTATGAGCTATAGTTTATAAAAGAACTTTATGCCCAAAGATGGGTTTGGACCAAACCTTTTACCTATATCTTCATAAAGAGAAGTATACCACTCCCTAAAGATATCCGCACTCTGCTGATTAACAATATTAGTATATGCACTTGTACGCCAGCGCAGGCCAATACCCCCGTAGAAATTGATACCCGCTTTTTTTCCCAGATTTAACAGTAAACCAAATTTTAGGTGGAAACCATACTTTTGTCGTGTAAAATCCGCTTGGTCCTAGGTGTAGTTTTCTGAGCCTCCCGACTGGTAATCACCATTTAAAAAAGTATTGGACTGATCTATATAAAACAACTCCGCCGCTAGATATTTTAAAGTTTTTAGTTTAGGGTTAAGTACATAATAAAATTCAGGTCTCACTTCCCACAAGCGATAACTCTCGCCTAAATTTTCATTTAAAATAGCCATTCCTTTACTACCATAGCCCACGTCCAGATCCATTTTCCAATGCCCCTCTATATGTTGAATATACCCCAAACGCAATCTAGGGGCATATGTGTCCAACAACGAGAAAGGGTTAGCGGTTATGTATGAATCCGACCCTATATGATGGGAGCCTCTATTTTCTTGGGAGAATATTTTTAAAGTGATGGCACAGCAAAGCAATAGGATAAGGACAGAAGGTTTCATTATGGGCAAATTTATGTGGCTATTATTTTGCCCTGAAACAGTTTAATTTGATAAAACCCTACTAAAATACCGGTTTTCCAGTAGTTTTACTCTGCCAATAATGTCTTCCAAGCAGAAAGCACATCGTTTTTTCGCAAAAACTCCTGAGCTTTTAATTCCAATGGTTTTCTTTCCCCACCACTGATAAGCGAACGTATTTCTACATGTGCGGACACAAATTCTTGTACTGCATTCTGATCGGGAACTTCCTCTACATTACCCAACATGCCCAAATCGTTTCCGGTGAGCACACTACTTGTTCTTATGTGTTCTGGAATATTGTCTATACCAATACCTAAAGTAGAAAGGGGTTTAGGCACTTCAAAAAGTCCCAAATTGGCCCTACTGTACCAATTACCGCCCATACGGGCTACCTGATCTATTTTTCGTTGATCAATGGCACCGTTTTCATCCAAAACATCCGGGTCTATATGCACTTTAACTACCTCGGCAAAAATTAAATTTCCTGCTCCTCCCTCACGTCCCAAGGCTTCAACCTTGGTAACCTTACACTCAAACTGCACGGGCGATTCCGCCACTCTATACGGTTTTACAATATCGGAAGGCACCATGGTGAGTCCGGCCTTTTCAAATTCATTTACATCCTTTCCGTATTCCGTACTGGACAAGGACATTTGTTGTACCATATCGTAATTAACAATGTTGACCACTACCTCCATAGTTAATAATACATTCTGCAGTGTATGCTTGGTGGTATTGTCCCGCACTCTTCTTGCCGGTGAAAAAATCAACACAGGCGGATTGGCACTAAAAACATTAAAAAAACTGAAAGGAGAAAGATTAGGATGCCCTTTTTCATCTACGGTACTCGCAAACGCTATTGGCCTAGGCCCTACAGCTCCTAAAAGGTAACCATGTAACTGTGCGGTAGAAACCGCCTCCGGAAGTACTGAAATCATCTCTTTTGCCATGGCATAAAGGTAAGAAAATTGCCTGCATTAAATGCAAGACCCCAGATAGCCTATACACCATTTTCTTCTTATTTACGTTATCTTTGATGAATTCCGTCTATACCAAAACTGAAGTACGCACGGATTCTAAAAGCTATTTATACGGATGAATTTTAATCCTAAGAACAAATCTTCCAATCTTATTTTACTCATTGCATCCTTTGCTATTGTGAGTCTTATACTTTGGAATACGAATAGTTTCTTTAAAAAATTCAAAGAAGAAGAACGTCTTAAAATGGAAATTTGGGCCACGGCGCAATCAGAATTCCAACAATCTTCGGAAGATGCTGATCTAGGAAACCTTCATCTTAAAGTATTCCAGAACAATACCTCTACTCCAATGATTCTGGTAAACAAAGACGGGTCTGTCAAGACCAATAATATGGCCAAGGACAAGGTTATAGATTCCGTTTATGTGCAGAATCAAATACTAAAATTTCAGAATGAGAATATTCCCATTTCCATTGATCAACAGGGCGAACATTTGGCCACTTTATACTATGGCAACTCCGAGGTACTGAATAAATTAAAATACTACCCCATTGCCCTTTTGCTCATCATATTTCTTTTTGCGGCAGTTATTTTCTTCTTTTTCAAAACTAACAAGGCTTCCGAACAAAATAAACTATGGGCGGGAATGGCCAAAGAAACGGCACACCAGATCGGTACGCCCCTTTCTTCTTTGTTAGGCTGGAACGAGCTTCTAAAGACGGAAAACATTAACCCGGAGATTACAAAAGAAATAGCAAAGGATATTTTTAGGTTGGAAACCATTACCGAAAGATTTTCCAAAATTGGTTCATTACCTAAGTTAGACCCACATGATATTGTTAAAGAAACCAGAGATGCGTATGAATATCTTAAATTGCGAAGCTCAAAACTTATTGAATTTTCTTTTAGCTCCAATGTAGACCACCTTCAGGTTATGCTGAACGTTTCATTGTTTAACTGGACTATTGAGAACCTGGTTAAAAACGGTATTGATGCCATGAAAGGCAAAGGAAGCATCCATATTGATATTATTCAAGAAGGGAAACAGGTTCATGTTAGGGTTTCGGATACCGGCCATGGGATTCCTAAAAGCGATTTCCAGGCTATTTTTAACCCTGGGGTTACCAGTAAAATAAGAGGTTGGGGACTAGGACTTTCCCTAGTTAAAAGAATAGTGGAAGAATACCATAAGGGGAAAATAAAAGTACTTTCGTCGAATAAACAGGGTACAGTTATGCAACTTACCCTAAAGACACTAAGTTAGAAGGCTAATCTATAAAAAGTGAAATTTCATATTTCTTATACGCAGTAAAATGGCAAAGGAAAAGTTAGTAATGATAAAAGAAGCGGACCTGACAAACAACTGTCCGGAATGTTTTAATCAAGATTTAAAGCTTTCATTTTACCAAAAACACAAAGCGGGGAAACTTTTTAATTCCATTACCAACGAGGTTACCTCTAAAATTGTCTGCAATAAATGCGGTACGGACATTTATCCGGTAAGTTGGACGGACGATATTGAACGAAGTTTTAAATACTATGAAAAAATGGTCATCCCGGACCGTAGTACATTAACGTTTACTTCCTTGTTTTGGATACTTTCACTCCTATTGATAGCTGTAGTAGCTGCGGGAGTTTATTTCCTGATTCAATAATGCCTATTGAAGTGCGGCCCTAATTTTTTCGGCCGTATCCTTAAATTCCTCTTCTGACAGCGAAACCTTATGTTGAAACGTTGCATTTTGCATATTCGTAAGCGGAATAAGATGCACATGTACATGAGGTACTTCTAGACCAATAACGGTCATACCCACCCTCTTGCACTCAATGGAAGCCTCTATGGCCTTACCAACTTTTCTAGAAAACGCCATAAGGCCCATGTAGGAGTCCTCATCAAGATCCATAATCTTGTCTACTTCTTTTTTAGGAATACACAACGTATGCCCTTTGGCATTGGGGTTGATATCCAAAAAAGCAAAATAATTATCGTCCTCGGCTATTTTATAACAAGGAATTTCGCCGTTTATAATCTTTGTAAAGATAGATGCCATTGCAGATAGTTTTAAGACCTTGTTATCTCTAAAATATCAAATTTTAATGTACCGTTAGGCACTGTAATTTCGGCTGTTTCACCTACTTTTTTCCCTAACAAGCCTTTGCCAATAGGAGAATTAACGGATATTTTACCCGATTTAAGGTCCGCTTCACTTTCGGCAACCAATGTATATTTCATTTCCATACCGTTGGTCTGGTTTTTCAACTTTACCGTTGATAGCACCAAAACTTTAGAGGTATCTAGTTGTGATTCATCAATTAAGCGTGCATTGGACAAAGTCTCTTCCATCTTTGAAATCTTAAGCTCCAACAGACCCTGTGCTTCTTTTGCGGCATCGTACTCGGCATTCTCAGATAAATCTCCTTTATCCCTTGCCTCAGCAATCGCTTGAGAAGATTTAGGACGCTCAACATCTTTTAGATAGTTAAGCTCGTCCCTTAATTTTTGCAATCCTTCTTTTGTATAGTAAGATACGTTACTCATATGATACTCGTTTAAAACATCTTGTAAAATAAGAAAATCCTCTACATACACCGCTACATTAACGGTTATTTTAGAGAGGATTTAACGCAAATATACATAAATTTTGTTCAATTTTGTTCCATGCATTTTAATTGATAATTCTGCCATGAAGTATTTTTTAAGCTTTTTTATTATGATATTCTTACTCTCATGCAGTAATGATGGTGTAGTTCGCAATCCCTACCTACAAGAAGTAGGCTTTAGGTTTGATATGAACCTAAACCTGCCCTTATATAGTAAGCTCACGAACATTGGCAGCATTGTTTTTGTTGAGAATGCGGGAGTTGGGTTAAAGGGAGTCTACGTAATTCAATCCGGTATTGATCAATACAGAGCTTTTGAGGCTTCATGCCCCAACCATGTACCTAACGACTGCTCGCAAACTGTACTAAACGGTATAGTTGCTACCTGTGGTTGCGAAGATTACGAATACAACCTGTATACCGGCCAGCTTACCAATGCCCCAAAGGATGACGAACGGCGTTATGACATGCTAGAGTATCGCGCTACAAGAAGTGGCAATATTGTATTGATTTCAAACTAAACGTGCTTATTCGTTCCTATAACGCTCCATAATATCTTTAAATAATTCCCCGGAGCTTGGAGGTGTATATGATATGGCGTTGGCACCAGCTTCTATGGCCAATTGAATGGTCTCATCTGTCTTTCCTCCGGTAGCTATAATAGCCACATCTTCATCAATATCGCGTATGCGCTTAATGATATCGGCCGTTTTTCCTGCACCGGAAACATTAAAAATATCAATCCCCGCTTTTATTCTGCCTTTTATATCATCTTTCTCGGATACTATGGTAATGGTTACGGGTATATCTATTCTATCCTTTAACTGTCTGATAAGATCATTAGGTGCCGGTTTATTCAAGACCACACCCAAAGCACCTTGAAAATCTGCATGCACCGCCAACTCTACAGAACGGTTACCGGTTGTAATTCCTCCGCCCACTCCGCAAAAAATAGGTTTGTCCGCGGCCAAAATCAATGCATTGGAAATGGTGGGTTGTGGAGTAAAAGGATATACGGCAATAATGGCATTGGCATTTGTATTTCTAATAATGGCCACATCCGTACTAAACAGAAAGGACTTCAACAACTGCCCAAAAACCCGTATTCCCGAGCACTCATCTATAATCTCGGGAACCGACACAATGTTCTTACGCAGCTTACTACCAAAAGCAGGTATTTTTTTCATATAGTTGGAATAAATTCTTTGTGAAATTTTAAAAGCGATGGACCTAGCCCGTTACAGCTTACCCAAAATACTATCCATTACCCAACTGGTATGCAAAGCTGTTTCTCCGGTTGAAGGATGCCGTTTTCCACCAGACAGGTCTTCCTCCAAGTTTTCTACGTGAAATTGCTGCACATGCTCCGGGTGGGCTATGAACAATTGTGTTTTTCCTTTTGCATTGGCAAGGACCACATCGGCCTCTTCAAAAACAGAAAAACTGATTTTACCTTCACTCCCGTAAATTTCCACTAAATCCTCTCTTTGGTGAGTGCCAAAATTCCAAGTACCGGAACCTGTAATTCCGTTTTCATGAACCCAATGACCTGTTACGGCATCTTTGGCCGAGTACAGCCCCTGTTGGTTCAAGGCAGTGCCAGAAACGTTTTTAAAATCTCCCAACAGATAAGCAAAAAGGTCTAGACCGTGACTGGCCAAATCATCAAAATAACCTGCCGGGGCTACTTTGGCATCCGTACGCCAATTGTATGCACCACTTAATTCCATAGCATTGGGAGGCTTTCCCAAAAACCAACGAATATGTCTCACTTGTCCTATTTCATTAGCATCCAACCATTCTTTCACCTTTAAAAAACGAGGCAATGACCGGCGATAATACGCCACGAACAACGGTAAATTCTTCTCTGTGAACGCCTGCTGAATCTCAAGACTATCCGCATAGCTCGGAGTCATGGGCTTTTCTATACAACAAGGCTTTCCCGCAGCAGCAACTTTTAATGCATACAGTTTATGGCTATCAGGAGGAGTGGCAATATAGACGGCATCCACTTCGGTATCATTTATCAATGCCTCTGCATCTGAATAATATTTGGATATACCGTGCCTTTGGGCATAATCCGCTGCTTTTTCCGCATCACGGCGCATGACGGCAACAACCTCAAAACCTTCTGTTTTTTGATAGGCAGGTCCGCTTTTTACCTCGGTTACATTTCCACAACCTAAAATACCCCAACGAACTTTTGTTCTTTCTTCCATATAGTCCATACTTTGAATCTGTAGTAAAAATAACAGATTTAAAAACAGCTTGTAAAGCGTAGAGAAACTAATTCAAATAGTTTTTGACGCAATCAAATAAAATTATTAAAACCGTATTGTTGCTCCTAACAGGAAAATTATTCCCACCTATGTATAGTCTTCAGGGCCTAAACAGTTTGAGCCACACCTAACCCTTAGACGTTAACTCTCGTCATAAAATTAGATACTCCATTAAACATTAATTCAACTTGCTCTTTACTATATTCCTCATATTTACCGTGAGCAGCTTTATTTCTCAAATCCAACCAAGAAGTTATGCTTTTCTGATCTAGTTTATTGTAGATGCTTGCAGAGGCTAATTCTGAATTTAATAAATCAGCTTTTTTAGGCATAGGTTTTCCTTCATTTATTCTCTTCTCAATAGGAATTGAATTTTTTAGACATAACTGTCTTAAGTGCTCCTCTAAAACACTTCCAATCATAACAGCTGACGGGTCCTTATAACCCTCTTTCAACAAGTGATCCGCCATTTCTAAAAAATCAGAAAATATTTCGGCCGACACAAGGCCTTTAACTGTGAACATCCAACCTCCATCTACCTCCTGCTTGGCTGCCTTTAAAATTCCACGTCCCTCCTCAGTATGATAGATATATGTATCTCGAACATTTTTATCAAACTCTTTATAAAATGGATGTTGTTCTCCAAAAACATTTTTAAAAAAGGAAAGTGTAGAAGCCCTAAATTCTTTAAAAAGTTCTAAATCTACGGTTTCAACATCATACTCTCCATAACGTTTAGTCAAAATCACTTTATCAGCTAATTGAATTAGCTGATAAACTCTATCACTAATATGTTCAATTTTCATATCAAATTTATGAGTAGTAACAAATGTATCAACTATAAATTTGTTTAACAATTAAAACCTAACCGTTGCTCCCAATAAGAAATTAGTACCTGCCTGAGGGTAATATCCTGCTCCTTCAATAGTCTGAACCGAACCTGAGGAATTATCATCATACGTATAGAAATATCCGTTGGAGACTATATCCTCATCAAAAATGTTATTTACCATTGCAGATAAAGTGATACGCTTTATTACCGACTTAAAATTAAGCACATACTGTGCATTAAAATCTGTTTGCGAATAGGCTTCCAAAATAGAATTTTCTGAATCTATATTACCCATATACTGCTCGCCTACGTATTTGGACAGTGCCGAAATCTGAAGATTTTTTACCGGAGAATATGCAAAACGATTGCCTATGACCACATTTGGAGAATACGCAATATTGGTATTCCCAAGGTCGCGCAGCACCCCGTCTCGCTCAAAAAAGAAATCCAAATTCTTATTTGAACTGATGGCAATATTGGGTTGTATTTGCCATTTTTCACCCAAAAACACATTGGCATCCAACTCAAGACCTGCACGGTAGCTATCTCCTACATTGGCGCGCAACGGAGCTCCCACATCGTTTAACTGCCCTGTTAGTACCAGTTGGTCCTTGTACCTCATATAATAGGCATTGGCATTCAATTGAAATGATGTGGACACATAGCGCCAACCCAACTCAAAATCGTTTAGTTTTTCAGGTTTTGGGCTTCCGCTTTCATAATCATTTCTATTAGGCTCACGATTGGCAACCGCATAACTGAAATAAAAATTGTTGTTTCGGTTTAAATCAAACACCACTCCGGCTTTAGGGTTGAAAAAGTGAAACGTATCATCTACCAGACCTGTTTCCTCGCCATTAGCCGTATACCCGACCCTTCTATATTGTAAATCTGCAAAAAGACTCCACTTATCGTTTAGCCCGTAATTGGCCTTGGTGTAAAAATTGAAATCCGATTTATTGGAATCGTCTTCATAATAGCGATCACGAATCTGGTTATCATTTGAATAACGCGCCCAAATGACTTCTCCAAAATGATCGCCTTGGTAGGAGTTCCAGCCTCCGCCTAAAATAACATCCAAACGGTCTTTGGTATAGTTAGCAGAAAAAACGGTCCCATAAAACTTGTTATCCAACCAACGGCGGCGGATATAATCGGTAGAAGTGATTTCTTCGCCATTTAAAATGAAATTGTCTCGACCAATAAAATTTAATTGCGAATCCCCTTCATATAAAACATTGGTATAGTAATAATCATCCACATATTCTTCAAAAAAACCACGTCCATTCGTAAAATGTAAAGCAAGGTTAAAACTCCATAAATCCGAAAGCTTTTCGTTCCAAAGAAATTGAGCATGATTTTGCCTGTAATTATCTTCCTGCTTATCATAAAACCCTTCTAAATCGCCATTGTCATCAAGTTTCACACCCCCAATATTGAAAGAACGATTCGAATCAATGTTACCATCTTGCCCAATGCGATTAATTGGCGAAGGGTCAAATCCAAACCAAGATTGGTAAGTAACCTCATGCCCTCCAAATAGCAATGCTTTTAACTGCGTTTTTTCATCCGTATAGGCGGCCTGCAAAAAATAGGAATCCAAATCTGACGAAGCCCTATCCACATAACCATCCGAAGTTATTCTAGAAAGTCGCCCTGAAATTTCAACATGGTCATTGAGCAATCCCGTGCTGAATTTTATATTGTTCCGCAATGTTTTAAAACTCCCTACAGACGATGAAATTTGAGCAAAAGCTTCATCGGCAACCGCATCTGTCAATAAATTTAAACTAGCACCAAAGGCACCTGAACCATTGGTAGAGGTACCCACCCCTCTTTGTAATTGTAAACTCTCCGTAGACGAAGCAAAATCCGGCATGTTTACCCAAAATGTGCCATGAGATTCAGCATCATTGTAGGGTATACCGTTAATAGTTACGTTTACACGTGTATTGTCACTACCACGCACACGAATACCTGTGTACCCAACACCTGCGCCAGCATCTGAGGTAGTTACCACACCCGGTAAAAAGTTCATGAGAATAGGAATATCCTGACCCAAGTTTCGGGAGGCGTACTCTTCCTTTTTAAGATTGGAGAAAGTAACAGGAGTGGCCTTGTTGACCCTTATGGCAGAAACAAAAACCTCATCTAGGTTTATTTCCTTGCCCGTTACGGAGTCAATTTCTTTTTCTTGAGCAAAAGCTGGGCCTATTATTCCTATAAAGACCGCTAGTATTACAATGTGTTTCATTCGTATAAATTAGCTACGAATAAAAGGGGCGTTATTCTGATTTTAGATTGATTTCCGTCCGGTAGTGGACATACATAATTCCAAGAAGTGATAGAATCACTATCCCTTGGCAGCATTACCCGCCCAGGTTCATTGGGTATAATCTCAGCTTATCCTGAAGCAAACAAAACACGGTTGGTTTTATCTGATACAACAAGAGTTTGCACCCCTTTGAGATGGCGCAAAGATAGGTACGGACTTCCATATTTCATAACTAATTCAACCAAAAGACCTGCCGCGAATACTTCCTTACCAATTGGATCAAACAATTAACGGTTATTTGTAAACCCTACACGCATTATATACGTATTTTTAAAAACACCTTTAGTGTCTAAGAACCTTATGGCGAACACATCTAGAAAATCCAAGAACAAGTTTACGTTGAAAATTGTTGCCAGCTACCTTATTTTGGCATTATTGGCAGCGGGTGTGGGGTATTTTGTGTACACCGAAATACAAACTTATATTTCTACCGAAACTGCCGAAGTAAACGATGAAAAATTATTGCGCACCAGCTCTTTAATGACCAATCTTTACGAAGCGGAAAGCCTCTCTAAACTGGCCCTACAGAGTGATGAAAAAATAAACTTTGACGCCTATGCCCTTAAAATTGACTCCATACAAGTAGAGATTGACACGCTAAAGAAGTTGATGCTGGGCGAAGAACAAAAAGGACTTTTGGACAGCCTGCAGGTTCTATTGAATCAAAAGGTGAACAACAATAACGAACTACGTAGTTTAAAAATCAAAAGCAATTCCGCCAACTCTTTGGACAAAGCACTTAAGGAATTTGAAAAAATAGAAGAATCGTTCGGTAAATTCTCTGCCGAGAATCTATTTACAAATTTTGAACAACTCTCCCCCAAAGTACAGCAGTCACTACGCGAATATGCCGATTTGATTAACAGAAACGCACCAAATTCCGGAGACAACACAAAGAATGCTGCCTATGTAGACTCTATTTTGAACGTTTCAAAAGCCATGTTGCGCAGAGCAAAATTTGTGGATACACGATCACAACGCTCTTTGGCCCAAAAAGAAATTGAGGCTAACCGTAACGACCTTGAACTGTCTAGACAGCTCCAAAATATCATTGCCGCATTTGAAAAAGAAATAATCACGAGCAGTTACAATACCAGTATCGTAAAACGGGAAACCTTAAAAAGAACCACGCGTATTGCCGGTATGGCCGCATTACTAGGTTTTCTCATTGTTGGCATATTCTCTTTCCTCATTACCAGGGATTATTGGAAAGTACAGACCTACCGTGTACGATTGGAAAAAGAGAAGAAATTTTCGGAATCCCTTTTAAAAAGTCGGGAACAGTTAATTTCTACCGTTAGCCATGACCTACGAACACCCCTAAATACCATTAGCGGTTATAGCGAATTGCTTGAAAGCACAGAACTATCTCGCAAGCAGAGCGGATACATTAAAAATGTAAAATCGGCATCTGAGTATGTGGGGAATTTGGTAAATGATTTATTGGATTTTTCTAAACTGGAGGCCGGTAAGCTCAAGATTGAGAAAGTACCCTTCATACCTGCGCACCTTATTCAGGAAACCGCAGAAAACCTACAGGCAATTCACGCCAACAAAGGTTTAAAATTAGTGTTGGAAATAGCTCCTCAATTACAGCAAACCGTATTGGGAGACCCCTTTAGGATCAGACAGATCCTCACCAATCTCATGGGTAATGCCTTTAAGTTTACAGAAGAAGGACAAATTAAAATTACCGCTACCGCGGAAAAAGGAAAGGACAAAGCCGTTTCCGCACGTATTCAGGTAAGTGATACCGGTATTGGTATCGCCAAAGAAAAACAACATCTTATATTTAAGGAATTTACGCAAGCGGATAGTAATACCGACAAGAAATTTGGCGGTCACGGATTGGGACTTACCATATCCAAAAAATTAGCAGAACTTCTTAAAGGAAAATTAACCCTTGAAAGTAAACTGGGCTTGGGAAGCACCTTTACCTTATTGCTTCCTCTGGAAATAACAGATGCAGTAGAGAAACCCACCCAAGAAATGCCCTATTTGGCACCAAAACTGCGCATGCTTATTATTGATGACGATACGGCCCTGTTACATATGCTAAGGGAGCTGGCCGAAAGTATGGGAATTACAGCGCATACCTTTACCAATTTTCTATCTATAGAAAAAGACTCACATCTTGCGTATGATTTAGTATTGACCGATATCCAAATGCCACAGGTAACTGGTTTTGAAGTCTTAAAAAAGCTGCAATCCGGGGTATATAAACACTAC
Organism: Zobellia russellii; assembly: GCF_044597075.1. NCBI lineage: Bacteria > Pseudomonadati > Bacteroidota > Flavobacteriia > Flavobacteriales > Flavobacteriaceae > Zobellia > Zobellia russellii. The sequence goes on along the minus strand of NZ_CP139000.1, from coordinate 3,701,747 downwards.
ACGAACCAACCTATAGTTGCGATGACAGGCAGAAGAGATTTAGGGCCCGAAGCGTATATAGGAGTAGGTTTTTCTCAAGTCTTGCAAAAACCCTTTTCCAAAGGCGAACTCATAGCTACGCTAAAACTACTGGGCATAACTACCCAAAAACAAGAAGAGAGCGAAGAAAAAACAGAAGTCTCCGATCAAGGTCCTAAGCTCTACAATCTTGATATTATCCATTCGTTCTTAGGAAAAAATGAAGATGCCATCCAAGACGTATTAGGAACATTTTTGAGCGATACCAAAACCAACATGCAACTTCTTGAAGAAACGGTAACCGCAAATGATTACCCACAAGTAAACCATTTGGCACACCGCATGCTACCCATGTTCAGGCAATTAAAAGTAGAAAACTGTGTAACACTTTTGGAAAAAATGGAGCTCTGCACGCCCCAAGACTTTGACTCGGATATGCTCTCTAGCTCATTTACGGTTCTAAAACACGATGTTAGAAAACTGGTAACGGAATTGGAAGAACGCCTGGCTACAAATCCAGATTATAATGGTTAATTTTATTGTAGAGCGTCTTTCTGGTCACCTGTAGTAATTTGGCCGCTTTTGATTTGTTGAAATTAGTTTTCTTCAAAGCTTTGATGATTCGGTCTTTTTCAAATTCCGATTTTGAAAAATTCTCTACGGCAGTTTCCTTTTCTTGCGGCTGAAGTACTTCTTTGGGCAAGGCATCCAATTGCACCTCATCACCTGTGGTTAACAGCACCGCTCTTTTTACCACGTTCTGCAATTCCCTTAGGTTACCCGGCCAATGGTATTCCTGAAAGGCCTCCCAAACTTCACCGGAAAAACCATCTACATTTTTATCTAAACTAGCATTGGCCTTGTTCAAGAAGTTTTCCGCAAAAAGCACTAAATCGTCGGAACGTTCTTGTAGCGAAGGTATTTGAATAGAAAATTCGTTCAATCTGTGAAAAAGGTCCTCTCTAAAAGTTCCTTTTTCCACGGCTTCCGTTAAATCTTCATTGGTTGCCGTAATAATTCGTAAATCAACATTTATTTCTTTGGTACTCCCTACACGTTTTATCTTTCGTTCCTGAAGGGCCCGAAGCAACTGTATCTGGTTCTCATAAGATAGGTTTCCTACCTCATCCAAAAACAAGGTTCCTTTATTGGCCGCCTCAAAATTTCCGATTTTGTCCTCTACCGCGCCGGTAAAACTTCCTTTTATATGTCCAAAAAACTCACTTGTAGCCAATTCTTTGGGTATAGCACCACAATCTACAGCAATGAAATTAAAATCTTTTCTCTTACTGTTATCGTGAATTGCCTTGGCGGTTACTTCTTTTCCGGTACCGCTTTCACCAGTAATCAATACGGACATATCTGTAGGTGCCACTAGCTTTATGTAATCATCCAGCTTTTTAGAGGCATCACTAATGCCTTTAACAATAGTACTCTTGCCACTATTTTGATTTGGCTGTTTCTCAACTTTAGGCTCGGCACTATTTTTCCCCTCATTGGTTTTTGGAGCCGTTTTTACCACTGTAGCGGATTCTACCTTTAAGGCATTATCCAAAATCATCACAATCTCGTCTGGAGTAAAAGGCTTTGAAATATAGTCGAACGCTCCCTTTTTCATGGCGTTTACGGCAGTACCGACTTCGGCATAACCCGTCATAACAATAACTTGGGTCTGCGGACTTACCTGTTTGATATCCGTTAGAAGTTGAATACCGTCATAATCGGGCAAACGTAAATCGGTCAGAATCAAATCAAAATTGGTTTTCCCGAATTTATCTTTGGCATCTGGGGCAGTAAAACTGGTCTCTACTTCGTAACCGTGTCTGGTCAAAAACTTTTGTAGCATTTGACAAAATGCGGCATCATCTTCAATGATTAAAAGGTTTGGCATAAAAGCAATCTAGTGTTCTGTATCTATCTACGTAAAAATAGCACAAGAAAGCTGTTTCTCCTCTAAATTTATCATAAAAGATACTTTTAGAAGTGGTCCAAAACGCAAAAAAGGAACCGTTATCGCACGGTTCCTTTCTCAAAATTGGTTCGGAATCTCTTCCGACAATTTAGCTATTTTTATTGCTCAATAGCGTTACCTTCTTCATCAACGATCAAGGCACCAGAAGTACCGTCTTCCAAAGAAACTTCCAACTTGTACTGGTTAGCTTCGTTTTTGTGTGCTTTGTTGATAGTTGCTCCTGGGTAGTTAGTCTCTACCATTGCAGTTACAGCTTCTGGAACTTCTTCCAAAGCTACTTCAGAAAACTCCTCTTGAGCTACAGCTTCAGTGGCTGTATCTTGAGCTTCAGTTGCTTGCTCTTCTTGAGCGAATGCAGTTAAACTTCCTAATGCAAATACGGTGGTGATAAATAATTTTTTCATGATATTCTTATTTTATATATGTTAATAATTAATGGTGATATGTTATTGTAATAGGGGGAACAATGAAGTTAATCCTTCTTATTGTTGAATAGGGTTTCCTTCTTCATCAACGATTAGGGCACCAGAAGTACCGTCTTCCAAAGAAACCTCCAACTTGTACTGGTTAGCTTCGTTTTTGTGGGCTTTGTTGATAGTTGCTCCTGGGTAGTTAGTCTCTACCATTGCAGTTACCGCTTCTGGAACTTCTTCCAAAGCTACTTCAGAAAACTCCTCTTGAGCTACAGCTTCAGTGGCTGTATCCTGAGCTTCAGTTGCTTGCTCTTCTTGAGCGAATGCAGTTAAACTTCCTAATGCGAATACGGTGGTGATAAATAATTTTTTCATTTTGTTCTTATTTTAATGTGAATATATATAGTGGTAATTAATTTATTTGGGGGGAACTCTTTAAGGTGATTCTTATTGCTCAATAGCGTTACCTTCTTCATCAACGATTAGGGCACCAGAAGTACCATCTTCCAAAGAAACTTCCAATTTGTACTGGTTAGCTTCGTTTTTGTGTGCTTTGTTGATAGTTGCTCCTGGGTAGTTAGTCTCTACCATTGCAGTTACAGCTTCTGGAACTTCTTCTAAAGCTACTTCAGAAAACTCTTCTTGAGCTACAGCTTCGGTTGCTGCAGTTTCAACAGCCTCGGCAGCTTGTTCTTCTTGAGCGAATGCAGTTAAACTTCCTAATGCGAATACAGATGTGATAAATAATTTTTTCATGATATTAAGGTCTTATGTTTATTAATAATTGATTTCCCTTAGTATATAGAAAAGATGATACCAATATTTTAAAAAACCACAATACACTAAACAACAGGTGTTTACAATATTTTCTCTTTTTTGAAAGTGTGTATTATTGTAAAATACTGTTTCATTTGGGTAATAATTCCACAGTATACATTACTCGATTACCAACCTGTTAAGTGCTCTATCGAGTTACCATTAAAGCGAAATGGTATTACAGAAAGCAACACCAAAACTATTGGCTCCCATAACGAGCTATAAAATGACAAATACAGAAAAGTGATAACCCAAAAAAATCCGGATGTAGATTACACCGGATACTTCACTTCGGATTAAGAGGAGCCCTTTATAGCGGACAAAATAGTTTAAAACCGAAACCTTATTAAATATAGAAAGGGGCTGCAGATGCAACCCCTTTCTGACCAAACCAACTTGATACAAAACAAATAACTCAAGTTATTTACATTTCAATCCAGTTACCATTTTCGTCAGCATATAAAGTACCTGCGGTACCATCTTCTAGAGATACTTCTAGCTTGTATTGTTTCGCTTCGTTAGCGTATGCTTTGTCTATAGATGCAGTAGGATAGTTTTTAGCAACTGCTGCTGTCACAGCTTCTGGCAATTCATCTGCTGATACTTCAGAAAAATCATCCTGAGCGGCTACTGCCTCTGTTGCTGTTGCTTCAACTGCTGTTGCTTCTTCTTGAGCAAAAGCTGAAAGACTTCCTATTGCGAAAACTGCTGTGATAAATATTTTTTTCATAATCGTATGCTTTATTTAATATTCTGATATGTATATAGAAATAATGATACCAAAACACCCCGAACAACACAAATAACTGTATTCTAGATACTTATAATATTACAAGCATATTTAGAGTGTGTAAATGTGTGTATTTTTAGGTGTGTAATGTGTAAATTATACACGAACCCGCCCTTCTATGGTTCAATTGCAATACAGCTTCTACCATCGATACAGACAATGAACGAGGAGCAAGTAAAATTGAGCACTTGGAAAACTTAAGTAACAAAACTTGAAAATCACTAAAAACGAAAAGCCCTGTCTCATATGAGACAGGGCTTTTCTACTAACATTTTTACTTAATAGCTAACTACTTAGCTTATTTTTCAATCCAGTTACCTTCAGCGTCAGCATATAATTCAGCTGTTTCGCCATCTTCTTTAGCAACTTCTAATTTATATTCAGCTTCTTCGTTCATGTAAGCTTTAGAGATAGTTGCTCCTGGGTGAGCAGCTTCTAGAGCTTCAGAGATAGCAGCAGGAACTTCTTCCGCAGCTATTTCAGCATATGCATCTTGAGACTCAACAACCTCAGTTGCTACTTCTTCTACTACTGTTTCTTCTTCTTGAGCAAAAGCAGTCATTGTACCTAAAGACAATACTGCAGCAAACATTAAATTTTTCATTTTGTGTGTGTTTAAATTATTGATTTGTTTTGATACTGCTTAGTATAGAGAGAAAATAATGCCAAGAGTGTTTTTTATACCTAAACAGACCACAAACACCTAAATATCAATACAATACACCAGCAACCAGTTTAAGACACAATGTATACACATGTGTAAAAAACAAAAAAAGTGTGTAAAAATTACACACTTTTTGAGTAAACAATTATTTGAGTTACCAGTAAGACAACCTATTTTACCTGATGGGCAGGTCTTAACAAGTCGTTTACAGTTTTAACCGGGTTGAAAGTAGAAGAAGGTACTTCTACAAATATGGTATTCCAAAAAGCCATGGCACCATTCCACAATCCAGGAAGCTCCAATGCCTTCAACTCCCTACCTTCTTTAGTTTTACCGGTAATGAAACCTTGTTTTACATCTACAAAATTCATTAAGTTATACTTTTCGCCTTTGTAGTTTTTAACAGCACACACTAAATCAACAGGATTAAAGTGAGTTGAATTCTTAAGAATACCGGCCTGTTGGCCATTTTCCATATCTATTTGAGCCGATTCTATTATCTGAAGCGATATATTACCCTTTCTATCATTGATCCAAAACGGACCTCCACCAGGTTCTCCCTCATTCTTAACCATACCACAGATACGTATAGGCCTATTGATTTTATCCTTTAAAACCTCTATTTGTTCACCTATGCTAAAACCAGAAAAACTATCTGAAAAACGAACATTAAGATCGTTCTCTAAAAAGCTCTTGATCTCATCTAACTGCTGTGCAGTTATATCTCCACTATCCAAACGCTTTGCAAAGTCAAACGCTTTTTCTTGAACCGTTATAAGCACCCCGGCCAGTACCTTTTTACTATCTGCAACCTCACCTGCAAATTTTGGTACGGTAACATTGTCTATATTCTTTATGAAAATGATATCCGCCTCTTGCTCGTTCAAGTTTTCTATAAGTGCACCATGACCACCTGGTCTGAACAGAACAGAACCATCGCCATTTCTAAATGGCTCATTTTGCATATCTACAGCTATGGTATCCGTAGATGTTTTTTGATTGGAATATGTTACTTTGAAAGAAGTATTGGTTGCCGCGGAAACACGCTCTTTTACGGTATTGAATTCCGTATTGAACATATCGCCATGCTGCTCACTTATTGTAAAATGCAACTCTGCCGTATCGCCAGTTTTGGCATAAACCGCCGCTTCTTTTAAATGTTCCTCAAAAGGAGTAGCGGTATGATTTCCGTAATTATGAAACGGCAAAAGACCTTTAGGGTAAAAACCATAGTTCAAGGCATCTTCTGACATCATTTCCTTTACAAATAAATACACTTCTTCATCCTTGGACGAAGTTTTACCCGCAATACGTTGTTTTACCAAATCATAAAAGGCAAAGTTGGTCATCCCCTCGGAAAAAGCTTTTAAGGCTTTGTCATTTGTACGCTCAAAATAACTATCTAACGTTTCTTTTGATGGATCATACGCATCCAAAAAATTAAACAACGCCTTAAACATACGCGATGCTGCTCCGGATGCAGGCACAAACTTTAACAAGGATAAGTTACTCTGCGAAGCATCAAATTTTTGTATCAGTTCCTTCTCTTCGGCCTGGGTAAACTTAGAAAGACCTTCACCAACGGTAACGGCTTTTTCCAACTGCACAAACGGAATACCTTCTTTAAAGGTTTCTATTTGGTCGTGTACCTTTTTTTCTGAAATTCCCTTTTTGGCCAATAAAGCCAAATCATTTTCTGTTAGTGTCATCTAATCTTTTATTCAATAATTTATCTATGTGTTCTACAGCGGTTTCTAGGCGCTCCTTTCTATCGCCCTTCAATATAATGAAATTACGATTATATTTTTCCAAGGTTTCTTTAAAGTAGAGGAACATGCGCTCCCGCTCATTGGGCTTATCCCTTAAATCATCGCCCACCCAAGGCACATCTATATAGGTAAGCAAATACAAATCATAATGATTATTTAATGCATGCTTCTCCAAAACCGGATCGCAATACCCAAGATAATAAGCTTCTGAATATACTTTGGTCTCCAGCAAATCGGTATCGCAAATGAGCAGGTCCGAAGCCTTTTTGGAGAGTTCGTTCTCTAACTTCATCTGTCCCTCGGCAATAGGCAAAAGATCTTTAGGCTCGCAGGTCTTTCGTTCATTGTTCCACTTGTTCTGCAGATACTCTCTTGCGTATTCTGCCACCCAAACGGTATTATAGTGCCTTGCCAACTGATCGGAAAGTGTGGTTTTACCGGTAGATTCCGGACCGAACAATACTACTTTAACAATGTCTGAGGGCTCTTGTTCAAACTTTTTTTCCATGCGAGATAACCATAAACTGCAATAATTGTAAACAAGAAATATTGCAGAGAAGTAAATATAAGGCCTTTGTACCAATAAAGGGGAACGCTAATGATATCCCCAATAATCCAATACACCCAATTTTCTATTTTTTTCTTGGCCATAAGCCACATTCCCACAAAGAAAATTGCGGTAGTAAAGGTGTCCACATAGGCCGTCCAGTTATTGAATTTATCAAAAAACAGATAAATCAGACATACAAAAATTATAGTACCCACGAACAGCAGAACAGACCATTGTTTCTCCTTCTTAGAGGTACGTGTAATGGGAATAAAATGGGTATCATCAACTTTTCTTGTCCATACATACCACCCGTATACGCTCATACTAAAATAGTAAGCGTTTATAAGCATATCTCCTAAAAGTCCAAAAACCAGTAGAATATAGACAAAGATGGCCGTGCTTATAATTCCGGTAGGAAAAACCAGAATATTCTCTTTCTTTGAGAACCAGACACTAAGAAAACCAAAAATTACCCCAATAATTTCTAGCACTACCAAGTGTAGAGGCGTGCCTTCGTACTGGGCAAAAATCCAATCAAAAATGGGGTTCATACGAGCTTCTGTCAGACTTTACTACTTTCATAAACAACAGACCTTTATCCATTAATTCAAAAGCTTCTTTTATATCATTTTTCAAAACATCCATTACCTGATCGTACTCCCCGTAAACTTGAGTGCTCAACGGATTTTCCAAAACCATAAGACCGGAAGCGCGGAGTTTTTTAATGAAATTTATAATGTGCTTTTCAAAATCGTCTTGAAGAGGAGAAAAAGTAAGCTCTACAGATATGTTCATTTTCTAAGATTATTATAAGGGGTACTATAAACGTGATTTTTAGTTCTCGTACTATTGATTTCAACTCTTTAGTGCATAAACACAAGTGAAACCTTCAAACTCCATGAAACGTATTTGATAGTGGGATAAATCTCCGTGGTATAAAATTTCGGCAGTGGTAGCCGCACTGTCAAAAGTAAAGTCCGATACATCTATATGATGTATAAAACTTAGGCCTTGTTGTGCATATATCTTGTAAAGTGCTTCTTTACTCCCCCAAACTATGGTAAGCTTCCGTATTAGGGCATCTGTATTGGCAATGGTACGGTACTCTTCAATAGGAGTAAATTTATGGGCAATACGCAGTATTTTTTCGCGCTGCATTTCAATATCAATACCTACTTCGTTCTTACTACTTATAATGATACCCGTAAAATGGTTTGAATGGGTAATGCTTATCTTATTACCATCATTTAAATGGGGTTTACCAAATTCATCATAAAAAAGGTCCTTATCAACATAACCGGCCTCAGCCATTAAATGCCTGATACTTAAAAACCCTCTACGATGTAGTTCGGATTTCATACCATCCATTCGGTTTTGACAATGCGCGGTCAGGTCTATACCCTTAGAAAGCTCCTGTTCTGTTTCGGTAACCTTCCAGATGTACACCTTAGTGTCCTTATTTACCGTTACTATCTTATAAAGAGGCATATGGTTCTATACGTTTTTCTTAACTTTGCAACCACAAATAGCTGTTTAGCTAATATAACGAAAGTAAAAAATAAAAAAGAATATGGATACCAAAACTGTTTCTTATGTGCCTTATAAGGTAAAAGATATTTCTTTGGCGGACTGGGGAAGAAAGGAAATTGAACTTGCAGAAGCCGAAATGCCAGGACTTATGGCCTTACGTGAAGAGTACGGAGAAGAGCAACCTTTAAAAGGTTCCCGAATTGCCGGATGTCTTCACATGACCATCCAAACCGCTGTGCTTATTGAAACTTTGGTAGCCTTGGGTGCCGATGTTACTTGGAGCTCTTGCAATATATTCTCTACTCAGGACCATGCTGCCGCTGCCATTGCCGCTGCCGGAATTCCAGTATACGCTTGGAAAGGTATGACCGAAGAGGAGTTTAACTGGTGTATTGAACAAACTTTGTTCTTTGGTGAAGAGCGCCAGCCCCTAAACATGATTTTAGATGATGGTGGCGACCTTACCAATATGGTGCTGGATGATTATCCAGAATTGGCAGGAGCCATTAAAGGTCTTTCCGAGGAAACCACTACTGGAGTTCACCGTTTGTACGAACGTGTAAAAAAGGGAACTTTACCTATGCCGGCCATTAACGTAAATGATTCGGTTACTAAATCAAAATTTGACAATAAATACGGATGTCGTGAAAGTGCCGTAGATGCTATCCGCCGTGCTACTGACACCATGCTTGCAGGTAAAAAAGTTGTAGTTGCCGGTTATGGTGATGTTGGTAAAGGTACCGCTGCTTCTTTTAGAGGTGCCGGATCAATTGTGACCGTTACTGAAATTGATCCTATATGTGCGCTTCAAGCCTGTATGGACGGTTTTGAGGTTAAAAAATTGGAAACTGTTGTGGGTACCGCAGATGTTGTTATTACCACAACAGGTAATAAAGACATCATTCGCCCAGAGCACTTTGAGGCTATGAAAGACAAGGTCATTGTTTGTAACATTGGCCATTTCGATAATGAAATCGATATGACCTGGTTGAACAAAACTCATGGAGCTACCAAGGATACCATAAAACCTCAAGTAGATAAATATACTATTGACGGCAAGGATATTATTGTATTGGCCGAAGGTCGTTTGGTAAACCTAGGTTGCGCTACAGGGCACCCAAGCTTTGTAATGAGTAACTCGTTCACGAACCAAACTTTGGCACAGATAGAGCTTTGGAACAACAGCGCTAATTATAAAAACGAAGTATATATGCTACCTAAACACTTAGACGAAAAGGTAGCTGCTTTACACCTGTCTCGTTTAGGTGCCGAGCTTACGGAACTTAATCCGGAACAAGCCGAATATATTGGCGTAACCGTTGAAGGTCCATTTAAGCCTGAGTATTACAGATACTAGAATATTGTAATTAAGACATAGTTCTTATATAGAATTAAAACCCCTTACACTGCTGTAAGGGGTTTTTGTTTTAATACCTAGTTTTTGTTTTTTTTTGGAAAGAATACCAATCCAGGCTATTGCATTCCAGCTATTCTAAAACGAAAAGACTTATTCCAATCCTAATTTCCCTAGGTCATAGAAATAAAAATTCTTTTCATCGTTCATAGCCGCAAAGAGTCCGTTTTTAAAAGTATTGTTCAAGGGTACGGTTACTACATCACATCCATCGGTTTCTAAAGTAGATAAGTTAACCGCTTTTATGAAAGCATTGGTTTCTCTTGAATAGATATTAAACTGTCCTTTCTGTTGATCCGAAACAATAATGTAACCTTTTCCATTTGGGTATTGGGCAATAGCTATTCCTTCAATATCGCTTTTAAAGTTTTCTCCGCCAAAACAACCTAATTCTTCATCTCCCATTGAAGGTTCTGCATAATACTTTCTTATACAATGCTGCTCATCGGAATAATAAACAAACCCAAGTTCATGGTCCACAGCAATGGCCTCTATCTCTTTCTTTCCGCTGAATCTGCCAAATTTACGGACTAGCTCAGCGTTTACTTGGCCGCTACCGTTCGGTTGTAATTTGTATTGATATAAATAACCCTCCGCTGGGCCGGTTTTACGTCCCACTACCGCATATAGACTTTGGTCCTTAGGAGACTTGTACATACTTACTCCCATAGGCAAAGTCAGCTCTGAATTTTTCTCATCGGCAAAAACGGGAAACCCACCGTTATCCAAAGGTGTCATATCCGGTATGGAAAATAAACGGATTTGACTTCTCTCGCGCTCAGTGAAAACCAATACATCCACTTCAATAGAATCGTTTAACGCAAAGCCATAAGCAATATCTACATTGTTGGGTCTCCGGATATTCCTAATTGTTTTGTCTTCAATTATTTTACCTTCAAGATCAAAAGCATAAACGGCTCCGTTGGTTTCTTTGTCCGTTCCAAAAACAATGCTTTTAGACGCATCTTCCGGATTCACCCAAATGGCAGGATCATCTGTATCATTTATAGTTTTTTCAGTGATTATATCAGGTGAAATAGCGGGCAACTTGCTGGTTTTACAAGATTGCGCAACCGTAATAAGTAAAAAAAGGATATGTATATATTTCATAATAAACTGACTAACAAGGACGAACCTTAAAAAGTGTATTTTCTAGATGATATTTTATTTTCTGAACAAATCGTATTTAAGACCAAAGGTCAATCTCCTACCGTAGAACTCCGCTTGTTGAGTACGGTTTTTCACTCCTTGAAAATAGCGTAACGGCTGATTCGTAATGTTATTCAAATCCGCATAAACACTTAAGTTATTGGTGATTTTGTAGCTGGCGTTGAAATCCAAGAAGAGTTGTGTGTCATAATACCTATCCTCAAACTCGTTACCACCAAGTTCGTCTAAATATGAATCAGAGAAATTAGTGGACAGACGCACGGATAATTTTTCATCATTATAACCCAACGAAGCATTAAATGTATTAGGTGTTGTATTTGGCAAGTCTACATCCTCTCGGTCTTCACCATCTTCGTTCTTAATACCGTCAGCAGAAGAAGTGATGAACGTATAATTAAGATAAAGACTTAAATTACGGGCAAAACCGGGCAGAAAATCCAGTTGCCGTTGAAAAGCGAATTCAGCACCAAAAATGCTGGCTCCATCACCATTTAGCGGTTGAAAAATCTCAAAGCCTTCCGTGTCCGCCCCAAAACTATCATCGGTGGCTTCTCCTCTAGACAAGTATATAAAATTATCTATATTCTTATAGAAAAGTCCTCCCGATAGAATACCTACGCTTCTAAAGTAATGTTCTGCCATTACATCAAAATTCATAGAAGTTGTTGCATCCAACTCTGGGTTACCTAAATAAATTTCCTCATCACCTGAAACAATGTCCAAAGAAGGTACTAAATCTTCGTAGTTGGGCCTAGCCAAAGTATTTGTCCATGCAAAACGTAAGATTGATGCATCACTAAGATTGTATTTAAAGTGAAGACCGGGCAAGAGATTGGTATATGAACTTTCTTTTGTTATTTCACCAATTAAATCTTCTTCATCTATAATGCTATTACCCACCGCAGTTACTTTTGTTGCTTCTAAGCGAAGCCCAAGCAGTACGCTCAATTTATCTGTTATATTTTGATTGGTCATGGCATAAGCTGCAAAGACATTTTCATCCACATTAAAATTGGCTCTTAAGAACTCATCCGGGACAGATTCTCCATCAACCAGATCCAATGACCCTAACCAAGTTTCATCTGCAAAAGAACCAGCCACATACTGACTTCCCGCTAAAAAATCAGGGTCTGAAAGGTCCCTTACCGGAACGGCTGCCAGCGTAGGAAAATCATCTTCTAAATCGAATTCAAAAAAATCATTGTCTCTAAGTTTTGTTTTTATTCGTGCCCTTCCACCAAATTTTATACTGCCATCTCCTTTTCCAAAGAAATCGGAAGGCACTTCAAAATTTACGAAAACGTTGATATCCTCTTCCTTGGTAAATTGATTTTCCTCGGTTACCTCATCATATTCAAAATTGGATAAATTCGCATCGGCACTATTCTCTGCGGTCATTAATGGGTATCTTGAATTACTATTGTCGTTTATAACCGAATACTCATTGGCAAATACAATGTACCGCTCATTAAGGCGCTCTTCAGAAGCTTTTGCAAAAGAGGTCATCCAATCTACTTTTAGATTGCCCCACAAGTGCTTACCGCCAAGACTATAGTTTTGCATTCGTTGATTTTCAAGACGTCTGTTCTTATTCCTGCTATTATCAATACCTCCTTTTGTTTCTCTAGTAATTTCCGCAGGAAAACGAGTAAGCCTACCATTATTCAGGGTAAAATCTCCCAATTCTATATCCTCTCCATCCAATATTTCACTTTGCACAACAAATCGGTTTTCACGATCATCACGCCAGTTGTAGATGGTTTTAAGAAAAATAGAGTTATTGGCATCAAACCTGTAATCAAGGTTGGCAGAAAGACTGCGTCTAATCCTTTGTACCAAATATTCACGCTGCTCAAATGCACTGGTGTACGGATCAACATCTACTTCTTCCAAAATTGGCTCACCATCAGCATCATCAACACCTGTATAATATTCAAATTCATCGGACCATTCGGCCTCAACATTATCCGAACCAAAATCATTATCGTTATATGATGCACTTACCATCCATCCAAACTTACCGTTATCACTTCTATCACCTAAAAGAAAAGAGCCGTTAATAATTGGCTTGTCGGTTATAAAGTTGATACCTGAACCTAAAGTAGAAGACAGGCGAAAACCTTGTGGAGAAGTTCTAGTGACAAGATTAACGGAACCACCAAGCGCATCGGCATCCATATCAGGTGTCACCGCTTTACTCACCTCTATACTTTGTATCATATCGGCAGGAATCAAATCCATCTGAACATTCCTGTTGTCACCTTCGGCGGAAGGAACCCGACTCCCATTAAGGGAAACGGAATTCAATTGGGGCGAAAGACCACGAACGATAATATTTCTTGCTTCTCCTTGATCTACCTGCATGGTAATTCCTGGTATGCGTTTAACGGCATCACCAATGTTGGCATCCGGAAATTTCCCGATCTGGTCAGTAGCTACCACATTGGTAATGTTCATATTTGTTCTTTGGGTATTTAAGGCCCTAGCTTGGCTACCTAGTCCAAAACCGGTAACCTCTACCCCATCTAGTTCAAGAGTTTTAGGTGTAATGAATATGGATACCGAAGTGGTTTCTTTTTCTTTAACTTCAACATTTTGGGACACACTTTCATATCCTAAATATGAAATAAGTAAGGTATAGTTTCCTGTAGGGACACCTACTAGCGAGAACCTACCGTCAAAATCAGAAATGGCACCTTTATTAAGGTCCGATATAATGACGTTAGCACCTGGAACGTTTATTCCGTTTTCATCGGAAATCACCCCTTCTATATTTCCCGTTTGCGCAGATAAATTCAAACTTATACAGGCAACAAACACTAAAAAAGCGTGTAATTTCATGGTTTTTTTAGAGTACATTATTAATTGGTTTTATGACCCCAAAAATATGTATATCAGACCTATAGCATGTTTCTAAAAAGGAAACAAATAGGCAACAATGAAAAAAACAAGAGAAACAAGAAGGCAACAATTATGTTAAATTTACATTGCAATAACCTTATCTAAATAGACCCCTAAATACCCATTAAAAAACTGCTTAATTCCTCTTTGGAATCTATGGGTAATTTTTTCCGAAGTCGGTATCTTGAAACACGAACACTATCCGGTGTAAGTCGTAAAATAGAAGCAATTTCCTTTGATGATAAATTAAGGCGTAACAAAATACTTAAACGTAACTCGGCAGGTGACAGGGTCTGCAATGCTTTTGAATTGAGCTGCTTTAAATAGTCCGGATGAATTTCATTAAAGAATGCCATAAACTCATCCCACTCGTCTTCTTGAGCCAAATTGAACTCTATTTCACTCACGACGGAATTGAGCTTTCGCTTTAAATCTATATTGGATCGATTCAAACTATTCTTCAGCGTTTGAGAAAGACTTGAAAGCATCTTGTTCTTTTGGGCCAAATGCAGACTGTACCTTGATAGCGCCGAATTTTTGAGCTGAACCTCTTTTTGCAAACTAATTTCCTCAGCACGTTTACTCTCCAATTCGGCTTCCAGCAAGCGTTTTTCATAACTAGCCTCCTTTTGTCTTTCTTGACGTTTGCGTTTTAAATACAAAAAACAAACAAAACCGATTATGCCCAGACTTACTATGATACAAATTAGGATATACTTTTGCGCCGTGTTTATTTCGCTTTCATGCAACAGCTTCTCTATCTTGGTTTGTTTCTCGTTTATATCGTAGATTATCTGTAATGCTGTAGCCTGATTGGCCTTGTAAGCAGCTTTATTTTGTTCATCAATTTCTAAGAAGGCCGTGAGCTCTATATATGCCTTATCCCCATCTCCCAAAAGGTGATAAGTTTTGGACAAATCTTTATGCGCGCTGGCCGCTGCTTCATAAGAATTGGTCAGTTTAGCTATTTCTAAAGATTTTGACGTGAAATGGAGCCCTTTTTCTACGTCTCCCGTTTTTCTATAGACATCTCCCAAATTATTTAGAATGTTCGCGCGTCTTGTATCTTGTGCAGGTTGATACTTTAACGCTGTTTCAAAATAGCTCCTAGCCTTATCAAACTCTTCCAAATCTTCATATATACTGCCAATATTTTCATTCACCAAAGAGATACCTTCTGCATTGTTAAGCTTTACATACAGCTGTAGGCTCTCTTCCTGATATTTTAGTGCTTCATCATAATATCCTTGTTTTTCATAACAAGAACCCAAATTACTTTTGGCTAAAGCAATAGTTTTTTGTGCTCCTATTAATGTAGCCTCATCTATACATTTATTAAAATGAACAATTGCTGCTTCGTAGTTCTTTAGGTCCATATGAATGGAACCCATCCTATTAAGAAGGTCTACATACAAAGTATCATGAACTTGTGACGATAGTATAACAACAGCCTTATTGTATTGGTCTAAAGCTTCGGTATAAACACCTGTACGCTGGCAGTAATAACCCAATTCTGCATGAGCTCTCGCTATATCTTTGTCAAATCCTGTTGCTAACTGCTCCTTCAGGTTAACATTTAAATCAGCAAAGGTACTGCTGATGGTAGTGTCATTTGAAGATTGACCTATTACCCACGTGGGAACACTCAAGAAACATAAAAAAATAAATGCAGCCTTTATTTTGTATACCATGATTAGCAAAAGAACTTACCAAGTTACGGCGCCAAGGTTGTGACAATATTATTCAAACATTAACTTAACGTTTAAATAGCGCACAAAAAAACCCTATCCAAAAGCTTGGAAAGGGTTTTTATACGATAAAAGAAATACTTCTTAAGCCTCAAACGGCTCTATGGAAACATAAGATTTTCCACCAGCTTTCTTTTCAAACTTTACTAGTCCGTCTACACGGGCATGCAATGTATGGTCTTTACCGGCATACACATTCTCACCTGGATTGTGTCTTGTACCACGTTGTCTAACGATGATATTTCCGGCAATAGCGGCTTGGCCACCAAAAATCTTAACGCCCAAGCGTTTCGATTCTGATTCCCTACCGTTTTTAGAACTACCTACACCTTTTTTGTGTGCCATGATATTAGGTTTTTAAAAGTGCTTCCGTTAGAAAACTTCAGGTTGCACAATATTGATTATACTTTAAGGGGTTAGCAATTATGCTTTACCACCATCTAATTCGTCTTGCCATTTCTTCAACTCATCCCACTTACCTTCAGCGGCTAATTTAGCTTGTGCAGGCCATGTATCTGTTACGTGGTTACCACGTACATCTGCGATGATTTCAGAAATCTTAGCAGCATCTGTCTTTGCCAACTCGGCAAAGGTAGAAATTCCTGAAGCGATTAAAGTCTCGGCAATTTTCGGACCGATTCCTTCAACTTTTTTCAAGTCGTCCGCTTTTCCTGATTTCTTAGGAGCGGCAGCTTTTGGTGCAGCTTCCTTTTTAGCAGGCTTCTCCTCTTTCTTAGGAGCAGCAGCTTTCTTACCACCTTTCGCAACGATGCTCTCGATTACGATTTCGGTCAAAGCTTGACGGTGACCGTTCTTAACACGGTACCCTTTACGTCTTTTCTTCTTAAAAACGATTACTTTGTCACCTCTTAGGTGTTTAACGACTTTTGCCTCAACAGTGGCTCCGTCTATAGCCGGGGCGCCTACAGTAATGTTCGTTCCGTCTGCTAAAAGAAGTACATTGTCAAAAGTTACCTTTTTACCTTCTTCAGTCTGTAAACGGTGAACATACACTTTTTGGTCTTTCGCAACTTTAAATTGCTGCCCTGCCATCTCTACGATTGCGTACATAATTGTGTATATATTAGTTTATTGTTTCCGCCCATTTTTTCAATAAGCGGATGCAAATATACGCCTAAATCGTTAACCCACAAGTGTTTTTTATATATTTTACCCTCATTTTTTTGGATCCAAAGCCCAAAAATAAAGCCGCAAAATAAAATTGCAGCTTTTACATTATTTCAATCAACCTCTTTATCAGGGATGATTGACCAATTTTCTCTTAAGATTACGACTTGTTTTAAAGAGTTGCATAAACGATAAAGTCAACACCAAAGATGTAGCAAACCCCATTATAGCAACGGTAAAGAATACTATTCCTTCAAAACTTTTGTAATCATTGAACCAGGCAGTAGACAGTTGTTCCAAAAACATACCGTTTAGTTCCGTACTGTAGAAGGCGAAAAATATGGTGAATACCAATGTAGCTACAAAACCGGTTACCAAACCAGCGGTAAACCCCTTTCCATAGTCAAAACTATCCGGGTTTTTCAATTTAAAATACTTGATTGCTTCATAAATTCCAAAGCCTGTAATGACACCATTAAAAAGGCTAAAGAAAATATTAGTGTGCAAATTAAACAATGAGAGTATCAAAAAATAAGCAATCAAGCAACCGCTCGTAGCGATTCCAAATCTAATGGGTTGAGCAAATTGTTTCATTTTTACAATATTTTGAAGTTCAATTCTTTAAGGTAATAATTATTTTAAAACGATGCTATAAAAAGGTGTTAATTAAAAGCGATAGAGTCAACTTTTCTTACAAAACAGATATATTCGTGTAACAATATCAGTTGGTCAACTACTAACAAAATATCTAAACACTACACAATGAAAAACAAACTATTTACAGGAGTCTTTCTTCTTATGGCCGGGCTCTGCCTTCAGGCCCAAGAAGTAACTTATGAAGAATACGAACTCAACAATGGGCTTCATGTAATTCTTCACCAAGACAATACAGCGCCTATAGTAACAACCTCGGTCATGTACCATGTGGGCGGAAAGGACCGTACCGAAGGGCGTACCGGTTTTGCCCATTTTTTTGAACATTTGCTTTTTGAGGGCACCAAGAACATAGAGCGCGGCAAATGGCTTGAAATCGTTTCTTCCAACGGAGGCAAAAACAATGCGAACACTTCCCAAGACCGCACCTATTATTACGAGGTGTTCCCTTCCAATAATCTAAAATTAGGACTTTGGCTAGAATCCGAGCGCATGTTGCACCCCGTTATTGACCAAAAAGGTATTGACACACAACAAGAAGTGGTCAAGGAAGAAAAAAGGCTTCGATATGACAACAGGCCCTACGGCCAACTCATTCCCGTTGTAGGTAAAAATCTGTTCAAAAAGCACCCTTACAAAGACCCGAACATTGGCTATATGAAGGATTTGGACGCCGCAACCCTAGATGATGTTGTTGCGTATAACCATAAATACTACGTACCTAACAATGCGGTATTGGTAGTTGCCGGTGACATTGATATAGCCGACACCAAAAAAATGGTGGAAGACTATTTTGGTTCCATACCAAAAGGTGAGGAAATAACACGTAACTATCCCAAAGAAGACCCAATACTTAAGGAGGTTAGGACCAAAGCCTATGACCCCAACATACAGATTCCCGCCTCTGTTATTTCATATAGAACCCCTGGTTTTAAAGAAAGAGATGCCTATGTTCTGGATATGATATCCACTTATTTGAGTGATGGTCGTAGTTCCAAGTTATACAAGAAAATTGTAGACGACCAAAAACAGGCGCTGCAAGTTGGCGCTTTTAATGTAGGACAGGAAGACTACGGCATGTACTTGGTATATGCGTTTCCCGTAGGAGAAACAAGTCTTGAGACCCTAAATACGGAAATGGAGGAGGAAATTGCAAAAGTTAGGGATAGCCTAATTTCAGAAAAAGACCATCAAAAACTACTGAACAAGTTCGAGAACCAATTCGTAAACTCAAATTCTAGCGTAGAAGGCATAGCAAATTCATTGGCGCGTAACTATTTGTTGTATGGCGATACAGAGCTTATCAATAAAGAAATAGACATTTTTAGGTCCATTACCCGCGAAGAAATCATGGAAGTAGCCAACAAGTACCTAAGACCCGAACAACGGGTAATTATAGATTATCTTCCTGAAGAATCACGATCCAATTAAAAACTATGCATAGCGGGATCAAAGAAACCGCCGTTCCATTTTTATTATTTCGCCAAAAGAAAAAACACTATTCATGAAAAATATATTTACAACCCTATTCCTTCTTGCCTTTGTCCTCGTTGGACAGGCTCAGATAGACCGTAGCCAAATGCCGGAAGCAGGTCCGGCTCCGGAAATAAACCTGAAAGACCCACAAACATTTGAACTCAGAAACGGATTAAAGGTCCTAGTTGTAGAAAACAATAAACTCCCACGGGTTTCCATTCAACTAAGTATAGACAACCCTCCTATTCTAGAAGGAGCCAAGGCAGGTGTTTCCGTTTTAACCGGCAGTTTGTTGGGCAAAGGTTCTAAAAACATCAAAAAAGACGACTTTAACGAGGAGGTGGATTTTCTGGGAGCACGTATTAATTTTGGTTCCCAAAGTGCCTTTGCTACCTCGCTTTCCAAATATTTTCCTAGAGTATTGGAGCTTATGGCAGATGCCAGTTTAAACCCAAACTTTACTCAAGATGAATTTGATAAGGAAAAGCAGAAAATTATAACCGGCCTAAAATCCGAAGAAAAAAGTGTTTCCGCTATTTCGGGTAGGGTTGGTTTGGCTCTGGCTTACACTAAAAAACACCCTTATGGAGAGTTCATGACCGAAGAAAGCGTTAACAAAGTAACCCTTACGGATGTTATTCAATTTTACGAAGACTACTTTGTTCCTGCCAATGCCTATTTGGTAATTGTGGGAGATATAAAGTTTGATGAAGTAAAAACTTTGGTAGAGGAACAATTTACACCTTGGACCAAAGCGGTGCCACCTTCTTTTGGTTTCTCAAAACCTGCGGACGCCCAATACACACAAATCAATTTTGTAGACGTTCCCAATGCCGTTCAATCTGAAATTACGGTAGAGAATTTGGTAAGCCTACAGAAAAAAGACCCGGATTTCCTATCTGCACTAATGGCCAATGAAATCTTGGGCGGTGGCGGAGAAGGACGTTTGTTCCTAAATCTACGTGAAGACAAGGCCTATACTTACGGTTCATACTCCCGTTTGGGCAATGACAAATATGTACCTGCTCGTTTTAGGGCTACTGCCAGTGTCCGTAATGCCGTAACGGATAGTTCCGTTGTTGAAATTTTAAAGGAAATTGAACGCATTCGTACCGAACCGGTTACCAAGGAAGAACTAGAAAATACAAAAGCTAAATACACTGGCCGTTTTGTAATGGCATTGGAAGACCCTTCTACCATTGCAGATTATGCCTTGGATATTGAAACCGAAGGCCTGCCCAAAGATTTTTACAAGACTTATCTTGAGAGAATAAATGCGATTACCATAGAAGACGTACAGCAAGCGGCAGAGAAATACTTAAAACCGAACAACATTCGTATTGTTGTGGCCGGTAAGGGCAGTGAAATACTTGAAAATCTAGAGAATGTAACGTTCAAGGACAAAAAGGTTCCGGTCAAATATTTTGACAAGTATGCCAATGCTACCGAAAAACCGGACTACAACGCTAGTCTGCCGGCAGATGTTACCGCGCAAACAGTTCTGAACAACTATATTAAAGCAATAGGAGGAAAAGAAAAACTGGCCGGAGTTGAGTCCTATTTTCTTTTGGCCGAAGCGGAAATGCAAGGCATGAAACTGAACCTTGAAGTTAAAAAAACGGCAAAAGACCAGTTTATGCAAGATGTAAAAGTTGCCGGCAACTCCATGAGCAAACAAGTATTTAATGGAGACAAAGGCTATATGGTGATGCAAGGACAACAAAAAGATATGGGTCCGGAAGAAATTGTAAAAGTAAAGGATGAAGCCGCCCCTTTTCCCGAGCTCAATTACCTTAACAGTGCTGTTACTTTAGAAGGTGTAGAAAATATTGATGGCAAGAAAGCCTATAAGCTTAAAATATCTGCTGAAAAAACAGCCTTCTACGATGTGGCAAGCGGACTTAAAGTTCAAGAAACTACAACAGCCGAAATGGGTGGCCAAACTATGACCAGCACCATAAACTACATGGATTACAAAGAGGTTTCCGGCATACAGTTCCCGTTTATAATGGCACAGACCGTAGGACCTCAACGCTTTGAATTTATTGTTTCGGAAATAAAAGTGAACGAAGGAGTTTCTGAAACCGATTTTGAGTAAGAACGATAGGTAAACAGAACTCTTTATACGGCCAAAGCAATGGGGAATTCACCCTATTCTTTGGCCGTATTTATTAAAGAGATGGTTGCTTTGAAACTACCCAACCGCATCCAAGTTTTATAAATAAAATGGTTAGTGAAGTAAAACCATAGGTCTTAATCCCCGTCGTT
Source organism: Zobellia russellii (assembly GCF_044597075.1). Classification (NCBI taxonomy): domain Bacteria; kingdom Pseudomonadati; phylum Bacteroidota; class Flavobacteriia; order Flavobacteriales; family Flavobacteriaceae; genus Zobellia; species Zobellia russellii. Next base: position 3,680,466 of record NZ_CP139000.1, on the reverse strand, counting down.
ATCATTAAAGGTAACCACAATACTGGCAGCGCTGGAATAATCAATTTTCAACAAAGCGATGATTTCTGTAACTTACTTCTTTCAATATCATAATTGCATTGGAACGACTTGCACAAAGAATCTTATTTTTTTCTGTTGACCATCCAGACACCCAACAAAATCACAACCCCACCTATCAATTGATAGGCATTAAGTGATTCTCCGTCAAGAACCGCCCAAAAGATGGCCACTAAGGGAATGGTGTACGTTACCGAAGCAGCAAAAACCGGACTTGATAACTTTATAAGTTTGTTGAAGAAAATATTAGCAATAGAAGTACCAATAATAGCCAATGCAAGAAGATACCATAAAGAAGATTGCATTTCTACATTGCCGGAAACCTCGTTAAAAAACCCTGAATAAAAGACTAGGGCCAATGCTGGAAGAAACGCTATTGCGAAACTAGAAGTTGTAACCGCCAACGGTCTTAAGTGTGATAAATGTTTCTTTATAATATTAATATTAAGCGCATAACCTAGAGCGGAAAGCAGTATAAATATGGCGTACCAATAATTTTGATCGGGATTAAAATCCATTCCCGCAACAATTAACGCCACCGTACCCGCCAAACCAATGAACACCCCGGCAACCTGCCTTTTGGTAATAATTGCCCCAAAAAGAAGCACCCCTACAATGGTAGTTAACAGCGGCACAACCGAATTAAATATAGACGTCACGCCACTATCAATCTGGGTCTGCGCCAAAGCGAACAAAAAAGGCGGAAAAAAAGAACTTAACAAACCTGCCCATGTTATCCATTTCCAATCTTTAAGACTTAAAGTACGAACAGTTCTAAAACCGAACAAAAACAATACTAATGAAGCAAATACAATTCGTAAGCCTCCCAATTGCATTGGTGTTAGACCCACCAAAGCCTTTTTAATAAGTATAAACGAGGAGCCCCACACTAAAGATAGTAGAACTAAATAAAGCCATTTTTTACTGTAATCGTTCAAATTTCCTTGGGGTTGAATAGCGTCTAAAACAAAGAAGTAAAGATGCGGCTTTTTTTAGAAAACACAACGCGTACTTGTATATCAAAACACCCAAACAATCACAAATTTCAACTATCACATAATTTTGATTTCCGTCTGCTATTTTAACCGTTGCAGGAGTATTATATTTGCAAAAAACTAATGATGAAAAAAATAGCCCTATTTGTAGCATTTGCATTTACCTTGCTAACCTTTTCCTGCAATTCAAAAAAAGAAACTACCCAGATGAAAAGCGTTATGGCCATACATGACGAAGTAATGCCGGAAATAAGTAAAATGGGGAAACTTGTTGGTGAACTGAGCAGCAAGGAAGACAGCACAGAGGTTGGCCTAAAATATAAGGAAGCCCGTAAAGAACTGCAGGCCGCGCATAAAAGTATGATGGATTGGATGCAAAACTTTGGCTCACGTTTTACCGCAGATGAGATTCTTAACGGCAAAGAACTGTCCAAAGAAAAGCAAATCTGGTTAAATGAAGAGGAAGAAAAAGTAAAGGACTTACGCGATCAAATAAACGGAAGCATCCAAAATGCCGAAGAATTATTGAAAAAATAAACATTGCATTGCGTAGTATACCGAAAAAACAATGCGTTAGCAGATAAATAAAACCTCTAGCCCTGCGTAACCCGTATTTTTACCAAGCACAGAATTTCTAAAGTCCTATTGCTATGAAAAACTTGTTTTTAACCGTTGCTACAATTTTTGTTTTGGGTACAGCTGCTATTAATGCACAAACCACCACTACCCCGCCTACAAAAATGGAAGAGGTCATGAAATCCCATGATGTGGTAATGGATAAAATGCCTTTAGTTTCCAAACTAATCAACAAGCTGCAGACCAAAGCAAACGCCTCGTATAAAAAATCAAAATACGAGAACGCCATCGCAGATTTAAAAAATGCGAACGAGTCTATGATGGTTTGGATGGAGAACTTTGGAAAACGTTTTGATGCAGATGAAATGCTAAAAGGCAAGACGCTCTCTCCTAAAAAACAAGAATGGTTGTTAGAAGAGGAGAAAAAGGTAAGCCAATTAGATGAAGAAATAGACTTAAGCCTTGCTCAAGCACAAGCCGTTTTGAACAACTAGAATACTCCCAACCAAATTTTATACGGCCACATCAACTAGACCCTGAATAGATTTTTAAGAGTTGTCCTGGGCTTCCATTTCCATATCCGCTATACGGGCAACGGTCTTTACCAATCTATTATGGTTCTTTACGAACGGATTGGTCTTATCCCATACATAACCCGCCAGCACAGCACAAATCTGCTCCTTAATAACCGGATTTTCCGTACTGTGGAAGAAAATTGTTTGTAGATTTCCGGTATACCACTCCTTTACGTAAGTAGAAAATACATTCACTCCTTCCAACATATAATCCGTATACTCGGTCTGCCAATCTACTTTTTCACCTTTCAATTCTTTGGCTATTAACTGAGATGCCAAATGTGCCGACTCCACAGCAAACGTAACCCCAGATGAAAATACCGGATCCAAAAATTCCGCACTATTACCAGTGAGCACAAAACCCTTACCGTATAGTTGTTTTACGGACTTTGCGATGTTCTTGATCATTCGCGGTTCAAACGTGTAATCAACACCATCAAATCTATCAAAGTAATATGACGAAAGCTTCATCATTTGCTGAAGTTTCTCTGTATTCGTGCCTTCAAAAGATTCCATATAATCCGTCTTTCCCACAAACCCAATACTTGTAGAACCGTTGGAAAAAGGAATTACCCAAAGCCAAGTATCGGTATCAATTACATCAAAAGTAATGATGGTTCCTTCCTTACCTTCAGGTCTTTTAATATCTTCAACATGGGTAAAAATTGAAGAATGCATGGGTATTTCAGATGGTTTCTCCAGATCTAGCAAACGGGGCAACACCCTACCAAAACCACTGGAGTCTACTATAAATTTAGCGTGAACCGTAGATACTTTTCCATCTATCCCTTTTATAGTTGTGCTAGAGGAACCGTCTTTGGAAAAATCAACTGCGGTCACCTCTTGTTCAAAAGCAATATCCACGCCCCAGGATTGCAACTCGTCCGTTAAGGCCTCATCAAAATCTGCCCGCGGCACTTGCCACGTCCAATCCCATCCATCTCCATGCTTCTTACTAAAATCAAAATTACACACGACCCCTTTATTGTTCATAAAACGGGCGCCGTCCTTAACTTCAAAATTCATGGCTTTAAGACAATCTAACAAGCCAACCGCTTCAAAATGGTCCATACATCTTGGAATTAAACTTTCGCCAATTACAAACCGGGGAAATTTACTCTTCTCAACAACCTTAATTTTAAGCCCTTGTTTATGAAGATATGCAGCAGCAACGGAACCGGATGGCCCTGCGCCTATAATGAGTACGTCAACATTTTCTTGTTGCATTTATTTGATTTTAAAATGAAAGAATCCAAGGTTTCTATTGGTTTCGGAAACGGTTTCTGTTACCAGAACATTGTATTGTGTGCTAAATTAAGACATTGATTCACTAATTATTATAAATTTGCAATCCAAAATCGCTAATTTTAGGTTGCCAAGTCTTATTTACAGACGTCACTAAAATATTACAAATACCTCATAGAATCAACCATAGATGCCGAAAATAAAAGGAAAGTTAGGAATTGAAGAGTTCTACAGTATCATTTTTAAAGAAGATGTTTTATCTATAGATGACAAGGTAATTAAAACGGTACAAGACAGTTTTGATTTTCTTAAAGAGTTTTCAAAGAACAAGGTTATATATGGTGTTAACACGGGTTTTGGGCCCATGGCACAGTATAAAATTAAGGACTCTGAAACCATTCAATTACAATATAATCTAATACGAAGCCATGCTTCCGGCACCGGCAATCCTATTCCTCCCAAATATGTAAAGGCGGCCATGCTTGCCCGTTTGAATACACTTAGTCTGGGCAACTCAGGGGTTCATCCATCCGTTTTGGAAACAATGACCGACTTAATAAATAAAGATGTTACACCGCTTATTTATGAGCACGGTGGTGTTGGCGCCAGTGGAGACTTGGTTCAATTGGCGCATCTAGCCCTTGTTCTTATAGGTGAAGGCGAAGTGTTCTACAAAGGAGACAGAAGGCCTACTCCGGAGGTTTTTGAAGAACTGAACATAACACCAATTAAAGTTGAATTACGCGAAGGTTTAGGTCTAATAAACGGAACATCCGTAATGACCGGTATAGGCATTGTAAATGCTATATACACCCGTAGGCTATTGGAATGGACTATTTGTTGTTCCTCTGCCATAAATGAAATTGTTCAGGCATACGATGATCATTTATCGGAAGACCTTAACCAAACCAAGCGGCATAAAGGCCAACGTGAAATTGCTCGGGCCATGCGTAGCCACTTAAAGGATAGCACTCTTACCCGTAAAAGGGAACATCATTTGTATGTTGACAATAATGGCGTTTCCGTTTTTGAGGAAAAAGTGCAAGAATATTACTCTCTACGTTGTGTTCCCCAAATTTTAGGGCCAGTGCTGGACACTTTGGACCATGTAGAAAAAACACTCATAGAAGAGGTTAATTCTGCCAATGACAACCCTATTGTTAATGTAGAAAAGAAACATGTATACCACGGAGGGAATTTTCACGGAGACTATATCTCGTTGGAAATGGACAAGCTTAAACTAGTTGTAACCAAGATGACCATGTTGGCCGAAAGACAACTTAATTACCTCCTGAACTCAAAACTTAACGACATTCTACCTCCTTTTGTAAACCTAGGAACCTTAGGCCTTAACTTTGGGATGCAAGGTGTACAGTTTACGGCAACATCTACGACGGCAGAGAATCAAATGCTTTCAAACCCCATGTACGTACATAGTATACCTAATAACAATGACAATCAAGACATTGTTAGTATGGGTACCAATGCAGCCAATATTACCAAAAAAGTAATAGAAAATGGATTTGAGGTGATAGCCATTGAAATGATTACCGTTGTCCAAGCAATAGAATACTTAGATTTAAAGGACAAAGTTTCCTCAAAAACAAGAATGATGTACGACGCGGTTCGTAAAATAGTTCCCCCGTTTAAAGATGACACTATTATGTACCCTTATGTAAACGAGGTAAAAAACTATATTATTAACCATCAAAACAAAGAAGTAAAATGAAAAAACTAGCATTTTTATTGGTACTTCTCGTCAATGCATTCACACTTTGTGCACAGGAATTTGCTTTGGTCAGAGAAGATGGAAAATTTGGCTTCATAGACAAAACCGGAGCCTATATTATTCAACCAAAATTTGACAAAGCGGATAGCTTTTCAAACGGATTGGCCGCTGCCATGGAAAACGATTTCTGGGGATTCATAAACACCAAAGGGGAATGGACCATTAAACCTGAATATGATAGGGTAAAAATGTTCAATTCAGGCTATGCCTTAGTTCTTAAGGATGACCAATGGAGATATATTGACACCAATGGCAAAAAACTTGAAACACCAAGTAGCGAAAAATATTATGACTTTGAAGAAGGAGTTGCCCTTTTCCGTTCAGGAGATAAAATTGGACTTCTAGGAACAAATGGAAAGCTAATCCTGGAACCGACTTACGATGCCATAAAAAAATTCCGAAATGGCCATGCCAAAGTAAGTAAAGGGGAACTATGGGGAATGATTGATACATCAGGGAAAGTTGTTATTCCCGTTGAATACGATGAAATAGGCAACACTTTTAAAGAGGCCGGAGTTTATGGTAAAAAAGATGGGACTTTTGGAATCATACACAACGGAAACTTTAACCCAATAGACAACGCCACCAAGGTTTACAATTTTCATGGCGACTCTAAACTAACCTATGCTTCCCGAGAGAAAAAAGCAGGTTTTGTAAATAGTAAAGGAGAATGGGTACTGGAACCTACATTTGATAAGGCCAGAGCCTTTTCAAACGGTTTGGCCCCTGTTGCAATTGGTAAAAAATGGGGATACATTAACGAAACGGGAGAAATGGTCATTGAACCACAATTTAGAGATGCAGAGGTATTTTCTAAAAATGGCCTTGCTCCTGTTAAGGACAAGAATTGGGGCTTTATAGACACTACCGGTAAAGTTATTATTCCAATGGAATATGGTATTTCCGGAAACTTTGCTTTTCTAAAAGGTGCCGAGGAAAAAGGCTTTGTAAATGGGCTTGCCCGTGTAAAATCAAAAAAAGGTTGGGGCTACTTTAACGAACAAGGCAAATTGTTGGCCGATAAGTGGTTTCAAAATGCAGAACCGTTTGTATCCGTTAAATAAGGTTGTTCCTTTTTTTAATTATTAATTTCACTAGCTTTAAACAAAGACTTAGCGAACGGAAACCATACACCCAAAACCTTAGGGGTTATAAAATCTACAATTCTTAGATGAACGAAAAGAAAGCGGAAAAGAAAAAATACGCATTGGTAACAGGAGGGTCTAGAGGAATAGGACGTGCCGTATGTGTACAACTGGCCAAAGACTTGGACTACCAAATTCTTATAAATTACAATAGCAACAAAGCAGCTGCGGACGAAACACTTAGATTGGTAGAAGAAGCTGGCGGAAAAGGTGAGCTTATGGCCTTTAACGTAACCGATGCGGAAGCTGTAAATGCCGCTTTGGAAGCTTGGCAAGAAGCACATGAAAACGATGTTATAGAGGTAATCGTCAACAATGCCGGTATAACACAAGATGGCATGTTCATGTGGATGAAATATGAAGATTGGTCCAAAGTAATAGATACCAGCCTTCATGGTTTCTTTAATGTTACCAACGCCCTTATCCAAAAGCTTTTGGTCAACAAATACGGACGGATTATTAATATGGTTTCCGTTTCAGGGCTTAAAGGCACACCCGGCCAAACCAATTACTCCGCCGCAAAAGGGGCAGTTATTGGAGCAACAAAAGCACTTGCACAAGAAATTGCCAAAAGAAACGTTACAGTAAATGCTGTTGCACCCGGTTTTATTAGAACGGATATGACCAATGACCTAGACGAAAAGGAATTAAAGAGAATGATTCCGGCAAATAGGTTTGGAGAAGCGGAAGAAGTAGCACATGTGGTATCTTTTTTAGCTTCAAAAAAATCGGGTTATATTACTGGTGAAGTCATTAATATCAACGGCGGTATTTATTCTTAAATTTCAGAAGGGGCAATGAAAAGAGTAGTAATCACAGGTATGGGTATATATTCTTGTATAGGCAAAAACCTAGACGAGGTAAAAACATCCCTGTATGAAGGTAAATCAGGTATCGTCAATGATCAAGAACGACTTGATTTCGGTTATCGCTCTGGGCTCACAGGAATGGTTGAAGAACCTAATCTGAAAAAATTACTATCCAGAAGACAAAGACTTAGCCTTGGTGAAGAAGGCCAGTATGCCTACATGGCTACTATTGAAGCCTTTAAAAATGCCAAGATAGAAGACAGTTTTTTTGATGAAAACGAAGTTGGTGTCATCTACGGTAATGACAGTACCGCAAGATCTGTTGTAGAATCTACCGATATATTACGAGAAAAAAAAGACACCACATTAGTAGGGTCAGGTGCTATTTTTAAGGCAATGAACTCTACCGTAACTATGAACCTTTCTACCATATTTAGGCTTAGAGGGGTAAACTTTACTATTAGTGCTGCTTGCGCTAGTGGGTCTCATTCTATTGGTATGGGCTATCACCTTATAAAAAGTGGTCTTCAGGACTGTATTATAACGGGTGGCGCACAAGAAATAAATAAACTGGCCATGGGCAGTTTTGACGGCCTTGGTGTTTTCGCCACTACAGATGGTGATCCGGCAAAAGCCTCAAGACCTTTTGACCAAGCCAGAAACGGTTTGGTACCTAGTGGTGGTGGTGCAACTTTAATTTTAGAGAGTTATGATTCCGCAGTTAAAAGAGGAGCACCTATTTTGGCAGAGGTTATAGGATATGGGTTCTCTTCAAACGGAGGACACATCTCTACACCAAATGTAGACGGACCTTCGCGTGCTATGCGAAATGCACTGCAAGATGCCAATATAGAAGCCTCGGTTATAGATTACGTGAATGCACATGCTACTTCTACCCCGGTAGGCGACGCCAATGAAGCAAAAGCCATTTATGAAGTTTTTGGCAAGCATAACCCACCGGTAAGCTCAACAAAATCTATGACAGGACATGAATGTTGGATGGCTGGTGCAAGCGAGGTAATTTACAGCCTGCTTATGATGCAAAATTCGTTTGTTGCACCCAACATCAATCTAGAAAATATTGATGAAGATGCAGCAAAATTAAACATAGTTAAAGAAACGTTAAATAAAAAAATTGACGTATTTTTGTCCAATTCATTCGGGTTTGGTGGTACAAACTCCGCTTTGATATTAAAAAAATGCTAGCGAAAGATGGTGATGACCAAAGAAGTTATTATTCAAAAAATAGATGATTTCCTTATCGACGAGTTTGAGGTCGAAGAAGAAGAAATCGCTGCCGATGCTAATCTTAAAGATACTCTAGGTTTAGACAGCTTAGATTTTGTTGATTTAGTAGTGGCCGTAGAAAGCAATTTTGGCGTAAAGCTAGTAGGTGAAGACTTTATAAACGTTACTACCCTACAGAATTTTTACGACCTTATTGAGCGTAAACTTCACTGATACTCCCCTGAGAAAACCCAAATATGGCAACAGAATGGGAAGGAAAATCCAAAGGCACTGTTTTAGGATATAGAATTTATATTTTCTTTATCAAAAAACTAGGGCTAGGTGCTTCATACCTACTCCTTCATTTCGTAGTTTTTTATTACTGTATATTTTCTGTAGCGAGTACTAAGGCTATATTCTACTATTTTCACAAAAGACTTGGGTATTCTACTTTAAAAAGTCTCTTTAACGTCTACCGCAACTATTACGTCTTTGGCCAGACAATTATAGATAAGGCGGCCATATCCGCAGGTTTAAGGGACAGGTTTACCTATGATTTTGACGGAATTGAAAAGATTGAAAGTCTTCTAGAACAGAAAAAAGGCGGTATTCTATTAAGCGCCCATATTGGTAATTTTGAAGTTGCACAACATTTTCTCCAAGATATAAATGCCTTTTCTTCGATCAACTTGGTAACATGGGATCGACGAGCACGAAGAAATCAAGGCCTATATGGAAAGTGTTACCTCAAAATCCAACATCAAGCTTATTCTAATAAAAGAAGATATGTCCCATATCTTTGAAATTCATACGGCCCTAACAAACGGCGAGTTGGTATGCTTTACGGGAGACCGCTACATTGAGGGCACAAAATTCTTGGAACAGCAATACTTAGGAGCCACAGCAAAATTTCCTATGGGTCCTTATTTATTGGCTTCCAGATTAAATGTTCCGGTTTTGTTCGTTTACGTGATGAAAGAATCTAAAAAACATTACCACCTATACGCACGAACTGCAGAAGTAAAACGTGGTGATGCCCAAGGTCTACTGGAAAAATATACCGAAAACCTAGAGTGGATTATTAAAAAATATCCACTACAATGGTTTAATTATTTTGATTTTTGGGGAGATAAGACAAATAAATAGGATATTTGGTCTATCCCTAAGGCAGCTATTAATCATTATGTTTCTAACTGCTGTACCATAACCTTATGAAAATGAAAGAAGTACTTGTTGTATACTACTCCCAAACAGGGCAATTACGTACAATTATAGATTCTGTATTATCTCCTCTAAACCGAGAGTCAACAAACATCACCTACCACCAAATTATTCCTGAGGAACCTTACGAATTCCCATGGAAGAAAGAGCGGTTCTTTGATGTTTTTCCGGAATCCTTCCTTCAAATTCCTACACCCATTAACAAACCTGATGCTTCGGTGCTTTCCAAAAAGTATGATTTGGTAATTCTAGGGCACCAAGTCTGGTACCTATCCCCTTCCATACCCTTAAATTCCTTTTTAAAATCAGATGCGGCAAAAACCCTTTTGAACAATACCCCGGTCATTACCGTAATTGGGGTACGCAATATGTGGGCCATGTCACAGGAAAAGGTGAAAAAAATGCTCATTGGATTAAATGCCAAACTAGTGGGAAACATTGCCTTGGTGGACAAAAACATCAATCATATTAGCGTAATTACTATTGTGCATTGGATGCTAAAAGGCAAAAAGGACCGCCTTTGGGGCGTTTTTCCAAAACCTGGAGTTTCTGACAACACCATTGCATCCGCAGATAAATTTGGCCATCCGATTAATGAAGCTCTTTTAAAATCTGATTTTTCTTCCCTACAAGAAAAATTGAATCGTTTGGATGCTTCCAAAATCAGTAACTTACTGGTTCAGATGGACAAACGTGGGAACATATTGTTTTCCAAATGGGCCAACCTTATTAAAAAGAAGGGAGACCAAGGAGACCCTGCCCGTAAAAAATGGCTACGTTTCTTCAACTATTACCTGATATTTGCCATTTGGATAATCGCACCTATAGTTTTTATTGTATTTTTGCTCACTTATATCCCAATGTATAGGAAAATCCAAAGGGAAAATAAATATTACGCCTCTGTAGACTATAAGGAGTAAGACTGACACATGAAAAACGCTTACATTACCAAAATATCTAAATTTTTGCCCAACTCACCTGTCGAAAACGACCAAATTGAAGAGAAATTAGGGTTTATAGACGGACAAAAGTCTAGGGCAAAGAGCATAATTCTACGTAACAACAAAATCAAGAAAAGGTACTATGCCATTGACGAAGATGGCAATGTAACCCATAATAATGCCCAGCTTACCGCGGCAGCAATAGAAGAACTTTGCGATTCTGATTTCAGCAAGAAAAACATAGAACTTCTTTCCTGCGGAACCTCTACACCAGACCAACTTTTACCGTCTCATGCGGCCATGGTACACGGTGTATTGAAAAACGGCAATATGGAAATAAATTCGGCCTCCGGTGTTTGCTGTTCCGGCATGAACGCCTTAAAATATGGCTATATGGCCATTAAAACAGGGCAGGTAAACAATGCCGTATGTACCGGTTCAGAAAAAGTTTCTACTTGGACCAAAGCAGATTTCTATCAGGAAGAAATTGAGCATTTAAAGGAATTGGAAGAGAACCCAATGATTGCCTTTGATAAAGATTTTTTACGATGGATGCTTTCCGATGGATCAGGAGCCATCTTAGTGGAAAACGAACCCAAAGGAGATACGCCAATAAAAATTGAGTGGATGGAAGGTTTTTCATACGCTTATGAAATGGAGACCTGCATGTACGCCGGTGGCGAGAAGCTTGAGAGCGGCGAACTAAAACCATGGAGTGAATTTGCTCCGGAAGATTGGGCTAAAAAATCTGTTTTTGCAATTAAGCAGGATGTAAAACTGCTGGGTGAAAACATCTTAAAAAAAGGTGTGGATTGCCTAAAAATGGTTTATGAAAAACATGGTATTGGCCCCAATGATGTTGACTATTACCTCCCCCATATTTCTTCGTACTTCTTTAAACAGGGACTTTATGACGAAATGAAGGAACAAGGCGTAGAAATGCCTTGGAATAAATGGTTTTTAAATCTTGAACATGTGGGTAACGTAGGTGCGGCATCCATATACCTTATGCTAGAAGAATTAATTTCTTCGGGGAAGCTAAAAAAGGGTGATAGAATATTGTTGCATGTTCCGGAAAGTGCTCGTTTTTCATACACTTACGCCTATCTAACTGTGTGCTAGCATGAATGTATTGAAAGAAACCATTACCGATAAAGAGTTTCTACAAAACCTTATTCCGCAAAAACCACCTTTTATTATGGTGGGCAAATTGCTTGAGTATTCAGAAAAAAAAATTGTTTCCGGACTTATTGTTCCAGAAGACAATCTGTTTGTTTTTGAAAACCGGTTTATGGCCCCGGGCCTTATTGAAAATATGGCACAGACCGTGGCATTGCATACTGGTTACAAATACTATTTGGCCCAGAAACCCGCTCCGACGGGATATATAGGCGCCATAAAAAAAGCTACCGTTAATGCCTTGCCATTTGTAGGCCAAGAACTGGAAACCACGGTAGAAATCCTTCATGATCTTATGGGCATAACCATGGTATCCGCCACTGTAACCTGCGAAGGAATTATACTGGCTACAAGTGAAATGAAAACCGCACTGGCAAACTAATTTGGAAGCACGCGTGAACATAGACATCAAGAACTTCCTGCCCCATAGAGAACCTATGCTTATGGCAAGTGTAACGCCCTATCTTGATGAAACTTCGGTTGAAACGCATTTTAAAGTAGAAGAATCCTGTATTTTTGTCGCCAACGAATACCTATCCGAAACCGGACTTATTGAAAACGCGGCCCAAACCTGCGCCGCCATTGTTGGTCAAAGTTTTTTTGACGATGATGATAAAGACGGAAGTAAAAGTAAGGTCATTGGCTATATAAGTGCTGTAAAAAAAGTACGTATTACCGCATTGCCTAAAGTGGGCGAAACCATTGTAACCAAAGGCAATCTCGTTTCCAGATATGATAATGAAGCTTTTAGCAGCTGCACCATAGCTTCTGAAACTTTCAGAAATGAAGAATTAATCGTAGCTTGTACTTTGAACTTTTTGATCCATGAGGTTTAAGAGGGAAAAATAGTGACAATCCCCCAAAATAACGACCAGTGAAAAAAGAAGAAGTACCACAGGACAAAGGCCTTTTAGATTCTGCCCAAACCAAAGAACTCACTTATGCCGTTGATGAAAATGGCGAGTACACTACAGAACTGAGTTCTGGATGGGACCCTAAGACTATTGCTCTTAGCAACGCCATAAAAGATATTGAAGAGCGCGTAGCCGCGGCTAAGAAACGGGTAGAAAACAATGAGACCAGCCCCATTGAATATTATATGGAGCTACACAAAATGGACCTCCCCATTCTATCTAGCTATGTTGGACTTTGGCAATGGCGCGTAAAGCGACATTTTAAACCAAAGGTTTTTCAAAAACTTAACCAAAAAACGCTTCAAAAATATGCTGATATTTTCGAAATCAGTATTGAAGAATTGAAACACATTTCTTAAACATCCGCATGCAAATAGAATTTACCCACAAACAATCGGCACACTGTGAAAACGGTGTGGTAAGTAACCTAATGCGCCACAATGGTTTTGATGTAAGCGAACCTATGGTCTTTGGCATAGGTTCCGGCCTTTTGTTCTGTTATATTCCCTTTTTAAAAGTAAACCATGCTCCGGTAGTTACCTATAGGGCTATGCCAGGTTTTATTTTTAACCGGTTCGCCAAAAGAGTAGGTATCAAAATAAAACGGGAAAAATTTAGTAATCCGGAAGCGGCAAAATCACGCCTGGATGAAAATCTGTCCAAGAACAACCCCGTAGGCCTACAAGTGGGTGTTTATAACCTTCTGTACTTTCCGGATGAATACCGCTTTCACTTTAACGCACATAACCTAGTGGTCTATGGCAAGGAAGAGGGTAACTATTTGATTAGTGACCCGGTTATGGAACAGGTTACCACCCTAACCGAAAAACAGCTTGAAAAAGTACGCTTTGCCAAAGGCGCATTCGCCCCTAAAGGCCATATCTATTACCCAACCTCATTTCCAGAAAAATTAGAATTGAAAAGTGCGATTATAAAGGGTATTAAACAGACCTGTAGCGAAATGACCGCCCCTTTTCCTATTGTAGGAACAAACGGCATTAAGACCATTTCCAAGCTTATTCGTAAATGGCCCAAGAAAAAAGGTGCTAAAGTGGCTAATCATTATTTAGGCCAGATTGTACGTATGCAAGAAGAAATAGGCACAGGTGGCGGAGGTTTCCGTTATATCTATGCCGCTTTTCTACAGGAGGCAAGCCAAGTTCTAGATAACGAAAAACTAAACGAACTCTCAAGGGAAATGACCAAAATTGGAGATGACTGGCGAGACTTTGCATTGAATGCCTCACGTATCTACAAAAACCGTAGCCCCGAAAATGATGCCTACAACAAGGTAGCCGATGAACTTGAAGCTATTGCAAATAGCGAAGCGGAATTTTTTAAAAAACTTAAAAAGGCCATTTAAAACCCTCTTTTTAACCTTATCGTCTTTAATAAGACAAACCGTGGTTTATCTTGTTAATTTCGATTAGTTTTGATGTCATGATCCAAATCAACCAGCTTTCTAAGATGTATAAAGGGGCCGACGATTTTTCCGTCCGTGATTTGGATTTAACCATAACCGAAGGTGAGATTTTTGGCCTCTTAGGTCCAAATGGAGCTGGGAAGACCACTCTCATATCAATGCTTAGCTCTCTACTAAAACCTACTTCAGGACACTTTACTATAGACGGGCTAAATTACAAAGACCATAAAAACAGACTAAAACAAATAATAGGCATTGTTCCTCAGGAATACGCTCTCTACCCGTCATTAACGGCCTATGAGAACCTCGTCTATTTTGGAAGCATGTACGGACTTAAAGGTCAGTCCTTAAAAAACGACATCCATGCCCATCTTGAGACTATGGGGCTATCAAAATTCGCCCATAAAAAAATTAAAAGTTTTTCCGGAGGGATGAAACGCCGCATAAACCTAATATCCAGCATTTTACACAATCCAAAAGTTCTATTTTTAGACGAACCTACCGTTGGTGTGGACGTACAGTCTAAGAACGTTATTATGGCTTACCTAAAGGAATTGAACAGTGCGGGTACTACCATTATTTACACTTCGCATCACTTGAACGAGGCCGAACAATTTTGCACCCGCGTAGGTATTATTGACCACGGCACACTGGTGTGCATTGGCACACCTAAAGAACTTATAGCCCAAGAAGAAAATGCAGCACATCTAGAAGAAGTATTCTTGGCCAAAACCGGTAAAGCTTTACGTGACCATGCATAAACTTTGGGCCTCTACATACAAAGAGTTTTTACTCATTACCCGAGATATTGGTGGGCTGGCCGTACTATTTCTTATGCCGTTGCTATTGGTCATTGTCATTACCACAATTCAGGACAATTCATTCAAAAGTATAAAAGAGACCAAACTACCTATTCTTTTGGTAGATATGGACAAAGGAAAAGTATCCGAAGATATTTTAAAAAGTCTGGCCGATTCCAAATTGTTTCAAGTAGATATGGCCGCTACGGATGCGGAAGCCAAACAACAAGTCTTAAAGGGCGATTATCAATTGGCTATTGTAATACCTGAAGACTTATCCTCTCAACTAGACATTAAAATTAACGAGAACGTAGATGGTATCCTAGCTAAGTTCAGTGATGGCGAAGAAAACATTCCCGAAGTAAAGTCCAAATTGGAACCCAAAGAGGTGAAACTGTATTTTGACCCTGCAACGCAGCAATCGTTCAAAAGTTCCGTGCGAAGTAATATTGATAAGATGATTTCTAAAATAGAAACCGAAACCATCTACAGGGCCTTTCAAGAGCAATTAACGGACGACCCCTCAGAAGCTATTTTTGAAACCGAAAAATTCATCACTTTTACGGAAATTATACCTAGTAAGCACAAAGAAGCACTCATACCTAACTCTACACAACATAATATTCCTGCCTGGACTCTCTTTGCCATATTTTTTATAATTCTGCCATTGGCCATTAATATGGTGAAAGAAAAGAATCAGGGCACATTTGTACGATTACGAACCAACCCTGTTTCCTACGCTACCGTATTAGGCGGTAAAACTATTGTTTTCCTAGGTGTATCATTAGTTCAATTTGCTCTTATGTTAGCATTGGGAATTTTTCTTTTCCCTCTCATCGGTTTACCTAAACTAGATGTTTCCGGCAGATTGCCCCTATTGTTCGTAGTTGCTTTTTTTGCCGGTCTAGCGGCGGTTGGCCTTGGCCTCCTATTGGGTACCGTTGCCAAGACACAAGAACAATCCGCACCATTTGGAGCCACTTTTGTTGTGATTTTGGCCGCAATTGGCGGGGTTTGGGTCCCTGTTTTTGCCATGCCAAAATTCATGCAAGTACTCTCTAGCCTATCTCCAATGAATTGGGGGCTAAGTGCATTTTATGATGTATTTTTGCGCAACGCGACCTTTAGTGAGATTATACCCGAAATATCCCTTTTACTCATATTTTTTGTGGTCACCACGCTCATCGCCATAATTTATAACGAAAGAAAAAATGCCGTCTAACACCAAAAAAGAAATTAGTTTCACGAGTGAAGTCCGTGTACGGTTTGCAGAAACGGACCCTCTAGGTATTGTCTGGCACGGCAATTATATTCAGTATTTTGAAGATGGTCGGGAGGCCTTTGGTAGGCACCACGGTATTTCGTACCTGGACCAAAAAGACCATAACTTTTCAACCCCTATCGTAAAGTCTTCCTGTGAACATAAGCTTCCATTAAGCTATGGAGATGTTGCAACCATAAAAACAACTTATATAGACTCTCAAGCGGCAAAGATGATTTTCAAATATGAAATCTATAATCCTAAAGGGGCAGTTGTTTGCACTGGAGAAACGGTTCAGGTTTTTGTTGAATTGGGGGGCGAATTATCCTTGGTAATCCCAAAGTTTTTTGCGGATTGGAAGAAAAAAGTTGGCCTTTTAGATGAATAACGTTTACCTGTCACATAACAATATTGTTTCCGCATATGGCTTTGATAGTGCTTCTGCGGTAGATAGCATTAAAAATGAGGTAACCGGACTTACATTGGTAGATGATTCCAAAGTTCTGCCAAATCCGTTTTACTCCTCTCTAATCCATCAGGAAAACCTAGAAAGCGAATTTCAAAAATTAGATTCTAAGGAAGCTCACACAAGACTTGAGCAAATACTTCTGGTTTCCTTGGCGGATACGCTTAAGAAATCGGGCATAGAACTTACGGAACGTGTAGGCTTGATCGTTTCCACCACAAAAGGAAATATAGATGTCTTGGATGCGGATAGTCCGTTTGACGAAAACCGTGCCTATCTTGGTGAGTTAGGGAAAAAAATAGAAACTTTTTTCGGGTTTAAAAACGAAGCCATAGTGCTATCCAACGCCTGTGTGTCCGGAGTTTTAGCCTTGGCCGTAGCAAAAAGACTGATACACCAAGAACGCTATGACCATGTGTTCGTAGTTGCAGGGGATTTGGTAAGCAAATTTATTTTAACCGGCTTTAACTCGTTTCAAGCCTTAAGTGAATCTCCCTGCAGACCTTATTGCAAAACTCGCGCAGGTATTAATATAGGGGAGGTAGGCTGTAGCATACTTGTTACCAAGGACAAAGCCTATCTTGTAGACGAATCTGTGCAAATTATTGGCGAGGCCACCTGTAACGATGCCAACCACATTTCGGGTCCATCAAGAACAGGGGAAGGATTATACCGAAGTATTGTTTCTGCAATGGAACAAGCAAAAGTAGATGCAGACGCTATAGATTACATCTCGGCCCATGGTACGGCTACCATGTACAATGATGAAATGGAAGCCATTGCCTTCAACAGGGCCAACTTACAAAACACCCCCTTGAATAGTTTAAAAGGTTATTTTGGACATACGCTTGGGGCTTCCGGACTATTGGAAACCATCATCGGGATGCACTCCTTACATACAAATACCCTTTTTGCTTCGCCGGGATTCCAAGAACTAGGTGTATCGCAACCATTAAATATTATTACCAAGACCACACCAAAAGAAAGTCATATTTTCCTAAAGACCGCTTCTGGTTTTGGGGGTTGTAATACGGCGGCAATTTTTAAAAAAGTTAATTCATGAGCAGTCCTGAATATTACATAAAATCATACTGCCATATTAGAAACGGTAAAGTCTCAAAGAACGGAGAGGTTCTCTTTTCCGATGATTCCGAAGAATTTCCCGCTTTTATAAAATCAGCATACAAACACTTTGAAACCGATTATTCAAAGTTTTTTAAAATGGACAACCTCAGCAAACTGGCATTTATGGGAGCCGAGGTACTTTTACGGGACACCAGCGAACAAAATACCGCCCTTGTCCTTTCAAACAAAGCCTCAAGTTTGGATACTGACCGTAAGCACCAAGCTGCCATCAGTAACGAATCTGGCGCATTTGCTAGTCCCGCTGTTTTTGTTTACACACTTCCGAATATCTGTATGGGTGAAATTAGCATTCGTCACAAACTGTATTCTGAAAATAGTTTCTTTATATTTGCCGAGTTTAACCCCTATTTATTGTCAGATTATGCCAATGATTTGCTGATATCAGGCAAAGCCAAAGAGGTTTTATGTGGCTGGGTTGATTATGACAAAGGAAAATATGATGCGTTTTTATACGTTATCGCTAAAAAAGGTGTGTTGCCCCATAATACAGGAGAACTTACCAAATTATACAGAACAAAATGAGCGAACTTAAACAAGAATTGAAGGAAAAAATCATCGAACAATTAAATTTGGAGGATGTTTCCGTTGACGAAATCGCAAACGACGACCCACTTTTTGGTGAAGGTCTTGGCCTTGATTCAATTGATGCGCTAGAGCTAATTGTAATGTTAGACAAAGATTACGGTATTAGATTGGCAGACCCAAAAGAGGGCCGTAAAATCTTTGAATCTATAGATACAATGGCCGCTTATATAGCTGCTAACCGAACCAACTAAAGGTTCTATCGTCTTTTAAGTTGCCAAGCACACGGTTGTACTGCACAGTTAGCCGCATACAACTATAGCACTTAAGCCTAAGATTCGTATTTTTATTCCATATCTATTAATATATTCAAATTAATATGTGCAAGGGCATAGCAATTACCGGCATGGGCGCTATTTCTGCCATTGGAAGCAATGTGCAAGAAAACTACGATGCACTGGTTTCCGGTAAAATTGGTATTTCAAGAATTTCTAAAGTAGATACCGTTCATAAGAACGATATTATGGTCGGGGAAATTGAAATGACCAATGACCAATTAAAGCAAAAACTTGGTATTGCCAAAGAAACAGCGGTATCAAGAACTGCTCTTTTGGCTATGCTTGCTGCCGATGAAGCCCTAAACCAAGCTGGAATTACCGATATAAACGATTGCGAAACCGGACTTATCTCCGGGACCACCGTGGGTGGCATGGACCAATCCGAAAAATATTATTTTGAATACCTGGAGAGCGATGAGCATTGGGGTCATATTAACGGACTCCACGCTGGGGATTCTACCCAAAAACTTGCAGACCATTTAGGGTTAACGGAAAGCTTTGTTTCCACCATAAGTACCGCTTGCTCCTCTGCCGCAAATGCTATTATGCTGGGGGCACGAATGATAAAATCAGGACAATTAGACCGTGTTGTGGTGGGTGGTACGGATAGCCTTTGTAAATTCACCATAAACGGATTTAAGACCTTGATGATTTTATCCGACACCTATAACACACCCTTTGACGATGAAAGAAAAGGGTTGAATCTTGGTGAAGCCGCTGCCTATCTTGTTTTAGAATCCAACGAAATTGTAAAAAGGGACAATAAAAAAGTGTTGGGCTATGTAACGGGTTATGGCAATGCCAATGACGCCTTTCACCAGACTGCATCTTCCGAAAATGGGGATGGAGCGGTTCTTGCCATGGAAAAAGCATTAAAAGTTTCGGGTTTAAACCCTTCGGATATAGATTATGTGAACGCCCATGGTACCGCAACCCCTAACAACGACCTTTCCGAAGGTCGTGCATTGCTCCGTATGTTTGGAGACCAAGTACCGGAATTCAGCTCCACCAAAGCGTTTACAGGCCATACATTGGCGGTTGCCGGTGGCATAGAGGCCATATATTCAGTTTTGGCATTGCAGAACAACATAATTTATCCCAACCTGAATTTCAAGACTCCCATGAAGGAGTTTAATTTGCTTCCGCAAACCACGGTAAAACAAAAAGAGTTACGCCATGTACTCTCCAATTCTTTCGGATTTGGCGGCAACTGTTCTACTCTAATCTTTTCCAAAGAAGCGCAATGAAACCAGTATATATAAATAGCGTAGGTTCCGTTTCGGCACAGAAAACTTTTGACAACAGCGAGTTTCTTAACGAAATAACCGAGTATACGGACTCCGTGGTTCACGTAATAAACCCTAATTACAAAGAATACATTCCACCGGCAGCGGCGCGACGCATGGCCCGTGGTATTAAAATGAGTACTGTAAGCTCTAAAAACGCCCTTACCGAGGCGGGAATAGAAAATGTAGATGCCATTATTGTAGGTACCGGTCTAGGTTGCATTGGAGACTCGGAACGTTTCGTTAGCGACATCATAAAGAACGACGAGCAATTTTTGACCCCTACCCGCTTTATTCAGTCTTCCCACAATACCGTAGCTGGGCAAATTGCACTAGGATTGGGCTGTAAAGGACATAATTTCACTTTTGTACATTCGGCTGTTTCTTTTGAGTCTTCGCTTATAGATGCAAAAATGATGCTCCAGAACAATGAGTCCGATACGGTTTTAGTTGGAGGAGTAGATGAATTGGTAGAACATCACGTAACAACGCACCGTCTGATCGGGCATATTAAAAAAGAACCTGTTGCCTCAAAAGACCTTTTGCAATCCAATACTGAAGGTATGGTCATGGGCGAAGGGTCTCACTTTTTTGTGCTCTCCAAGGAAAAATCAAACTCCTGCTATGCAGAATTACTTGCTGTAAAAACATTCAATACACTTGCCAAAGAACAAGTAGAGTCAAAAATCATTGCTTTTCTTGAAAGCAACAAAATGACCGTTAAGGATATAGACGTGGTTATTCTTGGTAACAATGGTGATGCTAATTATGACCATTATTACGAGCAACTTAGCAACTCCCTTTTAACAAATACACCGCAAGCTTATTACAAGCATCTTTCAGGAGAATATGATACCGCAACGGGGTTTGCCTTTTGGTTGGCCAATAAAATTTTAAAGACCCAGACCGTTCCGGACAGTGTTCAACTAAATTCTATTAAGCCTGCTAAACTACAGACCATCTTGGTGTACAACCAATACCGAGGAGAAAACCATAGCCTCACCTTAATCCAAAAATGCTAAAGCGGAATAGGGTAAATACCGCCGCCATTGCTCTTTTGTTTCTACTGGGAACACTTTATTTTTTTGGTCATGCGCCTTGGCACACTATTCTTTTATTACTGTTCGTTTGGTTCGCCATAACCGTATTTGGCTCTTTTTTTATCCAATGGAACTACCATTTACACGCCTTACACTCCAACAAAGCCCTTAACAACAATTGGATTTCTATAACTTTTGATGACGGACCCAATAGGGAATTCACCCCAAAAGTTCTTGATTTACTTGAAAAATATAATGCTAAAGCAACTTTTTTCTGCATAGGCGAACAGATTGAAAAACACCCGGAAATCCTAAAAAAAATCATTGCCCAAGGGCATACTATTGGTAACCATACCTACTCGCATGCCAATACCTTCGGTTTTTTTTCGTTGGATAAAGTAATGAACGAACTTACTAGGACAAAAAAAGCAGTGTACACAGTAACCGGAAAAGAGATGACACTCTACCGCCCAGCTTTTGGGGTAACCAATCCGCAGATTGCAAAAGCCGTTAATCAACTAAACATAAAGGCCATTGGATGGAACGTACGTTCACTGGACACCACATCTAGGTCCGAAAAAACTATATTAGAACGCATTACGAAAAAGGTTTCAAAAGGTGATATTATACTGCTTCACGACACTAGCGAAAAAACAATACGTGTTTTGGAACAGTTATTGTTATTTTTGCGAGAGAAAAATCTGAGTTCGGTCACTGCTGACCGTTTACTAGAAATCGAAGCGTATGCATAAGATACTTTTTCTTTTATTTTTTATATCCTTATCCGCTGTGGCCCAAAAAGAAATGACCACTGCGGAAGCTACGGATTTAAAGGTCAAGGTAAAGACCAGGGCAAACGCCACAACCACGGTATTGAGCGATTTTACGCAATACAAGCATTTAGATTTCCTTTCGGATGATATCGTCTCCCAGGGCAAGTTGGCTTTTAAAGTGCCCAATTTGGTAAAGTGGGAATACACCAAGCCTTTTGCCTATTCCGTTCTCTTTAAAAATGAAACACTGTTCATTAACGATGACGGTAATAAAAGTAATATGGATGTGGGCTCCAACAAGATATTCAAACAATTGAACCAACTTATTACCGCCAGTATTCGCGGGGATATGTTTAATGATGATGAATTCAACATAAAATATTTTAAAATAAACGATTCTAGCTTAGTTTACTTTCTCCCTAAAGATGAGCAGTTCTCCAAATTTATAAAGGCTTTTCACCTTTCGTTTAACGCCCAAGGCGATGTTACCGAGGTAAAGATGATTGAACCTTCCGACGATTATACGCACATTAAATTTTCAGATCGCGTCGTGAACAAAAACGTGTCCGATGCGGTTTTTACTCAGTAGTTTTTGCCTCTTTCTTCTAGTAGGCTGTGCTTCTTACCCCTCTCAAAAAGGATTTGAGCCTGCTAAGGATTTTCAGAAAAAAACTACGAACCCTTATTTTTCCAACACCAAAAAAGACTATGTATACAAGGCTAAAATAGATGCTTTCAACAAATCTTTTGGTGGCCTCTTCATAGTGAAAAAGCTAGGTGAGAGACACCACCGCATTGCATTTACCACAGAAATAGGGAATACCATTTTTGATTTCACTTTTAAAGGGAATGATTTTAAGGTAAATCGGGTTCTAAAGGAATTGGATAAGAAAGTACTCCTTAATATATTAAAAAGGGATTTTAAAGCCTTGATACAAGAGAAATCCAGGGTAAAGAATAGTTTTAAACTAGCTCAGGATACGGTCTTACAAACGGACATCCTCTCTAAAAAACATTATTTTTATTACAACAATGGGCAACTACATAAAATTGCCCGCGTAGACCGAAACAAAGAAAAAGTAGAATTCAAATTCACCCGTATAGAAGAGCAATTTGCAAAAGAAATTGAAATAGCCCACCATAATTTTAAACTTCATATTGCATTAAAAGCGTTGAAATGAAAACAATACAACTACTCTTTGCCCTAATGGTTCTGGGCTTGTCGGGAACGGCAGTCGCGCAGACCCGCCCAGGAATAAAATTAGGATTGAACAACTCCAACATTAGCAACACCACCCTAGACACAAAATCCGGAATTTATGTAGGAGCATTTGTAGACATTCCATTTTCTGACTATTACTCCCTACAACCAGAACTATTGTATTCCAATCAAGGTGGAAAATCCAACTCCGACCAATATGGAGACGTTAACATCAATTATATCTCCATTGGGTTACCCAATAAATTCTTTGTGAGCCCAAATAGTGGCATTCATTTTATAGTTGGCCTAGGTCTGGATATTAACTTTGAAAACAATTTTGTTAATTTGACCAACTTTAACGGTGATGACGAAATTTCACCTGTAGACGTCTCCGTTTTTGGAGGAATAGGTTATGAGTTCGATTTTGGATTGATTCTTGAAGCACGCTACAAACAGGGTACGATAAGCGTTGATTTTTTTGGGGAAGATGACCTGTACGAAGAAGCGGGAAGTAACCTTAACGGTGTATTCCAGATAGGTGCCGCATATAAATTTAAACTATAAACACATGTTGATCGAAGGTTTATACACCGTAGAAAATTTTAAACAAGAAGACCAAACGGTACAGGCTACGGTTAAACTGAACGCCTCACATGAGGTCTTTAAAGGCCATTTTCCAGGAAACCCCGTAATGCCGGGAGTTTGCATGATTCAGATTATCAAGGAGCTGACCGAACAGGCCACGGAAAAAAAATTATTTCTCTCTGTTGCGTCAAACATTAAGTTTATGGCGATTATCAATCCTGAAAAAAATCATATTATTGAGCTTACATTAACCATTGCCGAGGATGATGAAACGGTAAAAGTTAAAAACACCACTTCCTTTGAAGAAACATTGGCACTAAAGCTTAGTGCTACTTTTAATGTTCTAACCTAGACATCATGAATTTAAAGCTCGTTTTTCTGTTTATAGTATCCGCTTTATCTATGGCACGCCCAGTAGACTTGCCAAAAGTTAGAACGGCTTATATTGAGGCAGCGGATAGTGAAGCGGCCACAAAAACCCTCCATGAAGAACTAATGTCCGTCTCCAAGACAGATGACAAAACGCTCGTAGCTTATAAGGGAGCGGTCATCACTATGATGGCCAAGTACGCCAAAGGAATAAAAGAAAAGAAAAACTACTTTAAAGAAGGGGCGGAGCTTTTGGAATATGCTCTGGAGGCAAAGCCTAAAAATGTAGAAATACGGTGCATTCGTTTAAGCGTACAAGAGAATGTACCCAAGATTACGGGCTACACTAAAAACATTGAAGAAGACAAGCAATTTATATTGGATAATTTTAACTCCGTTTCCAATAAAAACAGCAAGGATTTCGTTAAAGGATATATCTCCAAATCCGAGATTTTTAGCGAATCGGAAAGACAATTGCTACAAGGTTCGTAATACGTATCTTTGTAGAAAATTCAGGTCCGGTCTGCTGAACCCTTTGAAAAAAATTGCTCGTGTCAACCCCTACCCCAACACTCCAAAATACTATGCAGCAACTTAATTGCTGCGTATTGGTACCCACATACAATAACGGTGGAACCTTAAGACGGGTGCTTGATGGTATTTTAGAACGCACCCACTCCATTATCATCGTTAATGACGGCGCAACGGACAACACAGCTGAAACTTTAAAAGACTACCCTACCCTTGAACAAATTCATTTACCGGAAAACAAAGGCAAAGGAAATGCGCTTCAAGTGGGTTTTAAAGCCGCAATTACCCAAGGATATGATTATGCAATAACCATAGATTCGGATGGCCAGCATTTTCCTGAAGACCTATCTATTTTCTTAGATGAACTGCAAAAAGAGGAAACACCCAATGTATTGTATATTGGTTCACGAAACATGCAGCAAGAAGACGTGCCGGGCAAAAGTAGTTTTGGTAATAAATTTTCCAATTTTTGGTTTTGGTTCGAAACTGGTACCAAACTTCAGGACACCCAATGCGGTTACCGCCTATACCCTTTAAAACAGTTGAAGGATTTAAAGTTTTACACCCCAAAATTTGAATTTGAAATTGAGGTTATCGTTCGGTTGGCATGGGATGGAACATTGGTTAAAAATGTTCCCGTGCGTATCCTGTACGATGAAACGGAAAGGGTGTCCCACTTTAGGACCGTACCAGATTTTACACGCATAAGCATCCTCAATACTTGGTTGGTAATTGTAGCCATTTTATACATCAAACCCCGGAACTTCCTTCGGAAAATAAAAAAAAAAGGATTTAAAAAATTCCTTTTAGAAGACCTGCTGCGTAGTGACGACCCTCCAAAGACCAAAGCGCTTTCCATTGCCTTGGGCGTATTTTTGGGCATTGCTCCGTTTTGGGGTTTTCAGACCATTCTCGTTTTTGCTTTGGCAGCGCTATTTGGCCTGAACAAAGCAATTACCTTTGCATTTTCTAACGTTAGTCTTCCTCCTTTAATACCTTTTATTATCTATTTTAGTGTAAAAATAGGCGTATTGATTACCGGCGAAGAGGTTTCTTTTTCAATAGAGAACATGACCGAAAACTTTGGAATGCTTCAAAATTTGAAAACCTATTTAATCGGCAGTTTTGCCCTGGCTATCCTATCCGCCCTATTTTTTGGAATTGTAGGTTACTTTACAATTCTATTCTTGGGAAAGAAAAAAATGGTGGTAGACAATGGGTAATTTCTTCTTTAAAGCATATAAGTTCATTGCCCGCAAAAGGCTCTTTTCTACTGCGGTACTCTTATTGGTCCTAATTGGGCTCTCCCTTATTGTATCCAAAATTCAATTTGAAGATGATATTACCTCTCTTATTCCCGCCAATGAAGAAGCCCAGCGGGTACAAAAAGTTTTAAAGTCCATAACATTTACGGACAAGATTATCATCAACATACAAAAAGAAGAAAAAGGTACCGTAGACGACCTTACCAAATATGCCAAGTCCATACTGGACAGTTTGGAAAAGAACCAAGCCAACTTTATAAAAGGTGTACAAGGCCGAGTAAATTCCGATGATGTTCCCAAAACACTGGATTTGGTCTACAATAACCTCCCACTCTTTTTAGAAACTGAAGACTACCCGAGCATTTCAAATAAAATTGAGCCCGATAGTATTGCCACAGTAACCGCCGAAAATTACCGTACCCTGATTTCACCATCCGGTATTGTAGCCAAAAAAACCATCATCAAAGATCCTTTGCGGCTATCTTTTATTGCCCTCAAAAGGCTCCAAGAACTAGGCGTTGGAGACGATTTTAAATTAAAGAACGGTTTTCTTCTGGATAAAGAGGAAAAAAACATCCTGCTTTTCCTTACCCCTGCTTTTGGTTCCAACGAGACGGATAAAAATCTACCTTTTTCAAATGCACTTTATGACTTACAAGAGCAGTTGAATAAGGCATACGCTACAAAAGTACACAGTGAATATT
The DNA here is from genome assembly GCF_044597075.1 of Zobellia russellii. NCBI lineage: Bacteria > Pseudomonadati > Bacteroidota > Flavobacteriia > Flavobacteriales > Flavobacteriaceae > Zobellia > Zobellia russellii. Next base: position 3,654,083 of record NZ_CP139000.1, on the reverse strand, counting down.
ACGGTGCGGCCCTGGTTGCCGTGGCCAATGCCAAACAGATTCGTAGCGATATTCAATTTACGGTAAGCATTGCCATGACCTTGCTCATTATAATTTTAATGTTGTTCTACCGTAAGTTGGCATTACCCTTTATACTATTTTTACCTACGCTTATTGGCGCCCTATTATCCATTGCCTTTCTCTGTATACTACGTGAGAAAATTTCGGCCATATCCTTGGGTATAGGCTCGGTGCTACTGGGAGTCACTTTAGATTATGCGTTGCATATCCTTACCCACATCCGTAACGGGAATGGTGCGGAAAGCCTTTACAAAGAGGTGGCGCCTTCTATCCTTATGAGCAGCCTTACAACGGCTTCCGCATTTCTATGCCTTCTCTTCTTAGAGTCGCAAGCTTTGCAGGACCTTGGTATTTTTGCAGCGGTAAGTGTGCTTGGCGCTTCCGTTTTTGCCCTGTTGTTCATTCCCCAGGTTTACTCTGCCAGTAAAGCGGTAAGTTCAAGAAAGACCATTTTAGACCGTGTGGCGGCTTTCGATTTTCACCGATCCAAATGGGCCATTATTGTACTGGTATTATTTTCGGTCATTAGTATTTTCACTTATAACAAGGTTGTTTTTAACAAGGACATTGCCAAGCTAAACTATGAAACCGAAGTACTTAGCGAGGCTAGAAAACGATTGGAAATTTTAACTGACATCAGTTCAAAATCTATCTACATTTCTACTTACGGAAATGATACCCAAACGGTCTTAGCGCAAAACGACTCGCTTTACGACGTACTTAAAACCTTGGAAAAAAATAAGTCCATATTGAGTTTTAGTTCGGTTGGTGGACTCATTCGTTCCAAGAAAACACAGGAAGAAAAAATTAGGGTATGGAAACAATTTTGGAGTCCGGACAAAATTAATACTACTAAAGAAAATCTAATTGAGAATAGTGCCCAGTTTGGGTTCAAACCCACTACGTTCTCCAAATTCTATGATTTATTACATTCGGATTTTAAGCCGATGGAGGTAACCGATTTTGAACCCATAAAATCTTTTTCTCTAGACGATTACATTGTTCATGATGATAACGGCACCACCATTACCTCTTTAGTAAAGGTAGATGATGACCATATTGGTGCGCTGCGCAAACAGTTCGAAAATTTGCCCAATACACTTCTCATAGACCGCCAGCAAGTAAACGAGACATTTTTGGGCAACCTTAAAAACGATTTTAACAGCCTAATCGGGTACTCACTTATTGTAGTACTGCTTATCCTTTTGCTATTTTACCGCAGCCTATCGCTAACGGTAGTAACAAGTATCCCTATTTTTCTCACTTGGTTTTTAACCGTGGGTATAATGGGCCTTTTTCACATTGAATTCAATATTTTTAATATCATCATCTGTAGCTTTATTTTTGGGCTAGGGGTTGATTATAGCATATTTATCACTAACGGTTTACTCACGGAATATAGGACAGGTGAAACCGTATTGCATACCCATAAGACCTCTATTTTACTTTCGGTGATTACTACAATTGCAGGGGTGGGGGTTTTAATTTTTGCGAAACATCCTGTTCTCTATACAATTTCAACGGTATCATTAATAGGCATTCTATCTGCGGCATTCGTGGCCTTTACCGTGCAGCCCTTATTGTTTAGGTTATTTATTGGCAGTGCGGATAAACGCCCAATTTCGGTACGGTACTTTATACATTCAGTGTTATCGTTCGGATATTTTGGAACAGGCGGATTTTTATACTCCATATACGGATGGTTAAAACTTAAACTATCACCGGAAAGCCGTACGAAACAAAACCGGGGCTTTCATAGAGCAGTTTCTAAATTAATGGGTTCCGTACTGTACACCAACCCTCTTGTATCCAAGGAAATAAGAAATCCGCTTAACGAAACTTTTGAAAAACCCGTAATGATTATTGCCAACCATACCAGCTTTTTGGATATCCTGGCCATTGGCATGCTACATCCAAAGATTATATTCATGGTTAATGATTGGGTCTATAATTCTCCCGTTTTTGGTAGTGCGGCAAAACTGGCGGGAGCTTACCCCGTTTCCGGTGGCATAGAAAATGGCGAGGCTTTTTTAAAAGAAAAAGTGGCCCAAGGGTTTAGTATTATTGCTTTTCCGGAGGGCACTAGATCTTCCACCAATAAAATAAAGCGATTTCACAAAGGAGCTTTCTATTTGGCTCAACAATTTGAGTTGGACATTCTTCCGGTGCTCATTCACGGAAATTCCGAAGTATTGCCCAAGGGCAGTTTTATTATCCGAGATGGTAGCATAACCATTGAGCTGCTACCAAGAATCAAGGCACATGACACCCAATACGGAAAAAACTATAGTGAGCGCGCCAAGCAGATGGGTGCCTATTTTAGAAGCGAATTCCGAAGGCTTAGAAACGAAATTGAAAATGAAGATTACTGGAAGAAAACGCTGCTGGAAAATTACAGATATAAGGGTGACCAAATATATAAAGCGGTTGAACAAGATTTAGAAAACCATAAAGAGACTTACTACTCCCTTCTGAAAAAAATTGACTTAAAAAGTAGAATCGTACATCTGTCACAGGATTTTGGTCAGTTAGATATGCTCCTTGCCCTAGATTCCATAGACAGAAAAATAACGGTACACCTTAAGGATCAAGAAGCCACTTCTTTGCTCCAACATAATTTCTTAACCCGACACTACAGCAAAATTAATATTGCCCAAAGTCCGGAAGAAGCGCTTACCACAATTGCCGATGTGCTTATTCTGGACGTTCACTTAGAAATGGAGCAGCTTGCGGAACATCTAAACAACAATTTCAATACATTGATTCTATTAAAAAATGCGCGGGAAATTGAAGTGGAGCCACTAGAAACGTTAGGTTTCATTACTAGCGAACAAAATGATAACTTTAGGCTACTTAAAAAGACAAAGGGTCAATGAAAGAACATTATGACGTTGTGATAGTTGGTAGTGGCATGGGCGGTCTCGTTTCTGCTATTATTATGGCACGCGAGGGCAAAAGTGTCTGTGTTCTGGAAAAGAACAACCAATACGGAGGCAACCTACAGACCTTTGTTCGCGACAGGGCCATTTTTGATACGGGCGTTCATTATTTAGGAGGACTTGAAAAAGGCCAGAACCTTTACCGTTACTTTGAGTATCTTGATATTTTGGACGGCTTAACCCTTACAAGACTAGATGAAGACGGCTTTGACCTGATTACTTTTGATGGTGACGAAAAGGAATATCCGCATGCCCAGGGTTACAAAAATTTTGAAGACAAGCTCGTTAAGGAATTTCCGGAGGAAAAAGAAGCAATTAGTACCTATTGCAAAAAACTTCAGGAAACCTGCAGCCGTTTTCCCCTTTACAATCTAAGACTTGGCAAACCCTATCATGAGGACACTGAACTTTTTACCTTACCGGCCAAAAAATATATAGACTCGGTTACGGAGAACGAAAAGTTACGTGCCGTACTTGCCGGCTCAAATTTATTGTATGCAGGTGAGGAAGGAAAAACGCCGTTCTATGTGCATGCCCTATCCATTAATTCATACATTCAAAGTTCCTATAGATGTGCAGATGGCGGCAGCCAAATAACCAAATTGCTCATCAAGCGTTTAAAGGAAAGCGGAGGCGAAACCTATAAACATAGTGAGGTTAACCGGTTTAATGTTGAAAACAAGCAAATAGTATCGGTCACTACAAAAAACGGTGCTGTTATAAAAGGAGACCTTTTCATTTCTAATATAGAGCCTAAGCTTACCATTAAGATGGTAGGGCAAGAACATTTTAGAAAGTCGTACGCCAACCGCATCCAGAGTATAGATAGCACTATTTCGGCCTTTAGCATTCACATTGTACTAAAGCCCAAAACGTTTAAATACCTGAACCATAATTACTATCACTTTAAAAATTATGAGTCGGTCTGGAACTCGCATTGCTATACCCAAGAATCCTGGCCCGAAGCTTATATGGTCTCTATGGGCACCCGTAAGAACCAAGATGAGTGGGCGGATCAATTGACGGCCATAACCTATATGCGCTATGAAGAACTAGAGCCTTGGTCCGGAACTTTTAATACGGTGGCACAAAAAAATAGTAGGGGCGAAACGTACGAAGAATTCAAACAGACCAAAATAGATGCGTTTTTGAACGCTCTTGAGCAAAAATTTCCGAACATACGGGAAAGCATACAATCAATTCATACATCTACACCATTGTCCTACAGGGATTATATTGGTTGCAATGAGGGTTCTATGTACGGTTACGCCAAAGATTTCAACAATCCGCTAAAGACCTTTATCTCCCCAAAAACCAAAATAAAAAATCTATTTTTTACCGGACAGAGCATTAATATGCACGGTATTTTAGGCGTGACCATTAGTAGCGTAGTTACCTGTTCCGAAATTCTAGGCAGCGAATATTTGCTTGAAAAAATAACCAAAGGGCACACAAAGACCAACGAAAAAATAGATGCATAATGGGACAGTTTAAAACAACTCCGGTAGAACGCGTAGAAAACATCTCAAAAGCGGACTTCATTAAAAACTACTACAAGCCACAAAAGCCGGTTTTAATTACCGGGCTTACCAAAGATTGGCCTGCCTATACCAAATGGAAGTTAGATTATATTCAAGAGCGTGCCGGAGACCAAATTGTGCCCTTGTACAACAATGAACCTGCAAAGGACAAGGAAAGTGTTTATGCGCCCAAAAAGGAAATGAAATTGAGCGAGTACATTGAAATCCTAAAAACCGAACCCACCGATTTACGGATTTTCTTTTACAACATCCTAAAGGAAATGCCCGAATTGCTCAAAGACTTTGAATACCCGGATATAGGCCTAAAATTCTTTAAAAAATTACCGGCACTCTTCTTTGGTGGTGGCAAGTCTAAAGTATTTATGCATTATGATATTGATTTACCGGACAGTATGCATTTTCATTTTGATGGGGACAAAGTGGTAAACCTCTTCTCTCCCGAACAAACAAAATACCTGTACAAAGTGCCTTTTTCCATTCATAATATTGAAGATATAGACATGGACCATCCGGATTTTGAGAAATACCCGGCCTTACAGTATGCCCAATGTATTCGTGCCGAAATGAAACACGGAGATGCCCTCTATATGCCCAGTGGCTATTGGCATAGCATACGCTATTTAAACGGTGGTTTTTCTATGACGCTACGTGCCTTACCTAGGCACCCCGGACGTTTTGCCAACATGCTCTACAATGTTATGATTATGCGCCACATAGATAATTTAACCCGCAAGTACCGCGGACAAAAATGGTTGGATTATAAAGACCGATGGGCAAAAAAACGGACAGAAAAGAACTTGAAAACCATAAAAAACAGTTGAGGCGGCGTACTTTTACCTCTTAAGTGTTCCTATTAGCTTTTACCGATTGATGTAATGCCGAAAAAAATAGCACCAAAAATATACGTTCTTCTGGTCCTGGGCCTTCTTTTGGGGTCCTGCGGTGTTTCTAAATCACTAAAAGACTTGCCCAACATAAGCCAATACGAAGCAAATGTAACGGAACGGCAGCAACTTACAGATTCAACATATCTACTGGGTACTAATTTTTTGACCAAGAACCAACAGGGGCTTTATGAACTTTATGTCTCCGGAAATCCTTATGAACTGGGGCTTAAAACAGGAAATCTTACCCAAGAGCTTTTTCAGGAACAGGAACGTGTGTTCATTGAAAAAATAGACGACCTCGTACCCAAAAAAGGAAAACAGAAACTGCTCCGGAAATTCTTGGCTTGGTTCAACCGAAAAATGTACAAGCATGTAGATGAGCAGTACAAGGCAGAAATTTATGGCATTTCTCAATATGCCTCCAAAGACTATGACCGTATAGCGGCACCATACCCACGCGTCATGTACTTTCATGGAGCGCATGACATTGGCCATGCCCTGCAAGACCTTGCATTGGTAGGTTGTTCCTCCTTTGCTGCTTGGGGAGACCATACTGCGGACGGCAAACTTTTAATAGGCAGGAACTTTGATTTTTATGCGGGAGATGATTTTGCCAAGAACAAAATCATTGCTTTTCTAGCCCCGGATGAAGGCCACAAATTCATGTCCGTTACCTGGGCAGGTATGGTGGGCGTAGTCTCTGGCATGAACGACCAAGGACTAACGGTAACCATCAATGCCGGAAAATCTAAATTCCCCCTAGTGGCCAAGACTCCCATTTCATTGGTAACACGGGAAATTCTACAATATGCCTCAACTATTGAGGAAGCGATAGCCATTGCACGAAAGCGCGAAGTCTTTGTTTCCGAATCTATTTTTGTGGGAAGTGCCAAAGATAAAAAAGCCGCTCTTATTGAGGTTTCGCCGCATAACTTTGGAGTTTACGAAGTAGAAAACGGGAACCAACTGGTTTGCTCCAATCACTTTCAAAGTGAGGCATACGCCGATGATAAAAAGAACCGTAAACACATATTTGAAAGCCATTCCCAATACCGTTATGAGCGAATGGAAGAACTTTTGGACGAAGCTCCCAAAGTTACCCCGGAGCTCGCGGTAGACATCCTAAGGAACAAAAACGGACTGGATAACAAACGAATCGGGTACGGGAATGAAAAGGCGCTCAACCAAATGTTGGCGCACCACGGTATTGTTTTTCAACCGGAAGACCTTATGGTCTGGGTTTCCAGCAATCCGTATCAATTGGGAGAATTTGTGGCTTATGACCTAAACGAGGTCTTTAAAAATGCCGACCAAAACCCTGGGGCCAAACCTATTTCTTTATCGGATAAAAATATAGCTCCGGACCCTTTTCTGCGTACTTTGGCCTATAGGCATTATGAACGTTATAGAGATTTAAACCGAGAGATAACCGCTGCTATTGCTTCCGAAGAGAAAATTGAACCTGCAGTCCTGTCCGAATTTGTAGCCATAAATCCCGACTTTTGGGAGGTACATTTTCTTGTGGGGCAGTACCACTATGAAGAAAAGAACTATCAAGAAGCGCTCAAAGCTTTTGAGACGGCACGCTCCAAAGAAATAACCACAGTACCCGATACGGAAGTCCTCAACAAGTACATTAAAAAAACCAAAAGGAAGCTCAAATAATGATTCCAGAAATAGAAAAAGCATCCATCCCGGAAATCAAGGCGTTTCAAGAAGAAAAGCTAAAAGAACTCGTAGGTTACGTAAGCGAGAAATCGCCTTACTACAGACGTCTTTTTCGTCAATATAAAATACATCCAACGGACATTAATACACTTGAGGACTTGGCCAAACTGCCCGTAACCACCAAGGAGCAGTTACAGCAACATAACAATGATTTTCTTTGCGTGCCCAAATCGCAGATTATAGATTTTGTGACCACATCGGGCACTTTGGGCGACCCTGTAATTTTAGGCCAGACCGATAAGGATTTAGACCGCTTGGCGCATAACGAAGCTATTTCTTTGGCCTGTTCGGGAGTAGGTGAAGATGATATTATACAAATGACCACTACTATGGACCGCCGCTTTATGGCCGGTCTTGCCTATTTTCTAGGAGTGAGAAAATTGGGAGCAGGTATTATTCGTGTGGGTGCGGGTATTCCGGAATTGCAATGGGACACCATCCTGAAATTCCAACCAACCTATCTGATTGTGGTGCCTTCGTTTTTGTTGAAATTGATTCAATATGCCGAAAATCATGGAATAGACATTAACGCTTCTGGTGTAAAAGGTGCCATTTGCATTGGTGAATCTTTGCGAAACCAAGATTTTTCATTGAACGTCCTTGCCCAAAAAATTAAGGAAAAATGGAATATTGAACTGTATTCCACCTACGCTTCCACTGAAATGAGCACCGCCTTTGCCGAATGTTCGGAACAGCAAGGAGGGCATCACCATCCCGAGCTTATCATTTCGGAAATTTTAGATGAGAACGACCAGCCCGTTGCCCATGGGGAAGAAGGAGAGCTCACCATTACCACTTTGGGCGTAGAAGCCATGCCTTTACTTCGTTTTAAGACCGGAGATATTGTGGTTGCGCATACCTCACCCTGTGCTTGTGGTAGGAACACTATGCGTTTAGGACCTGTGGTAGGCCGGAAAAAACAAATGATAAAGTACAAGGGCACCACCCTCTACCCGCCCGCAATGGACAATCTTTTGAACGATTTTGAGGAAGTGGACGGTTACGTGTTCGAGATATATCATAACGATATTGGTACGGATGAAATCCTGATAAAGATAGCTTCCTCCTCGGCAGACCCTAAATTGATGCAGGCCATTAAGGACCATTTTAGGTCCAAGTTGCGGGTTTCCCCAAATATTGAAATCTGTCCTAACGAGGAAATCCAGAAACTACGCATGTCCAAACTGGGTAGGAAACCTATTAGCGTGATTGATAAGAGGCAGTAGCACCTGGCTTCGTCTGCGCTCAACCATACGGTGCAGGCTGTACTCAGCTATACAGTGCTGCTGACATTGCAAATGTCATCCTACTCTGGTTTATACTTTGAATGCGAGTAATTCCGGCATTCAGAAAGAATTTGAAGCGTTTTGAACTTACCGTTCATTAATGCTATTTTCTTAGCACGAGACCAGCCTTTTAACTGTTTCTCAAATTGTAACGCCTGATATGCTTTTGTGAATTGTAAGTGATATAGCAACCTCACCGGTCGTCTTTTATTCGTATAGGCATTCTCGTAAAATCCCGTTTGGTGTTCTTCTAACCTTCTCTCAACGTTATTGGTGAAACCTACATAGAAACTTTTATCGGCACATTCTAAGATGTAAACATAGTATGGTCCCATAAAAATTTTTTTTTGCATGTTCATGTAAAATACATGGCTGAGCACAGCCGAAGTCAGCATTTTACTTCCCGATCAGGTACAAGCCCATTTGAATTTTCCAGTAGGGCATTTTCTCCTCAAAATATTCAAAGAACACTTTTAGGCCTTCGGGCTGATCAAGTTTGGACTGTGCTTTTTTAATGCTTGTGATTTCGTCTTTGGAAATAAACCGACTCAAATCTACATCTGCGCCTTCGGCATGTGCTTTTTGTAGGTGATTGTAAACGCTACCTTCCTGTATACCGCGTTGCATTGCTATTTCTTCCACCGAAAAACCATCTTTCAACATTTGAAACGAAAGCTGATGACTGGGATTCTTTTTCTTCTTCTTTACCGGTTGATTGAACGCCTTTATTTCCTTTAAAAATGGAGCGGCGTACTTTTCCAATTTGGCCTGACCTACACCTGAAACTTCCATAAATTCCGTTTCGTTCTTGGGCAGCCTCTGTTCCATATCCTTTAAACTGGCATCGCTAAAAACTACGTAAGCCGGAACATTTTGCTCAGTTGCAATTTGTTGGCGCAACACCCGTAGCCGCTCGAACAATCCGGTTGCGGCCGTTTTGCTCTTGCCGGTTTTCTTGGCTTGCGATTTTTCTTTTTTCTCCAGAATAGCCAGCTGAATTTGCTTGCCATCGTATAGTACCTCTTTGGCGAGGGGCGTAAGCGAAAGACGACCACCTTCCCTAAAATTAATGGAAAGCACCCCTTGGTTCAGCAATTGAATGATATACTGCTGTAAATCCTGCCAAGACACGTCCTTGACGGCGCCATAGGTTTTGATATGCTGATACCCTTTTTCCACCACTTGGGCGTTCTGTGCGCCGCGAAGTACATCAACCAACATGCCCATGGCTTCCTTTTCCTTTAAACGCGCCACTCCGGAACAGATTTTTTGGGTGAGGACGGTAGCATCAAAATATTGGGGCGGACGGTTACAGATGTCGCAATTGCCACAATTCTGGGTCATGTGCTCCCCAAAATAATTGAGCAGGGCAATCCGGCGGCAGCTTAATGCTTCGGCAAATTGCTGCATTCGCTCCAACTTGGCGTATTCCACATCTGCATTTTCGCTATTGGCGATAAACCTGCGAAGCTGGGCCACATCGGCAAAACTATAAAAAAGTAAAGCGTGGGCAGGTAGGCTATCCCTACCACCACGGCCAATCTCCTGATAATAGCCCTCCACGTTCTTGGGCAGGTTGTAATGAATTACCCAACGCACATTACTTTTATCTATACCCATACCAAAAGCGATCGTTGCCACAATAATGGGTACGCGATCGGTAATAAAATCTTCTTGTACCTTGCTCCGCTCTTCTGCGGGAAGTCCCGCATGGTAGGATTTGGCATTGAAACCGGATGCCAATAGCTTATCTGCAATGGTCTGCGTACTTTTTCGGCTAAGACAATAGATGATTCCGCTTTCATTGGGCCGTTCTGCCAAAAACTCCAAAATCTGACCGATGCGGTCTTGCGCCGGACGTACTTCCAATGAAATATTAGGACGATTGAAAGAGGCCAAATGCCGCAACGCATGTGGAATACGCAACTGATCCAGGATATCGTCCTGAGTGGTTTTATCCGCAGTGGCCGTTAACGCAATTATAGGAACCTCCGGAAACCGCTGTTTTAAACCGCCCAATTGGGTATAGGCAGGCCTAAAATCATGTCCCCAGGAAGAAATACAATGCGCTTCGTCTATGGCAAAGAGACTAATGGTTATTTCCGTAAGAATGTGTTGCAAGAGCCCCAAACTCTCCGGTGCCACGTATAATAATTTGAGCTCGCCCTTATACAATTGGGTTTCTACCGCTTCCCTTTTTTCCGCTTCCAGAGAACTATTAAAATAGGCCGCCGAAATACCATTTCCCGTTAAGGCATCTACCTGGTCTTTCATCAGGGCGATCAACGGGGAAATAACAATAGCGGTACCGTTCATGGCCAAGGCCGGAAGTTGAAAGCAAAGCGATTTTCCGCCACCCGTTGGCATAATGGCCAAAACATCTTTTTGTGCGAGCACATCACTGATGATGTTCCATTGGTTGGGCCGAAACGAATCGTAACCAAAATTTGTTTTTAAAAGAGGAAGTAGTTCTTGTTCTGTAGTAAGCGCCATGAATAGTATTGAAATTCTTGCCCGCAAAGGGCCGTTGCCATAAACCGAGGCAAAACCAAAGTGCGCTATTACACATTTTGGCCCTGCCCGGTTTGCAAAGAACGGTATATTCTATTTACCCAACATTAAAAGTTCGTTACAACGTACCTCTGTAATGTATCGTTTTTCACCCTCTTTGGTTTCATAGGAGCGGTGGGTAAGCTTGCCCTCTACCGCAACCTGTTTTCCCTTGGTGAGATAATTTTCTACAATTTCTGCGGTCTTGCCCCAGGCCACTACATTGTGCCACTGGGTATCGTCTACCCGCTCTCCTTGTGCGTTTTTATAACTCTCTGTAGTAGCTATGGAAAATTTGGCCAGTTTATTACCATTATCCATGTTTACGATTTCCGGGTCCTGACCTAAGTTTCCTATCAACTGTACTTTGTTTTTTAAGGCGTTCATTTTACTAATTTTTACGTTAAACAGTTCATACTATTGAACCACGATGATTCAACACTGCAAACATAGAACGGGGAGCAAATTGTATTCGGTTACAAAACAATTGTTTTCGTTTGTAAACGTTTAAAAACGAATAAATGTACTGTAAGAAGACACTTCAACCGTTGTAAACCAGTATAGTTTGAGAGATTTAATTAAATTAGGTCTAAAATAGAGATAAAGCAACTAGTTGCTTTATATAATTGTTGTAAAACATTTGAAACATGAACCAAAAACTATTTTTAATACTATTTTTATTTTTAATCTTTTCCTGTAATTCTGATGACAATTCAGAACCCGAAATGTTATCGTTATCTGAAAGCCTTCTAGGAAAATGGAACATGACAAACTATTATGATGATTCTTTTTTCATCCAAGAACAAGAGGGTAGAATAGAAAAAATAGTTCTTGAAGAAACAAATTATGGAATTGAATTTACCGATAATCCTAAAAAGATAAATTTAAGCGGCTTTTTGCGTTACTCTGTAGACGAATATGAAATCAATGATGGAGAAAAATTAATTACTAAATCTGGCGGCACTAATTTTATGGATGCTGAACATGGAGAAGGTTATCATACAGGGGAATGGAAAATTGAAGATGGAATGTTAATATGCTCAGATGTTAGTTCCCAAGAAGGTATCGTTTACTCTACGATATCCTCAATTGAATTATCTGGTGATAATTTAAAATTAACTTTGGATAATTCTCAATTTGGCTCACATCTCTCGGGAGAAATTATTATTGAATATCAAAAAGAATAAAACATTTTACAACAAAACCTAAACGTAATGCGGGCTTAAGGGCAAAACCGAATGGTCTGTGTATATTTATGATGTCGCTAAATCTTATGGATTTAGCTTTGGAAACGAAAAAATAAAACTAAACAATAAGCTTTAGCTTCGTGCATAGACGGAAACGAAAAGTTTGCTTACTTCCGCACTACGCTTAGCTCAACCGTTAGCATACATACTGAAAAAATAAAACAGACCTTGAACATAGAGCAACTAATTGACAATAGAAATGAAAATCTATGGACAGAACTGAATCGGGAGCATTCAATTACCGTAGAACTTACAGATGAACCTCATTATGGCGTATATTCAATAAATGATGAGTCAACTATCTATGTTACTAGAAACAACCTTAACATTGCTTCATTTACACACGAATTACTTCATATTCAAATTAGATTAAAAGAAATTTATTTTGGCCCAAGTTTCGAGCTTTTAGTAAGGGAAAGTCCTGAACTTTCTGGAATAATAACACAGCAGTTAACCGAACATATTGGAAACTGTATGTCGCATATTTTGATGCTTCCTACCTTTATAGAACTAGGATTTGATAAAAAAGAATTTATTGAGGACTATGATGAAAACAAATGCACAAAAAAAGAACTACAGGATTTAAAAGCTATTTACAAAGTGCGGGGTGTTTATAACGCAACGGCAATCGATTTTTACATAGCAAAATTTGTAGCGATAAAAGCTGACCCTAAGCAACATATTAATTATCCAAAAGCATTAAACGAATTAAAAAAACTCGATACGGGACTTTATAATATTCTGGAAAAGTGTGTTTTGGATTGGAAAAATATGCCATTGACAAAAGAGAATCCTTGGGACGATGACCATAATTCTATTTCTTTTGAACTTTTCGAAAGTTTATGTGAATGGACAAGAAACAAAATAATCGTGTAAAGTACTTATGCTAACAATGGTAACCGTTGCACAAGCCGTTGATTCTCCACGGACCGGATTCATATAAGCCTCTTTACGGGGCTTTTTTTTGTTTATGATTAGAAATGAAAACGTATTTTTAGGTTGTGGTAGTGTAAGCTGAATACATGGCTTGACACCGAACCAATCTTATTGCTATTGACAGAAGAAGAATACATAAAGGACTTAAAACTAAAATTTGAAAGCTATACTCAAATTTCGGCCCAATCCTGGTCTTTAATTCAGTCTATAGTAACGTTTAGAAAGCTGAAAAAAGACGAAACCCTACTCCAAAACGGGCAAGTAGCAAAAAGCATTCATTTTGTATGCAAAGGAGCACTACGGGCATACGTAACGGATGCCGAAGGCAATATTTACAATAAAAACATTTTTTTGGAAACCGATTTTGCCGGTTCTACGGTTTCCTGCCTTTTGGGCAAGCCCTCAAATTTTACCCTAGAAGCTTTAGAGGATACCATTCTCATAAGTCTAAATTATAAAAAGTACAGAGAATTCATTAGCCGCCAAACCGACCTGAAAGATTTCTATATTGCTTATCTAGAATACAATTGGGTCATAGAAAAAGAACAAAGGGAAATTTCCCTAGTTATGGAAAATGCCACGGAACGGTATTTAAAATTGCGCGCCAAGCACCCCAATATTGACCAAAGAATACAACAACTCCATTTGGCCTCCCACCTAGGTATAACGCCTACTCAGCTCAGTAGAATCCGTAAAGATTTAAAAAAAAGAGCCTGAATCAACATATGTAAATGCCAGAGGTTTTCCGTTCGGATATTTTTGTCCAATCAATTTAAAACAAGAATATCATGAATTACATAGACCATCTAAAATGGCGCTATGCCACTAAAAAATTCGATGCCTCAAAAAAGATAGCTCCGGACAATCTTGAAAAAATAAAGGAGGCCATTCAACTATCCGCTTCATCATACGGTTTACAGTTGTACAAGGTGCTTATAATTGAAGATCCGTTAATAAGGGAACAGTTAAAAACTGCTTCTTGGGGGCAAGACCAAATTACGGACGCTTCGCATTTAATAGTCTTTTGTAATTATACCTATGTGGAAGATACGCACGTAGATGATTTTCTACACCGAACGGCCATCACACAGAACATTGAAATGAACAATCTAAGTGACTATGGCAACTTTATGAAAGAAAAAATTAAGGCAATGACAGCATTGGAGTCTTTTCAATGGACGGTCCGGCAGACCTATTTGGCCCTTGGCAATTTACTCAGTGCTTGTGCCGAACTAAAAATTGACTCCTGCCCTATGGAAGGTTTTGAAGCCGATAAATACAACGCTATTCTAGGCCTTACCGAAAAAGGCTTGAATGCCGCTGTAGTTGCAACTATTGGCTACCGCTCCCATGAAGACCACACCCAACATCGCCCTAAGGTTAGAAAACCATTGGAAGAATTATTTGAAGCTGTATGAACCAGACCGCATTATCTTTTCTAGCCGTGTTAGGTGGAGTTTTTTTGGCCGCGCAAGGTGGTTTCAACTCCAATTTGGCCGTGCTGTTAAAAAATCCCCTATTGGCATCTGTTGCCGCATTTTTTAGCAGTACCATTTTTGCGGTGACCTTTGTACTCTTAAGTTCTAAAAGCTCCGCAAATTGGACCGAGGTAAAACAGATACCCCTTTACCTTTGGTTTACCGGTGGATTATTTAGTGTAATGGGAATAAGCCTCTACTATTACACCATTCCAAAACTGGGCATATCCACAATGATATCTTTGGGTTTGTTCGGGCAATTGGCCTTTTCTATTGTTGCCGGGCACTTTGGATGGCTAAACCTACCTGTAGAACCCATAACATTTAAGAGAGGGGTAGGTTTTGTTATACTCATTTCAGGAATTATTTTAATCAATATAAAATGAAAACAAGGGCGGAATTAATACATACGAACATAAAGAATCTAAAATCGCTCTGGGAAACCGCCGGAGCGGCCTTTGACAGCTACCATAAAACACCGGTTTTTGAATATTGCGAGATTCATGCTTCTGAATGGCCTAATAGGTTATGGCTACATCAACCTATAAATCAAGAAACAGTTGATTTGATCAAACAGAAAATAGGGGAAACGGCCACACCTATTACCTTACCGGTTTGGGATATTTATGATGATAACCAAAGTGCAGTTTTAGAGAACAACGACTTTGTTTTCATTTTTGAACAAGTGGGCATGTCCTTAAAACCTTCGCACTTTTTTGATATTCAGGGCGATGTAAATATTGAACGGGTTACGGATTCTACCGAAGCCAAGTTATGGTCCGTGCTCTTTCAAAAATCGTTCGGATATGAAATTAGCCTGGAGACCGTTAGTAAAACACTTAGTGAAATTGAGTATTACATAGCCTATTCCGATGGGCTTGCCGTGGGAACGGCCATACTGCACCAAACCAATTCGGTTATGGGTATCCATGCCATTGGCATACCTCCAGAAATGAGAAGAAGAGGCTACGCAGACCAAATTATGAGATTGCTGATAAACAAAATCATCAAAAACGGATTTGAGTATATAACACTGCAGGCTTCCAACATGGGGTTAAACCTATATCTAAAACTAGGTTTTAAGGAGCAGTTTCTAATAAAAAATTATAGGCTTGCACAACGGTAATCATCCTGCAAGCCTATACTAAACCAATCGTACTTGCTTTGTCTTTGTCCAAAGCACATATAACTTTCAAGAAATAGGCAATTGCCAAAATGGGCCTTCCTTTAATGCCTCATTTAACCCAATTTGGCTTTTGCCCTAACTTGTACCCAGCGTACTTATGCTTCCAATAGTTGCTTTAATTCCTTGGCCGCCTCTGCAGGGTCTTCTGCTCCGTATATGGCCGCACCAGCTACCGCTACGGTTACACCGGATTGTTTAACGGCAGTTATACTGCCTTTGTTAACACCACCTGCAATAGAAACGGATACCCCAGATCTTGCGGCTTCATCTATCAAAACCTGAATTGAGTAACCATCTTCCGCCTGCTCGTCCAAACCGGCATGTAACTCTACAAACTCAGCGCCCAAAGCTATAGCTTCCTGTGCACGCTTTACCCTATCCTTTACTCCAATGGTATCTACCACTACACCTTTACCATGTTCCTTTCCTGCTTTTACTGCTCCTGCTATGGTAGAGTCTCCGGTTGCTCCCAATACGGTAATATAATCCGCTCCTGCTCCAAAAGCCATATTAGCTTCCAACTCACCTGCATCCGCAGTTTTAAAATCGGCCAAGACCAATTTATCGGGAAAAGCATCTTTCATTTTTCTGATTCCGGATAGACCTTCACTTTTAATAAGCGGTGTACCCAGTTCAATAATATCAATGTAAGGTGCCACTTTTGTTGCCAATGCAATGGCATCCTCAATTTTTAATAAATCTATTGCTACTTGTAACTTTGCCATAATTTGCTATTTATCTATATGTATTTATATTCAAAATCTGTTATTCCATATTTGCGTGTCGCTTCCAAAGCTCAGAGGCAGAACTGCCTTCCAAACCCCATAGCGTCTGTATAAGTGCGTCAAACACCAACAGTAACGATTGCTCAAACAAGCTACCTGCGTATTGTTTGGAAATAGTTTCGTTTCGCTCCTGTTTCTGCGCGGCAGGTATGGTTACCGTATGGTCTGCCAAAAGCGCTAAACGAGAATCGGCATTAGTGGTAAAACATAGGACACCCGCACCCACTTTTTCAGCAGTTTCCGCAGCCCTAACAATTCCGCTTGTAGTACCCGAACCTGAACCTGCTATAAGGACATCTCCCTTTTCAATAGCCGGTGCCGTAGTTTCTCCAACTACATGCACTTTATACCCCAAATGCATTAAACGCATGGCCGCAGCCTTCATCATGAGCCCCGTACGCCCCGCTCCCATTATAAAAATGTGTTCTGCATTGGTAATTGTGGGAATCAACTTTGCTATCTCGGAATACGAGATGGTATGAATTAGTTTTATATGCTCATTTATGATGGTATTCAAAGCACTTTCAACCAATTCTGCGTCTTTTTTTTCCAGTATATTTTCCATAACTCGATCAGCTCTAACTATTTCTATTCATTAACGAGTACAAAGTTATCCTAGCAAATAGCCTCTACACTGATACTATTTGACAGATGACTGGTACAATCTGCCCATATGCATTTTATGTGTGGTGTTATTCGCTATTTTTGTGGTACATTTTGGAAATGGGAAATTTTACGGCCGATTTTTCGCCTTTAAACCGCGCCCCTTTCAACCTTTAAAAAAAAGCACAGCTATGCTCAGTGATAAAGTATTGTACATCCGAGATTTGGGAAATTGTCCTCCTGCATACTTGAACGATCCGGCAAGACGGGATTTTTATGAAATTGTTTGGTTGCAAAATGAAGACGCCCTTCATGAACCACAACATGATTTTCAGACGCTAAGAGGAGATTGGATTTATTTAATTCCGCCCTATCGTGTACATCAACTTAATAAGGCCGGAAAAAATGGGGTCCTTATCTCATTTAAACAAGAGCTCTTGGAAGGTGATTTAAAGGAATTTTTACTGGACGTTTTCCGAATGTTCAACATACAGGGCGAATTCTCCTGCCTGCAAGTTAACACTGAGAGTTCTAAGGGCTTGGCATCCGTACTCCAGCTTTTAGAAGAAGAGTATAACCAAGAAGCCATTAACCTGGTAATGATAAAAGCTGTTTTAAAGGTATTTCTCTTAAAATTGATTCACTTAAAAGAACAACATTTTACCTTACAGGATATTAATGAAAAGCGTGTTTACGAATTCATGCTCTTACTTGAAGCAAATTACAAGAACCAAAGAAATGCTCAGTTCTACGCAGAAAAATTGGGTATAAGTGCAAAACGCCTGAATCAGATTTTAAAGGAAAAGCTGGATAAAACCGGGGTACAGCTTATTCACGACCGACTTATACT
The DNA here is from genome assembly GCF_044597075.1 of Zobellia russellii. Lineage (NCBI taxonomy): Bacteria > Pseudomonadati > Bacteroidota > Flavobacteriia > Flavobacteriales > Flavobacteriaceae > Zobellia > Zobellia russellii. The sequence continues at coordinate 3,636,007 of NZ_CP139000.1, read as the reverse complement.
GGAAGCGAAAAGGCAAATTATACATAGTGAGAATACTATTAAGGAAATAGCTTACAATCTGGATTTTAAGGATCATTCCTATTTTAGTAGGTTTTTTAAACTACACGCAGAGCAAACTCCCCAAGAGTTTCAGAACAAGGTAAAGGAGCATGTAATATCCCATGAAAACACCCTGTATAACTAACACGCTTACTTATAACACTATTGAACTTAGTCATACCTAAGCTAAAAAATAATATATCCGGGTACTCCATTTTCCTTTGTATTGATTATTTTTCCAAACCGAATATTTCCGCTCAGTAAACACCAATTATGCGTAAAGAAATAGCCATTGAAACTTGGTACAGAAAAGACCATTTTGAATTCTTTTCTAAGTTTGATGAACCCTTCTATGGTATAACCGCTAAAGTAGATTGCACCCAAACCTACACCACCGCAAAAGAGAAAGGCCATTCTTTTTTCCTGTCCTATCTGCATAAATCTTTGGTGGCCGCAAACAGAACGGTTCAGTTTAGGTATAGAATTGTTGATGGCAAGTTGTACGAATACGAAACTACTGACCCCTCTCCCACCATAAACAGGGCAAACGGTACGTTTGGTTTTTCTCATTTAAAGTACCGCGAAAACTTTGAAGACTTTCTTGACTTAGCGCTTCCCGCCATAGAAAAAGTACGTAATTCTAACAGACTTATGCCTTCGGAATCCGGCGAAAACGTGATACATTGTTCTGCTATTCCTTGGATAGATTTTACTTCCATATCCCATGCTAGGCATTATGCACGCCCTGACAGTTGCCCCAAGTTTGCCTTTGGAAAAATGACATCTGAGGGCGACAGGTTGTTCATGCCCGTTTCCGTTCATGTACACCATGCCCTGGTAGACGGTTATCATGTAGGGCAATTTATGGAAGAACTCCAAAAATTAATGTAAGCGAAAATCTTGCTTATTAAAACACGATGTTCACAAAAGGGAGTATGGGACTTGTATAAACACTCTCGTCTTTGTCATACAAAACATTATACTTTGCACCAATAGCAATTTTATCGGTAATATTCAATCCTGCGCCAATGAACAGTGCGGAATCCCAATAATCTTGTTTTATGTCTCCCGTTACCGCCTCTGTTTTAGTGTTTACCTTAAGTTGAGCAAACTCCAAGAGCATAATAAATCTCTCAACAGGACGATATTGCGTGAGCACATTACCCCCAAAAGTTGTGGTATTCTGCAAATCTTTGATAGAAGTATAACTTCCTTGAATACCTGCACCTATACTTACATTGTTGCTAACGCTATAAATTAAATTTGGAGATAGGGCTATGTTTGTTCCACCCACAAAACTTAAACCAAATCCGCAACCAAACCTCAGGCGTTTATCTACAACATCCATACTGTCCTTTACGGCAATATCCGTGACCTGGGCAGATGTATCTATTGAAAAAAAGAGCATTCCTATTAGTAATGCAAGCTGTATACTTAGTTGTTTCATTTTAAATATTTTCATAATGTGTGAGATATAATGGTTAGGCTATCGGGATAAATATAAAGTTTTTGCCATTAATTTTAACATTTCCTTTAGATTCTTTTTGCGAGTAGAACTAGCACTAAGCAAAGAAAATTAGAGACAAGACTCCTGAAATACTATTCGCTACGCTGAATAATTACTTTTGGAAATATTTAAATACAACATAATCAAACAAAAAACACTTTACTTTTTTAAAATTTACGGTAGATTGTAGAGAATTACACCAATTTATCCGTACTTGATAAGTTCCATTCAGGCTCCAATAAAAATCATTTATAGAATTTTATGGATTGAGGTATGTTTTTTTCTTTTTGCTTCTATAGATGTGTTTACTTTTTCATTACTTGCTTTAAAACATTTATATAAAAAAGCTATGATAAGAAAAGGAACAGAAGTAAAATGGAAATGGGGCTCAGGAAGCGCCACGGGAAAAGTAGAAAACACTTATGAGGAGTCCGTAACCCGAAAAATTGATGGTAATGAAGTTACCCGTAACGGATCAAAAGACAATAAGGCACTTTACATTAAACAAGAAGATGGAAGCAAGGTCTTAAAGCTTGAGAGTGAAGTTGAGCGCGCAGATTAATTTGTTAGGTGAAAGCGTTTTCTTAATTTAGGATTTTGCAAACTCCATTCAAGAAATTGTAACATTCTACCAATTCGTTTTCCGCTTATGAGCAAGCCCTTTATTACAGACAAGACTTATACATCACAGGATTTTACGGGCAGTAAATTGGCAAAAGGAGATTATGAAAACTGCGTTTTTGAAGGATGTAATTTTGCCGATGCCTATCTGGACAACCAGAATTTTATGGACTGTGAGTTTATAGATTGTAATCTAAGTAATGCCAATATTAGGCATACCACCTTTAACGAAATTTCATTTTCCCATTGTAAAATGATGGGACTAAAATTTGAAGATTGCAATACGTTCTTAATGAACTTTAGTTTTAACAATTGCAATTTAAACTATTCGTCTTTTTACGGGCTAACGCTTCTTAAGCAACAATTTATTTCGTGTAAGTTGATTGAGGCCGACTTTACCGAAGCAACTTTAAAGAGTGCCATTTTTGATGATTGTGATTTGCAAGCCGCTATTTTTGCACGTACCGATCTTGAAAACACAGATTTTAGAACCGCCATTAACTATGTCATAGATCCGGAAACAACAAACCTTAAAAAGGCTCGCTTTTCAAAAGATGGGATTATAGGTCTCTTAAAGAAATACAACCTTAATATAGAACCCTAAGCGGGCAAATGCGTTTACAAACGGATAAATCAGTATCTTACTGACATTTAAATTTGTAAACCATGAACCGATTTCTTTTTGTTTTCCTTTTCCTTTCCTTGAGCATTAAAGCTCAAAACACCACAACATTACCGGAAAATACAAAATCGCCCAACGCTACGCTGTCCGATATTTCATGGATGCAAGGCAATTGGTCAGGCGAGGCCTTTGGCGGAATTACGGAAGAAATATGGGGACCACCTTCCGGAGGCTCCATGATGTTCTCCTTTAAACTGGTGGCAGATGGCAAAGTTTCATTTTATGAACTGGGACATATTCGAGAACTTAATAAAACATTGGTATACGAGCTGAAACATTTTAATGCCGATTTAAAAGGATGGGAAGAAAAAGATGATGTACAATCTTTTAAGTTGGTTAAAGTTGAAGCAAACCGAGTATATTTTGAAGGCTTTACTTTTGAAAAAGTAAGCGACAATGAAATTAACATCTATGCGCAGATAGGTAATGAAGATGGGTCTGCCCAAGAAGTAACATTCAATTTTAAAAAGTAATAGGTTGAAGAAAAAATGTTTAGACTGTGGCAGCGAGATCAAAGGCAGAGCAGACAAAAAATTCTGCTCCGATTATTGCCGAAATGCGTATCACAACCACGCCAATAAGGATAGTAACAACCTTATTCGCAATACCAACAACCGCTTACGAAAGAACTATAGAATACTGGATAGTTTTACGCTAAAGGATGGAAAAACCACTACTCCAAAAGCCAAGTTATTAGACAAAGGGTTTGATTTTGATTTTATAACTAGTCTCTACACCACCAAAAAGGGCACGGTGTACTTTTTTGTATATGATTTAGGTTATTTGCCATTGGATAATGACTTCTACATGATTGTAAAGCGGGAGTAATTAATACGCTTACCATAAAAAAAATGCCTCCCTATTCAGGAAGACATCTTATGTTCATTTTTTTAAGTAATGCGTTTGGGGATAAATGACATTACCAACTATGCCCAGATAATTTTAGTGCGGCCACTACAATATCCTTTCTACTGATCTGGCCTACTAGAATACCGTCTTTCATAACCGGAAGCCTTCTTCTGTTATGCCTATCAAAAATACCGGCAGCATCAAAAATTGAGATATCGTGAGGAATGGTCTCAACTTCCTTGGTCATGAACTTCTCTACACTTTTATCCAAAATAGGCTGATTAAAATACCTACTTTCAGAAATCTGTTTCATACAATCGGCCTCAGAAATAATTCCTACTAAAAAACCGTTGTCATCCATGACGGGTCCACCTGAAATATTGTACTTGGTAAACTGCTCCATAACCTCCAAAATAGACTGGTCCGGTGTAAAGGTCACCAACTTTTTGGTCATGTAGTCAGATACTAGAATGGGCGCGTCATATTCTTTCTTTACATCTACTTTTGCCCGTGGGCCTTGAAAACTTTTTATTCCCATATAGTTTAGCTTTTATTGCCTAGCGGCAGATTAGGTTAATTACTAAAGATAAGGAATTTTTTAATGAAATATCCAATTATTCGATGAATCACCCATCATATTCTCACCTATTTAATAAAAATAATATTAATTTTCATTCAAAATACACAAACAAGAAAAGCTATCATCTATTAGAATCTTATGTTTTTAATTGAGAACTTTAACCTATGAAAAGATTTTCCTCCATACTTTCCTTTCTGCTTTTAGTATTTGCCATTTATTGGGGATTTCATACCTCAATGCCCGTTTACGAAGAAGATATCTCCGCTCCTGAAAGCTCTTTTTCTACAGACCGGGCATTAGAACATGTAAAGGCGTTATCCCAAGAACCACATGCCATTGGTTTTCCGGGACATAAAAAGGTACAGGATTATATTATCTCCCAATTAGAAGAAATGGGACTTGAGACTTCGCTTCAAAGTGGGTATTCGGTAGGTGATTGGGGGAACATGAGCAAACCTATAAATATTTTGGCCAGGATACAGGGGAGCGGCAACGGTAAAGCTTTACTGCTATTGTCCCATTATGACAGTCACCCCCATTCTTCTTTAGGTGCCAGCGATGCAGGCAGCGGGGTTGCTACTATTTTAGAAAGTGTACGGGCCTTTTTATCCAAAGGTAAAGAGCCCATTAATGACATCATTATTTTATTTACAGATGGGGAAGAGCTTGGTCTTAACGGGGCGGACCTTTTTGTAAACGAACACAACTGGGCCAAAGATGTAGGATTGGTTCTTAATTTTGAGGCCAGAGGAAGCGGAGGCCCCAGTTATACCTTTATGGAAACCAATAGGGGCAATCAACATCTGGTGAGCGAATTTATAAAGGCCAACCCCAAATTCCCTATGGCCAACTCCCTTTACTACAGCATCTACAAAATGCTTCCTAATGATACGGACCTTACCGTATTTAGGGAATCTCGGGATATTCAAGGATTCAATTTTGCTTTTATTGACGACCATTTTGACTACCACACAGCACAAGATTCCTATGAGCGCTTGGATAAAAACACCTTGGCACACCAAGGCAGTTATTTAGCTCCGCTTTTAGTCCATTTTAGTTCTATTGCACTTGATCAACTACCAAGTCTAAATGACTATGTGTACTTCAACATACCCTTGTTCGGGGTTATTTCTTATCCGTTTGATTGGATTTGGCCCATGTTAGGGCTTGCCATTTTCCTGTTTCTCTTGATTTTTATCTCTGGAATCAGAAAAAAAAGACTGAGCATTAAAGCTACTCTAACAGGATTTGTTCCGCTGTTGCTTGTTATAGCCCTAAATGGAGCCATAGGATATTTTAGTTGGCCCGCTCTTAAATGGGCCTACCCAAATTACAATGATATCCTGCACGGTTTTACGTATAATGGCTACGCCTATATATTTGCCTTTGCCTGTCTTTCCTTGGCAATTTGTTTTGGGGTATACCATAAGTTCAGAAAAATGGCCCCAGCAGATTTGGTGGTAGCACCCCTATTATTATGGTTATTTATCTGTGGTATACTAGCAAAATATTTGCCGGGCGCAAGTTTCTTTATTGTACCCGTATTTGCTCTTCTTGCGGCTTGGTACGTGATTCAGAATCAAAAAATGCCCAATGTACTACTAATGGTATTTTTAGGCCTGCCAGCTATATGGCTCTATACCCCTTTGATTAAAGGTTTTCCTGTGGGTCTTGGCCTAAAAATGATGATTGGTTGCACTTTGTTGGTTACACTTACGTTTGTGCTCTTGTTGCCTCTATTTGGCTTGTACACGCGTAAAAAAAAGTGGGCCTATCTAGGTTTGTTCGGTTTTATAGGTACTATGGCGTATGCCCATATACACTCAGGATTTGACGCCGAAAATGGCAAACCCAGCAGCCTCGTATACATACTTAATGAAGATACAAATACGGCCCAATGGGCGAGTTACGACCAAGTACCTATTGAATGGAACGGGGCCTTTTTAGGAAAGGAAGATAAAATTGACGAAAAGCTGAACGAACACCTCATCAGCAGTAAATACAATACTTTGTTTAAACGTTCCGACAAAGCTCCGCTAAAGGCAATTGATGGCCCCAAAGTTGAAACCGTAAGAGATACGATTATTGAAAATAACCGTATCATAGAGTTATGCATAACGCCACAACGCGATGTAAACCGACTGGATATCTTTACCAAAAATATGAATGTTGAAAAAGTAAAAATTAATCAACTTGAGCTTTCCCCATATTATTTAGAAAGTAGAAAAGCTTCCAAATTGGTTACCCATTACATTACGGACAACGCCTATACCGAAATTGAGATAACCATACCCAAAGACAGTATTCTTGAACTCACCTTTCAAGAAGCTTCAAACAATCTTTTGGACCATCCGCTTTTTAGCGTCCCAAAAAGACCGGAAAACAGCATTCCTATGCCATTTGTGCTCAACGATGCAATTATCACTACCAAAACCATCAAATTTGAATAAGACAATAGCTATTATAGGCTGCGGTTGGTTAGGCCTTCCGTTAGCCAAAAAATTTATAGAAAATGGGTATGCCATAAACGGAAGCACAACATCAACGGATAAACTCCCCTCCCTTTCCGCTGCTGGTATTCAACCCTTCCTTATTTCACTTTCCGAAACCCAAATAATCGGAGACATCAATTTATTTCTAAGCAATGCCGATGTTCTTATTATAAACGTACCTCCAAAATTACGGGGAGAGAACAAAGAAAACTACGTTCAGAAAATGAAACTGATTCGGACTGCGCTGCAATCCTCGTCCGTAAAAAAAGTGATATTCGTAAGTAGCACTTCTGTGTATGGCGCTATAGATGGAGAGGTTACGGAAAAAACTACTCCACAGCCCTCAACTGAATCGGGGAAACAACTTTTGGAATGTGAACAACTGTTTCAAAACGAATCCGGATTTGAAACTACCGTTGTTCGATTCGGTGGATTAATCGGGCCAAATAGGAATCCGGTTACAATGTTATCAAAGAAAAAAAACCTTAAAAACGGTAATGCCCCCATCAATCTAATTCATCTAAACGATTGTATAAGAATCCTCTTTAAGTCCGTTCATGAAGGTTGGGCACCAGAACTGTTTAATGCCGTCTTCCCATATCACCCAAGTAAGCAGGAATATTACACGTTACAAGCTCAAAAACTAGGCCTACAGTTACCTGATTATGATAACGCCACAGCCGTAAAAGGCAAGCAAATACAGTCCTACACCCTTACAAACGTTAAGAAATTTGAGTTTACTACATCGTTGTAGTTCATTTTCACCACAGCTAGGTATCATTTCACAACAAACTCGCGGGATAGTTGTTAATATACCCTGTATTTCATCGATTTAAAAGTAACTTTGGTCTGTAATTTAAAACTATTTGCCATGGAAAATTCAGGTTTAAGAAGCCGGATTCTGATAGAAATCGAGAATCTGATCGCTTCAAGCTGTACCGAGCAAAAAGTTCCCCCATCAATGAAAAAGTTGCATATAGCGATTTTAAAAAATCATTATAATGCAGCAAAAGTGTCTATAGATTATCATAGACGAAGGGTTGAAATGGACATCGTTATGGATGACAAGGATTATGACCCTAAAAAGGTAAATCTCTCTATCCCAACGTTGCACACCAACCTATGGTTTAGAAACTTATATGATTTTTTAGTATCATGTATTGATCAAGACCCTAAAAGCGTGGCTTTTTATTCCATGCTTTTAAAATCGTATCAAAACAACGAGATTTCACTTGTTGCCTAGTACAAACAACCAAACCGACATAAAAAAGGATGCCCAACGGCATCCTTTTTTCATTTATCCTTTTTCATTATGCTTTTATTCACAGCTACATACCGATAATATTGTTAATTTTGCCAACCGCAACCTAAACGATAGAATCGTAAACATAGTTATACATGAAAAAATTAATTGTCGTATTGCTTTTGAGCATCAGTTTTTCAGCCACCGCACAAACCAAAAGCGATTTGCAAAAGCACTATGAAGCCTTTTATGATGAAATGAGACTTCAAGGAGATGTTAATGGAGTAATAAGCGCTCTTACCCACCTTAATGTTATTTCTCCGTCTAAACAGCGCAAAGACACCTTGGCGTTCGTTTATGCCAACAACAACCAGCACATGCAGGCACTGAACACCATTGGTATTGAGAAAGAACCAACGGATTCAGATATGGCCGTTCAGGTAAAAGCTATTTCATTAAAGGCTTTGAACCAGCCTAAACGTGCGTTAGAGCAGTTTGAAGAACTTTTTAAAAGAACACCAAACCCTTATTTGGCGTACGAACTTGCCGATCTAAAAATCCAGACGGGAGCCAATTCTGATGCCGTTGCCAATATTGAGTATGGTATTGCCAATGCAAAAGATGATATGAAATATGCTTTTTATGAAAGACAACAACCTTACGAAGTTCCTTTAAAAGCGGCTTTTCTTCATTTAAGGGCACTTACCATATATGACAACAATAAAGGCGATATTGATGCCGCAATAGCCAAAATAGATGAAGCTCTTGCCATAGACCCTAACTTTAATTTAGCAAGCTTAAGCAAACAAGCCTTGCAGTCTAGAAAAAATCCTTCCCCAACGGAAGAAGCGAAAAACAAGCAATAGGTTTTTCCTCTTTACTGTACAACATTGCAATACCGCACTTAGGTTTTTCCTATTGTGCGGTATTTTTTTGATAACCATCTCTTCATTTTGACTTAACAATGTGGCCTATTAAATATTGGAACTTTAGCACCAACTATATAACCCTAAATTCCATATTTAAAGATGAAAAAATTAGTGCTCCTGGGTGCAGGTCTCTGCATGCTAAATTCTTGCGATTATATTGATGATTTTGTTGGTGAGGGTCCCGCGCCCAAATCAGTATCTCCTACTGAAGTTTTAAAAACCAACACGCAATATCTATTGCCCCATACGGTCCTGAACACTATAAACGGAGATGTTGAAGTTAGAAATGGCGGTTTTGGCTCAGGTGCTACCGCTCACCCTACCGAAGAAGCCGATTTTTATGCCATTACCGACCGTGGACCGAATACCAACTACTTGGATGGAAAGAAATTCCCTGTTGCAGAATACACGCCGCGCATTGGTCACTTTACCGTTACCTCTTCTGGAAAAATAGAACTTCTTGATGAAATTCTTTTAAAAGACCCAAGAGGTAAAACTATAACCGGAATACCCAATCCCGAAGGAAAGGGAGCTACTGGTGAAATACCTTATGATGCCGCTGGAAATGCAATTCCTTTTGATGATTTTGGTCTGGATTCCGAAGGTATCGTAGCATTAAAAGACGGTACGTTTTGGGTTTCCGATGAATACGGGCCACACATCGTACACTATTCGGCCAATGGGGTTCAAATAGAGCGCATATCCCCAATGGGTGTCAATGAAGGTACGGGAGACCGAAAATTACCTGCTGTCTTTGCCAAAAGACGTGCCAACCGGGGAATGGAAGGTCTTGCTATTACTCCAGATGAAAAGACCCTTGTGGGTATTATGCAATCTACAATGTACAACCCAGAAAAAATTCAGTCCAATATTACGCGCATCGTAACATTTGATTTGGAAACGGGCTACACCAGACAATATGTATACGTTCAGGAAAAAGCCAACCTTTCCAACTCAGAAATTACCGCAATTTCCAACACCGAGTTTTTGGTGGTAGAACGCGATGGCAAATTTGCTGGTGAAGGACCGGCCCAAAAACATATCTACAAAATAAATCTTAACGGGGCTACTGATATAAGCGGCAACAACCCAAAAGATGAAAACGGCCTCATGATAGGAGATAAGACCATTGAGCAATTAACCGTTCAGGAATTGGCAGCTGCAAAAATTGTTCCCGTTCAAAAGGAACTAGTAGTAGACCTTGTAGCAGAATTTGGTTATGCCCATGATAAACTTGAGGGCATCTGGGTTATGAACAGTAACACACTTGCTTTTATTAACGATGATGACTTTGCGGTATCGGATAATGATGGAGACGGTGTTATTGAGCAAAAAATACTGCCAGGAACTACAAATATAGACGCTAGCTCACTCTACATGGTAAAGACAAATTTTAAATAGACCTATCTTTATACCATTCTTATACTAAGCGGCCTGTCTATAATAGACAGGCCGCTTTTTATTTAGAAATCCAAAATCAAATTTGTATCCAGCTTATTATTTACCACAACATTAAACTGGTTCCTGAACGCATTATAAGCTTCTATCATTTGTAAAAGCGACTCATTGGGGTCCGTTCTATAGTACAAATCGCCCTTAACCTTTAACATATAGGTTTTAAATATTTTCTGGCGACTCTTTACTTGTGGAATATCAAATTCTTTAGGATAAGTAGATTCCGCCAATTGGTTTTGTTTCGTAATCATATCTTCGATCACTAAACTTAAATCTTCCTTATTGGCAACCGTTTGCAGGGCGTCAAAACTGGTTTCAAAAGACGCAAACTCTATCCAGTCTTTCAAAATAGCCTGCGCTTCTGGCTTTATAGGCAGCTTCTTGGGCCATTTTTCATTACCTATTTCATAAGTTGCCGTATCCTCTACAACCAATTCCTGTTTCTGTTCTTTACACGCCATTATGGTCAACAACGCTAAACCAAAGAAGAAGATTCTTTTCATAAAGCGAATGTACAAATTTTAAGAAACGCTATCTTTATTCCCAATTCATTTAACGAGACATTAATGGAAAAATCGATTCTGATTATAGGTGCTTGCGGTCAAATAGGCACGGAGCTAACGTTGTCCTTACGTGATACTTATGGCAACGAAAGTGTAATTGCCAGTGATATTAGAGAAGGAAACGAAAGTTTAATGAATTCAGGTCCGTTCGAGATTTTAGACGCTACGGATTACGATGCTCTTGAAGAGGTTGTGGCCTATTATGAAATTACCGAAGTTTACCTCATGGCAGCCATGTTAAGCGCAACTGCGGAAAAATTTCCGATGCGGGCGTGGAACCTAAATATGAATTCGCTCTTTAATGTACTTAACCTAGGAAAGGAGAAAAAAATAGATAAGATATTTTGGCCTTCCAGTATCGCAGTCTTTGGACCTAACACTCCAAAGGAAGGTACTTTACAAAGCACCATTATGGAACCCAGCACGGTGTACGGCATAAGTAAACAATCCGGTGAGCGCTGGTGCGATTATTATTTTCATAAATATGGTGTGGATGTACGGAGCATTCGTTATCCAGGACTAATAAGTTGGAAAACAATGCCGGGCGGCGGCACAACGGACTATGCCGTAGAAATCTACCACAAAGCATTATCTGAAGGCACCTATACCTGCTTTTTAAAAGAAGACACGGAACTTCCTATGATGTTTATGGAGGATGCCATTAAAGCTACACTACAGCTTATGGATGCCGAACCGGAAAAAGTAAAGGTGCGCTCTTCTTACAATTTGTCGGCCATGAGCTTCTCCCCTGCCCAAATGGCAAAATGCATCCAAAAACATATTCCCGATTTTAAAATTTCTTACGAACCAGATTTTAGACAAGCCATTGCGGACTCTTGGCCCGGAAGCATTAATGATTCCGAAGCTCGTAATGATTGGGGTTGGCAAGCGGAATTTGACCTAGAAAAAACCACAAAAGAAATGTTGGAAAACTTGGCTCCTTAAGCCAAATTTTCCAACATATGATCACAAACTTAAATCCGGAATAAAGTCCAAGTTTATTTTTTAGAATTACGGATTTCGTTACTTTGTTTGGAAACAATGATGAAATTGGATCTCCGGTTTTCAAGATGTTTTTCGGCACTACATTTTACGCCATTGGCACATTCATTTTTTAAACGATATTCACCGTAACCGTGAGCACTCTCAATCCTATCGGCATCAATACCTTTTGAAATCAGGTAGCGTCTTGTAGACTTTGCACGATTATCGGATAACTCCAAATTATAATCATCGGTACCTCTGGCATCCGTATGAGACTCTATTTTAATCTTGATTTCAGGAAATTTCTCCATGGCAAAAAGCACCTTTTCGAGTTCTATTTCTGCCCTGATTGTAATATCAAACTTATCATAATCAAAATAAATTGGGTCTACCTTGATCTTCTCTACGTCTCCATCTTTTTCCACTAAACTATCAAAAGGAGTTAAGTATATCTTATTGTCCTTAGATGGTGCTTCAGGATTTTCTCCTGTTTCAATTATAATTATTTCTTTGGAAAATCCCGCCTTGGAAAAGACCAACGTGTTTTTCATATTGCAGGGAAGTATTAGGTTATAATAACCAAATTCATCCGTTCTGTGGACAGAAACAAGTTCATCTACCGCATTTTTTAGTTCTACATTGGCATTAGCAATGGGCTCGCCCGTTTGCTTGTTCAACACATAACCTGAATATTCTAGGCAATCTGTAGGTTTTACCTTTTCAAAGCGGTAAATATCATCATCACCCTTACCTCCCGAACGATTAGAAGCAAAATAACCATCTCCCTTTTTATCCGCTCTAATGAACGAAAAATCATCCATATTACTGTTCAAAGGTTTACCCATATTAAGCGGAAGGGAATAATCGGTTTTTGAAGAGATTACAGAACCAAAAATGTCCAGCCCTCCTAATCCATAATGACTGTCTGAAGAAAAATACAATACTTCATTGCTTACGAACGGAAACATCTCCCTACCCCGTGTATTTATTGCTGGCCCCAAATTCATAGGGTCCGAAAGCACATCGCCATCATTGTTTAAATCAACCACATAAATATCCGACTCACCATACCCTCCGGGCATATTAGAAGTAAAATATAAATGTCTCCCATCCGGACTCAATGCTGGATGTCCACAAGAATAATCTTTACTATTAAAGCTTAATGAGGTAACATTGATCAGTTCATTGTTACTTATCGTTCCCCTTAAAATTTGCATATTGGAGAGACCATCTTCATTGGCACTTAACTTATTTTTCTTTTTAAGATAGTTCCTTGTAAAATATACGGTCTGGCCATCCCAAGAAAACGTCAAAGTTGCATCATGGTACGACGACTCTAAATTCTCTAAATATTTTTCCGGGATATAACTTGCGTCATCAGGTCTTGTAATATAGAGGTCTAAATAAGGCTGTTTGTTCCACGGATACAATTCCCCATTAGATTTTATGGTGTCCCTGGCTGAAGCAAAAATTAATCCGTCATTAAAAAACATGGGGCCAAAATCAGATTTTCTACTATTGAAAGCCAAGTTCGTGGTTTCGTATTTCTCTTTCTCTGCAAGTGTGCTGTCCAAATGTTTTTTTTGTGACAACATCATGTTCAATCTATTTTCATCCGTATAAAAATCCCTCAGCAATTGATCTGCCTTTTCTATTTTCATACTCGCCTTAAGGCTTTGCACCAATTTAATAATGTTGCTCTCACCAACATTCTTGCCTTTAATCAAGTACAACTTCTCATACCATTTTACAGCTTCTTGATATCTATTCATATTAAAATAACTATCGGCAAGATGTTGTATAACTTCCAAAGAAGGTCTCTTTTTTTCCGTTACCAGATCGCTGTATAGTTCAATTGCCTTATCAAATTTGAAATCGGCAAAATAGGCATTGGCCCTTTCTTCTTTGCTTTGGGCGGAAACGCTAAGGTATGCGCCCAAAAATAGGTATAGTATTATTTTTTTCATGGTTGTCGGTTTTTAGAAAAATCTGGGTGACAATGCTCTTTTCTTAGCATCAAATAAGTTGTATTTGAGAATAATCTCATGCGAACCATCATTATAACTTTCTAAACCAGTTATGGAATAATCATAGGCATATCCTAAGAAGAAGCTTTTAGAAATATGCAACCCAACTAATGCACTCACCGCATCATCATAGCGGTACGCCAAACCCAAAGCCAAGGTTTCCTTTATCAAGAAATTACCGGACACATCTACGGTTATAGGCGCTCCGGCCACATGTTTTGTTAGAATAGCCGGCTTGAATTTTAAATTATCGGAGAGGTCCATAACATAACCTGCCATTACATAATACTGACTTTTCCGATCAGTCACCTCTATCTCGTTGTCATTATAGATTTGAGAATTTAAAAAGTTGTGCGTAGAAACCCCAACATACCACCTGTCACTATGAAAGTATGCCCCTGCTCCAAATACAGGCCGTAATTTATTTACGTTTTCGGCAAAAATAGGGTCCAGTCCATCTTGGTAGGTTCCTTTGGACCAGTCTACTTTTAAAACATCTATACCCGCATTGATTCCCAAAGACAACTTTGTAAAATAGCCCGTAGGAATCTCATACGAAAAGGTTCCGTTTACATCTAAATTATTAGCTGCCCCAATGTTATCATTGATAGCCGTAAGACCTATTCCTACTCTTTCCCGTAATCTACCTTGAACTGAAAAGGATTGTGTCTCTGGGGCTCCATCTATTCCAACCCATTGCGAACGATGTAAAAGCGTAGCCTCTAGAATACCTCTAGACGAGTATCCGGAATTTAAGGCCGCTGTATTATACATGTATTGGGTATATTGAGGCGGTTGTTGGCCATATATTCTGCTCATATTAAAAACAAGATAGCAGAGCATAACTATCTTTATAGTGGTGCAAAGTGATTTCATAACTGGTAAAGGTTTGGTGTGAATAGTTTAAAGAACTTCTTATTATCTAGCCAATTGAAGCCAGCCAACAAGGTTTCTTTCTAATTCAGGAATCTTAATGGAATAGTAGTATGTTCCGGATGGCAAATGATCTCCATTGTTCAGAACACCTTTTACATTAGCTAGACCGTTCCAAGTATTGCGGTAGTCTACCGTTTTATATACAAGGTTTCCATTACGATTGTAAATTTCTACGGTATTCGAGTAATCTTCAATACATTGAACCGTGAAAAAATCATTGAAACCATCATTGTTAGGAGTGAATTCATTGAAGACTTTTAAACAAAATTCTTCGCCCAGAACCATTCCACAAGAGATTGTCTCAACGTCTAAGGACATCATTTTACTTGGGCTACATATTGAATCATCTGTATACGAAACACTAATTTGGGTGCCGGTTAACTCCGTCCAACGAACGATTACAAAGTTATCCGTAGAAGTACCTCCTTCTGTAATGGTACCACCAGCTACAGTCCAAACATAATCTTCTTTGTCTGCATTGGTTTCATACGTATACGAACGCCCTCGGCATACTTCCTCAGATTCTCCGGTTATTGTAATAGGTGAAATACCATCAGCAAATATATTTGCCATAATTCTTAATCGCTCACTACTTTCGCAACCATTTTCAACAGCGGCAACATAATACCAACGGCCATCTTCTATAGGTGTTGAAGGGTCAATTGCGTTTCCACGTAAACGGCTATCATAAAAAACAACATTGGTTTGATCAACTTGAATATCTCCCACCGTAGGGTCATCGCTTTCACAAAAAACCTGACTGCTAGAATTTGTCGTGGGCATAGGAACGTCATTCACTTGTACCGTTATCTGCACCCTAGCTAACACGGATGAAGGTATACCTGCAATTCCTGCAAAATACACTTCACCATCAACCAAAGGAGTATTAGCATTTAATTGCAGTCCTGCTGTAAGGTCATTAAAAAACACAATATCATTAAGACCTACTTTCAAATCTGCAACAGTAGCAAAATCAGAGGCACAAAAAACTTGAAAAATATCATCTATGATTAAATCTGGAAGGTCTACAGAAATCTCCTCGGATACGGTACATAGAACACCTTTTACAAAAGCTTCAATTGTATTATCTATATCTGAAACCAAATCTATAGCATCTACTGCGATGCTGAACGATGAATCTGCCGCAACGACACCATCAAAAAGGTTACCGTTTATACTTAAGGATATAGTTTCACCAACCGTAACATCACCAGAAACAGTTCCTGTTACATTTACTGAATTGTTGCCGTTAAATATATCTATTAGACTATCTAGGCTAACCATTGGGTTGGAATCAATAGATACCGTTTTTGTAAAATCAACTACATTAACTTCAACCGATTGTAAATCGCCCGGAGCGTTTTCACAACCCGCCAAATCATGTTTAACGGATACAAAATACGTGTATGGGCCACCTGCTTCCGTTAATCCCGTAATGGTCAGTACACCATTGGAATCTATTTCATAAGTAGCTCCTCCAGAAACCAGACCGTCTGTAATCTCATTGGTTTTGTTTGCATCAAAATACCATGAATATGTACCATCTACAGAACTGGTTGGAACCAATACCACATTATCCGAAGAACAAATGGGATTTTCATTTCCTAAAACAGTTATATCATCTGCTGTTGGAACAGACTCCACATTTATCGTGACCTCAGTTCTAGGTGATTCTTTAAGACAACCGATTTCCGCAGCTGCTACATAATAAGTAGTATCCGAGTTAAGTATAGGTGTAGTAAAAGCTTCACCTGAGTCTAAGGTTGCCAATAGATTTCCGTCTTCTTCTGCATCGTACCACCTTAACTCAACATTATCGTCGTTCTCAACTTCCGCAACAACGCTAGTGCTAAAACCGGCACAGATATTTAGGTCATCCGAAGTAGAAGTTATTACTGGTCTTGCAGGAGCCCTAAACACATCATAAATTAAAAGTTCCTGATCAATACCTGCGCCAAGCAAGGATGATAAACGTACAGTTACCCGATCAACAGGGGTTGTAGGGTCAAAACCTATTACTGCCGCCTGGCCACTTTCTAACAGACCCAATACATCTAGATCCAATAAACTTGATAAATTATCTGAGAATATGGATTGGCCTGCTCCATCTTGACCAATTACTTCAATTGAATTAGCTATACCCAATTGCAACAAAGACTGGTCCATTGCCATCTTTATATAATAATTATCCCCTGTATCTTCCGGACTATCAAAATAAAAAGTCTGCTCAATACCGGCTAGAGCGTCAACAAGGCCTAAACTTAATTCAGAAGAGGTAGTATCATCACCATCTATGGCAAACTCGGGGTTAGCAACTCCGGCCCCGCCTAAACCTAAAAGATCTAGCGTTAGGCCTTCACCACTAAAAGAAGTATAATTAGGTGCACCACATGTAGTGTCTCCTTCCCCATAATAGGCCCCATACACATTAAGGTCTCGTTCTTGGCCCAGTCCTATTAAGGACCCAACACTATTGGTTATACTAACCCTATCATAAGGACTAGATGGCGTTAGAGCCAGAAAATAATCTCCGTTCTTATCCGTTACCACACGCGCTTCATCTGATGAAAACGCATTAACAAGTCCTGAACTAGTCTGAAGTACACTATCATCAATATTGAACGCCTCTACAGAAAATTCTTGATTACCAACAAGTAATGTTCCAACAATATCAGAAAGTAGACCACCTAGGCTACCACCCAATAGACTGGATAGTATATCATCTTCAGTAGCAATCTTTATAAAACTGGTAGTGTTTGCTGGTACTGTAGTAGGGTAATTAAGTTCCAAAAGACCGTTATAATTACCAATACCCAATACAATTCCGGAACCGGCCCGTACAATTGCATTGGTTGCTAAATCTGAATCTATGGCGTTATTTGGTTGGGTAACTGAACTTTGGTTTGAAATGGCGTCGGCATAAACCCTATCCTGTGCATAGGAGACCGAACAAACAAAAAATAGCCAGATTAAAAAGTTTTGCTTCAGCGTAGTTTTACGTATCATAGGCAAACTGTGTAGGTTAAGTCTTATAAAAAACCTAAATGTGAGAAACATTATTGTTTATGCTATTGTATACCCTCGGTGAAATACTTATTTATTCGATGAAAGGATTTCTTATCGATAAGCTGTAGTTTAAAAGTGTCATTTATCGAGTGCCAAAACCTACAAATATCTTACATACTGATAAACAACACTTTACAATGTTTGTAAAAGAATAGCCCCAGCACTATTCATTACTAATGAAAAGGACAATAAGATTTCCCAAAAATTAATGCATATAAAAAGCCTCCTACTTCATACGAAATAGGAGGCCTTATATTATAAGGTAACTAAAGACTATTCAACTCTCATGTTTTATTTAAAAAACAACTGTGTAAAATAAAGAATACCATTCTCATCTGCAGTTACACTAACCGCTGTATAATTAAAATCGCCTTCCATTACTTTCTTATGTGTTGGGCTATTTTTCCACGCTTCAAGAATATCATCAGCATTTGTAAAATCCATACCTAAGTTCTCAGAAACAAAATCCGCATTAGCTTCTACTGATAATTTAGAAGCCCTTTTATCAAAATTATCATGACTTATAACTCCTTCAGAAATCATATACTCGTTGTGTGCATTTGCGTAACCATATGCCACACTGTTAAACTCTACTTCGTTTAAACCAACAGAAACTCTATACTCGTTAACAACATCAATAACTTCCTGCTCTATAATAGATATTTCTACTTCTTCATTTGTTGTTGCAACCACCTTGTACAATTCATCTTCTTCTGTAGTAGAAGTAGAACATGAAGTCATTAAAGTTGCAAGAGCGATAAGAAGTAAAATATTGAATCTGATCATAACTTAAGAGAATTAATTTTTGTAATTCGTTTCCTCTATTTAGGAACGGCACATTGTAGGATACTTGACGAAATTCTCTTAAGTGGTACGTTTTACTCGTTAAAGTGTAAAAAACTACTAATCAAATAGTTACACTCAAATAAAGTGTGTTTTATATCGGAAAAAACATGTGCTACGCCGATGATTTAACACTTAATCGTAAAAAGAAATTACTTGACCGATAGGCTAATTTTAGCAAACCCGACGAAGTATTAGGAAATGAGGATGAAAAGCACATTAGCCAAAAAAAATGGCGCATTCTAAACTTGTAGGAAAGAAAGTCTCTTGAAATCACGAAACCGGCAATAGATGCAAATTTTACTCTGTTCCCTATCGTAAATATAAAATGCGACTGACATCTATACAATCTAGAGACAATCGCATTTTATAAAAAAGTTGTTTTTTAACTACTTGAACGCTACATACTAAACCTCAGCTTCTTTTCAATAGCCATAATCATTTCATTGGCTATATCCTTACCGGTAGCATTCTCAATACCTTCAAGACCCGGAGAAGAATTAACTTCCAATAATAACGGTCCTTTGTTTGAACGGATAATATCTACACCCGCTACGGCAAGGTTCAAAACCTTGGCTGCTTTTTGAGCAAGTTTACGCTCTTCCGAAGTTATTTTAATAATAGAGGCTTTTCCTCCTTGGTGGATGTTAGCCCTAAACTCTCCTTTCTCTGCCTGACGTTGCATGGAAGCTACCACTTTCCCGTTTACCACGAAACAGCGAATATCCTGCCCATTGGCCTCTTTAATGAACTCTTGCACCAAGATATTGGTATTTACACTTTTAAAGGCGTTTATAACACTCTCCGCCGCCTTGTTGGTCTCGGCAAGCACCACTCCTTTACCTTGTGTGCTTTCCAACAACTTTATGATCAACGGGGCACCGTTAACCATTTTAATAAGGTCCTTGGTATCCATTGGCGATTTTGCAAAACCAGTAATAGGAATATGAATATCGTTCTTGGAGAACAACTGGGAGGCAAAAAGCTTGTCCCTAGATTGGGTAATAGCTTCCGCCGAATTTTGGCAGTATACCCCAAGATTATCAAACTGCCTGATCAAGGCGCAACCATAGAAGGTAACCGACGGCTTTATTCTTGGGATGACCGCATCAAAAGCGTTAAGAATATTTCCTCCCCTATACCGTATTTCGGGTGATCGGGCATCCAACTTCATGTAAGCATGTTCTACATTAAGAAAAACAATTTCATGGCCACGAGCTTCCGCGGCTTCTATAATGCGCTTATTGCTATACAACTGGGGATTGCTTGCCAACAAAGCTATTTTAAGACCTGACTTTTCTTTAAAGTAAGGAGCGTACATTTTGTTTACCGCCTCATCATTAAAGTCCTGTACTTGATAGTTTAAAGCCGGATTTACAATATACCTTTCATTTATGGCTTCCCTACCCAAAAGCATACGGAACTCCATAGTATCCCGGTTGGCCAAGGTAAGTTCAATCTCAAAAGTATCCTCTCCTATGGTTACAGGTGTGCGTACCACCAAACGCTCTTCGGAGATACCGGAAGAACTTTTAACCATCCTACGGTCCACCAATCTGGCCTGACAAGGAATGGCTATACTCCGGTTCTCTTGCAAAGGGCTAACCTCGAACTTTACCCATTCTTGAGTTCCCTTCATAATTATCTTGAGGTTGGTTGCTTGTATTGACGATGTTTTTGCCCCTGAATCTACCCTTGCCTTAATGGCAGGAATACCCAAATTTTCAAACACACACCATTCTTCACTACCTATAATCTTTAAATCAGTCAAACTATACTTTTTTTCTAAGTTCAAAAATATCTTTTCTCCTATCTTTTAAATTGCGTACGGCTCCAAATTGATTGAGTTCACGAAGTAAATCTATATCTACATCAGCAATCAAAATCATTTCGGTATTAGGAGTGGCCTCTGCTTTTATTCCATTTGTTGGGAATGAAAAATCACAAGGTGTAAATACCATGGATTGAGCAAACTGTATGTCCATATTCTGAACATTGGGCAAGTTGCCTACGCTACCTGCAATAGCCACATAGCACTCGTTTTCTATTGCCCTTGCCTGCGCACAGTGCCGCACTCTTGAGTATCCGTTCTGGGTATCCGTTAAAAACGGAACGAACAAAATATCCATTCCCTCTTCGGCCAATAAACGGCTTAACTCCGGAAATTCCGAATCATAACAGATTAAAATTCCGATTTTTCCACAATCCGTGTCAAAAGCCTTTAATTGGTTGCCCCCTTGCATACCCCAAACTTTGGCTTCATCTGGAGTAACGTGTAACTTTTCATAGCGCTCCATACTCCCATCACGTCTGCACAAGTAACCAACGTTGTACAAGCGGCCATCAATCATTTCGGGCATGCTTCCTGTAATGATATTGATGTTGTACGAAATGGAAAACTCCGAGAACTTCTGTACTATAGCACCGGTATGTTTTGCCAACTCCCTAATAGCATCAGGGGTGGACAAATGGTTATCCTTGGCCATTAACGGTGCATTGAAAAACTCGGGGAACAGCGCAAAATCCGACCTATAGCCAGAAACGGCATCAATAAAATACTCTGCCTGCTGTAATAATTCCTCTAAATCTTTATACGGCCGCATCTGCCATTGTATAAGCCCCAGACGAATAACAGTTTTCTTTGCCGATGCTTTTTTGGAAGGCTTTTGGTAATAAATATTGTCCCATTCCATTAAAATGGCAAAATCACTAGACGCTTTATCTCCTTCCAAATAGCCTTTCATAACCTTGGCAGGATGAAAATCATTACTGATCTGGAAATTTAGCACCGGATCTGCAATTTCCTTTCTACGTACCTTGGCAATATATTCTTTTGGAGTAAGCTCGTCTTTATATTTATGGTAATTGGGCATTCTACCTCCAAAAGCTATGCTCTTAAGGTTGAGCTTTTCGCACAGTTCCTTACGGTAGTCATACAATCTACGCCCTAACCTAAGTCCACGAAACTGCGGCTTTATAAAAACCTCTATTCCGTAAAGAACATCACCACTGTCTTCATGCGTGGCAAAAGTATAGTTACCCGTAATCTGCTCATAGGTATGCTCATCATCAAAATTATCATAGTCTACAATAATGGACAGGGCCACACCGGCCAACTGTCCATTAATTTTTATAACAACCTGACCTTCCGGAAATTTATCGATCAGCGATTTAATGTGCTTCTCTTTCCAGTATGAGCCGGGCATATTGGTATATGCGGATATCATTGCAGTTTTGAGCTCTTGATAATCATCAAGGTCCAAAAACTTTAACTCTATATTCTCTATTTCTTCTATTTTCATTGAACGGACATTATATAATTACTATCTCTATCAACAAAACCTTGGAATAGAACAAGGGGGTTCATAAACCTATTAACGATATTAGTCTTCATCGTCTTGAGCCATGTCTTCTGGGTCAGGCTCCACTACCGCTTCTGGATCATCATCATCAAAATCTTCATAATCATCCTCGTCATAATTCTCCATCGTATACTCAAGCTTGGCACTGATCTTAACCAAATACTTAGTATCTTCCGTTAAAACCTCAACCGCCTCAATACGTTCTCCACTGGCATTTTTGAAAGATATTATATTTCTATCATCATACCCATCTGGGTATGCCTCTACCAACAGCTTAAGGACTTCAGGCGTCAACTTTTTAAAGTCTACTATAACGCGCTTTAAATTTGTATTTTCTTTTCTGTTACTCATAGGTCAAGAAGATAAGCAAAAATTAATGGCGCAACAATGGTTGCATCGCTCTCAATAATAAACTTAGGGGTATCTATATCTAATTTACCCCAAGTGATTTTTTCATTGGGAACCGCACCGGAGTACGACCCATAACTTGTTGTAGAATCACTAATCTGGCAGAAATAGCTCCAGAAAGGTGTATCCGTTCTTTCCATATCTTGATAAAGCATAGGCACTACACAAATAGGAAAATCTCCTGCTATACCACCACCAATTTGGAAAAACCCGATTCCGTTTTCGGAATTGTCAGTGTACCAATCTGCCAAAAAGGTCATGTACTCAATACCTGATTTTACGGTGCTTGCCTTCAATTCTCCTTTTAGCACGTATGACGCAAAGATGTTACCCATAGTACTGTCTTCCCAACCTGGACAAACAATAGGTAGGTTTTTCTCGGCGGCAGCGTACATCCATGAATCTTTTAAATCAATTTCATAATGCTCTTCAAGAACACCGGAAAGTAACATTTTGTACATGTACTCATGTGGTAAATAACGTTCTCCCTTAGCTTCGGCTTCCTTCCAGATCTTAACAATATGCTCTTGCAACCTTCTGAAAGCTTCCTCTTCTGGGATACAAGTATCCGTTACGCGGTTCAGGCCCTTTTCCAATAACTCCCATTCATCTTTTGGAGTTAGATCTCTATAATTAGGTACACGCTTGTAATGTGAGTGTGCTACCAGATTCATGATATCCTCTTCAAGATTGGCACCGGTACATGATATAATTTGCACCTTGTCCTGACGGATCATTTCGGCAAATATTTTACCTAATTCTGCGGTACTCATAGCACCTGCCAAAGAAACGAGCATTTTTGAGCCTTGCTCCAGTTGTGCTTCGTACCCTTTAGCAGCGTCTACCAAAGCAGCCGCATTAAAGTGCAAATAGTATTTTTCTATAAATTCTGAGATCGCTCCCTTAGTCTTCGTCATCTTCAAATTTTAAACCGTTATTGCCAGATTTACTATCAACATCATAGGTATTATCATATTCATCATCTACCGCCTCACCCATAAATTTATAGCTAAGCATTTTATAATACAATTTTGCGGCAAGGAAATCCGAAGATTTTTCGGCTGGGTTAGGGCAAAGTTCAACAATATCAAAACCTACTACGTTCTTTTCGTCAAACACCTGTTTTAAGAACTCCAATGTTTCATACCAGAACAAACCGCCTGGTTCCGGAGTACCGGTAGAAGGCATAATGGAAGGGTCAAACGCATCAAGATCAAAAGTAATTAGAACATTATCGGTCATTGCTTCAATAACCTTGTCCATCCAGTATTCATCTTGGGCCATATCATGCGCAAAGAACGTTTTTTCCTCATCCATGAACGTTTTCTCAATGGCATCCATAGAACGGATACCCACCTGAATTAAATTCGTGGTCTGGCTGGCTTCATGTACCGCACAAGCATGGTTATACTTTGTACCCTCATAAGACTCACGTAAGTCTGCATGGGCATCTATCTGCAAAACGGTTAAATTATCAAAACACTCGTTAAATGCTCGTATTGTACCTATTGAAATAGAATGCTCACCTCCAAAAAGGGTAACGAACTTGTTGCGTTTAATGTATTTTTTGGTTCTCTTGTGCACGGCGTTTACCACAGCTTCCGGAGAACTGTTTTCCGTAATGGCTTCGGCTAAATGAATACCCTGCTCGTAAACCTCTGTATTGGTCTCAATATCATACAGCTCCATATTCTCAGAAGCTTCTAAAAATGCTTGAGGGCCTTTATCGGCTCCTTTTCCCCAAGTACTTGTTCCATCGTAAGGCACAGGTATTAAAACTACCTTGGCCGTCTCTAATTGTGCGAATTTATCGGGAATTCCCGCATAATTCTTTGTTGTGCTCATCTTGATTAAATGAAGTTTATAGGTTTGATGTAATTTTTTGTGAAATGGTCTCAACACTACCGTTCTTAGCGGTTTTTTCGGTTTCGTAACCCAATATACTAAGCAAGTCTTCTGCTTTTTGTTGCGGACTGAACAATTCATAGGTAAAGTTGCCATTGGCATCCTTATCTATCAATATGTGTTTGGGTTGCGGAATCAAACAATGCTGTAACCCACCGTAACCACCAATGGTTTCTTGGTAAGCCCCAGTGTTAAAGAACCCTATATACAAGGGCTTGTCCCGCCTGTATTTAGGTAGATAAATGGCGTTCATGTTTTGTTCGCTATTGTAATAATCATCGCTATCACACGTTAAACCACCCAATAAAACACGCTCATACTCATCGTTCCAGCGGTTTATAGGCAACATGATAAAACGTTTGTTAATGGCCCAAGTATCCGGTAAAGTGGTAATGAAAGAAGAATCTATCATGTTCCATTTTTCACGATCGTTCTGCTGCTTTTGGTACAGAATCTCGTAAATGGCACCACCGCTTTCGCCTACGGTAAAACTTCCGAACTCAGTAAAAATGTGAGGCACGGGTACATCTGCCTCTTGGCATGTAATATTGATCTGATTTAGAATCTCATCGATCATATATTGATAATCGTACTCAAAGGCCAAAGAATTCTTTATAGGAAAACCACCTCCAATATTTAAGCTATCCAAAGACGGGCACATCTTTTTTAGACGTGTATAGACCTTAAGACACTTTAGCAGTTCGTTCCAATAGTAAGCATTATCACGAATTCCGGTGTTTATAAAAAAGTGAAGCATTTTTAGCTCTACCTTTTCATTATCCTTAATCTGGTTCTCGTAAAAGGGTACAATATTCTTATAGCCGATGCCCAGTCTAGAGGTATAGAACTCAAATTTTGGTTCTTCCTCAGAAGCTATACGGATGCCTATTTTGTAGGTATCATCAATTACTTCGGACAGCAGGTCAATCTCCTCATAATTATCAATAATGGGAATACAGTTCCTATGACCGTTATTAATAAGTCTAGCAATATTTTCTATGTACTGCTCACGTTTAAAACCGTTACAGATTACATAGGCATTGTCCTTTAATTTACCATCCCTTTTTAACTGCTCTACAATATTAATATCAAAAGCGGAAGACGTTTCAATATGAATATCGTTCTTTAAAGCCTCGTGCAGAATATGTTGAAAATGGGAACTTTTAGTACAGTAGCAATAATGGTATTTACCCTTGTAGGCGTTCTTCTCAATAGAATTTGCAAACCAGTTTTTTGCCTTATTAATATTGTCAGATATCTTAGGCAAATAAGTGAATTTTAACGGGCTACCATATTTCTCTACCAGCTCTTTAAGCGGAATATCGTGAAATTTTAAATGCTCGTTCTCAAGCGTAAACTCTTCTTGAGGGAAAAAGTAAGTCTGATCGATTAAATCGATATATTTATTATTCATTTTTAATTCTTGTGAATGAAAATCGGTATATTTTTTTTAAGTAATGCGTTTGTACGCGTTATGAAATTGTTACCGATGGTATCATATAAGAATTTGTTCCTGGGTAGTAGGAATAAAGAAGTAGTTGTGCTGGCTTTGCACAATAGAAGTGAAAAAATCGGAAGTTAGCTTTAAAATCCGGTCGCCCATCTTATGGGTTGCTATGAGATTTGACTTCCTAATCTCCCATAGCCCGAACATAGAAACACACTGCATGTTGTTCAGCTAAAAGCTCATAATGCCTTCAGTTTTACGTCGCTAAAGACAGGACAAATGAAAACAAAAAAATTGTAAAAACAAGCGTTTTCAAAAAATTTACGATAAAACGCGAAAAAAAGTTTTTACAACTACAACTATATCAAAAAATATCATCTAATTATCTTATTTTTAAGACATTAAAACACCCTTGACAAATGAAAAAAAACAGCATACCCCATCTCAAAAGCATTAGTTTATGCTTGCTCTTGGCCCTTACAAACATATTATATGCGCAAATACCTTCAAACACTTACTTTTTTGAGGAAGAAGTTAATGCAAAAAATATCACCCATGAACTCAAAATTGATGGTGATTATTTTACACATACCGTCTACGATAAGAAACCGGCCCAATTTATCATTACGCGCGGTGGTTTTGTTCAAGTAAAAGATAACGAACTCGTATTACAATTGGAATTCAACTCTAATTATGGAAAGGACCAATTAAAAACACTCAATATTCCCTTTAAAACCGAAGGTGAAAATCTCATCCTTGAAATGAAATCCAAACAAACCTTTAAACCCATTGCCCCGTTAGAACAAGAGCTGGACGGCAAGTGGCTTTTCGCTACCCGTGGCCCAGATACGGGACAAGAACGAAGGGGTGAGGAAAACCCCAGAAAAACACTGAAATTTCTAAAGGACGGTCGTTTTCAATGGATAGCCTACAATACGGATACCATGCAATTTTTTGGTACCGGTGGCGGAAGCTTTTCTTCTAAAAACGGAAAGTATGTTGAGCATATTGAATTTTTCTCTAAAGATAATTCCCGTGTTGGTGCTACCCTAAATTTTAATTATGAGCTAAAGTATGTGGACTGGCACCATACCGGAAAGAACAGTAAAGGAGAACCTATGTATGAGATTTGGGCCAAGAGAAAAAATTGAAATTATTCGGTCTTAAAACAAGTTATCAACAATTCTTATGATAAAAATATCATAATTCATAAAAATAAAACACAATGTAAGCCTTCATGCGCCGTTATAAACGGACAATCATAATAATGATGGTATGAACCCCCTTACGAAAGAACAGATAAAAGAACTTCAGGAAAAGCTAGAGGAAAACAAAAAAAGGATAGACGAGTTGGTGAAAAAATTTGACGTCTATAAAATCTAGTAAACCATTTCCAAGAAAAGTGACCCCGGCAGGAATCGAACTTGCATCTAAAGTTTAGGAAACTTCTATTCTATCCATTGAACTACGGGGCCAATTAATCCAGAGGGCAAAAATAAAGTTTTTTTAGAAGTGCAGAAACAACCGGACAACTAATTTTAAACCGTTTCAGGTAAAAGTCTTTAACACTTACTCCGTTATTTCCTTTACAAAATTAACAATCAACGGCAAGGCCGGATAGACCATGATATGGCCATAACCATCAAGTTCCATGAGCTGTACATTTGGGTGTCCCAAAACCTTCATCATCCTATAAAAGTAAGCTACCTCTTCATAACGTCCTAACAGCTCCAACTCACGATTGCCGGTTACCAACAACATAGGTGGAGCATCTTTACGAACATGGAATAGGGGCGCATATTTATCTACAATAGGCTGGGTTCCTTCTATTCCCATTTCTTTACGAACGGTCATATGCGTTATGGTATGCCCGCTTAACGGAGCTAGGCCTGCAATTTTATTGGCATCTATACCATGTTTTTCCAAGTAGGATTTATCCAACCCAACCATACTTGCCAAATATCCACCGGCAGAATGACCGGAAACAAAAATCTTATCAGAACTACCATTATACTCAGAGATATTCTTAAAAACCCAAGCTACTGCCGCTGCCGCATCTTCTATATAGACGGGGTGTTTTACTTTGGGATGCATCCTATAATTAACGGCCACCACTATAATACCCTTTTCCTCCAGTCCCTCCGGTATATTCTTCTCTCCATTTTCCAGCCCGCCACCATGAAACCAAACCACAACGGGAGCACTAATACTATCTTTGGGATAGTAAACATCTAACTTGCAACGTTCTTTTAAGTATTGATTTTGGGATCGGACGGTTTCCGGGTAATAGGGAATATTCTCCTTTAAGATATACCCCTCTTGACCAAAGGCGGTAGTAACCACCATTAATAAACTAAAAAAAACAACCCTTGCCCTAAATATCATACGCACTAGCTTTAATCTATAAACAGATTAGGTAAAGCTAACGAAAACCAAGGAAACAAGGTTACCAGAATGAGTACCAAAAAGCTGACCAACAAAAACGGCATACCCGCCTTACTTACCTCCCCAATAGATATTTTACCGATACTAGATGCCACAAAAAGACAAACGCCAACAGGTGGAGTGGTTAAACCAATAATTAGATTTAATACGGCTATTACCGCAAAATGAATAGGGTCAACATCTACTGCCAAAGCAACCTTTAACAAAATGGGAAAAAGAATAAGTAATGCCGCAATAGTTTCCATAAAGGTCCCGACCACTATGAGCAGTAGATTGATTAGCAATAGCACTACGTATTTATTGTCCGTAAAACCTAAAATCTCATTGGAGATACTTTGTGGAATCTGCTCCGTAATCAATATATAACCGAAGAGATTGGCAAAACCAACCAGCACCATAAGCGATGCCGAAGTTTTCATGCTGTCTAGAAAAACCACTTGAATGTTCTTAAAATTCAAGCGTTTATAAACAAATTTACCTATCACTAAAGCGTACACTACGGCAATAATAGAAGCCTCGGTAGGAGTAAAAATTCCGCCGATAATGCCGTACAGAATAATGAAAGTCATTAAAAGCGACCAAAACGTATCTACAAAACCACGTGCCACTTGCTTAAAACTGCTACGGGCATGTTTGGGGTAATTTTTCTTTTTTGATATGAAATAAGCGGTCAATAATAACCCTATTCCTAAAAGTAATCCTGGCAGCGCACCGGCAAGAAACAATTTACCAACGGAAAGTCCGCTTAAAGTAGCCGCAATAATCATGGGCACACTTGGCGGTATTATAGGCCCTATAGTAGAGGAAGCCGCAGTAACCGCACATGAAAAACCAGTATCGTAACCTTCCTTTTTCATTGCAGGAATCATAATAGACCCCATGCTTGCCGTATCTGAAATGGCCGTACCGGAAATACCGGCAAACAGCATTGACGCCCCAATGTTCACTAAAGAAAGCCCTCCTCTAATATGCCCCAACAAATGGTTACAAAACGTGATGATTTTTTCCGTTAGCCCTCCCTGGTTCATAAGATTTCCTGCCATAATAAAGCCGGGAACACTTAAAAGCACAAATACATCTATGCCTGCATACATTTTCATAGGAACGATAATCAACGGAATACCTTTCATCAAAATATAGCTCAAACAAGAAAGTCCAAGCGCAAAGGCTATTGGAAAACGCAGCACAAGACACACGATAAATACAATAACAAGAACCCAAATCATACTTTAGAATTTTTATAATTTCTTTGAATCCTTTTCCACAGGTAATAACTAATAGAAGCAGACATAATGAACATACTAAAAAACGCAATGCCCATATTAAAACCCAAACTGGGGGACTTCTCAGGAATACCCAACACTACAAATTGTATAGAATAAATAGCCATGAGCAAAAACAAAAGCAAGACTATTACCGGAATAACCTTAACCAACGTACGCTGCATACGCACAGGAAACCTGCTAAAGAACATATCTAAATGCACGTAATATTCGCTCTTCATGGCTAGACCGGCACCAAAAGATGTAGCATAAATAAAAAAGAGTCTTGAGGCTTCTTCCGTCCAAGAAGGAGTTGCAAGCGGAGTAAACCTGCAAAAAATTTGTAATAACACCGTGGCAATCAGCCCCCACGTACTTAGTAACGCACCCACTTTTAGAATACGTCCAATAGCTTTATGAAGCATCTTTCTCTGTTTTCAGTTGATTGTAAATTTTTTGCATTTCAGGCGAAAGGCTTTTGTAAATAGCTTCCTCACATTTTTGTTGAAAAGCATCTTTATCCACCTCTATAAATTCCATACCCTTGGCCTTTAGTTCTTCCTGAACACTTTTTTCGTTCTCCAAAAAAAGATGGTGTTCATAGGCCTGCATATCTTTGGCGGCTTCCATAAAAATTTTCTTTAAGTCCGGAGGTAATCTTTGAAACTGCTTTTCACCCACTACGGGGTACACCCAACTTACAACATGGCTCGTTAAGTTCAGGTACTGCTGTACTTCGGAAAAGCCCGCATTGTTGATTAATGCAAACGGATTTTCCTGTGCTTCTATAGTACCTTGCTGTAAAGAGGTAAAAACTTCGGAAAAAGCCATGGGCGTGGGTTTTGCTCCAAGGGCTTTCCATAGCGTAACAAAAGAAGGAACATTGGGAATTCTTACGATGAGCCCGTTTAAATCATCCGGATGCCGGATAGGACGGTTTGACGTTAAATGCCTAGGGCCACGTTCAAAATGACCCAATGACCGTAGGCCGGCCTTGTTTATCATTTCTTCTTCCATCAACTTACCAATTGGTCCATTAATATACCTATTCATGTCCGTTGAATCCTGCATTAAAAAAGGAAGCTCACAGAAAGTGGCCACCTCAAACCAATTGGTTAGGATAGAACCCGTGGTAGTCATATCTATCACATCGGCCTGAATGAGCCTAATGGCTTCAACCTCTTTGGCCAACTGTTCGGAAGGGTATATCTCTACCTTTATTCGTCCTTCGGTTCGTTCTTCTAGAATCTGCCCAAAATATACAAAAGCCTTATACCAAGTATGTTCTTCGTTTACCAAAAGGGCCGTTCGCAACAAAAATTCCGGTTCGGGTTTATCGGGTTTACAACTATTGAAACACAAAAGGGCAAAAAGACATAGCACTACCTTCTTTAAAATATAACTTAACACTCCTTGATTGCACATAATCTAATCTTCTACCTCAACCACCATTTCTATTTCCACGGCAATATTGCCGGGTAACGATCCCATGCCAACTGCAGCACGTGCATGTTTGCCACGTTCACCAAAAACTTGGACCATTAGATCCGAATATCCATTAATGACTTTGGGTTGATCGGTAAAATCCGGAACGGCATTTACCATACCGCGTACTTTTACAATACGCTTTACCTTTTTAAGATCACCTAATTCCGATTTTAAGACCGAAATTTGATTGATGCCCGTTATCCTTGCAGCCTCATAACCCTCTTTAATAGTAAGGTCTTGCCCCAACTTACCTGTAATATTCTCACCATTTGCCTTTGTTGGTCCTTTACCGGCAAGAAAAATAAGATTGCCGGTACGTACCGCATTTACATAATTGGCCATGGGAGCGGAGGGCTCTACAAGTTCAATTCCAAGTTTTGCAAGTTTAGCTTCTGGATTATATTCGGCATCATTTTGAGCATTACCCATAAAAGGTATAATTAGGGCAATGGCTACAACTACAAAGAAGATTTTCATAAAGTTTCAATTCGCTGTTGAATGCCCAAGATACACATTTACAACTTTCATTAAAACCTTGAATAACAGAAAATAACCAACAAACAAAAAATAATTTGTTTCAAATATGAAACTAGTTTCAAACTCTATGGAGCTTATATGGGTAGATTCCACCCGCATTCCATTGACATACGTATAGATTTTTATCGTTATCTACACATACATCATGACAGTGTTTGAAAATCGGTTTTTCTTGGAGCATTAATTTTAATTTCCCGTTTTCATATGTAGGTTCCGTGCCACCTGGGTTGGACACTACCTTATTATCCTTATCCAAAATGGTTACAAAACCCTTGTTGGCCTGCATATTATAATTGCCTTCTTCCATACCAAAACAAACTCCCGAGTATACATTTTCACCATCTATGACAGGTCTACTCACAAACAAACCGGGCATGTAGTAATCTTCTATATACTCCCCTTCCAAGGAAAACCTCTTGAATGAATTTTTTATACGTGCGGTGCAAAGTAGCGTTGGGTTTGAAGGATCCCTATTATCAATAGCAACACCATGTGCCTGTTTAAATTTTTCAGGCGTAAGAAAACTGTCTCCCCCAAATTTTCTAATAAAATTACCCTTGGGGTCGTATTGCAGAATGAACTGTGACCCATATCCATCGGCAATATAAATATTACCATTGGGCCCTATTGCGGTTTCCGTGGGTTTGAACGGTGCATTTTGTTCATATATACCCTTTGAAGCAGGTGATGCTATCTCTAGTACCACACCTCCATCTAGGTCGGTCTTTATTACCCTTCCCAAAGACGGATCGGTAATGTACAGAAACTCCGCGCCTCCTTCCTCGTGAATTGTAAGGCCATGTGCCCCAGGTAAATTTAATGTCCAGCTGTGTAGCAATACCCCAGATTTATCATATACCAACATATTGTTCTTGGCATGATCTGTAAGCATAAATAACCTTCCCTTTTTATCCATCACCATTTCATGGCAATTATTTACAGGGTGTTTCTTAGGGTCCAAATCTCCCCAACCCATTTCAACCCGGTATTTAAAATCACCATGTCCAATTATCTCTTCGCTGAAGTTAACTTTTGAATTATTAATATAGAATGGCACAGTGGTCATGGCTAAAATACCTCCCGTACCCATGGTTGTTTTTTTCATGAATTCTCTTCTTGTTGGCATGCGCATTAAGCTAAAATATCTTTTACTACATGACCGTGAACATCGGTCAAACGGTATCTTCTACCTTGGTGTTTAAAGGTAAGCTTTTCATGATCTATACCCAACAAGTGCATTATGGTGGCTTGGAAATCATGGACATGTACCCCGTTCCGGGCAACATTATAGCTAAAATCATCAGTTTCACCATAGACCATTCCCGCCTTGACGCCCGCACCTGCCATCCACATGGTAAAACAACCCGGGTGATGGTCTCTTCCATAACTTTCAGCAGTTAGTCTACCTTGCGAGAAACTGGTGCGCCCGAACTCTCCGCCCCAAACCACCAAAGTATCCTCTAAAAGTCCGCGTTGTTTTAAGTCAGTAATAAGCCCAGCAGTAGCTTGGTCTGTGCTCAATGCCTGTCTTTTAATTCCATTGGGGAGCCCGCCATGTTGGTCCCACCCCATATGGTACAGCTGTATAAATTTTACATCTTTTTCCGCTAGACGCCTTGCCTGTAAGCAATTGGCAGCATAGGTGCCCGGAATTTTGGCATCCTCACCATATAATTCATACACATGGTCTGGCTCATTGGAAGTATCTACCGCATCCGGTACCGAATTCTGCATGCGATATGCCATTTCATATTGATTTATTTTAGATTGAATTTCCGGATCTTTCCAGATATCATACTGCTGATTGTTCAAATCCGAAATATAATCCAGCGCCCGCCTACGGTCGTGATCGTGTACCCCATGCGGATTATTCAAATACAACACCGAATCTTTGCCCGAACGAAATTGAACTCCCTGATGGTGGGAAGGCAAAAACCCATTCCCCCAGGCCGCCGAACTTAAGGGTTGGGCACCTCCTCCTTTGGAAAGCATCACTACAAAATTGGGCAGATCCTTATTATCGCTCCCAAGGCCATAACTTAACCATGACCCAATTGAAGGCCTACCACTTAATTGAGAGCCTGTTTGCATAAACATAACCGCTGGTTCATGGTTAATAGCTTCGGTATACATTGACTTTATAATACAAAGGTCATCCACAACACCAGCGGTATGCGGAAAAAGCTCACTCACCCAAGCACCGGATTGACCGTATTGTTTAAAATCGAAAATGGACTGTACCAGGGGAAAAGTGCTTTGTGAAGTCACCATTCCTGAATTACGCTGTGTTCCCCTAACCGAATCAGGTATTTCTTGACCATGCCATTTGGCCAAGGAAGGCTTATAATCGAACGTTTCTATTTGAGAGGGACCACCACTCTGAAACAAATAAATAATCCGTTTGGCTTTAGCGGGAAAATGGGTTCCGCCCAATGCGCCTCCATGAGCATTTACCAACGAAGGCCTTTTAGAAACCAGCAAATCATTGGCAAAAGATTCTGTTGGACCCAAAAGACTGGACAGTGCAATGGATCCAAACCCCAAGGACGCTTTCTTTAAAAAGCCCCTACGGGTATCTTCAAACTTCTTTTGTTCATGAATATCTCTATAAATATCTCTCATAATCTTCTTCTTATCGTATGGTGAATCCTTCGGTAGTATTCATAATTCCGTTAATAACCGTTGCCAATGCCGCCACCTTCACTGGGTCCGAGGTGTTTTTTATTTTGGTTTCGCCCATATTCAAATAGGCGATGGCATCCTCTTCATGCTCCAAAAAACGGTGGAGTTCATCATCAAGAAACTTCTTCAAAACACCCATTTCCTCCTTTTGGGCTTTTCTACCTGTACTTAGTTGAAACGCCTTTTGCAATAGTAGTTCCGGGTTATAGGCGGTTTCCTGAATCAAACTTTCGGCAAGGACGTACGAAGCTTCTATATATTGAGGGTCGTTCAATAGCACCAAAGCCTGTAACGGAGTGCTGGTCTCCCTTCTTTTAACGGTGCACACACTCCGGTCTCCACCGTCAAAAATTTGCATAGACGGTGGTGCCGAGGTTCGTTTCCATATCGTATAAAGACTTCTTCGGTACAAACCCTCCCCATGCTCCTGTTTGTATCTGTAGCGCCAGGGCTTGTTGCTGATTTCGTCCCACAAGCCTTCCGGTTGATAGGGATAAACACTTTCTCCTCCAATTTTAGAAACCAAAAGCCCACTGATAGCCAAAGCATTGTCCCTTACCATTTCTGCGGTCATTCGCATACTAGGGCCTCGCGCCAATAAGATATTGTCTGTATCAATTTCCAACAATTCCGGGGTAAGTTCCGAGCTTTGTTGATAGGTGGCGGACATAACAATTAGCTTGTGTAATTTTTTGATATCCCAACCGGACTCCATAAACGCTACGGCCAGCCAATCCAATAATTCGGGATGGGACGGCAAGCTGCCTTGGTTTCCAAAATCATCCGAAGTGGACACTAAACCTTGACCAAAGTGCATTTGCCATAAACGGTTTACAAAGACCCTGGCTGTTAACGGATTATTTTTATCGAACAGCCATTGTGAAAGTCCCAACCTGTTTTTGGGCAAATCATCGCCAAAGGGCATTACAACTTCCGGCACATTGGGCTGCACCTCTTCCGTAGGAGCATCGTACATTCCGCGATCAAGAATATAAGTAGGTCTGGGCTTTGGCAAATCTCCCAATACCATAATTTCTTTTATAGGCTCTAATTCATTAAGCTGTTTTTCTCGTTGTTCCTTCAACTTAATTCTTGTATTTTCCGCCTCCTTGTCTATACTTAGGTAATAGAAATCCGTCAATAATTCCTTACCGTTACGCCCTGCTTCTTCTATTGCCGTTTTTGGAGCCATGCTGTAAAGCACTTCCAAAGGGGACAGCTGTCTGTTATAAATCTTGAGATTATCCACCCCACCGTCCTTAAAGGATTTAAATTTGCCACTTACGCCAACAGTAAAACCGGTAAAGGCATAATTATGTGCATTTTTCTTGAATAAGATTGACTTATAAAGGTTGTCTATTTCAATTTCTACCGGCACCTCTTTTCCATTCAAATACATATGAATTCCATCCGCTTTGCCCAACCCATCATAGGACACGGTTACGGAGCTCCACTCTTTCTCAGGAATAGATTCCTTTGTTTTTATCTGAATGGCATTGGATGGCCAGGAACGCGCAATTATAAACTTAAGCTTGTTATCCTCTAGGTACATAGAATAGCCTTTTAATCCTTGCCTAACTTCTTCGGAATGCGTGAAAATTGCGGCCTCTTCATAGTTTCTATCCGGTTTTACGGCAATGGAAATGGTAAATGGATCAGATTGATCAAACCACCCTACTTTTCCGGGCATTCTCATGGTGGTATAATCTCCAAAAAAAACAGCTTTTCCGTTTAGACCCTTGTCGATAATTGGTTCCCTGACGGTTACCGACTGCCTGTCTCCCCCGTTGTTTTGAGTGCTGAACGATTTCTTATCCCGAGGTAAAAACGAATCAAAATTTAAACTGGCCTGCAACCCCTTTTTTAAACTTTTCTGCAGCGAAGTCTCTAGAACCTTAGGATTTCTTGACCAATTGTGTATTTCATCCGGTGTTTCTTTTTCAACCGAAATCAATTGTTTATGTGTTAAATCGATATCTCTATCTATGAACTCCAACACTTCTTTCTGCTCATCATTTGTCAGCAAAAGTGAAGGTCCGGGTACTTGACCTGGCCCGTATACTGGCGTCCCAATTTCATTTGTACTATTGAAGAAGGCAAAAAGCTCATAATGGTCTTTTTGGCTGATCGGGTCATACTTATGGTCATGGCATCTGGCACATTCCATACTTAATCCTAAAAATGCTTTACCAACAGACAAGGTACGATCCGCCACATACT
The DNA here is from genome assembly GCF_044597075.1 of Zobellia russellii. NCBI lineage: Bacteria > Pseudomonadati > Bacteroidota > Flavobacteriia > Flavobacteriales > Flavobacteriaceae > Zobellia > Zobellia russellii. Next base: position 3,599,435 of record NZ_CP139000.1, on the reverse strand, counting down.
CCACCCGATATTCTTCAAAAACAATTCCCGCCTCAGAGTTCTTTTTGTGCAAGCGATTAAACGCGGTTGCCAAAATACTTTCTTGCGATGGGTTTTTAACAAGGTCTCCCGCCAACTGCCATGTTACAAATTGCTCGTAGGACATGTTCTCGTTAAAGGCTTTTATCACCCAATCCCTATACGGACTAAAATCGCGATGTTTGTCATCCAAATAGCCATCGCTATCCGCATAACGGGCCACATCCATCCATTCGGCAGCCATACGCTCACCATATGCCGGAGAGGCTAAAAGGCGGTTCACTACTTTTTCATACGCATCCGGCGATGTGTCGTTTACAAAATCCTCAACCTGTAACAAGGTTGGTGGTAATCCTACAATATCGAAACTTAGCCGGCGAATAAGATGCTCTTTTGTAGCCCTTTCAGAAGGGTTTAAATTTTTATGCTCCAACTTGGCCAAAACAAATTGGTCAATAGTATTCTTGGGCCATTCTGTGCGGGTCACTTTTGGAGCTTCTTCTTTTTTGGGCGTTATAAACGACCAATGGGGTTTGTACTCGGCACCTTGCTCGATCCATTTGGTAATCGTTGCAATTTCACTTTTGCTCAAAGCCACATTAAACGCTACAGGTGGCATCTTCAGTTCTGGGTCATCGGATAAAATTCGAGTTACCACCTCGCTCTCTCCAGGTTTTTTAGGTACAATAGGATGCTTCCCCGAGCTTTCCAATGCTTCGTAAGCACTCTTGGCAATATCCAAACGAAGTCCAGCTTTTTGGTTGGCCATATCCGGACCATGGCAAGCAAAACACTTATCCGATAATATGGGTTTTACGTGATAATTGAAATCTACCCGTTCCGGTAGTTTCGCCATTGCTTCCTCAATTTCTTCGGGTGCGTTCCATCCGCAACAGCTCAAACACAGGCAACAGATAACTAAAAATAGTCTCGATAAAAATCGCATTGGTTTTGGAATTTTCATCAATATACAACCGCATATTAACTGTTAATGCGTTAAAAAACTGTTTCGTTAACTGTTAATAATTTTAATTATCTTTAAAAAATTCCTTCTTTGAAGCAATGAATTCCAAGGATTACACTTCTTATGTCAACAAGATAATTTCAAGCAAGTCTTTTGGCAATTCCACTACGTACGCCAACCTGTTGCGATACCTTGTACAGTGTACTTTGGAAGATGATGTACCCAAGGAAACTACCATTGCCACAGAAATATTTGCCAAGAAAGAATTTGACCCCTCACAAAGTACACTTATTCGAGTCTATGTCTATAACCTAAGGAAAAAACTCAAGGCCTATTATCAAAATGAAGGGTTAAACGACCCCATCTTGTTGCGTGTACCAAAAGGCAGTTACAAAGTAGAATTTGAAACTAAAAAAAAGACGCCGAAAGAATCCAACAGACTTCTATCTAGAAAACAGATACTACTTCTACTTGGCTTTCTCTTATTGAGCTCCGTTATTGGAAATTGGATACTATATAGAAACAATAAAACTGTGAACCAATTTTCCGATTCTGTAATTTGGAACGGTATTTTCAATTCAAAAAAGCCCATGATCCTAGTCTTGGGAGACCTCTTTATTTACAGAGAAATAGATACTGCTTCCCATCGTGAGAAAGTGATTAGGAATGCGCTCATAAACGCGGAGAACCAACTTTACGATTCACTTCCTAAAATTGGTAGTGAAGGTTATATATACGAGCCTATGGAATACAGCTTTCTAATTAGAAATAGTACGGAATGGGTAAAGGATATTAGCAAAGTTCTTACTTCTAAGAACAAAGATTTTAACGTGCGTACGGTTTTACGTTTTGGTCCAAAAGAGCTTCCGGAAAACGATTTTATGGTTGTAGGAATGGCGAAGACCCTTGGAATATTTAAAGACTATATTGAGAAGAGTAGTGTGAAATACAATCCCCTTGGCGATACTTTTTCACCCAAAGGGTCCGACACTATTTACCGCCCCAGTGGAGATGCAGAAGCGTACCATAAAGATTACGCCATAATTATTAAAGCACCAGGCCCTAACAACAATGCCATCTATGTTTTTGCCGGATTATGGGATACGGGAGCATCACAAAGTCTAAAAAACTTCACCAACCCTGTTTTAGTAAAGCAATTGGAATCTCGCATGAAAACCGACCTAGGGGAAGTACCCCAGTTCTTTGAGGTTTTCATGGAAGTAAATGGCATTGACCGGATGGAGCTTAGTTCTAAAATAATTCACGTAAAGGCACTAGAACTGGATTAGAGGTTCGTATAAAACCTTTAATGGATGAAATTCTCCATTTTATCCCTCATTTTTCTCTCGGCTTCTGCATTCCAGTATTTACAGTCTAACTGAAAAAAAACAGAAGTATAGGGTATAGTAAAATCAGTTTTTACCACAATAACATTGAATTGCTCCGAAGCTTTATCCAACATGCCAATAATATCTTCATGAATTACCTTTTTAGCTCCACTCGAACCAATTACATGTTTTAAAGATTCACGATATTCGGTTATTCCCTTGGCCATACTTTCATCAATATAATCGATTTCCTTATCCAAATAAACAATCGGTTTTATATGCCCTTGCCCATCAATAACTTTCTTAACTGTCTTTAAGGTGTTGACATGTCCGGAAGTACTTCTAACCATGGTAATACCCGGACTACTCTGTAACGGGTAGGCCTCATCCACAACTACAACCCAATTTCTATGTCCTAAAAGCTTTATCTGATCTTGAAGAATATCTTCCCAGGTTTCACCCTTTTCCTTGATTGACTCTAATTTTGACGGATTAGGATTGGTATCTACACATGCAACAGCCAAACAAAGCATAAGGGATAGAACTATATATTTTTTCATTTTAATTTACTTTAAATTGATGTCTAATATGTCTTTTGCCTGAAGTAAAATAGCATCATCGATTAAAATTTTCATTTTTTGACCATCCTGTTCATAGGAAGATTTTATAATTTTCCCATTCAACTTTAGCGCTATATTATTTATATTTATTTTATCATTTACGTTAACCGTAACTGTATTGAGCTTCAGTTTACCATAACTTAGTTCTATTGTATTTGTCTGTCCCTTAACATCTCTGCTTTGGGTAAAACTCCCCCAACCTTCTGCAGCGGAAAAAAAACTTTTAAAAAAATCAGGACGTAATCTGGGGTTAAAACCGATACTCCCTTGTGGACCATCATAAGTGAATCCGCTAAGAGACAACAATACGTTCCATGAATGCATGGCACGGGAGTAATGGTTGGAACCTTCTACTTCGTTCCAAGGATTACGTTTTGCTCCATTATATCTATCATCAATAGAACGAAGAGAAACCAAAGCCTCTTCCAACAAACCCTCATTAATCATATCACAGGCTGCCTCATACTCTAGGCCTGTCCAAACATTAGTCTTATCATGAGTGTTTTCAAAAGCCCTAGGTTTTTCCTTTGTCCACCCTCCATTGATCATAGCTGCTTCACCTTTTTCCGCTAGGATTCGTGCATTGGGCTTTTCAAAATCATAAATAGTAGCAATATCCGGCGTCCAATTATATTTAAAAATGCTTTTAGCAGCAATTTTGGAGTGTTCTGGGGACAATATATTACCTAAACCAAGCTGATTAGTCCAATTCTGCCCAAACAACTGCTGTGCATCACAGGCCGTACCAGGAAAATAACCCGATCTACCCTCATTAAAAGCCTTGATATAACTTTCCGCATTAGCATCAATTTCCGACGGGAGCTTAAATCCATTTTTCACACCCACATTTCCGTTAAGGCCCACAGGGTAGAGGTGTACATAAAATTCTCCGTTCCACATCTTTTCATCCATAAACTTTCTTCCAGATTCAAATAGCTTATGATAACGCCCGGCCAGTTCAGGTTCTCCCTGTATCTTTGCCATCTCTTCGGCGGCACGTAAAGCTGCTAGATATAAAGTGTTATTGTAAGGATTTGGACCGTACCACATAGGGTCCCAAAACGTTTGCTCACCTTCAAGTACACCATTCGGCTCAAGTCCGATTTCAGCACCATCTTTAAAAATATGATATCCAATTGCCATCTTCACCTTTTCCCAAACGGTATCTAAGAACTCATTGTCAGGTGAATTTAAATGCTCTCGGTAGGCCTTTAAAACATAACCGCTTTGCGCATCCGAAGCGTAACTATGAGGCACGTTCGGTTTGTTTACTCCATATCCTCTAAAATTTATTCGCCCAGACGGACTAAACCCACTGTATTTCTCTGTACTATTAAAATCCTGAAGTAATCGTACGGATCGCTCTAGTTCTGGAAACAGTTTGTAGATTGCTGCAACAAAATTATACACATGACCACAGGTTCCCTGGCAGAAACCAATTCCTTCATATCCGTACATCCGTCCATTTTCCCAAATAGAAATATTTCCTGCGGCCAGCGTAGAAACCGGCATGGTTATGCGGTTTGCAAGCCAGTAGGGTAATGAGGTATCAAAATAAGTATCTCCAAATAATTTTGTGTCTTTGTAAAGGTTTGAAAAGTTATCAGAAACATATTTGGCCACATCAAAAGAATTAGAATACCAATTATTGTAGACATGACCAACCCAGCCAGGAGCTTCCTTAAGGGCATCTTTGTAACGTTTACCATCTTCATACGCATTAGGGAAATACCACGTAACCAAAAAAGTAATCCGTTTTGTTCTATTGGGTGCTATTTTTATGCTTGATACAACGTTACCACCAGTTGATTCTTGTGAATTATAATTGGACTCCCTTGGATTACTTGTGTTATCCGCGCCCCATTTTTGAAGGAATGATTCGTTTGAAGCATTAGAAACATATACTTGTGCTTTTGAATCTAAAACGGATAATGAGAACCCTCCTAATTGTGGATGTTTCATTACTTCTTCGGAAGCATTAACCGCCTTCATTTCCAACGAAAGTCCTTTAACACCCTTGGACTTCATCACCGTATTAGTATGCTCCACTTTAGATGCGTCTGGAAACTGAATATTTTTAAGCCACCCGGATATTGAAACTTCAACTGACTTATCACTGGTATTAGTCACCGAATAGCTCACCACTGTAACCGGATTGGCCGAGTTTCTTAGATTAAGCGGTACAAATGGCGAAAAGACCTCGGAACTGATTTCTACAGGAAGCTTTTCTGATTTTTGTTGGTACCGGATTTCAGCCATTGGATATTCTCCTATAAACTGAATATCATCAAAATCATCTTTGTTCAATTTTAGAACTTTATTTGTACCATCAGCGGTTTTGACACGAATAGAAAATGCATTTTCCACTTTCGAAACGGGCTCCTCAGGGTGCAGGTAATTATACCCAGTAGACAAACCATGCCCACTGTTGGGTTGTTGTTGAACATTATATACCGATTCCGTAAAAGACAACCTGCCATCTCCTGTTACATTTACCTGTCCAGAACCTATTCCACCACAAGGCATGGCCAAATACCTAAGTTCATCTCCAACATAAACCTTTTGCTCTCCTTTTTCAAATAAGGATTTGACCCATTGAGGGTCCAAATTTTTATCTATAGGAATATATGGGTCTTTCCGAGAGGTTTGAGCCGAAATATTACTTAATGAAAATAAAATTAAGAGTAAGAACAATAGCTGACCTGTTTCAGGTATGTCATATGTAAAGGCTTTTCTTTTATCAAATTGACCCATTTGTATTTTTTTCATTTATATATCAATCTAAGAATTTAGCCACTCACTTTCTAAATTAGTAATAGGGAAGAACGACAGATATCCAATCTTACATTAATACTATTAATCAGTTTTTCAATCAATAGTAACCACTAAACTTTGGCCAGTAGAAATTCGAATTTTTCCATCCAATTGAAGGATAGCTCGATTTTTTTCCATAGTGAAGGAACTTTTTAATTTCTTGCCATTAAGAGAAACGGAAGCTTTGTTTATTTTAAAATCTACAGGAAGACCCAACTCTAATGTCTTAAGTGCCAATTTCCCATGTTTTAATGTAACGGATGCATCGAATGAGTCATTAGAGCTTTTCTGCTCATAAGTTCCCCAACCTTCCGCAGTAGTAAAGGGTGATTTAAAATTGGAAGGGGTTATTTTTGGTGTAAAAGAAAGATAGCCCTTAGGCCCATGATATTGAAAACCAGTAGCCGCTATAAACACTCCGTAACTTGCCATTGAACGTGAGTAATGTACTCCCCATTCTACCTCGCACCAAGGGTTTCTTTTAGAACCATGATATCTATTATTCTGCATATACCAAGTATGGGCCATTGAACGTAACGGCATATTATGTGACATCATTAAATGAGAAAGAGCATACTCATAACCATTTTGACTTTCATTATTGTAAGCTGCAAATCTGGGGTTGCCTTTTTCTAAAACTTCCGAGCCGCCATTAGGCCAGGTACAGGCAATAAAACCGCCTTCACCAGGCATAGCGTACCATCTACCGGTAGGTTTCACTCTACGATAAGGCCCTACATCAGTTGTGAAATTAAATTTCCATAGGCTATTTAATGCCTCGGTGACTTTATTCGAATCAATGATACTACCAAGACCCAATTGATATGCCCAACTTTGACCATATAGCTGGCTATACTCACAACCATTATACACACCAGGCGAGTCAGGATGTTCAGGGTCTCCCCTTTGAATAAAATACTCGCCATTAAATAAATTGTTTTCAATAAAATGCTTCCCCTTATCAGCTAGCAAAATGCAAAAATCCGCATACTCTTGATCTTCCATTTCTTTTGCCATGACCGCCATAGCTCTTAAGGCAGATTGATATTGTAAGCTAAGCCATGTAATTTCTCCAAACCAATCTGCATCTAGGGTATTGTGTTGGGGTCCACTTAAAATGCCATCATGATTGTTATCATTGGCATTTATGAGTCCGTCCATAACTGTTTTGATTCCCTTGTAGTTTTTCTTTAGAAAGTTATTATCAACAGAAGATTGATGTGTCAAAAGAGACCTTTGTATCAGACCTGACTGACCATCCACTGCCATACCGTTACCCCATCCTTTACCCATTTTGGTACGCCCTCTAAAATTAACCACTCCGGAGGGAAACAAGCCGCCGTCTGGAAAAGGCGAAAAATCAGTATGTTCTCTTAAACTAATCTCTAATTCAGGAAATAGACGCCCCATGGCCTGTACATAGCTCCAAACATGAGTACAGGTCCCTAAACCTTGATACCCCCCCTCAAAGCCATAAAATTGCCCATTCTCAAAAATATGACTCGTGCTGCTGGCCAATATGGAGGTATTCAAGAACGTTCTATCTAAAAACCAATAAGGTAAAGTAGAATCATACCATGTGTCTCTCCAAAGTTTGGTTTTTGACGAAAGTCTTTGAAAATCAGCAACTATTTGGGTTGCCACTTCATCAGCACTTTTAAAGAGATTGTTGTAAGATTTCCCCTTTTTACCAATTATTTTGGCCACTTGGCTATTCGGAAAATGCCAGGTAAAAATAAAGTTGACTTGTTTTGATTCCTTAGGCTTCAAAGACATTTTTTTAACCAGAGCACCTACAATGGGTTTTTGATTGTATGTGTTCGAAAATCTCAACTCATTGTCCTCAATGAAAAGACTCTTACCCAATCTGTCAATATCAACATTACTGGCCGAATAGCTATTAACGTCACCTTCAAGCAAGGTCAAACCCATGGTGCCATAGTCATATTTAGCGGTCAAGGAGTCAACTTCATTATCAACTACAGAACTACAATTTAGCCGTAAGGTTCTGTCTGCTCCTTTAGTTATTTTATTTTGAAGTTGAATATTCTGACTAAGCCTAGATTCAATTAAAACAGCATTTTCCAACCAACCACCAAGTTCTACAACCAAATCATCTTCCGATTCATTCTTAATAGTAAAATTAAATACAGTTGCTGGAAAGCTAGATGATTTTAAGTCCAAAGGCAAAAAAGGAGAAAAAGCCTCCATTTTTAAACTTATTGGCAAAGCACTATCAGAGTAATTCACCTCACCTATAGGATATTGGCCTTTAAACTCTATATGCGAAATATGGTCCCGGTCGAGTTTTTTTATGATTGCTTCACCTCCACTTTTTCTAATTTTAACAGCAAAACCTTGCTCAACTTGATGCGTACCATACTTCCCTTCCTCAATTCTTTTATATGGGTATTCATAGGCTTCCTCTCCCTTTAATTGTCCCTTTTTGTAATTAGTATTGAAAATATCCCAAAACCAAAGTTTTCCATCTCCACCCAAATACAGCTGCCCAGCCCCTATACCACCCACCGGCATTCCTATAAACTCAAAATTATTCGAATTTTCTTTGGTATAAATAAGAGGCTCTCCTCTTTCTAGCAATTGCGATTCAAAATTTTTGGGGAAATTTTTGACAACATGGGTTTTATCAGAGTTCAGCTCTAATTCTTCCTTTTGTTCGTCTTTTTGAGAACTAACCATTGTAGTACTAAAGAGCAATACACTTAAGGCTATAAAATTATATTTCATCGTTGTTTTTTTGAGTGATTTTGTGGTGTTTTAACAAGAAGGAAAGGATACTTGTTCTTATCCCTTCGGTTAATTTTACCATCCTGGATTTTGTTCTATACCCATTAATTCTACCTGTTGCGTAGGTAACGGAAACAAATAATGTTTCTCTTCAAACCTTCTGTTACCCGAGAATTGCCATAAATAAAACCCATTCTCATCAAAACGTTCAAGTGTATCGTAATCAGGGTCGCCCGCATACTCCGTACCATTATAGAGAATTCCCCTAATCGACTTTGGTAATTCGGTTTCGGCAGTTTTCCACCTCTTTAAATCTTCTAACCTAAAACCTTCCATAAATAATTCAACTGTACGTTCCCTTCTGATTTCCTCACGCATATCAAGGCCGTTTGATTCTACGAAAGCATTCGTCAAACTGGGCAGTTTGGCCCTATTTCTCAATAAGTTAATCGATTTATTCAATTCTTCGTCCGATATACTACCGTTTAACTCATATTTGGCCTCGGCAAAAATCAAGAGAACCTCAGAATAGCGCATCACAGGGTAATCCGTTTCTTCTTGCCCTAAACTAATGTCTTTTTTCTCTGTAGTAAACTTAATTAAAGTATAACCGGTACAGGTGTTTTCTCCAAAGTTAGCTTTGTGGATTCCTGTGCCTTCCCCAGGGTTTTCAGGATTATCAAAATCTCTCCCTAGGGCACCATAACTGTAATAACGAATACCTGGAATGGCCAAAGAGTTACGCATTCTATTATCACGGTTCTCAAACTCGGATGTAAATGTTGCCCTACCCTGAAACAAAGGTGATTTGTCAATAGGAAGCCCATCGGAGCACAAATAAAAATCCGCCATTTTTTTGGTTGGCGCATTCTCTTGTGTCACTCCATGAGAATGACCATTGGTAATGCCAAATTCAAAAGAATACTTTCTTGTAATGATAAATTCGTTTATATCGGATTTGTTGAGGTTAAGCGGATTGGATTTTGCTACGGCATTATTATCTATTAAAAACAAGTACCTGTAACTATCGTCTCCAAGTTGATCAAAAATACCATAGGCACCACTATTGATGACATTGTTGGCGGCATCAGCAGCAATTTTTAGATATTCCGCCGCGTCTGAACCATTATTTCTAAATTTCTGCCAAGTACCCTCGAAAAGGGCCACTCTTGCCATAAACGACTCTGCTGCTTCGCTACTAATTCTCCCTTCTTCTTCATCTGCCAGATTACCTGCCGAAGGCAGTACGTTTATGGCTTCTTGAAGATCTTCAAGCAACTGGGCTACAACCTCTTTTCTATCCGCCCTTTTTGCAAAGAGTTCTTCAGAGTCAATGTCCAAAGGTTTCAAAATCAATGGAACTCCCCCAAAATTCTTCAATAGCCTAAAATACAGATAGGCCCTAAAAAATTTAGCTTCTCCTACGTACTGTTGTATTTCAGAAACCTCCCCTTCATATTCTTGAGCTTTGACAATCAAATTATTGACACCCCTAATCTCATTGTATGCGTTGTTCCAGACCGAGCTTTGCTCGGAGGGTATGTAACTACCGTCACTTACCGTATTATAGGTTTCACAAGATGTTACTATATCTGAATTGGCATCAGGTTCATTTGAATAGGTCTTTAACGAAAAATAGAAATTATTGGCGGCCAATTCAAAATCACTGGCATTTTTCCAAAAAGAAACATCTGAAATACTATCTTCTGGTAATAAATCTAAATCATCATTGCAAGACCATGTGCTTACTACGAGCATAAAAACACTCCACGTTTTTATGTATTTATATATATTATATTTTTTCATTGCTATTTTCTTAAAAATTAATATCCACTCCTACCGTTACCCTTCTCGTAAAAGGTATACCTCCAGACCAGTTATAAGGTCTTTCAGGGTCTTTCCCCTTATCAGGAGCGTTAATAAATTCAAACAAATCATCTCCACTCACGAAAGCTCTAATACTACTGGCTCGTAGTTGCTTAGACAAGTTGTCCGGAAAGGTGTATCCTAAATTGATATTTTTCAACCTAACAAAACTGTTATTATACACTCTCCAATCTGCAAAGCGGTAGTTCCAATTAACAATACTTCCATTAACGCTGAGTGATGGTAGTTCTTTGTCAGGCCTCAATTCTGAGTGGTAAGTATTATTATAGAAATAAGAATCTTGGTTATGCCACCATTGATTAAAGGGAATAGAGGAAGTACCCGTACGGATTATATCATCCTTCAGCCATCCACTAAAATAAGCCGAGAAATCAAAATTTTTCCAAATGAAGCTGGTATTAAAAAAGTAGTTGTATCTAGGGTTGTTGCTTCCCAAGTACTTAACATCTGCTAGATTACCATTATCGTCGTAAACACTTATTCTACCATCGTTGTTTAAATCGGCGAATTTTACATCACCAATTCTTAGACCTTGCGGTACACCATCTAATTGTTTATAGGCCTCTAATTCTTCTTGGCCGGTCAATAGTTTTTCACGGCTATACCCAAATAGTGAATTCATTGGATACCCTTCAACGGCTCCCATTCTACTAGCAGAAATCACATTTGACCCAGCTAAAGAGACAATCTTGTTTTTATTGTCACTTACCCCGACATCGAATTGATATTTAAATTCTTTATCATGGTTTTTATAGACCAAAGATGCTTCCCACCCGGTAGTTTCTAACTCACCGAAATTACTTGTAGGCGGTGTCGCTCCTAAAACCGACGGAAGGGTTATACCCACTAGCATATTTTTGTTCCGCTTTTTAAAATAATCGAACGAACCTGTAATCTTAGAATCGAACAAACCAAAGTCAATACCAAAGTTGGTAGTAGATATTCGCTCCCATGTTCTATTCTCACTTGCCAATGCCCCTAGCGAAGCAGCTAAATTCCTTGATTGTGTGGTGCCGAATGGATAAATGCCGCTATTTACATTTATTGATTGAATATAGTCGTACAAACCAATACTGCTCTGGTTGCCGACCACTCCATAGGAGACTCTTACCTTTAGCCTATCTAAGGCCTTCACGTTAAAAAACTTCTCTTCAGATATATTCCATCCTGCTGAAATTCCTCCAAAATTATCCCAACGGTTGTTTTTTGTAAATCGTGAACTCCCATCACGTCTAGCAGTAAGTTCTATCAAGTATTTGGAATCAAAAGAGTAATTTAACCTTCCGAAAAAGGACCCTAATGCCCAGGCATTGGCAGAACTATTGTTGTATTGTTCATCCACATCACCTAATTGCAGAGACTGCAATTCTTCGGTCAGCAAGTCTCTTCTATAAGCTGAGAACCCATCAAATTCGCTCTTTTCGTAAGACCCACCTAATAAAACACTTACATTATGAATTTGGTCGAAGCTTTCATTATAATTAGCAAATGCCGAATAGTTCTGAAAAATTCTTTGATCATAACTCTTGCTAGCCCTATTTCTATCAGGCCTCCTTTTGTTAATTTGCTCACCGCTCCAGTCATAATAGGTAATAATCTTTGTAAGTCCATCGCTAAAGTTTTTATCAACGTTTATTCCCCCGATAGCACTTATATCAAGATTAGGTAAAATCTTATAGCTCAGTTTCACCCTAGAATTCATTCTATTGCTTACTTCTTTTGTTCTTCCTCCCAATTCAAGCATAGCAATGGGATCAGTAGTACCCCCAAATCCATAGTTTTCTCCTTGGGAGTTCAAGTATGCCATGTTAGGTAAAGTATACCAGTATACGTCATTCCCATCATGAAAAACGCTATTCAATAAAGTGGGACGATCTTTAACACCTCTTTCAATATAAAAAGACAAACCCAAGTTCAATTTATCGGAAAACTTCAGATTATTATTTAGTCTTATATTAAAGCGGTTATAACTGTTTTCGGCTGGCGCCTGTAACCCTTCCGTATCGATATAGCCAAATGAATAATTATATGTATGTTTCTCAGAGCCTCCTGAAACAGTAAGATTATGAATCTTGCCCAACGCATAATCTTTCCACATTTCATCTACAAAGTTTCTATCTGCGTAAGTAAAATCTATAGCATCAAAAAAAGGTGAAGGGCCTGTACCCGGAGCACCGTTTAGCCAAAACTCTTCTCCCGCCTTATATCGATGATTTGAAATCCCGTCCAACACGCTAGCCTCATCATACATTTGAAAATATTGAGCTTGTGTAGCTGGTTGTACCTCTCGACCGAGAAACTCAAAAGTTGACTTACCGGAATAGCTAATTTTAGGCTTTCCTAGTTTTCCGTTTTTAGTAGTTACCAATATAACCCCTCCTGCTGCTCTGGCACCATAAAGTGAAGCAGCTGCTGCATCCTTTAAAACAGAAAATTGGGCAATGTCGTTTTGGTTAAGTGATGACAGAACTGATAAGTTATCATAGGGCACATCGTCAATAATCAATAAAGGCTTGGTAGCATTAATACTTGAAGCTCCTCTAATTTGTATGTCGGCACGTTCATCTCCAGGGTCACCCTGTCCTCTAGAGACAACTAATCCAGGGATTGCTCCCTGTAAATTTACGATAAGGTTAGAACTTGACCTCTTTTGTATGGGGCCAACATCTACATTTTCAATCGCTCCTGTTAAAGATTTTTTTCCTCTTGTTCCAAAACCGACGACCACGACCTCATCTAGCCCAGCAGCACTTTCCAATAATGTTATATTAAGCGTATTTTCCCCATTTACAGCAATCTCTTTCGTTGCAAAACCAATATAAGATATTTGCAAAGTAGCATTTGCTTTACTTAGTAATATGGAAAAATTACCATCAAAATCTGCAGTAACACCGTTGGCAGTTCCTTTTTCTACTATGTTAGCTCCGGACAAAGGAAAGCCCTCTGAATCTGTCACCGTACCTTTGACCTCCGTTCTTTGAACGTGCGAAGACATGGTAACCTTGTTAATAATTTCCGAAGGAATTTTCTTTCTTTCAACTAAATATATACGCCTGCCATTTATACTATAATCGGTTTCTGTATCGTGAAAAACTTGTTCCAATATTTTGACAATCTTCTCGTTCTTTACATTTATAGAAACCGAGCGAGTTAAATTAACATCCTCGATCTTGTATACGAATTGAAATTCTGACGTTGTCTCTATTTGATCTATAAGCTCTCCTATAGTAACATTACTTAGCTTTAAAGTGATTTTCATCCGCTGTGAATAAGTATCGTTGGCTTGCAAGGAAAAGAAAGCTACCAATATAAACAGCGTGCTGAGTTTCATCTTTAAATCATATTTAAATATAGGATAGGAGCTTCTTGTACGATTAAGAAGTTTTTTCATACTTTTAAGGTGTTAAATGTGGTTATTTGTTTTAATTTAATCACAGGTATTGAATCGGGAAATGTTGGCGCATTTTCCGATTTTTTTATATTATAATACCAGTGCGACTTTCTTGGTTTATTAGTCTCTGTTCATTGGCTATTATTTAAGTTATAGTTCAGTTAAATTATTTAATAAGAATTGTTCCTGGGTTTTTAACCGTATAATCAATTCCATAATTTTCCTTTAATTCAGAAAGAACCTTTTCTATAGGCTCATTTCCGAAATTGGCATTGAATTTCTTGTTAGACAATATCTTATTATGATTGACAATTGAAACGTTATAATGTCTTTCTAACTTTTTAATAATATTTTCAAAAGTAACGTTCCGAAAAATTAGTTCTCCTTTCACCCAAGAAGTATACAACTTTGTTGAAACTTTACTTTGCTGTATTTCTTCTTTCTTTTTATCAAAACTTCCTTTGAACCCTGGCTTAAGTATCACCGTATTTTTCTGGGTTGCGGTCTTATCTTCCGCATAAAGACTCACCGAACCTTCCACGAGAACTACGTCGGCTGTTTCATCTTCCGGATAAGAAGATATATTGAATTCGGTTCCTAAAACTTGAACATTCAATTTCTCTGTATTTACAATAAACGGGCGTAGTGAATCTTTTGCTACCTGAAGATATGCTTCTCCAGTAATGTAGACTTGCCTTTCTTGTTTTTTCAAAAACCTTGTAGGATATTTTAAAGAAGACCCCGAATTTAAATGAGCAACTGTTCCATCGGATAACCTTACCCGAAAAGTTTTACCATAAGGAATGGTTAACGTATTATACACTAATTCCTCGGCTTCATCAGTTTCCGAATAGGTCAGTTCCTTTCCCTGTTGATGACCTATTACACTTCCCGCATCATCAGTCAAGGTAATTTTCGCATTTTCTTCAATGACGCGAACACTACCATCGTTAAGTTTTAGTGTTATTACATTCTTAGGCACTTCATTCCGATAATCTCCACTTGCACCAAAGTAAATGTATCCGGCAGACAAAAATCCGATGAGTATAGCTGCTACGGAAACTACTTGCTTAAATCGAAATCTATTTGACTTTTCTTCAGTGTACGGTTGAATTTTTTTCCATAGCGAATTTTTCACTTGACTACGATCAGCATCACCCTCAAAAGTCTCTTTTTGTATATTGAAACCTAACTCACTACTAAACTTTTTTAAAAGTTGCATTTCCTGGTCCGAAATGGAACCCTCCAAATACTTATCCAATAGTTTTCTGAATTCTTGTTCTTGCATTGTTAAACTCCTCCATAAATAGGAACCATGAAACCATTAAAACTCACACAAAAAATATGATTTTAACACAATTTTAACAATTTAGTAATGGGCCAGTAATTCTAAAAACACCTTTCGAGGCAGATATAAAACCGTAAGTAAGGGGCTATTTAAACAAAAAAATAGAGAAAGATAACCTGAAGTGTAGCCATATGCTGTCTTATTACCTTTAAGGCCAAAGACACCTGATTCTCGACCGATCGTTTTGATATGCCGAATCTCATGGCAATCTCTTCATTGGTAGCATGTTCCATACGACTCAACCTAAATATCTGTTGGCACCTAGGAGATAGCTCATTTAAAGATGCATCTAAAATGGTCTGCACATGCGCCAAATTATGCTGGCCCTCTATCTCCGCCTCGGAAATAAGGGACAAAGAACTGATGACCTTAAGTTGGGTATTGTTAAATTTGTTATCTCTTAAATATTTAAAACACCCATAACTTACAGATTTAAAGAGATACGCTTCAAAATTTACAATATCACGTTTTTTCCTATGCTTCCATAGATTGATCCAGACTTCTTGAATAATATCTTCTGCTGCTGCTCTGTTTCCAAGAATGGAATTGGCCTTAATGAACATAGCTTCCCAATACTTTTCAAAAAGGGCCTGAAATGCCCTCTTATTACCCTCTTTAAATTGGGTCACCAATAAGTCATCGCTATGGTTTTTTTTATCAATCATGATTTGCCGAAAAAAGCATAAATACAAATTCAAATTCTAAATGTAGAAAAAAAGTACATAAATATTATTGAATAATCAAAAATGAATGACCACAACCTTACTATTCACAAAACAAATCATTCGCCAATACACCAACTACAGATAAATTCCTTAAATTAAATAGTAAAAAACATACATTTTAAATCCCTTTTAGGCCATACACAGCATCGTTCCAACGTAGTTCTTGTTTAAAGCGATAGAGGTCTGTTTTTTCATCAATCAATAAAAACTCTATATCCATAATTTCAGCAAAGTCCTCAAGTGATTCTGCGGAGATATTCTGACTATAACAGGTATGATGAGCCCCGCCACCATAAATCCAAGCTGCTGCGGCCGTTTGAAGGTCAGGTTTGGCATCCCAAAGCACTCTAGCAACGGGAAGGTTTGGCATATCATTTTTAATTTCTAAAGCCTCTACTTTATTGACCAACATTCTAAAACGGTTGCCCATATCTACAATGGATGCATTTAAAGCATTACCCGCGCCTGCATTAAAAACCAAGCGTACGGGGTCTTCTTTTCCTCCGATTCCCAAAGGATGGATTTCGCAAGAAACATCTCCTTTAGCAATGGACGGACATATTTCCAGCATATGCGAACCCAAAACAGTAGTGTTACTAGGATCAAAATGATAGGTATAATCTTCCATAAAGCTGTTTCCTCCTTCAAGGCCAGAACCCATAACTTTCATGGTGCGTACCAATGCGGCAGTCTTCCAATCGCCCTCGCCACCAAAACCATAACCGCTGGCCATTAATCTTTGTGTTGCTATACCCGGTAATTGTTTCATTCCGTGTAAATCCTCAAAGGTGTCCGTAAAAGCGGTATAACCGCCCTCCTCTAGAAAAGCGCGCATACCCAATTCTATTTTGGCCGCATCCTTTAAAGAATTACGCATGCTTCCATCAAGCTTTATTTTAGATGCAATGATATACAAATCTTCATACTCCTGAATCAATGCATTAATTTCGCCCTCAGCAACTCCGTCTATATATTTAACCAAATCACCTACGCCGTACCCGTTTACTTCGTAACCGAATTTTAACTGAGCAGAGACCTTATTGCCTTCCGTGACCGCTACCTGGCGCATATTATCTCCAAAACGGGCCACCTTCATATTTTTTGAATCGGCAACGGCACAAGCTACACGGCACCAGTTACCAACTTTTAGCAAAACGGACTCACTTTTCCAATGTCCAACTATTACCTTACGGTTCAAACGCATCCTTGAAGCCAAGAAACCAAATTCTCGGCCTCCGTGAGCCGACTGGTTCAGATTCATAAAATCCATATCTATGGCGTTCCACGGAATATCACGGTTATATTGGGTATGCAAATGCAAAAAGGGTTTCTGAAGTGCTTGCAGACCAGCAATCCACATTTTTGCTGGAGAAAAGGTATGCATCCACATAACCAATCCTACACAAGTATCCGTATTGTTCGCTTCCTTGCACAAAGCACTAATTTCACCTGGGGTTTTTACCACAGGCTTAAAAACAACTTTAACAGGGATTGTTGGGTTTGCATTATAATATTTGGCGATTTCAGAAGAATGTTCCGCTACTTGGGCCAAAGTTTCCGGCCCGTATAGATGTTGACTACCCGTTACGAACCAAATTTCGTTCTTGCTTAAATCGATCATTATTTTTTAAACTTTAATTCTTAAGAAAAATACACGTACATGCCCACTACAATAGAACATATTACAAAGCCAACGGGCTTGGCAAATTTCCATGGAGTAATATCTACTTGCTCCGTATACACCTGAACATACTCATTCTCTCTTGGCCAAAACTTGCCAATTACGAACATTAAAAGCACTACCAAAACGAACAATATGCCCATAACATGCAGGAAGCTAATATCCGGCTTAACAATATAAAGGGTTACCAAATACGTGACAACGGCGAAAACAATACCAATGTTGGCAGCAATACCCGGTACCTTTTTAGTTAAATACCCTACTAAGATTATAGCTAAAATTGGCACACTGTACGAACCGTTCAATTCTTGCAGATAGTTAAAAATACCACCTTCAACTCCAAATAATAATGGAGCAATGATCATAGAAATTATGGCCAAGAACATTCCGAATATCTTTCCTGCTTTTACCACTTGTTTCTCCGTAGCCTCTTTATTGATGTATTCTTTATAAAAATCGAGACCAAAAAGGGTAACAGAACTATTTAGGGCACTGTTGAAAGAACTAAGTATAGCTCCAAAAAGGACAGCTGCAAAGAAACCGATAAAAGCCGTTGGCAACACCTTTTTAACCACCATAGGATACGCTTGATCTGCATTGGTCAATTCGCCATTAAAAATCTGAAAAGCAATAATACCCGGCAATACAACAATGAAAGGGCCTAAAATTTTTACGAATGCGGCAAGGCTTAGTCCTATTTGACCTTCACGTAAGTTCTTGGCACCAAGTGCTCTTTGAATAATCGCTTGGTTGGTACCCCAATAATAGAAGTTTACAATGACCATACCTGTGAAAAGCGTCCAAAAAGGCACCGAAGAATCGGGTCCTCCTAAAATGTCGAATTTTTCAGGGAAATTGGTCGTAAGCACGTCCATTCCGGCAAAAAGACTTCCGTCACCTACATACAACAATCCGAAAATTGGTATAAGGGAGCCTCCAATAATCAAGCCTATTGCATTTATAGAATCGGATACAGCAACCGCTTTCAATCCACCGAAAATGGCATAGATACTTCCAATTATACCTATTCCCCAGACGGTAACCCACAGAGCCCCTTCTTCGCCCATACCCATTGCCTGCGGCAAATCAAACATGGTATTAATCGCCAAAGCACCTGAATAAAGAACGGTAGGAAGCATTGAAATGGCATAACCTCCTAAAAACAGAAGAGACACCAATGTTTTTGTTGATTTACCATATCGTTTTTCTAGAAATTGTGGAATGGTAGCAATTCCCCCTTTTAAATATCTTGGCAACAATACCAAAGCGGTAAACACCATAGCTATAGCGGCCAAAACCTCGTAAGCCATAATGAGAATCCCCTCGCTATATGCGATACCGTTCATACCTACAATCTGCTCCGTAGAGAGATTTGTTAGAAGTAATGATCCTGCAATTACCGGACCGGTAAGACTACGACCACCCAGAAAATAACCGTCTGAAGAGGTCTCATCTGTTTTTCGGGTTGATAAATAGGCAATAATTGCCACTAAAAGTGTAAACCCGATGAACGTTGCTATTCCCATAAACTATATTTCAATTAAAACTTAACACCCTTGCCCGTAATAAGCGTCTTTACCGTGCTTGCGCTCAAAATGCTTTTTCTTTAAAGCTTCCTTTAGCGTTGCAGCATTGGGATTTATCTGTAAAGTTAGATGTGCCATTTTAGCCACTTCCTCACAAACTGCGCTATTATAAACTGCCTTGGCTGCCGTTGCTCCCCAGGTAAATGGAGCGTGACTACCAACCAGTATCATGCCTATATCATTATAATCCAAGCCTCTGTCTTTTAGACAATCAATTATTTGATAACCCGTCATATACTCATAATCGCCTTGAATATACTCATCTTTCATAGGAGGAGCACACGGAATATCAGCAATTAAATGATCGGCATGAGTGGTTCCGAAGATAGGAATATCTTTTATTGCTTGTGCCCATGCCGTACCATAAGTTGAGTGCGTATGTACGACTCCACCAATTTTATCCCATTCCTTGTAAAGAACGGCATGCGTTTTTGTGTCGGAAGAAGGTCTCATTTTACCTTCCACAATTTTAGCGTCAAAATCACAAATAACGATATCCTCTGCTTTTAACGAAGCGTAAGGCACACCACTTGGTTTAATGGCAAAAACCCCTTTATCTCTATCTACGGCACTTGCATTACCAAACGTGAACAGGACCAATCCTAATTCCGGAAGTTGCATATTTGCCTCAAAGGCCTCTTCTTTTAACGCTGTATACTTACCCATTTCTATTGGTTTCGTTCATAATATGTTGTTCCATAGTCTCGCACAGTCTACTGTAGTCGCCATACACCTCTAAATATGCTCGTGCATCGGTAGGGTCAGGTTCGTATATGGTTTCAAAAGCGCTTCCCATTTGCTCCATGGCTTCGGGAACGCTGTTGTACACCTTGGCAGCTACAGCACCAAAAACAGCCGCACCTAATGCACAAGCCTGTTCGGAAGCCACTACTTTAATAGGCATGTTTAGCACATTGGCCATCATTTGCATGATAAATGGCGATTTCTTTGCTACGCCTCCCAGCGCTATAATCCCTTTTATGGGAATACCTTCGGAAAGGAACCGGTCCACTATTTTCTTTGCTCCAAAACAAGAAGCCTCTACTAAAGCCCTGAATATTTTAGGTGATGTACTACCCAAGTTAATACCTGCAATGACCCCTTTTAAATTCTGATTGGCATCCGGGGTACGCCTTCCGTTCATCCAATCCAATGCCAACTCGCCCGAAGCTCCAATAAGTTCTTTACTGGCTGCATCACTAAGTTCAGGAATAAGGTTATTGAGTGCCTCTTTAATCAGTTTTTGTTTGGTATCCTCATCAATTAAGGATGACTTGGATATCAATTCTTCAATTGGCCATGCCAATACCCTACTATACCAAGCGTAAATATCGCCAAAAGCAGACTGGCCAGCTTCTAGGCCCAACATATTTGGAATGACGGAACCATCTACTTGCCCGCAAATACCCTTGACCAATTTTTCCTCGCCTTCCATAGGAGCTACCAAAACATCGCAGGTAGAGGTACCCATAATTTTCGTTAGGTAATATGGTTCTATTTTTGCACCAACAGCGCCCATATGGGCATCAAAAGCCCCCACGGAAACCACTGTATTCTCGGGAATGCCCAATCGTTCTGCCCATTCGGGACTTAAGGTACCTACAGGAATATCTGAAGTATATGTTTTATTAAAAAGCCGTTCCCTTAACCCGTCTAAAAGCGGGTCTAATGCCACAAAAAATTCATTTGGTGGCAGTCCGTTATAACTTTCATGCCAAAGAGCCTTGTGTCCTGCGGCGCATCTACTGCGTTTCATTTCCTGAACATCTTTACCTCCGGTCAACAAAAAGGGTATCCAATCACAATGCTCCACCCATGAATAGGCAGCTTTATGCACCGCAGCATCTGTTCTAGACACGTGTAATATCTTGCTCCAGAACCATTCAGAAGAATAGATTCCCCCTTCGTATTGTGAATAGTCTATATCCCATTTCTCACAAAGTTCATTGATTTCGTTTGCCTCCCTAATACCCGTATGGTCTTTCCAAAGCACGAACATAGCGTTAGGGTTCTCTTTGAATTCATCTAGCAACGCTAAAGGGGTGCCATTACGGTTTACCGCCACAGGAGTACTTCCCGTGGTATCTACACCTATACTAACGATTTGAGCGGAAATTTCAGACCCTACAGCTCCAACCACGGATTTTATGGTAGATTCTATTCCTTCAATATAATCTAGCGGGTGCTGACGGAAACGGTTCTCGGAAGGATTGCAGTATTTACCCTCTTTCCAACGTTTATAATAATGTACGGCATTAGCAAGTTCTTCGCCCGTTTGGGTGTTGACCAATAGCGCACGGACAGAATCCGAACCAAAATCCAAGCCTAAGCTATAGGCGTTTTGTGACCTCATGTGTGTTAACTTTAAAATTTAGATAGCGTTTTAGAGTAGGCCACCTTGTAAAAAAGACTAATATAGAACTTTTTACAAGTGTTTCAAAAACACTTAATACCTAAATTGTAAAGTTTTTTGTTTTATTGTACTTTTTTTCGTCAAAACGATATAAAAAAGCCCCCTTTTTAGATTCCGACATGTCTTTTTCGTTCAATTTCACCAAAAAGTCCATTGTAGCAAGTTTCTTTCTAAAGTTGCGCTTATCCATTTCCACTTGAAAAATACCTTCATATAGCTTCTGCAGCTGTGGTAAGGTAAATTTCTCAGGGAGTAGATTAAACACTATCGGGAATGTACGTACCCTTCTTTGAAGACGCCTAATGGCCGATTCTACCATATCCTTATGGTCAAAAATCAAATCTGGCAACTCATCTATAGGGAACCATTCTGCACGGTACTCCTCTATCAACTCCTGGTTATATCTTTCTTTAAGAATTAATGCACTATAGGTAGTGGAAACCACACGCTCATAGGGGTCGCGGTTGGCTTTGCCAAAAGTACGCACTTGCTCCATGTACACATCCTCTAAACCGGACAGGTCTTTTAAAACCCGGTGCGCCGCATCATCCAAATCTTCATGGTTTCCTACAAAACCGCCCATAAGGGACCACCTGTCCTTTTCAGGTTCAAAACCTCTATGCACCAAAAGTACCTCCAGCCTATTATCATTAAAACCGAATATGATACAATCTACGGCCAATGTAATTTGTTGTATATCCTTATATGTTCTATCCATTTTATTCTAAACTATTGTTAATGGTTCCTTCAAAAATACGCAAAGAATCCTTGTATAAGTGTATCTGAGACATTTTTCAGGGGTCTCCGCTGAAAAAATCTTCTTGAAAACCTTCAATATCTCCTCAAATACGAACCAAAAGAGAAAAAATATCAAGTTCTGAAAATCAACATTATAGCGTTTTTATACAATTCCTTTAAAAATGTCAAAATATCCTACTTTCAATCAATTATTCATAAAACAGCCTTTTAGAAATTAGCTATCCGTGAATTTTCGACATGGACCCGCTTTTTCTCTACCAAACGCTTAGTTTCCATTTTATAAAACTCTTTTATTACGGTATCTTGCGCCCCCAAACGATTGTACAGTACAAAATCAAACCTAACCATATGATTACTGAGAGCAAAAAAATTCTTATTACCGGCGTTGCCGGCTTTTTGGGCTCAAATTTTTTAGTTAAGTCGTTAAACGAAGGACACCGTGTTGTAGGGATAGACAATCTCTCTATGGGTTCTCTAAAAAATATTGAAGCTAGCCTTGATCACAAAAATTTTGATTTTATCAAGGGCGATGTTTTAGACACCACATTAATAAACCGATTGGACGATGACTTTGACGTTATCGTTCACTTAGCGGCATTTAAAATACCAAGATACGGTAACGCTGTTGACACACTGAAAATCAACTCCAAGGGCAGTGAAAATATGTTGGAGTTTGCCCGAAAACTGAAATGCAAATTTGTTCTTGCCTCCACGTCAGACGTATACGGCATGAGTCCGGATATCCCGTTTAAAGAAGACGGCAACTGTCTTATAGGCGATTCAAAAGTGCCCCGTTGGGCCTATGCCGTTTCAAAGCTTTTTGATGAGCACTTAGCCTTGGCCTATATGGAAGATTACGATTTTCCTGTAGTTATCCTTAGATTTTTTGGTTCTTACGGACCAAATCAAAATCTATCATGGTGGGGAGGCCCACAATCTGTTTTCATAGATTGTATTTTGAACAATAAAGAAATCCCTATTCATGGGGACGGGCAGCAAACCCGGACATTCACTTTTGTAAACGATACCGTTGAAGGCATTTACGCCGCAACCATTAAGCCCGAAGCAAACGGCGAAATTTTTAACATTGGTGCAAACGAAGAAATTACCATTCTAAACCTTGCAAAATTGTTAAAAGAAATTTCTGATGAACCAACAACTTCTGAGGTAAAGTTGATTCCGTATAACGAAATATCTGCCGGCAGAAAATATCAAGACGTAATGAGACGTGTACCCGACAATTCCAAAGCGGAAAGGATTCTTGGCATAAAAGCGAAGACTTCGTTAGAAGAAGGGCTACGGATTACGTTTAATTGGCAGAAAAATGTTTCTTTGCAAAAAGCATAAATTTTATGAAAATAGCAATAGTTGGAGGAGGGTTAATGGGACTAGTATTGGCCCAGAAAATATCTTCCTCAACCAAAGCAACCGTTAAAGTACTAGAACAGGATAATTTACCAGGTGGGCTCTCTACATATCACAATTATGGAGATTTTACTTGGGATAAGTTTTATCACGCCATTACACCAACGGACACAGATTTAATTGACTTTCTAAACGAGATAGGTTTAGAGGACCAAATACAATGGCGCCGTTCACTTACTGGATTTTACGAAAACAAAAAGTTTCATTCCGTAAGTAGTTCGTTTGAATTTCTACTGTTTCCCCTTCTTGGCCCTATTGATAAAATGAGGTTAGGTTATACGATTCTCAAAGGTTCCAGAACTGATGATTGGAAAGCACTTGAAAAAATTCACGTAACCGATTGGCTCATTAAATTGGGTGGCAAAAAGACTTACGACAAGTTTTGGGCGCCCATGTTGCACGCCAAATTAGGAGAAAACCACAAGAAAGTTTCAGCCGTTTTTATCTGGACTTACATTAAAAGATTGTTCAAAGCCAGAAGCTCTGCAGCCAAAAAAGAGCACATGGCCTATGTTAACGGTGGATACAAGACTATTTTTGACCGTCTTGAAGAAAATTTAAAGCAAAAAGGTTCTAATCTGCTTTTAGACAGCAAAGTTGAAAACATATCTCCAAATCCAGACGGAGGAATGAATATAAGCTACAACGGCACTACTGAACATTTTGATAAAGTAGTTTTTACTTCCCCACTTAATGTGATGGAAAAGGTAACCGCTCCTGAGCTCTATAACATCTCAAAAAGCACGAAAGCTATAGATTATCTTGGTGTAGTTTGTCTTATTTTGGTTACCAAAAAACCCATTACACCATTTTACGTGCTGAATATTGGAGATAATGATACTCCTTTTACGGGCGTAATCGGTATGAGTTCTTTGGTAGATTTAGAAGAGACCGCAAACCAACATATTACGTATTTTCCAAAATATGTGGGCCAGGATAACGAACTTTGGTCAAAATCAGATGAAGAAATTACAGCCAATTTCCTAAATGGGGTTAAATATCTTTATCCGGATTTTGATGAAGCTGATATGATTTCCTCCCATGTACACAGAGCTTTTAAAGTTCAGCCCATGCAGGTGCTTAATTACTCTGAAATTGTTCCAAAGGTGAATACACCTCATCCAGATTTTTATGTTCTTAACACCTCGCAGTTTGTAAGTGAGTCCGTAAATAACAATTCGGTAGTTACACACGTGGATAAATTCATGAAGAATTTCAAAAGTGACATAGAAGCGTATTCAGAAAAAAGTATAGTCCAATAAAATGAGTAAACCTTTTGCGAGTCTTTCTTTGGACATGGATAACCAATGGTCCTATATGAAGATACATGGTGAAGAGGGTTGGGAAAGCTACCCTTCATACTTGGATATCTTTGTACCACACGTTTTAAAAGTTTTAGATGAATTAAATCTGAAGATTACCTTTTTTATCGTGGGCCAAGATGCTGCTTTTGAAAAGAATCATAAGTACTTAAGAGATATTGCAGATGCGGGTCATGACATAGGCAACCATTCTTTTGTACACGAAACTTGGCTTCATCTCTACTCTAGAGAAGAAATGACCACCGAAATAGATACGGCCCATGATATTATTGAAAAAGTAACAGGAAAAGCCCCAACGGGTTTTAGAGGGCCTGGATTTAGTTGGAGTCCCACTTTGCTGGAAGTTCTCGCAGATAAAGGTTATGTATACGATGCATCCACATTACCAACCGTCATAGGCCCTTTAGCCAGACTGTACTATTTTAGCACATCTAATCTTTCTAAGGAGGAAAAAGAGGATAGGAAAGAAATTTTTGGTAAGTTTTCCGATGGATTTAAAAAGCTGAAGCCTTATTACTGGAAGACCAAAAAAAACCAACGGTTGTTGGAATTACCGGTAACGACCATGCCTATATTTAGAATTCCCTTTCACCTCAGCTATCTTATTTACATAAGCAATATCTCAATCCATTTGATGTCGCTTTACCTGAATATAGCTATTTTCCTTTGTAAGATGACTAAGACTCAACCTAGCTTTTTGTTGCACCCGTTAGATTTAATAGGAGGTGATCAAATAACCAGTTTGGCTTTTTTCCCTGGAATGAATGTTTCTAGCGAAAGAAAGGTGTTCTTATTTAAGAAAGTAATGAAAAAATTGGGCAAACACTTTACTCTGACAGATATGAACGGGCATGTAAATAGCATACTCGATAAAAAGGGGTTAAAAACAGAGCAAGTACCTGATTAACAAGTGAAAAAAAAAAAAATTATCATAACTCTTTCTAAGCAATAATGAGAATTTACCGTGTTGAGACCCCTCTTTGTCGGTGTTCGTACACTTTCCCTAGTAATTTTTCATAATTTTGAACTTGTTACCTTTATCACATACGTAAAACCTATACTATTGTGTGCCTGTACCTACCTGAAAACAAGATACCAATATGCCAACCACTATCAATAAAATCGATTTAAAGCAACCTCTTGTTTCTATCATATTGCCTGCTTTTAACGAAGAAGCAATACTTGAAAATAACGTATCCCTCCTTTATGACTATTTAGAAACTCTTGAGGGTCTATACGCATGGGAAATTATTATCGTAAATGATGGTAGCACGGACAACACCCGATTCATAGCCGATGCTTTAGCGGAATCAAAACCCAATTTAAGCGCCTATCACCATATCGTAAATAGAAATTTAGGAACTGCGCTAAGAACCGGTTTCAAGCATAGCAACGGCGACTATGTTATTGTTCTGGATATTGACCTAAGTTATTCTCCAGACCATATAGAAAAATTATTATCTGAAATAAAGACCACTCAGGCCGATATGGTTATTGCCTCTCCTTATATGAAAGGGGGCAAAAACACCGCGGTTCCAAAATTGAGATTATTGTTAAGCAAGACGGTAAACTTTATGATGCGAAAAGCTTCAAGGCTTAACATCTACACTTTCACGGGTATGGTAAGAGCCTATAATGGTGATTTTATACGTTCTTTAAATACAAAATCCAGTACTTTTGATATAAATACTGAGATTTTATTGAAAGCATATATTTTAAGAGCCAGAGTTATAGAAATACCTGCACATCTAGATTGGTCCGAACAACAAAAGCTTGGTAAGATACGTACCTCAAGTTTACGTATTGTTATGGGCATATTTAATGGTTTGGCCAACAGTTTTATGTTCAGGCCCTATATGTTCTTTTGGATATTAGGGCTACTTATCTTTCTCCCTTCCTTTTACATGATTTTATGGATTGTTATTGATGCAATTCAACTTTATCCAATGACGGCCGAGATAACCAAAGGTTTTGGGCATAGATTTGCTGCTGCTATTTCTGAGGTGTTTCGCCAAAGGCCATACTCATTTATTGTAGGCGGTACCGCAATGATAATTTCTATTCAACTATTAGGGCTTGGGTTTATATCCCTCCAAAAGAAAAGGTATTTTGATGAATTGTTTCATCTAAACTCTGAAATCCTTAAAAAAACAAAAAAATTGTAATCAAAATTGATACTAAATGAAAAAAATAATTTTCTCAAGAGAAGAGTTCTTTTTTGTTCCACTTTTAGCAATTTATTTGATTATAATAACCGTTTTTTCATCTAATGAATTAGTTGGCGATGAAATCCGGCATATGCAATATGCCAATAATTTAGCCGAAGGGTATTATACCGAAGCAGATAATCCTGAAATAGGAAACGGTCCAGGATATCCAATTCTCATTACACCATTTGTTTCACTTGGCATTCCCTTAGTTTTTATTAAACTATTGAACGCGTTTCTCCTTTTCGGTGCCGTCTTTTTCTTTTTCAAAACACTTAGACTTTATATTTCTCCTCAAAAATCATTTATTCTCTCCTATATACTAGGACTATATCCGCCATTCTTAAAATATTCCGTTTCGCTTTTATCAGAGCCTTTAGTTTTATTCTTAATATGTGGCTTTATCTACAATGTCATAAAATTGTACAAGTCCAAGTCCACAAATTATACGAATCTATTTTTGTCCATTATATTTCTAGGATGTGCAACATTAACCAAAGTTATTTTTGGATATGTTCTTTTATTCTGCCTGATTGTTTATTTTGTTCTTTTCATTTGGAAAAAATCCAAAGAATCAAAATTAGCAGTATTAACATTGACTGGAGCCCTAGTCATTTGTTCACCTTTCCTATTTTACACTTACTCCTTAACAGGCAAATTCTTCTATTGGGGAACACAAGGCGGTAGTATATTATATTTTAGATCCACACCATTTCAAAATGAGGTTGGAAACTGGATAGATAAAACATATGTCTACGACACTAATATTCCAGGGTATTTTGGATTAAACGAATTCAAAAAAAACCACAAGACGTTTATTGATAGTATTATGCAATTGAAACCAATGGACCAAGATATTCTATTTAAGAAAAAGGCTATTGAAAATATTAAAAACCACCCTTTAAAATATCTAAAAAACACCGTTGCCAGCACATCAAGACTCTTTTTCAATTACCCTTATTCTTATACTCCGCAAAAAGTGACATCACTAGCATATATCATACCAAACACGCTTCTTTTGTTTAGTGTTATATTTTCACTTTATTTGGTTTCTTTAAATTTAAAAAGGATACCCTTTGAAGTTTATTTTCTAGGTTTGCTATCCATTGTTTTTATAGGCGGATTGATTCTATTAGACGGAAGGGTTCGTCACTTATCCCCGGCAATCCCCATATTACTCTTTATAATTGTTATTGTAGTAAACGAATTCACAAAACTAAAAATAAAAAAATCTTAATAACTCCATTTTGCAACCAAATTTAACCCTGCCGAAGAATACGGACGTATTACACCTTGTCTGAACCTAAGTATGGTCAAATTTCAAACGTTCCTAATACACAAAATTCAATAGGAAATAAGAAACCATATACGACCGCCTTTAGACCCTAATTTCATTTCATCGTACAAATCCAAAAGATTCAAACATTAAATTGATTCTAATGATATCTCTAAGGCACGTACTAATCGAAACTCTAAATAATAAGTATTTAACTTTATTGAAGTCTGTTACTAAAACAGAGAACATCTTTGTTATTGACCTATATAACAATAGTAGGTTTCTTGGTAAAAACAAGTTTAATGATGTATCTCATCTAAGCGACTATGGTGTTCATATATTTTCAACAATAGATACGGAAGAAATAAAAAATTACTTTAAAAACAATTTTGTTATAAATTTGCTTAAAGCCCAACATCCTGTTTCTTTTTGTTACAACTAAGCTTAGAAAACCATCTTACTGAATATTATAGCTGAGAGAACTAATCCGGAGCGACCAAAGAATAAGAATCCTTATTATAATCACTATCGCTAGGACTTCGTGTAATGGTTCGCAAAGTTCCAATAGAGGTATTGATTTCTCTAACTCCCATAGAAGCAGAAGCATCAACATTGTTTTTATCTTGCCATCTCCATTTGTAAATACCTAACTTCCAATACCCCCCATATGGTCTCTGAGAATAAACCGTTCTTTCATTTCTACTATAAACTTTAACACCATCTACCCATACTTCAAAACGACCAGAATTATCATCTCCCCAAATCATATGGATAACCACTTTTATAGTCTGCCCAGATCTAGGTACAATACCTGTTGGAGTATATGAACCGGTATTTGCAGATACTGCATTATTAACTACAAACAATTCTCCAACACTGTTTGTATTTCCATTAAAGTTAGAAGGACCTATCTGTAAATTTGTCATAGGGTCACTTGGGTTACTAAATGTACCGTGTGTCTGCCAAAAAATCCATGGTAATTCATCCGCTTTGTAACCGTTCTCAAATTTATAATCAAATCCCCACCATTGTTCTGTACCAACGGGATAGTTAACATCAGCAGGATGTTCTCTTATTTCTGCTCTATAGTTATAGTCTGCACAAGTTGATGGAGCCGCAGGAGTAGTTGGGTTAACCTTAAAACGCAAGCGATTACCAGATTTAGTAACCATTCCGGTATTACAATGACTACTAATAAAAAGCTCGTGATTACTAAAAAAACGTTCCTCTGGAACACTAATATTCTGCCAACACCAAACTTTCGGTCCATTCTCATTAGCCGCACCACTTCCTGTACTACAAGGTAAATTCCCAACTATACTTTGAGCCACCTCAATATTTAGAGAAACAGTATTTCGAAGTCCTTCTTTGTCAGCCACAGTTAAATTAACCATATAAGTACCCGGATTATCAAAAGTATGAGAAGGATTGACATCAGATGAAAAACCATCACTAAAGTTCCATTCATAACTATTAATACCCTTATCATCTGAGGAATCGCCCCCATCAAAATTTACTGTTAATGGAGCTGTACCTGAAAGTTTATCAGCATGTGCTACAGCAACCGGAGGGTTATTGACTGGTTCCTGAACATTAACAGTTATTGTTTCCTTATTTTGAAGTCCGTCAACATCAGCAACTGTTAGTTCTACTTCGTATGTACCGGCTGAATCAAACGTATGTGACGGATTGGATTTATTAGATGTTGAACCATCCTTAAAATCCCACATATATGCTGTAACCCCTATATCATCGCTTGAGTTACTTCCAGTAAAGTTCACCGTCAAAGGAAGTGTTCCTGAGGTTTTACTCGCACTTAGCTTGGCTACAGGCGCACCATTTTCCTTTGATTCTACAATAATGGAAACAGTTTCCGTGTCCTTAAGGCCTTCTGCATCCGTAACCGTAAGCTCTACTTCATATGAGCCAGCAGATTCAAAAGTATGTGAAGGATTGGGCTTATCCGAACTATTCCCGTCCTTGAAATCCCAAGAATAAGCGGTAACGCCAGTATCATCGGTTGATCCGCTTCCTGTAAACTCCACCGTCAAAGGAAGTGTTCCTGAGGTTTTACTCGCACTTAGCTTAGCTACTGGAGCTGCATTTTCCTTTGATTCTACAATAATGGAAACAGTTTCCTTATTCTTAAGGGCTTCTGCATCCGTAACCGTTAGCTCTACTTCATATGAACCAGCAGATTCAAAAGTGTGCGAAGGATCGGGCTTATCAGAACTATTCCCATCCTTGAAATCCCAAGAATAAGCGGTAACGCCAGTATCATCGGTTGATCCGCTTCCTGTAAACTCCACCGTCAAAGGAAGAGTTCCAGAGGTTTTGCTTGCACTTAGCTTGGCTACAGGCGCACTATTTTCCTTTGATTCTACAGTAATGGAAACAGTTTCCTTATTCTTAAGGCCCTCTTCATCCGTAACCGTTAGCTCTACTTCATATGAGCCTGCCGATTCAAAAGTATGTGAAGGATCGGACTTATCAGAACTATTCCCGTCCTTGAAATCCCAAGAATAAGCTGTGACGCCAGTATCATCAATTGATCCGCTTCCTGTAAACTCCACCGTCAAAGGAAGAGTTCCAGAGGTTTTGCTTGCACTTAGCTTAGCTACAGGAGCTGTATTCCCCTTTGATTCTTCTACGGTTATCATTATTACATCTGAAGCAGAGATTCCCTCTTCATCCTTTGTTACCAAAGTAACCTCATAAGAGCCGGCTTTATCAAAAGTGTGTTCAATTTCCGCCATATTACCTGTCTGGCCATCCTCAAAATTCCATTTATAAGAAACAATAGCTTTATCATCTGAAGAATCAACACCTGAAAAAGAAACTTTTAAAGGAGCTTGCCCATTTACCGGAGAACCGTTAGCTATTGCCACAGGAGGTTCATTTTTTGGAAATGGAGTATTTGGAAGCGCATCAATATTAGAATCTGTATCGTCCTCTCCCTTATTGTCTGTCGTAGTATCTTGGCCCTGGTCGTTTTCAGAGGCATCAGCAGGAACCTCCTGTGGTGTTTCCTCTTCAACATCTACTTCCTCCTCTTCTGTTGTAGGCTCATTTTGCTCCGAACTATCTTCCTCCTCTTCGGCAGGAACCTCTTTTGGGGCCTCTTCTACAGTAGTATTATCTTCTTCTATGCTATTCGGATTTTGAGTCTCATCGTCAATTTCCTTCGGAGACGTTACAAATAATGCAATATCATCTGCACCAATAGGCACTTCATATTCAACTATTAAACTACTTCCTGCTTGACTTTCATGTTCTTTTGATGCAAATGCCAAATCATCACCGTCCTTATGATCTAGTATTAAAGTAACAGGCTCCAACTGAAGTTCCCTGACTTCCAAATCAATTGAAACTTCCGTTCCTATTCTATATTCTTGCTTGGCACCCCCTAACAGACCTCCTGTCTCGGGAGCTGATTTTTCACTCAGATCAGTTTCTGACCAACTGCTAGTCTCACCCTTATAAACGTTCACTTCACCATTTCCATCATCTGTATTAATCGTGAACATCAAGGTTGCCGAATTAATCGTACCACCAATAGAATCTATTGGGCTAAAATCAAACATTAGATAGCTTGTGCGCCTCTCCTCCTCTAACCTAATAATAGGTTCATTATACCCTTTTCCGTTCTGTAGATATGCGTCATGTATAGGATTAAAAATGGCTGTTCTACTCTCAAATTCTATCTTGTTATCTAGAATATCTTCTTGATTCACCATCTCCAGAATCTCCTTTGATTCTACTGAATCCTTTTGAGAATCTCCAATTTTTGGAACGTCTTTTTGAAATACAGAATCACGTAATGTATCAACATCTTTGTTACAGGATAGAATTAATAAAAAAGTAATCGCAACAAAATATAGCCGATTAGTTAAGGTTGAAATCTGCCGTAATACCATAAAAAACTCGTTCTTGGGAGGGATGAATAACTAAACACGCTACTACATACGCCAAGAATCAGTCAAAAAGCCGACAAAAAGCTTCAAAAATCGACGAAATACATTAAATTTTAACATTTAAACCTTAGTGCTCAAAAACTTCATTACCCAAAAAAAGGGATACAGAGAAGCTAATCGGGAGCTACAAGTGCGTATGAATCATCACCATATTCAGGATCTCCCGGTCTTCTCATAATTGTTCTTAAAGTACCTATAGAAGTATTTATTTGTGTAATTCCTCTCTGTCTGGAAACCGCAACATTTTCCTCATCTTGCCAACGCCACTTGTAAATTCCAATTTTCCAATACCCCCCGTAAGGTTTCTCTACATAAACTGTTCGTTCTTGTTTCCTATATATTTTTTTTCCATCAATCCACACCTCATAAAGCCCATTACTTTCATCTCCCCACACAAGATGTATTACAATTTTGAGAGTCTGCCCAGCTTTAGGCACTACACCTACAGGAGTGTATTTTCCATTCTTCTTAATTGCATTATTAACTACAAACAATTCTCCTACTGGATTAATGCCTCCATTAAAATTAGTAGGGCCCAACTGTATATTTGTCATTGGGTAAGATGGATTACTAAAACTACCATGCGTTTGCCAGAGAATCCAAGGTAGCTCATCGGCTACATAATCCTTACCAAATTCATAATCAAAACCCCACCATTGTTCAGTACCAATAGGATAGTCAACATCTGAAGGATGTTCTCTAATTTCTGCTCGATAATTATAATCAGAGTTGCACTCTGTGGGTGCTATTGGACTAATTGGGTTTACTTTGAAATGAACTCGACCACCTGCGCTCTTCACCATATTTGAACTACAGTGACTACTAACATATAACTTATAATCATCAAAAAAACCATTACTAGGTATACTAACATCTCCCCAGCACCAAACCTTAGCCCCTGCTTCACTAGCAGATGTACTACCTGTTGAGCATGGGAGATTGTTTACTTTATCAAGACTTAGCTGTGCCGGAAACTCACCACTGCTCACCTCATCATAATCTGTCACAGTTTCGGATTTTTTATCAGTCTCAAATTTCTGTTTGTCTGTAGATACTTGATTTGATGATATTTCTAAAGGCTCTTGATTTAAAAAACCTACATCAGATAGTAAATCCTCATCAGAGCAAGAAAACGACATGGTTAAATATAGAACTAAAAACACTTTATTATTAAAATTTATTACGGTTAAATGTCTCATAATCTAGGCTTAGGAACGAAAGAATTCGTACCCCAAACGGCAATTACGATTAGATGTTTATTTTTTTCGATGAAATACTCCATTCCCTTCACAAAAAATTGAAGTTCTTAATTTTTATCGATAAACGGTATGTTTCATAGAAATAATCAGAATTCTGTACTAAAAAAAACTTCCTTGGACAATAATTTTCGCAGCTCAAAAACACTACATAAATAAACTTTTAACCCAAAAAATACGTATACAAGTAGATTAAGTAGCATATTCCGATTATTTGAATGGAACTTAGAATTAAATCATTATTTATAAAAACAAACTTTAGGCATATATAGACCGTATAGAATAATTGAATTACTTATTCCTACTACAATCGCTGTATCAATAACATTATTATTTGAAAATTTCAGTTTTTTTCTCATAGATTTCAATCTTCTAAGTCAATATAATTTACAAAAAACCTTTATAACAAATAAAAAATTGACATTATGAAACTTCTGAGAAATTAGGTGTAATCCGCCATTAACCGCTAAATTTGCATAACTATAAAGTCTTATATTTCAAACCAAAAAAATTCCCCTTGCCGAAAAATAAAAAAAAAAATAGTCGTTTATTATGGTACATGAGAAGGCTTCGGACCATGTCAATTCCAGAATTTTTTTATAGAGTTCGTACAGCTATAAACAAGAAAATTGATAAGCATACTAAAATCGGATATTTACCCAAAGGCAAGATAGACCATCTCCCCAAGAGTCTTCTTTTTATCCCTAAAGAGATAAAAATTCTTGAACCAAAAAATTATTCCATTTTTGGAAATACATTGAATTACGAAAATGCTATTGACTGGCATTACGATATTTCAAATAAAAAACACTTCCCTAAGGCTTACTCTTTTGATATTGATACGCGAAGCGGTAAAAATGGTAATGTAAAAATTGTTTGGGAAATAAACCGTTTACAATACCTGACACATATTTGTCTTAAATTCTTAGAAAGCGGAGAAGACAAATATTTAAACCGATTTATTAACATAATTGAGAGTTGGAAAAAAGAAAATCCTTACTTAGAAGGTGTAAACTGGTACTCTAATATTGAGGTGAACATTAGAATTATTAATTGGGTTATCTGTTGGGAAATTCTAAATGTTAACGAACTCATTGCTCAAAATCATTCTTTTAAAAATTTCGTAGAGATTACTTGGCTTCCATTAATTGAGTTACATGCGCAACACGCCTACCGTTATGAATCAAAATATTCTTCTTCTAACAATCACTTAATAGCAGAGGCTAGCGGCCTTTTCATTGCAGGATGCTATTGGTCTTTTAAAGACTCACATAAATGGATTAGGAAAGGGCAACATATCTTAGAACGTGAAATCATAAAGCAACATTCTGAAAACGGCATAAATAAGGAAGAAGCTTCTGAATACATTCAATTTATTACTGACTTTTTTATGCTCGCGTTGTTAATAGGAAAGCGTTCTGGGCACAACTTTAACAAAAACTACACAAAGACTTTAGAAAAGATATTTCTTTATATCAAACATATGATGGACTTGTCAGGAAACGTACCATATTATGGCGATGACGATGACGGAAAGGTACTATCATTAAATGTTGATATTTACAATGACAATTTTAGGTCACTGCTTACAACTGCCGCTATACTTTTCGAAAATCCTATATTTAAAAATAAAGAAAGTATTTTTGATTTAAAAAACAGGGTGCTGTTTGGTGAGGAAGGAGAAAAACGATTTAATGAATTAACATTTAAACAAGTTACCGTTGAAAGCAAATTATACAAAAATGAAGGTCATTTTCTAATTAAAAAAAGAAAGGATAATAATGAGGTGTATTTACATGTAGATATTGCTCCTCTAGGATATCTATCCATAGCCGCTCATGGTCATGCTGATGCCCTATCTTTCTTTCTTAATATAGATGGCAAACCTTATATCATAGACCCAGGCACATATACTTACCATTCATTTCCTGAATGGAGAGCTTATTTCAAAGGCACTTTGGCTCATAATACTATTCGTGTAGATGGCATTGACCAGGCAGTTAATGGAGGACCATGTTTATGGGTTGACCACTATACCACAAAGGTACTAGAGGTAAAAGACACTGCCAAAGAAACCATCCTGAAAGGATCCCACAATGGCTATGAGAAATTAGGAGTTCAGCACGTAAGAACTTATAACTTCAATAAGTTGAAAGATTGCATTACAATACATGATAAATTAAGTGCCCAAGATAATCAGGTCCACTATTACGAATATCCCATACATTTACATCCAGAAATAATTATTGCCCAGTTGTCTCCAAATAAATTTAGTATTTCCCATCCTGAGAAGAGGACTGTAGTTATTGAATTTGATAAGCGTCTAATCCCAAGTGTAGTAAAAGGTGCCGAAAATCCAATCCTAGGATGGTTCTCCCCCTCCTTTTTGCAAAAACAACCTACATCCGTCCTCTATAGCAAATTTGAGGCCACAGGTGATTTAGAATTGGAAACAACCATATATCTAGCATAAAATGAAAAATAAGATACTTATACACGCTCCTAATCTTTCAACACCTGGGGGTAAACAAACTTACTTTACATCTCTATTACATCATTTCACCAGTGAAATTGACTTTTTCTTTTATGGAGCCCAAGGCAAAAAAGAAGGGAAATTTAAAGTTTTAACAAGACTAATTTCAGATTTTTGGCAGTTTCATCGAAAACTTAAAAAAAACAAGTTTGACTTGGTTCACCTAAACCCTTCTATGAATATGAAATCTTTTTTCCGAGATAGTGTTTTTGCATTAATATGCAGAATAAATGGAACTAAGATGACAATATTTTGGCATGGCTGGCAATGGGAATTTGAAAAAAAAATTACACAGCGAATTTTACCTTATTTTCGTCTAACCTTTGGCAAGGCTGATTCTATGATTGTTCTTGGTAAAGAATTTGCCGATCAGCTAAAAAACTACGGGTATAAAAATCCAATTTTACCTATAACCACGGTAGCTGATCCTATTTTCTTTAAATTAAAAAACAAATTTGATGATGCAGACACCAAGAAAATTTCCACTAATCCAATAACTCTATTGTTTTTATCTCGTATAGAGCGTGTAAAAGGCATTTATGAAGCTTTGGAAAGTTTTGAGGCTTTACAAATCAACTACCCCAATATTAATTTAAAAATAGCGGGTACAGGTGGTGAATTAGCTGCTGCTGAAAAATATATTTCCTCCCGAGGTATGCAGAATATTGAATTATTAGGTTGGATAACCGGAGAAGGTAAAGCTAAAGCATTTTATGAGTCAGATATCTATCTACTTCCTTCCTACCACGGCGAAGGTCTTCCTTGTTCAATTT
This sequence comes from Zobellia russellii, assembly GCF_044597075.1. NCBI lineage: Bacteria > Pseudomonadati > Bacteroidota > Flavobacteriia > Flavobacteriales > Flavobacteriaceae > Zobellia > Zobellia russellii. The sequence continues at coordinate 3,562,387 of NZ_CP139000.1, read as the reverse complement.
TAGAAGCAATGGCCTCTGGCCTTCCTGTTATTTCTACAGACGTAGGAGGTATAAAGGACTTTTTTGAAGACGGAAAAATGGGCTATCTAGTTCCTATGAAAAATCCAGAAAAAATAACGGAAAAATTGACTCTTTTACTTGACAATCTTGATAACATTAAAACTATGGGACAATATAATATAAGCTATGCCCATAACAGATTTACTCCTGAAAAAGTGAGTCACGAACTTGAGAAAATATATTCTAGTACAATTAATAGTTGAAATCAATAAAATATATGGACAATATAGACATTGATTGAAAAAATCTAATCACTTTTTATATTGTTTATATAACCCTCGGTAGGGTTCTCCTTTGGTATTATTTTAAAGGGATTACCGATTACTAAAGAGTTTGAAGGAACATCACCATTAACGAATGTGTTTGGGGCTATCAATACGTTATCCCCTATAATAATTTTCCCAACAATAACAGACCCTGTTCCAATCCATACATTGTTACCTATTACAGGGCAACCTTTAGTATTACCCCTATTTGCCTGCCCAATAGTTATTGTATGTGCAATATTACAATTGTCTCCAATTTTGGCCTTTTTATTAATTACAATTGAACCAAAGTGCCCCATAAATAAACCTCTGCCAATTTCCGTTCCAACTGGTATTTGAAACCCGTATTTTATTTTTAAATGACGTGTGATTAATCGGTAGAATAAACCTAGAAAAGGATTTTTACTTGCAGAAGATTTTCTAAAAAAAAATGTAAACCTGAAGCCAGGTATAAATAAACCTTTAAGCAAAGATGTTTCTTTATCATACCGGTATAAATCAGACTGTATTGTGTTCTTAAGACCCATATTATTTAACCTCATCAAAATTACAAATTACGATATCAAAAATAATCATTCATAAAAGTCACCAATCTTTCACCATGTATTTTATAATCAAAATTTCCTAATCCCAATTCCTGCCCTTTTAGCCCAATCTCTTTGGCTTTTATAGGATAATCTAATACATACCTCATGCTTTCCGAAAAATCCGAAACATCATAGCACTTTGCAACTAAAGCGGTTTCTTTATCAACAAAGTAACTTTTTATTTCACCAACATTGGTCGTAATTACAGGGTTCGCAGAAGCCAAATATTCACCAATTTTATGTGGAAATCTCGATGTATCCTGTAAAGTTGGTCTCAAGGGAATAAGCAAGCCTATTGCATGGTTATACAAATGAATTAGTTGATTATAAGGTATATTAGTAAAGAGTTTTACCGGGTTTCCTTCAAATTGAGAATTGATTTTATCTTGTAGTTCTTGGGTTTTTTTTGCAGACCCGCCACTAACAATCATGTACATACTGGCCTTTTCGATGTTCAGCTTTTTATAACATTCCAAAATAAAATTGATGATTTCCATATAATTAATACTACCACAATACAAAAAATAGGGTTTCTCAGTTACCTTAGGAATATCGAATTTAATATAATCACATAATATTGGTATTTTCAGAGTTGGTTTTGACGGGACGATTGTTTGATAATGTGTTAATAAAACATCACTTATAGGCAAAGCTCCACTAAATAATTTGAGCGTCCACATATCCAAAATATGGTAGTTTATTCTTCTGAAAAATGAAACCTTATTTTGAACTGACGAAGCCATTTCAACTAGGTTAACCACAATAGGAAAATTAAAAAATCTAGAATAAAAGTAATATCGTAGAATGTGAATATTCTTTCTTTCACTCACAATAGCCATATTAACTCCCCGCGTTTTAACTGCTGCTTTTATAAATTGATATTCACCCCACAAACCCTTTAACTTTTGAATATTTCTATTTACAAAACCCTTTGGTTTAAAAGTACTTTCCGAAGTATAAATATAATTCACCCCTTCGAAATTACCCTTGGGCTCAAAGTCAGGATATTGATTTTGCTTCCAGCCTCCTTTACGACACACCACGGTAACCTTGGCTCCAGTATAAACTAAAGCTTTGCTCATTAACAGCATTCTCTGAACGGATGCTAATCCGTATGGAAATCTGCTTTCTCCTAAGAAGATAATATGTTTAGATTTTTCTTCCATCAATTAAATAAATTTGATGTAAAAATAGAGGATAGGCCCCAGTTAAGCTAAATTAATTTAACATTTGAGCATTACAATACATGTCTTTCTTTGAACTAAAACGAATTCAAAATGACATTATATTTTAATTATAAATCATTAGGTATTTTTATTGAAGAGATAGGTATATTTAGGCCTAATTTAACCCACATTACCCAACTAATATTTTAGCCGAAACTTAAAGATTTATGAAAGTTATTTTTCTGATAGACAATTTGAGAAAAGGTGGCAAAGAACGCCGGATGTTAGAACTCGTTAAAGGGTTATCAAAAACCGACAATATTGATTTTGAAATAGTCATATTTAAAAATCAAATAGAATATAAGATTGTACAGGAATTAAACTTAAAAGTTCATATAATCAAGAGGAAACCTAAGTATTCTCCAAACTCTTTTTTTAAACTCTATGCTATATGCAAGCAGTTTAATCCAGATATTATACATTCTTGGTCTACCATGTGCACTATTTTTGCAATTCCAACTGCTCAATTATTGAATATAAAACTAGTTAACGGAAATATTGCCAAGGCTCCTCTTAATTTTAACATATTAAATATTGACTTTGCTTTAGCCCAGTTCTCATTTATATTTTCAGATATAGTAATTGGTAATTCAAGCGCCGGTCTAAAGTCTTACAAAGCTCCTGTATCTAAAAGCATTGCTATTAAGAACGGGTTTGATTTTAAAAGGCTTAAAAATCTTAAAGACCCTCTCTACATTAGGAAGAAATACAATATTACTACCGATTTTGTTGTTGCCAAGGTCGCAGCTTTTGCAGACCGGAAAGATTATGCCACTTATATTAAAGCTGCCCAGTTAGTTTTATCTGCTAGAAATGATGTAACATTTCTAGCCATAGGAAATGGTCCTAACCTAGAAAAAACAAGAAATAGTATATCTAACAAAACATTAAATAATGTAATTTTCACCGGGGCAATTCAAGATATTGAATCTTTAGTAAGTATTATTGATGTTGGCATACTTTCAACCAACAATTCTGTACACGGCGAAGGTATTTCTAATTCTATATTAGAGTATATGGCATTATCAAAGCCCGTTATAGCAACTAAAGGTGGAGGAACAGATGAAATTGTCGTAGACCAACATACAGGATATCTCATACCTTCAAAATCCCCACAGATTATGGCTGATAAAATCCACAAAGTATTGGATAATCCTAAACTATCCAAAAAGATGGGGTTTAAGGGAAAAGAGCGTATAGAACAACTCTTTAATCTAGATCACATGACTGATACTTACCTCAGTGTTTATAACAAACTCCTTCAGAATACCTAATAATTTGTAGTGATGTTTTATTAATTGTATTAAAAGAGGCCGAGCCATAAATACTTTATGTCTCGGCCTCTTTTAACTTATCTACTGAATTACCAACAAATACCTTCGTAATTCGCACTCGGCACAATATCTTTTACCTTAACAAGATCTATAAAGTGCTTATTGGAAAACCTCAAATTAACGTCTTTAAACTCAGGAACGTTATGAGAAATAATAATTGTTTCTGAATCTTCAATTACTTTTTCCAAATCATCTGAGATAAGTTCTGACAAATGAGGAATATGCTTATCTATATAAGCTTTATTGGTTCCTGAAATTTTTGAAATATTTACATTTCTGTCATAAATTGATACTGAAAACCCTTTTCCAAGTAAAGACTCCGCCAATTCTACCACTGGACTATAGCGCAAATCATCCGTGCCCTTTTTAAAACTTAAACCTAAGATACCCACCTTCTTAGATTTTTTGTTTAAAATTAAATTAAGTGCTTGATTTTTTTGACTTTCATTAGAATCCAATATTGAGTTCAAAACTGGGCTTTCTAAATAAAAATCATGAGCCATAGTCTTAAACGCTTTAAGGTCTTTTGGCAAGCAAGAACCTCCAAACGCAAAACCTGGTTTTAAGTAGTAAGGAGATAAGTTTAATTGCTTATCCATACAAAAAAGATCCATAAGCTCATGGGAGTCGATATTCATTTTTTTACAAATATTACCCACCTCATTAGCAAAAGATACTTTTAGCGCATGAAAGGAATTATTCACGTACTTGATCAATTCTGCTATTTCTATATTAGTCTTTTTTATTGGCGCATTGATTCCTTCGTACATTTCGGATATCTTTTGAGACGCAAAATCACTATCAGTACCAATGACTGTAACTGGCGGATTGTAATAATCTTTTACCGCAGACCCTTCTCTCAAAAATTCCGGATTAGAAACTACTGCAAACCCTTCATTCCTTTTTTTACCGCTATGCTCCGCTATAATATTTCCTATTTTTTCATTTGTTCCCGGCAGAACAGTGCTACGAATAATGGCGATATGAAATCCATCTTTTTCTTTTAAAGCCGCACCTATCTGCTCTGCTGTTTGATATATTGCATTAAGATTCAAATGTCCGTTTACGTCAGAGGGAGTTCCTACGCAAATAATTGATATTTCAGTATTAAGTACTGCTTCCTTAAAATTTGAAGTAGCAGAAATCTTCCCTTTCTCCCAATTGGCCAAAAGTATCTCATCTATATCTTTTTCGATTATAGTTGCCTTTCCCTTATTGATAAGGTCAATCTTATGGGGCACTACATCAACCCCGGTCACATTATGACCATTTTCCGCTAAACAGGCCAAACTAACACAACCTACATACCCTAATCCAAATATTGATATCTTCATTTTCAAATTAATTTTCAATAATTACTAATTTTTTAATTTATTCAATAAAAGCGTGGTAACATCATCCCACTCGTTTAGAAGCTCCTGTCTAAAAACATCTTGCAATGGAAAACGAATTTCCCCATTACGGATTTTTGAAACCGTCTCAACAATTTCAGAATGGATTTAATTTAAAAAGCATATCTTTTTTAATCATTATAACATTCGCCGGCATATCACGAATACCGGCATAAATTGCTGGCACACCTAACATAGCCCCTTCCCTAGCTACACTATCTCCAGAAGAAATGACAACCTCACTGAAATACATTAACGAATGAATATCTTCTACGGGTTCTTTTAAAATAATCCAACTTTTGGGAAACTGATTTATCAATTCCTTATTTTCCAAAGAAAGTACTACTTTTAAATTTTTGGGAAACTTATCCGCTACGGATAAAATAGCCCCTAGATTTTGAGACAGATAATTAGAGGTCTCCGTAGACACTTCTCTAATAAAAATGTAATCTTTGGCTTTCAAGCCATACTCATCTAAAGCAGAAATCTTTGCTTCAAAATATTTAGGGGATAAATAAGACCATTCTTTTAATGCGTTAAAATACTTAACCCCTTCAAATTTCTGGTCAAAAGGAGGCAAGTACACATCATCTGCCGAAAACTTTAAAAGAGGAAAAACAAACCTTCTAGGATCATCTATAAAGGCAACATTGGGAATACCGCGAAGTTTGGCTACAAAGTTTGCTTGATAATGGGCCGTGATTACATATCTATACTTCGAAGCTTTGATTAATTTAAACAAAGTAAAAATCCTAGGAATAATAATCTTAAAGATCATTGTAAACATTCCTTTGTTATGTTTATAATCTCCTATGCTGATAATATTGTATTCTGGCAATTCATATTTCATTATAGGCAAAAGCTTACCCCTGTTAACACAACATATATCCACTTCAGAAGGATCAAAACTTCTTATGGTGTTTCTGAATAAATTATATTGGGGTAAGTGATAAATATCAATTAAAACTTTTTTCATTTTTTATTTTTCTTTTTCAATAACCTAATCATAGTGTTTCTCTAAAACCTACTTATTCTCAATCAATAATTCATTGAAAAAAATACCAGCTAAAGGGTGTTATTTGGCCCATATACCGGTATCTTTTTGGGATAATATTCTACTTACTTGAATTGGTGAAATAATAACTAACGGAACAAGACTTGCCACAGTCCCTAAAACAATTCCCACCACACCCAAATCAAGAACTTTTACAAAAAAAACAGAGGCTGGAATATTAATCAACGCCGCAAAGAGCCAAGCGTACATCTGCAACGCAATTTTACCGGTTCCGTTCAATACAATATTGAACATATTCACCCATGTAGTAAAGCATATTGAAACAGCTACCACAATTGAAATTTCCATAGGCACCTCCAATCCTTGCTGCAACCAAAAACCATATACAAAGGGCGAAACCAAGACCATGACCGTGGCCAAGACCACAGTGGCCAACCATACCTTCATTACAGTCCTAATTGACTTTTTCATCCAATTAAACTCTCCTTTGGCATAAGCTTCTATATTTGAGGGCCAAAGTTGATTGTTCATTATAACGAACAAGAGCATAAAAATAGACAGGTATTTATAAGCTGCTTCATATTGGGGAACTCCCTCAAGAGAAACCAAACCAGCAATAAGCATATTATTGGTTTGATGAATAATAAGCATAGCTATTTTTATAAGAAAAAACTTAGATCCCAAAGAAAAGAGATCTTTAAAATAATCCCTGCGGACTTCCTTTAAATGAGGTTTATATTTTTGAAACTTTTTGTTGAAATAAAAAAGTCCCACGCCAAGAGGAACCAAAGCAAAGGTCGAGGCCTTAGCTGTACCAAAGAAAAAAAGTGAATCTTTTACAACATAAGGTAAAATCAATATTAATATAAGAAACGAAATCTTAGTGACAAAAGTAAAAAACTCTACGTATGCCATTTGTTGGGTAGCAAAGAAAATCTCATAAATATTACGGGCCACAAACCTAACCCCAAAAGCCACTATTATTACGGCGCTTAACGATACTACCTCTTCTTTAAGATTGGGAGGTATATTAATCCAATTCGTCCATGGTAAAGCGAAATTCAACACAAGAAGAATTACCGTTACTATCGAAATAACAATTCCTAAAACGAAATAGGCGGTACTTACGTACCGCACAGCTTTAATATCATCTCCCTCGGCTACAGACTCTCCAAATTTATTCCTAAGACCCGCCCCAATACCAACATCAAAATTCAGAAACCAATCAACAATTGAAAGAAGTGTAAGGTAAATTCCAAACTTCTCAGCCCCAAGATAATCTAAGGACAAAGGGAAATATAGAAAACCTATTAAAACCCCAAGACCCTTAACTATAATAGTTTGAAGGATATTTTTCTTAGCTCGAGCAGAGCGGGAATCTCCCCTTAAAATTTTTTCTTTGACCCTATCTAATCCTTTCATTAAAATAAATAACCTAACTGGTATGATTAATATTCTTTAATTGATCAACTTGTATCTGCTTAATTCCCATGCCAATACCTATGTGAATTGCAAAGAGTATTGCCAGATATTTTAAGAACAAAAAAGTATTAGTAAGGTTCCCTATAAAAAACAATATACTAACCATAAAAGGCACCATAAAATATATACCCTGTTTTACTAATGATGCATAATATAACAGGGCCAAGATTACAAAAGTTAGAAAACAAATAAAAGCGGGAATGCCATATTGAAACATTGCCATAAAATATCCACTATGCAAATCACCTTCCTCAGCAGTAGCACGCTCTCTGTGCCCTGTAATTCTTAGAAGATTTTCATAATATACTTCGTTGTGTAAATCTCCAAAACCCAGCACGGGTTTGTCCCCGATACTATTTAACACAAACGAGTAGTATCCCTGTCTACCATCAACAGAATCCGTTAGACGTTCTTTGACAAGCGAACTTTTCATAATATCCTGATAATAAAAAACCGATACAAACAAGATAAAGCTAAGACCAAGAAAAACTCCAAAGAAGAGTTTTTCAAAAGAAATCTTTTGTATATACACCAGGTACGCTACTAAGACTAAAAAAAGGATAACCCAACTCATTCGTTGAAATGAAGTGATTACCCCTATAGCAAAAAGTGTAACTAAAACTAATTTAAGAGAGTTTCTCTTTGTAGTTGCCAGCACCCAAGATATCGCAATTATTAAATAATAAGAATTAAAATATTCAGTATTAAAAATTCCATTAGATCTAATTAAAGAACCAAAAGCTGCTCTATCATCTCCAATACGAAGAAAATAAGGGTCTATGGTGATTTGAATTATACTGACAACGCTAGAAACTATCGCGCCAATAACTATTGATTTGCCAATCAAATCATAAGATGCTTGGTCTTTCAATTCCCGAACCCCATAAACAAGAATGATAAAAGCAACTGAATCAATAATTGTAACATACCCTTTTTCAACCTGAGTGTATAGAACAGATATAGTTAGAAATAATATATACCCTATTAAAGCAAAAACAAACCAAGGTATTTTAACTGTATCCGATAAGCTTGTTTTTGTCTTTGAAAAAAGTCTATTTCTAATAATTCGTAGCAATAATAATAAATAAACGACTCGTATAGGTTGCATTTCAAAGAAACTGATTCCAGGAATCTTAAAATTCAACAAAACGTTCAAACTACCGGTTAATAAATACAACGATAAAAAGAACATTTCTAATTTATACTTAGACTCACTTCTTAATACGATTACGAATGCAACAATCGCGGCAATGGCTATATAGAGATAAAAATACTCAAGTTTAACACTATGGAAGTCGTATTTAAAATATCGTTCGAATTTATTCATGGAAAATAAATATCTTATTTCTTTGCACCTATGTGATTAAATTCCAAAGTCCATAAATTACACTGATAGAGATTTACTAATTATCTGTTCCTCATCATTTACTCCGTATTTTGACCTATAACCGTATTTATGGTTATCAGTTAACGCGTCATTGAAAATTATATAACTTTTCTTTCTTTTTTCTCTTGGAATCAAATTCTCTAAATCTCTCAAAAAGCTAATCTTAGAAACGTTACGACGCACAACAAACAAATTAATATCCATCACATCCAGAAGCAGTAAAAAATCAGAAACCAAACCAACTGCCGGAGTGTCAAGAATTACATAGTCATATTGTTCTTTAAGATTTTGAATTAACGTAATTATTCTATCTCCCGAAAGTAGTTCGTGTACATTACCTTCTATTACTGAAGTAGGAATAAATTTTAAATTATCAATCGTCTTATGAGAATAGATAATCTTTTTAACCTCATCTATTTCTCCTTTTAAATAATTTGATAAGCCCTGACCTTTTACCTCACTAATTTCACCTACCAAACTAGGGTTTCTTAAATCCGCATCTACTATGATGGTTTTTTTACCCGTTTCAGCAAGTGTTATTCCCAAATTAATAGCGCTGTAAGTTTTACCTTCTTCAGGCATAATTGAGGTTATTCCAATGACTCCTTTATTACTAGGGTTCACCAGCTTAAGATTTGTACTTAAATCACGAAAAGATTCTTTAAGTTTCCAAAGCGATACCTCAAAATAAGAATCAGTCGGTTTAAAACTTTCATTGACATAATCTAACAACGTATTCGCCCCCTTAAATTTCCTTATCCATTTCTCAGCATTAAAATTAATATAAGGTACGGTATATGATTTTTTAGAAGGACCATTATCATAATGCACTATACTAGCAATAATGGGCATCTCACAATTAGCAACAATTTGATGTGCATTTTCAATAACTTCTTCCTCAGGAAAAAACACCAATTTCCCCAAGGGCACCAAAGCCCCTAAAGTCACTGCCATTACCAACAACAATGATTTTTGAGGTGCAATGGGACCATTACCCTCCATTCTAGCTTCATCCAAAACTCTGGTATCAGATGTACTTTCTGCCCTAGCTATACCCGTTTTAGCCAATTCTTGGCTCAAATACTTGTATAGATTTTCATAAAGTGTATTTTCACGCTGAATGTTCAATAATTGTATTTCTCGTGTAGGTAATGAGCTTATTTCTTCATCAATACTAGATAACTGTGAAGTTATACTCGCCAATCCCGCTTGAGATGACCGAACCGCGCTCTTTAGATTGCTGAGCAAAATCTCCGTAGACTCCTTAATCTGACCATTTAGAATGGTCATCTCTTGGTTATTGCTAGTAACAAAAAACTTCTTCCTTGATCTTTCCGCATAAAGTTCTTTTAACTCTAAAATGTTTTGATTGATTGATGGGTCCTCAATGCCAATACCCGATGGCATTATAAATTCATCACTATTTTTATTGTTCCTAACACTACGAATAATGGAGTTATAATAATTGATATTCATTTTAATCTTGGCCGCCTCAACTTGTAAATTATTGGTTTGGTCCAAAGCATTGGAAGCCGTTGCCCCTAGATCTACCGCCTTTTTATCAATTTTAAAAGCTTCTAACTTTACTTCGAACTTTGTTAAAGAGTCCGAAATAACCCTTAACTGATTTCGAATAAATGCCTCTTTACCTGCTGCAATCTCATTTCTGGAAAAAAGTTCGTTCTGCACATAGTTTTCTGTCAATTTTTTCAAAAAATCAACTTCTTTACTAACAATTGGACCTACAGATACTATCTTAAATATACTAGCCTCTATATCTATATTATTTGCTTCAATTTTATCCATGTAGCTTTTGGCCACATCTTCAACGTCACTAATTACAAAACTTAGGTCATCTCCATCAAAATCTTCTAAACTTACAGAATACTCAGGCTTGCTTAAGCTAAAGGAAAAAAACTCATGCTCTACAGACTCTCCAAACTTAAACTCCCCAGAAAACCTGAACCTCCTTTTCACATCCCTAGTTGTACCATTAACGGGGTTGGACACGAAAAAATCATCGGCATCAATTTTAAGTTCATAAGTAGAATCAGTAAGCAACTCTATTTCAAAAGGCACTCCAAAAAGCTGAGGTTTAGCCCTATTTAGTTCTACTTCAAACGGAAAATATCCGTACTCTTCACTTTCGGAAAAAAAACTTTTCTTGTGATAGGTAACGTCGAAATTTAAATCCTCAATAGTCTGCTTAATCAAACTAAAAGATTTTAAAATCCCAATTTCATTATATAGATTTTTTTCAATCTCAATTAAACTAACCCCCCCCTCAACATATTTACTATTCCCTAAGGCTCTATTCCTGCCCTTGGAGTCTACCAACACAGATGTAGAAACCTCGTAAACAGGCGTAGACAGTACAATATAAATTAATGCCAAGATTACAAAAAAACCAATACTTGCCATGAAGAACATTCTGTTCTTATAAATTTTACGGAAAAATAATTTTAGGTTAATCTCTTGTTGAGTATTAACCATATTATTCTTTTGCTCTTTCATTTTTATAAAATTATTTTTTCCTGAGGTTCAATTACCGTAATGAGCTACCGCCTTCTTACGCAAAATTATAACCTCAAGCAATAAGATTTTTAAAAATTAATTTGAATTAAAACTAAGAACCAATATAGTAGTTGAAATTGCAGATAAAACAAGACTGAACACACCTAAATTTTTCTGGAATAGATTCTCCTTAGAAGTTTCTACGTACAGTACGTCATTAGGATGCAAGAAGTAGTAGGGTGATCGTATAATTTCAGGGCTTGTTAAATCCAAATCAACCACAATTGATTTATCTCCTTTCTGACGAATTAATTTTACATTCTTTCTCTTTGCTGAAATATTTAAATCTCCCGCAGCACTTAACGCTTCAAATATGGTAGCCTGATTATTATAAATATAGTTGGTGCCGGGATTCTTAACATCACCTAAGACCGAAACTTTAAAACTAGTTAGTTTAACCGAGACAATAGCATTTAGCAGATATTTGTCTATTTCCTTCTGTACGATATCCCTAATTTCCTCTACTCTTAAATTACGAACTTCAAGCTCCCCTACTATTGCTAAATTAATTTTACCTTCTTTGTCAACCGTATATCCATTTAAAAATAGTGACGCCGGGTTTGCCTGTAAATTTCTATTTTCAACTGTACTAATATTAAAAAATGCCGCCTGATCCGGATCTCTACTTTGAACCTTTATATCTAACACATCATTTGGTTGAACACCATATTCGGTTGGACGCAATCTTATGGTCATTTCACTATCCGGGCTTTGAATATAATTTACACCTTTAGAGGTATAGCAAGAAGTCAAAACCAACGCAACTAACGCTATACTAATTCGCTTGAATGATAAAGCCCCATATTCACTTTTCAAAAAGAAATGCCCTGAGTTTTTTATACTTGATTTAATTACCATATTGCAAAGTTTACTTTTGTCTATTTTTTTTAATTGGGACTAACATGTTTGTAAATCTTGGTTCAACATCACATGGAAAAGACTATAGCTAAAAAGCTTTTTTATGATGGCTTCCAAAAAGTGTTAAGAAGATAATTTTTACATCTAACCAAGGGCTCCAGTTTTCTATATACCATAGATCATGGTTTACCCGTTGATTTTTCTGCTCATCTGTTACAGTAGGCCCTCGCCAACCATTAACTTGTGCCCAGCCTGTAATACCTGGCTTAATATAACTCCGCACCATATAATGGTTTACACTTTTCCTAAAGTCGTTTTGTAGATTTATTCTATGAGGCCGTGGTCCTATTACACTCATTTCACCTACAAGCACATTGTAAAATTGTGGCAATTCATCCAAATCTCCCTTTCTTAAATATTTACCTATACGCGTAATTCTCGGATCGTTCACAACTGTGGACTTCGCTCCATGTAAAGGGTCCTCGGTTACGGACATAGTCCTGAACTTGTAACATTTAAAAGTCTTACCTGCCTCACCCTTCCTATAGGGAGTATAAAAAATTGGGCCTTTTGAATCAATTTTAATAAGAGCTGCTATAATCAAGAAAACAGGAGACAACAGCACCAACACTATGAAAGCAAAACAAAAATCAAATAAACGTTTTAGAATTGTTGTGCTAAAATGATCTAAAGGCGACTCCCTGAGCTTAAAAACAGCAAGGTCACCCATGGTAACCGCTTTATAATTCTTTGATTTAAGCAATGGATTTTTGGGAATCAATTTTACCCGAACCCCAAAACTGTCCGCTATTTGAATGGTTTCCATGATTTTATCATGTTTCATTCCGGCCATCGCTATGAAAATATCATCCACACGGTTGTTTGATAACACTTCAGTTAAGTCCTCAACATTGCCAAAAACACTAAAATCTAAAATATTATTAGGTTTCCGCTGTTTATTCTCCAAGTACCCCATGATGTTATAGCCATACTGGGTCATTGCATTGGTAAAGCTCTGAATATTGTTTTCATCATAACCTGAACCTATAAGCAAAGTGTCCGAAAACAGATGAGAAGCCCTTCTTTTCAAATATCTCAACAAATATTTGTGACTAACCAGATTAAGATATGAAAAAATAAATATTGGAATAATAAATGTCGACCTATTAAAATATCTGATTTTCAACAAGATAACCACACTAATCACAAAGCCCACGAAGAAAAATAAGGAAGTTACAATGCTCTTAAAGTACCCAAAATCCGGATTAAAATAGAACTCACTATTACGTATGTACATAATGATTACCAACCATGTAACGTTGTAAATAACCATTAAACGAACCATATTCCAAAGAATAGCTGTATCGCTAAATGAAAAATCTGGTAGTTTAAACATAAAGCATATGGTCAAAACCACATTGAGCAGAACAAACTCAAAGGCAAGTAAATTTATTAGAATAAATCTATTTTTTGAATTCATGGGGGGATTATGTCGGTTTTAATAGTTTATAAAATCAATCCTATAACTAGCATCTTATCCAACAGCGGCCAAATATATGAATCAAATAATTAACATTTCACAAATATCACATCTTCTGCGGCAATTGACCTAAATATTAGTCAATCGACATTTTATTAGGCAAAACTTTAATGGATATTTAGTGTATTGAATTCGAACATGACAAATATCTCACTACAGTTTCCTTAAATTCCAGAACGGGTACTACGCAAAATTCCAACCGAAACAAGATAGCATATTTAACACACTTATTTAACTATTAATCAAACTATTAGACCAAAAATAAATTCACTAATGAAAAATCAGGATGTTCCTACAGTATTATTCTACAGTATGCTATTTATAAGACGCAAATATTCAAGGTTCACTTTCTTTCTTGAATCTTATTTTCATCTTTAGAAATGTCAAGAATCACAAGAACCCGCTAGTTCTATCTAATACTATAAGCCTCTAAAAAATGACTATAACTTTCCAATAAAGATAACTGGCTACTACTCCACTGTTTGTAATAGACCGAGCATTATGGAAAGGACAATCCAAAAGTTTTAGCCATTATTTACTTTAATTGTCATGATTAACATTTCCCCAATAGATATCAACATACTTTTTCTATGAATTATGCTATAATCATTCATTACCTGTACAGCAATATCTGAACGGTAAAAATATCTTGTTCATTTAAGTTTAAGAGCTGAACAAAACCTGAACAAACTGGTTATCTCAGCAAATACCCTTAAGCTCCTTTGGTTCTTAACACCCCTTGGAATCAACCTAAAATACAGGAATAAGGTAATTTACCCCAGAACTTTTTCATAATGAAAATGTAGACTTCATAAAAATTGCTCACCCCCTATAAAATACGTTCTAAAACTCTCCCAATATCCTCATAGTTCAGTTAAAACCAATAAATAATTTGAAAATAGAAAAGCTATGTCCAGTTTTTATTGAGGGCGTATTTTATTACCCAAATTCATAATCTGATAAATTTATCCTTGAATTTTTTTCAATAATTAAATACTTAATCCATTTCAATGACATATTACTATTGTCGTTAAAATGCCAACTACCTAATTCATTATTATGAAAGGACAAAAACCAAGATTTATGAAAATGAGCGCCCTTCTGCTCTACTTCCTGTTAGGAATAAGCTGGGCGTACGCACAAGAAACCATTTCAGGTGTTGTAACAGACCAACAAAAAACTCCACTGCCAGGGGTTTCTATTGTTGTAGATGGCACTAGCAAGGGTGCAGTAACAGATTTTGACGGTAAATATTCAATTACCGCCTCGCCGGGTGAAACATTGGTGTTCTCTTACCTAGGTTTTAAAACCGAAAAACGTTCGGTTTCTGCCAACAACAAAACTATAAGCCTATCTATGGAAGAGGATTCTCAACTTCTAGAGGAGGTGGTTGTTGTAGGGTATGGAACTCAAAAGAAAAAAGAGGTAACCGGGGCCGTTGCGCAAGTCGCGTCCGAAGAATTGGTTAAAATTCCTGTATCTGATATTGGAGCCGCCATTCAAGGAAAAGTTTCCGGGGTAAACATTCAAGCTGTTAGTGGACGTCCGGGAGAAGCTGCCAACGTTCAAATTAGAGGTTTGGTGTCTATAAATGGCGGAGAGCCCCTTTATGTGGTAGATAATATTCCTCAAGAAGAAAATCCTAACCTTGCACCAGAACAAATAGAATCCATAGATATCCTGAAAGATGGAGCATCAGCTTCTGTTTATGGGGTTCGTGCAGCTGGTGGAGTAATCCTAATTACAACCAAGAGAGGTAAGAAAGGTAAAATGAAAATAGACCTGAATACCTTTACCGGGATTCAAAACATTACTTCAGGAACACCCTTATCCAATACGGTAGATTTTCTCTATAACAGAGAAACTACTGCAGAAGTAGGAGGAGATGAGCCACAGACATTTTTATTGGATGCAAACGCACTGGACTGGGATACGAATTTTGTTGATGAAGTTCAAAATGACAATGCTATAATTCAAAACGTTTCTTTCAACTTATCTGGCGGTGCAGAAAATTTGACTTATAATTTCAACACCACTTACTACAAACAAGAAGGGGTTTTAATAAGTTCTGATTTTGACCGGTTAACAAACAGAATTACGGGACAATTTACCAAGGGTAAATTTAAAGCTTTTGGTTCTGCTAGTTTAACTACTGAAAACAGAAAACAAGAACCATGGAATTTATTCGGTTTTGCCATACAAAATGTACCGCATAGTGCTCCTTTTGATCAAATAAATAGAACTGGTGAAAATACCGTACTCATATCTGCTGCCAATGAAATCTTCTATGGCTTTCTTTCAAGGCAATTAGATAATATTGATGAAAGAGAAAATAAGAGCAATAGTATATCTCTTAATTTAGAATATGAGGTTTTTGATGGCTTAAGTTATAAATTAAATTTAGGTCGTAATGAGGGACAGTATTTTAGAAAGTTCTTTCAGCCACAATACCTTGCTTTAGATAGAAATGGAAATTTAAGTCCTGCAGCCTCTACCCTTAACGCAGAATTAGACTATAACTATTGGTTCTCCAAAAGAGAAACCATTGAGCATATTTTAAATTATAAAAAATCTTTTGGGCTACACAACTTTGATCTTTTAGGAGCCGCTTCTTATGAAAAATATAGGTGGCGAAGTCTTAACGTAGGAACTGTATTTGCCGATGACGCATCAAACGATGTTCAAGTATTAAATGCAGGAGCGGACCCTAAATCCCCTAATGAATTCCAAAACGGTTATACGCTTGCCGGTAAATTGGCCAGATTACAGTACAACTATGATGGAAAATATTTATTAACGGCAAGTTTTAGACGTGACGGTTCTTCCAAGTTCTCCCCAGAAACAAGATATGGTAACTTCTATGGATTTTCTGCCGGTTGGAATGTTACTGATGAAAAATGGTTTAATGTAGATGCCATTAACAATCTAAAAATTAGAGGAAGCTGGGCCCAAACAGGCTTTAATGGAATACCGGATTATGCCTTTATTCCATCCATAGAAGCGGGGGTTAATTACCCTTTTGGAACGGACGAAAATCTAGTAAACGGTCAAGTTCAACGTAGATATGCCAATCCAAATGTGGCATGGGAAACAACTGTTTCTAAAAACATTGGTTTTGAGCTGGGTCTCTTTCAAAACAAATTAAATATAACTGCCGATGTCTATAAAAATGATAAACAAGACATGTTAATTAACGAGCAGACCGCTCCTTCTTCCGGTTTGTGGCAACCTCGTGCTCAAAGTACTTACGGTAGTGTAGCCCTTAATGCCGGTAACATGGTAAATAAAGGTGTGGAGTTTGCTGCCAACTACAAAGGAAAAATAGGAGACAAATTAAACTTTGGCATATCAGGAACATGGACTCTTAATGATAATAAAATCACCAATTTAAATGGTAAAACACTTGGGCAGTCCGGAGGAACTATTAATAGAGATAACACCACCTTCTTAGCCTTAAATAATCCGGCCGGTTCTTTCTTCTTATTACAAAACGATGGTGTAATTAAAACCGAAGAAGAATTGACGGAATACCAACAGTTAGATTTAAGTGCTATTAGCTCTCCACAATTAGGTGATTTACGTTTTAAAGATGTAAATGGAGATGGAGCTATTAATGACAATGACCGTGTATTCTCTGGTTCTGGTATTCCACAATGGGAAGCCGGTCTAAATCTAAATCTAGATTATAACAATTGGGATTTATCCGTACAAAGCTATATGGCTTATGGTACTGAAGTATACAATGGTAATAAAAACTTAGCCTATATAGGTGGGCGCCATCAAGATCAAGTTTTCCAATGGACACCACAAAACCCAGACTCAGATATTCCAACATTTAGACAAAATGAAGGGCATTCTAATGTAAGAGGGTTTTCAGATTGGTTCTTAGAAGACGGAACTTACCTACGTATCCGGTCCATATCCTTAGGGTATACGATTCCAAACACTCAAGACTACGGAGTAGACAAAATAAGACTCTATTTAAACTCTGTAAACCCTTTCACTTTTACGAATTATACGGGGTATGATCCTGAAGTAGGTGGTGATAGTCTATTTCAAAGAGGTGTGGACAATGGCAACTACCCTATTGCTCGCCAGTTTATGCTAGGAGTTCAATTAAGTTTTTAAAAAAATAACTATGAAATCAATGAACAAAATAATAACAAAAAGTCTTGTACTTCTTGCACTAATTATTGCTAGCTGTAATGAAAGTACATTTTTAGACGAAGAAAATCCAAATGCTCTTACAGAGACAAATTTTTGGAAAAACGAAGGACATTTTAACGCTGCTCTCGCGGCGGTTTATGGCGCTCTACAATATCGTTCCGTTAGTGGTGCCGAGTTAGTGCAGGAATTTGTGTTAGGAGATATTGCTGGTACTGAATCTTGGTATAGGCCTTATCCGTTTAGAAATCTAACCTATACAAACGGGCAAATTCACTTAACCAACAAATGGGAAGAACTGTATGTTGGCATTTTTAGGGCAAACACTATTATTTCTCAACTAGAAGAAGTAGACGAAGAGACTCTTGATGATGAAGCCAAAGCGCAAATAGAGGGCCAAGCTCGTTTTTTAAGGGCTTTCTTTTACTTCCAAGTTGTTCATACTTATGGAGGAGCTATGATACATGATGGAGTAGCAGAATCTATTGAAGAATTGAGTAAGTCCATATCTACTATGGAAGAAGTAAATACGCAAATAATTATTCCAGATTTAGAGTTTGCCATGAATAATTTACCAGAATCTTGGGAAGCTAATGATGTAGGTAGAGCCACTTGGGGTGCTGCAGCTTCGTTATTAGGTAAAACATACCTCTATGATGAACAGTGGGGGCAAGCAGCCACTTTGTTTAAAGAAGTAATAGATTCTGGAATATATAGCTTAACAAGAAATATTGAAGATAATTTCTGGCACGAAAATGAATTTAATGAAGAATCTATTTTTGAAGTAAATTATTCTTTTGATATAAAACCTGGTAATAGCGGTTTTGCAGAAGATGATACTACCAATGGTGGAGCGGGTGCTGAATCTACCACCCTTAGTACAGAAGTTGGGCACCTACAATACGGAGCTTTTAATACAGTAATCGCTTCTTACAACTTGCACGAAATGTTGGTTTACGATGAAGTAGACCCCAACAATTCTATAAACGACACCAACTTAGAGTCCAGAAGAATGAATGCTACCATTGCACCTAGAAATGGTGAAGGCGACTGGTACCTTGCTCCTTTTGCAGAAGCAAAGGCAAGTTGGGGAGGCGGACAAAGTGCCTATCTAAAAAAACACTCTAACTGGTACCATCTAGATGCAGAACCGCCAAGAGGACGTAGTGGTATTAATTTCAGACATATCCGTTATGCAGATGTTTTATTAATGTATGCCGAAGCCGTACTTAATGATAGCGGAGACTTTATGACTGCCATAGAATATATAGACATGGTAAGAAGTAGAGCCGGTGTCTATACCTTACAACAGTATATGGATATGAACGGTGGTATGTTTCCACAGCTGCACGTAAGCAAACAAGTTCATGGAGACCATCCTTTGGTAGTTGCAAATGCGCAAACTGTATTAACGCATATTCAACGTGTGGAACGAGCAATAGAATTATGCTTTGAAGGACACCGTTATAAAGACTTGGTACGTTGGGGTATTGTTAAAGAGGTTTTTGATGATTTACGTGCCGATGAAGTTTGGCGCGAAGCTAATTTAGATGTGACCGGACAAGGTGAGGCCCCTCTATTTATATCAGGAAGAGTTAGACCGGACTTTATTCAATCCTCACAAAATTATCGCTCGGCGCAACATGACTATTTTCCTATTCCTACTGGAGAAGTATTAAACAATCCTAATTTAAACAACTAAAACCGCTAGACATGAAAAAATATAATATCTTAAGTGCACTCTTCATCCTAGCTCTGCTTGTCTTCAGTTGCGAAAAAGAAGAGGAGCTGAACATAAGCGATGTGAACCATAGAATTATCGTAACATCCGAAATGGATTTCCAAAACAAAGTAATTGTTGGAGGTCATATAGATTTTGGCGATATCTCTAGAGGAGTTGAAACCAGAACATGGACATTCCCCGAAAACTCTCGTATTTCAGGAGAGAAAGCCAATACGTCATCCAAAGAGGTAGTAAAAGGTGTTTTTAACAAGGCCGGAGTATATGACGTTAAACTAAGCCAAACTTTTAAGGGCAATGTTTTTCGAAATGATGATAGTACGGTTCCAAGCGACACCAAGCAGTTGGACACCACCATCGTGATCACTGTAATTGATTCTATCAAATCTGTCCTAAGGGCCTATCATGTAAACCCTGATGGAAGTGTAGGAGCTGAATTGAATTTGTCCAACGGAGCAGAAAATGAAATAGAAGCCAGTAACTCCGTTCGTTTAACCTACACCGCAATAGGCGAACCGGAAGCAATTGCATGGTCTTCGGATGGAGGAAAACCTGCCACTATAAACTCCGGTGCAGAAGAAGAGGTAGACATGCGGTTCAATAGATTAGGGTCTTGGAATCTTGAATTTATTGCCTCAAGGTTTAGACCAACGGATGCGGATACCCTTTCTTTTGAGAAAGTGATAAAAGTAATACCATCTTCCGCTCCGGTAACTTTGGATAGAGTGGCCGAACGTGAAGACAAGATCGCATTAGAATTCAGCCGAGAAATAGATGGAAGCACGGTAGATCCAGCCGATTTTACCGTTAGAATAGAAAATAACAGAGATGAAATGAATCCTATTCTGATCAATCCTGTTATATCTACGGCGACTATAGACAAGAACGAAGCCAATATTGTTATTCTTGATTTAAGTGGAGAACAACTTTATAATGATGACCAAGTTTACGTAAGCTATACGCCCGGGAAACTTACAACCGTTGATGAAGTGGAGTCAGAAGCATTTACCGATGTTCTTTTGACAGATTTTGACCAACTGGCCAACCTTTACCCTTCTACCCCATATGATTATGGATTAGAAACATCAACTCCTGATAATTGGGCTTACCTAGGTTGGGGAGGTCATTGGGGCGAATATGATTTGGATATTGGTGTGGTTAACACACGCACCGGAACCAAGAGCCTCGATATCAACTTTAGACCCAACGGTGGTATGATCGTTGAACATAGAGATGCCGGTGGAAATCCTGTGGTAATAACCCTTGAAGAAGGTAAAAGATATGAGTTTGGCTACTGGATATATATAGAAAGTGACTTATCAGGTGTTCCTTCAGGTACTGAATCCTCGGATATTAGGATATATCCTTCAAACTGGGCTTTTGAACTGATACCTACCGTATTCACTCCTGACCTACCTACCGGAGAATGGGTATATCAAAAACAAGAATTTGATGCAGGTTTTACTGGTGAAGTAAGTTGGTTCATTAGAGGGTATAACGAGTTTTACCCACAAGCTATTAAATTTCATATAGATGATATGTTCTTAGCAGAAGTACCTGTTAGACCATAAAGGTATAACCCCCGAATCTTAACCGCTATGTTAAATAGTAAAATGGGCAGTCTTTAAATAGGCTGCCCATTTTTAATTGCAAGACATGTATTAACTCTTTTAAGTATTATTTATACCACATATTAGAAGATATAGCACTTTTAAATTGTAGACATAAAATCTATAAGATTCTCCCCTTTTTCTAATCCAAGTTTCTTTCTTAACCTATATCTCGAAGTATGTACACTTTCTATTGTAATGCCCAATAAAGAAGACATCTCCTTACTTGAAAACCCTAACTTTACTAGAGCGCAAAGCTTTAAATCTGTTTGTCCCAAGTCTGGATATTTTGTCCTTATTTTTTCATAGAAGCTTTGGTTTATAGAAGTAAACCGTGCTTCAAACTCCTTCCAATTTCCACCTGGGGAATTTTGAAAACCTTTGAGCATATTATGAATGGCCTTTGCGTCTATGGCATCACTTTTGGAAATATTCTGCTTTAGTTTAGCAATAAATTCTTCCTTTTCGATCAGTTGAAGGGCAGACGCAGTTAATTCCCTGTTTTTTAACATCATAACCTCATTGGTCTTTTGCTTTTCTAGTTTGTGTTTTCTTCTTAGGTTTCTAAACAAAAGAACCCCGTATAAAAACATAAAGACCACTATTACGCCCATTAATATATTTTGTAAGAAACCTATTCTTTTTTGGTCTTCCAGCTTTTCAATTCGTACTTCTTTAAGTAGTGCCTTTTCTTTTTCTTTTTGAAGTCTGTAACGATCTTTTATTTCAAATAAATGTTTATGATTTTTACTTTTTCTGCCGAAAATATTTTCATTTAATTCTTGTGCCTTATCATTGTAGAAAAAGGCTTCTTTAAAATTGTTTTGATTATAATACAGCTCGGACAAAACCTCATAGTTGAATAGCTTGTAACCCAAATGCTTATTATACATTTCCGAGAACTTAAGAGATTCCTTATAGTACTTTATTCCCTCCTCAAAATCTCCCTTTAGTTTATACACCTCTCCTAATAAAAAATAGACAATAGTAAGGTATGAAGGGCTCTTCTTTTCAAAAAAGAGTTTAGATTCGTTTAACGTGTTCAATGCATTTTCATAATCTCCTGCAATGGCATCAAAATAGCCCTTCTCCGTTTCTACGTAATATGATTTTTTATTGGGGTCTATCTTTTTTAAGGACAGCTCACAACTATCTAGATACGTCTTTGCCATTATATAATTATGGTTTACCCTATAACAATTTACAATAGCAAAGTAGTTACTGACCAGATAATCCTGACTTATCTTTTTCTCTTTAAAAAGCTGTTTTTTTAGCTTAAGGGACATATTAAAATAACGCAATGATTCTTCTTCCCTTCTATAGGCGGTATACAACCAACCCAATTCTTGATAAATACGGGATTTTGAAATATCATCATCGGATAGATCGGCTAAAATTAACGCTTCCCAATATCCATCATAAGATTTTCCGTAATCCAACACATTATCATAAACCGCAGATAACTGACACAGATTGTTGATTAAGTTTATGGTATCCTTTTGTTCAGAATAATAATCAATACCCGCTTTCAGGTAATAGATAGCACTATCTAATTTTTTTGCCGTGAGTTGGTTTGCCTTGTCTATATACTTATTTGTGCCATAAGGCTCTTGCGCCTTTACAAACAAACTGCTCAAAATAATAACAGCACTAAGCATTTTTAGCAAACTCCTACGCTTCATCATATCTAAAAATTATTGCTCACTAATTAAAAATCAACTAAACATTAGAAAATACAAGACTGAACATGGGTCTATTTTTCCTAGTCAAAGTCAATATAATATTTGCTTAGTTGAAATTCATGAAAATTGAACCAGTTTTTAAGAATGTTCAGTTTTTATTCATAAGAAAACCAAAGATTTTACCCACGATTAACCAATATTTGTCAAAATAACAATGGAAAAATTACTGATACATCAATTTTTCGTTCAGATTTCTCAAATAGAAAAAATTGAACCTAAACACATGATTTTAAGTGTGAGTATAAAAATAAACCCAACAAAAACTTAGAAAAGGTAAATATGCAAGTATAAACGTACTAGTCTATTTCCAAACATTTCATAAAAAGTATTATTACGAAACAAAACATGGGCAAAAATTAAATACAACTATTTTACCGGCCCCACTTTAAACGAAACATCAAAATTCATATAAATTAAATAACGCTTATTACAATGATTTCTAGAACCAAAACAATCCTATATTCGTTTCTCTTTTTCGCTATGCTTTCATATCATAGCTATGCCCAGGTTACGACATATGACCAGAAAAAACTAGACTCTTTAGGGATAACTCAGGCCCAAATAGACCATTTGGGCATTACAGATATAGATCATTTAAGTACCGCTTCTAAAAGGGCCTTAAAATGGCCCGTAGATTTAGGAAACGAATGGTTTATTCAGTTTTCTAACTTAAAACCGTTGAAAGGAGATTTAGCCTATGAAGAAGGTGTTGTACGTAGAGACCCTAGTGCTGTCATAAAAGAAAATGGTAAGTTCTATGTATGGTATTCCAAAAGTACTGGACCAACACAAGGTTTTGGGGGCGACGTTGAAAACGACAAGGTATTTCCTTGGGACCGTTGCGACATTTGGTATGCAACTTCGGAAGACGGAGAGACTTGGAAAGAAGAAGGCTTAGCGGTACCTAGAGGTAAAGCTGGGGAATATGATGACAGATCGGTATTTACCGTAGAAATCATGAAACATGAAGACAAATATTATTTGAGCTACCAAACCGTAAAATCGCCCTATACGGTACGTGTAAAAAACCAAATTGGCCTAGCTTGGTCCAATTCTCCTGACGGTCCTTGGACGAAAAGTAAAGAACCTATATTAAGTCCTGCCGACAATGGTATTTGGAAAGGTGAAGAACAAGATAGATTTGCTGTTGAAAGAAAAGGCGACTTTGACAGCCATAAGGTTCATGACCCTTGTATTATTCCTTTTGATGGCAAGTTTTATCTATACTACAAAGGTGAACAGATGGGAGAAGAAATTACATTTGGCGGAAGACAAATCCGTCATGGTCTTGCCATTGCAGACAAACCTGAAGGACCATACATAAAATCACCATACAACCCAATTAGCAATAGCGGCCATGAAATTTGTGTTTGGCCATACAATGGTGGTGTTGCGGCCTTAATTACTACAGACGGGCCAGAAAAAAACACCATTCAATGGGCACCTGACGGTATTAATTTTGAAATAATGTCCGTCATTCCCGGAGTTACTGCACATGCCATTGGCTTAAATAGAACTGCGGACAATGAAAAAGAACCTACAGAAATATTACGTTGGGGACTTTCTCATATGTACAATAGCTGGGATTATCAAAGTATTATGAGCTTTACATCAGAAAGAAAGACCCAACATAGGGCCAAAGGAGAATAAAATACGAGTTGAGTTGAGTTGAGTTTGATTAAGCAAGGACAGTATGTTACATGTAGCTACTGTCCTTTTTAATAAGTTGAATATTACTTAAACCTCATTTTTCGTAAAAATGTAACACCATTTGAACATAAAGATATCGCTAAGAAAATAATAAAACCCACTGTTTTATGACAGCAAAGGCTATAATTATAACTGGAACAAACATTGTTTTAGCACTGATACTAGTAAGTTTATCTTCGTGCCAGCACAAAGAACCAGAAACGTACGAAAGCGCCTCTTACAAGCGTTTTCGCGAAAATCAGATTTCTTACGAAAAGTACAACGAATTCAATACCCAATTTACATTTAAAAAACTGCAGGGGTTGGAAGACGGCGCAGAACGTTATTACCCCTCTAGTGTAATAGAGACTGATGGTAAATATTACATGTGGTATTCAAAACCTCTATCTAACAGCGAAGTGGTAGGCCCCAATGACGCTACCGATTCACTAAGAGCTTTTCACTGGGATTTGTGCGATGTTTGGTACGCAACCTCTACCGATGGCTTAAATTGGGAAGAACAGGGAGTGGCAATTTCGCGTGGCACAGCTGGGCGTTATGACCACCGCAGTGTATTTAATCCTGATATTTTGTTTGCAAATGGCAAGTATTATCTAGTGTATCAAGCAGCAAGAAGCATTGAAGATGCACGCTGGTCAAAACAATTTAAAACATCCGGAGATTTTACGCCTAACGTAATTGGCATGTCCGTAGCCAGCACTCCGGCGGGACCTTGGAAATCTTTGGACGAACCAATTTTAAAGCCCGGTTCTGAAGAAAGTTGGGATGCCGAGGTTATACACGAACCCACCTTTTTTGTTAAGGGAGGACAATATTTTCTATACTACAAAAGTCATGGCCGCTTACCATGGACCCCCAATGTATCATCGGGTAAATTTAATAAAGAACATGCCGATATACCCTTAGCTACAGGGGTTGCAATAGCCAATAACCCTGAAGGCCCGTATATTAAATCTAAGTACAACCCTGTTTTAATGGGCGGACATGGCAGCATGGTATGGCCCTATCGTAACGGTGTATGCGCTACATTGCCTGAAGGACCTGAAAGAAACAGCATCCTATTTTCTGAAGACGGAGTAAATTTTTACCCAAAAATTCAAGGTTTAACCATTCCCAAGGGTGGCGGTGCTTACCGACCAGGGAATTTTACCGATGTAAACACAAGCCTTGGACAAGGCATAACGTGGGGAATTAGTCACGAATTGTACCCCAATTATCATTTTGTGCGTTTTGAATGCGACTTGTCCTTAGAAAAAGGCAACAGGGTAAACGAAGAATACCAAATGGTCAAAGACTACATGAAAAATGACACCTATGACTATAACCTCAAATTGAATACCGGCACCAGATAAAGGGCACCAACCTACTTATTGCGTCTCCAACACTACACCTGATTTTTAATACCACCTGAAATGGAAATTGAATTTCCACTAGGACAGTGAATAGGGTAAATTCGTTTTTACCTTTGATATCAAACAACAATAAATCTGCAAAATACAACTACAAAAGGCAGCTAAAAAAGGAAGGGGCCTGGTTTTAACCACGCCCCTAACCCATACTAAACTAACTGAAAACTAACTCAATTTAAACAAACTCTGCACATTATATTTAAAACATAATCCTATGCCAATAGGTTAAGTAATACTATTTCTCTTCAAGTTTCCAAGTGCGTACCCAATCTACACGCATGGTATTCTTAGAATCGTCATTTAGCTCTTCTTTTTGTGGTAAACCTCCTAGGTAACATTCTTCGGAAGTCCATAAATCAAATATTAACTCTAGCTCTCTTGTAAAGTCTTGGTTAGTGGTAACAACACCAGCTGGCTCTCCATTTAAATAAAACTGAACCGTTCTAGCATCTTTCCACCAAGCACCAACAATATGGTAGGTTTCATCCCACGTTTTTCCTTTGTTAGGATTTGCATCCGATAACATTCTCGTATCAAAATTATCCTCATGCCTTTCCGTAACACCACTTTTAGCAATAAAATACTGTGAGTTCATCTGCGTTGGAAAATCCCACGGAGCCCACGGGTAGTTACTTGGTTTCGTAGTTTGATCACTACACTCAGGAGTTGGGTTTGCATTGCTCTCAACAATATCTATCTCATCCCTATCATCAATATCGCCATTGTTCAGCCAAAACGTATTGAACGCAGAAATACTTGAGGTTTTCATACTACACTCCGTGTACATAGGGTAACTTATTTTAGTTTTGGAGTGAACTCTTGCCGTTTGAAACCATTGGGAACTACCCTCATCCAACGTGGCCTGAATATTTAGTTTGCCATCTACCACGCTAGAGTTTTCACTTCGCATAGAAACCGGGGTGTTACCGTAGTTCCAAAAAGAATTAAACCACTTATCATCGTCCCACGAATCAAATTCATCGGACATGGCTTCTACCTTTACCCACTCCATTCCCTCCGGGGTATCATCAACTACAGAAACAAACGAAGGCAAATCAGGGTCCAAATCAGAAAGTTGAAAAGGTGCTATCTCATCTTCCTTGTCTTCCTCCTTATCATCTACTTGCATGGAGTCTTCAGGACCTTTATCCATTTCTTCATCATCGTCAGAATTTGACGAACACGCAATAAATGCACTTATAATACTACATACCAGAAACACGTTAATCTTCATATGATACTGTCTTTATAATTTGCCTTAATTTAGAAAAGTGCTTTTTGCTGCTGTGTAAGCGAATCAATCTGTCTTATCTTGATATCTTTAAAAAACACCTCTGCAGCTTCACTTTGCAATTGAATTTTCCCTTGGATCAACGGCACTTCCTTACCGTTTTCATCTATATATCTTGAGTCCTTCAAAATCATAACAACCTCTCCGTTTACGATATGAAGACTTTTGCCCTCATAACAGATCAACTCAAGCGTATTCCACTCGTCATGTGGTTTTTCATAATTTCCGCTTCGTAAACAATAATTGTTATACGGACTACCCATACCAATTGGTAAATAATCCTGTGACTCATGCGCCAATGGATCCAAAACAGATTCCGGTTTGTACGCCCTAATGTCTATGGCAGAATTAGCCTGGCTCCAAAAATCTCCCGTATGCCCCTCCATTATCTGAAATTCTTGAGAAAGCATCCATGAACGCCAGTACTCAACAGCCATTGGCCCCACGGAATGGTACAATATTCCAGAGTCTTTCAGTAAATCTTTTCGGTAGGCCCATTTTTTATCTCCCCATTTGTACTTTAACTGAAAATGATAATTCTTATACTCCTTTTTAGTAATCAGGCAACCATAGTATTCTCCCGTATTCTTGATAATGGTTTCCTCGCCCTCTTTCACCGTTGAAAAAACGGTATAGTCGCTATTGTTTAAACCTATTGGAGCTATTTCTTCCCCATTTTCATCTAGTGGTACGGAACCGTCGTAACCGGGTTGGTGCTGATAGCTCAAATAATTGTCCCACTGGGTTAAATCCTTATCTATTAATTCTTCCCACTCGTATGTTTCTTCAAGATTTTTTTGCTCCTCATTTTTTACCTCATAACAGGAAATCACAAGAAAGAAAAGTGGTAAATAAAGTGTAAAATGTTTCATATTATTTATTGTTGGTTATTGCCGTTTACCCTATTAAGTTTTCAGCTGAATTCAAACGGTTAAAACCATTCTGACAAGCAGGTTTTAGGGCTACACAAAGCATGCATGTATTGTAATTTTACAAAGAAATATTTACCATAACCTGTGAATTTCCGACCAATAATTAATTGTTCAGTTTTTATTGAAGCGCAGTGCAAAATGTCTATGGTTGCAGGTCTTGAACATTGCAAATGTTCAGTTTTTGTTAAGCTATATTGAGGTTAAGATTATGATATAATATCATAGTTTTAACAAAACGATATTTATTATGAAAGTTATTATGAAGGCTACTACTAGTCACAGAACAAAAAAAAACCACAGTTCACTAAATTCACTTTATAAAATCTGCTTCTTAGTAGCTTTTGTATTAGCAGGCACTAATTACGGCTTTGCACAAACATCAGATTCTTCTCCTAAAGCTATTGAAGCAGCTAGCACGGAAGAAGCAAGGGTTACAGGCTTAAAGTACATTAGTGTGCACGTATTGGAACTTGAAAAGACCCTAAAGTTATACCGTGAAATATTGGGTTTTAAAATGGCCGATGCCGAAGTACTTCACGGTCCTGGACTTGAAGGAATGCTTGTAATGAAACTAAAGGCCGATGATTTGACTATTGGGCTATCACTAACGGCTCCTGAATTTATAGATACAATAGGTCCTATAGGAAACACCAACCACAACCACTTTATGCTAAAAGTAAACGACATTGTCCCAATTGGCGATAAACTAAAAGAAGAAGGTTACGAATTGGAAAATGAAAACTACGCTCGTGACAAATACACTTTTTTTGTAGGACCAAATGGCGAAATTATTGGCCTTTCGGGTTGGGATTGATTTAAACAAAATTGCCTAACAAAGATGAAGGTTCTGATGATATAAAAACATCAGGACCTTTTTTTTATGCGTCTTACCTAGACCTTAAGCATTAAATAATTACATACAAGTTAGTTTTTCAGAAGAGAAGTAACCAACGGTCTAATTGGCCTGAAACCCAACGAACATGGCCTAAAACAAAAAAAGCCAGTCTTTCGACTAGCTTTTTGTTGCTCCCCCTCTTGGGCTCGAACCAAGGACCCTCTGATTAACAGTCAGATGCTCTAACCAACTGAGCTAAGGAGGAAAATATTTTCGCTTTGTTTATCTAAGCGGGTGCAAATATAATTGTTTTTTTTATTGTCCCAAATAAATTTTGCAATCTATTTTCCCATTAAGTATCTATATAGGTCATTTCCGTTGGCAAACAGTATCAAAGCCAGCAACATAAAGAATCCTATCATTTGTGCATATTCCAAAAATTTATCGCTTGGCTTACGCCCGGAAACCATTTCGTACAACAAAAACATAACATGACCCCCATCTAAAGCCGGAATTGGCAATAGGTTTAGAACGGCCAACATAATGGACAAGAAAGCCGTTGTGCCCCAGAACACCTCCCAGTTCCATGTTTCAGGAAAAAGTCCGCCAATGGCCGCAAAACCACCCACACCTTTGTATGCTCCCGTATCTGGGTTAAATATCTTTTTTAATTGCTTCAGATATCCCGTAAGGGTATTTACCCCTTTGTTGATCCCTGCAGGAATAGATTCGGCAAACGTATATTTTTCGGTCTCTAAACGCAAAAGACCTCTTTTTTCCATTTCGTCCATAGAAACCATACCGGGGCGCACTCCTATTTGGGCAGAGTCATTTATTACTACTGGTACAACTTTACGAACGCTATTGTCACGAACAACGGTCAGGTTAATTTTTTCGCCTTTATACTGCTCCAAAATAGGCTTTACCTCATCAAAATATGATATTTTCTTTCCGGCAATCTCAACTATTTCATCTTTTGGCTCAAGTCCGGCATCCTTATTCAAGGACTCGGGAGAAACTTCGGCTATAACAAAAGGGATACGTGGTCCCAAAAACCTAGCACGGTCCTTATCTTCTATTAAAGTGGCTATGAAATCAACAGGAATTTCCTTCTCAATGGTTTGTCCGTCTCGTTCAATAGTAATGCTACTCCCATTAATAATGTCCATAAAGACCGTATTAAAGTCCTTTATCTTTTGGCCGTCTACAGCAACAATTTTATCTCCGGTCTCAATACCAAGTTCATCACCAATGGTCTTTTCCGTTACATGAACACCGTCTTTTAAACTATCTCCCGGAATATATTGATCTCCGTAAGCATAGGCCATACCAATATAGATAACCAATGCCAAAACAAAGTTAACGGTAACACCGCCCAACATAATAATAAGTCTTTGCCAAGCCGGCTTACTTCTAAATTCCCATTCCTTTGGCTCTTCTTGCATAGCCTCGGTATCCATACTTTCGTCTATCATACCGGAAATCTTTACATAACCTCCTAAAGGAAGCCACCCAATACCATAAACGGTTTCGCCTATCTTCTTTTTGAAAAGCGAGAACTTTACATCAAAGAATAGGTAGAACTTTTCTACGCGGGTCTTAAATAATTTTGCCGGGATAAAATGCCCCATTTCGTGAAGCACTATTAATAGTGAAAGGCTTAAAAAAAATTGTATGGCCTTAATAAGGAACGGACTCATCTATGTTTTCTATAATTAATGAACTCTTATTGAATTCAGCCGACAAAAGTACACTTTTACGGCCGCTTAAAAAAAATTACTGATAACCGCCATTTATTTTTAAGAAACATTTAGCAGCGCTCTTAGCAGTTAAGACTTGAATGCTTGTACTGACTAACGTATCTTTACCAAAAAGATTATGCGCACATTTTTTGCCAAATATAAATTTTTTGGCCTCGTGTTATTGGGGCTCTCCGCGGTAATCATGTATTTGTTTTATAACGCCCTGCAACCCCCCAAAATCCTAACAATTTACCAACCTACCATGGTTAACCCGGAACTGGTGGACAGTACGCTTCAATACAAAAGAAAATACCATACCATTGCAGATTTCTCCTTGATCAACCAAAATGGAAAAACCATAACCCAAGCCGATTACAACAACAAAATCTATATTGCCGATTTCTTTTTTACCACCTGCCCAACTATATGCCCCATAATGACCAAGAATATGGCCAGTATACAGGAAAGAATTAAGGGTTTTGATGACGTAATGTTGCTATCATATTCAGTTACACCGGAGATAGATTCTGTGGCACAACTAAAAAAATATGCAATAGAAAAAGGTGTAGATGATTCTAAATGGAACCTTGTTACAGGCGATAAAAAACAGATATACGAGTTGGCCCGTAAATCATACCTAGCCGTAAAAGACGATGGCGATGGCGGACCTTTTGATATGATCCATACCGAAAATTTTATTCTAGTGGACAAGAAAAAGCGCATTCGCGGCTTTTACGATGGTACCAATGAAGAAGAGGTTGAAAAACTGATGGCCGATTTAAAAATTCTAATGACCCCTAACCAAGAAGAATAAACTACAGGGCACTACCAAATTCCCAAAAGTATATTCTTGGATTCAACTTACGGGCCTCTCCATTTTCCGCATCGGCCACTGTAGCACGCAAACATCCTAAAGTTTTATGATTTTTTGGGATTCAACACACGGCTTTTAGGATAAATTATGCTACTTTTGCCTTACTTATAATCAATCTAAATAAACGTTGGTAATAACGGTCGCACAGCTAAAAAAAGGACAAAAAGGAATCATCAAAGAATTCTCTGACGATTCCCTACCCATTAAATTGTTAGAATTGGGCTGTTTGCCCGGCAACGAGATAGAATTGGTCCAAATAGCTCCTTTTAAAGACCCTATTTATGTAAATGTAAACGGCTCCCATATTGCCATTAGGCGTGAGACCGCACAGCTCATTGAGCTGGAAATTTTAGAAGACACTTCCGTTCTATGAGCAAACAAATTAACGTTGCCCTTATAGGAAACCCTAATACTGGTAAAACTTCCGTTTTCAATCAACTTACCGGTTTAAAACAAAAAGTTGGTAATTACCCAGGTATCACCGTTGAAAAAAAGGAGGGTGTGTGCAAGCTTCCCAGAGGCGTAAAGGCACATATACTGGATTTACCGGGAACATATAGTTTGAACACCACTTCTTTGGACGAAAGTGTTGCCGTAGAACTTCTACTGAACAAAAATGACAAGAACCACCCAGATGTGGCCATAGTCGTATCCGATGTAGAAAACCTGAAGAGAAACCTTCTTCTATTCACGCAAATAAAAGACCTTAAAATACCGGCCATTCTTGTCATTAACATGGCAGATCGTATGTCCCGCAAAGGTATATCCGTAGATATTCCGCTTTTGGAAGAAAAGTTGAATACCAAAATTGCCTTGGTGAGCACCAGAAAGGGCATTGGTATTGACAAGCTGAAAGAACTCATTTCCGATTATAAAAACCTTTCAACTGAACAAAATGTAGATATTACGGTTATTGACCCTGGGTATTTTAAAAAATTAAAGGACGCTTTTCCTAATGAGGACCTGTATAAGTTGTGGCTTGTGATTACGCAAGACGTAAATTTTATGCCCATTGAGAAAAAACTGTTCAAAGATGCCTCTTCTTTTGCTACCAAATCAAAATCAGAACTGAAGCGCTTGCAGCAGAAGGAAACCATTTTAAGGTACCAGTTTATAAACGGCATTCTAAAAGAGACCTACAAAGTAGATTTGGCCATAGCCAAAGGATTTAGGGCTTCGCTGGATAAGATTCTAACCCACAAGGTTTTTGGATATATAATTTTCTTTGCCATCCTTCTGGTTATATTTCAAGGTATTTACGACTGGAGTGGCTACCCTCAAGACCTCATCGAAACATTTTTTGCCTCCGCCAGCTCGTGGGTAAAGGACACTTTGCCTCCCGGTGTATTTACCAACCTCATTGCAGAAGGTATACTAACGGGTATTGGTGGTATAGCCATGTTCATTCCGCAAATCGCATTTCTTTTCCTGTTCATTTCTTTGCTGGAAGAAACGGGCTATATGAGCCGTGTGGTGTTCCTAATGGACCGTCTGATGCGCCCCTTTGGCCTAAGCGGTAAAAGTGTTGTGCCCCTAATGTCCGGTACGGCATGCGCCATACCCGCGGTAATGGCCACCCGAACCATTGAAAATTGGAAAGAGCGATTAATAACTATTCTTGTTACGCCATTTACAACCTGTTCGGCAAGGCTTCCCATTTACATTATTATTATTGCCCTAGTAATACCTGAAGGTAGTTTCTTGGGCTTTGGTTACAAAGCCTTGACCCTTATGTTGCTCTATCTACTAGGTTTTGGGGCAGCTATTATATCCGCTTTAATACTTAATAAAATTTTAAAGATTAAGGGTAGGTCCTTTTTTGTGGTAGAAATGCCCAACTATAAGCTGCCATTACCAAAAAACGTTGCCTATACGGTTTGGGAAAAGACCAAAAGTTTTGTTTTGGGTGCCGGTAAAATAATTTTGGCCATATCCGTAGTACTTTGGTTCTTAGGCTCCAATGGCTATGGCGATAATTTTAACAATGCAGACGAAATTGTATCCAACCGAGTTAAAACCGAAGGATTCTCGGATTTTAATCAAGTTAGTATTGCCAATGACCTATCCGCTTACAAAATAGCTTTAAAGGACAGTATAAGAAACAATGTCTACCGTATAGATAATACCGCCCTGACCGATTCACTTGCCCAAAAACAGAACCTACTTGAGCAGAGGGCACTTAGCCAAGAAATATCCAGCTACAAGCTAGAGAATTCTTATATGGGCTATATGGGGAAAGCTATAGAACCTATTGTACACCCACTGGGTTACGACTGGAAAATTGGTATTGCGGTACTTACATCCTTTGCCGCACGCGAAGTATTTGTGGGTACTTTGGCCACTATTTACAGCGTTGGAAACGATCAGGAAGAAACCATCCAAAACCGAATGGCAGCAGAAATAAACCCAAAAACCAAGAAACCATTATTTAATTTGGCATCTGGTATTTCATTATTGCTATTCTATGCCTTCGCCATGCAATGTATGAGTACCTTGGCAGTGGTGAAACGCGAAACCAATACTTGGAAATGGCCTGCGGCACAATTGGTATTTATGAGCACTTTTGCTTATATTGTAGCTCTAGTTGCCTATCAAATATTAAAATAAGATGAGTGTACTTCAACCCATATTGGTTTATATTGTTCTAGCAATCTCCATAGGTTATTTGGTTAAGAAATTCCTTTTGCCAAAAGCATTGTTTTCAAGTAAAAAAAGCAGCAACAAAGCTTGCGGACAAGATGGTTGTGGCTGCCATTAATTTTTAGAAAAATTTCCTGTACCTTACCCTTTTTGTAAGTCTATTCGTTAATAAAAGAATAAATTGGTATTAAATAAATCAAAAAAACCGTGCTTACTTCAAATGCTATTGCTTTTTTTGAATAGCCATTAGCCGTGAATATGCAAAAGCCATTTTTTTACCTCTTCGCTTTTTTTCTTTTTTCATCTACCGTGCAACATGCACAAAGCTTAACTTCAGTAATTGTCGATTCCGTTTCAAAAAAGCCTGTTCCGTATGCAACGGTTCAATTGAACAACAAAGGAATAATTACCAATGAAGAAGGCAGGTTCAAGTTTCTACTAAAGGATGGTATTAAGGCCACAGATTCACTTTTTATTTCGTGCATTGGTTACGAATCTATGGGCAAACCCATTTCCGAATTTACGGACAGCCTCATTTACTTAAGGCCAAAGGCTATAGAATTAAGGGAGGTTATCGTTTCCAATAAAAATTATACCCCAAGGGAAATTATTGAATTTGTAGAAGAAAACATACAGAAAAATTACATCACCCAATTTTCTAAAAAAAGACTTTTTCTAAGGGAAACCTACCAGAATAATATCATCAAGACCCAATACGAAATTAAGAAATCTTCCATTGAAGCTTTCAACAAGAATTTCTTGGATAGTGTTATTCAGACCATTCCCAAGAACAATATTTATTATACTGAGATGTTGGGCGACCTCTATGGTGCAGATGATGCCGATGAACAAAAACTAGACCTCATAAAAGCTTCTGAGCTTTATGATAAAAGTAAGGAGCTAGATGTTGAACTCTTGGAGGAAAAGTTCAACAAAATCGTAAAAGAAAATATTAAAACCGATTCTTATTTTAAAGTGAAATCAGGATTGTTCGGAACCAAGGTAGATGCCGAAGACATGGGCGATATTTTTAAGGAAGAGATAGATTCTACCGATATTGCCGCCCTAAACAAACAGCTTGAGGAAGAAAAGAAAAAGAAAGAGGAGCGCCGTGAATTTTTCTTGGAATACAAGCGCAAAACACTGGGCAACCTTTTTGAGAATCTTCCCATTTTTGATGATACGGATTACAATGTTATTTTTAAGCCTAGACGCTATGAACTAACGCTCGAAAACCACACGTACCTAGGTGATCAAGCCGTTTATGTTATCCGGTTTGTACCCGATGGTTCTCCGGAATTTGGTGGAGTGCTCTATATCAATTCGGATGATTTTGCATTGATTCGGATGGATTTTGAGAATACGGAATCGCTTCGGGATTTTAAACTCCTTGGGGTTTCCGTGAACGAATATTTGGCAAAAGGAAGTATTCTGTTCGATAAAGGAGCTGACCAGAAGTACCATTTACGATACTACAACATTATAAAAGGTATAAGGGCCGGTTTTAAAAGACCGCTGACCATCATTGAAAAAAATAAGAACGTAAAAGGCAGACGTAAACAGAATGAATTGGCCCTAAAAGTTGATGCTGCTTTTGGGAACATAAATCAATATGAACTTATAGTCTTTGACGAAGAACCAATCAATTCCGGGCAATTTGAAGCCTTTAAGGAAAAAACCGGTGTTTTACCAACCTATATGCCAGACTACGACCCTAATTTTTGGAAAGGATATGACATTATAGAACCCAATCAGGCCATAAAAGAATTTACTTCGGAAGTACAACTAGAAAATTAGACAAGGTTTCCAATAAAGCTAAACAGTAACAGTGCCCAACCACAGACCAGTAATAACCCGCCCAACGGAGTAATTGGGCCCAAAAACCGCATTTTCTTTCCTTTTGCAGAACTGATCACCAAAGCATAAATACTAAAAGAAAACAGGAAAGTCCCAATAGCAAAACAGTACACCATATACTGCTGAGAGACAACATCCATATTAAAATTGAAACCTATTAAAAGCAGTACCAAGGCATGGTATATTTGGTATTTAACCCCTGTTTCAAAACTTTTAAGCTGGTCTTCAGAAAGCAATTTCTTTAAAGCGTGAGCACCAAAAGCGCCAAATATAACTGCTAAAAGACCATATAACGCGCCAAGAACCTGAGCTAATAGAACCATACATATATTTTAAAACAAAGATAGGTCTTGGTCTTTCTAAAAACAAAGAGCCGCCCAATAGTTGAGCGGCCCTATAGCCTGTAAACTTCTATATTTATTTATCCTTTATCATCATAAAAGAACTGCTCTTTTACAATTTTGCCATTCTGAACTTCATATACGGCTATTTCGGACATGGTAGAACGTTGTCCAGATGGTTTATGGGTCGTATCCATGGTAAACTTTACGGAAAACCAATTATCCGCTACCACTGGATCTGAAGCCTTACTACTGTGCACCTCAAAATTTTCTTGCCACCACTCCCCTTTTTTCTTGATACCTTCAAAGCCTTCAACATAAGCGCCCTCGGCCTTTCCATCGTTTTCAATACTAACGATTTTATCGCTGTACAATTCTTGATACGGCTTTTCAAAATCACCCGCATTGCACCATGCTACTAATTTTGAAGCTATTTCATTTGTTTCCATAACTGTTTGTTTTATTGATTATGTCAACAAAATACAACACAGACCTCTGAATAGCAAAACACTAGAAATAATTTAAACTGATGTTAATCTTAAAAAAGAGCTGAATTGCGTTAATTTAGTTGGGTTCTACCGCTAATTTGCTGGAAAGTAAATTGAACAACTGCTGGGTTTCTATAGAGTCCTTAAGATTAATGAAGAGCTTTAAAGAATCATGGTGCACAATCTTGATTTTTTGATTTTCTAAATTATCTACATAGACATACACCTTTTTGTCCGTAAGTGAATCCTTGAATTCCTGAAAAATCCCTTTCTCCTTTTCCAATGCCGAAAAACCGTTAAGACGAACCATGGGCGGAATTTTAGGTACAAGGTCTACACTGTCTAAAGCGGAAAACGGAACTTCTTGCCAATAAAACCCTGACACGACCCTTAAACCGGTAGCGTCTGTTTTGGTCCAATTTTTAAAATGAAGAACAAAGGCGAACAGACAAATGATCACCGTTAGTACGCCCAAAATATTCCAGAATACATGTCCTTTTTTCTGCATGTCAGTAGTAATTTTTCATTTTGTAGCTTGGTAAGTGTTCTATACCAGTACCAATTACTCTATGAACGCACAAAAGTGGTGAAAATTTCGGATAGCCCTTAATATTTTATTCCCAAGAGCGTTTATCACTTGCTAAGACCTCTTTATATACCTAATTTAGTTTATCGTTTCAAAGCAGTTTAAGAGAATTGCTACCCCAGACTATTAACATGTTTCATATTATTTGTTTATGACCCAAAATACCAAAGAAAACCAAAGACTGGAAGACCATTATAGCAAGAAAAAAGATTGGCTTAAATGGGGGCCATACTTAAGTGAACGTCAATGGGGAACGGTACGTGAAGACTACAGTGCTAACGGAGATGCTTGGAACTATTTGCCACATGACCATGCCAGGAGTAGAACCTACCGCTGGGGAGAAGATGGTATTGCCGGTATTTCTGACCGTTATTGCAACATCTGTTTTTCGGTGGGGCTTTGGAACGGTAAGGACCCCATCTTAAAGGAACGTCTCTTTGGGCTTACCGGTCCGCAGGGAAACCATGGCGAAGATGTTAAGGAACTCTACTATTATTTAGAGAACACACCATCTCATTCGTACATGAAACATCTCTATAAATACCCTCAAAATGAATTTCCCTACAATCAATTGGTAGCAGAAAACCAAAAAAGGGGCAAGCATGATACTGAGTTTGAACTTCTGGATACGGGAATTTTTGACAATAATGAATATTTTGATGTCCATACCGAATATGCCAAGGCGGAAGGAGAGGATATTTTAGTAAAGATTTCCGTTAGTAACCGTGGACCTAAAGAAGCATTAGCTGTGGTTCTACCAACTATTTGGATACGGAATTTTTGGAGTTTTACCGGCATGGAAGAAAAACCGGTCATCAAGAAAAAAGGAAACAAAAAAGCTCCCCACCTAAGTATAGACCACAGTTACGTGGGCAAGTACAACCTCTATTTTGATGCTCCAGACCGACTGCTCTTTACTGAGAACGAAACCAATATGGAACGCGTCTTTAACGGCACCAACGAGCATCCTTTTAAAAAAGACCTATTTCATGATGCCGTGATAAATAGTGATTTCTCACTGGCCGAAAAAAATACCAAAGGCACCAAATGTGCCCCCGTGTACGAGTTGAATATAGCTACCGGTGAAACCAAAACGATTAGATTAAGGCTTTCAACACAGGATATCAACTCACCTATTGACGATTCCTTTGAATCGGTTTTTGAGGAAAGGATAAAGGAGTCCAATGAGTTTTTAAATTCTATAACCGAAAAATCTTCCCAGGAAGAAAGAGAAATTCAAAAACAAGCTTTTGCGGGCTTACTCTGGACAAAACAATATTACAACTACGAAGTAGAACAATGGCTGAACGGCGACCCGGGCACCACGCCCCCTCAAGAAAGGAAACATGGCCGTAACAGCACTTGGACAACATTTAGAAACCATGATATTCTTTCCATGCCAGATGCTTGGGAATACCCCTGGTTTGCAGCATGGGATTCAGCATTCCACTGCGTTACGTTCTCCATGGTTGACCATGAATTTGCAAAAAAACAACTCTTGCTTTTCACTAAGGAATGGTACATGGCCGCAAACGGTCAGATACCTGCCTACGAATGGAATTTTAGCGATGTTAACCCACCCGTTCAAGCGTGGGCGGCCATTCAGATATATCAGATGGAACAGCGCAAGACAGGAACGGGAGACCTGAGTTTCTTAAAACGGATGTTCAACAAATTAGCCCTAAACTTTACATGGTGGGTAAATAGGGAAGATAGCCTGAACAACAATGTTTTTGAAGGCGGATTTCTAGGTTTGGACAATATTGGGGTGTTTGACCGTAGTAACGGTGTTCCCGGTGGCGGTATCTTGGAGCAGGTAGATGGCACCTCTTGGATGGCGCTTTACTGTTTGAATATGCTGGAAATGGCCCTTGAAATTGCCATTCATGATGATACTTTTGAAGATATGGCCCTTAAATACTTTGGGCACTTTGTTTTTATAGCCGAAGCCTTGAACAAAATTACCGAGGGCTCCATGAGTTCTTGGGATGAAAAAGAAGGTTTTTTCTATGACACTCTTATTCTACCAGATGGTAAAAAAATTCCAATTAAGGTGCGTTCCATATCAGGTCTTTTGTCGTTAGCGGCAGTTTTAAATATTAGAAAAGAATGTCTGGATAAGTTACCAAGGTTCAAAGCCAGTATGGACTGGTACCGTACTTACCGTATGGAAACTCAAAAATATCAAGTTATTGAGGAGTTTAGCCCAGATAAGGACGTGCTGCTATCCTTAGTTCCCCAAGAACGGTTAAGTATACTTATTCACAGTATATTGGATGAATCTGAATTTTTAAGTGACTATGGCATTAGGTCCTTATCCAAAATTCATGAAACCAAATATGAGATAGAGATTAATGGCTCAACCTACGGTATAAATTACGAGCCCGCAGAATCATCAACAGATTTGTTTGGAGGAAACTCTAACTGGCGCGGACCTATATGGATGCCTATGAACTATTTATTTATAAGTTCTTTTAAGGAATATCATAATCATTTTGAGGATAATTTAAAATTTGACTACCCTACAGGAAGCGGCAACCAGCTCAACTTGAAAGAGATAGGATTTGAAATAAGTAAAAGACTAATTGGTATTTTTAGAAAGGACGAAAACGGAAATAGACCCGTGAACGAATTGGAAAAAGAAAAATATACCGATGAGCATTTTAAAGAACTTATCTTGTTCTATGAATATTTTGATGGAAATAATGGTCGTGGTGTAGGAGCATCTCACCAAACCGGTTGGACTGCATTGGTAGCCAACCTAATTGAAGAAATCAATAGATAAGCTAGGCATTAAAGGAACCGAATTAAGCCAGAGAGGACTCTAAAACAATAGGGCTTTTAATGGTAAAGGTAAAAGTTGCGCCTTCGCCAACTTGGGATGTAACATGTATGCTACCTCCTAAGCCTTCTACAACCTTTTTTACGGTAGCCAAACCAATTCCCGTCCCTTTTTCCCCATATCTGTCCTTCTCTGATACAACCTCAAATATCTTAAAGATTTTTTCTTGGTTATCCTTATGAATACCGGGACCATTATCCTTTACTGCAAATTCATAAAATCCATTCTCTTCTTTAATTAGCAAATCAATTTTAATCTTGGGCTTATCATTATACTTGATAGCATTAGCTATTAGATTTATCAAAATTTGCTCAACGGCAACTTTATTGGCACGGATTTCAGTCAGTTCACTCGTTACATTTATAGAACATTCCTTTTGACCGCCAAAAAGTTCGTTAATGGTTTGCTGCAAATCGGCTAATTGTATGTTGGTCTTATCCTCCATTTTGTACTGACCGGATTTACTGTAACTCAACAAGCCCTCTATCAACTTTTTAAGTGTTTCCGAAGAACTTTTTATGAATCCAATAATTTGCTTGCCCTCATCATCCATTTTAGGGGCATACACATCTTTTAAGCAATTAGACAATGTAATGATATTATTTAAAGGAGATTTTAAATCGTGGGCCGCCACGGCAGCAAAATTATCTAGTTCTCTATTCGCGAGTTGCAAATCTTTATTTGCTTTTTCCAACTCCATTTTCTTCTTACGAAGATTAAGCAGGTTCATTACCTGATCGGAAAGTATCTTTAAAGCACTTAGCTGGCTTTTTGTTAACTGTTTTGGTTCATGGTCAATGACACAAAGTGTTCCTAATGGTAATCCGCTAGCTCCTTTAAGGGTAACACCGGCGTAAAAAATTACATTGGGGTCGCCCACAACTATGGGGTTATCATGAAAACGCTCATCAGCTCTTGCGTCCTCAATTACAAATAAATTGCTCGGTTCATGAATTGTATGGCCGCAAAAGGAATACTTTCTTTCCGTTTCACTTACGTCTAAACCATGATGCGCTTTAAACCACTGTCTATCTTTATCTAAAAGGGTAATTACAGAAATAGGTGTTCCGCAAATTTCGGAAGCCAGTAAAACCAAATTATCATAATCTTCCTCTAGCTGTGTATCCAGAATAGCATAGGACTCAAGAAGCTCAAGACGCTCTGCTTCACGGTCATGATTTTTGGGGGCTATCATAATTGCAAGTTTTTACGGACCAAAGATATCGAATAGAATAACGGTCCTTAATCTAAACGGAATTCATTCGCGAATCTTATAGAAGATTAAAGTTAAAAAATAAACGTAGAACTATTCCTACATTTAACATAATTATGCGAAACGTACGCGCCAAGTAAGCATTTATTTTTGCTAATAACTAAAAACCGAAGCATCAACGGAGCAGTTATCCCAAACCAACATCTAAGGTCATCATAACAATAAATCCCGCAACAAAACCCATTGTGGCTATATCTGTATACTTATCTTGCTGGGTTTCTGGTATGACCTCTTCAACTACAACAAAAATCATCGCCCCGGCTGCAAAAGACAAAGCATACGGTAATATAGGTTGAAAAGTTAAAACCGCCCATGCCCCCAAAACAGCAGCAATGGGCTCAACAATTGCGGAAGCTTGCCCGTACATAAAGCTTTTTGTCCTACTCAGCCCCTGTCTTCGTAATGGCATTGCCACCGCAAAACCTTCAGGAAAATTTTGTAGACCTATTCCCAAGGCCAAAGCTACGGCACCTCCAATACTAGCGCCTTCAAAACCAGCGGCAACACCACCAAATAATACACCTACGGCCAAACCTTCAGGAATATTATGAAGTGTAATTGCCAATGTTAACAAGGTAGTACGGTGCCAAGGGGTTTTAATTCCTTCTTTTTCGCTTTCCTTAAAATTGATATGCAGATGGGGCAGCACCTTATCTAAACCAAAAATAAAGAACGAACCTAAAAGAAACCCAACAGCGGCGGGAATCACTTTTACAAAACCCTCGCCAGGGCTCATTTCTATACCCGGAGCCAACAGACTCCAAAAACTGGCCGCCACCATAACCCCTCCGGTAAAGCCCAACATACCGTCCAAGAGTGCACGGTTCATACCTTTAAAAAGAAAAACCAAAGCTGCACCAGCTGCAGTCAGGCCCCAAGTAAAAAGCGTAGCATAAAAAGCCGCTAAAACGGGATCAATAGATTCAAAATAAGTAATAATCTCTTGCATATTATTCTGTTATTTTAAGATACAGGTTTGCTGCAATTTGGTCCGAAATTCGAATATCATCTCCTTTGACCTGAATATGCAACGACCCGTCAAACTCCTCCCTCTCCATTACCAAAATGGTATCTCCCAAGGCTATTTTATTTTTATCCAAAAATTTAAGAAATGGGGCTGATGAATCTTTTACACCAACACATGTACCACTTGCACCAACAGGTACCTCGTTTAACAATTTTTTTACCGCTTTCTTAAACTCGCCACTTTTAGAAGGAATAGGGTCTCCATGTGGGTCAACCTGAGGAAAACCAAGTAGTTTATCCAGTCTATCCGTTAATTTTTCGCTTTTAATGTGTTCCAATTGTTCAGCCACCTCATGTACCTCGTCCCAAGCAAAATTCAACTTTTCAACTAAAAAAACCTCCCACAACCTATGCTTCCGCACAAGGGTAAGTGCTACCTTCAGGCCATATTCCGTAAGGCAAACACCTTTGTATTTCCTATAGTTGGCCACTCCCTTATCAGAAAGTTTCTTCACCATATCCGTAACGGAAGAGGGTTTTGTATTCATCTGTTCCGCTACCTCGTTGGTAGAAACCAAGCTGTTTTCACCCTTTCCCAGGTGATAAATGGCCTTTATGTAATCTTCTTCTGAAAGTGTCATAAAATTTCAATCACACAAAAATACATTTTTATATCCAAAAACAAATATTTAGTTTTGTCTAAATTTTAGTTTAAGCTGATGAAAATAAATTTAAAGCCGAGTCTATATTTCATATGTTTCCTGATAACCGGACTCGCATATGCCCAAAACAATACAATTGCCGGAACCATTTCGGATAACAGTGAGACCGTTCCGTTCGCAAACATTTATCTAAAAGGCACCAAAATTGGCACTTCTACATTAGAAGATGGCTCTTATGTTTTAAAGAATATACCTGCGGGGACTTACAAATTGCAGGTTTCGGTATTGGGATATCAAGATTTCTCCACAAAGGTTACTTTCAAAAACAACGAAGATAAAACACTTGACATAACAATAAATCCGGCTTCCGAGCAATTAGAAGAAATGGTGGTAA
The DNA here is from genome assembly GCF_044597075.1 of Zobellia russellii. Lineage (NCBI taxonomy): Bacteria > Pseudomonadati > Bacteroidota > Flavobacteriia > Flavobacteriales > Flavobacteriaceae > Zobellia > Zobellia russellii. The sequence goes on along the minus strand of NZ_CP139000.1, from coordinate 3,518,568 downwards.
CTGGAACCCTAAAGGCAGTTAGCCGATCGGAAAGCCCTGTTCCTGTAGAAGTTTACAGTCCTACTTTTCTAAAAAAGAACCCCACCGCCAGCATTTTTGAAGCTCTACAAAACGTTAATGGCGTACGCCCGCAAATCAATTGTAATGTTTGTAATACGGGTGATATTCACATTAACGGACTTGAGGGCCCTTACACCTTGGTTTTAATAGACGGAATGCCTATTGTTAGTGGCTTAGGTACGGTTTACGGTCTTTCCGGAATACCCAATTCGCTCATAGAACAGATTGAAATTATTAAAGGGCCTGCCTCTACACTTTACGGCAGTGAAGCAGTGGGAGGATTAATCAATATTATCACTAAAAACACCTTAGAGACCCCTGATTTCTTCGCAGATGCCTTTGTAACCGGCTGGGGTGAATTTAACATTGATGTTGGGGCCAAAATTAACTTGGGAAAAAAGACCGATATGCTTCTAGGCATCAACTACTTTAATTACGATAACCCAATTGATAATAACGGTGACAACTTTACCGACCTAACTTTACAAGATCGTATTTCTGTATTTCAAAAATGGAACTTTCAACGAAAAGAGAACCGTATTTTCTCTCTTGCAGGGCGATTTTTCTATGAAGACCGCTGGGGCGGTGAAATGCAATGGACTCCGGAATTTAGAGAGGGCAATGAAATTTATGGGGAAAGTATCTACACCCGTAGATGGGAGGTTTTAGGAAAGTATCAACTACCTATTAAGGAAAAAGTGCTTTTTTCTTTCTCATATAATGACCACAGTCAAAACTCCGTTTACGGAGATACGCCCTATATTGCTGATCAGCGCATAGGTTTTGGCCAGTTTACTTGGGATAAGTCCTTAGGGTCTCATGACCTCCTAATTGGTTCAGCCATACGCTATAATTATTACGATGACAATACCACAGCAACCACTTCCGTAGACGAAGTAGTCATACCTAGCTTATTCATTCAGGACGAAATTTCATTGGCCAAACAACATTCCCTTTTATTGGGCATGCGCTATGATTATGACAAGAGGCATGGCAGCATTTACACCCCAAGAACAGCTTATAGATTTAAAATTACGGATAATGATATCATACGTCTTAATGCAGGCACAGGTTTTAGGGTCGTGAACCTATTTACCGAAGAACATGCCGCGCTAACAGGTGCCCGTGATGTTGTCGTAACGGAAGAACTCAAACCCGAACAATCATTTAACGTGAATCTAAATTACCTTAAAAAAATATATGCGGACAATGGTACTTTTGTTAGCATAGATGCTTCGGTATTTTACACGAATTTTAGCAATGCCATTTTACCCGATTATGATACGGACCCGAATAAAATCATTTACGACAACCTTAATGGAAAATCTGTTTCAAAGGGAGTAAGCGCCAATGTTGATTTTTCTTTTCCCAGTGGATTTAAGTTCTTACTGGGTGCCACGCTTCAAGATGTGAGTCAAACCGAAAACGGGGTTAAGGAACGTCAAATATTAACCGAAAGCTTCACGGGAACATGGAATGCATCATATGAAATTAAGAACATAGACCTATCAATAGATTATACCGGAAATGTTTATGGCCCCATGCGTTTACCCACTCTTGGCAAAAGCGACCCCAGAAGCGATTATTCGCCTACATGGAGCATTCAAAACATTCAGTTTACTTGGAAGGGCCTTGAAAATTTTGAATTTTATGGCGGAATCAAAAACCTATTAGATTGGACTCCCAACCGCGGCAATCCCTTTATCATCGCCCGCGCCCATGACCCTTTTGACAAGAATGTCACCTTTGACCCCAACGGAAATGTGGTGGCAACACCCAACAATCCTAATGCATTAACTTTTGACCCATCTTACGTATATGGCCCCAACCAAGGTATTCGAGGATTTTTTGGTTTGAGGTATCGCATCAATTAAAAATAAAATACGCTCGAGTAGAATCGCTACTTTTGAAAAAGTAACGATTCTATATTAGCCCTTGGAAAACACAAAACATTTTGACTACATCATCATTGGTGCTGGAGCGGCCGGTCTAATGCTTGCCAATGCCATGGTCAAAGATGATTTTTTCAAGAGCAAGTCCATTTTACTTTTAGATAAAGATGCCAAAAAAACAAATGATAGAACATGGTGTTTTTGGGAAAAGGGTGATGGGAAGTTTGATTCCATCGTTTCCAAAAAATGGGACCGTATATATTTTGGAAGTAAACAATTTTCCAAAGATTACTCCATTGCTCCATACCAGTATAAAATGGTGCAAGGCATTGATTTTTATAGGGCCTATTTTGATGCTTTAAAGCAGCAATCTAATGTTACCTTTAAACAAGAACAGGTTACCAAAATAGCGGATCAAGGTTCTAAAGTTATAGTCCTTACGGATAATAATACCTATTCAGCTTCCAAAGTCTTTAGCAGTAGTTTTGATTACAAAATGGCTACGCATCAAGAGAAATATCCAGTACTGCAACAGCATTTTCTAGGGTGGACCGTAAAGACTGAAAAGCCGATTTTCAATCCCCTTCAAGTAACATACATGGATTTTTCCGTTCCGCAGAAAGGAAATACCCGTTTTATGTACATTCTTCCGTTTTCCAAATATGAAGCTCTTGTTGAATACACACTATTCTCAAAAAATCGCTTGGAAAAAGTAGAATACGAAGAAGCTTTGATAAACTATCTCGGAGACCTTCTAAAAGGTGATTCCTATAGAATAACCGAAATAGAACAAGGAAGTATACCCATGACTTCGTATGATTTTAGCGAGCACCACACCAAAAATATTCGTTATATAGGTACAGCTGGCGGATGGGCCAAACCCAGTACGGGCTATACTTTTATGAGTACTGCCAAGAAAATTCCTGTACTTGTTGATTTTATTAAAACCGAAAAACCGTTAAATGAACTAAGTTTTAAAAACCGATTTTGGTTTTACGATTTACTGTTCTTAGATGTCTTATCCCAACATAATGAAAAAGGACATTCCATATTTGAATCGCTTTTCAAAAAATGCCCTCCACAACTTATACTCAAATTTTTGGACGAGGACACTACCTTCTTAGAAGACCTCAGATTTATATCTTCCAGTCCAACAAAACCCTTTGTTAAAGCGTTGTTGGGGAGAATAACCTAAACCCTCCTGCGCATAAGCCCTTCACCAAACTCTTGAAGAATCTGCTTTTTATCGGATGAGATATTTAGAACATCCAAAAGCCTAAATGACCGTTGGGTATATTCCTCAATGGCCTTCTGAGTATGCTCCGCAGAGCCGCTTTTTATAAAAATTTCTTTTATGGTTTCAATTTTAGCTGAAGGGTCTTTAGGCTGAATGGAATACATATCCAACAAATCTTTCTTTTGATCTGCCGTACCTAGCTCCAAAGCATTAAGGTATAAATAGGTTTTTTTGTTTTCAATAATATCTCCCCCCACTTGTTTTCCAAAAGTCTTGGGATCGCCAAAGGCATCTAAATAATCATCTTGCAACTGAAAAGCGATACCCAAATTCAATCCAAAATTATAAATATCTTCCTGTTCCTTTTCCGAGGCTTCAGCAATAATTGCTCCCATTTGCAAAGCAGCCGCAACGAGTACCGCCGTTTTAAACTCGATCATTTTAAGGTATTCCGGTAGGGTTACATCGTCACGTTCCTCAAAGTCTATATCATACTGCTGACCTTCGCACACTTCCAAAGCGGTCTTACTAAAAAGCTTTGCCAAGTTTTTAAAGGTATCCCCTTCATAGTTTTCGAATAGCTGATACGCCGTGATTAACATGGCATCCCCAGAAAGGATTCCCGTATTTATATCCCACTTTTCATGTACCGTTGCTTTTCCCCTACGCAACGGAGCATCGTCCATAATATCATCGTGAACCAAAGAGAAGTTATGAAAAGTCTCTACTGCCAGGGCCGCCTCTAGAGCCTTCTTATAATCGCTTTCAAACAATTCGGCGGACAACAATGTAAGAACTGGCCTTAAACGCTTACCCCCCAGACCCAAAATATAGGATATAGGAGCGTAAAGGTTGTTTGGTTCTCTTTTAACGGACTTCTGTTCTAAAAATGAAATAAACTCTGAACGGTAAAATTCTATGGAATGCATTCAAGAAAATTTTTTCAAAAATAAGACCATTTATATAAAGAATGCCAGTTTAGAAGCTTTTGTAAAAAAATAACCTAAAAAAAATGCAATAGATTTGAAAACCATCGTCTTTACTTGTGAAGAATAGCTGCAAAAAGCATTTTAATGACTTCGGACACAGAAAACTATAAAAACCTAAAAACCTTCTTTGACGAAGAATATCGTTCGCTAAAGGCGTATGCAAAATCTAGAATAGATAATGCAGCGGATAGAGATGCTGATGATATTGTCCAAGATGTTGCTTTAAAGCTATTCTCTCGTTCAGATAGTGCTCTGCCTATTAACAATATTGCAGGCTTTGTTTACCATTCCCTACGCAATAAAATTGTGGATTTAATGCGAACCCAAAAGCCGGCGGTTAGTATTGAATCCGAAATGGAAAACAAGTTGGCCGACTTTACCGAGCTCCTCTATGGGTCAGTAGACAATTCATATTCCGAAGAAATGAAAACCGAGCTTAAAAAAGCTATTGCCCAACTTAAACCCCATTACAGAAGTATAATTGTAGCCATAGATTTTGAAGGGTATACCTATCAAGAACTATCTAAAGAAACAGACATACCTGCAGGAACTTTAATGTCGCGCCGGCACCGAGCTCTAGCACTATTGTTAAAACAATTGGAATTGAAAAAACAGAATATAAACTAAAAATAAACGAATTATGGAAGACTATATAGAACAAAAAGTAAAGAGCAAAACCAAAAAATATGTAACAAAGTTTGTTAAGGTCTTGTTCTACATCATAGCAGGAATAGCCTTTGTACTGCTATTTGCCTACGTCTTTATGTACCTATGGAATTGGTTGATGCCAGAACTATTTGGATTGACCACCCTAACCTATTGGCAGGCAGCCGGACTTCTTTTATTATCAAAAATAATCTTTGGTGGCTTCGGCAACGGAGGTGGTGGTGGTAAGAAAAAAGGAAAGAAAAGGAAATCTAACCGGCCCGGCAAGAGCAAGTTTAGCAGGATGTGTAATGATGATTTTTCTAAATGGAAATTCTACGATGAATTCTGGAAAGAAGAAGGAGAACAGGCATATGACAAATATGTTGAACGTAAGCGTAACGAAAAGGAAATTTGAGCGTCCTAAGGATATGTTAAATAACTGTAAAACTTTGGAAACTTTTAATGTTTTTAAAGTTTCCTAACTTATCTTTGCGCCATCTATGAAAGAAAAAATTTTAGATAAAGCAACAGATATGTTCTTGAGCCTAGGGTTCAAGAGTGTTACAATGGACGATCTTGCCCAAGAGATGGGCATCTCAAAAAAAACTATATATACACATTACGCAAATAAAACGACATTGGTACAGGAATGTACCGCCCATCTTTTTAGTGCCATCTCAGCAGGTATAAACCAAATCTGTTCCCTAAACAAAAACCCAATAGAAGAACTTTATGACATTAAAAAATTTGTGATGGTCAACCTAAAAGATGAAAAATCATCTCCACAGTATCAATTGCAAAAATACTATCCAAAAATCCATGCTACCCTTAGGGATAAGCAATTTGAGGTAATGCAAGATTGTGTGTTGGATAATATAAATAGGGGTATTGAAAAAGGTATTTATAGGGAAGGCCTAAATGTAGAGTTTATTTCAAGAATTTATTTTTCCGGAATAACAAGCATTAAAGACCATCGCCTTTTTCCAATGGAAAAGTTTCCCATGCAAGATTTAATGGACAATTATCTAGAGTACCATATACGGGGTATTGTTACTCCAAAAGGAAGAAAAGTGTTAAATGAAATTATCAATTCAAACCAAGAATAAATGAGAAATATATATTTGACTTCACTAGCATTGCTAACCGCTGTGCTCGGAATTTCTCAAGATCCACCCGAAAAAACCTATAGCTTTACGTTAGAGGAAGCCATAGAATTTGCGCTAGAAAATAATTACAGCGCCATTAATGCGGGTCGGGATATTGTTGATGCCCGAAAACAGAAATGGGAAACCATTGCGGACGGACTGCCTCAAATAAATGGTTCCGTTAGCTATCAAAATCAGTTAAAACAACCGGTTTCATTAATTCCCGCTGAATTTGCCGGAGGAACACCGGGAGAGTTTGTACCCATAGTTTTTGGGCAAGCCCACCAAGCATCGGCTACGGCCACTTTAACACAGAAAATTTTTGATGGCTCCTATATAGTTGGGGTACAGGCAACAAAATCATTCTTAAGCTATAGCGCCAATAACGAAGAGAAAACGGATCAAGAGGTAAGGAAGTCCGTTGTAGAAGCCTACGGAAACGTCTTATTGGCCAAAGAAAGTGTAGCCATTCTAGAAAAGAACAAAGCCAATCTGGAAAAAAATCTTTTTGAAACGAACAAATTGTACGAAAACGGCCTGGGCGATGAAGAAAGTGTAGAACAATTACAGATTACCCTGTCTTCCATAGAAAGCCAATTAAAAAATACGGTTCGGCTAGAGAATATTACGCGCCAAATGCTAAACCTTGTAATGGGCATTGCTATAGACGCACCTACAAAGCTGGAAGAAGACCTGGATGACCTTGCCGAATCACAGATAGATTTTGCCCTCATGGAATCCGAGTTCAATATGGCAAATAACGTAGACTATAAGTTGGCCATAAATCTAACGGAACAAAGGTTCTTTGAGTGGAAATTGGCAAGAAGCCGCGCATTACCAACACTTAGCACTTTTATAAACTATGGCTCTACCGCTTATTCGGACAGTTTTACTTTCTTTAAAAGTGAACAAGATTGGTTTGACTCATCCGTTTTAGGCCTAGACCTCAGTATTCCATTGTTCAGTTCAGGTAAGCGTAGTGCAAGTACGGCACGGGCCAAAATTGCAATGGAAAAAGCAAAGACCCAATTATCCGAGGCCGAAGAGCAAATACGACTTCAACTTGAAAAAGCCAAAAGCGATTATATCTTATCTATTGAGGAATACGAGACCGCAAAACAAAATCTAGGTTTGGCAGAACGTATAGAGAACAAAAATCAAATCAAATACGCCGAAGGTATTGCCACTAGTTTTGACCTTCGCCAAGCACAGACCCAACTCTATGATGCACAACAGGGCTATTTGCAATCTATGGTTGAAGTCATTAACAAGAAAACTGAATTAGAGGTCATTATAAACGAACCCGTATCTGATCTTAAGCAATAAGATAAATAACATAACAAACTTTTTACGATGAAAAAAATACTATACTTAGCAACTACTGCCTTACTTTTTTCCGCTTGCGGCGAGAAGGAAGCATCTGTTAGCGATATCATTTCACAGGGTAATTTAGAAAGTATACGAGCCAAAAAAAGTGAGCTTTCGGAAAAACAAAAATCGCTGGAATCGGAACTTAAAAAGCTTGATTCCGTCATTGCTACTATGAGCAATGACGAAAAACTACCTCTAGTTACCACGGTAACCGCCAAGGCGGAAAAGTTTGATCATTTCTTAGAACTTCAAGGTAATGTCAAGACCAAACAGAACGTTCTTGTATATCCTGAAATGTCTGGTACTTTGCAGCGTGTATATGTAAAAGAAGGTCAAAGGGTAGCCGCTGGGCAGATTTTAGCAACTATTGATGACGGAGGCATGAGCAGCCAACTATCTCAGCTTAAAACACAGGCAGAGCTTGCCAAAACCACTTTTGAGCGTAGAAAGCGCCTGTGGGAACAAAAAATTGGTTCAGAATTGGAATACTTATCCGCAAAAACCAATTACGAAGCTGCTGAAGATGCCGTAAAACAAACACAGAGTCAATTGGGCAAATCATCCATAAGAGCTCCGTTTTCGGGTATTATAGATGATGTAATAAAAGATCAAGGTACGGTGGTTTCACCAGGGCCAGGATCGGAAGTGTTCCGTATCGTAAACCTGTCTGACATGTATATTGAAGTAGATGTTCCAGAAACCTACTTATCCGGTATTAAAGTTGGGAAACAGGCTCAGGTATATTTCCCGGTTTTAGGAGATACCGTAACCACCAAGGTTAGACAGACCGGTAATTTCATTAATCCAAGCAACAGAGCATTTACTGTAGAAATTTCGGTTCCCAATAAAAAAGGGAATATTAAACCTAACCTAACGGCAAAGGTGAATATAAACGACTACACAAATGAAGAGGCTATAGTTATTCCCCAAAGTATCATATCTGAAAATGCCGAAGGCGATCAATACGTCTACATTGCAGAACCTACTGATGGAGAGAACGAAGCTATCTTGAAAAAGAGCATAATCAAGACCGGAAAAACCCAAGGAAGCCATATTGAAGTACTATCCGGTATAAACGATGGGGACCATATTATAGAGGAAGGTGCCAGAAGTGTGAAAGATGGCCAGAAGGTTAAAATTTTAAACGACCAGACCGATGAGCAGTAAACAGCAAAAAAACGCTAATAAAGAGTTTAGCCTATCTTCTTGGGCCATAGACAACCCTTCGGTCATTTATGTAATGATCGCCATATTCCTATGGTTGGGGCTAAAGTCATACTTTGCTATGCCTCGGGAAGATTTTCCTGAAATTGTAGAGACAAAAATTTACATAAGTACAGTTTACCCGGGTAACACCGCGGAAGATGTAGAACGATTGATAACCGACCCGCTTGAAGACCGTTTAAAAAACGTGAGCAATGTGGTAGAGGTAACCTCAACTTCTCAAGAGGATTATTCCATTATTACCGTTGAGTTTGATGAAGAACTTTCCGTAGAACAGGCCAAACAAAAGATAAAGGACGAAGTAGATGGTGAAAAGGCCAGTGAAGATTGGCCCACGTTTAACAACGCAAAAGTTGAACCCAATGTTTTTGACCTGAACCTTTCCGAATCGTTCCCTATCATGAACGTGAACTTCACGGGAGATTACCCTGTTGAAAAGCTAAAGGAGTTTGCCGAATATCTACAGGATGAAATTGAAGATCTTCCCGAAGTTAAGGAAGTGAACATTAGGGGAGCTCAAGAAAAGGAGGTTGAAATTGCTGTGGATGTCTATAAAATGATGGCTTCCAAGGTAAGTTTTCAGGATGTTATCAATGCTATAAGCAATGGAAACTCTACCATGTCCGCAGGTAACATTCTTTCTGGTGGGCAACGGCGTACGATCCGTATTTTAGGAGAAGTCAAAGACCCTAAAGAGCTGAATGATTTTGTAGTGAAATCCGAAAACGGAGCAGTTTATTTGAAGGACATTGCCGAGGTTACTTTTTCCGAAGAGGAAAAGACAACCTATGCCCGAGAATTTGGAACTAGCGTGGTAATGCTGGACATCAAAAAACGTTCGGGCAAAAACATGATCGAAGCCACAACAAAGGTTAGGGAAATTGTCAAAAAGGAACAAGAAAACTATTTCCCCGCAGATCTGAACATTACCATTGCCAATGATTCTTCGGGAAGAACACTTAACCAAGTAGATGACCTTGTAAACAATATCATCTTTGGTATTATCCTAGTGGTTACCGTTCTTATGTTCTTCTTAGGATTTAGAAATGCCCTTTTTGTTGGTTTTGCCATTCCTATGTCTATGTTCATGTCCTTTATGATTTTGAACAACCTGGGCTATACTCTAAACACCATGATACTGTTCGGTATGATTATGGGTCTTGGTATGATGGTAGACAACGGTATTGTGGTGGTTGAGAACGTGTACCGCTTAATGAGCGAAGGCATGTCCCGCACCGAAGCCGCCAAGAAAGGTATTGGAGAAATCGCATTTCCAATTATTATTTCAACCTTAACAACCGTAGCCGCCTTTGTCCCGTTAGGACTATGGCCAGGTATATTTGGGCAGTTCATGATCTACTTCCCTATTACATTATCGGTTGTACTGGGGTCATCACTTTTCGTAGCAATTTTCATGAACTCCATGTTGGTATCGCAGTTTATGGAAATAGGGGAAAAAGAACTCACAGTAAAGCAGCTGATACGTATTAGCGCCATATTGGGAGGGTTTGGACTCTTTATCCTGATTTTTGGCGGAACCATGAGAGGCCTTGGCTCGGTTATGATTATTACCGCCTTAATGTTCTGGATATACAAATATGCTCTTAAAAAATGGGCCATTAGCTTCCAGAACGGTGCCATGGTACGTTTTGAGAACTGGTATGAAAGACGCATTTCGCATGCGTTAAGGGGCAAGAACGTATATTGGTATTTTGGAATCACCTTTCTTTTATTGATCGGGGTTTTCATGGCCTTTGGAGCATCACTAGGCAGTGGGCGAACTAAAGTGGAGTTTTTCCCTGACAACAAACCCAATGAGATATATGCGTATATAGAATACCCACAAGGTACGGCCATTGAAAAGACCAATAGGCTTACCAAAGAAATAGAGGAAAGGGTTTTTGCCGTTGCTAATCAAGATAAATATACCGATGGTGATTACAACTATTTGGTAGAATCAGCGGTATCCCAAGTAGGAGAGGGAGCGGGTAATCCCCAGACCGATGGTGGTTCTGCAGCGGAAATGCCTCACCGTGGAAAAGTAACTGTATCTATGCGCGAGTTTAAGTATAGAAAAGGTCGTGACACGGAAAAATTGCGTGGAGAAATACAGGAAGCCCTTACGGGAATTTACCCCGGCGTTGCCATTTCAGTAGAAAAAGAGGCCAATGGACCACCAGCAGGTTACCCTATTAACATTGAATTGGAAGGTAAGGACTATACAGAATTGATCAGTACCGCCGAGGATGTTAGAAACTTTATCAACACCAAAAATATTGCTGGTATTGAGGAGTTAAAAATTGATGTGAATAAGAGTAAGCCCTCCATGCAAGTTGTGGTAGACCGAGAAAAAGCGGGTGAACTAGGTGTCTCCGTGGGTCAAGTAGGACTACAGTTAAGACGTTCTCTTTTTGGTGAAAAAGCAGGTGTGTATAAGCTAGATGGTGAGGATTACGATATTAACGTTCGTTTTAACGAAGACATCAGATATAATAAAAATGCCCTGTTCAATCAGAATATTATTTTTAGAGATCCTGCAAATGGCCAGATTAAGGAAATTCCTGTTTCGGCAGTAGCCAAACAACAGAATTCTTCAGGTTTTAGTGCTATTAAGCACAAGGACAAAAAGAGAGTGGTTACGGTTTATTCCCAGTTAAAACCAGGATTTAGTGATGCAGGAGCTATTGTAGCGGAAATCCAAAAAGAAATGGAAAACTTTAAAGGACTTCCTGCGGACGTAAAAATTGATTTTACCGGTCAGATTGAAGAGCAAAATAAGCAAATGCAATTTTTAGTAGGTGCCTTCTTCTCAGGACTTGGGTTGATCATGCTTATTTTGATATTCCAATTTGGAGGAATTTCAAAACCCCTTATTATTATGATTGCCATCTTCTTAAGCTTTATTGGAGTCTTTGGAGGGTTAATGATTACCGGGTGGTCTTTTGTAATCATGATGACCATGATGGGAATTATTTCCCTTGCCGGTATTGTGGTGAACAATGGTGTGGTACTTCTGGATTATACACAGATTCTTATTGACCGTAAAAAGGTGACTCTAGGACTGGAGGACAAAGACCTTATCTCGTTAGAAGAGGTTACTGAAATCATTACCAAGGGTGGTAAGGCAAGGTTACGCCCAGTAATTCTTACGGCTATTACTACCGTTTTAGGGCTTATTCCTTTGGCTATTGGACTTAATATTGACTTCTTCTCATTGTTCTCTGAGTTTGACGCAAAAATCTATATGGGAGGAGATAACGTAGTCTTCTGGGGACCATTGGCATGGACGGTTATCTTTGGGTTGATAGTTGCTACTTTCTTAACCCTGATTATTGTTCCGGTATTATTCAATATTATCTATAGAATAAAGATTGCCGTTTGGGGAAGAAAAAAGGAACGCCCAATACAAACCGAAAATAATTTGGAAGCATCGGTTTAAAAACCAATCTTCATTACATAAAAAAACCCGCCAATTGGCGGGTTTTTGATTTTTTTATCGATTTCTACTAAAACTTAAATGTTAATCCTGCATTAATGACGGTTCCATTAAATCCAAACTGATTTACTTCCCATGGATATCTAAACCTACCACCTAAATCTGTTACAAAATCTCCTTTGGTATCTATCTCATCCGGGTATACATTAAAAAGATTATTAGCTGAAAGAGAACCCGAAATCTTATCTGTAAAATCATATCCTATGATTAAATCCGTTATTACTTTCCCCGCAAAGGTCTGGTCAAAAGCTTCGTCTTCTGTTGGCAATGGGCCATTACCTAAATCAACGCCATTAAGGCCATTGCTACTATGCATCCAACTTACTTCACCAAAATAAGTATTGTTCAAGGACAAATTAAGCTTCCCAATTTCATAATCTAAGCCCAATAACACTTTGCTCTTAGGCCTAGCAGATGTTATCCTAGATTGCTCTTTTCTATTGAAGATAATATAATCGTTTGCTGCTAATAAAGGAGGAGTGTCTATTTGCCCCTTTATTTTGGTTTCATTAAAGTTAGCAGCCAAGGTCGCTGACAGAGAACCCGCACCAAGCGAAACTCCCCTGTAGTTCAAAACAATATCAGCTCCTGTAGTACTGGTATTTACCGCATTAATAAAAAACCTAATACTGGTAACATCATTATCCTCAAGAATTTGCTCAACCGGATTAATTGTAGTATCATCTCCATCTAAACCTATCTCTCCAGTAAAAAGGACCCTATCATCTACTTTTACATTGTAAAAATCAACTGAAGCAGTAAAGTTTTGGGCTAATTCAAAAGTTATACCGGCCGATATATTTTTGGAAGTTTCCGCAGTAAGCTTTGGAACACCAAGACCATCACGAATGATAGGATCAACATTGTTAAACGTACCTTGGTTTGAAACGGTGCCCCCAGATACTAATGTCTGGATATTACTCAAATAAATCTGATGTAATGAAGGAGCTCTAAAGCCAGTGCTATAAGAACCTCGAATCGCTCCTTTATCTCCTAAAGAATATCTACCGCTTACCTTCCAAGAAACATTATCTCCAAAATCACTAAAGTCTTCATATCTAATGGCTCCACCTACTAAAAGTTTTTCAGTTGGCTCCCACTCTAAATCCCCATAAATACCGTAGTTATTTCTCTTCGCAATAACAGCATTAGCAGGCTGTAACCCTGGGAAGGACTCGGATTGTCCTACAGTATGGGATGCAGGTTCTCCCGCTTCTGCAGTAAATCGCTCCTCCTTTATCTCTGCGCCAAAAGCAATATTTACTTGACCTAGAGAGCGAGAAACATCCAAATTCGCAAGCATATTACTAAAGGAATAAGCCCCCACGTCAAAAGATGTAGGACTATTTGCTCCTAAAGCAGTATTTAAACTATTGTTAACCTCATAGTCTACTGCATTTCTTCCATAAGTTCCGCTCAGGTCGAAATCAAAACCAAGGACCTCACTTGTAACACCTACTGTAGCATTATTATCTCGTATATCAGTCTCAAATGTTGGCTGAAACCCTTGATATTCGGAACCTTCTTCATGTAATAAATTAAACGGATCGGAAACCCAGTAAGGTGCGCGGTATAAAGCAAAACTTTTCCCTTTTCGATAAGTTAAGCCACCGAAGGTATAAAATTCTCCCTTTCCATTTTTAAACGGCACTCCAGCATTAAAGAAAATATCTCCCTTGTAGAGTTCAGGCTGACCAATTGTCATCCCTAAATCTGGGTTAGCGGCTAACCAAGACGACCATTGTGGGTCATCTGCTGAAACGCCAAAAAGCAAATCATTACCTGGCGTACCTGCCCTATTAGTTTCTTCTTGCTGATAATAACCCACAGTCAAATTAAGATACCCGCCATTATTTCCAATATTAACAGAGGTATTAACATCTGCTCCTAATTTAAATCCATCGCCCTCTGTAGTAATTCCAGAGTTTACGTTAACCGTAGTAAACTCAACATTTTTATTCAAGACCATGTTTATTACACCAGCAATGGCGTCAGACCCATATTGTGCAGAAGCCCCATCTCTTAGAACTTCAATTCTAGATATAGCAGCAGCTGGTATACTTTTTAGGTCTACTCCAACTTCCCCTTTTCCTGGTGTATCATTAACATACACCAAAGCACTTTGGTTTTTTCGTTTTCCATTAACAAGAACTAAAGTTCTACTTGGCCCCAAGCCTCTAAGGTCTGCAGGATCAAAATGCGCAGTTGCATCAGATACTGTTTGAGTAGTTGAATTAAAGGATGGTACTTTATACGTCAACATTTTATCAACCGAAGGCTGACCGGTATTACGTAATTCCGAAACCCCAATGTTATCTATTGGTACAGGCGAATCCAAAATTGTTCTCGGTTTTGACCTATTGCCCACCAATATCACCTCGTCAAGAGCAACCCCTTCCTGTAAAATTACATTAACAGTTGAAGCTTCATTGACTTTAACTTCTTTAGTGTTATAACCAATGGAAGAGAAAATTAAAACACTTGGAAACGCAGCTACATCTATAGTATAATTTCCATCAAAATCACTGGTGGTACCATTCGTTGTTCCTTTAACCACGACATTGACACCAGGAAGCGGTTCTGAATTTTGGTCCGTAATATTTCCCGAAATCGTTCCTTGAGCAAAAACCGAAATGGGCAATGTCAAAAACGCTAGGAAATACAACTTTCTAAGTAAAGTTTGTTTCATTTTCAAAATTTTGAATTAGTTAATTTCAAAGCAATATAGTTAAGAATTATCATAAAACTAAAACTTGTGTTAAATTTTAGCATTTATATTAGCGCTCTATTCCGCTATTGTCAAAAACATTCACCATCATATTTTTTTAGCCGATACCATCATATCTTCTTACATTTGCTCTTTCATAAATCAACATTTACTTATGTACAGAAGCCATACTTGCGGAGAATTGCGCGAATCTCATATAAACACAAAAGTTACCCTATCTGGATGGGTACAAAAAACTCGTGATAAAGGGTTTGTTGTTTGGGTAGACCTTCGTGACCGCTACGGCATAACCCAATTGGTTTTTGATGAAGACCGTACCTCTTCTAAATTATTGGAGCAAGCTAGACATTTAGGACGCGAATTTGTTGTTCAAGTAACGGGTGAAGTCATTGAAAGATCTTCAAAAAACCTAAACCTTGCTACTGGCAACATAGAGGTTTTAGTAGACGAGGTCATTGTTCTAAACGAATCCAAAACACCCCCTTTCACCATAGAAAATGAAACCGATGGTGGTGAGGACCTTAGGATGAAATATCGGTATTTGGATATCCGCAGAAATCCTGTTAAAAGCAACCTTATTTTTAGAAGTAAGGTTTCTATGGAAGTACGCAAGTACCTAAGCGATCAGGGTTTTATAGAGGTTGAGACTCCGTACTTAATAAAATCTACTCCAGAAGGGGCTAGAGATTTTGTGGTTCCCAGCCGTATGAACGAAGGTCAGTTTTACGCTTTACCTCAATCTCCCCAAACCTTTAAGCAACTTCTTATGGTAGGGGGAATGGATAAGTATTTCCAGATTGTAAAGTGCTTCCGCGATGAGGACCTTAGAGCGGACAGACAACCTGAATTTACGCAGATTGATTGTGAAATGGCTTTTGTAGAGCAGGAAGATATCCTTGATGCTTTTGAAGGTCTTACCAAACACTTGTTGAAAGAAATTAAGGGGGTAGAGATATCCGCCTTCCCAAGAATTACCTATGATGATGCCATGCGCATTTATGGTAATGATAAACCTGACATTCGTTTTGGAATGGAATTTGGCGAATTGAACACCGTTGCGCAACATAAGGATTTTGGCGTATTCAACTCCGCAGAATTGGTAGTTGGTATTGCGGTTCCGGGTGCAGCAAGCTATACTCGCAAAGAACTGGATGCACTGGTAAATTGGGTAAAGAGACCCCAAGTAGGCGCCAAGGGAATGGTTTATGCAAAATATAATGAAGACGGCAGCTTTAAGTCTACGGTAGATAAATTTTATGACCAAGAGGATTTGGCAAAGTGGGCAGAAGCTACACAAGCCAAACCGGGCGACCTAATTTGTGTGCTTTCCGGAGATGCCAACAAAACACGTGCTCAATTAAGTGCACTTAGAATGGAGCTTGCCGAAAGACTTGGCTTAAGAAAGGCTGATGAATTTGCCCCGTTATGGGTTATAGATTTCCCATTGTTGGAACTTGATGAAGAAACCGGGAACTATCACGCCATGCACCACCCGTTTACATCACCAAAACCAGGTCAATTAGAATTGCTTGAAACAGACCCTGGTGCAGTACGTGCCAATGCTTATGACTTGGTATTGAACGGAAATGAAATAGGCGGAGGTTCTATACGTATCCATGATAGGGATGTGCAAAGTGTTATGTTCAAACATCTTGGTTTTTCTCCCGAAGAAGCTCAGGCGCAATTTGGTTTCCTAATGGATGCTTTTCAGTACGGAGCTCCACCGCACGGAGGAATCGCCTTTGGTTTAGACCGATTGGTATCCATCCTTGGAGGACAAGAAACTATTAGGGATTTCATTGCTTTCCCAAAAAACAACAGCGGACGAGATGTTATGATAGATGCCCCTGCACCTATTGACCAAGAGCAACTACATGAACTGAACTTAAAAATAGATATCAAAGCATAGAAACCAAATCCCGCTAATAGGCGGGATTTTTTTAATACTTTTAGGTAGCAAACCTTTCTAATGCCCACCAAACTAAAAAGACTATCTACCCGACTTTTAAAGTGGCGATATAAAAATATCTCCAACAAAACCTTTACGCACATCATGAGCGTTCTGGTAGGTCTTTTGGCCGGTTTGGCATCGGTTACCCTAAAGAACATTGTATATTTTATAGAAGTCTCCTTGGAGCGCGGAATCTTCATCTCTAACAACGGACTTTATTTTATCTTGCCCATAATTGGGCTGACCTTGGTATATCTCTATGTAAAATACATACATAAGGAACAATTACAACATGCCGTTTCCTCCATTCTTTTCTCGCTTTCCAAGAAAAAAGGAGTTATAAAGCCGAAGCATATTTACACCCAATTAATTGCCGCACCGCTTACTATTGGTTTTGGTGGCTCTACGGGGCTATTAGGTCCGGCGGTAGCTTCTGGTGCCGCTATAAGCTCTAACCTTGGGCGTTTCTTTCATATTAATGCCAAGACCCGCTCTCTTCTGATTGCCTGTGCTTCGGCCGGAGCCATTGCCTCTATATTTCAATCCCCTATTGCAGCTATTATTTTTGCAGTTGAAGTCTTTAGTTTGGACTTTACCATGCTTTCTATGCTTCCGCTTTTATTAGCTTCAATTTCCGGAGTTCTTACCTCCTATTTCTTTCTGGGCAATGAAGTGCTTTTCAACTTTACGTTAACACAGAATTTTGAGGTAAAGGACACCCTCTTTTATATTGCATTGGGAATAGGCACGGCATTTGCATCGATATATTTTACACGAATGTACTTTGGCATACAAAAACTATTTGCCAGATTAAAAACCCCAAAATACAAGCTTCTTGTTGGCGGTCTGGCCATAGGAATCATGTTGTATTTAATACCACCGCTCTATGGGGAAGGCTTCAGTTTTATTAACGACCTTTTGCATGGAGACCATATAAAAGCACTGGGCAAAACTCCCTTTGACAAGTACACGCAGAATATTTGGGTGGTTATTGCACTATTATTCGGTATTACTATTTTTAAAGCTGTGGCCATGACCACTACTTTAGCGGCAGGTGGCGCTGGTGGAATTTTCATTCCTACCATGGTTATGGGCAGTGCATTGGGCAATGTTATGGCCAAAATTATAAATCATTCGGGGTTAGGTTTTGCCGTTTCTGAGAGTAACTTCACCTTAATTGGAATGGCCGGTCTTATATCCGGAGTACTTCATGCCCCGTTAACGGCAATATTCTTGATAGCCGAAATTACCGGCGGATATGAACTTTTTGTTCCCTTGATGATAACCGCATCCATATCCTATCTCATTACCAAGAACTTTATCGACTACACTATTTATACTAGGGAACTGGCCCAAAGCGGAGATTTGCTGACGCACAATAAAGACCAATCGGTATTAACGCTGATGAAGCTAGATGATGTAATTGAAAAAGACTTTAAGACCGTAAATCCAGATATGACTTTGGGAGACATGTTACACAAATCCGTTGCAAAATCCGCTAGGAATATTTTTCCGGTCATTGATAAAAATCAATCCCTTGTGGGAATTGTTCTGTTGGATGATATTAGGGAGTTTATGTTCGATACTTCCCTATACGGGACTACCAAGGTAGAAACCTTTATGCACAATGCCCCAGAGCACATTTTTTATGGAAAGGACACTATGCAAAAAGTAATGCAAAAGTTTCAGAACAGTGGTGCCTGGAACCTTCCGGTGATAAAAGACGGAAAGTACATTGGGTTTGTTTCAAAATCCAAACTTTTAACCGCCTACCGTAGAGAACTCATCAATTTTACAAGATAAGGTCTAAAAGGTTTTGTAATTTTACCGTTACTATGAAATACCTTATATCCATAATTACTTTAGGGTGTTTTGCCGCCATTATTTACGGCTTCAACATTCAAGAGGAAAATATTGCGCTGAGCCACAAATATATTGGCTCTGGCACCCTTGGTCTTTTTCTTGTTGCAATGCCCCTATTCCTGTTTACATATAGCAAAGGCAAAAAAATGAAAGACTATATGCTAACCGAGGAGAACATCAAAAAAATGAGAGCAAGCAAACCCGAAAAGACTGATAATCAAGACGGTTAATTGGAAATATTAGTTCATTTTAACTTCGCCTAATTAAAAAATTTATAATTTAGTTGGAAACTATTATCAACTAATTTTAATTTATCATGATTGGCACAGTAAAATTTTTCAATGAATCCAAAGGTTATGGATTTATTACAAACGACGAGACGGGAAAGGACATTTTTGTACATGCTACCGCATTGAACGGTACAATTCTTAATGAAGGTGATAAAGTAGAATACGCAGAAGAAGAAGGCCGAAAAGGCATTGTAGCCGCACAGGTTCAAGTTGTAGGCTAATATATAAGCTATGACATTCAACCCTGACGAAGTTCAGGGTTTTTTTATGCCCAAAACAAATTGGAATTCTAATTCAGGTTTCTTCTTTCAACAAAAAAGCGCTTTAACAGGTTGCTTGCTTCTTCCTCTAGGAGTCCGCCCACTATTTCTGTCTTTGGGTGGAGTTTAGTTCCCATTACGCCACAACCTCTCTGAGGGTCTTTGGCCGCATATACTATTTTAGATATTTGACTCCAGTATAGGGCTCCCGCACACATCTGACAAGGCTCCAAGGTTACATAAAGCGTACAGTTCTGCAGGTATTTGCCCCCTAAAAAGTTAGCCGCGGCCGTAATGGCCTGCATTTCTGCATGAGCGGTAACATCATTTAATTGTTCCGTTAGGTTATGGGCCCTGGCAATCACCCGATCTTGAACTACGATAACGGCCCCTATGGGCACCTCCCCTTTTTCATAAGCCGCCTCTGCTTCTTGAAGCGCTTTTTTCATATAATAGGTATCATCAAAGGGTTGCAACATGTACTAAAGTTTAATTGATGCCAAAAATACCATTTTTAGAACAACCCTTGTAACAATGAAATTTTGAAGTTATAAAAATGGTCCCGCCCAGCTCCCCCGAAAAGGACGAGACCGAAAAAAAATATTGATTAATTTTTATCAAAGAAAAATGAAGCTTGAAAGAAAATTTAATACTTTTTAGTACCCATACTAATGTGTCAAAGACTGGTTCAGGAGAATTTCCGTGCCCTGGCAAATCCATTGCTACTAGGTGCATAGAACCGAACAAATCAGAGGATAATTGGTTTTTCCAGACTACGGAACTTTGTGAGTTTCCATGAAGAAGTACTACCGTAATTGGCTTAAAATTAGATTGCGTACTATTATACAAAGGATTACTCACCTTGTAAAGGGAAAGCATAAATTGGTTGGTAATGGTTAGGTCTCAACAAGATAAGATTTTTTTGTTGATTTTTTTTGAAGTGCCAAAAAGAATTGTCTTAGCACTGCTAAACACCTATTTTTGCAACTTACACCGCTAGTTTGGAATCACTTTTAAGCCATATTACCTACCCCGAAGATTTGCGCAAGTTGGCATTGGACCAACTTCCCCAACTTGCCCAAGAACTAAGGGAGTTTATAATTGATATTGTGGCTACCAAAGAAGGACATTTAGGAGCAAGCTTAGGGGTAGTTGAGCTCACCATTGCTCTACATTATGTCTTTAATACGCCAGATGACAAACTTATTTGGGACGTGGGTCACCAAGCCTATGGACATAAAATATTAACGGGCAGGAAAGAGATTTTTCACTCCAATCGGCAATTAGGTGGAATAAGCGGATTCCCAAAACGTTCCGAAAGCGAATATGATGCTTTTGGCACAGGACACAGTTCTACATCAATTTCAGCAATTCTAGGCATGGCCATGGCCGCGCAACTCCACAACAAAAATGGCAGACAGCATATTGCCGTAATTGGTGATGCGTCCATAGCAAGTGGTATGGCTTTTGAGGCATTGAACCATCTTGGTTCTACAAATTCCAATGTATTGGTAATACTTAATGACAATGCCATTGGTATAGATCCAAGTGTTGGTGCCCTTAAAAAATATTTGACCAATGTAAAAAAGGGTACGGCGAAGGACGAGAACATATTTGAATGTCTCAACTTTCATTATACCGGTCCGTTAGACGGGCATAATACGGAGGCATTGATCGATGAACTAAATCATTTAAAATTGGTATCCGGACCAAAATTATTACATGTCATAACCACCAAGGGAAAAGGCTTAAAAAAAGCCGAGGAGAACCAGGTAACTTACCATGCTCCCGGTAAATTTAACAAACTTACAGGGGAGTTATACAAAAAACCGGTCTTAGCCAACGAACCCGCAAAATACCAGGATGTATTTGGCCATACATTAGTAGAACTGGCGCTAAAGAATAAAAATATTGTGGGCATAACCCCTGCTATGCCAACAGGAAGCTCCCTAAAATATATGATGGAGCAACTACCGGATAGGGCTTTTGATGTGGGCATCGCAGAACAACATGCCGTAACCCTATCAGCAGGCATGGCTTCAGAAGGGCTTATCCCATTCTGCACCATTTATTCCACCTTTTTACAAAGAGCTTACGATCAAGTTATACATGATGTAGCCATACAAGATCTTCCCGTTGTATTTTGCTTGGACAGGGCCGGCATGGTCGGGCAGGATGGAGCTACTCATCACGGTGTTTATGATATTGCTTATTTGAGGTGCATTCCCAATCTGTATATTTTTGCACCAATGAACGAGAGTGAACTTCGTAATATGATGTACACGGCCCAATTGGGCTTAGAGCACTCCATAGCGATCAGGTATCCTCGTGGAAAAGGGGTACAAGAAGAATGGAGGATGCCTTTTGAAAAAATAGATATTGGTAAGGCAAGAGAGCTAAAAACCGGATCGGAACTGGTAGTATTAACCTTGGGACCTATTGGCAATACGGTTGCAGACGTCATAAACGATATTGCGGAGTATGAAAAAATAGGCCAGGTAGATATGCGATTTGTTAAACCGTTGGATAAAGATTTACTTATAAATATATTTAAACGCTATAAACACATCATCACGGTTGAAGATGGCTCTAAAATGGGTGGTTTTGGATCAGCAGTCCTAGAACTTGCTAACGAATTAGGTTATAAAAATAAAATTCATATTCTAGGCATTGGCGATACCTTTATTGAGCACGGAACCGTAGAACAGTTGCACCAACAAGCTAAAATTGACCCCATAAGTTTAACAGAACATATAAAAATGCTATTAAATGAATAACTCCCCAGCCACACCGTTCTTATGTATTCTTTTATTTAGCGTGTGTATTACCTCTATTTTTGGTCAAACCCAAGATTCGTTGCCTCCAGGCCGCGAAATGGAAATTGATTCTATGGTTGTTGACACGGTTATTGTTGATACCGTAGTGATAAGAAAAACACAGGACAAGATAAAATTCGTTCCTCGCAGTGTAGATTTAATGAATCCCGTTATTTCCTTTAAACGTACCAAGGCTCTTAATGAAAAGCCTAACAGATTTAGAGTGCCCTCCTTCTGGACCAAAGTAAATAAACTAGGTGCCAATTTTAGTGAAGTTGCCTTTGTTAACTGGAACGCAGGGGGTAACAATTCCATATCTGCCCTTGGAAACGCCCGTTTTGAACGTAATTATAAGTTTCGGTACATTCAATGGGACAATTATATGGAGATGCGTTACGGCCTCAACATTCAAGATGAGCAAAAACTAAGAAAAACGGACGATGCTATTCGTTTTAGTTCTACTTTCGGACTTCAGCGAGACACAATTAGTAATTGGTATTATTCGGCGAAAGCCAACTTCAACACTCAATTTTCAAACGGTTATAAATATCCGGACAGATCATCTCCTATTTCACGATTTATGGCACCAGGTTACTCATTTTTAGGTGCTGGTACGTCATATATTACCAAAGACCAAAAGTTTAACCTGTACATCTCGCCTATCACCCAAAAAGCAACATTTGTTTTGGACGAAGAATTAGCGAATAAAGGTGCTTTTGGTGTTAAGAAAGCGGTTTTGGATGCAGATGGCAATGTCGTTGAAAAGGGCGAAAAAATATTTTTGGAATTTGGATTCTTGGTTACCAACCAATTGGAAAAGGAAGTATTTAAAAATATGGTGTTGAAACACCGGTTAAGCTTGTACACGGATTACCTCCAAAAGTTTGGAAATATTGATGTGGACTGGGAGCTTAATTTTGACCTTAAGGTCAATAAATACGTTATAACCACCATAGGTACTCAGGTTATTTATGATGATGATATCCTTTTTGATGAAGTAAAGGATGCCAACGGAACGATTACCGATGCAGGCCGACCCAAAATACAGTTTAAACAACTTCTTGGCGTTGGGGTTTCCTATGCCTTTTAAAGTTGTTTTCCCATAATTTTATTGTGGATATGCACTGCGGCACTGTCCGATAAGCTAGCTACATAACAGCACGTATTCAAAAGTATATGGTAGATAGAACTGTCCATATTCCTATAAAACTCAGGAAGCGTCTTGAGCATTAGCATATCATAATTAGACGCCTTGTTCTCCTTTTTTCGGATAAGAGCATTTATGTATACATCCAAAATGTCCGAAATAATCTTATAACCCGCAATCTCTTTCTCTATTACCTCCTGAGAACGATATATTTTTTCCACACTTAAAGAAATGATATCCTCAATTTGGGCCTTAAATGCGCTTTGGTCCAGAAGACTACTATCAAAACTACCATTCAGTATTTTATCTTCATTTTCAATAAATACAGAAATAGCATCACTTATTAATGTATTTATAGCCAGCGCTCGTAAGTAACTTAACCTATCTTCCTTATACTTTAGAGAATTATACTTTTTGGTATTTATTGAATTTTTCACCAGTTTTATGAGGTATTCCAAAGCATAATCTTCAGATATAAGCCCTAGGTTAATACCATCCTCAAAGTCTATTATTGTATAGCAAATGTCATCCGCAGCCTCTACCAAGAAAGTTAAGGGGTGTCTAGAAAACGAAATATCTTCTCCGTCTCTAGTCTGTATCAAACCCAAATCATGCGCTATTTCTTTAAAAGCCTCCTTTTCCGTTTGAAAAAACCCGAATTTTTTATCGGCAATATGTTTGGTTGGCTTTTTAGGAAGTGACTCTTTGGGGTACTTCATAAAAGCCCCAAGGGTGGCATAGCTTAATCGCAAACCTCCCGTAACACCTTCCCTAGATTGTGACAATAAACGAAAGCCATTGGCATTTCCCTCAAAATCTACTATATCCTGAAATTCCTTTTCAGTTAAAACCGATTGATATTTTTGGCCATTGCCCGTAATAAAATATTCACCTATAGCCTTTTCCCCACTATGTCCAAAAGGTGGGTTACCAATATCATGGGCCAAAGCCGCTGCTGCAACTATAGCCCCGAAATCATTAAACCTATAACCATAGGTTTCACTTAGGAAGGGATGTTTTTCCAGAATTTTCTTCCCTGCAATACGGCCTAAGCTTCTACCAACCACAGAAACCTCTAAACTATGTGTTAAGCGGGTATGAACAAAATCTGTCTTTGAAAGGGGTATGACTTGTGTCTTGTCCTGTAAACTTCTAAAAGCGCTGGAAAAAATGATGCGGTCATAATCTACCTCAAATCCTAATCGCGTTTCATCTTGCTCTTTCCGCAACCTTTTGTGTGTATCTCCTTGACGCTTAAGAGACAATAAATTTTCCCAGTTCATAACAGTTCTTTAAGTCTCGCAAGTTACATTTTTTCAATTTTAGTATCATTTTAAAGCCAAAAGAACACCTCATTATTTAACCTTAAAAATATCAACAATTAAACTTCACGTAACCATAACTTAACACACCACGGTTTTCTTTGCCAAGAAAATAAGAACCAATGAAAACGACACTATTTTTTCTGGCATTTATATGCACCCTAAACCTTTTCGCCCAAGACGAAGGAGCAATTAGAGGCACTATTTATGACCTGGAAATGAATAACGAACCTCTTTTGTTTGCGGACGTTCAAATCAAGGATACTAAATTTAAGACGCAGACCAATTTTAGGGGTAATTTTGAAATATCAAATGTAGAACCAGGAAACTATATTCTTAAAGTAACTTTTTTGGGATATGAAAGTCATGAAATTCCGGTTGAAGTAACTGCTCATAATACAGTTGAAGTAACACAAGGATTACAGGCGAAAACCTTAAGCTTATCTGACGTGTCCTTCACGGATAACGGCACATTGCAAAACCAAGAGACAGCATTGACCAGTATAAAGTAACATATTTTAACCAATCCTATCGTTAAAATAAAAAAGGGAGTTTTCACTAAGTGAAAACTCCCTTTTTTTTATACAATAATTGCACTAGTCCTTAGAAACGACAGCAGATTTTTTCTCCTTATTAATAACATTAGCAATAACGTTATTATCAAACTCCACCTCCTTTACAGTCCCTTCATTATAAAAATACCACTTTCCGGTTCTAATACCTTTATTGTAATTTCCTTTGGACACTTTCTCGCCCATTTCATCAAAGCTGATCCATTGACCGTGTAATTTACCTGCAAGATCAAAAGTTCCTTTTTGGCTCACTTCTCCATTATCATGAAAATAAGTAGCTTCAACCAAGTTTGTCTCCTTATTTAATTTTACTTCCTTTTCTTTTTGGGCATACCCTATGGTCATTGTTAATGAAAGGGCTAAAAGTATAATTGAATTTTTCATGTGTGTTGATTTTAAATATGATTCTGTACCTGTTTGTTATTTCAAAGATAAATAAATTTACGTTAAAAACACTATTACTTAACATTAAATTTACATTGAAAACGATGTAGTTTGTAAAATATTGCCTAAACACCACAATTAAATTTCATCTTATTACAATTTTCCAGTCCCAAACTGCCCTAAATACACTAATTTACCCGATAAATACGACGCTTGGTCGTCTTACGTTTAGAACGACTCAAATTCTTGTATTTAATTATGTTACTGAATTGGTCATGATACAGAAAGTTACTTCATAACCTTATTTTAACGCAATTAATAAATTATAGTAGCATTTTTGTGCACATTTTATTTTTGATGGGCGAGAACCTTTACCTTTTTATGATTATTGCATTGGCAGTACTTGCCATTACCGATTTGGTAGTTGGGGTAAGTAACGATGCTGTTAACTTTTTGAACTCCGCTATAGGCTCTAAAGCTGTTTCATTCCGGACCGTCATGATCGTGGCGAGCGTTGGTATTGCTTTTGGAGCCATATCATCTAGCGGTATGATGGAGGTTGCTAGAAAGGGTATTTTTAATCCTGAGCACTTTGTTTTTGCCGAAATCATGATTATTTTCATGGCGGTAATGATAACCGATATCCTATTATTGGATTTCTTCAATACTCTGGGAATGCCCACTTCCACAACGGTTTCCATAGTTTTTGAACTTTTAGGTGCCGCTGTGGCTATTTCTTTGGTTAAAATCATGGGTGATGAAGGAGGTGTGTCCGACTTATGGACGTATATAAACACAGATAAAGCCACCGAAATTATTCTTGGCATTCTCCTTTCAGTAATTATCGCATTTAGTATTGGAGCTTTGGTTCAATTTGTTTCCCGACTTCTAATATCTTTCAAGTTTCAAGAAAAGCCAAAATGGGTAGGTGCTATTTTTGGAGGGTTTGCACTAACATCTATTATCTATTTTATCCTTGTAAAAGGTCTTAAAAGTGCCTCTGTTTTTAGTCCAGAGGTGCTAGATATGATCGCCAACAAACAGTTCTTGTTCATTTTGAGCAATTTTGTGGTGTGGACCTTAGTTTCTTGGATGATTTCAACACTAACTAAAATTAATGTATACACCATAGTTATCGTAATGGGAACATTTGCATTGGCCATGGCCTTTGCCGGTAATGATTTGGTAAACTTTATTGGCGTGCCGTTGGCCGCTATGGAATCCTACACTACATGGAGTGCATCAGGTATAGATGCGGATAAATACACAATGGAGGGATTAGCCTCTGCCGTACAAACACCACAATACCTATTACTATTGTCCGGTATGATAATGGTGGTAACCCTATGGTTTTCCTCCAAAGCAAAGAATGTGGTTAAAACCAGCGTAGACTTATCTAGACAAGACGAAGGTGATGAGCGCTTTCAACCTAATTTTCTATCCAGACAGATTGTAAAATTAACCATATCGGCATCTGAAAATATAGCAGGTCTTATTCCCGACTCCCTTTTGAAAAAAATGGACACGCGTTTTGAAAAACCTTACGTATACGTGCCAAAAAGCCGTGTACAGGATTTACCTGCATTCGATTTGGTTCGTGCTTCAGTTAACCTAATGGTTGCCAGTGTACTTATTTCTTTGGCTACTTCCATGAAGCTTCCGTTATCTACCACGTACGTAACATTTATGGTTGCTATGGGAAGTTCTTTGGCGGATAGGGCTTGGGGTGCGGAAAGTGCCGTTTACCGTGTAGCCGGAGTACTTAATGTTATTGGTGGATGGTTTTTTACGGCCATAAGCGCATTTACAGCTGCTGCACTTATTGCATATATCATTCATTTAGGAGGTATTTGGGCCATTGGTGCCCTATTGATCGTTGCTTTTTTCCTAATAGGAAAAAATTACCTTTCGCACACCAAAAAAATGAAAGAAACCAAGCTAGAGCAAAAGCTTGAAAGAGCGGAAAGCAATTCTATCATTGGTGTTATTGATGAAAGTGCCGCTAACATCTCTCTAGCTATAAGAAGAGCCAACAAAATATATACACAAAGTATTGATGGCTTGGCCAAGCACGATATAGAAACACTTAAGAGAAGTAAAAAAGGTATAAGCAAGTTTGATAAAGAAGTAGAAGACCTACGGGACAATATTTTCTACTTTATTAAAAATCTAGACGAATCCAGTGTTAGCACTAGTAACTTCTATATTTCCATACTGAGCTATTTGCAAGACATGACCCAGTCCTTAGAATATATAGCTAAAGCTGGACATAAGCATGTACACAACAATCATAAAAAACTAAGGTTCAACCAAATCAAGGATTTAAAAGAAACCGATGGTTATCTAGATGAACTTTTTAAAGAAATTGAAACTATTTTTGAAACGAAGGATTTCTTAAAACTCACCGAGCTCATTATTCACAAACAAGAGCTATTCGCAAAAGTGGATATGAAAATTCACAAGCAGGTAGAGCGTACTCGAAGTGATGAATCTAGCCCTAAAAACACGGCTTTATACTTTAGTCTATTGTTAGAAACCAAAGACCTTTTAGTGGCAACCATGAATTTGTTGGAAACCTACGACCAACACGCAAACACTAAAGTTTAATGGACTATGGAGTTATTGCCTAGTTAAATACGGCACTAGTTCCGTTGTCACTTCATCGAAAAAAAAATACCTTTCCACAGATTTAACCGTTAGTAAAAAGATACCCAAATCTTTATCTAATGCGTTTCAAGAATTATATCATACTAACGTTATGTAGTATTTCCTTATTCCTATCCTGTAGCAAAGAAGACACAGATTCCATACAGGAAGAAGAATTAACGACCAAGTTGGATGTTAATGCAAGGGCAGAAGCCAAGAAACTATATGAAGACTATTACTTAGCTTCTAGCAATACTACTTCAGATGTTTCATGGACTGGAGACGAGCAAACTTGTGACCCTGGAACCGTTCCGGAATCTACAAAAGCAAAAATCTTAATGCGGTTACAGTATTTTCGCAAAGCAGCTGGTTTAAACAACACCATAGAAGAACGCATCTCTAAGAGCGAAAAATCACAGCAAGCAGCACTTATGATGCACGCTAACGGCACTTTAAACCACTTTCCACCTGAATCTTGGAACTGCTTTACAAACGATGGAAAAGAAGCTGCTGCAAATGCCCTATTGACTTCCACAAAAAACTCTGCATCAATAGACTCTTATATTCGTGATCAAGGCAATGAAAACTATCCTGTTGGACACAGAAGATGGTTACTATGGCCAAGATTACAAGAAATAGGTATAGGAAATACTAGTCGGTATAATGCTATTTGGGTGATAGGAAATCCAGGTAACGTTCCTGAGGACGCACCCGATTTCATTGCTTGGCCACCAGAAGGTTACCTGCCAGCTAATCTCGTCTACTCCAGATGGTCGTTCTCCATTGCTAATGCCGATTTTTCGGATACCAAAATTGAAATGAGGGCCGCTAATGGAAATTCAATTCCGGTTCAAATAGAAGAACTTACGGGTATTTATGGAGATAATACCATAGTTTGGGTACCAGAAATTGATAACAACCCTACAGAAGATAGAACATACAGTATAACCATTAAAAATGTTCTAATTGACTCAGAACCACAAGAATTTCAATATGATGTAACCATTTTTGACCCAAACCAGTAGAAACGTCTTTACCTTTAAAAACCAAATAGCTGTTACATTTTGTTTATTTTATAACAACCTGTTCGTTTTCGTAAGTTAAAATTGTATCTTACCTTCATAGATACGCTATGGAGACATCATTACCATTACAGCATAAACTATTGGAAGAGCAAGATTTTGGTTTTGCCAAATTTTGGTTCTTTCCTAATTTTTTAGTCGGTGAGTTTGCTGAAGGCGTGCATGTAACTAGAGAAAATTCGCTGGGTCCTATTGAGGTATTAAAGCGGGTATACGGCACATCTACTCCATTCGTATACATCTCCAATAGAAAAAACTCATACTCAATGGATCCCATGGGCTATAAGGACATAGTAGACATGTTTCCTAACCTAATGGGTATGGCAATTGTATCGGACAATAAATACCGTCGTATGATTGCAACCCTAGAAAAAATGTTCATTAAAAAACCAATTGGTGTTTTTCATAGGCTCGAAGATGCTTACGAATGGGCCGGTCAACAGATATAAAACAAAACAGAATCACTCTTTTCGTTCCTAATTTTACCTACTACACTACTCTTATCTATCTAATCATTTAATAGCAAACGTTTCTGCTATCCGCTTTATGAACGGTTCTTACATCTAAGAAAATAGCGTATCTTTTCATTAAGCTGAACGGACCTAATCATTTTGAATTAAAACCATACTGTTATGAACAAGCGGATATCACTTCTTCTCCTGTTGTCTTTACCATATCTGCTAATTGCACAAGAAGACCTTCTCTTAAAAGACTACAGACCGGAAAGTATTTACAATACTACCAAAACACTGGTTCCTAAAGCAAAATTCCCTGCTATAGATTTTCACTCTCACCCCTATGCTAAATCAGAAAAGGAAATTGAAAATTGGATAAGTACGATGCGCAAGCGGAACATAGAAAAATCCATTATTCTAACCTATTCAACAGGAAAACGCTTTGACAGTATTTACGATATGTATGCCAAATATGGTAATCAAATAGAGGTTTGGTGCGGTTTTGATTATACCGGATACAATGAAAAGGGGTGGACAAAGAAGGCAATCAAGGAACTAGAAAGATGTATTGACAAAGGTGCCAAAGGAGTAGGCGAACTTGGAGATAAAGGACTAGGACTATTTTACTCCAAACCTTCCGAAGCCCCTGAACTTCATATAGACGACCCTCGTTTACAGCCACTTCTAAAAAGGTGCGGAGAATTAGACATGCCCATTAGCGTTCATGTAGCTGACCCTTATTGGATGTACTTACCAATGAATGAGAAAAATGATGGGTTAATGAATGCTTACACCTGGAAAGTAGATTCCTCACAAGAAGGTATCCTATCTCATAAAGAGCTACTCACAACATTATCTAACGCAGTTAAAAACAATAGGGGCACAACGTTTATAGCCTGCCATTTAGCAAATACCAGTCACGACCTAAGCATTCTAGGTAAATTACTAGATGAACACCCAAATCTTTATGCGGATATCTCAGCACGATATGCCGAAGTAGCAACGGTTCCTAGACGCACCAAAAGTTTTTTTGAAAAATATCAGGACCGATTATTATATGGAACCGACATGGGCATGGATGCATCCATGTACCAAACCACCTTTAGAATTTTAGAAACTACAGATGAACATTTCTATGCATGGGATTTGTTTTCATATCACTGGGCACTGAATGGACTGGATTTAGACGACGCAGTCCTAAAAAAGATATATCATGAAAATGGCCAAAAAATACTGAAGCGTTGATTTTATCGATAAAAATTCATCTCATCCATATACTTCCAAACACTGTTAGGTAACAACGGACGAATATTTTTTCCCTCTTTATGGTTTTTGCGGATGAAAGTAGAAGAGATTTCCATAATTGGAGCGTTTACTTTATGGATTTTAGCGTGTCCCTTAAACTGATGTTCAATTTCACCTTCTGAAATTCTTGGGTAGACGTAAAGGTTGTAATCGCTTAAAATTACCTCATAATTTTTCCATTTATGAAGTCCTTTTAAATTATCCTCACCCATAATTAATGCAAACTCATGATCAGTTCCGTATTTCTCACGCAGGTGAACCAAGGTGTTAACCGTATAGTTGGGTTGTGGAAGCCCAAATTCAATTTTACTAGGTTTTAGCTTAGGATAATCCTTTGTTGCCTCATAAACCATTTGGTATCTATGGTTATCCGCAAGTAAGGTTTTTTTAGTCTTGAACGGACTCTGTGGAGTTACCACGAACCAAACCTCATCCAGATTAGAGAATTCCACCATATGGTTAGCGATAATCATATGACCTATGTGTACAGGGTTAAAAGTACCAAAATAGAGACCTACCTTTTTCATAAGCTATAAAACTAATCTGGGTTGCCTATCTATGATTCTTTAGTTTCAACTCCTACGAAATCCGCTACAAGATCATAAGCCTCCTTTAAGGCCGTATCCAAATCATAATTCTTTATAATCTTATCAAACTGCGGAGCTGTTGCCAGTTCTACGGAAGCTTTAGCGATTCGCATATTGATTTTATCCTCACTTTCGGTACTCCGTTTTTTAAGTCTTATTTTCAACTCGTCAACACTTGGTGGTTTTACAAAAACGGCCAAGGTTTTATCCGGAAATTTTCGTTTGATCCGCAAGCCACCTGCTACATCAATATCAAAAATAACATTCTTTCCTTCGGCCCATAGTCGTTCTATTTCCGTTTTTAAGGTTCCGTAGAAATTATCCCGGTATACTTCTTCCCACTCCAAAAAATCATCCTGCTTTATATGATTCTTAAACTCAGAAATAGACATGAAGTAATAATGCTCCTTGTTTTTTTCCTTGGCCCTTCTGGGTCTTGAGGTAGCCGATACCGAAAATGCAAGGTTAAGTTCCTCTTGCTTTAAAAGATGCCGCACTATGGTTGTCTTACCGCTTCCAGAGGGTGCCGAAAATATAATTAGTTTACCGCCTTTCATGAGTTCACTTAATTTGTATGGGTACGTTAGAGAACATTGAGCATCTGTTCCTTTATCTTTTCAAGTTCATCTTTCATCTGAACCACCAACTGTTGCATTGGGGCATAATTGGCCTTAGAACCGATTGTATTAATTTCACGGCCTATTTCCTGAGCAATGAAACCAAGCTTTTTACCATTGGAATCTTCTGATTTTAAAGTGCTGGCAAAATACTCAAGGTGATTTGCCAAACGTACTTTTTCTTCCGTGATATCATATTTTTCCAAATAGTAAATCAATTCTTGCTCAAACCTATTGGCATCCAATTCTGTTTTCAAATCCAAAACGGCCTTGTTCAAACGTTCCCGTACATCGGACTGACGGTCTGGATCCATAGCTTTTACCTGATCAAGTAAAGCTTGCAAGTTTTGAATTCGTTCTATAAAATCCTTTTCAAGAACCTCCCCTTCCTCAGAACGAAAGTTGTTTATTTCCTTTAAGGCCTCTTGAAGCGCAAGTTTTATGGACTCATATTCGGTCTCATCAATATCCTCACGGGCAGTCTTTAATGAATCTGGCATTCTCAGGGCCATGTCCAGTAACTTTATGTCATCACCGTCTGCAATGGCCTTTAGTTGCTGCATATAATTCTTTACGGCCAACTCGTTCACCTCTGTGGAAGTTTCGCCACTGGTAAGCTCCAAATACAGTCCAAAATCTACCTTGCCACGCATTAAAGAACTTGCAATGGTCTTACGTAGTTCTAGTTCCTTTTCACGATAGGCCGATGGCATACGTGCATTTAAATCAAGACTTTTACTGTTTAGGGATTTGAGCTCTACGGTAATCTTTTTTGTCGGTAGCTGAATAACGTGCTTACCGAAACCGGTCATGGACTGAATCATAAATTGCTATGAATTTTGGCAAAGGTAGTCAAATTTGAAACTTCATTATGCCTAACCTAAGCTATGAAGTTTTCATTTTCCTAATTTACTAAGATATACGGTACTAAATATTAGAGGAACACAAAATTCCTGTTGTGTTTTAAGTACATATAAATTACTTTAACACCCCTCATATTGAACTACATGCAAGACATATCATTTCTACCCAAAGTTATACTCCGATCACCTCTTATTCCTAGCGAAACCGATATCACCTATGAGAAAATCACAAAAAAGCTAACCAACTCTGAAATACAAGAAGCCCTTTTCATTGCTTCCCCAGTCTTTTACAATTTATTAAAGGAAGACCTGACCGAAAAACAACTACTTACCCTATATAAATATTATTCAAGATTCAGCAACAGATGTACACCTTTTGGGCTTTTCGCATCAGTCGGAGTCATTAATATATCTTCTGAAACGAATATAGATATTGACCAAACAGGCATGAGAAAACATGTTAGGTATGATATGTTATTTCTAGGGTTACTGAATGATCAAATTAATAATAATTTGGAAATAAGAAAACGGCTCCGATATTTTCCAAACAACTCTCTATATCAAAATATGGACAATTTTAGATATGTTGAGTTTTATTATACTAATGACAAACGGTTTCATAGACTAGCTGAGGTCTCTCACAATCAGTACCTAGATGAAATTTTACTTAACTCAAAAAACGGAGCAACGATAGACGAGTTATGCTCTAGTTTAACCGATGATTCTATATCGTTTGAAGAAGCAAACGAGTTTATATTAAATATTATAGATGCTCAATTTTTGGTAAGTGAATTTGATATAACTCTTACTGGTCCCGATTATTTGGATTCCATTATTAAGACATTTGAGCAAACTCGTTTCAGTTTTCCAGAAGGAGAATTAATAAGGAACAACCTTAATTTTTTAAAACTTGAATTAACAAAACTTGAAACCAAAAACACTGAACCACAGGATTATTCGATCCTGTTTGGAAATATAAAAGATTTAATTAAAGACAATAATCTTCAATTAAACAGGCTTTTTCAAATCGATACGTTTAAAGACTTAACTAATAGCACGCTTAGTAATGACACCCTTAAGAAACTACGTAAGGGGATGTACGCACTTAATAAGCTTTATCACAAACCAAAAAATCAAAAATTAGAAAAGTTTAAATCTGAATTTGTCAATCGATATGGACACGAAATGATGTCTCTTTGCGACGTCCTAGATCCAGATTCCGGCATAAACTATATAAATATCTCTCAGGCGAAAACACCACTTTTAAACGAAATACCCTTATCAGCTAAGAATAGTAATAATAGAAAAATCAGTTATAGTAGTCGTGATGAATTCCTTCTCAAGAAAGTTATATTCTCCTATCAAAAAAATGTAAAAAGCATTAAACTAAAGTCTGAAGAACTAGATTCTTTTAAAGAAGATATTCAGCTATACCCAGATACTTTTTCTGTACTTTTTAGTCTTTTGACTAACAATGAAGAACAAAAAATAGATATCAAGTCCATATCCG
The DNA here is from genome assembly GCF_044597075.1 of Zobellia russellii. Lineage (NCBI taxonomy): Bacteria > Pseudomonadati > Bacteroidota > Flavobacteriia > Flavobacteriales > Flavobacteriaceae > Zobellia > Zobellia russellii. The sequence goes on along the minus strand of NZ_CP139000.1, from coordinate 3,484,108 downwards.
GGCCATCGGCAAATAATTTAATAGGACGTTTTAGTTATTTGCATGAAGATATTTTGAATATCTCAAAAGAAATTTGTGAATTAGAACAGATAAATCATTCTGACGCCTTAATAGCTGAAATTGTTCATCTACCTGAGGCGAGAACAGGTAATATTCTGTATCGTAAATATCAACGTGATTATGAAATTCCTTACTTGGCCAAATCTTCGTTACCTCTAGAAAACCAAATTCTTATAACAGATTTATATGTTACTGTAAAAAATGACAAGGTTAAGTTATATTCAAAAACTTATGGTAAAGAAGTAATTCCCAGGTTAGGCAACGCCCATAATTATTCTTTTATGGCTTTACCCGTTTATAACTTTCTGTGCGATATACAAAATCAATACAGTTCAGGATTTGCTTTTAACTGGGGAGAACTTGGAATGTCATTCCCTTTCCTACCCCGGCTGGAATATGAAAACTGCATTCTTTCGAAAGCACAATGGAATTTGACTAAAAAAGACATCAATAAACTTCTTTTAAACAAGAACGCTACAGAAACAGATGTCAAAAATTTCGCTAAAGACTATACGCTACCCCAACTGGTAGTATTTACGGAAGGAGACAATGAGGTTTTAATCAATTTTAAAAATGACTTGAGCTGCCAAGTATTTCTGGCTTTACTCAAAAACAAAAAAACAGTTATTCTACAAGAATACCTAATGTCAAATCTGAGCGACACAAAGGGTTATGCCAACGAATTCTTAGCTTTTGGGAACAATGTAAAACAAAAACATTCGGTAGACTCCCGTTCAAATCATAGCATTTCCATAAATCAGTCATCTACGAATCAAGACTGGATTTTCTTTAAGCTTTACTGTGGCCCTTCAACAGCCGAAGAAGTTTTAAAAGAAGTAGTAACACCAGCTCTTAAAATTTTAAAGAGTACAAGTATTATTAAAAAATGGTTCTTTATTAGATATAATGATACCGATGGACATCACTTAAGGCTACGCGTTAAGTTATATCACAACGAAAAAAACTCTGAGGTTTTTAGCATAATCCAAAATCACATCAAACCCTTCAAAAATTCAAAGACAGTTTGGAAATTTCAAACTGAAAACTATTTACCGGAATATGAAAGATATGGTTTTGAAATAATGGAAGAAACCGAAACTACTTTTCAAAATGATAGTGATTGTACTTTGGCATTTTTACATTTGATTGAAGGGGATGAGGGAGAAAAAATAAGATGGTTGTTTTCTTTATTATCAATCGATTATTATTTAAACGACTTTAAGCTAACGGATACCGAAAAACTGGCTTTGATGCAAAGTTTGAAAGACGGTTTTGGTAGTGAATTCAATAAAGACAAGTCCGCAAACAAAAAAATAAATATATTCTTTAAGGAACATGAAAATGAGATTTCTGATATAATTGAAGTGCAGGAACCAAATCACATCTACTTTCCTTTGTTGAAATTGGTAAAGAATAGATCATCACAAAGCAAACAAGCTATTGGTAGTATCAATAAATACCTGAAAAAACATCAGATTAAAAGACATCAAATTATAGGAAGCCACATTCATATGATTTGTAATCGTATCTTCATTACCAAGCAACGTGAACAAGAAGCCATCATATATGACCTTCTATATCAACACTATAAAAGAAAGAGTTATAGAAAAAAGTAGATAACAACGCATAGCTACTTGTTTCTATGCGTTGTTTTGGTTAACTAGCCTGGTCATATTGCACCAATGTACAGACCTTACAAGCTTCTTCCTTCTCTTGAGCATACCAACGACATGTAGGCCTGATACTACAGTCTTGTAAACCTTTTTCTCTTTTCTTTTCCTCAATTTTTTCAAGAATACCACCTATTAAAGTACATTTGTGTCCATCCCATTGACCACAAGCTTTAGTAGCGCACGTGTTGGTCAACCTTACGGTTTTCATAGTTTTATCTCCAAACCGCTCTAACTCTTTGCGAATATCTTCATCCACCGGAACAGGTTCTGGCAAAATTTCCATTCGGTTGGTCTCTTCGTTAAATACTCCCAACAATTTACTGTTTGGCATTGGAGGAGAGCTGGGACAATCAAATTTTTTCATGGTGCTAGTTTTAGAGTTAAACAATCAATAGAGTCAAAAATTACAGTTCAAGGAATTCATCATCCTGATCTTGAAAAAATTCATGAAGATCATCCCATATCGGACTGCCTTCTTCACCAGGTAATAAGTACCCATTATCAAATTCAGTTTCATTTTCCATAATTTTAAGGTTTTAAGGTTATTCAATTCATTTTATATTATTCTAGTACTAAAGTTTGTTTTCCCCATAGGTCTGCATATTTCCCATCTTTCTTCTTAAGCAAATCTGTATGCGAGCCTTGCTCTATTAATTTTCCTTTCTCAAGCACAAAAATCTCGTCGGCAAAAGCAACCGTGCTTAATCTATGTGCAATAATTATTAATGTCTTTCCTTGGTTTTTAAGAGCCCTTAATGTGCCCTGAACCATCTGTTCTGAAATTGTATCAAGAGAAGCTGTGGCTTCATCGAGAACCAAGACCTCTGGCTCCTTATATAACGCCCTTGCAATAGCTATACGTTGTCGTTGCCCACCGGATAACATAGCTCCATTTTCACCTAAATGCGTTTCAAAGCCATTGGGTAAAGTTTGAATGAATTCTGTTATACCCAATTTTTGACTTATACTAATGACTTTTTTGATATCTGGCTCGTAATCGCCAAGAGCAATATTATCTATTACGTTACCCGAGAAAAGGTCTACTTTTTGAGGAACTACCGCTACAAGATCACGTAAACTTTTAGGTGTAATTTGTGCAATATCATATTCACCCATAGTAATCTTCCCCCCTTTTATAGGATATAAATTTTGTAGTAAGGAAATCAAAGTTGTTTTACCAGAACCACTCTCCCCAACAATAGCTGACACCTTACCTTTCTTAAAAGTCATGCTAAAATTTTCGAATACATCAACGCGGGTGCCGTAACTAAAATCAATATTTCGTAATGCAATATCACCTATATCATCTGCAGTAATATCCATCTTATTCTCTACCGCTTCCCTTTCCAAATCCATAATCTCAAAAAGACGATCAGAAGCAATCATAGCATTCTGTATAGTCTTGTTCATACCTACTATGGAGGTAAAAGGCCCTGTAAAATATCCTATCAAGGCATAAAAAGAAAGTAGTTCACCTGGGGTGATTTCTTGATCTATTACAAAATAAGATCCCGACCAGAGTAATACAATTGTGAACAGGCGCGATAAGAACTCAGTAGAATTACCACTAAAAATGGTGTTCATACCTGATGAGTAAATAGATTTTAATAGCTTTGTAAAACGGATCTCCGTTTTAAAATTCGCAAAATCTTCTACCCCAAACTGCTTTATCGTTTTAACCGCGTTTAAAGATTCTACCAGCTGAGATTCTAAATCTGCCGCGTTTTCCATCAATTTACGCTCAATCTTTTTATTGAGATAATCCATTAGAAAATATATTCCTAAGTAAAGAGGAATAATTAAAGTGATAATCAATGCTAACTTCCAGTAATACGAGTACATTAGAGCGAAAGAAAAAATCACAATAAAGATATTTACAAACAATGTTATAGAAGCATCGTTGACAAAGGCTCGAATCTTTACCGCATCTCCAATTCTAGATGTTATTTCCCCTACTTTCATGGTATCAAAAAAGCGCTGCGGTAATTTCAAGAGATGTTTATAATAGCCAAGAATTAGCTGTGCATCTATTTTCTGCCCTGTTCGGAGTACAAAAATTTTCTGTACACTACCTATGAATATCTGAAATAGTAGCAAGAGTATCATAATAATACTCATAAGGTTTAATAAATTGGTGTTACCATCTACTAAAACATAATCTGTAATTTTTTCTATATAAATAGAGGTAGACAAACCTAGTATAGTATATATTATGGCACCAAACAGAGCTTCAAAAAGAATAGACTTATGCGGGTTAACCAAGGTCCAAAAACGAGACAACATACTGGTTTTCTCATCTCTTGCTTCAAAGTTATTATTGGGTTGCATGAGAACCAGAACACCTGTCCATGTTTTTTCCCAATCATCTAGCGTATATTTTTCCATTTTTCCTACGCCTGGATCCATCACTTGTACATATTTGTCGGTCACCTTATAGATTACCACAAAATGATGCAAATTTTGATTTACAATAATATGTGCAATAGCTGGCAGCGGTATATTTGGTAATGCGTCTAAGGCTCCACGCACTCCTTTCGCATCAAAACCCAAGGCCTCTGCCCCTTTAATAAGACCTAAAACATTTGTTCCTCTCTTGTCCGTATGTGCCATTTGGCGCACACGCGCAATAGGAATCTTTAAATTGTAGTATGAAGATATTGATGCTAGACAAGCTGCCCCACAATCTCTAATATCGTGCTGTTTTACTTTTATGCTCATTCTTTTGTCTTGGTGGGTTATTAATTTCGCTTAGGATTCATCCAATCATCTACGCCATCGTACAATAACTGAAATAAGGTTCTTTCAGTTAACTTGAATCTAGCGGTTAAAGTCATACCCTTCTTGATATCTCCTTTGTAACCATTCTTTAGTTCCAGATAGCTCTGATCAATACTACTCAATACCCTGAAGTATGACATTTGATCACTTATCGTAATATTTCGGTCAATCTGAATTACTTTTCCGGTTGCCAAACCCCATTGGTTATAATTATAGGCGTCCAGCTGCAACTTTACATCTTGATTTTCTTTTATAAAGCCAATATCTTTGGGCAGAACATAAGACTCTATTACCAAATTATCATCAGGAGATATTTCTGTTATCTGTTGCCCTGCCGACAAGAAACTCTGTTCTCTAAGACCACTGTAGTTCATAACCGTACCGTTTATAGGTGCAATAATGGCATACTTCTCTTTTTCCTCTAGAATTTGCTGTTTTTCGGAGGTTGTATTTGTTATTAAATCTTCAAGGCTTCTGTTTTCTGCTTGCCATGAACTAATTTGTTGATTTCTAAAACTGTTTAGAGAAGCTTTAGCGTTTACCCAACTACTATTATAATTGTCAAATTCAACTGCTGCGATAACCCCTGTTTCAAAAAGTTCCTTATACCTCAAATACACCGTTTCTGCCTGGTTCACTTTTAAGCGAAGCTCACGCAACTGTTCTTGAAAACTAATAAACTGTTTTTGGTAAATACCTGTTTCCAATTGGCTGAAGTTCTTTACCTGCCCTGTTGCCAGTTTTTGTAAATCAGATAGCTGAGACAAATAATTTTCTAGTAGCTCTTCTTTTAAACGGTTCTGAAGGTTAAGGTTATCACTTTCTACAAGTAACAAGGTATCACCTCTTTTTACTACTTGATTATTCTCTAGGTCTATAAAAGTAATTCTACCACTTACTACAGATACCAGTTGCGTATTTTCTCCCGCGCTTCTTACTACCGATCTACTTTGGGTAGTAACATTTACATATATAAAAAAGCTGGCAATAAAAACTGCTACCAAAAACGCTAAGGTGCTTACGTAAGTTATACGCATAGTTAAATTGGTTTAAAAGTTTGTAAATTGAAATTATGCTGCTTCTGGGGTAAACGTATAGTTAAGAAATTCGTAGTAAGCTTTTGGCATAATAACTTCTTCTATTGCGGTAACCTCCATTTCAGAAATAATTTTTTGACCGCTAACTTCTATCTCAGTTCTTAAATGAGAAATGATTTCATTTTCAGCAAGTGGTAGCTCAAAAAGTTGATTTTGTAATTCAATAGTATTTTGAGCTTTATTTACAGTACCTAAAAGTCTATCATCCGAACAGACAGAAACCTCTCCTGATAATTTAGCCGACGACATAATAAAGTTATTAGTGATATGGTACGAGCGATTTCTAAACTTTGTTGGTAAGGAAAAAGCTTCATCTAACCAAACTTCCCCTAAAACTTCTTTTAATTGATTAAGTTGTTCCCAGGAACTAGACATCGGCAGTAACTTTTTTTGATTTTCATTCACTCTTAAGGATTGCATACTATCTGCTCTAAAAAGTACTTTTTGCACATTATTAACTATAGTTACCGAAAAATTATTTTCGAAGTAAATTTCCAGTTGTACTTTTTGACTTTGGGTGACGATGTTTTTCTTAATACGAATCATATAATATTGATATATAAATGAATAATTATGGCTCTCTAACTTTTGTAAAGTAACGTTATCAAACCACTACCAAACAAACGAAAGCACCCCGTTTTTATAAAAAACGGGGTGCTTTCGTTTAATTGGCGCAAGAATTAAAGATTTTGTTTAATAATCATATTACGGAGTAGAATATAAATTTAATTATAAAGCTATGCGCGTTGATAGAGAATATGTTATTCACTTAGAATTAAAAATTATGACAACCCCTATAAGACTAAAAATTAATCCAAGGCATAATACTGTTAATACTAAATTCAAACCATCATGCACTATCCCTATTAACATACCTAATGATGAAGTAAAAATTCCAGTCCAAGTAAAAATTTTTGCTTTTTGATTTCTTTTACACATTACACTAGAATAACTAAAAAAAAGAAGGGATACATATCCCCCCTTTTTTTATACTAACATTCTCTATTATCCGCCGCCATTTCCCAGCAAACGTAAGCTCCAATTGCCATCCAACCCAGAGCTAAACCTGCAACAGCCAAAAGTATACCTCCAGCAGTTTCAACTTTTTCTACATAACTAAGTTCTTCCATATTGTTTAATTTCAACATTCCCTATTATCTTTGGCCATTTCCCAACAAATTGTTGCCCCAATGGCCATCCAGCCCAAAGCTAGACCTGCAACAGCCAAAAGTATACCCCCATCAGTTCCAACCTTTTCTTTATAACTAAGTTCTTTCATATTGTTAATTTTAACTTATTAATTACATTGATTTCTACTCAATTCATACACAGCTAATCCGAAAAGTCCAAAACAAGCAAAAGCAATAACTCTTTCTTGATTAACTGACAACTGTCCTCCTTCGACAATCATTTTTTCACTTAATGATAACTCCTTTAATTCAGTATTGAATAAGTTCATAATATTTACTTTAAAATCGGTTAATTATTTATTTGCTTTTTTAAGAGATGCAAGTTCACTCTAGATAATTCTTTTAAATAAGATTGGTCGATTACCCTTTTAGCAACAAATGATTATTCTCATTTGGTTTTATGATTTTGGTAATACGTTTCAGACCTATATTTCTCTTCAAAAAAATTATTATGTAATCGCTTTATAAATTAGTAGTGGTAAGAGTATCACAGGACCCGTAAACCTTGGATACCATAGACCTCCATCAATTTGTTGTTTCTCATATTCAGGAATCTCTTCCATTTTTAATTGCTCTAAGTTTTTCACATCAATTGTATTGTAATTAGATATTATAGACAAGAATGTTTGCCACTACTGGCAAGGTAAGCACCATGTATAGCTTCCTTTAGAACGTAACCTGCGATGAACGCAAGAATTAAGCCTCCATTATTTAAGCGTAATTCACTATCGGTCAACTCTTCGAATTTTTCAGTTTTCATAATTTATTATTTATAAGTTATTATTCTTTAATTATCTTGGATACGTTCTTCCATGAGTATGTCTTTTTTGAGGGCAACCGCAAAATAGATTCGCAAATTCATCAGCCAACCAATCCCCTCCTTGATTATTCAACTTTTCTTTAATTGATAATTCTTCTAATTCTAAATTCTGTAATATCATAATTTTGATTTTTATGAATTGGTTAATTATTATTTTATTCTTTGTGTTTTATTACAATTACTGCCCAGTATGATATTTAAAATCCTGATAATCTTCATTCTTTTCTAGAAGATAATTAAATAGTTTTACCCAAAGATTACCGCCGTTATAGTCCTTTGCTTCTGCTTGACTTAATTCTGTAAATTTTTTCATCTCTTTAATTTTTAATATTTTTTTACCTAAAACAATCCTTGAGCCATTCCCATATCTAATCTATTATAGGATTCCCAAAAACACTTTTTCCTCCTTCGGTTGTAACGGATTCTTTATTAGTTAATTCGTTTAATCCTAATCTTTCAAATTTCATAAATTGTTTCTTTGCTAATTAATAATAGCTGTAATTCCAATCATTTAAACTTGGGGTCTTCCGCTAAAAAAATCTTTAATTCTTTTATAAGCCCTAATAACATCATGTATATCGCTAATAATACCGCCACCTCCTTGGATATCTTTTTTTTCGTATTGAGTCAATTCTTTAATATTATGCATGCTGAACAGTTTTACAATTATTTATTTAATTAGTTTCTATTTACTTAAATAGCCTAATACAATTCTCACATAAGCTTCATCTAAATACCTCTTAGGACATGATGATCCTGCAGTAATTTGTATAAGTTCTTGGTCTTTTAAATTCTCTAACTTCATGTTATCAGTTTTTAGATTAAGACCACAAAATCATATTGTTAAACTTTAGTGGACTCCACTTTATAATTACAGGTTCTCTTGGTATGTAAATATGTATGGGATTAAAATTTATGGAACCTCCTTCTATGCTTCGCATCTCATCGAGAGATAAATCTGTTATTTCTTTTAAATTCTTCATATAACTTTATTTTGTAGGTTATTTAAATGCGATTATTACCTAAAGACTACTAGAGTGAAGGTGGATTCCCAAAAAATCCTCCCAAAAAAATAATTCCCTTTATTTGGTCAATAATATTCCTTCCTCCTTCAGTTTTTCTTAATTTATCCAGGGCCAACTCTTTTACATTGGCCTTGGTTATGTTCTTTTTTTTTTGATTTTTCATGTCTTTTTATTGATTAAATAATCATCTCTATTTCTAGAATTTAATTTGGTCGTGTCCTGTCCCAATCATGCCTAAGGTTTGTCCAATACCTATATCAATTCTATTAAGGCCACCTTCTGTTTTTTTAAGCATCTCAAGAGCCAATGCTTTTACTTTTAAATTCTTTGTGTTTTTTGAATCTTTCATCTTTCTAAATTTTATTATTTGTTAAATAGAAGCGCTATATATGTTACTAGTTAGGGCCAAAGCCGGCCTCTTCTGGATACCTATGTTCTATATACTCCTTTAAAGCATCGGGATCTACACCTCCTCCATCAATTGAGATAAGCTCATTAGTTTGTAATGCGACAACTGTAAATAGATTTAATTTTTTCATCTTCTTTTTGGTTTATGTTTCTGATTCAAACTTAGTTTTGACTTGTCTCAATTTTTGAGACCCTTACTTTTTTTAAAAAAAAATTATTATTCTTATACCCTTATCTATTTCTTTTACTGATTCGAATTTAGATTTAGTCTGTCTCATTTTTTGAGACTTCAACATTTTTATAAATTCCAAAAACAATTACTTTTTCAATCCTTAAAGGGCTGATTCCCTTTCATGTTTTAAACCTAGCACCGATGTGTCTCATTTTTTGAGACCCTTAAAATTTTCCATAAAAAAAGCCCAAGATTTCTCTTGGGCTCTTTGGACTTAAAAAGTTGCTATGCGCTCAACAACTAATTCTGTGGTGGTAGAATAAAAAGGCAATGGTAGAAGACATAACAATTGTACCACCATTAATACTAATGGCTTCATTTTCACGCAGCGATTTTACATAAAAACCACATTTAAAACGTACTTCATCTTCATACATAAAGCTTTGCCTGCTTATATCATACACTATAGGAGCTTCTAATGCTTTCATTACATCTATGACCCTATATAACTTGGCCCTGGATATATTTAATCTGGCTGCCAATTCTTCCGGTGTACCGGTAGCATGTAATCTTACCAATTGATCTATGCGCTCAATCAAAGAAATTTGTTTGGTTAATTGCTGCATAATTATGATTTTAAGGTTATCTCTTATTACTTATTACCATCTTTTGAGATACACCTATTCTATACGAAGTTCTTGAACCCGAAGTGGTACCGGCATTTTTGGAACTCTAGGAATGGGTATGCAACCATATCCATGAAGACCAATCCAAACTCCTCCATTAAGTACTACGGATTCTTTCCGTGTTAATTCTGATACATTTTTCATGTTTTTGTTTTTAATAGTTTAATCTAAAGTTTGTGAATGCTCTCTTTTTAATTCGGAGCAGGTAACTTAATATTCATGAATTTCTCATAATCATAATATTGAGTGTCTTTGCGAGCCTGCCCTCCGTTTAGTAAAACATTTTCTGGGTTTTGAAGTTCAGTTAATTCCTTTTTCTTAAAAAGAAGATTACGCTGTGTTCCATTTTTGTCTTTCATAATTATATAATTTAATTGATTACGTGGTGGTTAAAAACAAAAGGAGCAAGGCGTTTATTGGTCGGTTCTAAAAACTTTATGCAGACTTTCCCACTCCTTTTGTTGATGGCCCTATATTAGAAGTCTTTATAGTTAAGCTTCAGTAGGCTATATTTTAATATCAAATCCTAATAATTATTAATGTAAAAGAAAGGGGAGGTATTTCTCCTTTTGCCCCCTTTCTTTACTCTCAAGCAAGCTTTTGTGTGAGCGCACAATCTTAAAAAGCAAATTGAGGTTGAAAGCAGATTGGTACCTGCCATTCACCGGCAAAGAAAAGAAGGAAAAAGGGTAAAAAACAAATGAAGAAGCCCCATTTTTATAAATGAAGCAATAAAAAAATAAAAATAAAACACTGTATTACAGCACGTTAAACATGCACATAAACAATTCTAAAAGAAAATTTTCTAAAAGCTACTTTTAAGTATTTATGCTATACTTTGAACTCTTTATTAAGATTTCTAACGTATGCAGATGGAGTTAAACCCGTACTTTCTTTAAAATATTTACTAAAGGAATCTGCACTTTTATATCCTATCTCTTCTGCAATACCTTTTACGGAATACGAGCGCATACGTTTATTATTCTTTAATTCTAAGATGATATAATCCATTCTAATATCATTAACGAATCTATTAAAATTTGTATCCATAGTATTATTTATTACACTAGAAAGGTATGAAGTATTGGTCTTTAGTTTTTTGGCCGTATTATACAAAGAACTATCTTGACGCAAGAAATAGCCACTATCTTTGAGCTTATCTAACTTATCTAAAAGCTCTTGAATTTTTTCATCCTTTATAGGAGAGGTACTATCATCATCAATTGTATTGGTAGAAGAATTAGATTGTTTCTCTATTTTTTCAGCTTCCTTTTCTTCTACAATTATAACCGGCTGTTTCTTAGCCACTTCCTTTTTGATAAGTTCTTTTTCTATATTTTGAGGCAGTTCTTCAACAATAGAAACTTTTTTATTTGCCGGTTCAAGACTCTTTTTTTCTTCATAAGTCTGAACCGTAGCCATTAATTGAGCAAATTTCTTCTTATTTTTTTGATTATTTATGATATATAGCATAATGCCTACGACTAATAAAAATCCTAATGTAGAAGATATGTAAACTATATAATTTTTATATTTTTTCTCAGTCTGTTTACCTTCAGCTATAATTTCCTGAGTTTTAATTTCATTAAGCCCTTCTTGCGTTTTAAATCTAAGCTTATTAAAATCTTCTTTAGCTGACAAATACTTTTTATAAAACAAATCTGCTTCTTCCGTTTTATTTTGACTTTTAGAAATTTCCAAATTTAGTTCATAAAAATCCATTAAATCCTTCGCAGAAAGTTGTTGAGAAAAATTTTCATCGTTTCTAATATGGTCTCTATAATAGATGGTACTATCTAGATTATTCAAATAGAAAAAAGATTGACTCTTTTTCAAAATTACCTCTAAATCATCATAATCGTAAGAATCTTTTAAGATAGTCATACACCCGTTATAATAATCTATTGCAGCATTATACTCTTTATTATCAAAAGCCATATCGCCTTTAATCTTAAGAGAATAATAGTTTGCCGCTTCAGGGTTCTCTAGATGTAGTTTTTCAAATTTTTCTAAATATAATTTAGATGAGTCTGAATTTTCCAATTTATTATATAAATCAGCCAAATTCAGTAATAGTATCTGATGCTGCTCAATATTACCGTTAAAAATCCTATTACTATCGCGAAAAAGTGATTTAAAAATAGAAAGTGCCTTTTTATTATTTAAAAATTTTTTATTTAACAATCCAAAATCTATTTGCATCAAGTTATAGATGTAGGATAAATCCGTTTTATCCATTTCTGAAGACACACTATTATAGATTGCTAAGGCGTTTTCTATTTGATTTAAATTATCATAAGCTATGGCCAAGTAATAATATATATTAAGACTATAGCGGTTAAACTTATTCTTTTCTGAGATTTCAAGTGCTTCTTTACAGTGTTTAACTGCCATTTCAAATTGCGAATTAGTAATCTCTAAATCAATTATTAGAAGGTAAATACTAACTTGATTGAATGAATCATACTGTTCAAATTTATCTTCAAGCTTATAGGATTCTTCCAAAGCTTGATTTAAATTAATACTAGAAAGTTCATATATAAAATTAATTTTCTTCCTTATATCATCAGAAATTTCTTGTCCAAAAGAAAAATTTATCATAAATAAAATGAGAAACACTGTTATAATCTTCTTAAGCACTTGTTCTTGCAAAATTTATACATTTAAAATATGAACTACACCAACACCCTTTTATTACAGAGGTTTAAGTTAATAAAACATAACCTATTTTTATAAATATCCGTTATTCTTATTTTGAAATCCTTGCCAATCACTATACTTTCATGATATCAAATAATTAATAACCACATAATATCTCAAGCATTATGAAAACCAAGAAAAATAATTTTGACAATGGATTATTGAAATTCGACAAAAACACACTTTTAGAATTAAACCAAAATTCGTTGAGAGAAATAAATGGGGGAGGAAAGAATTGCCCGCCAACTGTAAATAGAAGTTCACTTATTTGCCCTTTTATAAACATCCGGTAAAACTATTATTACCAAAAGCGGAGATTGTATACTATATCTTCGCTTTTTTCCATGTTCCAACTAAACCAAATGAAAAAAATTTTTTTTATAATAGTAGCCCTCTCTGTAGTTACATTACGTGCTCAAAAAAAATGGAGCTTAGAAGAATGTATTTCTTATGCACTTGAAAATAACATCTCAATCAATCAATTAAGAGTAAATGCAGATATCCAAACACAATCTATTAAAGCAAATAAAGGTTCTCTAATGCCAACTCTATCTTCCGGTGCCAGCCAGCAGAACAACTATTTTGGAAGCGTTAGTACCAGAGGAGATAATTTCTCTACTACCTTAAATTTCCTTGATGCAAATTGGACGGTTTTTAACGGGTTTAAAAACTTGAACAATTATAGAAAGTCTCTTATAGATGGCGAAATTGCCTCTAAAAATATTGAAATCTTGTCTAATGACGTCGCTCTTAATATTGCAAATACCTACTTACAGGTACTACTCAATAAAGAGTTACTGAATGTTGCGAAAAATCAATTAGAACTGTCAAAAAGACAATTGGACATTAGCAAGCAGCAGTTAAAATCAGGTGTTACCTCAGAAGCTAACGTGTACGATGTAGAGGCTACAGTAGCTAGAGATGAACAAACCTTAGTGCAACAGGAAAACACACTCCTATCATCATTATTATTGTTAAGACAACAATTACAGCTTCCTGTTGAAGAGCCTTTTGACGTAGCGGAGCTTTTAGCAGATAAACTACTTAATAAACTAGAGGTGAAAACACCAGCTACTGTTTATCAAGAAGCCGAGAAAAGTAGACCTGAAATTGAAGCGGCTGAGCTAGGCATAGAAAGTATTTCCAAGAATTTAAAGATTGTTTTAGCTAACTATTTACCAAGCCTAACCCTTGGTTATGGCTATGGAGCTACTTATTCTTACATAAAAGGAGTACAACATGACAACTTTAGCAAACAGTTAGATGATAACATAGGCCATGCTATAACTGCATCATTAAGTATTCCTATTTTTACCGGATTCAGTAATAAGACCAATGTAGAAATAGCAAAGCTAAACATAGAAAATGCAGAGCTGGACTTAGCAAACGAAAAATTTAATCTTAGACAGAATATTGAAACGGCATATCTTGATGTCCTAAATGCTAGAAAAGCATATGAAGCTTCTCTAAAAACATTAAAGTCTAGAGAAATTTCCCTAGACTTCACCGAAAAACGATTTAAAACGGGTACCGTCAATAACTTTGATTTTGAAACTTCAAAAAATAATTTTATCAGTTCTCAATCTAGCGTGGCCCAATCTAAATATGATTATATCTTTAAAGTTAAAGTGCTTCAGTTTTATGCAGGAAACGATTTTAGCTTAAACTAAACTCTAACCCCTAAAGCTCCTTAATTTTTATATTTTTAAAAGCGACCTTATCTCCATGGTCTTGCAAACCAATCTTGCCTGTAGTGAATTTTCCAAAATGGTCCCAATCTGCAAATTTGGATTTGGACACCATAACATTCCACATTTCATTACCAACAGGAAAATCTACAATATCGGTTCCGTTAAAAGAAATACTGCCTTTTTGCTCTTTATGGTTTACCGTAATTACCATGGTATTCCATTGCCCAACAGGTTTGGTAACATCTTCTGAGGGCGCCACCATATCGTACAACGACCCTGCTTGATGAGTGGTGCCATTTTTAGCATCTGGATGTTTTTCGTTATCCAAAACCTGCACCTCCGGACCCGTTTGGTACGCTTCGGATAATTCAGGGGTTTCGTTTACGCCCCAAAACACCCCACTATTACCTCCTTCTGAAATTTTCCATTCCAACGAAAGAATAAAATCTGTATACTCCTTTTTTGTAACAAGGTTAAATGCATCTCCTTTTTTTCTGTCCGCAGGAGGATTAAAAACCATGGCCCCGTCTTCTATCTTCCAGTTCTCGGAAACACCTTCTTTATTATACTCTTTCCAACCATCAAAAGAAGAACCGTCAAAGAGAAGGGTCCACTCTTTCGGTGGTTTCTCCGCTTCCGCTTCGGCTATACGCTCAGATTCCATTTCTTTCTGGGTTTTCTCAGCTTTATCCTTGCAACCGAAAACAACAGTCGCCATACAAACAATTAATAGTAAATTTTTCATGAGTCTTTGTTTTTAGTATTAAACAAAAACGATTCCCTGGCCTTTGCAACAAGAGAATCGTTTTATATTATTTATAGCTTAATGATGTTCCTTCAATTATGAAGTACCTAATATTTTTCTAAGCATTTCTTTGTCTACTGCAGCACCTGCAAAATCATCAAAAGTTTTCTCCGTTGCCTCAATAATATGGTCTTGGATAAAAATCGCACCTTCGCGAGCACCTTGCTCAGGGCTCTTAATACAACACTCCCATTCCATTACTGCCCAAACATCGCAGCCATATTGCGTAAGTTTGGAGAAAATGGTTTTAAAATCGATTTGACCATCACCCAAAGAACGGTATCTACCGGCACGATCGCCCCAGTCATTATACCCCCCAAAGGCACCCTTCTTTCCGGTTGGGTTAAATTCAGAATCCTTAACATGAAATGACTTTATAAATTCATGATAATGGTCTATGTATTCAATATAATCTAATTGTTGTAAAACAAAGTGACTTGGATCATAAAGGATATTTACGCGCTTATGATTGCCTGTTGCAGCAAGAAAACGCTCAAAAGTATCGCCATCATGTAAATCTTCACCAGGGTGAATTTCGTAACAAACATCTACACCTTGCTCATCAAAATGATTTAAAATCGGCATCCATCTCTTAGCCAATTCCTCAAAGCCCATTTCTACAAGACCTGCTGGTCTTTGTGGCCATGGGTGCCATGTATGCCAAAGTAAGGCTCCTGAAAAAGTAGCATGCGCGTTTAGTCCCAATCTTCTACTGGCCGTTGCCGCCTTTTTAACTACATCTACCGCCCACTCCGTACGTGCTTTTGGGTTATTCTTTACAGCATCGGGTGCAAAATTATCAAACATGAGGTCGTACGCCGGATGAACCGCTACCAATTGCCCCTGAAGGTGAGTGGAAAGTTCCGTGATTTCTAGACCGTATGAGTTTACTTTTCCTTTAAGCTCATCGCAATAATCTTGACTTTCGGCAGCTTTATCCAAATCTATTAAAAAACTCTCCCAAGTAGGAATCTGAATTCCTTTGTAACCTAAATCTGCAGCCCATTTACACATACCGTCCAGCGTATTGAACGGAGCTTTATTGTCTACAAATTGCGCTAAAAAAACGCCAGGTCCTTTAATTGTTTTCATGCTGTTATTATTTGTCTTTAGTATTGGGCTTCCTTTTTTTTAAATTCCCTATAAAGAAAAACCCTATATTTAAATTCGTAAACATCTCAAAATGTCATCTTCTAGAGAAGTTATAAATATAGGGAATACAACACGTTTAATACAAGAAATAAGACCGTGAATAAAGAAGAAATATTCGACGCTATTGTTGTCGGCACCGGAATTAGTGGCGGATGGGCCGCTAAGGAATTATGTGAGAACGGATTAAAAACCTTGGTACTTGAACGGGGCCCTATGGTACGGCACGTAGTAGATTACCCTACTATGAACGATGATCCTTGGGACTACCCACTAAAAGGAGAACTTTCCAAAGAAGACAAAGAAAAATACCATGTACAATCTAGAGTAGGTTGGGCCCCCAAAGAAGATGTTAAGCACTTTTTTGTGAACGACCTTGATCACCCTTACGTAGAGACCAAACGTTTTGATTGGATCAGAGGTTACCAAGTAGGTGGCCGATCCTTGACTTGGGGCAAACAAAGTTACCGCTGGAGCGATCTTGATTTTGAAGCGAATAAAAAAGAAGGTATTGGTGTTGACTGGCCTGTACGTTATAAGGATATTGCCCCTTGGTATGACAAAGTTGAAAAGTATATTGGGGTTAGCGGTGAAAATTTAGGACTTCCGCATTTACCTGATGGTATTTTTCAGCCTAAAATGGACTTAAACTGTGTTGAGGAAGATTTTAAAGCTTCCGTTGCTGAGAAATTTGAAGATGGCCGTTTGATAACCATAGGCCGCGCCGCGCATATTACCGATCCTGAAGCCGATTTTGAAGGCAGGGGAACTTGTCAAAACAGGAACAGATGCTGGAGAGGTTGCCCTTTTGGCGGATATTTTAGCAGCAACTCCTCTACACTACCTGCCGCAGAACGCACAGGAAACGTGACGTTACGACCCAACTCCATCGTTTATGAAGTAATGTACGATGATACTACGAAACAGGCTATAGGCGTTAAGATTATTGATGCCGAAACCAACGAAAAAATGGAGTTTAAAGCAAAAGTGATTTTCCTTTGCGCGTCCGCAATGGCATCTGTTGGTATTCTTTTACAATCTAAAAGCAAACGGTTTCCCAACGGCCTGGGTAATGACTCCGATGCACTTGGTCGTGGTATTATGGACCATCATTATAAACTGGGAGCCTCTGCTAACGTAGACGGACATTTAGACAAATATTATCAAGGTAGAAGACCTAACGGTTTTTACATTCCTAGATTTGTTAATCTAAACGAAAAGACCAAACGCGAAGGATACTTGCGTGGTTTTGGCTATCAAGGTGGCGCCAGTAGGGAGGATTGGTCAGCTTCCATTGCAGAAATGAGTTATGGCAAGGAACTTAAGGAATCTATTTTAAAACCAGGTCACTGGCAAATTGGGGTTACCGGTTTTGGGGAGTTCTTGCCCTATGATGACAACAGAGTAACCTTGAGCGAAACTAAAAAAGATAAATGGGGCCTCCCTCAATTAGATTTTGATGTTGAGTTTAAAGAAAACGAGTACAACATGCGTGAAGACATTAAAAAAGAGATTGTAAAAATGTTTGAAGCAGCTGGCTTTAAGGATGTTCAATCTTATGATGAAACCACCGGTCCCGGTTTAGGCATCCATGAGATGGGTGGTGCACGTATGGGGCACAGTGCTAAAACTTCTATTATCAATAAAAACAATCAAGTTCATACCGTGCCTAATGTATACGTTACGGATGGCGCTTTTATGTCATCATCTAGTTGTGTTAATCCTTCGTTGACCTATATGGCATTTACTGCAAGGGCGGCCAACCACGCCGCAGAACAATTTAAAGCCGGAAAATTTTCATAATGATGTATAACGACCGATAAATCAACCTGATATTCTAAAATATCACTAAAATTGTTTAGTCGTTCGTATCTTGTTGAACTATGTTTCTCACGTATAGCGTGAAAAATTAGCTAACCGCAATAACTATATGGAAAACGCTTCAGCCCGAAATTTATGGGGAGATTATTTGGATAAGCACCTAGAACATGCTTTTGTAGACGCTCCCAAAGTAGTTCACTTTTGTAATAACGAATTGGATGCCAACGAATGCGCCGCTCTGGTAAAAAAAGGCATCAAACGTGCCACATCTCCCAGTTTATTGGGATTACAGTATATGAAAGAACCTCTGCCAAAGATTGGTGATTTTATGATTGTTACGGACTGGGAAGGGGAAGCACAATGCATTGTTAGAACCACGGCCGTAAAACTAAGACCGTATTTTAGTATTGATGAAGCGTATGCCCGTTTAGAAGGCGAGGGCGATAAGAGCTTGGCCTACTGGAAAAAAGTTCATTGGGACTATTACACTAAGGAATTGGCCGCCTTTAACCGCAAGCCCAACGAAAGCATGATTATTGTCTGTCAAGAGTTCGAAAAGGTTTTTGATAGGTAAATTCCATTATCTAAATTTACTTTTCCATAAAATAGGCCGTTATTGAGCCTATTCTATATTATATTACTTGACACTGGTTTATTCTAAAGTTTGTTTACCTTGTACGACATCAATGTAAACAAACTCAACTATGCGCATCTCAACGCCAAAAAAGCCTCTGTTAGGCTTAACTCTTTCTTTATTTACTTTATTTCTGTGTATTTCCGTACAAGGTCAAGCTCCAAAATGGGAGAATCCGGAATGGGAAAATCCTGAAATATTTCAAATTAATCGTGAAGCGCCAACAGCTTCTTTTTATCGATATGAAACCACCCAAAATGCATTAAAAAATGACAGTTGGGAAAACTCCCCTTTCTATGCATCCTTAAATGGAGATTGGCTTTTTAATTATGCCGATAATGTAACATCACGACCTCTGAATTTTCAAGACGCAGGTTTTGACACTTCCGCATGGAGCACCATTCCCGTACCGTCCAATTGGGAGCTTGAAGGGCACGGAACCCCTATCTACACTAATATTGTATATCCATTCCCAAAGAATCCTCCTTTTATTCCTCATGATCAAAACCCCGTAGGAAGTTATAAGCGTGATTTTGACATTTCGGAGGACTGGAACGGTAAGAACATTTATTTACACTTTGGAGGCGTAAGTGGCGCCATGTACGTTTGGGTAAACGGACAAAAAGTGGGGTACAGCGAAGGCAGTAAAACCCCAGCCGAATTCAATATTACCAAATACATACAGCCCGGAAAGAACAGCTTGGCCGTACAAGTTTTACGCTGGTCCGATGCCAGCTATATGGAGGACCAAGACTTTTGGCGTCTGAGCGGTATTGACCGAGATGTTTATCTCTATGCCACCAAAGCAACCACCATTAAAGACTACCGCGCTATTGCCGACTTGCAGAATAATTATAAGGACGGGCTTTTAAAAGTGAATCTTGAACTTGAAAATACAGCCAAAAAAGCCAAAGGCTATAAAGTTACCGTGCAACTTTTGGACGGCGACAAGGAACTTTATTCCGAAGAAAAAGATGTGGTTTTCATTGGAAAATCAGCCGAGGTAAACTTTGAAAAAAACCTGGAAAACATAAAAACCTGGAATGCCGAAAAACCGAACCTTTACACTTTGCTTTTCGCTCTTAAAAATAGAAAAGGAGAAGTAACCGAAGCCGTAAGTTCAAAAATAGGCTTCAGAAAAATTGAAATTAAGAACAATCAGTTCTTGGTCAACGGCCAACCTGTACTTATTAAAGGTGCCAACCTTCATGACCATGATGAAAACACGGGTCATGTTATCAGTAGAGAGGTAACTCTTAAAGATATGGAGGTAATGAAGCGCAACAACTTAAACGCCATACGTTGCAGTCATTATCCTAAAAATGAGTTCTTCTACCGCATGGCGGACAAATACGGTTTCTATGTGGTTGATGAAGTAAATATTGAGATTCACGGTATGGGCACTACCAACCAAGGTCTTGATAATGATGAGGAGGCCAAGAAAATTCACCCAGCTTATAGACCGGAGTGGAAAGCCATGCATTTAGACCGCACAAAGCGTATGTACGAACGTGATAAAAACTACACTTCTATTGTTACTTGGTCTTTAGGTAATGAAGCGGGTAACGGAGAAAATTTCTTCGCCACGTATGACTGGCTCAAAAATCAGGACAATACGCGCCCGGTGCAATATGAAGGGGCCACTCAATACGCCAATACGGACATTCAGGCACCCATGTATGCAACTATAGAACAGACGATTAAATATGCAGAAAACAACCCCAAAAGGCCCCTTATTCAATGTGAGTATGCACATGCCATGGGAAACAGTGTTGGCAACCTTCAGGATTACTGGGATGTTATTGAAAAGTATGATGTGTTACAAGGTGGCTTTATTTGGGATTGGGTAGATCAAGGCCTAAAAACCAAAAATGAAGACGGCGTAGAATTCTATGCCTTTGGAGGCGATTTTGGCGCATCGCATCTTCAAAACGATAATAATTTTTGCCTAAATGGATTGGTAAATCCTGATCGCTCCGCACACCCGGCCCTACACGAAGTAAAAAAGGTGTATCAATATATAAAGTTTAAATCCGAGAATCCTAAATCAGGTAAAATCACCATTACCAACAAGTATGATTTTACTAACCTTTCAGAATATAATTTTACATGGAAATTGTTCAAGGACGGCATTGAGGTACAGGCCGGAACCATTCCTGATATTGCCATAGCTCCTTACGGATCTAAAGAAGTTCAGATTACCCTACCGGAATTGACCGATGATAAAGCCGAATATTTCTTGAATGTTTATGCATCTACTAAAAATGCAGATGTCCTTATACCCCAAGATTATATGTTGGCCTATGAACAATTTCAACTTACCAATTACACCCCAAGCGTTTTTGAAATTGAAACTAGTGGACTTTCGGTTACCAATATAGATGGCACCGTAAAAATTAAAGGTGATGGATTTGAAGTGGGCTTTAATAGTACCGATGGTAGCTTGACCACACTCGATTACGGCCAAGGAAATTTAATCAAAAACGGACCGAGCGTAAACTTCTGGCGAGCACCAACCGATAATGACTATGGCTACAACATGCCAAAATTATTGCAGGTATGGAAAGAGGCTACGGTAACGCAAAACTTAACTAGCTTTCAGCTGAATTCCAATGATGGAAAGAAAGTTATAGACGCCGTAAAATTGAGCAAGAATCCGTTTAAAATAAAAAACGATTTACAGCTTACGGCCACTTACAGTTTACCTTCCGTACAAGGTGAAGCCACGGTGACCTATGCAATCAACAACAAGGGAGAGATTCTAGTGAGTACGGACCTTTCCAACATTAAGGGTAGTTTGCCCATCGTGCCCCGTTTTGGTAACAACTTTATTATAGACCCAGCCTATGACAATGTAAGTTGGTACGGTAGAGGACCACATGAGAATTACCAAGACCGAAAAACTTCGGCACTGGTTGGTGTATATAATGCAAAGGTGAAGGACTTGTATTTTGAATACATACGCCCACAAGAAAACGGTTACCGAACCGACATCCGTACCGTATCATTTTTAAATGCGGAAGGCAAAGGAATTGAAGTTTCGGCATCAAAACTGTTTGGGTTTAGTGCCCACAACCAATATAATTCCGACTTTGACGAAGGCATGGAAAAGCAACAGCGTCATACCTATGATATTCCTCAAAGAGACCTCATCAACATCAATATTGATTATAGCCAAATGGGCGTTGGAGGCGACAACAGCTGGGGGCTTTTACCGCACGAAGCATATCAAATTAAACCGGGTAACCTATCCTTTAGTTTTATGATACAACCCGTGGAATAAGAGTTAGTATGAACCAAATCGATTAACAATAAAAACCCCCGAAAGTAAAATACTTTCGGGGGTTTTGTTTTATAGGTACTTTAGAAAGACTAGTCCTCTAATTCTACCCAAGTATTTCCGTTTTTATTGGATTCAACTGTTGCTTCAATGAAGTTCATACCACGAACACCATCGGTCATTGTTGGATACTCACCGCTGTCATATTGCTCTCCTCTAATAGCTTTTGCCACACCAAGGTAGATATTAGCCATAGAATCAAAAATACCTTCTGGGTGTCCTGGAGGAAGTTTGGTTCCGCCTAAAGAAAGCTCACTATTGTAAGCGTGTCCAGGTTTGTACACTTGAGTAGGTTTGGTATCGCTCATTACGTAAAGGTAGTTAGGATTCTCCTGCTCCCATCTGAAAGCTCCTTTTTCACCATAAATGGCAATCCCAAGACCGTTTTCCTCACCTGTAGCAACTTGGCTACTTCTAATCACACCTTTAACATGATCGCTCATTCTAATAAGCACCGTTCCATCTACATCCATCTGGTTGTCTTCATACAGATAATTGAAATCGCTCAAAATAGACTTGATCTTTAGACCTGTGGTATATTCTACCATATTAAAAGCATGCACACCTATATCTCCGATACAAGAACTGATTCCCGCTTTTTTAGGATCCAAACGCCAAACTGATGAACGTTTTTCCTGATCATGGATAATTTCATTGATCCACCCTTGATAATAAACCGCATCAACTTTATGAATTCGGCCTAGTTCTCCGTTCTTTATCATTTCACGCATTTGGCGCACCATTGGGTAACCGGTATATGTGTGAGTTAAAGCAAAAACAGTACCTGCCTTTTCATGTGCGGCCTGTAGTTTTTTAGCTTCTTCCAATGTAGTAGTCATTGGTTTCTCGCAAATAACACTAAAACCGTTTTCCAACAATTTTAATGCCATTGGAAAGTGAAGAAAGTTTGGGGTAAGAACGGAACATACCTGAATACGTTCATCTTTTGGCAACTTCATTTCTTCTTCCACCATCGTATCAAAATCTTTATAGATACGATCTGTAGGCACATCTATTTCTTTGGCGAAAGCCATATTCTGATCAAAATCCGGGTTAAAAACAGCCCCTACAATTTGATAGTTATCATTTATATGCGATGCTACACGATGTAGTACACCTATTAAAGAGTCTCCTCCTCCTCCTAAAATTCCGAGTCTGATTTTTTTTGGCATTTTGTAATCCTTTTAATTAGTAAAAACCTTGTTAGGGTCTTTTTGTGTTCCTTATTTTTTAAGAGTTTGAATTTAATAAAATAACTAAGATTTATAAGCTATTTTTTCATTTTTGAACAAAATGACGAACAGGAGTAACACGAGAAACGCAAAAGCTGATGGATACAACCAAATGGTACTCCAATCATGTTGCCCGCCTTCTAATACATAGGCATCGGTAATGGTACCTGCCACCCAAAACCCAATGAGCATTCCCACACCATAAGTAGCCAAAGTAATTAACCCTTGCGCTGCACTTTTATACTTTGCACCAGCTTTACTATCTGTATAGATTTGGCCCGAAACAAAGAAAAAATCATAGCATATACCGTGCAAAGCAATACCGGTCAACAACATAAAAACCAATTCTCCGGTATCTCCGTAAGCGAACATCAAATATCTTAAACCCCATGCCAGCATAGCCGCCACAATGGTCATTTTAAACCCGAACCGTTTAAAAAAGAACGGCAAGAGCAATAGAAATAGAATTTCCGAAATTTGTCCAATAGTCATTTTTCCGGCCGGGTTGGCCACTCCTATTTCCCCTAAAAACTGACCGGCATGTTGGTAATAAAAGGCCAATGGAATACAAATTAGCACCGAGGCCAGAAAGAAAATCAAGAAATTACGGTTCTTTAAAAGCGCCAATGCATCAAGGCCTAAAATATCGGCTAATTTTATTTTTTGCGATTTGTCTGCCGTGGGCGGAGTTTTGGGCAATGTAAAACTAAAGATTCCCAATATAGCCGATGAAACCGAAGCCATTAAAAAGGTATTTCTCAAAAAACCTTGGGTTATGCCTTCTTGGGAGTCCCAATTAAAAAAGCTTATCAGCAGTCCAGCAGTTATCCATCCAACGGTTCCAAAAACACGTACTAGAGAAAACTCTTTAGCTGGATCTTTCATTTGATTGAAAGAAACCGAATTTACCAAAGCCAAAGTTGACATATACATAATCATATATGCCAGCAGAAATGGAAAAAATCCGAAAAAATCCGTGGCTTGATACATTACATACATGAGCGCCGCGCCTATTAAATGGAGGGCTCCTAAAATGCGTTCGGCATTAAAATACCTATCGGCAATAAGACCAATAATAAAGGGCGCCAAAATTGCGCCCCATGATTGTGTTGAATATGCCAATGCTATTTCACTTCCTGTTGAACCTAAGGTATTTGGAAGATAAATTCCCAGAGTAACGAACCAACCGCCCCAGATAAAGAATTCCAAAAACATCATTATAGAAAGCTGTGTCTTGATCTTTACCGTCATGTCTATTTGCGCTAATGTTTATAGGTAATATAATTTGTTCTGAGCGGCTCCAGCCCATTCGCTTTAAAGTCCATGTCTATTAGAGCCCTGTAATGGGTAGATTCATTAATGATATGAAAAAGCATGTCCTGCATGGTATGGATCAGTAACTGACCTTTACTATCTTCATAGTCTATGCGCTTCTCAAAATCTTCGCTTTCAGAAGTAATATCAAAAGAGTTCCGCTGGTTTTCATAATGAATGTCGCCCCATGTACTTACTTCGTGCAATTGACCAAATGCGTATTTAGGCACACGTTTGGCAATACGCTCATTATAAATATGGTGCATGTTCAAAATATCCGAAAACAGGGCAATGCTATTCTGTGGAACAACATTAAGTGCCGTACTGGCCTCTATTATTTTCTTGTTGCAATAGAAATTATAGTCGAATAGTTGATTGAAAAATACTTTCACGGCAACGGGTATCTATTAAAATTTAACTTACTTCTTTTGCTGCATTCAATAGCAATTCTCTAGTCGCTATGATACCCTCTTCCTCGCTCAATATGCTGCCTTCGTACTCAACACCAACAAAACCGGTATATCCATTGTCCTTTACCATTTGGAGCATTTTAACATAGTCTATGTCGGTTTCGTTTCCATCTGCATCAAAATCATGCGTTTTGGCACTGACCGCCTTGGCATACGGCATTAATTCTTTTACACCCTTGTATTTGTCATACATAACCTCACAATCGCGACTTCCTTGTTTGCGTGTAATACAGAAGTTTCCAAAATCAGGAAGTGTCCCGCAATTATCCATTGCCACGGCTTTCATAACCTCTGCATGCATGGCTCCGTTGGAAGACAGACCACCATGGTTCTCTACTAAAATATTTATGTTCTTGGTTTTGGCATAAGTAGATAGTTTGGTAAGGCCATCTATGGAGTTTTTCTTCCATTCCTCCGGTTCACTGCTGCCGTTAAGGTTTACCCGAATGGAATGGCAGCCCATTGCAGCTGCTGCATCTACCCATTTTTTATGTTTTTCTACGGTTTCGTTTCTTTCTTTTTCATCACTTACGGCAAGGTTTCCTTGACCATCGATCATGATCAAGACATTTTGCATTCCGTGTTTTTTAGCCTCTGCATTGGATTTTTCAACAAAGGCGGCCATAGCCTCATCGGAATAACCGGCATCCGCTAATTCAGGATTATATAATTGACTAACATATTCCAAACCGGAAAAACCCCAATTCTTTGCTTTTTCCGCAAAAGTATAAGGATCTACACCATCCTCTTTTATCATTCTATGAATAGACCATTGCGCCAAAGACAATTTAAAGAAAGGTTCTGCCATTGTCTCTTCCGTTTCAGGAGCTACATCACCAACTTTTTCACTTTTTTTAGTCTCTTTACAAGCGGCAACACCTAGAATTGAAAGTGCCAAACCGGCCTGAGAGCTATTCCTTATAAAGTTTCTTCTTTTCATTATGTAAGATTAGTTTATTGAATTTTAAGGATTTGAGGATAGACCACCTGCAAATGTGTCACCTTAACAAGATGTATAGCGAATAAATGTAGAAAATTAATTTAATATTTAATAAATTTATGGACTAAACAATTTTGTACATGAGCAAATTTTATTACAACGAAGAGCAAGAGTCTTACGACGCGATTGTGGTGGGTACAGGTATAAGTGGTGGCTGGGCAGCAAAAGAGCTGTGCGAGGCCGGACTAAAAACCTTGGTGCTGGAGCGCGGACGTATGGTGAAGCACATCGAAGACTATGAAACTGCGAACATGGACCCTTGGGATTTCCCTAACGGAGGAAAACCAACAAAAGAGGACATCGCAAAACAGGAAAAACAGAACCGAACCGGCTATACCACCAATGCCGCAAGTAAAATGTGGTTCGTAAACGATCTCAAACATCCGTATAACGAAATACAGCGTTTTGACTGGATGCGAGGTTATCACGTAGGTGGACGTTCATTACAATGGGGGCGGCAGAGTTACCGCTGGAGCGACATTGACTTTGAAGCAAATAAAAAAGATGGTATTGCCGTAGATTGGCCGGTACGTTATAAAGATATAGAACCCTGGTATGCAAAAGTTGAAGATTACATTGGTGTTAGTGGTGAGGCGCTAAACCTTCCACAACTACCGGATAGTAACTTTCTTCCGCAAATGGAACTTAATTGTGTGGAAGAGCACTTTAAGGAAAAAGTAGGTGAGGAATTTGATGGTCGTGCCGTAACCGTTGGTAGAGTTGCCCATATTACAGGAACTAAAAACTTTGATGGGCGTACCAAATGTCAATACAGAAATAGATGTATTAGAGGGTGTCCTTTTGGAGGTTACTTTAGTAGCCTTTCTTCTACGTTACCTGCTGCCGAAGCAACAGGAAATATGACGCTACGCCCAGATTCAATTGTTCATGAGGTTATTTATGACCCAGAAACAAAAAGAGCAACTGGTGTAAAAGTTATAGATCGCGTTACCAAAGAGGCGTACGAATTTAAAGCAAAGGTTATTTTCCTTTGTGCTTCGTCCATAGCTTCTACATCAATTTTAATGCAATCAAAATCTGACCGTTTCCCTAACGGCATGGGTAATGACTCGGACCAATTGGGCCGTAATATTATGGACCACCACCTAGGTGTTGGTGCCTCAGGTAAATTTGATGGTTTTCAGGACAAATATTATAAAGGTAGAAGACCTAACGGAGTTTATATTCCAAGGTTTAGAAACTTAGGAGGAGACACCAATAGAAAAGACTACAAGCGCGGGTTTGGTTATCAAGGTGGCGCAAGTAGAGGCGATTGGGAAGAACTAGTTGCGGAACTATCCTATGGTAAAGACCTAAAAGATGCTATTTTAAAACCAGGCGGATGGACCATTGGTATTGGTGGTTTTGGAGAGGTACTTCCTTACGAAGATAACCGCATGACCCTTGATTACGATAAATTGGATGATTGGGGATTACCAACCGTAACTTTTGATGCCGGTTTTAAGGAAAACGAATTGAACATGCGTAAAGACATGATGCAGTCTGCTATTGAAATGCTTGAAAAAGCAGGAGTAAAAGACGTTAAAGGTCATGATCGCGAAACGGGCTTAGGTCTAGGTATTCATGAAATGGGTACAGCACGTATGGGTAGAGACCGTAGAACATCTGTATTGAACGGCAACAACCAAATACATGATGTACCAAACGTTTACGTAACAGATGGTTCGTTCATGACTTCTGCAAGTTGTGTAAACCCATCTTTAACTTATATGGCCTTTACAGCAAGAGCTGCTAACCACGCCGTAAACGAACTTAAAAAAGGAAATATATAATGGATAGGAGAAAAGCACTCAAGAATATGGGTATGGCACTGGGTTACACCGTAGCCACCCCAACTCTGCTCAGCATTGTTCAAAGTTGCAAAAACGAGACCGTACTTGAATGGACCCCAGACTTTTTTACAAAAGACCAAGGGGCGGTATTGACTAAATTAGTTGATATCATTCTTCCTAAAACAGATACGCCTTCCGCTTCGGAAACTCAAGTAAATATTTTCATTGATCGGTTTGCCGATCAGGTTATGGAAAAAGGTCAACAAGATTTCCTTAAAATGTCTATGGACCGATTTATTGAAAAGGCGTTGAAAGATTCCGGAAAAGAAAAAGGAGCAGACTTAACTGCCGAAGATTTAGAACCGGTTCTTGCCGAATCCTTAAAAGTCACCAAAGAGGATGAAGTACAGAACTTTGAATCTATAAAACAATACAACGAGGCTGTGGCCGAGGGTAAAGAAGCGCTACTTGATGACGGTATTGCTCGCTTTGCTTTTGCAAACAACCTTAGAGGAATGACTATTTGGGGTTACAAAACTTCTGAATATGTTGGTGAGAAGGTCCTGGCCTACTTACCTGTTCCCGGAGAATATATTGCTTGCGCGGACACGCAAGAGCTGACAGGCGGCAAAGCTTGGTCGCTTTAATAAAGCAATAGAGCCTATTGAAGAGTCGCTGGTAAATTACTGTTTACTTGCGGCTCTTTTCTATTTTACGATTACTCATCCAACCTATATACACAATGAAAAGAAGAAACTTCATTCAAAAAACCGCCCTTACCGGTGGAGCCATTTCACTAGGAGGCAATTTTGCCTACTCCAGCCCAACTAACAATCTTGTTAAACCTCATAAGTTCAATCTTAAATATGCCCCACATTTGGGTATGTTCAAAGAATTAGCGGGCGAAGACCCTATTGATCAGATCAACTTTATGGCCGATCAAGGTTTTACCGCTTTTGAAGATAACGGTATGATGAAGCGAGATGTAGCCCTACAGACCAAAATGGGCGAAACCTTGGCCAAAAGAGGTATGACCATGGGTGTTTTTGTTATAGACAAAGGGGGCAACATGAAAAATACGCTAGCCGCCGGAAAACAAGAATATATTGATATTTTTTTAGATGGATGTAAAAGAGCCGTGGAAACTGCAAAACGTGTCAATGCCAAATGGATGACCGTTGTACCCGGTGGATTTGAAAGAAAACTACCTATTGGTGTACAAGATGGCAATGTAATTGAAGCTTTGAAAAGAGGTGCCGAGATTTTAGAACCTCATGGGCTTACGATGGTTCTGGAACCCCTATCCGATTCACCTGACCTGTACTTACAGAACTCGGACCAAACCTATATGATTTGTAAAGGAGTTGATAGTCCGGCCTGTAAAATATTGTTCGATATCTACCATATGCAAAAAACCGAAGGGCACCTTATCCATAATATGGACCTTACTTGGGATGAAATAGCCTATATTCAAATTGGTGACAATCCGGGGCGTAAAGAGCCCACTACAGGGGAAATCAATTATAAAAATGTATTTAAATGGATACACGAAAAAGGATTTAAAGGGGTACTTGGTATGGAACATGGCAACTCCAAAGACGGAAAAGCAGGAGAGCAAGCCGTTATTGACGCCTATATTCAAGAGGATTCATTCCTGTAAAACATAAAGTCTTTATTTGATAGGTCCTACTTTTAAAAGAAGTAGGACTTATTTTTTGCTTCAAATCCAATCTTCAAAAGTAAAAAAGGGGTGTTTCATCGGCATATTGATGCAAATAGCGCATTTTAACGAGTTTTTTAACCTTTTTCGACGTTCTACATACTAAAGAGGTAAGATACCTTCTAGTGAAGGCGTTAGTTTTATATGACCTCATACATATACCTACTTATCGCCTACGCATCGCTAATGCTTTTATCTAAACTTGCGTTTCATTATTTTAAACGAAAGCAAGTAAATAATTAGATTGAAGGCAAAGCTTTGAATATCGCATCAATGGAATTTCTTAACTCCATGATGATGCTATCTTGCGCACAAAAACAGAAAAATTACTTTACAAGTGCGATTTTATCTTAAAACTCTCCCAATTTTTTAAGTTTTCGTCACTTTTATGTAATCTTTTCATCCATTTTACTACGTATATAGTATACAACGTTTTATTGGGGCACAATGGACAAATATATTATAATACTCATCGTTTATATTGCTGCATACATCTTTTCTGTAGTAGCAAGACCGTACTTGGAGAAATAGCCATTTCCCATGTATATAGCATTACCTCTCAGGTAGTGCCTTTTTGTGCCATACTTTCTCAAAATTTTCCTTTAACCTATCGTGACTAAGCCGTTACTGTTTAGGGCCAACTTTGCTCTATTATTGAAAAGCATACATCCTTAATGGGTTATTAAAATCCATCCGAAATACGCATAAAAAAACCCTGACCAAACGGACAGGGTTTTATAAGTATAAAAACTTCTTTGATTAAGAACCGCACATTAAGCAATCATCATCTGCTTGACCTTCTTTGGCCCGGGCAATCATTTCTTTCATTTCTTCAGGAGTCATTGGCTGAATGTCCAACTCTGCCTGTGCCTGTGGCGCACTAGAAGTAGTGTTTACTTCCATTGCAACAGCTGCCTCTACTGGCGGTGTAGTTGCGGCCGCTTCTGCTTCTGCAGCAACACTTACCGGAGCAGCGTTCTTCTTGCTATTATCCAATGTAAATTTAATAGCATCTACAGCAGCTTTTGTACGCAAGTAATACATACCTGTTTTTAAGCCACTTTTCCATGCATAAAAGTGCATTGAGGTCAATTTAGAATAGTTTGCGTTTTCCATGAACAAGTTCAAAGACTGACTTTGATCAATGAAATATCCTCTTTGGCGGCTCATGTCTATAATATCTTTCATACTAAGCTCCCAAACCGTTTTGTACAAGTCACGTATGTCCTGTGGTATGGTTTCTATATGTTGGATAGAACCGTTTGCACGCATTAACTCTTGCTTCATGTTCTCGTTCCAAAGACCTAGGTTTACCAAATCTTCCAATAGATGCTTGTTCACAACAATAAACTCACCAGAAAGCACCCTTCTCGTGTAAATATTAGAAGTATAAGGCTCAAAACACTCATTGTTACCCAAAATCTGAGACGTTGAAGCTGTTGGCATAGGCGCTACTAAAAGTGAGTTACGAACTCCGTTTTTCTTAACCTCCTTACGCAGTTTGTTCCAATCCCATCTTCCTGATAGTTCTTCGTCCTTAATACCCCAAAGGTTGAACTGAAAATCTCCCTGAGAAATAGGCGAACCTTCAAAAGTAGAATATGCTCCTTCTTCTTTTGCCATTTCCATAGAAGCGGTAACAGCAGCAAAATATAAGGTTTCAAAAATCTCTTGGTTCAATTTCTTGGCACCGTCACTTGTGAAAGGCAAACGCAACAGAATAAAAGCATCTGCAAGCCCCTGTACTCCTAGACCAATTGGCCTGTGACGCATGTTGGAGTTTTCCGCTTCTTTTACCGGATAGTAATTTCTATCGATTACACGGTTTAAGTTTCTGGTTACCCTTTTGGTTACCTTGAACAGTTCCTTATGATCAAAGGCCCCATTCTTAATGAACATTGGTAAAGCAATGGATGCCAAGTTACACACCGCTACCTCATCAGGAGAGGTATATTCCATAATCTCGGTACACAAGTTAGAAGAACGTATAGTACCTAAGTTTTTCTGGTTGCTCTTACGGTTAGCCGCATCTTTGTACAACATGTAAGGTGTACCGGTCTCTATTTGAGACTCCAATATTTTTTCCCAAAGTTCACGAGCCTTAACGGTTTTTCTTCCTTTTCCTTCCGCTTCGTATTTGGTATATAATGCTTCAAACTCTTCACTATGGTGGGTGAACAATCCTGGGCATTCATTAGGACACATTAACGTCCAATCTTCGTTAGCCTCAACCCTTTTCATGAATAAATCTGAAATCCACATGGCATAAAAAAGATCACGTGCACGCATTTCTTCTTTACCATGGTTCTTTTTCAAATCTAAGAATGCGTAAATATCTGCATGCCATGGCTCCATGTAAATAGCAAAGCTTCCTTTACGCTTTCCACCACCTTGATCTACGTAACGTGCCGTATCATTAAACACCTGTAGCATAGGAACTATACCGTTAGATGTACCATTTGTTCCTGCAATATAAGAGCCTGTTGCACGTACATTATGTATAGATAAACCAATACCACCCGCAGACTGAGAAATCTTAGCCGTTTGTTTTAACGTATCATAAATACCATCTATACTATCATCTTTCATTGCCAATAAGAAGCAAGAAGACATCTGTGGTTTTGGTGTTCCTGAGTTAAAAAGTGTAGGTGTAGCGTGGGTGAAATATTTTTTGGACATGAGCTCGTACGTCTCAATGGCCGCATCCAAATCATTTAGGTGAATACCTACGGAAACACGCATAAGCATATGCTGAGGACGCTCTGCAATCTTACCGTTCAATTTTAGAAGATACGAACGCTCAAGTGTTTTAAAACCGAAGTAGTCATATCCAAAATCTCTGTTATAGATAATCGTGGAGTCCAACCTTTCTGAATTTTCCGAAATTACCTTATAGACCTCATCGGATAAAAGTGGCGCCTCTTTGTTCGTACGTGGGTTTACATACTCATAAAGGTCCTTCATTGTTTCTGAGAACGACTTTTTAGTATTCTTGTGCAAGTTTGAGACCGAAATACGGGCTGCTAACTTTGCATAATCCGGGTGGGTCGTGGTCATAGTGGCCGCAATCTCCGCCGCTAAATTATCTAGCTCAGATGTGGTTACACCGTCATACAATCCTTCTATAACGCGCATAGCAACCTTTAAAGGGTCTACAAGCCCGTTTAGGCCATAACATAATTTTCTTACTCGAGCCGTGATCTTATCGAACATGACCACTTCTTTTCTGCCGTCTCTTTTAACTACAAACATGTGAATACTTTTTTAGTGGGGTGTGATACGTTGGTTTGTTTATGCTGAATTGTTAAAAAAATTAACAATTTTAAAATTGGGAACAAAAACCCTTTCTGAGAAAGGGTCCTCTATTTTATATATTATCTAAAAATCTGCGTCGAAGCTTATCTTCTGTGCGTCCTCATCATTATCCTTGTTCAAAACGCCCGCTTTTTGGTATTCAGAAACACGTTTTTCAAAGAAGTTGGTCTTTCCTTGTAGGGAAATCATATCCATAAAATCAAACGGATTGGTTGCGTTGTACACTTTATCGCACTCCAGCTCAACAAGAAGCCTATCCGTTACAAATTCTAGGTATTGTGTCATTAATTTTGAGTTCATCCCGATTAAACTTGCCGGAAGCGACTCTGTAATGAACTCACGTTCAATATCCAATGCATTGGTCAAAATCTCGGTAATACGTTCTTTTGGAACTTTATTGATCAAGTGTTTGTTATGAAGGTGTACCGCATAATCACAGTGCATACCTTCATCTCTTGAGATCAACTCATTGGAAAAAGTAAGCCCTGGCATCAAACCTCTTTTCTTTAACCAGAAAATAGAGCAGAATGCACCGGAGAAGAATATACCTTCAACAGCTGCAAAGGCTATCAACCTTTCTGCAAAACTTGGAGACTCGATCCAATTCAATGCCCAATCTGCCTTTTTCTTAATGGCAGGAAAGTTTTCTATTGCTCTAAAAAGAAGGTTCTTTTCCTTTTCATCCTTTACGTAAGTATCAATCAAAAGCGAATAGGTCTCCGAGTGTATATTCTCCATCATAATCTGGAACCCGTAGAAAAACTTAGCTTCGGCATATTGCACTTCACTAACAAAGTTCTCTGCCAAATTCTCGTTTACGATACCGTCCGAAGCTGCAAAAAAGGCAAGTATATGC
Organism: Zobellia russellii; assembly: GCF_044597075.1. Lineage (NCBI taxonomy): Bacteria > Pseudomonadati > Bacteroidota > Flavobacteriia > Flavobacteriales > Flavobacteriaceae > Zobellia > Zobellia russellii. The sequence continues at coordinate 3,450,359 of NZ_CP139000.1, read as the reverse complement.
TTCACGAAGTAACGCTCGTCATCACTCAACTTATTGTTCCAGTCATTTAAATCTTCACCAAGGTCTATTTCCTCAGCCGTCCAAAAACAGGCTTCGCATTTCTTGTACCATTCCCATAAATCATGATGTTTAATAGGAAAGATTACAAAGCGGTCGTTGTTTTCTTCCAAAATAGGCTCTAAAGCTGCGGACATATCAAATTATTTTTAAAAAATTCGTGTATTGGGAAGAAAATTCTCCCCTTGTGATGGGATAACAAAGATGGCAAAAAAGCACCAAAATATGCGTGCTGTTCGATCATTTCGGTCACAAAGTTTTTAACACAAATTGTTGAAATGTATGCTCGCATTGTATATACACTGACGTTAACGGGGATCGACAGTTAACGTAAATTTTACATGAAAGTTGAACACAAAAAATTAAACCAAAAAGTATGTTTTTAATATACTTTTTGGTTTAAAAATTATAACATCAACTAAACGGCTATTTTGTAATTATAGCCTCTAACCTCTGCAACCTTTCTTCCAAGTTTGCAATTTTTCCTGATTGTTGCTCAATTATCAGTTGTTGTTCTTGAATAGCCGTGACAACTACAGGTATTAACTGGGTGTAACTGAGACTTAAGGTATTTTCAGCATCTACTTCTTCATAAATAATTTCGGGAATTATTTGCTGCACTTCCTGCGCAATAAGACCTAGACACCTTTTCCCCGAGCTTCTATCATCCAACCACAAATAACTTTTTGGCTGAAGCCTTAACACCTCATCAAGACCGTAATCTAGATTTTTTATGTTTTTCTTTAATCTAGCATCTGAATTATGGACTAAAGATCCATTTACAAATACATCCCCGTCACCGGTAATTGCCATTCGGTTAGATGCGCCTTGATCATTTCGGAAATAAAAATTTAATCTACTATTTTGCCCCCCATTTGCTCCGTCTTTTGCAATACCTGCTATGTGCCAGAAAGCGTCGCTTTCTGTATTTTTGAATTCAAGTCTTGAAAAATCATCTCCGTCTTCCTCTAGTTTGAGCAAAGGCTTGGTTATCGTTGAATTATTGAGAACATGAACCCAAGAAGAAATATTTGAACTAGGCCCAAACTGAAATTCCCCCCCTTGAAACATCCTAAAGCGCGTTAAAAAAGAACTAGATCCGTCTAGCTTAGTTTCTAACTGCAAATCTGCCCCTTGTGAACGGGTACTATACCGCCATTGATTACCGTTATTTGGAAAACCAAATATTAGTCCCCCTAAATTTGTCTGAACAAAGAGATTACCTCCAACATGCATTTTCTTTTCAGGATTACTAACACCAACACCTACATTTCCACTAGATCTATATATGTTATCTTCATCTTCCTCCCAAAGAGAACTTCCTCCACTACCCGTCCCAATTATAAAATTTCCGTCAGCATCGGCCATGACGTTGCGTTCTCCCGTTCCAGCCAAATCACCTGAGCGAATTCCCTTTACAACATCTAACGTTCCATCATCAAGCAATCGAGTATGTACACTTCCACCCGTCAAATCTGTAGAAGAATACATTAATTCCATTCTTCCTTCTCCTGCCGTAAATGCCCAATCAGTATTTGCAGCTCCAGTCCGCATCCATTGTAAACTAACACTTCCGGCATCTGTAGATGTCATTCTATTACGTAAAGTTCCTATACCTGATACTTCAAAATTTGTATCTGGTGAATCTGTACCAACACCCACCTTACCACTATTAAAATAAATATCACCTGCATTATCTGTCCATAAGGCACTTCCACCACCAACTTCATCAGTACCGGCCACCCACTTGCTTGTACCCGCATCCCATTTAGCTACTTGACCATCTGCCGTACCCTCAAGTCCGCTTATATTCGTGCCATCACCTAAAAGCAATCCGCTTTCCCCTGTAACATCCACATAATCATTTAAATCAACCGAACCCGTACCATCTTCAATGCTTAACACATCTCCGGTCATTATAAGTCCTTGATCATCCGTATCTACCAACCCACCAGCTGCCAATTCTTCTATTGCCGCTTGGGTATCGGCAGCTGCAAGCCCCGTTCCCGTATTATCAAAAGGAACTTCGGAGGCGTTTTGGTCATCTGTTCCTCCCGGTGGGATAATCGTAGAAAGATCAACACCCGTTCCATCTTCTATCTGTAGCATGGTTCCTGAAAGTGATAAATTCTGATCATCTGTATCTATCAACCCACCCGCAGCTAATTCCTCAATTGCCGCTTGGGTATCGGCAGCTGCAAGTCCCGTTCCCGTATTATCAAAAGGAACTTCGGAGGCGTTCTGGTCATCCGTTCCTCCCGGTGGGATAATCGTAGAAAGATCAACACCCGTTCCATCTTCAATCTGTAGCATGGTTCCTGAAAGTGATAAATTCTGATCATCCGTATCTACCAACCCACCCGCAGCTAATTCCTCAATTGCCGCTTGGGTATCGGCAGCTGCAAGTCCCGTTCCCGTATTATCAAAAGGAACTTCGGAGGCTTTTTGGTCATCTGTTCCTCCTGGTGGGATAATAGCCGATAGATCGATAGTTGACCCATCCGTTATACTTAAGTCAGTGCCAGAAAGGCTAATATCTTGGATTTCATTGGTCGGGTCCGCATCTGCATCCGCACCTCCTGTGCCAGAAGCGACCAATTCATCCAAAGCCTCCTGAACATTACCTGCAGTAAGTCCTGAGCCCGCATTGTCATACGGCACTTCGGAAGCAATTTGAGCGTCTCCGCCTCCACCACCACTAAACAATCTATTATCTACATAGGTCTTTACCGCTCTTTGCGTGGGCAGAATACCGTTGCTGTTTTCGGCCAGGCCGCCATCGTCCGATATTTTGTTGACTTGATTGCCTGAGCTTAAATTAAAGCCTCCTAAAATTCTTAAGTCGCTTTTTATTTTAACCTTGCCAACGTTTTTGTTCTCAATATCATTTCCATTTGTTTCCCATTGTTGGCTGCCGGAAGCCATGGCGTAAGGAACCGCCATTAGTTCAGTTGTACCCACCTCTGTGCCATTAAAGGAAACCACCACAAAAGTAGCTTGGCCCCAAGGTAAATTGGAATAACTGCCACTATTACTGTTTCCACTGCCTATTTGCAAGTTAAAAACACCATTAGCATCTGTTGTTATAGAGTGACTTTCTTCATATTGCGTAGCCGCATCCGCGCTACCAAATTTTAGGGCAATACCTATATCTATGGTCTCTTGCTCCATTAATTCATTATCCAAATTACGGGCAACACCCTGGTAATTGATGTAGTTTTTCTGCTGTGCCTGCGCCACAAAAGTCCCGGAGAACATAAAGGCCAAGATTATAAGTATTGATGTGTAATTTTTTTTCATGGTTCTATTCTTTGATCAGTTTAAATGCTTTACTATCCGTACTTCCTTCTATGTAGAGTTTTAAAACATATACTCCCTTGGCCATATAGGCCATGTCTATTTTGTATTCAGACTTAGACGTTTCTACTTTTTGGTTTAAAACGCGCTGCCCGTTTACACTGAACAACTCTATACCATACACTTTGTTTTGACTGGTAAAAACGGTCACTTCTTCTATAACCGGGTTGGGATAAACCAAAATGTTGGAAGGGTCTTCCCCTGGGCTTAGCGGTATGACCAAAATTCCTTTTCCTGCCCAAAAACCTTGATCTACAGAATTATTTTCTCCTACCAAACCCACTATTGGCTCTCCAATGGTGAAGCTTACCGAGACCTCTGCACTTGCCATAGTACCACCAACGTTACTAACAACACTGCGTTCTATTGATTGGGCAAATGAAAATGTAGTACTTACTGATAGAAAAAAGAGGAGTAGTTTTGCTTTCATATGTGTTCATTTTAAGATTAATGTTTTTTTAATGTTGAAGGTTAACAGGGCAGCTTCAACATTTTAATAATTGTGCTAAAGAGCTAGCTTCTTTTCTTTTTATAGACGAACACCTCCAAGCGATCAAAATCTATTTTCATACTCTTTGAGAAACCGCTCAAAAATTTATGGGCAGCAAATAAAATGATCAAGAGTGCTTCTATGGAAATAAGCACCACTGGGTCTATCTTTTTGACTAAAACGAGCAAAGACTCTGCAAACAATAGTGAGGTATTAAATAACAGGGCTACAATTAAAATGATGGTGGTTTTCATACGTACAGATTTAAAATGTTCCAGAATTGGGCACTACCCGCTTTATAAAAAGTTCTTTGAGTACCTAGGTTTTGGGAGGAATGGTTTCTGATGGTTGCCATGGCATATTCTGCTAACAACAACCAGAAGAAGTTGGTACAACTGCTCCGTTGAAAGAGCAATACCGTCATGTATTGGAGATGAATCAGTTTCATTTTCTTTCTCTATTTGCTTAAATGGTCTACACCATTAAAGATGAATAGGGGGAAACTGATTTGGGAAGGTTAGGAAGAAGCTTTCATCCGATTTAAAAACTCAAATAAATTGCCAGCCTCTTGAAACCACTGACAAGATACTGGCAACTTTAATTTTCAAAAATTAAAAATGTACAATTTGATGGTTCTAATGTGTAATCTGCAAGAATATTGTAATTCTTTGTGAAGAGTCTTGCCAAACACCTTAGTCATTCAGTTGAATCAGGGACTTTGAACGGTCCTGATCTTATAGGACCATTTCCCCGCTCTTTTATATCCTTTGGAGATATTAGGAGACTTTACTACCCCATAAATACCTGCTGTTAACGCTGCGGCCCCAATAAATACGGAAGGCACAGTACCAACGGCCAGTCCAACTAAAAACATGATACTGCCAATATGCAAGAAATTAACATGAATCATAATTGTATGAAACAAGGCGTGACGTCTAATGATATCTATTTCTTGTAAACTAACAATTATATCGTCTACAATAATACTATTTTGATTGAGCACAGTAAACCTCCCTGCAAATTTTTCACCAGTTTTGGTAATAACTTTGATTCTTCTGCTTTCCTCAATGGTTATTTCTTTGCCAGAAACCGAATTGACAATGGCCAACTGCTTTTCTTGACTAAGACTTTCTAGACAGAAAAAAAGACAATATACTAACGGAAGAAACACTCTCATAAGTTTCTATTTTAAACTTGTTATTTGCTAGAACAGCAAACCTAACTATTGTTGAATGCCCGCGAACCAAACCTCATACTTCTTCCCCAAGATAGGGGCCGGAGCCTCTTTTCCGTTTAGGGCATTCATAAATGCCATGACCCACATGTACAATAAGACAAAAACACCCAAAAAGTTTATGACCCAACCTAAAATAGGTATCATGCCAATAACGCCCAAGGCCAAACCGGTAACACACAAACCCAATGATTGCCTAATATGATAGCTTGCAAATTCTTGTTTTTTCTCATTGTTCATTACAAATGCAACTATTAGGCCTATTAAGGTTACATAAGCCAGAATTGCCATTGTCTTATCATTTTCACTTGTAGCCGTAGCAGTTTGTGCCTTATTTAATTCAGTATCCGTATTTTCCATAATTATATATATTTAATTGGTTTTATTCCGCCATTTTGGTCAATTGTTCTAGTTTGAGTTCGTTTACTATATCCCAAGTTTCTTCGGGTGGTATATCATATGCATTTATCGTTACCAAAAAGCGCTCTGCATAGGCAAACATTAGTTGGGTATCGTTAGACTTCTTTTTGTAGGTCTGTTGTGCCTTAATCCCATTAACTTCAACCGTTTGTTGGTGTTTATATTCATCTTCCGTTTCCATTTCAAAATTACCCAGTAGCCCGTAACTCGTTGCCATCATACTTCCGGTAGGGCCCGCCCCATCTATTATCATAACATTAAACTTCTTCTTGCTATCTATCTTTTTGTAGGTGCCTTCCACAGAGTTAACCTTATACATTCCCGCTTGGCCCACTTTAAAACCTGTTCTGTCCAAGACCCCTAAACTCTTGGGCAACCACCCCTTTAGTTGTTCATTGGTTAAGGGAACGGCATCTTTCAGTTTTTCGATTCTTCCTTCTACTTTTCTGGCTTCCTTTACAAAGGTGGAGGCATTAGATACACCCTCTTTAGCCTTGGATAATTTTTCCTTGACCTCGCCAACACAAGAGCCCAATAGCAGCAAGAGTATAATCAATCCTATATTCTTTAGTTTCATCATCTTCACTTTATAGATTATCACAACTTTCCCTATCTATTTCTGCTTTTGCCTCCTTGATTTCTTGGTCAATTTCAGCTCTGCTGGCCGTAGGTATACAATCATAAATGTCATCTAGAGCATCTAGATAGGCCTTAGCCGCGCTTTTATAGTCTGCACAATTCTCTGCCGTGGGGTTTTCCGAATAAGCAGAAGTCGCATCTGACCATGATTGTAGCTCATCTGCATAACCCTGGGCCCAATTTCCTCCAAAACAGTTTCCTACAGGGTTTAAAGGGTTGTCCTTGTCACAACCGTACGTTAAAATAATTGCCGCACCACAAACGGCTAAAAGAACTTGTTTTTTTAAATTTTTCATAATCATTGTTTTCACTGGTTCATTAACTATTTTTTGTAGTGTTCTAGTGGATAATCATCCTTATACCGAACCTCCTACATCCATTAGTGTCCTAATCTTTAAAAGGTAAACATCAAAATCAAAAAAACCCGATACCATCGCTGCTACCGAGTCTTATAGACGAACTCAAGAAGGTACTAGTAGTCCAGACCGAAATGACACATAAACCTCTTCGTAAATCATTTTAGTAAAGTCTATTGCTAATTTATCAGAATGTAGTCGGAATACATTTTAATCTAGTACCCATATATCGCTTTGCCGCTCTCCCACAGAATTATTGATGGCGATATCACGTCCTCCAACAATATATATTTGATCATTGTGCAATACTGTAGCTGACCCTTCCCTTCTTGACAAGGGATTGTCTCCCTCCATAGGAAGCCAAATTTTGGCATCGGACGAATACCAGATTTTATCCTCGCCGAATAAATGATTATTCAAAATAATTTTATTTCGATAAACGAAGGCATCAAAAAGAATATGAACGGGAACTTCATCGCCTTGCTTAATCAAACTCCAATCTGTACCATTGTCGCTTTCCCATATTTCATTGAGCATAGAACTGTTGTTCCTCCCCCTATCAAATAGAGTTTATCGTTAAAAACAATGAACTTAGCATAGGCTCTGGGAGTTACACCTTGATTACTCATATTGATACTGCTCCAGGCCACACCATCATCTGAAACATATAAATCATTATGATGAATTCCGTTTTCATCAATACCACCAAACATCCACATTTTTTCTTTAAACACGACCAAACTATGCCCAGTTCTCGGTGAGAATATCGCATGAGTTTGAATCTTTTGCCAATAAAGGCCATCGGTAGAAGCCCAGACATCATTTTTATAATCGGTGATATCACTAAATTTTGATGATTTTGAACTGGCCCCGCCTATTATGTAAAGTTTTTCATTGAATTTGAGCGGTGTACACAGGTAACGATGTGCGAATGCAGCAGTATCACCCACCATGCTCCAATCCGTAACATTATCACTATACCAAAGGTCTTTTTCAGGTTTTGGCAATCCCAAATTCTCTTCAGAACTCCCATTAATAAGAAGTAACCTGTTTTTAAAAGAAACTACACTGTGTCCGGTTCTTCCACCAAATAAAGTCTGATTCGTAATTCTTCTTGGCACGTTCAGATTTCGGGTACTGAAGGAAAAAGTTTTGCTTTCCGTACTACCGCCCTTACCATCCTTAGCGACTACCTTCCAATTATACTCTTCAGAAAAACTCAGATCATAATCTAAGATAGTATCGGACAAATCGGGAACGGCAACCTTTAACTCCTCTTCCTTTTTGGCCAAATAAAAATCATATGTCACCGTGTCACCTTCAGGATCTTGGGCTTTCTCCCAAGAGAAGGTCGGCGATAGGTTTAAAACAATCTCGTCTTCTATAACCTTAATAAGGTCAAAAGAAGATGGGGGCTCGTTTGCGGGCAATTCTTCTTTTGCCTCTTTTTCCTTCGATGGGCCATCTATTTGATTATCATCATTATTACATGAAATGAACATTATGAACAGGCCGACAAATACAACGCTCATTATAAAATTTGTTTTCATATTCTGATTATTTTATGAAGTTCTCCGCTCATTAGTACCCTGATGTTCAAAAAGTAAACATCTTCTTACTTAGAATTTTAACTTATCTTGTGTTTACCTTTTAACCAATTGAGCACCAATGAAAGACCAGCATATTATTTCCCAAATGAAACAGCGGGATAGAAATGCACTTAAAGAAGTTTATAAAGGGTATAAAATTGAATTTTTCAAGTTTGCTTCCCGATATACTTCCGACACTAATGTACTAGAGGACATTTTCCAAGATGCTATTATCGTACTCTATGAAAATGCTCTGGCAGGAAAATTAGACGAATTAAAAAGTAGCTTAAAAACCTACCTTTTCAGCACAGGAAAGTTTATGATTTTTAAAAAGTTCAGAGACACCAAGGAAATAGCCACTGATGAAACCTATATTTTTGACCAAAACGAAATAGCTGTCATCAATGACGTATACGAAGACCAAGGCCCCAATGAATACCAACAAAAATTAGTAGAAAATTTTAAGAAGCTTGGAGATAAATGCCGCGAAATTCTTGAGCTTTTCTACCTAAAAGGATTAAAACTAGACGAAATAATGAGCGTGCAAGGCTATGAAAACAAAAATGTAGTAAAAAGCCAAAAATCTAGATGCCTCAAATCATTAAAAGAGCTTACTCATGCAAAGAATGGATAATGAAGAATTGATCAATGGTTATTTTGAAGGTTCTCTTTCAGAAGAGCAAAAGAGAGAATTTGACCATTTATTTGAAACAAATACTGATTTTAAAACCGATTTTGAGTTTCAGGAAGAGCTAAAACGCGCCCTAGTAAAATCCGAAAGAAAACAACTTAAGGAAATTTTATCGAATACCAACACGCCACATGAAAAAGAAAAATCTCAAGTAATACGCTTACGCCCTTGGCTTGTTGCCGCCTCCGTGGTTCTACTTGCAGGCATCAGCTCTTGGTTGATTTTCTTTAACCGACCGGACATTGATTCTCAACAATTGTATGCCAGCAATTTTGCCCCCTATGAAAATGTAGTACACCCTATTGAACGCGGTGAACAATTGAAAGACCTTAAAACGCGGGCTTTTATTGCATATGAAAATTCGGAATACACAAAGGCTATAGAGCTGTTCCAAACTTTGAACAAGAAAAATAATGATAAGTATATTATTTTTTACGAAGCTATTGCCCTTATGCAATTGAATAAACATGATGAAGCGGTTCCTTTATTTGAAGATTACATTGAGACCAACGGAGAGCTTAAAGAAAGGGCCATTTGGTACCTAGCACTAGCCTACTTAAAACTAGATGAAATTGAAGAATGTAAAGAACAGTTAAGTCTTTTGGCCCATAAAGAGGGATTCAAAACCAAGGCTGCAAAAAATCTGTTGGCCGAGCTGAACTAATTTAAATTTCTTTTCCTTTTATATCCAAAAACAACGTAGAAAACACTCAATACTAAAAACAAACTCCCCAAATACCACCAGTAATTGGTAGTCGTAATTGGGGAAACATCTCCCGAAACCACAAAAGCCGACCAATAATAGGGGTGCTGCAACAGGCTATCATCCGTAGTTTCCAGATATTTCAGTTTTGCGTCACGCAATGCTTTTGCTTTTGACTTACCCTTACTAAGCCCTTCGTAAAAGAACTCCATTAATTTCACGCTGCTTTTATCGTTAATCTTCCACAATGTGTTCACTAAAGATTTGGCCCCGGCATAGTAAAAGCCTTTTGACAAACTCAACATACCCTGCCCTTTTTGAAGTTTTCCTATACCTGTTTGGCACGCACTCAAAGTCACTAAATCAGCATCCAAGGAAATATTATAAAGGTCTTTTATATAGATCACACTGTTCTCACCACTATCCTGTTGTTGACTAAAAGCGAGATAAGAATAATCCGGATACGCGTCATTGGCAGAAGCATGTGTAGCCAAATGAATCATATTAGAATTAGAAGAGTTAGCCTTAAAACTTGCAAGGGTAGCATTTTGGCCCAATACCTTTCGGGTATTAAAGTAAGAGCTTATTCCGTTAACCTCATCATCGTTATAGAGCAACTTTCCAAACTGCCTGCTATCCTGGACCGTTTCTTCATCATCAAAATTTGGCGCATAGGCCAAAATGTGGTTCTCTTTAGATTTCGCCTTCTTTATGAGTTCCAAAAGAGAGGTAATTGAATTGCCGTAACTGATACTTTTTGTTTCCAAAAGGTAGGAACCGTTCTCACGTAAGAGGTCAAAAGGCACATAATGCAATTCTCCGTCTGGAACGACAACAAGATTTTCGGAATCAATGTCTTTTAGCGGCTGCTTCAAGACTTTTTCAAAGAGACGATTACCTAAACCATTTACCTCTTCTATCCCGTTTTTTAAAGATGGTTTTGAGAGTGCCCTATAAAAATCACTAATATCCTTTTTATCGTCTTCGGAAAATGGCAATTTTAAAAAATGTTGCTTTTCATCGTTCAACACAATGGCATACAGGTGATGGTTCGTAAGGGTAAAAGAAACTATTGCACCTCCATCTTTAAACAGCGTATTACGTATAGTGGCAAAATCTAAGGTTTTACTACCATACTTTAAACCGTGATACCTTGGGTACTTCTGTTTTAATGTATCCAATAATCCGTAATACGCTTGCTTTAGACTTACAAGTTGGGGCTTCAATTTGCTCGCGTCTTCAAGACCGTCAAAAATTTCTTTCTCAAAATGAGTTATTTCCGCTCTTAGGCGTGCTTCTTTTTCCAATACTTGTTGAGGCACATTTCCATATCTAGTAGCCTGAGCATCCCTGAGGGCTTCGAGCAGAACAAAATCTTTATTCTTTTCTGCAATGTTCAACGCCAATTCTACCGTGTTTGCAGATCTGTTCTTTTCATAATTGTCATATACCACATCTAGCATCCGGTGAAAGATAGGATACACCTCCTCGGCCAAATATTGCTTATCCAATTTACTGTCAAACTCCAGTTTCAATTCATCAAAAGTGGCCAATATGTCTTTACTGGTCATTATTGCCTCTTTCTCATAAGTAAGATGATTTGTTTTGGCATACGCCGATTGCAAAAGCTGAAGTTTTATATCCAATAAATTCAGCAATTGAAGTTTGGAAAATGCATCTTTAAGCTTGGGGTTGCCCTCAGACCCTAATTTAATGTTGCTGGCATTATAAAATGCTTTCTGGATGAAATTAAGCCCTTCTTTAAAATTGTCTTGTGCTAAATAAAGTCTTGCCATTTTACCATAGACATTGGCTACATCTTGGTGAGGTTTATACTGCCGATAGGTTGTATAAGCTTCCAACGCCTGACCATAATACTCATCTGCCTGTTCGTAATCCTTTTTCCCCAAGAAGGCATCGGCATAAAGCACATTTATTTCTTTGGAAAAAGGGTTATCCAAAGTATTCATAAGATGGTTTTCATTTAATACCGCTAGTGCATTATCATATTCCCCCTGTTTTAAATAATTTTTGGCCAGCAATATATATGCCGACAAGAAGTTGTTCTTAAATCTGGGGTTATTCACTTTCGCCTTATAAAACTCCAATGTTTCCTTCAGCAAATCATTGGCCCCTACGGTATTGCCCTGCACCTCTAACACCTGTGAAAGCAGTTTTTTAGTGTTGAAACTAGCCGATTGCCAGTCTTCAATACTATCTCTAAATGTTGCTATTAGGTTTAAATCTTGTGTATAGTAAAATTCAGCCTGTTCATATTTACCGGTATGCCTATAAATGAGCCCTAGGAAACTATAAATTGCGGAAAGTGTATCTATATCAAGCGCGGTACGCTGCGCTTCAGGAACAGCTTTAAGAATGGAATACAACTCTAAAAAATAGGCTTTGGCCGTACCGTATTCCTTTAATTTGTAATGAAAATTTCCTTTGTCAAAAAGGAGTCGGTTTTTATAAACTTCACTTATCTCAAGACCATTGGTTCTAGAGTCGTTGCCCAACCAGTCCTCCATTCTTTGCAGGTTACGCCTGTATTCCTGTAAATCGTAAAAATTACTGTTCGCATTGATCAAATAACTTAGACTTCCAAGAAGATAGTCCATATTGTCTTGTTCATTGGCAAGTGATATGGTTTTTTCATAGTAGACATAGGCGCTATCCTTATTTACGTAATGATATTCCAAAGCCCTATTAAAAGCATTGTCCAAGTTTGATGCTTCTCCTTGGGACCAGCCGCTATGGCATGTAAACAAAAAACAAACTATGTAATGAAAGTATTTCATATGTTAAAGTCCCTTACGTATTTGCGTAAAGGACTTTAAATTAATCAAAAATTGTACAACTAATTTTTATAGACCGGTAGTTCTAGGGTAATGGCATCTCCAAACTCTTTGGTCCTTGGCATTTTTATGACCATTGTAGCGTTACCTTTAAAATTACCCTCAATAGCAACCACCTTGTTACCGGTTTTCGTAAGAGATGTTGAACTGCCTTTGGCCACCACTTTGTTCTTTTCGTTAACTATAGTTATTTCGGCATCATCTACCTCCGCTGGCAACTCTATTCCTGAAAAATCCGAAATATTGATTTTAGGCACACAACCAGCTCTTGGGTTATCAAAACATCCTCTTGGCGGCCTGGGAGGGAATTTTCCTCCCCTTGGCATAACGATACTAACCAACCCTGATTTAAACATATTTAAACCAGCCTCTTCTTTTTGAGCCTGCTCTAATCGCGGAATCAATCTTTTACCTCCTTTATTAACATCTATGGCCTCCTTTAATTCCGCAATTTCCTGTTTCATAACGGAAAGACTGTGTATTGTTCCAAGTTTGTACAGTTCAAGACCATTCAGGTATTTGGGTTCTTGAACCAAACGGTAACTAAAATTGTTAGAGGTTAATTCTTCTTCGGGCAGTTCTTTCTGAGAACATGAGACTACACCCAACATAATAAACATAAGACAGACTAAATAATTCATTGCTTTCATAATTTATGGTTTTCTACAGATGAGTACCCTAAACCTAAAAAGGTAAACATGATAATCAATCAATTTGGCTAAAGGTGCCCATAATTTATAAGTACATCAATAGCTTATGTTTTATTGGTCTAATTTCTTGTATGCCTAGCACTGTTGGCTGTACGGATGGTTGCTTAAAAAAAATAACAGAAGAAAACCTTAGGGCACAAAAAAAGACCGAAAAGTATTTTTCGGTCTTTTTATAATGTTACTATGATACCGCCAAACCGTACGGTCCTTCTAATGTATCAAAATCGATTAGTACCAGAAAGGGTGCTGATTCAGGTAGTTCCCCCGAAACCTATAATCGGCAATCACCTTTCCAATAAATTGAATAAGATGACCCCCAATGGCTTCATTAGACGGACAAACATGCTCTATTTCATAACATGTAGCCTAGAACCGTACCTTTTTGGATTGGCAGTTTCATAAAATTGTAAGATGGTTCCCCATATGTAGATATTGTCTAGTTATTGGTTTGGTATTTTGATGTCTCTATTTTCTAATGCTGTGTTGTACGTAATCTCAGTAATTACCAATCGGGGGATGGTAAAAATAAGCATTTTCTTAACATGTAGCACCATTACTCCCTATTATTGTTCAATCTAACTGCATCATTCGTAGAATATTACAAATAACACACCTTAATCTTAAAATCATCACAGAACAACACCCATGATGTAAACTTAGTCTCTAATTTTTGTAAGCCATGAACGACCTGCTAACATGTATTGTTTTGCCTTCTGAGTTTCTAAAAGACAAATTCATCTTCCCGCGCATAGCATGTTGGTCTATTTCTACAATATGCACAAACCCCTTATGTCCAAAATAAGGTTTCTCATCTAAGTCCGTTAGATTAACAAAACCAAAAACTCCACTAAAATTGCTTAAAAGGCTATTAAAATCTCCTTTAACCTCATGTTTGCCTAGTATAGCATTTGTATTTTCTGTTGGTTTTGAAATAATCATTCCAAAAAGCTGCTCTCCTCTAGTCTTAGTGCCACTTGCTTTTAGCTCAACATTCGTGAATGAAACGCCGTCTCTAGACTTTATCTCCTTTACACTAAAAACAAGGGAGCTTTCTATAATCTTACCAACACTATCACTAATAGCTTCCCGATTTAAAAAATGAACATCCTCTAAAGTAGAAGGTGAAGTAAGTTTATCATCCACTCCAGGGCTCGAAAAAAAGAAAAAAGAGAGAACAAACCAGAACCCTACTTTAGTGGTATTAACAAAAAACTGGAATACAAAACTATACATGATGTTGCTAATTTTTGGTTTCTTGCTCCGGTTCCTCTAGACCCGTTAACGCGTTTTCTACAAACTGCTCCCCAACAATTAAGCTGTTATCCAATTCCTTAACCTCACTTGTATCCGTCAAAGCTGCTGCTACTAAAGTAACGACAAGTAATACGAACATGAACAGACATTTTTTCATTGCTATTATTATTAGTTTAACCTAGTTGGATATATTAAAACTCCTGGGGAAACATTAATAACCGTCATCTACTCAAAAGCTAAAGTAGGGTTGAACGCCCCTTACCCGTAGTGCTAATGTATAAATGGTACATTTTCCTGTATAAATGGTAAGTGCCTTATTTTATCAGGGTTCATGAGACCTCCCACGTGTATTTTTTTCCTCTAACTAGTATTAAATACACTTTATAAGACCCAGCCCCGACCAATTTTGTCACTTTTTATACCAATCACACTTTAATTGTCTCCATCGGTACATCTTTACTATCATAAAACATGCCATACGATTAAATTTGTTTACTTTACCTTAAAGTATAATTCTATGATCGAAGCCGTAATCGTTGATGATGAAATAAAAGCACTACAAAGTCTTTCGTGGGAATTGACCAATTTTAGTGATGAAATTAAGGTGGAAGCATCTTTTACAGACCCCTTTGAGGCGTTGACCTATTTAGAAAAAAATACCCCTGATTGTCTTTTTTTAGACATTGAAATGCCAACTATGGACGGTTTTCAGTTCATCCAAAAATTAACGAACAAAAATTTTCCGGTGGTGATTACGACGGCGTATAATCAATATGCCATAAAGGCCCTAAAAAACGAAGCCATAGATTACTTGCTTAAGCCTATTGACACAGACGATTTAAAGGAGACTATTGTAAAAATCAGAAAACATAATGCCAAAAACTTTACCGCAGAGCGATTGGAAAAATTATTGTTGAATTTCAACTCTAACGCAAAGCATAAAAAAATTACTTTCAACACAGACGGAAAGTTAGTCTTTTTGGATAGCGATGAAATTCTATACGCCGAGTCCGATGGAAATTATAGCACCATTTACTTAGCCGATGGCCACAAAATTGTCCTTACCAAAAAATTGAAAGAAGTAAACGAACTTTTACCAACCGATTCTTTTTTCAGAATCCATAATTCATACATTATCAACCTTACCAAAATAAAAGAGTTTTTGAAAACCGATGGATATGTTATTTTGGAATCCAACCATAAGATTCCCGTTTCCAGACAAAAGAAATCAGATTTTCTGGATATGCTCTAAAACTATTAATGCGTTCGCAACTGAGAAATAACAAAAATTCCCTCTCCAAATGCCCTGTTCATTTGGACAAAATATTTACGCTTTTATTCGGTTTTCTCTTTTTTACCATAGGTTATACCCAATCTATACCACCAGTATTCAAAAAAACAGTAGACAGCCTTATAACCGCAGGCCCTACTTCTTATTCCGAAATTCATCCGGTACTGCAAGATTACAAGAAAGATACCCTCTTGATGCGTTATTTTTCCGATGTTTCATTTGACAAGAAATATATCCCGGGCCAAATTTATGCTTTTAACGAGTTGGGAAGGGTTTACCGCAATACTTCACAATACGGAAAATCCGTTAAGTTCCACAATAAGGCTTTGAAACTTGCCAATGAAATCAATAATATTGAGTTTAAGGTATCTAGTTTAAATGACCTAGGAGTAGTTTACCGCAGAACATCTTCTATTCGTAGGGCAATGGACTACAACCAGCAAGCGTTGGAACTGGCCGAATCCGTTAAAAAAGAAAATCGTTCTAACAGCCTTAAAAAGAGCATTAATGTTTCACTAAACTCTATTGGCAACCTGTATAGTATGCTTAACCAATACGGCCAAGCTATAGAATACTTTAAAAAATCTTTGGTCCTAGAGACAGAATTGGGCAATACCTTGGGTATGGCCATCAACTATGGAAATATAGGTAACAGCCTTGAAGAATTGGGGGAACTAGACGAAGCCCTCAAAAACTACCGCACATCTTTGGCCTATAACGAGGAAATAGACAGTGACATGGGGCAAATAATCTGCAAAACCAGCATTGCAAAGGTTTATTTAAAAAAAGAACGTATTAACGACGCCAAAAAACTACTTACACCCACACTAAGTCTAGCAAAAAAGCTAGGAGATGGGTTCTTAATTTCGCCTATCTATATTAATCTAGGCTGGGCAGAAATGATAACAGGAGATTATGCCAGTGCGGAAAAGTACATGCTTGAGGGCCTAAGGATAGCAGAAAAATTTAACTTAAGACACGAAGCCGCTCGGGCCAATCATTTGCTCACCCAGCTCTATCAACAAACTAAAAACTATAAAAAGGCTCTTTCATATAATATGAAAGCCGAAGAGCTTGATGAAGAAATTGTGAACGAAAGCACCGTTCGTTACGTAAACGATATCATCTTTAGATATGATTCCGAGAAGAAGACCAACGAAATACAAATATTGGCGCAAGAGAACGAAATGATTCAAATGGAACTGCGCACTAGCCGTACCACTTTACTCATTGGCAGCATTGCCCTTGCCCTATTGGCCGGTATATTTTACATCCTCTATAGACAGTATCAACTTAAAAACGAAAAAAAGGTTTTGACGTTGGAGCAGAGTATGTTACGCAGTCAAATGAACCCACACTTTCTTTTTAATTCGCTCAACTCAATAAAGTTGTATATTATTAACAACGAACAGAAAAATGCGGTCCATTACCTGAACAAGTTCTCCAAGTTGGTACGGAAAATATTGGAAGCCTCATCTATGCGGGAAATTCCCTTAGCAGAAGAACTGGAAACCGTAGAGCTCTATATGAACATAGAAAATATTCGTTTTTCAAATGAAATAGATTTTAAAGTTCGTGTAGATGAAGATATTGACACCCATACGGTTAAAATACCCTCACTAATTTTACAACCGTTCCTGGAAAACGCCATTTGGCATGGGCTTTCACCAAAAACAGGCGAAAAGATAATTGACATTCACATATCAAAAGACAAACTAGATTTTATTCATATTGCCATATCCGACAATGGTGTAGGAAGAGCCGTCGCCGAAAAAATAAAGCAGAACAAGGTCTTAAAACGTAAATCTGTTGGTATTGAAATTACAAAAGAGCGGCTCGCTAATTTCTCGAAAGACCTTCAGAATTCCTTTGAAGTAGAAATCGTTGACCTATACGATGATAACAAAAAACCTCTCGGCACCAAAGTAATACTCCACATTCCTACGGCTTAGTATGCTCTAGGGCCACTTGTTCCAGTTCTTTATACCAAGCTTCGCCAAATTTTCTGATTAAAGCCTCTTTTACGAACTTATAGATTGGTACTTGAAGCTCATCACCTAACGAACAGGCCGGGTCACAAATGTTCCATTTATGATAATTAACGGCTGTTAGTTCTGTATATTCTCGTATTCGAATAGGGTATAAGTGACATGAAACCGGCTTTTTCCAGTCAACGGCCCCTTCGTTATAAGCCTCCTCTATACCGCATTTAGCTGTACCGTTCACGGAAAAGATAACATAAGCACATTCACTATCATTAACCAATGGCGTTTCCCATTCACCGTCATCGCCTTTAATAAACGCCCCTTGTTCCTCAATGGCCTCAATACCCTCTTTCCTCAAAAAGGGTCTTACTTTATCGTAAATATCTACAAGAATCTCTGTTTCCTTATCCTCTAGGGGAGCCCCCGCATTACCATCTATACAACATTGCCCTTTGCAGGCCGCAATGTTACAGACAAAATCGTTTTCGATAATTTCTTCCGATACTATGGTGTTACCTAATTGAAACATACTGCGGGTTTGAGATACAAAGATACTTTTTAAACGGGATTTTATAGGTAAATAAATAGGGCAACTATGCTTTCTATCGGTTTAATTAAATGTAATTTTGCGAAAAATTCTAAGGTATGGACATACAATTCGATATTCGAGAAATTGCGACCGCTACAATGGTACTTTTTGCGGTTATTGATATTTTAGGAAGTATCCCAATTATAATCAGTCTACGTAAAAAAGTAGGGCACATAGAATCCGAAAAGGCCTCTTTTGTTTCTTTAATCATTATGATCGCCTTTCTTTTCGTGGGTCAAAAAATACTGAAACTGATCGGCATTGATGTCTATTCCTTTGCCGTAGCAGGGTCATTTATCTTATTTTTCCTTGCCCTTGAAATGATTTTGGGCATTACCCTTTATAAGGAAGACGAACCCGAAAGTGCATCTATCGTACCCATTGCTTTTCCATTAATTGCCGGGGCAGGTACGTTAACGGCCTTACTTTCCTTACGGGCAGAGTACAGAGTGGAAAATATTATCGTTGCCATTACACTAAACACTATTTTTGTGTACCTGGTCTTGAAATCGTCAAAAAAGATAGAAAACGTACTGGGTAAAAACGGACTTAACGTAATACGAAAGGTCTTTGGTGTTATTTTATTGGCAATTGCCGTAAAGCTGTTCGCAGCAAACATTAACGAGCTTTTCTAGCATAGAAATTGAACTTAAAAAAATAGAAATGAACAAGACCCTAACTATAATCTTAATTGTAGCAGCCATTGCACTTATTGCATACAATGTTACTATGATCAATTTTCAGGATCCTTTTAATGGAGATAGTACTATTGCCTTAATTGGTATAGTAGGTTCTCTATGTGCCGTACTGCTGCTGTTGATATTCAGGACAAGTAAGAAAATAGAACAGAAAGTAAATCAGAGGGATTAGATTAGTTGGCACTTTCAATAGCGTCCACCTCTTGCTGTTGCACTACAGGCTTATCTAGCTTTATTACCTCTTGCAGCATTTTATCTTCAGTGCTTTTAATTTTAGCGTGTACATTGGCCCCGAACAATTGCTCTGCCAACGCCGCTTTTAAATAAAGTTTAATACTGTCTTCGTAGTCGTAAAAATTCATTCTTAAATTTCTACTCACGGAATAGTCCACAAATTTTTCAAAGAGAATATCATCTACTGTAAAATCATTGATGAACTCTTTTTGCGAATACGAGTTGTAACGCTTTCTATCAGAGTCTAGGTGTTCAAATATAAAATAGGAAAGCCACCCAAAGCTATCCATACTTTCAACCGCCTCTTCTTCATTGGAACCTATAGGAACAAACACATCCGGAATAATTCCACCACCACCGTATACAACTTTACCTTTGGGTGTCGTAAACTTTAAAGAGTCCGCTACCTTTATACTGTCTACGGTTACCAGTTCGCCACTATGGTACCTATCCGTAAACCTTTTATAATAATCCTCGTTTCCGTTTTCGTATGATTTTTGAATACTTCTACCAGTAGGTGTATAGTATCTGGAAACAGTAAGACGCACCGCAGAACCATCACCCAACTCCATTTCTCTTTGCACCAGGCCCTTACCAAAGGAACGACGGCCTACTATAGTGCCAATATCGTTATCCTGTAAAGCCCCGGCTATAATTTCGCTTGCAGATGCAGAGCGCTCATTTATCAATACATACACCGGTTTGTCTTCAAATCTACCTTTTGAAGTTGCGTGAATTTTATTGATTTTCCCCTTTTTGTTTTTTGTAAAAAGTATGAGTTTACCATCTTTTAGAAACTCATCTGCCATTTGCTCCGCAACGCCCAAATACCCTCCGGGATTATCCCTTAAGTCTAACGCTAACTTGCGCGCGCCTTGTTTAATAAGTTCGGAAAGTGCTGCCTTAAATTCCTTATAAGTAGACTCCGCAAAACGATTAACCTTTATGTAGGCCATATCATTTGTTAGCATATAATACGCTTCTACACTTTTTATAGGAACAATGTCCCTTTTTACATTAACAGTAAACACTTTGTCTTCTGCTTTTCGGTAGATTTTAAGTTTTACAGAACTGCCCTTTTCTCCCTTTAACTTGCCAACAATATCCTCGCTTGCCAGGTTTTTACCGTAAAGCGTATCATTATTGGCCATTAAGATGCGGTCTCCAGCTTTTATACCTTTTAAATAGCTAGGTCCTTTAGGGACGGTTCTAATTACTGAAATAGTGTCTTTGTATGGATAGAAATTTATACCTATTCCCACAAAATCGCCTTTCATGTTCTCGGAGACCCGGTCCATTTCGTTCTTTGGAATATACACGGAATGTGGGTCTAATTTTTCAAGAATCTGATTAACGGTAACATCTACAATACTATCCGTATCAATCTCATCAACATACTCATAATCTATATAATCTATAAGCCTGTTAAGTTTATCCTTTTTAGAATTGGTAGTAAAAAGTTTCTCTGGAGAATCAGCAAAATGGAGCTTACCACCTACAAAAATACCTAAAGCAAGTGCTGCGGCTATAACGGTGGGCCATATGTAATTTTGCTGTTTTTTCATACTATGAGGACTTGGCCTCGGTTTCTTCTATTTCCGGTAAATGCACCAACTCAATACCTGCCCGTTCTAAAAATTGCAGTCCGGAATCGTCCTTGTATGCCATTTTGTATACTACACGTTTTATGCCAGATTGGTGTATTAATTTACTGCACTCCCTACAAGGGGACAAGGTTATGTAAAGCGTAGCACCCTCGCATGACTGTGTTGAGGAGGCTACCTTGCTTATAGCATTGGCTTCGGCGTGCAAAACATACCATTTGGTATAACCTTCATCGTCCTCACATACATTTTCAAAACCGGTTGGCGTACCATTATAACCGTCCGAAATTATCATCCTATCCTTTACGATAATAGCCCCCACCTGTTTACGCTGGCAATAGGATAGCTTGCCCCATTCCTGGGCCATGCGCAGGTACGCTTTATCGTATTTTGCTTGTTTTATTTTTTTCATGGACTGCAAAGATACAACAATAGACATTTGCGCTAATTATCTTACTTGCAATACAACTAAGATACCCGCTTTTAGAAAGCCCAACAATATTAAGGGGTTAATTTAAAGTGAAAATATTTGAGTTGCTATAGCGGAAACGTACGAATGAGCATTGGTATTGTTAGAAGTATAATTAAAATTGAAGTAATTACGACGAACAGCACTTTACTCAATTTAGTTAATGTAGTTAGGGCCCAACCTAAAACCAAAACCGAAGCCACAATGGTAACCTGAGAAATCTCAATACCGGTAGCAAAGCCCAGAAGTGGAACTAACTTATTGTCTTCTTCGGCCATGAGCATTCTAAAATAATTGCTAAAGCCAAAACCGTGTATCAACCCAAAAACCATGGTGGCCAAAACATGCCCTTGCATGCTTTTTACCGTGGCTGCTTTACGCATGTACAACAGATTAAAAACAGCTGTCATCATAATGGTTACAGGAATCAGGAACTCTATGAGGCTCACATCTATATTCACCCATCCGTAAGCACTTAAAGCAAGGGAAACGCAATGAGCAATGGTAAATACCGTGGCCAGGAGTACTACTTTTTTCCATGTTTTAAAAGAGAACGGTACCGCCAGTGCGGCCAAAAAAAGAATATGGTCATATGCATTTATATCCAGCACATGCTCCAAACCCATCTTTATATAAAATAGAAACTCTTCCATTTTGGATTTTATTAAATGTTGAAAGTCGCTAAAAAGATAAATTACCTGTAAACAAAGATTTACAACCCTCTTTCTGCCTGTATTTCTTCATAAGCCTTCTGTACTTCCTTAAACTTTTCCTCCGCACCTTTCTTTATGGCTTCGTTATGTGTATTTACACGATCGGGATGGTACTTTTTAGCCATTGTACGATATGCTTTTTTCACTTCGTCATTACTGGCCGACTTTTCAATATCCAGAATTTTATATGCATTGTTCACAGATTTTATGAACATGGCCTTAATACTCTCAAAATCCCGCAGGTGTACGCGTAAATAACCCGCAATTTCCCTAATCTTACGAACTTCCGGATCGCTAACGGAACCATCTGCTTGGGCTATTCCAAACAGAAAATGAAGTAACTGCAATCTTACCTCATAGCGTGTACGTTGATTTAAAAACGCACAGATACGTTGGGCAGAAATTTCGTGCTTTTTATTGATTTCGTTAAAGGTCCTAAAGATGGCATTTGCCTTATCCTTGCCGTACGTACTAACGAAATACTGCCGTACATAGTCCATTTCACGCTGGCTTACCTTACCATCTGCCTTTATAACAATTGAACATAATGAAAGTAAGTTGAGTTCAAAATCTGCCGGGGAAACCTTTTGGCGGGTCATATCACCAAAAACCGACTGTGCCCCACCTCCTCCGGTAATTTTTAATCCATCTATTAAGCTTCCCACCAGATATCCCAAAATTGCCCCAGGAAACCGGAAAAAATAATATCCTATGATGGCCGCGAACCATTTAATCATGCCTTTTCTTAATTTGGGCAAAGATATTAAAAGCGGTCAGAATTAAACATCAAAATGGCTTTGTAGACCTTTATAAAACCATAGAAAGCAAGAGTATGTGCGCACATACCCCAATTATAGCCCTTTTCGCCAACGAAAAGTTAAGTAAGTCAACTAAATGCGACAAATTAAGTATCTTTGTTAACCAAAATAAAATTTAAAAATATGTATCCCGCAGAATTGGTAAAACCCATGAGACAAGACTTGGCATCAGCCGGGTTTGAAGAATTACATACAGCAGCAGCAGTCGAGAACGCGATCAATAAACCAGGTACTACTTTAGTTGTAGTAAACTCTGTTTGTGGTTGTGCAGCGGCCAACGCAAGGCCTGCGGCAAAATTAAGTTTGCACAACGCTAAAAAACCTGACCATACGGTAACGGTTTTTGCCGGTGTAGATATTGAAGCTGTAAATGCAGCAAGAAACCTTATGATTCCTTTTCCTCCGTCTTCGCCAAGTATGGCCCTTTTTAAAGATGGCGAATTGGTTCATATGATTGAGCGTCACCACATTGAAGGTAGACCTGCGGAATTGATTGCCGAAAACCTTGTTAGTGCCTATGACGAGTTCTGCTAGAACTGTTTAAACGTCTCTCGTATAGAGAGATGATAAAAGAATACAAAAAACCGCTTCACAAAGAAGCGGTTTTTTATTTTTGCACTATGCAAAAACTATTGGCATACCCGCTCACCTTTCTATACATGATCTTCTTTGGGTTGTGTCTGTTGGTGTTTCATCCCATTCAATGGGTCTGTTTTAATGTTTTTGGGTACAATCCCCATAGAATGAGCGTTGCCCTACTCAACCTCTCGCTTATGCGTTGCACCCATGTATTGGGAACCACTTATGACTTTAACAACCCGCATGATATTCCTACGGACAGGCCTTTGATTATTGTGCCAAATCACCAAAGCATGCATGACATACCCCCTATTATCTGGTTCATGCGAAAGCACCACCCTAAATTCGTTAGCAAAAAAGAGTTGGGAAGGGGCATTCCCAGTGTTTCGTACAACCTGCGCCACGGCGGTTCCGTTCTAATAGACCGGAACGATAGCAGGCAAGCCCTATCGGAAATTGCAAAACTGGGCCGCTATATAGAAGAACATAACCGAAGCGCCGTAATATTTCCCGAAGGAACCCGTAGCCGCACCGGACATCCAAAACCGTTTAAAGCTACCGGATTAAAACTCCTGATGAAAAATGCACCTTCTGCATTGGTAGTTCCTATAAGTATCAATAATTCTTGGAAAATGCTCAAATACGGTAAATTTCCAAACGGAATTGGCAATCATATTACTTTTCAAGTGCATAAGCCCATTGAAGTAAATTCCAATTTTGATGCAGTTCTGGCAGAGGCCGAAAAACAAGTTATTTCCGGAGTAACCTCCTTTAAATCATAGAATGACAAACTCAGAAATTGTAGAGCAAACCATTGCTTTCGTAAAAGAGACCTTGCAAGGTGCCGAAGGCGGACATGATTGGTTTCATATACAACGTGTCTTTAATAACACCCTACTCATTGCCAAAGAAGAAAATGTAGATATTTTGGTGGTTAGTCTTGGAGCGCTCTTGCATGATATTGCCGATGCAAAATTCAACAATGGAGATGAGACCGTTGGTCCTAAACTGGCCCATCAATTTTTAACCGATTTAAAAGTAGACCTCAAAACCATTGATCACGTTATACAGATCATTGAAAATATATCGTTCAAAAATTCCCTTGAAAAAAACAAGAAAGAGATGTTCTCCTCTCTAGAACTGGCCGTGGTCCAGGATGCAGACCGCCTAGACGCTATGGGTGCCATTGGCGTTGCCAGAGCATTCAATTATGGTGGGTTCAAGAACCGGGAGCTCTACAACCCCGAGATAGCTCCAAATTTAAAGATGAGCAAAGAGGAATACAAAAAATCAAAAGCCCCTACCCTAAATCACTTTTACGAAAAATTGCTCTTCCTTAAAGATAAAATGAATACGCAAACGGGTAAAAAACTTGCGGAAGAACGCCATGAATACATGCTGGGCTTCCTCAAACAATTTTATCAAGAATGGAACCCGCTTGAACCACACACAGGTTTTACCATATAATTCAGCCTAAAAAATCGGCCTTGCTTTTTTACATTTTTTGTACCTTCAAATGCAGAACCAAAAATCAAAAATTTGAAGATGCAAAGAAGAAAGTTTATCAAAAATGCAGCAGCGGCCTCTACCGCATTTTCCATTGTACCCAGCTACGTTCTGGGCAAGAATCATGTACCTCCTAGCGACACTCTTTATGTGGGTGCTTTTGGTGTTGGAGGACGTGGTGCCGGCGTTATAAACGGCCTTGACCAAACCGGTAAGGTTAAGTTTGTAACCCTCTGTGATGTAGATGACCGAAGAGCGGCAGAAACCTACGAAAAATACCCAAAAGCAAAAAAATACAAAGACTACCGTAAGGTGTACGACAAGCATCTAAAAGACATAGACGCTATAATGGTAGCTACTCCCGATCATATGCACGCCTCTATTGCTTTGCCTTTTATGCGTGAAAAAAAACATGCCTACGTAGAGAAACCTTTAACCCACAATATTAACGAAGCCAGGTTAATGACCCAAGTAGCCAAAGAGCATGGCATTGTTACCCAAATGGGAAACCAAGGAGCTTCTAGTGATGGTAGCCGTGAGGCAAAAGAATGGATTCAGAGCGGAATCATAGGAAAAGTCTACAAAGTAGATTGTTGGACCAATCGCCCGGTATGGCCACAAGGCGTTCCTGTACCTACCGAAAAACAACCCGTACCAAAAGGCCTTGATTGGGACCTTTGGCTTGGCGTAGCGGCCAAACGCGATTACAATGCGGCATACCTACCTTTTAAATGGCGAGGTTTTTGGGATTTTGGAACAGGTGCCCTAGGAGATATGGGATGCCACATTATGGAAACCCCTTTTGGCGTTTTGGACCTTGGATATCCCACAGAAGCCGAAGCTAGTTGTACCACCAACTGGGTCGGCGATTTTGTAGAAGCGGATTATAGTGAATCTTGCCCTGCTTCCTCTATAGTACGATTAAAATTCAATACCGAGGAACATGGCGACATTGCTCTGAACTGGTACGACGGTGGATTAATGCCAGACCTGCCCGATGAATTGGCAGATGGAGAAACCATTGGTGATGGAGGTGGGGGTTCTGTTTTCTACGGTACCAAAGGTATTCTTGTTACGGATACCTACTCACGTAATGCCCGGTTGCTCCCAAGCAAAAACATGAGCCTGTTTAACGCTCCCGCTCCTTATTTAAAGCGAGTGGAAGGTGATGTAGAAGGACACCAAAGAAACTTTGTGGAAGGTTGCTTAAACGGTACAGAAACCTCATCGGACTTCAAAAAATCAGGACCGCTAACGGAAGCCGTGCTTATGGGCAACTTGGCCATTAAAGCATTTCAATATAAAAAACTGAAAGAAGGCAAAAAACTAGGGGACTGGGATCCATTTGAGTATCCTGGAAGAAGAAAAATCCTTTGGGACGGTGCCAACATGAAAGTTACCAATTGGGACCTTGCCAACGAATGGGTAAAAGGAAAATACCGCAAAGGCTGGGAATTAAAATAGTAAGCAATAGTAAAGCGCAATAGGGAAAAACGTTCCTATTGCGCTTTTTTTATTTTGATTTAGAAAGCGTATCCCGCGGATAGTTGAAATACGTTGTTTTGACTGTTTCCTCCTGAATAAGAATCTCCGTTTATATTGGCAATACCCTTATTATACCTAAGGCTAAAAAAGATGTTATCGTTCAATTTGTACGAGGCTCCAATAGCAAAAGCAACGTCTAACTTCTTAAAACGGTCATCATCATCTTCATTTGTAGCTATTAAAAAGCCGACCAATGGACCTGCTTCGGCACTAAGCCCTTCCAAAAAATAATATTTTCCAAGTAATGGCAGATTTACATAGTCCAACTTCAGGTTATTGTCATTAGTACCATAATCCCAATTTGTGCCTTGCGATGAGTATAACAACTCTGGTTGTACCGCTATTTTATCCGAAATGGAAAATTCCGCCACTCCACCTAAATGAAAGCCCACCTTTGTTCCTAAACTTCCTAAGCCCGAATAGGCACTGCCGCCAATTGAGGCTACATTTATGCCTCCTTTTACCCCAAAACCAAAATCTTGGGCCTGAATAGCAGTAATCGATAAAAGCGTGGCTAAAAAGAATACTAGTTTTTTCATAATCTACATGTTTTGTTTAACTGTTTCATCAGTTAGTGTCAAACACATAAAAAGGTTAACATAAAAATATAAAACCATACATGACTTAATGCAGAAAGCCCACTTTGAAAGAACCTATCGGTTTTTATACATACTTTTTACATCTTACATCATTAAGAAAAGCAAATGCCCAAACGAAGATTATCGCTTGGGCATTTGTAGTAAGATTATATTTGGTAATTACTTATTTCTTAGTTGGCAATTCACGGGTTAACCATCCTCTTTTGTTTGCTGTAGCAATGGCATATGGGGTTATCCAGAACAATCCAAATGTAAATAGGATGCTGTACGAATATGCCCAAACCGACTCTTTTAAATCATATCGCTTCGCATAAAAAAGAACTGGGAACGTAGACAACACCAAAATACTCACAAGCGTAGAGCTCAAAAATAAAAGTGGGTGGGTTAAAATAAAGAAGAACATGAAAAATAAGAATGGGTAGCTCATCAATATCTTTATGGATTGGCTAATGAACAACAACCGCGAACCAAATTTTGAACCTTCTCTAAAGTTGGTAAAAACATATTTAGACATTTCAATATTTTCACGAACATTACTTCTACCCCATCTAATGAACATCTTATAAAGACCTTTGTATTTTTCAGGTACATTGGTATAAGCATAAGCGTTTCTTTGGAACAACACGTGGTAACCCTGCTTTAAAATCATGTTGGTCATTGCGCGATCTTCACCAATATCTGATGGTTGCCCCATAAAAGTTTGATTGATCCATGCATCCAAACAGTTAAAAACAGCCGTTCTACGGTATGCTGCTAAAGCACCGGGAGTACAAAGCACTGAGTTTAACGCACTCTCTGCAGAACGAACAAATTCAAAACTCATTACAAAGCTAACATCAAGCATTTTTGGAAGTAATGCTCTTTTATTGTTCAATACACGTATGTTTCCTGCAACGGCGCCACAGTTTTCATTTACCACAAATGGACTAACCAAATTACGAAGGGTATCCTTATCAACTATAGAATCACTATCTACCGTAACAAAAATTTCGCCAGTACCCTCGTTAAAACCTCTGTAAAGACCATGACGTTTACCCATGTTCTTAGGTTGCTGAAAAATAGTTACACGATCACCTAAAACCTTTTTGGCTTCTTTCATCCAGTGCCACGTATCATCCTTACTACCATCATCTATAGACAACAGCTGTAATTTTTCATGAGGAAAATCACTTTCCGCCAAGCTCATTAAAGTATCATATACTTGTTTTCCCTCGTTGTAAGCGGGCACTATAACCGTAACCGTAGGCAGTTCTTCATTAGATACGGAACTTATTGCCTTGTATTTAAAGTACTTGTAGATAACAAAAAGAAAGAATAACGCTTTAAAAACGAACAGCCCAAGTGCCAAATACATAAAACCTTGACCAAAACTAGAGCTTGCACGCTCTATGTTGAACTGATTTAAGTCGCTTCGTAAAATATAGGACATATAGGCTGCGCCTATCATTAAAACAAAGGTGCTTCCCATTACAAAAATGCCCCAAGCATTAGCTGTCTCAATAAAAATCTTGAACTTTTGTAACAAGCTAGTGTTTGAAGTTGTCTTTTCTACTGTATTTTCCATTTTCATAAGATGTATCTCAATGATGTTCTGAGTAGCTTATACGATACCGGATTGCGGTTCGGATTTTTCCTTTACACTATTTTAACACCCCGAGAGATACAGAATATTACAGGTATACTAACAATTTGACCCTTCTAAACTATAATTGATAAAAGCCGCCTATACAATTTATGAATGCTAAGCAATTGAATGGTTTTTAGTGTGATTGTACTAAAAACAAATTTTGTCGTTTTATTAGAATAATTTTAGCTGACCGTCCTTGAATTGCTCATGCAAATCATGATTGAGCGGAGGAAAGGATTTATCTTTAAAATAAGTGTGACGTGCAAGACGTACCAAATCATGAATTTGGGTGGCTATTTTCCCCTCTCCTCTGCTCCGAACACCAAAACGACTGTCATTTAAAGTACCGCCATGACATTCTTCAATCTGATGCAGAACTTTATCGGCCTTATCGGGTAGGGTTTTTTGAATCCAATCCGTAAAAACTTGTCCTATCGCCCCATTAAGTCTGACTACGGTAAAAGCAAAAGATTTGGCACCGTTTTCAGATACCGCTTTCGCCAAATTCATGATTTCGTGACTATTGATACCGGGAATAATGGGAGCGAGCATGGCATTGACCGGAATATTATTTTGGGACAGAACACGAATGGTTTCCAGGCGTTTTTTAATGGTTGTAGTTCTTGGTTCCAAAACACGCCTTGTGTCTTCGGATAATGAGGTAACCGAAACATTCACTCCTATCAATCTATCTTTTGCCAACTCCTTTAAAATATCCAGATCACGGAGTACCAAAGCATTTTTAGTAATGATACCCACTGGGTGCTTGTACTTTAAAAATATTTCCAAACAGGCACGGGTAATTTTAAACTTCTGCTCGGCAGGTTGGTAGCAATCTGTATTCCCAGAAAGCACAATGGTTCTGGCTTCCCACCGTTTACTCTTTATTTTTTCCTCGAGCAGTTTTGGCGCATCCTTCTTTATTAAAATTTTCCGTTCAAAATCCAGTCCGGCACTATAGCCCCAAAACTCATGTGTATTGCGCGCATAGCAGTAAATACAACCATGCTCACAACCTTGGTAAGGATTCATGGAGTACTGCATACCCACATCTGGGCTAGTAACTTTGTTTACAATGGTTTTTGGAAAGATGGGGATGTACTGCGTCTTGTTTCTATCGGCTTCTTCACCTTCTATTCGGCAAAATTCCAGAAAATCATCGCGGGTTTCATAAACGTTCTGTAGAAATTTGTTGTGAACGTTCTGCTGGGCACCACGGCCCTTAATGTAAGACTCATTTTTCAACACTATTGGATTTATTCCAAATTTATGGAATAAATCCAATTACAAATAATTTCAATAACTATTTAACAGTTACCTCAACTAATTGCTTTTTAGTACCCCGCTTAGCGTAAAACAAAAGATGATCGGAAGCCTCATCAATAAACGGCCTTGAAACCATAATAGGCAACCTTACCTCCTTGTCGTCTACAAGTTTTTTATACGATAGATCACCTGACCCGTCTACTTTAATAACAAACATATTTGGGTTTCTGCTAAACCCTTGTTTGAACAAAATTCTTTCTTTACTCATTTTCTGTGGGTTTTCTCCAGAATTGATGAAGAAGTACATGTTTTCTCCCTCACCATATGCCGTATAGGAAGCATACGAAGCATCACCTTGGGTAACTTCGGCCTTATTGATGTTACGGGCCCATTCCATAGTACCGGAAGCGTTCAGCTTTGCCAATACTATATCATTGTAATGAAAACGGTCTACTTTTTTGGTAGCCCCTGTTCCTATATCTTGTCCTGCGGTTACAAAATACTCTTCGGCACTAAAAAGAATATCCTTATTTGGGGTTATGTGCACACTCTTAAAAATAAGATTCTTGATTTCTGCATCTACCTCACGCCCAAACTTATCCAACATGAACTGATCCGAAAACGGATTGTATTTCTTTGCTTTAATAGCCAAGGAATTGGCATCTAGATTAAAATACACCAGGCCATTGTACCTATTATCTTTTCGATCTGCGTAAAAACCAACTGCTTTTAGATCATTACCCAACAATACCGGTTTTAAAGATTCTGGAAACCTTCCCGCATCCGCAAATTCTTGGGTTTTAAATCCGTTTTGGGTAATCCTGACCAACTCATATTGAAAACGTCTTTCTTTTACATCAAACCTTCTTTTTTTGAAAAAGGCCTTTCCCATTAAATACAACTCCTTTAAATCTTTTGAGACCTCAATGTTTTCAAAGGCATAGTTCTTTTCCTCAATATTGGCGCTAAAATCATAGTCCAATTGAAGCTTTAAATCCGTGCCATAAAGATAGATGTGATACTTCTCTTTCTTTCCTTCCCTATGGTGTACAGTTACGGCAAAAGCCGTTCTATCATCATTAAAATGGGTAGCCGTTGAAAAGCCATTGCCAAAATTGCGGTTGTACTTGTTAACCGCCAATGGATTCAAAACCTCTTTAGAAGGAATGGATAGCAACTTTCTTTCCGTAAAATTGAACTCGTCCAGCGGACTCTGGTGTACCACATAATTGTACGCCTCGTCTTTATGGTCATAAACCAGTTCCAATAAATAAAGTTGACCATTCTTTACAAAACCATCAACCATATGCCTGCCTGCATATTTATAATTATGGTCAGCCACCAAGTTAAGTTCAGCATCGTATACCTCAATAAAATGACCTTTGGGCCGTAGAGGCATTCCTCCGTAATAGGTACGAACGAGAACCGTCTGTTCTTGGACAGAGCGATCTATGGTCAACACGGTAGAATATTTATACCTATCGGAATAATTCTCTCCAAGCTTATAATCCACGGGGATTTCTTGGGCCTTCGTAAATGTTAGGGCAGCTAAAAACAGTAACGCTGTTAGGCTCTTTCGGGTTCGCATAAGTAGGTTTTAAGCGGACATGCTACTCACCAGGAAAGTTGGCCTTACGCTTTTCCAAAAAAGCAGAGGTACCTTCCTTAAAGTCTTCGGTGCCAAAACAAGCTCCAAAAGCCTTTATTTCTTCATCATATCCATTACTATTCTTAAAACCCGCATTTACTGCTTTTATTGCATAACTGAGCGCGACCGGAGAGTTATTCGATATCTTGCTTGCCAACTTCTGGCAAAACTCAATCAATTGCTCTTGGGAAACCACATGATTTACCAATCCATAATTCAATGCGCGATCAACATCTATCATACCTGCAGTCATAATCAATTCCATAGCTCTGCCCTTGCCTACTAATTGTGGCAAACGTTGGGTACCACCGTAACCGGGAATAACCCCAAGCGATACCTCAGGAAGACCCATTCTAGCATTATGGCTCGCTACTCTAAAATGACATGCCATGGCAAGCTCTAGCCCACCGCCCAGTGCAAATCCGTTAACAGCGGCAATTACGGGTTTGGAAAGGTGCTCAACAAAATCAAAAAGAATTTTATGCCCTTTGGCTGATAATTTTCCACCTTGCTTTTCGGAAAAATCTGCGAACTCGGAAATATCGGCACCGGCAACAAAAGCTTTTTCCCCACTACCGGTTAAGATAATGACCTTAATTTTTTTATCCGCTTCCAATGCCTTAAGCGCTTCATGTAGTTCTTGAATGGTTTCACGGTTTAGGGCGTTTAACTTTGTGGGACGGTTAATAGTTACGATTGCCGTAGGCTGATTATCATCCACAAGAACATTATTGAATTTCATATAGCTATTTTTTTTAGTATTCTATTTTTTGTTGGCGTTCATCTACTTTACAAGTGGGAACTTAACGGAGAACACCGTTCCTTTATCCGGTTTTGACGTAAACGTAATAGCTCCTTTATAGGTCTCCACTATGTTCTTTACCATGCCTAGACCCAACCCCATTCCGCTTGATTTTGTGGTAAACTTGGGCTCAAATATTTTTTCTTTGAAGCCTTCCCCAATACCAATACCGTTATCCGCTACGCAGATTTTAGCAAAATCACCTTCTGTTCCTACCGATACTACAATTCTTGGAGCATCTACTTCCGGAACGGCCTGAATGGCATTCTTTACCAAGTTAGTAACTACACGTATCAGTTGTGTACGATCTAATTTCGTAATAATTTCGTTTTCTTCAGAAATAAAGTGAATGTAATCTTCATTAAAAATATCAAGCGCCAACCTTACGATTTCCACGATGTTCAGGGTTTCGTTCTGTTGGGCGGGCATTTCCGCAAAATTGGAAAACGCAGAAGCAATACTGCTCATGGTATCAATTTGCTGGATGAGTGTTTTTGAAAACTCGGCTATTTTTATATCGATGTTGGGATCCTGCGGGTCAAATTTACGCTCAAAACTTTGAACGGTGAGCCGCATTGGGGTTAGGGGATTCTTGATTTCATGCGCCACCTGTTTTGCCATCTCCCGCCAAGCCTGTTCCCTTTCACTACGCGCCAATTTTACGGCACTGTCTTCAAGTTCGTCAATCATGGCATTGTACGAGGTCACCAGCTTTTCAATTTCCTCACTTGGGTTATCTATCAATATTTTTTGATTGCTTTTCCTTAAATCGGTCTTTCCCAACATGTCGGAAATGGTCTGAAGCGACCGGGTGATATAAGTAGAAATAAAATAAGCCAAACCAATAGCTATCAACAACATTAAAAAATAAACCCCGCCCAAGCGCATAAGAAACTCCTTAAGCTCCATATTGTTGAACGAATCATCTTCGTAATAGGGTAAATTTAAAATACCAATTGGTTTAAATCGCTTGTCGTTAATGTACGTATAAGAGGCCTTATAATTATCGCCAGCCAATGCTTTTTGGTCCACAAAGCGCTTAGTGGGGCTGGTTTCCAACAATCGTAGAATAGACGGACTCAAACAATTTGCGATAGAATCTACCTCAAATTTGGCCCTTGAACTTTTTATGAGCTGCCCTTCTAGGTCATAGATGTTAAGCCTCTGATTTTGCACATTGGCAATCTGGTAAATTTCTTCATTAAAAATAAGTCCCAAATTCTCTGTCGTAACAGGGTATGTTGTTTTTTTTAAAACATACTCTACGCTTTGCTTTACCTGCTCTTCTTTTCGTTCTAAACGTTCGGAGTGGTAATCTTCGGATTGCTCTTTATACTGGTACACGGTAACTCCCGCAATGAGAATAGAAGCTATGACTACCAGCAGAATCATAGATAGGAAGATGCGCGACCTTAAGGAAAGTTTTGTAAACAAAGGACTGGAGTTTACACCAAAGGTAGCAAATATCGCGCCATTTTTAATACGGCCTACAGCGCATTACAATGGTTTATGCCTCGGGGTTTTTGGACCTTATGCGCTTGTACAATTTAATGCCGAGCATTAATAGAATTCCAAGAACGATAATTCCAACCACACCAAACACCCAATTAAAGGCACTTTTAAGAATCACCAAAAACACTACAGCGAACAAAATAAGCGTGGCACCCTCATTAAAAATGCGCATAAATTTGGAACTGTAATTGACTTCATCCCGCTGTAATTGCTTAAAAATTTGATGTGTTTTTAAATGATACAGAACCAACAACAAAACAAAAACAAGTTTTACGTGCATCCACGGTTGTTGTAGCCATGCAGGAACTAAAACCAATAACCAAATGGCAAAACCAATGGCCAGAACCGCAGACGGCCAAGTAATGATATACCAGAGGCGCTTTGCCATTAACTGCAATTGTTTGGTAAGGATCTCCCTTTCAGGCGATGCTTTTTCAGAAGCCTCAATATGATAAATAAATAGGCGCGGTATATAGAACAGCCCTGCAAACCATGTAATCACAAAAATAAGGTGTAACGCTTTTATGTATTCGTACAATGGAACAGGATTTAGAATTGCTGTTCAAAGTTAGGAAAAACCACAAACTCCTTTTACATAACCCAAAATGAATTTTAAGGAACAATCCTTTACGCCATTAAGCCCTTATATATTTAGAAGAATGTTTAATTTAGGGCAACCCATATTTTAAACGATCATCTTTTGAAAATTGTAAAAAACGAAATGACACCGGAAGATTTCCAGACACTTAGCAGCGCCAAACAAAAGATGGAGCAGATAGGTTGGGCCATGCAAGGTCTTAACAAAATGGGTAATATTATAGAAAGTCGCATTCAACTTTTACCCCAGAAACAACGCAATTGGCTACAGCAAGTAACCTACAAAGTATTGCACACTGTGGTGAAAAGTAATTTAATCTCAATGCGAAAAAAAACCGCTATACCGTCCAACAATCTTTATAAGGCCCTAGTAACCTCATCCGGTGCCATTGGAGGTGCTCTGGGAGCTACGGCATTTGCGGTAGACCTTACTTTGGCAACTAAACTAATGATGCGTTCCATTATGGATATTGCGCGAAGCGAAGGTGAAAATTTAGACACCCTTGATTCGCAATTGGCGTGTTTGCAGGTTTTCGCCCTTGGTGGAAAAAGTAAGCATGATGATAATCTGGACACCGGATACTACGCTACCAGACTTGCTATAGGCTCAGCAGTGAAAGGGGCAAGCGGTATTTCGGGAAAGACCCTCACCACCATATTGAACACCACCGGAAACCCCATTTTACAATTAATTGCCCAAGTAGCTTCAAAATTTAGTGTTCAAGTCTCCGAGAAATTCGTTGCGCAGGCCATCCCAATTGTTGGTGCCGCGGGAGGGGCTACAATCAATCTGGCGTTTATAGACCACTTTCAGAATATGGCGCATGCCCATTTTAGTATTAGACGATTAGAACGAAAATATGGTGCAGCCCTTATAAAGCAGGAATACGAGCAACTTTCCATTACAAAAGCGTAGGGTAAAATCATCATCTTGCTTAATTTCATTACATTTAGCAATAACTCAACTCAAACATTATGAAAACAAGGTTAAAATCCCCCTCAAAAAAACGCTCTTTAGTAGCAGCACTGCTACTCTTTCTATGCACTTCACCTGCACTTCAAGCACAGGAATTTCTTTATGGAGATGAATTGCCCGATGCACCTCAACTTGCCGCCAGAGGCGATTATACCGTTGGCGTGCGCACGCTTCAGCTAACCCATAAGAACCAAGTAGATATTTTAAATTCAAAAGGGGGCACGGACCCTACATATGACAGGCCGCTTACCATAGAGGTTTGGTACCCGTCCGAAGCTCCTATGGAAAAAAATACTACCGTAGTTTATGAAGAAGTAATGGGCACCCGTGGCGATTCTTTACGTCCCTTGGTTCCTTTTACCTTTAAAGGCAGGGCTTATCGCGATGCCGCAACCAAAACAACTACTGGCGGATACCCATTAATCATAGTATCGCACGGGTATGTAGGTTCTAGATATTTAATGACCTATTTAACTGAAAACCTTGCTTCTAAAGGGTATGTAGTGGTTTCAATAGACCATACGGATTCTACTTTTAAAGATGCCAATGCTTTTCAGAGCACCATGTTGAACAGGGCTAAAGACATCCAATTTGTTGTCAATACGATTGCCGAAAAAGGAAACTCCTCATCAAAAGACCCTCTCGCTGGAATGGTAGATTCAGAGAACATTGGTATCGTTGGCTATTCTATGGGTGGCTATGGTGTTTTAAATGTTGGAGGTGCCGGTTATAGCGATGGTCTTACAGCTTTCTTTGGACAAATGACAGGAGGTAGCACGGCAATCTCAGCTTTAGCGGCCAGTAACGCTGAATATCAAAAACAGATTGACCCCAGAATTAAAGCAGTAGTTGCCTTTGCCCCATGGGGAATGGAACGTGGTGTTTGGGATGCCAACGGGTTGGCAGGGTTGAAAAAACCAACACTCTTTATTGCAGGCGACCAAGATGATATTTCTGGTTACGAAAAAGGTATTAAAGCCATTTATGAGGGCGCTGTTAATGCAGACCGATACTTACTTACCTATAAAAATGCGAGACATAACGTAGCTCCGAACCCTCCACCAGCAGAAGCGCTTCAACCCGGTTTACATATTGATGAATATTACAGATATGCCGAACCTTCATGGGACCAAAGAAAGATCAACAACATCAACCAACATTTTCTAACCGCATTTTTGGGAACCCACTTAAAAGGTGCCGATTATGACGTATACTTGAACATCCCTAAAGAATCCAACGAACAGGATTGGCACGGTTTTAAACCTAGATCTTCAACAGGTATGGAACTATTGCACTCAAAAGCGGCATTAACGAATATGAAGCAGTAATAAAATTGAAATTCAAGGTCAAAGAAGAGGTCTAGTTTACGCTTCTTTTGCGACTAAAGTGTTCTTGATTTCCTTTCTCAAGTAGAAACCCGTTACAATAGTGGCCAGCACATCTGCTATGGGAAAGGAAAGCCAGACACCCAGTTCACCTAAGTAATTGGGCAAGATCAATATAAGCGGAATAAAAAAGAAGCCTTGTCTGGACAAGGTTAAAAGTAATGCTGGCACCGCCTTACCAATAGCTTGAAAATAAGCGGCACCTATTAGTTGTAAAGCAATAATAGGGGTTGCAGCAAACACCAACCGCATAGCTAGGGATATATGATCTAGAACATACGCATTAGCGGCCAAATCATGAGCAGATTGCCCTGCCCTATCACTTAAAAACAAAGAGGCTATTTCTTGCGGAAAACTCATAAGCCCAATAAAAACAACTGCTGCCAATAAGGACGCATATTTTATAGCGGTATTAATGGACTCTCGTACCCTTTGGTATTTTTTTGCCCCATAATTGAATCCCGCAATTGGCAAGAAACCTTGGGTAACCCCAAATACAGGAAACAAGGCAAACATTAACATACGGCCAATAATGGCATAGACGGCTACCATAGCCTCTCCACCAAGGCCAAAGAGTATGTTGTTCATTAGTAAGTAGACCACACTTGTAGTAGCTTGTCTTGATAAGGTTACAAAACCCAAGGACCCAATTTCTTTAATGATGGGCAAATCAAGCCTAAAACATGCCGGACTAAGTTTTAGTTCCGATTTTTTAGATAGAAAAAAGTAAAAAACATATGCCGCACATAGCACGTATCCAACAGTAGTTGCCCAAGCTGCACCTTCCATGCCCCAATCAAAAACATAAATGAATATATAGTCCATAAGAAGGTTCCCTACGGAGGGTATAATCATGGCTATCATCGCAAATTTAGGCTTTCCCTCAGCCCTAATTACGGTATTACCCATCATACAAAGGGCCAAAAACGGCACTCCGTATAGCACAATGGTGTAGTAAATCTTTGCAGGTTCAAAAATGGTTCCCTTGCCACCAAAAGCAGGTATAAGTACATCTATGTAATAAAGCCCCAAAGCCACCATTACGGTGGTAATCAATAGGGTTAAGGTAATTTGATTACCAAAAGTCTTTATAGCCTTTTCGTAATTATCCGCCCCAAGAGCCCTTGAAATAATACTGGACCCTCCAATACCTATAGCCATTCCTAAAGCTCCAATAAAAAAGGATACCGGAAGTACTACATTGATTGCGGCTATGGCAATAGAGCCTATCCAATTACCAACAAAAATGGAATCTACCAGTACGTTAAGTGACATCACCAAAATACCAATAGAGGCAGGCAAGGCCTGTTTTACCAAAAGCTTACCAATTGGTTCCGACCCTAACTGTTCCGATGATACTTTAGCCATTTTATATCAGTTATCTACTTCATAAAAGAGGCTGGTAGAAATCTATGCCGGTAATGCACCCGTTTCTTGCCAATCCTTTACCCATTTTGCTACTACACTTACCCAAGAATCACTTTCATTTAAACAGGGTATGTGCTTATACCCCTTACCACCGGCTTCCTGAAATTGGTGTTGCCCTTCCATGGCTATCTCTTCTAGAGTCTCCAAACAATCAGCAACAAAGGCCGGTGTAATAACAGCAAGATTTTTTATTCCCTCTTTAGGAAAACGTTCAAATTCAAAATCGGTGTAAGGCTTTAACCAAGGATCGTTAGGTAGCCGTGATTGAAACGAGTTACTGACCTTCTCCGCTGGCAGGTTTAAATACGCCTTTACGGATTCTGTAGTGTCAAAACACTGGTGGCGATAGCAAGTATGATGGGCCACAGAATTGGTCTGACAACATGTACCATCTATTTTACAGTGAAAATTGGTCGGGTCGGATTTTCGTATGTGCCTTTCGGGAATGCCATGGTACGAAAACAAAATATGGTCATAATCAAAGCCTTCCAAACTTGCTGCAATTCGCTCCGAAAGAACACGTATATACTCTGGATTTTTATAAAAAGGAGGAAGGGTGGTGATTTTCATTTTAGGAAACAACTGTTCTTGCTCTTCCATTACTTTTACCACAACGGTTTCATAAGAAGACATCGCATAATGGGGGTACATGGGCACCAAAAGTACCTCATCCACACCTTTACCGTTCAATTCTTGCAAAGCGTTCTTTATGGTCATACTACCGTAACGCATACCCAATGCTATGGGCATATCCGACTGCTCTTTTAACTTTTCCGTAAACCTTTCCGAAATTACAATCAGTGGAGAACCTTCTTCCCACCAAATTTTAGAATATGCTTCAGCAGATTTTTTAGGTCGGGTCTGAAGAATAATACCGCGAACTATGATGTTCCGTAGCCAGTTGGGCACGTCTATCACGCGTTCATCCATTAAAAACTCATCTAGGTACGGTTTCACATCCTTTGATGTTGGACTGTCCGGAGAACCCAAATTGACCAATAAAACTCCTTTCATAGCGTAGCAATATTTTTCTTGGTTTAAAAATGTTTATTCAACTTAAAGCTCAGTGACTCTTTAAGGTAATATAACTATCTTCAAGTGCCCGTTTTGAACAGGTCAAACCAATAATTTTGACAAAAATACACCTTGAAACGTATCTAGAGCGAATGTTATTAAAATACTTTTTGATGCTACTATAGATTACATCAATTATATGACCGATTAAGATATATTGACGAAAAAAAACAGAGTATAATTATCCTCTTTAATGATTTGCTATGCTGAATAACTTTTTCAATACCAACTATCAATCTCTTTTATGGCTCTTAGGAACATTAACAGTTTTGCTGATCGCCTATTTTATGTTGCTACAAGTCCTTAGGAAATTAGGCAAAAATCCTAAGTATCTTATTCCGTCTTCTACCGTAAAAACGGTTAGCACACCTATTTTTCTTATACTGGTTTCCATTTTGTTACGAATGGCCTCCTTAAGGCAGATACTAGGACTATCTCATCTGGAATTCTACTTTAGAAAAACAAGCACCCTGCTTTTTATTTTTGCCTTTACCTGGTTGATTATAAAAGCTATTAAAATTGTTAAACAGCATGTCATGCACACCTATGACATGAATACTTCCGATAATCTTAGGGCCCGTAAGGTAGCCACGCAATTCAATATTCTGGAACGCATTGTAATTTTTATCATAATCATCCTGGCCGTGGGTATTGCCCTTATGAGTTTTGACGGCATAAGGGAAATAGGGGTCAGTATTTTTGCCTCTGCAGGAGTCGCGGGAATTATCATTGGGTTTTCTGCCCAAAAAATGATAGGAACCATTTTGGCGGGAATACAAATTGCCTTGGCGCAACCTATAAAATTAGACGATGTTGTGGTAGTTGAAGGTGAATGGGGGCGCATTGAAGAAATTATGCTTACCTACGTAGTGGTGAAGATTTGGGATAAAAGAAGATTGATATTGCCCACCACCTACTTTATTGAAAAACCATTTCAAAACTGGACAAAATCTTCTGCTGATATTTTAGGAACCGTCTTTTTGTATACAGATTATTCCGTACCGTTTGAGGCCTTACGAAAAGAACTCACCCGTATTCTAAAAAACACGGACCTGTGGGACGGAGAAGTAAATAATATTCAAGTAACGGATTCCAAAGCCAACCACATAGAAATCCGGGCATTGATGAGCGCCGTAGATTCGTCTACTGCATGGGACTTACGTGTGCATGTACGTGAAAAATTAATTACATTTTTACAGGAGAATTATCCTGAAAGTCTGCCCCGCACCCGACTACGTTTAGAAAATATGGAAGCCCCAGAAAATACAACTAGGGAATAGCCGTTATACCATAAAACCAATTGTTTATTTTAACGGTTTATAGGGATATACTGCAGCAAGCTCTTTTCTAATTTTGTGAAAAGCGCTCGTTTCCGGGCACATGAACCCCTATACCAAAAAAGCATTTATGCGACTTGTATCAGTTTTTCTATTGCTTATTTCTCTTTCGGTAACGGCCCAAGAAAAAAATAGTCTTCTCTGGGAAATTTCGGGAAATGGCTTAGAGAAAACATCTTACCTGTATGGCACTATGCACGTGAGCAAAAAAATTGCTTTTAGGTTAGATGATGTTTTTTTTGATGCGTTGGACCAAAGTGACATGGTTGCCCTAGAATCCGATCCCGGACTTTGGCTGGAAAAAGAAAATCTCATGGGCTCTAGTCCCTATGGTGCAGAAGCCGGTTTTGTTACCAAAGGTTTTTACGCTAGGTCTTTTAAGGTAGATAATCCGCGCAAAGAAGTTCTAGGGGCATATCTAGCCTATGAGGATCGCATTGTAAACAACATTCTGTACCGCACTAATGAATACTCCCAAAATTTTGAGGAGGAAACCTATCTTGATATGTTCATATATCAGGCAGGAAAAAAATTCAACAAACCTATCATTGCCTTAGAAGATATGGAGGAGTCCGCTGCTCTTGTGGGGAGGGCCAGTCTTAACGCCATTAAACAAAAACCGGACGAGTGGCTGCAAAAAAAAATGCAGCAGTCAGACCCAATGTTCTTGCTTCAAGATGCCTATAGAGAAAGGAACATAGCCTTATTGGACTCTATTGACCGAGCTATGTACACGCCCTATTACATGAAAAATATGCTGTACATACGCAATGCCAATATGGTAGATCGGATGGATTCCATCATGCGAAAGGGAAAGGTCTTTTCGGGTATTGGCGCAGCGCATTTACCAGGGGAGCAAGGTGTTATTTCGCTCTTAAGAAAAAAGGGATATACCGTAAGACCATTACTTTCCAAAGCCACATCAAAGGGAAGAAAACTAAAATTGAAGTTCGAGCAAAAGAAACGCGAAAACGAATATCACACCTATGGCCCGGAAGACAATTTTTTCACTATTGACCTTCCCAACAAATTATATCCGGTTTCTGATATAGGAAAAACCACATATGTTTCTCCGGACCTTGCCAACGGCAGTTTTGTGGTCATTAATCGCATACCTACTTATTCGCATCTTAAGAA
Source organism: Zobellia russellii (assembly GCF_044597075.1). Classification (NCBI taxonomy): domain Bacteria; kingdom Pseudomonadati; phylum Bacteroidota; class Flavobacteriia; order Flavobacteriales; family Flavobacteriaceae; genus Zobellia; species Zobellia russellii. The sequence continues at coordinate 3,408,585 of NZ_CP139000.1, read as the reverse complement.
GGACAACGTATTTACCTTAGAAGAAATAGACAAATTGCTTTTTGAGAACATCCCGGGAAAAATAGTAGATAAAAAGCCCATTACCAATGGCCAATTTTTAGGGTTGGACATTAGAAATAAGCTTAAGAACGGCGACCACCAACGGTACCAAATTTTTGAAACTCCTTTAGAATTAGTTATCATTAAAATGGGGGGAGAAGGAGATTACGTTACCTCATTTTCAGATTCTATTTTTAATAGCCTAAAGTTCAGGAACGATTCTCTCCGTAGACCAACAACGGTTTCCTCAGTATACAAGGATTTTGAGGTCCAAATGCCATCCCTATACAGCTTTACCAACCGCAGTAGAAACGGCAATCGTTGGATAGAAGGTTATGACTCCATTACTGATAATTATTACTTTCTCCGTAAATCGGTTTTAAATGATTTTAATTTTATTGAGGTCGATACTTTTGAACTCAAGCAGATACAAAAACGTTTTTATCAGGATTTAAAACTAAAACCTGAATACGGTTCTTTTGAGGGAAGAAGACTCACCTCATCGGCACAAATGGATGCCAAGACCCAAAAGCGACTATACCTAATGACCACTTTGCGAAAAGGGGAATATTACCTTTTGGGTATGGTAGGGAAAAATGAAAAAGAGGCTGCACAATTCTTTGATTCCTTCAAACTAAAAAATAGTGAAGCCCAGAAACCCTACGAAACCGTGGTAGACACCGCCCTGTTCTTTACCACAAAGAGTACTGTTAAACCTCCCAAATTCGTAGAAAGCAGCACCAACTATTATCATGGCGCTACCAAAACAAAACCGTACGACGCCTTTCACAAGAAAACCATCTATAGGAATGAAAATGGCGAAGCGGTATCCGTAGAACTGAACAAATCACATGATTTTTTAATGTTCAGAAATTTAGATTCGGCTTGGGGCCTACGTAAAAAACTATACGCACATAAAAAATATAATATAATAAAAGAGGAGAAAAAAACCTCTCCCAAGGGATACCATGAACTACAGATGATACTTGCCGATACGGCCAGTACAAGAGGCATTCTAGTGAAAAATATTTTGAAAGATGGACTTCTGTACGAACTAAAGGCCGTAGTGGACACAATTGAAAAACCCAGTGTATTCATAAATGAATTCTTTAATAATTTTGTGCCCAATGATACTACAATAGGTCGTGACCTCTTTGAGGACAAAGCACCTGAGTTTTTTAAGGCATTGAGCGCCAACGACAGTATTGCGCTTGACGGATACCGTTTTATAAAGTTTGAAACCAAGCACGCCAACGCACTAAAAAAGCACATTTCGGAATTTGACCTAGTCAATGGGGAAAGACAGATCCAACTGCATCTAATTCGAAAATTAGCAGATTTAAAAGACGTAGACCTCACCGAATTCTATAGAAGTTTTTACACCAAATCCTATAACAATTCTACGGCACAGGCAGTTTTGCTCCAAGAAATTGCAAAAAAATCCAACGAAAGTTCCACCAAGTTGTTATTGGAATTAATGGAAACTGATTTACCCCTGTTATCAAACACGTTCAACATTAGCCTTATTTTTAAACCGTATCGGGAAAATTTGCAATTGGCCAAAAAGCTATACCCAGAACTATTAAATTATAGTTCCATACCAGAATATAAAGAACCTATATTTTCGTTACTATCTAAATTACTAACGAGCAACACCATAAAATCCAAACTGTACAAAAAGTACAGAACCCAAATTTTAAATGATGCCAAGACCCTCATTAAAAGACAACTTGGCAAAGATTTGGCCAACTCACATAATGACTTTTACAACCCAAGAACCAGCAAGACCAACACAACGTTGTTAGAAAACTACGTTACACTGCTCTACCCCTTTCGTTCGGACAAGCAGGTATCGCACTTTTTTACCCAAATTTCGCAGGTTGAAGACCCTGGCGTTCAGGCTACTTACTTTGCACAATTATTACAAAACGGAGTACAAGTATCACAAAAACAGTTAACGGATTTAGCCGCTGACCTTAACGGAAGGTTGCCCCTATTCAATAAACTAAAAGAGGTAAATATGTTAGGCCATTTTCCATCTACTTATAAATCACAACAACATTTGGCAGAAGCACTTCTCTTTGAGGGTTCAACCTATAACCGCATTAAAGACTCTGTTGCTTTTGTCGCCCAAAAAACCTTCTCGTTCCAAGAAAAACAATATACCGGGTATTTTTTCAAAAAGCGCAACAATGAGGATTACGACAAGAATTTCTCTATGTACCTACTGATGTTCGAAAACGAAAACGGACTCCAAACCAAGCCTTTCTACGAAAGCGATGCCATGCGTATTGAAGATACGGATAGGGATAAAGATGTAATAGAATACCTCTCCGAAGCCTTTGAACTTAAGGACAGAAGGCGCGCAGATATTTACAGACCCCATGGGTATGGCATGTTTGGCCATCATGGGCTATAAATTTGTATTTTTACATTAAACTCCCACTATGTCCAAATTTGCCGCTTTTTTGTTGCTTTTTCTAATAACTACCCTATCGTTTTCTCAGCAAATTACTTGCTCACCTATAGACAAACAAGCCGTAGAGAACAAGTTTATTGCCATAGATGGGCTTCTGGAAAAAGACTTCGGAAAAACCATTGTAGCCATTGGAAAAACGTTTATGGGTACACCATACGTGGCCAAAACCTTGGAAATTGGAAAAATGGAAACTCTGGTTGTTAATCTTCAAGGTTTAGACTGTACTACTTATGTTGAAAACGTATTGGCTTTTGCCCTAACGCTAAAAAACGGAACATCTAGTTTTGATGATTTCACAAAGACTCTAGAAAAAATTCGTTATAAAGATGGCCAATTAGACGGTTACGCCTCTCGTCTACATTACTTTTCAGAATGGATTGCCAACAACGAAAAGAAAGGATTACTCAAAGACATTACTTCTGAAATTGGTGGAAAAGAAATAACCAAGCCTATTAACTTTATGAGTACACATCGTGACCTTTATCCATTTCTAAGCGATGATGAAAATTTTGAAAAAGTAAAGGCTTCCGAAAATTACCTCAACAACCAACCTATTTGTATTTTGGCACAAGATGAAATCGCAGCCAATGAACACCTGATACAAACCGGAGATATCATTGCTCTAACAACATCTATAAACGGACTGGACATTACACATACGGGAATTGCCACAAGAGAGAAGGATGGGCGTATTCATTTGCTACATGCTTCAACAGGTTCTATGAAAGTTGAAGTATCAAAAAAGCCACTTGCAGAATATCTTAAAGGCATCAAGAAAAATACGGGAATTATGGTTGCTAGACCCGTTAATTAAGTCTGGAATACCTCCTTCAGAACCGACTCCTTAGTTTGTTTTAAAAAATTGTACCTAACGAAATAAGCACTTTTACCCTTTCACCGAAAGTTTTGCATCGTAAATCCGCCTCCTGAACAAGGGAGCTGCCGGCTTAAACCCATACAACCGACCAATGAGTTGGTTTTCCTATAAATGCCTTTCATCAAATTATCGCCCCAAACAATAGAGCAATCCGCCTAACAAATGAGCCCTAAAATCCGCTTCATCATACGATGTATTGGAATGTCCTCCCGCAGTATAGAAAGCTCTTCCACCATCATAACTATGATACCAAGAAAATGGATGATTGGCTCCGTTCGTACCTCCGTTGTACGTAGACTCATCTAAAAGTATTAACGGATTTATGCCGCTATAGATTTCTTTAAAATTATACCACTCTTCCGTTCGCACCCAATTACTGGATAAGTGAGAAGTTGCACTATGGTTACGATCTACTACATTGAGTGTAGCTTCTTGTATGCTCGGGTGACCATTAAAATAAGCACCTACTAATTTTCCATACCAAGGCCAATCATATTCCGTGTCCGTTGCGGCATGCACACCCATATAACTACCCCCAGATTGAATGTAACTCTCAAAAGCCCTTTGCTGACCAGCATCCAAAACGTCTCCCGTTGTGTTTAAGAAAACCACCGTTTTATATCGGCTCAAATTAGTAAAGGTGAAATTGCTTGCGTTATCCGTCTGCTCCACTTCAAAATTGTTGGCTTGGCCCAAAGCCCTTAACGTAGCTACTCCCTTTTCAATAGATCCATGCCGGAAAGCGGCCGTTTTAGTAAAAACCAAGATTTTATCTACTGTTTGTACTTCTTCAATAGTAGAAGCAGAAAGTGTCTCGCTTTGTTCTGATTCGTTTTGAGCTGCATCTACTGCCGAAACATTAAAACTGTATGATGTATTAGAGGTTAACCCGGTCATAGAAGACCTGGTGCCAGTAGCCGTCTTAACCCTTTCTCCATTCTGATAAATGATATATTGGGTCACGCCAAGATTATCCGTTGCCGTATTCCAGCGTAAATCTATTTGGGTATCCGTAATTTCTTCCGTCCTTAATCCAGTTGGTACAGAAGGCGCAACATCATCTACATATACTTCCGGTTCGGTAGTTAACTGCAAAGCGGCACTTTGCTGAGATTCATTTTCCGCCGCATCATAAGCCGCTACAGAAAATGTATATTGGGTATTGGGTGACAAGCTTTCTACACGATATGCCGTTTTTGTGGCCGAAGCCAAAAATTTTCCATTCAGAAACACGCTATACCCAGACACACCAACACTATCCTGTGACGCTTTCCATGACAAATCTACCGTAGACTGTGTAATTTCACTAGCGACCAAACCTTCCGGAACGGTAGGAGCCGTAGTATCACTAATTTTTTGCTCTTCTACCTCTTTTTCCGTAGTAATAGAAACCAGCTCGCTTTGCTCCGATTCGTTTTGGGCTTCATCTAAAGCTGAAACAGAAAAAGTATATTGGGTCTCTGGTGAAAGTTTCTCAACCAAAAAGCTCGTTTCCGTTGTGGTAGCCAGAAAATCTTCATTTTGAAAAACCCTATAATTGGCTACACCTATGCTATCCGTAGAAGCATTCCATGTTAATCTTAAAGACGATTTGGTAAGGTCTTCAATTTTTAGACTTTTTGGAATCGTAGGTGCAATGGAGTCCTTGAACACCACCCTTTCGTTTAAGGTCGTAAAGCTTAATGTGCTACTTTTTTCCGATTGGTTTCCAGATTCATCTATCGCCCCCACTGACAAAGTGTATTCCGTTCCAGAGGTTAATCCTTCAACCACATATTCTGGCTTTTCGGTTTTTGCCACTAAAGTTTCATCCAAATAAACAGAATACTCCGCAACTGTTGTACTATCATTTTCAGGTGACCAAGAAAAACTGGCCATGGTAACGCCTAAATCAAGTACTTGTAAATTTTTTGGTGCACCAAGAACAACACTGTCCTCTTTAACCTCTTTAATCGTACTAACCAAAATAGGTTCACTGCGCAGCGATTCGTTTTTTGATTCATCGGAAGCGCTCACTTGAAAGCTATATCTGGTGTTGGCCTCCAACCCCTCAACTACGTACAAAGTATCCGTAACCTCTGCCAAAAGAGTACTATCGTTATAAACTGTATAAATCGCAACGCCAACACTATCCTTGGCGCTATTCCATACCAGTCTCATACTATTTTCAAGAATATCCAAAGCTCTTAAATCAGTTGGGACCGTAGGTGCAATAGTATCTTTTTCAGGTATATTTTCGTGTGGAGTTTCTACTTCAACCCTATTACTATGTTTTGAGGTCTTGCCCAGTAAATCAATGGCCGTCACACTAAAATTGTACCCTACTCCTGCCTCCAGGCCTATTACGCTGAAAGACTTATTGCTTACATTACCAATCTGGACCGTATCTTGAAATATGCGATATTCCTTAACTGCAGAAGGGTTGATTTCCAATTCCCATTTTAACTCTACGGAATTCTTCAACACCTTGCCAACGGACAATAGTGGTGCTCTTAAAATTGAACTGAAAACTGCTGCGCTATCATTCTCAACTAGAGTATCTTCTGCTACAAGAGCATCTGTAAGTACCTTTATATTTTCACTGAATTCAGAGTTGTTCCCGGCAGCATCTGTAGCTTTTACGGCAAAAACATATTCCGTATTTGGTTTTAGGTTTTCAGCATGATAAGTAGTTAGTGTATCCTGTGCCACTTCTACACTATCTTGGTAGACCATATAATGCACCACCTTAACGTTGTCCTTAGCAGACTCCCAAGACACGGTAATGGACGAGTCCGTAACCTGTACCGTTTCCAATTTTTTGGGAGGCAATGGCGGTATCACATCTGGGGCAATAGCAACGGGGTCGTCACTTTTGTCCTTTTCACAGGCAATTCCAAAGAATAAAAAACATACGAATATTGCGGAAAGTAGGCCTACAATGGGTCTTTCTTTCATTTTCTAGGGGGACATGTTTAAGTTGAATTCCTAACTATAGTTTCTCACTAGCAAAATTCAGAAATTTCATCGATAAAAATGAACCTTTTACCGAAGGTTATTAACAAAATAAAACGCAGACACCTTCAATTATATAAAAATGACAAAAGTGATACTCTAATTCTGCCGTATTAATTATTTGCAGAGGCCATTAAGTATTTTTTGGGAGTGGTTCCGTACTTCTTTTTAAAGGCCGAAATAAAATGGCTAGCTGTACTGTAGCCCACCTTAAGTCCTACTTCATTAACATTGTGTTGCCCTGTTTCCAACATTTTACGGGCATATTCCATTTTATAATCGAATAAAAAGCTGAACACGGAATCGCCATAAATCTGCTTAAAACCTTCCTTTAATTTTTTTAAGGACAAGCCAATTTCTTCAGAAAGCTCTGTTAGCGTAGGAGGTTCCGCCATACGAGAGATAACAATTTCCTTGGCTTTACGTATACGGCGCACATTATCCTCATCTACCAAAAATGGGCACTGTTCTATATCCGCATCATCACTTTTGTTAAAGTATAAAGAAATAAGCTCGTACACTTTTCCTTTTATGTACAACTCTTTTATAGAGGGGTGAAGGTTGTAATTCATCATCTGACTAAGAATAACCGCAATTGCCGGACTTACACCTTCTTGCGCATAGTATTTTTTATCCTTGTTGTCCGCACTTAAAAAGGGAATATAATCTGCCTCCTTGGAAAAGAGCGAATGGAATTTACGAATGGTCATCACTACCGAAACCAACCAAGAATTTGGGGCCAGCTGCAGGTTCATAGGAAGGTCTATCTGCGTGTTATAGAGCAACAAAGAGTTTTCTTCGGACACTTCAAGATTGTACCTTCCTTCACTAAAAATGAACTTGGCGTTTCCCTTTAAACAAAAATGAAATTGTATAAAACTACTATCTATATCACGTACCACATTTTGGGTTTCTGCGGTATCATTTTGAATTTTGAGCACGTAAAACCCATCCTCTATAAGCACTTCTTGAAATGAACCTTGAGCGGTATTTTTAGCTTCCATATGAAACATGAATTGGTTTGTTTTTATTTAGAAACGTTCTAAATAGATGTGCCGTTAAGCACAGTATTTCCTACAAAAATACTGGTTTTCAACGGATTTACATTCATATATAACTAAAAAAACCCTGAACGACACTTATTGTTCCTCTAGCGTTATTTTTATAGCGTTAAGCCTCTTATTTTTGTTTCCGCTTTGAAAGAGCTTTCATGAAAGATTACCACATTTCAAAAAATAACTCGTTCTACACCATTGGTTTAAGCTATCTAAAAGCTGATGCCGAGGTTCGTGGCAAATTTAGTTTGGATGATGCCGCTATGGAACGTATTCTATCCAAAGCCGGTGAATTAGGTATTGACGGGCTTTTAGTGACCTCTACCTGTAACCGAACGGAATTGAACGGTTTTGCACAGCATCCTTTTCAACTTATAAAATTACTTTGTGATAATACCGCCGGCTCTGTTGAAGAATTTCAAGAGGTAGCCTACGTGTACAAAAACAATGACGCCATTAGCCATCTTTTTAGAGTAGGTACAGGATTGGATAGTCAGATTTTAGGTGATTTTGAAATTATAAGCCAATTAAGGGCAAGTTTTAACCGTTCCAAAAAGCACGGTATTGCCAATCCGTTTATAGAGCGACTTTGCAATTCGGTCATTCAGGCCAGTAAGCGCATCAAGAACGAAACAGAAATTTCCTCTGGTGCTACATCGGTGTCTTTTGCATCGGTACGGTACATTATGGAAAATGTTGAAAACATTTCAGAAAAGAATATTTTACTTTTTGGTACTGGAAAGATTGGTAGGAATACTTGTGAAAACCTTATCAAGCATACCAAAAACACACATATTACCCTTATTAACCGCACCAAGGACAAAGCGGAAAAAATTGCCGGTAAATTTCAATTGGTAGTTAAGGACTATGGGGACCTCCAAACTGAAATTAGGTCTACCGATGTATTAATTGTTGCTACGGGAGCACAATCCCCAACAATTTCAAAAGATCTTATCCACACCAAGAAACCTCTTTTGATCTTAGACCTTTCCATTCCCAAGAATGTTTCGGAAACGGTAGAAGAACATGATAACGTTACTTTGGTACATTTAGATCAGCTTTCCCAAATTACGGACGATACGCTAGAAAGAAGAAAACAGTTCATTCCAAAAGCGGAAGTTATTATAGACGAAGTAAAAGGAGATTTCATCCAATGGCTTGAAACCAGAAAATTTGCCCCTGTCATTAAAGCCCTGAAGCAGAAGCTCAAAACCATGAAGGACGAAGAAATGGACTATCAATCCAAAAAACTATCGGACTTTAACGAGCAACAGGCAGATGTAATATCAAACAGAATCATTCAAAAAATAACGAAGCAGTTCGCAAATCATCTTAAAGACGATAATGTCGATTCAGACACTAGTCTAGAACTCATTCAAAAAGTCTTTCAACTCGAACTCGACACTCCATGAGCAAGGTCATACGAATTGGTACACGCGATAGCGAATTAGCGCTATGGCAAGCAAATACCGTCAAAAACAAACTCAAAGCTTTAGGCCATAAAGTAAAAGTAATTTCCGTAAAATCTACAGGCGACCTTGTTCTTGACAAGCCGTTGTACGAAATGGGCATTACCGGTATTTTTACCAAGACCCTAGACGTTGCTATGCTGAACGATGATATTGATATTGCCGTTCACAGCATGAAAGATGTGCCTACCGCCCTGCCACAAGGTATTGTTCAGGCAGCGGTTTTGGAACGCGCCAACTTTCTGGATATCCTTGCCTTTAAAAAGAATGAAGAATTTCTTGGGGAAAGGGATGCTATCATTGCCACCGGAAGTCTCAGAAGAAAAGCCCAATGGCTTAATAGATATCCTACCCATACAGTGGTAGACCTTCGCGGAAACGTTAACAGTCGTTACCAGAAACTTGAGGACAACGATTGGAACGGCGCCATATTCGCCGCTGCAGGTCTGGAGCGTATTGGTCTGGAACCGGAAAATACAATTGGACTTACATGGATGGTACCTGCCCCTGCGCAAGGAGCTATTATGGTGGTGGCAAAAGAAGAAGATGAATTTGTTCGTGAAGCCTGTGCAGAACTAAATCATAGGCCCACGGAAATATGTACGCAACTAGAACGTGAGTTTCTTCGTATTTTAGAAGGAGGCTGTTCGGCGCCCATAGGTGCGATTGCGACCATAAACAAAGAGAACGAAGTAACCCTTAAAGGTGTACTTTTAACCGTAGACGGGAAGAAAAAGCTAGAAGCGGAATTTACTGCGCCATTGGGCAAACATTCCTATCTGGCAAAAGATTGTGCAAACAGTATTCTTAGCCGTGGCGGCAAGCTATTGATGACCAATGCAACGGGCAATGTAGAAAACACTAAAATATTTTCCACAAAGAACCTAACACCCGCCCAAGAAGAACTTTTTGATGCGGATATTAAAGTAAAATCGGAAGATTTCATTAAAATAAGCCCTAACCGAATTTCTACACTTGTATTGAAAAAAGAAATTCAAAATGTAGTGCTTACCAGTCAAAATGCCGTAGAGGCACTTATTAAGAGTATATCTCCAGAGGAGCTGAAATTTAAAAATATCTATTGTGTTGGAGGAAAGACCAAACGCATGATAAAGAAGTACATTGGTCCTGTTACGCATCAGGAAAAAGATGCTAAAAAATTAGCCGAGTACTTAGTAGAGTATATAGAAGGTACCGAGGTTACTTATTTCTGCAGTAACCTAAGGCTTGATGATTTGCCCACTATACTTGCTGAAAACAACATTAAAGTTAATGAGATAGAGGCATACACCACCAAGCATGCACCGGCAGACGTTGAGGAAACTGTTGAAGGTGTAATGTTCTTTAGTCCGTCTACGGTTACGAGTTATTTGCAAAAAAACGCACCTAACAAAACAGCGTATTGTATTGGAGAAACTACGGCTACCGAAGCAAAGAAACACTTTGGAACGGTTCACGTAGCCAAAATACCCACTGTAGAAAGTGTTATTGAACTGGTGAACCAAACCTACGGAAAGCATTAATTATTTTTACAAATAGAACCACGAACGGACGTTCCGTTTCATGGGGTTAACTTATATCTATGTCACTAAAGAACGACCTATTTCTTAAGGCCCTTAAGGGCGAAACAGTAGACCGTCCACCCGTGTGGATGATGCGTCAAGCAGGAAGATACCTTCCAGAGTTTATGGAAATCAGAAAAAAGTATGATTTCTTTACGCGTTGTCAGACCCCGGAACTAGCCTCTGAGATTACGGTACAGCCCATCCGCAGATATGAAATGGATGCCGCTATTCTTTTTAGCGATATATTGGTAATTCCCCAGGCCATGAATATTGAGGTACAGATGAAACCCAATTTTGGCCCGTACCTACCCAACCCAATCCGTTCGCAAAAAGATTTGGACCGTGTAATTGTTCCTGATGTAAACGATACTTTAGGATACGTTATGGAAGCTATAAAAGCTACCAAAGAAAAACTGAACGACGAGGTGCCACTTATCGGTTTTGCCGGTTCACCGTGGACCATTTTATGTTATTGCGTACAAGGTCAAGGCAGTAAAACCTTTGATAAGGCCAAAGAATTGTGCTTTACACAACCTGTAGTATCACATGAGCTGCTACAGAAAATAACGGATACTACCATTGCCTATTTAAAAGCAAAGGTTAAAGCCGGTGTTAATGCGGTTCAAGTTTTTGATTCTTGGGGAGGCATGCTTTCACCAACGGATTATAATGAATTTTCATGGCAGTACATTCAGCAAATTATTGATGCTTTAAAGGATGAGACCCCTGTTATTGTCTTTGGTAAAGGGTGTTGGTTCGCCTTGGGCGATATGGCCAAATCCGGTGCTTCGGCATTGGGTGTAGATTGGACATGTTCCGCAAGAAATGCACGTTACCTGACCGGAGGAAAGATTACGCTTCAAGGTAATTTTGACCCAGCTAGATTGTTATCGCCACCATCGGAAATAAAAAAGATGGTTACGCAAATGATTAACGAGTTCGGGAAAGACAGCTACGTGGTAAACTTGGGTCATGGCATTTTACCTAATGTTCCCGTAGAAAACGCAAAAGCGTTTATAGATGCGGTAAAAGAGTGGAAACCTGTAAGCTAAATAAAGTTTGAGCTCTATGGAAAATGAGAACAGCCCAATTGCCCTTTTCGAACAGTTTTCCATAGAACCCATACATGAAAAGTACGCTTGGCGCATTTGCGATTTCGTAACCGTAAACAGCAAACGCTTACAACGCTATTTTCCAAAAACGCTGGCCCAGAACCTAACACCTACCCTTTCTCAAATTTTTGTAGAGCAGAAAGTCCGTGAGTACCAAAAAAAGAAAGAATTCTTATTTGTTCTCAAGGATACTGAAAGCCGTAAAGTAACGGGTTTGGTATACATCAAAGAATTGGATTGGGACAAAAAACAAGCGGAACTGGCCTATTGTATCGGTTACGACTACGAAGGCAAAGGAATTACCTCCAGAGCAACAAAAATTTTATCCCAATACGCCATACAGAATCTAGGTCTTCAAAACCTTCAAATAATTGTACATAAAACCAACTTAGGAAGTATTAGAGTAGCAGAAAAATGCGGTTATATTTGGCAAAAAACACTTCTAAAGGAACATACGCCACCCAATGAAGACCCATTGGACATGGAGCTGTACGAGCTAGGAGCTTAAGAACCGTTTCAAAATTCACAATAATCCTTCTAAAAAACTTTTTGTAGTCCGTATTACTTTATAGCTTCCTCTGTAAATCGTAAATTTACAGTCAATTCGCACAAAACCATTTCTCTTCATGAAAGACAAATTCTTTAGTTACATCCAAAACCTTCAAGATACGATTACCTCCAAATTAGAGGAAATAGACGGGAAGGCCAAGTTTCAAGAAGATATATGGAAAAGACCCGAAGGCGGCGGAGGACGTACCCGAGTTATAGAGAATGGTGCCGTTTTTGAAAAGGGAGGCGTAAACATATCTGGTGTACATGGCGCTTTGCCCAAAAGTATGCAGGCCTATTTTGGGGTTGAAGATGCAGATTTTTATGCCTGCGGATTAAGCTTGGTGCTGCATCCCACAAACCCAATGGTACCGACCGTACACGCAAACTGGCGCTATTTTGAGATGTATGACAAAGAAGGGAATATAGTTGACCAGTGGTTCGGCGGTGGTCAAGATTTAACTCCCTACTACTTATTTGATGAAGATGCCATTCATTTTCACACGGTCTGTAAAACAGCCTGTGATGCCCATAATCCAGAATTCTATTCCACCTATAAAAAGAAGTGCGATGATTATTTTTGGAATGCCCACAGAAATGAGGCTAGGGGTATAGGTGGGCTCTTCTTTGACTATTGCAAAGCTACCGATGAGATACGTATGGATAACTGGTACGATTTTGTAACTGAAGTAGGAAACAGCTTTTTGGAAAGTTATGTACCGATTGTTTTAAAACGAAAGGAACAGGCATATTCCAAAGAGCAACGCGATTGGCAAGAGGTAAGAAGAGGTCGTTATGTTGAGTTTAATCTTGTTCATGATAAAGGCACATTGTTCGGGTTGAAAACCAATGGAAGGATTGAAAGTATTTTAATGAGCTTACCACCACATGTACAGTGGCGTTATGACCATCAACCTGAAAACGGGACAGAAGAATACCGATTGGTAGAAATATTAAAAGAACCAAAGAATTGGGTCTAGACCTCTAATGGCCAAATTATGCCTAAAAAAGGAAAAGCAAAAAATACTGTAAACAAAGCCAAGCACACCAAGCTTTTAAATCGAAAAAAAGCCAAGCTTAAATTAGAAAAGGAAACGCGCAAACAGCGTTTGAAGGAGATTATTAAGCAGGGCCAAAATAAAAACACTCCATCTTCGTGAAGACCTTTAATCTCACTTCCTATTTAATTAGTCTAGGCAATCTTTTACTAAAGGTAGTATTGGTAGCGTTACTTATTGCCTTATTTACTTCTTGTAATCCCCAGCAAAAAGCAAAAAGCGATATAGAAATTAGCTTTACTCCTGATACCTTAAATGTAGGGTATACATACTGGTGGGAAGAATCCGGCCCTTTTATTGGGTATTGCGGTAAAGAATATGCCCTTGTATTTTCGGGTACGGTAGTAGATTTAAAAAAGGCCAACCATGATGCCGCACCACTCTACATTTCTCAAAAAGGAACCATAGCCTTAGACGAAGTATACAAGATAAAGGAGATGGGCACTAACAGTTATGCAAGTCAAAAATATTTTACAACGGATTGCTTTAATCATACGGATGTTACGGTTGGCGACAAAGTTCTTGTTTTCTGTTATGATTATGAGGGCGAACTTGTAATTCCGGGAAACAACTCCATTCTAAACATAAAAGGATTAGATCACCCACTTGTTGGAGCTACAAAGCGATTTATAGATGCCGATGAAAACCCGATAAAAATTAAAGAGGACTCCACTTTATGGTCTGCCTACGGATACCGGCAACAACTAAAACAAATGATACGGTGCAGAGAAAATACCGAACGTATTATTTCCAAGTAATCGCCTTTTCCGAGACTTCTTTAAATTGATACACTACATGGGCAAGGCGAGCTTTAAGCAATTCTTTTCTACCCGTTTGCGTTCTAGTATACAATAATTTGGAGCCGTCTACATGCTTCTTCCAAAAGCTATGGAACTTTTGGGCATCCGCTTTTCGTCTACCCAAATCCTGAGGTACCACATAATAATTACGAATACCCCATTTTTGCTTTAACCAATTGCTATTGACCATTAAATATCTTGGATTTTCAACAGGGGCCAATATCTCATACATTAGGTTTACAAAAAGCGTACTTTCATAATTGCTAGCGCCCTTCAGATAGCAAACAAATGCACCATTGGCATTCTGTTCCGCAACAACAGAAATACTAGAAGGACCCGAATGAATCTGGTTGGTTTTACAGAGGTAGTCCAACAAAGCGGCGCCTATTTTTTTGGTCTGTTTAAAAGAATTTCCAAACAAGAAATATAGCTTTAATGCTTTGTAAGTTTTTGGGGCAAAACCAATAAGTACGCCTGCCAGCAAAAAATATACAAACTGAAAAATACCTTTATTTAATAATGTTCCTATGTTCTTCATAAGAAACTCGGGAAGAAACAGGCCTAAACCCGCTACCACTTCAATAATTAAATACTGTGCGGCATCTACAGAACGCATCCTCTTTACTTTTCTAAAGGGAGTTTTATGTGTATAGGGAACCTTAATTTCACGCACCAGCACACTGCCCGTTTGAATAGCTTGCTGCCATCGCCCTCCAAGATTCTGCCTATCAGAAGCAGATTGTACCATGGTTGCGTTCAGTTCTTCAAGATGGCAATTTTCATCAAAAAATGCTGGAAGTTGTAGCCTGTCCAATCCATTCTCAATATAAGGTTCTCCATCAATCGATACTCCCGAAAAAGCGGTGAACCTGCGTTTTAGTTTTTCCAAGTCCTTTCCTCCATCACTTACCGTTGGATCTAAACAGGCCAAGTGCCATATATTTCCGGTTTTGGTAGGCTCGTTAACATCTGTTCTGATTGCCCTGCCCCGCATCTGATTAGAAGAAACAAAAGAGCCAACGTACGAAGCCAAAACCAAACTGTTGATAGCCGGGGCATCCCAACCTTCGCCAAGAAGAGATTTAGTACCAATTAGTATTTTTATTTTTCCTTTTTGAAAAAGCTCTGTTACCGCGGCAACTATGTTGTTTTTAGCGTTCCCAAAAGCGGATATCGTTACAAAATCTGCATCCGCAGCCATGGGTTGCTTGCCAAAAGCCCCTTCTCCCAGGACCTTTTCAAAATCTTCAACAACAGTTTTGTGCAGCACCACCAAAGACCCTGTTAGTATGGCCAAGTGCTCCTTGTGTTTGGATTTGATCCGTAAGAATTGAAAAATAGAGACTACTCCAAGTTTATTAAGAACTCCCGTGGCTTCACCTGTGTAATCAAGGAATTCCTTTCGTATAAAATCGGTTAGCACCACAGCTTTTAACTGCTCTCCCAAATTTTCATACTCCTTCTCAAGAATAGCATGTATGCTATTCAATTTACTAGGGCTGCTGGCCAAAGAACGGTAGAGTTGCTCGTCGCCAATAAAATTTACCCTCTTCTTCTCGTACACTCCAATTCTTCCCAGCTGTTTTTCAATAGCTTTCAATTGTTCCTCATAAGCTCCTAAAGCTTCTCTTTGAGCCACCAACAATTCCTGCAGAAGGATTTCAATCCACTCATATGTCAACTCTGGAAACTCTACCGCTTTGTTTTCAAAACCAAGAAACAGCAGTTTCTCTTTATCTATCTGAACTCCGGCAGAATTCAAGAATATTAACATTGCGGATAGAAACGATGGTTTCCCATAAATTTCCTCAAGCGCGTCTTCGGTATTTTTATAAAATGGATGTTCTAAAAGCAGATTTTGAAAATCAATATCGGCTTTCAAATCACTAATAAACTGAATAATATTTTCTCTGTATTCTACAATATATCGTATTTGTGCTTCGGACGGTTTGGAGAAATAAACAAAATCCTGGTGCGGACAAAGGTCTCCGTTCTGGACGAGGTCTGGCACGGCAATTTCATCATCTATTGGCCCGCAGAGATCAAAGTATTTATTTAGCTCCGCACTAGAACTATCGTACGGAGGGGTTGCCGTCAATGCTATTACCGTTAAACCCTCAATTTCCTTTAGGGCCATCAAACATTTATACCATTCGTTTTTTAAATGGTGTGCCTCATCTAGTACTAAGGTTTCTATACCGTTTTCCCTAATGAATTTCAGAAGAGAATAATTTTCTTCGTCGGCCAAGCGCTTGTTTAATGCATGTAACGACTGGTATGTAGAAAAGGTGAGAAGTTTGGGTTCCTTGATGTTCATAGAAAAGTCCGCGAACCCCGAATCCTTCAAAAAGAACGATACCAATCGGTCTTTCCATTGGTTCCTAATGGTTAAAGTAGGAGCCAAAACCAAGGTCCGCTTGTTGACCCTTCGTAGTACTTCCAGCCCCAAAACGGTCTTTCCAGACCCCGGGGGTGCTACCACGTGTAAATGATGGTCTTTTATATGCTCCTCAAAATGGTCCAGAAAATTTTGCTGATAGCTTCGCCATTCAAATTTAAATTTCAGACTATGGATCAGTTCGGTCAAGAGTTGGTTTGTTTTCGGGTTTTTTAGGAGGATAATAAGTAACTTTGGCTATTCAAAAATAGGTAAAAGCATGTATCCACTTAGAAGAAACCGCAGGTTAAGAACAAACGACTCCATTAGACATTTAGTACGTGAAACCATTTTATCGCCAAAGGATTTTTTGGTGCCTCTTTTTGTAACCGAAGGTAAGGGCATAAAAGAAGAGATCGACTCTATGCCGGATTATTATAGATTGAGTCTTGACCTACTTTCTGCCGAAGTTAAGGAGCTTTGGAGTATGGGCCTGCACGCCGTTCTTCTATTTGTAAAAGTGCCCGATAATTTAAAGGACAACAAAGGCACCGAAGCCTTGAACGAAAACGGGCTTATGCAAAAAGCCATCAAGACCGTTAAAGATGCCTGCCCGGGAATGTTGGTAATGACCGATGTAGCTATGGACCCTTATTCTTCCTTTGGCCATGACGGTATTGTAGAAAACGGTCAGATTCTGAATGACGAAACTGCGGAGTTTCTTGCCGAAATGAGCGTTTCCCATGCTTTGGCCGGGGCTGATTTTGTTGCACCAAGTGATATGATGGACGGTCGTATTCTTTCCATTCGTGAAGCGTTAGAAGACGAAGGCCTGGTAAATACGGGAATCATGAGCTATAGTGCCAAATATGCCAGTGCCTTTTATGGTCCTTTTAGAGATGCTTTGGATTCTGCACCAGTTGATGTCAAAAATGTACCAAAAGATAAAAATACCTATCAAATGGATTATGCCAACCGGTTTGAAGCCTTAAAGGAAACCGAGATGGATATTGATGAAGGTGCTGATATTGTTATGGTAAAGCCAGGTCTTTGTTATCTGGATATTGTACGTGAAATTCGCAATGAAGTTGATGTTCCCGTTGCGGTCTACCAAGTTTCAGGGGAGTATGCCATGGTCAAAGCTGCCGCCGAAAAAGGTTGGTTGGACCATGATGCCGTGGTTATGGAACAACTGACGGCCATAAAACGTGCCGGGGCCAACATCATCGCCAGTTATTTTGCCAAGGACGCGGTAAGGCTGTTGAACTAGTTTTTATTAAAAGAGCAGATTTGAGAATTGTATCGTTTGTATTCCTTTTTATATTTCTCCAGCTGTCACAAGCGCAGGAAGGCACTGGAACGCCTTTAAATTTAGGAATAAAGGATGCCTTAACTTATGGCACTCCCTACGATGTAGGGCTGGATTCCAGCTACATCAACACGAACGTGCAAAAAATAATAACTAACGGTATAAAAAACAATGCTTTTCCCGGTGCGCAAGTACTAGTTGCCAAAAACGGAAGAATCATCTTTCATAAAGCTTACGGATATCACACTTATGACAGTATACAACCCGTGGCTTTAGATGATATGTATGATTTGGCTTCGGTAACTAAAATTACTGCTGCCCTTCCTGCCCTCATGAAATTAGTGGATGAAGGAAAACTTGATTTGGACGCTCCGTTCAGCACCTATTGGAAGCGTTGGAAAAAAGAAAAGGATAAAAGAGATATTACGCTTCGGGAAATTCTGGCCCATCAAGCCGGACTACAACCTTACATTGTTTTTCTAAATGAGGTTTTAAAAAAGAATAAAAAGCTTAAACGGCGTTTTGTTCATACTTCCCCAAACCGCAGATTTCAAAATCAGGCATATGATGGCTTGTTCGTTAAAAACAAGTTCAACAAAAAGATGTACCGTCTTATTGACCGTTCAAAAGTATCTGCTGAAAAGAAATACAAATATTCGGGACTTGCATTTCTCATATTTCCGCAACTAATAGAACAACTTACCGGAGAGTCCTATGACTATTATTTGGAGAAGAATTTCTATTTACCGCTGAATGCCCCCACTATGGGGTTTAAACCAAAAACCAAAGACTTTACCAATTTTATCGTTCCTACAGAGGTAGATACCCTTTTTAGGCATACGCTGACCCAAGGTTGGGTCCACGATGAAAATGCCGCACTGTTAGGTGGAATATCCGGTAATGCCGGGCTTTTTGCTACGGCAACAGATTTGGCCAAATTGATGCAAATGTACGTGCAATATGGCGTTTATGACGGCAAGCGCTACATATCCGAAGCCACCGTAAAGGAATTTACAAGAGTTCAATTTCCCGAAAATGACAATCGTAGAGGCCTTGGTGTTGACAAGCCTTTATTGAACAACTCGGAACTGCCCCTGTCCAAAGCTTATCCGGCTCCAGAAGTAGGTGCCAGTAGTTTTGGTCACAGCGGTTTTACAGGAACATTCGTTTGGGCAGACCCAGAAAATCAACTGGTATATATTTTTCTTTCCAATCGGGTGAACCCTACTAGAGATAACAAAAATCTTTATAACCTAAATATTAGACCTGCAGTGCAGCAGGTATTTTATAAAGCCACATTACCAAGCAAATAAGATCACAAGATTGTACTTTAATTGGTATATTCGTTACACTAAAACTCATTCATGGGCTTATTAATTTTTTACGCTTTAATTTCAATTTTTATTTCGTTTCTCTGCTCCATACTTGAAGCGGTGCTCTTGAGCATTAGCCCAACCTTTGTAAATGTTAAGAAGAAGGAAGGCAAAACCTATGCAGTTACCTTAGAGGAACTAAAGCAGGACGTAGACAAACCCCTTATTGCTATTTTAACGCTAAACACCATTGCCCATACCGTGGGTGCTATTTTGGTGGGTGTTCAAGCCAAAGTTGCCTATGCAGAGATGTACGGTTCATCTACGCGAAGCATATTTGGGGTAACCTTTACCGAGGATTTAATGGTTGGGGCGGTATCTACTATAATGACCATTCTCATCCTAGTGGCATCGGAAATTATTCCTAAAACCATTGGCGCCACCTATTGGAGGCAGTTGGCCAATTTTACCGCAAAAGCACTCAACATTATGGTGGTTGCCTTAAAATATACCGGACTTTTATGGCTCCTACAGCTTTTCACTAAACTTGTGGGCGGTAAAGGACACCATGGAAGCGTTTTAAGTAGAGAAGATTTTACCGCCATGACCGATATGGCCCGCGAAGAAGGTGTTTTTGAAAAATCCGAATCTACTATCATAAAGAATCTGCTACGTTTTGACCAAGTTCTGGTCAAGGATGTAATGACCCCACGTGCAGTGATGAAAATTGCTTCGGAAAATAAAACGATTGCGGAATTTTTTGAAGATAACCCCAAAATGCGCTTTTCACGAATTCCTGTATATGGCGAAAAAATGGATCATATAGATGGTTTTGTGCTGAAGGATACTATTCTAGAGGAAATGGTTAACGAAAACGGAAACACACCATTATCCGAAATAAAACGGGAAATCTTAATAACCGAAAGAAATACCCCTATACCTCGCCTCTTTGATACCTTTATCGCCAAACGGGAACATATTGCCCTAGTTGTGGACGAATATGGTTCAGTAAGTGGGTTAGTCACCATGGAAGATGTGATTGAAACCCTTCTAGGGCTTGAAATAATGGACGAGAGCGACAATGTGGCCGACTTGCAGGAACTAGCTCGAAAAAATTGGAATACGCGTGCAAAACGCTCAGGAATACTTGACAAGTAAGTTTTAATCAAAAAGCAGCGCACCCCAAAATACTCTAGTATGGAAACCGCTTATATCGGCACTCCGCTTGGTACGGCAAAACTTGAAGGCGATGGCAACGGCTTAGCGGCAATTACCGTTTTGGATGAGGATAAAAGCCTATCCGTTGATATTCCTGTGCACCTAGTAGAAGCTGCAGAACAACTACAACAATATTTTGCGGGTACACGAAGTGATTTTGATATTAAATTAAACCCAGAAGGCACGGATTTTCAAAAACGCGTTTGGGAGGCTCTGCTAGAAATACCTTTCGGAAAAACAGTTTCTTACTTGGACCTTTCCAAAACTTTGGGAGACGTAAAAGCTATTAGAGCCGTTGCGGCTGCGAATGGCAAAAATCCGCTTTGGATTGTGGTTCCATGTCACCGGGTTATTGGTAGCGATGGTTCCTTAACAGGCTATGCAGGAGGCTTATATCGTAAGAAGTGGTTGTTGGAACATGAATCTCCCTTTAAACAACAAAGCCTTTTCGATTAGCACAAATCCTTTAGCATCAACTGCACAATTTGCCACCGTTTCACCAATGATTTAAGCATCTCCGACAAACTGATTAGTCGGTTTAAAAATTCGAAATCCCCTATTATAGTTACTAATGGTGTATTTCATCGATAAATATTTCTTTTTATTGAAGTGCTCACAACTTTGAGCCTGTTCGAGAAATGTACCAACCAACCGGGTGGTCTGTTCCACCTTTTATCACCCCTACAAAATTACATGTCACAATATCCCCAAATTCAGGGAGTTATTCTAAGACAATCCGCTATAATTTTGTGGTTAACTATTGTAAAAACTAAACTATGGCTTTTCTCTCCCTTAATGATTTAACCAGTAAAGCGCAAAGTGCTTTTAAAAGGTTTCCATTAACAATCCTCTGGGCATTATGCGGTACCCTCTACGCCATATGGGTGGTAGATGCACCCAAAGAAGCAAATACAGACAATCAAACCAATATCATACTTACATTTATTTTGGGAGTAAGTTGGCTTATTGGTTCCCAGTTTTTTCTTGAACAACTTAAAAACTCTAATAAGGCCATTTGGTTGAAACCCGTTTTGCTCTTGTTATTGTTTCTCTTCTACTGGCATTTACCCGAAGTTAATACTTTTGATGATGACCCTATTTATCTAGTCCGTTTTTTCCTGTTTTTGATTGCAGGACATTTATTCGTTCTATTTGCTCCCTTTTTATTCAAATGGAATAAGAATGCTTATTGGAATTACCTCAAAGCTGCTGGTTTTGCCATCGTGAGAAGCGGTTTTTTCTCAGGTGTACTTTATCTCGGACTAGTACTGGCCCTTTTGGCTATTGACGCGCTGTTCAATATGCGAATAGATGGCGATATATATTTTCAGTTGTTTCTTTTTTGCTTAGGAGTGGTCAATACATGGATATATCTATCGGACTTCCCAAAAAATATACATCAACAAAAAGAAATCCATTTCAATAAGGCATTAGAGGTCTTTGTCAAGTACATTCTGATTCCGCTAGTCATTCTATACCTGCTGATTCTTTATTCCTATAGTATAAAAATCTTGGTTGAATGGGAACTTCCAAAAGGATGGGTTTCCTATTTGGTCACCGCATTGGCCTTTTTAGGTTTTACCGTACAGGTCATTATAAATCCAATTCATGAAACAGTGAAGTCTTGGACTATTAAACGCTTTTATCCTTGGTTTTATATTTTGATATTACCCTTATTGGTGCTTCTTTTCATTGCCATTTTTAGACGTGTTTCCGATTATGGCATCACTGAGAATCGTTACTTCGTAATACTGTTGGCCTTTTGGATTTTAGGAATTAGTCTGTTTCTTTTATTCAGCCGAAAAAAGAGTCTCCTAATTTTACCGTTTTCCCTCTTTATTCTAGCAATACTATCATCATTTGGTTTTTGGAGTGCGTCCAGCGTGTCATTAAAAAGTCAGACACATCAGTTCCAAATCGTATACGAAAATGTACTTCAAAACAACAGATTGGCCACTTCTGACCAATACAATCAATTAACGTCCATTCTAAAATACTTGGACGATAGAAAATCGGTGAACCAACTAAACAGCATCACCGGTATCGAGATTAAGGATATTTTTAAAGATACTTTTAGCGATGAGCCGGAGGTTTTTAATTGGTTCAATTCCCAAAAAGTTTTAGACTCCCTTGACATAGCCTTGGCCCCAAATGAAATCGGGTCCGAAGCCCGAAACACAAAATATTATAATTACTATGCAGACCGACAGCAAGCACAAAACTATACGCTTAAAGGGTATCATGATCTAGCGGTATTTACCATTAACGAAAATATTTCCACAAACGCCTCAATAGGAGATTACACCATAGATTATGACCATAAGAATAATTTTCTGAGCCTACTTGCACCTAAGGATAGTCTAACGCTACATGAGATTCAACTTCTCCCAAAACTTAGAGACTTGAGCAAGAGAGGAACTAATCTATATAACATTGACCCTGAACAAATGATAATGGAAGTAGAACATGAAAATATTTCGGTGAAAATAATTTTTGATGAGCTTAATTTCCGAAAAATGGGGGATTCATTACATCTAAGCAGCGCCAGAATTTTTCTTTTTCTAAAACAGAAATAATACTTCTTAGAAATGGTTTACTTGTAACAACGCCCACCTTCTTAATCTGAAAAACATGGGTTATTCCAATGAAATAAATGAATCCCAGCTATAATAAGATGGCTATTTTCTTATATTTATTCAAAAAAATCCAATCATGCTAGGTAGGATAAACTTAGAGCATATTTTATTCTTAGACATTGAGACCGTTCCCGAACAGCCCAATTTTGATGCCTTGGATGAGGAAAAAAAGGAGCTGTGGGAGCAAAAGTCCCGATACCAACGTAAAGAAGATTATACAGCTGAAGAGTTTTATGACCGTGCCGGAATTTGGGCGGAGTTCGGAAAGATCGTGTGCATTTCAGTAGGGTATTTTCGTGTGAACGGAGAAACCAAAACCTTTAGAACTACTTCTTTTTATGGAGAAGAAGATAAATTATTAAAAGAGTTCAAAAATTTATTGAACGGACATTTTAGCTCAACCAAGCATTTGCTCTGTGGACACAATGCCAAGGAATTCGATTTTCCATACATTGCACGCAGAATGATCATTCACGGTATTGAATTACCGTACAAACTGAACCTATTTGGCAAAAAACCATGGGAAATTCCGCATCTAGATACCATGGAGTTATGGAAATTTGGGGATTATAAGAATTTTACCTCTCTAAAACTACTGGCCAATATTTTAGGTATTCCTTCTCCCAAACAAGATATTGACGGTAGTATGGTTCGTGAAGTTTATTACGAAGAAAAAGACCTAGACCGTATTGTTACCTATTGTGAGCTTGATGTAGTTACTACGGCCCAAGTTTTTCTACGCTTACGAGGAGATGAACTCCTGGACGATAGCAATATTAAAAGTATCTAGAAAAACTAAGCGTTGTATTTCAATTGAATATAAACCGGAAAATGATCGCTGTACCCACCAATGTATTTGTTGCCTACATAAGTGCGGAAGGGAGACCCCATATATTTTCCTTCAAACTCCGTTAAAAAATGTTCATCAAAGATATTGGCATGGGCAAAACTGTGGGTTCCCTTTTCAAAATTTAGAAAACTGTGCGAGACCATTATTTGATCAAAAAGCATCCACGACCTTTTATAGTTGGCACTACCGCGTTCTGGTGTGAGCAACTTTTCCATAGGGTTGTACAAGGTTTTGGTTTCCATAAGGGACTGTACGCTTTCGGACTTTGGACCATCGTTAAAATCACCCATGATTATGTAGTTGGGATTGGCCTCTTGCTCCTCAATTCCGGCCATGAACTTAATTATAGTTTCGGCCGCAATAACTCGCTTATATCCGGTTTTTGAATTACCGCTCCTTCTAGAAGGCCAATGGTTTACGAATATATGAACCACTTCATTGTTCAATTTGCCCTTTACGTACAGAATATCCCGCGTGGTATCGCGTCTTCCATCCTCTTCATAAATAAATAAAGTAATGGGCTCCGAATGTAACACCTCAAAATGGTCCTTATGATAGATCAATCCACAGTCTATACCCCTTTCGTCCGGAGAATCATAATGTACGTAACTATATTTTATATTAGCCAAAGGTTCTGCAGCCAGAAGGTCCTCCATAACCTGTTGGTTTTCTACCTCTGCTACTCCCACTAGGACCGGCGGGCTCTGGGTTTCGGAATTGCCAATCTCAGAAATGGTCTTAGCCAATTTGTACAACTTTTTTTTGTATCTTCTTAAAGACCACTTTTTGCGGCCTTTTGGCGTAAAATCATCATCAAGGGTCTCCGGGTCGTCTACCGTATCAAATAGATTTTCTAGGTTGTAGAAGCTAATTGTATTTAAATGGCTTCCCTTTTTTTTCCTGAAAAATGAAAAAATCATAAAATTTTCGATTGGGATCTTAAAATTACGAAAATAGCTCGGTCAGTATTGCTTAAATTTGCACTTTAGTTTAGATATGTTAGAAAAGAAGACCATAGATCACGAAAAAGCCGTTTTAATCGGTATTATTAACCGCGAACAGAGCGAAGAAAAAGTTACCGAATATCTTGATGAACTTGAATTCTTGACCTACACTGCCGGTGGCGAGGTTATAGAACGTTTTGTACAGCGCATGGATGTTCCCAACCCCAAGACCCTTATAGGTTCCGGTAAGATGGAAGAAGTAGAGGCATTCGTAAAAGCGAACGATGTAGGCTCCGTTATCTTTGATGATGAACTTACCCCTGCCCAACAACGTAATATAGAAAAGTTGTTACGTTGCAAAATTGTGGACCGTACGAGCCTTATTCTGGATATTTTTGCGCAACGCGCGCAGACCAGTTATGCACGTACTCAGGTAGAACTGGCGCAATATGAATATCTGTTACCGCGATTAACGGGACTTTGGACTCACCTTGAGCGCCAACGTGGAGGTATTGGAATGCGTGGACCAGGTGAAACCGAAATTGAAACGGATAGACGTATTGTTCGTGATCGTATCTCCCTGTTAAAGAAAAAACTCCTTAAGATAGACCGCCAAATGGAAACCCAACGGGGAAACCGTGGGGCCCTGGTTCGTGTAGCTCTGGTTGGGTATACCAACGTAGGTAAGTCTACTTTAATGAACGTCATAAGTAAAAGCGAGGTATTTGCAGAGAACAAGCTTTTTGCAACGTTGGACACCACCGTACGTAAAGTGGTTATAGGTAATTTGCCTTTCTTATTAAGTGATACGGTTGGTTTTATCCGAAAGCTACCTACGCAGCTCGTAGAAAGCTTCAAAAGTACTTTAGACGAAGTTCGCGAGGCCGATCTGTTACTTCATGTTGTTGATATATCACACCCGCAGTTTGAGGAACATATAGAGTCCGTTAATAAAATCTTGGACGAAATAGATAGTGCGGACAAGAATACCATTATGGTGTTTAACAAAATTGATCAATACAAACATGCCGAAATAGATGAGGATGACCTCATCACCGAAAGGACAGAAAGGCATTTTAGTATTGAAGAATGGAAGAAGACATGGATGCAACGTGTTGGGGACCGCGCCCTATTCATATCTGCCTTGAACAAAGAAAATCTGGACGAATTTAGAAAAAGGGTTTATGACGAGGTAAGGGATATTCATGTAACACGCTTCCCGTACAACAACTTCCTCTATCCGGAACATTTGGACGAGTATTAAACTGTTTTCAAGAAATCTTTTACCGTTCATCGGACATACACAACAACTCGTATTTTTCACAACAGCCTTGCTTAGGTTCACAACAATAATTTAGAAGACCGAAGAAACCACCGTAAGTTTACAGTGTAATTAAGTGATAGCATTGACCCCAAATCGAATCTTGAACTTGACCGAAACAAGTAACGAACCCCAAACCTGTTACTTGATCAGAAAAAAATAATACCAAATTGACCAAACCTACTTGATAAAAAAACCCTCTGTACAAGAGGGTTTTTTTATGCCTCCTATTTTGGTTGTTTTTTAAATCAAACTTAAACTATGCCGTTCATCGAACATTGTGGGCCGTTGATATTTTTCACAACAGCCTTGCTTAGGTTCACAACAATAATTTAGAAGACCGCAGAAACCAACGTAAGTTTACAGTGTAATTAAGTGATAGCAATGACCCCAAATCGAATCTTGAACTTAACCGAAACAAGTACGAATCCCAAATCCGGACTTGACCTACGAAAAGCTTAAAAAAATTGCGACCCCAAATTGCAATTAAAAAGTACAAGTAAACCTACTTAACAAAAAAGCCCGTTTTAACGGGCTTTTTTGTTTTCTATAACCTGATTAAAAAATGGATTCTAGATGTATTTCGTCGAAGCTATGTTCATTTTAACGAGCTACACCACAAATTGAAATAGGTTCACAACAAAAGTTTAGCAATGATAGCGTTGCCTATTACATTCGTCTTGTATTTGAAACTTAGTGTACGTCCCAAATAAATTACTTAACCAAGGTTTGATTTATTGACTGTACAACCAAACTTAACTAATCCTACTTAACAAAAAAAACGCCCCGATTATCATCGGGGCGTTTTCATTATGTATGAATTAAACTTTTTTAGAAAGAGTAGTTAAGACCAAAAAGGTAGTAGCTCTGTAAAACATTATCCAAATTGTCAAAAGACGCATTGGCATCCGAAACTAATGCATTAGCCAAACCTTCTTGTTTGTTGTCACGAAGACCAAACTCAAAACCTACACCAATTCCTTTCCAAAGCGTGTATCCAAAAGAGTTGATCCATGTCCAGTTAGAAAGATCACCACTCTTGTAACTTTGAAAAGTAGAGAAGTTGGTCTTAAAGTTAATTGACCCCAACTGTTTTGCGTAATCAACAACAATCTTAGCACCAGCAGAAGAATCGTAAGCTGCATCATTATCCGCAAAAACAAAGTTGTAGTTTAATGGGTGAATAACAACTACCATATCAGGAATAGGAGTCCAAGTAGCACCAACACCAAAATCTAAATAACCAGGGTCATTAAAGTTGTTGATGATAGATGTACGATATTCTGCCAAGGCCGAAATAGCAAAGTTCTTATTCAGTTTGTAACCGTACAAAGAAGTGATGTTAAAAACATCTGTTGTGTTATCAAATCCTTCGTCATCCGTAGGATCATTTTTATCATCTAACTTAACCCATTGGAAATTAGCATTGGCAGAGTTTCTCCAGAAGAACTTCTCCCTATCCAAGTTAGCGATTGCATTAACCGTAACCCCAATGTTTCCTGAAGAGTTATCCGGTGTACCTTGCGAGTACCAGTTATTAAATTTTGAAAGGTTGGCACCTATTGTACCGAACGCTCTTATTTTCCACCCTGGAAAAGCATCAATTTGTCCTTGAAGCGCATCTACCCTACCTTGAATGGCACTGATAGAGTCTTTTTTTGCAGCCTGTTCAGCTTTTAATTCATCAATTGTCTGTGCAAAACCCACCGAAAAGGTAAGTAATGCCAAAGATGTAAGCAGTAATTTTCTCATGGTATTTGTGTTTATTAATTTAGACACGCAAAAGTACTAATTGTCACTTATTTTAATAATAAATGTCTACTTTCTTTTGTACAAAGGCACGGAAGAACATGCCTCTCCATACATGAGAGATTTTACTATGGGCTGTAACTTTCCTATTATCAACACGTAAGCATTGGGTGGCACCGGTTTATTACTACAACCTTTAACAATAACAAATTTGTCCTTTAGCCCCGAAACATCTAAATCTTTTAACGTTTCTGTATAAAGTAAGGTTTCCAAATCCTCTAAAGAACCCTGAATATACCGATTGGTATAAGGGTTCAAATATGTGGCCAATAACATATAGGCCCAGCCCGGAACTATCGCATCTGTTGAGCAATGTAGGGCAACGTAAGAATCTTTGTACTGTGCCCAGTCGTGCTCGGCGGCACGGGCGCGGAATTCTTTTTCCTTTAAAATAAAACCTTCCAATAGCCATTCGGAAATATCAAAAAGCACGCGCTTTCCCGGGAGATAATAATCCTCCAAGTTAAACGTAACCAATTTGCTCTCAGCTACCCTATTGATAATTTCTTCTGCCATATCCGCTTTTATAATAAGCCCAATTCCAATTTAGCCTCTTCGCTCATAAGATCTTGCGTCCATGGTGGATCAAAAGTAATTTCTACCTCTGCATCTTTAACGACGTCCAAAGACTTTACTTTTTCCTCTACCTCTGCAGGAAGCGATTCCGCAACCGGACAATTGGGAGATGTTAAGGTCATTAATATCTTCACTTCGTTATCCTCATTTACGAATACGTCATAAATTAAACCCAGCTCATATATATCTACTGGAATTTCAGGATCGTATATGGTCTTAAGTATAACTACTATTTTCTCGCCCAATTCTTGGCTATCTACTGCTATTTCTTCACTCATGTTCTTGAGATTAATTCGTTAAAGATTGAGGTTGCCCTTACAAGGCATCACTCTAATTTAATTGTGTTTGGTAGGCTATGGCATATAGCTTCAATTGTTTGATCATACTTACCAAACCATTGGCCCGCGTAGGCGAAAGATGTTCTTTAAGACCAATTTCATCAATAAAATCGGTATTGGCATCAATAATATCTTGAGGTCTTTGATTACTAAAGGCCCTTATTAAAATGGCAATTATACCTTTCGTTATAATTGCATCGCTATCCGCAGTAAAAACCAATTTATCCTCTTCTAGCTCTGCATGAACCCACACTTTGCTCTGACAACCTTTGATAATATTATCATCAGTCTTAAATTTTTCGTTGATAAGCGGTAAGCTTTTGCCCAGCTCGATCATATATTCGTAGCGTTGCATCCAATCATCGAACATTGAAAATTCGTCTACTATTTCGTCCTGTATTTCCTTTATCTGCATTATCGCTATTTTCGGTAAAAATACAACAACTATCTATGGATTTCAACACTTTAAGAGAATGATAACGCCATCCTTATTCCAGCATGCCCTTTGCCCGGATTACGGCCTTGGCCAAGGCATCTACCTCATCCATAGTATTGTAAAAACTAAAACTGGCCCTTACCGTTCCCGGAATTCCGTAAAAATCCATAATGGGTTGTGCACAATGGTGACCAGTTCTTACTGCAACGCCCAATTTATCTAAAATAGAACCTATGTCGTAAGGATGTAGCCCTTCTATATTAAAAGAAATAACCGAAGTCTTGTTTTTTGCCGTCCCGTAAATCTTCAGCCCTTCTATTTTAAGTAGTTCTTGCGTGGCATAACCCAACAGTTCATGCTCGTATTGAGCAATAGCTTCAAAACCTATAGCGTTCATATAATCCAGAGCGGCACCAAAGGCGATACCACCACAAATATTTGGTGTTCCCGCTTCAAACTTATGCGGTAAATCTGCATAGGTAGTTTTCTCAAAAGTTACCTCAGCAATCATCTCTCCCCCTCCTTGGTAGGGTGGCAATTTATTTAGCCATTCTTCTTTGCCATACAAAGCCCCTACACCGGTAGGCCCACACATTTTATGAGCTGAGACCGTATAAAAATCGACATCCAATTTTTGCATGTCCGCTTTAACATGGGGAGCCGCTTGCGCGCCATCAATTAAAACAGCTGCACCAACAGCATGTGCTTTTTCTATTATTTCTTCAACGGGATTAATGGTTCCTAGTGCGTTGGAAATATGATTACAGAAAACCAATTTGGTCTTGCTGGAGAGTAATTCTTCAAAAACATCCATTCGCAACTCACCATCAAGATTCATCGGAATTACCTTTAAAACGGCACCTGTTCTTTCGGCCAACATTTGCCAAGGCACGATATTAGAATGGTGCTCCATAGCCGACACCAGTATCTCATCGCCTTTTTTCAATAAGGTGGTAAACCCGTTGGCAACGATGTTAATACTGTGCGTTGTACCTGAAGTAAATATAATCTCGTATGAACTCTTTGCATTGAAGTGCTTCTGAATCTTTTGCCGAGCTACTTCATACTTATCAGTTGCTTCTTGAGACAGCGCATGCACACCACGATGTATATTGGCGTTGTAATTCTGGTAGTAATCTACTATAACATCTATAACCTGTTGAGGCGTTTGTGATGTAGCAGCATTGTCTAAGTATACCAAAGGCTTTCCGTTCACTTCTCTTTTGAGAATAGGGAAATCCTCTCTTATTTTATTTATATCTAACATAGTCAATCTTCTTAAATACAAAGATACCCGATTGTAAAAACAAATCGGGTATTAGAGTACTTGAATTTGTATCTGAGGATTAAAACCTAAAACCAACTCCTACCTTTATGAGACTTATATGTTCTATGTTTCTTAAAGTTTCTCCTTCTCCTTTTGTTTTATCAGCAACATTTCGGATAAAGTCAACTTGAGTTTGTAAAAAGAACCGCTTAGTTATATCATAAGAGAGTCCCAAATTCACATTTATTCCCCCTTCTGACTCTGTAATCTTGTGCGCTCCAGGAAATGGAGGTTCATTTGGCCCATAATCAAATACACCATCATATTTAGATTCAACAAAAGTATACCCTAGTCCTATAGAAGGGTGAAGTTTTTTCGCTCCCGGAATAGAAAACTCTGCAAAGACCTCAGGTTTAATTAGCCAGTGAGTCTCAGTGTAATCATATGATGAAGGGTCATTAAAGTCTTTTGTGTCTGCCTTGTAAATTCCTGTGTTGATACCCGCACCGATTTTGACAATGTTAAAATCCAAAAATCGA
Organism: Zobellia russellii; assembly: GCF_044597075.1. Taxonomy (NCBI): domain Bacteria; kingdom Pseudomonadati; phylum Bacteroidota; class Flavobacteriia; order Flavobacteriales; family Flavobacteriaceae; genus Zobellia; species Zobellia russellii. The sequence continues at coordinate 3,377,655 of NZ_CP139000.1, read as the reverse complement.
TATTTTACACCTAGGTCAATAATACCTTTAGCATCATTTCCTAAATCATCACCAGAAGAAAAAGGATAATTTGCTTCCACACTCCATTTGTGATCCTGAGCGAACAAGCTTGCACTTAAAAAGAAAATTAAAACTGATAAAAAGTAGATTTTTTTCATACGAACGATTCATTAATGGTTTATAATTCGGTCGTAAATTTATACGTAAATTCCTTCAAAAAAATAACGGCACTCCCAAAGTGCCGTTAAAAAAAATCTATGTTTTAAGATAATTTCTTGTTAAGAAATCAAACAATTCTCTTTATAAGTCGAACCCAAGATTAACCCCTAACTTTTTAGCAATCAACTTATTAATACGTGCTTTTAGTTCTGGTATACGTACACTTTCCAGTACATTATTAGCAAAAGCATACATTAACAATGCTCTCGCTTCCTTTTCAGGAATACCCCGAGATTGTAAGTAGAATAAAGCATCTTCATCTAACTGCCCAATAGTACAACCGTGTGAACATTTTACATCATCCGCAAAAATCTCTAACTGCGGCTTAGTATTGATTGTAGCCTTGTCACTAACCAAAATATTATTGTTCTGCTGAAACGCATTGGTTTTCTGCGCAATCTTATTTACAATAATCTTACCGTTAAAGACTCCTGTAGAACTATCGCCATAAATACCTTTGTAATCCTGGTGACTTTCACAGTTAGGCTCAATGTGGTGCACTAACGTATGATGATCTACATGTTGCTTATCGCCCAAAATAGTAACCCCTTTCATAGTGGAGTCAATATATTCTCCATTCTGGTAGAAGTTAAGATTATTACGAGTTAGTTTTCCGCCAAAAGAGAAGGTATGAACCTTAACCACACTCTTGTCTTTTTGGTCTATGTAGGTATTATCTATCAATGAGGCAGAAGCCGCATCATTCTGAATCTTATAATAATCAACAATTGCATTTTTTGCTGCGAAAATCTCCGTCACGCAGTTGGTCAGAACTTCGTTGGATGTCAAACTTTGGTGACGTTCAATAATCTGAACCTCGGCATTCTCTTCCGCAATAATCAAATTCCTTGGCTGCAACAAAATAGATGCCTCGTTACCCGTAGCGAAATGAATAATTTCTATAGGCTTCTTTGGCATTTTATTCTTAGGGATATAAATATACGCCCCTTCTCTACTAAATGCAGTGTTCAATGTAGTTAGCGACTCATCTTTAGACGCTACTTTATTAAAATACACATCTATAACCGGCTTGTACATTGGCTTTGTAAGCGCTGCGCTCATTAAGCAAATATCAACACCATCATGTGTTGTTTCCGAAAGATAAGAGCTGTAAATACCGTCTACAAAAATGATTTTATACGAATCTATTTCGTGCAAAAAGTATTTTTTAACGTCTTTATACTCAAGAGTATTTTCTTCTCGTGGGAAAATGCTGAAATCTATCTTTTGAAGGCTATTAAGAGAAGTGTACTTCCAAGCTTCCTCCTTTTTACTGGGAAAACCTTTAAGCTCAAAGTTCTTCATGGCCTCTGTTCTAACATCGTGCACGGAATGTTCCACATCTACGTTGTTCTCGAACGCCATAAAAGATGATATCAATTTGTCTTTTAAATCCATATATTTTAGTATTAAGTATTGATTACAAAGCTTTTAATGCTTTATACCAATAACTCTGTACTTCGTACTATTTTAAACGGCAGTCTCCTGCTTTAACCAATCGTATCCTTTTTCTTCTAACTCCAAAGCCAATTCTTTTCCGCCGGACTTTACAATTTTACCATTGTGCAATACATGAACAAAATCAGGAACAATATAATCCAACAATCGCTGGTAGTGGGTTATCACGATTACCGCATTGTCCTTGCTCTTAAGCTTGTTAACACCATTAGCAACAATACGTAAGGCATCAATATCCAAACCGGAATCCGTTTCATCCAAAATGGCCAACTTAGGCTCTAACATTGCCATTTGAAAAATTTCATTTCTCTTCTTTTCCCCACCGGAAAAACCTTCATTTAATGAACGAGATAAGAATTTACGGTCTATTTCCAATAATTCCGATTTCTCACGAATCAACTTCAACATATCCTTGGCCGGCATATCTTCAAGACCTTTGGCCTTTCTAGATTCATTAATGGCCGTCTTCATAAAATTGGTTACGGAAACACCTGGTATTTCAACTGGATACTGAAAAGACAAGAACACCCCTTTGTGAGCGCGTTCTTCCGGAGAAGCATCTTCTAAATCTTCACCCTCCAAGGAAACGCTACCTTCAGTAACCTCAAATTCTTCCTTACCTGCAATTACAGATGCCAAGGTACTTTTACCTGAACCGTTGGGGCCCATTATGGCATGAACCTCACCAGCTTTTACCTCTAGGTTAATACCTCTTAATATTTCTTTGTCCTCTACACTAGCGTGTAAATTTTCGATTTTAAGCATTTTGCGAATCTTATTTATTAATCAAAACTATAAACTGCATTTGGCAAGATTAACCTACCGAGCCTTCTAAACTAATTTCCAATAATTTTTGCGCCTCAACGGCAAATTCCATAGGCAATTTGTTCAGAACTTCCTTACTGAACCCGTTTACGATCAAGGCAATAGCCTTTTCAGTATCTATACCTCTTTGGTTACAGTAGAAAATTTGGTCTTCCCCAATTTTACTCGTAGTTGCCTCATGCTCTATCTGCGCACTTTTGTTCTTGGCTTCTATATATGGGAATGTGTGGGCCCCACATTCGTTACCCATTAAGAGGGAATCGCACTGAGAAAAGTTACGTGCATTTTCTGCACGGCTGTTCACCTGAACTAGACCCCTATAACTGTTCTGCGATTTTCCTGCGGATATACCTTTGGATATAATGGTACTACGGGTATTTTTACCTAAATGCACCATTTTTGTACCAGTATCTGCCTGCTGATAATTATTGGTTACAGCAATGGAGTAAAACTCACCTATTGAATTGTCCCCTTTTAATATACAAGAAGGATATTTCCAAGTAACGGCCGAACCTGTTTCTACCTGTGTCCAAGAAATCTTTGCATTTTTCTCGCACAAACCTCTTTTGGTAACGAAGTTATAAACCCCACCTTTTCCTTCTTTGTTCCCTGGGAACCAGTTTTGTACCGTTGAGTATTTTATTTCGGCGTCGTCTAAAGCAATAAGCTCAACAACAGCGGCATGTAACTGATTTTCATCTCTTGATGGCGCCGTACAACCCTCCAAATAGCTTACGTAACTATCCTCATCTGCAATTACAAGCGTTCTTTCGAACTGACCTGTACCCGCTTGGTTGATTCTGAAGTAGGTGGATAGTTCCATTGGGCAACGAACACCTTTTGGAATGTAGCAGAAACTACCGTCTGAAAAAACAGCTGAGTTTAAAGCCGCATAAAAATTATCTTTCTGCGGAACTACCGATCCCAAATATTTTTTAACCAGCTCCGGATGCTCTTTTATAGCTTCGGAAATAGAACAAAAAATGATTCCTTTTTCTGCTAGTGTCTTTTGGAAAGTAGTAGCAACGGAAACTGAATCCATTACAATATCTACAGCAACGTTTTGTAGTTTCTTTTGCTCGTCTACAGAAATACCCAATTTCTTGTACATTTCCAACAACTCCGGATCCACATCATCCAATGTTTTATTAGGGTCCGCTTTTACAGGTGCGGAATAATAACTTATTGCTTGAAAATCCGGTTTAGTGTAATGCACATTCGCCCATTCCGGCTCCTCCATCTCCTTCCAAATCTTGAAAGCCTCTAAACGCCAAAGGGTCATCCACTCTGGTTCTTCTTTCTTTTTCGAAATGGCGATAACGATTTCCTCGTTCAATCCATTCGGGAAAGTATCGGACTTAATATCCGTATAGAAACCGTACTCGTACTCCTTGGTTTCGAGTTCCTTTTTTAGTTCTTCTTCTGTATATGCCATTTTTTCCTTTTATACCAACTACACTAGGTAATTGAATAATTAGTTCTTTTACTATTTTCCGTTTATAACGAAAAACTTTCTCCGCAACCACAGGTGCGTTGTGCGTTAGGGTTGTTGAAAACAAACCCCTTTCCGTTCAATCCGCCGGAATAGTCTAGCGTTGTACCCACTAGGTAAAGAAAACTTTTTTTATCTACAATAATGCGCACATCGTTATCTTCAAAAACCTTGTCGGTTTCTTCTTTCTTCTTGTCAAAATCGAGTTCATACGATAAGCCGCTACACCCACCACTCTTAACACCTACGCGAACAAAGTCCGTTGAGGCATCAAAACCTCCCTCGGTCATTAAGTCTATGACTTTCTTTTTCGCAGTCTCAGATACTTGAATCATAAGCATTTGGATTTAATCTAAATAGTTTACAAATATACGGTATTAGTAGGGTTTTACCATAAGAACTAACATTATTATAACGCATATTGCAATAAGCTTTTTCTATTGATGTCCCAATCTTATTCAATTAATAAAAAGCAGAGGTATGTATTTGGAAAAATCTTTATCAAAAATTGAGTCAAAGGAGAATTTCACTGATATTTCCGTAAAAAAAGAGTGTTTTATGTGGCTGTATAAACCCGGATTTAACCTGTATACAATTTTGTTTTCCTCCATTCATTAAAAATTAAGGCTATCAAAATTATCATTCTTACTTTTGCAAAATGTTAGAAGATAAAAATCAAGAACGCACGTCCCTGGAAAAACTTGGTGAATTTGGACTTATAGACCATTTGACCAAAAATTTTGAAATCACCCACAATTCCACCATTAAAGGTGTTGGAGATGATGCCGCTGTAATTGACCATAAGGATAAAACCGTCTTAACAACCGATTTACTGATAGAAGGGGTACATTTTGACCTCAGCTATATGCCTTTAAAACATTTGGGTTACAAAGCGGTGATGGTAAACTTATCCGATGTGTATGCCATGAATGCAACGGCTACCCAAATAACCGTTTCATTGGCCGTTTCTAACCGTTTCCCGTTAGAGGCACTAGAAGAACTATATGCCGGTATTGCCCTTGCTGCAAAGATTTTTAATGTAGACCTTATAGGAGGAGATACCACATCTTCTACCTCAGGAATGCTTATTAGTATTACCGCGTTAGGCGAGGCAAAAGAAGAGGAACTCACATATCGTGATGGGGCAAAAGAAAATGACCTTTTAGTTGTTAGCGGAGATTTAGGTGCTGCCTATATGGGTCTTCAGGTATTAGATCGTGAAAAAGAGGTTTTTAAGGTGAATCCTAATAATCAACCTGATTTATCGCCCTATTCATACATTGTTGAAAGACAATTAAAACCCGAAGCTAGAAAAGACATTGTTGAACTTTTAAAAAAGTTAGAGGTAAGGCCTACCGCAATGATCGATATAAGTGACGGACTTTCATCCGAAATTCTTCATCTCTGCAAAAACAGTAAAATAGGTTGTAATCTGTTTGAAGAAAAAATTCCGTTAGATCCTACCGTGATTTCCGCTTGTGAGGAATTTAATGTAGATAGCACCATGGTAGCTCTAAGTGGAGGGGAAGACTATGAACTTCTTTTTACTATTTCACAGAATGATTTTGAAAAAATAAAAGGAAATCCCAATTTAACGGTAATTGGTCATATGACCCATGAGAGTGAAGGTGCCCATTTAGTCACAAGAGGCAATACCAAAATTGAATTGACCGCCCAAGGGTGGAATTCATTCAAATCAAAGGACTAAATCACTTCTATGAAAAAGCGTAATAGGTGTAGGTATTGGGTAACTAGGTTTTTCGTTTTGGCCCTAATTACCTTCCTATTTTATGCCTGTGCGTCCGTTCCCAAATTATCCAATGAGACGGAATCACTGATAAAAACGGTTATTCACGAACCTTTGCCCGAAATGGTTAAGGGTAAAATAGGATTTGCCATTTCTGACGGTTGGAAAATTTGGTACGAGCATATCCCAGCTACAAACCCTAAAAAAGGGACTATTTTATTGGTAATGGGTGCTGCCAACGACGCCCTCACGTGGCCTCCGAGTTTTATTTCAAAATTTAATAAAGCCGGTTATGATGTTATACGCTATGACCATAGAGGAACAGGTCTCACCCAGCGTCTAAAAAAAACGGACAAGGAGTATACTCTTGCCAATATGGCCAATGACCCCATTGCAATTCTTGATAGTTTACATATTGAAAAGGCCCATATTCTTGGCGTATCCATGGGTGGTATGATATCTCAAATTGCGGTAATTCAACAAGAAAACCGATTTAAAAGTCTAACTTCTATTATGTCTTCCGCAGATTTGTTCGATTCTACTCTGCCCACACCATCTCCGGAAGTTCTTCCAAAAATGATAAGCGCCGTATTAAAATATGGTGTTTTTGGCGGAAAAAAAGCTCAAATGAAACTTCAGTTTGTTCAGAAAAGAATTTTAATGGGAGAGGCCACAGGCCCTATAGCCAGCAAACCCCTAGCGGAAGCTGCTCTTTATAATATTGAAAGGCGGGATGGCTTTCATTTTATTGCGGGAAGACAACATCAAAAAGCGATTGAGACCGCTGAACCAAGATATAATGGCCTATCAAAATTAAAATTGCCTGTGCTTGTCGTTCACGGTAAACAAGACCCTGTTATACCTATTGAACATGGAAGAAAAATGGCAAAGGTAATTCCAAAAGCAGATAGTTTATGGGTAGATAATATGGGGCATGATTTACCCGATGCAAAAATTGACCTCATAAGCGCTAAAATTCTAAAAAAAATAGAAGAAAACAACTTATAAGTTGCTGTAATATAGATTATTACAAACTATCTAGAGAGGTTTAAAAACAAAAAATTCCCGAAAAAAAAGGACATACCTAACTTATACTGTTGTGGGGCGAACGACAGTGGAGAACGAGGCTGTTTCCTAAATTTCCGGAAATAAGTTTAAAATCCCGATGCCAATAACGGTTCAGGATTTCGGTGCCAAAGCATAGTTAAGCGGCATGCTCTGCTGCCCTATGTCTTTTCTGAAATATATTTTCTAAAGTTTTATTAATATCCTGCAGTTCCGGAGTAAGCGTTGAAAGGTTTCCACTTACGTCTGTTGTAACTTGTTTTCCACAATGGATACATTTGTACTCTTTAATGTGGAGGGTCACTTTTTTTGACACCGTGTAGTGATGCCCGAATAAACTGCAAAAAAACTTCTTCATGGTTGTAGGTTTAAAACGCATCATCGGCTTTTGGGAAGCCGCTTACTGCAAATTTGGGTCTATACTTTTTAGTGATTTTAGGCACTCTTTCTACTTGAACGCTACCATATCTTTTTTTATTGGGCAAGGTCTTACGATTGTGCCGTTTTTTCGATGAAATACATTTTATTCGATGAACAACACCTTAATATCGGCTTCCCGCACATTTGTTATCAGGTGAATTTACGGTATCTTTCAGCGATTTTATGTTAGAACAACTACATCTTGTTTTTTAGCTTGCCGTTCGTCGATCTCGATGAATGACCATCTAAATTTTCGATGAAGTACAACAATCCAATAGACAAATAGAAATGGTTCATCTTTGTATTTCTAATTACGTTTTATGCTAACAAAGGAAACTAGAGAGGTACTGGTTACCGCTTTTGCATTGTTCTCATTATTCTTTGGGGCCGGTAACCTCATACTACCTCCCCTTCTAGGCAACAAAGCCGGAGATCTATGGTGGTTGGTGGCTTTGGGGTTTTGTGCTTCCGCGGTACTCATTCCCATTATGGGCATTATGGCACATGCCAAATTACAGGGTACAATTTTTGACTTTGGGAAAAAAGTTTCACCCGCTTTTAGTCTCATCTACTCTTTACTTATCTACACGATTTCTATAAGTTTGCCCTCACCACGTACGGCAGCGGTTACGCATGAGATGGCCATTCAGCCCTTTTTTGATTCACCTCCGCTGTTAACCAGTATTATATATTTTGCGCTTGTTTTTGTATTTGTCATTAACCGTTCTCAAATACTGAATATTTTAGGAAAGCTTTTGACCCCAGCTATCATCTTGATTTTGTTCCTTATAATAGGTACGGCTATATTTTCCTATGATTTCACTTTTAGCGATACTGTATTTCAGAATCCGTTTTCAGATGGCATTCTTGAAGGTTACCAAACTTTTGATGCCATAGGCGCGGTTGTGGTGGGTGGCGTAATTATTATTTCAATCAACCTGAAGAAAAAAGATGCTACTTACGAAGAAAAGAAAGTTCTGATCAGACGTTCGGGGTGGTTAGCCGGACTAAGTCTGCTACTTATTTACACCGGACTCATCATTACAGGTGCTTTGATGCACGGCGAATTCAATGTAGATATTTCACGTACGGCCTTACTTAGTGGCATTAGCACCAAAACCTTGGGTAATACCGCCAATCTATTTTTGAGCATTCTGGTAAGCCTAGCCTGTTTTACCACCGCAGTGGGAATTGTAACCGGTACGGCAGATTTTATAAAATACAGGTTTCACGATTCACAGGCCGTATATTTAACTACCGCCATACTGGGTTGTGTTTTAGGTGTGGTCATGGGCCAGTTTAATGTGGGGTACATTATTGCCATTGCACTGCCCGCACTAATGTTCATATACCCTATTACCATTGTGCTTATTCTTTTAAATATAGTGCCGGAAAAGTTTGCTTCTGAAAAAGTGTTCAGAGCAGTGGTTTTACTTACCGTAATTTTCAGTGTTCCGGATTTTTTGGGAAGTATTGGTTTTACCGAAGCCTTATCCGATGTTCAAGGGTATATTCCTTTAAGTGGATATAGCCTGGGATGGGTATTGCCGGCAGGGGTGGCTTTTATAATGGTCAATCTTCTAGATAAATCACGGACATAAAACCACCCCTGTCAACTAATACATATTTTACTTATTCATCAACTCTTCAATCTCCTCTACTTCAATAGGTATATTGGCCATTAGGTTAAACGGTTCTCCCTTTTCTTGGATGACCACATCATCTTCTATGCGGATTCCCATTTTTTCCTCTGGGATGTAGATGCCGGGCTCCACGGTAAAGACCATATTGGCTTCCATTGGTTGCTTCAGTTCTCCATAATCATGTGTATTCAATCCAATATGGTGACTGGTGCCGTGCATGAAGTACTTTTTATAGGCGGGCCAGTCTTTATTTTCATTCTGAACATCGGCTTTATCCAATAGTCCCAAGCCTAAAAGTTCGGAAGTCATCAGTTTTCCACACTCTACATGATAGTCCGCCCAAATTGTACCCGGCACAAGCATTTTAGTAGCCTCGTTCTTTACGCGCAGAACAGCTTCGTACACTTCTTTTTGACGAGGGGTAAATTTTCCGTTAACGGGAATTGTTCTAGTCAGGTCTGAAGAATAATTGGCATATTCCGCCGCGGTATCCATCAAAATTAAATCGCCACTTTTACACTGTTGGTTGTTTTCAACATAATGTAGAACATTGGCATTATTACCCGACGCAATTATGGGCGAATATGCAAAACCCTTAGAACGGTTGCGAATGAATTCATGCAATAGTTCCGCCTCTATCTCATACTCCCAAACACCGGGCTTTGTAAAGCTCAACACACGACGGAACCCCTTATCCGTAATATTACAGGCCGTCTGCATCAGTTCTATTTCTTCGGGTTCTTTTATACCTCTTATCTTTTGTAAAATTGGATTGCTCTTAGCTACCTTATGTGCAGGGAACTTTTGTTTACAATCAATTATAAAGCGGTCCTCACGGGTTTGGGTTTCAACCGCTTGTCTGTAGTGCTCATTGGTATTGAAGTAGATGGTATCTGCCTCGGTCATCAAATCAAAAAATACCTTGTCAAAATTCTGTAACCAATAAATGGTTTCAATTCCCGAGACTTCCGTAGCTTTCTCTTTCGTTAGTTTTTCTCCTTCCCAAACGGCAATATGGGCATTGGTTTCCCTTACGAAAAGTATTTCACGATGTTTCTTGGAAAGTGCGTCCGGGAAAAGAACCAATATCGTTTCTTCCTGATCTGCACCACTTAAATAAAATAGGTCCCTATGCTGCTCAAAAGGCAAGGTGCTATCCGCACCTATTGGGTAAATATCATTAGAGTTAAAAACAGCAATACTTTTAGGTTGCATTGCGGCCATAAACTTCTTTCTGTTTTTAATAAAAAGACTACTCTTTATTTGATTGTACTTCATATCAATTTTTGAATTTTATCAAAATTAATGATTTACAAGAACCCACAAATGGTAAGACCCCAAAGGTTTGTTAAAACCTTTGGGGTCCCTAATTAAAGTTGGTTATGTTACTTGTTCTAAAACCTGTGGTAAACAGGTCAAATATTTTACTGAAAAGGACGTTTAAACTGGTTTTTAGCTTCATCCTCTTGAATAAATTAACAAAAATTTAAGTTAGGACACAACAGAAATTGTAAATTTTAACTGTTTCCTCGTTAACTGTTAGTATATGACGGTTTACTTGTAAGTTTTATCTGTATTTCTTAGGGTTAAGCGCAAATTATAACTCAGTTTTAGTAACTTTCCGTTACGTAGAAAACTGATTATCATGAGACTTTTTGGCCTATCCTTACTCTTGCTTTTTTGGCTTACCGGCAACGCACAAAATATGCCTAGTTCATATGAAGCTGTTCAGCAAGGGCTTCGGCTTAAGAAACAAATGGGTTCCACTTCTTTGGTAAAGAACATCCCTTTAAAAAATATTGGCCCGTCTGTTATGAGCGGCAGGGTTGTTGATCTAGATGTGAATCCTGAAAATCCCATAGAATTTTATGTAGCGTATGCCAGTGGCGGGTTATGGTACACCAACAATAACGGAACTTCTTTTTCTCCTATAATGGATTCCTCGGAAACCCAGAATATTGGTGATATTGCCGTTCACTGGAAAACGGGCACAATTTGGGTGGGAACTGGCGAAAACAACGCCTCTAGATCCTCTTACTCGGGAGTGGGAATTTTAAAATCAATCGATCAGGGAAAAACATGGCAGAATGTTGGGTTAAAAGACTCCCACCACATTGGACGCATTCTTATAAATGAGAACAACCCAAATGAGGTAGTTATAGGTGTTACAGGCCACTTATATTCACCAAATACCGAAAGAGGCGTCTACAAAACTACAGACGGTGGCAAGACATGGAAAAAAACATTGTTCATAAGTGACACGGCCGGGGTAATAGATATTGCTCAGGTACCGGGCAATTTTAATATCCTTTACGCCTCCGCATGGGAAAAAGATAGAAAAGCATGGGATTTTCTTGGCAGCGGAAACGATTCGGGCATTTACAAAAGTAACGATGGTGGAAGTTCATGGACAAAAATCTCAAATGACGGAAGCGGTTTTCCTACCGGATATGGGGTTGGCCGTATTGGGTTGGCCGTATTTGATGAAAACGCGGTGTACGCTTTTCTAGATAATCAGGAACATCGGGAGAAAACTGAAAAGCCCGAAAAAAAATCCAATGAACTGTCAAAAGAAGATTTTAAGTCGATGTCTGAAATCGATTTTCTAAAACTTGATGACAAGAAACTGAACGCCTTTCTAAAAACGAATAATTTTCAGGAAAAATACCGTGCCGAAAATGTGAAACAAATGATTCGCAGCGGAGTAGCTAAACCGGCAGACATCACTAAATACCTAGAAAATGCAAATTCCGCCCTTTTTGACACGCCCGTAATCGGTGCAGAGGTATACCAGAGTAATGATGGAGGAAAATCATGGCAAAAACAGAACGAAGATTATATTGATGGTCTATTGTACAGTTACGGATATTATTTTGGTGAAATACGGGTAGACCCCAATGATGTAAACAAAATATATTTGGGAGGGGTACCCATAATAAAATCCGCAGATGGAGGCAAAACCTACACTTCTATAAACGGTGATAACGTACATGCCGATCACCATGCACTATGGGTCAATCCATATATGCCGGGCCATCTAATAAATGGCAATGACGGTGGTGTTAATATTTCTTATGATGATGGGGAAAACTGGATCAAGAACAACTCGCCCACAGTAGGCCAATTCTATGCGATAAATGTAGATAATCAAGAGCCCTATCATGTATATGGCGGTCTACAGGACAATGGAGTATGGGAAGGCACCCATAATGCAGAGGAAAACAAAAAATGGCACCAAACGGGAGATTACCCGTGGAAATCCCTAATGGGAGGCGACGGTATGCAAATAGAAATAGATAACCGCAACCATAATACCGTCTACACCGGATATCAATTTGGTAATTATTACAGGATTGATAAGAACAGCGGAAAACGATACTATATTCAACCAAAGCATGAATTGGGCGAGGCTCCATACCGGTTTAATTGGCAAACCCCAATTTTGCTTTCACCACACAACCAAGATATTCTTTACTTGGGCAGCAACAAACTTCATCGTTCCATGAATCAAGGAGATAATTGGGAAACGATATCACCAGACCTTACCCACGGTGGAAAACGGGGCAATGTGGCCTACGGAACACTCACTACCTTATCGGAATCGCCTTTCTCCTTTGGCCTTTTGTACGCGGGAAGTGATGACGGACTCGTTCATCTTTCAAAGGATGGAGGAAGCAACTGGGAGAACATTTCAAAAAACATAGATGAAATTCAAACGGATGCCAAGCTTTGGGTGAGCCGTATTGTCGCGTCCAAACATAAAAAAGAGCGTGTATATCTCTGTTTAAACGGTTACAGGTGGGATGATTTTACACCTTATATTTTTAAAAGCGACGACTATGGAAAAACTTGGAAAACCATTGCAACTGGTATTCCTACGGCTGCAGTAAACGTAATTGTTGAAGACCCTGAAAACGAAAACCTTCTTTTTGTTGGAACCGATAATGGTCTGTACGTATCTTTTGATCAAGGGAGTTCTTGGGAGCTTTTTCAAAACGGAATGCCTAATGTGGCCGTTCATGATTTGGTAATTCAACCGGAAGCCAAGCATCTTTTAGTTGGTACGCACGGGCGAAGTATTTATAAAGCAGCTATTTCGGTTCTTCAAAAAATGACTCCTGAACTACTTAAAAAAGAGTTGGTGGTTTTTGGTTTGGAAAATATTAAACACTCTAAAAATTGGGGCAACCCGCCAAGCACTTGGGCAAAAGCTAGCACACCGGGTCTTGATATTACTTTTTATAGTGCTGGAACCAATTCATATGAAGCTGTTATTACCTCTGACCAAGGTGTAATTGTGAGTAAGGCGGAACTAAAAGCGGATAAGGGCCTTAATATACTTTCGTATGATCTAGCCTTTACAGATGCCGGAAAAGCAGCTTTTGAAAAAAAGAGCAAAACAAATCTAGAGACTGCAAAGGACGGAAAAACCTATTTGCCCAAAGGGAAATATACGGTTCAATTAAAAGGTAGCGGAAAACCTTCAGAAGTAACGTTTACTATTGATTGACCCATAACACAGCGAAAAAAAAGAAAGCCCCTTATCGGGGCTTTTCTTTTTAAGTAGGTTTTTAAGCTTTCCGGTGGGGACCGGTATTTTCTATAAGCTTCTGTAGGTTAAGTAGCGGACTTGGGATTCGTTACTTGTTTCGGTTAAGTTCAAGAGTAGATTTGGGGTCATTACTATCACTTAATTACACTGTAAACTTACGGACGATTTCTCATTCGCCTAAATTATTGTTGTGAACTCATCCCAGCCTGTTGTGAAAAATACAAGCGGCTCATTTCACCGATGAAATGCTATAAAGCGCTACTTAAATTTCCTTAAGTCTGAAATAAAAAAAGCCCCTGCAGTTTGCAGAGGCCATATTTTAATCACGGTTAGCTACGCTTTATTCCTATGCGTGCTGTTCTTCGTGTTTACCTTCTTTAATTTCTTCTACCAGTTTTGAATTAAAGGCTGGTAAATCATCAGGATTTCTACTGGTTACAAACCCTTGGTCTACTACTACTTCCTCATCTACCCAGTTCGCTCCAGCGTTTACTAAATCGTCCTTAATAGAATTAAAACTAGTCATTTTACGGCCTTTTACAACGTCTGCACTAATTAGTGTCCAAGCTGCATGACATATGGCTGCTACGGGCTTCTCTTGCTTAAAGAAGTCTCTTACGAAAGTTAATACTTTCTCTTCTCTTCTCAGCTTATCAGGGTTAATAACACCGCCAGGCAACATTAGTGCATTATAGTCTTCCGCAGTTACTTGATCTATGGTTTTATCCACTTTGTATGAGTTAGACCAATTGCCATTGGCCCATCCTTTGATTTCCCCTGATTCCAGACTCACGATATCTACCTTAAAGCCTTCTTTTTCCATGGCTTCTTTGGGTGATTTTAATTCGCTTTCTTCAAATCCATTTGTAGCTAAAATTGCTATCCTCTTCATATGTATAATTTTTTAATTATTATTAATTTATTATACTGCAAGATACCGGTTAATAGCAGTTTACATTGACGGAAAACAAATGGATACTTGCTCTATTGATAAGATTGCAAATGATGGATTACTTCAGTTAAACATCGATCAAGTTCCTTTTTAATTTCGGTTTCCCAAAATCGAAACACCTTATAACCTAAGCGCTCTAACTCTTCATTGACTTCCTCATCCCGCTGAATGTTCCGTTCTATTTTAGCAATCCAAAATTCTCTATTGGTCTTTACCTTTGGTTTTCTTTCCTCCCAGTTGTGGCCATGCCAATATTCACCATCTATAAAAATGACGGTTTTATATTTTTTTAGGACGATATCCGGTTTACCGATCAACTTTTTGTAGTCTATGCGATAGCGGTACCCGGCCGCATAAAGCGCCTTTCTAAATGCCAGTTCCGGTTTTGTGTTCTTGCCCCTGATCTTACTCATGATTTTAGAGCGCTTGGGCGTAGTATAGAAACCCGATTCCTCGTTAAAACGGGGAACTTTAATTCGCTCTTTAGGATAGTCTTTGGGCATAGTTTAAAATAACAAAAAATCCCAAACTCCTAAAATAGGTGCTTGAGATTTTAAATATTATAAAGTGCGTTTAGCACTCGTATATAGGTTATCCTTTTGTAGTAGCGCTTAAATATTCACGGTTCATACGGGCAATGTTCTCTAATGAAATTCCTTTAGGACATTCCACTTCACACGCTCCGGTGTTGGTACAGTTACCAAAACCTTCCAAATCCATTTGGCGTACCATATTTTGAACACGATCAACGGCTTCTACTTGCCCCTGGGGCAACAAAGCAAATTGCGATACTTTTGCCGATGTAAATAACATGGCGCTGGCATTTTTACAAGCTGCTACACATGCTCCACAACCAATACAGGTTGCTGCATCCATTGCTTCATCTGCCGCATGCTTGTTAATAGGAATTGCATTGGCATCTACCGTATTACCTGAAGTATTTACGGAAATATACCCACCAGCCTGTTGAATTCTATCAAAAGAACTTCTATCTACAACCAAATCATTGATAACCGGAAAGGCCGTTGCACGAAATGGCTCAATAACAATAGTATCGCCATCTTTAAACTTACGCATATGCAACTGACATGTAGTTACCAAACGGTCTGGACCATGAGGCTCACCATTTATTTGCAATGAACAAGCACCACAAATTCCTTCACGACAGTCATGGTCAAATTGTACCGGCTCGTCTCCTTTGTTGATCAGTTCTTCATTAAGAACATCCAACATTTCAAGAAAAGACATATCGCCTTCTATACCTTTAATAGGATAGTCTACAAGTTCACCTTTGGACTTAGCATCTTTTTGACGCCATATTTTTAAGTTAAGCTTCATAGCTATTTATTTATAACTTCTTGTCTTCAATTCAATATTCTCGTACACCAACTCCTCTTTATGCAACACGGCATCTTTAGGCTCTCCTTTGTATTCCCAAGCGGAAACAAATTTAAAGTTCTCATCGTCACGTAGCGCTTCACCTTCTGCAGTTTGGTATTCCTCCCTAAAGTGACCTCCACAAGATTCGTTTCTGGTTAGGGCATCTTTAGCGAACAATTCGCCAAGTTCCAAGAAATCTGCAACACGACCCGCTTTTTCAAGCTCTTGGTTCATGCCGTCTGCTTTTCCTGGTATTTTTACATTTGCCCAGAAATCGGCACGTAGTGCAGAAATTTCATCAATGGCAATTTGTAAATCTTTGGCGTTTCTGGCCATACCACACTTATCCCACATGATCTTACCTAATTTCTTATGGTAATAATCTACAGAGTGCTGTCCGCTACCGGACATTAATTTGTTCAACCTTTCTTTAACCGCAGTTTCTGCAGCATCAAACTCCGCCGAATCCGTTGGGATGGCTCCCGTTCTAATATCTTTGGATAGGTAATCTCCAATTGTATAAGGCAATACAAAATAGCCATCTGCAAGACCTTGCATTAATGCAGAAGCCCCTAAACGGTTGGCTCCGTGATCGCTAAAATTAGCTTCACCTGCACAATAACATCCTTCTATAGTGGTCTGTAAGTTATAATCTACCCAAAGACCGCCCATGGTATAGTGAACCGCTGGGTAAATCATCATTGGGGTTTCATACGGATTCTCATCTACGATTTTCTCGTACATCTGAAAAAGGTTTCCGTATTTCGCCTCTATTACTTTTTTACCTAAACGTGTAATTTCCTTATCATCGGCATTTTTAATACCCTGTGTAAGCGCTTCCTCTTTACCGTAACGTTGAATTGCCGAAGCAAAATCCAAATAAACGGCCTCTCCCGTCTTGTTCACTCCAAAACCGGCATCACAACGTTCTTTGGCCGCACGTGAAGCCACGTCACGAGGCACCAAGTTTCCAAAAGCAGGATATCTTCGCTCTAAGTAGTAATCGCGATCTTCTTCTTTAAGCTGAATAGGTTTTAATTTCCCTTCTCTGATCGCAACTGCATCATCAATACGTTTTGGCACCCAAATACGACCGTCATTACGGAGCGACTCGGACATTAACGTTAATTTAGATTGATGGTCACCTGAAACCGGAATACAAGTAGGGTGAATCTGGGTAAAACATGGATTTGCAAAGAACGCTCCTTTACGGTGTGCTCTCCAAGCGGCCATTACGTTACTTCCCATAGCGTTGGTAGATAGGAAGAATACGTTCCCGTAACCTCCGGTAGCCAAAACCACGGCGTGGGCCGAATGACGCTCAATTTCCCCAGTAACTAAGTTACGGGCAATGATACCTCTTGCTTTTCCATCAACAAGTACCAAATCCATCATTTCATGACGGTTGAACGATTGTATTTTACCTCTATTGATTTGTCTGTTCATGGCCGCATAGGCACCTAATAAAAGCTGCTGCCCTGTTTGTCCTTTTGCATAAAACGTACGCGACACCAGAACACCACCAAAAGAACGGTTGTCCAACAATCCACCATATTCTCTTGCAAAAGGAACCCCTTGCGCAACACATTGGTCAATAATATTGGCCGATTCTTCTGCCAAACGATAAACGTTGGCCTCACGAGAACGGTAATCGCCCCCTTTTATAGTATCATAAAAAAGACGGTAGGCACTATCGCCATCACCTTGATAGTTTTTTGCTGCGTTAATACCACCCTGAGCGGCAATAGAGTGCGCTCTACGAGGCGAATCTTGGTAGCAAAATGTTTTTACGTTATAGCCTAACTCTGCTAAAGTAGCAGCGGCAGAACCACCTGCAAGCCCAGTTCCCACTACTATAATATCAATATTACGTTTGTTGGCAGGGTTTACGAGGTTAATATCGTTTTTATGTTGGGTCCATTTAGCGGCCAATGGCCCTTTTGGAACTTTTGAATCCAATATGCCCATAATTAATGTGTTATTGGGTTAAAATGATGGTAAAGAGCGATAAAAATAAATCCTAATGGAATTACTATCGAGTATATTTTAGTGAAAGTCTGAATGCCTGCAGAGTACTTGTTGTTCACCCCTACCGACTGAAAAGACGAAGCAAAACCGTGCCATAAGTGCAATGATAAAAGCACAAATGAAATTACGTAAAGAATAGTTCTCAAGAACGGCTCAAACTTTTCTACGGTTTCCGCATAATAACGTGTTGGGTCTTCAGGATTTACCTCAATGTATTTGTACGCCATTTCGTGTACCCAAAAATCGTACAAGTGCAATCCAAGAAAAGCAAGGACAACCAAACCGGTTACAATCATGTTTCTGGACATCCAGGAAGAATTGGCTCCACCGTTGTACTTCTTGTACTTTACGGCTCTTGCCTTGTTATTCTTTAGTTCAAGCGCAATACCCATAACAAAGTGAACTACTACACCGGCTATAAGTACGGGCTGCAAGATGTACTGCACCAAACCGTTGTAACCCATAAAATGCGACCACTCGTTAAAAGTATCGGGCGCAATTACCGAAGTAATGTTAATGACAAAGTGTTGCAAAAGAAAAAAGACCAAAAAAAGACCCGATAGGGCCATGACCACTTTTCGGGCTATCGAAGATTTTATCAATCCGCTCATTTTATAATAAGTTGGAGTTAGTTTAAAGACTGTAGACAAAATTAGGGCATAAGCTTGGCTTTAACAAACTTTGAGTCTCTTTAGTAAAGTATTTAGAAACGTTTTAAGCAAGGCCTCCACGCCTTTCTCCAGATTTTTTAACTTCCCGATTAGATTTTAAAATAATATACTTTATTCTTCAATTTTTAACTTCCAGTTTCCGCATATCCATTTTTTGAACGATATTAAGGTCTTAAATTACCACAGACTTATATTTTAATATGGATATTGGCCTCCTTTCAGTTAGTATGAATGTCTACTCAACTCGTAGAATAGCAGACGAAGCCAAAAAATTAGGGCACTACATAGAATGGGTAGACCATACCCAATGTTCCGTAAAAATTAGTACAGCCCAACCTCAGGTACTTTTTCGTCAAGAAAACATAATAGACGCTTTTGATGCTATTATACCCCGTATAGGCTCTAAGGTCACCAACCATGGCGTAGCCGTTGTTAAGCAATTTGAAATGAACAAAGTGTTCAGTACCGCGCACTCTACAGGTATTTATAAAGCAAGAAACAAGGCCAAAGCGTTACTTTTACTATCCAACAAAGGAATTCCCGTACCCGAAACCCTCCTTTCCATAGACCCGGATAATATTGAACAACAAATTGAACTTCTTGGTGGCGCACCCCTTATCATTAAACTAGAAGAAGGTACACATGGCCTTGGGGTTATTTTAGCGGAAACCAAAAAATCGGCAAAATCCATTATAGACACTTTTTACAAAATGGGAACCGGCATTTTTATGCAGGAGTTCATTGAGGAAAGTAAAGGCGAGGATATTCGGGTTTTTGTAGTTGGCAACAAGGTTGTGGCCAGTATGAAACGTACCAGCGGAAAAGACGAGTTTCGCTCCAATTTACACCGTGGTGGCAGCAGCCAAGCCGTAAAACTCTCCCCCAAAGAAGAAGCAATGGCAATAAATGCCACTAAATATATTGGTTTAGGCGTATCGGGCGTAGATTTGATACGTTCAAAAAAAGGTCCGTTACTTTTAGAGGTAAATGCTTCACCCGGATTGCAGGGTATTGAAGCAGCAACCGGAGTAAACGTTGCCAAAGAAATTGTACAGTTTGTAGAACAAAATTGCCTTAAGAGAAGACGATAACCTCTTATACTCCAAGAAAAAAAAGAACATCACAATACCAAATGGAAAACAACAAAACCATAACTATAGAAGGCGAAAGCGTTAAACCTGGAGAATCCAAATTATTAAACATTAGTATTGATAGGTTACCTACCGGGACTTTAATTGACATACCGGTGTATGTATTTAACTCAAAAAAACCGGGCCCTACACTCTTGGTACAAGCCGGCCTTCATGGCGATGAGATAAACGGTATTGAAATTGTACGGCGAATGTTGACCGAAAAACGATTCAATATTACCAGTGGTGCCGTAATTGCAGTGCCTATCCTAAACATTTTTGGATTTATCCATTATTCCAGAGATGTTCCTGATGGAAAAGACGTAAACCGAAGTTTTCCCGGTTCTAAAATTGGCTCCATGGCCGGCCGAATTGCATATCACTATACCTCAGCAATTCTATCTCAAGTAGATTATGGGATAGACTTGCATACAGGAGGAGGACAACGGCACAATTTTCCGCAAATAAGGTATACCGAAAAAGATGAGCAAAGCGAAGAACTGGCAAAGGTATTTAATGCTCCCATTTCCTTTTCATCCAAGCTGATAAAGGGCTCGTTTAGGAATGCGGCCTTTCAAATGAAAATACCTACAGTGGTCTTTGAAGCAGGGGAAAGTATGCGGTTTGACAATCACGCTATTATTGAAGGAATGCAAGGCGTCCTCAATGTAATGAAGCACTTTGATATGATAGCGACTATTGAACCCAAATATATTGAACGGAACAATACGGTTCATTTGGGCAGCAGGAAGTGGTTACGGGCTCCTACCGCAGGAATGTTCGTTCCAAAAATAGAAAACGGCAGTAAAATCAAAAAAGGACAGGTATTGGGTATTGTATCCGGACCCTATGCCAAACGGAGCAAAATAGTAAAAGCCCCATTTGACGGTTTGGTATTTTGCATCAATCACCAGGCTGTGGTCAATAGAGGAGATGCACTTTTCCATATTGGCATTCCTACTAACGAAGGTGTCATACAAGCTGATAGATGAAGTGGTGTTTATCCCATTTAAACTATGCTTCACCGAAACATCAAAAAAGTAATCTCTCAGAATTTAAGAAACGCCTACAAAAAAAACCGACTAAGCAGTTTGTAAGCTATCCCTCTAATCGGAAAAAGCCTATAATATATGACGTTCATCTAAGATTGAACAACAAAAAACGGGACTTAACTTTAGCAGGAACAATTTCTTCTATACCTTTTACAAATCAGTTAGTCGGTTTCTTAACGTTTTAAAATCCGGTCGTGAATTTCTATTTTTCCATATCCTCTAGTTGAATTTCGAGGGCTTTTGTAGAGAGTTGAACTTCTATTAAAGAGAGCACCAAAGAAAGCATAAGGGCCAAAAGGCTGATTCCAAAAACAAGGTTGGCCCAGAAACTCAATTCAACATAAATTAAGCTCATTGTTATAACGGCCAACAAGAAACTAAAAATTGCCGTTGCCTGCATATTCTTTATTATAGATAAGCGTTTACGCAATTTTTTAACCTGCAAAGCAATAGCGGGCGACGACGTTTCTTCATACTTCTGATGAAGTTGCCGGATCAATGCGGCAATAGCCAAATACCTTGCGTTATACGCCAACATGGTTAATGATATGGCCGGGAAGAGTAGCGCCGGTATACTTAATGTAAGCTCCATGGCTATTTTACAAACTTTCTAGAGCTTGTTTTATCGGCTGTTGGAAAATCTTCGGGAATGGATTGAGTCACATTACCCGTAGCAGCCCATTCTGCCCCTCTAAGCATACTGGTCATAAAACCTACGCATTCCACGGAATAATCTACATGCCCCATGATGTTATGAAATATACGGCCTTTACCGTACTCCAAAGTCATTAGCGCAGGCTCATGTCTACCTGTTCCTTTGTTTTCAGGGTCTGAATAAGCCGTAGCCAAAACGGTCATGTTTTCCGCAGGACCACGTAAACTGTTATATAACTCATCTTTGGTATGCAACCACACTTTTGGCATTCCTTTGGTTATTGGATGGTCTTCCCTTATTTGAATCTGGTACTCACTTTGTGGACCGTGGGCACCGGCATTTCCGGGCGAATTATCACGTATAAGCTTACCGGCATCATTATAATATACGTAGGGTCCGTCTTTTTCCGTACGGTCTCCCCAACCGCCCAAACCGATCATTTGATTGTAGGCTTCCCATTCAGGAAAAGAATTATCAGCAGCATGGAAAACCACTAGTCCGCCTCCTTTTTTGATGTATTTTTCAAATTTCTTCTGAGTGGCTTCCGGCCATGGAGCGGCGTTCCACCCAAAATTACAAATGACCAAATCATACTTTGAAAAATCAGGATTGTAATTTGGGTCCATTTGTGGTTTCTCCTTTGCTTCCGTTTTTGGAAGATTTGCAATAGGAAACTCAGAAATAAACTCATCGCCTTTCCATGTAAATGCTGAACGAGCCACCTCAACAGTGAATAACCCTGTATTCTCCATTTCGGTCTTCAACATATACGTAATCTTGGGCCACTCACCATGGTTGTTTTGACCATCAACGATAAGCGTTTTTATCTTTTTTGATGAAGGTGTTTGGGAAAAAACGGTATTTGACACAAAAACCATAGAAAGTAATAAAACTAAAGTTCGAAAATTACGCATATCATATATTTTGGATGCATAAATATAAGGGATTGTAGTTAAGTTTGGAAAAAAAGAAAAAGTATGTGCCTTATAAAGTTGTAAATTGAAATCTTAACCTAACAGTACCGAATGACACCCTCTAATTTGAGATTTTCATCTAAACTTCCGAACGCAAAAACCACAATTTTCACTACGGTTGGAAATTTGGCGCGCAAACATAATGCGGTAGACCTCTCCCAAGGCTTCCCGAATTTTGAAGTAGATGAGAAGTTAAAAAGTTTGGTTACGGATGCCATGGAAAGCGGGCACAACCAATATGCCGCCATGCAGGGGTATTATGGGCTGCGAGAAATTATCTCACAAAAAATTGAAACGCTCCATAACAGATCATACCATCCTGAAACCGAAATTACCGTTACGGTAGGAGCCACACAAGCCATATTTACGGCAATTACTGCATTTGTTAACCAAGGTGATGAAGTAATTGTGCTTAAACCCGCATACGACTGCTACGAACCGGCAATTACATTAAACGGAGGGATTCCTATCTATGTACAGTTAGATGCCGATGGCTACAGCGTAGATTGGGAGAAGTTTAAGAGCAAACTTTCCCAGAAGACCCGCATGGCGATTATAAATACTCCCCACAACCCCAGCGGACGCATTTTTTCCAAACAGGATATGTTGCAACTACAAGAAATATTAAAGCCCACCAACTGTATTGTTATAAGTGATGAAGTCTACGAACACATTGTTTTTGATGGAAACGAGCACCAAAGTGCTTCTCGCTTTGAAGATTTGGCACGGCGGAGTTTTGTCTGCGCCTCCTTTGGTAAAACTTTTCATGTTACCGGTTGGAAAATTGGCTACTGTGCCGCGCCTCAGGAATTAATGCATGAATTTAGAAAAACGCATCAGTTTGCAGTGTTCTGTGTGGATCACCCTGTACAACGTGCCATGGCAGCATATTTAAAAAATGAGGAACACTATTTGAGCTTACCTTCATTTTATCAGAAAAAACGAAACTTATTTTTGGATGGACTAAAGGACTCCAGATTTAAATTTAAACCCTCCCAAGGCACCTATTTTCAACTTTTAGATTATACTAAAATCACAAATGAGAATGATGAGGATTTGGCTAAGCGCTTGATTATTGATTACAAATTGGCCAGTATCCCTATCTCATCCTTTAATATGAAGAACAGGCAAGATGGTGTTTTACGGTTTTGTTTCGCTAAGAAAAACGAAACGCTGGAACGGGCCCTGGAAATCCTTAGGTTACTATAACCCAAATTTTACAATTCAAAAAAACAAGGCATAAAAAAAGCGGCCTTTGGGTGAGCCACTTTTTCTAATTTCTTTTTCAAAAGCTTTACAGCATAAATAACTTTCTTGTCAGCATTACGATTCCGCTGAAAAAATCATTCTTGTACACTTGAATTTCTTCTGTAGTTCGGTTAATTTGGGCTTCCATAGGTTGTAAGTTTTGGTAAAATCGGATTTGGGATGCGACTTTCGATTAATAACACCATAAAAATAACACCTAAGCCCGTGCTAAAAAAAAACTTGTTGTGAAGTAGCAATATTCTGTTGTAAAGGACCAAACAAGATATATTTGCCTAGAAAATACAGCGAAAAAAGAAAGAGATTTTACTTACAAAATCATTTCAGGAACTTCTCCTTCAACAATTAACGCTCCCTCCGTTGCTTTTTTGATCTCGTCAACAGTTACACCAGGTGCACGTTCCAACAGTTTAAACCCTTTTTTGGTAACCTCGATCACCGCCAAATTTGTAACGATCTTAGTAACACATCCCACGCCCGTTAGTGGCAAACTACACTTTTTTAGAAGCTTGGATTCACCTGCTCTGTTCGTGTGCATCATGGCTACGATTATGTTTTCGGCGGAAGCTACCAAATCCATAGCACCCCCCATACCCTTCACCATTTTTCCGGGAATTTTCCAATTGGCAATATCGCCATCTTCCGAAACTTCCATCGCACCTAAAATAGTAAGGTCTACATGTTGACCGCGAATCATTCCAAAACTGGTAGCCGAATCAAAGAAAGAGGCTCCGTTAAGGGTAGTAATAGTTTGCTTTCCGGCATTTATAATATCTGCATCCTCTTCTCCATCAAACGGAAAAGGCCCCATGCCTAGAACTCCGTTTTCGCTTTGAAACTCTACATTTATATCATCTCTCACAAAGTTGGCCACCAAAGTAGGTATCCCGATTCCTAGATTTACGTAGTAACCGTCTTTAACTTCTTTTGCTATTCGCTTTGCGATTCCGTTTTTATCTAACATAATGGTAATTTGAAAATGTGTTGATTAGAGAATTAAAAATTCCAAATCGCTTTAATGCTTCGCCCTAACCGTTCGTTGTTCAATACGCTTTTCATAATCTTTTCCTTGAAAAATACGTTGCACGAATATTCCGGGAATATGAATTTGATTGGGATCCAATTCACCTGCCGGCACAAGTTCTTCAACTTCGGCAACGGTAATCTTGGCCGCTCCACACATACAAGGGTTAAAGTTTCTGGCCGTACCCTTAAAAATCAGGTTTCCGGCTTCATCTCCCTTCCATGCTTTTACGAATGCGAAATCCGCTTTAAAGGCTTCCTCAAGCACATACATTTTTCCGTTAAATTCTCTGGTTTCCTTACCTTCTGCTACTTCCGTACCATAACCGGCAGGCGTATAGAATGCAGGGAATCCGGCTTGTGCCGCACGGCATTTTTCGGCTAACGTACCCTGCGGAGTTAGCTCCACTTCCAATTCGCCACTCAGCATTTGCCGTTCAAACTCTTCGTTCTCACCTACGTAAGAAGATATCATTTTTTTTATCTGATGTTTATGAAGCAATAACCCTAGCCCAAAATCATCTACCCCGGCGTTGTTGGAAATACAAGTAATATTCTTAATGTTGGATTCAACAAGTGCGGTAATGGCATTTTCTGGAATTCCGCAAAGCCCAAAACCGCCCAGCATAAAGGTCATCCCGTCTTGAATGCCTTGCAAGGCTTCTTTTACATCTGCTACTTTCTTAGAGATCATACTTAAGGAATAAAAGATTTCTGTTGGAGTCAAGTTACAATTTTTAAACGAAATTGCCCGTGACTTTCAGTGAAAGTCACGGGCAATTAAAAAGCCTAAATTTCTTTTATGGATTAGAAGTCCAAATCATCCAAATCATCATCTAACCCACCATCATCATCTTCGTTTTCACTATCTTCTACGACTTTAGTACAGTCAACATTAATGGATAAATTTTTAGGTTTTTCAAACTCGCCATCAGAAATTCCTAAATTTTTATTTTCATAGTTTTTCTTCATGTACAGCCCCCAGATAGGCAATGCCATAGATGCTCCTTGACCGTATGCAATGGATTTAAAGTGTGTTGATCTTTCTTCACCACCAACCCAAACGCCCGTGACCAAGTTAGGTACCATTCCCATAAACCAACCATCACTTTGGTTTTGTGTCGTACCTGTTTTACCCGCAATAGCATTTGTAAATCCGTAAGGGTAACCTGTAATAATTTCTTTATAAACAGTAGAATTCTTTCTCCCCGAATGCCTAAGGCGTGTTCCCGAACCACCATGGGTAACACCTTCCATTAGGTTTACCATGGCATAGGCCACGTCCTTACTTAATACATCTTTGGTTTCAGGCACATACTCATACAATACCGTACCATTCTTATCTTCAATACGCGTAACCATAACAGGTTTAACATATACTCCTTGGTTGGCAAAAGCTCCATAAGCCCCTACCATTTCGTAAACATTAGACTCCGGAGTACCAAGTGCTATGGATGGTACTTCTAAAATTTCTCTTTTGAGTCCTAAATTTTTAATAATAGAAACTACCGATCGCGGCCCCACCCTATCTATTAATTGCGCCGTTACTGAGTTTACCGAATTTGCCAAAGCATCTTTTAAGGTCATATCCTCACCAGAGAACTTACCATCTGAATTATCCGGGCACCAAGCTTCCATATTTCCATGTTTTCCCGCTTCAATACAATATTGAGTATCCGGCAAGGTTTCACATGGCGAAAGACGCAATTGATCAATGGCCGCGGCATAAACGAAAGGCTTAAAAGTTGAACCTGCCTGTCGTGAACCTTGAATAACATTATCGTATTGAAAATGCCTATAGTCAATTCCACCAACCCAAGCTTTTACATGTCCTGTTTGGGGTTCCATAGACATCATAGCCGCCCTTAAAAAGGTTTTATAATACCTGATCGAATCCATTGGAGTCATAATGGTATCGCGTTCACGACCATCACTATTCCAATCGAAAACCGTCATCTCTGTTTTTTTGGTGAAAGATTCACGTATTACCTTTTCAGACTTCCCTTCATCTTTCATTTTTCGCCATCTAGAAGAGTTTTTCATGGCCCGTTCTAGAATACGGTTGATTTGAGATTTATCCAAGTCCAAGAATGGGGCCGTAGGGTTTCTATCAGGCGTATTTTGGTGAAAAAATTCATTTTGAAGATTAGCCATATGTTTACGTACAGCGTCTTCGGCATTAGCCTGCATACGTGAATCTATAGTCGTGTAAATTTTAAGTCCGTCCAAATAAAGATTCCATTTGTCCCTACCACCTTCTAAAGCTGGCTTAGGGTTTTTGGATATCCAGTCGTTCATGAAACCCTGTAGGTACATTCTAAAGTAAGTAGCCAAACCTTCTTTATGTGATTCTGGATTAAAATTAATATCCATCTTCAAGGCTTGTAACGAATCTTTTTCCTGTTCCGTGATGTAATCGTATTTAGCCATCTGACCCAGAACGGTGTTTCTTCGGTTTTTAACCAATTCTTCCCTTCTGATCGGATTAAAATAGGATGAGTTCTTAAGCATACCTACCAATACGGCAGACTCCTCCGTTTTTAACTCTTGTGGCTCCTTACCAAAATAGATTTTTGCGGCAGACCGTATTCCATCTGCATTATTAAGAAAATCATATTGATTAAGGTACATGGCAATGATTTCCTCCTTGGTATATTGTCTTTCCAAACGCGTGGCCAGAACCCACTCCATTACCTTTTGTTTGATGGTCTCAAATTTGTTCTTAGACCGTACCCCTACAAAGAGTTGACGAGCCAGCTGTTGTGATATGGTACTAGCACCTCCTTTTTTTCCTAAATAAGCAAAAGCTCTAAGCGTACCACGGGCATCTATTCCTGAATGATCATAAAAACGGGCATCTTCCGTGGCCACAAGCGCATTTACCAAATTTTGGGGCAGGCTGTCATAGGGCACAGGTGTGCGGTTATCATCCAAGTAGAATTTACCCAATGTCTTTGCATCCGAAGAAATAATTTCGGTAGCCAAATTGGTCTGCGGATTTTCTAGGTATTCGTATTCGGGCATCTCTCCCAAAAGTCCCCAAGACGCAGACAAAAATATCAATACAACTAACAGAATACCTGAAATAAACAGGATCCAAAACCATTTGATGTATTTAAAATACCCATTGGTCTTTTTCTCTTTAACAACCTTGGCCATACCTTACTCGTTACTTTTTTCTATTTCAAAACCGACGTCTGTTACGCCTTTTAAATTTTCAACACCGTTAACACTACCATTTTTTCTCATGGCGTGCCAGACCCGTAAATTATATACGCCAGAAGATGGAAAAACGATGTTTTCCCTATACCATAATTTATTTTCCTTGATACTACCGTAGCCCTTTCCCAACCATGTACCATCCGGTAACGCCATTTCATACTCCAATGTATCCTTTACCGTTTCTCCGGAAGGATATTCCAGTTCCGCTATCAAGAACAGGTTGTTGTAGGGAAAAGTAGCATCATTACGAACGGTAATGAACATGTTATGTCTTTGGGTGGTATCTATCTCGGTAAAAGAAAACACAATATTATCCGTCTTGTTCCAGACCCCACCTTTAGTTGCCTGAAATTCTGACCTGACCAAATTGTCATTGCACGAAAAACACAGTGTTGCCACAGCAAGAACCAGTAAGAGCCTAGCCATTATTTTGCTGTCTTTTAGGATTATTGTTTCTCCTTCTTTTATTTTTAGGAGGGTTTGTGTTACCCGTTTTAGCCCCTTTATTTTTATTGGTATTGCCACTGTTACTTTTAGCCTTGCTTCTCTTACGGTTTCTATTTCTAGATGATCTTTTAGGTCTATCAAAACGCGTTAGGCTATCTTGCCCCACAACATTCTCGAACACCTTCTCTTCCTTAACGAAATTATCTATCGTATATTCCTCTAGGCTGGCAACTTTTTCTCTCTTTTTGTTTTTTTCCAGAATTTCCTGCACTTGCTCCTTGGTTAAAGTGTGCCAATTTGATGGATCTTCTTTGTAAGAGAACCATAGCATCCCTTTAAAAATATCTGTTTTTTGACAAAACGCGAGGCCTTTTTCCGTAAACAATTTAGTGTCCTGAGACGGAAAATCCTTTAAGGCATCTAAATACATATCTAGCTCATAGTTTAGACAACATTTGAGCTTTCCGCATTGTCCTGCCAATTTTTGTGGATTTAACGATAACTGTTGATAACGCGCCGCAGAAGTACTTACGGACCTAAAATCCGTGAGCCATGTAGAGCAGCATAATTCCCGTCCACAGGAACCTATACCACCCAAACGTTGGGCTTCTTGGCGATACCCTATCTGCCGCATCTCAATTCTAATACCAAATGCTTTGGCCATATCCTTGATCAACTGCCTAAAGTCTACGCGATCTTCGGCCGTGTAATAAAATGTGGCCTTTGAACCATCTCCTTGAAACTCAACATCCGAAATTTTCATCTGAAGTTTCAAAATAATGGCAATTTCCCGTGCGCGCTTTTTTATTTCCTCTTCGCGGTCACGGCATTTTTGCCATTTATCAATATCGTTTTGAGATGCCTTACGATGAATCCTTGGAAGGGTTTCATCTTTGTGATCAACCTTTTTACGCTTCATCTGCACTTTAACCAATTCACCAACAAGGGTAACCATGCCAATGTCATGACCGGATTGTGCCTGTGTTGCCACAATATCACCTATTGAAATGGATAGGTTTTCGGTATTTCTAAAGAATTCTTTTCTACTGTTCTTAAATCTAACTTCAACGCAATCAAACGGCTTTTCACCATTAGGAAGCGACATGTTGGAAAGCCAATCAAAGACGGTTAATTTATTACAACCATCGGTACCACAAGTTCCATTATTCTTGCAACCACGAGGTTGTCCGTCCTTACCGGTCGAACAACTGCTACAGCCCATATATTATATCTTGGTTTGGCCTAAACGGGGGTTTTTGGCCAAATAGGGTTCGTACTAATTTTATATGTAAAGGTACTAAATTTTTAATGTGATAGAAAGTTATCTCAACTTACGAAGGTTCTTCGTTCCTTTGCACCAAATTTGTCTTCCTTTAAAAAAAACTAAGATCCCTTTTCATGGAAAAGCAAAAAACGCTAAGTAATACCGTTCTCTATCTCATGAGCCTCTCCGCAGGTTTGGTAGCTGCGAACCTCTATTACAACCAGCCTTTGCTCCATATGATTTCCGTAAGTTTTGGAGTTAGCGAATCTGCCGTGAGCAATGTGGCCGTGTCCACTCAATTGGGCTATGCGTTCGGGTTGCTGTTCGTTGTTCCGCTGGGCGATATGGTTTCCAGTCAAAAAATATTGAAAATAGATTTTATACTGATGCTGCTGTCCTTATTGGCCGCTGCATTTTCCACCTCTTTATGGCTACTGGTCGTTTCCAGTTTTTTTATAGGATGTACTTCTGCCCTACCGCAATTGTTCGTTCCCATGGCCGCACAGTTGTCCAATGCGGAAAATAGAGGGCGTGCCATAGGCATAGTGATGAGCGGGTTGCTGATCGGCATTCTTGGAAGCCGTGTAATTAGCGGGGTTATTGGGGAGCAGTTTGGCTGGCGTACCATGTACTTTGCGGCTACTGCAATGATGTTTGTTTTATTTGTGGTGTTAAAATATAAATTACCGAAAGTAGAACCGGTGTATGAAGGTCGTTATTTAGATCTAATGAAGTCCCTTGTGCATTTCTTTAAGACCGAACCTCCTTTGCGTCTTGCCGCATTTAGAGGCGGACTTTCATTTGCCGGATTAAGTGCCTTTTGGACCACTTTAGTGTTTCTGATGGAAGATAATTTTGGCTACGGAAGCGGCATTACCGGAACTTTTGGACTGATTGGTATTGTTGGTGCCCTAGCGGCCACAGTAGTGGGAAAACTAAGTGACCGAATGAGCAAAAACCTGATCATAATTGTATCTACCCTAATTTTGATTCTTTCTTGGGTAGTATTTCTATTTTCCCATCATTCTATCATTGGCATTGTAGTAGGTGTTATTATGGTAGACCTTGGACAACAATCGCTCCATATTGCCAACCAGAACATTATTTTCTCCAGGAACGAACATGCCAGAAACAGAATAAATACCGTGTACATGGTCATTTTCTTTCTGGGAGGTGCCCTAGGCACAATTTTAGCCGCCTTTGCATGGTTGCATTACCAATGGACAGGTGTATCTGTCCTGGGCCTTACACTTTCAATAGTTACGTTATTGGCCCATTTGATATATGGGGACAAGAAAATTTAAAGTCTACTTTTTAAATTTGAGCACTTCTGATCGCCCCTTTTTAAAAATTTTGTTGCTAGCCCCTTTTCCCTTGCGTAACTTTTTCTGTTCTTCATAGGGTAAAGCATTTATTTCTTGGCAACTATCCGAACAGCAATTGTCCATATTTTTCGCACATTCATCACATTGAATGAACAATAGGTGACATGCTTCATTAGCGCAGTTTACATGATTGTCGCAAGGCTTGCCGCATTGGTGGCAATTGGCGATAACATCGTCCGTAATACGTTCGCTACGTCTATGGTCAAAAACAAAATTCTTTCCTAAAAATTTATTCTCAAGTTTTTTATTCTCTACCTGACGGGTATAGTCAATAATTCCTCCTTCTAATTGGTACACCTGTTTAAAGCCTTTGTGCTTGTAGTAGGCACTTGCTTTTTCGCACCGTATGCCACCGGTACAGTACATGACCAATTTTTTATCTTCTTTATGGTCTGCCAGGTCTTTCTCAATAATATCCAAAGAATCTCTAAACGTATCTACATCTGGGGTAATGGCATTTTTAAAGTGACCTATTTCACTCTCATAATGGTTACGCATGTCTACCAAAATGGTATCCGGGTCTTCAATAAGTTCATTAAATTTTTCCGCTCCTACATGAATACCCTTATTGGTAACATCAAAAGTGGTATCATTTAGACCATCTGCAACAATTTTGTTCCTAACCTTAACTTTCAACTTCAAGAATGAAAGGTTATCCTGTTCAATAGCTATGTTTAGGCGTACATTCTCCAAAAAGGTAATGCTATCCAAATGGGCCTTAAAACGTTCAAAATTTTCGGCCGGAACGGATAATTGCGCATTTATACCTTCGTTGGCAACGTAAATACGGCCAAGAACGTCTAGTTCGTTCCAATTTATAAAAAGGTGATTTCGGAATATTTTCGGGTTACCGATCTGTGCATATTTGTAGAAAGAGATAGTCAAACGTTCTTGACCGGCTTCTTCAATAAGAGCTGCCCTTTCTTTTGCACTTAAGTTATTGTACAGTTGCATGCTATACCAATGTTTTAAGTTTATAAAGAATTTTCTAAGTCCGCAAAGATAACAATTATAGATAATTCTTTTCCACGGGCAGAATTTGGGCCGCCAAACCTCCTAAGCCATAAAAAAAGAGCCTTGATAAAATCAAGACTCTTTATTGACCATTCCATTTTTTTCTTTTTCATAGCATCTTTAAAATACATAAAAAAGGAAGTGGCCACCATTGCTCCCTAACACTAAAAAGGGAAGCTTGTTTGAGTTAGTTTCCGATTACAATCGGAACAGTATTTTTAATAAGATACCAAACCAACCTAAAAGTTGCGTTAAGGAAACAACTATTTTAACAAACACTTATCCCTTAGACGTATACCAAGCTTTAGCCTTACAGCATTTATCAATTATTTTAAAAAAAACACTGTATTGCATATCCTCTAAAAACATAAGCCCCATTTTCAGAAAATGAACTTAAGAACTGGCATTATGATAAAAGAAATGCTAATTTAGCATCCCTTAAAAAAAAGAAAATATGAGCTCGGAAAAAGATGCAAAACTAAAAGCCCTAAAGTTAACCTTGGATAAGTTGGACAAGACTTACGGAAAAGGTGCCGTAATGAAGATGGGCGACAGCGTAGTAGAAGATGTTGAAGTAATCCCATCCGGTTCATTAGGTCTTGATATAGCCTTGGGCGTTGGCGGTTATCCAAGAGGTAGGGTAATTGAAATTTACGGTCCTGAATCATCAGGTAAGACCACTTTGACCTTACACGCCATTGCCGAAGCCCAAAAAAATGGGGGCATTGCCGCATTTATTGATGCTGAGCACGCTTTTGACCGTTTTTATGCGCAAAAACTTGGTGTAGATATAGACAACCTTATCATTTCTCAACCGGATAACGGGGAACAAGCTTTAGAAATAGCCGATAACCTGATTCGTTCAGGCGCGATTGACATTGTTATTATTGACTCCGTTGCCGCATTGACTCCTAAAAGTGAGATAGAAGGTGAGATGGGAGATTCCAAAATGGGTCTTCATGCAAGGTTAATGTCTCAGGCATTACGTAAACTTACCGGATCTATAAGCAAAACCAATTGTACGGTTATTTTCATTAACCAGCTACGTGAAAAAATTGGGGTAATGTTCGGTAATCCAGAAACTACCACAGGTGGAAATGCCTTAAAATTCTATGCTTCGGTTAGACTAGATATTCGTAGATCTACACAGATCAAAGATACGGACGGAGGTGTTCAAGGGAACAAGACCCGAGTAAAAGTCGTGAAAAACAAAGTAGCTCCACCATTCAGAACAACGGAGTTTGATATTATGTATGGTGAAGGAATCTCTAAGGTTGGTGAAATCATTGATCTTGGTGTTGAATATGAAATCATCAAGAAAAGCGGTTCATGGTTTAGCTATGGCGATACCAAACTAGGGCAAGGCCGTGATGCCGTAAAATCCCTATTACTGGACAACCCAGAACTTTTTGAAGAACTAGATGCAAAAATCAGGGCGGCCATAAAAGCGCTGAAAGAATAAACTAAAAGGGCCTACCTTATTGTTACGCCGCTAATAGCAACGATTAACCGTTGTTTTTAGCGGCGTAACTCTTTATTGCTAGTATAGAACCACTCCACGCAACCCTTGTCCGTATTTTTCATCTAGTAAATAAAATGCATTACCATGAAATCATTCCTTAAACTTTTTGGTTTAGCCTGTGCACTTGCTCTTGCATCTTGTAGCCTTAATGATGACGGCGTAAATTTTCAATATACATCACTCAATATTACCGGAGCAAGTTTACCGGATACATTTGAACTAGGACGCGTATACAATGTAGATGTAAACATCCTAAGGCCAAATGATTGTACGCTAATGGACCAGTTTGATGTAAAACGTTCGTTTACGGACTCTACCCAAATTAGAACCATATCCGCAATTGGTATTATACTGGGCAAAGAGGAATGTATTGAGATGAACGACAGTCTGCAGGACGCTTTTCAATTTGAAGTACTTTATACCAAACCGTATATTTTTAGATTCTATACTGGCGACGATTCCGCAGGAGAACCTGAATTTTTAGAAATAGAAGTACCTGTAAAAGAATAATTATCTTTAACCTTAGTCATTCACTATTTCTAAAAAACAAGCACGTAGTTTACATGCTTTAATAATACAATGTCAATTGGGTCTAGAAGAGCTCATAATTAACTGTAAGAAAGGAAACAGACAGGCACAGGAACAATTGTACCGGGACTATTCCCGTACGTTGTTCGGTATCTGCCTTAAGTATTCCCGCAACCGAACGGAAGCAGAAGACAACCTACACGACAGTTTTATGGTTATCTATGAAAAAATTGGACAGTTTAAACACAAAGGCTCTTTTGAAGGTTGGTTAAAACGTATAACCGTAAACACCGTTCTTCAAAAATACCGTAAGGAGGAACATTTAAGCTTAGTAACTGAAAATACTGAGGAAATAGAACCAGAAGTAGATGGGGATTATGAGAACCTAAGCCTGGACACCTTGTTAAAACATATTCAGGAGCTTCCAGACAAATACCGTCTTACGTTTAACCTATATGTTCTTGATGGATATACCCATAAAGAAATAAGTGAACTTTTAGGTACCTCCCAAGGCACCTCAAAAAGTAATCTGGCCAGAGCCAGAAACCTATTAAAAGAAAAAATAGAGATTACAAAGAATAAAGCCATCATTGGCCTGCTCATCTTCCTTTTGATAGGATTTTGTGTATGACCCTTGAAAATAGTACATCAAAAAAACAAAATACCAAGTACCTAAGCATTGCATAATGAGTAAAAAAAATATAGATAATCTGTTCCAAGAGAAGTTTCGCGACTTTGAGGAAGTTCCGGGCGATAGAGTCTGGAACGCCATTGAGGCTTCTTTGGACAAGAAGAAAAAGAAAAGGGTCATTCCTATCTGGTGGACTCTGGGTGGTGCAGCGGCAGCTTTGGTCATTGCGCTTTTGGCGTTCTATCCAACCTCTCCACAAACCATAGATTCCAACGGTATAACCAATACTGATGAAAATGAAGAGCTACCGGACAATAGCAAAAAAAATACCAATGAGTTTATTTTAGAATCGTCCGAAAAGGAAAGTAATGTAGTTTCTTCCGATGCTAAAATTGACCCAGAAAAAAAGCAGAATGTTGAATCCTATTCCAACACTCAAGAAAATGGTGACCCCCAAAGTTCAAGCTTAGAAAAAGATGAACAGACCGTAGAAAAGCGCACGCTTAAAAATCAGAATGTTATACCGTCTAAAAGCACAGAGTTAGCTCAGAGCAACAAAACTAAGGATGCTTTAAAAACGAAAAACGAGATTAGACAACAGGATAAAAGCCCAACTGATTCCAAACTTGTAAGTAATGAGACAGGTGTTGATTCGCCTGACACAGCTGACTCCCCGACAAATCAAAAAACAGGTTCTACCATTAGAGATAAAATGGAATCTACAGATTTGGCAAAGGCCGAACAACAGGGTTCTGTAAACCTTAAAACAAATAAGAGCGACGTGCAAAACTCGGTTTTACATACTGAAGTAGCCGAAAGCAACACAGACTTACCCAAAAAATCTTCCCAGGAAAAGAAATCCATTTTTGATGAGATTAAAGCCAAAGAGGAAATTGCAACTGCAGAAAAAACGGGCCGTTGGTCCGCAGGGCCCAATGTTGCACCAGTGTACTATAATGCTATTGGCGAAGGTTCACCGGTCAACTCCATTTTTAATGAGAACTCAAAATCCGGTAACACCAATTTTAGTTACGGCCTTACCGTGGCCTATGCCCTAAACGATAAATTGAGCATTCGCTCAGGAATAAATAAAGTAGACTATGGGTACGACACCAACGATGTTGGCTTTTCATCTACCTTGCAAGAAGCTTCAACTGACAAACTAAAGAATATTGATTATGCCAGTACTGCAAAAAACATAGTAGTAACGAGCCAAAACAGTAATTTTAACAGCTTGTCCAATTCGGATGCCATGTTTGCCTTTGAAGTGACCAACGCCAACACCAATCAACGAAACGGGACTATGGCACAACAATTTGGATATCTAGAGGTGCCTTTGGAGTTAGATTACGCGCTAATTGACCGTAAGTTTGGATTAAATATTCTGGGCGGTGTTAGTTCGCTGTTCTTAATAGATAATTCCGTGACCTTAACTTCTGGCGAACTAACTACAGAAATAGGTGAAGCCAACAACATAAATTCTGTAAACTTTAGCACCAATGTTGGGTTTGGTGTCAATTACAAGTTCACACCAAAAATACGTTTTAATGTAGAGCCGGTTTTTAAATATCAACTGAATACCTTTTCAGATGTATCCGGAGATTTCAGGCCTTTTTCGATTGGGGTATACAGTGGTCTCAATTTTAAATTTTAAAGGCTTACTGTACAAACAGTTTCTAAAGCGGAACTATTCTTTTATCTAAACTGATGAAACAGAAACTACAGATTTTTAAAGCGGTAGCCATTCACTCTAGTTTTACTAAAGCGGCAGAGCAACTCTTTATATCCCAACCTGCAGTTTCCAAAGCCATCCGCAGTATAGAGGACGAATACAAAACCACCTTTTTTCTGCGAAAGCGAAACTCCATTGAACTTACTGAAGATGGAAAAGCCTTTTTGGTTTACGCCAATAGAATATTGGAGATTCATGCAGAAATTGAAAATCAGTTTTTACATCAAAAAGAACATATTCCAGACGCCATTCATTTTGGCGCCAGTACTACTTTGGTCAACCATATTGTGCCAAAAATCATTGCCAAATTCAGAACACAGCACCCACACACCAATTTTGATATTAAAAGCGGTAATTCTGAAGAAATTGAGGAGTTCATACTCAACCAACAATTAGATTTTGGTATAACCGAAGGCAGCAACACCAATAGAAAACTTCATTATGAAAAGTTTATAAAAGATGAAATAGTATTGGTTACCAGCGTTAAGAACAGTGCTTTTAAACAAAATACTATAAGTACGGACGTACTGCAAAAACTCCCCATGATAGAGCGTGAAATGGGCTCCGGAACCCGAGAAATCATCTACGGTTTTCTTAAGGTACACCATATTAAAAAGCTGAACAGTATTGTAACCCTTAACAGTACCGAAGCCATAAAAAACTACCTCTACCATTCTGACACTTTTGCATTGCTCTCCGTTCATGCGTTAAATGAAGACCTCGTTTCCAATAAACTCAAAATCATCGACATTAAAAATGTTACCATTGAACGCTGGTTTTATTTTGTATCAAGAACAGGTTACCAATCTAATGTAATGGACTACTTTCAAAAATTCGCACGGAACAACTATAACTTTTAGTTATTTCATATAGCATTTTAAATTGCTTAAAAGTAATTTAACGGACTTACTTTTGTAACATCAGAAAATATGATGGTATGAAAGATAGAATGGCAAAAGCAGTATTTTTAGGTATAGCACTTATCGTTTTCAGCGGATGGGTCAATAGCCCAACTGCCCTGCTACTCGGTTTTGGATTCACCCTTTTTTTTAACAACCCTTTTAAAGCATATTGCCACAAGGCTATACATACCTTTCTAAAGATATCTGTTGTGGGTCTAGGGTTTGGTATGTTTTTAAAAGAAACCTTAGCAACAAGCAAAGAAGGCTTCACCCTAACTTTTTTATCGATTCTCCTGACCGTTTGCCTTGGTTTTTTACTCACAAAGGTTTTAAAACTGGACACTAAATTAGGCCATCTCATTACTTCCGGAACATCAGTTTGCGGTGGTAGTGCCATAGCCGCTATATCTCCTGTAATAAATGCTAAAAGCAGGGTCATTAGCATTGCGCTGGCCGTTGTGTTTCTATTGAATTCTGTGGCATTGTTCGTTTTTCCGGCAATTGGTCATTCCCTACACCTAACTCAACATCAATTTGGGCTCTGGTGTGCTGTAGCCATACATGACACCAGCTCTGTAGTAGGTGCGGCCATTGGTTATGGTGATGAAGCCTTGAGAATAGCCACAACGGTAAAACTTTCTAGAATGCTTTGGATTATACCATTGTCCCTTCTTTCTATGTTCGTTTTTAAGACAAAAGGCGAGAAAGTAAAAATGCCTTACTTCATTCTACTTTTTATAGGGGCCATAATTGTGAATAGTTATCATCTCATTCCCGCACCTGCTACGGGGTTTTTAGTTGCCACTTCCAAACATCTTTTAGTATTGACCTTATTTCTTGTAGGTTCAACAATTTCTATTGGGGATTTAAAGAAAACGGGGGTACGCCCCATGCTTTTGGCATTGCTTCTTTGGATATTCATTTCCGCTTTGTCCCTAGCATATATCCTGTACTAGATCCAAAAGGCTATTATTGGGACTGAAGTTCTTTTAGAATTACTTTTCTTACGTTCTCTCTTAAGCTTGATTTATCGGATTCGGAGAGATTATCGGTCTTGAAAAATTGGTGCACTTTGGCACGAGTGCGGCCTGGGCCACCACTGAAGAACGAAAAAGAGAATCGCTTTTTATTGTCATGAAAGGTCATAGGAACCACCGGTATTTTATGGGCTATGGCCATTCTAAAGGCACCGTCCTTAAAATCGTCCAAAAGAATACGCTCGTCATCCGGTACACCTCCTTCTGGAAAAATACAGATACTCAATCCTTGGCCCAACCTCTTTTGAGCACGTCTATATACCGCCGTTCTGCTCTTGGCATCTGAACGGTCTACCATAATGCAGACCCTTTTGTAGAAAAAACCAAAAAGCGGAATCTTCGCCAGTTCTTTCTTGCCCACAAAAACAAAAGGGTTTCTGCTAATGTAGAGCATCAACATAATATCTAACATACTGGTATGGTTCGCCACCAACATATAGCTCTTTCGCCTTTCTATCTTCTGTTCAAAAATCACCTTTGGTGGACAACCCATACCGTACAAAATTGGGGTGGCCCATAGGTTCCGCGCCAACCAAAAAAACTGTGGATACCACTTCTCGCTAAGCGTGGTCAGCAACAAAAAAGGAAAAAATATGAGGATGGGCAGAGCTACTAAAATGTAAAACCAAATGCGGTACAGGGTGTAGCCAATTTTTTTGAGTATTCCGGGCATAAAATCAAAAGTAACAATTTTACGAGGTATAATGCATTTCTTTTATCTTTGGGCTTCTTTGAAAATAAGCAAATGGCAAGAATCTTAACAGGAATACAAAGCACGGGCACTCCACACCTAGGAAATATCTTAGGCGCAATCATGCCCGCAATAGAAATGGCGCAAGACCCAAAGAACGAATCGTTTTTGTTCATTGCGGATATGCATTCGCTCACCCAGATTAAAAATGCGGAAGAATTACGTAGAAACACCTATGCCATAGCTTCAACATGGCTGGCTTTTGGGTTGGATATAGACCAAACTGTTTTTTATAGACAGAGCGATGTACCACAAACTACTGAGCTTTCTTGGTACCTAAGTTGCTTTTTTCCGTTTCAAAGATTGACTTTGGCACATTCGTTTAAGGACAAGGCAGACCGCTTGGAGGATGTTAACGCCGGATTGTTTACCTACCCTATGTTAATGGCCGCGGATATTCTTTTATACGATGCCAATATTGTACCCGTTGGAAAAGACCAGATGCAGCATCTTGAGATTACCCGTGATGTAGCTTCTCGCTTTCATGCGCAACTAGGGGAAACCTTTGTTCTGCCCGAAGGTAAGGTTCAGGAAAGTACCATGTACATTCCCGGTACCGATGGAGAGAAAATGAGTAAGAGTAGGGGCAACCTGATCAATCTTTTTCAAACCGATAAAAAACTAAGGAAACAGATCATGGGCATACAGACGGACAGTACG
This sequence comes from Zobellia russellii, assembly GCF_044597075.1. Lineage (NCBI taxonomy): Bacteria > Pseudomonadati > Bacteroidota > Flavobacteriia > Flavobacteriales > Flavobacteriaceae > Zobellia > Zobellia russellii. The sequence goes on along the minus strand of NZ_CP139000.1, from coordinate 3,338,008 downwards.
CCTATGGAAGAACCAAAGGACCCGACTAACGACAACGTTTTTGCCTTATATAAAATATTGGCCTCTCAAGAACAGATTGAAGAAATGAGTGCCAACTACCTTGCAGGAAACTACGGGTATGGCCATGCTAAACAAGCCCTTTACGAAGTAATCGTAAACAAATTTGGTGATGCACGGGAGAAGTATGATTACTACATGAACAATACTAAAGAAGTAGACGAAGCATTGGCCATAGGTGCTGAAAAAGCCCGCAAAGTTGCCGATGGCGTACTGGAAAGAGTACGGGAAAAACTGGGGTATTAAGTTTTAACAGAACCGACTTTAGAGTCGGTTTTGTTTTTATAGGGCATTTAGGAAATCTAAAATTGTCTCGTTTTCAAGAGGTTTTTCATCGATTAAGCCCTTAAAAACCTACTTTAAGCTCGTATCAAACCTATTTACAGACTAGCCGGTCGGTAGTCTTCTCTATCATTTTTCAATTTTTGTTAAATGGCCTCGAACAGTTTTCCGGGCAATGGGCGGATAACTCCTTTCATTTCCATATTCAATAAGGTAGATGACACTTTAAAAATAGGCAACCGGCATTCCAAAGCTATGCTGTCTAACAATTGCTTTCCATTTTTGTGCAAATAATCATAAATGGACTGTTCGGTTGGTTCAAGTTCAACAAAAAGTTGCTTTTGAATAGTTTGAGGCTCCTTCTCGGCAATATTCCAACCCAAAAGATAAATCAGATCAGCGGCCGAAGTCAGCATATGTGCCTTTTGCTGTTTTATTAGATTATTGCACCCAGAGCTATACTTATCCTGAGCCCTTCCCGGTACGGCAAACACGTCCCGATTGTAGCTGTTGGCAATATCCGCGGTAACCAAGCTACCTCCTTTTTCGGCAGATTCAATAACTACAGTAGCTTCGCTCATACCGGCAATAACCCGGTTTCGCTTTAAAAAATTCTCCCGGTCAGGATTACTTGTACTTCTGAACTCCGTGTAGAACCCACCATTTTTCTCCACATCACGAATATATTTCTCATGAGTTTTTGGATACATTTGGTTGAGGCCATGTGCCAAACAGCCTATAGTTTGTAAACCATGTTTTACGGCAGCCTTTTGAGCAGTAATATCCACGCCATAGGCAAATCCACTAACGATTATGGGGTTCAACGGAGCCAAGTCTTCAATAAACTTTTCACAAAATGCGGTACCATAACTTGTTATTTTACGCGTACCAACAATACTAATGAGTTTCCGGTTCTCTAAGTTGATATTTCCCCTTTTATAGAGCAATACCGGACTATCTATACAGTGTTTGAGGTAACTGGGATAATCCTCGTCCAAAAAATAAGAGAACCCAATGCTGTTTTTCTCAATATACCCATACTCCTCCTCTGCGGCCTCTTGGTGTTCTACATCGTAAAGTCCTTTTAAAGCATGCGTACCAACACCATCTATTTTTAAAAGATTTTGGCGCTTTTCTTCAAAAACAGCTGTTGCGCTGCCACAATGTGCAATAAGTTTTTTTAAAGTTACATCACCAATTTTGGGGGCACCTTGCAAACGTAATACTGCAAGCAATTCATCTGTGGTCATTTATATATGCGTCAAAGTTATCCACAAAATACACATTTTATAATGTTAATAAAAAGTTATGTAGGGGCTGGTCTGACCTTTTAATTTTTTCCATATTTGCGCTATATGGGATTAGAACGCTATATATCTGAGTTAATGTATCGCTACAACTGTGTAGTTGTGCCAGGTTTCGGAGCATTTTTAACCGAACAAAAATCTGCTGTTATACATGAAAGTACCAACACTTTTTATCCTCCGGTAAAAACGGTTTCATTCAACCAACAATTATTGTCCAATGACGGACTTTTAGTTTCCTATGCCGCCGAAGTAGAAAATGTTTCTTTTGAGCAGATGCTTAAAGAAGTAGGCGAAATTGTAGGTGAATGGAAAGCAGACCTTAAAAAAGGCAATCAATTAAGATTGGCCGATATTGGAACGCTATGGTACAGTTCAGAAGATAAGATTCAATTTCAACCTTCAGGCAATGTAAACTACCTGACATCTTCCTTTGGAATGTCTTCTTTTGTTTCCGCTCCGGTTACCCGTGAAGCGTTAAAAGAAGAAGTTGTTCAGCTTGAAGAAAAAATTCCGTTTGCTTTTACACCTGAAAAACGTGAAACGCTTACGCTCCGTCCTTATTTAAAATATGCGGCCGTTGCACTAGTTGCCTTAACTCTAGGTGTTACCGGATTCCAATTTTATAAATCCAACGAAAACAACCAACAACTGGCCCGTCAAGAAGCGGAACAACAGGTATCCAAACGTATTCAAGAAGCTACCTTCTTTGATGCGCAGCCATTAGAATTACCTACAATTACATTAAAAACTTCTAAAAAAGCGGTTTCGGAGCTGGCGGAAAAGCGTATGCACCATATTATTGCTGGAGCTTTTAGATACCGTACCAATGCCGACAAGAAAATAGAGCAATTAAAACTTAAGGGCTTTAATCCCTCTTATATAGGTACAAATCCTTTTGGTCTATATTTGGTTGCCTACGATAGTTTTACGGACTCTAACAAAGCCTTGGAAGCACTACGTGAGATTAAGCGCACTCAAAAAGACGCTTGGTTAAAATCCGGTCACTAAAACCAACTTTGTATCATCAATCCTTTTTGAAAAAGCTTATTTTTCAAGCTTTTAAATTTACCTTTTACAACTTAGAAAAGGTTCTTCTTTGGTGCCCGTTAAAAAAGGTATCTTTGCCAAAAAATTGATTTATGCAGGCTAAAAATCCCCGTGATTCTAGAACCGTAATGACCGATATGGTACTTCCTAGTGAGACCAACCCCTTAAACAACCTATTTGGAGGTGAGCTTTTGGCCCGAATGGACCGTGCCGCTAGTATTTCTGCACGCCGCCACAGCCGCCGCATTACCGTTACCGCATCTGTAAACCATGTGGCGTTTAACCAATCTGTACCCGTGGGAAGTGTACTTACAGTAGAAGCGGCCGTTTCACGCGCTTTTAGAACTTCTATGGAAGTGTATATTGATGTCTGGATGGAAGACCGTTTTACCGGCGAAAAATCTAAGGCCAATGAAGCCATATATACCTTTGTAGCAGTAGATGATACCGGAAGACCTACTATTGTTCCTCCGTTAGAACCTGAGACAAAACTGGAACAAGAACGCTTTGAAGGCGCTCTACGCAGAAAACAACTAAGCCTTGTTCTGGCAGGCAAAATGAAGCCTAATGAAGCTACAGAACTGAAGGCTTTGTTTACACAGTAATCCTCTGTTAGAAATCAAAGTTATCAGGATCAGGTCCGCTGCGCTCACCTTTATCCAGCCCATCTAGATAAACTACATCGGCTTCTGACAGTTCAAAGTCGAAAATATCAGCATTGGACTTGATCCTGTTTTCATGTACCGATTTTGGAATGGCAACAATGCCCTTCTGCAAATTGTAGCGCAATATAATCTGTGCAATAGATTTGTTGTATTTAGCAGTAAGTGGGTCAAAATCATTGGAATGCCCTTCAAAAACTTTTCCCTGCATAAAAGGTGACCAAGATTCGTACTGAATTTCCTTATCGTTACAGAAATCTATTAAATCCTGTTGCACCAAGTAAGGGTGGAACTCCATTTGGTTTACCGTTGGAACAATTTCTGCAGTTTCCAATAAATCTTCTAAATGGTGCTGCAAAAAATTACTGACCCCAATGGCCCTAATCCGTTTCTCCCGATATAGCTTTTCCATGGCACGCCAAGTATCCTTATATTTTCTGGCAACCGGCCAGTGAATCAAATATAAATCTAGATAATCTACACCCAAACGCTCCAGGCTCTCCTCAAAGGCTTTTAAGGTGCTTTCATAACCTTGGTCCGCGTTCCATAGTTTAGAGACCAAAAACACCTCTTCACGGGCCACATTGCTCTCCTGAATACCATTACCTACTCCTTCTTCATTTTTATAGGCCGAAGCCGTATCTATATGTCTGTAACCACCATTCAATGCATTCTTGACAGCATCTATTACCTCTTGCTCATTATCCGCTTGGTACGTGCCCAAACCAAGGTATGGCATTTCTACTTTATTGTTTAACGTAAATGTTCCCTGTAAGTCTGTTATCTTCTTCATAGCATTCTTAAGTTTATAATTGGTACACCCACTCCTCAGGATTTAACTTGGAAGTGTTTTGATGTAAATAAAATTTCAATTTTGTTTGACCGTTAGACCGATTGGTATAAATCTCTCCGAGCTCCGTCTTTGCTTCCACTCTATCACCCTTTTTTACGTAAAGGACCGAGAGGTTATAATAGGTACTGATAAAATTACCATGTTTTAATTGCACAGCCTTATTACCACCCGGAATGGAAAGTATGGCAATGACCTCACCTCTAAAAATAGCTCGTGCTTTGGCCCCTTGGTCCGTGGTAATGACCACACCGTTACTCTGATGTTTAATTCCAGGATAAATAGCATCTGCGTACACCCCAAAACCTTGGCTTTTGAACCCTTTTTCAACAGGCCAAATCAATCTACCCTTATTTGCCGTAAAGCTATTGGCTACGATAGCCGCCTCCGGAGTTAATAGGAACTTGCTTGGGTCGTTACTTTTTTTGTTGGCATCTTTATTGGATGCTGCTATGGCCTCACGAATGAGACGCTCGATCTGACGGTCAATTTCCTTGGCCTGATTTTGCTTGTCCCTAATTTGTGCGGCAAATTTGGTTTCGCTCTTACGTATCGTTCCCAGTAGTGCCTGATGATCCTCTTTTTCTTGGGTCATTGCCCTTTTGGCTTTGAGGTTTTGGGCCACTAAACGGTCCTTTTCCTTTCGTTGCGCGCTTAGCCCTTGATTCAACTTACTAAGTTCTTCGGTCTTAACAACAATTTTCTCCCCCTGCTTACGTCTAAATTCCGTGTATTGCTTTATATACTGTATGCGCTTAAAGGCTTGATAAAAATCATCCGATGACAGCAAAAACATTAATTTGCTCTGTTGAATTTTGCTTTGGTAGCCCTTTTGAATCATCATAGCATAATCATCCTTAAGCTCATCCAATTCTTTCCTTAAACCGGAAATGACCTTTATATTGGCATTTATTTTTCGGTTTAGAATATTAGACTGTTTCGTGGTCACATTAATCAGCTCTTGACGCACTTTTATTTTGTTGTCCAAGGCCTCCATCTGATCTAAGACCGTACCCTTTTTCTTCTTTTGATTAAACAGTAAATAGTTAATTTGTTCTATCTCCTTTTGCAACTGCTCTCGCTTGGCTTCCAACGCTTCCTGCTCTTCGTTTTGAGCAAAAACGGGGTTCCATCCCAAGAGATAGAAAAAAAAGAAAATTGCAATATAATGGGTATTACCGCGCATCGTCAGTAAGTGTAATTTCTTTAAAACCTTTTGGTATTTTATAAGGAAAATTCATAGGTTGATCAAACTCTATATTTTTGTATTCTATATCAACCGTATTGCGGTCCTCACCTTCAATAGCAGCAACGGCAATACGTTGCGGAAGAATATACTTATCAATTTTCTGATAATCCGTATAGTTTATTTGTAACAAACGCTTCTTTAGAGGCTGAGAGAGTTGTTGCGCAGCCATCTTAAAATTCTTGGGCTCTACTTGAAACATCACCTTAAAGAGTTCCATTGCTTTTTTAGGTTTTAATTGATAATCCCCATTTACAATAGAGGCATCATACTTTCCTTCCCTTAAATTAAAAAGCGCCTGGCCCATTAGCAGATTTTGTACCTGCTCAAAATCCAGTTCTGTTCCTAGAAACTTACTTAAATAAGCAAAATCTCCATCAAAATACTCATTCTGCAATTTGTTATAAAAGGAGACCCTGCCCGGCGTTATATATGCCTTTACCATGCCAAGTGGAGCACTCATCCAAATAGCCTTATCCTTTTCCATTCGCAAGCTAACTGAAACCCCTTGAGACGATTCGCCATCAGAATAATCTATTCGCATTTTCCCGCTTAGCGTATTAAAATTGGTTGTATTCGCATAATGGTTCTTAACAATAGCTTTCGCCGAAAGATTGCCATCAACCTTACCATCGGCCAAAACCTTGGTAGATTTACAAGAAATAAAAAAAGAAAGTGAGACCAACGCCGTTAAACGCAAGGCCATTCGTAAGGGTAAAGCCATAATCTTTGTAAAGTTTAAAACCCGGGTTTTATCTTACGAAGATACATATTTGCCTTGACTGAATTGTTAATGGAATTATAAGCATCTGCCAGTTCTTGATAAAACTTATTGGCCAATGCAATATCACCTACAAAATAATCCAGTCCGGTTTCCAATACCTCAATCGCATCGCGTGGTTTGCCCTTTTTATTAAAGGCGTAACCTTGGGCATAATAAAAATAGGGCTGCGAAGGGTAACTTTCCAAAGCCTCTGCCGCAACTTGATCTAGAGATAAATAATTATTGGTTCTGAGCATACCCTGAATACGGGCCTTGTACTGTTCAACGGAACCTGATTCCGACCTGTTTACGTTGATAGTAGAAAAGGAACTACTGGTAATAGCCGCCTGTTGCGATTCTATTAAATCATCTACTTTTACGGATAGCTGTTGCGTAAAGCTAGATTTTGGAGTCTGTTCCAGAATAGATTTTGCTGCTTTGGCCCTTCCCTTTCTATAATATACCAAAGCCAAATTTTCCTTGAACTTGGGTTCATCAAAAGGCAACTGCTCTTTATTGCTCTCAACGGATTTCTGCTGTTTTTGCAATATCTCTACATACGTATTGGTATACCATAAATTACCAGGTTCCGCCAATAGCGCCGTTAAAGCAAATGTTTCCGCAACCGGATATTGTTTTTCCTTTAGGTACAATTGTGCCAGTTCATGGTCTACCACAGTATTATTTTCATCCAATTGTTTGCATTGGAGCATAAGGTTGATGGCCCTATCGTAATTTTCAATACCCTTTTGCTTTAGGGCATCAAAAAATTTGTCCTGAAAATCATCCGAATAGTCCTCCAGAAAAAGCTCTGCACTTTGTGTTTCATCAATATTAGGCGACTCTTGGGCATAGGTAGATAGGGCGATAAGAAAAAATCCCCCGAAGAAAGTGGATATAACCCGACTTATTCTCATCTTACAACATCTACCTTTCATTGCTATAGAATTAACTACTTTACACCCGTACTACCAAAACCACCCTCACCTCTTGAAGTTTCGGAAAGTTCGTTAACCTCTATCCAATCTGCGCGTTCGTGTTTGGCTATGACCAGTTGGGCAATACGCTCCCCGTTTTCGATAGCAAAACTTTCATTGGACAAGTTTACCAAAATTACACCAATCTCTCCACGATAATCCGCATCAACCGTACCGGGCGCATTTAGAACCGTAATGCCCTTTTTTGCAGCAAGACCGCTTCTAGGTCTCACCTGTGCTTCAAAACCAACCGGAAGCTCTATGAACAGTCCTGTTTTAATAATAGCACGCTCCAAAGGTTGTAATGTTACCGTCTCGGTAATATTTGCCCTAAGGTCCATTCCCGCAGACGCACCCGTTTCATAATGTGGAAGCTTATGTTGTGATTTATTGATAATCTTTATTTCCATAGTATTACGTTAATTGTAAAATGTTCAATTTGATTTTGGCCAACGATTATTGGGTTAGGCCGTCTCTATTACTTCGTTAACTTTTCTGTCTAAGAAAAATCTGTTTCAACTTATCGTTTTCAAGTTTGTATACCAAACCTAGATATAACAAAAGTAAGATACCTCCAATAATTAAGTTCCTATTGAAAACATAAAAAGACAGCGCGGAAAAAAGAATGGAAACCCCTAAATAGAAAAGTATTTTTCTAAAGTTATAGGGAACGGGATAGCGCGATTTACCAAGGTAATACGAGAGCACCATCATACTACCGTAAGCCATAACCGTAGCAATGGCACTGGCCATATAACCAATATATGGGATGAAAAAATAATTTATACCGATAGTTATAAATGCTCCGAATACTGATATAAGCGCGCCATAACGGGTTTTATCCGTTACCTTGTACCAGACCGATAGGTTGTGATAAATACCCAAAAAGAAACTGGCCAGCAAAATAATGGGTACAACGGACATGGCTTCCCAATAGGCCGGATTCTTCACAAAAAGCACCTTAAGAACATCGGCAAAGACTACCACACCCAAAAGTATAACACTACCCAAAACTACAAAGTAGTTGGTTATCTGCGCATACGCCTTTTGAGGATTCTCCGTACCGGCATGACTAAAAAAGAAAGGCTCAATTCCCATACGGAACGCTGTTGAGAACAAAGTCATAAACAAGGCAAGCTTTACACAGGCATTGTACATACCCACTTCTTTATTGGCAATATCCTGGGGTAAAAGCGCTTCCAACATTACCCTATCAAAAACTTCGTTTATGGTAAAAGCCACACCTGCAATTAAAACCGGAATAGCATATTTCATCATTTCTTTCCAGAGCTTCTTATCAAAAGTGTATTTACTAATTAAATAAGGTTTTAGCATCAATAGAAGCGTCACGGCGCTAGCTACCAGATTTGCAATGATTATGTATGAAATTTGAAAATTAGGCTTATAAAGCGTTGCTAAAAAGCTTTCCGGACTGGTCTCGGCAACTTTTGGTAGTATCAAAAGAAAAAGTAGCGTAAGACCAAAATTGATGACCACATTTAAAATCTTGACCACCGCATATCGCAAGGGGCGTTCATTGGCACGCAACCAGGCAAAGGGTATAATTACCAAGGCATCCAAAGACAGAATAAAAATAACGTACTTTATGTATTTTGGGTCAATATTGAGCATACTTGCCATACCGTCCTGAAAAAGTAACGAGAATACCATAAAAAGCATGGTGGATCCCAAAATAGAAGTTAGAGAAGTAGATATAACCGTTTCCTTATCAGCGGACTTGGAGTAGAATCTAAAAAAAGCAGTTTCCATTCCGTAGGCCAGTACCACGTTGAACATTGCAAAATATGCAAAGATAACGGCTAGCTCACCATATATCTCCGGGGGCATAGCATCTGTATGCACCCTTACCAAAAAGAAAGAAATCATTCTGGGCAATACAGTGGCCAGACCGTAGATAGCCGTTTGCTTGAACAATTTTTTAAGCGGATTCAATAGTGCTGTATTTAAATCCAAAAGTACCTATTTAAAGGCATGTAGCAAAGTGAAGTTAATCTCCCGCCATCTTTCTTTTTTCTAGCGGGCCTCTTTTTCTTCCAAACTGGAATATGAAATGGGAAGGTTCTGTTGAATTCCGTTGATTTGATAGTATTTCACCTTTTCCTTATGCACATAACCAATGACCGCTTGTGTCTCTGTTAAATCAAAAGGAAATTCCTCAGGACTTTCAACAACCGCTCCAAATTCTGCAATACCTATAATGCCCTTATCCGTTAATTCAATAGAAATAGGAGCCATTTTCCCATTATAGTAGACGTTCTTTAAGTTGGCATTATCGTTCTCCAAACTTAGCACGGAAACCACTATCTCGTAACCGCCATCTTTTGGGGATTGACTTATGGACCATTTTTGAGCGTAGGCTTCTCCTAAACTAAAAGGTGCCGTGGTTTCTAATTTCTTGGTAGACCCACAACCCGAAAGGATAAATAAGCTTAATCCTAAAATATAGATGTATTTTTTCATGATAGTTATCTTATTGTATTTGGCAATACATACGCATAAAGCATGCTCAGGGACTATCCTAAAAAAAGAAACCCCACATTGCTGTGGGGTTTTCTATTCTATACGTATCTACAATGACTAAGTCAAAGCTGATATATTCTATTAGTTGTTCAACGCTTCCGCACCACCAACAATCTCCAAGATTTCGTTGGTAATTGCCGCTTGTCTTGCTTGGTTGTAAGACAACTTCAATTGATCTCTCAATTCGGTTGCGTTATCCGTTGCTTTATGCATTGCCGTCATACGAGCACCATGTTCACTGGCAAAAGAATCACGGATACCTTTGTACAATTGTGTTTTTAACGACTTAGGAATCAACTGCTCAACAATTTCTATTTTTGAAGGTTCAAAAACATAATCAGTGCTCAGGTTATCTGCCCCGGCCATAGGCACGATAGGCAAGAATTGCTCTGTCATTACAATCTGTGTAGCAGCGTTTTTAAATTTATTGTAAACGATGTCTATACGATCATAATTACCTGAAGTGAATTGCTCCATTAAATCTTCGGCAATGGCAGATACATTGTCAAAAGTTAAATCATCATAAAGACTGCTATGATTTGCTATTACCTTTGAACGCTTTACCAAGAAATCATTGGCTTTTTTACCAATGGCTACAAAATCTACCTGCTTGCCAGCATACTTTTCATTAAGCAAAAGAGTACATTGCTTTAAGATGTTAGAGTTAAAAGCACCGGCCAAACCTCTGTTTGAAGTTATAGCAACCACCAATACCTTTTTTACTTCTCTATTATCAGCATATACACTACCAGAATCAGAGTCCAAGCTAGCACTTAAACCTTGCAACAGCTCCGTAAGCTTATCGGCATAAGGTCGCATTGCAGTAATGGCATCCTGTGCTTTCTTCAACTTTGCGGCAGATACCATTTTCATGGCACTGGTAATCTGCATCGTTGATGATACCGACGATATTCTGTTTCGTATTTCCTTTAAGTTTGCCATTCTTTAAATAGTATTTAGTAGTGAGTGGGCCGTATCCAACAAATGAAGTTTTACCCTTTAATGGTTACTTCCCACCCAATACTCTGTACTTAGTACTAGTTTCTATATTTACCCGAAAGGTCTTTAGCTACCGTAGTCAACGTATCCGTTACTTCATCAGTAAGTTTGCCGGACTTTAAGGTATCCAACACATCTCTGTGTTTTGCGTTCAAGAATTCCAAATAATCTCTTTCGAACTCCTTAACCTTTTCTACAGGAACATCACGCAACAAGTTCTTAGAACCTGCATAGATAATGGCTACCTGGTCTTCAACCGTGTAAGGGTCGTTCTGAGCTTGCTTAAGAATCTCTACGTTACGACGTCCTTTTTCAATAACGTTCAATGTAGCAGAATCCAAATCTGAACCGAACTTCGCAAAAGCTTCCAATTCACGGAACTGAGCTTGATCCAGTTTTAATGTACCTGCAACCTTCTTCATTGATTTGATCTGAGCGTTACCACCCACACGAGATACAGAGATACCAACGTTAATTGCCGGTCTTACCCCTTGGTTGAATAAATCCTGCTCCAAGAAAATCTGTCCGTCCGTAATAGAAATTACGTTCGTAGGAATATATGCCGATACGTCACCTGCTTGTGTTTCAATAATAGGAAGTGCCGTTAGCGAACCACCACCTTTTACCATAGGCTTCAACACCTCAGGTAAATCGTTCATGTTCTTAGCAATTGCATCATCATTGATAACCTTTGCAGCACGCTCCAACAATCTAGAGTGAAGGTAGAAAACGTCACCTGGGTAAGCCTCACGTCCCGGTGGTCTTCTTAAAAGAAGTGATACCTCACGATACGCAACCGCTTGCTTTGATAAATCATCATAAATAATCAAAGCTGGACGACCTGTGTCACGGAAATACTCACCGATAGATGCACCTGCAAAAGGGGCATATACCTGCATTGGCGCAGGATCGGAAGCATTAGCAGCAACAATAGTTGTATATGCCATAGCACCTTTATCTTCTAATGTCTGCGCAATGGCAGCAACAGTAGAGGCTTTTTGGCCAATAGCAACATATATACAAAATACTGGCTCACCAGCATCATAAAATTCTTTTTGGTTCAAAATGGTATCGATACAAACGGTAGTTTTACCAGTTTGACGGTCACCAATTACAAGCTCCCTCTGGCCACGGCCAACAGGAATCATTGCATCAATTGCCTTAATACCAGATTGCATAGGCTCAGTTACCGGCTCTCTAAAGATTACACCAGGAGCTTTACGCTCTAATGGCATCTCATAAGTATCACCAGCAATAGGTCCTTTACCATCTATAGGGTTACCCAAAGTATCTACCACACGGCCAACGATACCTTCACCTACTTTGATAGAAGCAATTCGCTGGGTACGTTTTACCGTAGCACCTTCTCCAATAGACTTGGAATGTCCTAAAAGAACCACACCAACGTTATCTTCTTCAAGGTTAAGAACGATACCTTCAAGGCCGCCTTCGAATTCTACCAATTCCCCGTACTGGGCATTAGATAGACCGTAGACTCTGGCGATACCATCACCAACCTGCAATACAGTTCCCACCTCATCCAATGTAGCGGTGGCTTCAAATCCTGATAATTGTTTCTTTAAAATTGCTGATACCTCAGCGGCTTTTACTCCTGCCATTTTTATAGATATAAGACCTAGAACTTAAGAAATACATCCTAAGCCCTTGTTATTATTATAAACTACTTGTAAACTCTCGTTTAATATTATTCAATTTGTTTGAAATGCTAGCATCATATTGCAAATCGCCAACACGCAATACAAATCCTCCAACAATGCTTTCATCAATTTTATTCTCGATGGTAACGGCATTACCGGTTATCTGAGCTATTTGCTTAAGAACTTTCTTTTCAAGGTCTGCGCTTAACGGCACAGCGGTAGTAACGTAAGCCACTCCTTCTCCTTTCAAATCTTCATTAAGAATAATATACTTTAAAGCAACCTCGTTTAAAATAGATATTCTTTTGTTCGCAGCAAGCGTATTGATTACACCAAGGGTAATTTGATCACTGCCTTCAAAAACAGCGAACAAAGCTTTTTTCTTGGTTTCCCCATTTACTACGGGACTGGCCAACATTGCTCTCAACTCCTTACTATCGGCAATAGTTGCCACAACCGAACGCATGTCTTTCTCAACTGCACTCGTAGCCTTGTTTTGAACTGCTAGGTCCAAGACTGCTTTTGCGTAACGTATTGCTGCTCTAGAATCGCTCATCTTTTATTTTGTTTTATTGTCCTGTTGCGCAAAAACCATTGGCACAACAAAGAGCAATATAGCTACTTAATTCAATTTAACATCACCCAACATACTTTCAACCAACTTTAATTGTTGGTCCTTGTTGGATAGTTGTTCTTTTAAAACCTTCTCTGCAATCTCTACAGAAAGTTCAGCTACCTGATTTTTAATATCGGCAACAGCAGCTTTCTTTTCGCTTTCAATAGCAGCTTGAGCTTGCTTCAACATTTTATTGCCTTCTACTTTAGCCTGCTCTTTAGAATCCGAAATCATCTTATCTTTGATTTCACGAGCTTCTTTTAACATAGCCTCACGCTCTGCACGGGCTTCTTTTAACAACTTATCATTATCGGCCTGCAAGTTCTGCATTTCTGCACGCGCTTTTTCAGCAGCCTCCAATGCACCATGAATACCTTCTTCACGTTCGTTCAAAGAAGTCAAGATCGGTTTCCATGCAAATTTCACCAATAGGAAAATCAACCCTAACAATAATATTGTCTGAACTACGAAAAGGCCTGGTGAGAAATCGTTCAATAAAGTTTCCATACTTTCTTTTTAAAATACTAAATCAATAATTAAAACATTTCCTGCAACCAACCGTTGCAGGAAAATGTCTTTGGGTTTTGTAGTTCTTATTTTCCTAAGAACAAAGCACCGAATGCCAAACCTTCTAAAAGTGCAGCAATGATAATCATCGCAGTTTGGATTTTTCCTGTTGCTTCTGGCTGACGAGCAATACCTTCCATTGCTTTTCCACCAATTTGACCAAGACCGATACCTGCACCGATTACGATTAAACCAGCTCCAATTAAGTTGTAAGTTACCATACTAATTGATTTATATAATTAAATTAAAAAACTCTCTTTTAGATAAAATCCCCTCTAACGTCTTCCGCATCCGGAATTTCATGTCCGTTTGCATCGTGCTCATGCTCATGGTCGTGCTCTGCAACAGCCATACCAATAAACAATGCCGATAACATGGTAAAAATATAAGCCTGTAAAAAGGCTACCAGCACCTCAATAAGTGTAATGAAAAACGATAGTACCAACGACAAAATCGTAGCTCCCCCGACGGTAAGGCTCTCCTTAAGTGTAAACATGATTGCAATTAGACTCATTACTACAATGTGTCCTGCAGATATGTTCGCGAACAAACGTACCAACAATGAAAATGGCTTGATCACAAAAGCTCCGGCCAATTCTATGATAGCAAGAACAGGTCTGATCAAAACAGGAACACCCGGCATCCACAACATGTGCATCCAGTAATCTTTGTTTCCGCTAAACGTATAGATAATTAAAGTGAAAATTGCCAAAGCAGCGGTAACGGCCAACTGACCGGTTACATTGAAACCTAACGGAGTTAAACCTAAAAGGTTCAAAATCCATATAAAGAAAAACACCGTTAAAAGGTATCCTGTAAATTTTCTGTATTTTTTCTCGCCAATGTTTGGCTTAGCAATTTCATCCCTAACATAAATTACCAAAGGCTCCAAAACTCTACCGAATCCGGTAGGTACTTTTTTGCTAGCATATTGTTTGGCCAATGAAGAGAATGCCCAAAGCATTAGAAGTCCAACCAACAAAATTCCGAAAACACTTTTAGTGATTGAGAAGTCCAAAACCTTAGCAGCGTTTTCTGCGTGGTGATGTTCATCAAATTGAACCTCGGAAGCTCCCGCATTTAACTCATAAATCTTGCCGTGAAGCTTTACGAACTTGGATCCGCCTTTCTCTACTATAACCTTTCCGGCATCGTCATGATGAAATTCAGAAGACATGAAAGTCACCAACCCATTGCTAGACCAAAGAATGATCGGCAATGGAAAGCCTACATGCTTACGCTCGCCATTGTCTCCCGTATATGAAAACAAATGAAAATCATGAGCATCTTTAATGTGGTGCAAAATGTATGCATTCACTTCATCTTTTGTGTCTACCGCCCCTTCATCACCCCCTTCGGAGAATGCAAAACCTTGAAGAGAAATGCATAGTGTACAAAGTAAAACTAGTGTTCTGATCATTTTTGAAACTTCCTTCATTATTTTTTATCAAAAAATTATGCTCCTGAAATTTTGCGCAAAAGTAGGTAATCTTGCCGTAATACAAAGCATTTTTATTCCATAAAATTTTGAAACTATCTACGCTGCATAATTTTTGAAACAAAAAAGACTTCCAAGCCTAAAAAAACAAACACGGGAATTAAAAGTGAAGCCCTGTAAAATCTCGGTAAATACTGATCTCCCATAAGTTGTGGGTAGCACATAGCGGTATAAGCGGCAATTTTAAATACTAAAAGCCCGATATAAATAAAACCCAATTGAACAAAAACTTTTTCGTTTTTGGAGAGCAGTTGAAAGGCAATAATTACCGATAAAGAGAAAATAAAATGAAAGATATAGGCTGTTTTGAGCAGTGCCCTAAAGTCTAAATTAGTATCTGCCAATAAAAACTGATGTAGAAAAAAAGAAGTCGTGCCCACCAAAATGAACACGACTATATATTGTACTATTTGCTTTATCAATGTTACTTATTTAATGTCATCACTTTTTTGATGACGATATACATTGACAAAAATACGGCAAGTAAAGTAAATGTATCCTCTAGAAACGTTTTTTCAAACTTTACATCTAACCAGGCCCCCAAAAGATTGCCTAAATAGATAGTAGCACCCATTTGTATGGCAATACCTGAAAAACTGGCCGCAGTACGTATTAAATTTGAATCATTACGAGGCTTTTGCTGGCTCATTGCTCGTACTAGAACTGTTGCTTAACGATGATTTAAAGCTACTTGAAGAACTGTTCAAAGAACCACCTTTACCTTTCATGGTACAGGAAGCATTGAACGTAGCTCCAGGCTCAACCGCCAATTTGGTTACCGAAACGGTACCTTCTATTACCGCAGAAGACTTTAGTGAAAGTAAATCGGACACTAAAAGTTCGCCATTAAAGCTTCCCTCAATATCAGCATTTACACATTCTACTTTGCCATGAATATAGCCATCCTTACCAATAACTACCTTACCGGTAGTTTTTACGTTACCGTCTAATTTTCCATCGATTCTAAAATCTGCTTCAGATTCTATATCACCTTTAATTTTTGTGTGCTTGGAAATTCTGTTAGGTTGTGCGCCAATTTCGTTCATAGTTCTTGGTTTTTTGTTGTCAGAAAACATTTTTTAAGGTTTTGGGGTTAAAATTTGATTTTTATAAGATTGTAGGTTTTTATGTACCTGTATTATTTTATAGTTAGTAGATAAAATTACAAAATTCTCATTCTCAATAAGGTAATCCTTGTTAAACTTTATAAGTTCGGCAAAGCCCAACGCATAATCTTTGGATTTAAAGCCGTGTACAACCACAAATTGGTCTTCTAAGGTATAGATATCTTTTGAAACCACATTCTTATAACGCAAGTCTATAATGGCATCTTCCAGAGCTTTCTTCACCCTTTTGGCAATTTCATCGTTACTTCGTCTAAACGGAAAAACCACTTTCCAGTTGCCGGTACCCGACGACCCTAGCTCAGTTGAAAATTCCTTAACGGCCAATTTTGGAAGTTGTTCCGCAACCATTTGCTCTGCCTTTTTACCTTCCGGATTATTAGGGTAGGTTAGGGCAACATAGTTTAAAGCTTCTTCAAAAGGTTCGAATCCGTTTAGCCTCCCAATGGCATTGGCCTTCAACATTTCAAATTTGGGAACTATAGGGTCTCCCGTATATTTCTCTATATTTTCCTCTGCACCGGTAATGGTCTCCAAAAACCTTTGCTCTCTGTATTTGCGGTATAAATCCGCGTACCGTGCATCTGGGCTATCCACATCATCTTCTAGGACTGCCCTAGGGTTCAGTATAATTTCCGCATAGCGGGAATCTCCATGATTCGTCAGAATGTTTTCTTTCATTGAAGCCAAAAGCGGACTGCCTTCTTCTTCGTAAATTTTGTAAAGGTTGTATTTAGACGGAAGAATTAATCTTTCCTCTGGTTCCGAATCCAACACATTTTCCAACTTAGCAGCTGCTAGAAGGTTCTCTTTAAATTTCTCTTTGTAAATCAGTCCCAATTGATAATTGGCAAAATTTCTTTCGTTCTTTAAACTATCTATTACCGCAACATCCGTAGGTACACGGTCTAAATAATAATCCAAGGAGAATTTTTCATCCTCACCAACTTCACCTGCGATGCTATCATTTGCGGCAATGGCATTATCTGTAGTTTCTTGGGGCAGTGTCCTTTTTTTATTGCTCCACCTCCAATCATCTTCCAATTCCCTTTTGCCCCATCGTTGAACGAAGTCGTTCTTACCGTACCCTAAGCTTGTAAGGTTGTAAAAGTAGAATTTACCTTTGTTCTCCTTACCTCCCTTGCTCTTGGCAAACTCCGCAAAACCGGAGGCTATTCTTCTTTCTTCTTTCTTGGCCGCAGCTTCTTTTGCTGCCTGTAATTTGGCTATATGATCTTCAAAATAGGCTTTACGCTCCGCTAGAGGCAGATTATAAAGGGTAATGATGCTATCTGTATGCTGGACAATATCTTCATATTTAATAACATCCTCAAGGTTGTCCAATTTTTTCTTGGTAGACCTAAATTTCTTTGTATTCTCATCCAGATTAGGAATAACACTATCATAGTACGCCCCAGCAAGCCTGTATTCATTCTTGTCAAAATTGTATTCTGCCAAGTTTTCGTAATTCAGGGCATTCAATTTGGGCTCGTTCTGCGTAGCACGAAGCGATTTATTAAAATACGCAATAGCCATACTATCATTCTCTTGCTCCAAATGATACTCGGCAACCTGACGGTAGATGATATCCAGAAAAGGACGGTTCTCTCGGTTCACTTCCAAATCCGTCAAATATTCAAGCATTTCTTCGCTGTTTTCAGAAGTAATCTGGGTATTCCTAATCTTCTGAATTTCCGCATTGATCATATACACCCTTGGCGACCTTCTATTCAAGGCAATAACTTTATCAAAAGCATAATTGGCACTGTCCTTATGCCCAATTTGATTGTACAACTGACCAATAATGTAATAGTAGCGGCCTTTCTCCTTATTCTTCTTTGTATAGTGAGAAGCCACTTTTAAGTGCTGTACGGCTGTATCAAGTACCTTTTCATTTATATAGGCCTGTGCGATCATAGCACGTGCATCTGCATATTCCTGATCTGTAAGCTGTTCAAACTTTAGTAGGCGTTTTAGGTTTCTAATGGCCAATTCCTCATTCTCCAGGCGAATGTTAACTTTCTCCCGCCATATATGTGCCTCGTTCAATTTATCGCTATAATCGTACTTTTTAATTATGTAGTTAAAGGCTTCAAGTGCCGGCATATAACGCTGATCAAAATAACGTGCCTTGCCCAAAAGAAGAAAAGCTTCGTCCGTTTGCGGATTGCGCTCAATATCTTTAATATCCATACTGTGCTTCTGTATGGCTTTCGTTGCTTTTTCTTCAGCTATGATAAAATTGGGATTGTTATCTTCCGAATCTAATTTGATGTCTTCCGTGACTTCTAGACGCTCTATGGGCAGAATTTCCCAATAATCATCATGGTAATTAAGATTAAGCTCTTCCCTTCCTTCTTCAAATGCGATATTACCATTGTACAGCGTGTTGTACTTGGTATTGAGCGCATGCCAATTACGATTGACGAACGCGTCTTTCTTGGTGGAACAAGCATTTGAAATGAGGGCCCCCAGAATAGAAAATATGATAAGTTTATAGTGCAGCTTCAAAATTGTATATCTACGTACTTTACTTTAACTAAAAAAGAACGGTATTATTATGCAGTTGGTCGATAAAAAGTTTAGGGTTCGGGCTTTACCTGTGGAAACAAAAATATGATATTCTAAACTAGGTCTCTTTTTAGTTCTTGGCAATTCTTTAATCTAACAAGTCAGAATTACTTTATCCAATTAAGAATTGCATGTTCGTTTTATGGCTTCTCTATTCTCTAAATAAAGAGTATAAAATAAAAGTAGCAGGATTTATTTTACAGACTAAGTAGTTTGTAAACTCTCTTTTTATAGATAAACCTCTGGTTTTATTGCTACTTAACAGACAAAAAACGCAAATTAGCGACATCTTCTAGCACCCGTTGTAGTGTTGAAAAACTAAAAATAGACGAGGCAGTCGGTTTTAAAAAAGAAACTAAGACACCGGAATATCTTCTTTAGGAGTATCTTTTCCGCTAAAAAACAGCTCCAATTCCTTTAAAGTGGCTTCAGAAGTTTCAATATCCTTTACAATTTCTCCCTTGTTCAGAACTACAATGCGCTCACATACTTCGGTTACGTGCATAAGATCATGACTAGAGACCAAAACCGTAACTCCTTGTTTTGCCGCCAAGTCTTTGATAATGTTTTTCAACCGTATTTGGGTAGTAGGGTCTAGGTTCGCAAAAGGTTCATCCAAAATAACTACTTCCGGATTACCTATAAATGAAGCCACAATACCCGCTTTCTTTTGGTTGCCTTTTGAGAGGTCTCGCAAATATTTTTTCTGGTTCAAAATTTCGCCATGAAAAAAATCTTCAAAATTGGTTAGTAGTGCGTCTATATCTGCCTTGTTTTGGTTCCGTAATTCCCCAATAAAATAGAAATATTCTTCTGGCGTTAAATACCCGATTAAAAAGCTCTCATCAATAAAAGAAGATGTATTGGTCTTCCAAGCTTCACTTTGGTTTACTTGTACGCCATTGTTTATAATATGACCGGTAGTGGGCACTATTAAATCCAACAAAAGGCTAAAGAAAGTGGTCTTGCCGGCCCCATTGTTGCCAACTAGTCCAAAGCTTTGTCCTTTTGGTATTTCTAAATTGTTAATATTCAACACGGCTTTGCCAACGTACTTCTTAGTAAGGTTTTCAACTGATATCATAGTAACGGTATAAGTTTCTTATTTCATTTAAAGATTTGCCAATGCACATTGCACTAGTTATTCTGCTCTTTGAATCCGGCAATCATTCGGTATTTTCTTTTTCGGTAAGCTTTTGTAATCAGGTCTAAAAGTTTATTCCTAAATGCGAAACCTATCATACCCAAAATGCCTAATGTGATAAGAGCTACATTTAGTGAAAAGAAAAATGTTAATACGGCATAAACAAGCAAAGGAATCCCGAACAAAGGAATACCTACTATAAACTGGGTGGCACTGGTACCCTGCATATTACCAAGGGCACTTTTGTTCAAGTCTATACGCTTTTTGTTCATTGACCCAAAGAACAGGATTAACGGTACGTTTATCCCTAGGTTATATACGGCACAGCTAAAGTTTATGGCAAGCGCTTCCCAACCAAAATAAATATAGGGCACAGATAGTAAGAACATTACCCCAATACTAACATAAATTAAAAATGCCTTGGACTCCAAATACCTTCTAAGAGGTATGTTCTGTGACATTATCATACTAAAATACGAACTATCCCAAGCCGGAATAAACTGCCCAAAGTTCATTAGGAAAACGCCGGTCATAAAAATACCGATAAAAACCAACATCATAGAACCCATTCCAAAATCTTCCATTCCATAAAAAAGCAATCCGTAGAAAACAAAAGCAAGTGATATAAAAACCTGCGTTTTGGTTCTTTTATTCCTCCAAATTAGCTTTAGGTCTAACTGCAAAAACGGAGCAATAGCACCAAAACGCTTTGTCCAAGATAAATCTGACGAAGTAGCTTCTACCGTATTCTTTTTAAGGGAAGCATCAAGGAAAATACGGCTTCTTAAGTAGGAGTAATTCAAATAATACGTCAAGCCTGCAATACCCAAAGGAACTAGTGCGTACAGCGGACTTTTATAAAGGGCATAGAATACATGGCCCGCAAATTCCTGAACAGGAAAAACCTGAAAATATTCCAAACCATAAAATGTTAGTAACAGAGCCCCGATAATCACCAAAGCCTTATCACTCTTGTTTACAATAAAGTTGATGAAATTAATACTCAGCACAATGCTTATCATGGCCAACAACCAGAGCAAAACGTTTAAGGGCGTATATCCATTTATGAGCAACACCACACTAAAGGGCACGAAGAAAAACAGAGAAAACAAATTATAGAAGGATACCGCAGACCTACCTAGAATATAATGCGCAATGCTGCTCTTCTTTATGGGAAGGACCAAATATGGTTTCACATCCATAACCGGAAGTTTTTGCATAAAATACCTAAGAAACAGTTCTCCAAGCATCCAATACAATAAAAATTGGCTTACCAGTATAAGCGGGTCCGTATTTGGGATAGCTCTTTCTAAAATATAGAACAATGCAGAGCCAAAAAAGGCCAGCATACCCATAAAATACAATGCAAAAAAACCCATGACTATCTTTATACCAAGACTTTTACCCATGGATGAAGACCGAAAGAAGGACTTCCATTGCAGCTTAGTAAATTTTTTAAACATAAGAATTGGATTACTATTTGGGTAAGTTAGTGTTAAAAGCAATACAGTTTGTTACAAAAATTTCAGATAAATTACATCTCCAAGATTTTTAGAGAGAGATTTATCGCTTTTATATCTCCGTGCTATCCTATTGCGTACATAACAATCTAGAATCTAAAAGGACCGTCTAATTAAAAACGGTATTTAAGTTCCTTTTTTTATGGTTTCCGTTTCAAATGGCTGTATCAATGCTTATTTTTGCGGTCACATTTGACTAAAAAACACATAATGGTGCATTTTCACTCCTTAACCGTAAAACATATTAAGCCACTAACACCTAGTTCTGTGGCCATCACTTTTACCATACCTAAAGACCTTATACAAACCTTTGATTTTGTTCCCGGACAGTACATTACAATTAAAATGGAACTTAAGGGAAAAGAAATTAGAAGGGCTTATTCTATCTGTTCCTCACCAAAAAGCGATTGTTTTACAATTGGTGTCAAGCGTGTGGATAAAGGCGGATTTTCAGATTATGCACATACCAAACTAAAGGCCGGAGATGTATTGGAGGTCATGCCGCCCGAAGGTAGGTTTACTTTTCAGTCTACGGGAAAGGTTAAAAATATTGCAGCTTTTGCCGCAGGTAGTGGTATTACCCCTATCATGAGTATTGCCAAAGCCGTTTTAGCAGATCATCCAAAAAGTACGTTTGTTTTGGTGTACGGAAACAAATCTCAGAAGGAAACCATGTTCTATACGGATTTGGCGAAATTGGAATTGGATTACGCAGGTAGATTCAATACCTATTTTATAAACAGCCAGACTAAAGAAGATGATTCCCTTTTTGGCCGAATTGATGTATCTACGGTTAACTATGCGCTTAAAAACAAGCATAAAGATGTAGATTTTGATGGGTACTACCTATGTGGTCCCGAAGCAATGATTCATTTGGTTTCCGATACGTTGAAGGAAAACGAGGTACCTAAGGACAAAATACATTTTGAGCTGTTCACCACTACAGAAATCTTGGATGAAATGCCAGAGCAACCAGAAGGCAAGACCCAAGTTTCCGTTTTGGTCGATGATGAGGAGTTTACGTTGACTATGGACAAAAAGGAGATTGTTCTTGATGCGGTATTAAAACAGAATATAGATGCGCCATATTCTTGCCAAGGTGGTGTTTGTAGTAGTTGTATAGCACGAGTAACCGAAGGTAAAGCAGAAATGGTAAAAAACCAGATTCTAACGGACGGTGAAATTGCCGATGGTCTTATCCTTACCTGTCAGGCTCACCCAACAACACCTACTTTAAAAATTGATTATGACGATGTTTAAAATGAACATCATTTACAAATAGAAAAAGCCTCGGTTGTACATTACAACTGGGGCTTTTTTAATAGTTCTTCCAATTTTCTAGCAGTATTCTCGTAACCTACCAAGTACGCTTTTTCCAGCCCTTTACGGTCCAACACACCTATTTTTTCCAATTCCTTGAACTCCATCAACAAATCACAAGCTTCCAATTTGCTTCTATTAATGGCGTAAATCATTAGGCCGGTTACCCTTCCCGTAAGTTGTAACGAGTTTTTCAAGGCATTTTTGTTGAGCTCCCCAACTACGGATACATTGCTGCCGATTATAAAATCTGCCTTTCCAGCAATTGGTTCTAACGGAAAGTTGTTCATAATACCACCGTCTGCATAGAGTTGCCCTTCCATTTCAACCGGACTAAAAACCGGAGGTAAAGCGGCAGAAGCCAGTAAAGGCCGTATTAATTCCCCTTTAGAGAAATACTCCAAGTCTCCTTTTTGGAGATTGGTGGCCACAACGTGTAACCCTTTTTGAAGAGCCTCAAAACTATCTTCCGGGAAATGCGCTCGGAACACATCAAAATACCTATCGGTATCTATAAACCCTGGTTTTACAATAGTTAAAAAGTTATATCTGAACAAAGGTGTTTCCCTAAAAAACGCCATCATTTCCGGTACAGAATTTCCGTTGGCATATAACGCGCCTACCAGTGCACCTACGCTACTGCCTCCAACTATTTCGGCCGACAGGCCAAATTCGTTCATAGCCTGTATAAGCCCAATATGTGCCATACCACGAACGCCTCCGCCGGAAAGCACAAGTCCAATTGATTTTGTCTGTATATCACTCATAGTAGGTTTTCTGAAAAACGATACTACTAAGGTATTTATTTCAGCAGACTATCCATTAACTTTTTATGATAGCCTGAAACCACATCATAGCAGTACTTTACAGGGAATCCTTCTTTGTTATCACATAACAAGTAGGGTTTAAATACCTGCTTATTGTTCTCTTTTACTGTATCGTCCGGATGAATTTCCAATCTTGCGTTTAAATTTTCAGAAATAATGTCCTCCGGGGAAATAATATAATGACTCGCCAGCACATCAAACGGGTTAAAGCCGTTCGCTCCTTGGTCTACCCACTGTTGTAACCAAGCCCTAGAAGCATTGGCCAACCATTTATTGCCCTCATCGCCTTTTTCCAAAGCATCCAAATCTTCCGCTTTGATCCAAACCTTGTTAGAAATTTCAAAAGGGCAGAGCGTTACGGGCACTCCATGCTCGAACATCAACCGGAAAGCATCATTATCCAAATCAAAATTAAGATCCTGGGCATGATTGCCTTTATTTCCAATTTTAAAGTAGTCCTGCGGTGTTCTTCGTCCTGCAACAAGAACTACTTCCTGTATTTCACTCTTTAGTTCCGGGTGCTTTAAGAGCAATAATCCAATATTTGTTGCGGGGCCAATGGCCATAATGGTCATAGGTTGCCTACGGAGCGCTTCTGCCAAGGCTTCTACCGCTTCATTACTGTTTGCATCTTTTAAGTCAATAGCTTCCCCTGCCCCTTTATATACGGGAATATTGCCCATGGCAAACTCCGTGCTCATTTGTTGACTTAGTGGATACGAGTTTTCTATAATGGTATTTCCAAAAACCGCGCTAATACCACATATTTCAATTGTATCGGCCTTTATCAGTTGCAGTACGGCATATCCGTCATCTACATCACAATAGCCCTCTCGTTTATGCCTTGTCATACCCACGGACAAATCTGTGTCTATCCACACCTTTTTCTTCATCATGCTATCCAAATTATATTTTCTGTTGTAACTATATCAATCCGCCCCAAAATTCGATTTCACTTTGCACACCCGTCTGTGGGTCTTGGATAAAATCCTTTTTATCCTTGTACACCTTTAGAACACCGTCCTCCATAAAACCAATTTGATCGCCCATTAAAACTGCTTCTTTTAAATCATGGGTAACAAAAAGCGATGTTATATTAAACTCAGTAGTAAGCTTTTTAAACAATTCTTGCATCCGTTGGCGCGTACCTGTATCAAGGCTTCCAAAGGGTTCATCCAACAACAAAAGTGATGGGTTTGTGCTAATGGCCCGCCCAAAGGAAACCCTTTGTCTTTGTCCTCCGGAAAGCTGCATAGGCATTTTATCCGCCTGTCCTTCTAGCTCCAAGCTATGCAGCATATGCTCCACTTTTTCATTGATTAAACCTTCCGGTATTTTTTTTAACCGTAATCCAAAAGCTATATTTTCAAAAGCGTTTAGATGCGGAAATAAAAGGTCTTCCTGATAGAGATATACGATATTTCGTTTCTCCGGTTTGGTCTCCGTAATATCTACTCCGTTTAAAAGGATTTTACCCGAATCCGGTGTTGCGAGTCCACCTATGGTTTTTAACATTGTAGTCTTGCCACAACCAGATTTTCCCAAAATACTCAAAGTCTGTTTTGCCTGAAGTAAAAAATTCAAGTCTTTGACCACCCTTTCAGCACCAAAACTTTTTACAATATGTTGAACTTCAAGAAACATTAGACCAATTTTTTAAATACATAACGCTTGTTAAAATATAACAAAACTACAGGCGGAAAAATCAATAGACAACAACTTAAGGCCCCATAATAATAGTTTGCCTCTTTAATGAACACAAACACCTTAATGGTAAGCGTTTGTACTTTACCAATGCCTATTATGGAAGTGAGACCATATTCAAACCAAGAAATAAGAAAGGTCTGAAAAAAGCAAACAAGCAATAAACCTTTGGCCAATGGCAAGAGCACTTTGGTATAGGTCTGCCATTTGTTGCCTCCTAGAGTGGCCACTAAATCTTCGTAGCTTTTTATTTTTTCGTTCCAAAAACTACTAAAAAACAGTAGCGCATACGGAAAAGCTATAATAAACTGAGCAACTACAACCCCTGTTGTATTTCCAAATAGACCCATTTTTAGAAAGAAAAAACTAAGGCAAGCGGCAAAAACAACCGGAGCCAAGATATATGGAAAATAAGCCAATAGGGTCAATGTCTTTTTTTTAGGGTGATAAAATACGGCCTTGCTGATCAAAAATCCTGAAGTAGTAGAAAAGACCGCCACCAAAAGTGAGATTAATAAAGACGATAAAAAACTCTGCAAAAGACCTGTTTCCGAACTAAAAACGATAATCCAGTTCCTAAAGCCAACATATGAAGGCCACACCTCAGGAAAACGCCACTCCGAAGCCAGTGATAAAAACACGAGGTATACAAAGGGGAAAAGAATTAGGAGCACCGCCAAACTCAATACAAAAGGTTTCCAATTAGCTCGCATACGCTCTTTTTCTTTTTGGCAAGAACAACGCAATTGCCGCCACGGACACAATTAATGTGTACAACACGGCAACCACATACCCTTCCGAAATTTTATCCAAATCGTATTGTTTTATTTCTTGAATAATGAGTACCGATAGCATCTGAGGTGATTCTTGACCCAAAATTAACGGTACCTCATAAGCTCCCAACAAAAAGATGAAATACAGAACGATAAGTACCCAAGTCTTCTTTAAAAGAATAGGCAAAAATACGCGACTAACAATCTGCTTTGCATTTGCCCCGAGCGATTGTGCCAAAATCGAAAGTTCTTCTACCCGTTCGTTTTTGTAAACATTTAAAAAGAGTAACACAAAGAATGGCATTATCATGGTGATGAAGGACAGAATGATTCCAATAGCCAATCCGTCATTTACCAAATCCGGAAATTGAGCTGCTTCTGTTATCCATCCCAATTTATGGCTGATACGAGCAAAAAAACCTCCTTTTGAAAACAGTTGAAACGTAAAAAACCCGGTAACGATGCCCGGTATGGCCAGAGGTAAATAAATAATAAACGATAAAAATCGTTTCTCCAATTGCCGCCTAAACTTTAATGTTATCCAGAGTGCGCCTGCTACGGATATGCTTACAGCTACCAACGCAATTAAGGCACTATAACCTAAAGACGTAAAAAAAGTTCCCGAAGCCAAAACGGATTCCCAGAACTGAAATGTAAATCCCTTGTTGGCCACCCCAATGATTCCAAAGCTATACAATAGGGCATAGACAAATGCCGCGGCAAATGGAACCACCCCCACCAACACGAACAAAAGTATACCTATGTTTGATTTGCTAATTTTCAATTACCTGTTTTCTAAAATCTTCGTACAGACGTATCATATATTCGGGAGCCGGTTCGGCAATGGCATTGACTTCTAACTGCTTTAGCGTAGGTCCGTACTGGCGTTTTCTAGCATCTAAGAATTTATCCTTCCATTCTACTTCAAGCTTGTCTAAAGACAAAACCGTATTGGAATCCATTCCGTTGGCATCCGCTTTTTTAAATTGTGCTTCAGGGGATAGCAAAAAATTAATTACCTGCATAGCTCCGGCTTTTTCAGGTGAATTGTAAAGAATACCCAAGTAATTGGAGTTTCTAATGGTGCCGTTTTCCCAGGCATATCCTTTGGTTGTTTTCGGATAAAGACCGTTCAGTACTTTATCTTCTATGCCTCCTTCGCTAAATCCGTATGCAATTAAAAGTTCCCCATTGGCATATAGCTGGTTCATCTTGGATTGTTCTTTTGGAAACGTACGGCCTTCCTTCCAAAAATACCGTTTGTTATTATTAATAAGCTCCCACAGTTTTTTAGAAAGCCGGTTGTACTTTGTTTCGTTAAACGGACCATCCAATGCGTTGGGTCCGCCACCTAGTTCCGCCAATAGACTTTTCAAAAAGGTCATGCCCGTAAAATCATTGGAAATAGTAAAGGTACCCGGATGCTCCTTTATGAAATTTTTGAGCTCAGGAATGCTTCTTGGTGGGTTTGGCACCTTTTCATAATCGTATACGATTGCAAATTGATTGATGCTCCACGGGGCCTCCATGCCATTTACAGGCTGCTGAAAGTCCGTATTGATATACGAATCCTCAAAATCAATCAACGAAGCATTGGGAAGCTGGTCTACAAATGGCCCCCATAAACCTTCTACCTTTCTTAACTGAAAAAAAGTCTCTCCATTGATCCAAACCATGTCCACTTGACCTTCATTTATATCAGCTTGCTTTTCGCCCATAACGAGCTGTACAATTTCCGGGCCTTGACCTCCGCTAATCTCTAAATCAATGTTATATTTTTCCTTTACACTAGGAACCACATAATTATTAATATAATCGTTAATGGCGGTACTTCCCTGCCACATCATAAAGTTAACGGTCGTACCTTTTGCTTTGGCTTCTATTTCCTCCCATGGTGCATGCTTTAGCCTGTCACTATCCTGTTTAGAATTCTCGCCACAAGAGAGTAGCAAAAAACCAAATAAAAAACCAAAAAGTATATTGTTAATCTTCTTCATTGAAACAGCTTCTAATTGTGTTTAAATCCTCTTTGTCGTTTACAATATAATAAGCTTTAGAAAAATTGGATAAGATTCCTCTTTTAATCTTTCTCCCACCATCCTTTGCTATTAATATTATCTCCATCTATACGTTCTGCCGCCACTTTGTAATTAGCGCTATTGGTAGCTTGTTCTGATTCTGGATATAAATACCGAACGGGATATTGGTTGTTGTTCAAATTATCCGGCCCAGGTTTTAAGTTGGGAATACCCGTCCTACGAACGTTAAACCATGCTTCATGCCCATTAGATATTAGACTGAACCACTTTTGTGTCAAAATCTTAGTAAGGTTATCCGCTCCATTAAGTGCTACTGGCTCTTGAGCAAGGTATCCCGCAGGAACCTCAACACCATAATATTCAAAACTAGCTCTTATACCGGCTTCATAGTAGACCTCAGCATCGCCCGTGATATAACCTCTCTCCACCGCTTCTGCCAATGCAAACTGAACTTCCGAGTATTGCATGAACTGGGCATCTACCCCATCCGGCACATCTCTAAAGATAGCACCGAACAAAGAAACGTCATTTAAATCAATTCCTTTTTCTGCAATGGTTTCTCGGTCTTGGCCGTTCAACAGTCCCTTAAATTCCGGGGTACCTGCATTTACACTTGCCTGGGTAGGTTTGTAAAGAACATTCACCCTTGGGTCATTCCATAATGTTAAAACCGAATCTACAGTGGTGGTCATACGATGTTCTTGATACAATCCCAAAGACGACAGCGTCATAGGATATTGGTTTGGCGCTGAACTCAGATAGGGCAGCACCGCATTGTCCGCATTGGATTGCATAAGTTTTCCGGAAGAGACCAGTTCCTGAATTTCCGAAAAATCAGTTAACCGTTTACTTATCCGTAAAAGATATCGCAACCGTAACGAGTTTGCAAAACGCACCCATTTGTTAAGATCCCCATTAAAAAGTACATCGCCGTTTACTACGGCATTAGAATTTTCCAGGGTTGTAGCTGCACGCTCCAAAACGGTTAAAATGCCGGTATCTGGATCTGTATAAATACTTTCTTGGGTATCATAAGCGGGAGTGAATTGCCCGTCTAGTGCATTAACAGCTTCGGTATAGGGTACATCTCCCCACATATCCGTAAGCTGGGAGAACAAAAAGCTCTGCATTACATCTCCTATGGCATTATACGCCTCATTGGAACCCTGTAATTCCCGCATAGATTTAATATCGCTCAATAACTGAAATATCGTATTCCAGTAATCGCTGTTCGTACCCATTTCGTAACGGTCTATACGCTCAAATTCTACACTGGCCGCAAACTGCTCAATATAGTTTGCCAGACGAAATCCTTGGTAAAACGCATTTTGGTCCGCTTCTACAGAAATGACGTTGGCCAACAAAAACTGCGGATCAACAGCTTCAGGAGAATTGGGGTTTTCGTTAAGCTCTTCAAACTCATCGGTACAACTGCCCAATGCTAAGAAGAAACTCGTAAAACCTAATATATATAGTTTGTTCATTGTTCTAAATTTTAGTTTTCCGTTCATGGTGCTTTCCTCTTAAAAATCCGTTTTAACGCTAAACCCAAAACTGCGGGTAGATGGATATGAAAAATCTTCTACACCATAAACGATACGCTGTTCTTGCAGGGCGTTCAGCTCTGGATCAAAATGAGGGTTTTCCGTAAACAATAGTAAATTACTGCCCACCAGGCCTAATTTTATATTCTGAAAACCAATGGATTTGGACACTTTTTCAGGAAGGTTGTAATATAGTCCCAACTGGCGCAATTTTACATAAGATGCGCTGTACAATGCACTATCTTCATTACCTCGGTCAAAGAAATTATTGTAAAACTGACTGGCAGGAACCGAGGTGGTATTAGGAACATACTGCGGGCTATCGGCCGTACCTACATTAACCACACCATCTCCAACAACTCCGTTCTCACGCCCCACCAAAGTTTCCTGTAAAACACCCGATGTACTTCCAAGAGCTTTGATCCTAGAAACAATGGTACCTCCTTTTCGCCAATCAAAAAGAATAGTCATGTCAATATTTTTATACGAAAACTTGTTATTGAAACCGACGGTAAAATCCGGATTGTAGTTGCCCAAAAGTCTAAGGTTTCCATCTTGTATGGGCAGGCCGTTTGCTCCATAGACGGTTTGACCATCTACTTCTAGAAAACCAGTACCGTACATATCTCCTACACGACCATTTTCCCTGGCGATGTAGAAAACCGTATTAGATCCGCCTCCACCAGAAAAGATATTGGCCGTACCCGTTACAAATTGATCTACCCCATCTGGCAACTTGGTAACTTCACTGCGATAGGTTGAATAATTTACCGAAGACTCCCAACCAAAATCTTCCGAGCGAACCAAGGTGGCGCTCACTAAGGCCTCAAAACCTCTAGTTCTGACCTCTCCGCCGTTTACGTTGAAATTAGAAAACCCGCTGGTCTGCGATATAGGCCTTGAAATAATCTGGTCTATACTGGTGTTTTGGTACCCAGCCACATCTAGCTGAAGCCTGCCATCTAAAAACCAGGCTTCCAGACCGGCCTCAAGTGCATTTAAACGTTCCGGTCTTAGATTGGCATTTTTTAATACCGTTTCATTGGTTACCCTAAAACTGGAACCATAATTTTGATTGAACACAAAATTCTGCACGTTCTGGTACGGGTCTGTATCATTACCCACACTGGCCGCACTAAACCTGAGGTTTAGGTACGAAATGGCTTCGGGCAACATAAACATATTACTCACAACGTAACTAAGTCCTGCCGAGTAATACCCAAAGGAATTACTATTACTTGGTAATGTACTACTCCAGTCATTTCTAAAAGTAGCATCAAAATACAACGAGTTTTTATAGGAAAGGTTTCCGCTGGCGTATACGCTATTAATTCGCTTTGTAAATTTCTGACTGTCTCCTTTTAACGGTGTTCTTGAATTTGCCAGGGTATAAATACCGGGAATCGCCAATTGAGAAGCTTCCGAAAATTTATATTGAATGTCCTGGTCAAAACGGTTGGCTCCTGCGGATACGTTGTATTTCCAATCGTCATTGATCTTGTCCGAATAGGAAAGCAAAACATCCGTATTCAATTCCCTAAAACGAACGTCATCCTCACGATACGTACCCAACGGGTTTTGATTGGTGCTTACCGCACGGCGGAATTCCCTTTTATCATCATAGGTATCAATACCGGCGCGAACGCTTAGACTTAACTTATCCGTAATATCATAAGTGGCCGAAGCATTCCCTAAAATTCGGTTTTTATTGAAACTATTGGTGTTTTCATAAACCGTTAAATAAGGGTTGGTCAACCATAGGTAATTAAAATCATAATGCTGAATGCCTTCTTGACCTGCCTGCCAATAATTTTTTAATGATTCCACATTGGTGTTTCTCCCGGTCCAGTTAAACCCATAAAGTGGATTTTCATAACCGTAACCTAAATTGGGGCGGTTACCACTGCGCGTGTTGATGTAATTTAAAAATGCTTTTACCTTAAACTTTTCATGAACGTTTTGGTCTACACTCACCGCAAGTCCGTTTCGTTTTAAGTCCGTATTAGGAACAATTCCATCATTCTTTAGATTGCTATAGGATAATCGTGCGCTTCCTTTTTCGCCTCCCGAGCTTATGGAAATGTTGTTTTGATAAGTAACACCCGTTTCAAAGAAATTACGAACGTTGTCAGGTCTTGACACCCAAGGTGTAGGGGTAATATCCGTAAACGAACCATCTGGCCTGGTTCGTGAAATGACATCTCCTGCACGAACAGGGTTTCCGTTTATATCTACCGAAGGACTATCAAACTGAGCAATTAATTGACCTTGGTCCAAACGAGGGCCATAGCTGCTAATGCCGCCATCGTTTACACCGGCACCAGTTCCGTTTTGAAAGGCGTATTCACCATTTGAACCTCCACCGTACTCATTCTGATAATCAGGCAAGGTCAATAAGCTCTCTACTGTCAGCGTGCTATTGATACTAATGCCCAGCCCCTTTTTCTTTCGTCCTCTTTTAGTGGTAATGACTACCACACCGTTTGCTGCGCGCGCTCCGTATAATGCTGCGGAACCCGCTCCTTTAAGAATAGAGATAGAGGCAATATCATCCGGACTTATGTCTGCACCGCCATTACCAAAATCTACTTCTTGAAGCGCACCGTCATTTACAAGGTTACTCGTAATCTGTTCATTGCTTATAGGTACACCGTCTACCACAAACAAGGGCTGGTTGCTACCGCCCAAAGAATTTTCTCCCCTAATAACGATACGAGAAGAAGAGCCTACACCAGATGAACCGTTCGTAATCTGAACGCCCGCCACGCGCCCAGCTAGACTATTTACCATATTGGTAAGGGGTACTTCCGTAAGTTGTTCTGCCTTTACCGTAGTTACTGCAGAAACCAAGGATTGCTTTTCCCGTTCAATTCCTAACGCGGTAACTACAATTTCATCTAGTTGCTCGGAAGACAGTTCCAAAGTAATAACTTTTGGAAAGCTTCCGTTTACCACCTTAATTTCTTGGGTGATATATCCTATGGATGCTATACTTACTGTAAAAGTATTTGCTTCCGTCCGTAGGGTGAAAAATCCAGAGTCATCGGATACCACATAATTATTGCTCCCGAGCTCGTTTATAGTTGCGTAGGGTACGGGTACATTATCCGTATCTATCAATTTTGCAGTATACGAATTGGTCTGGCCGTACGCCAATACTGCACATAGCTGCATAAGCGCTATTATAGCTGTTTTCATTAAAATTCAATAAAAGGTTGTTATTTTTTTAAAAGAAGTCGAAATCACTATAATATATATAGGGACTATCCTTCTTAACCTGTAAAAGGTTTAAACTATGCCGCTAAAAGAAATGCGGGAGGACCCCTTAATTGAAAGGAAAACGAATGCTTATCCGATAAGCACAGTGATTTTGAATGTTGTATAAGGTTCTGTACTGCCAATAAATAGCTCAAGATGAAGCTAATTAGAACTTCATCATCTGTGCTATATAAAAATTGAAGTAATTGATGTGAGGTGTCAATATCCGTAAGCTCATCAAAATAGTATGCCTCTGCTTTTTTCCAGAAAACCCCGTTCACCAATGTATTGAACAAGGTGGATTCTAACCAGGGAAGTGCCTTAAACTGATCCAAGTTAAAGAACTCACGGCGCATACCCAATAGATACACCCCACCATCAGTTGAAGGCCCAAGGACCAAGTCCTTGTACTGAATTTTGTCTATAGCCTGATCTAAAACTTCTGCGGTTAAATCTGGCGTATCATTACCAATAGAAAGCACTTTGGTATACCCTTGATCAAAAAGTTCTTGAAAAGCATTGGCGTAACGCTCGCCAAAGGTTGTTCCTTTTTGTTGGCTCTCGTCTACTATAATAACATCTGCCCCAGTGGAGGATGCAATTTTACGTGTACGATTGATAAGGATATTAAAAAAACCACGGGAGGCTTTCTTGTTGGCATTTCCAAAAATGGACTTCCGTTCTGCCTCCAGCTGCGCCGAAAGCGAGAATATTAATATAGCCGTATCCTTATTTATCTGCTTCATTTACCAACTTTCGTCGTAATTGTTTTTGAACCTTACTCGGGTCTTAAGTGCAAGATACTAAACAAGGTGTGACCTTTTAAATATTTGTATATATTTTCTTACGTATCAAAAACAGGCTTACGTTGGTATATTATATGCGTAAAAGCTTCCTTTATATAAATTCTTGGTGGTTTTTCACTCGGTAATCGACATTATTTACCGACCATGTGGTTTGTGAGTCACTCGTTGAATAACCTCATATTAAACAATTTAGGTCTTTTAACGAGAAAAATGGTCAGACAACCCTTCATCTCTAACATAGCATTCATTGCTGCGGTTCTTTGTATGAGACCCAACGGTCTGTTTAACCCCAAATCTATAATTATGACCAAGAGTTTAAAACGCATGGCTACCATGCAAAGAATGCAAGTAACAGGACTTGAACTTTTTTACAAAAACGGATACTACAATACAAGTGTTGATGATATATTAAAAGAACTATCCTTGTCCAAAGGAGCCTTCTATTATCATTTTGAATCCAAGGAAGATTTCTTCATTCAGATTATTGAAAACTTACTGGTTCGTAAAATGTACAGTCAGCTTATTGAGCCTATAGAAGGTCATGACAATACTTTAGACCTTATTACACAATGTTTTGAAGAGGCTTTAGAAACGGCCGTACATAACGAGTTTGACTTTGGTTTTGTGCTTAGTAATTTCATTAATGAGTTTAATGGTAAGAATGAAACCGTAATGAAGCACTTAAATGACATTTTACGTATTTGGGAGGTGAATTTGGTATCTGCCATACAACGCGGAAAGTTTAACGGACACATTGATAGACACATTGATAGTGAAGGTGTTGCCGTTTATCTTATGAGCTCATATATAGGGGTTAGAACCCTAATGGTAGAAACTACCCCAAGTGCCCGTAAATATAGGTTTATGTCCCAATTACGTCAGTACTTTAAATCTTTGGAGCCCAAAAGAACAACCGTATAGAAATTTATACATCGTTCAATACGCTCTTAACCTTGGTTACAACTTGTTCCGGCAGAATGGTACGCATGGCCATTTCATATCCTTGGGGCATTTTATTACCGTAAACGGATGTTGGAATTAACGGAAATTTTTCCCGATTGGCACATAATGCATTATCTACATCTTGGCCAAAAGGGTAGAACCCAGCGTAAGGATGGGTAACTCCCCAAAGTGTAACTACTGGAATGCCGTACATAGTCGCCAAATGTGCATTACCACTATCCATAGACAGCATAGTGTCTAAATTAGAAATAAGGGCAAGTTCCTCATGAAAAGAAAGTTTGCCTACCATGCTTAGACAGTTCGTAAACTTGTCCTCAAAACTTTGAAGTTTCTTTTCCTGGATAGGTCCACCTCCAAAAAGGAAAATTTTATATCCATTATCTTTGTTAAGCTTGGCAATAACTTCCTCCATTAATTCTAATGGGTAAGTTTTACCTTCAAATGCGGCAAAAGGAGCAATCCCGATCCATTTTTTTGAATCGATTCCTAGAATTTTTTGTGTTTCATCCGAAAGACTTTCTTTGGACAATACAGAATTCTTAGGTAAATCTATTGGGAAACCCAATTGCGCAAACACATCTACATAACGTTGGTGGGTGGTTTTTAAAGGTTTGAAGACCTTTGAAACAGTGGAGGTAAGCGCTTTTTTTTCTGCCCTACCTTTATCGATCTGTGCAACCGGAATACGTCCAAATTTAAAATATCGCTTTAATACTTTGCTCCGCAAAACATTGTGAAGATCAGCAACGGCATCAATCTTTAATTTGGTAAGTTCCTTATAGAGCTTCCAGAGTCCAAATACGCCTTTGTGCCTTCCCTTTACATCAGCCTCATAAACACTTACGTTCGGGACATTAGAGAACATTGGGGCAAAAAATTTCCGTGTGAGTACGGTAATTTTTAGGTGTGGGTTTTGCTTGGTAAGCGCAAGAAGGACAGGTACGGTCATGGCTACATCCCCCATTG
Organism: Zobellia russellii; assembly: GCF_044597075.1. Lineage (NCBI taxonomy): Bacteria > Pseudomonadati > Bacteroidota > Flavobacteriia > Flavobacteriales > Flavobacteriaceae > Zobellia > Zobellia russellii. Next base: position 3,302,379 of record NZ_CP139000.1, on the reverse strand, counting down.
CGGAAAGCCTGATGACCAATAGGTGTTCGGGTTTATTTTTGGCCACGGAGAACAGGGTTCATCTCATCATCATTGTACATTTTCATCTGTTTGTACACTTTCATGTACTTATCACCAGATTCAATATCCGCCAGCAATTGGTCTATTGCCGTAGAAAGATCTTTACGCTGCTCCAATAACACATTTAGCTTTTGCGTACATTTTTCAATATGTTCCAAAGACGCATCCGTACGGCCCACTTCTTCTTGCATATGATAAATCTTAAGCGCTAAAATGGACAGCCTGTCTATAGCCCAGGCCGGACTTTCCGTATTAATGGTTGCGTTTTCCTTTACTGCAACATCTTTGTATTTATCCAAAAAATAGCTGTCTATAAACTCTACCAAGTCTGTTCTGTCTTGATTACTCGCATCAATCTTTCGCTTCAATACCAAAGCATCCGCCGGTGCAATATCCGGGTCACGAATAATATCCTCATAATGCCATTGTACAGTGTCTATCCAGTTTTTACGATAGAGCAAACGTGCAATATCATCTTTAGGGTAGGGGTTCTCAAAAGACTGATATACATTATCCTTAATATGATATTTCTGAATACTTTCCTCGAAAATGGTAAATGCGAACTTGCTGAACATTTTTTATAGCTTTAAGGGCAAAGTTATTCATAATTATTTTATGGCAATGCCGGTCATCAACACCAAAAACGGAATTAGTACCGCAGCCATTAAGATTATCTCACGAATATTAGCTTTACGCAAGGATTCTATGTACTTGGTCATAAAGACAACTGCAGGAAAAAACGTAATCATAACTGGATAGACGTTGTCCGATAATAGAAGTATGTTCAACACAAGGCCAATTACAAAAGAAAGCGCAATTAGGCGCATGGTAATCACTTTTCCAAATCCGGATTTACCCAACTTTACAAAAGCTAAAATACCCGATACAAACGTGGTCAAAGCAAATAAAACCAGCTTAGTGCTATGCCCCCAATATGAAAAGTAAGTGCTATCCAAAGACACAGAAAACTTATAATGGTTGCTAAAAAAATCTTGGTTACCGTAAAGTATCAGGACACATTCCGTTATCATAAGTACCGTAAAAACAGCGGCAAGTGGTACAAACCAGTTTCTGGCATTTTTAGGTTCGTAAAAATATATAGCGGCCAAAACCAAAATTAGGAACAACAAGGCCCAATCATAAAAAAGACTTGAAACCAATACCCAAATAGTTGCATCAAAAATCTTGAACTTAATATTTTTCAAGGACCGAATACTTATGAGCCTCCTTGTGGCCAACAGCAGGAAAAAGCTACAAAAAATAGCATTAGAATCCAGCAGGGTTTCCGGAAATACCACCATTAGAAGCCCGTAAAAAAGAATGGTAAATGAGTTTGCCCCGGTTACTTTATTTCGTTTTACGATAAAGTTGACGATGAATACACTAAAAAATAAGACCGATAGAACAAACAACTGCCAAAAAATACGGACAAGAGAATAGATTCTATCGAACATATAGAAATGGACAAACCAATAGAAAACGAATAGAAACGAAAGAACTATTATGTAGTTAATTGGCTTTGTCTTGCCAAAAATGATTGATATCATTTGAAAAATTATCTAAAATTTCACCGGACGATACTACAATTTCTTTATTGAAAAGCACAAACCTTTCATTGCAACAGGAACTATAATCTTGGGCCGGCAACCCTTATTTGGTAGTACCTTCTAACCAACAAACTAAATCATCAACATTTAAATTTAGAAAGTTTCTTAGCTTTTTATACTTTTGCAAGTGTAAATATAGCTAAGATGAAATCATTTTTTGAAGGAATAGCAGATTTGTTCGTAAACCACCTATTTTGGCCGTTGGACCAGTTGCGTTTTATGCATAGTTGGTGGGGTGCCAATATCATTAACTGGATTCTTGCCCTAATTTGCTGTGTAGCTTTCGTATATTGGATGTTACAGCTAAAACAATACAACGATAACGACGAAGAGGACAAGTCTATCTCTTCTCACTCTTACCTATAAACAGTAGGTTTACTACTAATACATTTGTAAAGACATTGGATTCTTTCTTTTAAAGATCGAACCCAATGTCTTTTCTATAGTTCATATTCTGGAACTTAATATTTTCTATATTCTTATAGGAAGTAGCCAACGCTTGCTTAAAGTTATCTCCGTAGGAAGTAATTGCCATTACCCTACCGCCACTGGTTACTACTTTACCGTCTTTTAATTGCGTACCTGCGTGAAAGACCAACGAGTCTTCAAGAGCATTGAATCCTGTAATTTCCTTTCCTTTTTCATATACTTCGGGATATCCTCCAGACACTAACATAACCGTGGATGCGGTTCTTGGGTCCAACTCAAGTTCAATATCATCTAAAGTTCCGTTGGCAACGGCCTCAAAGACCTCAACCAAGTCATTCTGAATACGAGGAATAACCACTTCCGTTTCGGGATCACCCATACGCACGTTATATTCTATAACCTTGGGCTCATCACCTACTTTTATCAGACCTATGAATATAAAACCTTTATACGGCAAATTATCCTTTTTAAGGCCTTCTACCGTAGGTTTTACAACACGCTGGTGTATCTTGTCCATAAAAGCTTCATCCGCAAAAGGAACGGGAGAAATAGCGCCCATCCCGCCAGTGTTAAGTCCAGTATCGCCTTCACCAATACGTTTGTAATCTTTTGCAGTGGGCAAAACCTTATAACCACTACCATCCGTCAATACAAAAACGCTCAACTCTATACCCGCTAAAAACTCCTCGATAACGACTGTGGCGCTTGCGTTACCAAATTTAGCATCTACCAACATGGTTTTAAGCTCCTCTTTTGCTTCGGTCAAATCTTCTAAAATAACCACCCCTTTACCAGCTGCAAGTCCGTCTGCCTTTAATACATAAGGAGCTTGTAACGTTTCAAGAAAGTCAAACCCTTTCTGAAGTGTCTCTGAAGTGAAGCTTTCGTAAGCAGCGGTAGGTATATTATGCCGCATCATGAACTTTTTAGCAAATTCCTTACTGCCTTCTAACTCAGCACCTGCTTTTTGAGGTCCTATTACGGGTATGTGCTTTAATTCGGAATCACTAAGAAAAAAATCATGAACCCCATTTACCAAAGGGTCCTCTGGCCCTACTATAACAATATTCACATCATTAGCCAGAACCGCCTTTTTGATTCCTTCAAAATCGTTTACACCAACTGGTATATTTGTTGCAATTTCGGAAGTACCGGCATTTCCAGGTGCTACATAAAGTTTATCTAGTTTTGAGCTCTGTTTTAGTTTCCAAGCTAAAGTGTGCTCGCGACCGCCAGCACCTAAAATAAGAATATTCATGTTCTAAGGTTTGCGCAAAAATACGTTTTGAAGTGGAAATATTACTTATAACCATCAATTAATATCCCAAAATCAAGAAATGGAATCCTATAGCTACACTCCGCGTGAAAACAAAACCGTGGTAACTGTCTTGAAAATAATCCGTAAATCTATAGTAATAGATTTGTTCTTAATATAATACAGGTCATACTCAAGCTTTCTAATAGAATCTTCAAGGTTCTCCCCATATTTATACTTTACTTGAGCCCAACCCGTTATTCCCGGTTTTATAAGATGTCTTGCGCTGTAATAGGGAATCATCTCATTAAGTTGATCCACAAAAACTTTTCGTTCCGGTCTAGGGCCAATAAATTGCATGTCCCCCTTAATTACGGATATGATTTGTGGTAGTTCATCAATTCTAAATAATCTTAATATTTTTCCGAAAGGAGTAATTCTTGCATCATTTGTAGTAGCCATTGCCGCACCTGATTTTTCAGCATCAACTACCATAGACCTGAACTTATAGATATTGAATTCCTTACCATGCAACCCCACTCTCTTTTGAGTATAGAACAAGGGCCCTCTATTAAGAAATAGATTCCCGAACCACACAAAAGGGATACAAAATATAAATACCAAACCTGCAAATAGCGACAAAACAAAATTCACACCGAAGGTGAAAATCCTTCCCAAATACCTAATTTTTCTATTTCTTAACTGTAGTATTTCATAAAAACTATCGTTACGAGATCGAATAGGTAAAGCTTGATACACATCCTCATAAAAAGAGGTAAAGGTCACCACTTCTTTCCCTAACAATATAGCCCTAAGCAACACCTTCTCTACATCTTTGGGAATATCATTATAACTCTGCATATTTATAATAAAAACATCAATTTTATCAACAGCAGACATGAACAATTTCTTTTTAATGTAATCTACCTGCTCTAAAGGATATGTAAGCTTAACACGATAAAATGTTTTTAGCTCGTCTCCATTAATAACGGCTACGTCATCTTTAAGTAAACCGGCCGCCTGTTCATCATATATATACAGAACATTCTTTGTTACTGGAATAATTCTAAAAATATTCCTGAAAAATAAACGCCACAGACCTATTTCCAAAGGTGTCAGTACAAGAAAATAGAGTAATGGCATTCTCCAAAAGCTCACATCATATACAATTACCAAAAAAAGAAATACTATAAAAACGTACATGGCACTTATATAAAGCGACTGTGAAAAAACATACCGACGTTTTGAAACTTTCTCAAGATTGTAAAATTCCAAAATATAGGCCAAAACCAAATAGCTTATCACCCCAAAAGAAAAAACAACCACTTTGAGCCCCATTAAAATATACTTGGCATCAATAGCATTGTTGACCAAGACATTTAACGAGGCCAACACGATTATTAAATCGCCCACAAGTAATATAAACTTGCGTTCTACAGAATTTAATACGGAAGGCCTAGGCATTTTTAACAAGTTAGAATTACCAAAAGTAACTTTTCAATTTTAAAATGATTGCCGAAACTGTATAAAATGTAGATTGCAACAGAGACAAACCTTCTACCTCTCTATAGATTTGCCATTCATACTTTACCAATTTAAACTTATTAGAGGATATGGATTCATTACCCTCACGGTATGTAGAAAGTACTTGGTTTAGACCATAAGCGTTTGATTTCTTAAGCAACTTAAGCCATAACGCGTAATCTTGCCTTTTCCGAATAGATGCCATATACTGTTTACCAAAAAAATTAACACTGTACATTACGGTTAAACATCCTATTGGATTTTTATACAATGCGGAATTATAAGTTACCTTTTCTTTTGATTTAACAATTTCGTTTGTATATTTCCCGTCTGCATCCATCTTATCATAATCCGAAAATGTAAAAGGGTAGTTATTGTCATTCATAAACTTTAACTGCGCTGCCAACTTATGAGGATACCATTTATCATCACTGTCCAAAAAAGCAATGTAATCTCCTTTGGCAAGTTCTATGCCCTTATTTCTAGCAACCCCTGCCCCGGAATTTTTTTTTAACCGATAATATTTGATTCTCGGGTCATTTTCTTGAAACGACCTTATTAAGTCCTCACTACTATCAGTAGAACAATCATCTACCAAAATATGCTCCCAGTTATTGTGGGTTTGGGCCTGTACCGATAGAATATTATCGGTCAAGTATTTTTCGGAGTTGTATACTGGTGTAATTATGGAAACAAGAAAACCTTTGTCAATTTCAACCATACTATTGTACTTTTTAGCGCTAAAGTCCCTCCTCTGTCATAGAGTTTGGAAAAAAAAGACTTAGGACCGTAAACCGGATACATTAAAACAATTCCCGTTAAGCTACTGGAAATTTATGATTTAGAATAAGAAATAAAACCATTAATCCCACATTGAAAGGTATGTAAACCTTTTTTCGAAAATGGTAATCCTTGTTTTTTAAAAACAAATAAGATTAGAAACAATATCCCTCCATATCCATAAAGTCTTCTAAACATAGCCCCTTTTGAAAAAATCAAGTCAGCTGTAATCTGAGATCCTGAACTTTCCTTTGGATGAATTACCATAGGTTTGGGTATGCTGCGAATAACATAACCTTTTTTCAATAAATCATTCAAAAATATATTCTCTTCACCTGTAGGGAACTTTGCGCCAAGGCCAAATCTTTCATCAAAATAGATATTATCAGACTTAACACTCTCAACATGAATCACTGTCGAGATTGACGATACTCTTAATATCGATCTCCAGCTGTGAGCAAATCCTTTTGGTTTATATTCCTTGTATGCACCCCCTTCTGGTGTTTCTATTTGAAAAGTGAATATGTGTATGTTGGGATGCTCCGCAATAGCCTGCCTAATAGTTTCTTCGAATCCTGAGACATAACTAACATCATCATCTGCAACGATCCCAAACCCCTTTTTAACATTTAGGAAAGCAATATTACGACTTTTTGATAGCCCTCTAGTTGTGGAATTGATAACAGTAATGAAAGGTAAATCTATTACTAATTTTTCATGATTGTTTATTTGTTGATTAACTACCAACATTTTCAAATTTTTATGAAGTTTAGTTTCCAGTAAACGGCTATTCTGAAGAATTCTACAGTCCACTGTTGATACTAAAATAGTAATATTAGTTTCTGACATATAAACTTCTAAGATTTATGTTAAAAAAAATATAGGAGACTAAAGGCATTAAAAAAACGATGGCACTTATCCTATGACGATAGGCACCTGAAATATTAGTTTCAAACAAGGCTGGAATAATTAAAAAAACCAAAAACAACAATAACCAACCCTTCATATATTTTTTATAAAACAGCAGAACCGGTGTAATAAGCACAAAAATAATATAGATTGAATCAATTAATGGAATTAATTTATTCATGGTTACCGTTGGGGAAACCAGAATAGGTAAAGGAGACAGTAAATACTGTAAAACTAAAAACATAACATTCTTAACGTAGTCAAAAGGTCCTGACCAGTTCATCGTAGAATAGCCTTCCATTCCAAACTTTGCATTAGAAGCGTCACGATAAGATATAAGCCAAGCCATATTAAAGTCTAGCTGGTATAAATTTGAAACCACTGTTTTTATACTAAAAATCACAACTACCATTATTACGGCCAACAAAATAAAGTTCTTTAAGGAATAGAGTTTGTTCTTATAGCAATACCCCAAGAAGAGGACGATTACGCAACACACCCCAGTTAGTGGCCTAGTTACAAAAACAAGGATTAAAACAAAAAGGGCCATTAGCATCGTACCTTTTTGTATTACGATATATCTAATCAACAAATTACTAAATATTGCCAAGAACATAAGAGCCATGGATTCCCTTAAAATACTCGCATTAATAATGACGGTAATCGGATAAAATGAAGACAATACGACAAGTATGGCATAAAACTTTCGCTGATCCACCATTTTGTTGTGGTAAACAAGAAAGGTCTTAAATGCCTTATAAATAAATAAAACGGCAACCTGATAATAGAAAATGTTAAAGACAACAAAGACAAAGGGCCTTTTAAAACAAAGTTGATACTGAAGGAAATTAAGGATAGAATACCCTTTTACACCAAACGAGTAAAAATTGAAATAAGTGCCAAAATCTTGTATTATACTAGCGTATACCACGCTATCAGGTGGGGCTGATTTGAAATTTACCACCTCATTCACAATGAAGAAAAAGAGGGGCCACAAAAAAGAAGCCATAACCAATATACAAACGGCAAGGGAATTAAGTTTTTCTCTTTTTAGCAAAACAAAAAACATTGCAAACAAGAAACAGGAATATACCCCCATCAAGAGCAATCCCAGAGCATCTAAAGTGAAAACCTTATCTAATTCAATCATCTAACCGGTTTTTTCAAATTCAACAAATGCAGTTGAAAAATAAATGCCATGTATATTACCCCCATTTCCCGAACTAAGGTGCTTTCGGTCATGGAAAATAACAGAAAGATTAAAAGTACGCCCAAGAAAAGGAAATCTTTGTATTTAATAAAGAAATAAAAGCAAACTAGAACGAATAAAAACAAGACAATTATCCCCAATACTCCGTATCGCAGACCGAACTCGAGAAAATTATTATGTGCGTTTTTTTCGACTAATTCTTGCTTGTTCGTTTTATCAAGTCGAGACCATATTTGTTCTTTGGTGTCCATACAGAAACGGCCAAAAGGGTTCTCTTTAATAAGCGTAATACTGGTGCGCCAAATATGAATTCTCTCAGAAGCCGGACTGTTATTGTCTATTTCAAAATCATTTGTCACAAATGTTTTATAATCTGTAGTTATTCTATTACCGATAGATGGCAGCACCATATATAAAAATATTATTATTATACCGGAAATTAACACAAAACTTAGTGCCCATATATACTTTTTAGATGCCAGTAATCTTCCTAAAAAAATTAAAAAAAACAAGGCAAGTATTATATAAGCCATTTTAGCAGATACAAGGATTAAGAAAACTATTGATACAATTAGAAAAATTATTGTTAATAGTTGAAATCTACGTTTGATAATACAACAATACAAGTCGTTCAAATTTGCATTAACTCCTGCAAGAGCATAAAGTGATAAATAGCTTGGGTGCTGATTTAAAACCTCTACAAATGATTTATGAACAAAAGAATTCCACCAATATTCGGGGGCTCCATTTGATAATTTCAGAAGCACGCTTGTAAGACACAGAAAAAATACAATACAAATAGAAATGTTTAAAGATTTATACACGTATATAATTATTCTAGTGCTTGAGAAGAATCTACTACCTAAAATCAACCATAGCATGGGTACAACAATATTGAGCATTAAAACCCTATCATTACAACCATTAACGATAAAAAAAAATAAAGGCAGTATAAAAAATAGCTGTGCGTGCAAATCGCTCAATCGTAACCTCAGCGGCTCTCTGTAATATAAGTAGCTCAAAATAGAGAAAATGAACATAAACAACAAAGCAATTCTATTTGGCACTAAAGTGACCTCTAGAAAGAAAATAGATATTACATATAAAAGAATCAAAAGAAAAACTATTTGCCCTCTATAAGGTGAGGACATATACTTTTTAAACCGATGAATAAAACTTTTTTCCTGAATATTCATTTAGCTATATTAGAATAATTTTGTAATTCTAAATTTCATTTGCACGAACTCTTTCAAAAAATTGTAACCTAAGCTTTTCTACTTCAGAAACATCTATGTACTGCAATACATCTTCTTGTCTAAGATTAAATTCGTGACAACGTTCCAAGAACGTGTTTATATTTTTAGCCACACTAGCTATTCCATCTTTTTCAAAATCCACTCTCAAAGCCCAGTCAGGATAACCTTTCATCTCAAAAGCAGTCTCTTTGTAAGGAACTACAAGCGGTTTGCAACAAGCTAGGTACTCACGTATTTTTAATGGGCAGGCTTCTTTCATTTTTTTCCTGTGAAGTGCCAGTGTCCCTATAGCTGCTGTTGATTGATTAATATATTTAAGATACTCTTCCTTTTTCAAAAAACCATGTAGTAAAACATTGTCTGGAACATCCGGTAAATCGGTAGAACTATATCCAACTATATGAAATTTAACATGATTAAGTATTTTAGCCATTTCGATTAAAATATCTATGCCATGCCATGCCATGCCTGGTGTTCCCAAAAATATCATACTCAGTTCATTGGAATTAGGCTTATATGAAGAAATTTTATAATCGGAAACTTTTAAGGAATTTGGAAAAACTGCAGTGGGCCTACCAGTATACTTTTCCCCCAACTCATTGGTTACAGCCGCAATCCCAGAAACGCTTTTTAAAAAAAGTGAATTAGTGCATTTATAGTACAAAAATCTCAAATACCTCTTTATCCCTTCCTTCCTTAACAAAAAATATTCTGATTCAAAATCAGTATTCACTTCAACAATTAATTTGAACCTTTCACCAATTCTACGATAAAAAGGCTGGTACAGGCTATACCGTGCATAAACTACATCTGGGTTAAAACTATCTAGGTGTTCCCGAGCTTCAATAAAAGTTGAATTTAAACCAGCCCAGTCTTTTAAAACATCTATAGGCAGCAAACCTAAACTCTTTGTTCTAAAAAGCTTTACATAACCTTGTTCATTTAATTCGGACAGAGCAGTACTCTCCAATTGGATATTAGAATCGCTCGTTAGAATTATCAATTTTACCTCATGACCAATTGACAACCAAGCTTCTACTTGGTTCTTGATTTTATTTATAACCCCATCATTCTTGTACAAACTAATTTGGGCAAAATACACAATTTTCATGATGAGATATTTAGAGAAAATAAATGGTTGTTGAAATTAATAAAACAGTTCTTGCCTGTTTCTTGGTTATTTAAGTATCCTAATAACTTTATGAGATGGTCTTTAAGACTTTAGCAGGGTTACCTGCAATTACTAGTTTTCCTTGAGGAAAACTCTTAGTCACGACAGATCCAGCTCCAACAATTGTATGATCACCTAAATGAACACCTGGCAAAAGGACTGAATTCATTCCTATCCAACATTTTTTGCCTAAAACAATATCTTTGCCTTCTAAATGCCTGTCTAAATTACTTAAATCGTGGTTTGAAGTTATCAACCCAACGTTAGGAGCAATATAACAACCTTTCCCTAAGAATATTTTTCCAGAAAAATTTTGAAAATAACATCCAGACGATTGAAAATTATTCAAATCGTCTACATGAAATTCTATGTTTCTCCAGTTGGAAAGCGTTGTAGTATGATTTATAGGCCAAGGTATGGACTTGTTGAATCCCAAAATCTTCTGTTTGAATAACCCTTGGGCAACCCACCCCCAACCAATCTCAGAATTTTCAAAATATTTTCCCTTTAGATATTCTTTTCTAAAAAAAAAAGGGGCTATCAGCTTTACAAAAACAAACAAGATATTTTTCATATTTCATAAAATTTCCAGCAAAACATATATGCTACAGAATCTTTTTTTAAGAACGAAATTCAAAATAAAAATTAGTTGCTTAATAAACTACTTCGCTTAAAAGAACTGTAGATATATCCAAGAATCAAAATGTAAACTGCACTTAATCCTATCGTATAAAGTTCAATGGCATTTTTTATGCTCATATCATAGATATATGCAAAGAACCATATTAAGGCTGTGCAGATTATGATAGAAACATGCATCAATAATTCTTTGTCTTGCTTTTCGATAACTGTCAACGATATTGATAGTGTTGAGACAACAAACCTAACTCCCATCAAAGGTGTTAATATTTTTGCATATTCTCCTGCAACAATCCATTTTTCTCCAAAGAAAATTGGAAAAAAACTTTCTATTAGAAAATAAACAGGCAAAAAAACGATTAATGCAATTAGAATTATTTTTTTTAAACTGGCTATAAAAATTTCCTCCATAGATTTGGCATTTCCCCTTTGAGAAGAAAGTTTTTGAAAATAAACCTGACCTATTGATCTACCTATTAAAGTGATGGGTACAGTTAAATACCTATAAGCATGTGCATATTGACCTAATATTACCATCGAATAGAACCAAGAAACGAAAAAATTGGTTACGTTTAAAGCCAATGAATTGAGAAAAATACCCCACATTGAAAATTTGGGGAAATTAATATATCTCTTGGCCAAAATTTTCAAATCTAATCTAGAGGTATTTCTTATATCCTCCTTATAGTTTAAGAAAGTGTTCACCATTTTAATGTTTCCAAAAAGATGGGACATTACTTGACCAACTATTAGTCCTCCACTTGTGAATTTTGCAAGCCCTAGTACGAGTTGCGTTAAATTTCCTCCAAATGATTTAAAAATGTTGGCCTTAGCAATATTTTTAAAGTTTTTCGTTCGAGTGTTGAAGTAATTTAAAGCATTAAACAACCCCATTAACAAAACGCTCAAAGGAAGCAAATAAAGCCATTTTGACAGTTTTGGGTCCCCAAGAACACTAGCTATACTATTCGAAAAAAAAAGAACAACCAACAGGGTTAATGTAGAAAACATTATAGTAATTATACTCGAAAGTAATGTAACTTGAACACCTTCTTTTTGTGTTTTCGGCAACATTATAGCTAACTCGTATCGCCCACTTGATACTACTCCTAAAATTTGAACAATCGATAAATATAATGCTAGCCTACCAAATTCTTCCGGGTCATAAATTCTAGATAAAAAGGGAGCTAGTATTAAAGGTATCAACTGGGCCAAAGCAGTCCCTGAAGTCAATGTAAGCACATTCCGAGCAAACTCCGATTTGATGTTGAACTTTTTAGCCAAACTCTATTTTATTGTAGAAATTGAATAATCTCATGAACTATTTTTGATCCAGTGGAACCATCTCCATATAAAGCCTCATCCCATACCATAGGGTGCTTTATTAATTCATTCTTCATTTTAGACAAATCATCAAACAAAAGAATATTGGCTCCCGATTCAAGGGTCTCCCTCCATTCTGTCTCTTTTCGTATGGTCACGCATTTCTTTTTTAGCCAAAAAGCCTCCTTTTGCATGCCCCCACTATCTGTTATAAGACCAGTTGAGTTTTGAAGGTACCCTAAGTTGGAGAAATAGGATTGTGGTTCTATAAAATTTATATTGGTATAGTCTTCTAGATTTAAGCCATAGCTGGAAGCCAAGTTTTTCGTTCTTGGATGAAGTGAAAAGACAACTTTTTTATCCAGTTGTTCAAGAACGTCTAACACATGTTTTAGTCGATTTTTTTCATCGGTGTTATAAGGCCTATGTATAGTTGCATAATAAAAGTTCTTTTCTTTTGGAACATGTTCTCTCAACAAATCGTTTTGGGTTACGTATTGCACTAAATCCTTCATTATATCCCCAACTAAATGTACTCCTTTTCGAACTCCTTCGTTTTCAAGGTTCTGTACGGAAACAGCACTAGGTACGAACAGTAAATCTGAAATATGATCGGTAAGCACGCGATTTACCTCTTCGGGCATTTTTTTATTAAAGCTTCTCAAACCCGCTTCAATATGAAACAAAGGAATATGCATTTTTGATGCCACCAATGCACCGGCTAGAGTTGAATTGGTATCGCCATAAACAACCACCCCATCCGGCTTCGTCTCTTCTATGATTTTTTCTATTTTAATCATCATCTTCCCCGTTTGGTCACCATGGGCACCACTTCCAACATGTAGCGTATAACCGGGTTGGTTCATTTTCAGTTGATTGAAAAAAACCTCACTCATATTTGCATCATAATGTTGCCCCGTATGAATCGTTACAAGTTCTACCTTCCCTTTACAGGCCAGTTCAAATGGAAAATGTTTGATAAACTGGGGCCTTGCTCCAATTATGGCCACTATTTTCATATAGATTTTTTATTCCTTTAAAAACCCATGATAATCGCCTTTTAACCCAACCGGTTTTGAGTTACGAATATTATGAACGATTTCTATAGCTGTTCTGGCAGCATCAACGCCGTAACCTTTGCCATCAAGTATATCTCTATAAACCATAGTATGAAGATCCGTAAAACCGCCACTGAATTCTAATTCCTCTCCATTAATGGTTATAGATCTAAATGTTGTTTGACCTTTGTCCCTTATTTCTTGTGGCAAATATTTGGCGCTAATGGAAAGGAACCATTTGACTCTTGCATTTTCGAACTCAAGATATCCAGCTGCACGGTCCTCTTCATGAATATGCACAATGTTTTCTTGTACATCTCCAAAAATCCATGAAAGCATATCGTAGAAATGGACACCTATATTAGTGGCTATGCCTCCAGATTTTGTCTTATCACCTTTCCAAGAGGTATGATACCAATGACCTCTAGAGGTTAGGTAGGTCAGATCTACTTCAAATTTTGTATCCTTATTTGCATTTTTAACTTTCTCCCTAAGTGCAATAATACTTGGGTGCACTCTCAACTGTAAAATGTTATATATTTTCTTCCCCGTCTTTTCCTCAACATGTTGTAGCTTATCTACATTCCATGGGTTAAGAACCAATGGTTTTTCGCAAATGGCATCTGCACCACTGCGCAACGCAAATCTAATATGGGCATCATGTAAATAATTTGGAGAGCAGATACTTACAAAATCCAAATAGGTGTTTTTCTCATATTTGAGCTTTTCTATATGACGATCAAAACGTTCAAATTCAACGAAAAAATCTGCATCAGGAAAATAAGAATCAATGACTCCTACACTATCGCCTTTATCAAAAGCGGTGAGTAAGTTGTTTTCGGTATCCTTAATGGCTTTCATGTGCCTAGGCGCTATGTAACCTGCCGCGCCAATTAATGCGAAGTTTTTCATCTATAAGTTTTTTATCAAATTTGAAGTTATGTATTCTATTTCGTCCTTGCTCAAATATGGGTTCATAGGAAGGCTCATTACCTCCGCTGCGCAAATTTCACTAATTGGAAAATCTCCTTTTGTATGACCCAAATAAGCAAAACATTCTTGCAGGTGCATAGGAATAGGGTAATGCACTGCGGTAGGGATACCTGCCCCTTTCAACCGCATTTGAATCTCTTCTCTATTTTTAATTCTTACGGTATATTGTGCCCAAACCGAAGTTCTATCTTCTTTTACAACAGGAGTGGAAACATGGGCACTTAATTGTTCTGTGTATATTTCAGCCACATTTTGTCTTCGCTCAATATCCTTTTCATAGTGCCGTAGTTTTATGTTGAGTATAGCCGCTTGAAGATTATCCAATCGGCCACCCATACCAATATACTTATGTGTATAGCGTTTTACCTGGCCATGAACACGCATGGCTTTCATCTTGTCATAAAGCTCTTGGTCTTTTGTAAAGACCGCTCCTCCATCCCCGAAACAACCCAATGGTTTTGCTGGAAAAAAACTGGTACAACCAATGGTTGTTGCAGAGCAACTTCGTTTTCCTTTATAGAGGGCACCGAAGCTCTGTGCTGCATCTTCGATTACAGCTAAATTATGTCTGGAAGCTATCTCATTGATTTCATCCAAATTGGCCATTTGCCCATATAGCGAAACAGGCATAATAGCCTTTGTCTTTTCAGTTATTGCACCTTCAATAAGGGATGCATCCATATTAAACGTTTCTTCATCAATATCAACAAAAACCGGTTTTGCACCCAAGCAAGCTATAGTTTCGGCAGTAGCTATAAAAGTGAAAGGGGTTGTGATAATCTCATCGCCCCCACGAATACCCAATGCCATCATAGCCAATAATAGGGCATCCGTTCCTGAAGATACCCCCAAAGCATAGTCTGTTTGCACATAATCCTGTAAAGATGCCTCAAGCTCATCCGTTTCTTTTCCCAAAATGTAACGGGCAGAGGACATAACATCCAAAACGGCTTTTTCAAATTCAGAACTATGTTCTTGATAGGCCTTGGTTAGGTTGGCAAAATCAATCTTCATAAATAGTAGATGGTTTTATTTTATACGGACAACCTTTTGTCCGTCCAATTTATATATTTGATTACTTTCTGGGCAAGTGGCACTATTTTGCTCGTTAAATTCCAAACGATGCCCGTATTCGCTTACCCATCCAATTTGTCTACCAGGGTTGCCTACAATAAGGGCGTAATCCTGTACCGCTTTAGTTACCACGGCACCTGCTCCGATCAAGCAATATTTCCCCAATGGATTACCACAAACTATGGTTGCATTGGCACCTATTGATGCTCCTTGCTGAACCAGTGTTTCTTGGTAACTATTACGACGAACAATGGCACTTCTTGGGTTTATAACGTTGGTGAATACCATGGAAGGACCAAGAAAAACATCATCCTCACAGATAACACCAGTGTATATCGAAACATTATTCTGGACCTTTACGTTGTTCCCTAATACTACTCCTGGGGAGACTACTACATTTTGACCAATATTGCATTTTTCTCCAATTTTACAATCGGACATAATATGTGAAAAATGCCATATTTTAGTACCTGGTCCTATGTTACAACCCTGATCAACAACTGCTGTTACGTGGGCAAAAAATGTATCCGTAGACATATTGGAAAGTTAATTCGGTTATTTTTTCAAGACGCTATATGCGGGCCTTCTAGCAAAAGTACGATAATTCTTCGCTTTCTCTAATCGTACCTTTCCCAACAGATTGTTTTCGCGTAATATTTCTTCTGCAAAACCATACCAACTTAAACTTTTTTCATCGGTAAAGTGATGGATTCCATAATGCTTACTTTCACCCGCAATTAAACCCAACACATATTTAGCCAAATTTCCAGCGTGTGTTGGACAACCAATCTGATCATCTGTCACACTAAGGTCCGCACCTTCTCTTGCCTTTTGTAAAATGGTTTTATAAAAATTTTTTCCAAATTCCGAATAAAGCCAAGAAGTTCTTATAATGAAATAAGCGCTCATTAGATTTTGAATATGTTGTTCTCCTTCTAGTTTAGATGCTCCATACACATTTATCGGATTAGTTGCATCGGTAACTAAGTAAGGAGCCCCTTTCTCTCCATCAAAAACATAGTCAGTTGAAATATGTATCAAGACCGTCCTCTGTTCTTTACAGACTGTCGCTAAGTTTCTAACACCTTCAGAATTGACTTTAAACGCCTTCTCTGGCTCTTTTTCCGAATTTTCTACATTAGTATAGGCAGCACAATTAATACAGTAATCAAACGCTCTATTTGAAAACTTTTCTTCTACAGCTTTTGTATTTGTAATATCTAAATCCGTTGAATTAAAGAATGTAAAATCTATCTGGGGATAACCAGAAGCTATCTTTTTGATGCTCTGCCCCAACTGCCCACTGGCTCCGGTAACAATTACGGATTTCATTTGAAAAACTCTTTAAGGGTGGGGAGTAGTTTATCTTTCTCGGAAATAATAGGCGGCTCCACAGGGAATTGCCAGTCAATCTTCAAATCCCTATCGTTATATATTACACCTCGTTCTGAAGCTGAATTGTAAAACGCGTCACACTTATACATAAACGTAGCTTCTTCACTTAAAGTTATGAAACCATGAGCCATACCTTTTGGTATAAAAATGGCGATTCTATTTTTGCTAGATAATTTAAGCTTGAAATGCTGTCCAAAAGTTGGACTACCTTTTCTTAAATCCACCACAACATCCATAACTTCACCATGTACAACTTGGACCAGCTTGGCCTGTGCATAAACTCCAGTCTGTAGATGAAGGCCCCTAAGTACACCTTTTTTCGATACGGAGATGTTATCTTGAACAAAGTTAATTTGCTCTCCCAAAATTTCTTCAAATTTCCTTTGCTGATAAGATTCAAAGAAGAAACCCCTTTCATCTTCAAACAGTCTCGGCTGTATTACAAAACAGCCTTTTAAGCTGGTTTCCGTTATTTTCATACTCCAGTTTTCCGTCTATTATAGCTCTAAAAGATAGTTCCCGTAACCACTTTTTACTAAAGGTTGGGCCAACTTATGTAGTTGTTCCCGTGAAATGTACCCCATGGTATAGGCCACTTCTTCAATTGAACCTATCTTTAACCCCTGGCGCTCTTCAATAACCTCAACAAACTGTGAGGCTTGCATTAGAGAGCTAAATGTACCTGTATCCAACCACGCCGTGCCACGATCTAGAATACTTACGGTTAATTTTTTATTCTTTAGATATACCTTGTTGATATCTGTTATTTCCAGCTCTCCCCTTGGACTGGGCTCAATACTTTTGGCAATTTCTACAACTTGGTTATCGTAAAAATAAATTCCAGGGACGGCATAGTTAGATTTAGGGTTTTCTGGTTTTTCTTCGATAGAAATTGCTTTTCCACCCTTATCAAACTCCACCACTCCATAGCGCTTAGGGTCCTGAACATGATAGCCATAAATGATTCCCCCATCAGGGTCATTGTTCGCTTGAAGCAATTTTGCAAGACCGGAGCCATAAAAAATATTATCTCCTAAAATAAGGGCTACCTTTTCCTTTCCAATAAAATCTTCTCCAATAATAAAGGCTTCGGCTAGTCCGTTTGGATTTTCCTGTACCGCATATTGAAAGCTACAGCCCAATTGACTTCCGTCTCCCAATAATTTTTTAAACAGAGCAATGTCCTGCGGAGTAGTTATAATCAATATTTCTTGAATGCCTGCCGATAAAAGCGTTGCCAACGGGTAATATATCATAGGTTTGTCATAAATAGGCATAAGCTGCTTACTAACCGCCAATGTAAGTGGGTGTAAGCGCGTTCCTGACCCTCCTGCTAAAATTATACCCTTCATACGCTAAACTTTTTGATATTTGTTGATATACCACATAACCGTATCTCGTAATCCAGAATCAAAATCCGATTGGGGTTTCCAACCAAGTTCCGTCTTGATTTTGGTGGCATCTATGGCATACCTGAAGTCATGGCCCAAACGATCTTTTACAAAAGCTATTTGATTAGTGAAACTTCCGTTCTTTTTGGGAAGAATGTCATCTAAAATACCACATATTTTTTGGGCGATGGAAATATTATTATACTCATTATTACCCCCAATAACATAAGTTTCTCCTGCACGTCCATTGGTGAAAACGTCATTTATTCCTGAACAATGGTCCTGTACATACAGCCAGTCCCTAACATTCTTTCCATCTCCATAAATAGGAATTTCCTCTCTGGCCAATGCCTTTCGAATAATGGTAGGAATCAATTTTTCATCATGTTGCTTAGGCCCGTAATTATTGGAGCAGTTACTCGTTACCACGTTAAGTCCATACGTATGATAATAACTTCTCACCAAAAAATCAGATGAAGCTTTTGAGGCGCTATAAGGACTATTAGGAGCGTATGGCGTATTTTCATCAAAAAAACCAAATTCCCCTAAACTACCATATACCTCATCGGTAGAAATATGATGAAAACGGGATGTTTCAAAGCCAGTCTTTGCTCCATTACCCCCATCTAACCAACTTTCACGCGCCGCTTCTAGTAACGTAAAAGTTCCGTTAACATTAGTCTGTATAAATGCTTCAGGGCCTGCTATAGAATTGTCTACGTGAGATTCCGCCGCAAAATGTATAACATCCGTAATTCTGTTTTCACTGAAAATAGACCTTACCAAACTGGCATCACAAATGTCACCCTTTATAAATTTATACCGTTTGTTATTTTCAACTTCAATTAGATGATTTAAATTTCCAGCATAGGTGAGCTTATCTAGATTCACCACAGAAATTTCTTGATGCTCATCCAGAAAAAACGGAATGAAATTGCTTCCAATAAAACCTGCACCACCTGTTATAAGAATAGTTCTACTGGACATTGAAATTTTCTACAATTGTAATTCTTTGGCCTTTCTATTTAAGAATAGAATGAAAGAAATAATAAAAAATAGCACTAACAGCACTGTAGGAATCAAGAAAAACGTATTGTTAAAAAGAGGTTTTTTATATACCTGAGTCTTACCCATATTAATTACACTCAATATCTCGGTTTGCTCTGTAAGTTCTGACTTCTTTTCTTCTATTTCCTTTAAAAAACGGTTCTTAAGCGTAAGTAAACTAGAAATATTAAGTGCACTTTCATTCTCCATGTAAACGTTACCCTGCGCCTTTTGCGAATCGTCTCTTAACAATGTTTTTGTATAATTGTCTATAAGATTGTCTATTTGGGCAATAAGTGCGGTATTCTTATTTATTCGTAGTTGAGCGTTTTCCCTAGAAGTGCTTTTTACTTTGTCATAATATGAATTATCGTTAATGTAATCCAGCAATTTTTGGGCTATTTGATTCCCTTTTTCAGGATCGATATACGTAAATGTTATACGATGTGCTATAATGCTTTTCTTGGTTAGCTCAGACCGTACAATATCAACAACAAAACTCTCTTCTTTAAAATCTTGAAGCAGCTCTAAATACCTTAGCTCCTGTTCAGCTTCTTCCTTAGTCTCTTCCGGATCCTCTATAGGTTCAATCTGAATTTTAAATCCTTTTAAATCTTCTACTGAAAGACCTATTTTTTGAAAGAAGGCCGTGTCTTGACTAGATATGTTGGACTGAATTTCATCAACTACATCGTATACATAATCTGTACTGTCAAAATTGGGTCTTACAATAGCCTCTGTTTTCAACTTTTTATTAATGAAAGAACTTAAAACAAAGCTAATGATTATACCTAGCGCAATGAGACCTATCAATATGAGTGCATTTTTCTTAAGGTACAAGAACACACGTAAAAAAGCGATGCCTATTCGGTTAAACCCATTGGCAATCATTTTAAACAACTGCCCCAAGTCAATCTCATCTGAGGTAGAAGCGCTATTTGGTTTATCTGACATTAATTTATGAATTAAAAATTTGTTCCAATATTTTTTCAGTAATAAGATACGTGGGTTTGACCCCAGTTGTACCCAAACCTCCAGATGCCAAAGTACTACCAGTTTCCAAAGGGTTATCAGAAGCATAATACGCGTATCTGACCTTTATATCCTCTCGCACACTTTTTCGTATCTTGGAAGCCGACTGTACCGCTTTCTGGTAATGGACACCTTCCATCTCAAGGCCAACAACATTCCAGGTAGATTGGTGGAAAAATTTTAGTATATCCTTGTTTTGTAACGATGTTCCCAATACAGTGACCATAGTCCCCTCAAATACTTTCAGCCCATGTCCTTTAAAGTCCTCTGCACATAACTCGTTCTTAAACGGATAGTTATCTGCAGTGCCTTCAAAAATATGTGCGGACGGAATCATTAGATCACCTTTACCACCTTCTAAAATACCTGCTTTTCCCATTATAGAAATTGACGCAACATCTAAAAACACAAGTTCTTCACCGGTACCTTTATAAGGTTTCAACAATTCATCTATAGTTTCATAGGCCTGTTCGCCAAATGCATAATCCATTACAAAAATCACCGGCTTTTCTTCATCGGGCATATCTTTTGGCAAATCATAACAACAAGCATCAGAACTCATTTTAGCCGTATCAAATAATTGTACGTCAATGTTTGTTCCCGAAAGATCATCAATGGAAATCATTCCATTTTTAGCCGCAACCTTTGTTACTTTTGAACGCAATTCCTCATTTAATGAAGAGCTTAACGCCTCGTATATCTTTAATGATTCCTTGCCGGAAAATTCTTTGGTTAATGCATTCTTGGCAAAAAGAGAATTCATAACACTATGCATGTTGGCGCTAATGATATGGATTGGGCGGTTCAAAAGTCCGTTTTTCTTCAACACTTCTTTTATGGTATCTGCCCAACGCTCTCCATGTATATGGTGCCCCAAACGCTCCCGCAACAAAGCACTAAAGGTAATGGCTCTTTTGTCTCCTGTAATCTCTTCTTCAATAGCGAGTTTACCTAACCAATAAACGATTTCTAAAAATCGGTCCGGTTGGTCATCAGTAGAAAATTGCTGATGTACGGCCATTATCTCAATAAAGGAACGTCCTAAAATATTGGCGGTATGAATAACGGCAACCTCCCTTTCGGCAAGGGTTAGCTCTTCTTTTTGGACCGCTTCTTCCAGTTTTACCCAGTCTCGAATAGTTCTATTGGAGTCCTCGATTAAAACCCTTTTACAGATTTTTTCGGACTCAATAAACAAGAACGTTAAATGTGTAAGAATATCATAGATATCGGAACGTCCGCGCGTAATTTCAATATTCATTTGCTCATCGTCTATCCGATAACAGTTTCTACGACGTTTTGGAGGAACGATGGGGTCAAAATGTGATTTTCCATACCCCTCATCCGAGGTTAAATTAATGAAACGGCACTGTTCTATACCTTTTGGCAAACGTTCCAAAACATATATGAGCCCGCTCAGTTCTGCCTTTTCCTCTGCAATAGAGCCATAAATTTCAGGTCTTAGCTGAAGTAATGCATTTTTTAAAGCTTCACCTGATACACCGGTAGGCTTATAAAACCCGCGGTTAAAAAGGTGCCTCATTGTAATATATAAGCGCTCAATAGCATTTGTAGACTCTTGAGCCCGTGTTGTGGTCATATTATTTCCCATAAACAAATTTCAATCAAAATTACGATAATTTTTTCGGTGCGGGAAGAATAGCAATTTAGTTACCTTATTTAAATTATCCCAGATTCGTGCCTCCCGGTTTTATGATAGAATCAATAAAATAAATCAAACGAACCGATAAGTACTCAATACTTTTTAAAAGAGGACAACCCATCTGCAACTTTACGGTCGTTCGCTAAGCGCTGTACCTTGTTTTGGCCACCAAGTTTGCCAATAGATTTCATATAGGCATTAAACCCCCCTTCTTTTATACTCGTGATTTTCAAGGTCTGAAGCACCTTACCAACAATCAAATCAAAATAATAACTATTCTGCTTTTGTAAAGAAGTATCCAGAATTTCTATAAATTTTTTCATATCCGCAGGTTCCTTTTCAAACTCTATTAACCATTCATGATAGGGCAGTTCATTATCCTTTGGTGTAATCTGTGGCGCCACGGTAAACTCATTTATGCTAGCGCCCGTCTCACTAACAGCCAACTGCATAGCTTCTTCTACTTCTTTGGCAATTACATGTTCCCCAAAGGCAGAGATAAAATGTTTGATGCGTCCCGAAACGATTACTTTATAAGGCTTCAGCGAAATAAACTGAACGGTATCTCCTAAATTGTATGCCCAAAGTCCGGCGTCGGTGGAAATGATCATGACATAGTTTACCCCTATTTCAACGTCTTTGATTGTAACACGTTCAGGGTTCTCTTCAAAAAACTCATCGGCCTTTACAAATTCATAGAATATTCCCGAGTTCAACAACAAAAGCATTCCCTTGTCTTTCTGGGAATCCTGATAGGCAAAGAAACCTTCACTAGCGGGAAACAGTTCAATACTATCAACTTTCCTACCTATTAAACCTTCAAATTTTGCTCTGTAAGGTTCATAATTGACTCCCCCATAGATAAACAACTGAAAATTTTTGAACAAGTCACCTACCTTTTTTCCCGACTTGCTTTCCAGTTTTTCAAAATACATTTGTACCCAAGAAGGTATGCCGGCTATAACGGTCATGTCCTCGTTCATGGTCTCATCCACTATCGTATTTACCTTGGTTTCCCAATCTTCAATACAATTGGTTTCCCAACTGGGCAGACGGTTTTTTTGCAAGTAATTAGGAACATAATGAGCAGATATACCTGAAAGACGACCTAGTTTAATTCCGTTTTTCTCGGTCAGCTCAGGGCTTCCCTGTAAAAAAATCATTCTTCCGGTTACAAAATCTGCATTACCGGTTTCATCAATATAATTTAAAATCGCATTTCTAGAGGCGTTTACTTGATGCTTTATAGATGTGTCCGTAATAGGTATGTACTTTGCCCCAGACGTAGTTCCGGAGGTTTTAGCAAAATATACCGGCTTACCGGGCCAAAGAATATCCGGTTTTCCGGCAACTACTTCTTCCACATAAGGCTTAAGGGCTTCATAATCCCTAATAGGAACATTCTTTACAAAATCTTCATGTGATTCTATTTTTCCGAACCCATGATCCACACCAAATTTGGTAGTACTGGCCTTTTCTATTAATTGACGAAATACTTTCTCCTGGGCAGCAATGGGATTGTCCCGCCATTTTGCCGTTTGCTTGGCAATGCGTTTTGCAAATATCTTGGCTCCAAGTGATTTTATGGACATATAAAAATAAAATATCAGTTATAAAGAACGGTAAGTATTGTCCTTAAAAGTCAATGTAGTCTAAGGGGTTAACAGCATTACCATTGCTCCAGAGTTCAAAATGAAGGTGGGGCCCTGTCGTAAGTTCCCCAGTATTCCCGACCGAGGCAATTACTTCGCCGGCCCTAACCACTTCTCCTTGTTTTTTATTTAACGAGCCATTGTGTTTATACACACTTATCAACCCGTCTTTATGCTCAAGGATTATAACATAACCTGTATCTGCCGTCCACTCAGCAAAAATAACCGTACCGTTGGCCACGGCTTTTATAGGAGTATCCTTGGGCGCAGTAACATCTACCGCATAATGACGTTTCTCAGGATCATAATCGTTTGATATTTCACCGCTCAACGGAGGAAAGAGCTCTATTTCCGCAGCAGTTGCGCTACGTTCAAAAAGATTGTATTTGTCTTCTAAAGCAACTTCGGCCCTAAGAAGTGAATCTTCTTTTATAGGTGTCAAATCTATACTTGACGGATCTATCTTGAATTGCTCACGCAGCGAATCCAAATTAATTTCCTGAGAAGCTACGTCTCCCCGGAGCACCATGCGAATACTTTCTAAATACTTATTGGTATTATTTAACGATGCCACTAGTGAATCGGTTTTATAGGTAAGATCCGTTGCCTGTTTTTTAAGCTTGGTGCTAGAATATCCCGGTATATATTCACGTAAAGGCGTAAAAGCAATTAATAGCGTAGTAAGGGCAATTAAGCCTATAATACATAAAGAGCCGGTAACGAAAACGTTTAGACGGCTTAATTTAAATGAGATTTTCTCTTCAAATGTAGATTCATTGAGAATAACCAAACGGTACTTATGAAGTAGTTTGCGTTTAATCTCTTTTCTCTTTTTGACTTTTTTGGCCATAGAGCAAATATAAAGGATGGAATCGGATTCTTATACGGTTGTTCTAAATTAATGATTCTTGCATATACCAGCGCATTGGTAATGCCACATTTAAGAAAACCTGCCAAAATCTGTTAAAATAATCTCCTTGCTTTTACATTTAAGCGCAATCAAGTTACTTTTTTAGTATCTTTGAATCTGTTTTAAAAACGAAAATATGACAACTTTACAGATATTTTTAGCGATAGGGCCATGGCAAATAGGGATTGTCGTTTTAGTAGTTCTTTTATTGTTTGGAGGAAAAAAGATTCCAGAACTAATGCGTGGACTTGGTAGTGGCATAAAAGAATTTAAAGATGCTTCTAAAGAAGATGAAACCCTAGAAGAGAAAAAAGAATAGCGTTACCCGCAATTTTTAAATATATACTAAACCTTTGATTTGCATCAAGGGTTTTTTGTTTTTCAAACTAATACCAATTGGTATTTTTAGTTGGTCGAGGATATTCTACACCTCCTTGATTTTAATTTTCTTACACTCTTTCTTCTTTTTCTTGCTAACATCATTATACAAGGCTTACACCTTATGAAACGGGCATTTCACAACAAAAAACGTTGTACACAAAACCTTCACCCGAAATTTGCGTTATCAAAAGAATACTATTAAGGTAAGACACCTTTGTGTTCTGCCTTGATAACAATAGAATTCTATTAAAAATACTAGCCAAATTTTAAAATCTCCGGATTTTTTTCAAACATCCCAAATCATGAAAAAACTAATAGCTGCCTTTATTTTTCTATTGTCTTATGGCTCTTACGCCCAAGACTTTGAAAATATTGATTCCGAAGAAATCGTAACTTCCAATGAAACGGAAAACATCAACTTTTCTCCAGTTGATTCCGAAACCTTTTCAATAACCGAAACTTTTGAGGAAGCCGCCAATCGCAATGAAATTCCGCACCGGACTTTCAGTGGTTTAACCGGTGTTGAAAATGGCTATTATATTATTTCCGGTGTTTTTAGCAATGGTAAAACATTGAACAAGACGTTAAAAAAGCTTCATAAAAAGGGATTTGATTCTGCCGGATACATTCTTAATCCAGAAAACGACCTTAATTATGTTTACTTGGCGTATTACCCATTTGGTCTTGAAGCCGTAGATGCTTGCGCTTCAAATCTAGATGATACGTATACTAATGATAAGTGGATATTAGAAATAGAGAATAGTGTTGCCATAGGAGGAGACGAGGTTGATTTAAACGAAGAAGCCGCGTCTATTGAAAACAGCATTGCACCAGTTGAAACCATAGCAGCAACTTCCGATTTATCAGAACTAGAAAAAACAGAGCCAGTTCAAGAAACTGAAGAAAGTGAAATTTCTGTTCCTGCATTTTCCTCTGACGTAGCAACGGACATTTCTGAAGTAGAAACTCCGGCCTCTACACTTTCCGAAACAACTAGCAAAACCAAACTTCTACAACGTGCGGACCACTATTTTGACAAAATGTGGTATGCCGAAGCTGCAGAACTCTATGAGCAGGCCTTAGAAAAAGGAGACAAGAATCGCTCTAGGGAAGTAATTCAAAAAACAGCGGACGCCTACTATTTTAACACCAATATGGAGAAAGCGTACCAGTGGTATAATGTACTGTACGAAAACTACGGTAAAGAAATGTCATCGGAAAATATTTTCAAATATGCACACTCCTTAAAAGGTACAGGCAAGTATGCGCGATCAAAACGTCTTATGCGTTTGTACAGTAAAAAGATGAAGGATGAACCTACTACAGAATTGTCCGGAAATCTTAAAGCTAACGAAAGTGAGTTGGACAATATCCTCAATACCAAAAAGGATTTTGAAATAAAGAATCTTGCGGTAAATACAGAATATTCAGATTTTTCTCCAATGTTCTTAGATTCTAACCAAGTGGTTTTCTCTTCCGCAAAAGACTCTTCTTTTTTTAATACCAGACGGTATAAATGGAATGATCAACCTTATCTGGATTTATATGTAGCCAAAATAAACGAAGAGTCCAATGACCTAAAAAACGCTCTAAAATTTTCTAAGAAAATAAACACCAAATATCATGAAGCTTCGGTAACCTTTTCTCCGGATAATAGTACCATGTACTTTACACGTAACAACTACGGAAAAAAACTTAAGCGAGATAATAACGGTGTAAACCACCTAAAAATTTACAAGTCTACAAAAGTAGGTACGGAATGGACCGAAGCCGTAGAGGTTTCTTTTAACAGCGATAATTATTCTACAGGACACCCAGCTTTAAGCCCTGATGGAAAACAGCTTTACTTTGTTTCAGATATGCCCGGAAGTTTAGGTAAGACAGATATTTTTGTTGTAGATGTCCAAGAAGACGGTAGTTTCTCCGAGCCTAGAAACTTGGGTCCTACTATTAATACGGAGCAACGCGAAATGTTCCCGTTCTTTAACGGAACTAAACTATATTTTTCTTCCGACGGGTTTACAGGTCTTGGCGGTCTAGATGTTTATGAAAGTGCTTTTGATGCCGAAGAAGGTTTTGCAGAAGTCAAAAACCTTGGTCAGCCAGTAAACAGTAATAAAGATGATTTCTCTTATATCGTAAACGAAGAGAATCAACAAGGATACTTCGCTTCCAACAGGGAAGGTGGAAAAGGAGACGATGATATTTATTCGTTTAAACGATTAATCATAGAAGAAGTTCCTGAAAACAATAATGCCATTGCCGGATTTGTAACTGAAATGGTAACAGGCGAGGTAATGCCACAGGCCTTAGTACAACTTTTAGATGAGAATGGAATAAAGCTTAAGGAAATGGAAACGGAAGATGACGGGAGCTTTATTTTTGAAGACTTGAACGACACTACAAAATACACTCTTAAAACTACTCAAGACAAGTTTGTTGATAATGAAAGGTTAGTAGAAACTACAGTAAACGATACGGTAAAAGTTGATATCGCCATGAAGCGACTAGAAGAAATGATCGCTGTTGAAGATGGTATTAAGAAGATCAAAACGGAAATGATTTACTTCAACTTTGACAAATCTTACATAAGACCGGATGCGGCCAAGGAACTTGATAAATTGGTTAGTGTAATGAAAGAATTCCCAACTATGGTCATTAAAATTGAATCACATACCGATTCACGTGGTAGCAAAGTATATAACGAATACCTATCTGATAAGAGGGCTAAATCTACAAGAGACTATATTATATCTCAAGGTATTGATGCCAGCCGTATAGAAAGCGCAATTGGTTACGGCGAAAACAGATTGCTTAATGATTGTGACGGATCATCACCATGTTCTGAAGCGGACCACCTGCTAAACAGAAGATCGGAATTTATAATACTAAACATGTAAAAACCATAAATCCTAAACCAAACCGCTGCCTTAAAAGGCAGCGGTTTTTTTGTACCTAACAACCTACCCTAATCCGTTCCAACGTTAACAATCTTCCATAATACTACCAATACACCTAATATGGGTCTAAGAAAAATCAATTTCCATTTAGGTATAAAAATAGCTTGAAAGACAAAAAGCGTCGTATATCCATTAGACAGGGCATTTATCTATGATTTAAAACAAGGCCACAAGCCACCTTTGTTTATCACCACTTCACTTATTTTATATGGGTAGCCTCTTCTTATGCCCCAACTTTGTACCCAATCTCAAAATTAATGGTATGAGGAAATTGTCACTTTTTAAGGAAATTTATGTAGAGGCTTTTAGAGACTTGACTTTTAGAATGCTCACAAAGTATTTTAAGGCCTATTCGTGGTTTTGTTTTGCCTTATTGATACTTGTATGTACGCATTTATTAACAGGGTGTCTACGGCCTTAGTATTCGCCTGACCAAATAATACAATTAAGAATTAAAAATGCCCATCTCGGTTGAAATGGGCATTTTTAATATGGATTTTTGCCAAAGAACATTATTTCTCAGTTCCGGCCGGTTGTAACTCTAACGTTTTTAAAATTGCCTCTAACTCAAAAAGATCGTTTCGCTTTTCGGTTGCAGGGGCAAATACAAAGCCTTCTAAGACCAACTTTCTATTGTTCTGTTTATCGTTCAAAATGTAGGTCAAGAACGGTCCGGCCATAGGGTAGTTTTTTATATCCCAAAGGCCTCTTACTTCCACTCCCTTTAAACCGCCAATTTCTGTGGGGTATATATAAGGCGCAAAAGCAGGTTCTGTACGCATGTGGGTGATTTTTCCGGTAACATCCGGTCCGGGAATGTACTTGGCGCCCATAGAATCGCGCATAGCCACTATATCCTTAACCAGAGTAGAATCGGTACTAAAGCTGCTCTCAGGCATCTCATAAACGATAATATTGGCCGTACCCTTCTGTATTTCACGGTCAATCCACACAAAGTTATCTTCTTGTTTCCCTACTTTATAGATAGACGGTATCTTTAGTGTAATACCAAACTTATCCTGTAATACGGTTTCTTTGTTCAATGACCGCTCAAAACGGTTTTGGGCAGCCTCGATCTCCATGTCCTTAAAAGCCGTAATAATTTCATCTGCCTTTGCATCTATATTTTCAAGAACCTCCTGCTTGGTAGTTCCTTTAATGACACCCACACGCTGCGGTGTAGCATACATATCCTTTTTAATATGTGCCAGGTTCAAAGAATCTTCGGCCACATAAAGAATAGACCGCGTATTCCTAATGGAACCCGTAAAGAACTTGGGTGCAATCTGGTCTATGGTAAATAATGGCTCATCCATGGGCATTCCAACAACGGGAGCGGCAAAATGGCTCCTTATACTATCGCCCACACTGCCTTTCCATAGTTCGTTGTCAATAACCACCACCATAGAGTTTATGGCTCCTACGGAACTAGGAAGGTAATTTTGGTTCTTAGAGTCTTTACAGGATAAAAGTGCTAGGGAAAAGAGTAAAAATAGTGTTCCAGCTTGTTTCATTTTGGTATAGGTTTACGATGAACATTCGCACAATTTTAATTTTGTGCCCGGTTTTAGATTCTTACCACTAATACCGTTCCATTGTCGTAAATTTTCAACAGAAATTCCTGGATATTTTTTTGAAATGGTCCAAAGTGAGTCTCCACTTCGCACGGTGTGGGTCTTTGTCCCAGGAGGAAAACTTTTTGGAGCAGCAGTTGTTTTTGTAGAAGCCACTGCCGTGCTTGGCATTCTTCTAGGAAAAATGGTAAGTCTTTGTCCTATTCTAAGGTTATTGCTGCGCAACCCGTTCCATTGCTTTATTTGGCTTACACCAACTCCGTAACGTTCTGCAATTTTACCTAGAAAATCTCCACTACGCACTTTATAACGAATTCTGTTCTGCTCTGCCTCCTTTACCATTTGCGGCAACGGGCTTTCTTTACTTTCCATTTCCTTTTTAATGTGGGCATAGATAGCTTCCTCATTATGCACAAAACCGCCCATAGCGTACTTTGGCAATCGTAAAGCATGGTTTTTTCCTTCAACAAATGGAATTACATCTAATTTATAAGATGGATTCAAGACCTTTAATTCATCTTTTCCCACGCCGGTCAATTCAGAAATTTGATCAAACGTAATTATACTTTTTACATGAATGGTATCGGTCTCAAAATAGGCCCTTTCTATTTTCTGACCTTTTAATCCGTGTTCCTCTGCATATTCAAAAAGGTACATCGTAGCAAAAAATGCAGGAACATAACCTGCAGTTTCCCTAGGCAAATAACGACGAAGATTCCAATAGTTCTTTTGCCCACCAGATCTTCTAATGGCTTTGTTTACATTACCCGGACCGGAATTATAGGCCGCCAAGGCCAAATCCCAATCACCATAAATATCATACAGTTTTGAAAGAAATTGACAAGCTGCAGTAGTTGCCTTTATAGGATCGCTACGGTCATCTACATAACTTGAAACATCCAATTTGTACTGCTTACCAGTGCCGTACATGAACTGCCATAGACCCGTAGCACCCACACGCGAACGTGCTCTAGGGTTTAACGCAGACTCCACAATAGAAAGATATTTCATTTCTAGGGGAATGTTATGGTTGTCCAATTCTTGCTCGAACAGCGGAAAATAGAACTGACTTACCGTTAACATGCGCTCCATTAAATCCCTTTTTCTAAAAAGAAACGATTTGATTACGTTCTCCAAAGAGGGGTTGTAAGCGATGTTAAAAGGTGTTTTTTGATTTAGTTTTTCCAAACGGGCCTTAAGTGTATCCGTAGGAAGTGAAGTAGGGTAGGTCTTATCGTAATCCAAATTTTCTACCTCACGAAACATCTCATCGGAAAGCGCTGCGTTTGCATAAAGCTCTTTCATCCAAAGACTATCATATTTAGCGGCTTCGGGCAAATCTTGAAGCCGAAAAGACAGGTCTAGACTATCTTTTTTGAGACTAATGGGGCTATCGTTAATAGTTGTACTATCAAGGGCCATTTCTTCCATTTGCTCAATTCCTTTCATATCCATCGCCAACGTATCGCCAGCAACTTCATTTATTGGGTTTGGCGACTGGGCAACGGAATCCTGCTCTTGTTCTTGCGCCATAAGTGGCAATGCCAAAACAAGACTTGATACTACTATGAAAAAACGTCTTTTGTTTTTTATCATTTAAACTGCATATATAGCGGTGCCAATTGCTTTAGTTAATAAAAGGGTTACAGTGCACTGTAACCCTCCTAAAATCGTACTTTTTTCTGAAAAAATAAAATTTTTATACAATTTAACGTTGTACACCGTTTATCGATAACGCCTTTATTAACCGATTATTGCAGCGATACCTGGTAGGCTTTTACCCTCAAGGCTTTCCAACATTGCTCCACCACCGGTAGAAACATAACTTACCTTATCATCAAAACCGAACTGTTTAACAGCCGCAACGGAATCACCACCTCCAACAAGTGAAAAAGCACCTCCTCTAGTAGCCTCATCTATATAGTTACCCAAAGCAATGGTTCCTTTTGCAAAGCTTTCCATTTCAAAAACACCTATTGGTCCGTTCCATAGAATAGTCTTTGATTCCAGAATAACTTCTTTAAAGATTTCAAGTGTTTTTGGTCCGGCATCCAAACCTTGCCATCCGTCAGGAATTTTGGTTACGTCTACTATTTGTGTGTTGGCGTCATTAGAAAAATCATCTGCAGCAACAACATCTACAGGAATATGTACCTTAACATTCTTTTCTTTAGCTTGTTTCAAGATTTCCATGGCCAAGTCCATCTTGTCATCCTCACAAATAGAATCACCTACTTGACCGCCCTGCGCTTTCACAAAAGTATAGGTCATACCTCCACCAATAATCAAGTGGTCTACCTTGTCTAAAATATTTTCAATAATGGTAATCTTTGAAGATACTTTTGCTCCTCCTAAAATTGCCAAAACCGGTTTCTCTCCAGTTTGCATTACCTTGTCAATAGCTTCAATTTCTTTGGCCAATAAAAATCCAAAACACTTGGTATCCTTAAAGAACTTTGCCACTATAGTAGTTGATGCATGAGCTCTGTGCGCTGTACCAAAGGCATCGTTAATATAAATATCACCTAACTTTGATAGTTTTTCGGCAAAGCCTTCATCCCCTTTTTCTTCTTCGGCATGGAACCTAAGGTTTTCTAACAACAAGATTTCACCGGGTTGAAGTTCCGCAACCGCTTTTTCGGCAACATCCCCAACACAATCAGTAACAAACTTTACGGTTACACCAATAACATCAGAAACCTTGTTGGCAATATGTTGCAAAGATAAATCCGGATTCTTTTGCCCTTTTGGTCTTCCCAAATGGCTCATTAGAACAGCACTACCACCATCTTCAAGTACTTTTATAATAGTTGGTTTGGCCGCTTCTATACGGTTGGCGTCCGTTACGTTAAAGTTCTCGTCCAAAGGAACGTTGAAATCAACGCGAATGAGAGCTTTCTTATTTTCAAAATTAAAGTCGTTTACAGTTTTCATGTTATGCGGTTTTAGAGAGCCGCAAATGTAATAAAAAGGAAGTTAGACTGGTAGTCCAAAACCAATAGACTGTAGATATTAACCATATTTATGATGTTGGTACGGTTGGATCGTATCTATTAAAAAAGTTATCTTTGGCCCCATGTTGTTCAAAGATATTTTAGGGCTATCGCACATTAAGAACCATTTGGCCACCAGTGCCAATGCGGGTAGAATTCCGCACGCACAACTATTTGTTGGTCCGGAAGGTTCAGGAACACTTCCCATGGCCATTGCTTATGCGCAATATATTATTTGTGGTAATAGTGATGGAGAAAATACCGGAACCAACCAAAGTTGCAACCTTAAGTTTGAAGGACTCTCGCATCCGGATATGCACTTTGCCTTTCCCGTTTCCAATTCGGATAAAGTAAAAAGCCATGCCGTGAGCGATCACTACATGCAAGAATGGCGTCAGTTTGTTAAAGAACAACCTTACGGCAATTTGTTTGATTGGTACCGTTTGATCGGTATTGAGAAAAAACAAGGTCAGATCGGCGTGGATGAGGCGCAGGACGTGGTCAAAAAACTGGTGTTAAAATCATACGAAGGCGGATATAAGGTGATGCTAATCTGGATGGCCGAAAAAATGAACACGGCCGCCGCCAACAAGCTTTTAAAACTCATTGAAGAACCGCCAAATAAAACCGTCTTTATTCTTATTACCGAAGACGAGGAACAGATCATACAGACTATTCGTTCTAGGTGTCAAGTATTACATTTTCCTCCACTTGCAGAAGAGGTTATGGCCAATGCCCTTGTACAAAAAGGAGCGTTACGCGAGGAAGCATTGAGAATTGCCCACGAGGCCAATGGCAATTTCAACAAGGCCCTGGATTTAATGAACGAAGATTCGGAAGATCTGATCTTTGAAAAATGGTTCGTACAATGGGTACGGAGCGCTTTTAAGGCCAAGGGCAACAAAAGTGCTATTCAGGACTTGATTATGTGGAGTGATGAAGTGGCAAAGACCGGCCGCGAAACCCAAAAGAAATTTCTACATTATTGCATTGCGGTAATGCGCCAGGCCATGCTTATTAATTTTAATACCAAGGACCTTGCTTTTATGCGCATACATGCTGATGGTTTTAGCTTGGATAAGTTTGCCCCTTTCGTTCACGAGAACAATATTCTAACTATTGTTGAGGAGTTGGAGGATGCCATATATCATATTGAAAGAAACGGAAATTCCAAGATTGTTCTTACGGATTTATCCATAAAACTAACACGCTTGTTGCATAGAAAAGCGGCGTGATCTGTGTCATAATGGGTTTTTTTTGCTAACTTAATAGCAACCAACCCTAAATCCGCAAGACATGGACACCTTTCTCAACTCGGCAACCGAAATCCTAATTCTAATTTTTTTAATCATTGTTTTCGTTCAGAGTAGCATTGATAAAGTGTTTGATTGGAAAGGAAATCTTACTTGGTTAACGGAGCATTTTACCGGTACGCCATTGGCAAGTTTAGTGCCCGCTCTTTTACTTACATTAGTTTTAGTGGAAATGGCCGCCGGTATTTTATGCGCCGTAGGGCTTTATCAAATTTTGATTGTAGGAGAAAGCACTATTGCGCTCTATGGCAGTATCGTTTCCTGCGCCTCCTTGCTCATGCTCATGTTTGGCCAGCGTATGGCCAAAGACTATGAAGGAGCTAAAACCATAGCTGTTTACTTCATGCCAGCCATCTTTCTAGTCTATATTTTACAAAAATAAAAAAGGCGTCCACAGACTTTATCTGTGGACGCCTTTTGACATAAGAACGTTGAGCAATTACTTCTTGTACTTATCGTTCAATAGTTTTACGATTTCGTCAGTTAAATCATTGGCATCCGATCCGTATAATACACTACCGCCATCTCCTCCGCCAAGGATGTAAGAATAACCATTTGCTTTACCATAAGCCTTAACCTCTTTTTTAACTTTGCTAATGATACTATCCATTTCTGTCTGGCCCAATAACTGAAGTTGCTGGTCTTCT
The DNA here is from genome assembly GCF_044597075.1 of Zobellia russellii. Lineage (NCBI taxonomy): Bacteria > Pseudomonadati > Bacteroidota > Flavobacteriia > Flavobacteriales > Flavobacteriaceae > Zobellia > Zobellia russellii. The sequence goes on along the minus strand of NZ_CP139000.1, from coordinate 3,268,133 downwards.
TGTTGCAATTGCTGACCTATCATTTGTCCTTTTTGTTGCATAGCACCATATTCTTCCTGAGCTTTTGCTTGAGACATTTTTTGAGCCTTTGCCTGAAAAGCTTGAGCTTCCATTTGAAATGCTTGCGAAATACTATCTCTTTTTTTGGTAAGTGCGTCTGCCTTCACTTTAAAGTCTGCCTCCACATCTATTTTTTCTTGGTACTCCTCCATCAACTTTACGTTGTCTACAAACCCAATTTTTTCCTGTTGACAAGAAACTGCTACCAACATTAAAAATACCACTACTACATTTTTCATAATTCACTTTATTTTAATCTGCTTTTTATTTTCGTTATCCTATTTTGAAAACTTTGACTGCAAAAATTACCACAATCTATTTTCCAAGTTGCGCAAAAATAGAAAAGCTTTTCTAATTGTCTTTAACTTATTTCCAAATCTGGAAGAAGTCCTATTCATAAAAAAATTGATACGCTGACTTCATCATTTATCCAAAAATAGAGCAAATAGAGAATGCTTATACAAACTTTATATTTCAATAAGAGTTATTTATCAAAACTGAAGTTACAGAAATGCATCCAATGAATGATTTTACGAAAAGAATATACTGATAAGACAGTGTGCTAGAAACAGTCTTAAAACGTCTTAAAATAAGTTTTAGGCTAAAAATGAGCCATTATTCACTACGTTTTAATATATAAATGATTGAAGAGGGCTGCCCATTGAAAACGGCACGAATATTAGACCATAAACCAACCAGGAATGCATTTATGTAATTTTGCTTACCGGTTTTATATTTTTCAGAAAGGATAGAAACGTAGAACGAATCAAACCACATCGGTTTTGTTTTTACTAGCTGCATTCCCTGTTTAGAAAAAATCTTTTCTACTGCCTCCTTAGAAAAATGCCAAAGATGTCTTGGAACATCATAAGCCGCCCAAAACTCTTTATAATAATTAGCATCGAAAGATTTATAATTTGGTACTGCAATTATCAATGTACCCTCCCGTTCTAAATGATCTAAAATCGTTTTTATCTGTTCCTCTAAATTTGGCAGATGTTCTAAAACATGCCAAAGTGTTACAACCTGAAATTTAGTTTTAGGCAAAGATTGGATATTGGAGTGCAGTGGCATTTTCTTTTCTTGAGCACGGACTCGCGCTTCATGGTTTGGCTCCACCCCTTCTACAACCCAGTTCTGTTTTTGTGCCTCTAGCAAAAAATCTCCAGTACCGGCGCCAAAATCCAGTAGCCTCTTTTTATCTGACGCATATGTATTAATCATGGAAACCTTCCGAGCCAAACTATACCTTTTCACCAATTGATACATTTTATCAATGGTAGATTTAGAAGAATCCGTATGCGAAATATAAGCATCACTCTCGTAGTATCGCTGTAGATTTTTGGGTTGTGGATGAGTCACTAACATTTCCAGCTCTTCATCAAAAAGCAGTTCAAAGTCTTCATTTGAAATTGAGAAATCCTTAGTCTTTAAAAATGCTTTCATAGGTTATCCGTGGTCAGATATTTTTTAATGAGTGTTCGAAGATAATTTAAAACTTGCTCTCTAAAAAACGAATTTTGATGAAGCAATCTCTATTATTAAATCCTAAAATCATAACGGACTTCCATGTCCATGAAATTTCTTTCTCAAAGATTAGTATTACGTTCAACTTTTATTTTTCCATTGTTATTGTCATCTTAAAAACTAAATGAAAAATCACAGAATTTCGGTGTTGAATAATGACACAGCAAAACGAAAAATGAATTTTTTAAAACGTCAGAATTAAGTTGATTAAACCACATCTAATTCACTTCATCAAATTTAAGTGAGAAATAAATTTTAAAAATAAATGAATGTTTCTGAGTCTACAGTCAAGTAAATAAAACATCCACAAAAACTTCTTTCCATAATTTTTCGTGCATCCAGATGTATGAGCATAATTAACAGAGATTCTCATAAAGTGATTCGTTATATACATCGCAAAAACAGAACAAGAACACAATGGTCTGCTACATATTTTTAAAGACTTTTTTGGATGGGAAAAATCATAAAATAAATACATTATTGAAAACAATAACAAGTTCCTCCGCCCGTTCTTTATAAAAGAAAATAAAAAAGGATTTCTTGCTGATCAGCCCTTATTAGACCTAGCAAAAAATCCCTATTTCTTTAAATTGGTTATAGCTAAATAAGCTATTACCAAAAGGGTTTCCCGAAGAATGTAACCGCGCCAGTTTTGATATAATGTGGCGTGGAAACTCTATATGTTCCACGTGGAACCTTACTTGAATTACCTCCCCAAATACACCAGCAATACGCTAATATCCGATGGGTTCACCCCACTGACTCTAGCTGCTTGCGCAATCGTTACCGGTTGAATACTATTTAATTTTTCACGGGCTTCATAGGACAAAGACTTCAATTTTGAGTAGTCAAAATTTGCGGGGATTTTTACATTTTCCAAACGCAATAACTTATCCGCATTGTTCTTTTCCTTTTCAATATACCCAGAATATTTAACCTGGATTTCGGTCTGCTCCAACACCTCTCTATCCAAATTATTTTCTTCTACAAAACCTGAAACAGTCTCCAATTGAAGCATATGATCCATCGTAACTTTTGGACGAGAAAACACCTTAAACATCTTATCAGATTGCTTTACCAAAGCAGAATTTACACTGTCCAAAATTGGGTTTATCTCTTCCGGTTTTACACTAGTTTCCCTAAAGAAATTGACAAAAGAATCAGATTTTAACTCCTTCTCCTCCATCCTAATCAAGCGCTCCTTTTTAGCCAAACCTATGTCAAAACCTTTAGGCGTAAGTCTTAAATCCGCATTATCCTGACGCAATAAAGTTCTATATTCCGCTCTGGAAGTAAACATTCTATACGGCTCTTCCGTACCCTTTGTAATCAAATCATCTATCAATACCCCAATGTATGCTTCGTCTCTTTGAAGTATAAATTCTTCCTCTTCCTTAATCTTTAGGTGTGCATTTATACCCGCCATTAGACCTTGAGATGCTGCTTCCTCATAGCCGGTTGTACCATTAATTTGACCTGCAAAATACAGGTTCTCCACAAGCTTGGTTTCTAATGTATGCTTCAATTGTGTAGGTGGAAAATAATCATACTCTATAGCGTATCCAGGTCTAAAAAACTTTACACTCTCAAACCCTTTGACGGACCGTAGAGCTTTAAACTGGACATCCTCAGGAAGCGATGTTGAGAAACCATTAACGTAAACTTCTACCGTATCCCAACCTTCTGGTTCTACAAAAATCTGGTGGCTATTCTTATCCGCGAAACGATTAATCTTATCCTCTATAGAAGGACAATAACGCGGACCAACACTCTTTATCCTACCATTAAACATAGGAGAACGGTCAAAACCTTCACGCAATACATCATGAACCATTTCGCTAGTGTGCGTCATAAAACAGTCTCGTTGGTTCTGTAAAATTGGCGTCTGCAAATAAGAAAACTTCTCAGGAATTGCATCACCGGGTTGAGGAATCATAACAGAATAATCTAAAGAACGACCATCAACTCTAGGAGGTGTTCCGGTTTTCATACGTCCGCTATCAAAACCTAAATCCAACAATTGCTCCGTAATTCCCGTTGCTGCTTTCTCTCCTGCCCTACCTCCACCAAACTGCTTTTCTCCAATATGGATCAGTCCGTTTAGAAAAGTACCATTCGTTAGAATTACGGATTTAGATCGAATATCTATCCCCAAAGAACTCTTTACACCCACAGCTTTTCCGTTCTCCACGAGGAGACCGCTAACCATTTCTTGATAAAAATCTACATTCGGTATATTCTCTAAAGCCAAGCGCCATTCCTCAGCAAAACGCATACGATCATTCTGCGCACGCGGACTCCACATTGCAGGACCTTTTGACTTATTCAACATTTTAAATTGAATGGCGGACTTATCCGTGATTATTCCGCTCATTCCACCAAGTGCATCAATCTCACGCACAATTTGTCCTTTTGCAATACCGCCCATAGCAGGATTACAGGACATTTGCCCTATGGTTTGTAAATTCATGCTCACCAAAAGCGTTTTGGAACCCATATTCCCAGCAGCTGCAGCCGCTTCCGCACCCGCGTGACCGCCACCTACAACTATAACATCATATTCCTCTGCAAACATCTCTTCTCCTAAATAAATGTGATTAATTGATAATTCTAACCGCCCAAATTGCGCAACAGCAATTTGAAACTTTTATTGTTCCACGTGGAACAATTCTATTTTTTCATTCTCTTTATTACGCATTAAGAGCACTTCCTCCTTGGACTTGTCCTTATATCCAAACAAATGCAGGACGCCATGCGCCATAACGCGTAGCATCTCTTCCTCAAACGAAATGAATAATTGCTCAGCATTATCTTTAACTCTATCTACAGAGATAAAAATATCCCCCGCAATGACCTTTCCTTCTGTATAATCAAACGTCAAAATATCCGTATACGTATCGTGATTTAGATATTTTTCGTTCATTTCCAAAACCTCATCATCAGAGCAAAAAACATAATCCACTTGGCTTAAAATGCCATCTTCAAATGAAATCACAGCTTTCAACCAATCGGCATATTTCTGTTCATTATCCAAATAAAAATTAGTTTTATAATGAAATTCAATCATTGCTTTTAAAGTATTCTTTAACCCTGTTTTGGAAATTTTGGCGCAAAGGTAAGCTTTGTCGATTTAAAATCTCAATTTCATTACGATAATTCTCTAATAATGAGGGTTTAGTAGTAATAGGATTCTGAAACTGATTGGTATTTGTATTACTCTCACGTTCAGGTTTTTTACCCTGCTTTAATGCGGCATTCTGAAGCTTGAGCATTTCATACTGAATGTTATTCATTCTAGACTTGCTACGCTGCGTTATACCATTTTCCAAAAGGTCATTCTCAAAATCTTTCATTTGTTTGATTAGCTTTTGAGCAAGCTTTTTATCGCCAGCATTCATCATATCCTTAAGTTGCTGTTCCAACTCTCCACGTAATCTTTGCTGCTCTTTATATATCTCATATATTTCCTGCAATTCAGATTCCGAAGGTTGACCGTTACCCTGACCAGATTCTGAGCCTTGCTTACCACCTTCTCCTTGCCCATCTTTACCATCACCCTTTTCACCTTTACCTGACTCGCCTTGACCAGGTTTTACGCCCTGACCATCCTCACCCTGTTCTTTTCCTTGTTCGGAACCCTTACCTTCCTTCCCTTGGCCATCTCCTTGACTAGGTTTGCCCTCACCAGGTTTCCCCATACCATCCATTTTCTCCTTCAACTCTTCCTGTCCTTTGATAATGTCCGGAAGTTGAAATCCTTCACCTTCACCCTCTCCTTTACCAGACATCATACTTTGCTCCATATTGTCCAAAATATTTGCCAAGAAATCTGCTAAACTGTTAGACGCGTTTAGCACATACTTCTGATAAGATACACCTTGGTATATTTGATTCTCCGCAATGCTTTCCAAGGTTTTATCCACATTATAATATACCTCGGTAATTTGCTCATTAACAAATTCCGAAAGCTCAGCACGGCGTAAGGAAAGTGCAAAAAGACTATCGTCTACATGCTCAAAAAGTTCGCGCAACTCCTGCTGCTTATGAATGGCACTTGAGAACAGCGGACTATCCGCATCCACATCTTCTAAATTATCATACAATACTTCTTGTTTGAACGAGAAAGTAATCAAATTATCAAGTATTTGCCGCAGCATTTCAGCATCCTCGGTAATAGTTGATTCTCCGCCACCACTGGCGGATGATGAACTCAATTGTTCACTCATTTCTTTCATTTTCTGAGCTGCCGACTTTTGTTTTTTTGATGCCTTTTCAGAAGATTCTTGTTTATCCTTCGCGTCAGAACCTTCCGATTTCTCCTCTTTAAGCTCTTCTAACGCCTCCTCTTGGTCTTTTTTAACCTCACCCTCCTTTTCCCTGTTGCGGTCCAAATCAAGCGGCTTTTTAAGCTTTTCGTTGTCCTTTTGCAATTCATTCAGCTCCTTTTGAAGCTCGTCAAAAGCTTTATTAAGTTCCTTTTGCTCCTCTTCCTTGTTTAACGCATCCAACTTTTCCGATGCTTTTTCCTGTTCTTCGGCCAGTTTTTGTAAGTCCCTCGCAAGTTGGTCAACCTTCCCCGTAACATAGTATCTCTTGGTAAGTTCCAACAACTGCTCAAGGTTACGTTCACTATTCTTTTGCTTCTTTCCTAACTCCTCCAAACGCTTTGAAAGCTCCTCCTTATTGATTTTATCCGCAACTTTATTAAGTTCCTCAAGCAGTTTCTCGTTCTTTTTTGCCTCTAACTCCTGACGTTCTAGCCGTTCTTGAAGCAGTTTATTCAACTTATCATCACTATCCAACTTATTCAAGTTTTCCTTAAGCTGCTTAATGAACTTTTCCATCTGGCTTTCCTGCTCTTGCTGACGTTTCAAAAAATCCTTGACCTGGTTCTGGTCCGTAAAGCTCAATTGATTTTTTTCCTTTTGACCTTCATTGATTTCCTTTAAATCTTCCTTTTGTTCTTTGAATTTCTCCAAAGACCTATCCAGATTATTGATTAAAGATTGCTGGGATTCCAACTCCTTATTTCGCAATTGGTTTTCATCCAACAAAGCCAATGAATAGACCTGGCTCTTAGTAGCTTTACCGTTGTGAATAGCATCATTATCAACCGCTTCAAAGTAGAAGCTATATTTTTTATCGGCCTGTATATCTAGGCCGGAAGGAAAAGTATAATAGAACTGGTCAAAATTGTTCTGAGGTGTACTTAACGGTATAATTTGCTTGTTTTCAGGTTCATCATCCGCATAACAAATCAATTTTATACTACTCAGTTTATAGTCATCCGAAGCTTCTCCGGCATAATAGGCAACGTTAGGATTTAACGAATCAAGGACCTGCTTTACTTTAATTGCTGGAAAAGCATCTCTTATAACCTTAAACTCATAACTCAATTTTTCATAATCGGTTACGTTTTTATTAGAAGTCGAGACTTCATACTCCAAATCCTTATAAACACGTTTATTAAGAGAAAACAAACCTTCGTTATTAGAAAAATTCTGAACGGTATCCTTGGTGATTAAACGTATAACCTTCGTATTCTCCCCATCTATAGACCATGTTACCTTAGTTCCTTCAGGAAATACCGCATTTCCGGTACTTTTTAAAGTTTCCGACGCTCTGGCCGTATAATTGGGATAATCCAATTTCATCTCAAAATCCTGAATAACGGGGGTCCTGAGCACATTTAACGTATACGCCCTTGAACGCACCTCATTTGCCAAAAAGTGAAAATCAACACTAGTTAAAGGAGGTGTAAACGTATAACGGTACCGACCGTTATCTTTCTGTAAAATAGATTGTTTTCCATCAATAACAATAGAAACAGATTCTGGTTTTACCTCACCTTCCGTACGGACTTCGATGGTAAATTCTTCTGAATCTAAAACCTCTAAATTAGTAGTGTTTAAAAGAAATGAGAACGGAGCCGGTGGTTCATATGCAAGCCTATAATTAACTACACGATCAGCAGAGCCAAAGAAAGGCTTAAGATTTCCCGAAACCCAAATAACCAAAACAATCACAGCAGGAATTGCCAAATAATTTACATATTTCAGGTTTTCCCGAAAATCAACCGCATTCGTAAACGGAACAACGCTCATATTCCTGCTACGTTGTTCAATACTCGCTAATAATAATTCCGATTGGTCTTTATCCTCACCAAGGTCTATCAAATTGTATAACTTATCTCCTACTTCAGGAAAATGCTTGCCGATCAATACAGAGGCCTGCCTATTGTTCATGCCCTGTTTGAACCTAAAAAGATAAAATAAGGGCGTGAGAATGTATTTGAACAACAACCACAGCTCAATACATACGAAACTTAACAAAAGCACTAAACGGCCCGTAGAATTGAGCCACAGGAGGTATTCCACACCAAGTACTGCAAAAAAGAACAGCAACCCAAACGCCAAAAAAAGCATAATACCTTTAATGAGCATTTTGGTGTAGTACTTTTTAACGAAACTATTAAGCTTCCGGAGTATGATCTGGTAACCTTCCATAGAATGTAAAGATAAGGAAAAAACGACCCCAGCACTCAGATGCCGATCCTCAGGAAGATATGAGCGGTTTGGTCAGTATACCTTGGGGAGCTAGGGTGCTTTTTATACCTTTGCCGGATAAATATTTTAGCCATGAGCCAAAGAGTACGCGTACGTTTTGCACCTAGCCCTACAGGGCCATTGCATATTGGTGGTGTTCGCACTGCCCTATTCAACTATCTATTCGCCAAAAAACACGGCGGTGATTTTATTTTAAGGATAGAAGATACTGACCAAAACCGTTATGTAGAAGGCGCTGAACAGTATATTATTGATGCACTTAACTGGTGCGGACTTACTTTTGACGAAGGTCCAGGTTTAAAAGGAGATTTTGGCCCATATAGACAAAGCGAGCGCAAGTATTTATACAAGCAATATGCTGAAGAGCTTATAACTAAAGGAAAGGCTTATTACGCTTTTGACACAGCAGAAAAGCTTGATGCTCACCGTAAAGACCATGAAGCAAAAGGAAAAACATTCATTTATAATTGGCATAATCGCCTAAAACTGGACAATTCACTCTCGTTAATGCCCGAAGAAGTTCAAAAGCGTTTGGACACCGGCGAAGATTATGTGGTTCGGTTTTTAACCCCACCTGATGAAAAATTGCAGCTAAAAGACAGGGTTCGTGGTACTATTGAGATAGATACGAATGTACTGGATGACAAAGTTCTGTATAAAAGTGATGGTATGCCTACCTACCACCTTGCAAATATTGTAGATGACCATTTAATGGAAATTACCCATGTTATACGTGGTGAGGAATGGTTGCCCTCATTGGCCTTGCACCAACAATTGTACGATGCTTTTGAATGGCAAGCTCCTGAATTTGCTCACTTACCGCTGATTATGAAACCAGTAGGAAAAGGTAAACTCAGCAAACGGGATGGTGAAAAAATGGGCTTTCCTGTATTTCCACTTACTTGGAACGAATCCGTAGGATATAAAGAAGCTGGCTACTTCTCTGATGCCGTAGTTAACTTTTTAGCTTTATTAGGATGGAACCCTGGTACGGAACAAGAAATTTTTAGTCTTGAAGAACTTATTGATACCTTTAGTTTAGAGCGTGTAAACAAGTCCGGAGCACGTTTTGACCCAGATAAGACCAAATGGTACAATCAGCAGTATTTACAGACTAAGACTAATAAAGAATTGGCAGGACTATATGCCGAAATACTAGAATCCAAATCGGTATCCGTAAGTGATAAATCCGAAGACTATCTGGAAAAGGTCGTTGGTTTAATCAAGGAAAGAGCCGTATTCGTTTCCGATTTTTGGGACTTGTCCGATTATTTTTTCCAAGCCCCTACTACCTATGCTGAAAAGGCTGTTAAAAAACAATGGAAAGATGATACACCGGATATTTTAAACAGATTGGTATCCGTGCTAGAAGGTATATCTAACTTTTCCTCGGAAGCTGTGGAAACTACTGTAAAATCGTGGATTGGCGAACAGGAACTATCTTTTGGAAAGGTAATGCCCCCATTACGTTTGGTCATTGTTGGAGATATGAAAGGACCACATTTATTTGATATTATGGCTATGATCGGTAAAGGAGATAGTATTCACCGTATTCAAAAAGCGATTTCCAGTTTAGCTTAAAAGCTATTCATTAGCATAGTAAAAGGAGCAGTAATTGGGTAACCCCAATCTCTGCTCCTTTTTTTGGTATGTAACAAACACAAGAAAATTACTACATATCTATAAAGTGTTTTGTAAATTCATTCCATTAACTAAAAAATCAAAATCATGGGCAGTTTTATTTGGATACCAATTCTATTCTTTGTCATCGCCACTATTCTATCGGGCGTTTTTATCGTAAAGCAACAAACCGCTGTTCTTATCGAGACATTTGGAAAGTTCACCAGTGTACGACAATCGGGAATTCAGTTCAAAATCCCTTATGTACAACGTATTGCGGCAAGAATTAGCCTTAAAATTCAGCAATTAGATGTAATTATCGAAACCAAAACCTTAGACGATGTATTCGTAAAGCTAAAAGTATCCGTGCAGTATGTGGTGATTAGGGAAAAAGTGTACGATGCTTTTTATAAACTTGAGTATCCCCATGAGCAGATTACTTCCTATGTATTTGATGTTGTACGTGCAGAAGTTCCAAAAATGAAACTAGATGACGTCTTCGTAAAGAAAGATGATATTGCTATTGCAGTTAAGTCCGAGTTACAAGACGCTATGTTGGATTATGGTTATGATATTATAAAAACTTTGGTAACGGATATTGACCCGGATGCTCAAGTAAAAGAGGCCATGAACCGTATTAATGCTTCAGAAAGAGAAAAAATAGCTGCCCAGTTTGAGGGTGATGCAGCACGTATTCTTATTGTAGAAAAGGCCAAGGCCGAAGCAGAGAGCAAGCGATTACAAGGGCAAGGTATTGCAGACCAAAGAAGGGAAATAGCTCGTGGATTGGAAGAATCCGTTGAAGTGCTGAACAAAGTAGGCATCAATTCACAGGAGGCCTCTGCCCTTATCGTGGTTACACAGCATTATGATACGCTACAATCTATTGGCGAAGAAACCAATACCAACCTTATTCTCTTACCAAATTCCCCACAGGCAGGTAGTGATATGCTGAACAATATGGTAGCATCCTTTACCGCAAGCAATATGATCGGGGAATCTATGAAGAAGACGCAGAAAGAAAAAAAGAACGAGTAAATACCAAAACATATTTAAACAAAATTAGCCTCCGGAACTGTGTTCCGGAGGCTAATTTCATATATTTTATCCTCTAATTAAACTTTTTAAGCAACTTCTTGGCAACCATAGAAAGCGTCAATTTCTGTAAAATACCACTAAAGCCACCCAATAAATGTGTTGGGTACAGACTATTCTTAGTAATCTGAACCTGCATTTTAAGATTCTCTCGCTCTATATCCTGTTGTAGTTTCAAAATCTTTAGGTCTTGGTCTATCTGTTCGAACGATGTATATTTTTTCGGTATCATATTTCTTCAAAATAAAGTTCGGAAAAACGCGCCATTAAAGGCTTGACCAACGAACGGCGGAAAACAAACACTAAAATACCCACCAGGATATAAAAGCCCCCTACGATTAAAAATCCTAAGGCTGTATTTTCAAGTTCCGCTCCTATAAAAAAGCCAGCAGAAACAGACAAAAACAAAAGCGCAAGTACAACTGCAATAGCTATAAACGCTGCCTGAGCAAAGCCTGTAATGCCTTTCATAAGCATTTTAAAAGCCTTTAGCTTATAAAACTCCCTACTACTCTCTATATAAGACTTAGCGCTAGCTTCGGCCTCTGAAATGCTTTCTTTTAGTTCGTCAAAAGCCATATGCTATTTTTGTAATTGGGCATTTTTCTTTTTCAATTCGGCCAATTTGTTCTCCAAGCTCATGATAATATCATCGGCTTTATAGCTCATATTGGAAATGGTATCTTCAAGCTTCTGCTCAAAGTCTACTTTTTTCTCCTCGGCCGTTTTGGTTAGCTCTTCTGTAGCTTGGGAAATTCTATGCGTTATATCATCTTTGGTCTTCAACGCATTTTTCTTAATCTTCTTTCTTGTTTTTTCACCTTTATCAGGTGCGTACAATATGCCAGCCCCTACTCCAATAATTGCTCCGGTAAGAACGGCCAACAAAACATTTCCACTATCATTTGACATAATCTCTATTTTTTAAATTAATACTTGACTAAAATTATAATGAGAAGTCATTACTTATTTTAAGTTAAAAACAACTCTTCTGTCTATATCATGCAAGTTAGGCCAAGTCTTTAAGTGACATTACCTCAATAAAATCAAAAATTGACGTTTAAATCAATTTATGAGCCATTTAGCGATTTTAAGAGCGTTTGAGGGATGAAGTCGGCCAGAGTGGATATGTTTATCGGCGGAAAACTAATTTAACAGGAAAAACGACCTAAGAAAGTCGATTTTAATATATCAAATCTATACTACAAATAATTTCGATAAATAAAATTTATACCTAATAATCTGAGAAAAAACAATAAAAAAACTCCTCTATAACTTGATGCTATAAAGGAGCTCTGAATTATAAGAAAAGTAAAATCTATTTACTCTGAAGTTTTGCCCAAGTATCTCTTAAGCCAACCGTTTTATTAAAAACTAATTTATCGGAAGTTGAATCTGGGTCCACACAGAAATAACCCAAACGTTGAAACTGAACACGGTCTCCAGATTTAGCGTCCACTAAACTAGGCTCCAAAAATCCTGTGATCACTTTTAACGAATCTGGATTAATGAATTCCATAAAATCCTTATCCTTATGTGTATCCGGACTTTCGTCCGTAAACAAACGGTCATACAACCGCACTTCTGCCTTTAGCGCATGGTTTACAGATACCCAGTGCAAGGTTCCCTTTACCTTACGCAAGCTTTCCTCGGTGCCACTACCACTCTTACTCTTAGGATCATAGGTGCACTGAATCTCAGTAATATTCCCATCAGTATCTTTTGTGCAGCTCTCTGCTTTAATGATATAACCGGATTTCAGCCTGACCTCTCCTCCTAATTTTAAACGGAAAAATTTACGATTGGCTTCCTCCTTAAAGTCATCTCTTTCTATATATATTTCCCTAGAAAATGGAATCTGACGTGTACCCGCCGATGCATCCTCGGGATTATTCTCTGTCTCCAACCACTCTACTTCTCCTTCAGGATAATTTGTTATCACTACTTTAACCGGGTCAAGCACTCCCATAACACGTGGGGCGATCTTATTAAGATGTTCCCGAACATGAAACTCAAGAAGAGAAACATCAATAAGGTTATCCCTTTTTGCAATACCAATTGTATCGGCAAAGTTTCGAATAGATTCTGGGGTATAACCGCGTCTTCGCAACCCTGATAAGGTACTCATCCTAGGGTCATCCCACCCAGTTACTACATTCTGCTCAACCAACTGCAACAGCTTACGCTTACTAACAACCGTATGGCTCAAATTACGACGGGCGAACTCACGTTGCTTAGGCCGTAATTTTTTAGGGTCTATCACTTGGTCCAGAAACCAGTCATACAATTCCCTGTGCATAGCAAATTCCAATGTACAGAAAGAATGCGATACTTGTTCTATATAATCACTTTCACCATGGGTCCAGTCGTACATCGGATAAATACACCAATCGGTATTTGTTCTATGATGCGCTTTATGTAACACTCGGTACATTATTGGGTCCCTCATTAACATATTAGAAGAAGACATATCAATCTTAGCCCTAAGTACATGTGTACCCTCTTCAAATTCACCATCTTTCATTTTCTGAAAAATAGCTAGATTCTCTTCTATGCTCCGATCTCTAAACGGACTATTGGTTCCTGGCTGTGTTGGCGTACCTTTTTGTTCCGCCATAGCCTCAGAAGACTGCTCGTCTACATACGCTTTCCCCTGTTTTATCAATTTAACGGCCCAATCATACAATTGCTGGAAATAATCAGAAGCATACCTTTCGGTATCCCATTTAAATCCTAACCATTCCACATCTCGTTTAATAGCATCTACATACTCCTGTTCTTCCTTGGCCGGATTCGTATCATCAAACCTCAAATTTACAGGCGCATTGTACCGTAATCCCAACCCAAAATTCAAGCAAATAGAACTTGCATGGCCAATATGCAAATAGCCGTTTGGCTCCGGTGGAAAACGAAAACGCAAATCTTGCGTTGAATAGCCGTTTTTCAGGTCTTCTTCAACAATATGTTCAATGAAATTCAACGCTTCTACTGCCTCGCTCATAGAGTTCTTTTTTAGAGCCACAAAGGTACATAAAATGCCGTAATCAGGCATCTTTCTATTTCCATTCATACAAATACCTGCGTTTCACAACAATTATATCCCTTGCTACAACATTAAATTCCCCACGCGTGTATTATATGCCATATTTGTTATTGTATTCTCTATGTCAAAACCCAAATCTGACATTGAAACCTGTAGTAAACCCAAAACTACGCCTACTTATGAGACAGAAAAGAATTAACATTCCGCAAACAATTTTGGCCGCATTTCTAATGCTGCTCACCACACAGATTTCTGCACAAATTGCATTGGAAGCCCCGGTTCCCGCAGACAACCCAAATTTATCTGGGACCAACACATGGCCAAGAGCTTGTGCCGATAGTGGTTTTAACGAGTTTTTTGTTACCATAGAATGGGCCGGTGCAGCAAATTCTGATAATCAGTTCATTCTTGAATTATCTAATGCAAGCGGTTCTTTCGCTACTCCGTTAGAACTATCTACTGTAACCGATCAAAATAGCAATACAGAATTTACAACGAGTTTTAGCCTTCCTACGGATACTAGGGGAGCCAACTACAAGATGCGTGTACGAAGTACAAGTCCAGCATCAACAAGTCCAGAATCAGCTGGGTATTCCATGTATTATTTAGGGTTTGATACCAACTTGCACATGAGTCCAAATGGAGATGGAACAACCCCGGGAAGTGTACAGGCTTGTGGTGGCACGCAAATTACGCTTAGCGTAGACAACGTGCCGGCTGGAGAATTAAATACCTATCAGTATTCTTGGTATAGAAGTGGGACATTACTTTCCGAAACCGGACCATCTATCCTAACAGATGGAGCCGGAGAATATTTTGTATTTATAGATTATGGAGATTGTACAGGTTCTGCCAATACAGAATCTAACCATATTATTGTTAACTCCGGTACCAGTACTGGTATTACCATTAATCCACCGGCAACTACATCTGTATGTGCCGGAGATACCGTTGCTCCATTAGAAGCAAATGTTCAAGATGGTAGTTATATATATACATGGTATAAAGATGGTACCGAAGTACAGGCATCTCAAGCAGGTGGTTTTACCTATACTATAGATACCAATGACCCTTCGTTTACGGGAGACTATACTGTTGAAGTTAGAGGAACAGGTATTTGTACAGAAACTTCTGCCGCTGTTGCTATGAGTAACGCCGGTGCATTTACGGTTACAAGAAATAACAATGCCAATCTTGTAGTGCTTCCATCGCAAACCCAAACTTTGAGTGTTACAACAGATGCCAATGCTCCAACTTATGAATGGTTTAGAAATGGTACGCCAATACCAAGTTCCAACAACGCTTCCTTAACCGTTAGCCAAGCAGGAACTTACCATGCAGCCATTACCCAAACGGGAGGCACATGCTCTTCAACAACCATAAATTCAGAAAACACAGAAGTTGTTGCTCCTACAGCTTTTAGAACCGAAATAGCCTATGCCACATCATATGAGTCATGTAGCAGTACCAGCATAGCTTTGACAACGGATAAAATTTATGCCGTCCTAGCTGATGGTTCAGAAGTAGATGTAACCGCAGACGTAGCTTCATCATTTACCTATCAATGGCAAAAAGATGGTGTTGACATAGCATCTGAAACATCACAATCCATAAGCTTAACGGACAGTAACGAAAACGGAAACTACACTGTAGAAACTGACTTGGGAGGTATGAACGCGACATCAAATACCTTAGCCGTACAACTTGCCAGTGAAGCCTTAACTATTAGTAGTACGAGCACCGTATATTGTAGTTCTTCAGATGTTATTACCCTATCTACTACAACAGATTTATCTTCTGAAACTTTTGATTGGGAACGCAACGGTGAAGCCATAAACTCATCAGATGCGTCATTGTCCATTACTCAAGAAGGAACTTACCGATTGGTAGTTAGAAAAGGCAGCTGTTCACAAATATCTAATGAGATTAACATTACACCATTAGATCCGGACCTAATCACTTTGGATATAGATGGCGATGTGATATTTCCAGAAGGAAGTTCCAAAACGGTAAACGCAAGTGGAGGTACCGCCTACAGATGGTTAGACGCCAACAATATTGAAATAAGCGGCTCTTCATCTGCCACTTTTACCACAGAGGGTAACTACTTGTTAATAGCAAATATTGACAATTGTGAAATTAGTAAACCTATAACAGTAACCTATTTAGATCTATTTAATATACCTAACGTTATAACGCCTAATGGTGATGGGGCCAATGATCAGTGGATCATCCCTAACTCGTACTCAAACAAGTCTGATGTACGTGTCATTATATATAACGCAAAAGGTGTAGAAGTCCTCAATTCAACTAATTACCAAAACAACTGGCCCGAGTCTTCAATGAGTTTCGCAAAGCAAAACATGGTATTCTACTATGTAATTAAAAATGCTAGTGAGACATTGAAACAAGGTACCGTAACTGTTATCAGATAACCAACCTACCATGAAATTTGTAAAATACTTAGCGCTTACTCTAATGGCTGCACTGACGTTTGCAAACGTTCAGGCACAGGAGGATGACCCCGTACTTTTGTATAGTCCGGCGCCACAGAATTTATTGAAATTCAATAGATTTTTAATCAACCCTACCTTCTCTACCGTACAGGAAGACAAGTCTTATATTAACCTTTTACACAGAAACCAATCGGTACAGTTTAAGGATAATGACCAGACTTACTTTTTGAGTTATAGTGGTAGAATAGGTGATAGAAGTGGTTTGGGTCTAAGTCTTTATACCCAGAGTGTAGGGCCTGTATCCAATATTGGAGTACTGGCCAACTATGCCTATGGTATAAAGTTAAGCGACAAGAGCAATTTTACATTTGGTGGAAACTTGGCCTATTATAGTACAGGTCTTAATCAGAACAATATTGACGTTATAGATACGAACGATTACCGACTTAACGGAACGGAAGACAGTAATGTGCTTTCCTTTCAGCCTGGTTTTAACCTATCCTATGGTAATATAGATTTTGGTGTTTTTGCCGAAAACCTATTTGATTACAATCTAAAAACCAGTGAGTCTTTAACAGCCTTTAGTGATAAGACCTACTCTAGCCACCTTCAATATACTCATCGGTTTAAAAAAGATGATGGTATTATGGAGGGCAGCCGTTTAATGCCGATAGCAAGAGTACGCATCAACGGTCAAAACCGTTTGTCTGCTTCAGAAAGTGAGACCCAAGACCTATCCTATGGTGGTGGTGCAATTCTTGATCTGCCAAAATTAGGATGGTTACAAGCTGGTTATGATAGTTTTTATGGTGCCTCTGCAGGTGCCGGGTTCAACATTAACAAAAGACTATCCCTAGGGTATACCATGGAAAAAGGTTTTGGTACCGATTTCAACAATTTTGGGGTTACCCATGAAATCTCGTTCGCCTATTCCTTTACACCAAACTTAACGGAAGACCGTGTTATGCTAGAGGATGATTATGAAGACTCTTTAGTTGAAAACGAAGAAGTTGACAAAAATGACCTAGTAGATAACGAGGAAATAGAGGAACTAAAACGTAAGCTTGCGGAGAACGATGCCATTATTCAAGAATTAATGTTCCGTCAAGATTCATTGGAAAACGATCGCCAAAAAGATTTAGAGCGTCGGTTTAACATGGTAATGAGCATGGTACGTAATGAAACCAACGGCAAAAGACCAGATTTAGAAGACCGTGCCGAGAGACTATTCATGGGAACCAATGATCGTCCGTCAGTAACAAATACTGCTAGCAACCAAGATTCTAATAACGGTATTATACCAAACAGTACATCATCCAAAACTAGTGCAACTACGGCCTTAGCAAACAATACTTCTAAGCAATCAAGACCAACCGTTGCCAGAGATAAGGTACAACAAACCACATCTAATACATCTACATCTGCAGCAACTTCGACAGTTGCGGACAGAAGCAACGTAAAGAGTAGAAAATTCAAAAACCTAGAGGGAGTTAAGGACGGATATTATGTAGTAGCCAACGTTTACAAAGGTGGCCAGTACATGGATAAATTTATGAACAAACTTAATAGTGAAGGGTTTTCCTCGGATTATATAGCAAATCCGGATAACGGCCTAAAATACGTGTATTTGCAACGTTATGATACATGGGACGAAGCTGTAGCCGCCCATAATAGTAGTATGAACGGTACTTATGACGGTGCCCTTTGGATTATGGATGTTGATAACCGTTACACGAACGAAGCCTATGCTTCTAACGTAAACAAATTAAAAGAAAAATCTGCCAAGTACGATACCGACGTTCTACAAACAAATACCGTAGTAAAAGACCAAGTGGTATCTAACGAATTAACTTCTAAAACTCACAAAATAGATGGTATTGGTTCTGGTTATTACATCATAGCCAATGTATTTGCAAACCCTAAGAATGCAAATCGTTTTGTGAAGCTATTAAATTCTTACGGGCTTAGTGCCAGTTATTTTATAAACCCCGAAAACAACTGGAGGTATGTATACCTAAAAAGACACCAATCTTGGAACAATGCCCTACTATCCTACTATACCAACCTAAATGATGCGTACAATGACAAAATGTGGATTATGCGCGTCAGACCAAATCTACTGGCATAAATGATACCAAAATCCTTAAAAAAAATACTTGCGGGCGCTCTGTTTTTATATGCATTTGCAGGATTTTCCCAAGAGTATAAAGCATTTACGAGAACCTACCCATCCGGGGAAAATTTCAGGTATCAAACCAATATAAAGGGAGACTTGACCTTTATATCCAATAGTATACTAAATAGAGATGAAGGCATTCCCGGAAGACGTCCGGAAGATTCTTACGATAACCTCAACACCAATGGAAACTATTGGCCGTCCAGTAATAGAAATACTGAAACTGGAGGGTATTACAATTATAATGACCGTAAAAATATGCGGTACATAGATGTTGACACCGATACCAGCACATTTAGTTCAAGCACCGCAACATTCACATTTCCTGAGGCCGACTGTAATTTAATACGCTATGCAGGTCTCTATTGGTCTGCCACCTATCCTAGAGACAATACTGCAGATCCAGTTGGTACTCCAAGAAATCACCCTATTGACCAAATTAAGTTTAAGGTTCCGGGAGGCACCTATGTAGATGTCACTGCTAACGAAGTATTGTATGACGGTCTAACCGATACAGATTTAGAAGCCAATGCCCCTTATGCATGTTATGCGGACGTAACCAGTCTCATAACTCCTTTAGCTAATCCGCAAGGAGACTATACCATAGCCAATGTGCCGAGTGCTCAGGGCTATGGTATTTCGCCAGGTGGCCAATCAAGAATGACCGGGGGTGCTGCTGGGGGTTGGACTTTAGTTATTGTTTATGAAAACCCCAACACTAGTGGTAAACTAATTACTACTTTTGATGGTTTTGCAAGAGTTACGGGTACCGACAACGTTAACATTAACTACACTGGTTTCAACACTATTCCAGTAGGCCCGGTAAACGCTAATATTGGTGCCGCTACTCTTGAAGGAGACTTTAGGATTACCGGAGATAGATTAAGAATTCGTGCGGCAAGTAACGGTGGTTTCACTACACTAAGTAATGGTACTAACCCTTCAAACAACTTCTTTAATAGTAATATTACCCGAAATGGTGTTCATGCCAATGACAGGAATCCGTTTAGTTTAAATACGTTAGGTTTTGATAGTGACATTTTTAACCTAAACAATCCTACGAATTCGGTTATCCCCAATAACGAAACGGCTGCCACATTCAGGTTTCAAACCAATGGTGACCAATACTATCCATTTTTCAACTCTTTCAACATTGAAATCATTGAACCGGATATTGTACTTGAGAAAAAAGTAGAAGATATTGCAGGTAACGACATCACCGGACAAGGTGTAAACTTAGGTCAAATCTTAGATTACGTTCTAACTTTTCAAAATACCGGAAATGATGATGCCGTAAATTATACCATTCGTGATATTTTACCTATAAATGTCACGTTGGACGAGGCAAACCTAAACATGCCAACCGGAACAACGTATACCTATGACCCAGTAACACGGGAAGTGGATTTCTTTATCCCTAACAGATTTGTTGAAGTAGGAGATACTCCTGGACAAATACGTATGCGTGTTCAAGTAGCTCAAAACTGCTTTGATTTTATAGATGCATGTACGGACCTGATTGAGAATTTAGCTTATTCTACCTACGAAGGCGAAATAAACGACAACCGTATTACGGATGATCCCAGTGTATCCGATTTTGATAACTGTGGATTTGTAACTCCAGGTGCTACCAACTTCCTTTTAGACGACCTTTCGGACTGTAATTTTACAAGAACGGTACAACTTTGTGGATTAAATGCCCTGTTAGATGCCGGAGATAATTTTGATGATTACGTTTGGGTTAGAGATGAAAACGGAAATGGCCAAATAGATGCCTCGGACCCTGTTCTAAACGATGGAGACCCAGACAATGATCAAAGCACATTAGAAGTAACCCAGGTAGGCACTTACATTGTAGACAAAATTGTTGCCGACCCTTGTAAAGGTTTTAAAGAAATTATTGTTGTTGAACGATATGGTACAACGCAAACCAATCCGTTAGTTGAATATTTCAATGATATAAACAGCGATGCAGACCCTACTAACGATATTCAAGGCGAAATTGTTGAATGTAGTATTGATGGTGATTTATTGCCCAAATTCTTCCTTTGTGGCTCCGCGGATGTTCAGCCTATTCAATTGAATATACTAGATGCTCAAAGTATTTCTTGGGAAAGATTGGATGAAGGTAGTTGTCTTGCAGCTCCTGACGATTGTGCCAACAAAAACCTTACCTGTACATGGAATCAAGTAGAAACAGGAAGCGATTACAATGCGGACACAGCAGGAAAATACCGTTTGGTTATAAATTATACCAATGGGTGTTTTAGCAGATTTTATTTTGATGTTTTCCAGAATAATCTAAACATTCTTTACAATGATAGAGACATTATTTGTTCTACGGATGGTAACATCACTATAACCAATTTAGGAAGCAATTATGGTTACCAGTTAGTAGACGTAGCCAATAATGCTATTGTAGTTCCTTTTAGTGCCAACAACGGTCCTAGCTTTGATATTTCTACCAATGGAGCCTATAGAGTAGACGTTACCCAATTGGACAGTTTAGGAAATCCTATTCCTGATGCCTGTATTTTTAGTACTCCAGATATAGGAATCCTTGATAGGGATTTTCAAGTAGACGTAACTACAACCCCATCTAATTGTAATGCTCAGGGTATTATCAAAATAGATGTACTTAATGTTGAGCCCAATTATAACTATGTTCTAAGAAGAAGCGATGGAACCCTAATTGACGATGAAACCGCTCAGCCGGACAATACGCATTCTTTTAATGTAAACCCAGGAGATTATACCATTGAAGTTTCTACTCAAGACGGGTGTACGTATTCCGAAGATGTAACGGTAACCCGTACACCAGACCCAACAGTTACAGCGGTTACCACAAGAGACATTGGTTGTACAGCCGGTACCATTCAACTTACAGGAAGCGGAGGACTTCCCAATCCTGATTATTCCTATGCTATTTGGAGCAAAAACGGAACGAATTTATATACCGATGTAGCTTCAATTCCGGGTGATGCGTATGATACCAATCCTATATTTTCTTTCGGATGGAGAGATACCGATGCCGATGATATTGATGAATATTTCCCCGGAGAAGACGGTGATTATGTTTTTGTAATCGTAGATTCTAACAACTGTTTCGCCTTTTCCAATGAAGTAACTATAAACGATAATGGGGCAATGACCCTAGATTCCATTACCGAAACTTCGCCTTCATGTAGTGGAGATTCGGACGGAGCGATAACTATAAATACAACAGGTGGTGTAGCCCCGTACGAGTTCAGTATAGATGGCGGAACTACTACTCAAGGAACACCAAACTTTGTTAACCTTATTGCAGGCACTTATGAAGTATTTGTAACGGATTCTTCAGGTTGTAGTTTTTCTCAAACCATAAACCTAACCGAACCTTTTCCTCTTAGTGCTTCTGCGGGTGTTTCCAGAGATGCAACCTGCGACCCCAACGGCGCAGAAGTAAGAGTAACTAATGTTACGGGAGGTACAGCTCCATATGAATACAGTTTTGATGGTGGTGCAAGCTACAGTGCATCAAGTACGGCTACCCTTCCTCCGGGAGACTATACGGTAATTGTTAGAGACGCTTCATGTGAATTTCCTATGAACGTTACCGTAGAGGACGTTCCTGATGAGCCAGAAGTAACCCTTACTCCAGAAGTAAGTTATGATTGTGACGGATTGGCAACTGTAACGGCAACACCAAACATTACAACGTACAACTATACCTATGCCTTAGATGGTGTTCCAAATTCACCGGACCCTACGAGCAATGTGTTCCTTAACGTAGGACCAGGAACCTATACAGTTAGTACAAACTATAGCTCACAGACGCCGCCAACACCAAGTATATTACTTAGTGAAGATTTTGGAAGTGGAGCAACTATTCCTAGTCCAAATACGAACGGGTACACTTATGAAGATCAAACTAATAATGCCCCAGGTGATTCAAATAGTAATGTAAACGATTTTGAATACACAGTAACAAGTGACATTGTTGCTCCCTTTGGCACATGGATAAACCCAATAGATCATACAACTGGTACGCGTACAGGCCAAGGTCGCTATTTGGTAATGAATGTGGGTACCCCTACGCCAACTCAAATCATCTATTCTAAACAGATAAATGATGTTATTCCTAACCAAGATTTAAGTGTTACGCTATACGTTATGAATCTTCTGCGGCAAGGCACCAGTGGTCTTGATCCCAACTTAACAATAGAAATAAGAGAAACCGGAACAACAAATGTTGTTCAATCCATACGCACCGGTGAAATTGCAAAAAATACAGGATCTAATGATTGGGTAGAGTTTACGGCCACCCTTAACCCAGGTGCAAATACAACTCTGGATTTTGTAATTAGATCTGAAGTTAACGGAAATGGCGGTAACGATTTTGCACTTGATGATATAGTGATACATCAAGTACCGGAAGTTTGTGAACAAACTGTTGAAACTGCGGTTACCGTTGTTGCTGGCAATGTATTTACCGCAAATATTACTGGCTCTACAGACGCAAGTTGTAACGGACTAAGCGATGGCTCAATAACTTTTGAAGTTGAAAACTTTAACGCAGTCGGATTTGAATATTCTATAGACGGTGGTGCTTTTATAGCCTCAACAACTTCACCGGTTACTTCTGCCTCAACCCTTGGTGCTGGTTCTCATACCTTGGTGGTTAGAAAAGCAGATGAAACAACATGTTCAAGAACGCTTACACAAACTATTAATGCGCCAGATGCACTGGAAGCATTTGCTTCAATTACAACCGAATTAAGTTGTACCAATGGTGGAGCTACCATAACAGCTAGTGTTACCGGTGGTACTGCTGCTTACGAATACCAATTGGAAGATAACCTGGGTGCGATAGTTGGGACTAATGACTTTGCTACTAATGGTGCCAACACCGTCTTTTCCGGTTTAGCTGCAGGTGATTATATTGTTCGTGTACGGGATGCCAATTCATGTGAAGATGCCATTGATGCTGCTTTGACGGTGACCGCGGCAAACCCTATTACTTTTAACGTTACGCCAACGGCTTGTTATCCTGGAGGAAATACAGCTACCATTCAGGTTGATGTTACTGATGGGAATGGAGATTATACCTTCAGCATAAACGGTAACCCTTGGGTAAGCCCAACTCCAGCAAACAGTACAACACACACTTTTAGTGGTCTTTCAAACGGTACGTATACCATTAATGTTCAAGACGGACTAGGATGTACCGGTGTATTACAGAATATTACCATTGACCCTCAATTAACGGTTAGCGCATCAGCGCCTACTATTACCGCCTGCGCAACGGATACTGATATAACTATTTCTGCTTCTGGTGGGGACAACAACTATGTGTTCGCTGTTGTAACTAATGGAACTGCAGTAACGAATGGTGATTTCAACACTGATAACCCAGTTACAGTTTCGGCTGCAGGAGATTATGATGTGTATGTACGTGATAATAGTGGAGGAGCAGATTACTGTTCGGCCATGTACACGATTACCGTAAACCAAGACGCTCCTATCGCAATTACGCCAACACCAACCGCTGTAACTTGTTTTGGCGAATCAAATGGGGCAATTTCAATAGTTGTAGATTCTGGTGGAAACGCACCGTTCATGTACAGTATTGACAACGGGGTTACCTATGTAACCGAAAATAGTTTCCCTAACCTTAGCGCGGGAACCTATCCTGTGCGCGTTAGAGATTCCAATAATTGTGAAACTACGCCGCAGGATGTAGTTGTTACGGAACCATCTCAATTGGTAGCAGAAGCGAGTATTACACAAAATTATACCTGCCTTGTTGACGGTGAAATTACCGTTGGAGACGTTACGCCAACAACAGGTGGGTCTGGAGATTATCAGTATAGCATAAATGGTGGAGCTTGGACAGCTGCTTCTTCAACAGGAGTGCATGCTTTCTCTGGTTTAACCGATGGTACCTACAGCATTAGGGTTAGGGATGCCAATGCTACTTCATGTGAGCTTACTTTGGCCGATGTTATAATTGCTCCATTACCAACAGAACCAACACTTTCTACCTCAATAACCTACAACTGTGATGGAACAGGAAACATAACCGTTCTACCTAACGATGCTTCATATACGTATAGCATAGATGGAGGAACGGCTCAACCAACAAATGTTTTTAACGATATCGCTTTAGGAAGCCATACCATTACCGTAAACTATGGTAGCGATTGTACAGTTGATAGAACAGTAATCGTTGAGGACGGACATGCTTTTGAAGCTTCGATTACCGCCTTTGAAAACCTTGATTGTAATGGCGATAATTCAGGAACTATTACCATTGATGCCAATAACTATGGTACAGGTGGATATGAATATAGCTTAAACGGAGCTGCATTTGTTGGTCCGTTTACAGCTGCAGAACAAATTACGGGCCTTGGCGCACAAGCACATTCTATAGAAGTGCGTGATGTGGACAATGCGGCTGCAAGTTTGCCTGGTTGTACCGTAACATTGACTCAAACATTGACCGAGCCTAATGCTCTTGTCGCTTCAGCAAGTATTACTTCAGAATTTACGTGCAATAATACAGGTGCTACCATTACGGCTAGTGCTACAGGTGGCACTCCAACTTACGAGTATCAATTAGAAGACAATGTAGGTGGAATACTGACAGCTTATCAAACCAACACGGAATTTACCGGTGTGCCTGCAGGTGATTATATCGTAAGGGTAAGGGATACAAACTTATGTACAGACCCTATAAATACGGCAATTACCGTATTCGCTCCCGTTGTACCAACTTTTGATGCCACACCTACAGCCTGTTATTCCGGTACCAATGATGGTTCCATAGCTGTAAATGTTACTGCTGGTAATGGAGGTTATAGCTTTAGTATTGATGGAGGTCCGTTAGTAGCGGCAACTCCAGTTACAGGAACAACTCACACTTTTGATAATTTAGCCAATGGCACTTATACCATAGATGTTAGAGATGCTTATGGATGTACGGCTGTTCAACAAACCATTACAATAGACCCACAGTTAGTAGTGTCCGTAGAGGTTGTTGATATCAGTGCGTGTAATGACGGTTCCATTACCGTTAATGCCACAGGTGGAAACGGAACCTTGGTTTACGCCATTGTACCAGCGAATACCGACCCTTCTGGTCTTTATTCAACAACTAACTTCTTAACCGTTACTAGCGCTATGGCAACTGCCAACCCCGCTGGTTATGATGTATATGTTCTAGATAACAATGGGGCATCTCCATCATGTTCTTTCCTACAAGAAGATATTATCCTGACTCCTGTTGCCACGTTAACCGCAAGCGGAACAGTAACCGACCCTGAGTGTTTTGATGGTCTAGGTTCAATTGATGCTACGGTAGGTGGAGGAACAGGTCCGTTTACGTATCAATTAGTGGATTTGACTCCTGCTGATGGTATTGATTACGGAACAACAAATACTAATATATCTACCGCAACATTGACTTTCAATGGTATTGGAGTAGGTGATTATGAAATTACGGTTACCGATACAAATAGTTGTACAGTTACTTCATCAACCATTACAATTAACAATGCTACAGAAATAACTGCGGATATAGATCCTATTTTACCAGCGGCATGTAATGACCCTGATCCCAATGAATACGGCTTCCGTTTTGATAATGTAACCGCTCCTTCTGGTGGTACCATAGAATATAGCAATGATGGTGGTACTACATGGCAACTATCAAATGAACTAAGAGGTACTGTTTCAGGTACGGAGGTATTCCCTTCTATTAGAGTAACATTACCTAGTGGCACTATTTGTCAGAGAGATTTTGATAGATACATTATTCCTTATCCTTTGGATAATTTGGACATTAGTATAAGCGCGATAGTTGTAGACTGTTTTGATTTGCAAGTACGTGTTCAAGGAACCGCAGGTGTTGCTCCTTATGAATATGCATTTTCGGAAGACCCAGCCAATTTTGACCCAGCTACCACAACATGGCAACCAGGTGGAACAGTAAATTCCAGCGGTGCTACGGTTCCAGCGGGTGAAGGTTCCTATACTTGGACCGGACTTACACCGGGTAGAACCTACATTTTCTATGTTAGGGATAATACAGGTTGTGTACGCCAGAGTTTAATCAATGTTAATGATCTAATTAACGAACCTATTGAAATAACTACGGATATTACTCCTACGTGTTTTGGTTCTTCAATGGGTGAAATAGAATATACTTTGAATCCTACCACACCAAGTTCACACATGCGTTGGGAATTCTTTGAAGTAGGCAACCCTATTGCACTTCAGACTAGTGGTGGAGACATTCTTTATAACAATACTATAACCGTTAGCGGTTTGCCTGAAGGCGAATATTATATTGATATTGTTCAATCTGATGGAACTACAAATGCCTGTAGAGGTGGTAGCGAAAATACCTATTTACAAGAGTTACGTGCTTTAAGTGCAACACCAAACGTTACTAGGGATATTTCGTGTAACCTACCGGGACTAATTTCAATTGATGGAATTACCGGTGGCGGCGGAGCACCATACACTTTTGATGTAACAGGACCAGCTGGTTTTACAGCATTGACCGGTACAACGGACAACCCTGTACAGATTCCTGTGAATTCCCCAGCGGGTAATTATACAGTAACTATAAATGATCAATATGGTTGTTCATTTACCATGGCCCCTGTTGCATTGACTTTATCGCCAAACCCTACTATTGATTCTATCACACAGGATAATTGTAGCGCTCCAATAGACCTTACCGTTGTTGGAAACTCAGCGGCAGGAAATATCCGTTATGCTATTGCACCGGCCGGTGACCCAGCACCAAGCACTTACCTAGATAATGGTGGCGTATTCAACGATATTGCTGCAGGTTCCTATGATGTTTATATTATTGATGGAAATGGTTGTATGGCCTCACAGACAGCGTTTGTGGTTCATCCGGTACTTTCCGTTCAAGCTAGGCTTACTAAACTTATAGATTGTACGGCATCACCTGAGGCAACAATTAATATTGAAGCTACATCAGGGTCGGGAAGTTATGAATATTCCATTACCAACGATGCTGGTGCCCCTGCGGTAGCTCAAACAGCGTTCCCAGGAAATCCTTTTGATTATAGAGCGCCTTTAGCGGGTAACTATACCATTACCATTTATGATACGAACACGCCTAACAATGCAGGTTGTAACAGAGAATTCACAATTCGCGTTCCAGACCGGCCAGAGCCGATAGTCGATACAGTCACTTCTACAGATGTAACTTGTAATGGAGATAGCGATGGAACAATTTCAATATCAGCTGTAGATAACGGTATCGGTCCGTTTACCTTTGAGATTACTTCTTTGGATAGTGGTGCCGTAAGCATTGCCCCAACAAGCTTTACCAATACTTCTGCTACGTTCACAGGTCTTGCACCTACAACTACGGCCGCAGGTTATATCGTAACGGTTAGAAGTAACCCTACTACCAACAATTGTACAACGGATAGTGCTTCTATACTTATTGCAGAACCAGCTACTATTGCTGTAACTATGGATGCAGTAGTTGAGTTTGGCTGTACTACGGCCAATAATCAGAATGACGCAAGTATCTCCGTGGCAAGTGTAACAGGAGGTTCTAACGCATTCGTACGTTATGAATTCATTAAAAATGATAATCCTAATACAGTTCCTGTAGAAGCTGATATTGTAGTTCAAAATGGTTCTAACGATACCTATATTGAAACCGATCCATTAGGTGGAGCTTATACGATTAATGTCTATGACAATAAGGGTTGTGTGGGCACAACCAACGCAACAATTGCTCCTTTTGTTGAAATCAGTAATCCTACGGTTACCATTGATACGGATGTAAGCTGTAACCCTGGTAATGATGCCGAAGTTACTATAGGTGTAACCCTAACGCCTCCATCGGGAACTCCAACTCTTGAATATTCAGTTGTTGGAACGGACAATGCGTATAGTGTATTAAATCAAACTAATGATACATTTACCGGAATAGGGGTAGGAAACTATGAAGTGACCGTTACCAATACGGATACCGGATGTTTTGTACAAACTACTTTTGAAATTGAAGACCCAAATACATTTGAAATCGATGCTACCACTGTTGATGTAGTATGTAATGGAGACGATGGTTCTGTTAGCTTTACCATAAGCGATAGTACCAATCCATATACTGGAGGTTTCACATGGCAAATATATAATTCGCAAGGTACGGCTACCACAGGTGATGATACTATCATTGCAGGTGCTACCGGAACTTCGGCCAATGTAGGTCCCACAACACCATTTAACATTGGCGCGGGAGAGTACCGCGTTGAGGTTACCCAAGATAGTAATCCTTCTTGTGTTGCTTCCGAGTTATTTACCATTGCTGGTCCTAGTGACCCAATTAGCGCAAACAGGATATTTACCGATATCACTTGCGTACCAGGTAACAACGGTACCATTACCATTACCGATGTTACCGGTGGATGGGGCGGTTATTCGTATCTGATTTTTGATGCGGCAGGTCCTGTTATTGACACTAATGATTCTGCGAACTATACTTCAAACCAGAAAGAAGAAAACCTTACTGCGGCTACCTATGAAGTTTGGGTTATGGATTCTAGAGGATGTGCTGAGCAATTGGCAGATGTTATTCTTGTTGATCCAACACCGATTACTGCAGATTTGAGGATCAATCAGCCTAACTGTACCGACTTAGAAGGTGAAATTGAAGTTATTAACGTAATGAACGGTCAGGGTAGCAACTACAGTTACCAATTACAGCTATTCAACACTGGTACTTCTACTTTTGAAGATATGAGACCTATACAAACCTCAGCTATATTTAGCGGCTTAGGTGTAGGCGAATATCAAGTAGTTGTTAGTGACCAATGGGGTTGTGTAGGTACAACAAGTACAAGCATTGACTTACACGAACCTATTTCACCATTGGCATCCGTGGTCAAAACAATTGATTGTTCTACAACAGATCCCGGTGGACAGATTACCATTTCACAAACAGGTGGTTCGGGAAGCTTCAGATATGATGTACAATATCCACTGTCTGCTCCAGCTACGGTAGATGATACTAACAATACGGGTATTTTTACAAATCTTACACAAGTAGGAGATTATGTATTTACCATTACCGATTTAGACCCCAACCACGTTTGTAGTACAACTATAACACAACGTTTGGAAACAGCGGTAATTCCTGTACTGAACGTAGATTCTTCTACCAATGTAACTTGTAATGGCTTAGATGATGGAACAATTTCCGTAAGTGTTACCGATAATGGAGTAGGACCATATACCTTCCGTATTATCACGGGACCAGGTAGTTCGGCTACTTTCCCAATAGCGGCAACATCATCTACGACAACATCTGCTTTCTTTGATGGACTTGAAGGTTCTATTGCCGGAATAACTTATACTATTGAAGCAAGAGGAGCTAACAACTGTGCTATAACAACAGATGTTACTATTACGGAATTAGATGTTATTACCGTAGATCCTATTAACATTGTTCAGTATGGTTGTACTGTTGGAAACAATGGAAACAACGCTAGTGTGTCATTTACAAATGCATCAGGTGGAACGGGTACTTTCAATAGATATGTATTTATCCGAGATGGAAGTGTAGTTCAAGATGGTTCGAACACCACATATTTTGAAACTGATGGTCTGGGTGGTATCTATGAAATTAGAGTATATGATAATGCAGGATGTTCTGCTCTATCAGCCACAGACAATGTTTTACCTTTTGTAGAAATTAGTGATGCAACGGTTACAACTACCCAAGAAGCTGCTTGTTCTCCATTGAACAACGGCCAAATAGAAGTTGGGGTAACGGTTAGTCCAGCTACCGCAACTCCTAACTTGGAATATGTTGTAACGGGAATAAACGTTACCTATGCACAGACCATTACTTCTACCAATAATCCTGAAACATTTACAGGTTTGGAAGTTGGAAATTACAGTGTAAGAATTACCAATGTAGATACAGGTTGTGTAATAGAAACTGTTCATAGAATTGAAGACCCGGATGTTATAGAGGTTACAGCCACGAAACTTTCCGACGAACAATGTTTGAACGATGGTGTAGATGATGGTAGTTTTAGTGTAACTATTGATAACTACACAGGGCCTTACAGCTATCAAGTATATGATATAAACGATAATCCTGTAGCCGGATTCAGTGGAACTGGAGATACCAGTACACCTTTGACGATATCAAATCTTGTTGGAGGAAGTTATTACATACGCATTACAGAAACTACAGCACCTTTGTGTGATGATGATTCCAATGTGATAACCGTATTGGCTCCAAGTGCTCCGATTACCGCAGTCGTAAGAGAAGAAGCCAATGTTTCATGTAGTAATGATCAAGGTGAGATATTTGTAGATCCAACCGGTGGTGAAGGACCATATACCATCCGTTTGGAAAACACTACTACATCTACGGTATATACCGAAACAAATGTAGAGGCGTTTATTTTCAGAAACTTAGCGGCCGGTGATTTCCATGTGACTGTTACAGATGCATTCTCTTGTGTATTATCAGATAACATCACATTAATTAGACCAGATGATATTGTAGCTAATATTACGGCAACTACCTTATCGTGTTTTAATGCAAATACGGCAAGCATATCAACAACCGTAGGTGCAAGAAATATTACACCAACGTACCAATATCAATTGAATGTTTATGATGATATTTCCGGAAGTAACTTATTAACTACTTCTGTTGGTCAGAGTACAGGTGACTTCAATAATTTAGCGGCCGGTTTCTATAGTGTAACGGTAAGTGATGAGGTTGGATGTTCGGAAGAGACCGCTATTCTTGAAATTGTTAATCCTACGGAAGTAGAAGCTTCATTGATCAGGACAAGTCCGTTGACTTGTACCACCGGTGTAGAATTTGAATTAAGTGCCACTGGAGGAAGCGGAACATACGAATTTAGTGAAGACAATGTTACATGGACAGCAATGCCAGGAAACAGCGTTAATTTGCCTTTAAGCGGCATGTTGAGTGCAGGTGTTTACCGCTACTATGTTAGGGATGCTGCAAATTTATGTACAGCTGTTCAATCTAATTCTATTGAAGAAGACCCTATTGATCCATTAATATTAACAGTAGATGATACTGCTGCAGTAATTAACTGTAATGGAGATAATACCGCTACTATCTATGCTACGGCAGATGGTGGTTTAGGAAACTATCAATATTCGCTTTACACAGATGCTTCATTAAGTGCGGCTTCTCGCATAGCGGGTCCACAAAGCAATGGTACCTTCAGTACTTTGCCAGCCGGAACCTATTACGTAGATGTAATCAGTCAAGATTGTAGATTAACTACTCCTGAACAAGTAGTTATCTCTGAGCCTTCAGCTTTGGAATACACAGATGAAATTATAGATGTTTCTTGTAACGGTGAAGAAGATGGAAGTATAACCGTTACCTTGTCCGGTGGTTCAGGAGGCTATCAATATGCTATATCTCCAAACCTTAATCAGTTTGATGATGAAAATACATTTGAAGACCTTGCCCCTGGAGATTACAGGGTAATTGCACAGGATCAAAATGGCTGCTTTATAGAGTTGGAATATACCATTAACGAGCCTGCTATTGTTGAAATATCGGCCATCTCAACACCAGAAATATGTATAGGTGAAGAAAATGGTACAATTGAATTGACCATTACCGGAGGAACTGCAGGTTATAGCACTCGAATGCATACAGAAACCGATTTTGTTCAGGACAGAACAACTTTTACCGGTCTGGCTGAAGGAAACTACATCATATTTGTACGTGATGCCCAAGGTTGTGAAGAAAATATAACCGTTGCCGTAGAACCAGGCGTAAATTTAAATGCTACTGTAGAACCGGTATATGGTTGTAATGGAAATATTCCTAACAACTACATTAATATTACCCTAGAAGACGAAACTATTGCAGATCAGGTTCTTTATGGTGTAGATACCATGGATCCAGCAGAAATGCAGTTGAATCCGTTCTTTAGAGACCTAACACCGGGTACGCATTACATAGCTATATCCCATGCCAACGGTTGTATTATAACTTACGATATAGAGATTGAAGATTTCCAACCTTTAACTCTTGTTCTAGAGCAAACCAACATCAACCAGATAACAGCAAACGTTACTGGAGGAAGAGGTGAGTACAATATTACTTTTGGTGATAAGGATAATGGTACGGACAATACGTTCTACATTAACCGTACTGATACTTATGTAGTTACCGTAACCGATGAAAACGGTTGTGAAGCTGTAGCAAGCATATATATGGAGTTTATAGATCTTGATATTCCAAACTTCTTTACCCCAAATGGAGATGCGGAAAATCAGACATGGAAACCTAAAAATGATGAAGGCTTCCCAGAGATACTAACCATCATATTTGATCGTTATGGTAGAGAGGTGTACCGAATGGGTGTTGGTGATCCAGGATGGGACGGTCTTTACTTAAGCAAAGAGCTTCCTACCGGAGATTACTGGTACGTTATTAAACTCAACGGAGAGAATGATGACAGGGAATTCGTTGGACACTTTACCCTATATCGCTAAATAAAAATACTTAACCTACAACCTACAGTACCATGCGCAAATTCATATGGACCATGCTGCTCTTATCGGGCATCATAACCGCAAGAGGGCAGGAGCTTAATTCGCCCCAGCTTACTCAATACTTGGCAGATAACCCATTTGTTCTATCACCGGTTTATGCAGGTATAGGAGACCATGTAAAAATTAGGCTTAACGGTCTTACACAATGGGTAGGAATCAAAGACGCGCCACAAACACAGTCTCTGGCAGCAGATATGCGTTTAGGTGAAAAATCCGGTATAGGTCTATTTTTATATAATGATAAAAACGGGTATACCAAACAACAGGGTGCCAGGGTATCTTTTGCTCATCACTTAACTCTAGACAGATATGATGATGAATTTTTATCCTTTGGTCTTTCTTATAATTTTAACCAGTTTAGAATAGACATTGATAAATTTGTGGATGCCAATCTTGATCCGGGAGTTATTAACAACCGCCAAACTAGCAATCATAACTTTGATGTTGGGGTACTGTACAGATATGGTAAATTCTACATAAGTGGTAATGCATCCAACCTTTTAGGCAAGGATCCTAGCAGTTTTACCTTTGATGCAGATGAACCTAATGAACTAAGAAACTACTACGTATATACCGGATACAGATACAGAAAAAATAAAAACAGTGATTTAGAAATAGAGCCATCTTTACTCTTTAAAATGTTTGAAAGTGATGGACGTTCAGAAACCGATTTAAACCTAAAATTTAGATGGTACAATTTTGAAGACTATTTCTATGCCGGTGTTAACTACCGTTTTTTGAACGATCAAATAGGTAGCCCACTTTTTATAGCGCCTTTTGCAGGTCTAAAAAAGAACAATTTCTACTTTGGGTATTCCTATCAAATAATTCTAAATGAATTACTTACTTATAGTACAGGTACCCATGTAGTAACTATTGGTGTAGACTTGTTTCAAGGACTTAGTAATTGTCGTTGTACGTATTAAGCGGCAAAGTTGTTCAAAATACCTGTCCGATTATGAAAATTACAGCCTAGCTTTCTATTCTAATCTCAGCCGTTTCAATTAAGTTTGCAAAAATAAATTTGATTTTGGACAAGGTTAAAGTTAATAATATAAGGGTCTATGCCCACCACGGTTGTTTAGAGGAAGAAACTGCCATAGGTAGCGAATATTTGGTAAATGTATCTGTAAATGCCAATTTAACCAAAGCATCAATTTCCGATAGATTATCAGATACGGTTGATTATGTTCATATTAACCATATCGTGAAAGAGGAAATGAAAGTGCCTTCTAAACTTTTGGAACATATTGGTAAACGTATCATAGATCGTATTTTTAAAGAAATTCAAATTGTTCAAAAAGCAGAAGTTGAGGTTTCAAAAATAAACCCTCCTATAGGCGGTGATGTTGAAAAAGTGACCATAGTTTTAAAGGAAAAGCGAAAAAAATAAAGTACCCAATACACTAAATCATCATTCTAAATAACTGCAAATCTTTATACTTAGCTCTTTTTATGTACGACGTAAATAGTCATTGTGAAAAAAAAGTAAAGTAAAAATAACATTTCCATCAAAAAAACTATCTTTGCACCTGCAAATGGCATCGTGGCCGAGTGGCTAGGCAGAGCTCTGCAAAAGCTTGTACAGCAGTTCGAATCTGCTCGATGCCTCAACAAAAAACCTTCGTGTACAACGAAGGTTTTTTTGTTTCAAATACGAAACATCCAGAGCAAGTATATCATTACAATACCCCCTATTATTTAGCTAAAGCTTTTCTATACGTTCAATACCGTTTTCTATATTAAACTGGTCTTTTGGTAAAAAACCTTTGATTATTAGCACTATACCACATAAAATCAAAATAATACCAAGTCCTTTTTTAATGAAAAATATTCTGTTTACCGTTAGTTTCTTCTTTAACTGTTTCGCCAGAAGAATCTTAAATATATCTGTTACAAAATAAGCCCCTACCATTGCAGAAAAGAACACTACAATACGGTTAGGGTCATTATCCAAACTAGGTCCTACCACAATGATAATACCTAACCAAAATACCAACACCCCAATATTTATAAAATTCAGCAGAAAACCTTTTACGAACAGACCTAGATAGTCGCTTTTCTTAACTTTTATATTAGTTTCTACCTGTTTGGGAGGTTTTTTAAATATGGTAACAATACCATACACCAAAAGTATTGCACCTCCAAAAACATACAGACCGGGCTGGTTGCTTAAATTTTCAAGAAGTTGAAAGCTACTAAAATAAGCAAGAACAAGAAAAACACCATCTGCAAGAATAACCCCAAAATCAAAAATAAGGGCCGCCCTAAATCCTTTAATGGCACTTGTTTCCAAAAGAACAAAGAAAACAGGCCCAATCATAAAGCTTAAAAAAAAGCCTAATGGAACTGCTGCCTGAATGTCTTCCCACATGCGTTATTCTTGGTATTCTTTACTATTAATTTTAAAGCGAAATGTAGTTTTACCCTTCCTGATAAGAAATTGGAAAGGCTACACCACAAAGCTAAGGGATTAAAACTGGAATAAAAACCGATTACATTCGTGTTACCGTACCACCAAACACAGTTTTTTCATCCATTTTTTTAGGATTGCCGTACACCAAAACCTCTCCGCCGGCCTTTACAGTGGCCTTTACATAATCCGATGCGTAAATCTCTGCACGAGATCCGGCATTCACATTTATAGTAGAAAACTTAGTTATGAATTCTTTACCCTCATAAACACCACCGGTATTTATGACAATATCCTGTAAATTAGAGGAGCCACTGGTTGAAATCATTCCACCTGTAACCGTTTTTACCAACATCTGTTCAACTTCGGCATTAATTTCCAGTTCGCCACCTTCTTGGGCCTTAAGCTCAATAACTTCTTGTTTTATAGATTCATCCGAAACTATTCTAGCATCTTCGTTAACGTCTATAACAATAAGTTTTTCGGTATAGTACAAATCAACAAAAGTTCTGTACCCACTAAAAATTTTACCTATTTGCATTCTTATTTTAAGAACACCATCATTATTAACAATAGCTACCTTATCTATATTCTCACCGGATATAACGGCCTTATTCTCATTTGCCTTGATAAGCTTAATGGAAAGACCGTCAAAAGCCTTAACCTCTGAGAATTTAGTTAAGTCTTGAGTCATAGTAGCATCTTGGGCAAAAGTAAGTTGAAGCCCAAGAATACAAATGACAAGCAAAACGAACTTTTTCATAATGTACCTTTTTAGGTTATTTTGATAGTTCAAAGACAAAATCCGTTCCAAAAGAACCGATTAAGACTCATGCTTTCCCAAAAGAGAGAAATCTAAATGACGTTTTACCAAATCTGAGTTTTTTACCATGACTACTACTTCATCACCCAATTGGTAAGTTTTCTTTGTCCTTTCTCCTACAATTGCGTACTCCTTTTCGTCAAAGGTATAATAATCATCCTTTATATCGCTGATTCTCACCATGCCTTCGCACTTGTTCTCTATAATTTCAACATAAATACCCCATTCGGTAACTCCACTAATAACACCAACAAACTCTTGGTCTTGGTGGTCTTGCATAAACTTGATCTGCATGTATTTAATGGAATCTCTTTCTGCACTGGAAGCTAAGTACTCCATATCTGAAGAATGTTTACATTTCTGTTCATAAACCTCTTCTTTTACAGATGCACCACCATCTAAATAATGTTGCAATAAACGATGTACCATTACATCCGGGTATCTTCTAATTGGTGAGGTAAAATGCGTATAATAATCGAACGCTAAACCGTAATGCCCAATATTATCCGTTGTATAAATAGCCTTGCTCATACTACGTATAGCAAGTGTATCTACCAAATTTTGTTCTTTCTTGCCTTTAACATCGCTCAAAAGCTGATTTAGAGACGCGCTAATGGATTTTTTATCCTTAAAGTCTAACTTGTGCCCAAACCTGGAAACAATACCGTTAAGCGCTATTAATTTATCTTCATTAGGATCATCGTGAATACGATATACAAACGTCTTTTTAGGTTTTTGTTTACCTATGAATTCGGCCACTTTTCTATTGGCCAGCAGCATAAATTCCTCAACTAACTTATTGGCATCCTTAGATTCCTTAAAGAATACTCCAACGGGTTCACTTTCTTCGTTCAGGTTAAAACGTACTTCTACCTTATCAAAAGAAAGAGCACCTTCTTGCATACGTCTGCCCCTCATAATTTTGGCCATCCTATCCATTTCCAAGGTAGCGTTTACTACATCTTCAGGAACGGTATAGGCATCTTCACGAATAGAAATTTCTTTTGGAATACTACCTTCCTTGGTTTCTATAATATGTTGGGCCTCTTCATAAGCAAAACGCTCATTGGAATTTATAGCCGTTCTACCAAACCACTGGTTCTTGATATTGGCATCCTTATCCATTTCAAAAATTGCGGAGAAGGTATATTTTTCTTCATTGGGCCGTAACGAACAAGCGTTATTGGACAATACTTCCGGAAGCATGGGAACCACACGATCTACAAGATAAACGGAAGTTGCTCTTTCATAAGCCTCATCATCCAAAATGGTATCCGGTACCAAGTAATGAGAAACATCTGCAATGTGAATACCTATTTCATAATTACCATTTTCCAGTACTTCAAAAGAAAGTGCATCATCAAAATCCTTGGCGTCCTTAGGATCTATGGTGAAGGTTAAAACCTCTCTCATATCCCTTCTTTTGGCAATTTCCTCTTCTTTTATAGAAGTATCAAGAGTATCTGCAAAACGTTCAACCTCAGTAGGAAATTCATACGGGAGTCCGTATTCTGCTAAAATGGCATGTATTTCTGTGTTATGCTCTCCTGGTTTTCCCAAGACCTCAATAATTGTCCCAGTGGGTGAATCGTCTTTGTCTTCCCAACCATCCAATCTAACAATAACCTTATCGCCATCATTGGCTCCTTTTATACTATCTTTTGGAACAAAGAAATCCGTGTACATTCTAAAATCCGTGGGACGTACAAAAGCAAACGTCTTTTGTAAATCTACAATACCTACAAACTCCGTTTTCTTACGTTCCAGGATATTGGTAATCTCACCTTCTAATTTCTTGCCATTTCTCCTTGGAAAGATATACACCTCTACAGTATCTCCATGAAAGGCCTTTTTAACTTTATTGGCAGGAATGAAAACATCATCCTCCATATCTTCTATGACAATATAAGCATTGCCCCGGCCGGTAAGATCAACGGTACCCGTGTGGTACTTTTTGGAAGAAGCCAAGGCCATATAATTACCCCTGCCTTCTTCTTGTATTCTTTTCTTTTCTTTAAGTTGGCCCAACCTTTTTATTAATTGGTTACGGTCCTGGGTATTGTTAAGGCCAAGTTTGGCCGCTATTTGTTTATAATTGAAACTCTTTTTAGGTTCTTTCTCCAATACGGTAAAGATTCCTTTTGTTATCTCGTTGTTTCTATGATTACGAGCTTTCTTTTTGTTCTTTGACATTAACTATCTTTAATTTATACGGTAAATTACGAATTATAATCCATTACATCCGTTATTGAACATCCTTGATCTCAAAACAAGGTTATCAACAACTATATTATAATCTGTTTTTCTTTTTTAAAATTTAAAATAAAATTGGTGGTTATTATAGAGTGTTAATAAGGCTTATAAAAATTTGAAGAAATAGTTGTTCCATGTTACTTAAAGAAGTTGTTGACAATTTGTACCGATCTAATATAACACAGAATCAGGGTGATAACTACATTATCAATATTCGTTGATAAGCGATATCAACATAAATTATTTAATAAGTAAACGTAAATTTAATGTTAATTACCTCCAATAACATTTTGATAGCGTATTACAAAATGGGTAAAAATAATTTTCTCAATTAGAGATTAGTTTTGTAGAGTACTATTCAGGTGAGAAATCAAAATTTAAGATCTACTTTCTTTTGCAAGGTTATTAACAATATAAACACCTTTTAACAATAACAAATTAACAATGAACAAGTGTTTACAGAAAACTAATGTTGTGAACCCTATCCATGTTGTGGTAAAGCACTAGTATTTGTACCTTTGAGAGCTATAAAAGGGTTTTATACACTTATAAAACCGTACAAATTTAAGCTTCTAACAAGATTACGCATAATGAAAATAGCTATTGGAAACGATCACGCGGGTACAGATTATAAATTGGCCATCGTTGGTTTATTAAAATCTATGAATATAGAGGTTAGCAATTACGGAACTGACGGAGCTGATAGTGTTGATTATGCAGATTTTGTACATCCTGTTGCCTCAGATGTTAATAACGGTAATGTTGATTTTGGAATTATTATTTGTGGTAGCGGTAACGGTGCCTCAATGACTGCCAACAAACACCAAAAAGTACGTTGTGCTTTGTGTTGGACAAAAGAAATTGTTCAATTAAGTAGAGAACATAATGACGCTAATATATTAAGTCTGCCGGCTAGATTTATTTCATTACCACAGGCATTGGAAATGGTAAAGACCTTTTTGAATACCAATTTTGAGGGAGGTAGACATGAAAGGAGAATAGAAAAAATTCCTTGTAAGTAAGCTTCCAAAGTTTTACTTTTAAAAAGGAAAGTTTCTTTATAGTCACTTTCTTATCCAACCATCTTACTAAATTACCAGATGTTTATAACTGGAGCAATCTTGTTATGAAGGTTATGAGGTATCCAAATATGTTCAATACAATGTGAATCCATTTTAATATGGGTAGTGTATTGCAGATATAATCAAGTTCCCAAACTATTGTTTTTGCTTAAAAAGTAGGTTTTAGAACAGTTGCCGCAATAAAAACATCAAGGTTAAGGAGTTTTACAACATTCTTAAGACATAAAAGACATCGTGTATCACAAATGAGGTATTAACAACGTTACTATATAACCTAAATACCAAAATGTAAAAACACGTAAATAATTGTACAAGATTGATAGTATGATGGAAATAAATGTAAAATCATTTGAAGCGCTTACCAAATTGGAACTTTACCATATTCTTAGGTTACGAAGTGAAGTTTTTGTTGTTGAACAGGATTGTGTTTACCAAGATATAGATAATAAAGATCAAAAAGCGTTACATGTTATAGCCACTAAAAACAATGAAATAGTTGCTTATACCCGAATATTTAAACCGGGAGATTATTTTGATGAAGCAAGTATTGGTAGGGTAGTGGTTAAATATTCCGAAAGAAAATACGGTTATGGAAAAGATATTATGAAAGCATCTATTGCAGCGGTAGAGAAACACTTTAATACGCCGGTCATGAAAGTATCCGCTCAATTATATCTAGAACGTTTTTATCATACTTTAGGTTTTGACCAAGTAGGAGATGGCTATCTTGAAGATGGCATACCGCATATAGGTATGGTTAGAAAATAAAAAAGGTCCGTTACATACGGACCTTTTTGTTTCTTATGATTGTAATGTTATATACGAATAGGTTCTTTATTGGATAGGTTAATATCTTCCAACATATTGTCAGTAAACTTGTAATGCCCCTTGGTGGTTATAATTCTAAATCTATTGGAATTCATTCTGCTTAAGGTATCCAAGAAAAGCCACTTGGTTTTTAGCAGTCTGGGTTTAGATGATTTCAAGCTTATTTCAAAGTAATATTTTCTACCGTTTTTAAGCGCTACTATGTCTGGGGTAATTTTGGAATCCGTACCTTTTCTAACATAGGATTTGGGAGTATCGTACCCCTCAATATCCGCTTTAATATCTTCGAAACCTGTGGCTTCAAGATGATTGATCGACTTCTCTAAAAACTCCTGATTTTCTGACTTTTCTGTTCTTACCATAAAGGATAAGATATAAAAAATAACCGCAATTGCAAATTTTTAGTGTTGATTAACAGCATTTTAAGAGCGCAGAGTCCTTCAATTTGTACATTGTTTTCAATTTTACAGAACCGACTGACCGGTCTAATTGAATATAATTCGGAAATAAAAATCAACTATTTTAATCGTTTAAAAACATGTTGATAACGCTGTAAGTAAATCAAAACCAAACCTTAAAGCTATAATATAACTTTACAGACTGATCAGTCTAAAAAATCTGTTAGGCCAATCTTTTGGCAACACCGGTTTCTTCTAGAAAATCGAGCTTTAAAATAAGGTTTAATGGTTTTTCGGCCTTGTTATTTGTGGATGCGTACAGGTATCCTTCGTTCCTATGGTTCAATTCACTAATCTTAATTTTACCATGAAGCTCTTCATCAGGCACAATGTATTTTTTTAAGCTTGATAAAGTAATAGATCGGGCCGTTAAAACGTCTATTAGTTTTTGTCTATTTACCAAGGTAATTTTACACGAAGTAAATTCTTTAGGTGCATCCGCATAAATTGAAGTTATCAAGGAATAGAAATCCGTTTTTTTTGAAGTGTCAAACAACCAACCTTCTTTTAATATACCGTTCTTCTGGTAACTTAGTTCAAAGGCAAAAGTGGGTAAATTTTCATTTAGGTAATCTAGTTGGGCCTTTTCGTCAATTGAATAAGTTCTACCACAGGTTTTACGGGTGAAAATTAAATCTATACCCGCCATTTGCTGTTTCATATAGGACACCCGCTCAAAAGAGTATTGCTTTAGATATTGGCGGTAATAGCGATCTAACAAAACACACAGCTTCTGCTCCCTTTCCAAATCTGACTTAAAATTACTTTTAAGGGGCATACGGTTGTTAGTTTTAGGCAGAAGAACTAAACCTCAATTTTAGCGGCCAGGGCTTCGGCAATTTTTTCTACTACGCCTACCACAAGGGCATTTCCCATAAAAAAGGCGCGTTTGGTATCACTTATACCCTCTAATAACGTATGATTATCCGGAAACATATTTAAACGTTCTAATTCTACCGGTGTTAAACGCCGCAATCCTTTTGATGTCTGCACTACATGTTTAAAACGTGAAGGCGATTTTCCGCCTTCACCGGTAATAATAGTCCTTGACGCGTTGTCCAGAGCATCGGGAAAAATCATCCCGCCTTCACTATAATTATAGGTAAAACCGGTTTTGGCCGTTCGTACTTCTTTTTTAGCTCCTTTTAAATATTCCCATTTAGGAAAATCCTCTTCGGGAATAAAAAATTCAGGCGTTACTTCACCATTTTGGAGCACATCCCCTAAAACAGTACGTTTACCATCATAACTGGCTTGCGTTTTTACCGTAAATACTTTTCCGTTTATGAACACTCCCGTATTTTGAAAGGGAGAAAGTTTTTCACCCAAATTAAAATTGTTCGAAATATGCACCAAATCACCCTCAATTTCAAAGGAAATCGGTTTTTGAGTGGTTTGTTGCACAGGAAAAGCAGAAGCTATAGTACCTTCTGAAAGTACCCAATCCGCTGAAACGGACTTTTTAAGTTTTTTGTAAAGCGAAGTTGATTTGTGATACCCTAAGAAAAATATGCGTCTGCGCCGTTGTGGCATTCCATAGTCCGCGGCATTAATAACCCGCCATTCTACGGCATAACCCAGATCATCCAAACTTTTCAACATAATGGCAAAATCACGCCCACGTTGGGCAGAAGGTGATTTTAATAAACGGTCTACATTTTCAAGAAATAAGTATTTAGGCGGATTCTTTTTTTCCGAAAGTATTTTATGAATACTCCACCACAGCACGCCTTTTTTACCAATAAGTCCTTTGGAGTTCTGTAATGTAGTAGCTACGGAGTAATCTTGACAGGGAAATCCGCCTACCAGAAGGTCTGCATCGGGTATGGTTTGCGTTTCAACTTCCGCAATATCTTGGTTACTGTGGTTTTCTTTGCCAAAATTGGCCTCATACACCAAAGAAGCATGTTGCGCTTTGGTTGAAGGTTCCCATTGGTTGCTCCAGACTACCTCATATTGTCCGGTTTTTTCCAGGCCTAGGCGAAATCCGCCTACTCCTGCAAAAAGTTCTATTGCCTTGAGTTTGCTCATTTGCGATAAAATTACATAATTTCACTAAGGCAAAGTAAACATGATAATAGATTTAAAAAT
This sequence comes from Zobellia russellii, assembly GCF_044597075.1. Lineage (NCBI taxonomy): Bacteria > Pseudomonadati > Bacteroidota > Flavobacteriia > Flavobacteriales > Flavobacteriaceae > Zobellia > Zobellia russellii. The sequence goes on along the minus strand of NZ_CP139000.1, from coordinate 3,225,035 downwards.
GAAGCGATATAGGTTAGGGGTTTTAGTTACCGGTTTTTTTGTGTTTTTTCTGGTTTCGTGCACCAAACAGAGTGAGAGAGAAGCAAAACTATTACAGACCATTACAGATGTAAAAAAACAATACGCTCCGGATAAACGAACGGCGCTTTTTGATGTTCACACCTTTATAGATACTGAAAAGTATATTTTAATGGGCGAAAGTAACATCCCTGAAGCGGTAGAACTTTTGAAAACCACCTTAGATGCTGAAAATATTATCTATGAAAGTAGAATTGAAATTTTACCTTCTAAAAATTTAGAGGGCAAAACTAATGCGGTAATCAATATTTCAGTGGCCAATCTTAGGAGTAATCCCAAACACTCTGCTGAGCTGGCAACGCAGGCCACATTAGGTACACCAGTAAAAGTCTTTAAGAAAGAAGGCGATTGGTTCTATATTCAAACCCCGGATAAATATCTGTCATGGGTAGATGTAGGCGGAATTGTTTTGATGGATGATAACCAAGCTCAAAAGTGGAAAGGCACTTCAAAGCTGATTTACACCCAAACCGCGGGATATTCATATGAAAATGCCCAAGTTGGGCAACGTGTATCCGATTTGGTTGCCGGTGATATTCTAGAATTAAAAGGAGAGAACGGGCACTTTTTTGAAGTGCAGTACCCAGACGGTAGAAAGGCCTTTGTAAGCAAAGAAGAAGCAGAACCGTATGAAACTTGGTTGGAAAAATTAAACCCTGATCAAGAGAGCCTTGTAGCGACTTCAAAAACCCTTATGGGTGTTCCCTATTTATGGGGAGGAACCTCAACAAAGGGTATGGACTGTAGCGGGTTTACCAAGACCATCTTTTTTCTTAACGGAATGGTTATTCCTAGAGACGCTTCGCAGCAGGTGCATACGGGTAAAGCCATTGATTCTGTTATGAATTTTGATAAGCTGCAAAAAGGCGATTTGCTGTTCTTTGGAAGAAAAGCCACGGACTCAACCGCAGAAAAAGTGGTACACGTGGGTATGTGGATCGGGAACAATGAGTTTATACATGCCTCAGAAATGGTACGCATAAGCAGTATGGACAAAAATGCGGATAACTATGACGAGCATAACCATAACCGTTATTTGCGCTCAAAACGCATCTTAAAAGAAAATGATGATGCCTTGATTAGCTTGGTTAAAAATCCTGTTTTTAAGGATTAATGCTCGGGCTCGCTTTGGTCAGTTATTTACTTAAACATTTTTAAATCTGGGTTTCCTTCTGAGTCTTTTGGAAAGCTTTTCCCGGTTTTTTTATAATTTTTTAGTAGCTCATCGCCTCTATAATATTCGAAATGCATATAATCATAAATATTTTTTTGGGTATAATCACTAATATAAATTCTCTCTTCATGAGTAACTCCATTTTTTAGTATGATTTGAGAAGCTAAAACTATGCTCTTTTTTGTGAATCCATTAAGGTCTAATTCTAGGGGAGAATGAGTCGATCGCCCAGGTATTACTGCATATTCAAAAACGGCGTGATTATCATAAGTCCTGGCATTTTTTATGTTTCGGTTATCTATAAAACTAAATTTAATAGGGTTATTTTTAACAGGATTCATAATTCTTATAGATACTCTTAAATCACTCAAAGAAATCATGAAATTATTTAAATATCCTATATACATTTTTTTTGTAGATCTATTAACTCGAGGGTTTGTTTCTATAAATTTTACATCTTCTGAAATTATATCTTTCATTTGATTTGCTAAATTTCTATTTTCTTTACTTAGCAATCTGTTTTCAATTAAAATGTCATGATTTAAGTTGTTTAATTCTTCATTTTCTTTCAACAATTTTTTGCTTTCTAGTACTAATTTTTCTGTTCTCGCTTCTACTTCTGCCGATATTATCTGGGAGAACTGAATACTATCTTGGCCGGAGATTAAGGTTTTAGTGTCTTTGGTTAGCTTTTTATTGAATTCACTCGTATCAATAAAAATACGTACAGTTCCAATAATTGTGAGTATTGCTCCTATTACTAGACAGAACAACGTCCAAAAACTCTCTTTAATAAGTTCCATTGTAATATTCATTGAATTGTTGAGATAACAGTAAATTAAGTAAACTACTTTCAAAAAAAACTCTCCGAGCGTAAACGTCTCGCTTATTCCCTTCATTTCAAATAAAACATCAAAAAATGGAGAAGGATTTATTACAGCCTACTAATCCAATCTCTAAATGTAAGTAAAAACTTAAAAATACCGCTGCAATATTTCCGTAACCGAAGCCTTATAAGAATTACCAAAAAGGTTTAAATGCACTAAGAGATAGTAAAGTTGATAGATATCTGTTCGTTCTTCTTCATTACCAATTGGCGCAAAATGTTCTTGATAGGCATTGTAGAAAGAAGCACCAAAACCTCCAAAGAGCCGGGTCATGGCCAAATCTACTTCATGATGGCCAAAATACACCGCTGGGTCTATTAAATAAGAGGTTCCGTTTGTTGCTATGAGATAGTTACCACTCCATAAATCGCCATGTAATAAAGATGGTTTTGTGTTGGGAAATAGATTTTTACAATTTGTTAAAAGTTGGTCTTCGGAAGGGATTTCGCCATCATTTAACTTACCTGTATCTTTTGCCAGTTCCAATTAGGGCGCCAGTCGTTCTTGAACATAGAACTCCGCCCAATCCAAATGATTGGAATTGGACTGCTCAAGATTGCCAATATAATTGTCCGTGGAGAACCCAAATTCGTCTTGGGTCGTATAGTGGTGTAGGGCTGCCAGTTGATGACCCAAAAGTTCAAAGTCGGTTTCTGAAGGGCGTTTGGCTTCAATATAATCCATCACCAAAAACCCGCCCTTTTCTAAGGGTTCGCAGAGTAAAATATTGGGCACGCTTATCGTTTTGGATTGGGCAATGGCTTGCAAACCCAATTTTTCGGCCTTAAACAGCTCATAACCATTTTCTCCTCGGTTGATTTTACAAAAGAAACGTTCCGTTTCGGTTTCCAGCAAGTAGGCTTCGGAAATATCACCCCCAGAAACGGATTGGATACGTTCAATATTCACACAGAGCAAATAGGCAATATGTTCCTTTAGATGTTTATCCACGTTACTAAGTGTATGACATTAACAATGACTTTTTCAATCCAAGGCAAAAGCAATGATGGTATTCCCCTTTTTGGTTCTTAATTTTTCACCACCACAGGCTAGAGCAATAAATTGTTTTCCGTTTACTTCATATAGGGTTGGTGTTGCAAAGGCCGGGGCAGGTAATTTATATTCCCACAGTTTTGCTCCGGTATGTTTGTCGAAAACCCTAAAATAACCATCGCGGGTAGCAGCTATAAACAAGAGTCCGTTTTCCGTAATTACGGGGCCTCCGTAGTTTTCTGTTCCCGTTCCGGTGATGCCTTTTTCCAAGAGTTCCGGCGATTCGCCCAAAACAATAGACCAAATATACTCTCCGGTATTTAAATTAATGGCATGCATTGTTCCCCATGGCGGGTCTATGGCCGGTAGCCCATTCTTATCCAAAAATTTATGGTAGCCCAAGTGTTTGTAGGGTGTTCGATATCCTTTTTCAGAATTAGTGTTTTCGGCAACGTTATGTTTAATTTCCTGATTGAACAGAAAACGGATGAGTGCATCTTTTTCCTTCTTTTTCAATTGTGGAAAACCCGTCATCATCCCTTTTCCGTTTGCAATGATAGAAGAGATTTCATCTTTCGACTTTCGGAGTTCAATATCTACCAATGAAGGGAATCCGCTTGCGGCCAGTCCTTTTCTATCCGCTTGATGACAGCTCACACAATATTGACTATAGGTAGCCTCGCCCAAGGGCAAGGTTTCTAACTTGGTGTCGTTTATACCCATTTGCATAATCCAGGGCATCTCGTTGGAATTCACATAAATAATTCCCTCTTCGGGGTCGGCCGCTGTACCGCCCCATTCTGCGGCGCCATCGTAACCTGGTAAAAGTAAGACAGGCTCTAAACTTGGTGGAGTATAGATACGCTTGTCCAATTTGCTCAAAATGGCTTTAAGGGAATCCGGGTTTTCCGCATACGGACTCACATTATTTTCTGTGATGTCTGTGGATTGCCGTGCAAAAGGCTTCGGTTTTACTGGAATAGGCTGGGTGGGCCAAGTCTCCTCACCGTTCAAAGTGGAAGCCGGTACAGGAATTTCTTTGATATCAAAAAGGGGTTCGCCCGTTTTTCGGTCAAAAACATACACATAACCTTGTTTGGTAACCTGAGCCACGGCAGCAATTTTTTTACCTCCTCGCTCTACCATCAAAAGATTGGGCGGGGCAGGAGGGTCGCGATCCCATAGATCATGATGCGTAAATTGAAAATGCCATAGCCTTTTGCCTGTATTTGCATCCAAAGCCAACAGGCAGTCAGAATAAAGGTTGCTTCCTTTTCGGGCTCCCCCGTAAAAATCAGGTGCAGCGGAACCTATAGGCGCATAGATGATTTCCAAATCCTCATCTACCGCCATACCGGCCCAATTATTGGCCGCACCCACTTCATCACTTAAATAAGCATTTTCTTCCCAGGTATCATAACCTTCCTCCTCAGGATGCGGAATGGTATGAAAAACCCATTCTACGGCACCTGTAATGACGTTGAATGCCATAAGATTTCCCGGAGCGGCGCCAGAACCTTCGGAGAGCCGAAGGGGCATTACAATGAGGTTTTTAAAAATAGTTCCTGGCGTATTGGATATCACGAACTTTTCCCGTGCACTTTCGGGCATTCCTGAGCGCAGGTCTATTTTACCGTTATCGCCAAAAGTGGATATAGGTTTTCCCGTTAGGGCATCCAAAGCAAAAAGATGAGGTCCGCGTGTACAGAGAATCCGCTTGTCGTCACCCTCTTCCCAATACGACACGCCCCTGCTGGTAGAATGCCAAACTTGTATGGAATCGCCAAACTGCCAAATTTCCTTACCCGTTTTGGCATTTAAAGCTACCACTCTGAGCGCTGCGGTAACCCCGTACAGCATACTATCCACCACCAAGGAATTCATCTGCATCTGGCCCCAATCTGCCGCTTCATACGTCCAGGCCACTTTTAGGTCTTTTACGTTTTCTTTGGTAAACTCGGAAAGGGTGGAGTAGTGACTACGGCCCGGGTCTCCCAAATAGGAAGACCATGTGGTATAGGCCTTATTTGCTGGTTCTTGTTTTGTATCTGATTGACAACTAAAAAGCAGAATACCCAGAGCAGTGCACAACAGGGGTAAAATTATTTTTTTTGAAAACATATAGGAGAAAGTATAGCTTTCCTAAATGTAGGCAAAAACTGAAAACTAGGGTGCAATGAAATTTCTACCAATCAAATTCTACTGTTTCATTGGGTTTTAGAGTCACTTTCTTCTGTTTGTTTCCGTGTTTTAAAACGGTGGTTCCTCCAGTAACGGAATGTATTTTTACTTTAGTTGGTACTTTGTTGCTCCAAGTAATGGCAATTTCAAAATTTCCACGAGCTTTTAGACCTTCAACGAAGCCATTGGCCCACACATCTGGCAAAGCAGGTAAAAGCTGAATCTCTTGCATAGAGGACTGTACCAACATTTCTACTACTGCAGCGGCTCCTCCAAAATTTCCGTCAATTTGGAAAGGTGGGTGTGCATCAAACAAGTTGGGATACGTTCCGCCTCCTTTTTCATAGGAAGCCCGTACACCATCTGGGGCAACATAACGTAACAGTTCACGATATTGTTTGTAAGCGCGATTTCCATCTAATAATCTAGCCCAAAGATTAATACGCCATCCTTTTGACCAGCCAGTAGTTTCATCGCCCTTAATGTTTAAAGTGGTCCTTGTAGCATCCGCTAATTCCGGTGTTTTTTCCGGACTGATATGATGCCCTGGGTATAAACCGTACAAATGCGATTGGTGACGGTGTTTGGGATCTACATCTTCCCAATCATGGTACCATTCTTGTAAATTTCCTTTTTTTCCTACTTGGTACGGATATAGTTTGGCCAATGCCTTTTTTAGTTGAGCTCTGAATTCCACATCGGTTTTTAGGGTTTCTGACGCTGCTATGGTCTGTTGAAAACATTCCTTGATCATGGCAAGATCTGATGTTGAACCGTACAAGGTTGCACCTTCATATCCGTCTGGAGTAATAAATTTATTTTCCGGTGATGTTCCCGGTGAAGTAACCAAGTTTCCATTTTTATCTTCTACCAACCATTCTAAACAAAACTCTGCGGCTCCTTTCAGTAAGGGATAGGCTTTATCCTGTAGAAAATCTAAATCTTGAGAAAACGTATAGTGTTCCCATAAATGCGAGCTTAACCAGGTTCCGCCCATATTCCAGTTGGCCCAATTGATTCCACCTTCACCAAAGTCGCCCACAGGATTACTCATCGCCCAAATATCCGAGTTATGGCATGCGGCCCATACGCCGGCCCCGTAAAAGGTCTTGGCGGTTACTTTTCCTGTCTTGGCTATATTTTCAATAAAGCCCAACATAGGCTGGTGCATTTCGGAAAGGTTAGCATTCTCTGCTAGCCAATAGTTTTCTTCGGCATTGATGTTTAAAGTATAATTACTGCTCCATGGCGGTCTTATGTAGGGGTTCCAAATTCCTTGTAAATTGGCAGGTACATTTGGGGTTCTAGAACTGGAAATCAGCAAATAGCGCCCATATTGAAAATAGAGTATTTCCAGGTTTTTGTCTTCTTCGCCTTTGGCATAGCGTTTTAAACGCTCATCTGTGGGCAGGTCTTCGGCGGTAGTTTCTCCAAGGTCTAAATGCACTCGGCTAAAATATTTCTGATGGTCCCTCAGATGGGCATCCAATATGGATTCAAAAGATTTTGAGCTTGCTTTTGAAAGTTGTGAGACCGCAATGGCTTTTTGGTCTGCCCCTTCAGTAGCTGGATTTTTATCAAATCCATTGAAACTCGTGGCCATTGAAATATAGATAACCGCTTCCGTAGCATTTTTCAGGGAGACGGATTTCTCTGTGCTGACTAATTCTCCATCCGAATGCTTTATTTTGAAAAGTGATGTAAAACGTGTTCCCCTATTCAGGTCAAACTGTACCGGATTCGGAATTTTTCCACGATAACTAGGCTCTACATGATAAGGGGCATAACCGCTTACTTCTAGGGTAGATTCGTTACTCGTAACCTCATATTTAAGCAAACTGTTAAATCCAACAGTAAAATGAAGCGCACCTTTTTTACTGCTCTTTAGCCTAATGACCATGGCCTGTTCATCATGGGAAATAAGATACTCACGGGTAAAAGTGGTGCCATCTACCTCATAGGTTACGGTAGAAAGCGCTTTTTCTAATTCAAGCTTACGTAGATAGGATATGGGTTTGTTCTTGTGCTCAAAATTAAGGTAAAGTGTACCCAAAGGCATATACGATTGGGAAAAGCTTCCCTGTAGTTTGGTTTGTAAAGAATCTGCTAGTTTATAATTTTCTTTTTTTAGCGCTTCGCGGATTTCCGGAACGTTTTTATACGCTTCTGGACTCATACTAGGGTCTACGGGTTCACCGCTCCAAAGGGTGGCATCGTTCAGATAGATAGAATCCGTAGCAACACCGCCAAAGATTGATGCTCCAGCTTTTCCATTACCTAGAACCAAGGTTTCCTCAAAATGTTTGGCTGGCCGATCAAACCAAAGTGTATTTGCAGATTGTGACGAAACAAAGTTTACTGTAACCAGCGAAAATAATATAGATAGTACGGTGGCCGTTTTTAGCCAACTAATGAACGGTGTTAACATGAAAATGAAGGTATGTAGAATTAAACGGTAGCAAGATAGCTGCAATTCATAAACCACAATGGTATTATTTTTTCTAAATTAGGGCAAATTTCAACCCAAACGGCCCTATTTTTTGCATTAATCAAAAAAATCCCCAGCGGCTGAAATTCTAACCCTATCCAACCAACGTATGTCTCAACTAGCCGAAAATGTATCAAAACGTCTTTTTTCCTTAGACGTTTTTAGAGGTCTTACCATGTTTTTATTGATTGCCGAAGCAGCAGGTTTTCACCATAATTTTTCTGAACTGGCCGAGGGTACAGCTTTTTCAGGATTGGCGCACCAATTGCATCATCACCCATGGAACGGACTCTGGTTTTGGGATCTAATTCAACCTTTTTTCATGTTTATTGTTGGGGTGGCCATGCCTTTTTCTTTAAGAAAACGACTAGCCTCAAGAGATAAAAAAGGGGTTATCAAACACATCGTACGCAGATGTTTTTTGTTGTTCACTTTTGGCGTTTTACTGCATTGTGTTTACAGTCACGCTCTAGTCTGGGAACTATGGAATGTACTGGTACAATTGGCCTTTACTATTTTAATTGCATACGCGATAATGCAGCTTCCAAATAAAATACAGATTGGTATATCATTAGGGTCGTTGGTGTTGACCGAGATTTTGTATCGTGCATATAACCCGGCCGCACCATATGCACAGGGACACGAAAGTTTTGGTTCGTATATAGACATGTTGGTTATGGGGCAAGTAAATGATGGGTATTGGGTGTTCGTAAATTTTATACCTACTGCTGCACATACCATTTGGGGTGTTGTTTGCGGAAAAATGCTGTTGTCACATATACCTTCAGCAGAAAAAATAAAACCCTTTTTAATTTGGGGAACCGTTTTGGTCATTGTAGGATTTGCGATGGATTTTGCCGGTATTACGCCAATAGTTAAGCGTATTGCTACGAGTTCCTTTACCTTGGCATCTGGAGGTATCGCTATTTTAACGCTAACCCTTTTTTACTGGCTTATTGATATAAAGGGATATCAAAAAAATTGGTTGAAAATTTTCTCGGTGGTAGGTACGAACTCTATTTTTATCTATCTCTTTGCTGAAACCGTGGGTGTACAGTGGTTTAGGGGATTTGGTCAAATATGGACGGAAGGTTTGCTAGCTCCTATTGGCATTTCGGAAAATGTCATAATGGTTATTAATGCGCTGTTTGTACTGTATATTTTTTGGTACATTACCTACTTTTTGGACAAGCATAAGATTTACTTTAAAGTATAAACTCTTATCTCAAATATAAATTTACTCAATACGCATACTATGAACTGCACTAAAATTGCCCTTTTTGTTTCCTCAATAGCCCTAATGGCGTGTAACGCAACTAAAATAACGGTTGCAGATGCGGGTTGGGAAGATATGTTCAATGGTAAGAATTTGGACGGATGGACCACAAAAATCCATCATTATGAAACTGGAGATAATTTTGGCGATACCTTTCGTGCCGAAGACGGTATGATCAAAGTTCGTTATGACCAATATGAGGGCGATTTTAACGACAGGTTCGGTCATTTATATTTTGATAAGCCCTACTCTAGTTTTCACCTGAGCATGGAATATAGATTTGTGGGGGATTTACACCCTGGAGCACCCGTTTTTACCGAAATGAACAGTGGGGTTATGTACCACTCCCAAGATCCGAGGACCATGTTGAAAGAACAGAATTGGCCAATTTCCGTAGAAATGCAATTTTTAGGAGGTATAAAAGAGGGCGAAGCTAGGCCAACTGGAAATATGTGTTCTCCGGGAACGGAGATTGAGTATGAGGGTAAAATATATCCTAGCCATTGTTTAAGGTCGTCTTCGGACACCTATTATGGAGACCAATGGGTAAAAGCGGAATTGATAGTGAGAGGCGATTCCTTGGTTACACAAATCATAAACGGAAAAGTTGTTCTAGAATACACCAAGCCCCAGGTTGGCGGTGGTACGGTTGTAGGTTATGACCCAAAGATGAAACAGGACGGGAAACTATTAAAAGAAGGTATGATTGCCTTGCAGAGCGAAGGACAGCCCATAGATTTTAGAAACATAAAAATCAAGAATTTAAAGCCTTGATTTAAAAGTTATTTCTCGTAGAGTTCTAGAGGAAGATTATCCGGGTCTGCAAAGAAGGTAAATTTGCGGCCCGTAAATTCATCCGTTCTTATGGGTTCTACGTTTACACCTTTTTCCATGAGTTTTTGCCGCTCTATGCTCACATCTTCTACTTCAAAAGCCAAATGACGTAAACCTAATGCTTCCGGTCTTGAAGGACGTTTGGGTGGGTTGGGAAATGAGAATAGTTCAATTATATAATCTCCGTTAAGGGCAAGGTCCAGTTTGTAGGATTGCCGTTCTTCCCTATACACTTCGTTTAGAATTTCCAGACCTAGCACTTCAACATAAAAATGTTTGGACTTTTGGTAGTCGGAACAAATAATGGCAATGTGGTGTACTTTATTGAAAGCCATAGTTATGGTAAAAAGCGCTTATTTAAGAATGCTCCAGTATTTGTTTTCGTTACCTAAAAGCTCGGTAGCCGCTAAAATGGCGTCATCATTTTTTAAATAGTAATCATATAACCCTTCACGGTATGCGTAGCGTTTAACTATTTCGTCTTGAAGCTTGCTTTCAATCTCACGCTGATAATCGTCCAAAGCAACAATTTTACTTTTTTCGATGTCCAGCAATAACGTTCTAAAATCGTTTTCTATGGCATCATTAAAAATTACCTCTTCGCGGTCCGTCATTGCGGCTTTTAAGGTTTTCTCGGTTTTGGTTTCATAGGAGAAGTCGCTTTTGGATACAAACGTCTTAAAATCCTTATAATCGCTTTCGGAGAATTTAAAGCTGGATACATCTTTTAATTTATGCTTGTAGAAATAGTTAGTAGCGTAATCAAAAATTACATTATTGTTCATAAGTGCCGTAGTAAGCTCGTTGGCTTTGGTAGAAGCCACCTCAATATCCGGCAACACGCCGCCGCCATCTTGTACCTTGCGACCATTGCGCGTAGTAAAATCTTTAAAAGCGGTCTTTTGCACGGCATTACCGTCTTCATCCCGGTTCCAATAGTCCAATGACTGTATACAGCGCCCAGAGGGCGTATAATAACGACTTATGGTAACTTTTAGCTGTGTGCCGTAAGTTAGCTTTAACGGGCGCTGTACAAGGCCTTTTCCAAAGCTGCGTGCCCCCATGATTACCGCACGGTCCAAATCTTGAAGTCCGCCCGATACAATTTCACTAGCGGAAGCACTACTACCATTAACCAAGACCACCAACGGAATATCCATATCCACAGGCTTGTTACGGGTCTTGTATTCGGTATTGAATTTTTTAACTTTTGATTTTGTTGTTACGATCAGCTCGCCTTTGTCAACAAACAAGTTGGTAACGTTTATAGCTTCGGATAAAAGTCCGCCTGGGTTATCCCTTAGATCCAGTATAATTTTTTCTGCGCCTTTTCCTTTAAGGTCCAAAAGGGCCTCTTTGGTCTGTGCCGATGCTTTTGCGTTAAACCTAGATAGTACAATGTAGCCTGTTTTATCATCTGCCATTTTGTAAAAGGGTACGGCATCTACTTCTACGGCAGCCCGCGTTATGGTAGCAGTTTTAGTTTCCACTTGCCTTTTATAGGTGACTTCAACAGCCGTATTATTGGCGCCTTTTAGAAGTTCACTGGCATTATCGTCAAAATCTGAAACGTTAATGGCACCGATCTTAATAATTTCATCACCTGCTTTAAGTCCGGCCTTGTCCGCAGGGTAACCTTTGTACGGTTCTACAATTAATAAGCGGTCTTTAAAGGAACGGACTAAAGCACCAATTCCCGAGTATTCTCCAGCATTGTTAATGCGATACGTTTCTACATCTTGTTCATTTAGAAATTTGGTGTAGGGATCAAGGTCATCTAGCATGTTCTTGATGGCGGTATCCATAAGTTCTGCCGGATTGGTTTCATCTACATAGTTCATGTTCAATTCCTTGAACAGGGTGGTGAAGATTTCGATCTGCTTGGCAATTTCAAAGAAATCACTTTTTACGAAACTACTCCCTGCTACCAAAATGACTATTGCAAAGGCTGGAATAAGGATTTTTTTGCCTAGCATTTTTTTCATCGCTTTCTATAATTTGATGGGTATTTGGTCTTAAACCTTCCCTAAATTTCTATTCTGGTTGTCTGTTTTCCGGTGTATGCTTGCTCAAAAAACGCTTCATGACCTCTTTCATGGTTTTGGTTACATTGCTTTGAGAAGGCATCTCTCTACCAAGGTATAAAAATAGAAACGCAAAAGAACCCTCACTATTGTTAAAAACGTATTGTTTGTTAAGTCTGTAACTTTCTCGCATAAGACGCTTTACACGATTACGTTTTACGGCACTCTTAAAATTCTTTTTTGGCACGGCAACACCAGCTTTTACCCGGGTATCTTCGGTAAATTCTGTGGGAAGATAAATTAGTTTTATAGGAAATGCAGAAACGGACTTCCCTTGGGCAAATAGCTGCTCTATAAGCTTTTTACTTTTCAGCTTTTCTTTTTTTGGGAAAGTGAATTCTGGCATAAAGGTATTTTATAAAATTGCCCCCGCTAAACGGGGGCAATTGCAAATTTAATCATTGAATAAAAGATAACGGTTTTTTCGTTAGCAATTACTTCATATTCTGCCAAACATTATCCTCTTGGTTTACATCGGCCATTAATTGAGACGGGTCTATGACCACAGCCTTAATGCTTGCCAAAGGTTTATCTATGGTAAAATTGTAGCTGGATTGTGCCCAAGGCCAATCTTCTAATACCGTTCGGTTTATTTGTGGGTAAGGGTTTTCTTTTTCGCCGCGCATCATACGTAATGGAGCGTAAAAAGTCTCTTTGGTATCATCTTCATAAATCACTAAAATATCCAAAGGCATTGGCATTGCACCTGTACGTACCATGGAAACTTTGGTCTTACCATCATTCTCTTTTACCTCTTTTATGCCGTAGTCTATAGTGTTGGTGGTCTGTGTCCAATCCGTTAGGTACCAATCTAGCTCCATACCCGAAACCTTTTCGGCCGTACGCTTAATATCATTGGGTACAGGATGTTTGAATTTGAAATCTTCATAGTATTTGCGAATGGTTTCCATTAGTTTGTCCTGACCTATGATATAACCCAGCTGAGACAAGAATATAGAACCTTTGCTATAAGCGGCAATACCATAGGCAAAATTAAGATCGTAACGGTCTGCATGCGTGGTTTGCGGCTGTTCCTTTCCGGAATTCACCAAATTGTAATAGCCTTTGTAGGTGCCTTCAAAAGGGTTCTCCTTGTTCTCTTGCATGACTTCGTTCATGGCCAATGTAGAGATAAAGGTGGTAAAGCCTTCGTCCATCCATTCATGTTTGGATTCGTTGGTGGCCAATATATGCTGAAACCAAGAATGTGCCAATTCATGTGCCGTGACACCGGCCAGACTTCCAAATTTTCGTTTACCTGTGATCAAAGTAGACATGGCATATTCCATACCACCATCTCCCCCTTGAATTACAGAGTATTGCTCGTACGGGTATTTTCCAATATTCTTGCTGAAGAACTCCATGAACTCCGCAGTTTTTGGCTGAAGCTTCTTCCAATTTTCAATAATTTCCTTATCGTCCTTGTACAAAAAATGAAGGGTTGGCCCGTTTTCCATGGGTAATGTATCATGAATGTACTCAGGATCTGCGGCCCACATAAAGTCATGTACCATAGGCGCCTTAAAGTGCCAGGTAAGGGTCTTTCCTTTCTGTTTTTTCACCTTTGTGCCTGGAGCTTCGTATCCGTGACCAATTTCTTGTGGGTTTTGTAGATAACCTGTTCCCCCCACAACATAGTCCTTGTCTATGGTTAGCTTTACATCAAAATCGCCCCAAACACCTTGAAACTCACGGGCAATATACGGATCGGCATGCCAGCCTTCAAAATCATACTCGGCTAATTTTGGGTACCACTGGCTCATAGAAAGCGCAACACCTTCTGCACTGTTTCTTCCTGAACGGCGTATTTGGACGGGAACTTGACCTTTAAATTCCATGTCAAAAGTAGTTTTGCCACCAGGTGGAATTGGTTTTGCCAGTTCAACGACCAATATGGTTTCTTCTTCAACAAAATTGACCTTAACACCATCCTGCGTAAGCGATGTAGCATGTAAATAACCTATTTCATTGTCCTTCAAGACAGCAATTCGGCTATTTTTCTGTTCATCGGTCATTCTTCCATCCGGGTCAGGAATGCTTTGTAGGCGCATGTCCATTTCACTCCCGGGTTGAAAAGCATTGAAAAACAGATGATAATATACACGGGTAAGCTCATCCGGAGAATTGTTGGTATAGACCAATTTTTGAGTACCGGTATACTGAAAATTTTCAACGTTCATATCAACCTGCATGTTGTAATCTACATGCTGTTGCCAGTACGATCCGTTTTGTGCAACTGCCATCTGGCCCATTACGAGCATTACGGCAGCAATCCCTTTAAAAAAATACTTCATGGTATATTATAATTTTATCTTTCCTGTGGATACGTTATCCGCCATAATCAAGGCGTTGTAAGCATTTACTATTTTTCCGGAAGTAGAAATCTCGTCCAACGTAGCAGTTTTGGAGGTATCTCCACCCAAAATAACCTTCGCCCTTGGAGCAAGGCCAGATTCCATAATGATATGTTTTACTTGGGAAGCGGTCAATTTAGGATAGTAAGAACGAATCAAAGCAGCAACACCTGCCACGGCAGGAGCCGCCATTGATGTTCCTCCTTGAAATTCATATTCGTTGCCTGGCATGGTAGAATAGATTTCGTCACCTGGGGCAAAAACATCAACATTTACATTACCGTAGTTAGAGAACACAGCAACCATTTCCGAACCGTACTTAGAAGCTAGCGCACCTACGGTAAGGACATTATCGGAAATTTCAGGTCCGTTGTTTACTTGGTCATTTGGAAAATTAGGGTTTGCCGGGCTGTCTAAATCAGCGCCATCGTTACCTGCTGCATGCACAAAAAGTACATCGTTGTCCGCTGCATATTTTATGGCATCGTACACCCATTGAGCATTTGGGGAGAAAGCTTTTCCAAAACTACCGTTAATGACCTTGGCACCATTATCTACCGCATAACGAATACCCAAGGCAATATCCTTATCATACTCATCTCCGTTAGGTACGGCACGCACACTCATGATTTTTACGTTGTTGGCAATTCCGTTAACCCCTTTTCCGTTATTGCGTTCTGCACCAATGATACCGGCAACATGCGTACCGTGGCTTTCGTCTTCTTCAAGATTTTGAGGATTTCCATTACCGTAACCTAAGTCGGTAATATCATAAGGATTGTCCCCAACATCTTTTCTACCGTTAAAATCTACGTTGTAGTTGTAGTTAAGTTGATCGCTAAAATACTTTAGACCTTCTTCAACTTGCTCCAAAACCTTGTCTATGGAATCTTCGTAGGATAGCATTTGCGTTAAGATGCCCACATTCTGTTGCATGGCCTCATCCTTTGGCTCTATGCCAGCAAGGTCTTTTTTTGTGTAGGTATCTTTTCCTAGTTCTTTTTTAACGGCCTCATCTGCATTCTTTACGGTCTGAAAGATTTGCTCGTATTGCTGTTTTTGTTGTGATGCTTTAGCGTATTCTGTTTCTACCTTGGTTTTTGCCTTGGCCTGAAGCGCTGCATCGCCCAATTTTAATCTAACGATACGGGTTGCTTCCAGTTGTTCGTTATAGGATTTGCCTAAAAAGTTATATCCGTGGATATCATCTACATAACCGTTCTTGTCATTGTCAATACCATCACCTGGTTTTTCACCCTTATTGGTCCAAAGCACATTTTTAAGATCCTCATGGTCTAGATCCATACCGGAATCCAGGACGGTAACAATAACGGTTTCTCCTTTTTTGTTTTTTATAATTTCGGCGTACGCCTTATCTACACTCATTCCTGGAATGGTGTCCGCTACAAGGTCTAAATGACCCCAGTTCTTTTTCTCGGTGTCAGAAAGGTCGGATATTTTTAATGGGGTAGTATCAATGTTCTCTATTGGAGTAGATACTAAAGCCGTAGAGCCGCAGCCCATAAGTACAAGTCCTGCAGATAAGCCTATTAAAGGTCTTGAAAAAAATGATGTCATATAGTTGAATTGAGTTTAGTGTTTCTTTTTAGGGGTTTAATTTAGAAGAATAAAAGGTTCGTTTAAGGTTAAATTAACCGTTGAACCGACTCGGAAATTTAACGTAATTGGCTGCAAAGGTAAGATTTGGCACAATTTTTTAACCAAATCATAATGCTTTTATGATTTTTTTATTGAAAAAAGAATCGCTGGTATCTAAGGTTTAAGTAAGATGCCCAACTATTTATAGATGAATAATGCTCTGGATATGACGGTTAATCATTTTAGTAAAACCATTTATGATAGAGAGATAAAAAAATGTTCAACACTATAAATAGTTAATAAAATTTATGTTTCGTATACGATTATTTAGATGGGTTTCAGGGGTTTGAACCAATTGGTCTTAATTAAAAAGTTCATCAAAAGTAAAGAGTTCGTTTAACCGTACTCCTTTTTCCGTTTCTTTAAGCGTACAGATCTGGTTATGCGCATCATGTTCAAAAAACAGATGGTATCCTTTTGAGGTAGCCTCGTTCAAAAACAAATCTTTTTCTTTAAGAGTGAGCAAAGGTCTAGTATCATACCCCATTACATACGGCAATGGAATATGCCCTACAGTAGGAAGCAAATCTGCCATAAATACCAACTGTTTTTCTTTGTATGAAATATGTGGCAGCATTTGTTTATCCGTATGACCGTCTACAAAATGAATTCCGAAACCTAATTCCGATTCGCTTTGAAACTTGTCCGATGTTCTTTCAATAAATTTGAGTTGCCCGCTTTCTTGCATGGGCAAAAGGTTTTCCTTCAGAAAAGAGGCTTTTTCGCGAGCATTGGGTTTTGTAGCCCACTTCCAATGGTCTTCATTGGTCCAGAAAGTAGCGTTTTTGAATGCTGGCTCATAACCGGTACGCTCTTCGTTCCACTGAATGCATCCGCCACAATGGTCAAAATGTAAATGAGTTAAGAATACATCCGTAATATCATCAGGATGAAAACCTAGCTTCTTAAGTGAACTATCTATTGAATAATTTCCCCAACGATTGTAATATCCAAAGAACTTATCGGACTGCTTGTTGCCCATTCCTGTATCAATTAATACCAATCGGTTTTTTTCTTCAATAAGAAGACTTCTCGCCGCAATATCAATTTGATTATTGTTATCCGCGGGATTGGTGCGTTGCCATATAGCCTTTGGCACCACACCGAACATAGCACCACCATCTAACTTAAAATTTCCGGTTTCTACGGGGTATAGTTTCATATTGGTGTTTTTAGAGTACGCGCAAATTAGTAAATTGAACAGGCAATAGATTGGCCTTTGGTATTTTTTAACAGAAGCTCCAATTTTTTGCAAACTACTATAAACCAACTATTAAAGAGATTTTTTAAGAGTTCTGGGTATCTTTCTGTTTATTGGTTGGGCAAATAACTGTGGAAAACGGTTTTTCTAGACGAAATACTGATATTAAAATCACTATTTTTGGTTCAAACCTAAATCATATGGTAGAACTTGCCGGTATCGTTATATTGGGAATTATTGCGCAGTGGGTGGCATGGCGCTTTAAGCTACCCGCTATACTTCCGTTAATTTTAATAGGTCTTTTGGTAGGCCCTGTTGCTAGTCTTTATACAGAGGATGGTCAGAAATTGATTGAGCCTATTTGGAACAGTACCAAAGGTCTTTTTCCAGGGGAAAGCCTGTACTATTTTGTTTCATTGGCCATAAGTATAATTCTTTTTGAAGGAGGGCTTACCCTTAAACGTTCCGAAATTAGGAATGTGGGGCCGGTTATCACAAAACTGATTACCGTTGGAAGCCTTGTTACCTTCTTTGCCGCTGCTATGGCGGCCCACTTTATTTTTGATTTAAGTTGGCAAGTTTCTTTTTTGTTCTCTGCCTTGATTATTGTTACCGGACCCACCGTAATAACACCTATTCTTAGGAACATTCCTTTAAAGAACGATATCTCCGCAGTATTAAAATGGGAAGGGATTCTAATTGATCCAATTGGTGCTTTGGCAGCGGTATTGGTATTTGAGTTTATTAGTGTAGGAGAGGGACAGGCCTATACTCTTACGGCCCTTATTGAGTTCGGAAAAATTTTATTGTTCGGTTTTACGTTTGGTTTCACCTTTGCACATGCTTTGACCTTCGTTATTAAAAAGAACTTTATTCCGCATTATTTGTTGAACGTAGTATCGCTTTCAGCGGTGTTGTTGGTGTTTGTAATGTCCGATGTGTTTGCTCACGAATCCGGTCTATTGGCCGTTGTAGTCATGGGTATGGTCATGGGTAATACAGATTTGCCCAACATAAAGGAGCTGCTCTATTTTAAGGAATCCTTGAGCGTTCTATTGATTTCGATTCTGTTCATTCTTTTATCGGCAAACATAAATATAGCAGACCTCCAATTGATTTATAACTGGAATACCGTAGCTCTATTTGCTATTATAGTTTTTGTTATTAGACCGCTTGGTGTTTTTCTAAGTTCTATGGGGTCTAATCTAAAATTTAATGAGAAGCTGTTTATTGGTTGGGTAGGACCTAGAGGTATTGTTGCAGCGGGTATTGCTTCTCTTTTCGGCTCCAAACTCTTGGCCAAAGGAGAACCTGGTGCGGAATTCATAACCCCATTGGTGTTTATGATCGTACTAGGAACGGTACTCTTAAATGCTACTACGGCACGTATGTTCGCTAAAGCGGTAGGGGTCTTTTTAACCAAATCTGAGGGAATACTTATTATAGGTGCGTCAAAGGCGTCTCGTCTTATTGCAGATTATTTGAACAAGAACGATCGCCATGTGGTTTTAATAGATAATAACCAGACTAATATTAGTAAAGCCAAGGCTTTGGGGCTTGAAGCATTTACCGCTAATATTTATTCGGACTCGTTAACGGATAATATAGAGCTTAACGATGTAGGATATCTTATGGCGTTGACCGGTAACTCTGATATTAACAAATATGCGGTGAGTAACTTTGGGAAGCAATTTGGAGCTAACGGTTCATACAGACTGGTAAATGCCGATGAAATGAGCAACCCTGAAAACAACCCGAAAGAAGGACTGTTCTCACATACGGACGACTTTATTAAGCTAACGGAAACAGCACGTAAGTATCCTGCTGTGCATGAAATAGAGCTAAAGGATAAGGAGCACTATGAGGCGCTAATAGAGATTACCAAGGCAGATGAGAATATAGTACCCATCTTCTTGAAAACACCACAAGGCGACTTACAGATTATTTCTAGTTTTAGTACGGATTTTGAAGACATTACAAATAAATACCGACTTGTTTATCTTGGTAAAATATTTGATGTTGATGAAACCGAGGACGAAGTTGAAGTTGAACAGGAAGATGAGGATTGAACCAATTTCGTTTAGCCCGAAAAAGGCATTGTTTTTACAACCTTAATAGTAATATTGTCCTGTTTTACTTCTGTGTTCGAATCTGCCACCAGAGCGTAGAAGTGCAGCGCAGACTCTCTTTTTATCTTATCTTCTAGAAGTTTAATATCTACTTCACCACTCTCTTGCTGCCATGTGAATATAGAGTTCTGTTCTGTTGGAATCTGTTCATGCTTTGCGATAAAATGGGCTATATACGTGGTCATCTTTGGGCGAAATAGTTTTACATCTTTTAAACAGCAAGTAAAGTTAAAAATTGTTCAAACAATAAAATTTTTGTAAGAAAAAAATAGTATAGCTGTAAGAATTAATAAATGAAGTTTTTAATCTTGATATTATGCTGCAAGGGGAAAGTAAAACTGGTTTTGCGTTAATATATTGTGGCAATATAATAAGATTCGGGTCGTTTTATCCCTACTTAAAGTTTAATTTATTCAACCCAAATCTATTATGAAAAAACTATTTTTATTTTTCGCTTTAGCGAGTACAGTTGCCTTTACAAGTTGTTCAAAAGATGAGGATGATACCGATGCCATTGTAGGTACTTGGGTCTCAGAATCTAGTATTACCGTTAATGAATCTACCACTAATTACCGTGAAGAATGGGTATTTAGAAATGATGCAACCGGTAATTATAAAGATGCTACAAATGGTGACGTTCTTGAAGAAAGTGCATTTAGTTGGTCCAAGACAGAGGAAGGATATTTAGTAAACTACGCCCTAGAGGATATGTCCGATGAAACTTTCACGATAGGCGACCTTCTAGGAGAAAAAACTCTTGAAGAAGACGGTTATATGATAGCCGTAAAAGAATAATTAAAATTATCTCAGAAAAAAAACCTTGCTCTTAAGAGCAAGGTTTTTTTTAATCGTTTAATTTAAGAACGGCCATAAAGGCTTGTTGCGGTATCTCTACGTTACCAACTTGGCGCATACGTTTTTTACCTTTCTTCTGTTTTTCCAATAATTTTCTCTTACGGGATATATCACCACCATAACATTTAGCAGTTACATCTTTACGCAACGCTTTTATGGTTTCCCTAGATATGATTTTGGCCCCAATTGCAGCTTGTATAGGAATATCAAACTGTTGTCTTGGAATAAGCTCCTTTAATTTTTCACACATCTTTTTACCAATGCTCTGGGCATTATCAGCATGTATAAGGGCCGATAGGGCATCAACAGGTTGTGCGTTCAATAGAATGTCTACACGTACCAATTTAGAGGTACGCATACCTATTGGAGCATAATCAAATGAAGCATACCCTTTAGAAACGGTTTTCAATCGATCATAAAAATCAAAAACAATTTCGGCCAAAGGCATATCAAAAGTAAGCTCAACACGCTCTGTGGTTAAATATGTCTGATTGGTAATAATCCCTCTTTTTTCAATACAGAGAGACATTACGTTACCCACAAAATCGGCTTTAGTAATAATAGTGGCCTTAATATACGGTTCCTCTACGCGATCTACCGTAGAAGGGTCAGGTAGGTCCGTAGGGTTATTTACGATTAACGGTTTATCCGGATCTTTTCTGGTAAATGCATGATAACTAACGTTAGGAACGGTAGTAATTACGGTCATATCAAACTCGCGTTCCAATCGTTCTTGAATAATCTCCATATGAAGCATGCCCAAGAACCCGCAACGAAAACCAAAACCTAAGGCAGCACTACTTTCCGGTGCAAAAACCAGCGAGGCATCGTTTAGCTGAAGTTTTTCCATAGAAGAACGGAGTTCTTCAAAGTCTTCGGTATCCACAGGATAGATTCCGGCAAAAACCATTGGTTTTACATCCTCAAAACCGGCAATGGCGTTTATGGTAGGATTGGCGGAATCCGTAATGGTATCACCAACTTTTACCTCACGGGCATCCTTAATACCTGTAATCAAATAGCCTACATCTCCTGCCTTTATAGTTTGCTTGGGGTGTTGAGTTAATTTTAAGGTACCCACCTCATCTGCAAAGTAGCTTTTATCCGTAGCTACGAATTTTATTTTTTGTCCTTTTTTAATTTCTCCATTAATGACCCTAAAATAGGTCTCTACACCTCTAAAAGGATTATAAACCGAATCAAAAACCAATGCCTGAAGGGCTTCATCGGGGTTTCCTTTTGGTGCTGGCACACGTTCTATGATGGCAGCAAGAATTTCCTCAATACCAATACCGGTCTTGGCACTGGCCGGGATTACATCTTCTGCGTCACAACCTAATAAATCCACAATATCGTCCGTTACTTCTTCCGGATTGGCACTTGGTAAATCTACTTTGTTCAGAACCGGAATAATCTCTAAATCGTTCTCTAGAGCCAGATATAGATTGGATATGGTTTGTGCCTGAATGCTCTGCGCGGCATCTACCACTAATAGGGCACCTTCACAGGCAGCAATGGAACGGGATACCTCGTATGAAAAATCTACGTGGCCCGGGGTATCTATGAGATTAAGAATATATTGTTCACCCTTATAGGTGTAATCCATTTGTATGGCGTGGCTTTTAATGGTAATCCCACGTTCTCGCTCCAAATCCATGCTGTCTAGCAACTGCTCTTTTTTCTCACGGGCGGTTACGGAGCCAGTAAAGTCCAACAAACGGTCTGCCAAGGTACTTTTACCGTGGTCAATATGGGCTATAATACAAAAGTTTCTAATGTTCTTCATTGATGGTGAGCTTATTTCGGCAAGCAAATCGTTTTACATTAAGTTGGCAAAGATACGTTATTTTAAGCCTGTTTCATCAAAGAGCATAGGGGCAAAGTACTTTATAGGGTATTTGTGTCGTTGGATGACCCAAAATGATTGGAACAATATTGTACGGGTGTGCAATCATGGGCTTTTTTAAAAGCTCTGTAAAACGCATTTTTGGAGTTGAAACCACATGTAACGGAAAGGGCTTCTACAGAATAGGTATGAAGGTAATTGTCCTCAATTTTAACCGCTGCATAACTAATGCGCATTTGGTTGATGTAATCATTAAAATTATCGTAGTTAGACTCACTAATAATATGCGTTAATTTTCTTGTAGGTATGTTGGTGGCCCTAGATAGGGTATCTATTTTTAGGTTAGGGTCAAGAAAGGCCCTGGTTTGCTTAAGATGGTTATCAAGCTCGGTCAAGACATCTTCTACATTTTCTGCTGTAGGGGGTATGTCCGCATCAGGATTTTTAATGTATAAGTTGGGTAGACCTATCAAAAGGTTGGGGTTCCACAGCAGATAACAGGAAACCAACAGAAAACTGCAGCAAACCAGAAGGCCAAGAACAATATGTACAAATCGGAACATGGGTATAAGGCCAATGGCGATTAATGCATTAACAATGTAGAGGATTACCAGAGAGAGGCTGTGTATGGTCTGAATAATAGTAAGATCGTATACCCATTTTTTCACCAGAGCAAATTGCTTGGAAAATACTTGTTGCCGCTTTCTGAAAAACGAATTGATCAAACGCCATTGAAATAATAAATATATAACCGATGATGAGGCCCTACAAGCAATGTTTACCCACTCAGGGAGCAATCCGTCTTGACCGGTATAGGTTTTGGAAAAGTCCTGCGTAATCTCAAATACCATTTTAGACTTTTCATCCAGGTCCATGATGTAAAACGGAAAGTAATTGACCGCGAAAAACAGAAATGGTATTAAATGTAGGGCATCTATCTTTTTAAAGGACTTTTCACCGTTCAAAACAGCTCGCACGTAGAGATAGGATAATGGAAAAATTAAGTAGGTAATAGGGGCGGGAATTTTATATAGGTACGGAAAATAGTTAATAACACCATACACGATAAAGAGGTAAAAGCTATTGCAAAGTGCGATCAGAACCAGTAGCACAGCTAACAAATGCCCAGAAAACGAATTCTCCTTATTTAGCCTGAATCGTATAAGGAATGCTGTAAAAAGACAAAAGAGGACTCCAACGAACTGAAGAATGTCTATTAGCATAAGAATAAGTTTTGGTTAGAGGTCGGGGTTGTTACAATTTCGGAAATCGTAACAGTTGTGATAGCCTAGGCTATTAAATTTAAGGCTATTTTGAAAAGCAAACAAGCATTTTCTATGTTAACACCAGACAATAGCACAGATAGGTTTTTGTATAAAGTAAAGAAGTGGGGAGAAGTCAACCAAGATATTTGTTTGCTTTTATACACAGATCACACAAAAGAAGAAGCACTTATATGTCCTTATTGTTTTTCAATATTTGTTGTAGTACAAGAATATTTAGATTTCACTAAGAAATTGTATTGGTTGGAATTTTTTGGGGAAACTCAAGTTTACAAGGTAACCCTTACAGACGAGGGTACCATTATAGAGGTAGACTATGAAAATAAGTTGAAGGTTAAATTTGTCATTGTAGCCTCTGGCGGAAAACAATCTTCCGATACGCGCGAAGGTCTAGGAGTATTAATGAACAAAAGGCACAATAGGAAAAACTGTGATTAGTAATTTGAGATTTAATTGCTATGCTTGCATAATAATACATCGTTTCGTGTAGGATTTTACATAAAATATATTAGATTTGGTAACAGAATTTAATATTGAGTGAAGAAATTTATTTGCCCCTTATTTTACCTACTGCTCTCCAATTGCCTACTTTATTCCCAAGATTTTGTTCTTACGGGTACGGTAACAAGCAATGAAGATACGAGTGTTGCCTTTGCAAATGTTCAGTTAATGAGCGTAATAGATTCCACCTTAATAACGGGAACTTCTACTGATGAATCCGGTACTTACCAGATGAATAAAATTTCCCAAGGGAAATATTTAATAAAGGCCAGTTACATAGGCAATGAAAGTCCACTTAGACGCATTACTGTTAACGGAGACCTTGAACTAGAGCCATTGGTTATAAATGAGAATGGCCAAAACCTTGATGAAGTAGTGGTTATCTCCCAGAAACCTAGGTTGGAAAGAAAAGTAGACCGATTGGTTTTTAATGTAGAGAACACCCCATACTCGGATGGTGATGTTTGGGATGTGCTAAAGATTACTCCCAGCATTATGATCATGAACGATAAGATAAGCGTTAAGGGCAGTAATGCGGTAGGCGTATTGATCAATGGGCGAAAAATAAACATTCCTTACAATGATATTGTAAACCTGTTATCGGGAACTTCTGCATCCAATGTTCAAAGTATTGAGGTCATAACTAACCCTCCTGCAAAATATAGCGCAGAGGAAAGTGTGCTCATTAATATTGTAATGAAGAAAAATATTGTTGCGGGCTATAATGGGGCTATCTATAATAAATACGTTCAAGGTGTACTTCCCAAACACACCGTAGGAACGGATCACTTTTTTAAGGGGAAGAAAACACAACTTTCGCTCAATTATAACTTTCGCCATGATAGGGATGTTATATACTATACGGACATCACTAACTTTTCTCAAGATGATGGGTCTATTTCAACTTGGTCTGCGGAACAGGAGTATTTGAACAACAATAAACAGCACAACTTATCTACATTTTTCGACTACGATATTAGCGATAAAAGTAAAATCAGTTTTACGACAATTACCCTTTGGGAACCTGATAAGTCCAGAGTTTACGATACAGACACTGATTTGGTAGGGGATAGTCGCTGGTCTAGTTTTGAGACTCTTAACAATGCAACAAGAGAAAAGATTAATACCTCTTACTACTTAGATTACATTCAAGATTTGAATACAGAGGGAGCACAACTATCCTTTAATGCGCATTTTACGTTTTATGAAGAGTCGGATTCACAATTGTTGAACACTACTTTTTTTGATACGAACAGGGAACTAGCGGGGGAAAACCAATTTACAACGGAAACCTATCAAAAACTGAACCTGTATAGCTTACAAGGAGATTACCTAACGCCTTTAGGCGATGCAAGTACCCTTGAAACCGGACTTAGATTTGCAGGAATTGCCTCTAATAGTAGCATTCTTCAGCAAGGTTTTGATCGGGACCAGCCCGGTATAGACCCATCGGCATCCGGTATTTTTGACTATGACGAATCTATTTATGCGGCCTACACACAGTATTCGGGTAAATGGGAGCATTGGAAGCTTAAGCTAGGGCTTCGTGCGGAATATGCTGAGACAGAAGGAGAATGGGATATGGAAAGGCAGAGCAGTGAACGTAATAATTTTCAGCTATTCCCTTCCGGCTCAATACAGTATACACCAAATGATAAGCACGATTTTAACCTGTATTACTTTAGAAAGATCACAAGGCCAAGATACAGTAGCATCAACCCTTTTCAAACCTTCCAAAGTACGTTTTCTACCATTGAGGGAAACCCGGAACTTTTACCGGCAACCAGATACTATTTGGCAGGCGGCTATACTTTTGATGATACTTATACAGTTGAGGTTTTCTACAAAAACAAAAAAAACGGACTAGGCGAGTTAATTTTTCAGAATAACGATAGTAACTTATTACGCTTTATTTCTTCCAACTTAGACCAAGAAACGGCGTACGGAATAGACTTTTCGCTCAATAAGAATTTCACCAATTTTTATAATAGTTACGTTCTTATCAGTTTCTATGACGAAACCTTTAAGTTCAATAACCTAAGTACCAGCGAGCAGGTATCTTTGGATCAGTTTAGTTGGTTTATACGCAGTAGCAACAATTTTTTGCTTTTAAAGGACCGATCTCTTACTGCAGACCTTAATTTTGTCTATACCTCTGCCCTGCTTTCGGGGAATTCTAAATTTGACCCTTTTGGAGCAATAAATTTAATGTTGCGTAAAACGTTTTACGATAAGAACCTTAGTGTGTCTATGGGGCTTGAGGATATATTTAACCAAGGCAACCAGCTAAACACCCGAAATTACCAAGATCAAAACGGAACATCCTTTAAAAGAGGAGAGAACAGATTGTTTGTTCTGGGTTTACGTTATAGGTTTGGTAATTCTAAAATGCGAGACAATAAGAAGTCCAAAAGGGTTGATGAGCGCAACCGGATCTAAATCTGCGGGCTTACTTCGTATCCAAGCTAAAATTACTCAGCATAATTCCGCAAGTACCAAAGCTTATAAGTAGATAAACACCGGTTAGAATAAAGAAAATCTTAGCCGTTTTTTTGTTCTTTCTCGCCAAACCTACAATGCCCAAAATCAAGAAAATTATAGGAGGTCCTATCATTAGAAATACAAGCGTAATCATACCGTTTCGTTTTGTAATTCCTTTAATCGTTCTATTCTATCATCTCTGTAAAATAAGTTCATAGTTTCAAAAGGAATGATTTTATAGTCTTTGTTCACGATGTGCACACAAGATTTCTTAATGGCACGTACATCAAAATTATGGGCATCTATAAACTGCATGATAATGATACGAAACAGGTTATCGTACCCAAGTTCTGGAGCGTCAATTTCAGGTAAACAACACATAATACTTTTCAAGTTTTCCGATGCTTTTTCAACGGAATTGCCTGTACTAAAAAGCTCGATCATTTTGCCGTGCAGTTGCTCATCTTGCTCGTAAATAATGGTGTTTTTACCTTCGTTCAATAAATCATCTGGGTTAATGAACCTAGTTAGCGGGTTTACCTCATCGCCTAATTTTAGAGCATATGCCATCACCAAGGCGTCGGGGTTACAGGGTACCGGTATTAAATCGTCCGGTTCAAAAACGGACGATTGCTCTAAAATTTTTCTTCGTACTTCAGTTAAGGTAATACGGTTTTCATCTACTTCAAAATTTTCTAATCTACCGGCAATTTGGGTGGGCTGAAAAGTTACGCCGCGCACACATTTTTGTTTTAGGGCAAAGTCTATGGTGCTTCCCATTTCATGGTCGTTCAGCCCCTTTTGTAATGTGACTACCAATGTTGTGGAAAGGTTCAATTCATTTAGGTAGTCTAACGCTTGTAGACGAATATCTGCCAGGTCTGCCCCTCTTAAGGTTTGTAGAACATGGTTATCCAACGAATCAAACTGTAAATACACTTCAAAATCCGGTGCGTAAGTTGCCAATCGTTTCGCAAAATCAAAATCTTTTGCAATTTTAATTCCGTTGGTATTCAACATTAAATGCCGAATAGGGAGGGTTTTTGCGTAATCAAGAATTTCAAAAAAGTTAGGATGTATGGTAGGCTCACCACCACTAAGTTGAACTACATCTGGTTCGCCCTCGTTCTTAACGATAACATCTAACATTTTTTTGATTTCCTCTAATGTTCGGTGTCTACCATAAGTAGGCGAAGAACCAGCATAGCAGGTAGGGCAGGTAAGGTTACAGCGGTCGGTCAGTTCAATAACCGTAAGACAAGAATGTTGCTCGTGATCAGGGCACAGACCACAATCATATGGGCAACCGTAATGTGTTTGTGTGTTAAATGTTTTAGGGTATTCAGAAGCCTTATTATAGTTTCTTATGTTCTTATAGTACTCAATATCGTCTGCAATAAGCACCTTAGACCTACCATGCTCTCTACAATTTTTAAGCATATATACCTTCTCGTTCTCAAAAACGATTTTAGCATCTACGCGTCGTAAACATTGTGGACAAAGGCTAAGTGTAAAGTCATAATAAGTGTAGTTTTTGGAGGACATAGGTAATGGTTTGGCTAATGGTTTTGTAGTAGTATATAAGACAAATTAAGCATAATAACTGGATGCTGCTCAGCCCTAGAACAAAAAACGTATTTGGCTTTAAAAACTCTATTAAGAAGCGGAAAGAGAAGTAAGAAATCATAAAAATTTTAAAGAGCATGCCGCTTTCTAAGGATTTTGTATTCTTTTTTATTCTTTTAAGTCCTATGAAAAGTAGGAGTAGAAAAGCTACCTCGTAAAGTGCAATAGGGTGTCTTGATAACCCGTCACCCAAATCCATTCCCATAAAAAATGAAGTTTGTCTGCCGTAGGTAAATTCATTGGTTCCGGCCAAAAAACATCCCACTCTGCCAATTATTATACCCAAGATGATAGGTAAGGTAAAAAGGTCTCCTGACGATTGCTTCTCCCCAATAGTTAACTTGGCAAGCTCTACCCCCAATAGACCACCAAAAAGCCCGCCCATAATGGTCTTGTTGTTCATTAATGCCATCCAACCCTGTTCGTAATGTACGAAGGGTTCTTCCAAAAAAGCAATCACTCTAGAAAGTAGCAAGGCTCCAAAAATGGCGCCAATAATTATAGTTAGGCGGTTGCTTGAGGAAATGGTATCAACGCCATGCTTACGAGAAAAAACATAGTACCTAAAGGCAATGAAAAACGCTAGGTACTCCAGAATAAGGTGCATGTTCAGTTTTATTCCAAATACAATAGGCTCAAAAGGTAGCGAGACAATAAGTAGCGTATGGGTCATGAAATTATTGTCAGAGCTTTATTTTAAAATTAAAGATTGAAATATAATTCGAAGCGTATATGAAGACTTCATTTTGATACTAATTTACATCGTTTCTATAAACAAGTATTTTAACAAGTAGTAATAGCTTGTAAAACCACAGAATTTATCGAAAAGCCTAAGTAATGCCCTTCCCGTATTTTTATATAACTTTGCAACCCAAAATTAGAATGCAGTGCCCAAAATAGGAGACATACAACTACCTGATTTTCCGTTGCTTTTAGCGCCAATGGAAGATGTAAGCGACCCACCATTTAGAGCCCTTTGTAAAGAGCAAGGAGCCGATGTTGTGTATACAGAATTCATTTCTTCGGAAGGATTGATTCGTGATGCGGCCAAAAGCGTCATGAAGTTAGATATCTATGAAAAGGAGAGACCCGTAGGTATCCAGATTTTTGGTGCCAATTTAGATTCTATGTTACAATCCGTAGAGATTGTAGAGAAGTCCAATCCGGATATCATCGATATTAATTTTGGATGCCCGGTAAAAAAGGTGGTGAGCAAAGGTGCCGGTGCAGGTATACTAAAGGATATAGATCTAATGGTATCGCTTACTAAAGCCATGGTAGAACACACCAAACTACCAATAACCGTAAAAACGCGGTTGGGGTGGGACAGTGATTCCATTAAAATAGTTGAGGTGGCCGAACGTCTGCAGGATGTGGGTTGTAAGGCCATTGCCATTCATGGTAGGACCAGGGTACAGATGTATAAGGGTGAGGCCGATTGGAAACCTATTGCCCAAGTAAAGAATAATCAGCGCATGCATATTCCCGTTTTTGGTAACGGAGATGTAGATTCTCCCGAAGCCGCAATGAAGATGCGTGATGAGTATGGGTTGGACGGAGCCATGATCGGACGTGCCAGTATTGGTTATCCATGGTTTTTTAATGAAGTAAAGCATTACTTTGAAACCGGAACACACAAAGCACCGCCTACCATGCCCGAGCGCGTAGAAGCGGCTAGAAGGCATTTGCAAATGGCCATTGATTGGAAAGGCGAAAAGTTAGGTGTTTTTGAGACCAGAAGGCATTATACCAATTACTTTAAAGGCATTCCCAACTTTAAGGAATACCGAATGAAAATGGTAACCAGTGATGATTCCGTTGATGTCTTTCAAGCGTTTGACGAGGTGCTAGAGAAGTTTGGTGACTATCAGTTTACTTCCTAAACACAGAAGAATTAAATAGATATCATTTTTTTGGTAATCCTGCTACTAGCTATCTTAGAGGCAATTATCCCCAAAATAAATATAGTCCCAAAAACGATCAGAACATTTACAAACTGATATTCTACCGGGTAGGCTAGTGATGGCGTAATTTTTAACCATCCAAAGGCAATCTGAGACCATATTAACAGGGATGCCGTTACCACACCAATAAGTCCACCTAAGCCGGTTACCAGCACGCCCTGTACAAAATAGATACGGCGCAGTTCTTTAAGCGTGGTACCCAAACTGTACAGCGTTTTTAGGTTTTGCAGTTTATCCAGAATCATCATGATAATGGCACCCACTACATTAAAAAGGGCAATGCCCAAAACTAGGGTGAAAATGAGGTAAGTTGCCAAGTTTTCCGTGTTGAGCATTCGGTGCAAGGTACTATTAAGCTCCTGTCGGTCTTTTAAAATTGCTTTATCGCCAAATGTACCTACAATTTTAGTCCTAATACCGGCCAATTGTGATACATCCTTCACCTTAAAATTTATTCCGGAAACTTCATTGGGTTTCTTTTCCAATAGCTGTTGCACCTCGGCCAGTTGGGCAAAAACGTATTTTTTATCCAAATTTTCTTCTACGGAATAGACACCACTAAGTACAAGCGATTTAGTTTTTAAGGATTTTTGAGTGAGTGAGCCCTTACCCGGTTTTAGAGCCAGCACCACCAGAGGGTTACGGTATTGATTAATGGTTACTCCTAGAATATTGGTTACCCCAATTCCGGCTACCGCTTCTTGGCTATTGATACGCCAAGTGCCGTACAATAAAGTGCTATCTATACCAGTAACATGAGTGTAATTGGTATCTATACCTTTTATAAAAGCAATATGACCTTTCTCGCGGTGTTTTAGGTATACTTTTTCCTCCAGTTCTTTGGAATAAAAGGCAAGGCCATCTATTTGGGAGAGCTGCTCTTCTTGTTCCGGAGTAATGGAAAAGAATTTGCCCGTTGCGGGCAAAGCTTTTAGATCTGGGTCAAAAGTATTACTAAAGGATAGACTAAAGGTTTTAAGTCCGGCAAATCCGGAAAGTACTACAAATAGGGCTGCAGAGCCTATTACCGTTACCAAAAAAGTGATAAAGTTAATGACGTTTACGGCATTTTGACTGCTTTTGGAACGAACATAGCGCTTGGCGATGTAGAACGGAAAATTCAACCTTACATCTTTTTTCTTTTGTCCAAAAGGTCCCTGTTCTCAATTGGGTTCTCTTCGCCTTTTAATGACTTTTCAATATTTTCAATATAATCAAGGGAATCATCCAAAAAGAACAATAGTTCGGGAACCCGTCTTAATTGATTTTTGGTACGCTGTGCCAATTCATGTTTAATTAATGGCTGATTGGATTTTATACCCTCCATGAGCTCCTTGGCATCTTTGTTGGGAAAAATACTGATATAAACTTTGGCAATAGAGAGATCCGTAGTTACCGAAACTTTCGAAACCGAAATCAACGTACCCTTCAAACCTCCGTCAATGGCGGCACGTTGTAGAATATCTACGATATCTTCCTGTATGACCCCCGCAATCTTTTTCTGTCGTTGTGTTTCCATACTGCAAAAATACGGAGAAATAGCGTAATTTAGGGGGATAAACACCGATACGGACAAAATTTGCATTTCAATTGGAAAAAATAGAGCATATAGGTATAGCGGTACACGACTTAGATGCGGCTAATGAACGCTTTGGAAAGCTCTTAGGACAACCTCATTATAAAGTTGAAGAAGTGCCCAGTGAAGGTGTGCGTACGTCTTTTTTTAGAACAGGGGAAAGTAAGATAGAACTTTTGGAATCCATAGAACCCACGGGCCCTATAGCTAAATTTTTAAGTAAAAATGGAGAAGGAATGCACCATATAGCTTTTGCCGTAGACGATATTGAAAAAGAAATGGAAAGATTAAAGGCGGAAGGTTTTACTTTGATCAATGAAAAACCTAAAAAAGGTGCTGACAATAAGCTAGTTGCTTTTCTCCACCCCAAGAGCAGTAATGGGGTGTTGATAGAATTATGTCAAGAAATAATGTAGTAGCTTATAAAATAGCTTGCACCACCAAAAAATAAGTAGTAATATTGCAGTCCAATTTTTGGTCCTATAGCTCAGTTGGTTAGAGCACCTGACTCATAATCAGGTGGTCCCTGGTTCGAGCCCAGGTGGGACCACAGAAAACCTCTCGGGACATCCGTTCTTGAGAGGTTTTTTTATTTAAGCCCTTTTTCTTCAAGCGAACACTACTATACTCCTTTAGAATAAACTTCGATATCTATAAAGATTTTTAATAGCTGGCGAAGAAATTCTTGTTCATTTAATTAATTCGGACTTTTCCTTTTTCCACTTATTATTAATGTTAAAAGCAACCTGAATAGCGTTGAATTTTACTACAAATAACGATATTTAAAGTCGCAGGGAAGATATTAGTCTATTTTACAGCGACAAAAGTGTAACATTGGTTAAAGCATCTCAAACCAATAAAAATTTAGTCAAATTAAAATTAACGAATGAGAATAGCAGTTTTATGCATCACTCTTCTATTGATTTCTCTCTCTTGTAAAAGAAAAGAAGAATGGAATGAGGAGGCTTTCTATAATCAAGTGATGAGGATAATTGAAGAAAAGTCAATCAAACGTAATGAGGTAGACTGGATAAGTTTAAAACAGACTGTTAAAGATTCAATTAAACAGTTTTCCACAAATGAAGACGTCTATAATGCTATTGATTATGCTTTAGAACTGGTAGATGATGGACATAGTGTTTTTTTTGCTCCAGAAAATTCTGATAGGATATATGAAAATCGGCTTTTAATGGATACATTGACAGTTCCGGTCATTCATGCGAAAATCATAGAGGACGATATAGCGTATATGAAATTGCCAGGATTTTTTGGAAATGATAGTCTATCAAATGTATATGCCTTAAAGGTTAGAAAAGCCTTATTAAAGTTGGATACTTCAGAAAAATTAAAAGGTTGGGTAATTGATTTGAGAAAAAATTCAGGAGGCAAAATGCCAAGTGAATCCTTAGGGTTATCGCCCTTGTTTAATCAACCATTAGTTGGAATTTCTTGCGACAATCAAGAAAGGTTGACAAAAGTGTGTTGTAGTAATGGTAATTTTTATTTTGGCGATTTTAAAATGGATAGTTTAAGGTATGAATCAACTTTAAGAAATAAGAATAAAAGAATTGCGGTATTAATAAGTAACCGTACGGCAAGTGCAAGTGAATTTCTTGCTCTTGCGTTTAAATTTCAAGATGGAACCAAAACTTTTGGCTCAAAAACAATGGGTAAAACTTCAATCCTTAATTTTATTGAATTTAGAAGTAATGCAAAGTTGCTATTGGCCCAAGAGTATTATTGTGATGAAGATAGCATTAAAGTCACATCAGGAATTCTCCCTGATGTGCAATGTGACAGCACAGAGAGTTTGTCAAAAGCAATAGAATGGATAAAGTATAATTTATAGTGTTCTAGAAAACTAATCAATAATATGACGATAAAATCGCCAAGGGAAAATCTTTAATTTATCACTCTACTTTTTTGTAACCCATAGTCATTCGCAAAAATTATAAGAAAAGCAGCAAGGTTTTAAATTTTAGAGGTAATCACTGTGTAAAGTTTACTTGCATAGGCTCGACAAACCAGTTAACATTTCATACCTTTTACTAGGTTTGGCAAATAGCTGGCACGGCAACAAAAAGAATATAGATGAACGAGACATTCTACATTAAAAATATGGTCTGTAACCGCTGTATAGCTTCGGTTTTGGAAATTTTCACTTCGGAGGGCTATACCGTAGAATCCGTTGAATTGGGAAAAGTAGTTGCTACCGAAGGCCCCGAAAGTGATAAGAAAAAACTATCCCATACTCTTGTCCAGACCGGGTTTGAACTCATCATAAACGAAACCGATACCCTTCTAGAACAGATAAAAGTGAAGCTGATTCATAAAATTGAAATCGGAGAAACCGAAAATCTCTTTCAATCCCTGGCCGAGGAATTCGGTAAGACGGAAACGGCACTTAGCAAGCTATTCAGCAAGTCCGAAGGTATGACCTTGGAAAAATACACCATCAACCTAAAA
Organism: Zobellia russellii; assembly: GCF_044597075.1. Lineage (NCBI taxonomy): Bacteria > Pseudomonadati > Bacteroidota > Flavobacteriia > Flavobacteriales > Flavobacteriaceae > Zobellia > Zobellia russellii. The sequence goes on along the minus strand of NZ_CP139000.1, from coordinate 3,191,099 downwards.
ATTGAAAAAGTAAAGGAATACATTCAGCTGGGCCAGCTCAATTTTTCTGAAATAGCATACAGCCTAAATTATAAGACCAGTAGCCATTTGGCAAGGCTGTTTAAAACCGTAACGGGAATGTCTATGACCGACTACAAAAGTTTAAAAAATTGGGATAGAAAAACCTTGGACAAAATTGTATAAATAAGAATCGTAATTGTGTAAAAGATTCGCTTGGCCTCTTAGTAATTTTACATTCTAAAATTAAGAGGAAATGACACATACCTATCATATACACGGAATGACCTGCAACGGGTGTCGCGGTCATGTAGAGCAGGCGCTTTCTAAAGTAGCAGGTGTAACCCATGCTTCGGTAAATCTAGAGAAAGCGGAAGCAGTAATCCAAATGGAGTCCCATATTCCTTTAAAAATATTTCAAAAGGCATTGTTAGATGACGGTGGTTCGTACAGCATCCATAATTTAGGGGAACACGGGCATGAAGTAAAGAAAAAAGAAAGTCCTAAAGGTAAGGGCACAGGTACTTTTTACTGCCCCATGCACTGCGAGGGTGATAAAACCTATGATCAGGCAGGTGATTGTCCTGTATGTGGAATGGACCTGGTTGAGGAGCAAAACCTAAGTGCTAACGCTTCCGAACAATGGACGTGCCCTATGCACCCGGAAGTGGTTCGGGATGAGCCTGGAAGTTGCCCTATTTGTGGTATGGATTTGGTGCCTATGCAACCGGATCTCTCCGCTGAGGAGAAAACGTACAAGAAGCTTATAAAGAAGTTTTGGATCGCATTGGGCTTTACCCTGCCTGTGTTTGTGATTGCTATGAGCGAGATGGTTCCTAACAATCCTCTTTACGATGTAATGGGGCAAAAGTGGTGGAACTGGATTCAGTTTGGACTTTCCCTGCCTGTTGTTTTTTACGCCACGTGGATGTTCTTTGAGCGTGCTTACCGAAGTATCAAAACATGGAACTTAAATATGTTCACCCTAATAGGTATTGGTGCGGGAGTGGCATGGGTTTTTAGTGTCTTTGGAATGTTGTTCCCAGATTTCTTTCCACCACAGTTCAAGACGGATTCAGGTGCGGTGCATGTCTATTTTGAAGCAGCTACCGTAATTCTCACCTTGGTTCTTATGGGGCAGGTATTAGAGGCCCGGGCGCATAGTAAAACCAATTCAGCAGTAAGGGAATTATTGAAACTGGCACCTAATAAAACTATCCGAGTAGTAGATGGAAAGGAAGAAGAGGTTGCCATAGATAAAATTCAAAAAGGGGATACGTTAAAGGTAAAACCTGGAGATAAAATTCCGGTAGACGGTATCATAATTGAAGGCGAGACCACTGTAGATGAATCCATGATTTCAGGAGAACCGTTACCAGTTAACAAAGTAACGGAGGACAAGGTCAATAGTGGAACCATAAACGGAAATAGGTCTTTCTTAATGAAGGCGGAAAAAGTAGGGAATGAAACCTTATTGTCGCAGATCATACAAATGGTGAATGACGCTAGCCGTAGTCGGGCGCCTATTCAGAAGTTGGCGGATACGGTCTCAAGCTATTTTGTGCCTATCGTGGTAGTAATTTCTGTAATTACTTTTGCTGTTTGGGCCATTTGGGGTCCTGAACCTGCCTATGTTTTTGCGTTGGTAAATGCTATAGCCGTGCTAATTATTGCCTGTCCTTGTGCTTTGGGGTTGGCAACGCCAATGTCCATTATGGTAGGTGTGGGCAAAGGTGCACAGAACGGGGTGTTGATCAAGAATGCCGAAGCTTTGGAAAAAATGGATAAGGTAGATACATTAATAGTAGATAAAACGGGAACTATTACCGAAGGAAAACCAACAGTGGAAACGATTGGTGTGTTAAAGGGCGAATATTCTGAACATGAGGTGTTACAGTTTATAGCTTCCTTAAACAATTCCAGTGAACACCCTCTTGCCGAAGCCACGGTAAAGTACGGAAAGGAGCAAGGTGTTGAAATTTTAAGGACAGAGGATTTTGAGGCTATTACCGGAAAAGGCGTGGAAGGGAAAATAAATGGTCAAAAAATGGCTTTAGGGAACCTCAAGATGATGGAGTATGTAAATGCCGCCTTAAGTTCAAACTTAAAATATGAGGCCAATGAACACCAAAAAAAGGGTAAAACGGTATCGTACCTGTCCGTTAATGAGCAAGTAATAGGGTATGTTGTAATTGGCGATAAAATAAAGGAAACGAGCGCAAAGGCTATTAAGGTACTTCAAGAGAAGGGAATAGCCGTTATTATGCTTACGGGAGATAATCATGATACCGCACAAGCCGTAGCCACAGAGTTAAATTTAGCTGATTTTAAAGCGGGAATGCTTCCCGAGGATAAATTGGCCGAGGTACAAAAATTACAGGAAAAAGGACATGTGGTGGCTATGGCCGGCGATGGAATCAATGATGCACCTGCATTGGCCAAAAGTGATGTTGGAATTGCTATGGGAACAGGAACTGACGTAGCCATTGAAAGCGCTATGATAACTTTGGTAAAAGGAGATTTGCACGGTATTGTAAAAGCCCGAAACCTTAGTGATTCCGTAATGAGAAACATTAAGCAGAACCTATTCTTTGCTTTAATCTACAATACAATAGGTATTCCTATTGCAGCGGGAGTGTTATACCCTGTTTTTGGGCTTTTGTTATCACCAATGATTGCTGCTCTTGCCATGAGTTTTAGCTCGGTATCTGTAATTGCGAACGCGTTAAGGTTAAGAGCGGCTAAAATCAATTAATAAATAGTATTTCATGGGTTTTGAAAAGTAGAAATTAAGCAGCGGTTACATTTTTATAGATTGAAATTTAATCTATCTCATTTAGGGTTTGGTAACGACCAGATAATTTAAGTTATCTTTGTTGTTCTCATTATTAGTGATTTGGATAAAAAACAAACGACTTTAAAGGATATTGCCGCAGAGCTTAATGTTTCTATTTCTACTGTTTCAAGAGCATTACAGGGCAATACACGTATAAGTGCGCAGACCAGGGAAAAAGTACTGGAGTTGGCGCAGGAGTATAATTATTTTCAGACAAAGCATATAAACCCTTATGCTAAAAAGAAGATTAAGGCCGTTGGCGTAATTGTACCCAGTATAAAATATCATTTGTACGCTATGGCCATTTCGGGCATAGAGCAAATCTTGGAGAAACATCAGATGCAAATAATCATTTGTCAATCTAATGAGTCGTACGAGAGGGAAAAAATACTGGTAAAGGAACTTATGGATATTGGCGTGGCGGGAATTATAGTTTCGTTGGCCAGTGAAAGCAAGGATTTTGACCATTTTTTAGAAGCTAAAAAAAGAAAGGTTCCGTTGGTGTTCTTTAATCGTCTTTGTGATGAGGTAGAATCGGATAAGGTGATTATTGATAACTTCAAGGCAGCTTACGATGCTACCCAGCATTTAATATCCGTGGGCTGTAAGCGGATTGCATATATTGGAGGTCCAAGAATTTTACAAATAAGCTCAACCCGACTTTTAGGCTACAAGAAGGCTTTATTGGATGCTAATATGTTGGTGGAGGAAAAGTTTATTGAAAATTCTGATTTCACTAGGGAAGGGAACCTTAGTACCGCAAGAAAATTACTGTATTCTCCGGAGCATCCGGACGGCGTTTTGGCCTTTAGTGATCAGGTGGCCATTGGTGTTATGTTAGCAGCGAAAGAACGAGGTCTAAAAATGGCAGAGGATATAGCCATCATCGGTTTTAATAATGAGCCTATAGACGAACTTTTGGAGCCTTCGCTTACTAGTATTGACCAACCTAGCTATCAGATGGGAGTAGAATCTGCAAAACTGATTATAGACCGAATTGAAGATTATGATAAAGAGGTGTCTCGAGTGGTCTTAAAATCAGAATTGGTGATCCGTAATTCTACCAACAAGAACAAGTTGTAGAAAAACAAATCACCAAAACCGATAGTCTTATATAATTAGTTCTTCTTTTGAACCAATATTACCCAATCTTTGTCCTGGTCCTTGGGTGGGTTGCCCAGCGCCACTACACCTTTTGCATCAACCGAAGTTACGGAACCGTCCAATAGGTCTCCTCCGTTTCTAGGGTCGTACCACTTCACTGAAAACGTATTACCCGAATCTCCCAAATTAAGAGAAGTCGTTTCCTTTCCGGGATGTAGATAAACTACATAAACCTCATCGGCTTTAGAAAAGCAGAATGAATCTGGATCTGTGGTTAAATCATCTGAGGGCCGCATTTCCCAAAAAGGAAGGTAGTTTTCAAAAAAGAGTTTGGCATGTAGGTTTTGGTTCCAAAAAAGGTCCCTGCTCCTATAATCCTGACAGGTAAGGTCAGAATGCGGACTGGCATAACCAAAATACCATTCAACACCGTAGCCTCCTGCAAGTAAAGTTCCCCATAAGGCGTTGCCACGTGCATCATTATGTTCCATGTCTTCTGCGTCCGGTAAAAGGGCTATTTTGGCCTTTCCGGGCTCATCAACTGCAATGGCCCATTTTTTACCCGCATCATCGGCGTTTTTCATCCATTTAAGAACCCGTGGGTGCACATCTTTAAAATCGGCCTCACTTAGTTGAAGAGATGCTCCCGTAAGCGAAGATTGGTCACCTACCAGTTCTGCATAACGGTAATCTTGGTCAGGAAACGTATGTAATACCCGGTGTGTATTGTAAGGGTCCAATTTTGCCACATAATCCGTTACTTCCCTAACATTTTCTATGGGTTGGTTGTTTTCTTCACCTATATTCCAGTTCATGGCCAAATGATGCCCAAAACGGGCTATGAGTTCACGATAGTACAATTTGCCCTCAACACCAAAGACACCGTTATCCATTAGATGGTCGGTTTCGGTTTCATGGGTCTTGAAGTGCAGGAACATTCCTTTTCGCTCCCCATAGTCAAAAATACGTTCCCATTGCTCCAACTTTGAAATATCCAAGCGGGTTTTATGGAACATGGTCTGCCATGCTTTTTTGTTTTTCTTATCACTGGCATATTTGGTGTACTCTTCTTCGGATACCTTTAAGCGATATGGAAAAACATTGCGGTCATCACCATCAACGTTAAAAGTCAAAAATGAAAATACGTTAAGACCCTCTGAAGCCAAATAGTTAATGGCGCCTAGTAGGTTTTTACCTTTTTCCCCTTGCCATAATAGGTCCTTGGCATCTTCGTTAAAATCTTTCCTGTGGGGCTCCCATGTCTTTAGTAAGTCTAACGCATTGGTAGTGGCGTCAAAATCACTGTACGCCAAAATATTCTCTGGGGCGTCTACACCCACTTTAATGAAATATTTGCCACTTTCCTTAAATTTAAGATAGTGCTCACCTACATATTCCAACTTGCCTTTGGCCCTGTTGTCTATACCTGTTTTGTCAGATTCGGACACGGTAAAACTACCCATGACACCATCCATATATTCTCCACTGGTGGCGCTGTTACTGGTATCTGCAACGGCAATATTGGTTCCTTTTTTAAAGGAGGCCTTAAAATTCCAATTTCCTGTAGTATTGGGAGCAAAACGTACAATCCATTTGTTTCCTTTTTCCGCTCCTGTTTCTGCAGCATTACCATCGGCCGCGTAAAATCCGGGAACTACAAAGGTTTGATTGTTGTTGGTAAACGTAACGTCTAGACGGTAATCCAAAAAGGGGTTTACTTCGTTCATTTCATCCGTAGATGGGCCGTTAAAGACCAGTTCGATCTTATGCCATTTTTTGAGCTCGCCCTGAACGGTATATTCCGGTTCGGATTCGCATCCTGAAACCAAGGAAGTCATAAAGAGCAAAGCGCTCAGGAAAAATGATGTTTTCATGTAAAGTCTGTTCATGTTTTCAGTTTTGAGTGTGAGTTAATAGGTTGATGAAGTTACTTTGATTTATTTTTTTAAAGTTGAATTTATTGCACTCCTCCGGTAATTTCTTGTAGTTTATCAAAGAAGGCCTTTTTGCGGGGTGAGCTTATTTCCCAGTTTACGGGTACGGATTGGTATCCATCATCAAAACCTTCGTCTTTCATTCTAAAATCAAAATAACCCCAAGACGCATATGCCTTTACAGCTTCGACAAAATTGTTGGATGGTTTATCAAAATCAAAATGGTCGTCTTCATTGAAGACTATCGGCATAGGGCGATAGGAGGGTAATGCACGTACTTGGCTCACCATTTCTGTAATACGAGCTGGGTTACTTACTCCGTTTCCGTGAATCAATACATAATCAGATACCTCAACAACTTTATCCGGTGGTAGCGTGTTTCCATTAAAACTTGTGGAGACTAATAGTGAAGGGGCATTCTTTTTTACTCTAGAAATCAGTTCATGAATACGATGTTCCCCTATAATGGTATGCTGATAAGATTGATTGTTGCTTTCATTGGCTACTTCCAATATAATATTGGTATAGCCTTTGTTCATAATCCATGCTACGGCATTGTCCACCGCTGAAATTACGGCTTGTTCATCTTTTAAACGTTCATCTTGTCCAAAATAAAATAAACTAAGATTGACCACCATACCTAAATCATCTGCTCTTTCAATAATACGGGCCATTCTTTTAACGAACGCAGGGCGTAAACTACCATCCGCTTCAAAGGCATTATTTTCCCAAGGTTGTACTTTTGAGTATCCCTCGGGGCTACCGCCTTGAAAATTTATATTAAATGCCAATAGGCCTTTGGCATACCAGCTATCCATAGCCGATAAGAACTCATTTGTATTACGATTAGCATCCCATTTTTGGGTGTCAGGGTATTTCCATCGATTTACGGTTTCAGGGTTTAAATCGTCAAAAACACCTTGCACCATTCTTGAATTCATTAAAAGACCTTCAATACTATGGCCTTGCCATGTGCGCCCCTTATAGGTTGGTTCTCCATTAATATAAAATTTATCTTTCTCTATGGTAATAACCGTTTTTCCTGTTTTTTTGTTTGGTAGAGGCTCGGTGGCAAAAGAAACGGAAGAGCTAAGTACAATTAGTAGCGATAGAAGAATGTGTATTTTCATAAGTGTGGTTCTTGTTGTTTTTTATCTAATTGGTAGTAACAGTCATTTGATTACTGTAGTTCATGACAGAAGCAGTTTCGGCCTGAGCACCAATCCTTAAATAGTATTCTTCACCTGACTCCAGTCCGTCTATGAGTACAGTACCGGACAGCTGTTCAAGCTCTACGGTTTTTGTAAAATATATATTTGTTCTAGACCCAGTTGCTGCTGTCGGGTATTTTACGGTGCTGCAGTAGATTTCCATTTTTGTAATAGTATTTCCTTGATTTGATAAAATATCATAATCTACAGATATCGCCTGTCCTTGCGCGGTAGCCAATGAAATTTTAGGGGAAATCAAAGGGGTAACTATAAATGATTTTTCTACTATTTCTTGAGAGCTAAAGTCCACGGAAACTGTATCGGAAGCCACTATTGGACCTTCTAGCCAAACTTTATGGGCTTTAGGGTACATTTTTGAATTTTGATAAGATCCTTCCCCATTGACCCGTATCTGTGTGGGCTGCTCATCGCCTTCACCTAGGAGGTAAACGACAAGGTTGTTACTGTTTAAATCTCCGAATAATGCTGTGCCGTCATTATCGCTAACCATGCCCGAAATAGCTCCATTAAACCCAAAATCAGTCACTTCGTCTTCACAGCTAAAAATGATTGTAGCCATGCATGTCAATAAAATAAGTTTTATATTGGTCGTTTTCATCTTTTCCATTTTTTGATTAATACAATGGGTTTTGTTCTAGCAATGGGTTGTTATTTAGCATTTCATTTGTTATGGGTAGGTAGTAATGTTCTTGTCTAAAAACACGATTGAAGGTTTCTGCTAATAATGGTAGGAAATAATATTGATCAGAACTGTAATGCCAAATAATCCTTAAACCATTAAATTGATTGTTCAACACTTCATCGGCAATACGCCAACGTCTTAAATCCCAAAAACGCTTATTCTCGAAGGCAAACTCTGCCATCCACTCGGTCTGTATTTTTTCCAAGGAAATAGTGGTCTCATCTATTAAACTTATCCCAGCTCTCTCTCTGGTGGCATTGAGCGCCGTAACGGCCTCAGTAGTATTTCCAAGCTGGAATTCCGCTTCTGCTTTCGTAAGGAAGACCTCTGCCAATCTTAAAATTGTCCAATCTACCTGACTTTGATTGGCAGGTACGGGTAAGTTGGGTTCATCGCACCATTTGCGTATCAAGAAACCTGAGTTGGTTGTTTTGTCGTCTCCTACCACTAACCTAGAATCGACACCCACTTGCTTAACACCCTCAAAACTTAGGCTAGGGTTATTCACAATATTGGAGGAGTTCGGGGTGGCTCCGGTATCAATACCTTCATAGGTTTGAATTTCATCATCTACAAAGAAGGATCCTTGAAAAAGAACTGTTGCTTTTAAGCGTGGGTCTTTTTCTTTAAAAAGGTCCCATCCATCAGAATATAGATTATTTTCATTGAAAAATTGACTATAATCCGTTGTTGACCCATCCACATTTTCATATTTAAGGATAAAGTCAAGTGTAGGGTTGCATCTAGCACCTTGTCCGCTAGCAAAGCGTGCGGGTGCTTTCCAGTGGTCCCAGTCATGCCTTACCTCAACGCCGTTATACTCTTTGGCGAACATTATTTCACTATTGCCTTCTTCTAAGAATATGTATTGATAATTTTGCGCTTTGTCTTCTTTGCCATTGTAAAGTTCATATGGACCTGAAGTTAAAACGGTATTTGCCGCTGTAGCTGCTTTTTGAAAAAATTCATTGGCTCTGGTTTCGGGCACACCAACAATACCGTTAAGTTGTACTTGTCCATATTTTGCTATGGAAGCGGCCCATAAGTTGGCTCTAGCTTGAAAGGCAAGGGCGGCCCATTTGTTTATGCGAGCAGTGGGGTTTTGGCTTTCACTAGTTTCAAGTAGTCCAACTGCGCGAGTAAGCTCAGCATCTACAAAATCATATACCTCAACTTCGGTATTTCGTCTCTTAAGCTCTTCGGCAATTTCCCCAAAGGGGTCTATTACATCTGAAACAATGGGAACTCCTCCATAGCGTTTGGCCATTTCAAAATAGGCTACTGCCCGCATTGTAGTTACCTCACCTTCTAATTGGGCCTTTACCTCATCTGTAATTGGAGCTTCCGACACATTTGCAAGAAAAATATTGCAATCTCTGATATACTCATAATCCCAATATTCAAGATCATCGGGTACATTGCCTTTGGACATGTTACCTTGAGTAATAGCGTTACTATTTCCACTACTGCCAGTGCCTTCGTCAGAATACTCAAAATAGTCTTCATAGGCAAAAGAAGGAAACCTACTATAAAGGTCAATAACATAACCTTGCATTAAAGATTCGCTTTGCCATACCTCTTCGTCTGAAATTTTATCGAGGGGCTTACGGTCAAGAACATCATTGTCACAACTATAGATTCCTGTTATGAGGGTAATAATTCCTATTATAAATATGTTATTTTTCATTGTATGTTTTTTAGAATTAGAAATCTAGAATCAATCCAAGACTATATGTAGATGTAGAAGGATAGTTTAGGGCGGCGTTGTTTCCTCCGTTAGTATTTTGAAGCTCTGGATCATAAAAATCTAGGGCAGAGAAAGTGAGTACATTATATCCTGAATAAAAGATTTTGAGATTGTCTACTCCAAACTTATTTATGAATTTTTTAGGTAAGTTATACCCTAACTCAATAGATTTTAACCGAATATAATTTCCTTTTTTGTACCAAAAACTAGAATTAGCATTCGTGTTATGGGTTTGGTATCCTGGCCAATAGAACCTTGGAAAGGTCGGGTGAGAATCGGTATTTGCTGGCATTCCCCATTCATTCTGTGGAATATAAGATTCATTGTACATTTCGGCAAATGGGGCATTCCCTCCTCTAAATGGTTCACTTAGATCAGCACTCGCACCATAGTGAATATCGTACAAACCAGCTCCTTGCCATAACATGTTAAAATCTAAGCCCTTCCATGATATAGAATTATTGATACCGAATATAATATCCGGAGAAGTGCCCCTGCCAATAATAACATTGTCTTGTGAATTTATCACACCATCTCCGTTGTAATCTATTAATTTAATATCGCCTACATTAACGGTAGCATTATTTCTACCATCAATTATGGCCCAATTGTCTATCTCTTCCTGAGAGGTAAAAACGCCATCTGCTTTATAGCCCCAACTGGTATCTGACCATTGACCTATTTTGTTGTTTCTTCTAAAATCTTCCTGTGAAGCATATTCGGGTTGGTCTATATATTCAATTTTCTCTCGTGAGTAAGAAACATTACCACCCAGACTAAACCGTATTTCTCCAAACGTTGTGGCATATTGTAAAGACATTTCTATACCCCTATTGCTATATTCTTCAATATTTTCCTTTGGAAGGGTAGCGCCAACTATATCTGGCAATGAAACCTGTCTGTCTCCTAATACGTCACTTCTTTTACGATAAAAGGCATCTATTGCACCTGAAATTTTATTATTAAACAGGCCGTAGTCCAAACCTATATTGGTAGTGGTCATTTTTTCCCATGTAATATTATAATTGGGTACATTGTCGGCATTGATACCTGAGCGTACAACACCATCTACCATTACCTGTGCGGGTTGTATGGAATATGTGGATAGGTATTGGTAATCCCCAGTATTGTCATAACCTAGCTTACCCCATGAAGCACGCAATTTTAAGCTATTTATGAAGGGGAGCTTTTCTTTAATAAAATTTTCTTGTGAAATTCGCCAACCTCCGGATATGGAGGGGAAAGTTCCCCATCTTGTGTCTGCAGGAAATTTAGGGGAACCATCTCTACGTATGTTAAACCCTAATAGATATTTTTCTTTATAACTATAATCCATACTAAATATCTGTCCAATACGACCGTCTTGCCAGCCGCGACCATTGTTTGATTTGTCTAAATCTGGTCCGGCAAAGAGATAGTCTAGGTCAAACTCATAACGGATTCGTTGAGCGTCTATAAAATCTCCTTCGCTGGACAAATGCTCATATACGCCAAGGGCATTAATTCTGTGATTTCCAAACTCCTTGTTCCAACTGAGCATATATTGCTGGTTGATGTTTTTTGAAACTTGACTTTTCTCGTAGAGCCAATTGTAGTTATTAAAGTTTCTATGATTGTGATATACAATATTTCCCTCTGCATCATAATCGAACCAGTATGCAGGGGCTATATTCTCTTTTCTTTTGTCTCGTCTTGAAACTCTATTGTAATTGAAATTGGCCTTGGCGGTAAAACCAAGAGGTAATTTATATGTTAGATTTAATTTGGTGTCTGCGGTCAACTGATTCCACTTTAGATATCCTACATCGCTTATTTTCGTTGCAGATACGGGGTTCAGGTCATCATTTCCCATAGCGGGAAATTTGGTAGGGTCGGGATATTCTCCTGGAAATTGTGGTCTAGAACGATAGAGTAACATCATTACCCCAAGGTGGCCATTTCTATTTGCCATATCCCAACTAGGACCTACATAGTCGTTTTCTAAAAGAGAAATACCAACACCTAAATCCAGATTATCGGTAAGTTTTATATCTAGGTTGGACCTTAAGTTATACTTTTTGTTCTCTAAATCATCAGAACGATAAATACCTTTCTGAGAATAGTACCCGCCAGAAACGAAATATTTGATTTTCTCAGTTCCTCCCCTAACATTAATGTTGTGTTGAGATTGCGGTGCATAATCCCTTAAGGTTAAATCCCACCAATCTGTATTTGGGTACTCAGGATCATTGCCTGCTATAAATTTGTTAATATCTTCATTACTCCATAAAGGATCTAAACCTGCGTTTTGACGCGCTACATTTTCAAATTGTGCATTTTCCCAAGAAGATACGGCGTGTGGTAACATAGTTAATTGTTGCCAGCCAAAATTGGCCGTATAGCTAAATTTGGCATCTTGTATTTTACCTCGCTTAGTTGTTACAAGAATAACACCGTTACCTGCTCTTGCACCATATACGGCAGCGGTTGCGGCATCTTTAAGTACATTAAACTCTTCTATATCATTTGGGTCCAACAAAAGAAACTCCTCATTGGAGGCTGGCATCCCGTCAATTATAAGCAGGGCCTCACCAAAACCTCTTATATTGTATGAAACACCATCATAGTCACCCGGTTGTGCGTTTTTAGTTTGTACAAACACGCCGGTGGCCCTTCCTGCTACGGACTGTGCTATGGTAGGAGTGGGCACTGTGGTTAGTTCTTTTGATTTGATGGTAGAAATGGAGCCCGTTACATCTACTTTTTTCTGCGAGCCGTAGCCAGTAACAATTACTTCATCAAGATTTTCAAGATTTTCTATAAGTGTTATGCTTATGGAGCGCTGTGTTCCAATCTCTACTTCTTGTGGTTCAAAGCCTATATAGGATATTTCAAGAATATCCGAGTCTGGTTGGAGGGTGAGGGAGAATTTTCCATCAAAATCGGTTACTACCCCATTAGTGGTTCCTTTTTGTATTACGTTGGCTCCGGGTAGTGGAAAGCCATCGGATGAGAATACGGTACCGGAAATTTGGTCGTCTTGGGCAAATGTGCAAATGCCGAATAGAAGCGACAGTATGCATAGTGCCCGTGAAATGTAAATCGTAAACGAGATGGTTATCATAGTCTTGAGGTGTTAATTGGTGTAGTGTGGTAATCTTAATTAATATTTCATTGTTTGATGTTGATTTTTCAGGTTGTATTAGAATTTGAAAGCATCAACAAATTCATAATTTTACAATTTGCGCAAACGTTGCGCGTTAATTGAGTTATTGTTATATGATAGGATTATTATTGCAATAATTGTAACAATACTATAAAATATTTAGTTATATAACAAAAAAATACTAATAATTTATGTGCAATTTATTGCGCATAAATTTGATGATTGAATTTACAATGTTTGTAATGCTTTGAGAATAGAAGAAGTTTGGTTGAGATGATTAGATAGGTGCTTTCTTTAAGTGAAAAGGATTGTTTTTCGTTTTTTCTCTTCTTAAGTCAAGCGATTTTTTTAGCTGAAAACTATTTTTAAAGCTAGAATTAAGGTGCTAATGTAAAATTGGTCTTATATAGCCTTGTGAATATTTTGTAACAAAATACAAAAATTTGCACAATCAATTATGATTAAAAACACACAATACTGGTTAATTTTCGATTGATTTATATATATTTGCTCAAAATTCAACACAATTATCAATGTAAATGCCATTTTGCGCAATATTTGCGCAAAAGCATTTGAACTACAATTAGAAAAAGATTAGAAATGGGAAAAACGTACAAAATCGCCGTAGTTAATGGCGACGGAATAGGGGCCGAAATCGTTCCTGCCGGTGTTTCCGTGCTGGATGCGGTAGCCACTAAATATGGCTTTGAACTAGATAAAGAGGAATTTCCTTTTGGAGCAGGATATTTTAAGGAGCATGGCAAGTTCATGTCAGATGACGCTCTTGAAACCTTAAAAAAATTCGATGCTATATTTTTTGGAGCAGTAGGTCTGCCAGAGGTAGACGATACGTTGCCAGCTAGAGATTACACCTTTCGCGTAAGAACTTCTTTTGAACAATACGTAAACTACAGACCTGTAAAATTGTTTCCAGGTGTAGAAAGTCCGCTTCGCTATAAAACCGAAAAAGATATAGACTTTGTAGTCGTTCGCGAAAATAATGAAGGCGAGTTCGTGCAGAGTGGAAAAATAATGCATGGGGATAAGCCCGGTGGTATGGCTATGGATACCAGTATTTTTACTAGATTCGGTATTGAGCGTATCGCACATTATTCATTTAAATTGGCGCGTAAGAGAAGAAGCAAGGTTACTAATGTTACCAAATCAAATACATTGATCAATAGCTTGGCCTATTGGGATAGGGTAATTGCAGAGGTTGCAGAGGAGTATCCGGATGTGGAATATAACAAAATGTACATAGACAATGCTTCGGCAAGTTTTGTATTGCGCCCAGAGATTTTTGACGTTATTTTGACTACAAACCTCTTTGGCGATATTTTATCCGATCTTGGTGGTGCCGTTATGGGAAGTTTAGGTCTTGGAGGTAGTGGAAATATTAACCCAGAGAAAGATTTTCCTTCTATGTTCGAGCCTATTCACGGTTCAGCACCGGATATTGCAGGGCAGAATATTGCTAATCCAATTGGTCAAATATGGTCCGCCGCTATTATGTTGGATCATTTAGGAGAGACCGAGGCGGCAAAGGAAATTATGGCCGGTATAGAGGCTACGACCGCGAAAGGTAATTTAACCAAAGATCTTCGTGGAACGGCTACTACGTCAGAAGTTGCAGAAAGCGTAGTTCAGTTTATAAACGCAACAAAATTATCAACTATATAAATTAGAATGATAGGTAGGAAAATCATTGACCTCACTTTACCCATTGTATCCGGTGTAAAGGGCGTTTCTATAGACCAGGCCAAAACATTGGACAAAGATGGTTGGAACGCAACAACTTTACATTTGTATTCGCATAGCGGCACCCATATGGATGCTCCGGTACATTTTGAGGTCAATGATCAGACTATAGATCAATTACCGGTCGCTCGTTTTATTTCTGAAGCTTGGGTGATTAACCTTACGCATATCAAACCTAAAGAATCTATTACCGTAGCACATTTGGGCACTATTGCGGAAAAAGTAGAGGAAGGACAAAGTTTGCTCTTACATACGGGTTGGAGCAAAAAGTTGGGCACGGAAGAGTACCGTGATGCCTTACCTAGAATCAGCACCGAGCTTGCCCATTGGTTGGGTGAAAAAAAGGTAAATATACTTGGAGTGGAACCTCCTTCCGTAGCAGATGTCAACAATATCAAGGAGGTTACGGAGGTGCATACCATCTTAATGAAAAACGATATTGTTATAGTTGAAGGACTTACTAATTTAGAAGCACTTTCTCAACCAAAAGTGACCCTTGTGGCACTACCTTTAAAGGTTGAAAATGGCGATGGTGCACCCGCGCGTATCGTTGCAATAGAAAATTGAACTTCATGTCGCATCCAGCACTTTTAAAATCTATTGAAGAAGGGGTTACGCTTTTGGGCTATGAGAAGGATATACGGTCAGAGCTTGCTCAAAACCCTAAATCCATTGTGGTTTTAGATGATGATCCAACGGGCACCCAAACCGTGCACGATGTTCCAGTTATTACTGAATGGACCGAAGAGATTTTGGAAAACGAATTTTTGGCGAGTCCTATTTTTTTTATACTCACCAACTCACGAAGTCTTCAGGTAGGTGAAGCCGACGCATTGGGGGAACTGATAGGTTTGCGACTACAAAAATTAGCCAATAAACATCAAAAGGAACTCCTTGTCATTAGCCGAAGCGATTCTACATTAAGGGGGCATTACCCCAATGAAGTTGATGCCTTGGTAAAAGGAATGGGCCTAAGCAAAATAAAACATATTTTGGCCCCTGCTTTTTTTGAAGGCGGACGCTATACGTATGACGATGTTCATTATGTAAAGGAAAGAAATGAGTTTGTACCTGCCGCAAAAACCCCTTTTGCAGCAGACAATACTTTTGGTTATTCAGCATCCAATTTAAAAGATTGGATTGTAGAAAAATCTGAAAGGAGGGTCAACAAATCACAGATTGCAAGTGTGTCTGTTCAAACGCTTAGAAATGCCACTTCCGAAGAAATAAAATCGATAATAGAACAACCAAAAACGACCCATATCATAGCGAACGCAACGTGTTATGCCGATTTGCAGGCCTTGGCGCTGGCCATTTTAAAAAGTAAGGACGCATTGGTTTTCAGGACGGCGGCTTCTTTTGTTAACGCCATTTCGGGTATTGCCCTAAAGCCATGTCTGACAAAAAATGAAATCTTAAAGGATACGTCCTCCAATGGGGCACTGGTCGTAATTGGTTCCTATGTGCCAAAAACCACTGCACAGTTGGCGTATTTAAAGGAGAGAAGTAATGCTTTTTTTCTAGAATTGGATGTTTCCCATATTTCCAATATTGAAGTTTTTTGCAACGAGCTGGTTCAACTGGTCCAAAAAGCAAACGATTACCTCAAGACCGGAGAGGATGTGGTGGTATTTACAAGTAGAAAAGTGATAAAAGGAGCTACAAAAAAGGAAAGCCTTGAAATTGTAAATCGGGTTTCCAATGCACTTATTTCCATTGTAAAAAAGGTAATGGTACGCCCAAAATATATTCTTGCCAAGGGCGGAATTACCTCTAGTGATGTAGCTACAAAGGGGCTTAATGTACGCCGTGCGAATGTCATGGGGCAAGTGCTAAAAGGGGTGCCTGTTTGGCAACTGGGTAACGAGGCAAAATTTCCCGATATGCCTTACATCGTATTTCCTGGTAATGTTGGTGACGAGACAGCTTTACACGAACTGATTTCCTTATTGAAATAAAAAATATGAAGACACAAGGCTATTTTCCTAAAAGGTATTTTATGGTGGCAGGTACATTTCTGCTGGCCTTGCTTCTTTATGTGGATCGTGTCTGTATTTCTGTGGCCAAGGAGCCCATTTCTGCAATGTTGGACTTGAGTGATAAACAAATGGGTTGGGTCCTGGCGGCTTTTTCTCTAGGGTATGCCCTTTTTCAAACTCCGGCCGGTATGCTGTCAGATTCTTTGGGACCGCGTAAAGTACTTTCCGCAATTGTAGCTATATGGTCCGTTTTTACGGCTTTAACGGGAGCAGCGTTTAACTTGATATCACTTCTGATTGTCCGCTTTCTTTTTGGGGCGGGAGAGGCCGGTGCCTTTCCAGGTATGTCCCGAGCTATTTATACGTGGATTCCCCTGCAGGAAAGAGGTCTTGTAACCGGTATTAACTTTTCGGGTTCTAGGTTGGGTGCGGCATTTGCACTTCCCGTAGTAGCTTGGATGATAGATGATTTTGGATGGAGGGTTTCCTTTGTTATTTTAGGTGTTATAGGGGTACTTTGGGCCGTTGCTTGGTATGTGTTTTTTAGGGATATGCCGGAAGAACATCCCCATGTTTCGGATAAAGAAAAGGAATTTATCCTATCAACAAGACAACAACAAAATACTAAAGTAAAGGCCGAAAAAATTAACATGGGAGACCTGTTAAAATCCAAAAATATATGGTTGGCCATGGGGCAATACTTTTGCAGCAATTTTACCTTTTTCTTTGCCCTTACATGGCTGTTTCCTCATGTTAAGAGTGAGTACGGCCTAAATACTATGGAAGCTGGCATATATACAGCAATACCTTTGGTCTTTGGTGCTTTTGGAAATTGGACTTCCGGGGCCCTTAGTGATCGTATTTATAAAAAGGGGAACTGGGACATGTCCCGTATTGTTCCGGCATCAATTGGGTTCTTTCTAGCCGCTGTAGGACTTATTGGAAGTATTTATATGGATACTGTTGAAGGCGCAATCCTATTTTTAAGTCTGGCTATTTTTGGTGCCGATATGACATTGCCATCTTCTTGGGCCTTTTGTGTAGATATTGGAAAAGAACATTCCGGAGCCGTATCCGGTACAATGAACATGGCCGGAAATATTGGAGCGTTTTTGACTGCATTGGCGTTTCCATACCTGCAGTCCTGGACGGAATCTACCACGCCGTTCTTTGTAGTGGGCGCAGTATTGAATACTATTGCAATTGTAATGTGGTTCAATATGAAACCTCAAAGGCATTTTAGTACATATTAAATAGGGAGCATGGCAAAATTAAAGGGAGTTTGTATAGGTGCTGGCTATTTTAGCCAGTTTCATTTTGAAGCTTGGAAAAGAATTGATGCGGTTGATATTGTTGGTATTTGCGATTCGGTGAAAGAACGAGCGGAGGATATAGCTGACACCTATGGTTTTAAGCAGGCCTATTCTAGCGTTGAGGAAATGTTCCGGAATGAAAAGCCGGACTTTGTAGATATTATTACACCTCCCGAAAGTCATTTAGAGCTTTGTAAGTTAGCCGCAGCACGTAACATTCATATCATTTGTCAAAAACCTTTGGCACCTACTTTAGAAGAAGCCCAAGAGATTGAAGCGCTTATTGCAGGTTCGGAGGTTAGGATGATGGTACACGAAAATTTCAGGTTTCAACCTTGGCACCGGGAACTCAAAAAGCTTTTGGACGCAGGAACAATTGGTTCCAAATTACACACCATAAATTTGCGAATGAGAATGGGAGACGGTTGGCAGACCGATGCCTATATGAATAGACAGCCCTATTTTAGGGAAATGGAGCGTTTGCTTATCTATGAAACAGGAATTCACTTTATAGACGTGTTCAGATACTTGGCAGGAGAAATCACACAGGTATACGCTAAACTCAGAACGCTTAACAACAATATTAAAGGCGAAGATTTTGCTTGGGTAAATTTTGATTTTGCGAAAGGAGGCTTGGGTTTTTTGGATGCCAATAGGTACAATGAAAACACTTCCGAAGATCCAAGGTTAACTTTTGGTGCCGTACTTATTGAAGGGGACAAAGGTAGTTTACGACTTTATGATGACGGTAAGATTACGGTTCAACTTTTAGGCGAGAAAGAACGGCCACACCAGTATACCTTGAAGAAACAGAACTTTGCAGGCGATTGTGTCTTTGCTACCCAACAACATTTTATTGCAAACCTCCAATCTGGAGCGCCTTTTGAAACGGATGTTTCTAATTATATTCCTAATATTTCGGTTTTGGAGAAAATCTACGAATCCAGCCGAAAGGGTCTTCCGCTTCAGGTTTAAATTTATTTTTTTGGGTTAATTTTTGGTTGGGATTTACAACGGGCATACTGTTATTTACGCTGTAAGTTTACCACCTTTGTATCGACTTATATGTTCCTCTTATAACTAACTTTTTGCAAACCGCTAGACTACATTGGTTTGAAGTTTTATAGTCTGGCGTTTGTAGGTTTTAAGAGGGGTTTATTCCACAATTTTGAACGTATATCGTAATGAAGATGATAGATAAGAAGATACCATATTCCATATTAGAATTGGCAACCGTTGGAGCCGGTTTTAAGCCTAAGGAAGTTTTTGATAATAGTCTTGAATTGGCACAAAAGGCCGAGGAGTTTGGATACAACCGTTTTTGGTTGGCCGAACACCATAACATGTTAAGCATTGCCAGTTCTGCAACTACAGTACTTATGGGGCATATTGCCGGAGGAACCAAAAAAATACGTGTTGGGTCCGGGGGTATTATGTTGCCCAACCATTCATCTCTGCTCATAGCTGAGCAGTTTGGTACCTTGGCGTCATTATATCCTGATCGGATAGATTTAGGGTTGGGTAGAGCTCCTGGCACGGATCAGGTAACGGCAAATGCCATTCGTCCGGATAGAATGCAGGCCGTGTATCGTTTTCCTGAAGAAATGCATAACATTCAGCAGTATTTTTCAAAAGAGAACCAAAATGCCAAAGTTAGGGTTCCCATTGCCGAAGGCGTAGAGGTGCCCATCTATATTTTAGGTTCCAGTACGGATAGTGCCCATTTAGCGGCAAAAGAAGGGCTTCCGTATGTGTTCGCAAGTCACTTTGCTCCTAGTCAGCTCCAAGAGGCCCTGCACATTTATTATAATAATTTTCAGCCTTCAAAATACCTGAACGAGCCGTATACCATGGCGGGTGTAAATGTTGTAGCAGCAGAAACCGATCAGGAGGCAGGTACCATTTCTACTTCTATGTTGCGTTTAATGTTGGGCGTGATGACAGGAAAGATAGATTATATGCAACCGCCGGTGAAAATGACGGCAGAGCTTAAACAGATTTCCGTAGACCCTGCTTTTCAGCGAATGTTGAAGTATGCTTTTGTGGGAAGTAAAGCTACGGTAAAGGAGAAAACAGAGGAATTTATAAAACAGACGGGCGTAAACGAGATTATTGCGGTCTCACATATCTATAATCAGCAAGATAGAATAAATTCATTCCGACTTTTTTCCGAAGTTATGCAGGAATTATAGGGAAACCGAGGTGTTAAAAAGATAGAGACCTGCCCGAATATTCGATTGCGAAAGATTTTTGTTTATTTGAATTAACTAATTTTGAATTGATTACCTTTCTTTGGATACTTTAAACCTACCCAAATGGAGTTATCAAAAATTCTTTTAGCAGGGCTTGTTGGTACTACTTTGATGACTGCTTTCAGTTATTTGGTGGGGCAATTGTGCGATGCTGAACTTGGCGAGCCCAAACTTCTTAATAAATTCTTGGACCGTTCCAAACGCTTAGACATTGAAGTTGCAGAGGATAGTATTTGGGGCTGGATATTCCACTATTTAACGGGCTTTCTTTTTGCAGGGGCCATGGCGGCCTATTTCTGTTCAACGGAAAACCACCCTACATGGTGGTTGGCCATTGTTCTTGGATGTATATTGGGGCTATTTGGTGTGTTGGGTTGGTTGACCATGATACGGTTTCATAGCGCTCCGCCCAAAATAGAATTGCAATTGTTTCTAATTCAGCTTGTGGGTGCCCATATCATTTTTGGCCTTGGGGCAACCTTTGTTTTTAGGCTTTGGGCAACGTGGTACACTTTGTAATCGCGTATAGGCTTAGTTAGGGTCCTTGTCTTTTTTGCTGACCAAACCTTTGGTAAACTCGTTTAAGGTTTCTACTTTTTCTTCAAAGTCGCCTTTAATTGTTTTTCTGAATTCGTTGAGGTTCTTCACCAGGTCGTCTATATTTTCAGGAATGACATCCTCAAAAAACTGACGCAAACGTTTAGCTGTGGTAGGCGATTTTCCGTTAGTAGAAATAGCCACTTTTACGTTTCCTTTGGTAACGATCCCGCCCATATAAAAATCACAGAAAGGAGGGTTGTCCGCTACGTTTACCAAGATGCTCTCCGCCCTACAATCATGGTATACTTGTTCGTTTACTTTTACCTTATCGGTAGTAGCAACGACCATGTGTTTGCTTTTCAAGAAAGATTTATTATAGTCGCTTAAATGCATAACAATGCCAAATTTGGTCGCGAGAGCAATAGTTTCTTCCCTGTAAAAAGGGGATACCATTTCCACTTGGGCACTAGGACTTGATTTTAATAGGAAAGTCAATTTTTCCAGGGCTACGTTTCCGCCGCCCACAATTAAAATATTTAGATTGGATACTTTAAGAAATACGGGGTACAGTTCATTCCGCTCCATGTTCTTCTTTTTTTTCTGTTTTATAATTTATAGTGACACGAGTGCCTTCACCGGGAATAGAATTTATAAATAGCCTACCGTTAATATAGTCTATGCGCTCTTTCATAAAAAAGAGTCCCATTCCGCCTTCACTATTGTTTTTAGGTACTTGACCCAAAATGGAATCGTCAAAACCTTTGCCGTCATCATCAATAACAACACTTAGGATATCGTCATTATAATTAATGGTCACCAAAATATAATTGGCTTCGGCATATTTTATGGCATTGTTTACCGCCTCTTGTACTACTCTATAGACATTGGTTTCGGCCAAGGAGTCAAACCTAATGTGTTCATCGGTACGGTTATCAAAAAGAATAGTTTTGCCCGTGAGTTTAGAAAGCTCGGCAGTCATTTTTTGAAGTGCCGGAAAAATACCGTGATCGCTCAGTTCCGGTGGTGTTAGGTTAAAAGTTGCCGTACGCACACCCTTTATCAAATCTGAAGTCAAAGTTTTTAAATAGGCAATCTTTTCAATGGTCTTAGCCTTGTTTTCAGGGTCAATAGATTCTATATTGAATTTTAGGGCGGTCAACATTTGGCCAATACCATCATGAATGTCCTTTGCAATCCGTTTTCTCTCTTCTTCCTGGCCCTCAACAATTTGGCTTGCCTGTACTTTTTTCTGTAACATGCGGGCTTCAAAGTTCTGTTGGGTAAGCTGCTCTACTTTTATGCTGTTTTCTTTCCGTTCCGTAATATCCGAACATAGAATTAGAATACTCTGTTGTCTACTGGATTGATGCATGGGTACTATGGACATATCCAGCCAAAAGTGTTTTCCTTTTAGGGTAGTGATTTTTATCTCTTCTGTACGGATTACGTTTTTTCTATTGTTCTTTAGAACCTCCCTGAGGTATTCTTGCTGGCCTTGATCGGCAGTTAGAATTTCGGAAAGGGGCTTGTTCAGTTGCTTTTCGGTTATCCCTAATAGCTCTAGGAATTTTTTACTTATAAAAACGATACTCCCATCTTTTCTGGTACTGGCAAACAATGCGGCATTGTCTATTACAAAGTTAAGCTCCTGTAGTTCCTGAAGGGATTTTTCCTTTTCCGAATAAAGCTGCTGAACCTCTTTTGCCCGTGCTTCCGAGTTTACTTGGTTTTGCATTAAATCGCCAATGGTCTTTCTAATTTGTAAAGAAAGAGGGCGAAAAATGAACAATATTTCTAACAATAATATGAGCAATGAAATGCCAAGTAGAACATATTCCTTTCGCTTAAGGATTTTTAACTGTTCCTTGCTCCGTTGGTCGTATTGGTTTACGATATCGTCCATCAATTGAAGAAAACTATTCTCATTTTGGAGAACTACAGCAACATTTTCTTCTAGATTGGCCTTGTCTAGACTTTTATCATGGTAGGATTGGATTATCTTTTCTGCGGCCCCTACCATGGCCGCATGATGGGGTTCCAACTTCTGGAATAACTCTAGTATTTCAATATTGGTCTCTTTAGGAATCCCTATTTCCGCATCTCCGTTTTGTAATGCCAAATGAGAGTGTTTCCAAATTGAAATGGTTTTAGAGAGGGCCGTTACATTTTTGGTAATGGAATTACTTGGAAACGCATCTTTTATGAGCAATAATTCTTTGGTCAATTTTTGACTATAGGCCCGTTGGAAACCCGCCACGTTAATGACGCGCGAATCACTCAGCTGCGAATTAAGGTGCAACTGAATTAGAATTTGAGAGACTATAATGGTAATTGCAATACCGGCCAAAGCCCATAGGTACCACTTTCTTATACTTAGAAAGGTTTCAGAGTCAAGCGGTAATTGGCTTTTTTCTTTTGACATGGTACATGGGTACTATTGCTATTCCTTAAATTAACCTGCAATGGCTTTCGAAACCAACTCCAGTGAATTCTTGGAAAGAGGCAGTTTTAATGCGGCTTCATGCCCCTCTTCGGACATTTTTCGCCATGTTTTTTGAAGAATGTCAATTACCTTGGCCTCATCGTGCTGAGACGCAAAGGGCTCAAAATAATGCTCAAGGAACACCAAGCAAATAACATCTTCCAAAGTTTGTGTGTCCTCATTTTTCTTTAATTGTTTCTTCTCCAATAAAAAAGCGACCTTCTCAATGGTTTCTTGATCGTAACCCACTTCTTCAAGAATAGCAGAAGCTTTTTGGGCATGGAATTTTTTTAGGTCCTGGCGCCATTTAAGATACCCCGTACGGTTCATTTCATAAGATTCCCGTGGAATTTCCCATCTGCATATATGTTGACATCTTGCCGTTAATTGCAAGGCTTCTGATGCTTTGGGGGCAAAGTCGTTCAGTTTTTCCGTCATACGAAGTGCATAAAGCAATTCTTTGGGATATGTTTTCCCTGAAGGGGTTATTTCTGTATGGGGATCTTGCTCGTTTGCCTTATCGAACAAAGAAAAGGCTTGCTGTAATTTATCGGAAATGGCCATAAGTTTAATTTTGGTCTAAGATACAAATACCTTGAGACCTGTAGAGAATCTATTGCATGGCTATAACGTCTTTCTAAAGATTTGCCGAAAAAATCACTTATTCCGAAAAGCCAACGAACACAAACTCCCCTTCTACCTTAACCGGATAGGTAGCAATTGCATCCAAGCTCCCGTTTAGGTTTTCTCCTGTTTTTAGCGAAAACGTATTCTTATGAAGTGGACATGCTACTTTTGGTTGCATATCTTCCTCGCCGATCATTCCTCGGGAAAGGACCATTTCCATTTTATGCGGACAAAGATTCTGGCACGCATACCAAGTGGCTTGGCGTGTAAAATTGAAAATGGCAATTTGTTTGTCCTTGTATTTTATACATGCCCCGCCATTTTTTGGAAATTTACTAGCGGGTCCTGCTTTAAACCAGACTTTTACGTTATCTGGCTGTACGGTTTCATATGTACTTAGATTTGCGATCATAATGTTGTTTTTAGTTTGGGATTACTCTGTTTGTCACTTCTTTTCGTGATTTTCAAGTTCTATTAAGCCCATTCTTTAGGCATCTTTTGATCACGAAGCGATACGAATTCTATATTATCATCCGGTTCGTCCGAGTTAATGAAGTGGGTATACCGTTCCCTTATTTCTGGAGTTTCTACGGCTTCTTTCCACTCACATTTATAGGTGTCAACAAATTTTTGCATATCGGCATCCAGTTCTTCCGCAATACCTAGTGAGTCATTGATAACTACGTTTTTAAGATAGGTAATACCGCCTTCCAGTTTGTCTAGCCAAGCCGCGGTTCTTGTAAGTGGCGGAGCTGTTTTTATATAGAACATCATAAAACGGTCTACATATGTAATGGCAGTTTCCTTGTCCACTTTTTCGGCCAGTAGCTCGGCATGTTTTGGATTGGCCCCACCGTTTCCGCCTACGTAAACATTCCATCCGCCTTCAACGGCAATGAACCCAAAATCTTTACCTCGGGCTTCGGCGCATTCGCGGATGCATCCAGAAACCCCGCCTTTAAATTTATGGGGAGAGCGTATACCCTTGTACCTGTTTTCAATTTCAATGGCGAAACTTACGCTTTCGTCCATTCCGTATCGGCACCAAGTAGAACCTACGCAACTCTTTACCGTACGTAGCGATTTTCCATAAGCCTGACCGGTTTCAAAACCTTCGGCAATAAGTTCTTCCCAAATAAGGGGCAGCTCGTGCAATTTAGCACCGAACATATCAATACGTTGTCCTCCCGTTATTTTTGTGTACAAGTCGTACTTCTTGGCAATCCTACCCATGGCCATTAACTGCTTGGGCGAAATTTCACCCCCAGCTACCCTAGGAACAACTGAGTAGGTTCCGTTACGCTGTATATTGGCCAAATAACGATCGTTACTATCCTGTATGGTTTCTTGACGGTTGGCCGTTTCATTGTATATACTGGCAAAAATTGAAGCGGCCAAGGGTTTGCAGACCTCACAGCCATGTCCTTTTCCTACTTCGTCCAGCAATTGGTCATAATCTTTAATATCCTTAAGCTTAACTATATCAAAAAGTTCTTGTCTGGAGTAGTCAAAATGCTCGCAGATACTTTCTTTAACCGTTTTTCCTAAGCTTTTTAGACTTTCTTTTACCAGATCGGCAACCATGGGCTTACATCCTCCACAGCCCGTTGTGGCTTTGGTTGCTTTGGCTACGTCCTTTACGGTTTCATTGCCATCGTCTATTACGGAACAGCAAACGGCTCCTTTGGTAACAGCTTCACAGGAACAGATTACGGCGGTGTCCGGTAAATCCATGGCGCTGCCAAATGCGGAACCTCCTTCGCCACGGGCACCAACAATGAGCTCTTCGGCATTATCGGGCAAAGGAATATTGTTAAGGTACATTTGGTGTAGAATGCTATAATCCTCGGCATCACCTACCATAATTCCTCCTAATAGGGTTTTGCCATCGTGACTTACGTTTATACGTTTGTACAACCCTTTGGTCTTGTTCTCATAAATAATAGAAAGGCCCTTGTCCGCAGGCATATAAGGTATTCCAAAACTAGCCACGTCAACACCGATCAGTTTTAGTTTTGTGGACATGTCAATTTCTGAGCGCATTACCACTTCGGAGCTCTCTATAATTTGGTTTACGGCCACTTCGGCCATCTCATAACCTGGGGCTACGAGTCCGTAAATCATCTGGTTGTACAATGCCACTTCGCCAATAGCGAATATATTAGGGTCTGAGGTCTGCATTCTGTCATTTACAACAATGCCACCGCGAACACCCATTTCTAGATTACATGTTTTTCCGAGTTCATCACGAGGTCTAATACCTGCTGAAATTACGAGCATGTCTACTTCTAAGGTATCATCTTCGCCAAAGTCCATTCCTGTAATGGCCCCGTTTCCTAGAATACGGTTTGTAGCTTTTCCGGAATGTATGTTAATGCCCATATTCTCTAAGGTAAGTTGAAGGACATTGCTACTTCGGGAATCCAGTTGTCTTGGCATAAGTTTAGGGGCATACTCTACAACATGGGGTTCAAGACCCATGTCCATCACGGCTTTACCTGCTTCTAATCCCAAAAGACCACCGCCTAATATTGCCGCACGACCATTAGATTTTTTTGCTTTAATCTTTTCCGCATAGTTGAGCATGGCTTCCAGGTCCTCTATGGTGCGGTATACGAAGACACCTTCTTTCTCTACTCCGTTTATAGGAGGTACAAAAGGACTTGAGCCTGTGGCCAGTACTAAGTAGTCGTATGCATATTCTTTATCGCTTCCAGTGGTTATCGTTTTTGTTTTACGGTGAATGTCCGTAACACGTTCATTAACGATCAGTTCTATCTTATTTTCTGTATACCAGCTCATAGGGGCAAGTTCCAAGGCTTTGGCATCCCTATTTCCAAAGAATTCACTTAGGTGTACACGATCGTACGCCGCTCTTGGTTCCTCACCGAAAACGATAATCTTAAAATTTTCAGATTCTTCTCGGGCTGCGATTTTCTCACAGAACTTATATCCGACCATGCCGTTTCCGACAACAATAATGGTTTTCATAGGCTTCGATTTTAAACTACTTAGCAATATTACGTATAAATACGTATAAAATATCTGTTTTTATCGAAATAATTACGTAGTTTTGTTGAGGAATTACTAAAACAACCCTTTAAAACTGCTAGTTATGAAAACAGTAAAAGAGCCAAAAGTTACATTGATAGGAGCGGGTCCGGGAAGCGCAGACCTTATTACCATTAGGGGTTTAAAGGCTTTAAGGTCGGCCGATGTGGTTTTGTACGACGCATTAATAGATGAAGAATTATTAAAACAGATTGATGCCGGGATTCCAAAAATATACGTAGGTAAAAGATGTGGAATGCATTCGTTCAATCAAGATGATATTAACATCCTAATAGTAGAAAAAGCATTTGAGAGTGGTCATGTAGTTCGCTTAAAAGGGGGAGACCCATTTGTTTTTGGTAGAGCCCATGAAGAGATAGCCTATGTGGAATCTTTTGGTATTCCTGTAACCGTGGTGCCTGGAGTTTCCAGTGCTATAGCTGTTCCGTCTAGTCAAGGAATACCTATGACACAGAGAGGTGTTAGTAGTAGTTTTTGGGTAATGACGGCAACAAAAAGAGATGGTTCGTTCTCAGAAGATTTAAAGTTCGCTTCGCAGTCTTCCGCAACTATGGTTATATTAATGGGAGTGAGAAAATTATCGGAAATAATTAGAGAGGTCAATAAATATAGGGGGTCCTTAACTCCAATGGCTGTAATTCAAAATGGCACGATGCCAAATGAATCCTGTATTGTGGGTACATTGGGTAGTATGGCTTCAGGGAAATCTAGTATTGATCGCTCTAAACCCGGTATTATAGTAATAGGTGATGTAGTGGCCGAGCATCCCGCTTTTTTTGAGGAAGAAGTGCAGCGTGTACTCCATTCTAGTTTCTAAAATCTAAATAGGTTTACGTACGTATATTTTGTACTGAAGCCTCTGCTAAAAGCTCTGTCTTGTGTCTGTGTAAGGCATATGGCAGAGCTCTTTTTTTGGCGGGAATATGATATTGTCATTTTATACAGCACTTTTTTTTGGATATCTGTTTTTTGGTTCAGTATATTTTCTGGTCTCGTAAAAATACTTAGAAATGTGACATATTTTAAAAATATACGTAGTAATACGTATAAATATACGTAGTTTTGAATATTGTTGAACCTAAAACATTTGTATTATGGAAACACAATCTAAAAAAGCGACCAGCTTAAAACTCGGAAATATTAAAAGTATGCCCATTCGTACGTTTTGGATAACTTCGGTAGCATTCTTTATCTGTTTTTTCGCGTGGTTTGGTATTGTACCGTTCATGCCGGATGTTGTAAAGGACTTAGGGCTTACTCCTGAGCAGAAATGGAACTCTATTATATTGGCGGTAACCGGAACGGTGTTCGCACGCCTTCTCATTGGAAAATTATGTGATAAATATGGCCCCCGATTATGTTATACGTATTTACTTCTTATAGGAGCCATACCTGTTATATTACTTGGATTCGTTCAAACACCTGCTCAATTTTTAATTTGCCGTTTGTTCATTGGCTTTATTGGGGCATCGTTTGTAATTACCCAGTTTCATACTTCTATAATGTTCGCTCCTAATATTGTGGGTACGGCCAATGCTACATCTGCAGGTTGGGGAAATTTAGGAGGTGGCGCCAACCGTTTGGGAATGCCGTTAATTGCGGCTGCCGTGGTGAGTTTTGGTGTTGCGGATGAAGTAGCATGGCGTTATTCTATGGTAATTGCCGGTGTAATTGCAATGCTAATGGGAGCGGTTTATTACTTTTTTACACAGGATACTCCGGAAGGTAATTTTGCTCAGCTTAAGAAAGAGGGTAAGATGCCCAAACTTAAGAAAGATGAAGAAAGCTTTGTAAGTGTTTTAAAGGATTATCGGGTGTGGATACTATTTGTAGTATATGCCGCCTCTTTTGGAATGGAGCTTACCGTATATGGAACAATGGATGATTACTTGCAAAATACGTTTGGCTTAATGCGCTCTACGGCGGGTAATCTGGTTTTATCGTTTGCCTTAATGAATATTTTTGCAAGAACCTTGGGAGGTTTCTTTGGAGATAGATTCGGTAAAATGAAAGGATTGCGAGGTAGAGTTGTGTTCTTGGCGATAATTTTAGCTATAGAAGGTTGTATGCTTACCATATTTTCAACTACTACAAGTATTGCCTTTGGTATCTTATTTTTGATAGCGTTTAGTCTATCCGTTCAAATGGCTGAAGGAGCTACTTTTTCCGTGGTGCCGTTCATTAATAAAAAAGCAATTGGTTCTATTTCGGGAATTGTAGGAGCGGGCGGAAACGTTGGGGCCTTTGTAGCGGCAATGTTTCTCAAATCACAATCCGCTTTGGCCGAAACCCAAGCAATTGCCGCAAATACAAACTTGGGAGAAGAGGCGGTTAGGGCAGCGCAATCCGCTGCAGCTTCTACAGCAGTATCGGGTGGGTACTTTATTATAGGAATTTGTGTTGTTGTTGCAGCTGGTCTATCGCTAGCAATAAAATTTTCCACAGAAGACGAGAAGGCTACGGCTTTAGAAATGAACAAGGCCAATACGCCTAAGTTTGCTGTAGCGGATAAGTAAAAAGTCAATATGATTTCTACACAGGCAAATACGAATACGGCTCGAACCAAGAAAAAATTGGCCCACACTTCTTGTGAGGACTGTACAAATAGTGGTTGTCTTATTAAAAGAAACTTAAGACTTAGTGCATTGGTATTGGAATTTGTTGAGGAAAAGAGGGAGTTCACTTGTAAAAAGGGCCAGCAATTTATTATGGAAGGAGCTCCCGTAAACGGCTTGTTCTTTATTCAATCTGGAAAAGTTAAGGTTTTTAGAACCGGTATTAACGGAAGGGAGCAAATCGTTCGCTTTGCCAACTGTGGTGAAATAATTGGGCATAGGGGGTTTGGAACCCACGAATACTATAGTATTGGTGCTATGGCCCTGGAGGATACCAACCTTTGTTATTTCTCGAAAGAAAACCTGCAAAAAGTACTATTAACAGCTCCCAATTTTACATACGACCTCATGTTATTTTATGCCAATGAGCTCAATAGAAGTGAGGCTAAAGTAAAATCAATTTCACAGATGACTGTTCGTGAGCGTGTCATAGACACCCTAATTTATATAGAGCGCAAATTTGGTAGAAAAAATAATTTTATCAATGTCGCTTTAAGTAGAAGGGAGTATGCAAATTATGCCGGAACTACGGAAGAGCAAGTTATACGAGTATTCTCTGCACTAAAGAAGGATAATTTGATTGACACAAAAGGCAAGCGTGTTGAAATTATTGATAGCTCGCTTCTCAAACGGGAAATATCCGAGCATAACTTTTATTTGGACAGTTAAGTAAACCGTACACTTTCCCTACAATTACTCAATATTTATTAATCCGTACCACTACGTATCTATACTCAAATAGATAGGTGTGTTCTAACATGTTGAAATTCAGTATTAAATAACATAAACCTGTGTTTTGGCAGGTTTGAAGATGGTGTAAAAAGAGGGTTTAACCTATGATATACCATATGTAGATCAAACGATTACGTATACATTTGTCAAGAATAAGTATTAATACGTAGTTTAATTAAAACCAATTGAATATGAAAACCATTTTTACAAAAGCATCATTGTTTGCGAGTTTGGCTGCAGTTGTGATGGCTTGTGGAGGAAAAGAAGCAAAAAAGACCGAAGCTTCTACGGAAGAAGCGGTAGCATCAAAAACAAAGATGTTGGATATTGAGAAACCGCAATTGACTTTCGGTTTTATAAAGCTAACGGATATGGCACCATTGGCCATTGCCAAGGAAAAGGGCTTCTTTGAAGATGAGGGACTGTTCGTTTCCGTAGAAGCACAATCTAACTGGAAAAACGTTTTAGATCGAGTTATAGATGGTCAATTAGACGGTTCTCATATGTTGGCGGGACAACCAATTGCGGCAGGAGCCGGTTTTGGTAGACAAGCCAAATTGGTAACTCCTTTTTCAATGGATTTAAATGGTAACGGAATCACGGTGTCCAATGACGTTTGGTCTAAAATGAAGCCAAATGTACCGGCAGATTCAGAGGGAAAACCTATACACCCGATTAAGGCAGACGCTCTTAAACCAGTTATTACCGAATATAAGAACAGCGGTAAACCATTTAAAATGGGAATGGTGTTCCCTGTATCTACACATAACTATGAAATTCGCTATTGGTTGGCAGCAGCGGGTATTCACCCAGGTATGTATACTGCGGATAACGTGCAAGGCCAGATTGATGCGGAAGTGTTGTTGTCCGTAACACCACCGCCACAGATGCCGGCTACATTGGAGTCAGGAACTATCTATGGTTACTGTGTAGGAGAGCCTTGGAACCAACAAGCGGTATTTAAAGGTATCGGCGTGCCGGTGACTACTAATTACGATATCTGGAAGAACAACCCGGAGAAAGTGTTTGTTATGACGGAGAAATTTGTAAACGAAAATCCAAATACTGCCATAGCCGTTACTAAAGCATTAATCAGAGCAGGAAAATGGTTAGATGAGCCATCTAACAGGGCCGAAGCCGTAAAAATACTTTCAATGTCTCAGTATGTTGGTGCACCTGAAGAGGTTTTGGCAAACTCCATGACCGGTACGTTTGAATTTGAAAAAGGAGATAAGCGTGAGATGCCTGATTTTAATGTTTTCTACAAGTATAATGCAACATATCCTTTTTACTCTGACGGTATTTGGTTCTTAACTCAAATGCGCAGATGGGGACAGATTCCTGAAACAAAATCAGCTGAGTGGTATGGTGAAACGATCAAGGATATCTATCGTCCTGACATCTGGAAAAAAGCTGCGGAACTTTTAGTGGCGGAAGGTCAAATTCCTTCAAGTGATGTTCCTGATACGGACGGATACAAACCAGCAACTACAGACTTTATAGACGGGACATCATTTGATGCAAAAGATCCGATAGGATATATCAATAGTTTCTCCATAGGAAACAAGGATTAAGATACAGAGTAAGTAAATCGAAGCAAAATTAATGTATTATGGAACAAGATATAACACTTAAAAAGGAAGGTCAAGGACTTGCATTCTTAAAGCCGATGGTAGCTAAGCTTACCCCTAAATTTCAAAAGGGTGATATTTTTTCGTCCTTGAAGAAAACAGGTATTACCGTATTGTCCGTTCTATTGTTCTTAGGATTATGGCATTTAGGGTCTAAAGCACTTTACAATAAGGAAGCAGCCTATAAAATTGAAAAGGCACTAACGGAGCGTGGCCAGGAAGCTGCGGACGCAGAGCGTGCATGTATCGCATCCGGAGACAGTAGTTGCCAACCCAATACGCTGCCTTCTCCTTCTCAAGTATGGAGTTCGCTTCAATCCCTAATTGCAGATCACAAAGTTATAACTGCGGATAAGGCAGCGTTTGAAGAAAAGATGTCCACCATGAATGCTAAGTTGGTAGCACAAGGCAAGGATGCTATTGTTTACACAGGCCGAGCTTCTTTTGTGGATATCGTTCTTACAAGTATAAAAACAGTTTTTGCGGGATTCTTATTAGCACTTTTAATTGCTGTACCAATCGGTATTATCATAGGGTTGAGCCCATCTTTGCGCAGTGCATTCAACTGGTTCATTCAAATCTTTAAGCCAGTATCCCCCGTGGTTTGGTATTTGTTGGTCTTTATGATCGTAAAGACACTTTACATAGGAGACAGTTCGGATAACGCATTTGTAATATCATTTATAAGTGTAGGTCTCTGTGCCATGTGGGCCACCTTGGTAAATACAGCTATGGGTGTATCCTCGGTAGACAAAGATTACATCAACGTTGCCAAAGTTTTAAAATTGGGCACTTTTCAAAAAGTCTTTAAGGTGATTTTACCTTCTTCCCTCCCATTAATATTTACCGGTCTGCGTATTACGCTTTCCGTAGCGTGGATGGTACTTATAGCAATTGAGCTATTGGCACAAAGTCAAGGGTTGGGACTTTTCGTTTGGGAAGAGTTTCAGAACGGGGCCAATGACTCCAACGCAAAAATCATCGTTGCGATGTTCGTAATCGGTATCATCGGATTCCTTTTGGACAGGATTATGCTCTCCGTGCAGAACTTGGTTTCTTTCAACAAAAATGAAATGGCATAACCCTTAAAATCATAACTAATGGCATATTTAGAATTAAACAATGTATACAAGAGTTATGGTACGGATGAGAACGTTACAAACGTATTATCCGACATCAACCTAACGATAGAAGAAGGGGAATTTGTTGCCATCGTAGGCTTTACCGGAAGTGGAAAAACTACATTGGTAAACCTTATCAACGGATTATTAAAACCTACAAGTGGAGAAGTTCTCTTTAAAAGAAGTCCGGTTGTAGATACCAGTCATGAAAGGGGCGTAATTTTCCAAAACTATTCTTTGCTACCGTGGCTAACCGTTGGGCAAAATGTGTATATGGCGGTCAAAGAAGCTTTTCCAAAGTTGAGCAAAGCAGAGTTGAAGAAACGCGTTAGCGATTATGTGGAAATGGTAAGTCTAAGCCCTGCTATAAACAAAAGACCTAAAGAACTATCAGGAGGAATGAGGCAACGTGTATCGGTTGCCAGGGCATTGGCAATGAATCCTGAAATGATAATCATGGATGAGCCTTTAGGTGCTCTGGATGCTTTAACGCGTGGCAACCTTCAAGATGAAATACTAAATATCTGGAGCAAGGATAAACGTACGGCATTGTTGATAACCAATGATGTAGATGAGGGTATTTACATGGCAGATAGGATTATTCCTTTAAAACCGGGTCCAAATGCTACGCTAGGACCAGAGTTTAAAATAGATATTGAACGGCCTAGGGATAAGACGGCCATGAACGATAATCCAAATTACAAGAAAACAAGAAATGCCATTATCGAGTATTTGATGGATATCGGAGACCAAAGAAAATCGGTTTCACAACAGGAATACTTCCTTCCAGAAATAGCACCTAAAAGTTTTGTAGCCTAAACCTAGAACTATGTCCGAAACAATAGAAAAAACAGAGTTGGGAACCACGGAGAACGGTATTTTTTATCCTTCTCAGGTAATGTTGGATCTGAACGATCTTAAGAAAGTATACCCCACACCAAAAGGAGATTATGTGGTACTGGAACATTTGAACCTTCAAATAATGAAAGAGGAATTTGTTACCATAATCGGCCATTCCGGATGTGGTAAAACTACAATGCTCTCTATGATAGCTGGCCTTAACCCTATTTCAGGTGGAAATATATCCGTTTTGGGAAATCCGGTTAAAGGACCTGGTCCGGATAGGGGCGTTATCTTTCAATCACCGAGCCTTATGCCGTGGATGACAGCGCTTGAAAATGTGCTGCTAGGCGTGAATCAGGTTTTTCCTCATGCAACAAAGGCACAGCGTCAAGATATAGCTAAATACTACCTTCATAAAGTGGGTCTGGACGGTGCTTTTGGCAAGAAAGCTTCTGAACTTTCCCAAGGTATGCAACAAAGGGTTGGTATCGCCAGAGCGTTTGCCATTAAACCTAAGGTATTACTTCTAGATGAACCATTTGGTATGCTAGACTCGCTTACCCGTGGTGAATTGCAGGATATTTTGATTGAAATCTGGAACAAAGAAAAAATTACCGCGGTAATGATTACCCATGATGTGGATGAGGCGATTTTCTTGGCAGACCGTGTGGTAATGATGACCAGCGGACCAAGGGCTAAAATAGGAGACATTCTAGATATTGAATTTGAAAGGCCTAGAACCAGAAAATCCGTATTGGAACATGATGATTACTATACATACCGAAAACACTTAATAGACTTCTTAGAACATTAAACCATAACTAAACACTAATACAATCACATTAAGACCTATATTATGAAAAAACAGTACACCCTATTATTTGTATTGATGCTTACGATTCAATTTGCATCTGCGCAATTTGTTCTCGATGGCGAATTTAAACCCCGTACAGAATACCGTAATGGTTTTGGTAGCATTATCCCCGATGCCCTAGACCCTGGCTTTGCTATTGCAACACGTTTACGACTAAACGCCGGTTATCAAACCGAAGCTTTTAAATTTTACATGAGCTTGCAAGATGTTATGGTCTGGGGAGAGAACAGGCAACTAAAACCTGAGGATAGCAACAATTCGTTTTCTGTCTTTCAAGCATGGGCCGACATTAAACTTGGAGAAGGCTTCTCAACTAAAATAGGCCGCCAAATGCTTGTCTACGATGATCAAAGAATTCTTGGCGGGGTTGATTGGGCCATGCAGGCACGTAACCACGATGCAGCTTTGTTACAATACAAAAAAGGTAAATTTATGATGGACCTGGGTCTTGCCTTTAATCAGGACTTTACGGCAACTACTGGAAATCCGGGAGGGTTTCAATCAGTTGGTACGGCCTATAATACTACTGGGTTTTTCTCGTACAAAAGCATGCAATACCTCTATCTGAGACATAAAGGAGAAGCATTTTCCGCAAGCGGATTGATAATGAACAATGGTTTTCAAAATTTTACAGGAGATGCAGATGCTCAAGTTGCAGATGGTGTAAGCAATTTGGTTACGCTGGGTACACATTTAAACTATAAAAAAGGAAGTTTTGGAGCAGCGCTTAACGCCTATCTGCAGACTGGTGAACGTCAAAATAGTGTAGATGTGAGCGGAGCATATCTTTTGGGATTGGACTTGACCTACAAGGTGTCTAAAGGGGTTTCCTTGGGGTTAGGGGCCGAAATCATTAGTGGAAACGATACTAGTACTACGGACAAGACCGAAGCTTTCTTTCCGCTTTACGGAACCAACCATAAATTTAATGGGTTTATGGATTACTTCTACGTAGGCAACCATGCTAATTCCGTTGGGCTAACGGATATTCATGCCAGTGCCAAGTTCGCTTTGGGCGAGACCTCTAGTTTAATGGTAAAGGTTTTGAACTTTAGTGGCGAGCAGGAGTTGCCAAGTGGCGAGAAGTCCCTAGGTACGGAAGTTGATTTGGTTTTTGCAAAGACCTTTAAAGGATACGGGTTAGCCATAGGCTATTCCCAAATGTTTGCTAGTGATGGCATGTATGAATTAAAAGGAGTAACAGAAGCAGACGCCTCTAGCGCACAAAATTGGGCTTGGGTGCAGTTAACTATGAAGCCTAAATTTTTAAATACGGCCAAGTAATAAAATTATTTTAAGATGCTTCGATAGGGCCGTTACAACCTTTTTGTTGTGGCGGTTCTTTTGTTTTAAACAGATTTTAAATCGGTATAGTAGCTTGTGTAACTCCCTTTATAAAAATCGATTATATTTGTACGTATAATTACGCATATTTTGGATCAAATAACAAGTATTATTTTAGCGGATGACCATTCTTTGGTTCGTGATGGCATCAGGTCTTTATTGGAGAGTGAATCTGATTTAAAAGTTATTGCCGAAGCTTCCGACGGTATCGAGGCCATTGAAATGGTGAATAAGAACTCGCCCGATCTATTGATTATAGATATTAGAATGCCACGCATGACAGGAATAGAGGCTGTTGAAAAACTGAGTGCTCAAAACTCGCCTGTAAAATGTATCATCCTTTCTATGCACGATTCAGAGGAGTATATTCTTAAGTCTGTTAAGGCCGGTGCACTAGGCTATTTGTTGAAAGACACAGGAAAAACGGAATTTCTTAAAGCCATTCATGCCGTGCGGGAAGGGGGCAAATACTATAGTGGCGATATTTCAAATGTTTTGGTCAATAGTTTATTGAGCTCCACGACCAATACTGTTGAAGGTCCTAAAAAAGCAACACCTACAAATATTCCTTTTGATTTGACCAATAAAGAACTCCAGGTATTAAAATTGGTTTTATCCGGCTTGACCAATAAGCAGATTTCCGAAAAATTGCAGAACAGTAAACGTACAGTGGAGACACATAGGTTTAACCTTATGCGTAAGATGGAAGTCAAAAATCTAATCGACCTTTCAAAAAAAGCGCAACAATTTAATTTGGTGTAGCACTGCTGTTCTAAATTTATTCGGTACCCATTTGCACATATGGACCACGCCATTTTTTATCATATCTATCCCTTGGGTCTTCTGGGCGCGGATAAAACCAATGATTTGGTTTCGGTCAGCATTAATAGACTTTCGGTGCTCAACGTTTGGTTGTCGCATATAAAGGAGCTGGGTTGCAACGCGCTTTATATTGGTCCTGTTTTTGAATCATCTAGCCATGGGTATGATACAGTGGATTATTATAAAGTGGACCGAAGGTTAGGTAATGACGCTGCCTTGATTGCTTTGGTAAAAAATGCCCATGAGCTGGGTATCAGTGTAGTTTTAGATGGTGTTTTCAACCACGTAGGAAGGGACTTCTTTGCATTTAAAGACCTTAAGAAGTTTGGGAAGAATTCAACATATATCAATTGGTTTTCTAATGTGGATTTTGGGAAGCGTAGCCCGTTAGAAGACCCGTTTACCTATGACACTTGGGCCGGCTATTATCAATTGGTAAAACTCAATCTTAAAAATAAGGAGGTTCGAGATTATCTTTTGGGTGCCGTTGCCAAATGGATGGACATCTATAAAATTGATGGCCTGCGCTTAGATACCGCAGATGTGTTGGATTTTGACTTTATGAAAGAACTTGCACTCTTTTGTAAAAAACGAAATCCTCATTTTTGGTTAATGGGTGAGGTGGTTCATGGCAATTATAACCGTTGGGCAAATGATAGAATGTTAGATTCCGTTACCAATTACGATTACCACA
The DNA here is from genome assembly GCF_044597075.1 of Zobellia russellii. Classification (NCBI taxonomy): domain Bacteria; kingdom Pseudomonadati; phylum Bacteroidota; class Flavobacteriia; order Flavobacteriales; family Flavobacteriaceae; genus Zobellia; species Zobellia russellii. The sequence goes on along the minus strand of NZ_CP139000.1, from coordinate 3,153,723 downwards.
CGCCTATTTACGAAAGCTTTAATTTAAAGGATTTCAGTAAAATTTCCGAAACTGTTGAACGGGATTTTGGTCCTAAGGGAATTTATAAAGATTTGGCGCTCTATTCTTTTGTAGATAACCATGACGTTAACCGTGCCGCCAGTACTTTAAAGAAACCCGAACACTTATTCCCTCTATACTTATTACTATTTACGCTTCCGGGAATACCTGCCATTTACTACGGGAGTGAATGGGGTTTTGAAGGGAAAAAGTCCGCACATAGTGATGATTTGCTGCGCCCAAGTGTAGAGCTGAAAAACCTAAAAAAACAAGCAAAACACCCAAAGTTATTAGATGCTATAAAGCATTTTATTGGCGCACGTAAAAAATGTAAGGCTCTGTCTACGGGTAAGTATGAAACTTTGCTGGTTAAAAAAGAGCAGTATGCCTTTTCTAGAAAAGAAAAGGATGGAACGGTGGTCGTTATTGTAAATATGTCTAACCAACCTGTTAAGGTAAACATTCCCGTAAAAGGTCTGCCTGCCAAGGGTTTTACGGATTTTCTTAACCCAGATTATTGTCTAATACCCAACAAAACAGGTCTTTCTGTGGAGGTTCCACCATGTTGGGGCCGTATCCTGTATCATTGATTGAAAAGTAGCTAGAGGGCACTTTTTTTATTGATGTGTGATAAAAACATCAAACTATTACGAAAAAAACACTACGTATATATACGTAATTTTATAACTTGCTGTATCTAATTTTGGTGTTTACATCAAAAAGGAAAAGCAATGTTAAAAAAGAAAACACATAAAACCGTTTGTTCTTACTGTGGTGTAGGTTGCGGTATATTGGTAGATGTTGATAATAAAGGGAAAATTGAGGTAGACGGAGACCCTGATTACCCTTCCAACAAGGGTATGTTATGCTCTAAAGGAAGAAACCTGAATTATGTTGCCCAAGATACCAGCGACCGGATTATGCATCCGCAAATGCGATGGAGTAGGAATCACCCGTTGCAAAAAGTAGCTTGGGACACCGCTTTTGAGCGTGCCGCAGCCGTTTTTAAGAGCATTATTGCCAAACATGGGCCGGATAGTGTCGGTTTCTACGTATCCGGACAATGTCTTACCGAGGAATATTATCTGGTGAACAAGATTACCAAAGGCTTTATCGGAACCAATAATGTAGACACCAACAGTAGGCTTTGTATGAGCTCTGCCGTGGTAGGCTATAAAAAAACTTTGGGTGAAGATTCTGTGCCTATTTCGTATGAAGATATAGAACTGGCAGACTGTTTTTTGATTGCTGGAGCTAATCCTGCTTGGTGCCACCCCATTCTCTATAGACGTTTGGAACAGCACAAAGAAGAAAATCCCAACGTTAAAATAATTGTTGTAGACCCGCGAAAAACGCAGACATGTGCTTCGGCAGATATACATTTACAAATCCTTCCGGGAACAGATGTTATCCTTTTCAATGCCATGGCAAGATGGCTCATCGAAAAGAAAAAAATAGATAAAAATTTTATTAAAAAACACACCTCAAATTTTGAGGCTTGCAAGGAAAGTGCTTTTACCCTTACCCTTAGGCAGGCATCCGAAAAATGTGGCGTTCCCGTTTCGGATATCCGGAAGGCGGCACAATATATTGGAGACGCCAATAAGTTCATTAGTATGTGGACCATGGGGCTTAACCAAAGTGTAATAGGGGTTTCTAAAAATGTGTCTCTGTTGAATCTTTCTTTGTTAACAGGGCAAATAGGAAAACCGGGTTGTGGGCCATTTTCATTAACGGGGCAGCCCAACGCTATGGGTGGCCGTGAAGTGGGTGGTATGGCCAGTCTTTTGGCCGTGCATAAAGACTTGGGCAATCCGCAGCACCGGAAAGAGGTTTCGGATTTTTGGGGAGGAAAGGAAATTAATTCGGAACCGGGGTATACTGCAACAGAAATGTTTGATGCGCTAGAAAGTGGAAAACTAAAGGCAATTTGGATTATTTGTACGAATCCCGCTGTGAGTATGCCCAACGTAAAGAAGGTTGAAAAGGCTCTTAAAAATGCGGCTTTTGTAGTAGTTCAGGATATTAGCCATAATTCCGAAACCACAAAATTTGCCGATCTTTTATTGCCTGCGGCCGGCTGGTTGGAGAAAGAAGGTACGATGACCAATTCGGAAAGACGGATCAGTTATTTACCAAAGGTTATTGATGCACCGGGAGAAGCATTGCCAGATGCCGAAATTCTTTGGCGTTTTGCCCAGGCCATGGGTTATGAAGGTTTTGATTACGCCAATGCAAGCGAAGTTTATGATGAGCACTGCCTTTTGACCAAAGGCACCAATATTGATATTACAGGTCTGTCTTATGAAAGATTAAAAAACGAAGGTAGCTTTCAATGGCCGGTTCCCCACAAGACCCATCCGGGAACACCGCGTTTGTTTACTGATTTTAACTTCCATACAAATGATAAAAAGGCACATTTTAATGCGCCAAAGACTCTCTATAATAAATCTGAGGAAACAGATATTGATTTTCCTTTGGTATTGAATACGGGAAGGGTAAGGGATCAGTGGCACACCCGAACCAAAACCGGAAAAGTAAAACGTTTATTGACCCATATTCCGCAGCCCTATTTAGAAATGAACAAGGTAGACGCCTATCTGCGCAAGTTAAAAGAGGGAGATATTGCGGTTATTAAAAGTAGAAGGGGCGAAGTACAGGTAAAAGTGAAGATCAATTTTGATATTCGCGAACGTGTTGTTTTTCTTCCTATGCACTGGGGGAAAGTCCTGAATAATGATTTTGGCAGGGCCAATAACCTTACCAATGATATTGTTGACCCAGTTTCCAAAGAGCCCGATTTTAAATACTGTGCGGTTCAGGTAGAGAAGTTCGTAAAACCGGTTCAAAAAATAATTGTTATCGGGGCAGGTGCGGCTGCATATAGGTTTATTCAATCCTATCGGGAGAAAAATAAAAAAGACGAATTGCATGTATTTTCCAAAGAAAAGGACCCCTTTTATAACAGGGTACTATTGCCGGAATATGTAAGCGATGAGCTTTCTTGGGAAGCATTGGAGAAGTTAAAATCTGGAGAATTACAAAAGCTGAACGTCAACTTGCACTCGGGAATTGGGATTAGTGACGTAAATGCAACGATGAAGCAGGTTACCGATAGTGATGGATTGATTCATTCGTACGATTTGCTGGTTATGGCCACAGGTAGCCGTGCTTTTGTACCAAGTGAGGTACAAATAGACCTCCCGGGGCGGTTTACCATGCGCGAAAGGGGAGATGCGGACAAACTGAAACAATACCTCCAAAAAACGGGATTACCGGCAACAGAACAACATGTGGTAATTGTTGGTGGAGGTCTGTTAGGGTTGGAATTGGCCGCAGCACTTAAAAAGATAGACATCAATATAAGTATTGTACAAAGGGCACCACGTTTAATGGAGCGTCAGCTGGATCGGGTGGCAAGTAGACTTTTAGCGGAAGATGTCACCGAAAGGAATATCAACCTTTATTTTGATAATGAAGTCAGTACGGTGTTTGAGGAAAAAGAGAATCCGTTTAGGTTGTTGGTAAACCTTAAAACAGGTCGTACTATTCAGTGTAATGCCATTGTTTACGCTATAGGAACAAGACCGAATATTGAATTGGCAAAAAAGGCCGATTTAATAACAAGAAGGGGTGTTCTGGTAAATTCGTATTTGCAGACCAATAACCCATCTATTTTTGCCTTGGGCGAAATAGCGGAGTTCAATAATTCGCTTTTTGGAATAACATCGGCCGCAGAGCAACAGGCAGATATTGCCGCTAACTATATTTTAGGCGATTATAGCAGTATCTACAATGGCTCAGTTCTTATGAATATCCTGAAGTTCGAAAATCTTGACCTGTGTAGTATTGGTATGGTAAATGCACCTTCGGACGACAGTAGTTACGAAGAGATTATTTTGATGGATGTGAGCAAGCGCTTCTACAAAAAGTGCATTGTAAAGGACGATACGTTGAAAGGCGCGATTTTAATGGGCGATAAAAATGAGTTTGCCGAGTTTAAACGCCTGATAGAAGAAGAAATAGAACTGTCAGAAAAACGAAACGAATTGCTTAGAGGGGCAACTACTTCCGTTCCTCTAAAGGGAAAATTGGTATGTTCTTGCAGTCAGGTCGGAGAGGGCAATGTTATTGACGCCATTGCCGGTGGTTGCTCAGAGTTTAACACGTTATGCTCGGAAACGGGAGCAGGTTTAGGATGTGGCAGTTGCAAACCGGAAGTGAAGGCCATATTGGACAAACAACTACAATTAGCAAATTAAAAAAAACGGGATTATGAACGATGATCTGCACCGCATATTAATAAAAGGAGGAGTTACCTCACCGGGGGAACTCAAGGATATTATAGGTCTTCTGGAAGCTGCAGGCCTAAATGAAGTCTATTTTGGTTCCCGGCAGGATTTACTCTTCCCGTTAAAAGGCGTAGAAGAAGGTCAACTTGAGCGTATATCAAAGTTCAACACCAATATTATTACTGATAGAGCGTATCAGAATATTGTAAGTTCATACGTTTCTGCAGATATTTTTGATATGACCCATTGGCTTAAAGGTTCTACTTATCTCTATATTTTGGAGGGCTTTGATTTTTTGCCAAAATTAAAAATTAACATCACAGACCCCAAACAAAGATTGGTGCCACTTTTTAGTGGTAACCTTAATTTTATAGCTTCGGAAAATGAAGATTATTGGTATTTAAACGTAAAGCTACCGCAATGGGAAAAAGCGGCGTATTACCCTGTTTTGATTTACAGTTGGGATATTACCACCATATGCAAGGCCATTGAGGATATTTATGAAGACATTCAAGATGTAGAGGAACTGTTTTTTGTCTTGAACAAGAATCTGGATACGAATAACAAGACCATAGAAAAGGAACTAAAAGTACCCTATCTTACCTTCCCGTATTATGAGGGAATGAACCGTATGGGGCTAGATCAATATTGGCTGGGCCTGTATTGGCGAAACAACCGGTATGATCTATCGTTTCTTAAGGAATTCTGCGGTTTTTGTTTAGACAATAGCATAGGTAAAATCTGTATTACCCCATGGAAATCCTTCGTGGTAAAAGGTATTCAAAAGCAAAGTAGACCAGCCTTGGAACGCTTTTTAGGGCAATGGGGTATTAATGTAAGACACTCACAGCTAGAAATGAACTGGCATTTGCCGGTAGATGATAACCAAGCGTTGGAACTAAAAAAATTCTTGGTCCGTAGCTTTGACCAGAATGATATTAGTACCTACGGGCTTACATTTGGTATAAGCAATGATGTGGGCAAGCGGTCCCATTTTGCTTCGGTAATTATCGAAAAAAATAGTTCGCCTACCATTGTTAAGGATTTTGATGTGAGGCCGACCTATAATGTGCTTCATTTTGTAAATTTTGACCCCAATACCCAAAAATATCTGGCCTACGCCCAAGATGTAGATAAGATTGAACTTCCCGGTCTATTAATGGAACTCAGTAAAAAATACTTTAATCAACTGGGCAGGGAGGTTGAAGTAAATAAAACGCCTAAAAAAGTTGAGGAACAGGAAACCAAGACCATTCACCAATGTCAATCCTGTTTTACGGTCTATGACCCGCTGTATGGAGATGTTACGAACAATATTCGAAAAGGAACCACATTTAAAGAGTTGCCCGATAGCTATACCTGTTCGGTATGTGAAGCACCAAAATCCCAATTTGAAAAAACGGAACTGAATTTTTCGAGCTGATTTTGTTACATTTGGATAGTACCTAAAACACCTTCCAAATGAACAAAAAATTTCTTGGCCTATTAAGCGGTATTCTACTATTCACGGCATGTAAGGACAACCCGGACAAAAAGGCGGATGTTGAAAAACAGGTAGATGAGATAACCGTTCAAAAACCTACGATGGCTTGGAAACTGGTAGCTTCCGCAGATGGTAGTAAACCCGTAGCCCGTCATGAAGCGGCCTTTGTTCGCGTAGATGATAAATTCTATTTGTTAGGGGGAAGAGGCATTCGCCCTGTAAGTATCTATGACACCAACACCCAAAGCTGGTCAGAAGGCAGTAAACCCCCTATTGAAATGCACCACTTTCAGCCTGTGGTCTATCAGCATAAAATATATCTTATTTCGGCATTAACGGGTAAATATCCGGCAGAAACTCCAACAGAGCATATTTATATCTATGACCCTGCTACGGATGAATGGTCTAAGGGAGATGAAATTCCAGAGGAAAGAAGACGTGGTTCTACAGGAAATGTGCTATATGAAGGCAAGATTTATATTGCCTGCGGAATAAAGAACGGTCATATAGGTGATTATAAAAATTGGATGGACAGTTACGACCCAAGTACTGGCGAGTGGGAGGTTCTGGCGGATGCACCTCGCGCAAGAGACCATTTTCAGGCGGTTTTAGCAGATGGAAAGATTTACGCCCCGGCAGGTAGAAATTCCGGGATTGATCCTGAATCCGTTTTTGGGGGAACCATAGCCGAGGTTGATGTGTATGATATAAAAAGTGATACTTGGGAGACGTTGCCAGAAAATATTCCAACGCCAAGAGCAGGTAATGCCGCTGCACTATTTCATGATGAATTGATAGTTGTTGGGGGTGAATCTACAACACAGGAAAAAGCACATGCTGATGTTGAGGTTTTGGATTTAAACACTCATAAATGGCACACCCTGCCCAGCATGGTAGAAGGGAGGCACGGTAGTGGTCTTGTACTTTTTGAAGATGGTGTATATATTGCTTCAGGATGTGGGAATAGAGGCGGTTCTCCAGAACTTACCACTATGGAAAAATTTAGCGTAGAAGATTGATTCTCAGCTGAATAATTTTAAAATTATTTTTTACATCGTGACTAAAAACATATTACATTTGATAGGGAATTCCCCAATATCAAAATATAAAAATGGATTTACGAGACGGTGTGAAAACCGCAGAGAACAAGGTGTCTTCCGAGACCAAAAAACTAAGCGAATTTGTTAGGGACAAAAGTAAGTCCTTGGTAGATCGTTTAGAGTCATATGAAGATATCATAAATCTTGAAGTAGGAGACACAGGCTTGCACCGCGCAAAAACCCTGGAGCGGGAATTTGATATTCGTCAGCTGTACATTAAGTACGAAGGTGATAACCCCACGGGAACACAAAAAGACCGTATTGCCTTTGCACAAATCTATGATGCCCTCCGTAGGGAATTTGAAGTGGTGTCTTTGGCTACTTGTGGTAACTATGGTGTTGCTGTGGCGTTAGCCGCCAACTTGGCCGGTATTGCTTGTAGAATTTATATTCCGGAAACTTTTCATACCGATCGTGTTGTAGAAATGCAATTGCTGGGTGCAGAAATTGTTCGTAGGCCGGGGAGCTATGAAGATGTCGTAAAAGAGAGTAGCGAACTCGCAAAAAATAACGGTTGGTATGATGCTAATCCGGGAGGAGCCAATACCCCTTTGCAGATCAGTGCTTATTCGCAGATTGCCCTAGAAATTTTTGAAGATTTGGGAGATGCACCAAAGTACTGTGCGGTACCTGTTTCCAACGGTACACTTTTCGCTGGAATTTATCGGGGGTTCGTTAGCCTTTATAAAAGGGGCAAGACTTCTAGGGTACCCAAAATGGTAGCGGCTTCATCATCAAGAAAAAATCCGATTATTCAATCGTTTTTACTGGGACTGGACTATTGCAAGGATTTGGATCCCAAAGCTATTAAGGAGACCAAGTACAATGAGCCGCTTATTAACTGGCATAGTTTTGACGGAGAAGAAGCGTTGTATGCCTTGAGGGAATCCGATGGTGAGGCGTATAATATCAGCGATAAAAAATTAAAGGATATGACGGCCCTACTGGCCAAAAAGGAAGGCTTTCGCATTTTGCCTGCCTCCACAGCTGGACTAATAGCCCTACTGGAACTTGACGAAAAAATGAATTTTGAACCAGACCGTTTTGTAGCGGTTCTGACGGCAAAAAATTAATATTTAAGAAAATGAAGAAATCAATTGATGGAAAGGCCCTTATCTATTGCGAAGGGGCTTTTAATACTCCTAACGGAAAAACTGCGCATGGTTTGGTTCGTTTTACCGAACGTTATGAGGTAGTTGGCGTATTGGATACAAATTATGCTTCTAGGGACGCTGGTGAGGTACTTGATGGGAAACCCAGCGGAATCCCGGTTTTTGCAACCATAGAAGATGCAGTAGAAACTTTGGGTGCTTCTGGCAATACGCCGGAATCTCTTGTTATTGGTTTGGCACCCGATGGGGGGCGGTTACCAAAAGAAGCAAAGGCTACCATTTCAAAAGCTCTGGAAATGGGTTGGAACGTAGATAGTGGTTTGCACGACTTTTTGACGAATGATGCTTGGTTAATGGAAATTGCCACTAAAAATAACTGTCGGGTACGCGATGTTCGTAAAACACCGGATCGGGACAAACTTCATTTTTTTACAGGAGAGATAGAAAAAGTAGATTGTTTAAAATTGGCTGTTTTGGGAACGGATTCCGCATTGGGAAAGCGTACCACTGCTTGGTTATTGGTTCACGGGTTTAGAGATGCCGGTCAAAAGGCCCAAATGATTGGTACTGGACAAACCGCTTGGATGCAAGGTGCAAAGTACAGTATGGTAATGGACAGTTGTATTAACGATTTTGTGTCGGGGGAGATTGAACATGCCGTCGTAAGTGCCTATAAAAATGAAAAGCCTGATGTTATTGTTATTGAAGGGCAAGGCAGTTTAATGAACCCTGCTTACCCAGGTGGTTTTGAAATTTTAGCAGCAGGCAGACCTGATTACGTAATACTGCAGCATGCTCCAAAACGACTGGAATATGATGGATTCCCAGGCTATAAAATGCATTCGTTAACAGAACAGATCAATGCTATTGAAGTTATTTCGGGCAAAAAGGTAATTGCCATTACCGTAAACCATGAAGAAATGGAGGAGGATGAGATTCTGGAGGCATGCAAGCAGATTACTCTTGAAACAAAGTTGCCTGCTTTTGATGTGTTAAAGTATGGAGCTAAAGAACTGGTAGCATTACTAAAGGAAAAGATTAAATGAGAATAACCAACGTGTCTTATGAGCGACTTGACCTTAAACTGTCCGAACCCTATACTATTGCTTACGAAACGATAGATGATACGGTAAATTTCATTCTTAAAATTGAAACGGATAGTGCTATAGTTGGTTATGGATGTTCCGCTCCGGATAAAATAGTTACGGGAGAACATCCTAAGGAAGTAGAAACAGCTCTAAAAGAGGTTATCATTCCTTTTTTAAAAGGCAAGGATCCTTTTATGTACGCTTATGTTTTAAAGGAATTAAAGAAGTTGTTGGGCCGGAAATCGTCTTCTTTGGCTATGGTAGACATGGCGCTTTTTGATATCATTTCAAAAAAAGCAGATGTGCCATTGTATAAGTTTCTAGGCGGTTACAGACAAAGCATTCCAACAAGTATAACGATTGGTATTTTATCTTTGGAGGAAACCATGGCTCAGGCCAAGGAATTCGTTAGGCAGGGGTTTTCAATTCTAAAGGTAAAGGGCGGGCACAGCCTTGCCGAGGATATTGAAAAAATGACCTTGCTGCACGAGAAATTTCCAGAAGTTACTTTCCGCTTTGATGGAAACCAAGGATATTCCGTAGTAGATTCCGTAGCATTTGTAAAAGCCACCAGCCAAATAGGTATTGAAATTTTTGAACAGCCTACCAAACAGGAGCGGGAAGAACGCTTGGGTGAAGTTATGGACCAGATAGATATTCCTTTAATGGCCGATGAAAGTTTAAAAACCTTAACCGATGTATTCCGGCTTGCCCAGAACGAAAGGGTGGATATGGTAAACATTAAGTTGATGAAGGTGGGAGGTATTTTTGAAGGAATGCATATTAATTCCGTAGCTAAATCGGCAGGTATTGAAACTATGGTGGGTTGTAATGATGAGTGTGCGTTGGGTATTTCTGCGGGACTTCATTTTGCACTTTCCAGACCCAACATTTGTTATGCCGATCTAGATGGGCATTTAGATGTGGTAGACGATCCTTTTAAAGGCTTGTTTAAACTAGAAAAAGGGGTGTTATACCCATCGGACGCTCCAGGTTTAGGAATAATACATCTATAGCCAATTAATTCTCCTCACTTTCCTGAATAGAAATATCTCTACGGAAAGGAATAAATAGCGGATCTACATCTTTGGTCTCACCAATAACCGATTCAATTTCCCTTTTAAGATAATTTAAATGGGCAATGGTCAGTCTATCGGTCATCACGGGAATGGTCCGCTTAATTTTTCCCTGTAAATTCAAAAGGTTGTCAAGGGCCAATGAGCGCACATCCGTATTAGAGGTGTAACCTTCGGAAAGCTTAGCCAAGATACCTTCTACCAAACCTTCTGCTTCGTCCGGTTTGTAAAGCGTAATCAGGTTGGCAACATAAGATTTCTGTAATTTTCTACGATAGGCATTCGTTTGGTAGAAAACATTCATATCGCCCCAAACCAATTGGTTCAAATCATCCATATAATCTTGGGGAAGGTAGGGGTCTTCATCTTCGTATCGCTCTGCAATAAAAGTCATTCTACTTAGCCTACTGCCACCTAAAAGATTGAGCATAACGCTCTCCATGGTCTTGGTTACGGATTCTTTTGATTGCGGCGATTGTATGGCGTTCAAAATTTCGTTTCGCAACAACCACTTGGGTTCTTTAAAAATATAATTGTTTAAAAATACCAATGCCTGCTTTTGCTTTTGCTTATCCACGGGGCGGTATACTTCACCTTCTTCACCCATGGTTTTTGGTGTTACGTAAATTCCACCAATGTTCTTGGTAACGTGAAAAATATAGTCACTGTACTGCCCGACCAAATCCTTATAGATTTGGTCTAAATTGGCATAATCGTCGCTGCTTTTTTCTTGCGTCCATTTTTTAAGGTAGGGAGCAATACGCTGTAAGTTCAGAATACCGTACATACTGGCTTGCATGGCGTCGTCACCCAAGTCTTCGGTCTGTGATCTAGGGTCAAAATCGCGCCCTTCCCCACCAAACCATAATCTTGGGTTGGCAGATACACTATCTACCACCATTTGGCTCAAGAGTTCTTTTTCGTCCCTTGCGGATAAATCATCGGCAAACCGGGAGTAACCCCATTGTATGGCCCATTTATCATAATCGCCTATTCGTGGCATTAAATCTTCCGTAGGAATACTATCTTCCGGTTGTGCAACATAGTTAAAACGGGCATAATCCATAATTGAACTGGTATGGCCATTTTTTCTTAAAAACTCAGCATCCCGCAATTTTTCAACGGGAGTAGCATAGCTGGCGCCCATATTATGTCTAAGCCCTAACGTATGACCTACCTCGTGCGAAGCCACAAAACGGATGAGATTGCCCATAAGTTCCGTGTCATATTCCATTTTTCTTGCACGCTCGTCAACAGCACCGGCTTGAACCATGTACCAACTGTGCAGCAGGCTCATGAGGTTGTGGTACCAGCCAATGTGGCTCTCCAATATTTCGCCACTTCTAGGGTCTACAATATTAGGGCCGTATGCATTTTTGGAGGGTGAGGCAAAATAACGAAGTACCGAAAAACGGGAATCTTCTAGGCTCATACTTTTGTCGTTCTCCGGCCATGGTTTACCAACAATTGCGTTTTTAAACCCGGCTTGCTCAAAGGCAACTTGCCAATCATTAATTCCTTGAATAAGAAAGGGCCTCCACTTTTTAGGAGTGGCAGGGTCTATATAGTAAACAATAGGTTTCTTGGGCTCTACCAACTCACCTCGTTGCCATTTTAAGGAATCCTCAGGTTTGGGCTCTAATCGCCATCTGTGTATGTAAGTGTTCCGATCTACTTGTTGCTGGTCGTCTCCATATTCCAAATACGAACTTGCAAAATAACCCACACGGGCATCGTACAGTCTTTTTTTCATGGGAACTTTTGGAAGCAGGATAAAAGAGTTGTTGATTTCCAATGTAACCACTCCGGCAAGAATTGCTGCGGGAAGCTCTTTTCTCTTATCAACACTAGACCTTGCCTTATAGGTTTTGACCGTTTTGATTTCCGTATTAACGGGAAACGAATTTATTTCCTTTATATAGGATTTATCCTTTTCAAGAGAGGTGAGTTTGTAATCGTCCTTTTGATCGCCACTAAGTGCCAAGAGCGGGTTTTCGCCATTTATAAAATCGGTTACTTCAATAACATGGGATTGCTTGTCTTCATTGGTAGCTTTTATGGCAAAAGCTTCAAGAATGGGGGTTATGTTAGAATTATTTACCGCTTTGGAAATAGCATCATCTTCACTAGCAGAGCTTACCAAAGTAGAAATACGAAGAAAAATGTTGTTTGAAGGTCCTTTTTCAAAAGTGATGGTGTTTTCGGAAATTTTCTCACCACCGTAATTACCGGCACCCGAAGGAGTTTTTATAAACCGGGTTACTACAAGCATCTCTCGGTTAAAAAGGCTATCAGGAATTTCAAAATAGTATTTGTCCCCTACTTTGTGAACATCAAAAAGACCGTTGCTGGTAATAGCTTCACTGGAGATTAAACGATCGTAAGCCTTGGCACTGGTTGATGCTACGCTTTCTGTTTTGCCTTTTTTATTGCCTTTATTGGCTATGCCTATGGTACTGCAGGATGCAGCCACAAAGAGCAACGTTATGTATATAAAAAATTGTTTCATTGATATAAATATTAACCGCTCCTACAATTTGGGATTGTAGGTGATAGTCGGTGTTCGCCCCTTAAATATGCCCGTGATGGGTCTTCGTATAAGTAGCGAACGTGTCAGTTCTTACTTTAGTATGGCGCTGGCCGAGTCTTACTCGCTTTTAACAGAAATTGTATCGGTTATTAATAGCGTACGCCTGTAGCCCTAATATATACGGCAACCCGCATTAAATAGTTGAGTTGAATATACAATTCTGAAAGTTGTATGTCAATCTATTAAGAAAAAAATAGGAAATAGAAGGTGTTTTGTAAGAAGCCACGAACACCAAGCAACAGCATTTACTACCTAATCAAGATCATGATGGCTCCTAGTGCGGTCAAGACCAAAATCATTTTTCTGTAGAAATCCTCTTTTATGATTTTTACCAGACGTATACCCAAGAAAACACCTAAGATAATTCCAGGAACCAGTTTTAGGTCAAACAGAAGGGTCTCTATGGTTATAGTTTCCCAAACGAAAATGTGCAGCGGTAGTTTTAAAACGTTGATGATAAGAAACAACCAGGCTGCGGTACCAATGAATTCGTTCTTGGGAACGCGCATGGCCAAAAAGTAAATATTACTGAACGCACCACCTAAATTGCCTATCATTGTAGTAATACCGGCAATGGTTCCTACGAGGCCTGCAAATAACCAATGTGTGGGAACGGATTTGGACTTTCGCCTATCCCACCAGTACATCATAAGCACGCTTACCAAAATGATGATTGCCATAGCAATTTTGAACAACCCTTCATCCAGATCGTTTCCGATCAATACTCCACAAGCTATCCCAACGAGAATCCACGGCAGGAATTTTATGATATGTGCCCAATTGGCGTGTCTGTTGTAATAGATAACGGCAAAAATATCGCCCACCACCAAGAGGGGAACTACTATGCCGGTAGATGCTTTTGCAGTAAAGGCAAGTGCCATTAACGTAACATTTACAATTGCAATTCCTTTAATGCCAGCCTTTGAGAGTCCAATAACGGTTGCAGCTGTAAATGCAAGGGCCCAAGCGGTAAGTGTAATGTTGAATGAAGTAGTTAAAAGCACAGGAAGAGGTTTGTATGAAAAAGGCAAAAGTATCCTAAAAAATAATATCTTTAAAGACTAATCCCAAAACCAACCCTCTTTAATGGAACTATCCACTCTAGATTATAGTTTTATCATTGTTTTTTTCTCAATTGTCCTAGGTATTGGATTTTACGTTTCTAAAAAATCGGGTAAGAACTCATCTGAGTTTTTTCTGTCCGGCAGGACTATGCCCTGGTGGTTATTGGGTCTTTCAATGGTGGCTACTACCTTTTCTACCGACACACCTAATTTGGTAACGGACATTGTTAGGACCAATGGGGTTTCTGGGAACTGGGTTTGGTGGGCTTTTTTGATTACCGGTCTTTTAACTGTTTTTGTGTATGCCAAACTTTGGCGTAAGTCCAATGTAAACACAGATTTAGAATTTTATGAAATGCGTTACGGCGGTGCTCCGGCAAGCTTTTTAAGAAAGTTCAGGGCCGTATATTTAGGTGCGCTTTTCAATATTATTACAATGGCATCCGTAACCTTGGCCGCTATTAAGATCGGTGGTATTATGTTAGGTCTAGAACCATGGGAAACCGTAGTTGGTGCGGGATTAATCACCGTTACCTTTAGTGCTTTGGGAGGTTTTAAAGGAGTGGTCTATACTGATTTTCTTTTGTTCTTTGTAGCCATGTCCGGAGCTATAGGTGCCGCATATTATTTGGTAAATATACCCGAGGTTGGTGGTATTGAGGCGCTAATAGCGCATGAAAATGTAATGGGGAAACTTGATATTGTTCCTGATTTCAGTAATAAAAAGGCACTGATTACCCTTTTTATTATTCCATTGGCCGTACAGTGGTGGAGTTCTTGGTACCCGGGTGCTGAACCAGGTGGGGGAGGTTATATTGCGCAACGTATGTTGGCCGCAAAAGACGAAAATCATGCTATTGGCGCCACATTCTTTTTCAATATCATGCACTATGCTTTAAGGCCTTGGCCATGGATATTGGTGGCATTGGCATCATTGGTGGTTTACCCGGATATTGCAAGTATTCATGAGGCTTTTCCTAATATTGCGGAAGACAAACTAGGACAGGATTTGGCCTACTCCGCCATGTTGACCAAGCTCCCAAGCGGACTTTTAGGTGTAGTTCTGGCTTCTTTGATTGCAGCTTATATGAGTACTATTTCTACACAGTTAAACTGGGGTTCATCTTATATTGTATTTGATTTTTACAAGCAACAGATAAACCCTAATGCTACTGAAAAGCAAATGGTGGCCGTGGGTAGAATTTCTACCGTTGTACTTATGATCCTGAGTGCAGGTTTGGCCTTGGCACTTGAGAATGCGCTTCAGATTTTTGACATTCTATTAACCTTTGGTGCGGGTACCGGACTCATTTTTATCTTAAGATGGTTTTGGTGGCGTATTAATGCATGGAGTGAAATTACGGCTATGTTCGCCTCAGGGGTAATTTCAATTGTATTGAAAACTACTTCTTTGGGGGCGGTTCTTTTTGCTGAAACAACAGGAGTTTTTCCGGATTGGGCCGAGTATCCTTTTGTAGTGGTGGTTACTTCTGCTATTTGGTTAACGGCAACGTTTATGACACAACCTGAATCTAAAGAAACGCTTCGGTCTTTTTATAAGCGTATTCAACCGGGAGGACCAGGTTGGTCTAAAGTGGTTGATGATGCCAAGGCCGATGGAGAAAAAATTAAGAACAATAACGAAAAATGGAGCGTGCCCCAAGGTATTACCGCAATGGTTCTTGGGTGTGTTCTTATCTACACAATTATGTTCGCAACCGGATATTGGATTTACGGTAGAACCGAAGCCGCATTATTGCTTACGGGAATTGCCGTAGTCTCGGGCTTCCTGCTCATACGGGCTTGGAACAAAATGAAAGAAAATATACTGTAATGAGATAAAAAGATGAGGTGGTACGGTTGTTACTCTACACTCTCCAAAATAATTTGTAGTACCTCATCCTGGTTTATTTCTATTATTGAAGTAGATTTTATCTCTCTTCTATTACCATCTTCATCGTAGGTGTAGGATTTAAAGGAAACCTCTTCCTCATTGTCAAACACTTGCATTTGGTAAATAGTAATAGACCCTTGCTCTAGTGATGTTAGGCTATAGCTGCTCAAACTTTGTCCATATTCCTTTTCTGCCCCAGTACCTTTTCTGAGTTTGAAAGTCACGTAATCTGCGGAAAATCCGGTTGAGTTGGTGAAAGAAATCCCAGTGTCGTTTGAGATTTTGGCCTCTCCGCTTACTAGACTTGGTTCTTCTTCATCTTTAGAACAGCTTGCGGTCAACACCAGTACAACACTGCAAAGTAGGTATACAATGCGCTTTTTCATAAGTAGGTTTTTAAAGGAGGATTGGGAGCCTCCAGGTTTGCTTAGGTGCTATTGGCTAACACCTTTAGAATCAACGCCTGTTAGGTGAGCTTATTGTATAAAATCGTTGTTCGGTCTTTAATTGTAGAAATGGGTAGTTCTGAATTCCATGTTGGTTTTTTCAGGATTGTAGCTAAGCATACCATTTAAAGAAAACTTGCGTTATAATTTATCCAAACTTTAACCAAACCTACCTACGCATGAGATTTTATCGTCTTCTTCTAGTGGCTTTTGTCTTTTCTGCAACTTGTTCCCAAGCTCAAGAAACCAAAAAAATAGATGCTTATTGGCAGCTTCTTTTAAAGAATCAGAGAGAGGAGGCTAAAGTTAAGTTTCAGAAAAAGAACAAGGGTAGTTTGCCAGATTTGTTGACTAATGAACTTATAGCCAATGAGAATGGTACATTTGCTTCTGCCGATGGCTTTATTACAAACGTAGTTGCCCAGCCGGATTTTGAATATTACCTCTACGCATTGTGGAACCATAATTTCTTTTTCGATTCCTATTTAACAACAGGATTCAACAGAAAAAATGTGGCTAACATAAATGGCGTACCATTAGAAAGAATTAAAAATACAACTGTTAAGGAGTCGCTTAGGTACCTCAAATCTGCCGTAGCCCAACATTCCGATGATTGGGCAGCGTACGACCAATTGAATTATGAAATACCAGCTATTAAGGCTTGGCAGTTTTGTGGTAGTTTTGAGAATTTGAACGGTAGTGGTTTGGCTACGGAATATGCTCCGGAAAAGAATACTACTTCCAAAACGGATTTTAACGCCAATAGCAACGGATTTATCAATTGGTATACACAAAGGGGGCGTGAGAAAGATGCGTATCAATATTACTCTAACCACGCAGAATATGGTGGTGGCGTAAAT
Organism: Zobellia russellii; assembly: GCF_044597075.1. Taxonomy (NCBI): domain Bacteria; kingdom Pseudomonadati; phylum Bacteroidota; class Flavobacteriia; order Flavobacteriales; family Flavobacteriaceae; genus Zobellia; species Zobellia russellii. The sequence continues at coordinate 3,136,679 of NZ_CP139000.1, read as the reverse complement.
TATGCACAAAGTTTTATAAACAATCCAACAGTAAAAAAAGCAGTAGTACGTTTAGGTAGTTCATCTTTTGCAAAAGTTTGGCTAAATGATGTACTCATCTACGAAAACACCAATGATGGCATTACCGATTTGGATGCCTATAATGTGCTCGTAAACCTTCCTGCTGGAAACAACCGATTATTAGTAAAGAGCGCGGACCAAAGCGGAATAGCCTATTTTATTGTTAGAATTACAGATGAAGAAGGACACGCTTTTACCGATTTGGAATACAGTGCAACCCCAGTTGCCTATCAAAAAAGTTCATTGGAGCGTATTGCTCCTAAAGTATTGACACATGATGTAGAAGCCTTTTTTCAAAATAAATTAAAGAAAGACCCAAACAATTTTTTCAACACGATATGCTTGGTAAGTGCGTATTTGAGAAATTCAAAATTCAATGAGGCCAAGGCAACTTTACAACCATGGATAGAAGCCTATCCGGAAAGTTCGTTTCTTAGAAAATATCTTATTGAGTGTTATACAAAGGAAAAGGATTATGCTTCTGCAAAGGAGTTGCAAAAAAATATCCAAAGCGATGATGAAAACTACTATCTGTCGTACATCTATCGTTTTGAGGAATCTCGGGAACTTTTTAAACTGCCCTTACAGGAGTTTGAGGAATTTGTAGCGGACTTTTCGGCTTCTACGGATATGGATATTTTAAAACAATCGGCTAAATTGTTATTGAATATTAGGCAAGAAAATAAATCTGCCGTAAAGGAAACGTTACGGACCATTACCGATAATTATAAGGACCAGTTGAGTATCCTAAAAGTCTACCTCAATATATATTCCGCATATTTGAATGAAGACGATAAGGCCATACAGATTTTAGAAGATATAGATGACACCTATTTTGATTACAGCGCATTAAAATCTCTCGTTGCTTTTTATAACAAGCAAGACCGAAAGGAAGAGGCCTTGGCCCTTTTTGAAAAGCGATATAATTTGGTGGATCACGATAATATCTACCTGTCCGATTATATTGCCTACCAACATGAATATAAGAAGTATGAAGCGTCTTTACCGTACATAGCCCAAATGCTGGAGAATTTCCCATATTCATTTGTTGCCATGGAATTAAAAGGTACTGCCTTAGAGCAATCTGGGCGTAAAAAGGAAGCTCTGGTTTGGTATAAAAAATCACTTGGACATAATGGCGCAAATACCTCCTTACGCAATAAAATAGACGATTTGTCCAACGCCAAGGATTATCTAGAAGAACTAGCTACACCCAATATATATGAATTTATGGCCCAGACCCGGAATAAGGGGGTTAAGGGCAACTATGGGTATAATTATTTGTTGGATGAAAGTCTGTTGCAACTGTATCCGGAAGGTGGCGGTAAGTCTCAGACGCGTTATGTGGTTGAGATTTCCAGCGATAGTGGCATAGAATCTTTAAAAGAGGTAAATCTTGGTTTAAGTGGCAATTATCACATTACAAAATCCGAAATAGTAAAACCTAATAAAAAAATTGTTCCCGCGTCTAGAAGCGGTTCCAGTATTGTTTTTAACAATCTTGAAATTGGCGATATCATCTACGTAGATTATGAAAGTAGTTATGCCAATAGCGGTAGGTTTTATAAAGACCATGTAGACTATTTTCAGTTTGATTCTTTTCACCCTATTCATAAAAACACCTTAAAAATATTGGTGCCTAAGGGCAAGGATTTCACTACTAAAACACTTAATGGGGATGTCAGTTATAAAAAGCGAACAATAGATGATTATGTATACCATGAGTGGGAGACCATTGATCAGAAAGAACTTTCGCCAGAGGAGAACTTTATGCCTAGCCTTAGTGATGTAGCTAGCTATGTACACGTAAGCACAATAGGTTCTTGGGATGAGATAGCCAATTGGTATTCAGATTTGGTACGCCCGCAAATCGTTATCAACTCAGATGTTAAAGAAGCCTATAAAACAATTTTTCCATCCGGAAGCGATTCTTTTTCGGAAGACGAAAAGGCTTCTAAGATCTACTATTATATTATGGAGAACTTTAGCTATAGCCATGTAGGTTTTAGACAAAGTGGATATGTTCCGCAGCGGCCCTCAAAAACTATAAAATCTAAGCTAGGCGATTGTAAGGACTTTTCAACGCTGTATGTCACCTTGGCCCAAATGGCCGGTCTAAAGTCGCATTTAGTTTTGGTGCTTACCTCAGATTATGGCGAAAGCACCATGGTATTGCCAAGTCAAGATTTTAATCACTGTATAGCCAAGGTATTTATAGATGGTAAACCCCAGTATTTGGAACTTACGGACAACAATATGCCCTATAAGTCTATACCTACCAGTTTAGAAAGTGCTACTGCTTTGGATATCCCCAATAAATGGATGGAAGATGTAAAGAAGGGTATTTACAAGTTAAGAAATGTTGACCATACTACCACGGTGCTAGAAAGTAACATGGAGTATGTAATTGGAGAAGGTTCTCATAAATTAAGAATAGAATCTGTTTTAAAGGGGAGCATCAACGCTCATTATGCCGCTATTTTTAAGGAGAACAATTATGAGGTAGTAAAGAAGAGTATTACGGACGATTTTAAAAGTAGGATTTCAGAAGATTTTTCCATGGATAGTATTCATGATATACATTATGAACTACGTTCGCCTGTTTTAAAGTACACGTCAGACCTGACGGTTAACGAAAAATTGGATGAAATTGGCAGTATGAGGGTGTTTCGTATTCCAGCCGTGAACAATGCTTATAACACGTCCATAATCCAAGATGATGAGCGTATTTTTCCAATTGATTATCTGTTGTATGAAAATGCAAATGTTTACAAGTCTAGTTATGTTATTAAACTGAACGAAGACGAGCGTTTTGTTGAAATTCCGGAAAGTGCGGATTATAGTTTTAAAAAGCATCAGTTTAAAATAAACTATGACTTGGCTAAAGAGAATGAACTACATGTTTCCATAGAGGCTAAAACTTCAAAAGAACGTATTCCGGCAAGTGATTACAAAGACTTCAAGGTCTACGTAAAAGCGTCCTTAGATGCCAAGCAGCAACTAATAGGGTTTAAGAAGAGCAAGAAGGAAACTAAAGTAAGCTTTTCAGGTAAAAAATAGTTTACCCGTTGTTCTGGTAAGACATCAGCTTGGCTACATATTTGCCAATAACGTCAAACTCTAAGTTTACCGTTGTACCTATTTGATATGATTTAAAACGGGTGTGCTCATAGGTATAGGGAATAATGGCCACACTGAAGCTGTTCTTTTCGGAATTTATCACTGTAAGGCTGGTACCATCTATGGTTATAGAACCCTTTTCTATAGTAGGGTTTCCCGTAGCGGCATCATATTCAAAAGTAAAGAACCAACTACCGTCTTTTTCTGCAATGGCGGTACACTTGCCCGTCTGGTCTACATGGCCTTGAACAATATGGCCGTCTAGGCGAGAACCAAGAATCATGGCGCGCTCAAGGTTTACTTTATCACCTACCTTTAGGTCGTCTAAATTGGTTTTCTGTAAAGTTTCATCAATAGCTGTTACGGTATAGCTGTTTTCGTCCAAAGAAACTACCGTTAAACAAACCCCGTTATGAGATACGCTTTGGTCTATTTTAAGTTCTGGCGTTAATGAAGATTTAACCGTAATATGAAGGTTGCTCCCTTCTTGTTCCAATTGCTGTATTTCGCCCAAAGTTTCGATAATGCCCGTAAACATGTTCCGTTAAATTTAAGTAGTTTTGTACCCTAGATTATTAGGCAAAGGTAAAGAATAAGATGCAGGAAGAAGGAAAAATTAAACTGGGTATTTCTATAGGCGATTTAAACGGAATAGGTTGTGAGGTAGTACTCAAGACCTTTGAAGATGCACGCATGCTGGATTTTTGTACACCCGTCATATTTGCATCCAACAAAACCATTTCTTTTCAGAAAAAAGAATTGGGCCTGAATATTAACTATCATGGCATTACTGATGCTTCTAAAGCGGTAGACGGTAAGATAAATGTAGTTAATGTATGGAAAGAAGTTCCTAAAATTAAGTTTGGAGAAGCTACCGAAGAAGGAGGTAAATATGCTATTAAGTCTTTACGGGCGGCAGTTGATGCTTTAAAAAATGATGCTATAGATGCTCTGGTTACGGCCCCGATCAATAAAAATAACATTCAGGCAGACGATTTTAAATTTCCCGGCCATACTGATTTCTTGGCCCAAGAATTGGAAGGGGAGAGCTTAATGTTCATGGTTACGGATGACCTTAAAGTTGGTTTGCTTACCGATCATGTTGCCGTAAAGGACGCTCCGGCAGCCATAAATCCTATATTAATAAGAAATAAGGTGCGCACCATAGAGAAATCTTTGCAAATGGATTTTGGAATTCGCGCTCCCAAGGTAGCCATGTTGGGCATTAATCCGCATAGCGGAGACAACGGTATAATAGGTAAAGAAGACGATGAGGTCATGAAACCGGTCATAAAAGAAATGTCAGAATCGGGCCATTTGGTTTTTGGACCATATTCTGCGGACAGTTTTTTTGGGTCGGACGGTTACAAAAGTTTTGATGCCATTTTAGCGGCCTATCACGATCAAGGGCTTATTCCTTTTAAGACGCTTTCATTTGGTAAAGGGGTTAATTATACAGCAGGCCTTTCTAAGGTAAGAACCTCTCCGGACCACGGTACGGCGTATGAGATTGCAGGTAAAGGCAAGGCGGATCATAGCTCGTTTAAGGAAGCGGTCTTTACTGCTCTACATATTTTTAAGAATAGAAAAGAATATCAAGAACTTACTGAAAACCCTTTGCAAAAGCAGCGTATAAGGAGATAAAAGCTTGTTTTTGGGCCAATGTTTCGCTTTAATTTCAAGAAATGGTCTAAAAGATAGGCGAACGTATTGAATTCCAATTAAAAAAGGGTTGTAAGTTTATTAAATAATAGTATCTTTGCACCCGCCTTTAATCTGGCGGTGTATAAAAATCAGTGTTGAAATGATGAAGCAAAAGGAGTTTAACATTCCTTTCTCTGGATTAGGACAAGGAAAACACGAATTTGAGTATACGATTAATAACCCGTTCTTTGAATCTTTTGGGTATGAAGAGTTCAACGCGGCAGACATTAAGTTGGATGTTGTTTTGAACAAGATGAGCACAATGCTTGAGTTAGAGATGAAAGCCCAGGGCACGGTTAATGTAAATTGCGACCTGACCAACGAACCTTTTGATCAGCCTATAGAGGCAGATTTGGAACTCGTAGTCAAATTTGGGGAAGAATATAATGATGAAGATGATGAAATTCTAATCATTCCCCACGGAGAACATCAGGTCAATATTGCACAATACGTATACGAAATGTTAGTGTTGGCCGTACCGCAAAAAAGAATTCACCCAGGGGTATTAGATGGTACGTTGCAATCGGAAGCCTTAAAAAAGCTTGAGGAACTGCAGCCAAAGAAAGAGAAAAAAGAGAGTGATCCCAGATGGGACGAATTAAAGAAACTGTTAACGGATAAATAAGTTTTAAATGGCACATCCTAAGAGAAAAATATCGAGAACCAGAAGGGACAAAAGAAGAACCCATTATAAAGCAGTAGCACCAACTTTGGCTACTGATCCAACTACTGGCGAAATGCACTTGTTCCACAGAGCGCATTGGCATGAAGGTAAATTATACTACAAAGGTCAAGTTTTGATCGATAAGACTGAAGAGGCTGAAGCATAAATGTATCGGTTATCTTAATAATGAATTCACGACTCCCGTATTTAATGACGGGAGTTTTTTATTTCTACTACTGAAATCTCAAAAACGCATAGTTTTACAGGACGAATTGATAAAAATTGATTAATTTTCACCAATTTTGAGGCATTTTTGAAGGTTTCTGATATCAAATCAACTTTAAGATGAGTAAAATAACAGCAGCAATTACAGCTGTAGGAGGGTATGTTCCAGAATTTGTTCTTACCAACAACATGCTGGAAGATATGGTAGAGACAAATGATGAATGGATTGTCTCCAGAACGGGAATAAAAGAAAGACGGGTGTTAAAACCCGAAGAGGGAGAAGGTACTTCGTATTTGGCAATCAAAGCTGCGCAAGACCTGATCCAAAGAAAAAATATTGATCCAAAAGAAATTGATCTAATAATGATAGCCACTGCTACACCAGATAGTATGGTGGCATCTACAGCGGCTTTTGTAGCTTCCGAAATTGGGGCTGTAAACGCCTTTGCCTATGATCTCTTGGCGGCTTGTTCCAGTTTTTTGTTCGGCATGTCAACCGCGGCCAGTTACATAGAGTCCGGCAGGTACAAAAAGGTATTGCTGATTGGGGCAGATAAAATGTCTTCAATAATAGATTATACAGATCGTACCACATGTATTATTTTTGGTGATGGTGCGGGTGCAGCATTGTTCGAACCTAACGAAGAAGGTCTAGGATTGCAAGATGAATATTTAAGGGCAGACGGTTCCGGAAGACAATTTTTGGGAATGGATGCAGGAGGCTCTTTAATGCCCGCTACCATAGAAACGGTTAAGAATAGAAAGCACTTTATCTACCAAGATGGTAGAACGGTGTTCAAATTTGCGGTTTCCAATATGGCAGATGTAGCGGAGAGAATTATGAAACGCAACAACTTGGAACATACAGATGTTTCTTGGTTGGTGCCACACCAAGCTAATAAGAGAATTATAGATGCCACGGCCAATAGAATGGGTCTGGACAGTTCTAAAGTTCTTATGAATATAGAAAGATACGGTAACACCACATCGGCAACCTTACCGTTACTGTTGGCTGATTTTGAAGGCCAGTTGAAAAAAGGCGATAACCTTGTTTTTGCCGCTTTTGGCGGAGGTTTCACCTGGGGTTCCATTTACCTAAAATGGGCTTATTAAATTAAATACCGATCATTTAAATAAATAACATCCATGGATATTAAAGAAATTCAAAGCCTGATCAAGTTTGTAGCAAAATCAGGGGCCAGTGAAGTAAAGTTGGAAATGGAGGATTTAAAAATCACCATTAAAACGGGTACTTCGGATTCTGGAAACGAAACAACCTATGTGCAACAGATTCCTATGCCACAAGCCCAGATGATGTCTGCGCAAGCTCCGGCACAAACTGTTGAGGTTGCTGCGGCCGATACGGCCAAAACAGAGAAAAAAGATGACGAGTCTAAGTATATCACTATTAAATCGCCAATAATCGGTACTTTTTACAGAAAGCCATCACCGGATAAGAGTGCGTTTGTAGAAGTGGGTACTTCTATCGGAAAAGGAGATGTGCTTTGTGTTATTGAGGCAATGAAACTTTTTAACGATATTGAATCTGAGGTTTCTGGTAAAATCGTTAAGATTTTAGTTGAGGATTCTTCTCCTGTAGAATTTGATCAACCATTGTTCTTGGTAGATCCGTCATAATTATAAATTCTGAATCCCAAATAAGGTTCCCTTTAGGGGAATGGATTGTTGGTACTTAGATTTTGGAATTTAAATTAAAAAAGTATGTTCAAAAAAATATTAATTGCAAATAGGGGAGAGATTGCGTTACGTGTTATACGTACCTGTAAGGAAATGGGTATAAAGACCGTAGCCGTCTATTCTAAGGCAGATGAAGAGAGTTTGCATGTTCGTTTTGCTGATGAGGCCGTCTGTATTGGTCCTGCTCCAAGTAGCGAATCGTACCTGAAAATACCAAATATTATCGCGGCAGCGGAAATTACAAATGCCGATGCCATTCACCCAGGTTATGGGTTTCTTTCGGAAAATTCTAAATTCTCCAAGATATGTGCAGAGCACGATATTAAGTTTATTGGAGCTTCCGGTGAGCACATAGATCGTATGGGAGATAAGGCTTCTGCCAAGAAAACCATGAAAGAGGCCGGTGTTCCTACAGTTCCTGGTTCGGACGGTTTGTTAAAAGATGTTGCGCACGCTAAAAAGGAAGCAAAAAAAATGGGCTACCCGGTGATGATCAAAGCTACCGCCGGTGGTGGTGGTAAGGGTATGCGCGCCGTTTGGAAGGAAGAGGAAATGGAAGACCTTTTTGAGAGTGCCGTACAGGAAGCTACCGCAGCATTCGGCAACGGTGGTATGTACATGGAAAAGCTGATAGAGGAGCCAAGGCATATTGAAATCCAGATTGTTGGAGACCAATACGGTAAGGCATGTCATTTATCAGAAAGAGATTGCTCAGTACAGCGAAGACACCAAAAGCTTACAGAAGAAACCCCATCACCCTTTATGACGGATAAACTTCGTGAAGAGATGGGAGCGGCAGCCGTTAAAGCTGCGGAGTACATAAAATACGAAGGAGCGGGAACCATAGAATTTTTGGTAGATAAGCACAGAAATTTCTATTTCATGGAAATGAATACCCGTATTCAGGTAGAGCACCCTATTACGGAACAGGTTATTGATTACGATTTAATTCGTGAGCAGATACTTGTAGCTGGAGGCGTGCCTATTTCTGGTAAAAATTATTTACCTAAACTTCATTCTATTGAATGTAGAATCAACGCTGAAGATCCTTACAATAACTTTAGGCCTTCACCGGGTAGGATTACTACCTTACATACTCCAGGAGGTCATGGTGTTCGTATGGATACGCACGTTTACAGTGGCTATAGCATACCACCAAATTACGATTCTATGATTGCAAAATTGATAACCACTGCGCAAACACGTGAAGAGGCTATCAATAAAATGAAAAGGGCTTTAGATGAGTTCGTAATTGAAGGCATTAAAACAACTATACCGTTCCACAGGCAATTAATGGATCACCCGGATTATTTAGCAGGTAATTATACTACCGCATTTATGGAAGATTTCAAAATGGATCCGCCACCAGCGGAATAAGATTTAAAACCCCGATATTTATCGGGGTTTTTTTATACAGTAAAATGGAGCTAAGTTATTGGGAGTATAAAACGTGGTTAACGAATGTTGATTTCACTATTGTGGGTAGTGGTATCGTGGGGCTTAACTGTGCTTTGCGTCTTCGTGAGCGATTTCCAAAAGCGAAAATCCTTATTTTGGAAAAGGGTTTTTTGCCTCAAGGAGCGAGCACCAAAAATGCTGGATTTGCATGCTTTGGGAGTATTTCCGAAATTTTGGCGGACTTGGATTTACATAGCGAACAAGAAGTGATCGAACTGGTCGCACAGCGCTGGAAAGGAATACAAAAACTCCGTAAAAACCTTGGTGATAAAGCAATGGATTTTCAGGTAAACGGTGGCCATGAATTGTTTCTTGATGCGGCGCAGGAGCTATATCAGAAGTGTGTGCAAAACCAATCTGAAATTAACGCACTGTTGCACCCGATCTTTAAAGCAGATGCATTTTATGGGTCACCTAATACCTTTGGTTTTAAAGGGATAAAGGAAAATTATATTACCCATAGGTTTGAAGGGCAGTTGGATACTGGAAAAATGATGAACGGACTGTTAAAATTGGTACAGCAGGCCGGAATTACTATACTTAATTCCATTACCGTAGAGCATTTTTCCGCAGACCTTTCCAGCGTCAAAATAAAAACAAATAGGTTTGAATTTTCATCTAAAAAAATGCTCATTGCTACCAATGGTTTCGCTCCGCAATTAATTGGTGAGGATGTTAAGCCTGCAAGGGCGCAAGTATTAATCACCAAACCCATTGAAAATTTGCCTCTAAAGGGAACCTTTCATTTTGATGAGGGCTATTATTATTTTAGGAATATAGATAATCGGGTTTTGTTTGGGGGTGGTAGAAATCTTGATTTTAAAGGAGAGGAAACAGATCGGTTTGGTAATTCACAAGTGATTCAGACTCATCTAGACAAATTACTTAAGGAAGTAATTCTGCCCGAGACTCCATTTACTATTGATTACACATGGAGCGGAATTATGGGAACGGGTATGCAAAAGAAACCTATAGTCAAGCAGCTTTCGGAAAACGTGTATTGTGGTGTTAGGTTGGGAGGCATGGGCATAGCTATTGGGAGTACAATAGGTAATAACTTAGCGGATTTACTGGAATAGTTTATTAGGTTTCCTCTAAGCGGTAATCTTGATAGTACTATAGTTTTGCAGGCTGGCCTAGATTCATTACTTTAACTACTTTGAACTAACCTCTCCTAATTTATATGAAAGATAAGAAGCACCTGCGTAGTAGTGAATGGTTTGGCGGAAAGGATAAAATGGGCTTCGTACACCGTTCTTGGCTCCGAAACCAAGGGTATCCAGATGATTATTTTACGGGTAAACCCGTTATTGGAATCTGCAACACATGGTCAGAACTTACACCTTGTAATGGGCATTTACGAGATTTTGCGGAAGTGGTTAAAAGAGGAATTCTTGAAGCTGGTGGTTTTCCTATGGAGTTTCCGGTAATGTCTTTAGGGGAGACTATTATGAGGCCAACATCTATGCTTTTTAGGAATTTGGCGAGTATGGATACGGAAGAATCCATACGGGCTAATCCTCTTGACGGAATTGTTTTGTTGACGGGCTGCGATAAGACTACGCCCAGCACCGTAATGGGCGCTTGTAGCGTAGATTTGCCCACTATTGTAGTTCCTGGCGGCCCAATGTTAAGCGGTAGGTTTAGGGGAGAAAAAATGGGTTCCGGTTCTATGAATTGGATGATCAAGGAAAAACGAAGCGTAGATGGTTTTAGTGATGCCGATTTTACCGAGGCCGAAGTTTGTGTTGCCCGGAGTATTGGGCATTGCAATACTATGGGAACAGCTTCAACTATGGCAACAATGGTAGAAGCGTTAGGACTTACTTTACCTGGTTTTTCATCAATTCCCGCGGCGGATTCCCGTAAGAAATTGTTCGCGCAGCTCTCGGGAAGGCGTATTGTAGAAATGGTTAAGGAGGATTTAAAATTGTCAAAAATATTGACTAGGGAAGCTTTTGAGAACGCTATAGTTACTAACGCTGCGGTTGGGGGGTCTACCAACCTCATTATTCATCTTACGGCAATTGCGGGTAGAATAGGTGTAGATTTAAATTTGGAAGATTTTGATGTCTTGGGGAGCAAGGTGCCTCTATTGGTAAACTTGAAGCCTTCCGGAAAGCATTTAATGGAAGATTTCTTTTATGCTGGCGGAATTTCCGTGGTCATGAAAGAGTTAAGGTCCAAGCTACATGATACGGCCCTTACCGTAAACGGAAAACACATTACGGAGAACTATAATGAGGCGGTTTGTTATGATACTGATGTTATAGCATCAGTGGAAAAACCCGTCCAACAAAATGCGGGCATTGCGGTGCTTAAAGGTAATTTGTGTGAAAACGGTGCAGTTATAAAGCCTTCGGCCGCATCAAAGGAATTAATGAAGCATACCGGAAAAGCGGTTGTTTTTGAAAGCATGGAAGACTATCATGCTAGAATTGATGATCCTAATTTAGATATAGATAAGAACAGTGTAATTGTTTTAAAGGGAGTGGGCCCCAAAGGTTACCCAGGTATGCCGGAAGTGGGCAACGTAGATCTTCCTAAAAAACTTTTGATGCAAGGAATTACGGATATGGTTCGAATATCGGACGGTCGTATGAGTGGCACCGCTGCTGGAACCGTAATTTTACACGTTTCCCCGGAATCAACGGTGGGCGGAACATTGGCCTTGGTACAAAATGGAGATTTAATCCAGTTAGATGTGGAGAACAGAAGTCTTGATCTATTGGTTGCCGAAAGTGAACTGGAACAACGTAAGACGGTATGGAAAGCGCCTAAACCTTTGGCGGATAGAGGATATGTAAAAATGTATATAGACCATGTAGAACAGGCGCATAAGGGTGCCGATCTGGATTTTTTGGTAGGAGGTTCCGGAGCTAAGGTAGATAGGGATTTACATTAAAGGTACATGATAAAGAAAGAGCAGCTAAATCAGTTCTGTACCACGTTCGTTATTGAACGTGTAGCCAGGATTCAGAAAAATATAGAGGACATACAAACCTCATTGTCATCAGAAACAAAAAGTAGTGCGGGAGACAAGCATGAAACCGGTCGGGCAATGTTACAGCTTGAACGCGAGAAACTGGGGCAACAGTTAGCGGAGGCCGAAAAAATGAAGCAAACACTATCTAAAGTACCTAAGGAAGCCTCAAAGACCATTGTGGGTCTTGGGAGTTGGGTGGTTACTTCAAAAGCGGATTATTATTTGGCAATTTCTGCAGGCGAATTCAAATCCGAAGGGGAAAGTGTTTATTGTATATCTGCTGCAACCCCAATAGCCCAACTACTCTTTGGAAAAGAACAGGGCGCCAGCACCACCTTTAACGGTCAAGAAATTAAAATTATTGAAATTAGATAATTGTCAAGAAAAAGAAAGTGTTACCCAATACCTTTCATTGATGCCAAAGTGGCAGACCAAACAATAACCGAGGAAAAGAATATTCCTATAGTATTGGCCCAAAAGGCTTTGGTTTTTTCAATTTTAAAAAGATAAGATGCGATACTACCAGCGTACACCCCTGTACCGGGCACCGGAAGCATTACAAAAAAGATAAGTCCCCAGAATCCATAACGTTTTATTTTATCGCCTGAACCGGTTTTAGCACGCCGTGCCACGAAAATAGCCGACTTCTTATAAAATCCCCAGCGTAAAAAATAGCGGTTTACTTTCTCCAGAAAGAAGAGCATTAGTGGAAAAACAAGTACGTTGGCGGCAAAACAAAGCAAGAATACCAGATAGATATTAAGGCCATTGAGTAACCCATAGGGGATACCTACCTTTGCTTCCCCAAAAGGAGAAAGGCTCCATAACATGGCAATAATGAAATCTATAATCACAACATTTTTTTTTGGAAGCGCTAAACTACTAATCCATGGGGTTTGAGCACCATTGGAACTCATAAATAATTCCAAAAATTGTGCCGCTCAAAAATAGAAGGTTCTTTTTAACAGATTTTAACTTTTCGATAAGAGGTACAATATTATCTATCTATCTGAGTTTTAGAATGCAGATAGTATTAACCAAAACTTAAACCTATGAAACCTTTATTTGCAAAATTATTTTTACTGGCCTTTGTTTCAATGACTGCCTTTTCGTGCAGTGTAAAATCTGAATTGGAAGATATTGCAGATGAGCTAGAGGAAGAGAACAACAACGATGCTAGAACTGAAGTCATCAAACTTGAGGACAATAAATAGTTCTGAGCACTACAAATAAAAAAAAGGGAACCTTAATAGGTTCCCTTTTTTTATGGTCTCATGTTTCTAAAAGATAGTCTACCGTTGTTACTGAACAAGAATAGTATTGTCAGTAGCAGTTGGGTTCATTGGGCAAAAATATACATATTCCCCTTTTTCCAATACCGTAGGTTTAGATGACTGTGTTTTTCCAGTAGCAACCACCTCTGTTACATAGGCAGTCTGAATGTGGTTTTCAGGCTTGCTAATATCCTCTCCTTTTTTTACTAGAACAAAACCAACATCATGACCAACTCCATTGTTGGCAATTTCAAAAACATACGTACCCGGTGTTACGGTAAGTTGCTTTTTAGTAAACTCGCCCGGAGTTTGTTCCAAGGCAATTGTTTTAACTTTTTTGCTCATTTTGTCCTGTGCATTTGCTGAAAATGCCACGGTGAAAACTAATGCTAATGCTGCGATAATATTTTTCATAATTTTTTGAATTTTGTCTTTTTTAAAAAGACGGGTTTTTAATATTTATTTAAATTTAAAAGGACTTTAATTGCTCAGCGCTATAAAGGTTGCGCTAGGTTTATGTTAAGCTTCAACAGATTGTAATGGTGCTGCAACCGGAAAATCTACAGGAACATCTGTGGTCTTGTGTAAGTAGTTAGAAATGGTTTTGTCTCCTACCAATACAATAGTATCTACCAAGTTCTCTTTAGACCATCCTGCGTTAAGGAATTTCTCAACTATAGCTTCATCGGCTGCTCCACGGTTTTCAGTAACGTTTTTTGCAAACCCGGCAAGGGCATCCAATTTAGTATCAAAAGATGCTTTCCCGGCTCTAAGCTCAAGAATTTCAGCATCGCTAAATCCATTCATTTTTCCAATAGCCGTATGCGCAGAAAGGCAATAGGTACATTGGTTAACTTCGCTCACTGCTAAGTTCACTACCTCTTTTTGTTTGGCGCTCAAAGATGTTTTTGCGTTGCTTAAGGCTAAATAATTAGCTAGCGCATTTTCAGAATAGGCATACGTAGCGTAAAGGTTGGGTACAAAGCCAACAGCTTTTTCCAAATTATCAAAAATGGCTTGATTGCCTGTGCTTACTTCTTCTCTTTTGGGTACATTAAATTTGCTCATAATTTTAGATATTTTGTCAGTTTAATGAAGCATATGTCTAGTGCTCCGTTTCTATGACGATTATTAATTTGTTTTTGTTCTAATGTTCTACATGCGGTTTTTCGGCATCACAATAAAAATCATGATGATGTTTTTGCTCACAATGCACATTTGCATTTATAGTTTGCAATTGTTTTCTGGGATGAGAAAAAATCTCTATAAGGTTAAAAAGGGATATATGTTTTACATTCATCTTGCGTTGTTTTTTAAATACAAGGCAAAGATGCGAAGTAAGTGAGGCTGTTTGTTAGGAGCGATTGCCCGACCGCTTGTAGAAATTTCCCTTTACGAAGAAATTGGGGCTATTTCTCTATATTGAGAGGGAGATATACCGGTCATTTTTTTAAAAAACCTACTGAAATGTGCTGGGTCATTAAAGCCAAGATTGTATGCAATTTCTTGGTTTTGCTTGTCCGTAAAATTTATCAATCGTTTTGCTTCAAGTGCCAAACGATCTAAAATAATCTGTTGTGGCGATTTTTGGTTATAAATGGAAAACAGGTTAGAAAGCGTTTTTGGGCTCTTATAAAGAAGCTCTGCATAATCGCTAACCTTTCTTTTGGTTTTGTAATGCGTGTCTACCAATACGTTAAACTTTCTTATAATTTCAACCTGGTCATTATTTAACTTTTTTACGATAAGTTGTTCCTTGGCCAGACGTGTACAGATAATTATAAGTCGTTTTAACAGCATTTGAAGCATGTCTCCCTGTATACCGTCGGGTGTAGAAAATTCATCTTGAAAAACCTCGTACAAAGTCTCGAACTTGCGTTTTTGTTCTACAGGAATAGTTATGATCGGGAGGTCTTGGGTTCCAAAAAATAGAATGCCGTTACAAGATACTTCATGGTCGTGATCATTAATACAATAGAATTCTCTGTTGAAATGAAAAGCGGTTAATGGCAATTCCGTTTTTTCATAGGAAACATGCTGCAGGTAGGTAGTAGTAACTAGCTGATCCGGTAATAGCTCAATGGGCATGCCATCTATGTGTAGTTCTAGAGGCAAGTTATTGCGGTTCCAGAGCATACAAATGTTTCCGTATTGTATTGAAAATTGATTCTGGTATTTTTTAATATCATTCGTAAACCCTAAGTGAGAGCCTAGTTTTGTATCATTGAATTCAAATTTCATCTGCAGCAGATTGATTGTTTTAAAATTAGTCTCTCTTGTAATGATAACCTTACCCAAATGGTACTTGGAAAGTTAATCTCTGTTGTTAAACGAGTCTAACTGTTTGTTAGGCAAAAAGTCTTTTTGTACTATTACCAAAGGAAATCAAAATAGTGGTCAATTTAACTATTAAGAGTATGAAGGCGTACGATGAAGCGGCAGATAAATTTTTTAGCAAGACAAATGTTAGTCCTGTGCCATTGGTTTCTTGGGACCTGCACAGTCTTAATTTTCAGAAACTTTGTATAAGCGGAAAAGACCTGAGATACTTAGAGGCTTTGGCCCAACGGAATAGATGGGCATATGATAAAACCGATTTGTTGTCCTCATTGGGCGAAGAGGTTGTGGTTGTAACCAATAGCCAATTGACTATAGTACATGCCACGGAAAATCTAGTTTTAATGACGGGCTATAAACCGGAAGAGGTTATTGGAAAAACACCTAAACTGTTTCAAGGCAAGGAAACTAGCAGAGAAGCTTTGGCCAAAATAAAAACGGCCATCGAAAGAAAGGTTCCTTTTGAGGCCGTTGTTCTAAATTATAAAAAGGACGGAAGTACGTACCATTGTGAAATAAAAGCAGAGCCTATATTCAACAACAGAGGTCAACTCGTCAACTTTATTGCATTTGAAAAAGAAGTGGCCTAAGACCACTTCTTTCAATATACATTACTATTTATTTACTTTCTATTTCGGTAACACGTAGCGTGTTTACCATACCTTTTTCCTTCATGGGCATTGCGGCTAAACTAATTAGCATATCGCCTGTTTCCAAAAGGCCTTTATCACATGCCATTTTATTTACGTCTTCAATAGTTTCATCCGTAGAGACATATTTGTCGTAATAAAAAGCGCGAACACCCCAAAGAAGGTTTAACTGCGTAAGAATACGCTTGTTAGAGGTGAATACTAAAATATGGGAACTTGGTCTCCATGCAGAAATCTGGAATGCAGTATATCCACTATTGGTCAACGTAGAAATGGCTTTTGCCTTAATTTCGTTGGCCATAATGGCGGCATGATAACAAATGGACTTGGTAATATATCTTTTTGTGCGGATATGCGGCGGATCATGAGGTACTTGAATAAGCTCCGAGCCTTCTACACTTTGAAGAATACTTGCCATTTTTTCAATAACCTGAACCGGGTAGTTACCTACGGAAGTCTCACCGGAAAGCATAACGGCATCTGCCCCATCCATAACGGAGTTGGCCACATCGTTAACCTCGGCTCGTGTAGGCGTAAGGCTTGTGATCATCGTTTCCATCATTTGTGTGGCGATAATTACTGGAATACGAGCTCTTTTGGCCCTTAGCACCAATTGTTTTTGAATTAACGGAACCTCTTGTGCAGGCACTTCAACACCTAAATCGCCACGAGCAACCATTAACCCATCACAATAAGCAACAATCTTATCTATGTTTTCAACGGCTTCAGGCTTTTCAATTTTAGCTATAATCGGAATTTTCTCATCGGCATGCTCCTTAATGATTGCTTGTAAATCAATAAGATCTTGGCTAAAACGAACGAAAGAAAGTGCGATCCAGTCTACTTTTAAAGAAATAGCAAAAATGGCATCCTTAACGTCCTTTTCCGTTAGGGCAGGTAAAGAGATGTTGGTGTTAGGCAGGTTAACCCCTTTTTTGGAGCGTAACGGACCACCTTGTATCACTTTGGTCTTTACTTCGGATTTTTTATCCGTAGCAACTACTTCAAACATTAATTTACCATCGTCAAGCAAGATACGCTCACCTGGCTTAACATCCTGAGGAAAAGCGGCATAGTTCATATATACCCTTTCGGCAGTACCTTCAAAAGGCTGGCCGGTAACAAAAGTAATTTCATCACCTGGGGCAACTACAACTTCACTAGCCATAACGCCTACCCTTAGCTTAGGGCCTTGCAAATCTGCAAGAATAGAGGTATTACGACCGGTTTCTTCATTGAGTTCCCGTATCATTTTTACACGTTCTGTAACATCTGAGTAATCTGCATGTGAGAAGTTGATGCGAAAGACATCTACACCAGCCTCCATCATATCTTTCAGCACTTCTTTTTTGCTTGTGGCCGGCCCTAGGGTGGCTACAATTTTTGTTTTTTTATTACTTGGCATTGATCAAAAAATTAAATTGTTCTTAGATTTGAGTTTGTCAGTTTCTATGGCGTAAGCCGTTATAATTTTGGGTATGTTTTGCAGTGTTCTCACAAGGTTTTCCATATTAATAAACCCATCTTGTTCTATTTTTAAAAAATAGTCTACATCTCGGTGTTCGGGCACCATGTGAAATGTTGTGAAAGAGGGTTCGTCCTTAAACAGCCCTTTTCTACTATTTGTGTCCTCTGCTAGACCGTTATTTGTGAATAAGGTCCAGTACCTATCGTTAATATCATCTTTCCATTCAAAAATGGGAACTGTAATATGACCGGTGAGGTCAAGGTCTTTAGGTGACCTTTTAAAGCTCGATTTTAAATGAAGATTGAGAGCGTAGGCTATGGCATAATCTTCAAGGCTACTATGCAACGCAACTAAATCGAATGTATCTTCGTAAAAGTCGTTCGTAATTTTATGTACTGCTACCATAGGGGCACAAAGTGGTAAAGATAATATTAATACCGTACAACGCCTAGATTAGATAAGGCTAAAACTATTTTTGAACAAACTATAACATTTTGGTTACATAAAATTACAATTTAAGACTTGTCCATCTTATCCTGTAATGCGTAATAGGCCCGTTTTGAAGCACGTTCCTCTGCCTTTTTTTTAGAAGTGGCCCTTGCTTTTGCCACTACCGTATCTGCAATAGTAAGTTTTACCGCAAAATGCTTTAACGCGTCATTACCAGTATCATCGTAAACGTCATAGTCAAACGTTTTTTTCTGTTTTTGGCACCATTCAATTACAAGACTCTTGTAGCTTATGACCTTACCTTCTAGTTGTTCTATGTCTACATAAGGCTCTATAACCTTTTGGTTAATGAACTTTTCGCAAAACTTGTAGCCACGATCTAGATAGATGGCGCCTACCAACGCTTCAAAAACATTGCCATGTATGTTTTCTCCAAAATGGGATTTGGGAATACGACTTTTTACATAGTCTATGAGTCCTAAATCCTTACCAAGTTCGTTTAGATGTTTGCGGCTTACAATTTTTGAGCGCATCTTGGTAAGATAGCCTTCGTCTCCTTCCGGTACTTGATCATACAAGTGCTTGGAAATTATTGTTCCCAGCATGGAATCGCCTAAAAACTCTAGGCGTTCATAGTTTAGAGGATTCCCGTCCTTGTCCTTTTCATTTGCGGAGCGGTGTATGAAAGCTTTTTTGTAAATGGCCAGCTTTCTAGGTTTAAAACCCAAAATAGAAGTCATTCCCCCAAAAAAATCCCCATCCTCTTTAGGATGGGAATTAAATATATTGGAAGGAAATCCCATACTGTATTACTCGCTAAATTTTTTGAAAATTACGCAGGCATTGTGACCACCAAACCCAAAGGTGTTGCTCAGGGCAACGTTTACGTCTCGCTTCTGGGCTTTGTTAAGGGTTAGGTTTAGTTTGGGATCTATATTCTCATCTACGGTAGTATGGTTTATAGTTGGAGGAACCAAACTATGTTGCATAGCTAAAATTGAAGCAATGGCCTCAATAGCCCCGGCAGCACCCAGTAAGTGGCCGGTCATTGATTTTGTAGAATTAATATTGATGTTAGGGGCATGGTCGCCAAAGACTTCACTAATAGCCTTAAGTTCTGCCACATCTCCAAGGGGAGTAGACGTACCATGTGTATTAATGGTATCTACATCTTCCGGTTTTAGACCAGCATCCCTTAAACAGTTTTTCATTACCTGTACCACTCCTATCCCGTCCGGGTGCGGTGCGGTCATGTGGTAGGCATCACTAGAAAGCCCTCCACCGGCAACTTCTGCATATATTTTTGCGCCACGCGCTTTGGCGTGTTCGTACTCTTCTAAAATTAATGCACCTGCACCTTCACCCAAAACAAATCCGTCTCGGGTAGCA
This sequence comes from Zobellia russellii, assembly GCF_044597075.1. Lineage (NCBI taxonomy): Bacteria > Pseudomonadati > Bacteroidota > Flavobacteriia > Flavobacteriales > Flavobacteriaceae > Zobellia > Zobellia russellii. The sequence continues at coordinate 3,117,196 of NZ_CP139000.1, read as the reverse complement.
TCAAACGGTCTAGAGGCCGTTTCAGGGCTATCATTTCTAGTAGATAAAGCGTGCATAGCTCCAAAACCACCCATACCTGCTATGGTTACTGCGGCTTCACTACCTCCGGTAACAACAACATCACAATGGCCTAAACGAATATAGTTTAGGGCATCGATCATGGCGTTGGCCGAAGATGCACATGCAGAAACGGTGGTATAGTTAGGCCCCATAAAACCGTGCTTGATAGAAATATGCCCGGGAGCAATATCCGCAATCATTTTGGGTATAAAAAATGGATTGAACCTAGGTGTACCGTCACCTTTCGCAAAGTTCATTACTTCGTTTTGAAAAGTCTCCAGACCACCAATACCGGCACCCCAGATAACCCCAACACGAAACTTGTCTACTTCGTTAAGGTCAAGACCGGAATCTATAATGGCCTCATCCGAAGAGACCAAGGCATATTGTGCAAACCTATCTAGTTTTCTGGCCTCTTTGCGGTCAAAATGCTCTAGAGGGTCAAAATTCTTAAGCTCGCAGGCAAATTTTACCTTAAATTTTTCGGTATCGTAATAGGTAACGGGAGCAGAACCGCTCTTTCCGTTTTTAAGACCTTCCCAATATTCCTCAATATTGTTACCTATGGGAGTCAACGCACCCAACCCAGTAACTACAACTCGCTTTAATTGCATTGAACCTGATTTTTGGTTTACTTAGTAAGTCAAGCGTAAATTAAAAAAATTATCCATGCGATAATGGTTACCACATGGATAATTTTGAATCTCGTTCAAGAAATCATAAAGATTACTTCGCTTCTTCTATATAGCTAATGGCTTGGCCAACTGTTGCGATGTTCTCAGCTTGATCGTCGGGAATCTGAATATCAAATTCTTTCTCGAATTCCATGATCAACTCCACGGTATCCAAAGAATCGGCCCCTAGGTCGTTAGTAAAGCTAGCTTCCGTTACTACTTCGTTCTCATCCACACCTAATTTATCAACGATGATAGCTTTTACTCTTGATGCAATGTCTGACATAATAATATTGTTTTTAAAAAATTAAATTGGTTGCAAAAATAAAAAACTTTGGACTAAATCCACTATTTGTCGTTAAAATGTCTTGTAATTTATAAAATTTCAGGATAAGAGCGGTATTTTTGACCTAAATATTTTGCTACTTGTAACCTTATCTGCTGCATGAAAAACCTTGTATTATTCGCTTCCGGCTCTGGATCTAATGTTGAAAACATTGTTAAGTATTTTCAAGATAATACTGAAGTGAACATTAGTGCCGTATTGACCAATAAAACTGAGGCAAAAGTTTTAGACAGGTGTAATAAGCTTAAAATTAACGGGTTATATTTTAACAGGACTGCTTTTTATGAAACGGAATGCGTACTGAATATTATAAAATCGTTTAAACCGGATCTTATTGTGTTAGCGGGTTTTCTTTGGAAAGTACCCCAGAACTTGGTTGAGAATTTTCCTGATAAAATTGTAAATATTCACCCAGCGTTATTGCCAAAATACGGTGGCAAAGGTATGTACGGTAATCATGTACATGAAGCCGTTAGGGCCAATAATGAGACGGAAACCGGTATCACTATTCATTATGTAAATGAAAATTATGATGAGGGAGCTGTAATTAAGCAGGCAAAAACGTCAGTTTCTGCAGATGATACTGCGGAGAGTATAGCCGGAAAAGTACACGAGCTCGAATACGAATATTTCCCAAAGGTTATAGCGCAACTATTAGAAGTAGAATAATGGCTAAAAAAGGAAAATTCTATACGGTCTGGAAAGGGAAAAAACCTGGAATTTATGATTCTTGGGCAGCTTGTAAAGCTGCAATTACAGGATTTAAAGGAGCTCAGTACAAATCTTTTGAAACGTTTGATAAGGCCAAAAAAGCCTTTAACGGTAATTATGAGGATTTTAAGGGAAAGAAAAAGGGGAAGCCAGTTTTAACGCCGGAACTTATACAAAGGTATGGAACGCCTAACTACAATTCCATTTCCGTAGATGCGGCCTCCAGCGGTAATCCAGGAATTATGGAGTACCAAGGAGTAGATACAAAAACGGGCAAAAAACTTTTTAGGCAAGGGCCCTTTCAACAAGGCACTAATAATATAGGAGAGTTTTTGGCCATAGTACACGGGTTGGCTTTTTTAAAGAACAATAAGAGTAATAGGATTATTTATACAGATTCCCGTACGGCTATGAGTTGGGTGCGAAAAAAAACGTGCAATACTAAACTACAGGAAACACCCAAGAACAAAGAAGTTTTTGATTTGATTAGGAGAGCTTTAGAGTGGTTAAAAAACAATTCGTACAGCACCCCGATCGTTAAATGGGAAACTAAGGTGTGGGGAGAGATTCCTGCGGATTTTGGCCGCAAGTAGCGTTAAGAACAGGGCTACAAAATATTTGGACAAAAAATTATATCTATTTCTTTATAGACAATGCAGTGCATCTCAGAAAACTGGCTTATAATGAGGTGTGCAAAAATTGGAAAGGTAATATTCGTAAGCTTTTTTTGTAAGGGTATATTTGCACGTAATAGCGTTACAAAAGCGTATATTTGCAGCTTAAACTTAAAATTGCATGGGCAAACTTCTAATCGTGGGCACTGTTGCCTTTGACGAAATTGAAACTCCTTTCGGGAAAACCGATAAGATTTTGGGTGGTGCAGCAACTTTCATTGGTTTGGCGGCTTCCCAGTATAATGTAGAATCAGGAATCGTATCTATTGTGGGAGAAGACCTTCCGCAAGAATATTTAGATATTCTAACCAATAAGCAGATAGATCTTAGTGCTTTGGAAATTGTAAAAGGCGGAAAAACCTTTTATTGGAAAGGAAAGTACCACAACGACCTTAACTCTAGAGATACTTTAGTAACGGAATTGAACACCTTGGCCGATTTTAACCCTGTAGTATCCGAAGGGTTTAAAGATGCTGACGTAGTTATGTTGGGTAATCTGCATCCTAGTGTTCAGCTAAGCGTAATCAACCAAATGGAAAAACGACCAAAGTTGATAGTATTGGATACTATGAATTTTTGGATGGACAATGCGTTGCCAGAGTTAATGGAGGTCATTAAACATATAGATGTACTTACTATAAATGATGAAGAAGCAAGGCAGTTGACCAATGAATACTCTTTGGTAAAGGCTGCAAAAGCTATTCAGCAAATGGGGCCAAAGTACTTGGTGATCAAAAAGGGAGAACATGGAGCGCTCTTGTTTCATGAGGAGAAAATTTTCTTTGCTCCGGCTTTACCTCTGGAAGAGGTGTTTGATCCAACAGGTGCTGGAGATACCTTTGCAGGAGGTTTTTCAGGATATTTGGCAGCCACTAACGACCTTTCGTTCAACAACATGAAAAATGCCGTTATCCATGGCTCTAATTTAGCATCGTTTTGTGTAGAACGATTTGGGACGGAGCGTATGCAAGATTTAAAAAGGGAAGAGGTTACTAAAAGGCTGCATCAATTTAAGGCCTTGACACAGTTTGACATAGAATTAAAATAATGACACGCCCCTATATTAGGGGCTTTTTTAATACGTAGATTTATAATGAGTGACGCGATTAAACATGAATGTGGTATTTCGGTAATACGGTTGCTTAAACCGTTGGAGTATTACAAAGAGAAGTACGGTACGGCCTTTTACGGGGTAAACAAGATGTATCTAATGATGGAAAAGCAGCACAACCGTGGTCAAGATGGTGCGGGCTTTGCAAGTATCAAGTTAGATACAGCTCCAGGGGAACGTTACATGAGCAGGGTGCGGTCTATTGCTCAACAACCTATACAGGATATTTTTGCGCAAATAAACGATCGTATTAATACCACGTTACAAGAGCACCCGGAATATGTAGATGATGTTGTGGCTCAGAAAAAGAACATACCTTATATAGGAGAAGTGCTATTGGGTCACGTGCGCTACGGTACTTTTGGGAAAAACAGTATAGAAAGTGTACATCCTTTCTTGAGGCAGAACAACTGGATGCACCGTAATATTATTGTTGCGGGTAACTTTAATATGACCAATGTACATGAGCTGTTCGATAATTTAATTCAGATCGGACAGCACCCAAAGGAAATGGCGGATACGGTAACCGTAATGGAGAAAATTGGTCATTTTTTAGATGATGCCGTTGCCAAACTCTACAAGCAAATAAAAAAGGAAGGATATACCAAGCAGGAAGCTTCACCTATTATAGCGGAACGTCTTAAGGTTCATAAGATACTAAAAAGAGCTGCCAAAAACTGGGATGGTGGTTATGCCATGGCCGGTCTTTTGGGGCATGGAGATGCCTTTGTTCTTAGGGATCCAGCAGGTATTAGACCTACGTATTATTATCAAGATGATGAGGTTGTGGTAGTTGCTTCTGAGCGGCCTGCTATACAAACGGTATTTAATGTGCCTTACGAAGAGGTCAAAGAACTTGATCCTGGTAGTGCAATTATCATTAAAAAGGATGGCTCATCGTCAATCAATCAAATTTTAGAGCCTACGGAAAGAAAGGCATGTTCATTTGAACGTATTTATTTTTCAAGGGGAAGTGATAAAGAAATCTATCAAGAACGAAAGATGTTGGGAAGATTGGTTTTTCCGCAAATTCTCGAGTCAATAGATTATGATATTAAGAACACGGTTTTCTCATACATACCTAACACCGCTGAAACTTCCTTTTTTGGAATGGTTAGGGAGGCGCAAAACTATTTGAATAAGAGAAAAGAGGAGCAAATACTTTCTATTGGCTCAAAGATTACTAGTGAGGAGCTTCATGAAATTTTAGAGGTACGTCCAAGAATTGAAAAAGTAGCCATTAAAGATGCAAAGCTGCGTACCTTTATTACGCAAGACAGTAGCCGCGATGATTTGGTTACACATGTTTACGACATATCCTATGGTTCTGTAAAGAAGGGAGATAATCTGGTAATTATTGATGACAGTATCGTTAGGGGAACAACATTAAAAAAGAGTATCCTTAGGATATTGGACCGTTTATCGCCTAAAAAGATAATAGTTGTATCATCTGCGCCACAAATTAGGTATCCGGATTGCTATGGTATTGATATGGCCAAATTAGAAGATTTTATTGCTTTTAGGGCGGCATTGGCCTTACATGAAGAACGTTTAACAATGAACGTTGTTGATGATATTTATGATAAATGTTTAGAGCAGGTAAGTAGCAAGGATAAAGATGTAGTGAATTACGTTAAAGAATTTTACGCACCTTTTACTCCAGAGGAAATATCCGCAAAAATTGGGGAGCTACTTAGTCCGGAAGAGATTAAGGCCGAGGTAGAGATTATTTATCAAAGTGTGGAGGCGCTTCACGAAGCGTGTCCTAAGAATTTAGGTGACTGGTATTTTACTGGAGACTATCCCACCCCGGGTGGTAACCGAGTAGTAAATAAAGCCTTTATCAATTTTTACGAAGGCAAGAACGAACGTGCATACTAATTGGCTTTATCGGTGAAATGCACAAATAATGTATTTCATCGATAATATCCGCTACTTGGCGTTTTTTTAACCGCTTGGACGGAGGTCAGATTACATTTGAACTTGCCATAGCATAAGTAGGTTAAGTTCATGGTAAGATTTGGGGCAAAAAGGTGGAGTTTACTCCACCTTTTTATTTTCTACAAGTTTACGGGGCTACTTTTCTTCAGTTGTACACTCCAATGCAATATCAATTTTTAATGTGTTTAGACCTTAATGGGCTCCCTTTTTAAAGTTTCATCCCTTTAACCGATTTTTATACGCTTGGACAAAGATGTTTTTGTAGGGCTTAATGCGGTTGTATCTTTGGAGGACCATAGCATAAGTAGGTTAAGTTCATGGTAAGATTTGGGGAAAAAGGCGGAGTCTAACTCCGCCTTTTTATTTTCTACACTTTCCTCTTTTCATCATACAGGATTTCTTCAAAATGAGGTTGTAAGTTTTCCAATTCCGCTAAAAGTTTTAAAAGGTAGTATTTGTGTTGATTTTGCATTTCAACTAGAGTTTTGATCGTTAGTCCAAAACCTTTTTTTTAGGAGCTATGTAGCACTACATTTGGAGAACCATAGCATAAGTAGGTTAAGTTCATGGTAAGATTTGGGGAAAAAAGGTGGAGCTTCGCTCCGCCTTTTTTATTGTCTAAACCCTTGTAAACACTAGCCTTTATGGTGTGTTCAGGCGTTTTTATAAGCAATTGAGGTAAAAAAAAACCCTAAATATTTCTTTTTTATTTCCCACAATACCAGTATTTTAGTATCGCCATAGCATAAGTAGGTTAAGTTTATGGTAAGATTTGGGACGAAAAGGGTGGAGACTTCTCCGCCCTTTTCTATTTTTAAACCACAAGAAAAAACCCATCCTGAAACAAATCAGGATGGGTTTTTTGTAAATATAAATTCTATTAGAGTATGCTGTGTTTCTTATTTGTTGGCAGCATATAGTTCAGCTACTTTGTCCCAATTAATAACGTTGAAAAAAGCGTTAATATAATCAGGTCTTTTGTTTTGGTAGTTTAGGTAGTATGCATGCTCCCAAACATCTAGACCTAAAATAGGAAAACCACTACAACCGGTATCCGGCATTAAAGGGTTATCTTGGTTTGGAGTAGAACATACTTCTACTTTTCCGCCTTTTTGTACACAAAGCCAAGCCCAGCCAGAACCAAAACGGGTTCCTGCAGCTCCGCTAAACTTCTCTTTAAAAGCGTCAAAAGAACCAAAAGCACTGTCAATAGCGTCTGCAAGTTCTCCTGAAGGTTTTCCGCCACCGTTAGGAGACATAATTTCCCAGAAAAGAGAGTGGTTGTAGAAACCGCCGCCATTATTTCTAACGGCACCGTTAGACATGTCTAGGTTTTCTAAGATATCTTCAATAGACTTGCCTTCCAATGCAGTTCCTTCAATAGCACCATTTAATTTGGTAGTATAACCATTGTGGTGTTTTGTATGGTGAATTTCCATTGTTCTAGCGTCAATATGTGGTTCTAATGCATCATATGCATAAGGTAATTTTGGTAGTTCAAAAGCCATTTTATATGTGTTTTTAGATTAAAATTTAGTGAAATCAAATTTACAGTTTTTAACATAGAAATTCACTAAATAATTTGTTAAGAACCTTTTTAGAATTAGTAATTTGCATAAAAAAGCACTTGCAACACAGCACTTTCAAAATATATAATGCCTCGGCAGGCTCTGGAAAGACGCATACGTTAACCAAAGAATACCTTAAAATTGTCCTTTCCTCTGGCAATCGTTTTGGTAAAATTCTAGCTATCACATTTACCAATAAGGCGGTAAATGAAATGAAGCAGCGTATTTTGGAGAGTTTGTTCAAATTTGGGCAGGTAACTGATGAGGTTGGGGCGCCTCCTCTTTTTATTGATTTAATGCGCGAGTTGGGCATAGATGCAGATACACTTAGAAAACGAGCCCAACGCACCTTAAAGGAAATCCTACACAACTATGCTTTTTTTGATATTTCTACCATTGATAAGTTTACCCATAGGTTAATACGAACCTTTGCCAAGGATCTAAAACTACCACAGAATTTTGAGGTTGTTTTAGATACGGACCTATTATTGGACGAGGCCGTAGCAAAATTGGTTCATAAGGCGGGAACGGATAAACAGCTAACTCAGGTTTTGCTGGAATTTGCCCTAGAAAAAATAGATGATGATAAAAGTTGGGATATAGCGTATGACCTAGGTAATATTGGTAAGCTTCTTTTTAGGGAGAACCATGCCGAGCATCTCCAAAACTTGAGGGACAAGAACATAGAGGATTTTGTTAGCTTGAAAACAACCTTAAGGGCCAGAATCAAGGCTACTCAAGAAAGTCTTGTTGGTTTTGCAGCCTTGGCCTTGCAATTGATAGAACAAAACGGACTTGAGTTTTCTGATTTTACTAGAGGGTACTTTCCAAAATTCATGGAAAAAATTTCAACGGGAGATTTGGCAATCGACTTTAACGCCGGATGGAAGCAAAATTTTGATGATACGGTACTTTATAACAAATCTACCGCTGACGCTACCAAGGCTACCCTAGATGAGCTACATCCCCAATTTTCCGAGATTTTTAATAAGATAAAGCACACTTTTTACGAACTAGCGTTTTTGAAAAATGCATATTCAAATCTAGTTCCCCTAACAGTTTTGAACGCTATACAGAGAGAGGTCAAAAGCTTACAGAACGAGCGGGACCAACTTTCAATAGCGGAATTCAACACCATTATATCCAAAGAAATAAAAAATCAACCTGCGCCCTTTATTTATGAGCGTTTGGGTGAAAAGTACCAACACTATTTTGTAGATGAATTTCAGGATACCTCTACATTACAATGGAACAATCTTATACCTCTTATTGGTCATGCCTTAGAGGGAGAGGACCTTCAGGGTAATAAAGGGTCTTTATTCTTGGTGGGCGATGCCAAACAGGCAATATATCGTTGGCGTGGCGGTAGGGCAGAGCAGTTCTTGGATTTGGTGAACGAGAAGGTGAGTCCGTTTGCAATTCCCGCCCAAACAGAATCCCTGCCAACCAACTGGCGTAGCTATGATGAGGTAATTAAGTTCAATAACGACTTTTTTACGGCCACCAGTCCGTTTTTAAACGATGCTATGTACAACGCCATGTTCGTAGACGGTAATCAACAAGGATATAACTCCAAAAAAGGCGGCACCGTACAGCTTGCTTTTATTGAAAAGGTAGATGACAAGAGCAAGGACGATCAGTATTGCGAGGAGGTTCTGAACACGATAGCGGAGGTGATCGATAAAAAATACGGTTACGAAGACATCTGTATTTTGGTGCGAGGGAACCGGCAAGGTGTAATGTTGGCAGATTTCCTCACACAGCAGAATATCCCTACTATATCTTCGGAGAGTCTTTTGTTGAGCAGTAGTGATAAAGTACGTTTTTTGGCCAATCTTATTGCCTATATAGGTAATCCGGGAAATTTGCAAATAGCTTATGACCTGTTGTCTTTTCTATCCGAAAGTAAAAATAACAGACATCAATATATATATGAAAATCTTAAAAGGGTAGACCAACTTTTTTTAAACGAATACAATCTTGATGTTAATGAGCTCAAACAACTGTCGGTCTATGATGGTTTGGAGAGGGTAATTCGCCAATGCCACTTGGTGGAGGGTTCTGATGCTTATATTACGTTTTTTATGGATTTTGTTCTTGATACCGAGCAGAAGGAAGGTACAGGAATTCAGGCCTTTTTGAATCTCTGGGAAAAGAAGAAGGGCAAGCTTAGTATTTCGGCACCCGACAATATTGATGCCGTGCGTATAATGACCGTGCATAAATCCAAAGGACTGGAATTCCCTATTGTTATTTTTCCGTTTGCCAATGAGCATATTTACAAACGGATGGATAAAAAAATATGGCTTCCGCTTAATGCAGATGCTTTTAATGGATTTGAAGAAATTCTAGTCACTGAAAAAAAAGAAGTTGAGAATTATGGGGCCGAGGCTGCGCAGATTTATTCAGAAGAAGAACATAAAATGGAATTGGATGCCCTTAACCTATTATATGTGGCATTAACACGGGCAGAGAAAGCACTTTATGTAATAACGGAAAAAGACCTTTCAAAAGGACAGCATAAAACCGATTATTATTCCGGCCTGTTCATTGAGTATCTAAAAGGTAAGGGGGTATGGTCTGATGATGAACTGGTATATAATTTTGGAGTTTTGGAGGATGCCCCTACTGTTCACCAAACAAAGGAGCAACAGAAAATAGATTATAGTTATACGCATAAGGACCGGTCTAGTTTTAAAATATTGACCCGTTCGGGACTCCTGTGGGATACGGAAAGGGAGGCGGCCCTTTCAAAAGGAAACCTTATACATTATATATTAGGTTTTATAAATACGGAAGACGATATTGAACCTGCACTGCAGAAAGCGGTCCAACAAGGGGAAATAGAAAACCAGGAATTAGATGAGGTCAGAGGGAGACTGCAACATGTGGTTAAGCACCCTAAACTTAACTCTTATTATAAGGATGGCTACACTTTTAAAAATGAAAAGGATATTATAACCGCCAAAGGTCAGATTTTGCGTCCGGATAGAGTAGTGTTAAAAGATAAGAAAGCAACACTTATAGATTATAAAACGGGAAAGACAAATCCCAAATACAAAGAACAGCTCTATTCCTATGCCGATGCCCTAACCGATATGGGCTATGTTGTGGAGAATAAAATCATTGTTTACATTAACGAAGAAGTAACACCAGAATTCATATAACTATATGTACGGAAAAATAAAGCAACATTTAGAAAAAGAACTTGCAAGTATAAAGGAAGAAGGCCTTTATAAAAGCGAAAGGATAATTACATCGCCGCAAGGGGCGGAAATTAAAATTTCAACAGGAGAAGAAGTCATTAACTTCTGTGCCAATAATTATTTGGGGCTATCATCTCACCCGGAAGTAATACAAGCGGCAAAGGATACTTTGGACAGTCATGGATTTGGGATGTCATCCGTACGTTTTATCTGTGGCACCCAAGACATCCATAAAGAGCTTGAAAAGAAAATAGCCGATTTCTACGGTACGGAAGATACCATATTATATGCCGCTGCCTTTGATGCCAATGGTGGAGTTTTTGAACCTTTGTTAACTGCCGAAGATGCCATAATATCTGATTCGCTTAATCATGCCTCTATTATTGATGGGGTTAGATTATGTAAGGCGAAGCGCTACCGCTATATGAATAGTGATATGCAGGATTTGGAAAAACAACTAAAACAGGCCAATGAAGATGATGCCCGTTTTAAAATCATTGTTACGGATGGTGTCTTTTCTATGGATGGGCTTGTTGCACCTTTGGATAAGATTTGTGATTTGGCCGAAAAGTATGATGCCATGGTCATGATAGATGAGTGTCATGCCACCGGATTTATAGGTCCTACTGGAAAAGGTACGTTAGAGGAAAAGGATGTAATGGGCCGGATAGATATCATTACAGGTACTTTGGGCAAAGCTCTTGGAGGTGCCATGGGAGGGTATACCACAGGTAAAAAGGAAATTATTGAAATTTTGCGCCAACGCTCAAGGCCTTACCTATTCTCCAATTCCTTGGCGCCAGCTATAGTTGGGGCATCTATTAAGGTATTTGAACTTTTGGAAAACGATACCTCTTTGCGTGATAAGGTACAGGCAAACGCCGCCTACTTTAAAAAGGGAATGATAGATGCTGGATTTGATATAATAGACGGAGAATCTGCCATTGTACCCGTAATGTTGTATGACGCTAAATTAGCGCAGGAAATGGCGAGCCGTTTGTTGGAAAAAGGAATTTATGTCATAGGGTTTTTCTACCCTGTAGTTCCTAAAGGTAAGGCAAGAATACGTGTTCAATTATCTGCTGCCCATGAAATCAGGCATTTAGACCGCGCAATAGGGGCTTTTATAGAGGTTGGGAAGGACTTAAAAATCGTTTAAATGCATTATTTACGGTATTAAATGCGTTAAAAAAAATAAGAAATTGATTTTGTTAATAATATTTAACAACTTACATTTGCAGCTAATAAACACTTAAACTTAAAAATTTTAACATGAAACATCTTAGCAAATTATTGGTTGTTGCTGTCCTTATTGTAGGCATCAATAACATACAAGCGCAAGACGAGAATAATCCATGGCAAGTACAGTTCGGAGTAAATGCCATAGATGTGTATCCGACAAGCGATGACAATTTCCCGACTCAGACTAGTTCTTTCGGTAATGAGCTTTTCAACGCTTCTGATCACTGGAATATTCTTCCTTCTATTTCTTATGTTGGTGTGTCTAGATCTGTAGGTGACGGTCTTTCTGTAGGCGTTAGAGGATCTTTGAACAAAATCAGTAAATTAGGAGATATAGGAGTTGACGATCTTTCGCACTACGCTTTAGATGGTACTATCAAATATAACTTCCTTGATCAAAAAGTTGTTGACCCGTTCGTAGAAATAGGTGGTGGTTACACTTGGGTTGATGAAATTGGTGCTGGTACTGTTAACGGTGGTGTTGGTGTAAACTTCTGGTTTACTGAAAACATCGGTCTTACTGTACAGACTACTTACAAGCACGCTTTTGAAGATTACGGTCGTAAGCACTGGCAACATTTAGCAGGTATCTCTGTTAAGTTTGGTGGTACTGATACTGACGGTGACGGTGTATATGACAAAGATGATGCTTGTCCAGAAGTTGCTGGTTTAGAAGCTTTCAATGGTTGTCCTGATGCTGACGGTGACGGAATCGAAGACAGCAAAGATGCTTGTCCTAACGAAGCTGGTTCTAAAGAAATGAACGGTTGTCCTGATGCTGACGGTGACGGTGTTGCTGATAAAGATGATAAATGTCCTAACGAAGCAGGATTGGCTAACTTAGCTGGTTGTCCTGATGCTGACGGTGACGGTGTTGCCGATGGTGACGATGAGTGTCCTAACGAAGCAGGTCCTGCTGAGAACAAAGGTTGCCCATGGCCTGATACTGACGGTGACGGTGTATTGGATAAAGATGATAAATGTCCAGATGTTGCAGGTACTGTAGCTAACGCTGGTTGTCCTGAAGTTACTGAAGAAGTACAGAAGCAATTGAATGACTACGCTAGAACTATCTTGTTCGATACAGGTAAGTCTTCTATCAAAGCTGAGTCTACTTCTGTAATGGTTGACATCATCACTATCTTAAAAGAGTACCCAACTGCTAAATTTACAGTAGAAGGTCACACAGATAGCGTTGGTAGCCAGAAATTGAACCAAAGCCTTTCTGAGTCAAGAGCACTTTCTGTAAAAGAGTTCTTAGTAGATAAGGGTATTGAAGAGTTCAGATTGTCTGCTATCGGTTACGGTGAAGACAAGCCAATCGCTTCTAACAACACAAGAAGTGGTAGAAAAGAAAACAGAAGAGTTGAGATTAACTTAGTAAAGTAATTCTCCTCACTAAATAAGTTTAAAAGCCCTGACATTTGTCAGGGCTTTTTTTATTTTTGACTATGCAGAGTTTTCTAGAAGAAGTAGTCAAAGAGGTTTGGGAAAAACACAGTTCGCACGAGCATATTATTTTTGTGCTTCCAAGCAAGCGTGCCGGTACTTTCCTTAAAAATGCCATAGCAAAATCTGCTAACAGCACTTTTTTTGCACCTGAGATTTATAGTATTGAAACTTTTATCGAAAAGATTTCGGGTCTTTCCTATGCAAGCAACACGCAACAGCTGTTCATTTTATACAATACGTACCTAATGGAAACTTCACAAGAGAAGGATAGTTTCTATAGTTTTTCTAACTGGGCACAAACTCTTTTACAGGATTTTAATGAGATAGACCGGTATTTGGTTGATGCCAAAAAGCTATTTTCCAATCTAGCGGCTATACAAGAAGTAACCCATTGGTCGCTTCAAAAGGAGAAAACTAAGATGATGGAGGATTACCTCCGTTTTTGGAATAATCTAGAATCTCTGTACGACAGCTTCAACAATGCATTACTCAGCATAGGTTTAGGGCATCAGGGTTTGGTATACCGTAAGGCCCATTCGGAACTGGATACATATTTAAAGGATAATCAAGAGAAATTTTTCGTTTTCATCGGGTTCAATGCGTTGAACACTGCGGAGACCAAAATTATTCAACATATTCTTGATCACGCCCCATCCGATATATATTGGGATATTGATTCGTACTTTCTAAATGACCCTGTTCATGATGCGGGATTCTTTCTAAGACAACATCTAAAAACTTGGCCTTACCTTAAAGAAAATGCCCTTAAAGGAGTTAGTTCCCACTATTTAGGGGATAAGCAGATTAATGTAGTAGGTGTACCAAAAAACGTTTCACAGGCCAAATATACCGCGTATTTACTTGAGCGTATTCATGCGGAAAAGGCTGTAGATTTAAAACGAACCGCAGTAGTATTGGGAGATGAATCATTGTTGAACCCCATTCTGAACTCCATACCCGAGTGTATCGAGAATGTGAACGTTACCATGGGGTATCCTTTGAACAAGATTCCTTTGGCCAGTTTGTTCGATCAATTTTTGAATCTATATATAAACAGAAATGATCAAGGATGGTTCTATCAGAATATACTAGCGTTTTTGGCGCACCCGTACGTACACGTACTTTTAGGAGGCGATAATCGGGGAAATGAACAATCTCTTGAGGAGGTCATAAAAAATAAGAATTGGGTCTATGTTACTACGGAGCATATTAAACAGGCAGAGGGTAGTGTTGCCGTTGCCTCCAAGTTACTTTTTCATGAACATACCCCTACACCAAAGGAAATTCTAGAACATTGCTTACAGATAATAGCTGGGCTTAAGGACAAATTACATGATTCTAAAGATGCGTTATCCTTAGAATATTTATATAGATACTTTAATTTGTTCAACCAGTTATCAGAGCTGGTAGGGAAGTATGATTTTATTACAGACCTAAAATCTTTGTTGGGCCTATATCGCGAATTATTGTCTTCCGAGACCTTGGATTTTCAAGGTGAACCGTTGGAGGGGCTTCAGGTTATGGGGATGTTGGAAAGCCGCAATCTAGATTTTGAGACAGTAATTATTACATCGGTTAATGAAGGTATTCTTCCTTCCGGAAAATCTAATAATTCTTTTATTCCGTTCGATTTAAAAGTGCAGTTGGGGTTGCCTACATTTAAGGAGAAAGATGCGGTTTATACTTATCACTTTTATAGGCTATTGCAACGCGCAAAAAATATCTACATACTTTATAATACAGAGCCGGATGTTTTGGAAGGTGGTGAGCGTAGTAGGCTTATAAACCAGCTGCTAACGGATGAGAACAGAAGCGCTACGATTAATGAAAGTGTAGCATCGCCCTCTATTTCACCTAAACACCACACTTTAGAATCTATTGAAAAGGACAATGGTTTAATTAAACTTATCAAGGCCCATGCGCTAAAAGGGTTTTCTCCAACATCTTTAAGTAACTATGTTCGTAACCCTATCGATTTTTATAAAAGAAATTTATTAGGAATAGATGATGTACTTGAGGTTGAGGAAACTATTGCTGCCAATACCTTTGGGACTATAGTACATGATACCCTAGAAGAGCTTTATACCCCTTTTATTGGAAAAATACTAAGCGAGGAAGTGTTGGTCCAAGCAAAAACCAGAGTTGCGGAATTGGTAAAAAAGCATTTTGCCAAGACCTATTTGGACGGCGATATTTCAAGAGGGAAAAACTTGATTGCTTTTAATGTGGTATTACGGTACATAGAAAATTTCATCAACCTAGAAATTGCGGATGTCAAAAAGCATCAAATAAAAATAGTAGGGTTAGAGGCCAATCTAAAAATTTCATTGGATATTCCTGAAGTGAGTTTTCCGGTAAATTTAAAAGGGAAGTTAGATAGAATAGATGAGGTGGATGGAGTTTTAAGAATCATTGATTATAAAACGGGAAGTGTTGATCGAGGTCAATTGGAAATTGTAGACGGTGTATCCATAACTTCAGACTATAAATTCAGTAAAGCTTTTCAACTGCTTTGTTACGCTACAATGTACGCTTCGGAACACCCTAAGGTGCTTATGGAAGCAGGAATCATATCGTTTAAAAAACTAAGTTCCGGTGTGTTAAAGTTTGCTACAAAGGATAAAGCGGGCAACGGCGCAAAAAAAGAAACAAAAATAGGGAAAGAAACCCTTTCCCTATTTTATACAGAGCTAACCGCCCTAATCACTGAAATTTGTAACATTCAAGTCCCCTTTACGGAGAAGGAAGTATAACCTCCTAATTCATGGGGAATCTTATTTTTTGTCCGGCCTAGTAGGTCTTACCTCAATTTTGCTTGGTAAGGTACGAGGGTTCATTTTTAATAAATCCAGAACAAGTTCTCCAATATCTTCGGGCTGTATTTTCCAGGCATCTTTTTCGTCGGGTTCGTTACCGGCAAATTCCGTGGCCACAGAACCGGGCATAATGGTAGACACTTTTATATCATACTTTCGTAAATCCAACATGGCCGCTTGGGTAAATCCAACTACACCAAACTTAGTGGCATTATAACCCGTACCCGATGCAAAGAAATTGGTGCCCGCTAAACTGGCCAAGGTTATATAATACCCTTTTGATTTCTTTAAAGCCTCAACCGAAGCTTTTAGCGTATGAAAAACACCACTTAGGTTAGTGTCTATCATTTTGTGCCAAGCATCGTCCTCAAGTTCGTCTACAGGCGCAAAATATCCTACTCCCGCATTGGCCAAAACTACATCTAACTGCCCCCATTGGCCCAATATCTTTTTAACGGCCGCTTTCTCGTCACTTATTTTAGAAACATCTGAGGCCAAAGCCAGCACCCGGTCTTGGGCATTAAGCTGTTTTGCGGCTTCTTGTACAGTGCTTAATGTTCGCCCGCTTATGGCTACTTTAGCTCCTGCCTCTAATAGTTTTACGGCAACACCGTAACCTATCCCTTTTGAGCCTCCTGTTATATAAACTACTTTATTCTTTAGGTCCATTTTGTTATTTTTTTATAAAAATAATTCTCTTAAAAGATCAAAAAAATTTGGGAGCGTTATTCTTTTCTTAAATAAGAAGTTATCCGTTCTAAAATGGGGGTAAAATCATTCAGATGATACTATTTATGCAATTTTAACAAGCTAAATTGTTAATATTTGCATTGACTTTAGCGCTTGAGTGTTGATTCTATAATTTTTCTTGTCTATGCCAGAATAGAAACCTATTTTAGGGGTTTAAGGTTGTTTTTACCAACAACGGAAAATAGGTTCTTGTCTATAGGAATTAGTATAAGCCAGAAAAAACGATATAAAGTGAGCAAATTTTTAGATGATAATTTCTTACTGGAAAGTAAGCAGGCACAGTCGCTCTATCATGAGTATGCGGCTCAAATGCCTATCATAGATTACCATAACCACCTCCCGCCAAAAGATTTAGCGGAAAACCGGGTTTTTGGGAATATAACCAGTGCCTGGATCAACGGCGACCATTATAAATGGAGGGCGATGAGAACTCTTGGTATAAGTGAAAAATATATTACCGGAAATGCTTCCGATAAGGAAAAGTTCATGAAATGGGCCGAAGCTGTTCCGCATACCATGAGAAACCCTTTATACCATTGGACACATCTTGAACTTTCAAGATATTTTGGTATTACGGAAACATTGAGCGGAAAAAATGCTTCTGCAGTTTATGATGCTACCACAGAAATGCTACAATCTTCAGAATTTACTTCTAGGGGATTGATCAGTAAGATGAATGTAACTACACTGTGTACCACAGAGGATCCTACCGATACTTTGGAGTATCACCAACAATTGGCAAAAAGCAACTTTACTACTAAGGTAAGTACCGCATTTAGACCTGATAAAGCTATTTTAATTGAAAGCGAAACCTATAACGAATACATAGATAGTTTAGAGAAGGCTTCCGACTGTGATATTACTACGTATGATGAGTTATGTGATGCATTGCGGAAACGTATCGAATTTTTTAATTCTAACGGCTGTTTCGTGTGCGACCACGGATTATCGCACCTACATGCAGAGGACTTTACGGAGGCCGAAGTAAAAATAATATTCAAGAAAAGAAGGGAAGGTGCGGAAATAAGCCCTAAAGAGGCCGTAAAATTTCAGAGTGCCATCTTATTATACCTATCGGAAACCTATCATGAATTTGGTTGGGTACAACAGTTTCATTTGGGTGCATTGCGTAATAACAATACAAGAATGTTATCTGAACTTGGCCCGGATACGGGTTGGGATTCCATTGGCGACTATACACAGGCCGAAAGCTTATCTAAATTTCTTGATACGCTAGACAGTAAAGATAAACTTACCAAAACCATATTGTATAATCTCAATCCGCGCGATAATGCCTTAATGGCAACTATGACAGGTAATTTTAATGACGGTAGTGTAAAAGGAAAAGTCCAATGGGGTTCCGGATGGTGGTTTTTAGACCAAAAAGACGGTATGATCGATCAGATCAATACCCTTTCCAACATGGGGCTCATAAGCTGTTTTGTAGGCATGCTAACAGATTCAAGAAGTTTCCTTTCTTTTCCTAGACATGAGTATTTCCGTCGTATACTTTGCAATCTTTTCGGTAACGAAATGGCAAAAGGAGAATTGCCTAATGATATGGAATGGATAGGTAAAATGGTGCAAAATATCTGCTACAATAACGCTAAAGAGTACTTTGATCTCTAATTTGGTTATCCTATGAAAGTAAATCTAAAATTTGTTTTTTTCTGTCTTGGAGTACTCATGGTCAGTGGTTGTGGGGACCTTGGGGGTAATCGTACCATTCGCTTGGCACATGGCTTGGATGTGAACCACTCCGTACATAAGGCCATGGTTAAAATGGGTGAAGACCTAAAAGAAATTTCTGGAGGTAAGATGTTGTTGGAAATCTACCCCAACCAACAATTGGGTACCGAACGTCAATGTTTGGAACTGTTGCAAATAGGAAGTCTGGATATGACCAAGGTGTCTGTTGGAACTTTGGAAAACTTTGCGCCTAAAATGAAAGTGCTAGGTCTGCCCTTCCTTTTCAGGGATAGACAACATTCCTTTGATGTACTTGATGGGCCCATTGGTCAGGAATTGTTGAACGATGGCGAAAAATATTGGCTTAAAGGGCTAGGGTATTATGATGCGGGAAGCCGTAGTTTTTACACTAAAGATAGACCTGTTAACAATCCGGATGACCTAGAGGGATTAAAGATTAGGGTAATGGAGAGTGTCACGGCCATGGATATGGTTAAGGACCTTGGAGGTTCGCCTACTCCTATTTCTTGGGGAGAACTGTACACGGCATTACAACAGGGAGTTGTAGATGGGGCAGAGAACAACCCACCTAGTTTCTACTTGTCCAGACATTATGAAGTTTGCAAATTTTACACCTTGGACGAACACACCGTATTGCCGGATGTACTCTTGGCAGGCACACATTTGTGGGATAGCCTATCAGAAGAAGAGCAAAGTTGGCTAAAGAAAGCGGTTGATGGCTCTATTGGTTACCAGCGTAAATTATGGGCAGAATCCGAAGATGAAGCACTGGCCGAAGTTGAAAAAGCAGGTGTGGAAATCATAAGACCGGACAAAACTCTCTTTTCGGAAAAAATAAAAGACTCGTTCAACAAATACAAAGATGACGAGGTCATTTATAAATTGATTCAAGAAATACAAGCAACCAAATAATATGGAATTAAGGAAAAGCATAGACAAAGCCTTGGCCTATTTTCTCGTTACGATAATGGGAGTTATGGTCTTAAATGTATTATGGCAGGTGTTCAGCAGGTTTTTGTTGGGTTCACCTAGTTCGTTTACGGATGAGCTTGCCAGATATTTAATGATTTGGATCGGTATTTTGGGTGCGGCATACGTATCGGGCAAGAACCTTCATGTGGCCATAGACGTATTACCAAAACGTTTTAGCTTGGCAACCCAAAAGAAATTACAGTTAGTGGTGCATTGGCTGGTAATCTTATTTAGTCTTGGGGCTTTGGTTATTGGTGGTTCCCGTTTGGTTTATATCACACATGTGTTAGATCAGCATTCACCAGCACTGCAAGTACCACTTTCCTTGGTTTACCTTGTTATCCCAATAAGCGGTGTGCTTATCATCTATTATAAAATATCTGACCTTCTTAAAGACTAAGTATTATGGAGTATTTACCAATTTTAGTTTTGGTGCTAAGTTTTGTGGTTCTGTTGGCCATAGGAACCCCTGTTGCATGGAGTATCGCCATATCTTCCGTTCTTACTATGTTAGTTAGCATTCCCGTGTTACCGGCCTTTACTACGGTCTCTCAGCGTATAGGTACCGGTCTGGATAGTTTTGCACTATTGGCCATACCATTGTTTATACTTTCGGGAGAACTTATGAATAAAGGGGGTATTGCACATAGGTTAATTGCTTTTGCAAAAACCTTGGTAGGCGCTTTGCCCGGTGGGCTGGCATTGATCAATATTGTTTCTGCCATGCTTATGGGCGCCATTGCTGGTTCATCTATGGCGGCAGCCTCTGCTATGGGAAGTATTTTGGGGCCTGAAATGGAGCGAGAAGGATACTCTAGGGAGTTTGGTGCGGCCGTAAATATAACTGCGGCTACTACAGGTCTCGTTATTCCACCAAGTAATGTACTTATTGTCTATTCTTTAGCAAGTGGTGGGGCCTCTATTGCCGCATTGTTCTTAGCTGGATATATCCCCGGTATTTTAACGGGACTCTTTCTTATGATAGTGGCTTCATTTTGGGCAAAGAAAAAAGGCTATAAAGTAGGAAAACGTAGTTCTTTTAAAGAGATTTTTAGAACCCTTGTTGATGCTTTGCCAAGTTTGTTCATGCTTGTAGTGGTCATAGGTGGTATTGTAATTGGGGTTTTTACTGCAACGGAAGCTTCGGCCATAGCCGTACTATATAGTTTGCTGTTGGGCTTTTTCTACAAGGAAATATCATTTGACAGGCTCCCTAAAATTCTTTTGGATTCCGCTTCAACAACGGCTATTGTAATGCTATTGATCGGTGCTTCCATGAGTATGTCTTGGGCTTTATCTTACGAGAATATTCCACAAGAAATCAGCTCTGGGCTTTTGGGGATTAGCGATAACAAAATTGTTATACTACTTATCATAAACCTACTATTATTGTTTGTAGGTATTTTTATGGATATGACGCCTGCCGTACTGATTTTTACGCCTATATTTTTACCGGTAGTAACCAAATTGGGCCTAGACCCGGTACATTTTGGAATCATTATGGTACTTAACCTTTGTATAGGGCTTTGTACGCCGCCAGTGGGCTCGGTTCTCTTTGTGGGGGTAGGTATTGCCAACACCACTATAGAAAAAGTGATAAAACCGCTGTTTCCACTTTTTATAGCCATGATAATTGCACTGTTTCTTGTGACTTACATTCCGCAACTTAGTTTATGGTTGCCAAGTTTGTTTGATTTATAGAAACTAGAAAGGTTCCAAATCTGGCAATTGCGAAGAGGGTTTTTAGAAAATCAGCTTGGCAATTGTTAGTTTTTTTATGGGATTTATTCAAGAACAACAGAATTATAACGGCTTAACACAACGGTAATAAACGCCTAAAGTTAAGGTCATGACAGATAAGTGATTAAAGGGCATCTTTGCCCCGCGATATCCGGCATACGTTCTTATTTGAATTAGCTTGAATAGAATTTAACCGATGGGGACATCGGTTTTTTTGGCTTCGGACGGTACTGATTTTTTCTTGTCCTTCAAAAAATTACTGTACCACATGCCTGAAGCTTTAATGGTGCGTTTTAGAGTTGTAAAATCAATATGCACCAAACCAAACCTGGGATAATAGCCCTCTGCCCATTCAAAGTTATCGGTAAAGGTCCATACAAAATACCCAGATGTTTTTAGTCCTTCGGTCTGTGCCCTATGAACCTGTTTCAGGTAGTTTTGTAAATATGAAGTTCGTTCTTTATCATTTATACGTTCACCTTCTAAAGTGTCTTCAAAAGCGGCCCCGTTTTCGGTAATAAATACCTTTTTAACTCCTTTATAATCGTTGAATTTTTTCAGCATCTCATAAATACTTGGGGGATAAACTTCCCAGTCCATTAATGTGGTCTGAACATTTCTTTCCGGTGCCTTTAAAATTTTCGCCCTTAAATAAGGTACGGTATAACTGTGCCTAACAACTTCTCTGGTATAATTTTGAATGCCGATAAAATCAAACTCAAAAACACTGTTCTGAGCGTCTTCCGGTCTTTGGTATTTTTTTATTTTTTTGAGAACGGGAATACTTTCATCCGGATAACCCAAGCCCAAACTGGGCTCGATAAAAAGGCGGTTCAGAAGAGCATCGGCCTTGTCCGCTGCTTTTACGTCCTTTCTACTATGGGACCGGGGAGAAATCTGTGAGCAGGAAAAAGTGGTTCCTATGAAGGCGTTGGGTACCATCTTACGAAGTAGCCGCCCGCCCAGAGCTTGGCATAGTACGGCATGGTGAATGGCAGGCAGAAAGTTTTTGAGTCCCTTTTTACCAGGTGCATGTACGCCTAAAAAGTAGCCTGCTCCGGTAAATACCATTGGCTCGTTTAGAACCATCCAATTTTTTACCCGATCACCAAACGCGTTGGCACAAATAGTCACATAATGTTCAAACCAGTCCAAGATTTTTCTATTAGCCCAACCTCCCAATTGTTCTAAATTTTGGGGCAGATCCCAATGGTATAGAGTTACCCAAGGCGTAATGCCGCATTTAAGGCAAAAACTGATTACATCATTATAAAATGCTATTCCTTTTTGGTTTACTTCACCGGTACCGTCCGGAAGAATTCTTGTCCATGATATTGAAAACCTGTAGTGTTCAATATTCATGGATTTCATTAAAAGGATATCATCTTCATATCTATGGTAGAAATCGCAGGTTATTTCTGCATGTTGATTTTTATAAATGGCACCTTTTTTAGTGACAAATTCGTCCCAAATAGACTTTCCTTTTCCATCTGCTGTATGGGCTCCCTCAATTTGGTAAGCTGCTGTGGATACGCCCCAAACAAAATCTTCTCCAAAATCATCAGGTTGCAAGTCAAAAGTTGATTGCGCACTCGTATTCGCCATTTAAAATTATTTGCCGGTGTAAGTAGATAATGATTCTTCCAAAACGGATTCAATTATCTCATCTGTAGTATCTGGGTAGTGCACATCTAGCTTGGTATTGGTATCTATCCAAGATTTAATTTTATCCAGATGCTTCAGTTTTAAAGATTTAACAACAGGAACTCCCATTTCCTTTAATGCCGCTGCATTACACTGCTGTTCATATTGGCCTTTCATAGGAATTACCAATAATTTTTTTTGCATGTGCAAAGCTTCTGCCGGCGTTTCAAAACCGGCGCCGCAAAGGACTCCTTTGCTATTTGCCATGCTGTTTACAAAAGCTTCATTGGTTATTGGGCTAATGGTAATATTATTGGAAAATATCTCTTTCTGGTTGTGCTTAGAGAACACTTGCCATTTAACATCCTTTATTTGCGATAGCATTTTAAGCAATTTTTCATCGCTATAGGAGGGCAGGTACACTGTATAATGTTCGCCCAAAGTTCTTGTGGTAGACCTTATGTCCTGTCTAATAATGGGAGTAAAGATTCTATCATCATAGGCTTTAAAGTGAAAGCCGTACTGTGTAGTAGAGGGTGCATATTTCTCAAGAATGAGCTTTCCTAAGTGATCTTTTTGTTTTGGTTTTGGTGCGTGACGCGATAAGACCGCCGCTTGATGGCTAAGGGCTATACAGGGCAGGTTTTTTGCTTTACACGCCCATGCGGAAATGGGTTCAAAATCATTAATGACCAAATCATACGCCGCAACCGGAACGCTTTTAATTTCTTTTTTTATTCTAGCCGAGTTGGTTTTGGCATAGGTACGCCACATATCTACACCCCCTTTTTTTCCAAAAATAAAACTCCAGCCGCTCAATTGGTATTTAACGGGGTAGGGTAGTTTAATATCCGCTTGGGTACCACTTACCAGTAAATCTAGCTCAATGTTGTTTTTTTGTAGGGATGGTATAATATCCCGGGCTCTACTTAAATGCCCGTTTCCAGTACCTTGTATCGCATAGAGTACTTTCATCTACTGTTCTTTTTTGGGGTTGGTCATTTTTTTACTTTTGAGGCTACCATGTCATTAAACTCGGACATTAGGCTTTGAAAAAGTTCTTTTTTCTCCAGCATTTCAACATGGTCATTGCTATCCGAGTTGTACGCCTGTATGTACAAATCGTCTTCATATTTATAGAGCTTCCACTCTCCATGGGAATATTCAAGCGCGGTAAGGTTTTCTATCCAATCACCGGAATTCAGGTACATTACCTTGCCGTTATCCGTTTCTATAGATTTAATCTCAGGTTGATGGATGTGTCCGCATATTACATAATCAAATTCATTCTCTATGGCAATATCCGCAGCGGTCTGCTCAAAGTTGTTAATGAACTTTACGGCCGATTTTACACTGTTCTTTATTTTCTTGGACATGGAAACAGGTCCCTTTCCCAATTTTTTGTAGCAAAAGTTTACCGCACTGTTAATAAGAATAAGGGTGTCATAACCAATGGCCCCTAGTTTGGCCAACCATTTGGAATGTTGCATGGTAACATCAAAAACATCCCCATGAAAAATCCAAGCTTTTCTGCCATGAACGTTTAGTACCAACTTGTTTACTATACTAAAAGAACCTAGTTTAAAGCCGGAAAATTTACGCATCATTTCATCATGGTTACCGGTAATGTAATGCACTTTTACGCCTTTGGTAATCCATTCCATTAGCAGTTTCACCACTTTCATGTGCGATTTTGGCCAGTATCGTTTATTAAACTGCCATATATCAACAATATCACCGTTCAATACTACTTGCTTAGGGTTTATGGATTTTAGATACTTGATCAATTCCTTGGCTTGACATCCATAAGTTCCAAGGTGTATGTCCGAAATGACAACAATATCTACGGGTCTTTTTTTCATTGTATGGAGGGGTAGCTACGCTTTCTTATTTTCTTGAATTTTAAGGGCGAAAAGTAGCTTCTAAGTTGTGAGATTAGAAGGTTTACCACAAGAGTGGACAAGTATACTAGAACTATTTTCATATAGAGAAAACAAGTTTGGATAAAGATTGGTCTTTTAGTTTACTCGTTCGTAAACTATAGATTAACAATTTGTTAGCTAATCTTTACATTTAGAGCAGCACTTTTTTGAGCATAAAAAAAACCGATGCTGAGACGTGCACCGGTTTTACTAAACTAACTCAAACTAGATTAACTCAAATAATCACAGCGCAAAATTCGTTTAAAGTGGCTGTTGTAGAGTTAACTTAATATCAAGCTATCATTATATAAACTATAGATTCATTTTTTTCCCAAGGATAGTGGTTTTCCCGGCATGCTATTAGGTTCATTTTTTAAACTCAAGACCTTTAAAATAGTTGGGGCAATTTGGTTGCTATATAGTTGTTTCGGTGTTGAAACTTCGCCTTGGGCATCAATACCTTTTCCAAATAGAATCATCCATACCTGTCCGGCACCTTTTATGTCTTCACCATGACTTTTCCAAGTTTCCAAAGGTTGGGTTCCACGGCCATGATCGGTAGTAATTATAAAGAGGGTTCTATCTTTGTAAAAGGGGTCTTGCTGTGTAAAATCGTACAAATCCTTTAGTAAGGCATCTGTGTTATGGGCAGATTTTAAATAGGCCTGATAGTTGCCATCATGTGCAAAATCGTCGGTTTCACCGTAGGCAATGTAAGTTAATTCAGGATGGTTTTTCTTCATATGCTCAATAGCATAGTGGTGTGTAAAGGCATCCAGACGAACCGTTCCCCAAGGGCTGGGTACTCTTGGTTGTAGCTCGTTCAGGAATCTTTCTCGTTCGCTAAGGTCTTTCCCTTTGGCAATTTCAAATCCGCCATTTACGGGTACGCCCGAGCGTATTTCATTTACGATAAAAGGAAAAACATCCCAGCTACCAAAAGCTGCGACCTTGTTTTTATACCGCACATCAGAATTGGCCATTTCAAGAACGGTAGTGTTGGGGTTGGGTATTTTATCGTTACTATCTATACGGGAATCATCTGCTTTACCCGTCAATATTTCATTATAACCGGGGTATGAGAACCACATTTTATTGGTGAGGTCTACCTTGCTCCCCAATTCTCGGTTACCGTGAATTTGTCCCATCTCCGATATGGAATTCCAAACAAAGGGCATTAAGGCTTTTCTTCTTTCCTGTGGCGAGGGTTTCCAAAATAGATTTTTCAATGCCGTGGTATCATGAACATAGGTAGGGTTGGATACCAAAAGCGGGTCCGCTCCTGAAAAGAGCTCTTGCCATCGCAACCCGTCCAAAGTTATCAGAACCACTTTAGTATCGTTCTCTTGGGCGTTGGTTTTTACAAAAAAAAGAAGTACAAGAATACAGAGTGTCAACTTTTTCATGGGTTTTTGGTTTTAAAAGTTTGAGTGTTGGACCAGTTGCTCCAATTCAGGTGCTGATCGCGGTAGCGAACGCGCCAATAGTACGTGGTGTTCGGTTCCAGTCTCTTGGAAGGCTCATCCGTTAAGTCATCTCCTTCCTGTCTGTTTTCAAGATAGTACCAATTTTCCGATTGTTTCCAACGGTCTAGGACTAGTTTTGAGAAATCAGGTTGCGTAGCTATTTGCCAATGTGCGGCCGCATGGTATGCCCCGTTCAAGGAACTGCTAAACTTTCCCGCATTTAATGTAGTTCCCGTAAAGGGGATGTTTTCTCCTTTTGGGGAAATGGCTTGTGGCGCATCGGGTTTGTGACTCTTTGCGTAAATGGTGATTTCGTCTGTCTTTTCATTGGATTTAAACTGGTTCTCGTTGCCCCTGCTTATTCGTTTTAAAGTGAATTTAGGATTGCCTTCGGTGGCGTCTACCTCTACCATCACAAATCCGTATTCATCTTGGGTTACGGTAAATTCGTCATAATCACGACCTTCAAACTCGCCCCAATTATCAATAGCTCCACCGGCCGAAGCTACATTGACCCATAGGTGTTTATGGTCTTTGGATTGCCCCCTGGAATAGCCATGCGTATGACCAAAAAAATGAAGACTGGGTTTGCCGGTTTCCGTGGTAAAATTTTCAAGGAGTTTAACAACTTTTCCTGTAGATTCTTCCTCTCCGGGTATCCACAATTCCGATTTATGCGGATGGTGCAATTGTGCGAACACAAAGTCTATATCCGGATTGTTGGCCGTTTCTGCCAGGACTTCTTTCAACCAAGTATATTGTTGTTCTATGTCTCGGTAACCCTCATTAGAATTGAGACCTATAATCCGCGTATTTCCATAGTCTTTGTACCACCAATGCTCCGCATAAGCGGGAGTTCCGTTTTTGGGCAGACTGAAGTATTTAAAATAATAGGCCGAATTCTTTTCATGGTTACCTAGCACTGGATAGACGGGAACCTCCGCAAACAGATTTTGTGCGGGGTCAAAAAAATCATCTTTCCACTGGTCGTATTTAGTGCCGTTTTCTACTAGGTCTCCAGGAACCATTACTAAGGCTAAATTCTCCGGAAGCGCTTCACCGTATTCGGTTTTGAGGTAGGGAATGATACCTTCATTTACAATCTCAGAAAATTTATCCGGATTTTGATGGTCTTTTTGCATATCGCTCATGGCGAGCATATTAAACGATCGATTATCGCTCGAAAAAGGAGGTGTCTTAAACTGAAAAATATCAGAGATCACATTACCTGTACGTACGCGATAAAAATAGGTGGTAAACCTTTTCAGGTTTTCTATCTGGACTTCGTGAATTCTAGAATGGGTAAAATTGATATCGTAAGCGATGCCTTTTGTCTTTTTGCCCAGTTTCTGGGTCGTGCCCCACTCAACAATGCTTTCTTCGCCGCTAGAGGTTTGCCATAGTACTTTAATGGAATTAGGGGTGGCATCCTGTAAGTATGGGTGTACCAATAGAGAAGGTTGGTCTTTTTGTCCGTTCACTAGTGAAAAAAGCATAAGGTTAAGCAGGAGTAAAAGGTGTTTGTTTTTCATTTTCAGTTGGTTTCAAGGTTTAACGAAGTAAGGGAATTATCTAGAATTTTCACCGCTTCTTTTAACGAATCCTCAGAAATGGTGAGTGCCGGTGCAAGTTGGAGAACATTGCCAGCGGAGACCTTAAAGCTAAGTCCGTTTTTTAAGCACTCGTACATTACTTTTTCGGCTTCGTCAATTGCTTTTTCTTTAGTTTTTTGGTCTTTTACCAGTTCAATTCCCCATAAAAGCCCTAGACCTCTAATATCACCTATAATTGAATGCTTTTGTTTTAGGCGATTCATTTCTTGGTGCATGATTCGCTCAAGATTTTTGATTTTATCCAGGCGAAGTTCCTCTTCAATAATTTCTAGGGTAGTCAATGCGGCTATAGCTCCAAGCGGACTCTTTTCATGGGTGTAGTGACCCAAGGAAATATCACTGAAATTATTATAGGAATCACGTGTAACGATAGCTGCCTGTGGAAAAATTCCACCTCCCAATCCTTTTCCCAAACAAAGGATATCCGGTTCTATATCATAATGTTCAAAAGCGAACATTTTTCCGGTACGGCCCATGGCTATAGGAATTTCATCTAAAATCAAGAGTACGCCATAGGTATCACAAAGTTTCCGGGCTTCTTTCCAAAAGGTTTTTGAGGGAAGTTGTACATCCGTATTTCTTACGGTCTCTGCCAAAAAGGCGCCAATATCTCCTTCTTTTGCGAATACATATTCTAAATACTCCAGACATTTAGATTCGTTGCCTTCGTAAATGCCGCGGTAGGTGACAGGCGGCGGAATGCGTTCTACTCCCGGCATCATGGGTCCCATGTATTCTCTAAAAACAGATTCACCACCTACACTTATAGCATCTAATGAGGCGCCGTGAAAAGAACCCCAAAATGAAACTACCTTGAATTTACCAGTGACCGCCCGTGCCAGTTTAAGGGCGATGCCAATGGCGGCGCTACCATTGGGGGTCATAAGTGTTCGGTTTAAATCTGATGGTAAGAGAGAGGCCAGTTTCTCGGCAAAATTAATGGCTGCTTCGTTGGTGTACCGCCGGGTAGAAAAGGTAAGCGATTGTAATTGCTCGGTAAGGCGCTGTACCAATATTGGATGCGAAAAACCCAATTGATGCACATTATTGCCATGAAAATCAAGATACTTTTTACCGGATAGGTTTTCGATATAAGGTCCTTCACAGTTTTTAAGTACGTCTAGACAGGGAGAGGATAGAGCCTGATGAAAAAAATACCGGGCATCTTTTTCAAGAAGGGCTTTTGTGCTTTCATCTACCTCATGGTCTAGCCAAGCTTGTCTGGCGGGAGTGTAGTTAATATCGCCCTCAGTTCTTTTGTTGGGTTTTATTTTTTTATTCGGATGCATAAAGACTTTGTTCCCAAGAGTAGGGTTTGGTACTATTTTGCTGGGCACAAACTGTAGTGCCCAGCGAAAACAGCGTTATAAAACAGAAATTGAGAAAATTCATCTAATCGGCTATCAATAAAGGATGGGTTAAAATTTGTTTGACCATTTCCCCTTCCTTTACGAAAACATCTAGCCAACCATCGCCCCCACCGTTGAACCAAAGAACTTTGAGGGTGTGAAGACCGGGTTTTAAAGTTATTGCTCCATCTTTTGTTCTTACCCCATGGTCGCCGTCGTTGTCTACTACGAGTTCGTTACCTATAAAGAGTTGACTACCATCATCCGAGCGAACATAGAACCTAAAACTTTTTTCTTGATCTACCCTTATTTGGGTAGTGAACCGTACCACGGTATTGGATTTTATCTTATCCTTTATTTCATCGGAAGTAATTTCAAAAACATTTCCGGTTAGATTCGGTTTTTTTGAACCTAGGGCCGGAAGAAAAGAAAGTTGGTCTTCGTAGAAAATCTCGTATTTTACTGGTTTTTTAAGGTCTTTTGGGCGAATTCTAAAATAGGCTTCTGCAACCGGACTACTAATTTTTTCATTAGTGAACATTGCACTTTTAACCACCGTATTTTGGGTTAGTGAGATGACCTTTTCATAAGCGTTGGAAGTTTTTGTTGGTAATGAACCATCTAAGGTATATCTGATGGTACCCTCTTCGTTTATATTTTTGATTTCAACGGAAGTAGATTCGGTGAAAAGTCCACCTGCCTTTTTATTACCATCCGATTTGGGAAAAATAACAGGCTCCTTCAACTGCTCAAGAAGTATATAGTCATCTTCAATTTCATAACCTTCAAAAGCCGAGAGTACAGGTTTTCCGATCCAGGCATATGGGATTTTTAGACCTAGAGCAAAAGCTACCGTAGCTGCGTTGTCATACTGATAGACAGGGTGGATAATTTTATGGTTTTTCTTGACTCCCTTTCCCCAAACGATAAAGGGAATTTCAATTTCTTGAAGTGATTCGCCACCATGCCCTTTGCCTAAACCACCATGATCGGCACTAACGATTACCAGTGTTTTGTCCGCAATACCGGCTGTTTTAATTGCGTCCATAACTTCTTTAAGAAGTTTATCTGATTTCTCTACAGATTCGTAATAATGTGGGGTGCCATGGCCGTACTCGTGACCGGCGTGATCTACATGGTCAAAATGTATAAAAGTGAGTTTTGGTTTTTTGGTTTTAATGTAAGAACTGGCCAAAACTGCGGTTTCATCTTCCGTTTCCGGACTTGTATCATAATCAACTGCACTTTTCTCGAACAGTCTTCCGAAACCTCCCCAGTGATAAATGGCACCTATTTCGGAGGAGGCTATTTGATCATGGGTCAATTGAAAAATAGTGGGGAATATGAATTCCTCATTTTGTGTAACCGCGGGAAGCGTAAAATTATCGCGTTCCCAAGCATTGGACGTTATACCATGTTGCTCGGGTCCGGCTCCCATAATCATTGAAGCCCAATTAGTACTTGAACTGGTAGGGAGAACCGCTCTTGCATGCAAGGAATAGGCACCTTCTTGCATTAATTTGTCAAAAGTAGGGGTAACTGCATTTTGCAGTCCATCCGGGCTTAGTCCGTCAAAACCTATCACCACTACGTGTTCAATGTCTAAAGTAGGTACTTCTTGACCATTAATGCTTTTGGACCATATTCCGCAGAGCGCCAGCATAGGTATAAGTAACTTAATTGGTTTCATAATTTGAAAAATTAATTATAACAATGCTTTTGCCTTGGTTGTTACGTTGGGCAAAAGCATTGCTGTTTATAAGAAGGTTAGTACCTTGTTCCGGTCTCCCACCATCCCTTAGAGTTTATATTATCCCCACCAATTGCTTCTACTGCAGCTTTATAGTTTATTTTGTTCAACGTTTGTTCAGAAGAAGGGTATAGGAATCTAACCGGGTAAAGACCTTGGTTTTCGTTGTCCGGTCCGGCTTCAAGTGCAGGAAGGCCTGTTCTCCTATAATCAAACCAACCTTGGTAATCTACATTCCAGAGTGCTAGTGTTTTTTGGGTCATTAGCAATTCAATGCTCCCGTCGTAAGCTACGGATGGCTGTGCTAAGTAAGCATCAATAACCGCATCGTCCGTTACGCCCCAATACTTCATGCTTTGGCGAATTCCTTCATTGTAAAAAGTTTCGGCATCACCGGAAATAAAGCCTCTTTCTGCGGCTTCCGCCAAAATAAAGTTCACCTCAGAGCTTTTTATAATATAGGCCTCAGCCTCAGTTCTGGAAAAATAGAACAATTCAACATCTAAACGGCTAGGGCTGTTGGCATCGTCATACGCTCTAGCGTTATCTTGGTTTAAGCCAATAGGGATGCCCACATATGCTCCATCGCTATTGCGGTCAAACCAAATATCCAATCTAGGGTCGTTGAAACGGGTAAGGTATTCAAGTCCGGTAGTACACAAGCTTTTCTCGTCAAAACCACCTATACGGCCTGTACTTTCCGGCCAAGAATCCGTATTTGAAGTTCCGCTGAAAGTTAAGGTAGCATTGTCATCATTGGTCATGATATAGTTACCCGCACTAACAATAGCTTGCATTTGGGCCGATACGTCTCTTTGTTTTGAGATTCGCAACAAGTAACGTAAGCGAAGGGAATTTGCTAGTTTTCTCCATTTTGCAGCATCACCATCAAAAATAGCATCTCCGGTTGAGCCTGTAATGGCTTCACCTAAGGCCAAAGCGGCATCGGCATCAACTAAATCTTGAAGAACGCCATTGTAAACTGTTTCTTGATCATCGTATTTTGGGGTAAAAACCGCATTTGTTTTTCCGGTAATAGCTTCCGTGTAAGGAACGTTAGCATAAAGATCCGTTAAATTGGCATAACAAAGGGCTCTTAAGGTTAGGGCAATGCCTTCATAAGTGCTGTTCTTTGTTTCCTCTGCTCTAGAGATTTCTAGAATATCCGTTACTTCCGGTAAAATTTCATAGAAAAAATTCCAAAGTCCTTGATCTCCCCATTCAAATTGACCAAAACCAGGAAAATTGTTCTTTGCCATTAGCTGGGTAAGGGTATTTCCGTCCGAATATCCTTCCGATGTTAAAGTACGGGCAATTTCAGAAGTTGCCGTTGCGGTAAGTAGATTGGCACTTACCATTTCCGGAGCATTAGGGTTGGTATTGGTTTCTTCAAAATCTTCGGTACAGCCCGTTAAGCTTAAGCCGGCTAGAAGAATTATGGTAAATATTTTTGATGTTTTCATCTTGAATATATATTGTATTGATTAATTCTATTTAGAATTCTATGTTTATATTAACTCCATAGCTTCTTGTGCTTGGCAGGGCCATATCCTCTACACCGGGAACTACCGTTCCGCCTGAGAATGATATAGTTTCAGGGTCTACATGGGGATTTTCTGTCCATAAAGCCAGGTTACGTCCAACAAGAGAAATACTGGCGGAAGCAATTGGGGTTTGGGAGAACATCTTTTTAGGGAAGTTGTAACCGAATTTTACTTCTCTAAGTTTTACATAACTGGCATCGTACATTGTAGTTTCCTCATTGCTTCGGTTGTACACGGTAGAGTAGTACCCGGATGCAGGAACATTTATGGTGTTCTCTTCATATACTGGGTTTTCTGCAGTTCCGGTATTTATTACTCCTTCGGCAACAATACCCGTTTCACGCCCTTCCGTAGTAAAATCCAAAAGGCCTGTGGTACCGCCAATGGAAACTGTTCTTGAATGGTAAACACCACCTTGTCTCCAATCAAAAAGAACGCCCAGGTTTAGGTTTTTGTAACGGAAACTATTTTGAAGGCCCACCATAAAATCAGGGTTGTAGTTACCCAAGTTTCTAAGTTCATTGTCTCGTGAAGGTAGACCGGTATCTTGGTTGATAATCCATTTTCCAAAATGAGGACTGTTGGGATCCGTTACTTCTACGAAGCCCGTGCCGTATAAATCTCCCATTCTCTTACCTACCTCGGCACCTACAATAAGGTAGTTTTCCTTTATCCGATAAAAAGGGAGTTCTTCTGCGAGCTCTAAGATTTCACCTCTATTCGTGGTAAAGTTGATATTGGTATTCCAAGTGAAATTCTCAGACTTTACAGGTGTTGCATTCAAAGTAATTTCTAGACCTTCATTTCTAACTTTACCAGCGTTGATAACCGTTTGGTTATAACCAGAAGTATTGGAAACTGGTAGCGAAATAATTTGGTTCTTGGTTTCCGATCTGTATAAAGCCACGTCCAGCCCTAAACGGTTATTAAGCAACCTTAAGTCCGCACCAACCTCAAAAGAATTGGTTCTTTCTGGTTTTAAGTCCGGTAGTTTTAATTCGGAAGGCGAATTAACTCTTGAAAAACCGTTGAATGTTGTTCCAAAGCCGTAAGTAGATAATAAGTTGTACGGGTCAGTATCGTTACCTACACTTGCCCAGCCTGCTCTTAATTTTGCAAAAGTTATGGTTTTAGGAAGCGTGAACATGTCCGATAGAATTAAACTAAGTCCCGCCGAAGGATAAAAATAACTGCTATTCTCTAAAGGAAGGGTAGAAGACCAATCGTTTCTTCCGGTAACATCTAGGAACAAATAGTCCTTGAAACCAAAATTTGCAAAAGCGTACAGACTGTTAATTTCCTTTTTGTCATCATAATCGCTAGACGTTAGAGGTTCTGCCGCATTCCCGAAATTGTATATGCCGGGAATTGAAAGTGAGTTGGCACTTACTCTTTGGTATCTGTTTTTAACAATACGGCTATTGCCCCCAAAAGAAAGGCCAAAATCAAAGTCATCATTGAACGTAGTGTTGTAGCCGAGAAGAAAATCTGTGTTCTGCTCAAAAGCATAAATATTATCCTCTCTATACTGGCCCTTTGGGAACCGCTGCGTAGAATAGGCTCTTTTACGCATATTTAGTTCGTTGGCATAATCAAATCCAGTTCTGAACATGAAATCTAGACCTTTGGCTAGTTTAATGTCTGCACGCATATTGGTAATAATACGGTCCTTATCAAGACTGTTCGTGTTTTCGTAAACATTAAAGAAAGGGTTGTCATGGTAGTTGTAATTGTAATTGTACTGTTGTACGCCCTCTAAACCTGGTTGCCAGTAATCGCGTAGCGAGTCCATATCAACATGTTGTCCGAACCAAATCCATAAGTACATAATGTTTTCCGTACCATACGAGTTTACTGGACGGTTGCCTGAGTTACTGTTTACATAGTTCATAGAACCGGAGACTTTAAGCCAATCTGCAAGTTGGTACGATCCGTTAAGTGCATATGAACGTCTATTGTAATCCGAATTGGGTACGATGCCCTCGCTTTGTAAATCGGTAAAAGAGAGTCTAAAGTTTCCTTTATCGTTTCCACCGGTTAGCGCAATGTTGTTACTAATAGTATGTCCGGTTTCAAAAAAACTTTTAATGTTTCCGGGTCTCGATAAAAACGGAGTGGCAATAATTTCATCGGCAAAAGTACCGTCTGCATTTCTTGGTCGTACATGAACATCACCCGCACGCAAACCGCTGGTTGTTGGGCTGTCATGCTGTGCAATCAATTGGCCGTTTAAAGCAGGACCCCAACTTTCGTCAACATGATCGTTTACACCTCCTGTTATGGAACGGTTTTGGCCACCATCGGCAAAAGCGAACTGACCGTTTGATCCTTGACCGTATTCATATTGATATTCTGGAAATGTTAGTATAGACTCAAATGTGGTGTTGTTGGTGTAAGAAACACCTATGCCCTTGTTGTTCTTTCCTGATTTTGTAGTTATCAATATAACCCCGTTAGCACCTCTTGAGCCGTAAAGGGCGGTGGCACTTGGCCCTTTTAGCACGTTCATGGTCTCTATATCGTCCGGGTTAATGTCTTGCGCACCGTTTCCGTAGTCTACTTCCATGTTACCTTCGTTAGACCGGCTACTTACACTGTTGTTGATGGGAATACCGTCAACTACGAAAAGCGGTGAATTCGCGTTTGGACTTGGGTTTAACGAACTCTCCCCACGAATAATGATTTGTGAGGATGAACCTACTCCAGAATTACCTCCGGTTACCTGTACACCGGCTAGTTTACCCGCTAAGGAGTTTACAACGTTGGTTTCTTTTGCTTTTGAAATGTCTTCTCCCGAGACTTTTTGAACAGCATACGCTAATTTCTTAGCTTCTCTTTTAATACCCAAAGCAGTTACCACAACCTCGCCTAATTGTTCTGAGTTAGGTTGCAAAACGATGGTTGCTGTTGTTTTTCCCGTTGTGTTGAGTTCCGAGGGTATATACCCCAAATAGGATACTACCAGAATTTCATTTCCTTGTGGTAATTCTATGCTAAAATTACCGTCAAAATCTGTGGCTACCCCGGTTGCACTTCCTTTAATAACTAAAGAAGCACCGGGTAATGGCACTTGGTTTTCATCTAGTACCGTTCCCGTAAAAGTGGTCTGTGCACGGGCGGACAAACTGACCACCAAAGTGAATAAGGCTAAAAGAACTGTTCTTTTCATTTTTTCGTATTTGTAAACTTTGGTTAATTATTATGCAACAAATATCAGTTGAACAGGTTAAGCAAAATGTGATTAAATATTAAGTTATTGCAAGGTTTGGAGAGGTGTTGTTATAAAAATGTTATCTTAACGTTATTTACAAATACTCAAATATAGATTTTGTAATTATGACGGTTTAATTAAAATTATACGGACTAAAAACCACATCTATTTTGTAGGTTTAAACGTCTTAAAATGTATTTAATAGTAAGTTTGTATATTAAGTTTTAGAT
Organism: Zobellia russellii; assembly: GCF_044597075.1. NCBI lineage: Bacteria > Pseudomonadati > Bacteroidota > Flavobacteriia > Flavobacteriales > Flavobacteriaceae > Zobellia > Zobellia russellii. Next base: position 3,081,494 of record NZ_CP139000.1, on the reverse strand, counting down.
ATGGAAGACTACCTTATTGGTATAGGAAAACGAATTAAGGAAATAAGAAAAGAGGGAAATAAGACCATTAGCGATATTGCACAACGTGCAGAAGTTACTGGTGGTCTAATTTCAAGAATAGAGAATGGCCGGACCATACCTTCGCTACCCGTTCTCTTAAAGATTATTAATTCATTGGAAGTTGAGGTAACCGACTTTTTTAATGGTATGGCCAAAATAAATGGGGCCAAATTTATTGTCTCAAGAAAGGAAGATAATACCAGTATTGAAAAAGAGGATAATGCCATTGGCTTTAATTACACCTATATTTTTGGAAAACAGCTTTCTTCTTTAGGTTTTGAGACGGTTTTATTAGAGGTGCAACCTAATTCGGAACGAGATAAAGTTACTACGGACGCTTACGAGTTTAAGTATATGCTTACGGGCGAGTGTTCTTACATTATTGACGAAGAAGAAGTTCTTTTGAAAGAAGGCGATTCCATTTTCTTCGATGGTCGCATTCCCCATGTGCCCGTTAACAGGAGTGACAGACCAACTAAGATGTTGGTTATGTATTTTTTTGTGTAGGACTTGGATATATACAAACAAACAATCCGTCTACCAACTGGTAAACGGATTGTTTGTTTGTAGTTCAAAACCGTTTTAGTAATAACTAACCTGCCAGGTAATTAGGGAGTTCTGTAAGGGAGCTTAACACATAGGTAGGTTGAGCGGATTTTAATTGATCTTCCGTATGGGCACCGGTGGTTACACCTACGGTAACGCCACACTGGGCATTTTTTCCTTCTTCAATATCTATGATAGAGTCTCCGGCTTTCAATACGTTATTGGAATTGGTTATTTTCAGTAGCTGCATGGCCTTAAAGATCATGGCTGGGTGAGGGCGACCTTCAGCTACATCGTTAGCTGTAACCAGTGCGTCATATTGCTCGCCTTGTTTCCAGTTCATTTTTTGTAATAGTAATTCGGCAATGGCCCTGTTATAGCCCGTGTTCAGTGCTATCTTTATTTTTTTGGATTTGAGTTGCGTTAGCATTTGCTCAACACCTTCAAACGAGGTTACGTTCAGCTCGTGGTAAGCATCATCCAATAGTTTTTTAAAATCCTCAAAAATAGGTTCGGAAGCCTGTTCTTTTGGATTGTTAAGGGCGTTTAAAATATCTTTTATGGCCTGGTGTTTTTCTTTTCCGGCACCATGCTCAAGAACAAAATCCAGGTCTAGTTTATGACCGGTCTTGTTAATGGCCTTTTGCAACGTTTTGTAGACCACATTGTTCTCATTAACGACCGTTCCGGCCATGTCAAATACTGCTAATTCTATGTTATGCATTTTGTAAATTAAAAATTGAATTGATGTTTTCTTTGGCAAAACCCGCACTTCCGGTCATGCCTTTGCCACCTATACCGGTAACAATATGAATGTTATGGTCTATAGTATGTTGATAGATATCTGCCTCTTTGCATTGGGAATAAAGGCCGTACCAACGGTTCTGGATTTGGTAGGTGGGTAAGTCAAATATTTTTTTGGCTTCCTTAAGGATAAAGTTATCTATGTTCATATTTAAGTCCATTCCCAAATAATCCATACGTGCTGCCGGAGCATATTCATGGGAGTCACCTATAATAACGGAACCGTCCGCAGCCTGTTTCAAAAGAATGTGAACACCCCATTTTTTCTCGAAAGCTTCGCTGTTTTCTTTGGCTTTAATGGAGGCGTATGAAGGACATTCCGAAAAAGCTTCATAGCGGCGTATGGAAAGCCCGGTGAGTATAGAACTGGGTAATTTATAATTGGGCTGATGCTTGGTTTGCATCATCTGTAATTTAGATACGATAAGATCGCTTTCCGCAAACAAGCTGGGGTACAGCGTTTTAAAATCACTTCCGTTACAAATGATGACCTTGGCGGCGGACAAGCTTGTGTTATCCGTAGTGTGTACCTGTACCCAATTGGTAAGGGCATTACATTCTACCACGGTTTTGTTCATGAAAACATCCATGCCCACTTCTTCTAGGTAGGCTTGTAATTTACCGATCATTAAACGCGGTTCTACCATTACCTCTTCAGGAAAGAAAAGTCCCATCTTAACATAATCTGCCCTTAAGCCGGGGTACATCTCTAAGCATTCTTCTTTGGTCAATAATTTGGATGTATAGGAATTGGCCAGATTTATGGCGTTCAGCTCTAGTAAAAGTTGCGTTTCTTCTTCATTAGAGGCTATATAAATGCTTCCCTCTTGCCTAACGGATATATCAAATTTAGATTGGATGTGTTTGTATATATTCAAGCTTTCCCGCCCATAAAGTTGCCATTTAGAGTCCATGCCAGAAGGTACTACTTGTCCAAAATTCCGAACCGTGGCACCTTGGGGTTTCGCATCTTTTTCCAACAAGGCTACTTTTAGTCCCTTGTTCACGGCGTGATAGGCATGAAAAGTGCCTAGAACACCTCCTCCAACTACAATTAGGTCATATTTATTCTCCATGGTCATACAATCTGTAGTTCATTATTTAAAGTCTGTTGTTCGCGTCTGTATTTTTTCTTGAAATAGAGTAAAGAGCAAGTAGCTGCAATAAGGCCAATAAAGGCAATGGCGTAGGTTCCATAGCTAAAGAACTGTAACCATGAAACGGAGCGTTGGCCAAAATTTTTATAGAGCAAAACGGCCATGCTTCCCAGATACCCAAAGGCATCGGCAATATAGATGAGGTAACCGGCATTGCCTTCGATCTTAAAGGTGGCTATCATCCTATCAAAAAAAATGCAATTAAACGGTACGTAGCAGATATACAATCCCAGGCCGATTAAAATCATCCAGAGTACAGGGCCTATAAGCTGGTTTTGAAAAAGAAAGGTGCTTGTACCAATTAATAGGGCGCCAAAAATAAGGAGATAGTGATAGGTTATAAAGGCCCGATAGTTATTCTTGACGAACGCAAAAAGACCAATTGAAAGCAGAACTATAATTGCTACAGGCAGTTCGGTGAGGGTGTAGATAGAAGCATTGCCTTTAAAACCCACCGCATCCCATATTTCACGCGAAAAATTATCCCGAAAGTCACGTATCGCCGTAAGGCTTATATAGAAAAAAACAAGTACTATAATCGGGAAGAAGAAATTGGACAGCACTTTTTTACGGTCTGCCCGGTTCATAGGTTTGCGCTCTTTTCTTAATATTTTGTCCTCTTCCGTAGGTTTGGGAATGCGATCCAGTAAAACCGAAAATCCTAGAAAAGGAATAAGAAATACAGCTCCCGTTAAGGCCGGCATCCAAATTTCGGAAACACCTGTAGCCTGCATTAAGAGTAGCCCCGATGATTTTACGGCACCACTTGAAACAATGAAGCTGGAACAGAGGGTTACTCCTAATATTTCGGTAAATTTTCTTCCTTCTAAATATGAAAATACTATTCCCCAGATCATTCCCAGCGAGAGGCCGTTGAAAAACATGAAGATGATATTGTATGGAGGAGGAACAAGTCCAAAAAGAATTAGGCTTAACTCCGCTAAGGAAATCATGACCAGAAGATACCGGAGCCTATTCTTGGCCTTGAGTTCGGAAATAAGCTTAATACCAATGAATTTGGAAATCATATATCCTAGTACTTGGGTGATTATGAGGATAATTTTATAATCGATTCCCATAAAGGATAGCTGCTCATAGGTGGCTACTGTAAACGGTTTACGAAAGGCATACATACAGAAATAGGTGCCAAAAGATGCAAATGTACCGTAGGCCAAAAACCTAATGTCCTTATGATGTATTTTGAGAGTCACAAAAAGTTTACAAATAGTAAATATTAAAACACAAAATTCAATGTTTATTCACTATTTGTAAATTTTTGAGCGTTAAGAAAAGCTTATGCAGTAATTATTTAATTGTGAAGGGGGAGTGGGCAATCCGGCTTTTATTGGCTTTGAGTAAGAAGGTTTAGTGTTGGGCTCTGCTAAAATTGATAGATACGGAAGCATTAATTTACTCATTTACCTAGTAATCCATAAAAGTCAATAACAGATTCTTTGTGTAAAAATGTATTGGTTAAATTATTAGATTGACCGTGTCTTCTATTCACATATCTGCTGTAATGACCTTGTAGTTTTTAGACAAGTTATCTAACCAAGGAGTCCACATATCATGGGTTATATTCTTTCCATGTAAAAGTATCAATTTACTCGTTGTCTTTCCTCGTCTGAGCCAGTACCTCTTTGCCGGGTAGATTTTAGTTTACGGTTTCCAAAGTTGTTAGAATACGTCAATATAAAAGTCCTGTTAAATAAGTCAAAACTACTTACTGTATTCAGGTTTTGCTCCGGTATATTGGTCGTTACTGTCCATTTCATTGAATCTAACACATCATTTACTTTAAAAGATAATGTGCCTCCTTGCTCACCCAATTTTTTTTGGATTCCAACATTTAGGCCATAAAATTCCTCTAAAACGCCAGTACCCGTAAAACTAATTATCGATGGACTGTTATAATTAAAATTTACTTCGGAAGTAAGATTTTTTGCCATCGTAAATGACTGGGTATGGTTAATATTAAAGGAACTCTGTTTAAAATTGAAAATTGACCCATCTACAGTATTTGCAATTTTCGTATTAAAATAGATAAGGTTATTTTGAATCTTCCACCAATTTGTAAGAGTAATGGGAAGCCCCAACGTAAGCGAAAAAATTTTGGTTTGATCTAAATTGGTTGCCCCAAAAATCAAACGCTCGCTTTCCTCTTCAAATCGTGATTGAAATCTTGAAATAGTTTCATCTTCAACAGAGTATTGTGCTGAAAATAGGACGGACCTATAATTGATATCAAATTTTACCGAATTGGAAATGGCAGGCTGTACTGCTGGGTTTCCCGAAAAAAAAGTGGTTGGATCTACGAAAATAACAAACGGCGCCATATCATTGAATGTTGGTCTTGTAATACGTCTGGAATAAGAAAAATTGAAACTTAAGGTATCGTTTATGGCATGTGAGATGTAAGCAGTTGGAAAGAGTTCACCAAACGTTCGGTCTACTACTTTGCCTTGCTTATCGGAAATGAGTTCAGATGTAGTATGTTCATACCTAAGGCCAATTTTTAAGTTGGTTTTGTCATTAATTGCGTAGTCCATACTGCTGTATCCGGCAAGTATCCGTTCTTTTAAGTTGCTTATTTCCGTAAGGCTTGGGTCTTCAACTAAATTTTGCCCTTCAAAAGTTCCAACAAGTACGTCATTTTCAAAATTGCTAAAAGCCCCTTTTATTCCCGTTCCCAGTTTAATTTTTTCGCTTATCTGGTCGCTGTAATCCAATTTGCCAACCTTTATGTTTATAGGTGTCGTTTTATCACTCTGGGTAAGTTCTTCCCGTAAGAAATTATTATTACCATCAAAAAAACTATTGGTGTAAAGGGTGGGGTTTTCAAGGTGGTATTTAAGATAGTCCAAATCAAAACTAATGTACCTGTCTTCTTTAAAGTTATGTTTCAAATTTAGATTCGATCCAAAATGTTGCAATTGGTTTCGCTCCGTGTTCAATAATTCAACAAAAGAGCGAGACATGCCGTTTACGGTTTCCCTACTCTGGTTAATGGCATCCATAGTCCATTTGTTGTCATTGGCCCAAAGCAATAGGCCTATAAACGTTTTATCGGATAGCTCATAATCCAAACCTGTACGAATACTGTGATTGCGCTGCACGGGGTCCCGGTCTGAGGTTGTAGTTATATTTGCAAGAGCTTCTTCACTATTTATAAAACTCCGATCATAATCAAATAGCTGACCTTGAGCATCCCTTTGAAATGAATAATTGCCAAAAAGATTCATCCGCTTTTTCCTATAGTTAATGCTAATATTGTCCGAAGTGGTTGTGCCGTTGCCAATACCAAATGACAGTGAATATGAGCCATTAAACCCAACATTTGGTTGTTCTTTTACAACAATATTGATAAAACCGGCGTTTCCCTCGGCATCATAATTAGCTGGTGGGGTAGTAATCAGTTCAATACTTTCAATATTGCTGGAATTCATACTTTGTAAAAGCTGTACCAGGCTTGATGCCGGCATATAACTTTGTTTACCGTTAATCATTACTACAACCCCGCTTTTGCCCACCAAGGAGATGGTACTATTTTGCCTGTCTACGAGAACGCCTGGTGAACGTTCAAGGATTTCAAGTGCAGACGAACCCTGGGAAAGAATACTGCTTGCTACGTTAATGACCATACGGTCAATTTTTTGTACATAAAGGTTTTTCTTTGAGGACACGATTACCTCTTCCAATTCCACACCTCTGGAAAGTATAATAGGAGGTAATTTCAGAGATTCACCCACTTTGAAATTGAATTCTTTTGTAGCTGCGGTTTTGAACCCGACCATACTTGCGGATACGACGTACTGCCCTTGCGCTATATTGGGCAATAAGAATGTACCGTTTTCATTGGTGATGGTGCCCTTAACCAAAACCGTATCACCTGCCCTTAGCAATAACACGTTTGCATAAGTTACAGGTTCGTCTGTTTCGGTTTGCACTTTTCCAGCTATCTCGCTCTGGCCGTAGGAAGGTATAATAGATAGCAATAGAAAAATGAAGGAAAAATGATGGTTTAGATATCGCATCCTATCTGAATTTGAAAATTCGTTATTCTAAATAGGGGGAAATCACCACGGTGTCAATAGGGTAAGCCGCAAAAAATAAAAATATGGAATGTTAACCCTTATGGTAAGTTAATTGTATAGATGGTACGGGTTTGTGTACAGTTTGCATTAAAAATGGACGTTACTTGTAATTTTTTTGACCCTAAAATTAATTGTTAAATTTTGTGTTTTGTTTCCAGAGGGAGAAATCGGAAAATTATAAGGCATTAAAAGACTAATAATGGATTGTTATGTTGGCATCTCCATGTGTATTTGGCATTTGGCATATTTCTTAATGAAATGTTAATTTTCATATTCTTGATTTTGGCACCTCTTTACTATTTCTTTTTAAATTATGGATTACATTATTTGTTTATTATTGGTTTTCGGCGGTTTGTTTTGAATTATTATCACCATAATTAGTTTATTGATGAAAATAATTCGGTTATTTTCTTTTAGCTCAAGAAAAGATGCATTTACTTTATTGTAGATAAATACACCTACTTCTGTTACGGATTATAATACGTGGTAAATCTAAAGCGGCCTTACACCCGGTTCTTTGGTTTTATTTCTACCCCCATTTTTTCAATTTGAAAAACTAGGCTTATGAAAAAATCGTTGTTAATCATTCCGTTTTCAGTTCTTATGCATTTGTGTATAGTTAATGGGGTACTTTACTTCATGACCCCGCTTACATATTTAGAAGGAACCAATGTGCTTTATTATAATTTGGCTTGGCTCATAGCGGCGTTTAGCCTTAATTATTACCCTACGGAAAGACGTGAGAGGTTTGAAACCAACCTGGGTAAATATTTTAGATTGCTCGGTATTTTTGGGCTTGCCTATTTTGCGCTTTACGGCTTCAAATCTAATGGAATATATGCTTTTGAGTATCGTGCTTCGGTCTATTTGGTCATTTGTTTGTTTATAACCATTTATAGGTCTTTGTTCTATTGGGTTAGGACAAAGTATAGATTGTACGGAGGAAACTTTAGAAACGTAGTTGTGGTAGGGAGGGATAAAAACCTTAAGAAAATCAGGAAGGTTTTTGATCAACCGGAATTAGGTTATAGGTACAAAGGTTTTTTTGATGACCGCCCTTCTGTGAGTCCCACATATTTAGGAAAAATGAACGACTGTTTTAAGTATGTCCTGGAAAATGATGTGGATTATATCTATTGCGTTACCTCTAACCTTTCTAAAAAGGAGCTGGAATATCTGATTACCTTTGCCGATAACAACTTGAAAAAGTTAAAGATCATACCGGACAACAAGGAAATTTTTACGCGTTCCATGTCTATTGAACTATATGATAATATACCTGTTCTGGCTATGCGTAAATCTCCGTTGGAATTGGAATATGCTCCAATAATCAAAAGAACTTTTGATCTCTTGTTTTCTTCCTTTGTGATTCTCACAGTATTGTCATGGCTTACGCCCATCCTATTTGTTCTTATGAAGTTAGAGTCAAAAGGGCCATTGTTTTTTAAACAAAAAAGGCATGGGGTAAATAGAAAAGCATTCTGGTGTTATAAATTTAGATCAATGACCCAAAATGCGGAATCTGATACTTTAATGGCCACTAAAAATGATATGAGGGTTACTCGTATAGGTAAGATATTGCGTAAGACCAGTATTGACGAGTTGCCACAGTTCATAAATGTTTTTCTTGGAGATATGAGCGTAGTGGGGCCAAGACCACATATGGAATCCCATACGGAAATGTACGAAACCTCAATTGATAAGTATTTGGTAAGGCATTTTGTAAAACCTGGTATAACGGGCTTGGCACAAATTAAAGGATGCCGCGGAGAAATTATTAAAAAGGCGGATATCATAAACCGAATCCGATTTGATATTTTTTATACGGAAAGCTGGTCTTTGGGGTTAGACCTGAGTATCATTTATTCAACTGTAGTAAATGCCGTAAGAGGTGAAGAGAAGGCATACTAGCCAATTTTTAGTCTGTAAAAAGTGAATAATATCATTCTAGAAACAAGCGTCACTTTTAAAAGATGCTTGTTTTTTTATGCCTTCATATGGCATTCTCCCCTTAATAACATCATCAACCCTTGGTAATGCAGTTATAATTCTATTGGTTACTACAATAACAGGGTCCAAAATTACGTTCAGTTTAACTATAAGGTAAGTTATCCCCTACAAATTAAATCCCTTATCTTACATTTTGTAATACGTAGGACTTTATGTTAAAACCAAAGATACCTCTAAACGAAGAGGACCGAATTAAAGCACTTGAAAGTTTCGAGATTCTAAATACCTTGGAGGAAGAAGAATATGATGCCATTACCCGTATAGCGGCAGAAATATGCAATACTCCAATGGCGCTTGTGTCTTTGGTAGATTCAGATAGGCAGTGGTTTAAATCCCACTATGGTATAGACGCTACGGAAACCCCTCGTGACCTAGCCTTCTGTGCGCATGCCATAAATAATCCTGAGGAATTGTTCATTGTAAAAGATTCCAGCAAGGATGAACGTTTTGCAGATAATCCGCTGGTTACAGGAGGGCCACAAGTGCAATTTTATGCAGGTGCACCGTTGAACACAAAAGACGGGTTTTCAATAGGTACTTTATGTGTTATAGACACTTTGCCAAGAACCAACTTCACCCCTAAACAGCAGGCTTGTTTAAGGTCATTGGCCAATCAGGTTATGGCTCAGTTAGAGCTTAGACGTCAAAATAGGCTTCAACAGATTATAAATCATGAACTTTCCGTTAAGAACAATCAGCTTAAGCACTTTACATATCGCTTGGCACATGATATGAAAACCCCGTTGCAAGGAATTGGCGCTTTGGTAAGTTTTATTAAAATGGATTATCTACATCTATTAAAGGACACAGAAGTTCCGGAGTGGCTAGATACCATTGAGGATAGGGTTAGTTATATGGAAGCGTTAATTAATGGTATTATGAACTATACCAATATAATGAACAGTGAGGTTGAGTATAATGAGTTTCACATTGCAACTGAGCTTCACCATATTTCACAGGAGTTGGGCAAGACATCTCATATTAGCCTGACTCCCATAGGTTGTGACCGTACCATTGTTCACTCCTTAAAAAGCTTCAATCAGATTTTTTCCGAATTGATTTTAAATTCCATAAAGTTTTCCCGCCAAGAGTTAACAGAAATCAAAATATCATTTGCGGAGGGCGAAAATAGTTATTCATTTACTTATGAGGATAACGGCCCCGGTATTCCAGAAAAATATTGGGAAAAAGTCTTTGTCATGTTTGAAACCTTACGGAAAGAAAACCCTACGGATACGGGAATAGGTTTGGCCACTATTAGGGCTATTATTGAGAAATTGGGTGGCAGAATCGAATTAAAAAACCACCCAGATAAACGCTCGGGCGTATATTTTCAGATATCACTGCTAAAAGAAACTGGGGTAGAACAAAAAAAGCTTCAAAAGTAATTACTCTTGAAGCTTTGAATATTGGTGGAGAATACCGGAGTCGAACCGGTGACCTCTTGCCTGCCAGGCAAGCGCTCTAGCCAGCTGAGCTAATCCCCCATTTTGGCTGGCGCAAAGGAAATACTTTTCTACTAAGTATCAAAATAGTTAGCAAAGTAATTGCAACAACCTATTTAATCCTTCTTTACACTTAGTACAAGTACCGGAATACGTGACGAGAACTCGGATTTAAGTATGGTGTTCTTTTCCCAAAGTTTCTTGAAGAACCCTCTTTTATGCCTAAATACACATAATAAGTCTGGGTGTTGTGCTTCAAAGCGCTCTAACACGCCCAAATAGGTAGTAGGTGCTTCTGTCATGGTTACTTGAGAGCTAACGTCCATAAGTGCCGTGTTTATTCTTAGGTCAGAGTCTGTATACCCTGGTGTTTTTACCAAGAGAAGGTTTACGGTAGAGCCAAATTTTTTCTTGATTTCCAATAACGGATTAAGAATACGGTTTCGTTTTAAAATCCCTGATTTAAACGCAGTCAGAATCACCTTCGGAGGCGTAAAGACACTTCCCTTGGGTACAATCAATGTTGGTATATCCGTTTGCTTTATGATTTTTCCGGAAGTATTTCCAAGATAGACCGCTTCGGTAATATCGTTACTTCTGGGAGCCATGATTATCAAGTCAATACCCAACTCTTTATCAATATCCTTCAGTCCATCAACAATACCACCGTTGTAAGTGGCTATTTTTATTTCAATAGATTTTGTGTCTATTTTCTCTATGACTTCCTTTAACCGTTCCTTGCCACTCTCTGCAAGCTTTTGAGGAACGTTAGCTAAACTTTTACCGGCTCCTACGGATGCATTGAAAACTTCCATCACGTAAATTTCAGAATCGAATTGTGTGGCAAAGTCAACGGCATATTGCAAAGTCTTGTGTGCATCGGGGGAAATACCAATAGGTACCAGTATATGTTTCATATGTTTTCGGATTTATCGTTTAAATTTACGATTTAATAAAACTAATGAAAATGATTTCACCTGCCAAATTATTGGATATTCCACAAATTCTTGAGGTAACTAAAGCCTGTGCTGCTGCAATGATAGAAAATGGGATCTACCAGTGGAATGAAAATTACCCTTCAAAACAAGCTTTTGAATTGGATGTTGAACGTGGGGAACTCTATGTTTTGGAGAAAGATAATCAAATCATAGGAACTATTGTGATTTCTACTTTAATGGATGAAGAATATGAACCTATTGAATGGCTTACGCCATCGGGAAAGAATATCTATATACACCGTGTATCCGTACATCCAGACTTTCAGGGTAAAGGCTACGCTCAAAAGTTAATGACTTTTGCCGAAAATTATGCGCGTGAAAATTCCTTTGCTTCGGTTCGCTTGGATACGTTCAGTCAGAATAAAAGAAACCATAGGTTTTATGAGGCAAGAGGATTTCAGCGATTGGGTGATATTTTCTTTCCAAAACAGAGTGAACATCCTTTTCATTGTTATGAATTAGTGTTGTAATTTCGTCGGCTTGAAGGCCGAAATCAATTTTAAATCAATTAATAAACTAGCAATACCCGCAACCATTGCAGGCATTGCAGAGCCGTTATTATCTATTACGGACACGGCCATTGTGGGCAATATTCCTGTAGATGGTCTGGAGTCACTTGCCGCAGCAGGTATTGTAGGATCTTTCCTTTCTATGTTAATATGGATTTTGGGTCAGACTCGAAGTGCTATATCCGCCATAATTTCCCAGTATTTGGGCGCGGGGCGTATAGATGAGGTAAAAACGTTACCGGCACAAGCTATATTCTTGAATATTGGGCTGAGCATCCTTGTGTTATTGTCCACCATTTTTATCGTAAAGGATATTTTTCAATTGCTCAATGCCACGGGCAAGATTCTAGATTATTGTGTGTCTTATTATTCCATACGGGTATGGGGGTTTCCGCTTACGCTCTTCGTATTTGCCATCATGGGTATTTTTCGTGGTTTGCAAAACACATATTACCCTATGTTGATTGCCATTATTGGGGCGGTTCTTAACGTGTTGTTAGATTTTGTTTTTGTTTACGGAATAGAAGGAGTCATGCAGCCTATGTATCTAGAAGGGGCAGCCTGGGCAAGCCTTCTGGCACAGGCTATTATGGCCATTATGGCCTTTGTTCTTTTGGTTATGAAAACAGATATAAGCCTTCGGTTGAAACTACCGGTTCATCAAGAACTGGGTAGATTGGTCGTCATGAGCCTTAATCTTTTTGTACGTGCCTTGGCTTTAAATACGGCGTTAATATTGGCCGTTAGGGAGGCCACGGAACTGGGGCCTAAATTCATTGGTGCGCATACCATAGCGGTCAATATTTGGCTGTTCTCCGCTTTTTTTATTGATGGATATGCGGCAGCCGGAAATATCATGGGGGGTAGGCTTTTGGGGTCAAAAGATTACAACGGATTGTGGAAGCTGGCCAAAAAAATTATGTTATACGGCCTGCTGGTAAGTGTTATACTAGTAGTTGCCGGCTTTTTGTTCTACAAACCTATAGGTTTGCTATTTTCTAAGGAAACTGTGGTCCTGAATGCCTTTTATGCAGTATTTTTTATCGTAATCTTAGGTCTGCCCATGAATACGGTTGCCTTTATTTTTGATGGTATGTTCAAGGGTATGGGGGAAATGAAGTACCTTAGAAATACCCTGTTGGCAGCTACATTTCTAGGTTTTGTTCCTATGCTTTTTCTGGGGAAGTATCTCGATTGGGGGCTTTATGGAATTTGGATAGCTTTTACCGTATGGATGGCCATTCGTGGTGGGGCCTTGGTCGTTAAGTTTGTCAGAAAGTTTAGGCCTCTTTTACAAATCGATTAATTTTGATACTTACATTTGTTGAACAAATAAACCATAGTTATGGGAACTACCCGAGAAAACGGAAGTCTTTATACCAAAATAGATAAAAAGGTCGCAACCATAGAGTTTGGCCACCCGGCCAGTAACTCATTTGTAGCGGAGCTATTGGATAGGTTAACGGCGGAGTTTAATAAACTCTCTGATAACGATGCCATATCTGTAATTGTTTTAAGGTCTGAAGGTGACCGCGCTTTTTGTGCGGGTGCTTCTTTTGACGAGCTTATGGCCGTATCCAATTTGGAGGAAGGCAAGGTGTTTTTTAGCGGTTTTGCCAATGTTATCAATGCCATGCGCCAGTGTAAAAAGGTTATTGTGGGCCGTGTACAGGGCAAGACAGTAGGTGGGGGCGTAGGTCTTGCTGCCGCTTGTGATTATGTATACGCAACAGAAGCCGCATCCATTAGATTGTCCGAACTTACCATAGGTATTGCTCCATTGGTCATTGCTCCGGCCGTGGAACGCAAAGTGGGAACGGCAGCTATTTCAGAACTGTCATTGGCTCCAACAGACTGGAAGAATGCGTATTGGGCTCAGGAAAAGGGACTCTTCTCTAGGGTTTTTGATGATATAAAGGAATTGGACAAGGCGCTCGATTTTCACGTACATCAATTATCGACTTATAATCCGGAAGCCCTTGAAGATTGGAAAAAAGTGCTCTGGCAGGGTACGGACCACTGGAGCAATCTTTTGAGCGAACGAGCTGCCATTACCGGAAAACTGGTGCTTTCGGAATTTACCCGTAACGCACTTTCTAAATTCAAAAAATAACAATAACCGACTGTAGTTGACGTTTTACTTTTTTAAATCTCAGTTATGAATATTTTAAATTTTCTGAATGGCGACCTTATTTTTCCCATTCTAGCCCTTTTTGTGGTGGTAGTCTACTTTGTAAACCGCGTTCGTACAAAAAGAAAGTTTAAAAGATAGTTTTATCCCTTTTTACAATAGGTTAGCGGGTCTTTAACCAGCCGGTAATGCTCAACCGTTCGCGTTTTGCAGGCTTTACTTCGTGCTCTAAATCACGGCTTTCAAAAATTACCGCCCTACCGGGAAACGGGAAAATGGTTTTTGGTACTTCCCCGTTTTCGCCATTTAGGTACAGAACCAGTTCGCCACCGTGCTCGGGTTGCCAATCGTCTTCGTTCAGGTAACAAACTATAGAAAGTTTTCGCCTATCGTCATTTTGAAAGGTATCCAAATGCCTTGCGTAAAACTTTCCTTCCGGATAAACGGCGTAATGAAATTCCTTTCTCATAATTCCCAGAAAACAGGTCTTATTAAGATATGAAGCCAAATCGTTAATGCGGTCAAAGAAAAGTTTGTGGCTGGCATTAATAATATTTTCATCCATCCAAAGAATAAAATCGCCACGTATTCCGGTTTGTACAACTTCGTTTAATCGGTTTCCAATGGCCGCTTTTTTAAATAGGTCATCTTCATATTTTTCCAAAAGGTCCGTACGTAGGGCGTTTACCGTCTCTTGGGAAAGAAGGTCGTCAACAATGCTATAGCCGTTTTCCAAGATATCGGAGATTATCTTTTCAAATTGCGAATTCACCGCAAAGTCTAGTTGGTCATACAGTTCTTCCACTTAGGTCAAAATTTAAAAGCCGGCAAATGTAATCTATAAAGCAATTGGTTTTACAAAATGAATACCTTTGCACCACAATCCTATTTCATGAGTAAAATTAGAATCACCAAACAGTTCAATTTTGAGACCGGTCACGCGTTATACGGCTATGACGGAAAGTGTAGAAACGTGCATGGCCACAGCTATAAATTATCGGTAACGGTAATCGGTAGCCCTATTACGGATACCTCTCATGTAAAATTAGGAATGGTCATAGATTTTGGTGATTTAAAGAAAATCGTAAAAGAAGAAATCGTAGACCAGTTTGATCACGCCACGGTATTCAATAAAAATACGCCACACGTGGATCTGGCCAAAGAATTAACGGATAGGGGGCATAACGTAATTCTTGCGGATTACCAACCTACCAGTGAGAACATGGTCATAGATTTTTCTAAAAAGATAAAGGCCAGACTACCGGAGAACATCAGCTTACATTCTTTACGGTTGCAGGAAACCGATACTTCTTTTGCAGAGTGGTACGCATCCGATAATCAGTAACGCCTTTCTAAAAAGGGTATTCGTTATATTTGACATCAGATGAAAACCATTACCGTTCCTCAGGGCAAAAAAGTATATTTTTCCAGTGATAACCATCTTGGAGCACCTACTATGGTAGATAGCCTTCCTCGCGAAAAAAAATTCGTGGCATGGTTAGATTCAATTAAGGAAGACGCTGCCGCTATTTTTCTGATGGGCGATCTTTTCGATTTTTGGATGGAGTACAAAACCGTTGTACCCAAAGGTTTTACCCGTACACTGGGCAAATTGGCCGAAATATCCGATGCCGGTATTCCTATTTATTTCTTTGTAGGGAATCATGATTTGTGGATGAACGGCTATTTTGAGGAGGAGCTGAATATCCCCGTATTTCATAAACCGCAGCAGTATAGTATAAACGGAGTTTCTTTTTTTGTTGGTCACGGCGATGGTCTGGGTCCCGATGATATTGGGTACAAGCGGATGAAAAAGGTGTTTACCAATCCTTTGGCTAAATGGTTGTTTAGATGGCTGCATCCGGATATAGGCGTGCGTTTGGCGCAACATTTATCAGTGAAGAACAAACTGATTTCTGGTGATGACGATGCCAAGTTCTTGGGCGAAGACAAAGAGTGGTTGGTGCAGTATGCCAAGCGAAAGTTGGAAACACAGCATTATGACCATTTTATTTTTGGTCACCGACACCTTCCTATGGAAATAGAAGTGGCTGAAAACTCAAAATACACCAATCTAGGCGATTGGATCCATTACTACACCTATGCCGTTTTTGATGGGGAAAAATTAAGTTTGGAGAAATACGAGCCTACTCATTAGCCTCGTGTTCATCAATATCTTTCTGAAGGTCCAGTTTTCTAAACGTAGGCGATACAATAGCCGTTGCCCCTACCGTCAATAAGGTCATGGCGCCACCAAAAACCACCGCGGTGACCGTTCCCATTAGTTTTGCAGTCAATCCGCTCTCAAAAGCTCCCAGCTCGTTAGAGGAGCCTACGAACATAGAATTTACAGATGCTACGCGACCTCGCATATTGTCCGGGGTTTTTAATTGTAATATGGTTTGACGGATAATCATGGAAACACCATCTACGGCACCGCTCACGAACAATGCAATTACCGAAAGCCAGAAATAGGTAGAAAGTCCAAAAACAATCATACAGATACCAAATCCGAATACGGCAAAAAGTAGCTTCTTACCTGCGTTTTTATGCAATGGAAAACGAGTAGAGCCCAACATAGTAAGTGCTGCGCCAACCGCAGGAGCAGCCCGTAAAACTCCAAAACCTTCGGAGCCTACATGAAGAATATCCTGGGCAAAAATAGGAAGCAGCGCTACCGCCCCACCAAAAAGTACCGCTATCATATCTAATGTTAAAGCCCCAAAAACGGCCTTTGTACTGAATACAAAACGGAGTCCTTCGCGCAGACTTTCAAAGACGGGTTCGCCAATTTTAGGATTGAGTATCGGTTTTCGTTTGATTTGGAACAGAGAGATCAGCGCCATTATGGAGAATCCAAAAATGAGGCACATAGACCAATGTACCCCGATCCAACTAATGGAAAATCCTGCTAAGGCAGGACCTAATACAGCTGATAATTGCCATGTGGTACTGCTCCAAGTGGCAGCGTTGGGATATATTTTTTTAGGAACGATCAAAGCGATAAGAGAAAATATCGTGGGTCCTAAGAATGAACGCACAATGCCACCTAGGAATACCAAGAAATAGATGCAGTACAAAATGGTCTTGGTTTCCAGTTTATCTTCCATGGAAGGCCAACTGAGCATAAACAGCCCAAAACTGATTACGGAAAACCCGAAGATGCATTTTACCAAAAGATTGCGCTTTTCTTTCTGGTCTACAATGTGGCCGGCAAAGAGCGCCATTGATACGGCCGGAATCACTTCCATAAGACCTATTATACCCAAAGAAAGTGGGTCTTTTGTCATGGAGTATACTTGCCACTCTATAACAATGAACTGCATAGACCATGCAAATACCATGGCAAAACGGACCAGCAAAAAGATATTGAATTCTTTAAAACGTAAAGCAGCATATGGATCCATAGAAACGCTTTTTCAAAAGAAATAAGCGGCAAAGATATTACTATAAACCGATGAAAGGGATACTGCTGAGCCGAAATTTGTTTTCAAGTGCTATTTTCTAAAACTGACTAGCTAGTCAGTTTATTGAAGCCTTAAATTGACTGTAGGGAAGGGTTTTGTCGATAAACGGCTCTTTTTTACATGGGAAAAGTAAAAAATAGAACTTGAGAAATGAAAGAAATTCAAAACCGACTCAGTGGTTTGTAGGTTGCTTTAGAGCAAACGAACGAAAATCTTGAGAGGTGTATTTGCTTGGTGCGATTCGCAAGTTAAGTTGCAGCAAGAAATCCGTTAAATGGTAATTTCTATTCGGTTTCCTTCCGGGTCTAGGATTACACTTTCGTAATAGCCATCTCCTGTAGTTCGGGGTTCGCCGGAAATCTGAAATCCGTCAGTTCTTAGTTGTTCCGTTAAGGAGTCTACCTTTTCTTTTGAACCTACGGAGAGTGCAAAATGAATGAAACCTAAATGCTCTTCGGTAGAATTTGATGCCTTAGTAATTTCAGGTTTGTGCATGAGCTCTAGTCGAGAGCCTTCATCAAAACTTAGAAAGTGAGAAGTAAAGTTTTTGTTTGGGTTATGATAGCGTTCTCCGCAAACTGCACCAAAATAATGTTCGTAAAACTTTCGCGTACCTTCTAGGTCGGATACCCATATGGCTAGGTGCTCTATCTTCATTGTATATCTTTTAGTTTCATCTGTAAACTCACATTTCCCTGCCATTCATTTTCGTCCAAAGAAAATACAGCGCTAAACGGTTTTTTGTTGGTGACAAGGGGTAATTTATCGCCCATATTAAAACCAATGCCGCCAATGGGGCCAATTCCGTTTTGGGTAGCCGCAAGTTTCAAGTGGGCCGCATCTTCGCCTACTCCTTTTGCGTAACCCGTATCTTGTAGATTTTCGGACATAAATACCGGGGTCATATTCCCAGGTCCAAACGGGGCGAACTGTTTTATGATTCGCATGAGTTTGGGTGAAATATCCTTAAAGTCGATTTGGGCATCAACGGAAATTTCAGGAATTAGAAGGTTAGGGTCTATGGTCTCAGAGACTACTTTTTCAAATTGCGATTTAAAGTTCTCAAACTGTTCTTCCAGCAGAGTGAGTCCTGCTGCATACTTGTGCCCACCAAACTGCTCAATGCAATCGGAACAACCTTGTAGTGCATTATAGACGTCAAAACCTTTTACGGAACGCGCCGAAGCAGCTAATTTATCGCCACTTTTGGTGAATACAAGGGTTGGACGGTAATAGGTTTCGGTAAGTCGGGAGGCAACGATGCCAATGACACCTTTATGCCAAGAGTCTTTGTAAACCACAGAGGTAAAGCGTTCTTCTTCCTTGTTCTTCTGAATTTGGTCTAGGGCTTCAATCGTAATTTCCTTATCCAGCCCACGACGGTCTTGGTTGAATTTTTCAATTTGGGCGGCAAAGGCTTCGGCTTGTGTTAAATCAGTTTCCGTGAGTAGGTTTACGGCGTGTTGTCCGTGTTTCATACGTCCTGCTGCGTTTATCCGCGGAGCGATAATGAACACCACATCCGTAATGGTAAGAACGGATTTTTTTATCTGATTGATTATGGCCTTAAATCCGGTTCGTGGAGCGGTATTGATAACCTGAAGACCAAAATACGCCAACACACGATTTTCTCCTGTCATGGGAACAATATCTGCACCAATGGCCGTAGCCACCAAGTCAAGGTACGGAACAAGGTCGTGGACGGTTTCTCCCTTTCTGGAACCCAGGGCCTGAATTAGTTTAAAGCCAACACCGCAGCCACAAAGCTCATCATATGGATAGTTGCAATCATCCCGTTTAGGGTCAAGAACCGCTATCGCATCTGGAAGCGAATTGCCAGGCCGGTGGTGATCACAGATAATAAAATCTATTCCTTTTTCCTTAGCATAGGCAACTTTATCAATAGCCTTTACTCCACAGTCCAAGGCAATTATCAATGAAAAACCGTTGTCTTCCGCAAAATCTATTCCTTGGAAAGATACACCATACCCTTCGGTATATCTGTCGGGAATATAAGTGGCAACATTGGGATAAAAACTCAGCAAATAGGAAGAAACCAAAGCGACAGACGTAGTGCCGTCCACATCATAATCGCCATACACCAAAATATTTTCGTTATTGGAAATAGCCCTTTCTATGCGCTCAACCGCCAAATGCATATCCCTCATTAAAAAAGGGTCGTGCAGATGGGACAGCTCTGGACGGAAAAACCTTTTGGCCTCGTCATAAGTAGTAATGCCTCGTTGCAATAGCAATTGAGCCACCAAATCGTCTACCTTAAGCGTACTGGCCAATTGGTCAATAGCATTTTGTTCAGGTTTCGGTTTAATGGTCCAGCGCATAAGGTGTGAAGGGTGAAAATTTAATAGTTGATGCTTTAAACTTAGTCTTTATGAAAAATAGTTTTGATTTCCAATGTTGCGAATTTTCGGAACATTTCCATTACCCCACAGTACTTCTCAACAGAAAGGTCTACAGCTCTTTGCAGCTTTTTCTCTGCCAGATTTTTTCCATGGAAATGGTACTCGATAGTAACAGCATCATAAAACTTAGGGTGTTCATCCGTTAGGTTGGCTATGGTTTCAATGTGAAAATCGTCAACTTCCAACTTCATTTTTTTAATGAGCGAAGCTACATCTAGACCGGAGCAGCCCGCTAAACCCGATAGCATTAAAGCTTTGGGGCGCAATCCTTTTCCTTCGCCACCATCGTCTGGTCCGGCGTCTATGTTCAACGTTAGGCCAGATGGGTTGGTGCTTTCGAACTGCATGTTACCCAGCCATTTGGTGGTAATATGATTTGTAGTAGCCATAATTTTTATGTTTCTTGTAAGAGTCAAAAATACGATTAATTGATAGATTTTAAGCTTGTATTCCACCTTGTCTTTTGAAAAGAAGGAAAACCAATAAGTCGTAATTTCCCCCCAAAAATAACGTGTGGTCCTAGTATGGCGCCATAGACAAAGCACGGATTAGGTCTTAAGATAATTAGTGATGTAAGTATAAAAAATTGGTTATGGATTGTCCCCTTTGTGCTTCGGAATCAAAATTTACATTTAAAATCAATGGTTTTGATATTCATGACTGTGTGTCTTGTAATCATCGGTTTGCCAATATAAAAACTGATGAAAAGCATGTAGATAACACATATGATGATTCTTATTTTAATGATGGAGGTGCTGGTTATTCGGATTATTTATTGGAATCTGATTTACTATACGAACGCGGTAAGAGGTATGCGAAAAAAATGGAACAGATTATTGGCAAAAAAGGAAGGGTTTTAGATGTAGGGGCAGCGGCAGGATGTATTTTAAAGGGGTATGTAGACGAAGGTTGGAGCGGTGTTGGAATAGAACCTAATCATCAAATGGCGCAATACGGTCGTAAACAATATAACTTGCAAATTGAACAAGGTGCTTTTGAAAGCTTCAGGCCTCATGAAAGGTTTGACCTTGTCTCTATGATACAGGTTGTTCCTCACATTTATGAACAACAAAAAGCATTTATGAATGCTTCCAAGGTGTTAAAGGATGATGGTTTTTTGCTCATAGAATCATGGAATAGGCAAAGTATTTCCGCTAGAGTCTTTGGGAAAAGCTGGCATGAATATGCACCTCCGAGTGTTTTACACTGGTATTCCTTAGAAGGTTTGACAATTTTCCTGAAAAACTTTGGATTTGAGCGGGTTTCTCATGGAAGACCCTCAAAAAAAATATCTGGAAGACATATAAAATCGCTGCTTGAGTATAAGCTAGGGAAGAATTTTATGTTAAATATGATTCCTGAGAAAGTAAATTTTCCTTATCCATCCGAAGATTTGTTTTGGGCTTTGTTCCGTAAAAAATGCACCTTACAAATTAAAGATTAGTCCGAAAGAATCTTGGCGACTTGGGTTTGTAATGTGGGAACCACATCTATCTCAAACCAAGGGTTTTTGGACATCCAAAATCTATTTACCGGAGAAGGGTGCGGCAACGGAAAAAACTTAGGCAAAAACTCATGGTAGTTAGCTACGTTCTCTGTAAGGTTGCGCTTAGATTGATTTTTCAAATAACGGTCTTGGGCATATTTTCCAATGACCAGAATTAGTTTCACTTCTTCTAACTCCTTCCAAAAATGGTCATGCCATAGCGGTGCACATTCCTTACGTGGCGGTAAATCACCTGTTTTTCCTTTTCCAGGAAAGCAAAACCCCATGGGTAAAACCGCAAAATTATCCGGATTGTAGAATTGTTCATCGGTAACACCTAACCATTCCCTAAGTTTTCTGCCACTTGGATCATCCCATGCTTTGTTATGGTCATGAGCTTTTTTTCCCGGCGCCTGACTGACTAAAATAATTTTTGATTTCTGGGAGCCGGCCACAATAGGTCTTGGGCCTAAAGGCAAATGCTCGCTGCAAACCTCGCATGCGCGTATTTCGGAAAGCAGTTTCTGCATAGGGTTATTTTCTTTTCAATGGGTCTTTTTCAAAATTTAGACCTTCAAATCCGGTTTTCATAAAATTACGAATGTTCTGGTGTCCTTTACCTCGTGCATCTTTGAGAACATTGGTAAAATAAAAATCGCCAAAACAAGCCAGGGTCTCATCTTTACTAAGCTCTTGTGCTTTGGCAAAAGCAAAAAGTTTGCAAGAACCGGAATTCTGTCCTTCGGGATTTTCTAAGGTACCGTTGGTAAAGGCTGTGGGAGTAAAGTCATAATTGGCGTCAATTACTGACATGGTTTCTGAAAATGCTATGGTTTCAGGAGTGGATTTTAGTTTTTTTAGGAATGTATCTAAGGTCATTAGTATTATTTTTTTCCGGCAACAATTATTACTATTTCGCCTTTAGGAGGTTTTTGGGTAAAGTGGTCTACGAGCTCTTCTGCCGTTCCCCTTATGGTTTCTTCGTAGAGCTTTGTAAGCTCCCGTGAAACGGAAACTTGCCTGTCCGCGCCAAAATATTCGGCAAATCGGCCTAAGGTCTTAATCAATTTATAAGGAGATTCGTAGAAAACTATAGTGCGGGTTTCTTCCGCTAACAATTTTAGTCGGGTCTGTCGTCCTTTTTTTGGAGGAAGAAACCCTTCAAAAACAAATTTATCATTTGGAAGCCCGCTGTTCACTAGGGCAGGCACAAATGCTGTAGCTCCGGGAAGACAATCTACTTCTAAGTTTTTTTCAACGCAGGCGCGAGTCAATAAAAAACCGGGGTCTGATATGGCCGGGGTTCCTGCATCGGAAATTAAAGCAATGGTTTCACCGGCTTGTAAACGCTTTACCAAAGCATCAACCGTTTTGTGCTCATTATGCATATGGTGACTCTGCATCTGCGTGGTAATCTCAAAATGCTGAAGTAGTTTTCCGCTGGTACGGGTATCTTCCGCAAGTATACAATCTACTTCTTTTAATACACGAATGGCCCGCAAGGTCATATCCTCAAGATTGCCAATAGGTGTTGGTACCAAATACAATTTTCCCATAAAAATTATTGTCGTAGCTCGTTCCCTACAAAATAGGCAACTAGCGTTGCTATAGCCGCTATAAAGGCAATCAGGTAGTCCTGGCCATCGGTTATATAATGTGCAAAGAACGCTAAAAGTGTATCAAAAAAGAAACCTGCATAGGCCCATTCTCTAAGCCATACAGAGAAATTACCCCAAATGGCTATTAAACCGAGTATTTTAGCAATGGCCAAAGGGTAAATTAGATAGGTAGGGTAACCTAGGTGCTCAAAGAAACCTGCAATCATTTCATAGTTGGTAAAATAATTGTAGATAGAGAACAACATAATCGCCGTCAAAACCCCTAGGGCCGACCAGTAAATGAGTTTTAAAGTTTTCATTGGCGGGCAATTTTTACTCTAAAATAATGATTAGCATTAACACTAGGCCAAATTTTGGTCAAAAAAAACCCTTTGTTTTAACAAAGGGCCTGTGTTTTTATGGGGGTAAAAAGTAAAACTAGGAGAATTTACGCTCAATAAACTGCATAAAGCGCTCCGCATATTCTTCCTTGCCCGACCAGTTGTTATAGTCCGGTTTCACCATATTTTCTATAAATGAGATAGAACGTTCCTCGCTATCTATAGTATTCAATTGGGATAAGACTCTATTGTAGTCTTCCATGCTGTCATTAAAAAGATGCTTAACAAAAGCCAATCTGTTGTTAAGGTCTATTTTAAGCTCTTTGTTAGAAACTTTATCGTTCAAAGATTTAGTATGCACCTCTTTCTTAGGGGCTACACCGTTTGGTTTAGGGGCCACAGGCTTTTGCGGTTCAAAAAGTTCCTGATCGTTTTTCATATAGTCCGGCTTGGCCAAAAATTCCTTCAAAACTTCATCTACATGGTCTTCATGGCTGGGCATTTCCGAAATAAAACCTTTAATAGTGTCCATGCCCGGGGTAATAATGTCTTCTTCATGCGGATTGCTCTCCGGTACAGAGGCATTTTCTCTCAGGACCGCATTGGCCATCTTCTCAAATTTGGCTGCAATAACATTTTTTGATACGTCTATTTCTATGTCGTTTAATTTCTCCTCTATATATTTAAGAACGGCCAATTTTTCATACAGATTCTTGGCGGCATCGTACATGTCGCTAATTTCCATATCACGAGAAGTGATAATATCAGTAGATAATTTTCGCAGTTCTTCCTTCAATTTGTTCTTCATCGGTCAATTTTTTCTAATTCTACCGGGTTTGGGTAAAAAAGGTATCTCTATCTTTGCTAACTTTAAATTCTGAACTCTAAGGAAATGTTATTTTGGTTAAAATAACGGCTCAACTAAAGTTCTATAATATTATGAACGAAAATCCCCATATTTTCGTCTAAAAATACAAAATGTTTCTCGAAAATACTGTTAATCACAAAGAACAATTCGGGTGGATAGAGGTCATCTGCGGTTCAATGTTCTCGGGTAAGACCGAAGAGCTGATCCGAAGATTAAAACGGGCTCAGTTCGCCAAGCAAAAGGTTGAAATTTTTAAGCCGATGGTAGATGTTCGTTATGACGAGAACATGGTTGTTTCTCATGATGCGAACGAAATTCGCTCCACACCTGTGCCTGCAGCGGCTAATATTCGCATTCTAGGCGATACCTGCGATGTAATAGGTATTGACGAGGCCCAATTTTTTGATGATGAAATTGTTACGGTCTGTAATGATTTGGCAAACAAAGGGGTGCGTGTGGTGGTTGCCGGTCTGGATATGGATTTTAAAGGCAATCCTTTTGGGCCAATGCCCGCGTTAATGGCTACCGCAGAATATGTAACCAAAGTACACGCTATATGCACGCGTACGGGTAATCTGGCCAACTACAGCTATAGAAAATCCAGCAATGACAACTTGGTTTTATTAGGTGAAACGGAAGAGTACGAACCTTTGAGCCGTGCGGCCTATTATAAGGCGAGATTAAAGGAGAAGGTCAAGCATTTAGAGGTGAAGAGCGAAGAGATAAAAAGCAACGATAACGATAAGAAAGCCGATGGCGAAAGCAGGTGAGACCGTTCTGGAGATAGACCTTTTTGCTTTAGAGCACAACTACGGGTTTTTAAAATCTAAAATAGATTCCAACACAAAGTTTTTAGGTGTCGTAAAGGCATTTGCGTACGGAAGCGATTCTGTGGCCATTGCCCGAAAACTAGAAGCCATTGGGGCAGATTATCTTGCTGTGGCCTATGTTAGCGAGGGTGTGGCTTTACGTGAAGCCGGAATAAAGATTCCTATATTGGTATTGCACCCATTACCCGTTAGTTTTGAGAACCTGATTGCTTATAACTTGGAGCCCAATATATATTCTCCTAAAATATTGGCCAATTTTCTAGAGGTTGCCAAAAGCAAGGGGTTAAAGCAATATCCTATTCACCTAAAGTTTAATACCGGACTCAATAGACTTGGTTTTACGGAGCATCAGATTAATGAGTTATGTGATGTATTGAGCGACCAAGATGAAGTTGAGGTGGTCTCGGTATTTTCACATTTGGCGGCATCCGAGGATTTGAGCGAGCGTGAGTTTACGGAAAATCAAATTACAACCTTCAGAAATATTACCAATATGCTTATTCCTAAACTAGGAAAAGTACCCATGTTGCATTTGTTGAATACTTCGGGCATTATAAATTATGCTAGTGCACAATTTGATATGGTGCGTAGTGGCATTGGCCTTTATGGATTTGGAAACGAAGCGGCTATAGACAAGCAACTTAAACCGGTGGCCACGTTAAAAACGGTTATATCTCAAATTCATACTATAGAAAAAGGACAGAGTATTGGTTACAACCGGGCATACAGAGCAGATGAAGCTGTTATTACTGCTACCTTGCCAGTAGGTCATGCAGACGGTATAGGAAGACAATACGGTAATGGAAAAGCTTATGTAACCATCAATGGAAAAAAAGCACCCATTGTTGGTAACGTGTGTATGGATATGATAATGGTAAACGTAACCGGAATTGATTGTAATGAGGGTGATGAGGTGGTTGTTTTTGGTGCAAACCCAACTGCTGAACAGTTTGCAAGTGGTGCCAAAACAATCTCATACGAAATACTTACGGGCATTTCGCAGCGTGTTGCGCGAATCATTGTGGATAATTAATATTTACAAGCATTATTTTAGAGTAAGTCTTTTTTTGTTAATTTGCAGTGCATTGAATTGCGCTATAAATTAATTAACCATTAAAACACTAAATCATGTTAAAAGATTTTAAGAATTTTATTATGACTGGCAACGTCATTGAATTTGCCGTTGCAGTTATAATGGCCGGAGCCGTAGGTCTAGTAGTAAACGGATTTGTAAATGACATTGTTATGCCAATTGTTGGTGAATTTACCGGAGGTGTAGATTTCGCTAACTTAAAGCATGTACTTACCCCTGCATCAGGTGTAGAAGGAGAAGCGGGTTACGTTGCTGAAAACGCTATTCGTTACGGTGCTTGGATCAATACCATTGTAAACTTATTGATCGTAGGTTTTGTAATGTTTATGATTGTTAAGGCGTATGCCAAGGCAAAAGGTCCTGCTCCAGAACCAGCTCCAACAGGTCCTTCTCAAGAAGATTTATTAGGAGAAATCAGAGATTTGCTTAAAAAGCAATAAGAATATAGGTTGCCCATTTGGGTAGACCACCGCTGCACTGCAGTTTAACATTAAAACCGTCATTGAAGCTCGCAACTTCTCTGGCGGTTCTTTTTTGTACAATTGTTATATTTAAAACAATTTGTTAAATAATGTTGATAGGGATTTAAAATGCTTGTGAGGTCAATAGGGTTGCACTACATTTGTGCCTCTAAAATTAATTAAAGATGAAAGTAGCCGTTGTAGGTGCCACTGGTATGGTTGGCGAGGTGATGCTCAAGGTATTGAGCGAACGTAATTTTCCAATTACGGAATTGCTATTGGTCGCTTCTGAGCGCTCTGTAGGTAAAAAACTCTCTTATAAAGATAAAGAATATACCATAATTGGTTTGGCGGATGCCGTAGCGGCAAAGCCGGACATTGCCATATTTTCAGCAGGAGGAGATACCTCTTTGGAATGGGCTCCTAAATTTGCTGAGGCAGGCACTACAGTTGTGGATAATTCCTCGGCTTGGAGAATGGACCCGACCAAAAAGTTAGTGGTTCCTGAAATTAATGCAGGTGAATTGACTAAAGAAGACAAGATTATTGCTAACCCTAACTGTTCTACTATTCAGTTGGTTATGGCTTTGTCTCCGTTGCACAAGAAATACAAAATGAAGCGTGTGGTCATTTCAACATACCAATCGGTATCAGGAACAGGTGTCAAAGCTGTACGTCAGTTAGAGAACGAAATGACGGGAGTTCAAGGCGAAATGGCCTATCCTTACCCTATCAACAGAAATGCATTGCCTCATTGTGATGTTTTCTTGGAAAACGGGTATACTAAAGAAGAAATGAAGTTGGCCCGTGAGCCACAAAAAATATTGGATGACCGTAGTTTCTCCATCAGTGCTACGGCCGTTCGTATTCCTACTGCTGGAGGACATTCGGAATCAGTAAACGTTGAGTTTGAAAATGATTTTGATTTGAACGATGTTCGTAAACTGTTAAATGATACTCCCGGTGTTACCGTACAGGATAATCCGGATACCAACACCTATCCTATGCCTATTTATGCGCATGATAAGGATGAAGTTTTTGTTGGCCGTATCCGTAGGGATGAATCGCAACGCAATACATTAAATATGTGGATTGTTGCTGATAACTTGCGTAAGGGTGCTGCAACAAATGCGGTGCAAATTGCTGAGTATTTGTTAGAAAACCGTTTGGTATAAAGTATATATATTTTCTAAATTTTTAGTTAAAACCTATGCTGTGAAATGCCGGCATAGGTTTTTTTATGGTACTTTTAACGAATTTCAATAGTCAAATCATGCAGAAATTCGTAGTACTTTTTTCTTTGGCTTCGGCTACTTTGGCCGGCCAAACATTGCCTAAAAACGAGAATCATATGGTGAAATATCCAAAGACCCGTAAATCGGAAACTGTAGACACTTATTTTGGTACTCCCGTAGCCGACCCTTACCGTTGGTTGGAAGACGATATGAGTGATGAGACCGGTGCTTGGGTAAAAGCCCAAAATGAGGTTACTTTTAATTATTTGGAAAAAATTCCGTTTCGGGAAGCATTGAAACAACGGTTGGAGAAGCTTTGGAACTATGAGAAATTAGGTTCTCCTTTTAAGGAAGGGAATTATACGTACTTCTATAAAAATAATGGTTTGCAGAACCAGTACGTCCTTTACAGAAAACAAGGGGAGGATAAGGAAGAAGTTTTCTTGGACCCGAATACCTTTTCTGAAGACGGGACTACATCTTTAGCTGGTCTAAGCTTTACAAAAGACGGTTCACTTGCGGCCTATTTAATTTCGGAAGGTGGGAGCGATTGGAGAAAGGCCATCGTAATAAATGCCCAGACCATGGAAGTAGTTGAAGATACTCTTACGGATATTAAGTTCAGCGGAATTTCATGGAAAGGAAATGATGGGTTCTATTACTCTAGTTATGATAAGCCGGAAGGAAGCGAACTTTCTGCAAAGACGGATCAGCACAAAGTTTATTACCATAAACTAGGGACTTCTCAAAAAGAAGACCAATTGGTATATGGAGGAACGGAAGCCGAGAAGCATAGGTATATAGGGGCCTCAGTATCCGAAGATGAGCGATATTTGTTAATTTCCGCTGCCGTTTCAACGTCGGGTAACAAGTTGTTCATTAAGGACTTTTCACAGGAAAATAGTCCATTAGTGCCCATAGTTGAGGATACGGACTCGGATAATTATGTTATTGAAAATGAAGGGTCAAAACTATATATCGTTACGAATAGAAATGCACCCAACAAGAGAATTGTTACGGTAGATGCTGAAAATCCAGGAGAAGAGAATTGGGTTGATTTTATCGCGGAAACCGAGAATGTACTGACTGCTGGTACAGGCGGTGGTTATTTCTTTGCGGAATATATGGTAGATGCTATTAGTAAAGTTTTTCAATATGATTACGATGGCAAATTGATCCGTGAAGTGAAGTTACCCGGGGTTGGTAGTGCATCGGGATTTGGTGGTAAGAAAGAAAACAAGGAGTTTTACTTTTCCTTTACCAACTATATTATTCCTGGTTCATCCTTCAAGTACAATGTAGAAACGGGTGAATATACTTCTTATTGGACGCCGGACATCGATTTCAATTCGGAGAATTTCGAATCCAACCAAGTATTTTATACCTCTAAGGACGGTACCAAGGTTCCTATGATCGTTACCTATAAAAAGGGATTGAAGTTGAATGGTAAGAACCCAACCATTTTATATGGTTACGGTGGTTTTAACATCAGCCTAACACCTGCTTTTAGCATTGCCAAT
Organism: Zobellia russellii; assembly: GCF_044597075.1. Classification (NCBI taxonomy): domain Bacteria; kingdom Pseudomonadati; phylum Bacteroidota; class Flavobacteriia; order Flavobacteriales; family Flavobacteriaceae; genus Zobellia; species Zobellia russellii. Next base: position 3,052,418 of record NZ_CP139000.1, on the reverse strand, counting down.
GCAGTTTGGTTGGAGCAGGGAGGCATATATGCGGTACCTAACTTAAGGGGTGGTGGCGAATATGGAAAAAAATGGCACGACGCGGGTACGAAAATGAACAAACAGAATGTTTTTGATGACTTTATTGCTGCAGGGGAATATTTGATTGAAAATAAGTATACTTCTTCGGACTATCTGGCCGTTCGCGGTGGAAGCAATGGCGGACTTTTAGTAGGTGCTACCATGACCCAAAGACCAGATCTTATGAAAGTAGCTTTGCCTGCTGTTGGGGTTTTGGATATGTTAAGGTACCATACGTTTACTGCTGGTGCTGGCTGGGCGTATGATTACGGCACGTCTGAGGAGAGTAAGGAAATGTTTGAATACTTAAAAGGATATTCCCCCGTTCATACTATTAAAAAGGGAGTAGATTATCCTGCCACATTGGTTACTACCGGAGACCATGATGATCGTGTAGTTCCGGCTCATAGTTTTAAATTTGCTGCGGAACTACAAGCCAAACAATCGGGAAAAAACCCTACCTTAATTCGTATAGAGACCAATGCCGGTCACGGAGCAGGTACGCCGGTAAGCAAAACTATTGAGCAATATGCCGATATTTTTGCATTTACCCTGTATAATATGGGTTTTGAGGCACTTCCGTATAAATAAATTGCCTATTTCAAGAATTAAATACCGTTTGGACTTTTCTTGACAAAAGAGTGCCTAGGTATACAGAACACGAATGTATGTTACAAGTAGATCATGTTTCCTTTAGTTATGATGATGGTACTTCCGTTTTGGAAAATATTAACCTAAAGGTGGCCAAAGGCGAACATGTTTCCATTATAGGAGAGAGCGGTTGCGGAAAAAGTACCCTCTTAAAAATCATTTACGGATTGCTTCATATTGAAGTGGGAGAGGTGTATTGGAACGAAACCCAAGTTTTAGGCCCACAGCATAATCTTGTGCCGGGCGAACCGTATATGAAGTATTTATCACAGGATTTTGATTTGATGCCTTTCACTACGGTAGAGGAAAATATTAGTCAGTTCTTATCTGTTTTTGAACCTGAGGAGCTTCAAGAGCGTACGTTTGAGCTTTTGGAAATGATTGAAATGACCAAGTTTGCCCAAACCAAGGTAAAACTATTAAGTCGTGGTCAACAGCAGCGTGTGGCACTGGCTAGAGTTTTGGCCCAAGAGCCTAAAGTACTACTGTTGGACGAGCCGTTTAGTAATATTGATAATTTTAGGAAGAACAGTTTAAGGCGTAACCTTTTTGGCTATTTAAGACGTCAAAAAATAACTGTACTTACCGCTACGCATGACCATATGGATATGCTTCCGTTTGCAGATAGGGTGGTTGTGCTCAAAGATAGGTTCATTGTGGCTAAGGACAGTCCTAAAAACCTATATGAGCACCCTAAGGACCTGTATGTAGCCTCCTTGTTCGGCGAAGCCAATAAAATTCCCATAAACATTGTAAAATCCTATGCGGATACCAAAAGGCGCATTATTGTATATGCCCATGAATTTAAGGTTTCCGGTAAATCCGGTTTAGAATGTGTGGTAAAAGGAGCTTATTACATGGGAGGTCATTATATGATCGTTGGGATTTATGAAGGTGAGGATATCTATTTTAACCATGACAAGCCTTTAGAGGTGGGAAAAGTAATTTTTCTGAATATTTCTTTGGAAACCATAAACCAGCGCATGGCCGATTCTTAAACTATGAACAAGGCCCAACTGATTCAAGAATTAAATTTCAAAGCAGTAAGAAGCAGTGGTGCCGGAGGGCAGCATGTAAACAAGGTTTCTACTAAAATAGACCTTAGTTTTTCGGTTGAGGAATCTAACGGTCTTACCGCTATTGAGAAAGAACGCCTTTATAAGAAAATAGGCCATAGGCTTACTAAAGAAGGGGTGTTGCAAATGCAATGCGATGAAACCCGTAGTCAGCATAGAAACAAAGAATTGGCCATTACCCGTTTTTTAAGCCTCATTGAAGACGCTTTAAAAGTTAAGAAAAAACGGCGGAAAACAAAGCCATCACGATCTTCCATTGAAAAACGGTTGAAGCATAAAAAGAAGAACGCCCAAAAGAAAACAAATAGAGGAAAGCCCCAAATGGATTAAAACTCATTGGGGCTTTTTCTGTGGAATTTAAAACCCACTACTCAACTAAACATTAACTATAATTAAAACTCTTGCTTACCAAATTCACTGTCAATGAATTTGGATTTATTCTTGTTCTTATTGAAATTGTAGGATAGGTTAAGCAGTACCATATCTACTTCATATACATAGTTTGTGGTGGTAAAGAACTCACCTTCACGATAAGTGGTAATACGTTGTTCGTTCGTATCTAATAGTCCTAAATCTATATTTTGCCATTGTAGCGTAGCCGTCAATCGGTCATTTAAGAACGACTTTTTAAAGGTTAGGTTAGGCGAATAAAAACGGGAATCTTCGCCTTGTGCCGTAATCCGTTCGGAGAGGTAGTTAAAGGTGAATTGCAACGAAGCGGTTTCCGTAAAGTTATAGGTGCTGTTTGCGTTTATGGAGTACACAAAAGAACTGCTGTCTATATTTCTACCATCATATTCGCCATCAATGGTATAATTGTAAAGGTTGGCTCCAATAAAGTTAGACCAGTTTTTGGTAGGCTTTAGCTGCGTGCCCAATTCAAGTCCAAGAGACTTTGCCTTTCCAACGTTTGAATAGATGCGGTTTAGGATTGAATCGTTATAGATGGTATTTACTCTGTTTACCAAATTTTTGGTGTCGCGGTAATAGGCTGTGGCGAAGACCGAATTTCCGCCCTCAAAGTTTTTGCTGATACCCACTTCCAATAGGTCTATAAATTCCGGTTTTAGGGTGGGGTCTCCCTGTTCCAAGGTTTCTGAGTGCTCACGTTCCGGAAAAGGGTTCATTTTAAAAGTGGCGGTGCGTTCTACCCTTTTGCTATAAGCGGCCTTCAATTTTAGATTGTTCTCAAATGTATATTGAACCGATGCCGATGGAAACGGTTTTACATAGTCATAGGTATAGGTAGTGTCAATAAGACCTTGTTTGTCGCGAAGATCAAGTTCGCGATCCATGGCTTCGATACGTACGCCTGCAGCATACTCCCATTTATCCTTGGTACCTGTTAATTGCGCATAACCGGAATGGATGCTCCTTTGAAGGTCAACTTCGCTGGAAAATTCGGGAACTAGCTCAAAAACGCCACCAGTAGTATCATCCTTTCTTTCGTATACGAAATCACCTGTATGGTCCAAGTTTCGGTATTGGTAACCGGTTTCTAGTTGGCCAATGGTAAATGGTTTCCAGGCATAGTCCAATGATAGACGAATACCGTTAAGCGGGTTGTCATTGGTGTTGTATTCCTGTTGGTATACAATGTTCCTATCGGGTTGGCCCAAGTTATCGCTTTCGGTAGGTCCTCCTAACAGGGTGTATTCGTATAAAAAGGAAGTAGATAATTTTGAAGTATTTTCAAAAATATGGGAATAGTCAAAGCTTCCCAACACGAAATCACTTTTTCGGGTTCTAAGGTTGTGGTTATAATACTGAAAGGTATAAAAACGTTTTCCCCCAGCAGCAGGCGTAATCCCGTGGTTGTCAAAATATACGATATCGGCTAGACGATTCTTTTTTCTTTTCCCCCCGTAAAAACCTAATGAATAGGTGTTTTTATCATCTGGCGAATAGTCTACGGTAAACCTTCCACTGTAATTAATTTCATCAAAACTGCGCTCTCCGTTAGAAGGAAATTGGGTAAGGGTGTCATTTATGATGGTAAAAACATCACCTTCACGTCTGCCGCCAAGATCATTACGTTGGTAGCTGGCACCCATAGAGATATTCCAATCGCCTTTACGAATGTTATACGTGGCATCTGCGCCGTAACGTTGGTGTACCTTATCATTGCCATACGTTTCAATAGAGGGGAGACCACCTTTAATATTGATCTGGGCAAAAGTGCCGTCTGCAGCACCTTTTTTGGTGATGATGTTCATAATACCCGCTTTACCCTCAGGATCATATTTGGCCGAGGGGGCGGTAATTACTTCAACCCGCTCAATGGCATTGGCCGGAAGTTGGTTCAATAAATTGGAAGCATTTCCTTGCACGGGGTTTCCGTTGAGCAATACTACAAATCCGGTACTCCCACGAACACTTATTTCACCCTGTCCGTCCACACTTACCGAGGGGATATTCCTAACCACATCCGTGGCACTTCCTCCAAGGCTGTTCTGGAACTTTTTGGTGTCAAAAACCTGTCGGTCTATTTTGTTGATAACGGTTGCTCGTTCGCCTTTAACGACCACTTCTTCTAGTTGGGTGCCACCAATACTTAAGGTTATGGTTCCTAGGTCAACACCTTTTCGGTTCTGTACGGAAATATCCTTTATGGTCTTGGTTTCAAAACCAATAAAAGAAGCTTCTAGGTAGTAAGTTCCGTTTTTAATATTGTCTATAGAAAAGAAACCGTTTAGGTCCGTAATGACTCCGGTAACCAATTCTCCGTTATCCTGGTTAAAGACGGCAGCGGTGGCGTATTCTAACGGATAATCATTATCCCCGTCCGTAATTTTACCGGTTATTTGCGCCGATACCGAAAGCGGAATTATAGTGATTAGAAATACAAATAGATGAAAAGACTTCATGTTCAATAGGTTTGGTATTAATTAGGTGTCGAAATTACGCTTAACCCCTATTGAATTATGGTCTGTTTGAAAAAGTTAAGGTACGATCGCTACTTTTTTAAACTGTAGTGGTGTTTGTCCATCATGTCGTTTAAAGTATTTTACAAAGTGGGAAACATCCGTAAAGTCAAACGCATAGGCAATTTCAGTAACTGAGAGATCGGTGTAAAGCAACAAGCGCTTGGTTTCTTTTAAAATATGGTCTGCAATTACGGCAGAAGCGGTCTTCTCATGCTTTCTTTTGCAGAGGGCATTTAGGTTTTGTGCCGTGGTGTTCAGCTTCTGGGCATAGTAGGCCACATCGTTTTTGAGTTTGGTTTGCAGCAACTCATCAAAACGTTCTTCCAGATTGTTGGTAGATACAGTTTCATCTAGTTCTACATACGTCAATATTTTAGAGAATAGAGCTTTGAGAACCCCTTCTACCAGAATATCTCTGCTGGCACAATTTTCCTTGATTTCTTTGGATGCGATTTCAAAAAGTGATTGAATACTGGCATCATAAGATGGGTTGATTACCCTTTTGTTACCCAGCTGTTTTAGTTGTAGATTAATATGCTTGTCCAATGTCTTTTCTAAAAACCCTTCCTTAATAATAATTACAAAGCCTTCAGGAACGGTATCTATTTCCCAGTGGTGTACTTCATCCTTTTTAATGATAAATATTACTGGCGGCTCTATGGCGTACCCGGTCTCGTCCATATAATGCATTCCACTACCTGCACTAAAATAAACCAACTCCATATACTTATTGTGGCGGTGCGGTTTGGTGTAGCGCTTATTAACATCAAAGGGCTCGATCTTAATATCTGCCAAAGCAGAGATTTTGGTATAGGTTTTAATTTTGGTACGTATCAAATGGACTGATTTTTAACAAGACGTTTTTGCTCATGATCTGTGTAACCTACACAAAGATCAGGAGTACAGGTCTTGTTGTTCAAGCTAAGTATAAAGATAATAGATAAAACAGGTATTCACTGCCTTGGGATGATCGTAAATTCTAACACAAAGTGTTTAATTTGTAGCACTTTGGTGTAAATATTTAATGTGATGTTAAAATATTTAGACTTAAAAGATGTGTTTCTTAAAATTCAAATTTAAGTTGTACGGACACGGACTCCTTTTCAGAATTCTTTTTTTCTTTTTCTGTGTTGAGGTTGGCTAGAGAAATACCCAGCAGTCGTACGGAATTTTGCAATTTCTCCTGATATAAAAGTTCCTTTGCCGTTTCTAGGATAAGGCTTTTGGCGGAGATAAAATAGCTCAGGGTCTTGCTTCGTGTGTTTAGTGTAAAATCGCTGTATTTGATTTTTAAGGTCACGGTCTTTCCCGCAATGTTGGCCTTCTTTAAGCGTTTTTCCAGTTCTTCTGCAATATGCTCCAAACGTTCAAGCATGAACACTTCGCTACTTAGGTTTTCGTTAAAAGTACGCTCCGCACCAACAGATTTTGGAATACGGTGGGGTTTAACCTCGCTTGTATGAATACCACGCACCACGTTGTAGTAGTAACTTCCGCTTTTTCCAAAATTGTCTTCTAAAAATTCTATTGGTTTTTGTTTCAGGTCTTTACCGGTAAAAATGCCGAGTTTATACATTTTTTCGGCCGTAACCTTTCCTACACCATAGAATTTTCGGATTTCTAGTTCTTCCAAAAACTCCAATACTTCTTCTGGGTTAACCGTTTTTTGTCCGTTGGGTTTATTAATATCACTGGCAACCTTGGCAATGAATTTATTGATGGAAATTCCTGCGGAAGCATTGAGGCCGGTAGTCTCAAAAATTCGTTGCCGGATTTCCTTGGCCATCATTGTTGCCGACGGATTCCCTTTTTTGTTCACTGTAACATCAAGATAGGCTTCATCCAAGGAAAGCGGTTCTACCAAATCTGTATACTCATGAAAAATGCCACGTATTATTTTTGATATTTCTTTGTACCTATCAAAACGGGCCTTTACAAATATAAGTTCAGGGCAATTACGCTGGGCCACTACACTGCTCATGGCACTACGAACCCCAAATTTTCTGGCTTCATAGCTAGCAGCTGCAACCACACCCCTTTTAGAGCTGCCGCCAACGGCAATGGGCTTTCCGCGCAGGTCTGGATTGTCCAATTGCTCCACGGAGGCATAAAAGGCATCCATGTCTACATGAATAATTTTTCGCAATGGAAAATCGTTTGGCATACTGCAAAATTAAGTTATATTTAGTTGGATGGAAACACAAAGAAAAACAGCAATAGTACTAGGGGCAACCGGTCTTACCGGAGGCATTTTGCTTCAGCTTTTATTAGCAGATGACCGTTACGAAAAGGTAAAACTGTTTTCCCGTTCCACCGTGGGCGTTTCCCATGATAAATTGGAAGAGCACTTGGGCGATTTAATGCAACTGGAGCAGTTTAAATCGCATTTTACTGGAGATGAGGTTTTCTGTTGCATTGGTACTACCAAATCCAAGACACCCAATAAAACGGTGTATAAGGATATTGATTACGGAATTCCTACAACCGCCGTAAAACTTTGCCGTTCCAATGGAATCCCCACTTTTCTAGTAGTTTCCGCAATGGGGGCGAATGCAAAAAGTAGCATTTTTTATAATCGGGTAAAGGGTGAAATGGAAGATGCCGTTTTGGCCGAGGAAATTATGAACACTTATATCTTTAGACCTTCCTTAATTGGTGGCAAACGAGAAGAAAAGCGAATGGGAGAATTTTTGTTTAAGCAGCTTATGAAGGTAGTGAACCTTGTGTTGGCGGGTCCATTGGAGAAATACCGCTCCATTAAGCCGGAAGCCATTGCGGAAGCTATGTTGACTGTGGCAAATTCAGGATATGAGGAGCGTATAATAGAATCTGATAAGATTAAAAAAATAGCAACAGAAAGTGATTGAAATTGAGCGTAAATTTTTGGTTACGTCTACGGCGTACCAAAGTCAGGCTATATCTAAAAAACGAATTTTTCAAGGGTTTTTGAATACGGACCCCGAGCGTACCGTACGGGTGCGGATTATGGGAGATGAAGGTTTTATAACCGTAAAGGGAAAGGGCAACGATACAGGTGTTTCCCGCTTTGAATGGGAAAAAGAAATTGAGGTTGTTGAGGCCGAAGCCCTATTAAAACTGGCCGAACCCGGTAGCATAGATAAAATTAGGTATGAAGTAAAAATTGGGACACATATTTTTGAAGTAGATGAGTTTTACGGGGATAATGAAGGACTTACGGTAGCTGAGGTAGAACTATCCTCCGAAAATGAAAACTTTGAAACCCCGGAATGGTTGGGTGAAGAAGTCTCCGGTGTTACCAAATATTATAATTCCCAGTTGAGTAAACACCCTTTTAAAGATTGGGAAATAAAGGATTAGAGTAGGTGGTCGTTCTTTTCCAAGTAACTTAGGGTGGCTATTCCCCTTATGTTGTTGACTATAAAGGTTTTTAGAATTTCTTCGACCGAAAATTTTTCAAACAAATTCTCTTCCGTAAAAATCAGGAGGGGCAACCGCTCTAAGTAAAGAAGGCAAATTGTATTTACATTAATGTCTTTTTTAATATGACCCAGTTCTTGTGCTCGCAATAGAAGATCACGTACCGTAGTGTGAATATAGTCTGCCCTAAAGTGATTGAAATAGCTATCAACCTTAGGATAATATTTTCGTAGTCCATATAGAAAAGCCGGACTAAAATTTTTAAGAGAATCCAGTCCTATTTTGTACACTGCTATTACAGCTAAAATAGGATTGGATTTTTCTCTTTTGACACATTGATCCATTTTAGACCTGGTCTTGTTCAGAAATAAATCAAGACTTTCTTGGATTATAACTTCTTTGCTGGCGAAATTCTCGTATATCGTTTTTTTTGACATACCCATTTCATTCGCAAGCTCATCCAAAGTAAATCGTTTACTACCGAACTGGACAAATTTAGAAAGGGCAAATTCTAAAAACAGGTCTTTGTTGATCATGTGCCTAACAAGTGATTAATGCCATCCGCCACCAAGGGAACGGTACAGGTCTACTGTTGCAGATAACTGACCAAACTTGTTATTTATCAAGCTTAGTTCTGCATTCAGCCAGTTCTCCCTGGCGGTCAATAGGTCTAAATAGGTTAAGTAACCACTGTTCAATAATTCTTCTGAATTGGTCTCTGCGCGTTTTAAAGCAACCACTTGCTTGGTAACATAAGCTTCTTTTTCTACGGCTGTGTTATAATCGTACAGCGCATCCGAAACTTCTTTTCCAGCAGTAAGCAAAGCCTTTTTAAAGGTTAATAAGGCTTGCTCTTGTTGCGCTTGTGCCACCTCATAGGCCGTTCTTACTTTTCTTCCGTTAAAAATAGGTTGGGTAAGACCTCCAATAAGATTGGCAAAGATAGAACTGCTATCTATCCAATTGTCCAACTCCAAACTTTGAAAACCACCTTGTGCCGATAACGTAATGGACGGGTAGAAGTTGCTTCTTGCTACGTTGGTCAATTCAAAGTTATTTACCAAGCTATATTCGGCTTGCATGATATCCGGCCTATTTCTAAGCAACAATGCAGGAACACCTAAAGACATATCGCCAGTTATTGTTTGCTCGGCAAGTGTACCTCGTTCGTATGTTTGAGGTTGCTCGCCCATTAAAATGCTTAATGTTGTTTCCGTTTTGAATAGTGAGTTCTTAAGGTCTAACAATTGACTTTGAGCACTGTAAAGTTGTGCTGCGGTTTGGTCCACACCCACTTGATTGGTTTGCCCGGCTTCTTTAAGAGCCGTAATGGTTTCCAAACTTTTTACACGGTTTTCAATGGTCTCCTCTGTAACGGAAATTTGTTCGTCCAACGCCAACATTTGATAGTACGTTGTTGCTATCTGCGCCACTAAGCTTGTTTTTACCGCTTGATGAGCGGCAACAGTCTGCAAGTAACTGGCATCACTAGCTCGCTTTGTGCTTCTAATTTTACCCCAAATATCGGCCTCCCAAGAAACCGTACCCGAAGTTTCATATTGATTAAAAGGTTGCGTAAAGAAACTTCCAAATTGTCCGTTCTCACTTGTTCTTGCCGTTCTAGTGGCACTTGCAGCACCGTTTAAGGTAGGCAAATAACCGGCTTTTCCTTGTTTTACGTAAGCCTCAGCCGCTGCAATATTCTGCAGGGCTATTCGAATGTCCAAATTATTGTCAAGTCCCTTTTGAATATAGGTCTTTAAATAAGGGTCCGTAAAAAGGTCTTTATAAGAAACCGATGCGAAGGATACACTGTCCTGTGGCAGGTTATCCGTTCTATATAGGTTTTCTGTTTGCACCTCTGGTTGCTCATAGTTTTTGGCTACAAAACAAGATTGTAGCAAGAGCGGGAGCATGGCCACCAATAAGAATTTATTCATTATTAATTTCTTCATGATTTCTCTAGTTCTTTATTTCTTCAATAGTTTCTTGTGGCGCACCGGTAATACGCTCTTGGATGGTCTGGAAAATGACATATAGCGCCGGTATTACAAACACACCAAATATGGTACCTATCAACATACCTCCAACTGCACTCATACCAATGGATCGGTTACCTACGGCACCTATACCTGATGACAACGCCAATGGCATTAAACCAAGGATAAAGGCGAAGGATGTCATTAAAATTGGCCTTAAACGTGCTTTGGCACCATCTATGGCAGAATCAATAATAGACATACCGTGTTTTCTACGCTGCAATGCGAATTCTACGATAAGAATGGCATTTTTAGAGAGAAGACCAATTAACATGATCAGGGCAATTTGGAAATAGATATTGTTCTCCAAACCAGCTACGCTCACAAAACCTATTGCTCCTGCAATACCAATTGGTAAGGACAGTAATATGGATAATGGAAGGATATAGGATTCGTATTGAGCACTTAACAAGAAGTATACGAAAACCAAGCTCAAAATAAAGATTAGAACCGTTTGGCTACCCGCGCTATTCTCTTCCTTGGTAAGTCCAGAGTATTCGTAGGTGTAGTTATTTGGCAATACTTGTGCCGTAACCTCTTCAATAGCCTTAATAGCATCACCAGTAGAATACCCAGGATTCATGGCTCCGTTAATCTTAACCGAACTCAATAGGTTAAACCTGCTCACCACCTCAGGACCGTAAATTTTCTTTAACGATACAAATTGAGATACGGCAACCGACTCTCCATTGGCGTTCGTAACGAAAATGTGGTTCAATGAATTTTCATCTGCCCTATCTTCCGGTTTGGCTTGGATCATAACACGGTACTGCTTACCAAATTTGTTAAAGTCCGTGGTATAAAGCCCACCATAGTAGCCTTGCATAGCGCTAAATACATCCGTTACGGCCAAACCGGCCATTTTAGTCTTCTCAACATCTACCTCCAACTCGTATTGAGGGAAATTAGCATTGAAGTTGGTAATGGCGTATTGAACTTCCGGTCTTGCATTTATAGCTGCCAAAAATTCATTGGTAACTTTGTTTACGGTTTGCCAATCGTCCGCATCTTTACTCTGTAAGTTCATCTCAAAACCGGTAGAGTTACCAAAACCACGTACACTAGGTGGCGTAAAGAAGAATATTTTGGCGTCTTTGATGCCCGCCGTTTTTGCGAACAATTGCCCTACGACCGCTTGTACGGATTCATTATCACTTTCTCGTTCTCCCCAATCTTTTAGTCTAAGTACGGAGAAACCGTAAGAACCACCGTTAACACTGTTAAGGATACTAAATCCTGTAATGTTCATTCTGGCCTTGATCAAGTCCATTGAAGCATAAATAGAATCTAATTTCTTAACGGTTTTCTGTGTTTGTTCCAATGTTGTTCCCGGAGGCATAGTAACATCGGCAAAAACAATAGCTTTATCTTCATTTGGAATAAACCCTGTAGGTGTAGATTGGAATAGCATATACGCTATAACCCCAAACACTGCAATAGACCCCCAAGTGGCCCATTTTCTTTTGGCAATGAATTTTACGGAACCAACATATTTATCGGTAATCGCATTAAAACCGGTGTTAAAGGCCGAAAAGAAACGTTTTGAAATTCCTTTTTTATGTTCCTCGGACGGATTGTGCGGTTTTAACAGCAACGCGGCCAATGCAGGACTCAACGTTAAGGCGTTTACTGCCGAAATTAGAATGGCAATGGCCAATGTTATACCAAATTGCTGATAGAACACACCCGATGATCCACTAATGAACGATACCGGAATAAACACGGCGGACATAACCAAGGTTATAGAGATAATTGCACCTGAAATCTCGGACATTGCAGATTTTGTAGCCGTTTTGGCATTGGTTGCGCCTTCCTCCATTTTGGCATGGACGGCTTCGACTACCACAATGGCATCATCCACCACAATACCAATGGCCAGAATCATTGCAAATAAGGTTAACATGTTAATTGAGAACCCAAAGAGCGATAGAAAGAAAAACGTACCAATAATCGCAACCGGAACGGCAATAGCAGGTATTAACGTAGATCTAAAATCTTGTAGGAATATGAAAACCACTAAGAACACTAATAGAAAGGCTTCTATTAAAGTCTGTACCACGTGTTCTATAGATGCGCTTAAGAAATCTTTAGTGTTATAAGGAATTACGTAATCCAGACCTTTAGGGAAATCTTGGCTGCTTTCATCCAATATGGTTTGAATCTCATCAATAATAGCGTTCGCGTTAGAGCCCGATGTTTGAAAAATACCAACGGCAGTACCGGGCTTGCCCATACCTTCGTTTTTTGTTCCATAGTTAAAGGCACCCAATTCTACTTCGGCAACATCTTTAAGTCTTAAGAACTGTCCGTTTTCTTGTGCTTTTATAATGATATTCTCATACTCGGCTTCTTCAGAAAGACGTCCTTTATACTTTAAAACGTACTCGTAAACTCCATCAGCATTTTCACCAATTTTACCAGTTGCAGCCTCAAGGTTCTGCTCTCTAAGGGCATTTTGAATATCCGAAGGCATAAGCTTGTAGGCCGCCATCTTTTCTGGGTTTAACCAGATACGCATAGAGTAATCCTTAGAACCAAAAACGGTCACGTTACCAACACCTTCTATACGTTGTAATTTGGGTACAATGTTAATTCTGGCGTAGTTTTCTACAAAGGTTGCGTCATAATCATCGTTATCCGAGAATAAAGAAAAGAACAACAATGCACTGGTTTGCGACTTTTGAGTAATAACACCCGTCTGTACTACGGCCTGTGGTAAAACACTATTGGCCCTAGCCACTCTGTTCTGAACGTTTACCGCGGCAATATCCGGATCCGTACCTAACTTAAAAAAGACGTTAATGGTAGCGGCACCGTCGTTACTGGCACTAGAGGTCATGTACAACATATCCTCTACACCGTTTATTTGCTCCTCTAACGGTATAACAACACTCTTAAGTACCGTTTCTGCATTTGCTCCGGTGTAGGTACTTGTTACTTGCACGGTAGGTGGCGCAATTTCCGGATACTCTTCAATAGGTAGGGTCGTTAAACCTAGTATACCTAGAATAACTATAATAATCGATATAACCGTAGACAGTACGGGACGATCTATAAATTTCTGAAACATTGTTCTCTATTTATGTGTTTTGTTGAATTGCGGTTTCTTATTTGACCGGACTAATGGCCATACCGTCTTTTATTTTAGTTACACCTTCTAGAACAATGGTAGTTCCTTTATCTATGCCGTTTTCCACAACAAAACCTTTTTGAGTGGTGGTTACGATATCCAAAGGCATTGTGGTTACAGTGTTATCTTCTTTTACTACATAGACCAGCTTTTTCCCTTGAAGGTCAATAGTAGCCGTTTGTGGAATTTCATAAGCGTCCTTATAAACTGTTGGAATTTTAATTTTCCCAGTACTACCACTACTTAGCAAGTTATTTTTATTGTCAAAATCTGCACGTGCGGTAACACTACCGGTAGTACCGTTTATAATACTGTTGATCATGGCAATTTTACCGGGCTCAGGATATTCTTCTCCGTTTATCATGACAAGTGTAACTTCTGGTGCTTTTTCAACATCCATAAGGTTCTTATCATTTTTAGGCATAGACTCTTTTAACTTGAGCAACTCTTTTTCGTTCATTGAAAAATAAGCCCGTACTTGGCTAACATCTGAAACCGTAGTTAATGGTTTGCTCATGTTTGAACTTACAAGAGCGCCTATTTTAAAGGGAATTTCACCAATGTAACCATCAACAGGGCTCGTAATACGCGAGTAGCCTATGTTTGAGGCAACGCTTTGGTAATTAGCTTGAGCTTGAGCAAGTTGTGCTTTTGCAGTTTCTAATTGAACCTCGCTAATAATACCTTTTTCTACCAAAGGTTTTAGCTTGTTTACTTCTACCTGTGCAACGTTTACTGATGCTTTGGCAGCATTTGCATCTTGGTTCAAGGTTTGTGTTTCCAATTTAAAAAGCAGTTGGCCCTTTTTTATTTTCTGACCTTCTTCTACATAAACCTCCTGAACAAAACCAGATACTTTTGGCCATATTTCTACATTTTGCTTTCCCTCTAGAGTAGTAGAAAATTCATTATAAACAGTAATGTCCTGTGGTTTTAGTTCACCAACCTTTAAACTTGGTGGAGGTGGAGCAGCGGCACCAGCGGGAGAAGTTGGAGTTGTTCCAAAACACGAACTCAAAAGGAGTGCGGCGCTTAATAATCCTATAATTGATAACTTTTTCATTTAGATGGAGTTTTACTTGTATTGAATTGTTGATTGAATGTTGTTAAGGTTTTGTTAATTCTGAATGTTCGGTAAAAAACGAACCATTTGTTCAAAAAAATTAGTTGTTAGATTTTTTCAGGTCTATAATTGTCTTTCTGTAAATTTCTTTAGCTTCTTCTACACATTTGAGATAGATATCCTTTCTTGCTTTATTAGCTTCATGTTTCTCTGGATTATATGCCTCGTTATAAGCTGCAACTTTTTCAATCATTTCAGACTCGTTTTCAAGTTTTTTAAGGACTGTATTGAGTTTGTTTATAAAAAAGGCGTCTTTTTCAGCAACTTTAAAGTATCGTTTTCTGTCTCCTGACTTTGTAAAGTACTTTACAAAGTCCATTTGTAAAAGGAGGTTTAGCGATGTAGAGATAGAACTTTTACTGGCACCACGTTTAGTAAGACAATCCTCAAAAGTGAGTCCGTCTTCCTCTGTAATAACGAGGTTAGCAAAAATTCTTGCAGCTAATGGAGGAAGGGAATATTCATTCTCAAAATGAATCCCTAGGTCCTCAATTAATAACTTTTTGCTTTCTTCTCTGTTCATAATCAAAATATTGAAGGGGCAAAGGTAGTATTAGTTCGGAAACAAACAAACCAAAAGAACTTAAATGTTCCTAAAAGGCGTTAAAATTTTGTTAGCGAAAGAATTTATGGGGCTAATATGCCTTCCTTTTCAATGATGGGGATGGGGCCTAGGTCTTTCTCGGAGATAGTATTCTTGGGAAATAAGAAGCGTTTTTCAAAAAGTTTGCCCTCGGCGAAGAAAGTAACAAAAAACTCATTGTCCAATGCTAGCACATCTTCAAGGAGCATTTCTACTTTTTTAAAAGATTTGGGTAGAATGGTACCAATGCCATGGCGCATAGTAGATGTTTTTCGCTCTGCATCAAATCCTTTGGAGACCACAATTGTTAATTCAATCTGGTCCGTTCTATTATTTATAATGTACGCGTTCCAGTCTTTTGAAAGAAAATCGTCGTTCCACTCACGGATTATGGCCACGTGAACATCTTTGGCAATAGGTATTTCAATATCTTTCTTCACAACGCTGGGTTAAAGTGCGCTTTTAAATTGTTCTAAGAAACGCACATCATTTTCGCTTAATAAGCGAATATCGGAGATTTGGTGAAGCAACAGGGCAATTCTGTCTATTCCCATACCAAATGCAAAACCAGAGTACTCCTTGGAGTCAATACCACAGTTGTCCAGTACATTAGGGTCTACCATACCACAGCCCATAATCTCTAGCCATCCGGTACCTTTTGTCATTTTGTAATCGGTTTCGGTTTCAAGTCCCCAATACACATCTACTTCGGCACTAGGCTCGGTAAAAGGGAAATATGAAGGGCGAAGTCTAATTTTTGACTTACCAAAAAGTTCCGTTGTAAAGAACTGAAGGGTTTGCTTTAAATCTGCAAAAGAAACGTCCTTATCAATATAAAGACCTTCTACTTGATGGAAAAAGCAATGTGAACGGGCCGAAATAGCTTCGTTACGATATACTCTTCCCGGAGAAATGGTACGTATTGGTGGTTTATTGTTTTCCATATATCTAACCTGTACGGACGAAGTGTGCGTACGCAATAGGATATCCGGATCTGTTTGAACGAAAAAAGTGTCCTGCATATCTCTTGCAGGGTGATATTCCGGTAGGTTCAAGGCGGTAAAGTTGTGCCAGTCATCTTCAATTTCCGGTCCTTCGGAAACATTAAAACCTATTCTAGAAAAAATATCTATAATTTGGTTCTTTACAATAGAGATGGGGTGTCTGGCACCAAGTTCTAAAGGTTCCCCTGGGCGGGTTAAATCGCCATATACGCCTTTTTCTTCGGTTTTGCTTTCAAGGGCATTCCGTAAGGTATTCAGCTTTTCGTTTGCGGTCTGCTTAAGCTGATTTATGGTTTGGCCGAATTCCTTTTTTTGCTCATTGGGTACATTTTTGAATTCAGCGAAGAAATCGTTCAAAAGTCCCTTTTTACCTAAGTATTTTATACGGAAGCTTTCCAGTTCCTCTTTAGTGGTAGCGGTAAACTTTTCTACCTCAGTAATGTGCTTTTTTATGGTATCGATCATGATGTTCGGCTAAAGCCGCAAATTTAGGACATTTGCGGCATTACCGAATACATAATTCATCATAAATTGGTCTAAATTCTATGCTGAGGCCTCAATATTTTGCTCGGATGTCTTGTGTGTCAAGTACTGCAGGCATTCATTAAAGGTGTCAAAAATATGTTCTGCAGGAATTAAATCAGGAATGAGTTCTACACGCTCCATCATGTAACGTGGTTGTGGAAGTACATCTACGAACAGAACCTCTATGTTGGAGTTGTGTAAATCTATAAGCACGTCTTCCAAGGTATAAAGACCGGATTGATCCATATATTGCATGCGGTCCATTCTAATGATTACCGTAGATGCCGATCTAGGAATTTGGTCCGCTAAAATCTGAAATTCACTGGTAGAACCAAAGAACAAAGGTCCTTTAAGGTGTTTGATAAAGACCGTTTCTTTTAAGTTTTTGGGGAAACTTTTCTCATCTGCCCATCCTTGTTCTTTTTCCAAAGACTTTACATCAGACCGCTCCGCAGTAAGGTCGCCCATCTTTTTCATGAACATTAAGGAGGCAATTACCAGACCAACACCAACTGCATAGACCAAGTTCCAAACAGAAGAAAGTACCAGTACAACGAGCATTATAATAACTTCCGAGCTAAATTTTATAGGTCCTAAACTCATGTCTTTAGGAAGACTGGGTATAGCTTTTAATCCTTTGTAATCCATAACACCTATACCTACCGTTACTAAAATTCCGGCCAATACGGCAGCGGGAATCTGAGAAGCAACCGGTCCAAGAGCTAAGAGAACAACGAGCAGCAGAACTCCGGCAACCATACCGGACAATTTGGTTTTTCCACCGGCATTAATATTTACCACAGTACGGATGGTGGCACCTGCGCCTGGAATTCCACCAAAAATGGCGGCAATACTATTTCCTATTCCTTGGCCCACCAATTCTTTGTTAGGTTGATGTTTTGTTTTTGTCATATTATCCGCAACTACAGAGGTCAATAGGGAGTCAATAGCTCCTAACAACGCCAATGTTAATGCAGTAAAAATGTATGGCGTTACGGAACTTAGCTCAAAACTGGTAAATATACCCAAGTTTGGAACCGGAAATCCGCTTGGAATTTCCTCAATAGGCCTGTAATCTAAACCAAAACCATAAGCCACGCCCGATACCACAACCAAGGCCACCAATGCACTTGGGATAGCCGTAGTTATTCTTTTAAAACCATAGATAATGGCAATGGTGGTTAGTGCCAGAATAAACTCTAGCCAGTTAATATTTTGAAGTGCTCTTGGCATTACCTTAATGGCTCCCAATACTCCAGAAGCTTCGGATTTTGCCAAAGTACGTGCTTCTTTTAGCATATCTTCCTCGGTAATTCCTTCCGCTCGTTTAATGGTCTCCTCAAAGTTTTCCAGAACAAGAATGCCTTCTCCGGCTTCTTCCTTTAAAATATTGTCCAAGATAATTTCTTCGGCCATAGGTTTGTATTGCTCTACAAAAGCCTCGTCTTCTTTAGGGTAATAGCCAATTGCGGGAAGTATTTGGGTTACCAAAATAATAACTCCGATTGCGGTCATAAATCCGGAAACAACGGGATATGGAATATAGCGGATGTATTTACCAATACCCAATAACCCCAAGCCTATTTGCATAAGACCGGCCAATAGAAAAACAACCAAGATTGCAGGTAGCGCTTTTTCCAAACTTCCATCATTGATTGCTATTATACCTGCTATAACAACCATACTTACCGCGGTCATTGGTGCTGTTGGGCCGGAAATCTGGGTGTTGGTACCACCAAAAAGAGCCGCGAAAAAACTGATGAATATAGCTCCATAAAGACCGGCGCTTGGCCCAAGGCCTGAGCTAACACCAAAAGCTAATGCCAAGGGAAGAGCAACAATACCTGCTGTTATCCCTCCAAATAAATCTCCTTTAAAGTTTGAGAAAAGATTTTTCATAGAGTTAAGATTAATGGTGATACGTTAGTTTAAGGAGTAACAGAATGGTTTTTATCAATCTAAATGATAAATTTCCATTATGTTTTTAAGATAGCCTTCAAAATCTATCTTAAGGTCTATTAGCTTTCCGGTGTGGACATCAAATATCCATCCGTGAACTTTCAATCCGTGGTCGCGATATGCTTTTTGCACCACCGCGGTTTTAATCAGGTTTACACATTGTTCCTTTACATTAAGTTCAACTAACCTGTCATATTTCTTTGTTTCGTCCTCAATTGCGTTAAGTTCTTCCTTATAAAGACGATATACGTTGCGTATATTACGCAACCATGGGTTTAAAACCCCTAAATCTGCGGATTGCATGGCGGCTTTTACCCCTCCACATGCATAATGCCCACAGACTATAATGTGTTTTACTTTTAAATAGTCTACGGCATATTTTACTACAGATAGAACATTTAAATCAATACTGATTACCATGTTCGCAATGTTACGATGTACGAAAACCTCTCCAGGTTTGGCACCCATAACTTCTTCTGCGGTAACCCTACTGTCCGAACAGCCTATATAAAGCAGTTCTGGATTTTGCCCTACGGCCAGTTCTTTAAAATAATCTGAATTAGTCTCTAGTTTCTCAGCAATCCACTTTTCGTTATTCTCAAAAACAGTGTCTAAATCCATTCTATTTTTTTGGCAAAGTAAGGAGAATTCTACAGAAATATAGTAAAAAGGCCAACACCGTTATTGGCCTTTTTAACTTATATAAAATTCAATATACTAGTAGAAAGTTACTTCGCCGTTGGATATGTCGTACATGGCCCCAACTATCTTAATTTCTCCTTTGTCTTCCATCTCTGCAAGAACAGGACTTTCTTTACGTATATTTTCAATAGTTAAAAGCACATTTTTTTCTGAAACCTTATCAACAAATTCAAGGTTTTTAGAGTTTCTCTGGCTTTCATCTGCCGGTTCTTTAACCGCGTCTACAGCTGGTTCTATCTTATTGATCAGTTTGGTTAGGTTGCCCAATCTAGCATGATCGCAAGCACCTTTGATGGCGCCACAACTAGTATGGCCCAATACAACAATTAATTTGGTGCCGGCTAGTTTACAAGCAAATTCCATACTTCCAAGAATGTCTTCATTGGAGAAGTTACCTGCTATACGAATACTAAAGATATCGCCAAGACCTTGATCAAAAACCAATTCTGCCGATACCCTAGAATCTATACAGCTCAAAATGGTTGCAAACGGAAATTGTCCTTCGCTAGTATCATTTACTTGCTCCAAAAGGTTTCTATTGGCCTTTAAATTATTTTGGAAGCGTTGGTTACCTTCTTTAAGGAACTGTACTGCTTTTTGCGGGGTCATTGTTGCTTGTGTTTCCTTAGTATGTGCTTTCATATTTTATATTTTAATTATGCTATTCTTAAATTACTTTGATGTTTGATATGCAGGCGTTTCTCACCGGCAATCATAAGGGTAATTCCTAGTTTCTTTACCTTATTGTACATGTTCAATGCTGAAGCTGTAGCTTTTGATTCCTTCTTTTTTCTCTCAACAAATAACAGGTTTATGTTACTATTGGATAAGTAAGTTGGAAGTTGTTTCAGCGTATTTTCATTATAGTCAAATACGTACTCTACGGTTTTTTGTCCTAAAAACTCCTGTGGTTTTGGTCTAATGTTGGGGCCTTCTACAATATTAAAAGACTTTAACGGTCTATCCGTAAAAGCAAACAGCGTTTCTAGAAAAGAAGAGCTAGATGATTCTGAGGAACAGTTTAATGTTCCAATGCCAATTTTCATGTCTGGTTCTAGACCATTTTCTTCGGAGACAATCATTACGGACCCTTTAAAAATAGTTAGAACAAAATTAGCTATTCTATCATCAACAGCTCTAAAAAGCCTTGCTTTTCTCCTGCCAAGGACAATAATGTCCGGATTGTTGTTTGCTAAATACCGGGCAATTTCAGTCTTAACGTTACCAAAGGCACTGGAATAACTGATAGGAACTCCATAATCCTCTGAAATAGGTGATACTATACGTTTCATTCGCTTATCGGTTAAAATATATTCGCGGTTTATGGTCCGCATTGCCGATAATTGATTATCCTTTCTAATAATATCAATAGGTTTCCTTACATGGAAAACCTCTAGCTCTCCATCAACCATTTTTGCTAGGCTAACGGAGCTCTTCAAAAGATTATGCAGACTATTTCCCAAAGAGGAAAATAGTACTATCCTGTTTTTGTCCTTTTCCATGACATTTAGCTTAGACTCAATTTTGATTTAGGTCTTGTCTTAAAAAACTCAGTAAAACTATCCGGGTTTTCTACTACACCTCGTTTTGAAACGAGTTGAATGTCTATGTTACGCTCTTTGGCCTTTATGGAAAAATCATCCAAAATTTCAATGATATCCAAATCTAGATATCTTGTTTGGAGTAAGTTTAGTTCCAAATAGGTGTCTCTAGGTAAACTATCCAATTCTTTTAGAATGGCACCTTTGTTAAAAAAGGTAACTTCTTCGGCAAGCGTCATTTTTATTTTGTGTTTTCCGTTGCTTACATCTTCAATGTGAAGAAAATGCGAGTTTTGGTAGCTCTTAATCAAAATAACTACAATTCCAACAGCCAAACCTAAACTAATACCTACAAGTAAATCTGTAAAAACAATTCCTGCTACCGTAACCGTAAAGGGAACAAATTGTTTCCAACCCAATTTGTACATTTTGGCAAATAAGGCCGGCTTTGCCAGCTTGTAACCTACGATAAAGAGGATGGCTGCCAAAACGGACAAAGGAATCATGTTCAATAGTCTTGGTATAAGAATTACGGAAATCAATAAAAGGAAACCATGTATAATTGCAGATAGTTTTGATTTCCCTCCAGATTGGATATTGGCAGAACTACGAACAATTACCTGGGTAATAGGAAGACCACCGATCAATCCGGAAAGAATGTTACCCGTACCTTGTGCAAGCAACTCTCTGTTTGTAGGGGTTACATTTTTCTGCGGGTCCAACTTATCCGTAGCTTCAACGCACAACAAGGTTTCTAGACTGGCTACCAATGCAATGGTAAATGCGGTAATCCAAACTTGAGGATTTGTAATGGCAGCAAAATTAGGAAAGCTGAATTGGCCCAAGAACGAGGCGGCATCTTCTGGAATTGGTACGCTTACCAAGTGGTCCGAAGAAATAGCCAAAACTTCACTATTCTGAGTTACGATAAAGAAAATTATCCCTATTGCAACGGCAACCAAAGGCCCTTGTACCAACTGAAATATTTTCCCTTTTTTTGAAAGTACTTTATCCCATAGAAGTAAAATTGAAAGACCAATTATGGCAACAAGCGTTGCACCTGGACTAATATTGTTAACGGTGTTGAAAATCTCGGAGAAGGTGTTCTCACCATCTACTTGAAAAAAGGCCCAATCTCCTTCTGGATCTGGGTCGTATCCAAAGAAATGAGGAATCTGTTTTAGTATAATGATGATACCAATACCGGTAAGCATGCCTTTTATTACAGAGGACGGAAAGTAATACCCAATAATACCTGCCTTTAAAACACCAAATACTACTTGGATGATTCCTCCAAGAACCACGGCAACTAAGAAATTTTCAAAACCGCCCAATGTTCCAATAGCGGTTAAAACTATGGCCGCCAATCCTGCTGCGGGGCCACTTACTCCAATATTGGAACCACTAAGGGCACCAACTACTACACCTCCAATTATACCAGCTATTAAGCCTGAAAACAACGGAGCTCCACTGGCAAGGGCAATACCCAAACATAGAGGTAAGGCTACAAAAAATACTACGATACTTGCAGGAAGATCGCTTTTTAAAGTTTTGAACATACAATAAAATAGTTTAGTCCCCAATATGAATTAAGGACAAGTTTTAGATAATAGAATACAATGTCTGAAAAATATTATCCTATATGTTCAGGTGGAGGGAGTAGGATTTCAAGTGTGAAATCTATATAGCCCATCGTATAATAATGGCCCATAGTAGCTTGTTCTGACAGCGCTATTAATGAGAAGTCAAAGTGACTGTCGTTTACGAATTTTTCCTCTAAGGGAGATTTTTTGACCGTTTCTTGTTGCTCCTCTTCATTAAGGTTTGTTATAATAATGGGGTTATCAACATCCATTAAAGTTATGACACTCGGAGCCATTATGGCAAATAGCCATAAAGAAAGTAACAGAAAACGAGCGAAAATTTTCATAAAAGTTTGTAACAAATGCAAATATAACACCAACCATTTAAATCCTCGTTAAGAAAATATTAAAAATCTTTGAGAATTTTTATGTCATCTGCAGAAATCCACCCTGTAGTGCCATCGGAAATGCGAATTTTTTTCCAATCGTTCAGTTCTTCTAAAACATTAACTTTTGTGCCTTCGTGGAGGGCAAAAGTTTCAAGTCCTCTTTTGTTGGGTTCCGCTTTAACACTAGCTTCTTTGGCAAAAACTATAGCAGGTTGGTCTGCTTTAAATTTGTTATGCTGAAGAAAAGCAAAGATTGCGGAAGTTACCATAACCAAAAGCGAGATTATACTAAAAATAAATGCAAGTCGCTTTTTGGATGAATAGTTATAATAATAGAAGGCAATATACAACAGCACAAAAAGAATCATGAACACAATGGATACATAGGCCCATTGGTCATAGCTTAAGGTGCCAATAATACTCTCGTAAATTTTAGAAAGTCCCGTTGTAGGCATTTCATCAATGGCATCTAAAGTCATGTTTTGGGCATACCCCAAATTGTTCTTTATTTCGCTGTCGTTCGGTTTCAGCAAAAGTGCCTTTTCATAATAATAGATACTTGGGGCAACTTGGTTAAGCTTGTAGTAAGCATTGCCCAAGTTGTAATATAGCTCTGCGGAATGTTCACCGTTTTCCAAAATCTCTAAATAGCTGTCTACTGCCTTTTGGTATTCCCCTACATTATAAGCTTCCGTGGCCTTATCGAACAAAGCGTTGTTCTGGCTGGAAACCGTTAGGGTAATAAAGGAAACAAGTATGAAGAGTATATTTTTCACTTCGTGATTTTCAAATTGAATTAGTTATATTTTCTTAAAGTTGCTTGTCCAAATATGATATTACTTCACTGGCTTTGTCATAATCCTGTTGCATTTGTACTTCCGAAAAAGGACTGTAACGTGCCATTTCACAATTTTTAAGTAAAGAAATAAATCCTTCGTTGGTAGTACTATCAACCTGTTTGTCATTCAAAAGGGATGCTATTTTATCCTTGCTGAATTCCGAAGTTTCTATTTTTAGTTTTGCTTTTAAATAATTGTGCAACGCTTTTTCCAAGGCAATATAAAATCCTTCTTTGTTACCCAGTTCCTTTTTGGCTTTAGAAAGATACTTTCTTGCTAATCTATTTGCCTTTCTCACTTTATTGCCCACCACATCACTCGCAATTGCGTCCCGTTTTTTGCCAAGTAGTATGGCTAAGGGTATGAGTAATAATGGTAATAACAACCACAGATAGTAATTTCTTGTGCCAAAAAAGGTGCTAGAACCAATAGGAGTTAAATTAGGACTCAGTTTTAAGAAGTTAAATTGATTTCCTACGGCTACTGCCTGTTTGTTACTGGTTCCGTTCGTAGGTGTGCTACCAATACTAGAATTTGTAGGACCTTCTTTTACATTGATTACGATCTCGTCCGATGTAATTGTTTTATAGGACTTTGCATTTGGGTCAAAATAAGTGAAGGATATACCGGGAATAGGGTATTTACCTTTAAATGAAGGTACAATCGTATAACTGTTGCTTACCTTACCTTGTGAACCCGATAGGGTAGTGCGTACGTTCTCATTAAATTCCGGCTCGTACACCTCAAGTGAGCCTGGTAGATTTGGCTCCGGCAATTGAAAGAGTTTTAGGTTTCCCTTACCGCTAACCTCAACTTTTGCCTGCAAAGATTCGGAAGCGTTTAAAACTGTTTTGCTTGTGCTTACCGAAAAATCAAAATTACCAACGGCTCCACTAAAGTTTACAGGTTTTCCTTTCTCCGGTAATGGCTTTACGTTAATGGTGCGTTTACCGGCCGAAACCGTTTTGTTGGTCTGTGAATAGATCCGGCCTCCAAAGAAATCTCTTTTGTTGGAAGGTACATCTACCGTAACATCTAGAGACAGGGGTTCTATTTCTAGTTTGCCCGATTTCTGAGGATAGAGCACCACACGTTTTAGTATGACGTATCTATATGGTTTTCCTTTATAGGTGCCGTTTTCGGCTACCGGTCTGGAAACGGGAATATCTTGACTCCAAAAGTTATTGTACTTGGGGTTGTCTAGCGGTTGGTAATTGGAAACACTTATAGACGGACTCACATAGAGTTTGTAAACCACGCTCAAACCTTCGTTTAGGTAAGGGTCCGTTTTGGAAACCTCTGCCACTAAGTGAAGGCTTTCGTCTGCTACGTCATCTACCGTCATTTGATCGCTAGGCTTATCTACGGCAGCCGTAACTTCAACATCCTTTGGTAAGGATTTATAAGTTTTACCATCAATAACGATGGTAGCCTGCTTAATGGTCATAGTGCCTCTGGTCGTTGGTGCCAAGGTGTAAGAATAGGTTTTGGAATAGCTACGAACACCATTGATCCAAGAGGAGCTTATAGATTGAGATGGCCCCATCAACACCCTGAAACCTTGAAAATCCGGCGGATTAAAGTTATCACCATCTTTGTTCATGGTAAAATCTACCCGTAACCTTTCATTTATACCCAGCTTCTCTTTGCTAAGTTTCATCTCAAAGGTTATGGCCGCATCATCCTGCGCGCTTACCGAAAAAACAACAAGCATTATAGAGAATAATGCCAAAAGGATTTTATGTATACTGGTCTTTACCAATCTTTTTCGTTTTTAACCTTAACGCCTTTTACTTTCTGGGCGTCTATTTTTTCTTGTACTTTTTTCTCTTCGTTCTGCATGGCTTCCAGAAGATTCTGGATTTGCTGTTTGCTTAATTGGTTAGGACGAGGTTGTTGTTGCTGTTCTTGAGGTTTATCGCCTTGGTCAGGCTGTTTTTTCTCTTCTTCCTTTTCATCGCCTTCGCCCTCTTTGTTTTCGTCTTTTTCTTCCTCGTTCTTATCGCCTTCGTCTCCTTGGTCGCCTTCGTCCTTTTTATCTTGGTCTTGGTTCTCTTCTTTATTGTCGCCGTCCTTCTTGTCCTCGTTTTCGTCTTTTTGGTCTTCGTTCTTGTCCTGGTCGTCTTTGTTATCTTGGTTTTGGTCATTCTGCTCTTGTTCCTTTTCGAGCATCTTTTTTGCCAAAGCTAGATTGTAGCGCGTTTCTTCATCTTTAGGGTCGTTGCGAAGGGCTTCTTTATACGCTTCTACCGCTTTTTGATATTCTTTTCTTTTCATGAACACATTGCCCATGTTGTGATAAGCACGGTGTTTATCTGCCTTATTGTTTGCCAGTTCGCCTGCTTGTTTATAGCGGCCAAATGCTTCACTATACGTCTCTTTTTTATAGTAGGCATTAGCCAAATTGTATGGAGCAGCTGAGTTTTCGTCACTTTTGGCAATTGCCTTTCTGTAATCTATTTCGGCATCTATAAAATTATCCTCGGAAAGCTCTTTGTTTGCCTCCCAGGTTAAATTCCTAGATTCATTAAGGGCCTTTTCGCGTTCTTTTTCTTCTTCCTGCGCAAAAGAAACGAAACCGATAAAAAACAATATGAAAACTATATTTCTCATTTATTCTATTTCTTTTTCGTTGAATAGATTTAGTTTTTTAAACCACTTAGTGCGCTTATCCAGAACAAATATATCCAATAACAAAAACAACAGCCCAATACCCAAAAACCATTGGAATTGGTCTTTAAATTCAGCAAACTGCTTGGCTTCAAACTCTTTCTTGTCCATTTGAAGAAGCTGGTCCTTTATGTATTCTACCGCTTCATCTGTATTGGCACCGTTAATATATTCACCATTGCCTTCTTCCGCAATGTCTATGAGAACGTCTTCGTTCAATTTTGTAATTACCACCTCGCCCTGCGAATCCTTTTTCAAACTTTCTACAACCCCGTTTCTCTTTATGGGAATGGGAGCGCCCTTGGTCTTGCCCACTCCAATCGTGAAAATACGAATACCCTCTTCCACCGCTTTTTCTACGGCATCTTTTGCATCGCCTTCCGAGTGGTCTTCACCATCCGATAGTATAAAAAGCACTCGGTTGGTCTGTTCTTCATCATTATAATACGTTGTGGCCAGATTAATAGCTTCGTTGATAGCGGTTCCTTGCGAGGTAAGCATATCTGTATTCATGCTCTGGAGGAACATTTTAGCAGCGCCATAATCCGTTGTAATCGGCAATTGCGGAAACGCTTGCCCAGCATAGGCTATAATACCTATACGGTCACTTGCCAATTGATTGATGATTTCCGAAACCAAACGTTTTGCTTTTCCCAAACGGTTAGGCGCAATATCCTCGGCCAGCATACTTTTAGAGACATCTACCGCAAATACCACATCTACCCCTTCTCTTTTTACGGTTTCTAATTTCGTGCCAATTTTAGGATTCACCAATCCTAAAGTAAGAAAGGCCAGGCCTAACAAAAAGAACAAGAGTTTTAAGCCGGATTTAAAATTGGACTTGTCCGGAGATAAGCGTTTTAACAGTTGGGTTTCGGCAAATTTCTTTTGCGTGCGCTTTTTCCAAAGTTGCAAAAGCACAAACAAGACGATGATGACCGGTATTATGGCCAATGAATAGAAATATATTTTTTCGTCTAATTGAATCATTCTGCTTTGTTCCTGGTTTGAAGCTAATACAAGTTTATGAAATACTGCGCTAAAAATTTCTTAAATAAAACTTCTGAAAAGCGTATTTCTTAGGAGCCATTCCAATAGAAGTAACGCGCCTGCCAAAAGCACCCACGGTCTAAATTTTTCTTCGTATTTGTAATATTTAAACTCCTCTATTTCTGTTTTTTCAAGTTTGTTTATTTCGTCGTAAATAGCCTCCAGTTTTTCGTTATCGGTGGCTCTAAAATACTTTCCTCCGGTTACTTTTGCAATATCTTTTAAGAGGTCTTCGTCAATTTCAACCTGCCGCATGCCATATCTAAAGGAACCGTCACTGTTATAAGCTACAGGAGAAAGGGCATTGCCGTTTGTGCCCAAACCAATGGTGTAGGTTTTAATGCCAAATTCAATAGCAAGGTCTGCAGCGGTCTGCGGTTCTATAAAACCGGAATTGTTTACCCCATCCGTCAATAAAATAATAATCTTACTGGATGCTTTGCTTTCTTTTAGGCGATTTACCGAGGTGGCCAGACCCATACCTATAGCGGTACCATCGTTTAGTTGGCCGTACGTGATTTCACGCAGTGCTCTTAGAACAATAGATTTGTCGCTTGTTATGGGTGTTTTGGTGTAACCTTCTCCTGCGTAGGCAACCAAACCAATACGGTCATTGGGCCGTTCCTTAATAAATTCTGCAGCAACATCCTTTAGGGCGGCCAAGCGATTGGGCTTAAGGTCCCTTGCCAACATACTGGAAGAGACATCTATGGCCATAACAATATCTATACCCTTGGTAGTTTTTGTTCGCGTTGATATATCCTCGGTTTGTGGTCTCGCAATCGCTACGATTATAGCCGTTAGGGCCAATAACCGAAGTAAAAACAACAAAGGCTTTAATTTTGGGAGAAAACCGGTATTCGCAAAGCCCTTTATCGTAGGTATTTTTAATGAGGCTACCTGTTCCTTACGCTTGTAAAAATACCATAGCACGGCCAGTGGAAGCAGTAATAGCAACCAAAAAAATTCCGGATTTGCGAATGATATATTATCCAACATCTATAATTCTGTTTTTACTTCTACCGAGCCTAAAATTCTATCTACTATTTCTTGGGCGTAGGTGTCGCCTTCTAGCCAGTTTATAATAATTTGCTGTTGAAAACCTTTGCCCCCAAAAAGCAAAATGCTATACTCTCCGTCTACCAACTCCTTGGATTCCGGAACAGGAAACTTGCCGCTACCAAAAACTTTTATGCCCTTTACACCTGTAACCGTGGTAAATTCTTCTTGCTTGGTTATGATGTTTTTTGCCCCTTGTTTTTCTAAGTTCTGAATAAAAGCTTCAATGGATTTGTTGAATTCAGGTTCCACTTCCTGTGTTAGTGTTGTAGATGTGGTACCCACTGTAAAAAATCCTTCATCATTTCTATACATGAACATTTGAAGGTCTTTTATGTTGGCCTTCATATCTGGTGTAAGCTTTGTCTCCTGTCTTTTAAGAACTTGGGGTGTTTCTAGGCTAATGGGAGGATAACCGTAGGAACTGGATACCCAATCCCCTTCCAGTAATTCTTTTGTAGGATGGCCCAAAACGGTGTCTTTTACATATGTGAATCCATAATAGGCAGAAGCTGCTATCCCTGCAATTAAAAGTGCCCCAACAATAGCTAAACTGGCGTAGACAATCTTTTTCTTTTGCTTTTTCTTTTCGAGTTCTTCTTTGTATTCTTCCTGCTCCATTAATTCTTCAACCGTAGGTTCGGGAAGGGCCTCGTGTGTTTTATGAACTATTTGCTCAATGGATTGGCGGTGTTGTTCCGCTACTGAGGTATCCGGTTTTGATTTTGCAAACTTTACTAAATCAGCAGTCTGAAGAATACGCTTGAACTGTTGAAGTGTATCGTTGTCTATTTTTAGCTCTCCAGCGTCCCTTAACAGTTCCAGTTTGGTAATAAGTTCGTCCGTAGTACTCTCCAAGGCAGAAACATGTACATCTTCTTCTAGGTAGGAGCGGACAATATCGGTTAGTTCGGAGTAATAGGCCTTATACTCATCTTGAATGAGGTACTTGGACTTTTCTAAGTTTTTAAGCTCTAATATGGCCCGATCGTAAGGGGGTAGAAGTGCTACTTTTTCTTCCTCCGTTAACGGTTTTTTTCTAAAGAAAAACCAATAGACCAAAGCTCCTATAACCAATAGAACAAGAAGTATGCTTAAAAAGATTTTCCACAGGTGCGAGTTTCTTTTTTCAACCTCCATTAGAGGTTTAATGTCGTACATTTTTTGCGCTAAGGTGTCTACGGCTACGTTGGCTACGTTTATCACTTGGGTAGAATCGGTCAAGAAACCTTCTCCGTTAATTTCTATGCGCTGTGCAGGTACTTTGTACGAGCCGGAATCAAACTGAGTAAGAGCGTAGATTTTCTGCAGGGTCATACGGTCGTTCTTACGTGTGGTATCCGTGGCAAACGCCTCTACCGTTTCTAAAGGGGAAAAGGTTTGCCCTTCCGGAAAGATGACCTGTGCAGTGGTATCCGCTTCAACCGTAACCGTAAATTTTATCTGCTCACCAATTTTTATAGAGGTGGTATCAACAGCGGTGTGAACCTTTGGTTTAGTTTGTGAAAAAGCAGAAAAACCTATGCATAGAACGCATAGTAAAAAGCATCGTTTTAAAAGCGATGTAGTATTGTTTTTAGAGTTTATAAAGTATTTTTTTAGCATTAACCTCTTCGCTTAAAATAACCCAATAATTTTTTCACATAACTTTCATCTACCCTACAGCTTAGGACACCACAGCCAGATTTGGTGAACGTTTCCTGAAAATAATCTACCCGTTGCTGGTAGTAAGCCCCATAAGCCCTTCGTACACTTTTAGACTGTGTGTTCACGAGGCTTATTTTTCCCGTTTCCGCATCTTGCATCTGCACCATACCTAGATTGGGGATGCTTTCTTCGTGCTCGTCGTAGACCCGTATACCTGTAAGATCATGCTTATTGCCCGATATTTTCAGGGTCTTCTCATAATCCTCCGCTATAAAATCCGATAGTACAAAAACTATGGCCTTTTTCTTCATTACGCTACTGAGAAACTTAAGGGCTTCGGCAACATTGGTCTTATTGCTTTTGGGCTTGAACTCTAATAGCTCCCGTATAATACGTAGTACATGACTCTTTCCTTTTTTAGGTGGAATGTAAAGTTCTATCTGATCGGAAAAAAGAATGAGACCCGCCTTGTCATTGTTCTGCATTGCAGAAAACGCCAAGGTAGCCGATATTTCTGTAATGACGTCTTTCTTGAATTGGTTGCTTGTTCCAAAAAGTTCGGACCCACTTACATCTACCATGAGCATCATGGTGAGCTCCCGTTCTTCCTCAAAAACTTTAATGTAAGGTTCATTGTAGCGAGCGGTAACGTTCCAGTCAATATTACGGACATCATCGCCAAATTGGTACTGGCGTACCTCACTAAAGGTCATACCGCGCCCTTTAAACGTAGAGTGGTATTCCCCGCCAAATATATGATCGGACAGACGGCGTGTCTTGATCTCGATCTTCCGTACTTTTTTTAGTAATTCTTTAGTATCCATTTCTCAGCAAACAGTTTTCAGCAAGCAGTTTTCAGTGGTAGCGACAAGACGTCAATTACTACCGACAACATCTGCCAACCGCCCACCTTTTAAGGTACTTCGATCTCGTTAACAATCTTGTTGATGATTTCCTCGGAAGTAATATTCTCTGCCTCCGCCTCATAAGTAATACCTATTCTGTGGCGCAATACATCGTGAACAACAGCTCTAACGTCTTCAGGAACTACATAGCCCCTTCTTTTAATGAACGCGTAACATTTTGCTGCGGTGCCCAAATTTATACTACCCCTTGGTGAAGCACCAAAACTAATTAATGGTTTTAAATCTTCAAGGTTATATTTTTCAGGGTACCTGGTGGCAAAAACTATATCAAGGATATATTTCTCTATTTTTTCGTCCATATACACCTCACGAACGGCATTTTGGGCACTTAGAATTTGTTCTATGCTTACTACAGGGTTTACTTTATCATAAGCCCCCAGTAGATTTTGGCGCATAATCATCTGCTCCTCGTTCAGTTTGGGGTAGTCAATAACGGTCTTTAGCATAAAACGGTCAACCTGCGCTTCCGGTAAAGGGTAAGTTCCTTCTTGTTCTACCGGGTTTTGCGTTGCCATAACCAAAAACGGTTTGTCTAGAGTAAAAGTCTCATCCCCAATGGTAACTTGTTTTTCCTGCATGGCCTCCAAAAGCGCGGATTGCACTTTGGCGGGAGCACGGTTAATTTCATCCGCGAGGACAAAATTTGCGAAAATCGGACCTTTCTTAATGGAAAAATCGTTCTCTTTCATGTTATAGATAAGCGTACCCGTTACATCAGCAGGTAAAAGGTCCGGTGTAAACTGAATTCTGCTAAAACTACCTTTAACGGCTTTGGAAAGCGTATTAATAGCCAAGGTTTTTGCTAGACCGGGAACACCTTCCAACAAGATGTGGCCTTTGCCTAGTAAACCAATAAGCAATCTTTCGACCATGTGTTTTTGGCCAACGATTACTTTGTTCATTTCTAATATTAATAGGTCGATAAATGCACTCTCCTGTGCAATTTTTTCGTTTACCGCATTAATATCTACCGTAGTATTTTCTTCCATATTTCGTTACAAATTTTGGTTCGGGCCGGTTGTTATTAAACAGGCATGCAAATTGAAAATTAATTAGCTGCTAGGCTGTTAACGATTGGTTAAAAAAAATAGAGAAGCCCTATTTTTATGAAGTTTTTAAGGGATTTCTTTTTAATTTAACCGCTCTATGCAAAAGAACAATTTTTATTCCAAAGTTATAGCAGGAACTATGACTTGGGGCAGTTGGGGCAAAGGTTTTTCCAAATCCAGTATGATCGATGTAATGACACACTGCGTTGAAAATGGGATAACAACCTTTGACCATGCCGATATATATGGGGGTTACACTACCGAAGAGGATTTTGGAAATGCATTCAAAGAGGCTGGTATTGACCGAGAAAAGGTGCAATTTATTTCTAAATGTGGAATTCAATTGGATGCCGAGGCCCGAAAAAACCATGTAAAACATTACAATTACGATACGGAATACATCATTTGGTCCGCAGAACAATCACTTAATAAACTAAATACCGAATATCTAGATATGCTTTTGGTGCACAGACCTAGCCCGTTAATGCATCCTGAGGCCATAGCCAAAGCAATTTCTAAACTTAAGGAACAAGGTAAGGTAAAAAGTTTTGGGGTTTCTAATTTCTTTCCTTCCCAAATTGCACTCATAGAATCTGTCATTCCTATAGAAGGTAATCAAGTAGAGTTTTCCTTAACAGAGAACAAAGTAATGTATGACGGTACTTTGGATGATGCTTTGGCCAATAAGAGAATGGCTATGTCCTACAGTCCTTTGGGTTCTTATTTTAGAAAAGATGATGAGGTTTCTAAACGGATAAAAAAGGCCATGATTCCTATGTTGGAGAAGTATGAAGCTACAGAAGACCAATTGCTTTTGGCCTGGATAATGAGGCACCCTTCTAACGTATTCCCGGTTGTGGGTACAGCCACCAAATCTAGACTATCAGCAGCTTTAGAAGCAACAAAGATTGAAATGGATAAAACCGATTGGTTTATTCTTTTGGAAGCCGCCAATGGTTATGAAGTTCCTTAAAAATAGATGTTATGAAAAAGACCGTATTAATAACAGGAGCCACTAGTGGTATTGGCCGTGCTACGGCAATTCTTCTTGCCGTTCAGGGGTTTAAGTTGGTGCTTTGTGGAAGAAGACAGGAACGTTTGGATGCTCTTGAATTTGAGTTGAGTAAAAACTGTGAAGTGGCAACACTTAATTTTGATGTACGCGATAAAGACACCGTACTTGAACGTATAGCTTCGTTGCCGGAAAAATTTTCCAATATTGATGTGTTAATTAATAATGCGGGCAATGCGCATGGTCTAGATCCTATTGATGAAGGAAATATTGAGGACTGGGATGCTATGCTTGATATTAATGTTAAGGGGTTGTTGTACGTCTCCAAAGCTGTCATTCCCCAAATGGTAAATAAGAGGTCTGGCCACATTATAAATATCGGGTCAACTGCGGGTAAGGAAGTATATCCTAAAGGCAATGTGTATTGTGCAAGTAAACATGCTGTAGATGCGCTCACTAAGGGAATGAGAATGGATCTTAATCCATACGGGATTAAGGTTGGGGCTGTTAATCCGGGAGCCGTAGAAACGGAATTCAGTAATGTGCGCTTTAAAGGAGATGATGCTAAGGCAGATTCGGTCTACGATGGGTTTGATCCACTAAAAGCAGCGGATATTGCCGAAATTATTCACTTTGTAATTACTAGACCTTATCACGTAAATATTGCAGATTTAATTGTAATGCCCACTGCGCAGGCATCGGCTACTATATTGAACAGGTCGTTATGATCAATAAACGCCTCCTTGTAAAAAATCTGCTGGCTCATAATGACGAGAACAGTTTTTATGACAAGAAGCGTTTTATCTCTATTGGGGAGAAAGAGGGTAAGGCAAAATTCTTAAAGCATGTTTGTGCCTTGGCGAACAGCAACCCTAAAAACAATTCGTTTATAGTTATTGGAGTAGAGGACGAGGATAATAAAATTGTTGGAGTAGATTTTTTTGATGATAGTAAGATTCAGAACCTTGTAAATGCTTATCTGGATAACCCACCGTTAATTTCCTATGAGAATATTCCTTTTCCAAATTTGCGAGAAGGTAAAGTTGTAGGTCTGGTTACCATACGTTCTAACGGAAAGGTGTGTGCCCTGCGCAAGAATATTTGGAAATACTACGGCGGAATGGTTTTCTTTCGTGAAGGGAGTATTAGTATGCCAAAAGCGTATGGTGTAGTACTCCAAGATATTAATTCTAGCACGGTTGCAACGATAGAGCAGCATGCAAGGAACAATATTGAATTGACGCTAGACGGGGTAATAGATTTTATAAACAACCGCCATAAAAACCTGAATAGTGACTATAAAGTTTTTAAAGAGCAATTTGTAGTCTGCTGGGCGGGAAATAAGAAAACGGTCAAAAATAACGTCTATTTTTCTCGAGTAGATATTGAATTGATCAACGAGCAGGTAAAACTTTTTTATTCGGCATTAGATGAAATTAGTATTGCCTATGACGATGACTCGTTTACTATGATAGAGTATGTTCAGCTTGGGTTGGGTGCCAAACAGAGGTATTTTCAATTGGAAAAAGTAGTGATCCATTTTTTTGATAATGGGACCTATAAGATTGAAAGTGACCTAATTTTTGAACCTCCAAAGTACAATAAGAAAAACCTATTCCACATCTGGAACGCCAATCACGCCCTTCTGAGTAAAATTCAGAAAAATATAGAGCTAAAACCTTCTGAAAAAATAGATTTAAAACATCTGCCAGATAGCTATCTCATTTGTTATTTAAACGGTTTTGAAGAAGCCAAAGAACAAATGGAGGTGGCCCGTAGACTATTGAAAAAGAATTACCCTAAGGTCTACCTTGGTATAAAAGAGGCTCTTAGAATCTTAAGAAAGGTTAGGTATAATTAAAATAATGTTCAATTCTTGAATACTGTGTCATAATCAGGTAAAGAAGGAATAGCACCATAACCTGTTGTAGTAATTGCACCCGCCCTGTTGGCAATTGATACCATCTCTACCAGTTGATCGTAATCCGATAGGATAAGGTGAGGGTCCCCTATATTGGCAATTTGGTATAAGAGACAACCAATAAAAGCATCGCCGGCCCCGGTAGTGTCAACAGGCGACACACTTATGCTTTCTACCGTAGTTTTTTTGTCTACTGAACTTACTAAAGTGCCTTTTCCGCCCAAGGTAACACATATGGTAGGGCATCCTATTTCATGTATAGCGTTGCAGGCACGTTCCAAGTCCGATTCCCCTGAAATTAATTGAGCCTCTTCCTCACTGAATTTACACAGATGGGATTTTTCAATGAACCTCGTACATTTTTTAATAAAGGCTTCTTCTTCCCCTTTCCAAAGGTCTTCCCTAAAATTAGGGTCAAAACTGATAAATGCATTTTGCGTTATGGCATCAAATAAATAGCGGTCATAGGATTCCTCAAGACCACCGCCTAAGAACCCTGTTGCCGCACCAAAGTGAGCAATATTACCTTTTAGCTGTTTTTTTAAGGAGGAGTCATACTTTAGCTTTTTGTCCGCGCCCCGGCTAAAAACAAAGTCGCGTTCACCATCTTCGGCTAATGAAACAAAAGCCATAGTCGTAAAAGTTTTGGAGCGTTGCGCGAGCGAAATGTCAACCCTATTTTCTTTGAGCACATTCAAGAGGAATGTTCCAAAAGGATCATTGCCCACTGCACCTATAAATTGACCTTTACCTCCTAGTTTAGAAATGGCGCAGGCTACGTTCGCAGGTGCACCTCCAGCTTTTTTGGTGAATTCTTTCGCTTTGGAAAGGTCATTACCTTGCTTTATGGCTACAAAATCTATAAGTAACTCTCCTATGCAGTATATGGTTTTCAAAATGTCTGTGTTGAATTCGTTAGTTCTAAAGTAATCAAAATATAATTCTTTACAATAGTATTTAGAGATATGTCAGGTATGGTATTTAACTTGTTCGTTTATAATTGCCTACCCCTTCTTTGTCCCTTTTAAAGAAATCCACTACCTTATTACAAATTTTTAATAACTAGAGAAATGGATTTGTTCAACGAAATAAAAAAGAAGCTTAGTCACGAGTTTATAGACATTATAGAGTGGCTAGACAATACTAATGACACCATTGTTCATCGTTTTGAACGTTATCAAAATGAAATTAAGAACAACGCTAAACTTATAGTACGGGAGGGGCAGACCGCTGTTTTTATTAACGAAGGTCAGTTGGCCGATGTTTTTAAGCCAGGGACATATACACTTAATACGCAAAACTTACCCATTCTAACCACGTTGAAAGGATGGAAATATGGTTTTGATAGTCCGTTTAAAGCTGAGGTTTATTTTGTGAACACCCATTTGTTTACCGATGAAAAATGGGGCACCAAGAACCCGGTAATGTTAAGTGACGAACGCTTCGGTCTGGTTGAAATACGGGCTTTTGGAACGTATAGTTTTAGGATCAGTGACCCAGGTAAATTTGTAGTAGATGTAGTAGGAACCGATGGTAATTTTACCAATTACGAAGTAAATGAACATCTTAAAAGTTTAATCGTTACCCGTTTTACGGATACGGTAGGGGAAGCCAATTTACCTATAGAGCTTTATGCCGCTAATACTACTGAACTTTCGGAAACCTGCCAAGAGGTAATGCAACCGGAATTTGGAAGAGTAGGTATAGAATTGGAGCGTTTCTATATTGAAAACGTGTCAATGCCGGAAGAGCTTAAAAAGGAGATTTTTGAGTACAGCAGACTGGATAAGTTGGATATGGTAAAGCTTTCACAATTTAAAGCGGCCAAAGCAATGGAGGCAGCGGCCAAGAATGAGGGCGGTACCGCTGGGGCAGGCATGGGAATGGGAATGGGTTTTGTGCTTGCGCAACAAATGGGCAATATGATGAACCCGCAAGCTACCCAGCAACCTTTTGGAGGTTCGGCACCATCCGCTTCGGTTCCACCGCCAATGCCGGTTCAGGTTCAATATTATTATGCCGCCAACGGCCAGCAGAACGGACCTGTTCCTTTTGACAAGTTAAAGGAGCTTTTTGCCAGTAGGACCATAAATAGGGATTCATTGGTGTGGAAGCAGGGCATGCAAAACTGGACAGCCCTAAAAGAGGTGGAAGAATTAAAATCGTTTTTAGGGGGGAATACGCCTCCACCGCTACCAACTAATAGTTAAATGATTTTTGTCTCCTGTTGGATGCCATCTTTCCAAAATAGAGGAACTGATTAATGGAAGAAGAAATAAAACAATCGGAACATAAAAAGCCATGTGCCAATTGTGGTGCCGAATTGAAGTTTAAACCAGGTTCGCATCAATTAAAATGTGAATATTGTGGGT
Organism: Zobellia russellii; assembly: GCF_044597075.1. Lineage (NCBI taxonomy): Bacteria > Pseudomonadati > Bacteroidota > Flavobacteriia > Flavobacteriales > Flavobacteriaceae > Zobellia > Zobellia russellii. The sequence goes on along the minus strand of NZ_CP139000.1, from coordinate 3,015,182 downwards.
ATGAGGAGTTCATAGAACGGGCCAAAAGCAGTTTTGAAGAGCTAGAGCTAGAGCACTATCTTAAAGTGGTAGGCGAAAATGCGTATACAGAAACTATTGATGTTTTACATTGTAAGAATTGCGGGGCCAACCAACATGTTGAAGAAAACTACAAGTCTCTTAAATGTATCTATTGTAGTGAACCTTTGATTCTTGAGGACATTGAAAAAGAGGGGTGGATCGTACCCGGTGCGCTTGTTCCTTTTCAGATTGATGCAAAAAGAGCCAAATCTATCTTTAAGACTTGGGTGGGTAAAATTTGGTTTGCACCCAATAAGTTAAAACGGGCCGCACTTGATCCGGAAGGGTTGCACGGCCTGTATTTACCATATTGGACTTTTGATGCCGATCTACATGCCAAATACCAAGGGCAAAGAGGTGATTATTATTACGAAACACAGCGGGTGAAGACCAAAAATGGAACGCAAACCCGTCAAGTTAGAAAAACAAGGTGGTCGTCTGCATCGGGTGTAGTACAGGGTTTTGTTGATGATATACTCATTAATGCATCGGAAAAGAAAAGAAGGGATATCCCCGCTAAGATTGCATTTTGGAATGTAAAGGAATTGGTGCCGTTCAATTCAAAATATTTATCAGGCTTTGTAACGGAAAAATATACCGTTTCCTTAAAAGAAGGCCATCACTCATCCTTTCAAAAAGCAAAACAAATAGCCAATACATGGATTCGTAAAGATATTGGGGGCGATACCCAAAGAATTTCTCATGCAGATATAAAGCTGGCCAATGAAACGTTTAAACACGTTTTACTCCCCGTCTATATTAGCTCTTATCGCTATAACAATAAAGAATACAATTTTTATATCAACGGGCAAACCGGGGAATTAAGTGGTACAAGACCCTACTCTTTTTGGAAAATATTCTTTTTGATACTTTTTGTCCTTGCCATAATTATGATAATTACGATTTTTGCACAATGAGAACATTGGTAATAGGTGATATTCACTCTGGCTTAAAAGGGTTGAAACAATTACTCGAGAGGGGAAAGGTAACCCCAAAGGATAAACTTATTTTTTTAGGCGATTATGTAGATGGTTGGAGCCAGGCCGTAGATACGGTTAATTTTCTGATCGGTTTACGTAATACACATAATTGCACATTTATACGGGGCAATCATGATGAGCTTTGTCTGGAGTGGTTGAGAGATGGTAAGGACAACCCCCTTTGGTTGCAGCACGGAGGAGGGGCTACATTGGCTTCTTATGGAAAGGCGGATAAAGCAACCAAAGAAAGCCATATTCTTTTCTACCAGAGCCTTGAAAATTACTATTTGGATGCTAAGAACAGGTTGTTTTTACATGCTGGATTCACTAACTTAAAAGGGGTTGAGCATGAGTATTTTAAACAAACTTTTTACTGGGACCGAACGCTGTGGGAGTTGGCAAGATCATTGAACCCAAATCTAGAAAAAACCGATGCACATTACCCAAAACGATTGGCGCAGTACAAGGAGGTTTTTATTGGGCATACACCTATTTCCAAGACTGGAACTGCGGAACCAAGACAGGCAGCCAATATATGGAATGTAGATACCGGAGCGGCATTTAAAGGGGCACTATCAATGTTAGATGTTGATACCAAGGAAGTTTGGCAAAGTGAACCTTTGCACACCTTATATCCCAACGAACCGGGTAGAAATTAAAATAGCTGGGTAATTTTTATAATTTCACTAGATAATTAACGATCTTTACAAAAAACAGGAATATGTCCGAAAAGAACATAAGATTAGAGGTAATGCAGGCCATTGAGCCGCAGGTGGATGGATTTATGGAGTCTTTTCTCATAAAGCCAGAGGACATTTGGCAACCGAGTGATTTTTTGCCCGATTCAGAAAATGACGGTTTTTTAGAGGCAGTTAAAGAACTTAGGGGTGAATCTAAAGAGTTAGGTTATGATTTTTGGGTAACCATGGTAGCAGATACCATTACGGAAGAAGCCCTGCCAACTTACGAGTCTTGGCTTATGGATGTTGAAGGTATAGATCAACATGGGCCAAATAAGAAAAATGGTTGGTCTAAGTGGGTTAGGGCCTGGACGGCCGAAGAAAATCGTCATGGAGATGTTCTTAATAAGTATTTGTACTTGTCAGGAAGGGTCAATATGCGAGAAATAGAGATTACCACACAACATTTAATTTCCGATGGTTTTGATATTGGTACGGATAGAGATCCATATAAGAACTTTGTTTATACATCTTTTCAAGAATTGGCTACCAATATTTCTCACAAAAGGGTAGGTCAAATGGCCAAGAAAAAGGGCAATGCACTTTTGGGCAAGATGTGTACCATTATTGCAGGAGATGAAATGCGCCACCATTTAGCATATAGAGAATTCGTGAAAACCATTTTTGGGGAAGACCCATCAGGTATGATGCTGGCTTTTGCAGATATGATGAAGAAGAAAATTGTTATGCCGGCCCATTTTTTACGGGAGTCCGGTGGTACGGTAGGTACGGCGTTCGAGAACTTTTCTAACTGCGCACAACGTTTAGGGGTATATACGGCGCAAGACTATGTAGATATCCTTAGAAAGTTAAATGCATATTGGGAGCTTGATAATGTTAGAAGTCTTTCTGACGAAGCGGAAAAGGCCCGAGACTATTTAATCAAATTACCAGCAAGATTGGAGCGTATAGCCGAAAGAATGAAATTTCCTGAAGACCAGTATAAGTTTAAGTGGGTAGATGCTAATGGTATGATTTAGCAAAGCCTTCTTTGGGGATAAAAAAATCCGGTTCATTATTGAACCGGATTTTTTTTGCTTAAGTAGGTATATTTTGTTTTGTAGGTCAAGTTCCAATTTGGGATTGTTACTTGTTTCGGTTAAGTTCTAGAGTAGATTTGGGGTCAATACTATCACTTAATTACACTGTAAAACTAAGGCAGTTTTCTTTGCTGTATAAATTATTGTTGTAAACGTTGGGTATAGTGTTGTGAAAAATACAAGGAGTACAGTTTTACCGATGAACGGCCTATTTCCAATAAAAAACCCTCCGTTGAGGGAGGGTTGAAATACTAGTAAAAATTGAGATTATAATTTTCCGTGGTCATGCTCGTCTTGCCATCTGGCCAATTCCGCCCATTTGCCTTCATAGCACATTTTGGCTTGCATAGGCCATGATGCGGGGTCATGAATTTTATAACGGTCTCCGCCACCTTTAAGAACCTCTTGGCATCTGGCCACTGAAGTTTCGGATAAGGCTTTCCAAGTTTTAATGCCCTCGGCCTGAAATAGCCCTTCAATTTTGGGGCCTATTCCTTCAACCACCTTTAAATCATTTTCCTTAACGGTCTTGCCAATGGCGGCTTTTGCAGCAGCAGCGTCAAAAGGTATAAGTACGGGTTGTGGCGCCATGGCAGCAGGGGCCACTGCCGCCGTTGCTCCCAAGGAAGAGGAAACATCAGGTTTGTCCGGCATGGTCAACAATTTTTGGTTGCACGCTTCAAGATCGGCCTTTAATTTCGCATTCTTATCATGGCAGCGTTTTAGCTCTTCAGAATTGTCTATTACTTTGGTATTTCCTTTGCCGATCAGATATCCTAGAATACCACAAATTACACCTACAAGAAGAGGGATTAGCCAGCACCAAATATTTATATTTCCTGATTCCATTTTAGTTCAATTTTAGTTGTTGATTATTTAATAGTAATTACGGTTCGTCTGTTTTTTGCCCTACCCTCTTCAGTGTCGTTGCTGGCAATTGGGTCTTTAGGGCCTTTTGAATCGGTCTGTATTCTGTTATCCAAAATTCCGTTCTTCATAAGATAAGCTTTGGCAAAATCCGCTCTATCTTGGCCAAGTTTCATATTTGTTTTACGACTACCTTGACTATCCGTATAACCAATAATCTGGCACTTGGCATTTTCAACCTTATCAAGATAGTGTGTAATGTCCGCTATTTTCTGCCGTTGCTCTTCCGATGGATTGATAGAGGCTTCGGCAGTATCGAAATACAGGATTAGTGGGTTGGCCGTGATTTTATCATACAGGGCTTTTATTTCGTCTTCCGCATCTGCTGAGACCTCTTCAATAACGTAGCCTATTGGTCCGCGGTAGATATCATTGTCCGCAACCATTTCATCCATTAATTTGCCGTTGGTGTTAATTTGTGAAGATGGAATTTCCTGAGAAACAAAGTAGTTTTTTACAGAATTTGCTCGGGCGAGACCTAGATTTGGAAAAGCTGAGTTATTTTTTTCGTCACTAGTATAGTAGCCGGTAATGTTTAAAATTTTAGTGTCATTATCGGTCATAAAGTTTTTAAGCCCAGGTAAGATTCCGTTTCTCACATTTTCTGAAACAGGTTCCAAATAGTTAGGCGAAGATGTGTTAAAATTGAAATTGTCTTCCGTAGAATAGGCAAAATCGCCATCGCTTAAAGCAAAGGGGTAGGAAGTTGCTTTTGGGGCAACTGGAGCTGGAGTCACTTGTTTTTCAGGTTCTTCTTTTTGTGAGGCAATTGCTCCGCAATAGCTGCAACACGAAAAATAGAAATAGGTACCTACTATAATGGTAATGATAATACCAAGTAGGTAAAGAGTGGTGTTTTTCATAGTTAATGGGTTATAAGTGTTTAGTGTACAATGTATTAAAAAAAATAGAACTATTTCTAAATCTATTAAATTAATAGGTAAAGTACTACAAAAATTTCAATATGCATTATATTGGTAACAAACTCTATCATATTTGATGCTCTATTTGTCGTTTTATCCCAAAAAACTAGAAAGGATATAAATCACTGTAAATAAGCGGTTTGTAAATTGATTAGGTTGGTGGAGAAAGTGAAGCTGCCATCCAATACTATGGATGTTTTCTGATATTGGATTCAGGATATTTTTTTTAGCCGTACCGATTATACAAGAAAACGAACAAGTTATAGGGGTATTCCATAGGCTCACACATAATCGTTTTTTGAGTTGACCTAAGATAGATACATTTATAGGGCGAAGAAACAGGGACACTAAATGACACTAGTTATGAAAGATGAAATAGTAAAGGCAGCAACCTTTATTTGCATGTTCGTGGTCTTGGGGTTACAAGCACTCCTGCATGGAAGTTGGAAGGTACAAGAGATTGACACGTTAAGAAATGACCGAAATAAGATATAGCGGTCCAGAGAAAATTTTAATAATTTATTTAAATAGTTATTTGAGTTAGTGTTTTAAAAACCCGCTAATTTTTCGTTTGTCTATTCGGGGGAAGGGCAAATGATTAACGGCGGGTTTTCACATTTAAAAAACACTTAAATCTTAAAGGTCAAATTTTATTCCCTGGGCCAAGGGAAGCTCAGTGGTGTAATTAATAGTATTGGTCTGTCTTCTCATATAAACTTTCCAAGCATCGGAACCGGATTCGCGACCACCGCCAGTTTCTTTTTCACCGCCAAAAGCCCCGCCAATTTCTGCTCCTGAAGTTCCTATGTTTACATTGGCAATACCGCAATCACTACCCGCCACGGATAGAAAATGTTCCGCTTCTCTTAGGTTATTGGTCATTATAGCAGATGACAACCCTTGTGCTACACCATTTTGTGTCTCTATAGCATTTTCTATAGATCCAGAATATTTTAAAAGGTAAAGCACTGGGGCAAAAGTTTCGTGCTGTACAATTTTAAAATCAGGTTTTGCTTCCGCTATGGCCGGCTTTACATAGCAACCGCTTTCGTAGCCGTCACCTTCCAGTACACCACCTTCAATAATAATTTTTCCACCTTCGTCTACCACTTTTTCAAGTGCTGCGTTGTACAAGGCCACGGCATCCGTGTCTATTAATGGGCCTACATGGTTTTTCTCGTCCAAAGGATTGCCAATTCTTAGTTGCTTGTAGGCATCAATGATAGCGGTTTTAACTTTATCATAAATGCTAGCATGAATGATTAATCTTCGTGTGGAAGTACAACGTTGCCCGGCTGTTCCAACAGCGCCAAAAACAGCACCTATAACCGTCATTTTTATATCTGCATCCGGTGTTACGATAATGGCGTTGTTACCCCCAAGTTCCAACAAGGATTTGCCCAATCTGGCAGCTACCGTCTGTGCTACATTTTTTCCCATTCGTGTAGAGCCAGTGGCAGATACCAAAGGAATTCGGGTATCATTGGTCATCATTTCTCCAACTTTATAATCGCCATTGATCAGGCAAGAAATGCCTTCGGGTAAATTATTGGCTTTAAAAACTTCAGCAGCAATGTTTTGGCAGGCAACACCACAGAGCGGTGTTTTTTCTGATGGTTTCCAAACACATACATCACCACAAATCCAAGCTAAGGCCGTATTCCATGCCCAAACGGCAACAGGGAAGTTAAATGCGGATATGATACCCACCACCCCTAAAGAGTGATATTGTTCGTACATGCGGTGCCCTGGTCTTTCCGAGTGCATCGTAAGGCCGTGCAATTGTCTGGAGAGACCAACGGCAAAATCACAGATATCTATCATTTCTTGGACCTCGCCTAATCCTTCTTGATAGCTTTTGCCCATTTCATAGGATACAAGCTTTCCTAGAGCTTCCTTTTTCTCACGTAACTTTTCTCCAAATTGACGAACAATTTCACCACGTAACGGTGCGGGCTTGGTTCGCCAAGTTTTGAAAGATGCCGTGGCAGCTTCCATTACCTTTTCATAATCTTCTTTTGTAGTCGTATTTACTTTCGCAATTAATGCCCCATCAACAGGTGAGTATGATGAAATAATTTCGCCCGAACCAAAACTTGAAGATCCTGTAGAGGTTCCATTATTTATATCCTGAATGCCTAATTCTTTAAGGGCTTTATCTATACCGAATTGCGATGCTATTTTTGACATTTTATAACTTTTTAAGTATGTATTGTTATATTTTTGATAAAGATACTTTTTCTAAGTCAGAAAAATAAATTTTATCAAAATGCTTTAAGGGTAGTTTTTTAGCTTCTTTGTAAACTTGGGTCAAACAAGCTTAGCCAAATAAAATAAGAGCTATTGCAGTTAATGCCGGCAAAGCCTGGATGTAGAAAATTTTCTTTTCTACCGAGAAGGCGCCATATAGTCCTGCAATAGAAACACAGCCAAGAAAGAACAGTGAAATGTTTGTTTGCCATGTAGTATCTGTAATGAGGAGTGACCAAATAAGGCCTGCCGCTAAGAAGCCATTGTACAATCCTTGGTTAGCGGCCATGGGTTTTGTTGGCTCAAACAGTTCGGCAGGAAATTTCCTGAATACTTTTCTACCTTTTGTAGTCCAAGCGAACATTTCAAAATAAAGAAAGTACAAATGGAGAAGAGCAATAAAACCAATTATTATTTTTTGTGCCATAGGAGTACTATTAATGTTTGTAGCCTCCTCAATTGGAGAAACTACACTTGATTACCGAAAGTTACGGTAAAATGGGTTCCGCTGTCGCTGGAATCATAACTAAATTCCGCGGAAATTTGGCGGCATAGGGCCTTTATGATATCAAAACCTATCCCTTCTGCATTTTCAACGGAAAAATCCTCGGGAAGCCCTTTGCCATTGTCTTTAATTGAGAATGCGGCCATGCCGTTATCCAATATATCTACATCTATGATAAGCTCATTGTATTTAGTCGTATCCGGATAGGCATGCTTTACTGCGTTGGTTACCAATTCCGATATAATTAGGGCAAGTGGTACCGCCCTATCAAGATCTATGGATATTTCCGGGCAGTTTATTTTATAGGTGAAAGTTGGGGATATCTTGTTCTGATACTCCATTAAATCCTTTAGATATTCATGTAGGTTTACTGCTTTTGAGTCTTTGTCCTGATAGATTTTTTGATGGGTAAGGGCAATGGCGGATATTCTGGCCTGGCTATCCTGCAATGCAGTAATAGCTTCTTTACTGACCAATTTTCGCTTTTGCATGTTGATGAGGCTAGACGTAATTTGAAGGTTATTCTTTACCCGGTGATGGATTTCCCTGAGCAAATTTTCCTTCTGTTTGTTAGATTCCTCTAGTTCTGCCGTTCGTAAAAGAACACGGGCCTCTAAACGGTCATTATGATTGTCTCTTCTGCGGGCTAGGTGAGTTAACAAAAATGTGGTGGCCAACCCTAAAAGCAATACCACATAGGATTCAAAAATATGGGGAAAGGATAGATACTCTTCTTTTGGTACAAAATGTACTCGCCATTTGCTATCTACGGCCCTTATGGTTTTTTCAATGGCAGTTTTGTAGTTAAAGTCACTTTCATCTACATTATTGAATAAAAGTGCATTGCCCGTATACTCATGAATGCACATGTTCAATACCTTAACTTCGGATTTTAGGGTTTCCGAAATAAGCTTGTCCATACGGTAGGCTCCAAGGACAACGCCTTTGTTTTCTCCCGTTTTACGGTCATTAACCGCTTTTAATGCTAGGATACCCTTGTCGTAATCACTATCTGCAATTAGGGTTATAGGGCCTGAGATTGCAGGTTTATTGCTCTTGATGGATCTTAAAACGGCATCTCGTTTAGTGCTGTCCGCATAAAGATTGTAACCCAGTACTTTTTTAAATGGGGCTAAGGGATTGAGTACTCTAACGGGGTAATAGACGTCTCGCGTCTTGGAAGGAACTAAGTTGCTTTCCAGGTCAACCTCATTTATTTTAGTGAATTTCTCAAACTTGCTCTTCTCGGAGTCTGTAATTTTAGGGGACCAAGCAAGTGCTTTTATCCCATTGAGTTCTTTTAAAAACGGATTTGTAAAACGTTCAAAAAGATGCTGGGGTATAAAACTTTTGTTCTCATAGAAAAAGGCCATTGACTCAACGACTAAGTTGACCTTATTAAGTTCGTCCTCTAATTTTATTACTGATTTGGTGACTGCGTTATCTATAGCTGCTTTGTTTCTTAGCAGGTACCTGTTGTTAATGGAAAAGAAAATGAACAGGGATAAACTAATTCCTGTTAGCAGTATTGCCAAGTATTTTAGAATCTGTGATTTGGTCATAAGAGGTTGGTGTGGGGACTCCTAAAAAAAACTGGCTATGCCGGTGATACTTCCAAAGAACGGTAATTTTTCGTTTTATATAGGAATTATTTTTTAACTGTTGCTAACAAATCTGGCATCAACAGGCATAACCGTACCGCAATTGTCGCATGTACGTAAATCTTCCGAACCATAAAAATGTTTGAAATGCTTTAAAAAATCTATTTCAATATCATTTAAGGTAAAGTAAGCTTCGTAAAGTTTATGATTGCAATTGTCGCAAAACCATAGTAAGCCGTCATCAACGTTCATGTCGGCCCTTTTTCGTTCAATAACCAGTCCTATACTGCCTTCATGTCTAACAGGGGAGTGTGGTATTTTGGCAGGATGCAGATACATATCGCCCGGTCCTAGCGTCATTGTTTTCTTTTTCCCCTCCTCTTGTATATGAACTTCTATATTCCCTTCTAGTTGATAGAAAAGTTCTTCGGTTTCATTGTAATGGTAATCTTTTCTGGCGTTTGGGCCTGCAACCACCATAACTATGTAGTCTCCGGCATCTTTGTAGAGGTTTTTGTTACCTACGGGAGGTTTAAGGGTGTGCCTATTTTCTTCTATCCAACGGTTTAGATTAAAAGGAGCTTTTACGGACATTTTTTTGACATTTACAGCCAAATCCTTTTGCCCGTGTTTTTACACGCGCAAAAGGAGCGGCCATTTCATCTCAAATTTATGAAAAAGTATGCTGTATTACTAGTACGTAGATGTAGATAGTGGACTTTAACGTTTAAAAAATTAACGGAAAAATATTTGGGTAAAATATAATTTTCCATTGGCATCCTTCTTAACGCTCACTGCGGTGTGCGTAAATTCATCCTCCATAGTTTTTTTATGGCTAGAACTGTTTAACCACCCTTTTAGCGCTTCGGAGGCCGTGGTGTAATCTTTGGCAACGTTCTCGGCAACGTATTGCGCAGCCTCTTCTGAAGATATCTCAGAGGCACGTGAACTAAAATTGTCATGGTTCAGGCCTCCTTTGGCAATCATATAGTCTGTGTGTTTATTGGCATGTTCGTATGCCACAGAGCTAAATTCCAGTGAGTTTCTTCCAATAGAAAGCCGGTGTCCGTTAACGGCTTCAAGAAGTTCTTTTTCTACAGTTTCGGCGTTCTCGGTCTCGATAATATTTGTGGATTCCACGGACTCTTTACTGCAAGAGGCCAAAGTACATACAAATAAAACGAGGGCCACATAGTGCATTCTCATTTTCATACAAAGTTCTATTTGTAAGTAGGCGCGTTCTTTAAAAAGTAGGAGAGAAGAGTGGGGTGTTCTCGTGTTCTATAGAACGATAAGGGGGATATGTTCTGAGGCGAATATCTAAAATAATATGATTAGTTTCCTCTATAATTTTCACTTTTCGATGAAATACACCTTTCTAATAAGTTATTGTAAGTCAAACCGCACGTTGGCCTTGCGTATCTATTTTAGTGCTGGCATCCAACAATAACAAATCTATTTCGTTTCTACTGTAAACAGGGTTTTTAAGAATACCGTGATTCAATGAAAACCGTGATGTATTCTGTTTTTTAACCGCTATTTTTGTGTAAAACAATCTTTCTATGAAGGTCAGTTCATTTTTTCGTATTCTGTTGCTTTTTGCTTTTTTATCGGCATGTAATTCTAAAAAAGAGAGTGCGGCCAAGCAAGCGGATAACTTAAATCGTTTTCAGGATTACGTAGGTCAGGTTTCGCACGGAATTATCTCTGCACAGAGCAGTGTAAGAGTAGTTTTGAACGCACCGGTAGAAGGGTGGAATGCAGGAGATGAGCTAGCCGAGAATCTTTTTAAAGTATCGCCCAAAGTAAAAGGCAAGGTAGTAGCTCTAGATAATCGTACAATCGCATTTGTTCCCCAAAACGGTTTTGACCAGAATAAGGAGTACCGTTTCACCCTTCATTTAGATGATATTATAAGTGAACTGCCCAATGATCTGCACACCTTAACTTTTAGTGTAAAAACGCTGGAGCAGCAGTTTAACATATACACCAACGCCCTTCAATCCTATTCCAAAGAGTTACAATACATAACGGGACAGTTACGAATGGCCGATGTTTTTCCTCTAGAGAAGGCAAAACAATTGGTTTCAGCCACGCACAATGGCAAGACAGTTCAAATTAATTTTGATGCCGGAACGGAAAAGGGGACCCAATTTTCTTTTAGAATAGATAGTATCCAGAGGTCTGCGGAAGACTCTAAATTAGAAGTATCATGGAACGGAAGCCCGTTTAAGATAGAAAGTAACGGCACCGAGGATATAATTATTCCTGGCAAAAATAATTTTACGGTTTTGGATGCTACAGTAGAAACGGGCGAAAACGCACTGGTATCCGTTAATTTTTCGGACCCTATTAAGAAAGGACAGAATTTTAAGGGTTTGGTGGTGCTGGAACAAGATGATAATCTTAAATATACCGTAGATGGGAATACGTTAAAGGTATATCCTTCAAAAGATATAGAAGGTACGGTTATATTACAAGTCTACGAGGGCATACAAAGTACGGACGGCAATAAGTTGAAAACCAAATTTACGGAGCGGGTTGCTTTTGAAAGGTTAAAACCACAGGTAAGGTTACTTTCCAACGGGGCAATTTTGCCCTCCTCCAGTAATCTAAAAATCAATTTTGAAGCAGTAAGCTTGGCGTCGGTAAGGGTTTCGGTATTCAAGATTTATGAAAACAATATCCTGCAATTTTTGCAAAACAACAATCTTAGCGGACAGGGAAATTTACTGGCCGTTGCAAGACCTATTGCCCGGAAGAAAATTACATTGGATAATGTTTCCAATTCTAGTGGAAAATGGTCTGCACATGCACTTGATCTTAAGAGTTTAATTACACCAGATGCCGGTGCTATGTATAGGGTAGAACTGGATTTTGGTCCAGAAGACAGTGCTTATAAGTGTGAGGATTCCAATTTTGGGTCTTTAATAGAGGACGAAGCTAATTTTGATGAGGAAAATGAGAATAGTTCTTGGGACAATGTAGAGAACTATTATTACGACGATTACTATTATAACTATAATTGGAACGAAAGGGAAAACCCTTGTGACCAATCCTACTATTACGATAAAAAAGTAGGGATGAATATTTTGGCTTCCGATTTGGGCGTAACCATAAAGAAGGGAATCAATAAAAGTTACTTCGTTGCCGTAACCGATATTTTAAATACCAAGCCAGTAGCCGGAGCTAAGGTTACGTTTTACAATTACCAACAGCAAATTTTGGGGCATGTGGTTACGGATGCTGAGGGTATGTCCGTTTTTGATGCTGAAAACCAAGCCTATTTTGCGGTTGTTGAAAGCAACGGTCAAAAAACGTATGTAAAATTAAATGACGGTAATGCGCTTTCCGTCAGTAAGTTTAAGGTGTCCGGTGTGCAACTTCAAAAAGGGCTTAAAGGATTTATTTTTGGGGAGCGAGGTGTTTGGCGCCCGGGAGACAAGATTTTCCTTTCTTTTATGTTGAATGACAATGCACATGAATTACCGGAGAACCATCCTGTAAAATTAGAACTGTTAGACCCTTACAATAAAGTGGTGCACCGTGAGATAAGAACAAACGGACTCAACAATTTTTATCAATTTAATATAGGTACGGATGAAAACGCGCCTACCGGAAATTGGTTGGCAAAAGTCTCCGTTGGTGGGGCTACGTTTACTAAATCTCTTAAGATTGAAACTATCAAACCCAATAGGTTAAAAATTAAAACGGAGTTTGATGAGGAAATTCTAAATGCCACCCAACCCATTTCTGGGGATATGGAGGTAAAGTGGTTGCATGGTGCTATCGCAAAAAACTTAAAAGCGGATATTACGGCAAAATTCAATGCATCAATTACGAAGTTCGATAAATTTCCGGGTTATATTTTTGATGACCCCACCCGTAATTTTTCGGCGGAAGACCAAGTGGTTTTTGATGGAAAAATAGATGCCGAGGGAAAGGCGCATTTTAGAATGAACCCTCAACTTACAAGTAAGGCACCGGGCATGTTAAAAGCTGCTTTTATCACTAAGGTTTACGAAAACGGAGGTGATTTTAGTACGGATGTTTTTACAAAAACGTATTCGCCCTATAATACCTATGTTGGGCTAACAATTCCTAAAGGTGACAAGAACAGGGGAATGCTTTTGACCGATACCCCACATACTTTTGATGTGGTTACTGTGGACGAAAAAGGGAACCCAAAGGCTATTAAAAATTTAAACGTAACCATTCATAAAGTCAGCTGGAGGTGGTGGTGGGATACTTCTGCGGATAATTTGTCTAATTATAGCAGTAGTCAGTACCATGAAAAGGTTTTTGAAAAAATAATAAGTACCAATGCGAGTGGTAAAGCTAATTTTGAATTTGAATTAAAGTATCCTGAGTGGGGTAGGTATTTGGTGCGTGTAGAAGACCCGAATGGAGGGCACTCCTCAGCCAAAACAATGTATATAGATTGGCCAGGATGGGCCGGAAAATGCCGAAAAACGGATCCTTCTGCGGCAACTATGTTGGTGTTCTCTACAGATAAGGAAACCTATAAGGTAGGCGAAACCGCTACGGTTACATTTCCTAGTTCTTTGGGAAGTCGTGCTTTGGTCACGGTAGAGAACGGTACGGAAGTTTTGGAAACTCTTTGGGTAGATACGGCCAAGGGCGAGACAAAATTTGAGCTTTCCATGAAAGAACTGTATGCACCCAATGTATTTGTCCATATTTCTTTATTGCAACCCCATGCCACAACTTTGAATGATAATCCTATACGGTTATACGGTATTGTTCCTGTTTCTGTAGAAAATCCGCAGACTAAAATTTCACCTGTTATTGCCATGCCTAACGTATTACGGCCAGAAGAGACCATAACGGTTAAAGTGGGTGAAAAAAATAAAAAGGCAATGACGTACAGTATTGCCATTGTAGATGAAGGGTTGTTGGATTTAACACGTTTTAAAACCCCAAATCCTTGGGATACCTTTTACGCCCACGAAGCACTTGGCGTTAAAACTTGGGATGTTTTTGATGAGGTTATTGGAGCATTTGGAGGTAAGGTAAATCAAGTATTCGCTATTGGCGGTGATGGCGAACTAGCAGGTGCAAAGAACAAAAAAGCCAATCGTTTTGAACCCATGGTAGTTCACCTAGGTCCTTTTAACTTGAAAGAAGGGGAGACCAAGAGCCATGAAATCAAGATTCCAAAATATGTTGGTTCCGTCCGTACTATGGTCGTGGCGGGTAATGCAGAAACAGGAGCTTATGGTATGGCAGAAGAAACCACGCCCGTGCGCAAACCGCTAATGGTATTGGCTTCGTTGCCTAGAAAAATTACACCGGGAGAAACGGTAACCCTTCCTATTACGGTCTTTGCCATGGAAAAGAAGGTGAAAAATGTAACCTTGAAATTAAAGTCGGACCCATCTTTCACCATTTCCGGTGATGCCACTCAAACAGTCACTTTTAGTCAGCCTGATGAGAAAATGGCCTATTTTGAATTACAAGTGGCCGATTTTAAAGGCATAGGAAAAGTTGTGGTTGAAGCCTCTGGTAACGGGGAGACCGCTTCTTTTGAAATTCCTATTGATGTGGTGAATCCTAATCCGGTTACATCAGAAGTGCAAAAAATAATCTTGGAGCCTAATTCTGCACAGACCATAAACTTGGAGACTTTTGGTGTTACGGGAAGCAATAAGGTAGAAATTGAGTTTTCTACTTTACCTGCAATGAACTTTAACGGTCGTATGCAGAACCTCAGTAGGTACCCTCATGGTTGCTTGGAACAGACCACCTCTGCCGCATTTCCGCAATTGTATCTCTCGGATATTTTTGATTTAGATGGAAATAGAAAAAAGAACATACAGCAGAATTTAGTACGTGCCATTAAACTTTTGGGAGGTTATCAAAATGCTACTGGAGGGTTCTCGTATTGGCCCGGTCAGAACTATTCTAATGATTGGGGTACTTCATACGCCGGACACTTTTTGCTGGAGGCCGAAAAGAAAGGATATGTCCTGCCCATTGGTTTTAAATCTAGTTGGATAAAATATCAGCAAAACAGTTCAAAACAATGGCGTTCGGGAAGTAATAGTTCGGATTTGGCGCAAGCTTACCGTTTGTTCACCTTAGCATTATCGGGCAATGCAGACGTATCCAGTATGAACCGGTTGAGGGAAACAAGTGGCTTGTCCAATGATGCTAAATTTAGGTTGGCCGCTAGTTATGCTCTAATTGGTCAAGATAATGTGGCCAAATCTATTTTGAGTAAGGCTTCATTGAATTTTGAAAGCTCTACTAATGAATATACCTATGGTTCTTCGGATAGGGATAGAGCCATGGCCTTGGAGTCCTATATCTTGGTAAAAGATAAAAACAAAGCCCAAGACTTGGCCAAAACTATAGCTGGGCGTATTTCCGAACCTAGATGGTTAAGCACACAGACTACGGCCTATAGTCTTATTGCCATGGCCAAATTCGCTGATCTTGTTGGGGGTAAGGGTATAAAAGCAGCGTTAACGGTAAATGGTAAGGGCAAAAATGTAGAAACAGCAAAGACTTTGGCTACTCATGAGCTCGCCATTAAAAACGCGACAAATATATTAGAATTGAAAAATACAGAGGCCAATGCATTGTTCGTTACCATTGTTAATCAGGGAATTTTACCCGTAGGTAAAGAGAAAACCATACAGCAAAATCTGGTGGCAAACCTAAAGTTTAAGGGCAGAGATGGCTCCATACTTAATGTAGCACAAATGCAGCAAGGAACGGATTTTGTTGCCGAGGTAACTTTAACGAATACTACGGACAAGGCAATTAAGAATGTGGCTTTAACAGAGATTTTCCCGAGTGGATGGGAGATAGTGAACACCCGATTTACCGATTTTGGGGAATTTGCGGATAACCAAGTGACATACACCGATATTCGTGATGACCGAAGCAACTTTTATTTTGATATGAAGAAGAACGAAGAAAAAACATTCAGGGTATTGTTGAATGCTTCGTATTTAGGGCGATACTATTTGCCCGGTATCCAAGCGGAAGCTATGTATAATAATGATTATGTAGTGCGTACACCCGGAAGATGGGTAGAGGTGGTTCAGTAGAAAACATTCTATTTATTAAATAAAAAAGACCCTGTTAACAGGGTCTTTTTCGTCTTAAAAGTAAGTAGTGTTTTTTATTTCTTTTTATATTTTTCTTGATATTCGCCGTTACCTTCATCAAAAGTAAGAGTCAGAATATCACCGGAAACCTTATATTTTGCAACAGTTACATCTGAATTTCCTTCAGTACCGTAATCCAGTTGAACTTTTGAGTTGAATAAATAGGACCAGGTTCCGGAGTCATGAACGCCTTCTATACAGTCGCCACTGCTACTATCCGTACTATGAAACTCATAATCAAAAACGTTTCCGTCTTTAAAGCGCAATAAATCCATGCTTTCGCATTCGTTAGTGGGTTCTTCGCCTTCATCATCTATATATGCAATAAGAGACCAAGTTCCTGCTAGGTCACCATCATCACTTGAGCTGTCTTTTTTACATGAGGTGAAAATGCAACCTGCAGCCAAAAATAATAGTAAAATTGGTTTTTTCATTTGAATCAGATTTGGTGAAGTACTAAAACGCTGGTACATTTTAGAAATTACATGTTGGTACATGTTTTAGAGCAACTACCACTTTTAAGGGTGAAGTTTATAGCTTAACAAGCGTTTTATTCGGTAAAAAACGGCGAGTATATTTCCTTTTGCTTGAAACAAAAGAGATTAGGTGTTAGATACTAGCTTGGAGGGTTTCTTTTTGTATTTCGCCTTTTGGGTTTGTTTTTTCTTCCTTAAGCACTTTGTTGAAAATAAATGCGCCAATTTCCTTTATAGGTTCGTAAAGAACGGAGTCTTTCATGGTTTCATCCTTTACGACACCTGCAGAATTGTTAACGCGTTCAAAGAATATAAGTAAAGCGCCCAAAATTACGGCAACTTTCACAACACCAAAAATACCGCCTGCAATCTTGTTCAGTAAGCCAAGCATAGCAAAATTGGCTATTTTGGTTAAAAATCGTCCGGCCAATTGCACGGCAAAAACTATAACAATGAATGTGATTACAAAGGCTGCAATATTAATATACCGTTCGTTCCATTCCATGTTTTGGGAAAGGTAATCACCTGCGTAGTATGAAAAATGAATAGCGCCGTAAATACCTGCAATCAGAGCAATAAGAGAGGCAAGCTCTACGAAAAGTCCGTTTTTTAAACCTTTCCAAAGTCCGTATAAAAGCAGTAATCCTAAAATAATGTCCAAGAAGCTCATGGCGAATGTCTTTACACAAAAGTAGTATTTTGATTTGTACCTTTGCTACTTATATTCAATCGGCGGAAAAACGCAAAGAGATTAATGGCAAGAGACGAAGAGTTAAAAGAAAAATGGAACGCGTTGGTAGAAAAGCTATCCGCCCAATTTGCTAGCGGGGATACCTTGGAGCTAGACGCAATTATATATCTGGTAGGAATCCAAGAATTAGGACAGTACCACAAAAAATATAAAAAAGATGACAAGTTAGATTTAATGCACATTGCTATTTGTCGTTTATTGGAACCCTACGGGTATTATGAATTTGAATTTTTTGATGAAGAGGGCTGGCCCCACTACATTGTTAAAGAAGAATTACCAACATTAAAAGCCGGAGAGCAATCGGTTTTAATGAAAGAAGCCATTGTTGGGTATTTTGTGGAACGAGAGTATATATAACGTATGTAAAATCTATTTTTTTCTATCGAATGAAAAGCAAGCCCCCATATTATGCGGTCATCTTTACCTCTCTCCTTACAGAAGATGTCAATGGGTATGCCCATATGGCCCAAGAAATGGAGAAGTTGGCCAAAGAGCAGCCCGGTTATCTAGGTATAGAGAGTGCTCGGGAGCAGTTGGGAATAACGGTTAGTTATTGGGAAAGTTTGGATGCTATAGCCAATTGGAAAGCCAATACGGATCATCTTTTTGCCCAGCAAAAGGGAATTGAGGATTGGTATTCATGGTATAAGGTGCGCATTTGTTTGGTAGAGCGAGAGTATGATTTTACGAAATGAAACAAATTGGCCCATTTTGTAGGAGACATTCCAAGAAACTGATTGCATTGGCAATCGTTTTGATTGCCTATTATTTCTGTCTTCCACAAAAATTATTTAATTCCCCAACGGCAACGGTAGTAGAAAGTGAAAATGGCACTTTGTTGGGCGCAAGGATTGCGGATGACGGCCAGTGGCGATTTTCGGAAGTGGACAGTGTTCCGTATAAATTTGAGACCTGTATTCTTCAGTTTGAGGACGCATATTTCTACAGTCATCCCGGTTTCAACCCCGTAGCCATATGCAAGGCTATTGGGAATAACATAGCCGCAGGAAGAACGGTTCGTGGTGGTAGTACGCTCACCCAACAAGTAATCCGGTTGGCCAGAAATGGAAAAAAGCGTTCTTACTTAGAAAAGTTTGTGGAGTTGATATGGGCCACTCGGCTTGAAATGAAAAAATCCAAAGAAGACATACTTAGGCTTTACGCCAGCCATGCTCCTTTTGGAGGGAATGTTGTGGGTATAGACGTGGCCTCATGGCGTTATTTTGGGTTACGACCGTATCAATTGTCGTGGGCAGAATCTGCTACATTGGCGGTATTGCCCAATGCACCAAGCCTAATTTATCCGGGCAAGAACCAGACAAAGCTTCTTAAGAAGCGTAACCGTCTGTTAAAAAAGCTTTTTGAAAAGCAAATAATCGATCAGACAACTTATGAGCTTTCCTTGTTGGAGTCACTTCCAGAGAAACCCTTTCCGCTTCCAAAAGCAACTCCACATTTAGTACAGTACTTAGCTAAGGAAAATAAGGGAAAACGCATTAAAAGCACCATAGATGAAAATTTACAACGTAACGTAAATGCTATTGTACAAAAACATCATCAGAACCTTAAGCAAAACCAAGTGCACAATGCCGCTGTTTTAGTGCTTGATGTTCATACGAGAGAAGTATTGTCTTATGTGGGAAATACGAATACTACCAAAGAGCATCAAAAAGATGTAGACATGGTTCAGGCCAATAGAAGTACGGGCAGCGTTATAAAGCCTATACTTTATGCGGCCATGTTAGATGCAGGCGAATTATTGCCGGATATGCTCGTAGCAGATGTACCTACCCAAATAGCTGGCTATACGCCCGAAAATTTTAATGAGAACTACAGTGGTGCCGTTGAGGCAAAAAAAGCCTTAGCTCGTTCATTGAATATTCCGGCAGTTCGTTTGTTACAACAATACGGATTGGAAAAATTTAGAGATCAACTGGATGTTTTTAAGCTGGGTGGGATAACTAAATCTGCAGACCACTATGGGTTAACCTTAATCTTGGGCGGTGCGGAAAGCAACTTATGGGACCTTTGTAAAACCTACGCGAATTTGGCCTCTACCCTTAACCATTTTAATGAAAATTCTAGTGAATATTTTACCAACGAGTTCACTGATTTGGTTCTGAAAATAGACCAGACGGTCCATTTTGGAGAAAAATCGCTAGAGAAAACCGTTTTTGATGCAGGAAGCATTTACCTCACTTTTGAGGCTATGAAGGAGGTAAATAGACCCGAGGGCGATGAATCTTGGCAGTTCTTCGATAGCAGTAAAGAAATTGCTTGGAAGACCGGAACCAGTTTTGGAAACAAAGATGCTTGGGCTATTGGTGTAACTGCAGACTACGTGGTCGGAACCTGGGTTGGGAACGCAGATGGTGAGGGAAGACCAAATGTAACCGGAGTATCCTCTGCAGCACCTTTGTTATTTGATGTATTTAATGTGCTTCCTAGGAGCGAATGGTTTCAAAAACCATGGGATGAATTTGTAGAGGTTAAGGTGTGTGCCCAAAGTGGGTATTTAGCAACTGACATTTGTCCGGTAAAGACTATATCTATACCTAACAAACAGAATTACGTTACGGAATGTAAATTCCATCAGATGGTGTATTTGGATAGCGCAAAACAGTTTAGGGTAAATTCTTCTTGTGCCCAATTGGCTTCGGCAATGCCCGAATCTTGGTTTGTATTGCCTCCGTTAATGCAATTTTATTATCGACCCAAACACCCGGCCTATAAAGTGCTACCGCCCTATCGTAGTGATTGTAATAATACCAGTCTTTCGCCTATGGAGTTTATTTATCCCAAGAACGGAAGTCGTATCAACTTAACAAAGGGTTTTGATGGAAAAACAAATGAGGTTATTCTAAAAGTGGCCCATGCCAAGCCGGAAACCGAGGTGTATTGGTACGTAGATGAAACGTTTGTGGGGCAGACCAAGAACTTTCATGAAATGGCCATAATGCCCAAAGAAGGTGAGCATAAAGTAATGGTTCTAGACGCTTCGGGCAATGAGGTTGTCATTATAATATCCATTGAATAAAATTTGCTTCTTTCCTCTATAGAATATTGCGTATATTTATTTACATTTGCTGTGCTACTCTATGCTACTTTGTGTAGTTTCGGCCTTAAACTTTTTTCATATGAAATATATAATATCGTTAGACCAGGGCACTACCAGTTCGCGTGCATTACTTGTGGACCAAGAGGGTCAAATCCAAGGAATGGTTCAAAAGGAATTTAAGCAGATTTTCCCAAAATCAGGATGGGTAGAACATGACCCTAAAGAGATTTTAGAGACTCAGATGGGGGTTTTGGCAGACTTGCTGAAGAAAGAAAAGGTAGATGTTAAGGATATTGAAGCAATTGGTATTACCAACCAAAGGGAAACTACAATGGTTTGGGACAAAACCACAGGAGAGCCTGTCTACAATGCCATTGTTTGGCAAGATAAGCGCACGGCGGATATTTGTGAGCATTTAAAAAAGAGTGGCTTAACGGAGCATGTACGGCAAACGACCGGCCTTGTTATTGATTCTTATTTTTCAGGTACCAAGGTAAAATGGATATTGGATAATGTTGAAGGTGCTAGAGCGAAGGCTGAAAACGGCGATTTGCTTATGGGTACTGTAGATACATGGTTGGTGTGGAACATGACTGGCGGAGCAAACCATGTAACGGACTATACCAATGCATCTAGAACCATGATTTATGATATCGTGAATTTAAAATGGGACGATAAGATGTTAAAAGCATTGGGTATCCCTAAATTAATGCTACCTGAGGTAAAGCCATCTGCCTATCATTTTGGGGATTATGAGATAGACGGAAAGAAAATACCAATTGCCGGTATTGCGGGAGATCAACAGGCAGCACTTTTTGGACAAGCATGTTTTAATAAGGGTACGGCAAAGAACACCTACGGGACAGGTTGTTTTATGCTGATGAATACGGGTGAAACGCCACAATTTTCTAAAAACGGACTGCTTACTACCATTGCATATGGGTTAGACGGAAAAGTGAACTACGCACTAGAAGGCAGTATTTTTATTGCGGGTGCGGCGATCCAATGGCTTCGTGACGGGCTGGAGTTGATAAAAGACGCTAAGGAAACCGAGGCGTTGGCAGATTCAGTTGAAGGAGAAAACCCAGTATATGTGGTGCCTGCTTTTGCAGGTTTGGGCGCTCCGTATTGGGATATGTATGCCAGAGGCGCAGTTTTTGGATTGACCAGAGATACAGGTAAAGCCCATTTGGCCAAGGCTACGTTGGAATCATTGGCATATCAGACCAAAGATATTCTTAAGGCAATGGAAGATGATTCAGGAATTCAATTAAAAAACCTTCGGGTAGATGGCGGTGCATGTGCCAATAATCACTTAATGCAATTTCAGGCGGATATTTTGGATTCGGAGGTTCACCGGCCTGAAGTAATAGAATCTACGGCTATGGGGGCTGCGTTCTTGGCAGGTATTCAAGTGGGTCTGTGGAAACAGGAAGATGTTGATCAAAATAGGCCTATGAACAGAATCTTTAAGCCTACCTTTGACCGTGTTAAACGGAAACGCCTGTACAAAAAATGGAAACAAGCCGTTGAGCGCACCAAAGGGTGGGATGACAAATAAACGATAGTTACAACTGTACAAAAAAAGCTATGAAAAATATAAGGTTCTCTAATTTAGATAGAGCAAAAACAATACAGGAGTTAACCAATGACACCTATGACCTGGTGGTTATTGGTGGAGGTATTACAGGTGGTGGAATTGCACTGGATGCAGCTTCAAGAGGTTTAAAAGTTGCTTTGGTAGAAAAGGGCGATTTTGCATCGGGAACCAGTAGTAAATCTACCAAGTTAATTCACGGTGGATTACGGTATTTGAAACAATTTGACTTTTGGTTGGTAAAGGAAGTAGGGTCGGAGCGAGCTATCGTTCACAAACTGGCGCCGCATTTAGTACTACCGGAAAAAATGTTATTGCCACTTATTGAAAACGGTTCGTACGGCAAATGGCTTACCTCTATTGGATTAAAAGTCTATGACATTTTAGCTCAGGTTACCGGCGAGGACAAACGTAAGATGCTAGAGAAGAAAGAGGCAATGAAACTAGAGCCTTTACTTCCAAAGAAAATAGTAAAGGGTGCAGGGTATTATGCGGAGTACCGTACGGATGATGCGCGTTTGACCATTGAGAATATTAAATCCAGTTTATTGTTCGGGGCCCAAGCCTTAAACTATGCATCTGTAGAAGACTTTGTTTATGTTGATGATAAAGTGGCCGGTGTTAAAGTAAAAGATGGTGTTAGCGGCGCAACCTTCAGTATCAAGTCTAAATATGTAATCAGCGCAGCTGGCCCATGGGTAGATGAGCTTAGAGGTACCAATAATTCTAAAAAGGGAAAACAGTTGCACCTAACCAAAGGTGTGCACCTTGTATTTCCAAAGGAGAAATTACCAATAAAACAATCGGTATATTTTGATGTTCCAGATGGTAGGATGATGTTCGCTATTCCGCGCGGAAAAATTACCTACGTAGGTACTACGGATACTAATTTTAACAAAGACAAGGATAACGTACGTACAGATTTGGCAGATGCTATTTATCTCATATCTGCGGTAAACAATATGTTCCCGAGCATAAACTTGGAAATGGAAGATATCATTTCTTCATGGGCAGGTTTACGACCGTTAATTCATGAAGAAGGAAAATCGGCTTCGGAATTATCCAGAAAAGATGAGATTTTTACTTCGGATACGGGTCTTATCAGTATTGCAGGTGGAAAACTTACCGGGTACCGTAAAATGGCCGAGCGTGTCGTGGATCGTATTGCCAAGAAGATGGAAGAGGAAGATGGTACGGAGTTAAAGGAATGTTTTACCGAGAAGATTTTCCTGTGCGGTAATGTTGATTTCAAAAAATTCAAACATGTAGAGAAATACATTGATGAAGTTTACGGCAGAATCAAACCTGATGGTTTCTCAAAGCATGATGCATGGTTCTTGGTAACCAACTACGGAAAACAGACAGAAATGATTCTGGAGAATTATGCTGGCGTAAAGGGTACCGACATATACGTACGCATGGCCAAGGCCGAGCTTCGTTTTGGTATTGATTATGAAATGGTACAAAACCCAATGGATTTCTTCATTAGAAGAACCGGCAGGTTGTATTTTGATATTGAAAGCGTTCGAACTCTAATGGAACCTATTTTGGAAGAATTTAAATCTATTTACGCTGTAGATGACAATCAGATTTCTGAGTGGAGAGAAATTCTACTAAAAGAACTGGATGATCATTCTAATTTTACATTAGATAGAGTGTAGAACCATACAGTAAGAAGTTAATCAAGTTAAGTTGAGTAAAAGGCCGGTTCCGTTTTCCAAAGAAACGAGCCGGCCTTTTCATATACCAAATGGTTTTTTATCAATCTAACTTGTCCGTCAGGGTATTAAATACTTTTTTAGCGCTTTTGTTTTCATAAAGTACAGCATAAACGGCATCTATTATAGGCACTTTTACTTTCTTCTTAAACTTGGATTTTATCTCGTAAGCGCTCTTAGCGGCATAGTACCCTTCGGCTACCATACGCATTTCCATTTGTGCACTTTTAACGGTATAGCCCTTTCCTATCATATTCCCGAACATACGGTTACGGCTAAAAGTAGAATATCCGGTAACCAATAAATCGCCTAAATAGGCAGACTCGTTAATATTACGGTCTATTTTATGAATACGTTTCGTGTAACGTTTCATTTCACGAATAGCATTGCTCATAAGCACACTCTGAAAATTATCTCCATAGCCTAAACCGTGTGCAATACCGGCTGCAATTGCATAAATATTCTTGAGCATGGCCGCATACTCCGTTCCAATTATGTCATTGGTAACTTTGGTCTTAATGTAATGACTGCTCAGGTTTTGGGCTATGTATTGTGCTTTCTCGGTATCGGCACAAGCAATGGTCAAATAAGATAAGCGTTCTAGGGCCACCTCTTCGGCATGACATGGACCGGTAATAACCCCAATATTTTCAAAAGGAATATCATATTTCTCATGAAAATGATTGCCAACTATTAACCCGGATTCGGGAACAATACCCTTTATAGCAGAAAAAACAATTTTATCTTTTAATGAGGTGTTTATTTTTTTAAGCTCTCCTTCAACAAAGGCAGAAGGTATGGCAAATATTAAAATATCGGAATTGTCAACCGCTTTATTGATATCGTCAGTAAGTTCTAACTGATTGGTGTCAAAAGTAACCGAGGTTAAATAGTTAGGGTTGTGCTTTTGAATATTGATAAAACCTACGGCATCCGAATTGCGCATGTACCAACCTACCTTTTTTTGGTTTACACAGAGCATCTTAACAATGGCCGTAGCCCAACTTCCACCGCCTAACACTGTAAATTTTTGATTCATCGTTCTATATTATATGGCTTAGTTCCTGTTAAATGGTTGGTTACAAGTATTGGTTTTTTCTCTTGTACAAAGCTAGGGAAATTAAAAATTGAAACCTTAAGTACTGATTAATAGACTGTTAACAATAATGGCACGGTGCTTGTTTTGTATAGAGGGAATAGTAATACCAAGATTATGAAGACAAAACTACTTTTAACATCCATTTTTACGGCTTTTTTAATGACTTCGTGTTATACCGAAGTTATTGTAGAAGATGAATTTATAGAAGAACCGGTTTATAACACAGATCAAGTATTACAATCATATGACTTGTGGTACGTAGATATAAACGCTACAAGAGGAAATGGCGAAGTTCCTTTTTTACAACGTGCTTTTACCGTTTCTTTTGATAGAGGTACAATGTATGCCAACAATAATATAGTAGGCATTGGTAGAACCGGCAATGGTTTAGGAATAGACGTAGGTTATTACAGCACTATTCGTGGAGCGGTAGAAATTGATCATGATGTAGATGGCCCGTGGCTTTTAGATGTTTTTGCCGTAAACGGGAGTACTATAGAGCTCTATGACGGGCGTTCGGATACATCTTATTATTTAAAGGGATACCAAGTTGGTAATTTTGATTATGATATGTTGTTTTACGAGAATATCAACTATTTTTTACAAGAGTACCATGCTTGGGAAAAAACATATACAAGTCTTGAAGGAGCATTAAATGAGTTCGATAATGAGAACTTTTTGCAATTCAATCCTACCTTTTTTAGGTCGTCTGTAGACCCGGTTGGAACACCCTTGGTAAACCTTCAATGGGATTTAGAGGGAGATTACTCGGTGTATGACATAGAACACGATGAAACGCTTAAAACTTTAACACTGGCTTACCGTTCATCGAGCAATGATTACTTTGAATTGTACGTTATTAATGAGAGTACAATTGAACTTTATCACCCTAGTAGTAAAACAGTATATGAGTTTAGGGGAAAAGGATATCAAGAGTACTTAAAAGCCGGAAAAGGCGCAGTAGAAAAAAAGAGAAAAAAGACTTCTAATCCCATAATGAAGGTGAAAAGAAGTAGAGATATATAAACGTTTTTTGGTTGGTTATTTAGTTAGAAATCGCCCTGGGCTGCAATGCTTGGGGCGGTTTTTTTGTATGAAGTACCTTCGTTAAGGTGTTATAAGTTAATTTTTGCATGCCGTACACGCATATAAAATAGTTTCTGTACACCTAGGCAGCTAGGTCTCTGAGGTGTTGGTTAAACGGTCCTAGAAGCATTTGGTGTCATAAGTCTATGGCTTATAGGGTATTTTGATGTATTTTTGCCCGCTTAAAATCCCAATGTCGTGAAGAAGTATTTGAATTTGTTCGATTTTAAACAAAAGGTAGATTACAAAACCGAGATTCTTTCCGGTCTTACCGTTGCCCTGGCCTTGGTTCCTGAAGCTATTGCATTTGCCCTTATTCCGGGTTTTTCTCCCCTCACAGGATTATATGCGGCGTTTATTCTTTGTTTGGTAACCTCTATTTTTGGAGGTAGGCCTGGCATGATTTCCGGTGCTACAGGGGCAGTTGCCGTTATTTTTGTGGGATTGATTCTAGAATTAAAACGCAATTTTCCGGGAATTGAACCGGAAACCATATTGAATTACGTCTTTGCCACCGTAATTATTGCTGGTGTGCTACAGATTTTGGCCGGTGTGCTAAGATTGGGTAAATTCATCCGTTTGGTACCACACCCGGTAATGTTCGGTTTTGTAAACGGATTGGCCATAATTATTTTTATGGCGCAGTTTCCTAATTTCTATCAGAAGGGAACGGGAGAATTGTTATCCGGTTCGCCTATGTACATAATGCTGGGGCTTACTTTGCTCACTATGTTGATTATTTGGGGCTTTCCTAAATTAACAAAGGCTATTCCTTCTTCATTATTGGCCATTGTTGTGGTTTCCGCCATAGTTATTGGATTTGGGGTAGATACGTTAACCGTTGCAGATACTATGGGGCCGGGAGAATCCATCAAAGGTGGTTTTCCACCATTATCCATTCCACAATTGCCAATGACGTTACAGACGCTTGGGATTATCTTTCCTTATGCCGCTATTGTTGCGGGTGTAGGGCTCATAGAAAGTTTGTTGACCTTGAACATTATAGACGAGATTACGGATACCCGTGGTAGCGGCAATAAAGAATGTGTAGCTCAAGGTACTGCCAATATCCTATCCGGATTTTTATCTGGAATGGGCGGTTGTGCTATGATCGGACAAAGTTTGATCAATACCTCTTCAGGAGCACGGGCAAGATTATCCGGTATTACTGCGGCTGTTATGCTTTTGGTGTTCATTATGTTCGGTTCTGGTCTTATTGAGCAATTGCCTATGGCCGCTCTGGTTGGGTTAATGTTTATGGTAGCCATTGGAACATTTGAATGGGCCAGCTTCAAGACTTTTGGTAAAATGCCAAAATCCGATGTAATTGTTATGGTTTTGGTGACCTTGATTACCGCTATAACCCACAATTTGGCTGTTGCGGTATTGTTAGGTGTTATAATTTCTGCATTGGCTTATTCTTGGGAAAATGCGAAACGAATTCGAGCAAGGAAATATATTGATGATAATGGTGTAAAGCATTACGAAATATACGGACCGTTATTTTTTGGTTCTACCACACTGTTTGCAGAGAAGTTTGATATTCAGAACGATCCCAATGAGGTTATCATTGACTTTAAAGAGAGCCGTGTTGCCGATATGTCCGGTATAGAAGCCCTAAATAAAATTACGGAGCGCTATGCCAAAGCCGGTAAAAAAATTCACTTGCGACACTTAAGTAAGGACAGCTTTGGCCTCTTAAAGAATGCTAAGGACATTATAGATGTTAATGTGCTTGAAGACCCTACGTACAAGATAGCGGTAGACAAGACAAAGGCTTAGTATATTTTTGGCATGGTAAACTTGCTTTTACTCGCCACCATAAAGCTTATAGACTTCCGATCCGGCACTTAAAAATGCCCCGGTTCCGTAAACTTCGGTTTTATCGGGCCAGGCCTTTCCGGGTGCTGCTCCAATAGGTTGTACGTAACCTAACATGCCGTCTTTTGTTATATGACTTACCATGGCGTTCCAGCCTTTTTTAACTGCCGGTTCATAGGTTTCTTTGTCCAGAATACCATTGTTAATGCCCCACGCAAGACCGTATACGTAAAAAGATGAACCACTGGTTTCTGGGGTAGGATAGAATTCTTGGCCCAGAAGACTCATGGCCCAATGGCCTTTGGGTGTCTGGATGGTAATAAGTTTTTCGGCCATTTTTTTATAGATGTTCAAGAAATACATGTATTCTTCACTGTTTGGCTCAAGTTCGTTCATGATATTGACAAGTCCGGCAAATACCCAGCCATTTCCCCTGGACCAAAATACCTTAGTGCCGTTATCCAACTTATCAAAATACCTTTCGTCACGATAATATAGGTTCTCTTCTTTGTCAAACAGAAAATCAGTTGAAGCCTTAAATTCTGCCATCATGAAATCCAGATATTTTTTCTCGCCTGTAATTTTATACAATTTGGCCCAGACCGGGGGAGACATAAAAAGGGCATCGCACCAATTCCAGCGGTCTTGATGATACGGAGTACCCCAGTTTAGGGCACTTTTGGAAGGATGGAACATTAAGAAGTTAAATTGCTCTTTGGTGGGAGCAATCATTTTTTCGTCTTTGTATTTTCTAAATAAATCTATATACATCTGGCCAACAGCATGGTCATCTGCATGGTATTTTCTTTTGTATAGTTGCCATTCGTTCGTTTCACCAATATTCTTTAACCAAGAATAATAGCGGTCATCCTCTGCCATCGCTGCCCATTTTACCATACCTACGTAAAGTGCTGCATTGGTCCAATCTAAAGGGTGGTGGGGTTTTTTGTGTCCACTGTACAACCCTTCAAAATTGGCAATTTGCCAATCGGCAACGCGCTGCATATTTTCCTTTACTTTCTTTGGCTTTATTTTTTGAGCGGTTATCGTGTTCGTGCACGAAAAAATAGTGATGACGATAAGAAAATGACGTAACGTTTTCAATGTAAAGTGTTTTTAAGTTGATTGAGAGCTACTAATATATTCAAAAAAAATATGCCGTTACCCTAAAATATTAGGATAACGGCATAGGAACATAAAATTTTTGCTCTTAAAGTGTACGCAGGTATTCTGCAACCGCTCTTGTGTCTTCTTCAGAAAGATTCTGATTTAGCATAATAGCGTTGTTATATTCTTTAAGAAGGGCTTGTGCAATTGGATCCTCTTTCAACATTTTATCTGGGTTCGCAATCATGTTCATAACCCATGATGGACTTCTTCTTTCATAGACACCTTTTAATGCAGGGCCAATTAAACGTTTGTCTACCATGTGACAGGCCGTACATACCGCTTTGAACTTTGCCTCACCGGCCGCAGCCATTTCAGCATCAATATCAGCATCAAAAGAAATATCCTTGTATGGGCCTACTCCTTGGTTATCCATATCAACAGGAACGCCTTCAGACTTGGCTTCTACTGCTTTAGTTTCTGTTTTGGTTCTGTTCATTTCAAAACCACCCTTTTTTTCTTCCTTTTTCTCTTCGCCACAGCTGGCAAGCAGGGCACCAAGTGCCAATACGCTTAATAATTTTTTCATCTTGTGCTTTATTTCAATATTCGAGCCGAGTTAAGGGCTTTTTGTTCGCGATGCTAATATAACGATTCACTAAAATTAAACCATGTCTTGCACAAATTTAATTGCTGTTTTTTCTGAGTAATAGATGTTTGATGGCGCTACAAACCCCACGTGACCGCCAAAATTGGGTGTCTTTAAATAAAGGTTTGGATTGTTTTCTGCTTCGGTGTACGGGTAGCATTCATCGCCTAAAAAAGAATCGTTTTTAGCATTGATGATCAAAGCGGGAATTTTAATATGGGGCAAAAATTGCCTACAACTACATTTTGTGTAATAGTCAATGGCATTTTTAAAACCATGAGCCCGGCTGGTGTAGATATCATCAAAATCTTTTAGGGTTTTAATAGCGCGCACATCTTTTTTTGAAATTTTATGGGGAAACAAATCTACTTTGTGCCATAATTTTTCAACCAAGTGTTTTTTAAAACGCTTGGAGTAGAGGTAGTTTTTCGTGGACATGAGTTCTTTTAAGGAACTATGAAGGTTGCAGGGCACGGAAACACCTATTACCGCCTTTATTTCCTTTGGGAGCGTACGGTCCTCACCGGCATATTTCATAGCCATGTTTCCACCTAAACTTACCCCTTTTATATAGATATGATCATACTTTTGTTTCTTCAGAATATATTGAACAACGGCATCTAAATCTTCGGTAGCGCCGGAATGGTAGGAACGAAAAAGGCGATTGGTCTCACCACTACAACCCCTAAAATTAACGGCGCAAGCATCAATGCCCACCGTATTAAATGTTTTTGCACTTCCCGTAATGTACGGCCGTTGCGCGTTGCCTTCCAAGCCATGTAAAAGTATTACCACCTTCTCCGAAGGAGTTTTGGAGTAACTCCAGTCTACATCAATAAAATCGCCATCCGCAAGTTCTAAACGTTCCCGCTGCTGTTCCAATCCTTCTATTCGTCTAAACAAACCCGAATAGACGGTAGATAGATGTCCATTCTTAAAAAGTAAAGTGGGATTATAATCGGAGTGGAGTAGCGGCATTTAACTATTCATTTTTATTTCGACACAAATTTCCCCAATCAACTTTCTTACTTTGGATACTTTTCCAAAATCATAATCTGCTGCTGTATGGCCGATTTAAATTCGGTTTTTAGATCAGCAATTAATTCGGCTACGGGAAGCACATTCTCAATTGAAGCAGATCCCTGACCTGCAGACCAAATGGTTTTCCATGCTTTTGCCTCGGTATTGAGCTCTTTTCCAAAATCTATTTTTGTGTCTTTTTTCAGGTCTTCCTCGGTTATGCCAGCAGCTTTTAGACTTGCTCCCAAGAAATTGGCATGCACGCCCGAAATGGATGCAGTATATACCACATCGTTTGCACCTGAATCAATAATCATTTTTTTGTATTCCGGTGTGGCTTTGCTTTCTTCGGTATTGATAAAGCGTGTGCCCATATAGGCCAAATCTGCCCCCATTTGTAATGCAGAAGCAATATCGCGCCCTGTACTGATGCATCCGGAAAGAATTATGGTCTTGTGGAAGAACTTCTTTATTTCCGCTACCAAAGTCATAGGGTTTACCGTACCTGCATGGCCTCCGGCTCCAGCGGCAACAAGTATCAATCCGTCTACTCCAGCTTCTTGGGCCTTTTCGGCATGACGTTTTTTTATGATATCGTGAAAGACGAGTCCGCCATAACTGTGAATGGCATCTACAACCATAGACACGGCCCCTAAAGAGGTAATTACAATAGGCACTTTGTGTTTTATGCAGAGCTTAACATCTGCTTCAAGTCTTGGGTTGGTAGGGTGAACTATAAGGTTTACGCCAAAAGGTGCGGGTTTTTTACCGGTCTCTTTTTCAAAGGCGTCCAATTCTGTTTTGATTTCTATGAGCCATTCTTCAAAACCTTCACTTGTACGTTGGTTCAATGCCGGAAAAGTTCCAACAATACCGTTTTTACAACATTCAATAACCAGCTTGGGGCCAGATATTAAAAACATAGGGGCAGCAATGGCAGGTAATGCCAATTCGTTTATAAAAGAAGGTTTTGCGCTCATATCATTGGTTTTAGAAAGAATTGAAATTAGCTAAAAAAAATTAAGGATATATATTCCTCTGTTTTTCAAAACTATGGTATTTTTGTTATTCTTATGCATGCATAATAAAATAATTCGTAAAAATATGTACCTAAAAGACTTTGAAATACGCTGGAGCGATGTTGATGCAAACCGCCATTTGGCCAATTCTGCCTATTTGAATTTTATGAGTCACGTTCGAATGACTTATTTAACCGAAATTGGTTTTGGTCATAAGGCATTGCTGGAAAAAGAGATAGGACCGGTGGTTTTTTATGAGCATATGTATTATTTTAAAGAGGCCTTTCCCGGTAGGCCCGTAAAGGTTTCTATGGAAATTATGGGGATGAGCGAAGACGGACAGTTTTTTGAATTCCATCATAATTTCTATGATTATAAAGGTCGAAATTTTGCGCATTGCGAGATGATGGGTGCTTGGATGGATTTAAAGACCAGAAAACTCACTGGTTTACCAAACGATCTCATGCAAAAATTTAGTGATGTTGAAAAGGGCGAAGGCTTTAGAATCCTTACCAAAGAAGATACTAGAAAGTTCGCTAGGGCTCCAAAGGATCTGGTTTAGGCTTTTTGCTTGCTAAATATACTCCCAAAAACACTAGGCAACCGGCTATTATCTTAAGTGTAGTAAGTTTGTCCTGACCCGTGGCAACCGCAAAGAGAATGCCTATTAAGGGCTGAATATAAACGAACGCACTTAATGTAGAAGCTTTAAGTTGGGTTAATGCGAATATGTTGAACAGGTACGTGCAAAATGTAGTTCCCAGGACAACAAAAGCAATTTTCCATAGGGCCTCAAACGGCAGATTGGGCCAGTCTATGTCTATAAGCTCCTGGTAGCCAAAAGGGAGACATATGAATATACCAAGCGTAAATAACCATTTCATAAAGGTAAACGGATGGTATTTTGCTATCAGGGTTTTTGCTCCAATAAGGTAAGACCCATAAAATACCGAGTTCATAAAAATCAGAAAATTCCCTAACGGTATGTTAGGTGCATCCTGTCTAACTTCGCTACCAAAGAAAATAAGGCCCAAGGCACCTAAAAGACCAATAAGAATGCCCACCATTTTTTTGGGAATGATTTTTTCTTTGATTAGAACAGCGGAGAGCAATACCACAATAATTGGTGTGGTGGTTATTAAAACAGCACTGTTAATAGGTGTGGACAAGTCCAGTCCTTTAAAAAAAACGAGCATGTTAAAGCCCATACCCAAGAGTGCACAAATGAACATTCTAGGGTAGTCTTTTTTTTCTATTTTCTCCTTTGGACCAAAAACGGAAACACTCCAGAATAGTATTGAGGCTCCTATAACACGCAACATAATAAACCCAAAAGGTTGTACGTGGTTGGGCATTACACCTTTGGCAATGGTATGGTTTAAGGCATAGATAATTGTTGCACCAATTGCGGCTAATATGGCAAGGGTACGTTTGCTCACTGGTGAAGGGCTTTTTTTGCCGCTTCCACTACTTTTTTGCTGTTGCCCACAAAGATTTGATCATCAATTAGAATTATAGGTCGCTTGAGGAACGTATAGTGCTCTAGAATCAAACCTTTCAATTCATTTTCCGAAGGCTGTTTTTCATGTAGCCCCATTTGTCTGTAAAGACGGGCTCTTTTACTGAAAAGCGCCTCGTAGCTTCCGGCAAGTTTTTGCATCTCTTCTACTTGCTCGGCGGTCATGGCTTCCGTTTTAATGTCCTGAAGTACAACCCCGTCTAGAGGTTCCAATTCCTTAAGGATGCGTTTGCAGGTATCACAGGTGCTGAGGTAGTAAATCTTTTTCATCTTTCTTAACATAAAATCACTTTGCAAAGAAACCCAATTCAGTTCAATTGTACTATTTTTAACGTCCACTTTAAAATAAGAATGCTTTGGAAAAACTCTTTAATGTTATTTTACAGAATAGAAAACGCTTGTATACTATATTGACCGAAACCCCAAGGGAACAATTGCTGGAAATTCCAGAGGGTTTTAATAACAATATCTGGTGGAATATTGCGCATACCGTGATTACTACCCAAGTTTTAGTGTATAAATTCAGTAATCTTCAAATGCGGGTTTCGGATGAACTTGTTCAAAAGTTCATGAAAGGAACAAAACCAGATGGAACGGCAACTGAGGAGGAAATAATGATAATTGGAGATTTTCTAATATCTACCTTGGAATGGATTATAGAGGATTATGAAGCAGGTCTTTTTCAGGAGTATAATGAGTATACTACCAGTGCAGGAGTAACATTGGCATCTGCTGAAGATGCGCTAACCTTTAACCTGTATCATGAAGGATTGCATATGGGAGCCATTATTGCCCTGCTTAAAGTAGTAGGAAAATAAGGATTAGGACTTGCTTTTGGCCAAGTAGGGCTTCGCGTCCGCAAATGATAGGGTCAGAACGATCGGACCATCTGCATATGAGGCAACCTCATAAGGGTTGTAAAGTAGCTTTATACCCTCCTCGGTAAATCCAATATTTTCGGGGAGGTAAAACATATCTCTTTCAAACATAAAGCCTGTGCTGTTAATAGGGCCATCTAGAGGTATGTGTTCCTGGTTCCTGAATTTTTCCTCGGCAAATTTTTCAAAATCCTCACGGTCTTTAAAAATCTCCCAATTTTCAAGCTCTTTCCCTTTGTTTTTATCAAAATTCAGAAAATGTTGTGAGCTATAACCATGAGCTCCCCCGGTAAAAATATAAGAGTTGAGTTCAACGGTCAGAAAATCGGCGTCTTCATATGAAACGCTACCTTCTATTTTTGCTTCCCAACTTGTAGCTTCTTCCGGATACAGTTTTTTAAGTTCCCAGTACCCGTTACTAAAGGACTCTACGGCATCTTTAATGGTGGTGGCCTCTAATTCGTCATCATAGTTTAGGGTTTCTATGATTTCTTCATTAATAGCGTTGTTAATGTTGGTAGCTATTTTGGAGTTTTCGATTGCTTTGGGAATGTTGATTTCCACACTCGGACATTCGGAACAACGTGTCTCATCAAGTTTTAAGGTTTCAAACGTTAGTTTGTTCTCATTTTGACATCCAACAAGGGCTAAAAATAAAATGATATAGGTAACTTGGGTTCTCATAAAGGAATTTCATTGGGGTAAGCGGAAAAAATCTGGATTATCCTACATCAAAGATAACGATACATTTGAACCAATAATTATAAAAAATGGGTGAAAAAACGTTAAAATTCAATAGTAAAACAATTCATGGAGGGCAAGAGCCAGATGCGGCTTACGGTGCGGTCATGCCTCCTATATATCAGACCTCTACTTATGCGCAGACCACCCCTGGTGGGCATAAGGGGTATGAGTACTCTAGAAGTGCAAATCCAACACGTACCGCTTTGGAAAATTCGTTGGCCAGTATTGAGAACGGAACATACGGCTTGGCCTTTGCCAGTGGCCTTGCCGCTATGGATGCGGTCATTAAACTGCTTAGTCCCGGTGATGAGGTGGTTTCAACCAACGATTTGTATGGCGGTAGTTACCGATTGTTCAAAAAGGTTTTTGAGAAGTATGGAATCAAATTCAATTTTGTGGGTATGCAAGATACCAACGCTATTGAGTCGGCAATTACTAGTAACACCAAACTTATTTGGGTAGAGACCCCTACGAACCCGATGATGAATATTATTGACATTAAAGGAGTGAGTCTATTGGCTAAAAAGCATGGTGTTCTTTTAGCCGTAGACAATACGTTTGCCACTCCCTACCTCCAAACACCTTTGGATTTAGGGGCGGATATTGTAATGCACTCTGCAACTAAATACTTGGGTGGTCATAGTGATGTGGTTGCCGGTGCTTTGGTCGTCAAGGATAAAAAAATAGCAGATGAACTTTATTTTATTCAAAATGCAAGCGGTGCTGTTTGTGGTCCTATGGATAGTTTTTTGGTGTTAAGGGGAATAAAGACCTTGCATGTGCGTATGCAACGGCATTGCGAGAACGGTGCTGCCATTGCCAATTATCTGGCTGGCCATTCAAAAATAGAGAAAGTGTACTGGCCTGGTTTTGATAGCCACCCCAACCATGAAATCGCTAAGAGCCAAATGACCGGTTTTGGGGGTATGATTTCTTTTGTTACCAAGGGTAGTAATTATGAAGATGCTATTAAGATCGTGGAAAAGTTGAAGGTGTTTACACTGGCGGAATCCCTAGGAGGTGTAGAGAGCCTAGCGGGGCATCCGGCTAGTATGACACATGCCAGTATTCCAAAAGAGGAACGAGAAAAAAGTGGAGTGGTAGATGCTTTGATCAGGTTAAGCGTAGGGATTGAAGATATAGATGATTTGATAGCCGACTTGGAACAGGCGATAAGCTAGTTTTTAGTGTATTTTTAAAAAAAGGGTGGGTTAGTTATATAAATAACATAATTTTGCCGTTATAATCAAAATTCAACAAAATACTCGTTATGGACGCAAAGATTAAAGACTTCATGGATGAGGTCAAAACAAGAAACGGGCATGAACCCGAGTTCATTCAAGCGGTGCAGGAAGTTGCCGAAACGGTAATTCCATATATCGCCAAACATAAAATATATAACGGCAAAAATATTTTACTTCGCATGGTGGAGCCCGAGAGGTTGGTCTCGTTTAGAGTGGCTTGGGTAGATGATGAAGGAGAGATTCACGTTAACAGAGGGTACCGAATTCAAATGAATTCGGCTATTGGGCCATATAAAGGAGGCTTACGGTTTCATCCATCGGTTAATGCAAGTATCCTTAAATTTCTTGCTTTTGAACAGGTTTTCAAAAATAGTTTGACCACCTTACCTATGGGCGGTGGAAAAGGTGGGTCCGATTTTGACCCAAAAGGGAAGTCAGATGATGAGGTAATGCGTTTTTGTCATGCCTTTATGTTGGAACTTTGTCGCCATATAGGCCCAAATACAGATGTGCCTGCCGGTGATATTGGTGTGGGCGCCCGCGAAATTGGCTTCTTGTTTGGTATGTACAAGAAAATAAGGAACGAGTTTACGGGAGTACTAACAGGAAAAGGTCTTTCTTGGGGTGGTTCAAAAATTCGTCCGGAAGCAACAGGATACGGAACGGTATATTTTGCGCAGAGTATGCTTAAAACCAAGAACGAGAGTTTTGAGGGTAAAACCGTGGTTATTTCAGGCTCCGGTAATGTGGCACAATACGCTGCGGAAAAGGTACTTCAGTTAGGAGGCAAAATAGTTACGTTGTCCGATTCTGGTGGATATATTTATGACGCAGAAGGAATTGATGCAGGGAAACTTGCCTTTGTCATGGAGCTAAAGAACGAAAAGCGAGGTAGAATTTCGGAATATACTGAAAAGTATAAAAGTGCCGAATACCATAAAGGAAAGACACCATGGGACGTAAAATGTGATATAGCCCTACCATGTGCCACTCAAAACGAACTATTGGCTGCAGATGCCAAGACGTTGATAGATAACGGTTGTATGTGTGTTGCCGAAGGAGCCAATATGCCTTGCGATACGGATGCTGTACATACGTTTCATGATGCCAAAATTCTTTTTGCTCCAGGTAAAGCCTCCAATGCTGGTGGTGTTGCTACATCAGGACTTGAAATGTCTCAAAATTCATTACGTATAAGCTGGACAAGGGAGGAAGTAGACGAAAGGCTTAAGGATATTATGGAAGATATTCATGATTCCTGTATTGAGTACGGAAAAGAAGAAGACGGCTATTGCAACTACGTAAAAGGAGCTAATATTGCCGGTTTTGTTAAAGTGGCCGATGCTATGTTGGCACAAGGTGTGATTTAGAGAATAGTATCATATAAATAAGAAAAGACCTGTAATTCTAAAGTTACAGGTCTTTTTATTTTTGCCCTTCAGCCTAATTCTAACATCATATTTTTTAAAGTTATCTTTGTGCAAAGCCATCCATGTAAATGCAGGTAACTACCAAAGCCATAGTTCTTACATCCATTAAATATGGAGATACCAGTTTAATTGTAAAGGCATTTACGGAATCTGGGGGTGTTAAATCCTATCTCCTCAGGGGAGTTTTGGCCTCTAAGAAAGGAAAATTAAAAACGGCTTATTTTCAACCTTTAACGCAATTGGAGATAGTGGCCAGCCATAAGAATAAAGGGGCTTTAGAGAGTATTCGCGAAGCAAAGGTCAATTATCCGTACCAGACCTTACATTCCGATATTTCAAAAAACGCCATGACTTTATTTCTGGCCGAAATGTTGGCGAACAGCATTCATGAAGAGGAGGCCAATGATGCACTTTTTGAATTTATAGAGGCTTCATTGCAGTGGCTGGACAACCAGAGCGGAATTTCCAATTTTCATATTTATTTTTTAATTCGGTTAACACGCTATTTGGGCTTTCACCCGGATACGAACGAGATAGAATTAAGCTATTTTGACTTACTGGAAGGCGAGTTTACGGATACG
This sequence comes from Zobellia russellii, assembly GCF_044597075.1. NCBI lineage: Bacteria > Pseudomonadati > Bacteroidota > Flavobacteriia > Flavobacteriales > Flavobacteriaceae > Zobellia > Zobellia russellii. The sequence continues at coordinate 2,977,220 of NZ_CP139000.1, read as the reverse complement.
CCTTCATTGAATCCTATTTTAAACGGAGATAATCTTACCTATTTTAAAACCTTCTTGGGCATAAATTTTGATGAGATACATCATATCAAAATGAATAAAAGCAACCGTCAAGAACTTTTGCAATCGTTAGTGCTGTTCTATGAGTTGCATTTACAGGGGTTTAGGAAACCAAAATCCCTTGCCATCCTTAACGAAGTATTTAACTAGTATGAACAAAGTTCTGTTTTTACTTATTTTTTTGTGTATCCAAACCGTACTTGCGCAACAGGTTACAGTTTTGGATGTAGATACGCGAGAGCCCATAGTAAATGTGGCCATTTACAATTATGACCACTCTAAAACGACACTTACGGATTTTGATGGTAAGGTGGATCTATCCGTTTTTAAGGCTGAAGAACGTATTACTTTTCGCCATCTTAGTTATCAAATAAGAAAGAGCACAAGAGCCCAGATTAGCCGACACGGAGGGTATTTGTTTTTGGAGATGAAGGCCGAAGAGCTTGATGAGGTGGTCATGTCCGTTTCTAAATGGGAGCAGCAAAAAAAGGATATTCCCAACAAAATAGCCATTATAGATGCTAAGGAAATCGCTTTTACAAGTCCACAAACTTCAGCGGACTTGTTGCAGAATAGCGGTAAGGTATTCGTTCAGAAAAGTCAGCTGGGTGGCGGTAGTCCCATGATCAGGGGGTTTGCAACCAACCGTTTGCTCTTGTCCGTAGACGGGGTGCGTATGAACAATGCCATTTTTAGGGGAGGTAACCTTCAGAATGTTATTTCTATAGATCCCTATTCAGTAAAAAATACAGAAATCATTTTTGGTCCTGGTTCCGTTATTTATGGTAGTGATGCTATTGGAGGGGTTATGAATTTTTATACTAAAAAAGGGGAGTTCTCAAATTCGGATAGTCTTTCGTTTTCGGGAAATGCCAGTTATCGCTTCGCTTCGGCCAACCTGGAAAATACGTTTCATGTAGATGTTAATCTGGGGAAAAAGAAATGGGCCTTTTTAACAAGTGCTTCTTATAACAGTTTTGATGATTTAAAAATGGGTTCCCATGGTCCAGATTCTTACCTGAGAAAAGAATACGTGACTACCATAAACGGAGCTGATGTGCTTATGTCTAACAAAACTGTAAAGGAACAGAGCCCAACGGGCTATAATCAGTTTAGCCTAATGCAGAAAATAGCCTATAAACCAAGTCATACGTGGCAATATGATTTAGGTTTGCATTATTCGGAGACTTCGGATTACGCCAGATACGATCGTCTGATCCGGCCCAATAGCGCGGGAGACGGACTTCGTTCTGCGGAATGGTATTATGGTCCTCAAAAATGGTTCATGGGCAACTTGCAGATGAACAAAAGAGGAAAAGGTATTTTTTACGATGGATTAAAGATTACCACGGCCTATCAGCATTTTGAGGAAAGTAGAAATGATAGGGGTTTTCAGGATGTTATACGCTATAGTACGGAAGAAAAAGTAGATGTCCTTTCCACTAATATCGACTTTGAAAATAAAAAAATTGGTAACCTCCGCTTGTACTATGGAGGTGAATATATATTTAATAAGATAGGTTCCTTGGGTAGTCAAGAAAATATAGAGACCAATGAAATTTTGGCATCTGCATCAAGATATCCAGATGGTTCAACTTGGGAAACCTTAGCAGGTTATGTTCATGGGGAATACAAGGCCAAGCCCAATTTTACGGTACTGTCCGGTTTGCGTTACAGTCATGTGTGGATTGATGCCGTATTTGACAAGACCTATTATCCATTTCCTTTTGATGATGCCAATCTTAATAATGGGGCGCTTACGGGTAGTTTGGGTTTTAGTTGGTTTCCTAAGGCAGATTTGCAGGTCACTTTTAATGGTTCTAGCGGTTTTAGGGCACCTAATATAGATGATGTGGGTAAAATTTTTGATTCGGAACCGGGAGCGGTGGTCGTTCCCAATCCGGACTTGGAGCCTGAGTATGCTTATAATGTAGAGCTGGGTGTGCAGAAGAATTTTAATGATAAAGTAGTATTTAAAAGCACTGCGTTTTATACCTATTTGGTAGATGCTTTGGTACGCCGTGATTACCTTTTCAATGGAGAAGAAGAAATTATATACAATGGTGAGATGAGTAGTGTGCAGGCTATACAGAATGCAGCTAAGGCCTTTGTCTACGGTTTTGAGTTTGGTGTAGAAGCCTTTCTTACGGATAATATTTCCGTGGTGTCCAATTTAACCATTACCGAGGGTGTTGAAGAAGAGGATGATGGTACAGAATCTCCCGGTAGGCACGTTTCTCCCACCTTTGGAGATTTACATTTGATTTATAAAAACCAAAGACTAAAGACGGATTTGTTCATGAATTATAATGGCGAGATTCCTTTTTATGATTTGGCCGCTTCCGAGCGCAGTAAAGCGTATATCTATGCTTCCGACTCGGAAGGAAATCCGTATTCTCCTTCTTGGTATACTTTAAATTTTCGTTCGCAATATAAAATTTCAAGCGCTTTTGAAGTTTCCTTGAATCTTGAAAACTTTACGGATCAACGTTACCGTTCCTATTCTTCGGGAATATCCGCACCGGGCATCAATTTAATTATGGGCTTGGCGTACCAGCTTTAGTTTCTCTCTGAAGGATTAAAATGAAAAATCCCGGCCATTGGCCGGGATCTCTCTGTTGTAAGAAATAATAAACTTGTAAACTAGTTTACAGCAGCTTTAGCTTTGTCAACTGCACTGTTAGCGGCACCTTTAGCATCGTCACCAGCTTTGTTGGCAGCATCTTTTGCTTTATCTGCAGCTTCACCGGCTTTAGCTTTAACATCGCTAGCAGCTTCGTTAGCTTTAGCCTTAATATCATCGCCAGCTTCTTCAGCTTTAGCTTTTAAATCGTTAGCGGCATCTTCGGCACCAGCTTTGATTTCTTCACCAGCTTCTTCAGCTTTTTCCATAGCTTCGTTACCGGCTTCTTTAGCTTTATCCATGGCATCAGATCCCATTTCTTTAGCGTCTTCACCAGCCTGCTCCATAGCAGCACCAGCTTCGTCCGTAGCACTCTTTGCTTTATCCGCAGCTTCTCTACAAGAAACAAAAGAGATACTCAAGGCAAGCATTAAAACGGAACCTAAAATTACTTTTTTCATGATTTTGTGTTTAAAGTTTTGTTTAATTGTTTTTGTGATATACGTATGAAACGGCTTTTTGGACGCTATATTTTAACATTTTCTTACAAGCTTGTTTATTTTGCTGTATCTCAATTCTTTCAAATCGACTTAATTCGACTAAAAATCCTTAATTTTGCAGCCTTAAATTAATGCAGTAGAGCCACTTATTATGAAGTTTGCGGAATATAAAGGATTGGACTTGCCCAAAGTAGCCGAGGATATACTTGATTACTGGAAGCAAAACCAAATATTTGAGAAAAGTGTTTCCTCTAAAGAGGGTAAACCTAGTTATGTATTTTACGAGGGTCCACCATCGGCAAACGGTATGCCAGGTATACACCACGTTATGGCACGTACCATAAAGGATATTTTTCCTAGGTACAAGACCATGAAGGGTTTTCAGGTAAAGAGAAAAGCAGGTTGGGATACCCACGGACTACCTATTGAGTTGGGTGTTGAGAAAGAGTTGGGCATTACCAAAGAGGATATTGGTAAGAAAATTTCTGTTGAGGAATATAATGCGGCCTGTAAAAAGGCGGTTATGCGCTATACGGATGTTTGGAACCGTATGACGGAGCAAGTAGGGTACTGGGTAGATATGAACGACCCGTACATTACTTACAAGCCAAAATATATGGAGTCTGTTTGGTGGTTGTTGAAACAGATTTATGATAAAGGTTTAATTTATAAAGGATATACGATTCAGCCATACTCCCCAAAAGCGGGTACTGGTCTAAGTTCTCACGAATTGAACCAACCGGGCACATATCAAGATGTTACGGATACAACGGTAGTGGCACAGTTTAAGGCTGTAGATGAATCTTTGCCGGACTTTCTTAAGAATGAGGGTGATATTTATTTCTTGGCGTGGACGACCACACCGTGGACGCTTCCTTCTAACACGGCATTGACGGTAGGGCCAAAGATTGAGTATGTGCTGGTAGAAACCTACAATCAGTATACGTTTAAACCAATGAATGTAGTGCTTGCCAAAAATTTGGTAAGCAAACAGTTTTCAGGAAAATTCAAACAAGTTGAAACCAAGCCGGAATTGTTGGAATATACATCCGGTGATAAGAAAATTCCTTTTTACGTAGTAAAGGAGTTTGTTGGTAAAGATTTAGTGGGTATAAAATATGAGCAATTGTTGGCATATGCCCAGCCGTACCAAAATCCTGAAAATGCATTTCGTGTAATTTCAGGAGATTTCGTTACTATAGAAGATGGTACCGGTATAGTGCATACGGCACCCACTTTTGGTGCGGACGATGCCTTGGTGGCCAAACAGGCATCGCCGGAAATACCGCCGTTATTGGTATTGGATGAAAATAACAACCCGGTTCCTTTAGTGGATTTGCAAGGAAAGTTCCGCCCTGAAATGAAAGAATTTGGCGGAAAATATGTCAAGAACGAATATTATGATGCCGGTGAGGCACCGGAAAGGTCAATAGACGTGGAGCTGGCCATTAAACTTAAAGAAGAGAACAAGGCTTTTAAAGTAGAAAAGTATGTACACAGCTACCCTAATTGCTGGCGAACGGATAAGCCTATCCTATATTACCCATTAGATTCCTGGTTCATAAAGATCAGTGATGTTAAAGATCGTATGTTCGCGCTTAACCAGACTATCAACTGGAAGCCAAAATCTACTGGCGAAGGCCGTTTTGGTAACTGGTTGGCCAATGCTAATGACTGGAACCTTTCGCGATCTAGGTATTGGGGTATTCCACTTCCTATTTGGAGAACGGAAGATGGTAAGGAAGAAATAATCATAGGTTCGGTTGCCGAGTTAAAGGCGGAAATGGCAAAAGCCGTGGCTTCCGGAGTAATGGAGAAAGATATTTTTGATGATTTTGTTGTGGGTGACCTATCCGAAGAAAATTATGATAAAATAGACCTGCACAAGAATATTGTAGATGATATTATTTTGGTTTCCGCTTCGGGTAAACCCATGAAGCGTGAGAGTGACCTTATTGATGTTTGGTTTGATAGTGGTTCTATGCCGTACGCACAATGGCACTACCCATTTGAAAACAAAGAATTGATCGATGAGGGCAAGACCTACCCGGCCGATTTTATCGCAGAAGGTGTAGATCAGACCAGAGGTTGGTTCTATACCTTGCATGCTATTGCTACTATGGTTTTTGATTCCGTAGCGTATAAAAACGTGGTTTCCAACGGACTGGTGCTTGATAAGGAGGGAAAGAAAATGTCCAAACGTTTGGGCAATGCGGTAGACCCTTTTGATACCATGAACGAGCATGGGGCAGATGCCACGCGTTGGTACATGATTTCCAATGCCAACCCATGGGATAATCTAAAATTTGATACTGAAGGTATTGTTGAGGTGAAGCGTAAATTCTTCGGGACACTTTATAATACGTACTCTTTCTTTTGTCTATATGCGAACATAGATACTTTTGACTATTCTGAAGAAGAGATTCCGCTAAATGAAAGACCGGAAATTGATAGGTGGATTTTATCTGAACTTCATTCGTTGATCAAAACGGTTGACGAAGCTTACGCAGATTATGAGCCTACTAAGGCAACACGTGCAATTTCAGACTATGTGCAAGAGAATCTAAGTAACTGGTATGTGCGTTTGTGCAGAAGACGTTTCTGGAAAGGTAGCTATGAGAAAGATAAAATATCGGCCTACCAAACATTGTATACCTGTTTAGAAACCGTAGCCAAATTATCGGCGCCGGTTGCTCCGTTTTTTATGGATAGACTTTATAAAGATTTAACGAATACAACGCATAGGGAGGATTTTGAAAGTGTACATTTATCCGAGTTTCCAAAGTATGATGAGGCAATAGTAGATAAGGATTTGGAAAGTAAGATGGAGAAAGCTCAGACCATTTCGTCTTTGGTACTTTCTATTCGTCAGAAAGAAAAGATAAAAGTGCGTCAGCCGTTGCAAAAAGTCATGATACCTATCTTGGATGATAAGCAGAAGCATGAAATAGAAGCGGTAGCCGATCTTATCAAGTCCGAGGTAAACGTTAAAGAGATAGAGTTACTTGATGATGCTTCGGGAATTTTGGTGAAACAGATCAAGCCCAATTTTAAGGTTTTAGGCCCTAAATTTGGAAAGGATATGAAAAAAATAGCTCAGGCTGTTGCCAAGTTGAACCAAGATGATATCCAAAAAATTGAGCAAGATGGCGAAATTTCGCTTGACATTGACGATAAAATTATTACATTACAGCTGCAAGATGTAGAGATAGCCTCGCAAGATATTGAAGGTTGGTTGGTAGCAAGTTCAGGCCCTATTACAGTGGCTCTGGATGTTACCATAAACGAAGGTCTTAGGGAAGAGGGTATTGCTAGAGAGCTTGTAAACCGAATTCAGAATATAAGAAAAGATTCCGGTTTTGAAGTAACGGATAGAATTGATATTAAAATTCTTAAAGACGGTTTTGTAGAAAAGGCGGTGTCCAATAACTTAAGCTATATTAAAGCTGAAACGTTAACGGCCGAACTTGTTTTTGAGGAAAAATTGGATAGAGGAACCGAGGTTTCTTTTGATGAGGTGAATACTAAATTATTTATTGAAAAACATTAATAGAATGGCAGAAGATTTAAAAGTTAGATATTCGGACAAGGATCTTGCCGAATTCAGAGAATTGATTGAAGACAAAATTGAGAAAGCAAAAAGTCATCTAGAATTGCTTAAGAGTTCTTATATGAACGATGGTAATAACGGCACGGATGATACTTCTCCTACGTTTAAGGCTTTTGAAGAGGGTTCTGAGACAATGAGTAAAGAAGCAAATACGCAGTTGGCCATACGTCAAGAGAAATTTATACGAGACTTAAAAAATGCCCTTTTGCGTATTGAGAACAAAACCTACGGTATTTGCCGTGTTACAGGAAAGTTGATCGCCAAAGAGCGTCTTAAATTGGTTCCTCATGCTACATTAAGTATAGAGGCAAAGAATATGCAAAAGTAATTTTGCGATTTTAAATTAAAAAAGCCTACAGGAACTTGGTTCTTGTAGGCTTTTTTTACACCGTAAAAAAATGAAAGAGTTTCTCGTTTTTTTCTTGTTTTTCAATCTTTTGGCGGCGCAAAAAGTGGTTAAAAAATCTGTGGTAAATGATGCGGTTACCTCAATTGGTATAGACGTTGAGAATTGCTATAGATTAACCCTGGAAACTGCCGATACAGATGAAATGTTCGTTGAGGCTATTATTGATGGGGAGTACAAGAAAGATCTTTTGTTGTCCGTAAAGGAGAATGGTAGTTCTATAATGGTCAGTAGTGGATTTCAACCTAATTTCAAGAATCCTAATGATAAGCTTAGCGCACATAAAGTGGTGTCTATTGCGCTAAAGGTAATTGTTCCCCGTTTTAAATTTATTACCGTTTTTGGTACAAGCTGCAATGTGTTCGTTGCAGGGGATTATAAGAAACTTACGGTTTCTCTTAATGACGGTAACTGCGAGCTTTTTAATGTTCATGAAGATATAAATGTACGTACACAAAGCGGGCATATTTTAGTGGAAGCTCTCAAAGGGGATGTAAATGCGGTAAGTAAATATGGGGCCGTAAACAAAGATGATATTCCCATGGGAGACGCACAATATACACTGTCTTCCCTAACGGGAAACATACGAATAAAGAAAACCGAATAATATACTTATTTTTGCCAATTCAAGTTGTAGATATACTATGAATTTAAAGAAATCATTGCTCATAATCATAGCAGTACTGTTGATTGACCAATTGAGCAAAATTTATATAAAGACCCATTTTGTACTGGGAGATTCTGTTGAGGTTTTTAGCTGGTTCAAAATACTGTTCATTGAAAATTCAGGAGCTGCATGGGGGGCTAAGTTAAGTGATTTCTTGCCTATATCGGAACCAACAGGCAAGTTGGTCTTAACCGTGTTTAGGTTGTTTGCCGTAGCAGGAATTGGATACTGGCTGTACGATACTATTCGTAAGGAATCCTCTAAAACCCTGATTTTGGCAGTTTGCTTGATTTTTGCAGGAGCCTTGGGGAACATTATAGATTCTGTATTCTACGGTGTTCTATTTAGTGATAGCTATCAACAATTGGCAACGGCATTTTCAGATGAACCTTATGGCAGCATTTTTTACGGGAAAGTAGTAGACATGCTTTATTTTCCAATGGTAGATACAACGTGGCCAGATTGGGTTCCTTATTTTGGAGGCTCTAGTTTTCGGTTTTTTGAACCGGTTTTTAATATTGCTGATATGGCTATCAGTACCGGTGTAGGAATTCTTTTGGTTTTCAATAAGAAAGCGTTCGGTAAGGTAGATGATGAGCCAACTACCAGTGAAGCTGATTCATTGTAATCTTTTAGAAAGAATAGGTTTTAGTGGGGGTCACGCAATAATCTAAAGGCATGTCCAAGTTGTTCACATCAGATATGAGTTCTTCTTCAGCGGAAAATAATGACAAGCCAATTTTAATAACATCTGGGCGACATTGAGATAAGAAGGTGTCATAAAACCCTTTTCCATAGCCTACACGATTTCCTTGCTCGTCAAAAGCCAATAAGGGTATAAAAACTACATCTATTTTTGTGCTGGGTATTTCTATGCCATCAACAGGTTCGGGTATATTCCATTCATTCTTTACAAGGCGCGTAGAATCCGTTAGCAAATAATGCTCTAATGTAGTTTTGTCAACTACTTTGGGTAGTACTATGTTTTTATCCTTTCCTTGAAGTATGGAAAGAACGTAGGTAGTATCAATCTCCTTGTTTTCGGAAATGGGTAAAAAAATATGGTAAAAGTCGTAAGACCATACCGGTAGTTTGAGCAGTCCGTTAGCGATACTCAGGCTAGAATTAGAAAGGGATTCATTGTCAATTAAATCTCTTCGATTTTTGTATAGTGATCTTAAATCTTTTTTAAGCATTGATTATGACCTCAGTACAATTGGGGAAACTCTAGTATGCTTATTCTTTTACAGACACTGCGTAATATATCTTAAATGATATCATTAAGATAAGGTACAGGCCGAGGGTTATAATATATTTATCCATGTGGTAATTGATTTTGATTCTTAAATCTAATTAAAAAATTTTATTAAAACACTTTTAACTGCAACTTTTCATCGATGAAATGCATTTTTTAGTGTTTTTTTAACAAATTTGCGCTTTTTCGCGTGCAAAAATGTGCAAAAAAGGGCGGCATAAGACTTCATTTCGTTTGCCTTAGCAAATGGGGCGGGCTTTCCGGTATTCGTTAAAAAAGAGTAAAACACTTAGCCCTTTTAATAAAACATAGTAATTTAACATGATAGAAATAGATGCCTTCTACCATTTAATTTGATAAACCGTTTTTGTAATGCCCCAAGTACCTATAGAAGTACAATTAAGCACGTTGCCCCAGAGTCCTGGTGTATACCAGTTTTATGATATAGATGATAAAATATTGTATGTAGGTAAGGCCAAAAATCTTAAAAAGCGGGTTTCTTCATATTTTACGAAAAACCATGAGTACGGAAAAACGCGCGTTCTCGTAAAAAAAATTAGGAACATCAAACATATTGTTGTCCCTACAGAGTCCGATGCGCTGCTTTTGGAAAACAATCTTATTAAGAAATATAGGCCCAGGTATAATGTCTTGTTGAAGGATGACAAATCATATCCTTGGATCTGTATTAAAAACGAGCGTTTTCCCAGAATTTTCCCTACTAGAAAACTAATAAAGGACGGTAGTGAATATTTTGGCCCGTATACTAATATGAAAACGGTTAGGACGTTACTGGACTTGGTAAAAGGGGTTTATCCATTGCGAACCTGTAATTATGATCTGTCAAAAGAAAAAATAGATTCGGGTAAATACAAGGTTTGTTTGGAATATCATTTGGGAAACTGTAAAGGACCCTGTGAAGGCTTTCAGTCTGTGGAGGAATATGATCAACAGATAGAGGATATCAGAAAAATAATTAAGGGAGATTTTAAGTCGTCTTTAAGCTATTTCAGATCACAGATGAAAACGCTGGCATCCGAAATGAAATTTGAGGAGGCACAACAAATCAAGGAAAAGATAGAGGTTCTAGAAAACTATCAAGTAAAATCTACAATTGTCAATCCAAAGATCAATAATGTAGATGTGTTCTCTATAATTTCGGATGAGAGCCATGCCTATATTAATTTCCTGCAGTTGTCCCATGGGTCTATTATTCGGTCGCACACCCTAGAAATAAAGAAGAAGTTAGATGAGACGGATGCCGAGCTTTTGGCGCTCTCTATTATAGAGATCCGGCAAAGGTTCAAATCGCTTTCTAAAGAGCTTTACCTCCCTTTTGAAGTTCCTGTAGAAGCACACCTTAAAGTTACCGTGCCAAAATTGGGCGATAAAAGAAAGATTTTAGAACTCTCTGAGCGCAATGCCAAATTTTATAGACAAGAGCGGTTTAAGCAGATTAAGATAATTGATCCTGATAGGCACACCAACCGAATCATGGCGCAGATGAAAAAAGATTTACATCTTTCCGAAGAGCCAAGACATATAGAATGTTTTGATAACAGTAATATTCAAGGAAGTAATCCGGTGGCCGCTTGTGTGGTTTTTAGGAATGGGAAACCTTCAAAAAAGGAATATCGTCATTTTAATATAAAAACCGTGGAAGGTCCGGATGATTTTGCTTCTATGGAAGAAGTGGTCTATAGGAGGTATAAACGCCTATTGGCCGAAGCCGAGCCATTGCCTCAACTTATTGTTATTGATGGGGGAAAAGGCCAATTATCTTCTGCGTTAAAAAGTTTGGACCTTCTTGGTCTAAGAGGTAAAATTGCCATTATTGGTATAGCTAAGCGGTTGGAGGAAATCTATTTTCCCGAAGACCCTATTCCGCTTTATCTTGATAAAAAATCCGAAAGTCTAAAAATTGTTCAGCAATTACGGAATGAGGCCCACCGCTTTGGAATCACCTTTCACAGAAATAAAAGAAGTAAGGCGGCCATTAATTCTAAGTTAGAAAGTATAGAAGGTATTGGTGAAAAAACGGCACAGGAACTTTTGAAAAAATTCAAGTCCGTAAAACGAATAAAAGAAGCCTCTATGGAAAACCTAACGGAAACCGTGGGCTTGTCCAGGGCAAAAAAAATTTATGAAGCATTCCATTAAAATTACGACTAACTCAGCACAATGAAAAAAGCCGTTATAGGAATTGGGTTACTCTTTTTTACTTTGTTTTCTTTTGCTCAGGACCCTGAGAAGAAAGACATCAAAGTGGGGCTGGTGCTGAGTGGAGGTGGCGCTAAGGGAATGGCCCATATTGGGGCTATAAAAGTATTGGAAGAAGCTGGTATAAAAGTAGATTATATAGGGGGGACCAGTATGGGGGCCATTGTTGGATCATTATATGCTGCTGGCTATACGGGTGATCAATTAGATTCAATTTTTAGGGCTACGGATTTCACCAACCTTATTCAGGACAATCTGCCCAGAAGCGCTAAAACATTTTACGAAAAGGAAAATTCTGAAAAATATGCCGTTACCTTGCCTTTTGACAATTTTAAGGTATCCGTGCCACCTGCATACTCCGGTGGTCAGAACGTATATAATGAGTTGGTTAAGTTCCTGTATCCGGTAAGAAACATAAAGGATTTTAATGATTTGCCCATTCCTTTTGTGTGTATTGCAACGGATGTAGAAACGGGTGATGAAGTGGTTTTAAGAGAGGGGTATTTACCGGAAGCCGTTATGGCCAGTGGAACGTTGCCGTCACTTTTTGAACCTGCTCGCATAAACGGAAAAGTATTGATAGACGGTGGTGTGGTCAACAATTATCCTATAGACGAGGTAAAAAAAATGGGGGCCGATATCATAATTGGGGTAGATGTACAGCACGGACTCAGAAATAGGGAGTCTCTATTGACCGCCACCGAGATTTTATTGCAAATCAATAATTATAGGACCGTTCTTGATATGGCTGAAAAGTCCAAAAAGACAGATATCTATATAAAACCCGAAATGACGGATTACTCCATTATAGATTTTAATCTTGGCGATGTAATTATTAAAAGTGGGGAGGATGCTGCCCGTAAAAAAATAGATACTTTAAAAGCTATTGCTTCCAGACAAATTGGAAAAAGGAAGGCCAAGGAGAGAATTGTTTCTTCAGATACGTTAAGTATCAGTCATTTGGTCATATTGGAGAGTGAGAATTATTCTAGGGGTTACGTTAAAGGAAAATTAAGGTTTGATACAGATAAACCAACCACCTTTTCACGAGTACAGCAAGGTATCAGTAATCTAGCCGCAACTGGAAATTTTCATACAATCCACTATAAAATACAGGATGACGAAGACAATGACGAGCAAGAGATGATTCTAGATTTGAATGAAAATAAAAGTAAATCCTTTATTCGTCTAGGTGCTCACTATGATAATCTCTACAAGACGGCAGCCATCTTGAATTATACAAGAAAAAGTTTGATTACCAGAGATGATGTATCTTCTTTTGACTTTATTATTGGAGATAATATCAGGTACAAACTACAATATTATGTGGATAAGGGTTTTTATTGGAGTTTTGGTTTTAATTCAAGCTTTAATGAATTTGAAAAGGACGTTAGCTTTGATTTAGTGCGAAGCAATTTTGATGTTCAGGCCGGGGCAAATTTAAATTCAATAAACATAGATGTAACGGATTTTACCAATCAGGTCTATGTGCAAACGGTTTTACGAGAAGAGTTTGCGTTTAGAACGGGGTTGGAACATAAATTTTTAAAGTATAGCACCAAGACATTAGGGCAGAACGCACCGGTAGGTCCTACAGGTAAGACGCCTGATCAAAGAACGTTTCTTGAAAAGAGTAGTTATTATAGCGCTTTTGGGCAGTTAACTTTTGACACCTATGATGATAAGTACTTTCCTTCAAAAGGATTGTACTTTGATGGTGATTTTCATTTCTATGTCTTTTCATCTGATTTTAACGAAAACTTTAAGGAGTTCTCAATTGCGCAGGCTAGGTTGGGTATGGCAGTGCCATTTTTTAAAAATTTCTCCGTAAACGTAGAAGCAGAAGGAGGTTTTAAATTGGGTACTTCAAGCGTTTCCTCCTTTGATTTTATTCTAGGGGGCTTCGGTACAAATCTTTTAAACAATTTTACGCCTTTCTTTGGGTATGATTATTTGGCTTTGCCCGGTAACGCTTTTGTAAAAGCCTACGGTAGGTTGGATTATGAATTTGCGCCTAAGAACCACTTTATGCTTACTGCAAACTACGCCAATGTAGACGATGATCTTTTTAGAACGGGAGAGTGGTTTACTCTACCAAGTTATTCAGGTTACGGCGTTGGTTATGGGTGGGAATCTTTTATGGGGCCTATGCAAATGCATTACTCATGGTCTCCGGAAGGGAAGACCAATAACTTCTTTTTTAGTTTAGGGTATTGGTTTTAATGCGCTTAGGTTTAAAGTGGTGTTTTTTTTACGATATTTGTTACATATGCTACAATTAAGAGTTGATATTACTGCCCATCTTAGGGCCATGTGGTAAATACCCACTTTTTAGTTCTTGCTCCACGCTTGAACACGAGTTCTATTTTTCAGCTTTTAACAATTTACATTACTAAAAACATACAGATATGTCAACTTTAGATACTACTTCATTGAATTTACCCAAGGAAAACCCGGAAGCAGAAGATTTTCTACCTCTTTTGGGAACGGATTATATAGAGCTTTATGTAGGTAACGCAAAGCAAGCGGCCCATTACTATATGGCGGCATGGGGGTTTCAGCCTTTGGCCTATGCAGGTCTGGAAACTGGGCTTAAAGATCGGGTTTCCTACGTTTTACAGCAAGATAAGATTAGATTGGTGCTCACCTCTCCGTTAAAATCGGGAGGAGATATCAATAAGCATATAGATTCTCACGGAGATGGGGTAAAAGCTATTGCCTTATGGGTAGATGACGCTTCTAAAAGTTATGAGGAAACCACCAAAAGAGGAGCGGAAAGTTACTTGGAGCCCAAAACGATTAAGGATAAGGATGGTGAGGTTGTACTTTCGGGAATTCACACCTATGGAGAAACGGTTCACGTTTTTGTAGAGCGAAAAGATTACAAAGGAGTTTTTATGCCGGGCTACAGAGCTTGGAACCCATATTACAAACCTTCTGATGTTGGACTAAAGTACGTAGACCATATGGTGGGTAACGTAGGCTGGAACGAAATGAACAAATGGTGTGAATTTTACGCCAAGGTTATGGGTTTTGCCCAGTTGGTCTCTTTTGATGACAAAGACATTTCAACAGAATACACGGCGCTAATGAGTAAGGTTATGAGCAATGGTAACGGCCGAATTAAATTTCCCATAAACGAACCGGCAGACGGTAGAAAAAAGTCGCAAATAGAAGAATATATAGATTTTTACAACGGAGCGGGTGTGCAGCATATGGCATTGGCAACGGATAATATTATTGAAACGGTTACGGCATTGAGAGATCGGGGCGTTGAATTTTTAACAGTACCCTCAAGTTATTATGAAGATGTATTGGACCGTGTGGGTGAAATAGATGAGGACTTGGCTCCTCTTAGTGAATTGGGAATTCTTATTGATAGAGATGAAGAGGGTTATCTGCTTCAGATTTTTACCAAACCTATTTTGGATAGGCCAACCATGTTCATTGAAATTATTCAAAGAAAAGGAGCTAAATCATTTGGTAAAGGTAATTTTAAGGCTCTTTTTGAAGCAATTGAAAGAGAGCAGGAATCCAGAGGAACCTTGTAATAGTTATTATCTTAAAGCACAGGTATATTATTTGTGAAAGTATACCACGTTTTTGGTCTAAAAAGGGGTGTTTTTAAGTGAAAAGCGACCCCTATATCTTAATGAAATGCCAATTTTATAGCCGTTAGCAAAAAGAACTGTTAATGTAATAGTTAAAGTAAGTTAAAACGGATTGAGGATTGAAACTATGCCTTAAATTTGTAGGCGTAAGGGGTGGTTCCCTTACAACTTTAAGTATTGGTTTTTCATAATTTAAAGTTTGGTTGGTTATTTAGGAAAAGCCCTGACATGAAATGTTGGGGCTTTTTTTTAAGCCTAACTTTAGTTTTATATTCTAAGCTGCGGGTCTGGCCTGGGTTAAGCATAATTTATACTTTAAGTTCTAAAATAACAGGGTTAAGGTATGCGTACAATACTTTGGAATAAATTTTGTTTAAGTAATTGTAAGCCCTTAATATGGTAAAGGTCCATTTTGTATTTTTATCGTAATACTATAGCTATGAAAAAAGCAATTACTTTACTTTTTCTTCTCGTTATTTTCTCTTCTTCCGCCCAGAATAGTACCTCTGCCTTTGAACCTGGCGAATGGTTAAAATTTAGAATGCATTATGGTTTTTTAAATGCAAGTTACGCTACACTGCACCTAAAGTCTGATGTGGTGAATGGTGTGCCAGTTTATCATGTGGTGGGTCGTGGAAAAACTACCGGTTTTGCCAGTGTGTTTTTTAAGGTAGACGATACGTATGAAAGCTATTTTGATAAAAAGGATGGTAAGCCTTATAAATTCATTAGAAAAATAAACGAAGGTGGTTATACCAAGGATATTGAGATAAACTTTGATCATGAAGAGGATAAAGCTGTTCTGAACGATAAAAAACGCAATAAAAAGTATAATTTTGAGCTACAGGACAGTATTCAGGATTTAATATCTGCATTCTACTATCTTAGAAACAACTACGAGCCAAGTGATTTAGTTGAAGGCGAAGCCGTAAAATTGAAAATGCTGTATGATGATGACGGTGTTTTTAACTTTAAACTTAAATATTTAGGAACAGAAGTGCTTAAAACTAAGTTCGGTAAGGTAGAATGTTATAAATTTAGACCTTTGGTACAGTCCGGTCGTGTTTTTAAGGAAAAAGAAAGTCTTTCCTTATGGGTTTCGGCAGACGATAACAGAATACCTATACGCATACAGGCAGATTTGGCGGTTGGGTCCATCAAAGCTGACCTTGACGGGTATAACGGACTTAAGCATCAGTTCAAGATAATAATGGATTAAAACTCTAATGAGAGATAAAGAGCGAATAGATTCACAAATTTCAAAACTAGAAGAGAAGTATAAAGACTCCGGTCAGGATTTAAGTTCTTATTTAGATGGGCTTCTTTATCAACGTTACCTCACGTATTGGGATTATATTCATTTGGATACCCTTTTAAGTCTTCAGGTACCACGCACCTATTTTCCGGACGAGGAAATATTTATCATGTACCACCAGATTACCGAGCTGTATTTTAAGCTTATTCTTCATGAGCAAAAACAGTTGGTTGATGATAAATCGCAAAACATAGATTTCTTTATAGAAAAAGCGAGACGAATCAATAGCTATTTTAAGGCGTTGATATCTTCTTTTAGTATTATGATAAAGGGTATGGAGAGAGAACAATTTCTTCAATACCGTATGGCCTTGCTCCCGGCAAGTGGTTTTCAGTCGGCACAATACCGCATGATCGAGATTTATTCAACTCCTATGGAGAATTTGGTCCATCATACGGAGAGAGATTCCTTTTCTTCGGAAAATAGTCTTGAAGAACTGTATGAGGAAATTTATTGGAAAAAAGGAGCCACTGATTTGGCTACCGGAGAGAAGACATTAACGTTGAAGCAGTTTGAGTATAGGTATACCCCGCGCCTAATACGAATAGCGAAGCAAGTAGAGCATAATACCATTTACCAAAAATATCAGCAACTACCTGCCAATAAGAAAGATAATAAAGAGCTAATAGATGCGTTAAAGACATTGGATATGAACGCCAATGTAAACTGGCCTTTAATGCATATGGGTTCTGCTCATAGGTATTTAGGAAAGGACAAAGAGGAAATAGATGCAACAGGAGGAACAAATTGGAAGAACTATTTACCTCCAAGTTTTCAGAAAATTGTATTCTTTCCGGAAATCTATTCAAAACAAGAGTTAAATAATTGGGGCAAAGAGTGGGTAGACCATATCTTTAACCCGGACAAGAAACAAGCAGAGTAAAATGAATAAATATTGGGGCCTTCTTTTCGTTATTTTAATATCACTTTCCTGTAAAGATGACAAGCCAGTTCTAAAAGAACCGGTCAAACAAATGGCTGCCATAGTTCCTATAGAGAAACCTGTAATGAAACAATTCGGGTTTAATTTAGATGAGTTTACCGTACAGCTAGACACCGTGAAAAATGGTGACAGTTTTGGTGAGCTTATGCTTCAGAACAAAGTAGACTACCCCAAGATTGCCAAAATAACCCAAGATTTTAAAGACACTTTTGATGTTCGCAAGATTCGTGTGGGCAAACCATATCTTATTTTAAAGTCAAAAGATACTACAGAGGCAGCGCAAGTATTCATTTATGAAAACGACCCCATTAATTATACCGTAGTTGATCTTAGGGATACGGTTAAGGCTTATAGAAATAAGAAAGAAGTTACCTATGTAGAGCGTGAAGCTTCAGGAGTTATTGAAACTTCTTTGTCTCAGGCTATTTTAGATCAAGGCATAGATTATACCGTTACCAATAGCCTATCCGAAGTGTATGCATGGACCATAGATTTCTTTCGTCTTCAGAAAGGAGATAAGTTCAAGGTAATTTATAAGGAAAAGTACATCAATGATTCCATTTATGCAGGGGCAGGTGCCATAGAAGCAGCTTACTTTGAGCACAACGGAAGACCTATTTACGCTTTCGCTTATGAAAACGATTCGCTAAAAAGTATAGTCGATTATTTTGATGAAGAAGCCAATAACCTTAGAAGAACGTTTTTAAGAGCTCCGGTTCAGTTCAGTAGAATTTCATCTAGATATAACCTTAAGCGAAGAATACGTTATTACGGAAATAAGATAAGACCTCATAAAGGAACGGATTATGCTGCGCCAAAAGGAACACCTATTTTGGCAACCGCAGATGGTACGGTAACCGAATCAACAAGAAGAGGCGGGAACGGGAAATATGTTAAGATCAGACACAACGGAACCTATTCTACCCAATACTTGCATATGAGCAATCAGAATGTAAAAAGAGGGCAATTTGTAAGGCAGGGAGATGTAATAGGTTGGATCGGAATGACCGGTAATACCAGTGGTCCTCACGTTTGTTACCGTTTTTGGAAGAACGGAAGACAAGTGGATCCTTTAAAAGAAGAACTTCCGTTGGCAGAGCCTTTGGACGAGTCTTTACAGCCAGACTACTTCAATTACATCAATCCAATAAAAGATCAGTTGGATTGTATGGTATATCCAGAAAGTCCGGTAGAAGAAGATATTCTAGTTGAAGATTTGGCATCCGCCGAAAAATAACGACACTTAAGGTTTTGGTTTAGAATGAATATGGCTTATTTTCGCCGTAGTAATTTCTAACACATTAAAAAACCCAAAATGTCATTACAGAGCACAAACCCTACTGAAACTTCTGCTTGGAAAAAACTTGCCCAGCACTTTAAAGATACTAAAGAAGAACAGTTAAAAAACCTTTTTGCATCTGATGCTTCTAGGGCAGAAAAGTTTACTTTAAAATGGAACGATTTTCTAGTTGATTTCTCTAAAAACAGAATTACTGATGAAACCGTAAACTTGCTTCTGCAATTAGCCGAGGAAGTTAATTTGGCCGATGCCATCCAAAAACAATTTGGAGGCAAAGAAATCAACCAAACGGAAGGGCGTGCAGTATTACATACAGCGCTTAGAGCCAAAAAATCCGATACAATTTTAGTGGATGGTGAAAATGTGGTTGAAGAAGTTTATCAAGTTAAAGAGCATATTAAGGAATTTACAGAAAGTATCATTTCTGGGAATGCTGTAGGATATACAGGCAAAGCCTTTACCGATGTTGTAAATATTGGTATTGGAGGTTCTGACCTAGGACCGGCTATGGTAACGGAAGCCCTTAAATTCTATAAAAATCACCTGAAGCTTCACTTCGTCAGCAATGTAGATGGTGATCACGTTAACGAGGTTTTAAAAGAACTTAATCCGGAAACTACTCTTTTTGTAGTAGTGTCAAAGACCTTTACCACCCAAGAAACATTAAGTAATGCAACTACCATAAAAAAGTGGTTCTTAAAGCATGGTACACAAGAAGATATTGCTAAGCATTTTGCTGCGGTATCTACCAATACAGAAGCCATAGCCGAGTTTGGCATTGCTGCGGAAAACGTATTTCCTATGTGGGACTGGGTAGGTGGCCGTTTTTCTTTATGGAGTGCCGTTGGCCTATCAATAGCTTTAGCCGTTGGGTTTGATAACTTTGATGAGTTGTTAATGGGAGCCAATGAAATGGACGAGCATTTTAAAACTGCAGATTTTAAAGACAACCTTCCTGTTGTTCTGGCATTGTTAAGTGTATGGTATAACAACTTTTACGGAGCAGAGACAGAGGCTATCATTCCTTATACCCAATATTTGAGCAGGTTTTCGGCCTATTTGCAGCAAGGTATTATGGAGAGTAACGGTAAAAGTGTTGACCGTAACGGCAAACGTGTAAGTTATGAGACTGGCACCATTATATGGGGAGAGCCAGGAACCAATTCACAACATGCTTTCTTTCAGTTAATACATCAAGGAACAAAACTTATTCCAGTAGATTTTATCGGGTTTAAAAAATCCTTGCACGGAGACGTTGATCATCATAACAAGTTAATGGCCAATTTCTTTGCTCAGACAGAGGCGCTAATGAACGGTAAAACTGCCGAGCAGGTGCGTGAAGAATTGGAGGGTAAAGGCATGGCCCAAAATGAAATCGAAAAATTATTGGCCTTCAAGGTCTTTGAAGGAAACAAGCCTACAAATACAATTCTTATAGATAAGTTGTCTCCTAAGAGTTTGGGTAGCTTAATAGCGCTTTATGAGCACAAAATTTTTGTGCAAGGGGTTATTTGGAACATCTTTAGCTACGATCAGTGGGGCGTAGAACTCGGAAAGCAGTTGGCAGGAACAATTTTGAAAGATATTCAAGGTTCAGAAATTGCCGATCATGACAGCTCTACTTTGCAGCTTTTACGTTATTTTAAGGGTTAAAATAGAATTTTCATATTTTTTTATAATATTGGCGCAACTTCTTGTTTTTGAGTGGAAGTTGCGCCTTTGTTCAGTATATTCGCAAAGGGGTTATTTAACCTTCTCTTAACATTCGCACCAGCAAAATGCAGCACTTTTGCAGCAAATTGAGAAAACGTAAAAACTGAACAAATGAAAAAGATGTACTTCGCATGGGTCGCATTTCTGATGACGACTATCGCATTTTCACAAGGAACTATTACGGGTACCGTAATAGATGGTGAGCTTAATGAGCCGTTACCGGGCGCAAGTGTTGTTATTCAAGGAACCACAAATGGTACCTCAACAGATTTTGATGGTAAGTTTCAAATTGAAATCACAGAAAATGCAGGAACACTTTTAGTTTCCTACATTGGATATACTTCCAAGAAAGTAGCTTATACCAGTGGTGGTAATATAGGTAATATTGTATTGGAGCCTAATGCGCAAGAATTAGAAGGTGTTGTAGTAAGTGGTGTAATTGATATTGCAAAAGACAGGGAGACTCCTGTGGCGGTTTCAACAATTAGGGCGGCTGAAATTCAGGAAAAATTGGGTTCTCAGGAATTCCCTGAAATCTTAAAGTCTACTCCATCTATTTATGTGACAAAACAAGGGGGTGGTTTTGGAGATTCTCGAGTTAATATTAGGGGTTTTGATACTAATAACTCTGCGGTGATGATTAATGGTGTGCCAGTAAACGATATGGAAAATGGCGCAGTGTATTGGAGTAACTGGGCTGGACTTAGTGATGTTACTTCTGCTATTCAAGTACAAAGAGGATTAGGGTCTTCAAAATTGGCAACTTCTTCTGTTGGAGGAACAATAAATGTTGTGACTAAAACATCAGAACAGACAGAAGGTGGTGCTATTATCGGTTCTGTTGGTAATGCGGATTACCTCAAGACGACAGTATCTTACAATACCGGTTTAATGGAAAATGGTCTTTCGGCTTCTGTTTTATTAGGTAGAACTGCTGGTAGTGGTTATGTAGATGGTACACAATTTGAAGGATTCAATTATTTTATTGGTATTGGGTATAAGCCTAATGAAAAGCATGACCTTCAATTCATTGCGACTGGTGCGCCACAGCAGCACAATCAAAGGGGTTTTGCTCCAAGCTTAGGTAATTATTTAACATATGGAAGTAATGGCGATCCTAATATTAAGTACAATAGTGATTGGGGTTACAGAAACGGTAAAGAAGAGACTTTTGGGGGAAACTTCTATCATAAACCTGTTGTGTCATTAAACTGGGAGTGGGAACTCTCTGAGAGCTCTTCATTTTCAGCTATTGCTTATGCTTCTTTTGGTCGTGGTGGTTCAATCGGTTCAATTGGTAGAATAAATGGCAATCAATCTTTCTCTTCCACTTTTAAGACGGCTGATGGTCTTATTCGTTTCGATGATATCGAAAGATGGAATAGAGGAGTTAATGTACCTGATTTTGGAGCACAGAGAGAAACATATACTTCTGGTGGAGCATTGTCTAATCAGGGTCTTTATGTAAACGGGAACAATAACTCTTTTGGATTCGAAGATGATAACGATTACGTTAGAGGACCGGAAAATGGTATTTCACAGAGATCTTCTGTGAATTCGCATAACTGGTATGGTACAATTATGAATTTCCATAATGAAGTTAACAGTAATTGGAGCTTTGATGTTGGTATCGACGCTAGAAGTTATAAAGGATTTCACTACAGAAGATTGGTGGATTTACTTGGAGCAGATGCATATGTGGATAATGATAATGCCAATGATACATTCCGTCGTGTAACTGAAACATATCAACCTACTGCAGGTAATGCCTTTAACGTATTTAGTAATATTGATGATGAAGAGAAAATTGATTACTACAATATTGGTTATGTACGTTGGTTAGGTGCCTTTGGTCAAGTAGAATATAAGAATGATAAAATATCTGCTTTTATGCAAGGTTCATTCTCAAATCAAGGTTTCCAAAGAGAGGATTTATTTACCTATTTGGATTCAGATCCTGAGCAAAAATCTGATTGGGTAAATCAAACAGGTGGAAATGTAAAAGCAGGTGTTAACTATAACATCAATGAAAAACACAATATCTTCGCAAATGCGGGATACTATGTTAAACAACCTCTTTTTGATGCTGTTTTCTTGAATTTTAGAAATGATATTAATCCTAATCTTGAGAATGAAAAAATTCTTGGCGTAGAATTGGGTTACGGTTTCCGTTCGGCCGTTTTTAGTGCAAATGTAAACCTATATAGAACAAGTTGGAAAGATAGATTTGAGAGTGATGGTGTAACTATTACCGATCCTGATGGCAATGTATTGTTCCAAGGAACTGCAAATTATTTAGGAATAGAGCAGTTACATACAGGTCTTGAGGTTGATTTTACTGCAAGAGCTACACCTTTCTTAACATTCAATGGTATGGTCTCTGTGGGTAACTGGGAATACACAGGTAATCCTACTGGGACGGTTTTTGACAACGGACAAAATGTTGTTGGAACTGCTGATTTAATCTTGGATGGAGTTAAAGTTGGAGATGCCGCTCAATTTACTGCAAGAATTGGAGCTGAAATAGAACCTGTTGAAAGATTGAAATTTGATGCTAGTTGGTTTAGAGCAGATAATCTTTACGCAGATTTTGATGCAGTTTCTTTCCAAGATAATAACCTAGATGGAGTTGCGGATAACGATGGTTTTCTTCTTGAATTGCCTGCTTACGATTTAGTGGATGCTGGTGTATCTTACAAAATGCTAGTAGGTAAGGAAGATGATAAATCCATTACATTGAGACTTAACGTAAACAATGTCTTGGACGAAACGTATATTTCTGAAGCAGAAACCAACGATCAAGCGGATTCTGACCCCCTTAACAACTACGACGGTATTAATACTTCAAATAGAGTGTATTTTGGTTTCGGAAGAACTTGGAACTTTACTCTTAGCTACAGATTCTAGTCTAGGCTAAATAGATATATTTTAAAAACCCTGCCGATCGGCAGGGTTTTTTTATGCCCAAAAATCAGTACATTTAAAGCTTAAAATATATCTATTATGTACGAAGTTATTCAGGTGGTTCACTCTTATTTGGCCTATGTTGTTCTCGCTCTGCTATTCTTGGCCGTTTCCAACGCCATTATGGGCTGGGTTGGTAACAAAATGTTTACTATGGAAAAGGATTTGCGCCTAAGCCTTTTTACGTTGATTTTGTCGCACATTCAACTATTGGTAGGCTTAATACTATATTTTGTTTCGCCAAGCGGACTTCAAGCTATTCAGGCATTGGGTATGGGCGGTCTTAATTCGGCATCAAGATTATTGGCGGTAGAGCATCCGTTCATAAATATTATCGCCATTGTTTTAATAACAGTGGGGTGGTCTCGTCACAAGAAGTTTGTTGAAGGAGACAAGAAGTTCAAAAGCATTGCTATTTTCTATGGTTTAGGTCTAGTATTTATTCTTAGTCGTATTCCTTGGGGGCAATGGTTTAATTAACTTCCGGGAATCATTTTACTTTGCTAACTCAAACCAACCAACATGAAAAACATTTTAGTATTCGTATTCGCATTTTTTGCGGTCTCTACCTTTGCACAGGAAAAGGAACTTTTTAATGGTAAAAACTTGGACGGATGGACAATTTACGGTACTGAAAAGTGGTATGTAGAAGATGGTCTTTTGGTTTGTGAGAGTGGTCCGGATGAGCAATATGGATATTTGGCTACGGATGAACACTATAAAAATTTTGAGCTAACAGTAGACTTTAGACAGCTGGCAGACGGTAATAGTGGTGTGTTTATTCGTTCTACTGTAGAAGGCACAACGGTTAGTGGTTGGCAAGTAGAGGTGGCACCACCAGGATATTCTACAGGGGGAGTTTACGAATCATATGGCCGAAACTGGCTCATAAAACCGGCACCCGAAAAAGATAAGGCTCTTAAAATGGGCGAGTGGAATACCATGAAAATTCGTGTAAACGGAGATGAGATTACTTCGTGGTTAAACGGTACTGAAATGATTACGCTGACCGACAAAATTATTGGCGCCGGCGAAGGGTCGGTTATTTTACAAATTCATGATGGAGGAGGAATTAAAGTGCAATGGAAAAACATTAAAATTACCGAACTGAAGTAACAATTTTTATAAAAAAAAAATACTTAGAACGACCTATTCATTTTTGTAGAATGATTAGGTCGTTTTAGTTTCTTATTCGGTTGGGGTTTTGTCCATAACAGGTTTTATTAGGTAGATGTAAACCGGAAAATGATCTGAATATCCTTCGGTGTAACTCCCACCGGCATAGGTTCTTTTGGGGTAGCCTTTGTATTGCCCCTTTTTAGTAATTAAATAGGGAGCGTTAAAAACTTTAGCCTTCCAAAATTTATAAAACCTTTCTTTAGGCTGTAAAAGATTTTGAGTAAAGAAAATCTGGTCAAAAAGATTCCATTTGTCCCTGTATGCAAGAGACCCTATTCCCTTTTTATAGAGTTTCTCCATTGGGTTGTAAAGGCCTAGGCTGTCCAATTTGTTGGCCTTACCTTTTGTCTTTAGAATCTTTTTAAAGCTATCATTGGTGGGGTCGTCGTTAAAATCGCCCATGCTAATGATTTTCGCATCGGCATCCAACCGTTGTACAGAGTCTATAATACGTTTACTAAGTTTTGCTGCGGCCATACGGTTGGGCTTACTTCTTGCTTCGCCACCACTTCTGGAAGGCCAATGGTTTACCATAAAATAGAACTGTTCATCGTCTAAAAGTCCGCCAACAATAAGTTGGTCTCTTGTGTAATTTCTTTCGTCATCATCATTAATAAGCAATAGTCTATGACTTGCAGATGAAGTAGGTAAGAACACGGACTTTTTGTACAGCAGGGCAACATCGATCCCGCGTTCATCGGGAGAATCATAATGTACTATCCCATAATCTCTTGAAATTAAATTAGGATGGTGAATTACATCCTCTATAACTTTTCGGTTTTCTACCTCACAAATTCCTATGATGTCTGGGGAAGTTTTACTAGTGTTCAATCCAATTTCCGAAAGAACACGGGAAAGGTGATCAACTTTTTTATTGTAACGTTCAAGTGTCCAGTTATCTTTTCCTTCGGGAGTTCGGTCGTCATCAAATATAAGGGTATCGTTTTCTGTGTCAAATAAGTTCTCAAAATTATAAAATGCAACAGTTCTAATTTTATACAATTTGTCTTCCTGAGAATACCCTCCAAGAGCAAACAATAGTAAGAGTAATGTAAACCTAAAATTCATACAGTTAGATAGATACGAATACCAATTAACGAAAAAACAATGATTTTTGTAGGTATTTCTTGTAGGATAATTTGTGTTTTCGATATCTTGTTAGGGATTCCCGACCATTAAACCCCGTTAATGCGATTATTCCTTTGTGGTACCTTTCTATTTATGTGGCATTTTGCCATATGGTCTCAAGCCAGCTTTTCTGTAGAAGGCACACTTCTTTCATACCGGTCAAAAATTCCTGTTGAAAATGCTAAGATTAACTTGGAAGGTACAAACGTGTATACGGTATCTAATGATGAAGGGGTGTTCGTTCTTTCGATTCAAAATTCAGGGGATTACATTTTAGAGATTGAAGCAACCGATTATATTCTTAAAAGGGTTCCCATTTCTGTGGAAAACGGAAACTTGGATTTAGGTACACTTTACTTGGAGGAAGATATTCAGATAGAACAGGCGGATAACCTTATCTCGTTGAGTGATGCAGAATTGTTGGATGATGAAGTAAGTTCTAATTCCTCCGGCCTGCTCAGGGCAACCAGAGATTTATTTTTGAATAGAGCAGCTTTTGATTTTGGTCAGGCATTTTTTCGGGTGCGTGGATACGATTCACAGAACGGAACGGTGTTGTTGAACGGTATTTCAATGAACAAGTTTTATGATGGTCGTCCTCAGTGGAACAATTGGGGAGGCATGAACGATGTAACCAGAAATCAACAATTTACAAATGGCCTAGAAGCATCGGACTATACTTTTGGGGGTATTTTGGGCAACACCAACATAGATACAAGACCTTCTGGTTTGCGGCCTGGTACGCGTTTATCTACATCATATTCCAACAGGACCTATGCGGGCAGATTAATGGCCACCTATACTTCTGGCGTTCAAAAAAATGGTTTGGCGTATTCGGTTTCTGGTTCAAGGAGGTGGGCGAAACAGGGGTATATAGATGGTACACTATACGACGCATTTTCATTTTTTGGGGCTCTAGAATATCAATTCAATGAAAAGAACAGTATAAACCTTACTGCACTTTGGGCTTCAAATAGACGAGGTCGTTCCTCTGCTATTACAGAGGAGATCTTTGATTTGGCAGGTAAAAAATATAATCCTTATTGGGGGGAGCAGAATGGTGAAATCAGAAACTCTCGAGAGCGAAAAATCTCGGAACCAATTTTTATGCTCAACCATTATTTTAGCTCCGATCGGTTTAGTTTAAATACGGGAATGGTCTACCAGTCCGGTTCTAATTCTAGAAGCCGGTTAGGGTATTATAATGCGCCAAATCCGGACCCAACCTACTATAGGTATTTGCCCAGCTTCTATATCAACTCCCCATTAGGGGCTAATTTTAGTAGTGCTAATGCGGCTAAGGAAGGTTTTTTGAACGAACCACAACTTAATTGGAGTCAGGTTTACACAGCTAACACCAATGGAAATGCCGCTTATGTTTTGTATGATGATGTAGCTGATGATACACAGGTAAGTTTAAATACTGTGGGGAATTTAATTTTAACCGATAGGTTTTTAATGGATTTTGGGTTGAGTTATAAAACCCTGAATTCTGAAAATTATGCTAAAATTAATGATTTGTTGGGAGCGGATTTTCATGCTGATATTGACCCGTTTTCCGAAACACTGAACGATAGTAACGGAACGGTTGAAAAAGGAGAGGATGACATATTCAATTACAATTATAAAATGGAGGTCGATCAGTTTGAGTCGTTCGTTCAATTTAAATATAGTCAAGAAAGGTGGAGTGCATTTATATCCGGTAAATATGCGACTACCAATTACCAACGAGTAGGTCTTTTTAAAAATGATAGATATCCGCAGAGTTCATTGGGAGAAAGTGATGCAGCGGTATTCAATTCATTGGGAGGCAAATCTGGCTTTACTTATAAATTAACGGAAAGACATTGGCTGTCCGTTCACGGTTCCTACATGGCCAGGCCGCCGGTACTTCAAAATGTGTTTATTAACCCACGCGAGAATAATAGCGTTGTACCCAACATTAGTAATGAAATAAATACGACCGTAGACCTTAATTACTTTCTGCGCCTTCCTAAATTAACTGGTAGGCTTACGGGATTTTACACCCGTTTTCAAAATACAACGGATGTAAACTTCTTCTTTGTTGATGCCGGTGTTGGGTCAGACTTCGTTCAAGAGGTTCTCACAGGGCTAGACAAGCTGCATATGGGCACGGAACTAGGTTTGGAATATCAATTGTCGTCAGCAGTAAAATTGACCGCTGTGGCTGCTGTAGGGAAGTATGTATATGCGAGCGACCCAAATGTTGCCATTAATTTTGATACGGCAGGAAGGGAAGAAGACCTTATAAACTTAGAGGGCACGGTAGATTTGGGTGTTGCTCAAATCAAAGATTATAAATTGGCGCAAGGTCCCCAACAAGCTTATGCGATAGGTATAGAGTATCGTGACCCCAAATATTGGTGGGTGGGAGCTACTACTAATTACTTGGCAAATAATTATGCAGGCATATCTACTCTTACCAGGACCCGAAGTTTTTATTTGAATCCTGAAACCAATATCCCGTTTGCGGATGCCACGGAAGAAAATGTAAGTAATGCACTGGCTCAAAGACCGCTGGATAATTTTTACCTGCTGAATTTAGTAGGTGGGAAATCTTGGTTGAAGAACGGAAAATACATCAGTGTTTTTGCAAGTGTCAACAACCTTTTTGATGCCGTGTTCCGGACGGGAGGTTATGAGCAAAGTAGAAATGGTAATTATGGTCAATTCAAGCAAGATAATTTAAGTGGAACACCATCCTTTGCTCCTAAGTATTGGTACGGTTATGGACGCACTTATTTTTTGAACTTGGCATATAGTTTTTAGTATGGTACAGATGGGAGATAGGCATAGATTCAATAAGTTGATTTTTGTTTTTTCGGTTCTTGTAACTGTGTGTTTTAACAGTTGTGTAAAGAGCCGTAATTACGAACAGCCACCAAACGACTGTACTTCAAACCTGACAGCTAATAGTACATATGCAGATGTGAAAAGTCTTTATAAGGGCGATACTTTCCAAATACAAGATGATTTGATAATTGAGGGGTATGTTGTTTCCTCAGATGAAGCTGGAAACTTTTTTAGTGTACTATATTTTCAGGATAGTTCCGTTAATCCAACTGAGGGATTCCAAATAGAAATAGACGTTAGGGACTCGCATTTGTTTTATCCGGTGGGAACAAAAATCGGAATAAAGTTAAAAGGTTTATACCTAGGAAAGAGTAAGGACGTATTTAAGCTAGGAGCTACCTTTACCTCTTTTGGTAATGTTTCGGTGGGGAGGTTACCGGCTGCCATAGTTAATGAACATGTTTTTAGAATTTGTGACGAACAAGTATTTGTTGAGCCTACAGTAATAACAATTTCCGATGTGAAAAAGGAATTGACCAACACGCTCGTTACGCTTACCGACGTAGAGTTGAAGAAAGAGGAACTAGGACAACCTTTTGCACTTGCAGGAGAGGAGACAGAACGTATTCTGGTAGATTGTAACGATAACGAAATTATTATGCTGAACAGCGGGTATTCTGATTTTCAAGCCGATTTTTTGCCGGAGGGTAGAGGAAGCGTAACAGGGATTTTGTTGAGGGAGAATGAAGATTACAGGATTGGCATTCGTAGTGTGCTGGATATAGACTTCAATAAAGAACGCTGTGCCGAGTTGGTAGATGAGTTTACCTCTGAAAATATATTGATTACAGAATTGGCCGATCCGGACAATAATGCTTCGGCCAGGTTTGTTGAGCTTTATAATTCTTCAGATCAAAGTTTAAGTCTTAAAGGCTGGAGGCTAAAGCGGTATACAAATGCAAGCACAGAAGTCAGTTCAGAAATAGACTTGTCCGCTCTAACGATAGATGCAAATGGTTTTATAGTGATTTCACCAAACGCCGGGGAGTTTGAAGCGGTTTATGGATTTCCGCCTGATTTAGGTATAGGAACCAATAGTCCGGCAGATTCTAACGGAGATGATAATCTTGAACTCGTAGATCCATTTGGAAAAGTAATTGATGTATTTGGGGTTGTAGGAGAAGATGGCAGTGGCACCAATCATGAATTTGAAGATGGCCGGGCGTTGCGTAAACCAGAATTTTTGAAAGGAAACGGCAGTTTTGATTTTAATGAATGGTATATATGGAACGACTCGGGAGACATGGGTACAACCAAACAGGTGAAAATAGCACCGGATGATTTTTCCCCAAAAGAGAAAGATTAATTCTAAATTTTAGACTAGGATATTTTGTAAAGCCTCTGCATAAATGGGTTTTATAAGATAATTATTTTCTAACCCAAAGCTTTTGGCGGTTTCAACATCCATAGGGCTTAAAGAAGAAGTCATCATATAAATTGTTGGCTCTTCTAGGTCTTTGGGCCATATTTTACGCATTTCGGTAATAAAATCCCATCCGTCCATCACTGGCATATTAATATCTATTAAAATTAGGGAAGGGAGAGACATTTCACCTTCTATCATTGTTTGAAAACCTTCTATGGCGTCAAGACCGTTTTCATAAATAATGAGTTCTGGCGAGAATTTTAAAGCTTGCATTGCTCTTTTTAATCCAAAAACGGCTATCGCATCATCGTCTATAATACATGTTTTTTCAAAATTGCCCATTCAATAAAGTAATATTCGCTTAGCTCTTGGTTTAATGATTTTGTCCAATCGCCTAAAATAAACAAATAGCCTTAATTACTTACATTTTGAAGAATATTATGAAGATCTTCTATTGAAATAGGTTTTAAAATGTAGTTGTTGACAACTTTGTATTCATGAATTCGGACAACATCACGAGGGTCAACGGACGAACTGATTATATATATGATTATGTTTTCTGCGTTATTATTGGGTAGCTGAACAAACTCATCCAAAAACTCCCACCCGTTCATAATAGGCATATTAATGTCCAGAAAAATCATAGAGGGTAGTTCCTCTCCCTTCTGGGTCATTTCCTTTAATCCATCAAATGCAGCAAGGCCATCGTTATAAACAATAATTTCGTCAGCAAAATCAACCTCGTTCATGATACGTTTGGTGCCGTAGATAAAGATTGGGTCATCGTCTATAATGCAGACGCTCTTAATTTTAGTGATATTCATATTCATGTCAATGGTTTTTTAAAGTGTAGTTTAAAAGTACTTCCTGCATCAACGGCGCTTTCCACCTCAATTGTACCGTTCATAGCTTCTATTTGGTTTTTGGTAATAAAAAGACCAATACCTTTAGCGTCTTTATTGCGATGAAAAGTCTTATACATGCCAAAGAGCTTTTCACGATGTTTTTCCAGGTCTATTCCTAAACCATTGTCTTTAAAAGAAAGAACTACGCCATCTTCTTGGATTTCTGAATTTATTTGAATTAGAGGTTTTCTGTCCGGAGAACTATATTTGAGACTATTTGAGACTAGGTTAAGCACAATACTGTCTATGTAAGCCTGGATGCCACTAACCGTAAGATTTTCAGGAACGTTAGTTTCTAAAATCGCACCTTTTTCTTGGATAAGAAGGTTCAAGTTCTTTTCTACATTTTTTATAGACTCGTATAGGTTAATGCTTTTCATCTTTTCTAAAGAACCGACTTTTACTTGAACTACCTCGTTCAAATGTAGTATGGTTTCGTTGAGACTGTCCGATGCGCCTCTGAGCATACCCAAAAGGTTTTGGCGTTCTTCATCACTTTTTTCTTTGACCAAAAAATTGGTAAGCATAGCCAAATTACTGGAATGTGAGCGTAGATTATGTGATACGATATGGGCAAAGTTTAAGAGACTTTCATTTTGCTCTGAGGTAATATCAACCAAACGTTTTAATTTTTTTTCGTTTTCTATCTGCGGGGTAATATCCGTAATTTGTGAAATGAAGTGTAAAATTTTACCGTTAATATTTTTAACTGCGGTTACGGTCAAAATACCATGAACAATACTGCCGTTTTTGTGGAAATAACGTTTGCCCATCTGGTAACTTGGTATTTCTCCGGCAATAGTTTGGTTCAGTAAATCTATGTCATTCTGTAAATCTTCGGGGTGGGTTATTTGCTGAAAGGTTAATTTAAGAAGCTCTTCTTCTGTGTAGCCTAAACTAGAGCACAGACTTTCGTTTATTTTAATCCATTTGCCAGTTATACTAACAATGGCCATACCTGTATCCGAATTCTCGAAGGCACCAAAAAAAGATTCTTGACTTTTAGTGAGCATCATCTGGGTGTTCTTAAGCTCGGTAATGTCCCAATTGGTCCCTGTCATTTTAATGGCCTTCCCATCAGAATTTCTTTGGGTTACCGCTGAGGCTTTTATGTATCTAGTTTCCCCATTGGGCCAAACAACTCTAAACTCAGTGTCAAATTCTTTTTCTCCGGATATGGCCTTGGCAATCTCTTGATCTCCCCGGGCTTTATCATCAGGGTGCAGGCCTGCTTGCCAAGCTTCGTATTCACCCTTAAAATCATTTTTGTCAATTCCGTAGAGCCGGTACATGTTATCGTCCCACACGAGTTGGTTGTTTATGATATCATAGTCCCATATACCTACATTGGCTCCTTTAGTAGCAACTTCAAGTCTCTGGGTAACCTCGTAATACTTGAGTTGTGTTTTCTTTTTTTCGTCAATATCCTGAAAGGTTCCAAAAATACGTACGCATTTCCCGTCTAGAAACTCAACTTCGCCTTTTGCCCTAACCCATACCTCATTTCCTTTTGCAGTAACGATTATCAACTCTGTATCCCAAGGAGTGCCATCTGTAATGGCATTGGTTACCAAGCTTGTTATCTTTTCTCTATGTTCTCCCTTTTTATAAAAATTTATGCCGGTTTCTAGGTTCGGTTTAAAATCTCTAGGTACTTCATGGATATCTTTGGTTATATTTGTCCAATGCACAAAATTTGTAGACATATCAACCTCCCAGCCACCTATTCGTGCAACGCGTTCAGCCTTAGCATAAAGTTCTTCACTACGTTTTGTTTCGGTTACATCTTCTAGGGTAACTATGAGACCTCCTATTTCGTTGTTATTATTGGTCCAAGCGCTTATTCTCCATTTTAGCCACTGGACTTTGCCATTAGGAAAAATGAATTTTTCTCCCTCGTTAAGATTTTTTAATCCCTTTTCAAGGCATTCATGAAGTACGGATTTTAATTCTTC
Organism: Zobellia russellii; assembly: GCF_044597075.1. Classification (NCBI taxonomy): domain Bacteria; kingdom Pseudomonadati; phylum Bacteroidota; class Flavobacteriia; order Flavobacteriales; family Flavobacteriaceae; genus Zobellia; species Zobellia russellii. The sequence continues at coordinate 2,944,629 of NZ_CP139000.1, read as the reverse complement.
TGGGGTATTGGAAAGTATATCAAAATAATTTTCGCCTATGATTGATTCATAATCAGGGCAGAAATCGTTTAGCCACACTCTAGAATTTCCTACAAAGCGTAGTTGCGTATCCAAAATAGCAACTGCTGTCGGGGAATCTTTGATTAAGGAAGTTATAGAAAGAGTTTGCAATGTTTAGGGGTTTTATTGTAAAAATAGGACTTAACAATGAATAGTACGTTTCCTTATGAAACATAAGAGACCATATTTAACACAATCCTATATAATTTACGACAATAATATACGAATAATCTGTCATATTTTGTGTTAAGTTGATAAAACCAATTAAGATAAACGGTTGTTTGTTGAAAATTGGATGCATTTACTAGAATTCTTATCTCAATCGACATTATTAATAGTTAAAATCTATTTTAAAATAATATTTTAATATTATTTTTTTATACTGTATTTGTCTCTTTTTGGTACCTTTATTTTGAAAATAATTGATACTCAGTAAATTGAGTGGTTTAAAAAATACTTAGATATGAAGAAAAAATTGACAACATCGGCTGGAGCTCCGGTAGCAAACAACCAGCGCTCAAAAACAGCGGGAGAAAGAGGCCCCGTTGTAGTACAGGACTACAAGCTATTGGAAAAGTTGGCGCACCAAAATCGTGAAAGAATACCGGAACGAGTGGTTCATGCCAAAGGATGGGGTGCTATGGGTACTTTTACGGTAACCCATGATATTTCTAAGTATACATGTGCAAAAATATTCTCTAAAGTAGGTAACCAGATCCCTGTACTTTCACGTTTTTCAACAGTTGCAGGAGAATTGGGCGCTGCAGATACCGAAAGAGATGTACGTGGTTTTTCTTTAAAATTCTATACGGAAGAAGGTAACTGGGATTTGGTAGGTAACAATACTCCGGTTTTCTTCCTAAGGGACGGTTATAAATTCCCAGATTTTATCCATACACAAAAAAGACACCCTAGAACTAACTTACGCTCTCCTGAAGCAATGTGGGACTATTGGTCGCTATCTCCTGAAAGCCTTCATCAGGTAACTATTTTAATGTCTGATCGCGGTATTCCAATTACACCAATGCATATGAACGGATACGGATCGCATACTTTCAGTTTTTGGAACAATGATGGTGAGCGTTTTTGGGTAAAATTCCATTTTAAAACACAGCAAGGCCATAAGCACTATACCAATGAAGAAACTGCTGAGGTTATAGGTCAAACCAGAGAAAAATATCAAGAAGAGCTTTTTGGTGCAATCGAAGCCGGAAACTTCCCAAAATGGACGTTAAAGGTGCAGATTATGCCAGAGGCCGATGCAGAAAAAACACCGTATAACCCGTTTGATCTTACAAAAGTGTGGCCACATGGCGATTATCCGTTAATAGAAGTGGGAGAGCTTGAGCTGAACAAAAACCCAGATAATTATTGGCAGTATATTGAGAATGCCGCTTACTCCCCATCTAACGTAGTGCCAGGTATTGGGTTCTCACCGGACAAGGTGCTACAGGCCCGTATCTTTTCGTATGCCGATGCACATAGGTACCGTTTGGGAACACATTATGAAGCACTTCCCGCCAATGCACCTCTTAATGAAGTAAATCACTATCATAAAGATGGTGCTATGCGATTTTTTAGCAATGACTTTGGAAATCCGGATGCGTATTATGAACCTAATACAAAAGGAGGAGCAGAAGAAGTGCCAAGTGCAGAGGAACCGCCAATGAGAATTAACGGAGATGTTAGACGTTATGAGGAGAACGATACCTTTGGGGATTACAAGCAACCTGGAGATTTGTTCCGTATGTTCAATGATGGTCAAAGACAACGTCTCTTTAATAATATCGCCACTGCCATGGACGGAGTTTCGGAAGAAATAGTGCAAAGACAGTTGAAACATTTTTATGCAGCCGACCCGGCCTATGGAGCAGGTGTTGAAAAGGCACTAAACGATAGAAAAGGAGGGATTGATCCAAATTCCAATGTAAAACCGGAAGAGGTTGGAGCTTAATTTTTAAAATCCATTTCGTAGAAAGTAAAATTGGAGTAATTATTTATAGGGCCGCGGCACATACCGTGGCTCTTTTTTTTAAATTTATAAATTGAAAGGTATAGGGTGTGTTTATTCATTAATCATTCTCAAGACCTACATGATACTAGCAGATTATGAGTGACAAATTTTTTAATGAAATACGCTTGGGCAATACACAAGAGGTAGTCTCAATGCTTAAGGAAAATCCAGAATTGGTAAATACTACAGATCAAAGGGGCTCTACTCCGTTAATTTTGGCTACATATTATGATCAGATAGAGACGGCAGAGGTGCTTTTGAACAATGGGGCTAAAATAGATGCGGTAGATGCTTCAGGAAACACAGCGCTAATGGGCGTATGTTTTAAAGGTTTTGCGGGCATTGCCAAAATGTTGATTGAAAAAGGAGCTAACGTTAATGAACGTAATTCAATGGGGGCAACTTGTCTGATATATGCGGCAACTTTTAATAGACTGGAAATAGCAAAACTGTTATTGGAACATGGAGCGGATACAACGGCAAAAGACGCCAGGGGCAATACGGCGTTTGACCATGCCAAGATGCAAGGCGTTCCAGAACTTATAAGTTTATTGGGTACTAACGATTGATTCAGAGATTTAAATGAAGCAACTGGAGCAGATTAAAAGAATTAAGGCCCTAGCGGAAACGGGTCTTGTTTATGCAGAGGACGAATATAACAGAGAGCGTTATGAAGAGCTTAAGCAAATCGCGCTGCAGTTGATTGCTTCATTGGCGAATAAGCCATTACTAGTTTTAGAGGAATTTTATATGCCCGTTACGGATTATCCAACGCCAAAAGTTGATGTTCGTGGGCTTGTACTGAACGATAAGAATCAGGTTTTAATGGCTAGGGAAAGCATTGATGGTAAATGGACCATACCTGGTGGTTGGGCCGAAGTGGGATACCCACCATCTGCCTGTGTTACTAAAGAAATAGAGGAGGAAACCGGTTTGAGCACCAGTGTTGTAAGATTGTTGGCGGTATATGACAAGCAATCGCACCCGCACCCACCACAACCCTTTTATGTGTATAAGCTTTGCTTTCTATGCCAGCTTACAGGTGGTGAGCTTAATCATGGTTTTGATATGGAAGGGGCCGCTTTTTTTGATATGGACAATTTACCGGAACTTTCAATAGACCGGATTTTGGAATCGCAGCTAAAGCAATTGCATAGCATGGCAGTTGAAAATAAAATTGATGTACATTTTGATTGATTTTTTCTATGGATGAACTATTGAACGTAGCCTTGGTACAGACCTCGTTGAAGTGGGAGGACCCTGAAACCAATAGAGTGGCGCTAGATGCAAAACTAAGAGCTCTTCCTTCTGATGTTGATTTAATAGTCTTTCCGGAAATGTTCACTACCGGATTTACTATGGAGCCACAAAATATCAAAACAGAAGAGGGACAGAAGACATTGGTCTGGATGAAAAAAAAGGCCCAAGAAAACAAAGCAGCTGTTATGGGCAGTATTGTTTTTTCAGAAAATAAAATTTATAAAAATAGGTTGTTCTTTGTTGAGCCGGACGGGAAAACTTCGGTTTATGACAAGCACCATACATTTACTCTTGCGGGCGAGGATAAAGTATATAAGGCAGGCAACGAAAGGCTCATCGTAAATTATAAAGGGTTCAAAATCTGTCCTATGATTTGTTATGATTTGCGTTTCCCTGTCTGGGCAAGAAATACCGTAGATTATGATGTGTTGGTTTATGTGGCCAACTGGCCGGAACCAAGAATTACCGCCTGGGATACTTTGCTAAAAGCACGTGCTATTGAAAATATGAGCTATTGTATAGGTGTCAACAGAATTGGTTCGGATGATGTAGGTCATGCATACCCGGGACATTCCGTAGTGTTTGATAGTTTGGGCAAGGACTTGGCTTTTTCTGAAAATGATGAAATAGTAACGGCGTCATTATCAAAAAAACATATTCAGAACGTGCGCGCCAAGCTTAGGTTTCTGAACGATAGGGACCGTTTTAGTTTGGAATAATAAAAGTTTGTTCCATTTCCCAATTAGCCCTTACTTCAATAACATCAGGGTAGTAGCTAATTTTTTCGGGCTGCTGTTTTTTTAGGAAATTACCCGTATCCCATTTGCTATTGCCATTGGCATCAAAAATAACCCGGATAAGGTATTTGGAAGGTTCAAGATTGTTGAATTCGAACACTTTGGGTTCAGTGGCTATAATTTCCCTTTTTAAAACACCGTTCTCATCGGTTAGCTGAACAATTAAAGGATAGTCACCTCCAGTAATGTTAAATCTCAAATTTCCATAATCCGCATAGCTACTCGTAGATAGGTAGTAAGAGATTGTGTCATTTGCCTGTCCAAAGAAATCCGTAATGGCACCAGGTAAAAGATCTAATTGATAGCTTTGGTTAGGTTCTACGGTAAAATCAATATCAACTTTGTTGTCTATCGTATCCAACTTTGTGGTAAAATTGACAGCCAAGGAGTCTTGGTCCGTCATAAAAAACAGGGTAGAATCAACAGCGCTTATCGGTGTATTGGCCGAAATAAAATAAGGGTCGCTAAAATTAAGAGAACCGTTTTGATTGGGGTTCAGTCTCAACGAATCCGTATCAACTTTTCTGCCCTTAACGGTAAAGGTATCTATGATTTTTAATCTTTCGTTCGTGGCGGTAAAGACTATAGAGTCCATTTCGTAGGGAGTAAACCAAAAATTGAGGGAGTCTTTGTCTTTTTCTTTGAGTATTTTGGTCTTGACGGTATCGGGTATAGATGTTATTGGTTTTATTTCCACATCACTGGCATCGCCATAATAACCAAAAATAATCCTGTTTTTAGCCACCAGACTTGGTACGGCCATACTGTAATTGGGTATTTCCTTAAAAAGGGTCAGTACGTAAGTAGAATCTGTGGGTAAATTTATAGTGTCTTGAAGAAAGGCAATTTTATCTACATTCTGATCGAACATGTTGTTCTTGGCTTCATCTTTTAAGGCAAAAAGTTTGTATTGCCCTTCTTTAAGGTTTTTAAGCTTGAATATAACGGCACTGTCCAAGGTGTTGGTAATGTAGTTTGGAGGTCTTTTAAAGATGGTAGAATCTGTATAGGCCGTATCAATTTCATATAGCATTATGCTAATAAAATCATCCGCTTTTTTCTTAAAAGCATCTTTAACTGCGCCGGTAAGGTCAAGGGAATCAATATAGTCTCCGGTAGAAAAGACATAGGTTAGAAAACTACTGGGGTTACCCTCGTTGTTATCTTGTACACTTTGCCCAAAATTAAGGGTGTATGTTGTGTTTTCGCGTAACGTATCCTTAAATTTCACTTCAAGGTATTTACTTGCGCCGCCCTGTGGGGTTATGTCCGGTTGATACTTTAACGGAGGAGAAACTATGAGTTGTTCCTGAATATCTTTTAGTTTTATAAACTCATCAAAATACAATCGGATACGGCTGGCCTTAAAGTTGGTGGTCATACTATCCGGTTCGGTCTTGGTCAAAGTAGGGGGGGTAAGGTCTTTAGGACCACCACTTGGGCTTCCCCTGCGCGCACATTGCCATAGAACGGCAACAATCATGAATAGAAATAAAAAGGTGAAAAACCGGCGGACCATATTAACTGAACTATGGCACAAAGAAACAACTAATTTTCTTTAATTCCACACTTAAGGTACAACCGCCATACTGGCAATAAATATTGTAGTATTTGGTACTTGGGCTAATGTTCTAGCACATATTTCCATGGTGGCACCGGTAGTGATAACATCATCTACCAAAAGAATACGCTTGTCTTTTAGTGAGTTAAAGTCTGAGAGAGTGTACAGGTCTTTTTTATTTTGCCATCTGCCTATTCTCCCCTTTTTGGTCTGTGTTTTTGTATTTGCTGTTTTTATCAAAATGTGGTCAACATAGTCTGCGTTTAGGTGAAACGCCAAACGCTGTGCAAAAGAAGCTATTTGGTTGTAACCGCGTTGTCTTAGTTTTTTCTTGTGCAGGGGAACGGGAATTACCAGGTCTATTGCGTTGGTAAGTTCATTGTTTTCCTTTAGAAGTTGCCCGTACCAGTCCCCTAAAAATGTACCCACTTCTTCCTGATTTTTATATTTTAAATGGTGTATAAGCTCGCGAACGATACCTTTTTCGTAGAAAAAAAGCATGGAACTTGCTTTTTTTATGTTAATTCTGCCATAAAATATACGGTCAACGGGGTTTTCGTCGTTAAAAGTATAATCGGTAAGCGGCAAATCGTTTCGGCAAATGGTACAGATGAGTTTCTCTCCTCTGTTTAAATGAACATTACATCCAAAACACACCCGTGGTGCTAAGACCGAATTGATATCATTTAGTATATTTGTTAACATTTTAAACACCAAACCTTAGCCTTAGCGCAACCTACCTTAAAGCCCCATACGCCCCAATGGACGTTCAAGATACTAAATTTAACTACAAGATAATACTTACTGCCCTAGTTGCAGTTATCATAGGTATCTTAATAGCATTTTACTATAGCTATGCACAATCTAGAAGTCAGATTGTTTTCTTGGAACAAGAAAAAGAGCTGCTGGTAAAAGACCTTACCATAATGAAAACCGATGTTGATAGACTTTCGGCACTTAATGAGGTAAATGAAATTGAGCTAGAAAGTTCAAAATATAGGGTGCAACAATTGTTGGATTCCGTTGGTCGCTTAAATTTTACCGTAGAAAAACTTAGGGAATATAAAACCGAGTTACGCAGGTTGGAAGCCAAGAACGATAGTTTAAAGCTTAAGAACAATTTCTTGAGGTACAACAATATGCTTCTTTCTGATAAATATGAGGAAACCAAGAAGCAAATAGAGGTTTTACGAGGAAAAAGTAGTTCCCTTGCCGAAGCTGAGGCTCTTCAAAGAAAAAAGATTAGCGAGTTGAACAAGGAACTCAAAGCTAAAAAATACTTGGCCTTACAGAATACGGAAGGCAGTGGTTTTCGTTTACGCTCGGGCAAACCAATAAAAACCAATAAAGCATCACTTATTGAAAAATTGCGTGGTTGTGTTACCGTAGCTGCGGACGGCCACGAACTAAATGCCGAAAAGGTAATCTACTTCCAATTTTTGGACCCAAATATGCGGGTTATAGAAGATAATGCAAACACCATATCCGTAAACGGGAATATTTATAGCAAGCGAGTGGCGTTTGTTTTTAGTGGGGAAGAAACCAATGTTTGTGACTTCATTACTTTGCCTCAAGGATCTTTAGAGGAAGGTATTTATAGGTTGAATGTTTTTGAAAACCAAAAACTTCTGTCTTCAAGTGAATTTGAATTAAAATAAATTTTTACTCATTGCCCTAATATTCTATTTTTGCCGCATGGCAAAACAAGAAGATGATTTTAAGAGGGTAATTTCCCATGCAAAGGAATACGGTTACGTATTTCAATCTAGCGAAATATATGATGGATTAAGTGCCGTTTATGACTACGCACAGAACGGTTCCGAACTTAAGAAAAATATACGGGACTACTGGTGGAAAGCAATGGTGCAGCTTAATGACAATATTGTAGGTATTGATGCCGCGATTTTTATGCACCCTACTACTTGGAAAGCCTCCGGACATGTAGATGCCTTTAGTGATCCGTTAATAGATAACAAGGATTCCAAAAAGAGATACCGTGCAGATGTTCTTGTTGAAGACCATGTTGCAAAAATTGAGGGTAAAATAGAAAAGGAAGTGGCTAAAGCCGCTAAGCGCTTTGGTGATAAGTTTGATAAAGAACAGTTTTTGGCAACCAACCCACGAGTGGTGGAGTACCAAGAACAAGCAACTTCAATTTTGAAAAGACTAGGTAGGTCTTTGGAGAATGAAGATTTGGCAGACGTTAAAAAACTTATTGAGGAGTTGGATATTTCTTGCCCTATGTCAGGTTCTAAAAATTGGACAGACGTAAAACAGTTTAACCTCATGTTCGGAACTAAGTTAGGGGCTACTGCAGAGACTGCTATGGACCTTTACTTACGTCCGGAAACGGCACAAGGTATTTTCGTGAACTTCTTGAACGTTCAGAAAACCGGAAGAATGAAAATTCCTTTTGGGATAGCCCAAACAGGAAAAGCGTTCCGTAATGAAATTGTGGCGCGCCAATTTATTTTCCGTATGCGGGAGTTTGAGCAAATGGAAATGCAATTTTTCATTAAGCCGGGTACACAGCAGGAATGGTATGAAAAATGGAAGGAGAACCGTTTAAAATGGCACCTTTCCCTAGGTCTTGGTGAAGAAAATTATCGTTTTCATGACCATGAGAAATTGGCGCACTACGCAGATGCTGCCGCAGATATAGAATTCCGGTTTCCTTTTGGCTTTAAGGAATTGGAAGGAATACACTCAAGAACTGATTTTGATTTGTCTAGCCACGAGAAATTCTCCGGAAAAAAACTACAATATTTTGATCCGGAAACCAGAGAAAGCTACGTGCCTTACGTATTGGAAACTTCAATAGGTTTGGATCGTATGTTTTTGGCCGTATTCTCTAATTCGTTAAGGGAAGAGCAGCTGGAAAACGGTTCGGTTAGAACGGTCTTAAAATTACCGGCTGTTTTGGCTCCTACCAAAGCGGCTATATTTCCATTGGTGAAAAAAGATGGTCTACCAGAAATAGCCCATAAAATAGTTGATGACCTTAAATGGGATTTCAATGTAATATATGATGAAAAAGATGCTGTTGGGCGTCGTTACAGAAGGCAGGATGCCAATGGTACTCCATTCTGTATAACGGTTGATCACCAAACGGTAGAGGATAATACCGTTACTATTCGTCATCGTGACTCAATGGAGCAGGAACGTGTTGACATATCTAGCTTAAGGTCAATTATTCACAAAGCGGTAGACATGAAAAGCTGGTTAATGAAAATGCAAGAAGCTTAAATTTTCATTCCTAATTTTAAGCCTCCATACCAATTACGTCCGTTTCCTGGGTAATAATAGCGCGGTTCACTGCCGCCAAACCCTGTGGCGTTAATAAGAACGGATTGGGCATATTTGGTGTCAAAAATGTTGTTGACCCCAAAATCAAACCCAATAGAGAAGCGGGCGGATAATTGTTTTCTATAACCAATTTTTGAGTTAAACACATTAAATTCGTCACTGTAGAGGGTGTTGGCATCTGTCAATGATATTTGATCTACATATTGGTGGGTTGTGTTCCAATAAAAACCGTTTTTCATTTGTAATTGTAAGCCAGAATTTAATCTGTTTTTAGGAACACCTGTTAACGGGTTTCCTGAAAAATCGTTGTCTTCATCAATAAATTCTACAAAGCTAAAATCGCTTAAAGTATAATTTATAAAAGGTCTGAGTTGCAGTTGTGGCGATAGTTTAATGGCGTAGCTTAACTCTAGGTCTATTCCTTGATGCTTGGTGCTTCCTGCATTTTTTCCAACATATTGATCCTCGCCAATGCGTTGGTCTACTAGAAGGTTTTTGATGTCCATGCGGTAGATAGCCACGTCTACCCGAAAGTTTTTATTGAAAAAATTAAACAGTCCGCCTATTTCATAATTCATGCCTGTTTCTTGTGCAATATCAGGATTAATTACGCCTTCCGGGGTAAGAGATCGTTCTAAGCTTGGATTGGAAAAACCTCGGCTAACATTGACGTATATGGAATGGTCCGTATTCAGATGATAACTTACGTCAAGACTGGGTAATACAATGGCACTAAAATTACGTTTTGCACTTTTATTATCTGAGCCGGTATTGAACTGGTCCCTAAAGTCATAATGCGTTTTGTTAATGTTAAGGCCTATTTGGGCCGTTAGTTTATTGGTAAAGGGTAGGGTCAAAGATCCAAAACTATTAAATTTTCTACGGAATTCTTTGTTTCTGCTAATGCGCATTCCCTTCAGGCTGCCATTACCGTTATTCTCTTGGTATAAATTTTCAAATGTGCCCCAATTGTATTCGTCTTTGTACAGTTCGGCCCCAAAAGTATATTCGGCCTTCCCTTGGAGAAAATTAAAATCGCCAAGAAATCTACTTCTAAAACCATACCCATTGGTAATTTCATCCAGAATGTTGAAGGGTCTTGGCTCATAATGATCAAGATAAGTATAGAAGATACTGGTGGTGTTTTTTAATCGTGAGCTAAATTTATGTTGGTAAGAGAGTCCGGCAAGGGTGTAGTTGTTGTCTTCAAAGCCTTGAGAAGATTTCCATGTAAAAGCTGCTTGTTTCGGGTTTTCGTCAAAAGCAGATCTACTTAAAGAGCTTGGTATTTGTGCAGAATAATCAATATGGTTCAATAAAAAAGAAAAGGTGTTTTTAGGGTTGATTTTATACGAAGTATTAATCAAAATTCCATCGCGCTCAAACTTGTTGTTTTCACGATATCCATCCGTTTCCATATGCCCATACCGTAGCATCAGGGAGAGTTTTTTGTCTGAATGCGAGAATCTAAGATTGTTCTTCAAGAGCCCGTACGAACCTGCTGTAAAACTATTTTCAAGACTAGAGGTTTCTTTCAGATTTTTGTCGGACCGTAGAATGATAGCTCCGCCAAGACCTGTGCCATAGGCTGTGCCTTTTGGTCCTTTAATAACTTCTATGCCGTCCAGATTTTCTAGGTCATAGGTCTCAATGGTAGAAGCGCCCGTGCCATTTGTTACAGGAATATCATTATAATAAAGTTGAAGCTTGTCCGTCCCGAACTGGGCACGGGCCCCGATACCTCTAATCGTAATTTTATTTGTGTTCAAAGCTCCCGAAAGCACAAATACCCCAGGAATCTGGTTAATGGCAGAAACCATATCTACAGGACTATAGTTCTGAAAACTTTTTGAGCCTATAATGGTAGAAGGAACAATTCCTGTAGCTTGTTTTTTTAGGATGGTGTCCGTTAGAATTACTTCTTCTAACACGGTAATACTATCTTTTTGAATTGGGCTTTGCGCATTTGCAAGTTGTATAAAAAGTAAAAGGGTAAGGGCTGAAAAAATAGGCTTCATTTGGGGCTTTTGTTAGAAGTGCGTAAAAATAGGAAACTTCACGGGCTTCTTGGTCCACAATGCTTATTTTCGTAAAAAAGTAACAGACGTGAAAATAGTATCGTATAACGTAAATGGCATACGTGCCGCATTGAATAAAGGTTTTAAAGAGTGGTTGCAAACGGTTGGTCCGGATGTGGTCTGTCTTCAGGAGATAAAAGCGATGGAGGAGCAACTAGACCTCTCACTTTTTGAAGAGGCCGGTTATAAGTACAATTATTGGTTTAGTGCTCAGAAAAAAGGGTATAGCGGAACCGCTATTTTGTCTAAAAAACAACCGGATGCCATCCAAAAGGGAACAGGTATAGATTACATGGATTTTGAAGGAAGGAATATCAGGGCGGATTTTGGAGATATTTCTATAATGAGCATGTACTTGCCATCGGGCACGAATTTAGCTCGGTTGGACCATAAATTAATGTATATGGCAGATTTTCAGAAATATGCCGATGAACTTAGGAAAACACATCCTAACCTCATTGTCTTGGGCGATTATAACATTTGCCATGAGGCCATAGATATTCATGACCCTGTTCGTAACAAAAATGTATCAGGATTTTTACCGGTTGAGCGGGAGTGGATAGGCAATTTTATGGAAAGTGGATTTATAGACAGTTTTAGGCATTTTAATAAAGAACCGGACAACTATACCTGGTGGAGTTATCGGGCTAATGCCAGAAATAATAATAAAGGATGGCGTTTGGATTATGCCATGGTGGCAGAACCTTTAAGAGATCGGTTAAAGAGGTCTGTTATTCTTTCTGAAGCAAAACATAGTGACCATTGTCCTATTTTGGTTGAGGTAGACAAGCCTTAGTGTGGTAAATGAGATTGATTGGCACGTAATAAATGAGCTTTTGGGCGATTTTTAGATAACATTCGATAAGGGGTTTTTCCTAACCCTTCAAAATGCTTAAATTTGGGGCTTTTGAAAATAGTACCCCAAAATACCCCAAAGAATACATGAAAAATACTACCCTACCTTACACTGATATTGAAGTCAGTAAAATTTGCCTTGGTACAATGACCTGGGGCAAACAGAACACAGAAGCGGAAGGCCATGAACAGATGGATTATGCTCTAGAAAAAGGTGTTAACTTTTTTGATACAGCTGAGTTGTATCCCGTTCCTGCACACCCGGACCGCCATTCTGCAACGGAAAAAATAATTGGAACATGGTTCAAGAAAAATAGTAACCGTGATAAAGTTGTACTAGCTACAAAAATAGCCGGGAAAGCAGATTTTACAAAGTTTATCCGTACCACTGGTTTTTCGCCAGAAGCAATCCGTAGTGCCGTTGAAGGCAGTTTAGGTCGTCTTCAAACAGACTATATAGACCTTTATCAGTTGCATTGGCCAGAGAGAAATACCAATTACTTCGGGAAGAGAGGATATAAACATGATTTATCTGACCATTGGAAAGATAATATCCACCAAGTATTAGAAACCTTGCGCGATCTAATTCGTGAAGGAAAGATTAGACACGTAGGCATATCCAATGAGACACCTTGGGGGACCATGCGTTTTCTAACGGAAAGTAAGGTACATGCTAGTTTGCCCCGTGCAATCACTATTCAGAATCCGTATAGTCTCCTGAATCGCCAGTTTGAGGTTGGTCTTTCTGAAATTTCGTTACGTGAGAAAATAGGGCTGTTGGCATATTCTCCAATGGGTTTTGGAACGTTATCCGGAAAATATTTAGGTGGTATGAAGCCTGCAACGGGCAGAATTACTTTATTTCCTAACTATAACAGATACATTAGTGACCCAGCAATTAAGGCTACGGAGAAGTATCATGACCTAGCTCAAAAGCACGGACTTTCTATGGCGCAAATGGCATTGGCTTTTGTTAACACAAGACCATTTGTAACAAGTACCATTATTGGAGCAACTTCAATGAAACAATTACAGGAAAATATTGAGAGTATAGACCTGAAGTTAAGTGATGAGGTGCTTGAGGGGATTGAAGCAATACACAATTCAATTCCTAATCCGGCACCATAAATGGGTTGTATGTTTTTTCTAAAGGTAGGTCTTGGACAGTTGATCGTAATAGTGGCAGTAATCCTCATAATTTTGGTTACTGCCCGTATCCTTCGTGATAAGCGATAGGGCGCTGCTTTTTGTTTTAAATATATTCATTATCCAAAAAGCGCACTGACCATATCTTCTATTTTTGAAACTAGGTGTACTTCTATTTTTGTATTTTTTAGAGTGATTTTATTGTTCTTGGAAACATAGATAGAGGTAAAACCAAGTTTCTCCGCTTCGGAAATACGCTGGTCTACACGCTGTACAGGCCTAATTTCCCCGGCAAGTCCTACTTCTGCAGCAAAACAAACCCCTTTTTCAATAGGTATGTCCTCATTGCTGGATAAGATGGCGGCAATAACAGCTAGGTCAATAGCTGGGTCGTCTACGGAAATTCCTCCGGTAATGTTCAGGAAAACATCTTTTGCCCCAAGTTTAAAGCCTGCCCTTTTTTCTAAAACAGCTAAAAGCATATTGAGGCGTTTGGCATTGTAGCCTGTGGTAGAGCGTTGTGGGGTTCCGTATACTGCGGTGCTAACGAGCGCTTGTATTTCTATCATTAAAGGCCGCATACCTTCTACAGTAGATGCAATGGCCGTTCCGCTTAGTCCTTCATCATTTTTGGAAATCAATATTTCCGATGGGTTGTTCACTTGTCTGAGTCCGCCACCTAGCATTTCATAAATACCCAATTCCGCTGTTGAGCCAAAACGGTTTTTTAAGGCTCTAAGGATGCGGTATACGTAATTTCTATCGCCTTCAAACTGCAAAACGGTGTCTACCATGTGCTCCAGAATCTTTGGACCGGCAATAGAACCATCTTTGGTAATATGGCCAATTAGGATAACAGGAGTATTGGTTTCTTTGGCAAATTTAATGAGTTCGGCGGTGCATTCACGTACTTGGGATATGCTTCCAGCAGCCGATTCAATATAATCGGAATGTAGGGTTTGTATGGAATCGATAACGACTATGTCCGGTTCTGTAGCCTCTATCTGCTTAAAAATATTTTGAGTCTTGGTTTCTGTAAGGATAAAACACGTTTCGCTATTGGGGTGAATTCTATCCGCCCGCATTTTAATTTGTTTTTGGCTTTCCTCCCCCGAAACGTAGAGTGTTTTATAGGGAAGTTTCAGTGCAATTTGTAAAAGCAAAGTACTTTTACCTACGCCCGGTTCGCCTCCTAATAAAACTAATGCGCCAGGTACCAGGCCGCCTCCCAATACACGGTTGAATTCCAGGTCAAAAGTGTTTAGCCGAAGCTCCTTATCCGTACTAATTTCATTGACCCGTAATGGTTTTGCTATTTTTGAAACAGTAACGTTACTTGTCTTCCAACTTGCCTTTTCTTCTTTCTGAATGACTTCTTCAACTACGGTGTTCCATTCTTTGCAGGCGGAACATTGTCCTACCCATTTTGCGTATTGGGTACCACAATTCTGGCAGAAAAAAGCTGTTTTTGTTTTGGCCATCCTTAAATTTTAAGTTGACCTTAAAGGTAAAACTTTGTTTGGTATTTTATGAATTGTAGCTTAAGGATTAATATCCAAAATCAGCTTTCAAAGCATCAATTTTTTCTAAAGCCATCTCTTTGGTAAGAAAATCTATTTCATCCATAGCAAAAGCTTTTTCAAAAGTTTTAAAAGCTTTTTTGGGTTCGCCCAATTGCTCATAGTATTCGCCTTCAAAATAAAAGCCCATCATCGTATCCGGAAACTCTTTTTTACAAAGTTCGGCAAGGGGTTTTAAAGATTCTGTGTCTTCCTTTTTACGGCATGCGGCGTATATAGCCATGATGTCATTAAGGTCTACGGTTTTTTTGAACCCGAACAAATCCTCTATACTTTGGTATTTGGTTTCTAAATATTGAAAAGCAGGTTCTTCGGATGTCAATATCTGTGTTTTGTACTCTTTAGGGCTAATGGGTTTAAACATGCCAAAAATGTTGTCAAAGGCCTTTCCTAGCCCGTAAGTAGCTATTGAAATATGGTCGGCACCGTCATATTGTAAAAAATTGTAATGAAGAGATTCTTTATCAATTGCCTTAATAGCTTTGTCCATCTGTAGAACCCGTGGTGTATTCTTGTTTTTTTCGGACTCCATTATTAACTGATAGAAAATCTGCTTATCAAACGCGGCCAGACGTGTAGGTACCCTTGTTTCCATTTCTGGGGCCAAATCCGGAGATATATTTATGTATGCGTTAAAAAGTGAATTTTCTTTAAAGAGCCAATAGTTGGTAAAGTTGGCCGTAATATCATAACCTACAATCATTTTAAACGGGGCGGTGCTGTAATTGAGGTCTAGGTAGGGTATGATTTCCATCCCTAAAAACTCAAAGAATTTTTTTGCTTTTTCGGAGGGAAGACCTGAATCTGGCTCAAAAGCACAATCGTCAAAACGGATGCTCTTTTTACTCTGCTCTATACCCACTACAATGCTAGCGGGCATACCATGAAACTTATGATAAAATTTGGCGTTGGCCACTACTTGGTCAAACAGGTATTCGCCGTCTAGAACAACGATTAAGGGGTACTTTTTTTCTTCATCATAGTCTTCTGGAAAATAGTATTTTACATCGCGCCGCTCTTGCAGTTTAAACGATTCAAAAATTTCCTGTGTGACTTGTGCGTTCAGACTAACGCATAGCAGGCATGCAAAAAAAGTGAGTTTGCGTAACATGGTTCAGTTTTTGGGTACAACAAAACCTTATCGGTTTCTGTTGAATAACGGTAATACCAGAAAAGATATTGCCCCAAAAACAACGATCATGAGAGTTTGTGCAATCCACATAATCCACCCAAAGGCATCACCGGAAACTGCGCTAATGCCAAAAATGGCCAAAGCACTGCTTACTGCAATAGGATAGAGGCCTATGCCGCCATTGGTAGCAGTCATTGCAAAAGACCCTGCTACAAAGGCAACCATAAGTTCACTAAGAGATAGGTGAATGGTTTCCGGCACGGTAAATTTTATGACCCAAAGCATAGCAATATAACAACCCCAAATAAAGAGGGTGTGTATCACAAACGCCCATTTTCTTTTCATTTTAAAGATGCTAAAAACGCCCTCCATGAGCCCTTTTACGAATCCTTTGATTTTCACGGCCAGTGTATGCGTAGATTTTTTAATGAAGAAAAAGAAAAATATGAGTCCAATGACACCTGCACCCATTAAAAGCAATAAGCTTTTTAAGTTAAAACCCCTGTCCTGCAAAAAGCCCAAGATACTATCGGTCTGTAAAATTAATGTAAGACCAATAAGGAAAAGAAGCATGATTACATCAATAACCCGCTCCGTTACAATAGTGCCAAATCCTTTTTCAAAAGGAACGTCTTCATAGGTTGTTAAGGCGGTAGCCCTAAGAATTTCACCTGTTCTGGGAATACCCAGATTGGCAAAATAGGCCATTAAAATAATAAACACATTATTTATAATCTTAGGCTTGTATCCTAACGGTTCTAACAAATAGTTCCAGCGTACGGCCCGTGAAATATGGCCAAGAATGCCAAGTATAATGGATATGCTTACCCAAAAAAGGTCGGCTTCTTTTACGTAAAATAAAATTTGTGTCCTGTCTTCCGGTGAGGTCTTGTAGTAAGAGTACCAAACTAAAAAAACTCCCAAGGCTATTGGGAGTACAGTTTTTAGTATATTTTTAAGTTTTTCGTTCAAGTTTACTTCAACAAATTTGTGCCCTCATCAGGAAAAACCAATGCGGGGTTAAACTTCTTAGCTTCTTCAATATCCATTCTACCATAGGTAATAAGAATTAAAATATCACCTACTGCAACTTTTCTTGCCGCGGCACCGTTTAGTGTAATTTCCCCACTATTTCTTGGTCCTGGAATGGCATAGGTTTCTAACCTTTCACCGTTATTATTGTTTACAATTTGTACTTTTTCGCCTCTAATGATATTGGCTGCATCCATTAAATCTTCATCAATAGTAATGCTGCCAATATAATTTAAATCGGCGCCAGTGACTTTTACACGGTGAATCTTGGATTTTACAACTTCTATTTGCATCTGACAAAGGTAATTAATTATAAGGCAATATTATCTATTAGTCTAACGCCCTCGGCATAAACGGCAATAAACGCCCTATATTTTAGGTTTTCTTTTTTTGTTGTGATCGGGCCTAAAGTTTCCGTATCTGTTATTTCAAAATATTCTAACTCTAAATCTAACTGTTCGTTAAATTGTCCTTTAACCCAATCCTTTACATAATCTGCACTTTTCGTGCCAAATTTTTCTTTGGCAGTTAATAACGTTCTGTAGATGAATGCAGCTTTTTGTCGTAATTGGGGCGATAACCTTTCATTCCTGGAGCTCATGGCAAGACCGTGGGCTTCCCTAACAATTGGGCAACCTATAACCTCAACCGGAATTTCTTTTTGTTTTACAAGTTTTCTTATGATTTGTAGCTGTTGAAAGTCTTTTTCGCCAAAGTAAGCCTTGTCCGGTTTTACAAGTAAAAGTAGCGCTTCAACAATAGTACCTACTCCATTAAAATGATCATCTCTAAATGCACCTTCCATTACGGTGTCCAAACCTTCAAAATTATATTTTTTGGCTTCTATTTGGTTGTCGTAGACTTCACTTGCAGAAGGTGAAAAGACTAAAATATCTTCCGAAATTTTCGATAAGAGGTCTAAATCGGCGTCAAAAGTATGGGGATATTTGGCCAAATCTTCTTTATTGTCAAACTGAGTGGGATTGACAAATATGCTTACCACAACGGTGTTATTTTCATTAACCGCTTTTTGAACTAGAGAGGCATGCCCCGTATGGAGTGCGCCCATAGTGGGTACGAGTCCTAAAGTGTTCGTTTTAGGCCGGTTTAAAATGTGGTCTAAGAGTTCTTTTTTAGTTTTGAATACCAGCATAGGTTTGGTTTAAAAGCGAGCAAACTTACTATAATTACGGCTAATCTGTAGAATTTTTGTAATTTTGCAGCCACGTTGCACCAAATACACACAAAAACATTGCATATATGAATGGTAAAAAGATATTGTTCGTATCCTCGGAGTTAGTGCCCTATCTTCCGCAGAACGAAGTTTCCCTAATGTCTTATGAAACTCCTAGGATGGTTAACAGCAATGGTGGCCAAATTCGGATTTTTATGCCCAGGTATGGCAATATCAACGAGCGTAGACATCAGCTTCATGAAGTTATACGTTTGTCCGGTATGAATTTAGTTATTAACGACATGGATATGCCGCTAATCATTAAGGTGGCTTCTATACCTCGTGAGCGAATTCAGGTGTATTTCATAGACAATGACGAGTACTTTAAGCGTAAGGCTACGTTTGCGGATGCTGATGGGAATTTATTTCCGGACAATGACCAGAGAGCCATATTTTTTGCTAAAGGTGTTGTTGAGACCGTTAAGAAATTGAACTGGTCTCCAGATATTATACATGTTCATGGTTGGATGGCGTCTTTATTGCCATTGTACCTGAAGAAATACTATGCGGACGAACCCTTGTTCGATACCAGTAAAATCGTAACCTCTGTTTACGGTAAGTCTTTTGAGGGCGAACTGGATTCTGAAATGATAAAGAAGGTGGCTTTTGATGGTATTTCAGAAGATAGTATTGAAGCACTTAAAACTCCTACCTATAATAATTTGTTAAAGATAGCCGTAGATCATTCTGATGCGGTTATTTTAGCAGCGGAAGAAATTCCGGAAGATTTACAAAGTCACATATCCAACCTTGAAAAACCTGTGTTGCCGTATGTTTCCTTACAAGAATTTGAGGAAGCGTATGCCAATTTTTATAACACTGAAGTTTTAAAATAGCCCGAATGATTTTTTTGAACAGATTAAAGCTCCCTGCTCTTGCAGTAATAGTATTGGTTACCATCTTTACGTCTTGTGAAGAAGACTTGACAACCATTGGTTCTGGCGTAGTTGGTGGAGAGCCGTTCAAAAATAATAAGGCCGTCTTTGATGTCTTTTCCTATAATAAAAAGGTGAAGGCCGTATCTACGAATAGATTGCCAATTTATCAATTGGGCATTTATGATGATCCACTTTATGGTAAAACCGAAGCACAGGTAACCACTCAGGTCTTGTTGCCTAGTGGTTCGCCTACTTTTGGCACATATAGTCAGGAACTGGAAGATACTGAAAACACTAGTGTGCCGGCACAGATTCAAGAAAATGAAACTGTAGAGTCTGTTTATTTGTACATCCCGTTTTTGACAAATCCTTCAGGTGATGCTGATTTGGATGGCGTTATAGATGAACTGGATAAGGATCCGTTAGACCCCAATAGTGATACTGATGGCGGAGGACTTTTGGATAATCAGGAGAAAACAAAAGGGTCTAACCCTCTTGATAGTACGGATGATACGGATGACGCAAATTTTGTAAGGGATCAGTTCGCCAAGACTTTTGATTTGGATAGTATTTATGTTGATGGTCGTTTATATCGTGAAGGAGACAATCCATCCTTTAATTTAAAAGTACAGCGGTCCACTTATTTTTTACGTGATCTTGATCCTTCAGCCAATTTTCAAGAGGCCCAAGAATACTATTCAAGTCAGGAATTTGCGCCCACTTTTGTTGATGAGGTATTGTATGATAGCGAGGCAAGTTCTGAAGAAATTGTAATTAGCAGAGATCAGATACCTGTGCCTAAAAGAGATGATGTTTCTACTGAAGATGTT
The DNA here is from genome assembly GCF_044597075.1 of Zobellia russellii. Classification (NCBI taxonomy): domain Bacteria; kingdom Pseudomonadati; phylum Bacteroidota; class Flavobacteriia; order Flavobacteriales; family Flavobacteriaceae; genus Zobellia; species Zobellia russellii. Next base: position 2,924,866 of record NZ_CP139000.1, on the reverse strand, counting down.
GATGAGTCTACCCAATTCAACTATTTGGCACCTGGAATTCGAGTAGCTTTGGACAAAGACTTTTTTCAGGAGAATATTTTGGATAAGGAGGGTTCTACAGAACTTGAAAGTCAAGCAAATTTTAAAGAGTTTTTGCGCGGATTGCATTTTTCTCTCTCATCGGGAGGTAATGATGTCATGTTTTTGTTCGATATAAAATCGGCGAACATCACTATTACATATAACTATGATACTGCAGATTCTGCCGGTGCAGTTACTGAGCAAGCTGGGCAAAAAGATGTAGTGTTAAGTTTTGTAAGGGATTCGTTTAATTCGCAAGGTCAATTTTTGGGTACAGATGGTAATGCCGTAAATACATTTATTAATGAAGCCTATCCTTCTGAGATAACGGATAACTTGGATACAGGTGAAAATGCATCTAAAATCTATTTAAAAGGAGGGGCAGGTGCATTTGCTGAAGTTAAATTGTTTGATGAAGCAAATAGTAGAGAAGCACTTAACGAGATAAAATCAAATAATTGGATTATCAACAATGCCAATCTTGTATTTTATGTTGCCAATGATAATTTAGGTACTGAGCCACAACGGCTTTATCTATACAATTCGGAAACGAATACCATATTACCGCTATCATCAGGTGATGCGGATGGTAGGTCTACCGAGTATGGAGGAATAATTGAAACTGATAGCGATGGTAGAGGTGTGAAATACAGTGTTAACATAACAACGTATATCAATAGCCTTATCGTTAATAATGAAGATAATGTAACTTTGGGTCTTACCACTACGCCCAATTTGTTTCTTAATACTGTGGGGAATGCTATGCTGGAGAATGGAGAAGAACAGCAATTGCCCATAGCCAATACAGTTTCACCTTTAGGTACTGTCCTTTATGGTAGTGCTGATGGGGCGGAAGATGATAAGAAACTCAAGCTTGAAATTTTCTATACCGAAACCAACTAAGTTTATACAAAACAACTACTCTAATTTTTATTAATGTAAGTTTTATACTAGCAGGTGTTCAGATTGGCCTTACTTATACCAATTAACGATATTTTTCGTTTTATAAGTGTGTTTTAAGGGGATTTGGCTAGCTTCTAGTACATTTGTGATGAATATTTATTTTCCCCAACTTAAATTAACATATACAGTATGTGTGGAATAGTAGGTTATATAGGGTATAGAGATGCCTATCCGATTGTCGTAAAAGGTTTACAACGTCTTGAATATAGAGGGTACGATAGTGCCGGTGTTGCAATTTATGATGGCGAAAAAATAAGTTTAGCAAAGACCAAGGGTAAAGTTGAAGATTTAAAGAAGAAGGCAGAAGGTTCTATTTCTTTAGAAGGGAAACTGGGTATTGGTCATACACGTTGGGCAACCCACGGTGTGCCAAATGATGTAAACTCTCACCCGCATTGTTCAAATTCAGGTGATTTGGTAATTATCCACAACGGAATTATCGAAAACTATGAGTCCATAAAAAAAGAGCTTATTAAAAGAGGCTACACTTTTGAATCCGATACGGATACCGAGGTTTTGGTAAACCTTATAGAGGAGGTTCAAAAGACCGAAGGCGTAAAGTTAGGTCAAGCAGTGCAGATTGCTTTGAATGAAGTTGTGGGTGCCTATGCCATAGCCGTATTCGACAAAAAGAAACCGGACGAAATAGTGGTTGCCAAATTAGGTAGCCCGTTGGCAATAGGTATTGGCGATAACGAGTTTTTTATTGCGTCGGATGCTTCCCCTTTTATAGAATTTACCAATAATGCAGTGTATCTTCAGGATGAAGAGATGGCCATTGTTCGTTTAGGTAAGGAAATTAAACTTCGTAAGATAAAGAATGATGCGGTAGCATATCCTAATATCCTAGAGCTCAAAATGAATATTGAGGAAATTGAAAAAGGAGGGTATGATCATTTTATGCTCAAAGAGATATATGAGCAACCAAGAGCTATTTTAGACACTTATAGAGGTAGGTTACGTGCTGCCCAAGGCCTCATAAAGATGGCTGGGATTGATGAGAATATTGAAAAGTTCATGAACGCCAACCGCATAATCATTGTGGCATGTGGTACATCATGGCATGCTGGGTTGGTAGCGGAATATATATTTGAAGATTTAGCGAGAATACCTGTAGAAGTAGAATATGCTTCGGAATTTAGATATAGGAATCCGGTAATTACAGATAAAGATGTATTAATTGCTATTTCTCAATCTGGTGAAACGGCAGACACCTTGGCGGCAATAAAACTGGCTAAGGAAAAAGGAGCTTATGTATTTGGAGTTTGTAACGTGGTTGGTTCTTCTATAGCACGAGAAACGGATTCTGGTGCGTATACGCATGCCGGTCCAGAAATTGGGGTGGCGTCAACTAAGGCATTTACTACTCAAATAACCGTTCTTACGTTAATTGCATTAAAGTTGGCCAAAGAAAAGGGAGTTTTCTCCCAATCTAGGTTCCATGAATTTTTGACGGAGCTAGAAACTATTCCCGCAAAAGTGGAGAAGGTTTTAGAAAGCAACGCTTTAATAGAAATCATATCGGAAGTATATAAAGATTCTACCAATTGTCTGTATTTGGGTAGAGGGTACAATTTTCCGGTAGCTTTGGAAGGCGCTTTAAAGCTTAAGGAGATCAGTTATATTCATGCAGAAGGATATCCTGCTGCGGAAATGAAACACGGTCCAATTGCATTAATAGATGAGCAAATGCCAGTCTTTGTTATTGCAACCAAAAAAGGGCATTATGAAAAGGTAGTAAGTAATATTCAAGAAATAAAGTCGAGAAAAGGTAAGATTATCGCTATTGTAACAGAGGGCGATACCCAAGTTAAGGAGTTGGCCGATCATGTGGTTGAGGTTCCTGAGACTTTAGAAAGTCTTACGCCATTGCTAACAACTATACCATTACAGCTTTTATCCTATCATATAGCGGTAATGCGCGGTTGTAATGTAGATCAGCCTAGAAATTTGGCAAAATCCGTTACGGTGGAATAGTATTTTAAGATAAGTATAAGTTTTTAACAGGTCCCGACATATGTCGGGACCTGTTTTGTTTTGGTGAATTTATAATTTTTAGGGGTCTTTTTTAGGAAAAATATACTATGCATGCATAATTTTTTTCATTTTATGATTATTGGTCAAAAAAAAAATGTAACTTCGGGTTACTAACGTTTTTAACTTAAACTTAACATGAGAGCAATACTATTTTTAGCCTTGCTGTTGGCGTCTAGCTTTGGATTTTCGCAAACAACGGTAAACGGGAAAGTGGTAGATCAGAACAGTCAGCCCGTACCAGGGGCCAATATCGTTATCGAAGGAAAAGCGATTGGTACCACAACGGATTTTGACGGTAATTTCAATTTGCAAACTTCTGAAGTACCCCCTTTTCAGTTAAGAATTACCAGTATCGGATATTCCGATACTACGGAGGAAGTCACCTCTAACAATCAAACCTTGACCATTGTAATTAATGAGTCCCAAACATTTTTGGATGAAGTGGTTATATCTGCTTCAAGAACACCCGAGCGTATTTTTGAGTCACCGGTTACGGTAGAGCGAATAGGTGTTTCGGAAATAAAGAACGGTACTGCCGCAGATTTTTATGGTGGTCTTGAAAATTTAAAAGGGGTTGATGTAAACACAAATAGTTTAACCTTTAAATCAATCAATACTAGAGGTTTTGCATCTTTTGCAAATACGCGTTTTATGCAGTTGGTTGATGGTATGGATAACTCAACACCTGCATTGAACTTTCCAATTGGTAACTTGGTAGGTTTAGTTGAACCAGATGTTTTAAGTGTTGAATTGTTACCGGGTGCATCATCTGCACTATATGGTGCAAACGCTTTTAACGGAATCTTGTTCATGCGTAGTAAGAACCCTTTTGATTACGAGGGTATAAGTGTGTCTATTAAACGAGGTATAACATCCCAAAAAGCTGCAGGTGACAATTCGTACACGGATTTTGGCATTAGAGCTGCATATAAGTTTAGTGAAAAATTTGCAGGAAAAGTCAATTTCGGATATTTAAAGGGAACTGACTGGGCGGCTAATAATATAGATGACAAGAATACTCCCGGGGGAACTAGGGATAATTTGAATTATGACGGTGTTAATGTTTATGGGGATGAGGTTTCTACGAACATTAAGGATGTAGCCCTTACTTTGGAAGGTTTAGGTGTATTGCCTGCAGGAGCTAACGCTCTGGTTCCTTCTGAAATCGTAAGTAGAACAGGTTATCATGAAAGTGACCTTACCCAATACAACGCTGAAAGTATAAAGGCGGATTGGGGCATGTATTACAGGCCAATCGAAGGCAAAAGTTTGGAGATTTCCTACGTAGGTAAGGTGGGTACAGGTACAACAATTTACCAGGGTACCAATAGATACAATATTGACGGATTCTTTCAAGAGCAGCATAAGCTTGAGGTTAGAAACGATAACTTTTTTGTAAGGGGTTATGTGGTTGGTGATAAAGCAGGTGATTCTTATGATATGGTATTTACCGGAATCAATATTAACCAAACTTGGAAAGATAATAATACTTGGTTTGGAGAGTATACGGGAGCTTATGTTCAGGCAACATTGGCCGGCGCCACAGACGAACAGGCTCACGCTGCCGGTAGGGCACAAGCAGAATCCGGAAGGTATCTTCCTGGTACGCCCGAATTTGAGGCTGCTTTTAATAAAGTGATTAAAGACCCGGACCTAAGCAAGGGATCTCAATTTTACGATCAATCTAAGTATTATCATGCAGATGGTAATTATAACTTTAGTCATTTGATTGATTGGGCAGAAATTCAAGTTGGTGGTTCATTTAGGGAGTATAGTCTAAATTCCTTAGGTACCATTTATACGGATTCGGAAGAAGACGGGCCAATTGACTATTCTGAATTTGGAATTTATTCTCAAATCCAAAAGACCTTGCCTTTGGCAGGAGAAAAAAGCTTGAAGTTAACCGGGTCTATTCGTTATGATAAGTCTGAGTTTTTTGATGGTTTCTTTTCGCCAAGACTATCTGCGGGTTATACGTTAAACAGAGACCATAATATTAGGGCTTCTGCTCAAACCGGATTTAGAAACCCTACTACACAAGATCTTTTTATTGGTTTGGATGCCGGTAGGGCAATTCTAGTTGGGTCTGCACCGGATAACTTGGAGCAATATTCAAGAGATTTTGATGTAAGTGCTACTGGCCAATTTCAGTTTCAACAACCATCAACGGTAACCCAAACCGGTGCTGTGGCTTATAATAATTCCTATTCTGCTGCATCTGTGGCCGCTTTAGGGGCAACAGGAGATCCTTCCGTGCTGGAAATTGCAAATCCGGATTTAGTTAAACCGGAAAGAGTAACATCTTTTGAAATTGGTTATAGGGGTAAGGTAGATAAACTTGTGATAGATTTTAGTACCTACTACAATACATACAAAGACTTTATTTCACAAGAAGTTGTAATTTCTCCTTACTATGGAGTAGTTGGTGATGGTGGCCTTTCTGTAGGTGCGATAGCTAACGGAGATTATCAAGCGTATAGCACGTATACTAATACTGATGCAGACGTTAGTTCTTATGGTGCGTCTTTAGGCCTTAATATGAAAGTATTTGGCGACTATAATTTAGGAGGTAGCTATACATTCACAAAATTAGATTTTGATCGTGATGCCAATCCAGATGTTATGCTGAATTTCAACACGCCAGAGCATAAGTTCAAGGCATCTTTTGGAAATGAGCAGTTATTTAAAAACTTTGGATTTAACGTATCGTACAGGTTTAGCGATGATTATTTCTGGGAAGCTACTTTTGGTAACGGCGTTATTCCAGAATTTCATGTAGTTGATGCACAAATCAATTATGAAGTTCCAAGTATCAAATCTTCATTTAAATTGGGAGGTACAAACCTGACTGGTAAGGAATATTACACGGCATTCGGTACCGGTTATATTGGCTCTATGTACTACTTATCTTGGACAATTAACAATTAATTTTTAATCTCAAGTTGAAATGAAAAACTTAAAATATATATACTTTTCTTTAGGTATCTTAGCCTTTACGGCCTGTAATGACCCTGAAGATGTTGACCTTGAGCCAGAAGTAATGGCGGAGGCACTTGCCGAATTAAATGCGGGCTCTGCAGATTTTTCAACCTATGTTTCTTTGGGGAATTCGTTAACCGCAGGTTTTACGGATAATGCACTTTTTCAAGCGGGACAAGCCAACTCTTTTCCGAATCTGCTGTCAACTAAGTTTGCGCTGGCAGGAGGTGGTTCTTTTTCTCAACCACTAATGAATGATAATATTGGGGGGCTATTGGCCGGCGGTTCGCAAATAGAAGGCTTTAATCCTAGATTGGTTTTCGGAGGGGCAGGCCCTGTTGATTTGTCCGATGTAGTTGGTGAGGTGGCCCCAACAACGGATATTGTTTTGAACAATCCATCAGGCCCGTTCAATAATATGGGTGTTCCAGGAGCAAAGAGTTTTCATCTATTGGCGCCAGGTTATGGAAATATAGCCAATTTATCGGCTCAATTGGCCAATCCTTATTTTGTTAGAATGACGGGTGCTACACCAGATGCTAGGGTTTTAGAACTGGCCATGGCCCAATCACCTACATTTTTTACATTGTGGATTGGAAATAATGATGTACTTGGATATGCGCTTTCAGGAGGTGATGGAACAAATCCTATTACGGATCAACCTACTTTTGACCTCGCAATTAATACGCTCGTAACTACCTTAACTTCGGGTGGTGCAAAAGGGGTTGTGGCAAATATTCCATATGTAACTTCAATTCCGCATTTTACAACTGTTCCTCATAATCCTATTGATCCTGAAGAAAATGATTTTGCTGCTCAGGTGCCAACTCTTAATACGGTTTACGGTGCATTGAATCAAGTGTATACGGCTTTGGGAGAGACCGAGAGAGTTGTTGTTTTTTCGGATACGTTAGACAATGCGGTCGTTATTAAGGATGAGGCACTTGTAGACATTTCAGCCCAAATTACAGGTGCTTTTAATGCAAACCCTGCATTTCCGGTATTTGTTACACAACTAGGGCTGCCTCAGGAAGCGGCTCCGTTGGTAGCTAGTCTGTTGGGAACAACCTATGGTCAAACCAGACCTGCAACGGAAAACGATTTATTGGTGCTACCTAGTAGTAAAGTTATCGGAACCGTTAATGAAGAATCTTTTGCCGCACTTTCTGCAGCAAGTCTTCCTGCAGCGGTAGCCGGTCAGTTTTCTGTAGAGGGTATAACGTTACCTTTAGCCGATAAATGGGTCTTAACACCAGAGGAACAAGATGAAATTAAAATTGCTACCGATCAGTTTAATGCTACAATTACATCTGCCGCTTCTGCAGCTGGCTTGGCGTTTGTAGATGCCAACCAATTATTGCAGGATTTGGCCCAGGGCGGTGTTAGGGACGGTGACTTTACTTTAACTGCCAATTTAGTAACAGGGGGAGGTTTTTCTCTTGATGGAGTGCATTTGACAGCTAGGGGGTATGCACTTATTGCAAATGAATTTATGAAAGCAATAGATGCTACATATCAATCTAATTTTGAGGCTTCCGGGTCTTTGTTCAACATTGGAAATTTTGCAACGAACTATTCGCCGGCATTGCAATAGGTATAGATTTTCTTACGTTTTACAAGGCACCATTTGATGGTGCCTTTTTTTATGGTGAAAAAAGAATAAAAAGTAGTTTTCAATTCAAGTTGAAAAACATACCTTTGCAGCCTGAAAAACATAGCTGTATTAAGGTGTTTTTCAATACAGTAAGTAATTTGAATTCATAAACTAATAAAGTAATGTCAAAAGTTACAGGTAAAGTTTCCCAGATTATTGGGCCAGTAGTCGATGTGGAATTCCAATCAGGAGATGCCCTTCCAAAAATTTACGATTCTCTTGAAATCGCTGGTAAAGATGGTTCTAAACTTGTTTTAGAAGTACAGTCTCACGTTGGTGAAAATACTGTGAGAACAATTTCTATGGATTCTACTGATGGTCTAAGTAGAGGAACAGATGTGCTTTCGACAGGTAGCGCAATACAAATGCCGGTTGGTGATGATGTGTATGGTCGCCTTTTTAATGTAATTGGTGATGCTATTGATGGTTTGGGCGATTTGCCTAAAGCAGGTAAAGATGGTTTGCCTATTCACAGAGACGCTCCTAAATTTGAAGACCTTTCTACTTCTACCGAAGTTCTTTTTACCGGTATTAAGGTAATTGACCTTATTGAGCCTTATGCAAAGGGTGGTAAAATTGGATTGTTCGGTGGTGCAGGTGTTGGTAAAACCGTATTGATTCAGGAGTTAATTAACAATATCGCTAAAGGCCATGGTGGTCTTTCTGTATTTGCCGGTGTTGGAGAACGTACTCGTGAAGGAAACGATTTACTTCGTGAGATGTTGGAATCTGGTATTATCAAGTATGGTGATGATTTCATGCATTCTATGGAAGAAGGCGGATGGGATCTTGCAAAGGTTGATAAAGCCGCTATGAAAGATTCAAAAGCAACTTTCGTTTTTGGTCAGATGAACGAACCACCAGGAGCACGTGCTCGTGTGGCATTGTCAGGATTGACAATTGCTGAGTACTTCCGTGACGGTGCTGGAGAAGGTCAAGGTAAAGATGTACTTTTCTTCGTAGATAATATATTCCGTTTTACGCAAGCGGGTTCCGAGGTATCGGCTCTTCTAGGTCGTATGCCTTCTGCGGTAGGTTACCAACCAACTTTGGCAACAGAGATGGGTGCTATGCAAGAGCGTATTACATCAACTAAAAGAGGTTCTATTACATCTGTACAGGCGGTATACGTTCCTGCGGATGATTTAACGGATCCGGCTCCTGCAACAACCTTTGCTCACTTGGATGCAACAACAGTACTTTCTCGTAAAATTGCGGAGCTAGGTATTTACCCTGCGGTGGATCCATTGGATTCTACTTCTCGTATCCTAACTGCCGAGATTTTAGGTAACGATCATTATAACTGTGCACAACGTGTAAAAGAGTTGTTACAACGTTACAAAGAGTTACAGGATATTATTGCTATTCTTGGTATGGAAGAACTTTCCGAAGAAGATAAGTTGGCAGTAGGTCGTGCAAGACGTGTACAACGTTTCCTTTCACAGCCTTTTCACGTAGCAGAGCAGTTTACTGGTCTTAAAGGGGTGTTGGTTGATATTAAAGAGACCATAAAAGGATTTAACATGATTATGGACGGAGAGTTAGATCACCTTCCTGAATCTGCCTTTAACCTTAAAGGAACCATTGAAGAGGCAATAGAAGCAGGTGAGAAAATGTTGGCCGAAGCTTAATTAGGAGCAGTACATAGTAATTAGTACTGTGTGTGCAGAACTAATTGCTAAATACTAACTACTCAATACTAAAAAGGATGTATTTAGAAATTGTATCACCAGAAGCCACTTTATTTTCGGGCGAAGTAACATCGGTAACTGTACCAGGAGTAAATGGCGAGTTTCAAATTTTGAACGGTCACGCGGCTATAGTTTCTTTACTTCAAGAAGGTAATGTTCGTGTGGACGGAAACATAACGATAGATGAGGCACATGCTTCTAAATTTTCAAAAGACGCTAGCGGAAAGGTAATACTTCCCATTTCTAGTGGAACTGTTGAAATGAGTGATAATCGGGTAATTGTATTGGCCGATTAGAGATTTGCACTGTGCAATAAATATTAAAAAGCCATACTTAACCGTATGGCTTTTTCGTTTTTATAAAGATGGCTAAGAGCAACGTAATTATTTCAGGGGGTAACCGTCCATTTTGGCAACTGGTACTGGCATCTGTGTTTTTCACCGCTGCTATTTATTTTTTCTATCGTTTTTTGGTCACTATTGATTTGTACGGTGAATCCAGAGAGGTTAGAGGTGCTGTAAATGCTTTGGAGGCAGCCGTAATTACATTTATGGGAGGACTAGGGTCATCCGTAACAAGGGATTATTATTTTGACTTTGACAATTATCGCTATAAGTCCGTTTACAGAGTAGGTCCTTTTAAGAAGGGGAAATGGCAGGACTTTCAAAACTTGGAGTACATTTCTGTTTTTAAAAATTCAAAAGCTCAGTTCGAGGTTAATTTATGGTACAACAGAAATAAACATTTTAATATCTCGCTTTTAGAAAGTAAAAAAGATGCTATAGAACAAGGTAAAGTACTGGCCCAAAAATTACAGATAAGTTTACTGGATGCTACCCAAGCCAATAACCAAAAATGGATAGAAATTGATTGATTTTCTTGAGGATATATATTTTAAATAAGGCATAGAATAGAAGTTCAAGGATTTACCCTTTGGCTTCTTATGCAAATACGCTAGTCTTGACTTTTTTCGGTCAGGAAGACGTTAATAGTAAAACTGTCATCGTTTAATTTTGAAGATAGCCTGCTGCTTTACTTTTAGAGTTTATTGAAGTAAAACTATCTCCCATTTTTGCCCAGCGGACTCATAAGTTTGTAATTCATTAAAACCAATTGCATAATGTGCACTTAAGGAACGGGTATTTGTGGCATCTACTTCAGTGATGATAGAATTAAAATTTTCTCTTGTTTCGGTTTGCATGGTTTCGTATGATTTTCTGAATATACCTTGCTTGCGAAATGCCTTATCAATGCAGATTTGTCCCATAACCATATAATTCTCTGGTTTGGGAATAACAGATTCTATTTGGGTAAACATAGGTTTTAAAACCTGTATTTCATCTGCAAACTTTGGATGCATACAAAGGGCATAACCAACAACTAAATCACCTGATTTGGCTATAATATGCGGACATACATCATTCATTGCTTTTAAAACTTCAAAAGTATGTTCTACGGTTACAAAACCTTTTAGGGCCTTTTCCTTGGGAGAAAGTGTAGAGGGCAGGTTTTTCTTTTGAAGCGCTAGAATTTGCTTTAGTTCACTATCTGTTGTAACCGTAGTGGTAATCACTTTTAATTTACTTTTAGCCATTCTTGTCTATTGCGCAACTGTTTTTTTGAAGGTTTTATATTTTCTTTTTCCATTAGTTGCAGATGGTAATCCGGATTTCTTTCCAGAATAAGTTTGGTCTGTTTTGTGAATCCTTGGCTTGTAAATTTAATGTTTAGGGTATCCCCAACCTTTAGCCCTGCTATATAAGCGCTAAACTGTTGCCCGTCCGGGAATCCGGCATCATTTATATGAGTTATAATATCTCCTTTGTTCAATCCGGATTTATATGCTGGAGTGCCCATTTTGGGATTGGATTGTATCTGACCGTGTCCGTCGCCATTTAAAGAAACCGATGCCCCAAAATAAGGTTCTTCCGGATTTTGTTTGAGTGCAACACCAACGGAGTTTAAAAGAGAGTTGTAATCCGGCATTTCGCTTTTATAAATGTATTTGCCAAAGAAATTTTGGGCAATATCATTCCCTGCATATTCTGCTAAGGATTTTTGCAGGTTTTCAACGGTATAGGGTTGCTCGCTTTTACCATATTGCATCCAGACGTGTTTCATAAAATCGTCTAGGTTTAGTTTTTCTTCTCTCAGGGATAGATCAAGCGCTAGTCCTAGAATACTCCCGTAAGAGTAATAGGAGATAAAAGTATTTTCCCGGTTAACAGGATCTACGGAAGTGGCTGCATCTACAAACGGAGCTTGGTAGCTCATTTCTATAGGATTAAAAAATTGGCGTGCAGGTGAGTTCCAAACATAATTAAAAGTACCGCTAATACCCTCTACATATTTTGTGGGTGAAATAATCCCGGCCCTACAAAGTATAAGGTTGGTGTAGTAACTTGTAAAACCCTCGGCAAACCACAACGCTCCGCTCATGTTGGTTTCTTCAAAATTAAAAGGTTCCAATGATTTGGGGCGTATGCGCTCTACGTTCCATGCATGGAAAAACTCATGAGATACGGTACCTATGTTACCACTCATACCTCCTTCTGCTAAACTACGTGTGCTGGTGAGTATAGTTGAATTACGGTGCTCCATACCATCACCAGATGCATTAGGAATGTAACAGGCCAAAAAGGTATAGGTGCCATAATCGAATTCGGGTAGTTCTCCATAAACATCTCTCTCCGCCAAAACGATTTTCTTTACGTTCTCAAAATAGGCATCCAATTCTTCATCGGTGCCATTATGATGCAGTACAAAGCGTATTTTTTGTTTCTTTCCATTATCCTCTACCTCAAACTCACGTACGTAATGGTTACTGATTTCCGTAGGGCTATCCATAAAATAATAGAGGTTGGGGGCAGAATAGGTTGTGCCGGAAACCAAAGGAAGTTGGGTGGCGACTTTCCAGCCTAAATCCTTTCGAACTTTGAAATCCACTTTAATTTTTCTCTCATTAAGCGCAGGAGCATACATGAACGTTGCAGGTATGTTCAGGTGTGCGTGGGTTTCGTCCACCTGTGAATAAGTTCCGTCACCTCGGTTAGCAAAGAGCGTATAGCTTATGTTAATAAGATCGTCATGTCCTATTACTTGCCATTGGTAGGGGTCTGGGCGCAGAACTTCCAAAGTTTTTCCTTTACTGTCCGTAGCCTTAAAATTATATACGTTCTTGGCAAATTCATGTAACGCATAGCGGCCAGGTGACGTACGGCTCATTCTAAAAGAGATCGTATCCGTTTTTAACTCTGGAAAGCTTCCTTTGATAACCGCTTCATGGTGAATGGCGTTTTCAAAAGAAATTTCATAGCTATTGGTTTGGGCAAAAAGTATACTAATGGTAGTAAGCAATAGGGACGTAAGGTAGAATTTCATTAATGTAAATTTAATGTCACTAATATACCATTTAAAGAGTGTATTCTCTACATTTCAATTTAGTATATAAGATTAGTCCCTGTGTGACCAACCAAATGCATACATAGGAGAGGGGTATTACTTTTTTCAGTATGTGTAGGCCATTCACAATAAATTTTAAATAACCCTAGTTATTGTTCAGGACGATATTCTATAATCTTTCCATTTAGATAAAACCCCCGAAAAAGGGGTGTTCTTAAGAAATGCTTGGTCTTACCTTTGTTGTCAATAAAAACCTCATTATGATTCATTCTTTAAAAAGTTACACTTGGTTCATCTTAGTAATAGCTTCAATAAGTGTTGTATATGCCCAAAATGACACTATCTACTATAATAAAAGTTGGAAACCGGTTACGGTGAAAGATAGTGCTTCGTTCTTTAGAATTCCGGTTACGAAAAATGGTGAGTTGTTTCATATGCAGGATTTTTACCTGTCCGGGAAGAGACAAATGGAAGGGTTTTCGCTATCCGCAGAAAAGGACATTTGGCAAGGTAAGGTAACATGGTATAATGAAGATGGCTCTGTTTATCAAGAAGGGGATTATGAGCAAGGTTACCTAGAAGGAGATTTTATAACCTATTTAAAAGGGAATAAGTTAAAGGCAAAATATAGCAAAGGTCAATTTATATCGGGAAAAAGGAATACAAGTTATGGAGACCGCATGTACTATATGGAAAAGGCGGGTGATACCATAAAGGAAATCGTCTATCAAGATGATATAGACGGCATACGGTTTGAGCGTATTGGCACCAAAGATATATACGAGCTTAGTTCAAAATATTATGGAGAAGGAGGTACATATATTGGGGAAAAAACAACTTCCGCCAACGGCAATATCAAAGGAGAAGAGGTAACTTATATGTATGGCCCCATGCGAGTTAAAAACATTAACTATTACAGTAGAGGTACGGTATTGGGACAGACTTTTTACTACCCCAACGGAAAACTCCGATCGTTTTTTCAGAAGGAGCCGGATTTGGCCCATATTTATTATACTCCGGAAGGAGAGGAGATGGGTAGGATAAACTATAAAATGGATGCTTATGGCATTATCCCCAACAACGGAACATTAATAAATTTTGCTTACGGAAACTACAAGGACAATTATAAAAATGAGTATAAAATTGCTAGAAAAACAACTTACACCAATGGTAAAATAAGTGAGGACGCAGATTACTATTTGAACGGTCAGGTAAAAGCAATAAATAAATTTAAAGATGGGCAAAAGATACTTCAGGTAAGTTATACAGAAGATGGTTCCGAGCTGGCAAAGATGGAGTATGAAAACTATAAGCCCATGAACGGTACGGAAATTAATTCATTGGGACAAAGAACCTATGAAAACGGAGAATTGATCAAGGAAATTATCTTTTTCTATAAGACCGATATTGTTCAAATTGAGAAAACCAACGAAATAGAAATCTATTATGACAAGGAGGGGAACAAGTTGGGAGAGCTAGCGCTAGAAAACAGTAATTCATATCCAAAACCTTTGGAGGGCAAGCGTTATACCTACGATTATAATGATGGCTCCGTAAGCGGAATAGAAGAATATGAAAACGGAGGGCTAATTCGTAAAACCTACTGGAGAAAAAGAAAAATCAATGAAGATTCTTCTGCTGTTTTTAAGAGAATAGAAGAATATGATGGAGAAGGGTATTATAAAACCAAGGAAATAAAGTTTTATAGTAACGGCAAGAAACAGAGCGAAACTTTATATAAAAAGTATGTGGAGTCAACCGGGACTTTCTACAGTAAAACAGAAGAGGTTTTGGGTTCTTTTGATTATATAAAAAAGGAAGGAACGCGATATAAATTTTTTGGAGATTCGGATGCGGTTCAAGAATATGAGGTAATCAAAGATGGAGAACAAATCGCCTTTAAAAAATATGATTACGGAAATGATGCTAAGTATGGTAATATTAATCCGGTACTGGTTGAAAACATGGATGTTAATTGCTGTGCGTCTTTTTATGATAGGGACGGTAAATTAATTGCCGAAGTAAAATTCAAGAATCAAAAACCTTGGAGCGGTGAGTATTACGATCCAATTTCAAGGGAATTGTTTCAGATTAAAGAGGGCAAGAAATCTGGGGATTACAAAAAGTTGGATTATAGTAAAAACCTACTCGCAGAAGGAACCTTCAAGAACGACAAAAAAGAAGGCGTTTTTAAAACCTTTACATATAAAGGTGGTTTGCTGTCAAAAGAAATTTACCAGAATGATAAATTAAATGGAAAAGCTACATATTATGATCAGGATGGAGAGCAAATTGGGGAAATGCTGTATAAAGACGGAATTCCTATGGATGGTGTGAGGACATCAGTTTCCAGTTATAAAAATACCATTCAAACCTATAAAGGCGGACAACTGCTTAAAGAAAATATAAAAACTAAAGAAGGCCTATTGGTCAAGTCCTATTCAAAGGACGGCATAGTGAGCTGTAAGAAGTATTTTCCTAAGGAAGAGAAGATAAAATACAGTTTTAAATTGTGGCAAGGACAGCTGAATGGAGACATTGTAAAATATGATGTGGATGGTAAAGAGTTGGCGAGAGCCGTTTTCGATAAAGGCCGACTTGTGAGCGGAACGGTATATTTGAAACAGGGGTATAACGATAAAAATTTGGCATACTATAGTCTTAATAAAAAAGGGGATTCCCTTCTACTGTCCATTTACGGAGAAGATGATAAGCTTTTGTTTTCATCCGAAGAAAGGCTTTATTTTGGAGAACATACTTTTTTCTCGCAAAAGCTAGGATTGGAAATGAAGTATTTTAACGAGGGTATCCTGTATTGATCAAATATGTATGTTTTAATTAAACAGCTTACATTTGGGGTATGGTAAACCTGCCCCATAAACTAATACAAAAACTTGAGGATAGGGCCCGGCAGAACGCCATGCGCAATTTGCCGGTGCCAAATGCAAAATGGGTAGACTTTTCTTCAAATGATTATTTGGGCCTTGCTCAAAAACCCGAGCTGTACCATGTTGCCCAAAATATCCTGAAACAAACGGCAGGCGTAGTAAATGGGGCTACCGGTTCTAGATTAATAAGCGGGAATCACCCGCTATACGCAGAACTGGAAATGCAGTTGGCCGCATTTCACGAATCGGAAGCTGCGCTGGTCTTTAATTCCGGTTATGATGCCAATCTTGGCTTTTTTAGTTCCGTGCCCCAGAGAGGAGATGTTGTTCTGTATGATGAATATATTCATGCCAGTATTCGTGATGGATTGCGAATGGGCAATGCCAAAAGTTACAAGTTTAAACATAACAGTCTTGCCGATTTAGAAGCAAGGTGTAAAGCAGAGCGAAGTCGTAATCACCCAGATATAGAAATTTATGTGGTAACGGAATCTGTTTTTTCTATGGATGGAGATACGCCCGATCTAGTTGGGTTTGCCAAAATATGTGGCACATACAACTGTAGGCTCGTTGTTGATGAGGCCCATGCCGTTGGGGTCTTTGGGAAGCAAGGTGAAGGTTTGCTCGATGAATTGAATTTGCAAAAAGAAGCTTTTGCCCAAATTGTAACTTTCGGTAAAGGTTTGGGTTGCCATGGGGCCGCTATTTTGGGGAGTGCTTCGCTAAAAACGTACTTGGTGAATTTTGCTCGGAGTTTTATTTATACCACAGGGCTTTCACCGCATTCGGTCGCTTCGGTTTTATCGGCTTACGGCTATCTTAAGAATCAATGTGTTGAGGTGGAGAAATTGAAACATAACATATCTTATTTCAACCGTAAATTGGTTAGCTCAGGATTGCAGGGGCATTTTATTTCCAGTAATTCTGCCATTCATTGTTGTTTGGTGCTAGGCAACGATAAGGTGCGCGACATGGCCAAGGCAATTCAAGAAAAAGGATTTGATATCAGGCCTATTCTTTCACCCACTGTGCCTGCAGGTCAGGAACGTTTGCGAATTTGTCTTCATAGTTTTAATTCCGAAAAGGAGATAGATAATTTACTCAAAACGGTAATGGATACGGTGTAGTATGAAAGAGAAATTTTATACCATAGCTTCTTTTGAATATCCGGCGGATGTTCAGATTCTAAAGGGAAAATTGGAATCTGAGGGAATATCTGTTTTCTTGAAAGATGAATATACACTTAATTCAGACCCAATGATCAGTAATGCAATTGGCGGGGTTAAAGTACAGGTCTACACGGAAGATAGGGAAAAGGCTGTAGAAATTTATAATGAAATCAGGGCCTATGCCATAGATGATAATGGTAATTTGATTGTGTGTCCTAACTGTAAAATGCAAAAATCAGAGGTGTATTATAACAGAAAAGGAATTTTATATAAACTTTTTCCATTTTTTGAGGAAAAAAAATACAAATGCCTACATTGTAACATGATAACAAAACCTCAATAGCATGCAGCAGATTTTTGTAACAGGAATTTCAACTGAAGTAGGAAAAACTATAGCTTCGGCAATTATAGCGGAAGCCCTAGAGGCCGATTATTGGAAACCTGTACAAGCCGGAGATTTGGATAATACGGATAGTGATAAGGTTAAGTCCTTGATTTCCAATGAACGGACCGTTATTCATAAAAGTAGCTACGAGTTAAAAACACCAATGAGTCCGCATGCTGCCGCAGAAAGGGACGGTGTAAAGATAGACCGACTAGAAATTGTTGAACCCCAAACGGATAATTCTCTTGTTATTGAAGGTGCCGGAGGAATTTTAGTGCCCCTTAGCGAGAATGATACGGTCTTGGATATAATTATGCCCACCTATCATGTTGTGGTGGTATCCAGGCATTATTTAGGGAGCATTAACCACACGCTTTTAACGGTGGGTTGGTTGCAGCAAAAAGGGTACGATGTGTCCATACTTTTTAGCGGAGCCTCTAATCCTGAAACCGAAAATATTATTCTGCACAAAACCGGTGTTTCTGCCATTGGTCGTATAGATGAAGAGGCTAGTTTTGATAAGGCCGTTGTTAAGAAATATGCAGATAAATTCAGGTCTGCACTAAAGTCTCTTTAGTCTCTTTTCAGTCTATTCGCACTAGGGCCATATCCACTTCGCTGATTGTAAATTTGTATAGTGGTGTACGGTCTTCTAAATTTTGCTGGTTAAATATATAGTAACCGGGCAGTTCGCATTGGTCGGTTTTTGTTACAATGACCTTACGGGACATTTCTAAGTATGCTGCGGTCGCGTAAAGTTTAAAAGGTGTCTGAATATGGGTGCGCAAATCTTCTTGGGTAAAAACATAGAGCGGAGCTTCGTCACCAATAATTTTATGAATGTCTTTTGCATAGGTCTGGTGCGGTGCACTGGAGGAGGTCAATGCCTTTAGAGGTAAGGCAACATGGTCAAAGACCAGTCTACACATTACAATAAAAGCAATAACAAAAAGGTGTTTGGTATAACCTATAGTCTTATGGTGAAAAAGAAATATTGCTGCTACAACTAGCCCAAAAATTGGCACGGTATACTTTAGATGTGGTATAATTGAAAAATAACCAATGAACGGAATAGCCAAGCATGCAATACAGGTAATGATCATCAGAACTTTAAAGAAGATATGGTACGTTTTATGTTTCCAGTTAGTTTCTTTAAGTTGAAGAAACAAAGGATAGGTAAGCACTGTTATGACCATAGGGAAGAACATATAGGTATAACGCATTCTAGCTCCCGGCGACACCCAGTATACCAGAAAATTACCAAGAAAAATAAGGGTTAGGAACAACAAATAGGGCTTTGCTTTAATGTTGCGTATTTGCTCTTTTTTCCAAATGAACAAAAGAAATAAAGTTGCTGGAAATATAACCGCTAAAAAGTTTAAAGGAAGAAAGAAAAGGTGTTTGATTACCCCGTCAAATTTGTCGCTTAGTAAGGTGCGCTGCTGTGTTAGTCCCCACATTTCCGATACGTACCTGTCCAAATCTTCATAGCTTCCGTAGATGTAGAAGTAAGCATAGACCGCCGCTGCCGATAATAAAAAACTGAAAATGTGAGGCCAGGAGAAAAGTCTTTTTAAATCTTTTTTATAAAGTAAATAAATGCCCAGTGTAATTGTAATGAAAGCAAAGGAAGCAAACCCCTTGGTTAAAAAAGCAAGTGTAATAAAAAAATAGGCACAACCGAACATAAGGAAAAACCGCCGTTGTTGATAAAAGTGAAAAATGCTAAAAATACTTAGAACCACTAGGAGGGAATAAAAGATGTCAATCTCTGCAGTAACGGAAAAATAAAAATAGATATCTGCACATACCAAGTAATAGAAAGCGGCTAAAATGCCAAATTTGGCATTAACATATTTCTTTCCCATATAAAAAGAGAGAATACCGGTAAGTAAAAATGAAAAAGCAGAAGGAAATCTAAGGGCGAAGGTATTGTAGCCAAAAAGTTTAATGCTACCCGCTAATACAATGTTCCAAAGTGGGGGATGGTCATAAAAAGTTTGGTTCAAAATGGTAGTAACTACAAAATTGTTGTTCAGTAGCATCTCTAGGGCTACAAGGGCGCGACGCGGTTCTTCTGTGTATAGAGGAGCAAGGTGTAGATTGTGAAAAAGGGATATCGTGTAGAGAACAATTATTAAAAACGATAGCAAGTATAGGTTTTTGGTATTGGTCGGGTGTAAAAATCCGGTATCAAAAAACTTCATGTTTTTATAGATTTTGTTGGGCTAAAGATCAACAAAATACTTCAAAAAAAAAGTTTTAATTCCTCATCTTTGCATCATGAAGAAGGCAAATACATCAGAAACTCTAGTAACCGAAACGCTATCCGCTAGAGATAAAAAACACCTGTGGCACCCATTAACGCAGCATAAACTGCATTCTAACATGTTAGGAATAGTTAGGGCAAAAGGTGCTGTTTTGTACGATGAGAATGGAAAGGAATATATAGATGGCATAGCCTCATGGTACACCAGTGCCTATGGCCATTGCAATGAGTATATTACCAACAAGGTGCATGCCCAAATGCAAAAGTTGGATCAGGTGGTGTTTAGCGGATTTACCCATGAACCTGCGGTAAAACTATCCGAAGAGCTGATAAAGGTTTTGCCCAAAAACCAACAAAAACTCTTCTTTTCCGATAATGGTTCCACGGCTACAGAAATAGGCATTAAAATGGCCTTACAGTTCCATTTTAATCAAGGGAGAAAGCGCAAGACCATGCTTGCTTTTGAAGAAGGTTTTCATGGAGATACGTTCGGTGCCATGTCTGTTTCTGGGCTTTCGGTTTATAATGGTCCTTTTGAAGAATTTTTTATCGATGTAGAGCGAATTGCCGTTCCTACGGATGAAAATATTGAGGAAATCTTGCTTCAGTTGGAAACGAGGTTAAAACAAAACGATATTGCAGGCTTCATTTACGAGCCTTTGGTACAAGGTGCCGCGGCGATGAAAATGCACAAAGCCGAAAATCTAGATCGTATATTGCGCCTTCTAAAACAGCATAAAGTGCTCACCATTGCCGATGAGGTAATGACGGGCTTCGGAAAAACCGGAAAACCCTTTGCTTCGGAGTATATTGAAACCAAACCTGATGTAATTTGCATGTCCAAGGCCTTGACTGCGGGCTTGATTCCTATGGCAATTACGAGTTGTACCCAAGAGGTTTATGATGCCTTTTATAGCGATGAATTGGCTAAAGGTTTATTCCATGGTCATACCTATACAGGTAATCCATTGGCGTGCACTGCGGCTTTGGCCGGACTGGAACTGTTGCAATCAAAGGAAATCCAAGGTAGAATTCAAAGCATAATCGCATCACATCGGGTGTTCGACTTTAAAATTAGAAAGCACCCAAAAGTAGCCCGTACCCGCCAATGCGGTATTATTTACGCCTTGGACCTTAATGTAAAAATGGAACGCTACGGGAATTTACGTGACCAAATGTTCAAACATTTTATGGATAATGGTGTATTTTTGCGGCCCCTTGGTAGTACCATTTATATTTCTGCTCCCTATGTGATTACGGATGCGCAGTTGCAAAAAATATATACTACCATAGAAGATTTATTGAACAGTATTTAAACTTGCCGCTTGAAAGAACCAATATCCATTACCGCCATAGGCTCAATTTCCCCATTAGGGAAAACTTCCAGCGAAACTTGGGCGAACTACTCTAAAGACAACCATTTTTTTATTCAAAATGAATTTGGAGAGGAGTTAGAATGGATAGCCGCTTTGTCCAATGAGTCTAAGCAAGCGATAGAGGCACTCAGAAATTCGGACAATAAATATAAAAGCCTTGATGATTCCGTTCTTTTCGCCTTGTATGCCTCAAGAGAGGCCATTGCCACAGCCGGATGGAAAGCGGGAGATGACTTTGGTATCAACATAGGGTCCTCAAGAGGGGCAACGGCACTTTTTGAAAAATACCATCAAGAGTTTTTGGCGAACAACAAAACGGCAACGCTCACTTCACCAACTACAACCTTAGGGAATATCTCCTCGTGGATTGCGCATGACCTTAAGACCCAAGGTCCGGAAATTTCTCATTCCATAACCTGTTCTACGGCACTTCATGCTGTTTTAAACGGTGTGGCATGGCTAAGGAGCGGTATGGCAAACAAATTTTTGGTAGGTGGCAGCGAAGCCCCGTTAACGCCTTTTACCATTGCCCAAATGAAGGCACTAAAAATATATTCCCAATACAAAAAGGATACGGATACCAATAAGGGGAATGAGTTCCCGAACCGTGCCTTGGACTTTGATAAGGAAAGGAACATGATGGTTCTTGGAGAGGGTGCCTCCGTTATCTGTTTGGAAAATGGAGTTTCCTCTAAAACCTTGGCCGTAATTGAGGGTGTAGGGTATGCCACAGAGCCTTTGCGCCATAATATTTCAATCTCTACGGATGCGGAGTGTTTTCAGAGTTCCATGAAAATGGCTTTGGGAGAAATAAATCCAAATGAGGTAGATGCCATTGTAATGCATGCGCCAGGAACAATTAAGGGAGATATATCTGAGTATAAGGCCATTGAGAAAGTATTTTGTAACAAGTTGCCTTTTCTGACTACAAATAAATGGAAAGTAGGGCATACTTTTGGAGCTTCGGGAGCGTTAAGCATAGAATTGGCGGTCTTGATGTTGCAGCACCAACAGGTGGTAAAAGTACCTTTCGTTACCTATTCGTCTACACCAAAAAAACTTAGTAAAGTTTTGGTAAATGCGGTAGGTTTTGGGGGTAATGCAGTTTCTATTCTATTGTCTCGTAACGTATAGTCCGCTTTCGAATTAGTTTAAGGTAAGATTATTCTTATCTTTAATCGCCAACCTAACTTTTAGCTTATGGAACTAGGGTTCGAAATGATGACTTTATTTGAGAAAATCTATTGGGTAACGGCCTTAGTGGCCTCCGTAATTCTCATTATTCTTCTATTATTAACTTTTATTGGTGGGGAGGTAGATGATGTAGATGGCGATGTAGATGCCGATATTGATGCGGACACCGGAATTGAATTTCAATTTTTATCCTTTAAAAACCTTGTTGGTTTTTTTACCCTTTTTGGGTGGTCCGGTATCGCTTGCTTGGATGCGGGAATGTCCAAAGGCATTACGGTTCTTATATCGTTGATTTGCGGTCTGCTAATGATGTTGGCCATGGCATCTTTATTCTACTATTTGGGTAAACTGCAAAGCAGCGGTACTCTCAAACTTAAGAATGCCCTTAACCAAATTGGTGAGGTGTATTTAACTATTGGAGCCAATCGTAAGAGCATTGGTAAAGTAAGTATAAATGTGCAGGGAACACTGCGCGAACTCGAAGCATTGACCAATGCTAATGAAGACCTTGTGCAAGGCAATGTAGTTATCGTAAAAGAAGTTACCGCAAACGGAATTTTAATTGTTGAACCCCTAAATAAATAACCAAATGTTATTAATACCCTTACAGTTAGCGGGAAGCGCCTCGTTGCTCGCCATTGGCTTTGCCATTCTCTTCTTTTTTATCATTATCATATCGTTCATTAGAAGGTACAAACGTTGTCCTTCTGATCGTATCCTTGTGGTGTATGGTAAAGTAGGTGCCGGTAGTTCGGCAAAATGTATTCATGGTGGTGCCGCCTTTATTTGGCCCGTGATCCAGGATTATGAATATTTGGATTTAACGCCTATTTCCATTGAGGTTAATCTTGTAAACGCGTTAAGTAAGCAGAATATTAGGGTGAATGTCCCTTCTCGTTTTACCATTGGTATTTCAACGGAACCGGGAATTATGCAAAATGCCGCCGAACGTCTTTTGGGGCAGGGTATGCAAGAGGTTCAGGATTTGGCAAAAGAGATTATTTTTGGTCAATTACGTTTGGTAGTGGCTTCAATGGATATTGAGGAAATCAATTCGGATCGAGATAAATTTTTGACTAATATCTCACAGAGTGTAGAATCGGAATTAAAGAAAGTGGGTCTCAAACTTATCAACGTAAATATTACGGATATTGTAGATGAGTCGGGCTATATAGAAGCTTTGGGTAAGGAAGCCGCGGCACACGCTATTAACGCGGCAAGAAAATCCGTTGCTGAGAAAAACAGAGATGGTTCTATTGGTGAGGCCAATGCGGTACAGGATCAACGTACACAGGTGGCAGCTGCCAACGCGCAGGCTGTAGAAGGGGAAAATATTGCAAAAATCAATGTAGCAAATTCGGATTCGTTACGTCGTCAGAGAGAAGCGGAAGCGGAAAGAACAGCTATTGCAGCGGAAAAAGTACAGGCAGCAAAAGCTTTGGAAGAGTCTTATGCGGCTGAAAAAGATGCAGAAATTGCAAGAGCGGAAAGGGTACGTAGTTCTCAAATGGCAGATATTGTAGTTCCTGCGGAAATAGATAAAAAGAAAGTTGAGATTGATGCCGAAGCGGAAGCTGAGATGATCCGTAGAAAAGCAAAAGGTGAGGCAGATGCTATTTTGTTCAAGGCACAGGCAGAAGCAAAAGGTCTGTTCGAAATCTTAACGAAGCAAGCACAAGGTCTTGACGAAATTGTAAAAGCTGCAGGCAACAATCCTAAAGATGCGGTATTGTTATTGGTGGCCGATAAGCTTCCTGAATTAGTAAAAACCCAAGCAGAAGCTATCAAAAACATTAAAATTGATAAAGTAACCGTGTGGGATTCGGGTGCCAAGACAGCAGATGGAAAAGGCTCAACGGCAAACTTTATATCAGGAATGTATAAGTCGGTTCCGCCATTGCAAGAAATGTTCAATATGGCCGGAATGCAATTACCGGAGTATTTAAAAGGCAAGGATGTAACCGATGAAAGTGAGGCCAAAGAGGTAAATCCTGTTAATTCGGATGAGAAAAAAGAAAAGGAATAAATCGGTTTTCAATCTTTAGAATAAGGGCCCGTTGAGTTATTTCAGCGGGCTTTTTTCATTTCTATAAGCATGATTATTTGGCCTTATTTGGTATTCTAAATTTAGAAAGGTTATTTTTGAAGCCAGATTTCAAAAAGACTATGAGCGAAACTAGACATAACTGGACGAAAGAAGAGATTCTTGATATTTACAATAAACCTTTAATGGAGCTGCTGTATGATGCGGCTACCATCCATAGAAAACATCATGATCCCAATACGGTTCAGGTGTCTACTTTACTTTCTATAAAAACGGGCGGTTGCCCGGAAGACTGTGGGTATTGCCCACAAGCGGCAAGATACCACACAGATATTGAAGGGAACGATCTTATGAAAGTTTCGCACGTAAAGGCTCAAGCTTTAAGGGCAAAAGCTTCCGGAAGTTCTCGTGTTTGTATGGGAGCTGCATGGCGTAACGTAAAAGATGGCCCTGAGTTTGATCAAGTGTTGGAAATGGTACGTACCATAAACAAGCTAGATATGGAGGTTTGCTGTACTTTGGGTATGTTAACCGAAAACCAGGCACACCGTTTGGCAGAAGCAGGTCTATACGCCTACAATCACAATTTGGATACTTCGGAAGATTATTATAAAGATGTTATTTCTACCCGCGCGTTTGAGGATCGTCTAGAAACTATAGATAACGTGCGCAAGAGCAATGTAACAGTTTGTAGCGGTGGTATCATAGGTATGGGAGAGGCAGTTGAAGACCGTGCCGGAATGTTGGTGGCCTTGGCTAGTCTAAACCCACAACCGGAATCTGTGCCTATCAATTCATTAGTAGCTGTAGAAGGTACGCCAATGGAAGATATGGAGCCCGTTTCTATTTGGGATATGATCCGTATGGTTGCTACTACACGTATTGTGATGCCGGAGACTCAAGTGCGTTTATCTGCTGGGCGTACAGAAATGAGTAGGGAAGGACAGGCTATGTGCTTTTTTGCTGGTGCCAATTCCATTTTTGCGGGAGACAAGTTATTGACCACTCCAAATCCTGACGTAAACGAGGATATGGAAATGTTCAAATTATTGGGATTAAATCCTCAAAAGCCGTTTACCAAAGTTTCGCAACCCAAAACTGTGGAGGCTTCGGAATCTAAGTTGCAACCTCTTGGTGAAAAGCCTAAATGGAGCCGACCGGGCCATACCATTGAGCGTAATGAAGAGGCTAAGGCAAAGAGTAAAGTGGTAGATTAGGTTAATTTTAAGAAAATATTTCCATAAGGTTAATTAAATTTGCCAACTATACATAACCTTAATTCCATTGAAATTAGCGGCTATTCCAAGGGTATCAACAATCTCTAAGGAAGATTTTTTAGAACAGTATTTTAAACCGCAGAAACCTGTGGTGATAGAACGCGCCATAGAAAATTGGCCGGCTTTTAAAAAATGGAACCTTGATTATATTCGGGAGGTTGCAGGAGATAAAACTGTTCCTCTTTATGATGATCGCCCGGTAAACCATGAAGATGGTTTTAATGAGCCGCATGCGCAAATGAAGATGTCCGAATACATTGATTTGCTAAAGGCCAAACCTACCAAATACCGAATCTTTCTTTGGAATGTACTAAAGGAAGTGCCTCAGCTTCAAAAGGATTACGAGTTTCCCGATTTTGGATTGACCTTAAAGAAAAAGTTGCCCATGCTCTTTTTTGGGGGGATGGACTCCTACACCTTTATGCATTATGATATAGATATGTCCAATATTTTCCATTTTCATTTCGAAGGGAAAAAGGAGTGTATCTTGTTTGCGCCTTCAGAGACTAAATATTTGTACAAGGTGCCCAATTCGCTTATCACCCATGAAAGCATAGATTTTGATAATCCGGACTTTAATAAGTGGCCCGCCTTGCAAAAGGCCAACGGTTATAAAACGGAATTGAACCATGGTGAGGTGCTATATATGCCCGAAGGCTATTGGCATTATATGAAATACAAAACTCCGGGATTTTCAATGAGTCTAAGGTCTTGGCCAAAGAACCCCATAAATTTTGCCGAGGGGCTTTATAATGTTTTCATAATGCGTAATTTTGACATCTTAATGCGAAAAATACAAGGTCAGAAATGGATAGACCGAAAAAACCAAAAGGCCATAGAGCGAACCTCTAAAAGAGTGTCCAATTAATTTTTTCGAGCATCCATTTTTCATAAAAACACACTTTAAATGAAATTTTACACTCTATCAGTTTGCTTACTTCTTACAACTACTTTTCTATCGGCTCAGGCCTATGAGGGTAGGGATGATCAAAAGTTCCAGGTTGGGGCCAATTTTCAGGGACACGGCACAGGAATTATGACTTCTTATGATTTTGGATTAGGTGAGAATATATCTATTGGTGCAACGGCAACCTACCTTTTGGGTATTGATGAGAGTGTTTCTGCCAGTACTTGGGAACGTTTTGATACAAAGGCCCGTTTTAGTGCGCATTTAGGAAATATAGTGGGACTTAGTGATGAGGTAGATGTTTATCCGGGATTGGATTTAGGTCTTAAGAATTTTGGTTTTCATTTGGGTGCGCGTTACTTTTTCTCGGACGGTTTGGGAATTTATACGGAATTAGGTTTTCCTATTGCCAAATATAAAATTGAGGATTTGGAACCTGCCGATAAGCTTCACAACCAATTTATGGTTAACATAGGGGCTGTTTTTAACTTTTTATAAAAGAATATAGTTTAGGGAACAAGCTCTTTTAGTTTTTCGTAGACTAAATGGCTTTCCCATCCCCTATATAAAAGATAGTCCGCTAATTTCTTCTTTCGTTTTAAGGGGTTTTGTTCGGTAATCTGCTCCAGTCTTTTTAAGGCTAAGCTGTCCAGCGTTTTTAGATAGGCTTCGTCGTCTATTTCTTTTAGCGCTGTGGTAATATTGTATTTAGAGATATTGCGTTGCTTCAGCTCGCTTACAATGCGATTTCTGCCCCATTTTTTCATGGAAAACTTACCTCGGGCAAAACTTTGGGCAAAACGTTCTTCGTTCAAGAAATTCTCATGGATCAAATGAACTATAATTTGATCTATGGCCTCAGGAATCATTCGCATTTGCTTGAGTTTCGTAACCACCTCTTTGTGGCAGCGGTCTTGATAGGCGCAATACCCTTCTAGTTTTCTTTTGGCTTCTTCAATGGAATAGGCGCGTTGTTCATGCATATAGAAATTCTGGTTTTGCCAATGTATTTAGAAACAAAAATACAATTTGAAGTAGTAAGGAAGCTAACTTTGAATTTAAATATAAGGCATAAAAAAAGCGACCATCGTTGCCGAAGGTCGCTTTAAAAACTTTTAATATATTGTTTTACCGTCTTTATCTTTAAAACGGTATTCAAGATACGTATACGCATCCCTAGGTTGAATTTTAATCCATTTTTTGTGTTCTAAGAACCATTTAGAACGCATGGAAGGAAAGCCTTTAGTAATATAGGCCGCGATAAACGGATGAATGTTAAGTGTAATTCCGTTATCTTTTTTAGGGCCTTTCAACAACTTTTCAAGGTCGGCATTAATTTTGTCTATCAAGACTATTGGGGCTTCTATTTCTTTCCCATTACCATTCGGATTTTCCTCGGTGGTCTTGATGTTCATTTCGGGCCGTACCCGTTGTCTTGTAATCTGTATAAGTCCAAACTTACTAGGAGGTAATATTTTGTGCTTGGCACGGTCATCTTTCATTTCATCGCGAAGATGGTCAAAAAGTTTTTTCCTGTGCGGTGCTTTTACCATGTCAATAAAATCAACAACGATAATGCCTCCCATATCTCTCAAGCGCAATTGTCTGGCTATTTCAGAAGCTGCCAGAAGGTTTACCTCTAAAGCGGTATCTTCTTGGTTTTTGGCCTTGTTGGAACGGTTACCGCTGTTCACGTCTACAACGTGAAGTGCTTCGGTGTGTTCAATAATAAGGTACGCACCTTTGCTCATGCTGGCGGTACGGCCAAAAGAAGTTTTTATCTGTCGCTCTATTCCGTATTTTTCAAAAATAGGAACGGATGAATTATACAGTTTAACTATAGATTCCTTTCCAGGTGCAATTTCTAGCACATAATCTTTGATCTGATCATGAAGGGTTTCATCATCTACATGAATTCCGGTAAAGGAATCATTAAAAATATCCCTAAGGATAGAAGATGCCCTGTTGAGCTCGACCAATACTTTTGAAGGCGTGTGGGCCTTGTACAATTTTTTACACATTGTTGACCATTTGGCCAACAAATTTTCTAGGTCTTTGTCTAGTTCCGCTACTTTTTTGCCTTCGGCCACTGTTCTTATAATGACGCCGAATCCTTTAGGTTTAATACTTCTTACCAGTATTTTTAACCTTTCTTTTTCTTCACTGCTTCCTATTTTTTGAGATACGGAAACACGATCGGAAAAAGGTACCATTACCAAATAACGCCCCGCAATGGAAAGTTCGGAGCTAATTCTAGGTCCTTTGGTAGAAATAGGTTCTTTAACGATTTGAACCAATAATGACTGGTTGGCTTTGATGACGTCTGTAATTACGCCATTCTTGTCAATGTCTTTTTCAAATGGAAAGTTGGCTAGTGAGTAATCCGTAATTTTATTGGTACTCACGCCTTTTATGAATTTAAGCATAGTGGCCAGTTGTGGGCCAAGGTCATGATAGTGCAGAAAAGCATCTTTTTCATAACCAACGTTTACAAAGGCGGCGTTTAGACCGGTTACCGGTTTACGTACCTTTGCCAAGAAAATATCACCAACGGAAAAATCGTTGTTGTCTTCTTCTTTATGCAATTCAGTGAGCTTTCCATCTTTTAGGAGTGCAAAATCGACGGCATCAGAACTAGATCGTACGATTAATTCTCTATTCACCTGAATGTATTTGTATTTGCCATTACTTAATTAATAAGTAGGCAAATAGATTAAACAATTATTAAAACGAATTACTGGAATTCGCCGAGATTTTCTGCAATCTCTATGTCAATGAACGTATGGGGTGAAAAAACAAGCGAAGGGGTTGAAAATTTCAACCCCTAGCAACTATTTTTTCTTGTGTCTGTTAGCTCTCCTACGCTTCTTGCGTTTGTGGGTAGCTACCTTATGTCTCTTTCTCTTCTTACCACTCGGCATAAAATTCTACTTTAAGTTAGTATATTTATTTTACTTGTACGTTGCTTTTGACACCTTCTACAAAAACCTTTGCAGGTTTGAATGCAGGAATATTGTGTGCCGGTATTTTAATTGTAGTGTTCTTGCTAATATTTCTTCCAGTTTTTTCGGCTCTAGTTTTAATAATAAAACTACCAAAACCGCGAAGGTACACATTATCACCACTTTCCAAAGAAGATTTCACCTCTTCCATAAAACTCTCAACTGTAGCCTGTACGTCTCCTTTTTCAATTCCCAGCTTGTCTGAGATTTTCGATACAATTTCTGCTTTCGTCATCTTTCGTGTTAAATTTTCAGTATAATTTTTTTGGGATGCAAATATATAAATTAAAATTAATCTTTTGTGCTAAAGGGTTAATTTTAAGTAGTTCACCATCACTTTTCAATTTATGGCTGTTCTGGGTAATGTATATCCGTTTATAATCCGTTAATTTTGGCATGAACTAGCGGTAAAAATGACCTTTTCAGATAAAATCCTTACTTGGTACGAAGAAAATAAAAGAACCCTTCCTTGGCGTGGTACCCGTGATCCGTATAAAATATGGCTTTCGGAGATTATGTTGCAGCAAACACGGGTGGTTCAAGGTACTCCGTACTACCTTAAGTTCATTAGCAATTACCCCAAAGTTCAGGACTTGGCCAATGCTTCGGAAGAAGAAGTTTTAAAGCTTTGGCAGGGTTTGGGATACTATTCCAGAGCAAGAAACCTGCATGCTACGGCTAAGATGGTAGTTAATGAATATGGGGGTAATTTTCCTGATACCTATAAGGAGTTATTGTCCTTAAGAGGTGTGGGAGATTATACTGCAAGTGCCATTTCGTCTATTTGTTTTGATAGGCCCGAACCAGTGGTAGATGGTAATGTTTACAGGGTATTGGCTCGGTATTTTGGTGTTGATTTGCCTATCAATAGCACGGAAGGTGTTAAATATTTCAAAAAGTTGGCCAGAGAGGTTATGGATACGGGTAATATTCGTGATTATAACCAAGGAATCATGGAGTTTGGTGCCATACAGTGCTCTCCTAAAAATCCCAATTGTAGCGTATGTCCTTTAAATGAAAGTTGTGTTGCACTTCAAAAGAACAAAGTAGATCAACTTCCAGTAAAGCTTAAAAAGACCAAGGTTCGCAACCGTTATTTTAACTATGTTGTTTTCATGTCGCAAGATGAAAAGACCATTCTAGAGCAGCGAAAAGGCAAGGGAATTTGGCAAAATCTTTGGCAATTTCCACTTATTGAATCGGAAAAAGAGCTTTTAGATGCAGAGTTTTTGGAAAATGTAAAGGGTTTGGACGATGAAATCAGTATTGCTTCCATAGATAAGTTCAATGCCAGCCCTATTGTACACAAACTTTCCCATCAACATTTATACACAACGTTCTGGATTGTACAGGTCAAAAGTGATTTAAAGGAAGGTGTTTCAATGACAGCGGTACAAAAATACCCGGTTCCAGTATTAATAGCCGACTTTTTAAAGAAATTGTAAGCTCTATTACTAAAAGGAACCTTTAGTGTTTTTTTATTTTCTTCAACTTTATCCGTAAATTATAAAAATCGTAACAGTAACACTTGATAGTGGAGGTTAAAAAACAAGTATATTTGTAGATTCAAACTTGCAAAAAAAGTAGATTATGAGCGGTACATTAAATAAGGTAATGTTAATTGGCCATTTGGGCGATGAAGTAAAAATGCATTATTTTGAAGGTGGAGGATGTATTGGCCGCTTTCCTATTGCTACTAACGAAACCTACACGAACAAGCAAACGGGAGAACGTGTTACCAATACGGATTGGCACAACGTAGTGGTGCGTAATAAAGCCGCTGAAATATGTGAAAAGTATTTAAGTAAAGGAGATAAGGTCTATGTAGAAGGGCGTTTAAAAAACCGCCAATGGCAAGGAGAAGACGGCAACACACGTTATAGTACCGAAGTGCATGTACAGGATTTTACGTTTCTTACTACCAAGAAAGAGAGTATGTCAAATCAGCAAGGAGGTGGGCAACAACCGCAGCAAAACTCCGTTTCAAATACAGCAAGTAGTCCTAAAGCCGCGCCTTTAGTTCGGCCAGAGCAGGAAGATGACCTTCCTTTCTAAGAAAAAAGATGTATTTTTAGTAGTAGCCTCTATAGATGCAATTAAAATATGAAGCAAGCGCATACAGACCATTGTAATTTTATAAAATCACCTAATGCCGATTTATATCTAGAGCAAGGGTGTGGTGCGCAGTTATATTCACTAACCGCCTTTTATTACTAAATTTCTGACTGTTGGACCCTGACCCCCTTAGTTTAGTACCTTATTTTGTCACTTTTACAGGTGCTTTTGCATTTGAAATTACAATTCTAGTTGTATTGCTAATGTCTTCTGCCCTCATTTCTGGTGCAGAGGTTGCATTTTTTGGTCTTTCACCTACAGATGTCAATGAGATTTCAGAAAAGAAAAGTGTTCGTGGGAATATAATAGTTAAACTCTTGGATAGGCCCAAGAAGCTTTTGGCCACTATTCTTATTGCAAACAATGCCATTAATATTGGTGTTGTATTGCTCTTCAGTACTATTGGTAACTCCCTTTTTGCGAATGTGGAATTAGAATGGGTCCGGTTTGTTTTGGAAGTAGTGGTCGCTACTTTTTTAATATTAATGTTCGGAGAAATATTACCCAAAGTCTACGCGAACCGTAACAGAATAGCATTTGCCCATTTAATGTCTTATCCTCTAAATATTCTAGACTTTTTGTTCAGTCCGCTTAGCCTCCCGATGAGGGCGGGTACAATTTTTATGTATAACAAATTGGGCAAACAAAAATCCAACTTAAGTGTAGACCATCTCTCGCAGGCCTTGGAGTTAACGGCAGAAGGTGATACTACCAAGGAAGAGCAGAAGATATTGCAGGGTATAGTTACTTTTGGGAATACGGACACAAAGCAGGTCATGCGCCCCAGAATAGATATTTTTGCGGTTAGCGAGGATATGAAGTTTTTAGAGATACTGTCCGAAATAAAGACCCATGGCTATTCTAGGATTCCGGTTTTTTCGGAAAATATGGACAATGTTCTTGGTGTGCTCTACGTTAAGGATTTACTACCTTATATAGATAGGAAAACCTTTAATTGGATGACGCTTATTCGTGAACCTTATTTTGTTCCGGAAAACAAAAAACTAGATGATCTGTTATTAGAGTTTCAGGAGAAGAAGAACCATTTGGCCGTAGTTGTGGATGAATATGGGGGGACTTCTGGGATTGTAACTCTAGAGGATATTATAGAAGAAATTGTAGGCGATATAAGTGATGAGTTTGATGATGAAGACCTTGTGTTTTCAAAATTGGACGATTTTAATTTCGTTTTTGATGGTAAAACTGCCTTGAAGGATTTTTATAGAGTAGCCAAAATTGAGAATGAAACCGAATTTGAAGAACAAAAAGGAGAGTCTGAGACCATTGCCGGTTTTGTTCTTGAGATAGCCGGAAGTTTTCCTAAGAGAGGAGAGGTAATCTCGTTTAACGATTATCAATTTGTAGTAGAGAGCTCAGATAAAAAGAGGTTAAAACAAATAAAAATAACGTTGCCCCAAAATGTATAGATATCGTTTATTTCTTTTAATATTGCTCGCATTGGTCATTGGATGTAAGGAGGAGGTTTTGCCCAAGCCCAAAGCTCAGTTGCGTTTGGAGTATGATGCTCCCCAGCAGGGAGAGTTGCAAACAGAGCATTTTATGTTCAGTTATAACACAAATG
Organism: Zobellia russellii; assembly: GCF_044597075.1. Lineage (NCBI taxonomy): Bacteria > Pseudomonadati > Bacteroidota > Flavobacteriia > Flavobacteriales > Flavobacteriaceae > Zobellia > Zobellia russellii. The sequence continues at coordinate 2,891,872 of NZ_CP139000.1, read as the reverse complement.
CGAAAATTAAAAGTAATACGGAGACTTCTTTAGTTTTAGATTACCCTGAAATGAAGGGCGAAATCTATATCAATTACAAAAAGGTTGATGACAATGTAGAAAAATTGCTTTCTGATGCTCAAAAGTTGAGTTACGAACATTCCGTAAAAGCAGATGGTATTTTAGAGCAGCCTTTCGTTAATGAGAAGAACAACGTATATGGTATGTTCTATGAGGTTAGCGGAAATGCGGCTTCACAAGCTCAGTTTTATGTAACGGATAGCACTAAGAATTTTATGACCGGTGCGCTATATTTTTATACAAGGCCCAATTATGATTCCATATACCCTGCGGCTGCTTATCTTCAAAATGATATTAGGGGAATTATGGAGACTTTAAAGTGGAAAAATTAGATAGGTCTGTATTTTTTAAACTTGTTGTGTTTATCTTAGGCAATTAAATCTTTTGAGATTTATATATTTAGCATAAATATGAAGTTAAGTTTGCTTTCATGAAAATTTTTAGCTTTTGTTGTCTTAAAATGACCGATATAGAAGTTTATTATAATAAATTTGTATTATTATACTTACAAATTTCATAATTGTTTTAATAGGATCTAATGTCTTTACTCCAGATAATCCATCGACTAAAAGAAGTAAATAGTTTAACCAAGCATGAGCAATTGGTACATGGCGTTATCGAAGCTTTGGATTCTGGTGAAATTTCTGTTGGCGATAAGTTACCTTCCATAAACAAAATGGTATCTGATGTTGGCTACGCTAGAAAAACCATCGTTAAGGCATATGAAGAGTTAAAAGAGAGAGGATTAGTAGAGTCCAAAAAGCTCAAAGGTTATTTTATAATAAGTGATGAAACTAAAGTAACGCTTAGAATAGCCTTGCTTTTATTCTCCTTTCAGCGTTTTCAGGAAGATTTTTACAATACTTTTAGAAAGGAGTTAGGAAACCGCTATCAGATAGATGTCTTCTTTCATCATAACAATGTTTCTATTTTTGAAACCATCTTTAATAATATTCGGGGGAAGTATGGAATGTACGTGGTGGCTCCAATTCCCGATAAAGCCATTAGACCACTTCTTGAAACTATTGAGCCTCAGAAATTATTGATTGTTGACCGGTATTTACCCATGCCAGAAGAGTATTCTTATATTTCGCAAGAGTTTGAAGGAACTACTTTTGATAAATTGGTAGAACTGCTTCCGGAAATTAAAAAGTTCAAGAAAATAGTTCTTTTCTATGCGGAAAATAGAGATTATCCAAGAGGTATACTAATCGCATTCCATAGATTTATTGCCGATTATGGGTTGAATGGCGTTGTTGTAGAGGATTACATTGAAGGTTCCGTCGAAAAGGAAACAACCTATTTTTTCATAAACGATGCGTCTCTTTGGGAATTACTTAAAGATTGTCATACTAAGGGATTGTCAGTAGGTAAAGATGTTGGGGTGTTGTCCCACAATGATCATATAATCAAGGAAATTGTCTTTGACGGCATCACTACCATCTCCACAGATTTTAAGGATATGGCAACTTTAGCGGCTCAGCACGTAAAAAACAATGTTACTTCTCAGGTTATAGTTACTTCAAAACTGTTCAAGCGTAATTCCTTGTAATACGGTTGGATGACCCTGAGGATAATAGAAAAATATACTTCTCAAATTTAAAAATTCACACTTTTTTCCTTCTCAATTAGTTAATTCTTATTCTTGAGGTTTAAAAATTGTTTTTCGTATTAAAAAAATACTTATTTTTGATCTGTAGCATAGTGTAGCATAGATTCAGTTAATTTTGTTAATGATTTTGGAGCTGTCTCCTTTAAAATTTTGGTTTTTTCAAAAAAAAGGGGGTAACTTGGTCAAAAACAACGTTGAATTGCATTTGTGCTGAAATATATGCAACAGTTCTTTCTGTCTTTTTTAACATAACTCAACATGTTAGGTTAGGCAAATTATAAAATACTAACTCAATTACTAACTTAAATTACTCATTATGAACCAGAACTTTAAGAGGTTAAATAGGGTTCGATCACATGTTTTTGTGCTCGTTACTTTATTTTTCTTTGGCGTGGCATCTGTATGCGCGCAAACTACAATTTCAGGTACTACTTCTGACGACCAAGGCGTTTTACCTGGCGTAAATGTCTTGGTGAAAGGCACTACTGTTGGGAGTGTTTCCGATTTTGATGGAAATTATTCTATAGAAGTGCCAGAAGGTAGTTCTACTTTGGTATTTTCCTATGTGGGATATTCCAAACAAGAAGTGGCCATTGATGGTCGGACAACAATTAACGTTACTATGTCTGAGGATGCTCAAGCGCTCAGCGAGGTTGTTGTTGTTGGATACGGTACGCAACGTAAAGCAGATTTAACAGGTGCTGTTGGCTCAATTAGTTCTGCTGATATCGTTTCCAAACCAATTACAAGTCCGGACCAAGCTTTGGCAGGTACAATCTCTGGTGTTAATATTACAAACCGTAGCGGGGATCCTGGAGCACCTATCAGCGTGTTGATTAGGGGTGTGGGAACAGCTGGAAATACTGACCCTCTTTGGGTTATTGATGGTATTCCTATTGTGCAGACGACCAATATTACGGTAAACACTTCTTCTACTACTGATTCTAACCCGTTGGCTGGTCTAAATGCAAATGACATTGAATCCATAGATGTCCTTAAGGATGCGGCTTCAACTGCAATTTATGGTTCAAGAGCTGCAAACGGTGTTATTATCGTTACCACTAAGAGGGGAAAAAGTGGAGACGCTAGGGTAACTTATAACGGGTATGTTTCAACGGCTACAACGAGAGATAGAATAGATGTTCTTGATGTAGAGCAGTTTATTGATATTCAGGGGGAGTTGGGAAGAGATCTTTCTGAGTTTTCTGGAAGTCCATATGTTGACTGGCAAGATTTAATTTTCAAAACGGGCTTCATTCAAAATCATAACGTAAGTGTTAGTGGTGGAAATGAAAAGGCCAAATATTTTATTTCAGGTGGATTGTTAGATCAAGACGGTATAGAGTTAGGTCAAGGATTCAAGAGATATTCCTTAAAAGCCAATTCAGAAATCAATGTCGGTAAGTATTTGAAATTTGGAGAGTCTATTCTATTAAGTCAAACAGATAGACAGGTACAGAGTGAGCAAGGTATTTACGCCGGTTTCCGTTCGTCATTGAATGCGCCATATTACCAGCCTTTTGGTGATGGAGCTTTTGGGTATAATGACTCTACCCCTGAAACTAGAGGTAACGGAATAACTGCTAGTAACTATCTTTTTAATACTGATGATAGATATACTAGAACAACGTTACAAACACGTAAGGTATTAGCTAGTTTCTATGGAGAGTTGCAAATTTTAGAAGGTTTGAAATTCAGGCCTTCCTTAGGTATTGATTATAATGTAGGTGTTGGAGATTACTTTACTTCGGACGCTGTTCTTAATAATTCAACAGGATCTTCACTTTTGGTTTCGTCCAGACCTATTGAATTAACGTTAACATCATCGGCAACTTTACAATATGACAAGTCTTTTGGTGATCATAACATAGGGGCATTGTTCGGTTTTGAACAAACAAAGTTTAGATTTGATAAGCTTAGGGTTCAAGGTAGGAGTTTGTTTAACGAAAACTTTGCATCAACTGGTGCAGTAGGAACTGTAGGAGCGGCCAATGAGGCAGATCTTTGGACTTTGCAAGGGTGGTTAGGTAGACTTACCTATAATTACAAAGGAAAGTATTTGGCAACCTTTAATGTTCGTCGTGATGCAACTTCAAGATTTTCTCCAGATAATAGAACAGATGTATTTCCTTCTGTATCCTTGGGTTGGAGAATTTCAGATGAGTCTTTCTTTCCGAAGGAGGGAGCTTTTGATGATTTAAAAATCCGTGCAGGTTGGGGGCAGTCCGGTAACCAGGCTTCACCTACCAACTTCCCTTACTTAAGCTCTGTTGATAGTAATATAAGATATGTTATTGGCGATGATCAGGGAACGGTTGTTGCTCCTGCGCCAACTCTTTTTGCTAACCAAGATTTATTCTGGGAAACTAGTACTCAGTTTGATATTGGTCTTGATTTTAGTTTATTTAATTATAAGCTAACAGGTAGTTTAGATTATTACAACAAAGAGAATGATGGAGTTCTCATTGGCTTGCCATTACCTTATGTATCTGGATTTTTCTTAGCTCCGGATGCAAACATTGGTTCAATAAAAAACTCAGGTATTGAGTTTTCAATGAATTATGCTGGAGAAATAGGTGATTTCACCTACTCCATTGGAGGTAATTTTACGACCAATAAAAATGAGGTCACAGATTTAGGAGAAGTTACCCAAATAGTTACTGGAATTGGTGGGGCTAGCACGCACCGGACTATAGAAGGTGCAAGTCTTGGTCATTTTTATGGCTATAAGACAGATGGTCTTTATCAAAATGATGCTGAAGTGGCTGCTGCTGTCCCAGATGCAAATGGTACACCATCACCTGGAGACATTCGTTTTGTAGATGTAAATGGAGATGGAATAGTGAACGCAGAAGATAGAACTGAATTGGGAAGTCCTTTTCCTGGGTTTTATTATGGTGCAAACTTTAATGCAGCTTATAAAGGATTTGATTTTTCAATTAACTTTAGAGGTGTGGGTAACAAACAGGTATATAATTCAGCAAGGATAGCATTAGAAGATCTAAGTTCTGGAAACAACTTTAGTACGCAGGTTTTAGATCGTTGGACAGGAGAGGGAACGGCTACTTCCAGTTCTAATCCAAGATTAACATTGAACGACCCTAATGGGAACAATAGATACTCTGATCGTTGGATAGAAGATGCGGGATACTTGAGAATCCAGAACGCTCAAATAGGGTACAACCTTCCTCAAGACCTCTTAACTTCTTGGACCAATGATATGATTTCAAATTTTAGAATATATGTTGGTGCACAGAACTTGGCAACGTTTACGAAGTATTCTGGCTATGACCCAGAGGTAGGGAGAACCCAAAGTTTCCAAAAAGGTGAGTTCACATTGGCAACAGGTCAAGATGGTGGAGCGTCACCTTTGCCTAGAATCTTTCAATTAGGACTATCCGTAACGTTCAATTAAGCCTAAAAAACTAAAAATATTATGAAAAAAATAATTGTATTTTTCGCGTTTGTATCGCTATTGGGAGCTTTCTCCTGTGGTGATCAACTAGAACTCGAGCCTCTGGATCGTGTAACCACAAATCAGTTCTATAAAACTAGAACGGATTTTGATGGAGCTGTTTTTGCCTCATACTCATCTATTCAAGATTTTTGGGGTACAAGTACAGAAACATTAGGTGAACGAGGGGAATTTTGGAAGATTTCTTTGGCTATAACGGATGACGTGGCCGCAGATGAAGTTAACGGAACATCTTCTAGGGATATAGATAACCTCTTACTTCGTTCTAATGATGTGCCATTTGGAGCTGTGTATACTCAAATCTATGAAGGCATATACAGAGCTAACATAGTTATTGAAAACTTAGATGGTGAGAATGACTTGACGGAAGAGGATAAAACTATAATTAATGCAGAAGCCAAATTTTTAAGGGCTTGGTTTCATTTTCAGGCTATGAAAATGTTCGGTACTCCTCCTTTGGCTCTAGAAATTAGAACTGGTATTAATGATCAGGCTAGGCCAAATGCAACTCAAGAAGAATTGTATGCTGCAATATTGGCTGATTTAGCTGAAGCTGAAGCTGGCCTTCCTGCGGAGTGGGACGGTTCCAATACTGGTAGGGTAACCTTATGGACTGCTAAAGCCTATATAGGAAAAGTAAATGTTTGGAAAGAAGATTGGCCTACTGCAATTACTGCATTGGAAGAAGTTGTAAATTCAGGACCCTATGTTTTGGTTCCAGATTATGAGCAATTGTTTGCTTATACCAATGAAAATAATTCAGAGTCTATTTTTGAGATTCAGTATGGTGGACCGTTTTCGGATGATAACCTTTGGGTTTTTGATGATACGCATTCAGAAGATTTTAAAGCTTCTCAAGGAACTGCACGCGGAAATTACTGGGATGCGGCCGGAGGTGCTCCAGGTGGAAAGCAAGGTCAGTGGGTGCCAACTCAGGATTTAGTTGACGCCTATGAAGCTGGAGATGAAAGATTAGGTGTTACAGTTTACCAAGAGGGAGATATGTATTACTCTTTTGATGGAACACGTTATGAATTGGAATACGATCCAGCTTGGTCTTCAACAGGATATACACTAAAAAAATATAGAGGAACTTTAAATGCTGTAGTGGGCAATTCTTCTGCTAACGGACAAGTAGATTTTAACAATGAACGTTGGTTCAGGTTTGCAGAAGCCAAATTACTTTACGCCGAAGCTTTAATCAGAGGAGGTGGTGATGTTGGAATTGCATTTGACGAGATAGATGATATTCGTGAAAGAGCAGGTTTAGGTCCTGTTGATCGTTCACAAGATCCAATGGATGCGTTAATGCAGGAAAGAAGAGTAGAACTTGCATTGGAGCCTCACAGGTATTTTGATATTACCAGATGGGGAATTGGTGCTGAGGTTTTTGGAGCGGCTTGGGATGATAAGTACAACGTATTTCCTTTTCCACTTACGGAGATTGACAGGTCTAAGGGCTTGTTGATTCAGAACCCAGGATATTAAAAATTTTCTTTTTAGGGTTTCCCTAAAAAGTATAGTAATTTTACTGAAAAGGAATCCAATTTTGAATACTCTCTAGATTGGATTCCTTTCTTTTCATGGACGTTTTTAATTTTTCTCATGTTCACTACGTATAAAATAGGACGGTTCTATTGTATTCTCTTTTCGTGCGTGGTATTGCTGTTTGTATCATGTACTCAAAAGAACCGAACGCTTTTTCGGGAAATAGACCCTTCCGTATCGGGACTTGGTTTTCAGAATGCCTTGACATTAACGGATTCCCTTACCATACTTGATTTTGAATACATGTATAACGGGGCTGGTGTTGCCGTAGCCGACTTTGATTTAGATGGTCTACAGGATATCTATTTTACGGGAAATATGGTAAGTAACCGTCTGTATCGTAATCTAGGGGATTTTATGTTTGAGGATATTACAGAAACGGCCAATGTAGGTTCTACACACTGGTCAAATGGGGTAGCAATAGTTGATATCAACCAAGACGGCTATCCTGATATCTATGTTTGTAGGGCAGGTCCAAGAGGAGCTAAAGACAAGGATAAGACCAATTTGCTATTTGTAAACAATGGTGTAAAAGATGGGAAGTTATCTTTTACCCAGGAAGCAGAGAAATGGGGGTTGGCAGATGCCAGCTATTCTGTGCAGTCGGTTTTTTTTGATTATGACCGTGACGGTGATTTGGATATGTATCTTTTGAACAATGCACTTGTAGATTTCAACAGGAACACGGCAAAACCTAAGGATAATGCAGATAAAGTGCCCTCCGTGGATAGGCTTTACAGGAATGATAGTGGGGAAGTAATTCCCGGTAATCCTGTTTTTACCGATGATTCGTTAGATTCCGGAATTTCCATAGAAGGTTATGGTTTAGGTGTAGAGGTGTGCGATATTAATTCAGACGGTTGGCCAGATATATATGTCTCCAATGACTTTCTAACGGATGATTTGCTTTATGTTAATCAAAAAGATGGAACGTTTAAAAATGAAATAGCTACCTATTTTAAGCACCTTACATTTAATGGTATGGGTAATGATATTGCCGATATTGATAATGATGGAAATATGGATGTTGTAGTGTTAGATATGCTTCCGCCGGATAACAAACGATGGAAACTTACTATGATGGGTAATAATTACGATCAATTTAGGACCAGACAAGATTACGGCTATCAACCACAGTATATAAGAAATACTTTGCAACTGAATAACGGTAATGGTTCTTTTAGTGAAGTAGGGCAATTGGCGGGAATAGATGCTACGGAATGGAGTTGGAGCGCTTTGTTCGCAGATTTTGATCAGGATGGGCTTAATGACCTATGTATTACTAACGGATACCGTCAAGATATCACTAATCTTGATTTTATGGTCTACGGAGATAGAGTGCTTACTATGGGTACGGAAGAGGCCAATCGTAAAAAACGTATTGAGGAGCTCAATAAGTTGCCAGGTATAAAGGAGAATAATTACTTTTTTAAGAACCTAGGAGACCTAACTTTTCAAGATACATCTCTAAAAGTTGGTTTTGATAAAGCCACGTATTCCAATGGGATGGCCTATGCGGATTTTGATAACGATGGTGATTTGGACTTGGTCATGAACAATATTGATGACCCGGCAGGTTTGTATGAAAACACTATTTCATCAGAGGAAAACAGATACATTAGATTTAAGTTTAAGGGATCTCAAAAGAACCAACAAGCCTTGGGAAGTCAAGTCGAAATTTTTTATGCAGATAGTGTACAGAAAAAATACTTTACTCCTTATCGCGGTTATTTGTCTACCGTAGAACAGGCTTTACATTTTGGGGTTGGGCAGTCTAAGGTATTAGATAGTGTTAAAGTAGTTTGGCCTAATGGTAAAGTTCAAAAGCTTGAAGGTATAACTACTAATCAAGAGTTGGTATTGGTCTATGAAAATGCAAATGAAGCAAAGCATATTTCAAAAATTTCTACACCTAAAACATTGTTTCAATCAGCAGATAGTATAGGTCTTGATCGGTTACATGTAGAGAACGAATTTGTAGATTTTAAGGTTCAGGCACTTTTACCCCACATGCATTCAAAAAACGGGCCTGGACTTGCCGTGGGTGATGTTAATGGTGATGGGCTAGAAGATATGTACGTGGGTGGTGCTACGGGTCAAGCAGGAGCATTAATGCTTCAAAGGCAAGACGGTTCTTTTGATACGAAGGAGTTTGGTGAAACAGATAATGAGGATATGGGTGCTCTGTTTTTTGATGCTGACAATGATGGTGATCAAGATTTATATGTGGTGAGTGGAGGCTCCTCTTTTCCTATAGGAGACAAGAGGTATCAAGACCGGTTCTATGAGAATGATGGACAAGGCAATTTTAGGTTATATAAATCATTACCAAATATGCCTGTTAGTGGATCTGTTGTTACCGCGTCCGATTATGATAAAGATGGAGATTTAGACCTTTTTGTTGGGGGTAGGGTAAGGCCGGGAGAATATCCGTTAGCTCCTGAAAGCTTCCTCTTAAAAAACAGTAGTAATGCCAGTGGTATAAAATTCAGTAAGGATTCGCAGTCTGTCAGTTCGGTACTCAAGGATTTGGGCATGGTAACTTCGGCCCTGTGGACAGATTTTAATAATGATGATTGGGAAGATTTAATTGTTGTAGGAGAATTTATGGCCCTACGCTTTTTTCGGAACAACAAAGGAATATTGTCTGAGGTAACAGAAGAAACGGGTCTTGCGCATACCAATGGTTGGTGGAACAGTATAACTTCGGGTGATTTTGATAATGATGGAGATACAGATTATATATTGGGCAACCTTGGTCTTAATAGCAAGTTCAGAGCTAGTTCTAAGGAACCTTTGTGTATCTATGCAAGTGATTATGATAAGAACGGACAAATAGATCCCGTTATGTGTCATTTTGTTGATGGAAAGAATTACGTGGCACACTCCAGAAACGATTTAATTAGTCAGATCAATGCCATGCGTTCGCGTTTTAGAACCTTTACGGACTATGCCAATGCTACTTTTGAAGAATCTTTTTTAGAGGAGGAAATAGAAAATGCCTATGTGGTACGAAGCGAAACATTTGCGAACTCTTATCTAGAGAATTTAGGTAACGGAAAGTTCAAGCTTTCGCAGTTGCCAAGGATAGCTCAAATTGCACCTATGTACGGGGTAAGGGTTGGAGATTACAATAATGATCAAAATCTTGATATACTTGCTGTTGGTAATTTTTACAGTGGCGAGGTATTCTCGGGCAGGTATGATGCTTCAATTGGTTGGTTGTTGATGGGTAATGGCAAAGGAGGTTTTAGCAAAGCCAATGTGTCAAAAAGTGGTTTTTTGGTTGATGGAGATGGAAAAAGCTTGGTTGGTCTAGCTGCTCCTGGTAAAGAAATAACTGTAGCCGGAGTAAATAATGATAGTTTAAAAAGCTTTTATAGACCTGTAAAAAATAAAGTATATCAGCCAAGGCCGGGAGAAACTTCAGCTTTATTGACCTTTAAAAATGGTCAAAAACAAAAAATTGAATTTCACTATGGAGAAGGCTACCTTTCTAGTGGAAGTCGCATTTTGAGCATTCCCAATTCAGCAGTTTCAGTTAAGATTAAAAGTTTGGACGGTACTGAAGCCGAAATTTTAAACGACCTATGAAGAATTTGAAACCCAGTTTGTTGACGTTAGGTCTCATTCTTCTTTTTATAAGTTGTGGTGAGAATAAATCGCATCGTTTTCGTTTGCTGGATGCCTCTCAAACGGGAATAGATTTTCAGAATACGATTGCTGAAAATGACAGTGTAAATGTGTTTGAATATATGAATGTATATACCGGTGCCGGTGTGGCAGTGGGTGATATAGATAATGATGGCCTTACCGATGTGTATTTTAGCGGTAATATGGTTTCTGGTAGGTTATACCTAAATAAAGGAAACATGCAATTTGAGGATATTACGGAAAAAGCAGGGCTGCTTAACACGCGTTGGGGTACGGGAGTGAGTATGGTTGATATTAATCAAGATGGATTTTTAGATATCTATGTCTGTGTTTCTGGAAGTGCTACGGTATCGGAAAGGGCCAATATGCTTTTCATTAATAATGGCGATATGACATTTACCGAAAAGGCTGAGGAATACGGCCTAGCTGATACGCGTCAAAGCATGCATGCTGCTTTTTTTGACTATGATAGAGACAATGATTTAGACATGTATTTGCTGGTAAATCCCGCAGCTTATGAATATAATGTAAATGTGAGTAAACCGCGAGAGCTTGATGGTCAATCCGTAAGTAATGACCGTTTGTATAGGAATTTGGGTAATGGCAAGTTTGAAGATGTTTCTGCAGACGCCGGAATTTTAGTTGAAGGGTATGGACTTGGTGTTGGGGTTTCTGATATAAATGGAGACGACTGGCCGGATATTTATATCTCCAATGATTTTATTGGGAATGATATTCTCTATATCAATCAAAAAGACGGTACGTTCAAAGATGCAATTACCGAACAGATCAAGCATACTTCTTATGCCGGAATGGGTAATGATGTAGCAGATGTAGATAACAATGGTGAACCCGATATTATGGTGCTGGATATGCGTCCCGAAGATAATTTAAGGCAAAAAATGATTATTTCCTCAACGGGTTACGATCGGTTTCAAATTATGCTGAATGCAGGTTACAATGCCCAATATAGTCGTAATACCCTTCAGTTAAATCAAGGTATGGATAGGTTTAGTGAAATTGGTTTTATGGCGGGAATTAGTAGCACAGATTGGAGCTGGAGCCCACTTTTGGCCGATTACGACAATGATGGTCGTAAAGACTTATATGTTACTAACGGTTTTTTAAGAGATTTGGGAGACTTGGATTATATCCATTATCAAAAAGCATACGATACACCTTTAGGTGATGTGGACGCAAAAATAGACTTAAAATTAAAGTCAATTAGTGAACTGCCTATGGCAGATTTACCAAACTATGCTTACCGGAATAATGGGGATATGACGTTTGAAAAGGTATCCGCTGCTTGGGGCATAGATAAGGCCAGTTGTTCCCATGGTGCAGCTTATGCTGATTTGGATAATGATGGTGATCTTGACCTATTGGTAAATAATATGGATCAACCAGCTTTCGTGTATGAAAATGAGGGTAACTCTAAAGAGATAAATCATTATTTACGTGTTAAACTGGAGGGTCATCAAGGCAATCTTCAAGGAATAGGCGCAAAACTAAAAGTAACAACAGAAGATTCGGAACAGTATTACCAACATTACTTAAGTAGGGGGTATGAATCTAGTGTAGACCCTACCGTACATTTTGGACTGGGAAAAGCTAAAAAAATAAGCAGTGTTGAAGTATGGTGGCCTAATGGTACGTATCAGGTTGTGAATAATCAGGTTGTTGATACGCTTTTAACGTTATGGCAGTCTAAGGCTTCTAAAGATAGTCCCCTAAAAAAGAAAGTTGAAAAGCAATTGTTCTCTGATGTAACGGATAGTCTGAGTATTGACTTTACGCATCATGAAGATGATTTTGTTGATTTTAAATTACAGCCAATTTTACCGCACATGCACTCACGAAACGGACCGGGCATTGCTGTTGCAGATGTTAATGGAGATGGTTTGGAGGACTTTTATGTAGGTGGGGCAAAAGGTCAACCAGGAGAGCTGTTTTTGCAAAATAACGATGGAGATTTCGTGTCAAAAGAGGGTTTTGATGCCAACCTTGAAGATATGGGTGTTTTGTTATTTGATGCTAATGGGGATGGTTACAAAGATATATATCTAGTAAGTGGGGGTGTAAGTGCAGAAATGGGTGACGAGGTATATCAAGATAGGCTTTACATGAACGATGGTAAAGGAGGCTTTGTGCTCTCTGATGCACTGCCTAAAATTAATGCAAGTGGTTCATGTGTTGTTGCAAGTGACTTTGATAAGGATGGGGATTTGGATTTGTTCGTTGGAGGCAGATTGGACCCTGGCAAATACCCAATGCCATCGCGTAGTTATTTGCTTGAAAATCAGTCATCAGAAGATGGGAGTTTTAAGTTTGTAGATATTGGCAATGAGATAGTTGGCTGGGAAGAACTCACCATGGTTACAGCTGGTATATGGACAGATTATGATAATGATGGCTGGACGGATCTTTTAGTGGTTGGTGAATTTATGCCTATCACTATTTTTCATAATGAAAAGGGCAAATTGGTCATGCAAAAAGAATCAACCGGATTGGCAAAAACCGAAGGCTGGTGGAATAGCATCAACGGTGGCGATTTTGATCAAGACGGAGATACGGATTATATTTTGGGCAATTTAGGACTCAATAGTAAATATAAGGTCTCTTCCGGGGAACCGCTTTGTATTTATGCCAATGATTATGATAAGGATGGCCGTATAGACCCTATAATGTGTTACTATATTGATGGTGAAAATCATTTGGCCCACTCGCGTGATGAGATTATTGGTCAAGTCAACGCTATGAGAAGTAGGTTTAAGACCTATAGGTCTTATGCGGAAACTAGTTTTGAGAAATCATTTCTGCCCGAAGAGTTAGAAGAGTCTTACGTAGTAAAGAGTCATACTTTCGCCAGCAGTTATCTTGAGAATATGGGAGATGGCAGATTTAGTTTGAGCCAACTTCCATTGGAGGTGCAAACGGCACCTGTTGAGGGGATTGCTGTTGATGATTTTGACGGAGATGGAAATTTGGATGTACTCATGACTGGTAATTCGTATGCTACGGAAGCCGCTACAGGTAGGTATGACGCCTTTATAGGTGCATTGTTAAAAGGAAATGGTCAAGGTACTTTTGAAAATGTCTCTGTACAAGAAAGCGGATTTTTAAACGACTTGGATGGAAGTGGCTTGGTTTCAATTAAAAGAGGTGATGGGGTTCAGAATATATTGGTAGCTAATAACGATACAAGGTTAAAAGTTTTCCAAGTTAATGTTCCTAATAGAAAATGGGTAAGAATAGAAGACAATGTTGCGTTTGCCGAAATAAGGCTAAAGAACGGTAAGAAATATAGGAAAGAGTTTTATTTTGGTTCAGGGTATTTATCGCAGAAAAGTAGAAGTATGCCCGTAAATGAAAACATTCAAGAAATAAAAGTTATAGATTCAAACGGAAATACAAAAACGGTGTATTTAAATGAAGAAATTAAGTAGTGGTGTCATCATATGTATTGTGTTGCTGGTGTCATGTGGTACCAAGCACAATCAAGAAGATTTGGATACTTATTTTGAAGGAGGGTTGTCAAAATATAACCGCCAGCTTACAGATGTTATAGTTGCCGATATTTTTACACCTCCAGTAGCAAGTAGGATATACGCATATTCCAATGTTGCCGCATATGAAGGAATTCGGTTTATGGAACCTTCAAAAAAGTCTTTGGCATCTAAGCTTAATGATTTGGAAAAATTATCTGAGCCTGAGCCAAGTAAGCAGTATTATTATCCTTTGGTGTCTGCGGTTTCATTTTTAAACGTAGGTAAATCTTTGGTGTTTGATTTGGACAAGGTAGAGGCGATTAAAAGTGAGCTGCTCAAGGAGGTTAGAGAAATTGGTATTGATGAAGCGGTCTATGAAAACTCGGTGTCTTTTGGGGAACAATTGGCAGCGGAAATATTGGCCTGGGCAGCAAAAGATGGGTACTTGCGTCGCACGGCGCTCCCTAGATACTCTGTAAGTGATGATGCCGGCCGATGGCGACCTACTCCGCCCGATTATATGGAGGCTATAGAGCCACATTGGAATACCATAAGGCCCTTTGTTTTGCAATCTGCTGGTCAGTTTGATCCAGGGTTGCCCACGTCCTTTGATGTAGAAAAGGACTCTAAATTTTATAAAGAGGCCATGGAAGTATATAGTACGGTCAATCAACTAGATGACAAGCAACTAGAGGTTGCCAAGTTTTGGGATTGTAATCCAAATATATCGCATACTAAGGGGCACGTAATGTATTTTCAGCAACAAATATCCCCTGGTGGGCATTGGATGCATATTGCCGCACAAGTTTTAGAAGAGCAAAAGGCAGATGTTGTTGAGTCTGCAGAAACCATGTCTTTAGTTGGGGTGACCATTGCAGATGCTTTTATAAGTTGTTGGGATCAAAAGTACAAGAGCAGTTTAACTAGGCCGGAAACTTATATCAATAATTATATAGATCAAGATTGGGAACCTATTTTACAGACACCAGCTTTTCCTGAACATACTTCGGGTCATAGTGTGGCATCTAGTGCAGCGGCAACTGCGCTTACACAGTTGTTTGGTGAGGATTATGCTTTTGTAGATGCTACAGAAGTGCCATACGGTCTTCCGCCAAGAAGTTTTCAATCATTTTGGCAGGCAGCCGAAGAGGCAGCAATAAGCCGATTGTATGGTGGAATTCATTATAGGCCTGCAATTGAGCTTGGTGTACAACAAGGAAAAGCCATTGGTAATTTTGTTGTTCAAGAATTAAAGTAAGAATTAGTAAGAGGGTATTTTGTTTTGATTTTCAGAAGGATATAAAACTGCGGGAAATTCCATAGACCACGTTAATTGAAAGAAATATCTTATTTTATAAATAGATTATATGTATCTTTCAAAGGTTTTTACGTTATGAAAATTTATTGATTGAGACAATTTTCATTAGAATTAGGTAAACTTTTTTCATTTTTTATTGGTTAAACGTATTTAAAATTGGCATTAATGAGCTGATACGCTCAAATTATTTTTGCAGTTTTTACAATACACTGTATATTTGATTAGTAGCATAGAATATCATAGCACAATAATTGAAATTATTTTACGTTTTCCTACACGACTTTAGAGTTGGTAGAATTTAATTAAGCACTAATTTTTTATTACAATATATAAATAGATGACTTCAAACACGACTCTAATGACCGACGGCCCCAAGATAGATACTATTGGAGCGGATGATAATTTTCAAACCACTCTAGAAAAAATATACGATCAAGACGGTACGGTCATTTACAATTTTGAAGTATCAAGTAACGAGGAGCGAATTCCTGAACCAATAACCCTGCAGTGGAAGGTTCCAGCAATTAATGTAAAAGGGGTATGGAAGCCAACAACTGATTTTAACAAGCGTATTCAGGCAGACTGGGAGCTGGATAATATGGAGTCTAGAATTTCTATTGACTCTCCTGTCATTTCACTTTTTGGTAACAGTGACGAGAATATCTTAACCTTTGCTTGTTCCAATGCAATCAACAAATTGGAGATGAATGCGCGTTTAAGGGAAGAGGACAATTGTTTTTACTGTCATATCACCTTTTTTACGGAGCAACATTACCCCATAAAAAACTTTCAGGTGCAATTGCGATTGGATAATCAGAATCAGCATTTCTCTGAAAGTTTAAAAGCGGTTTCCTCATGGTGGGAGACGTTTGACGAGTTGAAACCTGCCTATGTTCCCGATATTGCAAAGAAACCATTGTACTCCACTTGGTACCAATTTCATCAGAATCTTGAAGTAGACCTACTACTTAAGGAGTGCAAACTTGCCAAAGATTTAGGTTATGAGGCCATTATTATAGATGATGGATGGCAAACGTTCGATTCGAATAGAGGCTATGATTTTACCGGGGATTGGCAACCGGACCGCATTCCCGAAATGGCAGAATTTGTCAGGAATGTGCATAAAACAGGTATGAAGGTAGCCCTTTGGTACTCTGTTCCTTTTTGCGGGGAAAAGTCAAAAGCGTTTAAACGCTTTAAAGGCAAATTCTTGACGGAAGACCATAGATGGGCACCAGTTTTTGATCCACGCTATCCAGATGTAAGACAGTATTTAATAGATATCTATTCAAGCGCGGCCAAAAACTGGAATCTAGATGGTTTTAAACTAGATTTTATAGATGACTTCAGATTTTATAAGGACACGCCTACCCAACTAGGACCGGATGCAGACTATACTTCAATAAATGATGCTGTAGATCGCCTGTTGACCGATGTAAAGGAGGCGTTGACAGCTATAAACCCTGAAATTTTTATTGAGTTTAGACAAAAATACACCGGACCTGCAATGCGTAAATATGGAAACATGTTCCGTGCTTTTGATTGCCCTGGAGATGCTACCATGAACCGACTGCGAATAGCGGATATACGTATGCTGGCCGGTAATACCGCCGTTCATTCGGATATGGTTACATGGCATGCAGACGAACCCTTGGAAATTGCCGCATTACAAGTAATTAATACACTTTTTGGTGTGCCTCAGCTCTCTATTATGCTGAGTGAAACACCAAAAGAGTATGTAAACATGATTGGTTTTTATACAAAGTATTGGAATGAAAATGCCGATGTTCTCATGAACGGTAATTTCCTTCCCTCAAAACCTCTCGCCAACTACCCAACAAAGCGTGTGTCTAAAGATGGGCATGCAATTATAGGAGTTTATGACGCGTGGGTTGTAGAGTTTAATGAAGAATATAAGAGTATGGATATTTTAAATGGTCAAATAGCGGACCATATTGTCATCCGGAGCACAAAAGATTCGGGCGCTTACCGTTGCAAAATTTATGATTGCCAAGGAAATTTGATTAGGGAAGATAATGTAGTATTTTCGAAAGGAGTACTTGAAGTTCAAGTTCCAGCTTGCGGAATCATCAGGACCGAGAAAATATAATTGAATTCAAATGACCGAAAAGGAAAAAATGATCGCTGGTCAACCCTATAATCCACATGATAAGGAGTTGGTAAAAGGCAGGTTGAATGCACGTAGACTAATGCGTGAAATTGAGGCCATACCAATGGATAAGGAGCGGCAGCGCAAGCATTTTTTCAAAGAACTATTTGCCGAAACGGGCAAGAATTTCTACATAGAAAACCGTTTTACTTGTGATTACGGGTTCAATATTTACTGGGGAGAAAATTCTTACGCTAACTTTGATTGTATTATTTTAGACGCCGCGCCGGTTTACATAGGTAAAAATGTAATGATTGCACCGGGGGTAAGGTTACTTACCGCTACGCATCCCTTGGAATTTGAAGCCCGAAATTCTGGTATAGAATATGCAAAACCAATTCATATTGGAGACAATGTTTGGATTGGTGGCGGAGTAATCGTTAATCCTGGGGTTACTATTGGTAATAATAGTGTTATAGGTTCTGGAAGTGTGGTTGTAAAGAATATTCCGGATAATGTTGTGGCCGTAGGTAATCCGTGTCGCGTACTAAAGAAAATTGATAACTAGTACCCTTGTAACTTTTGTTTCATATCAATTTAAAATTTCAAATTCATGCTCTCAATTGTATCTTTTGTAGGTTTTACACTCTTAGTAGCGTTCATTGCTTGGTACGCTACAAGAAGCACTAATGAAAAATCTGCCGATGGGTACTTTTTGGCAGGTAGAAGCTTAGGGGCAATTACTATTGCCGGTTCTTTGCTTTTGACCAATCTTTCCGCAGAACAGATTGTAGGGCTTAATGGACAAGCGTTTACCGAAGGTGTATTGGTGATGGCATGGGAGACTTTGGCGGCAATTGCTATGATTATAACAGCTGTGTTCCTGCTTCCCAGGTACATGAGGGGCGGTATAACCACTATTCCACAATTTGTTGAGGATAGGTTCGATCACGGTACAAAAGCTATTCTCACGGCTTTATTTTTATCAGGTTACGTTATTGTAGTAATTCCCTCGGTATTGTATTCAGGTTCGTTGGCGTTTAGTACAATGTTCGATTTGCCTAGTCTTCTTGGACTTTCAAGTACGGTTACCTTGTGGATTTGTGTTTGGAGTATTGGTATCATCGGTATTATATATGCAATTTTCGGAGGATTAAAAGCGGTTGCGGTTTCTGACCTTATCAACTCTATAGGGCTTTTGATAGGTGGTCTTCTCATTCCTGTTTTTGGATTAATGGCTATTGGCGATGGAAGTATTTCTGAGGGATTGAGTATGCTTTGGAAAAGTCACCCTGAAAAATTTAATGTAAAGGGAGATGTGGATGCTTCCATTCCTTTTGGGACCATTTTTACGGGAATGATGCTCGTGCAGATGTTTTATTGGGGCACCAACCAAGTAATTTTGCAACGTGTTTTTGGGGCTAAAAATTTAAAGGAAGGTCAAAAAGGGGTTATACTTGCTGCTTTAGTAAAGTTTTTAATACCCATAATTGTGGTTCTTCCAGGTATTATCGCATGGCATATTTTTGAGGGGAATCTTGATAATCCGGACCAAGCCTATCCAAAACTGGTTGCTACGGTCCTTCCCGCTGCATTTACTGGTCTCTTTGCCGCAGTGCTATTTGGTGCAATTCTCAGCTCCTTCAATAGCCTTTTGAACAGTAGTGCCACCTTGTTCGGGTTTGATTTGTATCGTCAATATTTTAAGAAAGATGCCACAGAGATACAAACCGTAAAAGCTGGTAAAACATTTGGTCTTGTTCTGGGTATTTTGGGTATGTGCGTAGCGCCATTGATTGCCAATGCGCCTCAAGGACTTTTCGCCTGGTTGCAAGAAGCGAACGGTTGTTATAGCATTCCTATTTTAACGGTCATCGTAATAGGTTTCTTTACCAAACGGGTTCCGGCCATAGCGGCTAAAATAGGGGTGATTTCAGGCGTTGTTTTGTATTCTATAAGCCAGTTTGTTATTAAGCCTTATTATGTGGATAGCGCATTAGCGGAAGCAGCACAGAACGGAATAACCGATGCCAAAGCGTTGAGTGTGATACAAGCGGAAGCTTATCCGCACTTTTTACATGTCATGGCCATTTTGTTCGTCTTGAACATTATAATTATGCTGGTAATTGGTAAACTTTATCCAAGGGAAACGGATTACAAACCAATGACTACCGATGCTGTAAGTGTTGAACCTTGGAAATACGCCTTCGTTGTAGGGGCGGCCATAACGGTCTTGGTTCTTAGTACGTATTTAATATTTTAAAACTGAAGAACCACTCCTAAAGTTCCGGGGCCAAAATTAAGGTTCCAGCTCATTTTCTTGGCCTGGTCATTGTATTTTTCGTTGTATTTTCTATCTAGGTAACGGTCTATAGATTCTACCGTGGCTACACTGATTGCTACAGCAAATACAAAATCGCTTAGCCAATGTTGGCCATCCCAAATTCTAGAAATGCCTGGTACGGCTCCTAGTGTATAAATACCTGCTTTTACCCACGGACTTTTAAATTGCTTTCCAATCGCATACGCGTTTGTAAAGGCCAATAAGGCGTGTCCTGAGGGGAAAGAATGATAGTTTCTGTTCGAGTTGAAGGGGTCAAAAGTGTCCTTTCCCTTTTCGGCTACCGGCCGCGCCCGTCCTACCGCAGATTTTAATACTTGCTGTAAAAAACCGGCCGAGGTGGCCGATGATATTAAGAGTACTCCGGTACGACGTAATTTTTCGTTTTTTGTTATCAATCCAGCTAAATAAACCCCGGAGGTTGCCAGGTAATTGTTCTCGGGGCTTCCGTAAAGTTCCCCGTATTCCCTAATAATATGGGGTACGCTTTCTTTTTGTCTTTGTATAAATTGAGAAGTGTCATCATCCAAAAGGTAAACGGCACCTGTACCTGCTACTACACCGCCAAATTGCGCCCATTGTTGCCCTTTCCAGTGAAAAGGTCTGGAGTAGGAGTAACCCACGCCTTTAAACATGTTTACAAAATCATACTTGAACATATCCCACCGTTTTTCAGGTACAGGAACAATTGAGTCCTGGGCATAGGAACCCATCGTAAAGATGGTAAGGAATAAGGCTAAGGTCTTTTTCATAATAATTGCAAAACTAGACGTATTCTTTAAAGTTTCAGCCTTTGAAAATGAAAAAATGATAGGATTGTGCGGTTTGGCTGTATTTAGAGGTTACTTTCAGTTAATTTACAAAATAAATGGATAGTAAGAGTATTGCCGGGAATCATAAATAATTGAGCCTAAACTTTAAAAATAGATTTCCTGAGCTAGGCGAAAAGTATTGGCGTGAGCCTCTACAATAGTTTTGATGTCCGGGGAATAACCACCACCCATGCTGCATTGTACGGGTATTTGCAAATGATGGCAAATTTCCAATACTAGAGAATCCCGTTTTTTGCATCCTTCCATACTTAGGGCCAATGTTCCCAATTTGTCCGAGCCTATAACATCTACACCGCAGAGATAAAAAATAAAATCAGGTCTTTCTTTAGAAATAAGTTTGGGTAAGTTTTCCTTTAAGATTAACAGATAATCATTATCATTCGTGTTTTTGGGTAAGGCGATATCTAAATCCGAATTTTCTTTTTTGAAAGGATAATTGCTTTCTCCGTGCATAGAAAACGTAAAAACCGAGGTGTCGTTCTGAAAAATCTCGGCAGTACCGTTACCTTGGTGTACGTCCAAATCAATAATGAGTATTTTTTTTGCCAATTTTTCCTGCTGTAGATATCTTGCCCCAATAGCCTGGTCATTCAGCATACAAAAAGCTTCACCGTGATCGGAATAGGCATGGTGGGTTCCGCCCGCAATGTTCATCGCTATACCGTTTTCTAAGGCATATAAACAACCTTTCATTGTGCCGTCTGCAATGATGCGTTCACGCTCTACCAAATCTTCCGTAAGAGGAAACCCAATTTTTCTTGCCTGTCTAGGTGGAATTTTAATGTTGAGTAAATCATAGAAATATTCAGGGTCGTGAACGGCTACAATGTATTTGTCATTGGGTATTTCCGGTTCAAAAAAGTTCTCTGGTGTGCAGGTACCTTCGTGTAGCAGTTGCTTGGGAAGCAATTCATATTTAAGCATTGGAAAACGGTGCCCTTCTGGTAAGGAATGTCTGTAAATAGGATGGTGCGCTATTTTTAGCATACCACAAATATAGCTATAAGCTTTTCAGGAACTAGAAAATGGATAGTTGATAAAATGGAAGGTGGACGGTTGGTTACGCTACTTTTTTAAGAAGGTCAAAGCACGGACATTTGCCACATCTTTTGCTTTCGTTCTTTTTGTACTTTTTACAGCACTTGCTTTTAAGTTTAGTGTCGCAAGATAGAACCTTCTCCAGACGTTGTTGAAGCAACTCTGGTTTTGCCTTTTTTTTGTCTTTCTTCTTAGACGATTTCTTTTTCTTTGACACCCGCTTAAATTCTAAATATGGGCAAATGTAACTATTTTAAATAAATCTAAATAAGATTGAAAAGTTAAAATTCATACTCCAAGTTCAAAAAACATCAAATTTTAATGTGTTGAGATTAAGTGTATTATTTCTGAATAGTTGTCTTTTGAATTTAACCCTATAAAAAAGATAGGATAAATAGAGTTTTATTTTTGTTTGTGTTTTTCGTTCCTATATCTTTGCCGGTTCTTAGTGGAATTGAAAAGAAATTGAATTGTAAAAAGAAGCATTTGCAATGAAAACAGGAAGTGAACTAAGTAGAAAAATTAACCGCAGGGCACGTATTTCAAAATATGTAATCTATAAAGAAACCTTAGTAGATTTTAAAGAGCAATTTTGGTCTTTTCTTGGTGCGTTTATGGGTATTGGTCTTATTGCCCTTTTGCAGTCTTTTTACCTGCCTAAACTAGAAAATGTACTCTTGATCGGTTCTTTTGGTGCCTCTAGCGTATTGATTTACGGAGCTATTGAAAGTCCGTTGGCGCAGCCTCGTAATTTTATTGGAGGGCAATTGTTATCTGCATTCATTGGTGTTACGGTGTACAAGCTTTTGCCAGATGTAATTTGGTTAACTGCACCATTGGCCGTTGCTACCTCTATTGTAGTTATGCAGGTAACTAAAACTTTGCATCCGCCAGGTGGTGCCACGGCTCTAATTGCTGTCATAGGTACTGCAAAAATTAAATCCTTGGGTTATTTTTATGTAGTTTCACCTGTTTTAATGGGTACGGTAATTCTCTTTGTTACAGCCCTTGTTTTTAATAACATTACAAAACATAGAAGATACCCTGCAAACGGCAGGCTGGCACATGCCATAAAGAAATTAGCTCATAAAAGAAACAAGCCTTATGCTACGTAAAAATGTGCTACTTGTCTTTTAGAACGTCCCTACTTTTTATGTAATTTAAGTTGAATACGCTTGCGCGGAACATCAACCTGTAGCACTTTAACAATGATTTGTTGTTGTAGGCTAACATGTTCGTTAACATCCTTAACAAAGGTATCCGCTAGGTTGGATACGTGAATGAGTCCACTTTCTTTTATGCCTATATCTACAAAACAGCCAAAATTGGTAATGTTATTGACAATACCCGGTAACAATTGACCTTCCCTTAAATCCGTAATGGACTTTATGTTTTGGTCAAAGGTAAAGACCCTAGCTTTCTCCCGACGGTCAAGTCCTGGTTTTTCAAGCTCGTCTACAATATCCTTTAGTGTGGGTAAACCTATGGTTTCAGTACAATAGGACTCTAGCTTTATACTTTGCAAAACGCTGCTGTTTCCTATCAATTGGGTAACAGGAATACCTTTATCCTTAGCTATTTTGGTAACAATACTATAACTTTCCGGGTGTACGGCAGAATCGTCCAAAGGATTTTTGGCATCTTTTATCCTGAGAAAAGCAGCTCCTTGTTCAAAAGCCTTACCTCCTAAGCGAGGTACTTTTTTAATTTCCGTTCTACTTTTAAAAGCTCCGTTTTCGTTTCTATAGTTTACAATGTTTTCGGCCAATTTTGGTCCAATACCGGATACATAACTAAGAAGAGGAACACTAGCGGTATTAATATTTACACCAACCGAATTTACGCAACTCTCCACCACACTATCCAGAGAAGTTTGTAATTTACCTTGGTCCACATCATGTTGATACTGGCCCACACCAATAGATTTTGCATCTATTTTCACAAGTTCTGCCAATGGATCTGCCAGTCGTCTTCCTATGGATACGGAACCTCTAACGGTAACATCGTAATTTGGGAATTCTTCTCGCGCAATTTTTGAGGCCGAATAAATAGATGCACCAGCTTCACTAACCACGAAGACTTCAATCGGGTTTTTAAAATGGATGCGCTTCACCAGTTGTTCCGTTTCACGGGAAGCGGTTCCGTTACCAATTGCAATGGCTTCAATTTTATAGGCGTCACAGAGCGAACTTATTTTTTTTATAGCTTCTGTGCTTTTGTTTTGAGGGGCATGCGGATAGATAGTCTCATTATGTTCTAAATCGCCTTGAGCACTCAAACAAACCACTTTGCAACCGGTTCTAAAACCAGGGTCTATTGCTAAAATCCGTTTTTCTCCCAAAGGAGCCCCTAATAACAATTGTTTTAGGTTTTTAGAAAATACGCTAATGGCACCGTCATCTGCTTTCTCCTTTGCATTTTTAAGTATCTCGTTTGATAAAGAAGGGTAGAGTAGGCGTTTGTACGCGTCAGCAACGGCCATTTCAATTTGAGGCGTACACGAATTGTTGGATTTTATAACCCGGTCTTCAATACGTCTGAGCATTTGATCCGAATCAATTTCAATTTTAATACGTATAAAGCCTTCGTTTTCGGCACGCAAAATAGCCAATAAGCGATGCGATGGACATCGTTTTAAAGCTTCGCTCCAATCAAAATAATCACGGAATTTCTGGGCTTTTTCGTCATCCTTTTTGGTTGAGATAACCTTTGTGACAATCAGGGCGCTACGCTCTAACTGATTTCTTACCAGATTACGAACAGATATGCGTTCATTGATCCATTCCGAAATAATGTGTCTGGCTCCTTCCAAAGCTTCATCTGCATTGGCAACTTCACTATTGGTGTATTGATCCGCAGCCGATTCTATATCACCATGGTTTTGGGCCATTATGATTTTCGCCAAAGGCTCTAGTCCGTTTCTACGAGCGGTTTCAGCTTTGGTCTTTCGCTTTTTCTTAAAAGGGAGGTAGAGGTCTTCTAGGGAAACAAGGTCATCGGTCTGTTCAATCTTATACCGGAGTTCGTCCGTTAGCCCACTTTGTTCCTCAATGGCCTTTAGAATAGCGGTTTTTCGCTTTTCAAGTGCTTCAAATTGGGTTTTGAACTGCACTATATTTCCAATCTCAACCTCGTCTAGATTGCCCGTTTTTTCTTTTCTATATCTAGAAATAAAAGGTACGGTACAGTCTTCATTAAGAAGTTCTACAGTATTCTCAATACTCTTTTGCGGGAGTTGAGTGTGCTTGGATATATAGGAAATGAGTTGCATAGGCCCTTAGTAACCAATGTTTAAATAGTTAGTGCAATGTAAAATCAAGAGTGGAAAAAGTTCTAACTTATTCCTTCCCCATTACCAACACCCTCTTCATCTGGGTTTACAAAAACCAATTTGCCCTCTTCGTTTTCGGTCATAAGAATCATACCTTCACTTTCAACACCGCGCAATGCACGTGGTGCCAAGTTGATGAGAACGGTTACTTTTTTACCAACAATTTCTTCTGGCGTAAAACTCTCCGCAATACCGGAAACAATAGTTCTGGTATCTAAACCGGTATCTACTTTTAATACCAACAACTTTTTGGCTTTTGGCATTTTTTCTGCCTCTACAATGGTGCCAACGCGCATGTCTAATTTTGTAAAGTCGTCAAAAGTAATGGTGTCTTTTTGTGGCATAAGTTCTTTGTTCGCGTTTTCGTTTGCTTTTTTAGTAGCTTCCAGTTTGTCTAACTGAGCTTGTATTTCGCTATCTTCTATTTTTCTAAAAAGTAGCTCGGCTTTATTTATTTTATGGTCGGCAGGGAGTAATGTTTCTTTGGTTGAAACTTCTGCCCAGGAAGAAACGGCTTCCTCTGAATTAACGGCTAATATATTTTTAAGTTTTTCTGAAGTAAAGGGTAAAAATGGTTCACTTAATACGGATAGGCCCGTGGCAATCTGAAGTGCTACGAACATAATCGTTTTTACACGCTCCTCATCTTGCTTAATTACTTTCCACGGTTCTTCATCCGCCAGGTACTTATTTCCTAGGCGTGCCAGGTTCATCAATTCTTGGCCGGCTTCCCTAAAACGGTACCGCTCAATTGAACTGGAAATAATTTCAGGGTATTTTTGAAGCTGTTCTAAAGTTTCTTTGTCTACATCCGTAAATCCGGAAGGTGATGGAACAATGCCTTCATAATATTTATTGGTCAAGACCACTACACGGTTAATAAAGTTTCCAAAAATGGCAACCAACTCATTGTTGTTCCTGGCTTGGAAATCTTTCCATGTAAAATCGTTATCCTTGGTTTCGGGAGCATTCGCGGTCAAAGTATACCGAAGTACATCCTGCATATCAGGGAATTCCTCTAAATATTCATGCAACCATACCGCCCAGTTCTTGGAAGTAGAAAGTTTGTTACCTTCTAAATTCAGGAATTCGTTGGCAGGAACATTTTCAGGTAAAATATAACCGCCGTGGGCTTTTAGAATAGCAGGGAATATAATACAGTGAAAAACGATATTGTCCTTTCCTATAAAATGAACCAGTTTGGTGTTTTCATCTTTCCAGTATGGCTCCCAGTCTTTACCTTCTCGTTCTGCCCATTCTTTAGTAGAGGAAATGTAGCCTATGGGCGCATCAAACCAAACGTAAAGCACTTTGCCCTCACCACCTTCAACAGGTACGGGAATGCCCCAATCCAAATCTCTGGTTACAGCACGTGGTTTTAATCCGTCATCTATCCAACTTTTACATTGTCCGTATACATTGGGTTTCCAATCGGATTTATGGCCTTCCAATATCCACTCTTTCAAGAAGTCTTCATAACGGTCCAACGGTAAGAACCAGTGTTTGGTTTCTTTGGTGGTAGGTACGGTACCGGTAATGGTAGATTTTGGATTGATAAGATCGGTTGCATTCAAAGTAGAACCGCAATTTTCACATTGGTCTCCATAAGCTTCTTCATGCCCACACTTAGGGCAAGTGCCCACTACAAAGCGGTCTGCCAAAAACTGTTTTGCCTCTTCATCATAAAGTTGAGCGGTGGTTTCTTCAATAAAACCTTCTTGCTCGTATAGCTTTACAAAAAAGTCGGAGGCTGTTTTATGATGAATTTCCCTAGAGGTACGCGAATAATTATCAAAAGTAACCCCAAAATCTTCAAACGATTTACGGATGATACCATCATACTTGTCAATGACCTCTTTTGGTGTAATACCTTCTTTTTTCGCTTTCATAGAGATAGCTACACCGTGCTCGTCACTACCGCAAACAAAGGCAACATCGTTTCCGTTTAAACGTAAGTAACGTGCATAAATATCTGCGGGCACATAAACACCTGCCAAATGACCAATATGTATTGGGCCATTTGTATAAGGCAAAGCGGCTGTAATTGTATATCTCTCTGGTTGTGTTAGCTTCTGGGCCATTGATTATGAATTAGGGTGCAAAAGTACTGATTTTGCACTGCATTACACAAGTGGAATGTGGAATGAAAATAGTGAGGTTAAAAACAATGATTTTAGGCAGGAGTGATGTAGCTGTGCGGTTTGCCGAAGATGTATACTAATTTCCGTTCTATTTGGTTTTATTAATAAGCATTAACCTAAACTATTAACTATGAGTACAATTAACCCCCAGAATTTAAAGAACCTAGAAAAAATTAAAAAGAGTATTGAATCGATAAAAAGTGAAGTGGATACTGAGGACGTAACCCGTCTGTACAAAAACAAAGCTTCCCGCATCTCAAAAGAACTATCTTTCAAGACCAAGAATAAATCTAAGCTTACTTGATAAAAATACATTGGATATAAGAAACCTTCGCGAATGGGAAATTCATAGCGAAGGTTTTTTTTATAAGCTGAATTTGGTAATGGTTATGCTACCATAACCGATTTACTCATTTTATGTTGCTGCACTTGAATGCGGTAAATATATTTGCCTGCGGCCAAATGCCCGGGAATGTTTTCTTTAATGTTTATCTCATTTACTCCCTCGGACATAATAGCGTTGCTAATGGTTCCTACTTTTTGTCCAATAATATTAAAAAGCTGGATGTCTACATGTGCCGTAACGGGCATTTCTAGGTAGATATGCGGCGTGTTTTCCGAAGGATAGAACGGTTTATGGACTATGGCATTTAATTCTTCCCTATTAGGAATTACCGGTTTGTCCGTTAATCCACCATCCGGAGATGTTGGTATGGTTGGTTCCCCATCGCTATATACAATGTCCGGAAAATCCGTGCCGCTACAATTAAATCCTAGATTTACCGGAGCATAGGTATGCCCCAATAAATGTTGTTCTACTAACGGTATAGGCACACAGAGCCATTCTGCCAAAACCGTGGCATATAGGTCTCTAAAATCCATAGTGTATTCCAAGTTACCTCTTCCATCCGGATTGTCTAGCGTAGGGTGCTCGCCAACAAAGGCACTGCCCTGTAGACCGGGACCAAAGAAAAGTGTTGGTGCGGCCTTGCCATGGTCGGTACCATTGGAGCCATTTTCAAAAATACGCCTTCCAAACTCGGAGAAGGTCATACTAAGAACGTTATCATCCTGTTCCGTATAAGCCAAATCTTCATAAAAATTGTCAATGGCAATAGATAGGGTGCTCATTAGGCGTTCGTGGGCTAAAGGTTGATTACCGTGTGTGTCAAAACCACCCATGGAAATCATATAGACCTTTGTACCTAAATTTCCTTTTATCAATCTAGCTAAAAGGGCCAACTGCCTAGCAAAGCTGTTTTTCTGATATTCCACTTGGTTTTGGCCTCGTGACCAAGCGTCATGTATTACACCTGAATATTCATATGTGGTATTGGCAACACCTCTCAAAAATTTCAATTGGTCTCCATACATACAGTCGTTAAATAGTTCCTGCTCAAGACCGTAGCGAACACCAGATTCTGCGATCTCTTCTAGTTGTTCCACATTTGAAGTAACAAACGCATAGTTGGTTTCGTCTCCTTGAAAAACCAAACTGCCAAACTGACCAATTTGGATGGCCGCCGGAGCGGGTGGGGGAGAAATTAGATAATCTGGGAAGCATTCCTCAAAATGCCTTCCCATCCAACCTGTATTTAGTCCGCTAAAACCTGTTGAGGTTAAATCGGTATTTGCAAAAACATCGGATCCCGTAAAATGAGATAGACTCTGGCCTTCGTAGCCTACACCATGAACCGCCTTAAACTGACCTTTTCCCCACATGGGTTCTAAAGATTTCATATAGGAAGGGACACCAAATTCATCTGTAAGTTTTAAAACCTTACTTTCTGGAATATAGATATTTGGCCTTGCGTTGGCGTACGAATCAAATTGTTCAATTGGAATAACCGTGCTAAGGCCGTCGTTACCACCGGAAAGCCTAATCAAGATTAAAATTTTATCGGTTTCCGCATTTGCTATGGCCGATGTTAACGGTGATGGCGCAGAAGCGGTAAGCAAGTTACTGCCCAGCATCATTGAACCTGAACCGGCAATGCCCAATGCTTGTAAAAATGAACGTCTGCTCCAAGTTTTATGTTCTTGGTCATGACCGTCGTGTTCTATGCCTTTATGGGGATGATTATGATGATTGTCGCACATAGTAGTAGGTTTACTTTAGTTGAAATTCAGGTTGTCTGGCTAAATATTGTAAGAGTAGATATACTTGGCTTGGTCCTTCCATTGCCGTGGCCAAAGTCCAAGTTGGTGTGCTTCCTCCCTCATAATATTGCGGTTGGATGTCACTTCTAAAAATAGTGTATGCCTTTTCGTATTCAGATTCGTTCAACAGGCCTTTTGGAAGAACAAAATCTATAATTGGTCTGGCTACAATATCAGGGTTGTTACTGGTGAGTCCGTCATTACCGGATATGGAGAGCCCCAAGGCTCTGAACTGCTCATCATCGGCATTAAAAAAGTCTTCCAAAATAGTTTCTATGGTCAACCACCGGCCAATCATAAAATTGGTGTTGATCCAAGAACGGTTTCGTTGCCAACCGGCCACATCAAAGGGGTCAAACATACGCTGACTAAGGAGTCCGCTATAGTTTATAAGACTGGCTAGAACCGTATCATCATAATTAAAACTACTTTCTTTTAGTAAGTTGAAATAAAAATCAAAAGGACTTTTAATAATTACCCCGATAGCTTCATCGTCAAAGAAGTGTTGACTTTTGAATAATTGGGAAAGTACCGGAGCAATTTCAAAATCATTGGCAATAAATGTTGTTGCCATGCCGGAAATTATAGTCTGGGCGTTACCTGCACTGTCCTGTGAGTCCGGGTGCACGAAAAACTCGTATAATTTTCTGCATATAAATTCCGCTATTTCATTAGGCCGTTGTTCAAATAGGATATCAATAACATCGTCGTATCCCCAATTGCCCGCCTGTCCAAAAATCGTTTTGCTGTCGGCATCATGGCGTTCCGCATCAAAAGTTACCTTTTCACAACCCAATTCACCACGTTCTACGTAACCGGAGAGGGCGCGTGCGGTTTCTATAATATCTTCTTCGGTATAATTGTTTCCTTCTCCAAGGGTAAAAAGCTCATAAAGTTCACGGGCATAGTTTTCATTGGGGTTGTAGCCGTTGTTGTAAACTCCATCTAAATAATAGAGCATGGCATCCGTAAGCCCAATTTCACTCACGAACGTTTTAAAATTGCCAAGGGCATTACGTTGCAAACAGTTTACGTAGTAATATAGATAAGGGGTGCATTCATAAATATCCAACTCGGTAACAAAATGGTTGCTCCAAAAGAAGCTCATACGATCACGCAGGTTGTTGTTCAGTAAGTCTTTGGCATAGGCCAAACTAAAATCTGTTTCCTGGGTTCGTTTTAACTGATTTCTTTGGGTGTCGTCTTCTGGATAGTTACTACCGTTCCAATCTGCCCATTCGGGAGCTGGAATAAGTGCTGCGCTTTGCGCTTGGTTCATTAGGGAGTTTACTATGGTCTCTGCTGTAGAACCAACGGCTTGGTCAATGGTCTCTGTAGAGGCACTAAAACCGAGTCTTCTGTACAGATGAGCCGCCCTATTTCTGTCTAAGGGAGTTGTATACGGTGCCAATGGCGCCGTATTACAGTTAACAAAATATTCCATAATTTTCGTAGGCTTTAAAGAACCGTTTCATGTGTTTGGGGCTAGTTCTTAACGCACAAAGATTTTGGATAGTATGTCTTTTCTGGTATTTTCGATGTACTGTTGTTTCATTTACGAGCGCAATCCAATTTTTGATGTTGTTTTACGCGACTTTTCGACGAATGACACGTTTTATTAAGATTTACAGGTGGTTTTATGGGAAAACATAATGAATTTGGCAAAGAAGGGGAGAAATTGGCTGCCGACTTTCTGCTTGAGAACGGATATGATATCCTCTATAAAAATTATTGTTATTTAAAAGCGGAAATTGATATAATAGCCCAAAAGGAAAATGTATTGGCCATAGTTGAGGTGCGTGCCCGTAGTAACGACCAAATTATACCAATAGCGGAAACGATAACCCCTAAAAAAATAAAGCTGCTTGTTGCCGCTGCGGATAACTACATTGTTGAAAATGACCTAGATGTAGAAGTTCGTTTTGATGTAATTACCATTTTAAAGAACAGTAAAATCTTTAAAATTGAACATTTGGAAAGTGCTTTTTACCATTTTTAATGTTTTTCCAAAATCTAAAACCATGGGATACTTCCCATTTTTAGGGCAAAAACTGGGGTTGCAAAAATTTTAAGAAAGAAGATTACAACACAATTTGTTTTATTTATAACAATATGTTATTTTTGCTCAGCAACCAATACTTGTGAACCCATGAAAACGATTTCTTCCGTAGTGGAACAGTACATTAAAAAGAAGCCTTTCTTGCAAAGTGCGTTGGCACAGGGCATCATAAATTTAACGTCACTTTCAAGGATTGTAAAACCCGAAATTGAAAATGAGTTAGGAAAAGACATTCGCAACGGAGCGATTGTTATGGCCTTAAAACGTTTATCGGATGATTTAGAGTTTAGGGCAACCCACAAAATCATAAAGGTTTTAAAAAATATTGGTGAGATTACGGTGCGTTCTTCGCTCACCGATTTTACATTTTTGGTCTCTGAGTCCATTCTTGAGAACCAGACCCAACTGTTAGAAGAGGTAAATAAGAACAAAGATGTATTTTACACGTCTTCGCGTGGTGTAAATGAACTGAATATTGTAGTAAGTAATAGTCTGGATGGTACGGTAGAGGAGCTTTTTAAGAATGAAAAGTGTACTCAAAAGGCCAAGAACCTGTCATCTATAACAGTAAAGCTTCCTGCTGAGAACGTATCCGTTCCTGGAATTTATTACTTTATCTTTCAGCGCTTAGCTTGGGAGGGAATAGTACTATATGAAGTAATATCCACAACAAACGAATTTACTATCCTAGTAGATGACAAGCAGGTAGATGTAGCTTTCAAGACCATAAAAGACTTAAAAACCCTTTAAAAGGGTTATTTTTTTAGTAGTTCTACTACATCTTTATCGCTCTCTGGTTTAGCAATAATGCGCTTATCAGAATCCAACAAGAAATATGTGGGAGTATGGCTTATGTCATACAGTCTTGCATATTTGCTTTCCCATCTGCCTAGGGCAATGACATGTTCAAAATTTGGTAGTTTGGCAGATTCAGGTGTCCATGTAGTAGTATCGTCTTCCAAACCTACGGCAATAACCTTTATGGTTTTGTACTGTTTTAGTTCTTTATGAAGTTGGGGAAGCTCTTTTAAACAGTGCGAGCAGGTGCTGCTCCAGAAAACCAGTAGATACTTTTCTGTTCCTTCAATAGTGCTTAATTTCTTTTGGACATTGCCCGTGGTCCATTCCAATTCCGGTGCTTTCGCGCCAATTCGCAAGCGGTGCTGAGCAGCTAGGGTCTGAGCTTTATTGGGGTCACTGCAAGCGGGGATAAGAGACTCTAAATAGTTGTTGTAAACAAAATCCGTAGTTTCGTGTAGCCCACCATTGGAACTCATTTTCCATATGTTATAGAATACATCAAACTTATAGGCATCAGCAACTGGGGCCAATTGGGTGTTCACTTTTTTAATATTGGCCTGGATTGCTTTTTCCGTTTCTGCGGCAGACAATTGTTTTGCAGGTAAGGCCGTAAATACGTAGTTTTTGAGTTTATCGGTTAAAAAATCAGAAGCTTGTAGAATTTTGTTGTCTACTTTTAGGTAATCAAAATAATGCTCTTTTTTATGGGCTATATATTCCTGAACGGTTTCAAACTGAGAGGGAACGTAAGGTTTATTGGCTTTAATAAAGTGCTCTACCATTAGATTTTTGGCCTGCTCTTCATAGGCTTCTTGGGTGGCAGTTAGTTGCTCCGTGCATTCCTTGAATTCTTTCTTATCGGATTTTCCTTCCACATAAAAATCTACCAACTCTTCTACTAATGAGCCAATTGCTCGGAAGTAGGAGTCCATGATTTTATTTTCTTTTGAAGAAATGAAGGAAACGCCCTGGTTTTCATCAAAAGCTAGTTCTATATTTTCTTGGCCATTGTAAATGACATCAAAATAAAACTCGTCTTGAGGAACCGCATAAACCAAGCGGTACATGCCCGGACTGGCGTTTTCAGGTATTTGCAATGTGAACTTACCATCTTTAATAGACGTATTTGCAATAAAGGACTGTGAGCCCGGTTTTAGCTTATAAGCCAATAAATACTTGTATTTGCTGGCAGGTGTAAAAGTTCCGGAAATGCTATGTTGTGCCTGTGCAAAAAACGCAAAAAGCAGCGTAAATACGACTAGAATTTTTTTCATGATATAAATGCTCCAAAAATGATACCACAAAAGTATCAGTTTTGGAGCGATACCCTAGTCTTTTATTGGATTTTCGTTCGCAGTACGAAACGGTTCAGGTGCGCAACAATCCTGCGTACCGCCTACTTCTACTGACGAGGAGCCAAATACTTTAATAGTAGACTTAATAAAATCATCTTCATTGGCTTTATAAATATTGTCAACGTATTTCTGAGGATTACGGTCTATATAAGGAAACCAAGTACTATGAATCTGAATCATTATACGATGCCCTTTTTTAAACGTGTGCAGTATATCCTGCAATCTAAAGTTAACGTCACTTGGCTCACCAGGTATAAATGGTTCTGGATGCTCAAAGCTATTCCTGAATCTCCCTCTAAAAACTTCTGCACGTACCAGTTGCTGGTAGCCACCCATGATAATGTTATCCGGATTGTGTTCGTAATTTTCATGGTCGTTAGGATAAACATCTATCAGTTTTACTATAAAATCGGCATCCGTACCGGTCATGGCTACTTTAAGCTTAGCCATAATTTCACCTGCCAAAACCCGGTCATCTTCAAGAACATCCGTCTCAAAAGTTAGTACGTCCGGTCTTCTTGAAGCTTGTCTCTGATCATCGGACATATATCTTCTTGGAGTGAATGTCAACCCTTCTATTTGTGATGTGTATGGAACTGGCTTTTTTGGATCGCTAGTGTATTCAAAAACCGCCTTTTTATCAATTGGTTCATTGATGCTTAGCTGTCCGTTTTCACCAAAATAGAGACTAATAGGCTCAATTTCTTTTGGTGGCCAAGTATCAAAAGTCTCCCATTTTTTAGCTCCAGTATCAAACATATAGGCTTCCGGAAGGGTGTCCGGACCATCTTCTTTTAAATGATGTGCAAAGAACTTTCGTTCAATATTTTTTAGATAAAAGGAAGAAATGCTATCACCAAAATAAATGTGGTTGTGTACGGTTTTGCCTTTTTCTCTAGCCCATCCACCATGATCCCAGGGGCCCATTACAATGCTGTTCTTGGCTTTTGGACTAGTGGCTTCAACGGTTTTGTAGATGTTTAAAGGTCCGTAAAGGTCTTCAGCATCAAACCATCCTCCAACGGTCATTACTGCATGATCAATATCCTTTAGGTGAGGAAGGATATTTCTTTTTTGCCAGAATTCATCATAATTGGGGTGTTCAACAATCTGGTTCCAGAAAAAGTTGTCGTGATGATAGTTTTTTGTGATGTTCTTAAGAGGTCCTAATTTCAGATAAAAATCATAGGCATCAGCAGCTGGGTTGCCATACAGACGCATTAATTTATCCATGTACCAAGGGTCTCTGGTAAGGCTGTCTTTTTGATATCCGAACACGGCAAATGCGGCGGTGTAACTTTCTAAATAAGCTCCTTGATGGTGAAAATCATCAAAGAAAAAATCGGCAATTGGGGCTTGGGGAGAAGATGCTTTGAGAGCGGGGTGTGCATCTATCATTCCAGCAGCAGTATAGTGTCCCGGATATGAAATACCATACATACCAACACGGCCATTATTGCCCTTTATTTTCTTTATCATCCAATCAATGGTGTCGTAAGTGTCAGAACTTTCATCAATATCTTTTTTGTTCCTACGATTGTTTCCCGGGATATTAGGGCGCATGTTGTCAAACTCACCATCGGACATATATCTTCCTCTAACATCTTGAAAAGCTAAAATATAACCGTCCTCAATTAAATATCTAGAAGGGTAACTACTGTAGTTGAAGTTTGAATACTGACTGGCATTATAGCATGTGCGGTTGAGTAAAATAGGATAGTCCTTGGATTTATCCTTAGGGGTATAGACCGCCGTAAAAAGCTCAGCTCCGTCACGCATAGGAATGCGGTATTCCTTTAAGTCATAATGCTGTCTAAAGTAAAGTGAATCGGCATTTTGGGCATGTGACGCCAAAGCTCCCGTAAAAATGAAGAGAACTAGTAGAAACCTTATTTTCATAGTAGTGTTTTTTCTGTGTGCTTAAAGATAGGCAATTGCAAGAATTTTGACTAGTCTCTTAACTTTGAAAACAACCATTTGTTTTTGAGTTCATGTTGTTCCGGAAATGTCCAGTGACGGGTTTCCTGAAAAACGTGAAGTTCTTTCTTGGCCGGAATAAGATTGTATGCCGAATAGGTAGAAGCGGGCGGACAAACATTGTCATTGTAGCCCCAACTATACCAACCTTCTGCTTTTACGAAACGTGAAAAATTGGCAACGTCGTAGTACTTTGAAACTTCAATTTTTTCTGATTTGTTCGTAAAGTCATCAACAAATAGCTGTGGCCATCCACCGGCACGGCCATGTAAAAATCCGGTAAGGTCGCTTAATGCTGGGTAGAATGCAGCCAGATAGTCAATACGGTCATCAAGTCCTGCAGTTACTATAGACAAGGCACCTCCTTGGCTTCCTCCGGTAACGGCAATATCCTCGCCATTAAAATTGGATACACTTTCCAGAAAATCTACAGCGCGTATACAGCCAAGGTAAACCCTATGGTAATACGTATTTTCTTTATCGTCTAAATTCATGGTGTTGTAGTTACTTAAAGCTCCGGCTCGTAAGTCATCATACACTTGAGTGTCAAGGTTTACGGGTATACCATGAATACCAATGGTAAAGGTGACAAAACCTAGGGCTGCTTCGTCTACCTCACCATAATAGGGTCGAATACCTGCTCCCGGAACATGCAAAATAGCAGGGTACTTTCCTTCTTTTTTGGGAGTGCAAAGAATACCGTAAATCTTACCTTTTATATTGTCCAATCGTACGTGGTACACGTTCACTTTGTCCGTGCATCGTTCTGGCATTAATGTAAGAACAGCATTCATAGGAATCTTGGCTAGTTCTTCCTTACCCTTGTTCCAAAAGGCTTCAAAATCTGAAGGTAATGTGGTCGTGGCCTTTATTTTTTCTGGAGAAAAGCCGGCAGTGGCGTACGAACTATATTCTTTGCCATCTACCATTACTTTGGCCGTACAGCGCAGAAATCCAGGTTCATTGAATTTATTCGATTTTACTTTTGCAACACCATTTTTCAACTTGAGCTCTCCTTGATTCCATATTTTTACGGAGCGATAACCTGGGTCGGTTTCAACAGTGTAATTTATGGTGATGTTTTTTAGAGGTACGTTGTTTCTTAAGACTGTGATTGAAAACTCGGCCCGTTCACCAACGTTGTAGGTCCAATCCGTATGGTCCGGTGTCACAATCACGTTTACGAGTTCTTTGCTAGGTTGGGCACTGAGGTTAAAGCACAACAAGAGAGTTGCCGCTAGGCTAAAGCAGATTTTTGGTTTCATGGTCATATAAGTTGTTTGGTAAACAAAAGAATTAGGGCCAAAACTCTATAGTTTTAGCCCTAACTAATATAGTTTAATTAAAACATTTTATGAAACCGGCTCAACGATTTCATCAAACGGAGCCATGGCCTTCAATGCTTTTTCTACGGATGTTATTCGCTCAAAGACCAATAAGAGCCTAAGTCCGTTTCTGGTCTGCTTTTCCTTTATTTTACAGTGTTGCGGATGACTTTGCACAAATTGTAAGACTCTGGTGAAAACCGGACTTTGGTAAAAATGCGACTGCTGGTCCGAAATAAAGTAACCGATTAGTTTTCCCTTCTTCATCACTACTTTTTCAATACCAATGCTATTGGCAATCCATTTGATGCGTACGGAATTCAGTAAATCTTCGGCTTCGGTAGGAAGCTCTCCAAAACGGTCTATTAACTGGGCCTCGAATTTTTGTAGGTTCTCTTCGTCCGTAATCTCGTTCAGATCTGTGTAAAGAGTAAGTCTTTCGGTAATATTGTTGATATAATCATCAGGGAAAAGCAATTGGAAATCAGAATCTAGCTGGGTTTCTTTTACAAAAACTTTCTCCTTATGACCTTCTACCTCTTCATACAGGTCTTTAAATTCGTTTTCCTTGAGTTCGTCTATGGCTTCACCCAATATTTTTTGATAGGTTTCAAATCCAATTTCATTGATAAACCCACTTTGTTCACCGCCTAATAGATCGCCGGCACCCCTAATTTCAAGGTCTTTCATGGCAATATTAAAGCCGCTGCCCAACTCCGTAAACTGGGCCAGTGCCTCAATACGTTTTCTGGCTTCTGCGGTCATGGATTCATAAGGAGGAGTGATAAAATAGCAAAATGCCTTTTTATTGCTACGCCCCACACGGCCGCGCATTTGGTGCAGATCGCTCAGTCCAAAATTGTTAGCGTTGTTAATGAAAATGGTATTGGCATTGGTAACGTCCAAGCCACTTTCTATAATGGTGGTGGATACCAGTACATCAAACTCGCCATTCATAAAGGAGAGCATGAGGGCTTCCAATTTTTTTCCGTCCATCTGGCCATGACCAATGCCTACTTTGGCATCGGGCACAAGCCGCTGGATCATACCTGCTACTTCTTTGATATTTTCAATGCGGTTATGGATGAAAAATATTTGCCCGCCGCGTTCTATCTCGTACCGAACGGCATCCCGTATAACTTCTTCCCCAAAACGAATGACCCTACTTTCAATCGGGTAACGGTTGGGCGGGGGTGTTTTTATGACCGAAAGATCACGAGCGGCCATTAAGCTAAATTGTAGCGTCCTAGGAATAGGAGTGGCCGTTAACGTTAGTACATCTACATTTTCTTTAATGGACTTTAATTTGTCTTTGACCGCAACCCCGAATTTTTGTTCCTCATCAACGATAAGGAGCCCTAGGTCTTTGAATTTCACGTTTTTATTCACCAATTGGTGCGTGCCAATGATAATATCTACTTGTCCTGCTTCCAGCTTTTCCAAAGTTTCCCTACGTTCTTTTGTCGTTCTAAAGCGATTCAGGTAATCTACGTTTACGGGCATCTCCTTAAGACGTTCCGCAAAAGTACGATGGTGCTGAAATGCCAATATAGTAGTAGGTACGAGCACGGCAACCTGCTTGCCATTGTCTACCGCTTTAAAGGCCGCACGGATAGCCACTTCGGTTTTTCCAAACCCAACATCACCGCAAATAAGGCGGTCCATGGGTCGCTCACTTTCCATGTCTCTTTTAAAATCTTCAGTAGCCTTGCTTTGGTCCGGGGTGTCTTCGTAAATAAAGGAGGCTTCTAATTCTGTTTGTAAATAGCTGTCAGGGTCATATTGAAAACCTTTTTCCAAGCGTCTTTTGGCATAAATTTTAATAAGGTCAAAAGCAATTTTCTTGACGCGGGTTTTTGTCTTTTGCTTGAGTTTTTTCCAAGCTGCAGACCCTAATTTGTAAATTTTAGGAACGGCTCCGTCCTTCCCATTGAATTTGGATATTTTATGAAGCGAATGAATACTCACATACAGAATATCGCGCTCGCCGTACACTAGTTTTATGGCTTCCTGCTTTTTGCCTTCTACATCAATTTTTTGAAGTCCACCAAATTTCCCTATCCCGTGATCTATATGGGTTACATAATCCCCAATTTCAAGTTTGTTCAGCTCTTTTAGGGTAATGGCCTGCTTCTTTGCATACCCGTTTTTAAGGTTGAATTTATGGTAACGTTCAAAAATCTGATGATCCGTATAACACACCAGTTTTTGGTCATCATCAATAAAACCTTGAAAGATAGGCGTTACAACGGTTTGGTAATGTACCTGCTCATTTACCTCTTCAAAAATGGCCTGAAAACGTTTGGCCTGTTGGTCACTGGCGCAAAAAATATAGTTGGTGTACCCACGTGCTTTATAAGCATTAAGATTTTCAATCAACAAGTCGAATTTCTTGTTGAAAGAAGGTTGCGGGTGGGTGTTGAATTGAACGGTTAAAGCACCACTAATTAATTCGGGGGTTGTAGAAGCTTCGGTGGTCATAAGCCCAAACCCTTTCAACTGTGATTTAAAATTTTCCGAATTCATAAAAAGCGCTTCGGGCTCTAAATGCTTGATGTCTTGCGATAGTTTAGAAAAAGCTTCTATGGCCTTTCCAAAGAAATCATCCAAACGGTCAAAAATATAATCGGTGTTTTTAGCGAATATTATGGTATCCGAAGAAACGTACTCAAGAAAATTTTGTCTTTTCTCCTCTAGAAATTTACTGGCTACGTTAGGAATAACGTTTATCTTTTTCACTTTGCTCGTTGAGAGTTGTGTGTCCACATCAAACGTACGAATGCTATCCACTTCATCACCAAAGAATTCTATACGGTATGGCTCATCATTGGAAAACGAAAAAACATCTACGATTCCACCGCGCACCGAAAATTCTCCAGGTTCCGTAACAAAGTCCACCCTTTTAAACTTGTACTCAAAAAGCACCTCGTTAAGGAAATCCAGTGATAAGGTGTCATTTAATTTTACTTTAAGCGTATTTTTTTCCAGTTCCCGGCGGGTGACAACTTTTTCAAAAAGAGCATCAGGATAGGTGACGATTATGGCCGGCTTTTTTCTGGAGTTGATGCGGTTGAGAACCTCTGCACGCAAGAGCACGTTGGCATTATCGGTTTCTTCTATTTGATAAGGCCTGCGGTAACTTCCAGGATAAAAGAGTACATCTTTATCGCCTATGATCTGTTCTAAATCGTTCAGGTAATAGGCAGCTTCTTCTTTGTCATTGAATATGAGCAGAAAGGGTCTGTTTGTTTTTTGAAACACATCGGAAAAAGTAAATGACAGCGCAGAGCCGGAAAGGCCTTTTAGAATAATAGACTCTGTATTTTTTGCGTTTTCCGTGAATTTTTGGGCGATAGTGTCCTGCAGTTTCTGCGTTTGCGGAGACTGAGAAAACAGTTGTTGAATAGAAGATTGCGTCAACCGTTAGTTTTTTAAGAACTTAAACGGATTTTATGGTACCGGTCCGTTCAAGATGATAATACCTTGACCTGATAATGAACAGGCCTTTTCATTTTAGTGAGTGTAAAGGTAGCGAACTCGTCTCATGTTTTTGTACCCTATTAATCGGTTTTTTGTGTTGTATTGCTATAATTTAATGAGCCTCGTGGTATAGCGTTCACAATTGTAGCGGTAGCATCAATAGGTTTTAGGTAAAAAAGGGAACTTGTTTGACTAATTTAAGGATTGCCGTTTGGTTACGGTTGTGCCAAAAATGGATTCAGATGAAGGAACAAAAATATGATGTATTTGTGATAGGAAGTGGAACTGCCGGTAAGGTGGTTGCAAAAAAATGTGTTGATGCAGGCCTTAGTGTAGCCATGGCCGATAAGCGCGAATATGGCGGAACCTGTGCCAACCGGGGCTGTGACCCAAAAAAAGTGTTGTTGGGTGCCACTGAGGTATTAGAGACCAGCAATCAACTTCTAGGTAAGGGAATTAAAAGCATTCCTGATCTGAGCTGGAAAAAGTTGATGAAGTTTAAAGAAAATTTCACTTCTCCGGTACCCAAGGCTACAGAAGAGGATTTAAAGGGTAGAGGTATCACCTTATATCATCAATCGCCCGAGTTTCTGGATGAACAGACTTTATCCGTTGAGGGAAAAACCATAAAAGCGGACAAGATTGTTATTGCAACAGGGTATGAGCCTAGAAAACTGAATTTTAATGGGAGTAAACATTTAAAGGCAAGTGATGACTTTTTGGGTCAAAAGAAGCTTCCTAAGAACATTACCTTTATCGGAGCGGGGTATGTGGGTATGGAGTTTGCCCATATTGCTGCTAGAGCGGGCGCTAAGGTAACCGTAATAGATTCGGGCAAAAGGCCACTTAAGCCGTTTGATGCGGATTTGGTAAAAGAATTGACCTCCTATTCAAAAGACCTAGGCATCCAATTTATTTTTGGAGCTAAAATTACAGGCGTAAAAAAGGGTTCTAAAAACTACAAAATCGCTTACGATAAAAAAGGAAAATCAGAGATATTAAAAACGCGTTCTGTTTTTAATACGGCCGGTCGTATTCCTGCCATTGCCAAGCTGAAACTAGAAAATGGTAATGTAGCCTTTAGCGATAACGGGATTGAAACAAACGCATATCTACAGAGCAAAACCAACGAAAATGTATATGCTTGTGGAGATGTTGCGGATAAAGGTTTGCCGTTAACACCACTTTCTGGAATAGAAGGAAGTATAGTAGCAGATAATATTATTGAAGGTAACAAGAATGAGTTTGATGTACCGGTTACTCCTTCTGTGGTGTACACGTTACCAAATTTAGCTTCTGTAGGCTATTCCGAAGAGGAGGCAAAGGGAAGGTATAAAAATGTGATTGTAAATTTTGAGTCGGTGCCGGATTGGTTCAATGCCAAACGTGTTAATGCTCCAGTATATGCGTATAAAATTCTTCTGAATCAGCGTACTCAGGAAATTGTTGGTGCTCACCTTATTGGCCCTGAAGTTGGTGAGACTATAAATCTATTTGCTATGGCGATTAACCAAGGTATGACCGCTGATCAAATAAAAAAGACCATATTTACGTATCCATCATGGTCTAACGATATTAAATCCATGGTTTAAGCGCTTAATTATTGTTAAGCCGTTCCTTGAGTTTATGAGCTGGGCTGGTGTCTTTGTTTTTGATGGCATGTATCATTGAAGAAACAAACAGAATTACGGATGCAAAAAGTGCAGAATAGGCAATCAGTTGGTAGTTTTCTTGGTGTCTAACAAATATTGCGATAAAAGCCCAAACGGCGACAAGTGCAAATTCGCGCATGTTCCGTTTCCAAGTGATGGTCAGATTTATCGCCGTGGCAATACCCAGAAGTATGAGTGTCCATACTTTTTCTGAAAATGAACCTCCGCTCCAACCCAATTTCGTTAGATAAGCGGAAATATTAGCAATAGTTGCTACCGCAATCCATCCGCTGTAGATACAGATAGGCCACCAAGTGAAAGTAATAATTTCAATAGGGGCATCCCATCTTTCCATATTCGTATTCAGAATAATTTTAATGAGAGAAAATAGAATTCCAAGCATTATCAAAACCGATAGTCCAGTATAATCGAATACAAAGGCCAGCACCCATGCCGCATTGAGCATGTTGGCGATAAAGAACCAATATTCCGTTTGATTAATAAAGTCACTTTCTTTTTTGCTGAAAAAAGCCCGCTTCACCTGAAAAATAGAATAGCCGATAAGACTTAAAAAGATAATCCCCCAAATGGAAAAAGCATATCCCGCAGGAGTAAAGAGATTATCATATTTGGCACTGATTTCTCCTATCGTAGTTCCATTCAACCGAAATGCTTGAGAAACATAATTGACTAAAATCACTACAATTACCGAAAATAAATTGAGGATGGAGTATGTTTTGGCCATGTTTTTCTGCTTTGGACAAATGTAATCTGCTCAACCTGTTTAAGTGTATCGTATCCCATTTAAAAAGGACTTTTTTAATACGGGCAGGCAATATAAACGTTATACCCTAATGACCTCGTCGTCGGCAATTACGAATATCTGGTCACTTTCTTGAGGTTCCAGAACATACGTTCCCGTAAATGCGCCAAAAGCGGGCAAAATCATTTGATTTTTTGTTTTGAAAAAACAGGGGAGTCTCAGGTGTTGACGCCCAAAACCCTTCAGTTTTATAGCAGGATGTATGTGTCCGCAAAAATTGAACAAACCTTCTCTTTCGTCAGGGTGGTGGGTAAGTAGGAAGTCTTCTACGATTAATTCGTCAAATTGGTCTATTTCCAATGCTTCAAATCTTTCAGGAGCTATGATGTCATGGTTGCCGGCAATCAATGTGATTTTTGATGGGGTTTTTGCCACCCAATTCTCAAATAGTGCCCATTCTTTATTGATGTGCGAATGAAACAGGTCTCCCATAAAGCATACATTGAAAGGTTGGTAGGTTTTGATGAGTTCATCCATCAAAATATAATTTTTATGTACCGCATATTTTGGAACCGCGGCACCAAATTTTCTAAAATGAGAAACCTTTCCTAAATGCACATCACTTATGAGAAGCGTTGATTTTTCCTCCCAAAAAAGTGCACCTGAAGGGTGCATGGTAAAATGGTGTTTTTTTATTTCCAAAGATGGGGCCATAACGAACAAAGATACTAAAAGGATGAATGACCCGTTTTGTTAAAAATCAAATAACAAAAACCCCAAACCTTTACTTATGAAAAGAAGTTTTATTTTACTCAGTGCAATTACCCTTGGTTTATTTTCTTCATGTAGTGATGACGATAGTTCAGAAAGCCCAGAAGATGCATTGATAGGCTCTTGGCAGCTTGTTTCAGAAT
Source organism: Zobellia russellii (assembly GCF_044597075.1). Lineage (NCBI taxonomy): Bacteria > Pseudomonadati > Bacteroidota > Flavobacteriia > Flavobacteriales > Flavobacteriaceae > Zobellia > Zobellia russellii. The sequence continues at coordinate 2,848,437 of NZ_CP139000.1, read as the reverse complement.
CGGAAAATGACGACCCCTTTGAACTGGATAATTGTGATTTGGAAGAGACTGTAATTTTTAAATCTGATGGAATTTTTGAATATATAGATTACGATCCTGCTGAAGATAATGAAAATGAATGTGTGGTAGATGATAATGATAATTTCTCTGGAAAGTGGGAAATAATTGAGGCAGGTAAATTGTTTACTGCTGAAGATGGCTTTGATGGAGAAACTGCTGATTATACAATTTCAGGAGATCAGCTTACTATTTCAACTGTAGACCAGGATGAAAATGGCACTTATGTTTATAAAGCGACTTACAAAAAGAAATGATATAAGATTGAGCACAACATAAGCTTATTTTGTTGAAGATAATCTGCCTGCTAAGTCCTAAGGATTAGCAGGTTTTTTTTGCTCTTATTTTTTCATTAGAATCTTGGTCATGCGCTTAATACGATCGGCCAATTTTTCCGAACTCAGTTTTTCTCGCAGTCTGTCCGTTATAATCGGAAACGAAAAGGGAGTGGCTCTTGAACATTCCTTCCAGACAATAGTTTGATGTTCAATTCGCGTAAGGGCCATTCGTAAACGCCCTTCTTCCAATTGATGCTCAAAAGTTTCAGTGAATGCCTGTTGAAAAAGTAGATTGTCCGCTTCATAATCCTTAAAAACATCAAATAATAACTGGGAATTGCTTTGCAGGTGCTTCATTTTAATACCCTTATTAGGATACCCGGTAAAGACCATACCGCTAATTACGGCGATATCGCGAAATTTGCGGCGCGCCATTTCGTTGGAGTTGAGGCTCTTCTGTAAATCGGATAACATATAATCCGTAGTGAACAAATCATTGTCCAAAACCGCTTGAATGTCTATGGGCTTATCGCTCAACATTTCAAAACCATAATCATTGAATGCCAAGGAGACCGTTATAGGTTGCAACAGACTAATTCGGTAAGACAGCAAACTACTCATAGCCTCATGAACGGCCCTGCCTTCAAAAGGGTAGAATATGTGGTGGTACCCGTCTCTGGTCTTAAAGGTTTCTATTAAAAATTCCGCAGGTGTGGGAACGATACTTTCTTCCCGCTGTTTGTCGAAAATAGGTTTAAGCGATTTTAATTCCGGACCTTGCAACTCATTGGCAGCAGCTTTGTATAGTTCTTGACGAAGCAATTCTGACATCTGTGCCGAAAAACTAAGTCGCCCTCCCATCCAACTAGGAACCTTATTGGTCTTTTTAGTGGAGTTACGTACATGCGCCTGCATGCCTTTAATTCGGATGAATTCCAAATTTCTTCCTGCAAATGTAAAGACATCCCCTCGTGTCAATTTAGAAATAAAATACTCTTCAATAGAGCCAATATAACCTCCAGTTTGGTATTTGACGGTGATAGTGGCATCACCAACAATTGTCCCGATTTGAAAACGATGGCGCATGGCGATACCACGGTTATTCACCTTAAACTTACCATCTGCTTCAACCTCCACTTTTTTATATTCGTCATAACTGCTTAGGCTTTGGCTGCCCATCACCAAAAAATTCAATAGCCATTGCCATTGGTCTTCGGTGATACCTTGGTAGCAAAAAGTTCGTCTTATTTCAGGAAAAATATCATTGGGATAAAACCCGTCCGAGATGGCCAAAGTGGTCAAATACTGAAGGAGTACATCAAAACTGTTGAGGTAGGGCAGGCGGTCTTCCACGGCATTATCCTTGACGGCCACTTGTAATGCGGATGCTTCAATAAGTTCCATGGCGTGGGTAGGTAAAAAATGAATGACACTTTCCTTTCCGGGGCGGTGGCCACTACGGCCCGCACGTTGTAAAAAACGGGCTACGCCCTTTGGTCCGCCAATTTGTATGACGGTTTCCACGGGAGCGAAATCCACACCCAAGTCCAAACTAGAGGTACAGACCACAGCTTTAAGGCTCTCTTTTCTGATGGCCTGTTCTACCCAAAGTCTTGTTTCTTTGTTGATGCTTCCGTGGTGCATGGCTATCTCCCCCGCATATTCAGGGTGTTTTTCCAAGATTTTCTGGAACCATATTTCACACTGGCTACGGGTATTGGTAAATAACAGGGTGGTTTTACTATTGTTGATAATAGGAACAACATCTTCCAGTAAATGGAGTCCTAGGTGCCCACGCCACGGGAAGGTTTCCATCTTTTTGGGAATGATGCTCCTTACCTTGATTTTCTTTTTGATATTTGCCCTTATCATGACGGAATTTTCCAAGGCTTCCGTTTGTGGGCCTAATAGTACTTCCCGAGCTTGGTCCAGGTTGCCAATTGTTGCTGAGATTCCCCAAATACGAAGGTCTTTAGATATGGTTTTCAAACGAGATAGGGCCAGTTCCATTTGAACACCCCGCTTGGTGCCCAACAGTTCATGCCATTCATCAACCACGATTGCAGAACAGTCTTTAAAAATCTTATTGTAGCCTTTTGTAGCCAATAAAAGCTGAAGACTTTCAGGCGTTGTAATCAATAGATCGGGCATTTGTTTTTTCTGTCCTGCCCGTTCTTTGGCCGTAGTATCGCCGGTTCTTATGCCTACGGTCATCTGGGTTTCTAAATCTGAGGTGACCCGCTCTGCCGATTGCCTGATTTCTTGTGAAAGTGCCCGTAAAGGGGTAATCCAAATGGCTTTCAAGCCTTTTTTGTGTTTGGTCTTGTACTGCGGATTTTTCTTGATGTAATTTAAGACAATGGGAAACCAAAGTGCATAAGTTTTACCACTGCCCGTTGGAGCGTTTAACAGTCCGTTTTTACCTTGTAGGAAAGCTTTCCAAGTATCTTTTTGAAACTTGAAAGGCTTCCAGTTTTTTTGGTCGAACCAATTTTGTGCGACTTGATAAAGTTCTTCTCTTGTAGTCATTGCGAGCAGCGCGAAGCAATCTGTTTAATGTATGGAAAGGTCAATCCATTCCGGATTTTCGTTATTTATTAAGTCCATTTTTCGTTTTCTATTACCGGCCTTTAATTGTTTTTCTCTTGCAAAAGCGTCATTTATGTTTTCGAATTCTTCAAAATATACAAGTAGCGTGCAATTGTATCTCTTACTAAAGGCATTCTTGTATTTGCCAGTTTTATGTTCGAGTATTCTCCGTTTTAAATCGTTTGTAGCGCCTACATACAGGACAGTTTTGTTTTTATTGGTCAATATGTAACAATATCCTTTGGTCATACATTTGTTCCGTAAGTAAAGCTCTCAGTTAAATTATTCGATTCTGATTAAGTAAGTTAGTGATTATACCTAATTAGAGGTTTACTTGCCGAGAGATTCCTTCACTACGTTCGGAATCATCGACTTTAAATCGTCTAAGGAATTGGCTTCGTGAATATTTTTGTCTTTGCGCCATCTCAATATCCTTGGAAATCTAGTGGCCACACCGCTTTTGTGCCTCTTGGATAAAGCTATGCCCTCAAATGCAATTTCAAACACGTGATGAGGGGTAACCGAGCGTACGGGTCCAAACCGTTCCAAGGTGTTTTTCTTGATCCAAGCATCAACTTTTCTAAATTCGGCATCGGTCAATCCTGAATAAGCTTTGGCAAAAGTAACCAGTTCCTTTTCACCTTCGTCATTTTCGTTCCATAGAGCAAAGGTATAATCGGTAAACAGATTACTGCGTCTACCATGTCCTCGCATGGCATAGGTTAGGACGGCATCAATGGTCAACGGGTCTACTTTCCATTTCCACCAATCCCCTTTTTTTCTTCCCACTAAATAAGGGGAGTCCTTACGTTTAAGCATGAGTCCTTCGCTGAACATTTCCCGGGAGCGTTCCCTCTCCTTGGCGACTTCCTCCCAAGAGCTAAAATGCATTGTTTCGGAAAGGTGAAACGGTATATCTGTATTATCCGTCTTTTGGTATAATTTTTCTAAAATGGCTCTGCGCTCAGCAAAGGGTTTGTTTCTGATATCCTTTCCCTCCCATTCCAGAACATCATAGGCCTTTAGGATAACGGGTACCTTTTTAAGTAAGGCCTTTGAAACGGTCTTGCGTCCAATGCGTGTCTGCAAATCGTTGAAAGTGCCTATTTGTCCATCAATATAGGGTAGGATTTCCCCGTCTATTACCGTGCCGTTGGGAATCGTTGTTTCAAATTGGTTGAACTCAGGATATTTATCGGTCACCAATTCTTCACCACGGCTCCAAACAAACAGCTCGTCATTTCTGAGAATTACCTGCGAACGTATGCCATCCCATTTATGTTCTGCGGACCACAAGCTAACATCACCCAAATCTTCCGGCTCACCCTCAATAGCATATGCAAGATAAAAAGGGTAGGGTTTAGACAGATAATCGCTTTCGTTTTCTTCTAAGATAAGCTCTTGAAAGGTAATTGTGTTCGGGTCCCAGTTCCCCATAAGTTTATAGGCCAAAATATCTTCATCTATTTCAGTGGCCTTTGCCAATGCCCTGGTCATTAATTTCTGGCTTACACCAATGCGAAACCCTCCAGTAATCAATTTGGTAAAAACAAAACGCTCATAATAATCAAGTACTTTCCAGTTTTCAAAGAGGTAGGTTTTTTTGTCATCATCCGATTTCTTTTTTAATGCAATCATCTCCTCCAAAAATTGGGTCAATGTTTTTTCTGTGGATGTTTTGCTGGATGGAACAATGAGAGCGATGGTTTCGGCCAAATCGCCCACAATGTGATAGCTTTCCTCAAACAACCAAAGTGGAATGTTGGCCAGTTCGGAAGCCCATTCCCGTAATAGGGTGGTGTTTACGGGACGAGGTGGGCGACGATGCGATAAAATGGCAATCGTCCATACTTTATCCTTGTTGCTCGCTGCCAAAAAATAATCCGTCAAGGCCTGGACCTTAACATTGGTCTTATTGGTGCTGTCCAAGGTTTTTATCAATGCGGCAAAACCACGCATACCAAGTTCCTTCGATTCAAAAACCGTAGCATTATCAATTTCCGATGTAGTTTGTTCTTGCTTCATGAGGTCTGGGTTTCAAGGGCTGTGGTCTCTTCTGGGGTAGCGTTGTCTTCCTCATCACCGTATTGGGTTTCTTCCGTACGGGCGTCATAACCCTGTTCGCGCAGGTATCTTGAAAAGATTTCGGTATACCCGTGGGTGCAAATGATTTTTTCCGCTCCCGTTGCCTCAATGCTGGATAGGAGCCCCTGCCAGTCGCAATGGTCGCTCAGAACAAAACCTTTGTCAATGGCCCTTCTGCGGCGGGCACCTCTAAAAGTCATCCAACCACTTGCGGAAGCGGTAACGTATGGAACCATTTTACGGATCCAAGTGCTACCATGTGCACTGGGCGGAGCTAGAACAATATTTCCAAGAAGTTCCTCTTTTTTAGTTTCCTTAGTAATTAAGGTCGTTTCAGGAAAATCCACTAATGGGCGAAGCACTTGGGTCATGTTCTCAATGGCTCCATGGGTGTATATTTTGCCGATATCCGTATTCAGATATTTGAGTAGCCTTTGAGCTTTTCCTAAGCTATAACCAAATAGAATTGAGGTTTTCCCCTCAGCCTGGTTATCCGTCCACCACTGGTTGATATTTTCAAAAACCTCTTGCTGGGGAGTCCATTTAAAAGCGGGTAGGCCAAAGGTGCATTCCGTAATGAAGGTGTCGCATTTAATGGGTTCGTAGGGGGTAGAGATACCGTCGCTTTCGGTTTTGTAATCTCCCGTAAACACCCAAACCTCACCTTTATGCTCTACTCTAATTTGTGATGAACCAATAATATGGCCAGCAGGATGAAGGCTGAATTTTACATTATTAATAGTAAAGGATTCTCCCCATTCCCTACCGGAAACATTAATTTTCCCTAGACGGTGGCTGATTATAGGTACATTTCTATGATGTGTAATATATTGCTTGTGCCCCCATCTGCTATGGTCTGCATGACCGTGAGAGATTATGGCTTTATCTACAGGTTTCCACGGGTCTAGATAAACCTTGGCGGCACTGCAATAAATACCTTTATCGGTGAATTCAAGAAGCGGTTTTTTCATGTTCATTGAAAGTTACGTAATATTCTGAAATGCCATCCGTATACATTAAGATGTGGTGTAATGCCAAAAGATGGGTTCAAAATAATCATATGGGAGGAAGGGAATGACCTCTAAAAAAATTATATTTGCTGCCAATAAAATTGATACATATGGCAATCGCAGATTTATATACTAGTGGTGAGCACAGAAGAAACTTAGCGCATTTTGCGGCTATTGCAACTTTGGCTAGTGTAGACGGAGAAATAAGCTCGGAAGAAAAAAGTATGTTGGACCGTTTTGCGGCAAAGTTCGATATAACTGAATCCGAGTATAAAGAGGTGATGAAAAAGGAGAATAAATATCCTATTGATCCACCACATACTTCAGAAAACAGATTGGAGCGTCTTTATGATCTTTTCCGTATTATCTTTTCTGACCATCACATAGATGATGAGGAAATGGTATTATTAAAAAAGTACGCTATCGGACTTGGTTTTTCAGGAGAGCAGGCCGATAAGGTAATTGAGAAGTCTGTTGCTATTTTTAGCGGAAGAATAGATTTTGATGATTATTTATACCTTTTGAAACACTAAGGTAAAGCATAAAAAAAGCCCGGAAACTATTTATTTTCCGGGCTTTTTTATTCTTAGGATGCTTTTGGGTATTTGGTGTGATCAATGGTATTTGTCTAGAAATTCTTGTAGTTTTTCTACCATTTTTCTACTTCCGCAGAAGAAAGGCACACGTTGGTGCAATTCTGTAGGAACAATATCCAAGATGCGGGTTTTACCACCAGTTGCCAGTCCGTTGGCCTGTTCGGCTAAAAATGCCATAGGATTACATTCGTATAAAAGACGCAGTTTGCCCTCTTGGGTTACACTACTTTTAGGATACATGTAGATACCGCCTTTAATCATATTTCTATGAAAATCGGAGACCAAAGAGCCAATATACCTTGAGGTATAAGGTCTGTCTCCTTCTTCGGCCTGGCAATATTTAATATAATCTTTTACCCCTTGGTGAAAATGCACGTATTTACCTTCGTTTACGGAATAGATAGTTCCGTTTTCAGGAAATTGCATGTTAGGGTGTGATAGATAGAAGGTGCCAATAGCGGGATTCAATGTAAATCCGTTTACGCCATCTCCCGTAGTGTAAACAAGCATGGTTGAAGTTCCGTACACCACATACCCTGCAGCTACTTGCTGATTTCCGGGTTGTAGAAAATCCTCAATGGTAACGGGTGTGCCTACTGGGGTAACTCTTCGGTAGATAGAAAATATAGTACCTACGGAAACATTTACGTCTACGTTAGACGATCCGTCCAAAGGGTCTATCAGTACTACATATTTGTTTTGGTTATCCTCGTCGTTACTGTTAATGGCTATAAAATCATCCTCTTCCTCAGAAGCTATTCCACAAACAATTTCCCTGTTAGCTAAGGTATTTATGAATTTTTCATTGGCAAAGACATCTAACTTCTGTTGGTCTTCCCCTTGAATATTAGTCTCACCGGCTTTTCCAAGAATATCTACTAGACCGGCTTTGTTTACTTCGTGGTTAACCACCTTTGCCGCCAAACGAATGGCATTGATTAACTTTGAAAGCTCTCCAGATGAGTATTTAAACGAATCTTGATTTTCAATAATAAACTCTCCGAGCGTTTGGTTTTTTTTGTGGTGCATGTTTAGGCTGTTTATTTGACCACAAATATCGGCTATTTTGTGAAACTATGTTCCATTGGTTTAGATTTGAATGTTTAAATTTATAACTTCGTGTTTTATTTATAACAATTATGAGCTATATAATTCGTGAAGCCCAAGAGGGTGATATGCCGCAAGTACTGACATTAATTAAAGAACTAGCTGTTTTTGAAAAGGAATCCAATGCTGTTGAGGTAACCGTAGAGGATTTGAAAAACGATGGTTTTGGTGAAAAAAAACTTTTTCACTGTTTTGTTGGTGAGACCCAAGAAGGGATTGTGGGTATGGCTTTGGTCTATCCAAGATACTCTACTTGGAAAGGACCGGTAATTCACCTAGAAGACCTCATTGTTACGGAAAAGATGCGTGGTAGTGGCCTGGGAAGTGCCCTTTTAAAAGAAGTGGTCAATTATGGGAACGACTTGGGTGTGCGAAGAATCTGTTGGGAAGTATTGGACTGGAATGAGCCGGCCATTGCTTTCTATGAAAAAAATGGGGCAAGGGTAATGCGCGACTGGGACGTGGTGCAATTAGACGAAAACGGCATTAAAACATTTTTGGAACTCCAATAAGGTCTATTGTAATGAACTACGATGGTAAAAGATTCCGCCCGGTGCAGAATTCCGATAACGGGGAAACTACACAAGAGACTATTTTTGAGTATCGGCAGACAGGCAACATTCTCACTTCTGAGTATGCAGGAGGTAAGATTGTAAAAGGCCATCTCATAGGTTTGGTAGATGAAAACGGAAATATAGACATGCGCTACCATCAAGTAAATACAGATGGAGCATTAATGACAGGCACATGCTTGTCTAAGCCAGAAATAAACAAAGAAGGAAAAATAAAGCTACATGAAAGTTGGCAGTGGACCTCTGGAGATGGTTCCCGAGGTACATCTATTCTAGAGGAGCTTTAATCCTAAATTAGGCATTATTTTGAAAAAGGATACTGAATGAAAATCGGTTTACTAATTTTAGCTTTTAATTGTTTGAATCTATTTTTATTAAATGGACAAGATAAAGATGAACCTTATACTGATTTGATTGCAAATGTGGATTCAAATATTAATAAAAGTGAGTTCAATGGAGTGGTGTCGATTTCTTCTGGTTTAGTTAATATTTATACTAAAGCGATAGGGTATTCGGACCTTGAAGAAAGAATTCCAATGGAATTAAAAAATCAATTCGTCATTGGTTCGATTAGTAAACAAATTACTGCTGTTTTAATCTTACGGGAATTTGAAAAAGGAAATCTCAACTTAGATGATAAAATCAATAAATACTTAGAGAGTGTTGAGCAACCTTGGTCTGAAAAGGTGACAATTCACCATTTATTAACCCATACTCATGGGATTTCGGATGTTGAAAAACCGTTAGAATTTAAAGAAGGTTCGCAATTTAAATATTCTCAGTTAGGTTATGAATTACTTGCTAGAATTCTTCAAAAAATAACGGGTAATACTTTTGAAGAAAATTCTTCTGATCTATTTTTAGAATACGGTTTTGATTATACATTTCACCCTAAGAATAAAGAATATGATTTTTTGGCAAAGGGCTATGAGGAAGATGAGAAGGGAACTATGAATTTTTCAACTGACAGTTTTGACAATTATGTCGCTGCTGGTGGTTTTATTTCCAATGCGATAGATTTAAAAAAATGGAATGAATTACTATACTCGGGACAATTGGTGACGAAACAAACACTGAAACTAATGTCAACTAGATACGCTTCAAGAGTTCATCCAATTTTTGGAACGATTGAATACGGTTATGGATTACTCTTCAAAGACGGCAATGAAAACATTGAGATTGGAGCTTTGGGATACGCACCAGGGTTTGTTTCAGCTTGTTATTTTTATCCATCAACTAAAATAAACGTTATAATTCTGGAAAATACGGCGAGACATTTGGATGATTTTAAGCAAACTTTTAAAGTCCATACGGGAATAATGGATGTAGTAAAAGAACATACACTTCAAAGTGTATATAGCAAATAGATTGGTAAGTATTGATTTTATTGGTATAGATTTAGAGCAAATGAAGAATTTTGGGTACCGGCTCAAATGGACGTAATATTTTCTTGCGACTTATGGTCTACCTGACATAAAAAATTTAAGATAAATAGTAAAACATATGCGAGTATTTAAGTTTGGCGGTGCATCGGTAAAAGATGCTGATGGAGTAAAAAACGTGGTGAATGTACTAAGGCAAACAGGCCATGAAAATACTATGGTTGTTGTATCCGCCATGGGCAAAACTACCAATGCTATGGAAGCAACGGTAAATGCCTATTTTAATGATAAGTCCGCTTTAACGGCTGCTTTTCAAGAAACAATAGCATATCATGATGCTATTCTTAGAGACCTTTTTTCAAACAATAGCCATGAGGTATTTACTTTGGTCAAAGGTTTGTTTGATGAGGTGCAAGGTTTTTTGGCTTGGAACAAATCGCCCAATTATAATTTTGTGTACGACCAAGTCGTGGGTTATGGCGAATTAATTTCAACAACTATCCTCAATGCCTATTTGAATGATGTAGGGATAAAAAGCAACTGGGTAGATATTCGAGATTTTATAAAAACCAATGACAGTTATCGTGATGTTTCCGTAAACTGGGAGAAGACCCAAGACCGCATTACCAAAGGTATAGATAAATCCAAATTGAACATTACCCAAGGTTTTTTAGGTAGTGATGACAATAACTTTACAACTACTTTGGGTAGGGAAGGTTCGGATTATACCGCGGCTATATTGGCCTATTGCTTAAATGCGGATTCGGTTACTATTTGGAAAGATGTACCCGGTGTACTTAATGCCGATCCAAGGTATTTTTCCGAAACCCAACTGTTGAACAACATATCTTATCGTGAGGCCATTGAGCTTGCTTTCTACGGAGCTTCCGTAATACACCCAAAAACGTTACAGCCTCTACAACAAAAAGAGATTCCACTTCACGTAAAATCATTTCTAAATCCAAAAGATTCTGGTACCACTGTAGGTAAAGGAGTTGGCATAGAGCCAAAAGTACCTTGTTTTATCGTGAAGAAAAATCAAGTTCTTATGAAGCTTTCCTCATTGGATTTTTCTTTCATTGTAGAAGATAGTATAAGTGAACTTTTTAAGCTGTTCCATGATCACAAGATGAAGGTAGATCTGATACAGAATTCCGCAATTAGTTTTTCTGTTTGTGTCGATAATCGTTTTGGACGTTTAGAGGATCTTTTAAACTTGCTTAAGAGCAGGTTCAAGGTCGTGCACCATGAAGGCGTATCTCTCTATACCATAAGACATTTTGATGAAAAGGCTATTGAGTCTTTGCAAAACGGACACGAAGTTCTTTTAGAGCAACGGGGTAAGGAGACACTACAGTTGGTGGTAAAGTAATATTGATCGTGTAAGTCTAAATTTGTTAAAAAGGGAGTCTCCTCTAGTGTTTTTCCTATCTTAGCGGTCACCTAATTGATAAAAGAACTATGGGTTTAGTGACCGCAAAAGAAGTGGCCAAAGCTACCAAACTTGATAAATACGGGGTTTTTGGTACGTTTTCGGCTTGGATACTGCTTAAGGTCACGATGATTTCTAACATGAACAGGAGGTATGATAAGATGAGCCATCTAGAGGGCTCGGAATTCTTGGATGCCGTTCTTGAAGAGTATGAAATTGATTATGAAATACCCGAGGAAGACTTAAAACGTTTGCCAAAAGAAGGACCTTTCATTACGGTAAGCAACCACCCTTTAGGAGGGATAGATGGTATAGTCTTATTAAAGCTGATGCTGGGCCATAGGTCAGATTATAAGGTAATGGCCAACTTCCTGTTACAGCGTTTTAAACCCTTGGCACAGTACATTTTTCCGGTAAATCCGTTTGAAGACCGTAAAGAGGCCAAGAGCAGTATTTCGGGATTTAAGAATGCCATGTTGCATCTAAGGCAAGGTCACCCCGTTGGGATATTTCCTGCAGGAGAGGTATCTACTCGCAAAGAGGGTAAAATAGCGGTAGATAAACCTTGGGAAGAAACGGCTATTAAACTTATTAGAAAAGCAGAGGTACCTGTTGTTCCCATTTATTTTCACGCCAAGAATAGTAAATTGTTTTATCGCCTGGCAAAGATTGGTGGGGTGTTCCGTACCGCAAAGTTGCCTTCTGAAGTATTTTCGCAAAGAAACAGACCTATTAAAGTACGTATTGGTCAACCTATTTCCGTGGCAACTCAGAAAGAACAGGAAACGTTGGAAGAGTATTCCGAGTTGTTGCGGAGAAAAACATACATATTGGCCAATGCTTATGAAAAGGAGAGGTTAATAGATCAAATACCCACATCTCTAAAGTTACCCAAACAGCCTAGAAAAATAGCCCAGCCCGTTAGAGGAGAGGTTATAGAGGCCGAGATCGAAAAGCTTGTTGAGAATGATAGGCGAATGGTGCAAAGCAAGAACTATGAGGTGTTTTTGGCACCTGCGGATGAAATTCCGTTTACGCTTCAAGAAATTGGTCGTCAAAGAGAGATTACTTTTCGTGAAATTGGCGAGGGCACCAACAATTCTATAGATATTGATGAGTTTGATGCGTACTATCACCATATGTTTTTGTGGGATAACGAGGCAAAGGTAATTGCCGGAGCGTACCGTATGGGGCTTGGTTCTGAAATCTTTGCCAAGTATGGCATAGATGGGTTTTATCTTCAAGATTTGTTTCGGTTTGAGCCTGAACTTTTTGGTATGATGAGCAAGTCCATAGAAATGGGAAGGGCCTACATCGTAAAGGAATATCAATTAAAACCTATGCCGTTGTTCTTGCTCTGGAAGGGTATTGTGCATACTACGCTGCGCCATCCGGAACATAAATATTTAATTGGTGGTGTGAGTATTAGTAACCAATTTTCCAACTTTTCTAAATCGTTAATGATCGAGTTTATGAAGAGTAACTATTGGGATCCCTATGTAGCCCAGTATGTACGACCCAAAAAAGAATTTAAGGTAAAGTTGAAGGATGCGGATAAGGAGTTTGTTTTTGATGAGACTCAAGCCGATCTAAATAAGTTTGATAAATTGATCGATGAGGTAGAACCAGGAAATCTTAGGTTGCCCGTTCTCATTAAAAAGTACATAAAGCAAAATGCAAAAGTAGTCGCGTTTAATGTAGATCCATTGTTTAACAACGCCATAGATGGGTTAATGTACATTAAGATCGCAGATTTGCCCGAGAGTACGGTAAAACCTGTAATGGAGGAGTTTCAGGCGGAACTGGAGCGTAAGTTTATGGAGGCGCAACAAAACGTTTAGGGGGCTGTTTTAAGTTAATCTACGCCCACTACAGTGCTTCTTCTTTCAAACAATAGGTTGTCTTTCCAGAGACCGTCTCTTTTGCCAATACGTTCACGTTTTCCTATATACCTAAAACCCATTTTTTCATGAAGTTTGATGCTTCCTTTGTTTTCGGGAAATATACCGGATTGAAGTGTCCATAGCCCGTTTTCTTCGCTTTGCATGATTAGGGCTTGCATAAGTTTTGAACCTATGCCTTTTCCCCGTGCCTCTTCAGAGATGTAAATGCTGACTTCGCCAACACCTCCATAAACACAGCGGCTAGATACCGCCGAAAGTGCCGCCCAACCCAAACACTTTTCCTTTTCAACAGCTACAATCCTACAATGGCCAAGGTGCGCTTTATCCCATGCTTCATATGTGGGAGTTTGTTGTTCAAAGGTGGCGTATCCGGTTGCCATGCCATCAACGTAAATTTTAGAAACGGAAGGCCAATCTTCGGGGAGCATGGCCCTTAGCTGCATTTCTTCCATAGCAAAGTTGAAAATTATAGACTTTTAAACCAATCTTGAAAATACTCACCTACGACAACTGTGCGATCCATTTTATTGCTGGCCGCATTTATAAGACTCATAACGATCAATACCAGTCCGATCACAGCGGCAAAACAACCTACAATGGGGATAATGCTTAGAACAATGGTCAGCAGCCATATGCCAAGGGTCTGTCTAATGTAGAAACTCCCAAATTCTGTTCTGTTCTGCGAGTTCATTATGAGTGCCACAATCCACCCTACTACTGTAATATGTGCCACAATGGCCACAATTTTACCATTATCGGGACTGTTAGGGTCAAAGGTCTTCTTTACTTCTTCTTGAAATTCGTTTGCGGCTTTTTTGGCATCTTCTGCAAAGTCTTTTCCAAATTCTTTTTTTTCGTCGGACATCGTGTTGGTTGTTTTGGTTATTCTGTTCTTAAATGTAAGTCGTTTTTTCGATTATAAAAAAGCCTTGTCAATAGGCTCCCACAATTCTAGTTTGTTGCCTTCGGGGTCTAAAATCCACCCGAACTTACCGTATTCGTATTCCTCTATTTCGCCCACTACGGTAACCCCTTCCTCTTTTAAAACCTTAAGCAGCTCAACCAAATTTTCAACCCTAAAATTCATCATGAACTGTTTCTTGCTTGGTTCAAAATAGTTGGTATCCTCGTTCATAGGGCTCCATTGGGTAGAACAGTCGTTCCCCTCTTTATCTTTCCACCAAAACGTACAACCATATTGGTCCGTATTAAGTCCTAAATGTTCTTTATACCATGTCTTTATCCCGTCAGGGTCTTTTGTTTTGAAAAAGAAGCCTCCTAAACCTATAACTCTGTTTTTCATATGAATCCGTTCTATATTTACGAAATGATTGCTAATGGTAGATGGTGGTCAATATAGTTACTTCTTGGTTTTCGTGTTTTTTTCATACAATGCGATCCAATCGTCTACGCTCATTTTTGTACTGAGTTCAGCAATGAGTTCATAAGGTATGTCTGTCATAGATTTAAACCGAATACAGCTTTTACCCATGTCCAGTTTGCGTTTGCAATGTTTTGGATACTCCGCTACAAACCAATCATAAAGTTCTGGATTAGCATAAATTCCCGAATGGTATAATGCTACAAAATTCTTTTGAGAAGCTAAGTTTATAAAGGGAAGTGGAAGTTTGGGATTGCAATGGTAACCGTCTGGATAAAGGGAGTGCGGTACTACGTAACCAAGCATTCCATAGCTCATTTGTTCCTCAAATCCAGTAGGAAGATGGTCCAAAATTGTTTTTCTCAATTTGGATATGACTTCTTGGCGTTCTGCAGGAAGCTGTGCAATATAAGCTTCAGGTGAATCTGCTTTATAATTCATGATCAAACGTGTTGGTCTATTAAAATAGGATTTCCGTCCGGGTCTTTTAGCATACAGGAAGCCGGTCCGGAAGAACTTTCATCTGCCTCAACATCTAATTGTAAACCTTGGGCCTTAAACTTTGCTTGAAGTTCCCGAACATCGGTAAAGGAATCCAAGGGTTCTGCGTTGGAATTCCAGCCGGGATTAAAAGTAAGGATGTTTTTCTCGATCATGCCTTGAAATAGACCAATAGTGGCATCACCATTTTTCATGATTAGCCAATTTTGAGCAATATCTCCGGCAAAAACAGAGAAGCCCAAAGTTTCATAGAATTGCTTTGAAACCTGAATGTCCTTGACATTCAGGCTTACCGAAAAGTTACCTAATTGCATTGTTTTTTGATTTTGGATGAACAAACTATACGCTCCATAATCCGATCGGGGGGAACGTACATGCAATTTGGATTATGGTCTTCTAAGTTAGCAAAATTTTGCTTTTACCTTATCTACTACGGTCTGTGCCAGTTTTTCTAGACTTTCTACGGTCCATCCGGCTACATGAGGTGTGAGCAATACGTTTTCTGCCTGAATAAGATATTGAAACGCTTCTGGCATCTGACTAAGGTCTGCTGTGCCATTGGCGTGGGTCGTGAACATATTTTCAAAAGAGGCCTTTTCGTACTCCAATACATCTAGGCCGGCACCCAAAACTTTACCTGATTTAAGGCCTGAAACCAAATCTTCACTAACCACAGCTTTACCTCTTGCCGTATTCAGTAACCAAAACGGTTTGTGGAATTTTTCTATAAACTCAGTATTGATCATGCCAATGGTAAGTTCCGTTTGAGGTACGTGTAGGCTTAATACGTCTGTACGTTGGTGCAGTTCCATAATACCTACTTGGCGAGCATTTTCATCGCCTACACCACCTTGTATGTCGTAACAAATAACTTCTACATCAAAACCGCGCAGTTTTTTTGCGAATGCCTTGCCCATGTTGCCATACCCAATAATACCAACAGTTCTGCCATCTAGTTCTATGCCACGGTTGCCTTCGCGGTCCCATTTTCCGGAGCGAACTTCTTTATCTGCTTTTTGTAGTTTATTAAAAAGAGACAGAAGCATTCCCAGCGTATGTTCCCCTACAGCATTTCTGTTGCCTTCAGGCGCCGCTGCCAAGAATATACCATTGGCTTCGGCATGGCGTACATCAATGTTCTCCAGTCCCGCACCCAGTCTTCCAATAAATTGAAGTTTGGACGCTTTGTTCAGAAATTCACTGTCAATACTAAATCTACTGCGAATGATGAGTCCGTCATATTCATGAATTTTAGCTTCAATTTCTGCTTTAGAAGAAGTGTAGTCTTCATCGTTCTGAAAACCTAGTTCATTAAACTGTTCTATTAAGAGCGGATGGTTGACATCCACATGTAAAATCTTCATTTTTCCTTCCATAGTGTTCTGGCGTTTTGTGTCTTTTCAAATTGATCATACAAACCCTGTTGTTTCCATATGGAACGGCTCATATATTGAAAAGATGTTTGGTCTACCTGAGGCGGTATTCTTTTTACCCAGATGGATGATAATTAAATGGTCTTCTCCACTGAATAGCGAACAAAGGTAATGAAATACATGCTTTGGTCTAGATGCCTAACACCAATTTTGCAATGGAGAAATAAATGAGGATACCAAAAATGTCATTACTGGTCGTAATAAACGGTCCTGTGGCAATGGCAGGGTCAATGCCTCTTTTATGCAAAAACAATGGGATGAAGGTGCCAATGAAACCCGCCACTAGGATAACGGCAATTAAAGAGAGGCAAATGGATAGGGAGGTGAGGAAATCACCCTTCCATAACCAGGTAAAAAGTAATAAAATGGTAGCAAGGATAGTACCGTTCAGGAGTGCTAAAAGCAACTCCTTTATAAGGCGATTCCCAACGCTGCCCTTTAAATCATCGTTAGCCAGACCTTGTACAACTATGGCGCTGGATTGTACCCCAACATTACCGGCCATTGCCGCAATTAACGGGGTAAAAAAGAACAATACGGCATGTTTGCTGATCATTTCTTCAAAACCGCCCATGATACCCGCTGCGCCAATACCGCCCACTAGGCCTAAAAATAGCCAAGGTAGTCGTGCTCGGGTAAGGTCCCAAATGCTATCATCTGCCTCTACGTCTTGAGATATACCGGCAGCCATTTGGTAATCCTTCTCGGCCTCTTCACGAATAACGTCTACAATATCATCAATAGTAATACGGCCTACCAATCTTCCTATTTCGTCAACTACGGGAATGGCTTCCAAGTCATATTTTGACATGATTTTTGCTACTTCCTCAGGTTTTTCGTTAACGTTTACCGAATCAACTTTTGGAATATACACTTCACTAATGTGCGTGCGTGTAGAGGTAGTAAGTAAATCTTTTAAAGATAGGCGTCCTTTTAGTTTGTCCGTATCGTCTACTACGTAAATAGAGTGGACACGGGTAACGTTCTCGGCCTGGGCGCGCATTTCTTTTACACATTTGAGTACATCCCAGCTCTCACGTACTTTTACAAGCTCTTTGGCCATAAGCCCGCCGGCAGAGTTTTCATCATAACGTAAAAGGTCTACAATATCCTTGGCGTGTTCCCGGTCTTCCAATTCGGAAATAACTTCTTGGATAATCTCATTGGGAAGTTCTCCAATAATATCCGCGGCATCATCCGTATCCAACTCATCCAGCTCTTCTGCAATTTCTTTTGCGGAAAGATTGTTCAAGATGGACTCCCGTACATCTTCGTCCAATTCTGTTAGGACATCGGAAGTTTTATCGCTCTCAAGAAGTTTGATCAGATAGGTGGCTTCATCTTCGTTTAACTCATTGATGATTTCGGCAATATCGGCATAATGTATTTCCTCCATTAGGTTTACCAAGCTGGTATCTCCTCGGGATTCAATTAGCTGCTCGATTTCAGCTAGAAGTTCATCTGTGAGTTTAAATGGCGTCATCCTATCTTATCATATAAAGCATTTATGAAGAAACTGCGGCAAAGCTAAAGAAAAAGGCTTAAAGCACTGTGCTCTTTACGATTTCTTAGCACGCTTTATAGATAAAAATCACCCTATAAATTTGTCAAGATTATAATTATGGGAAAATAAAGCATATACAGACCAAAAATACCTAGTCTAGATCCAGGGCTATTTTTTTTGTAAGTGCAACAAAATCCGCCACGCTAAGTTGCTCGGGACGTTGATCAAAAATAATATCTCCCCTAAGTTCCGGTGAAAGGTCAAATACTTTTAAACTGTTCCTTATGGTTTTTCTACGTTGGTTGAATGCGGCCTTAACCACTCTAAAGAATAATTTTTCATCACAATCTAATGTGAAATTCTTTTTACGCACTAAACGGAGTACCCCGGATTGTACTTTAGGCGGAGGGTCAAAAACTTGGGGCGAAACCGTGAACAAATATTCGGCATCATAATAGGCCTGTACCAGTACGGATAGAATACCATAGGTTTTATTGCCTTCTCCTTCACAAATACGTTTGGCCACTTCCTTTTGGAACATACCGGAAAATTCAGGTACCTGTGCTTTCATTTCCAGCATTTTAAAAACAATTTGTGTAGATATGTTATAGGGGAAGTTTCCGGTTATGGCAAATTGCTCATCACCAAAAATCTCGGTAAGGTCATACTTTAGAAAATCGGCTTCAATTACCTGAAGCGTACTTTTTCCTGCCATTGCCTTGGGGTGTTCCAAGGGGAAACTATGGTTGAGATAGACAATAGAATCGGCATCCAGATCCATTGCTACTAGATTTATGTCTTGCAGCAACAGGTATTTGGTAAGTACACCCGTTCCAGGCCCTATTTCAACTACATTCCTATACCCGTCCAAAGAAAGGGTCTCCGCGATTTTTTGGGCTATTTCCTCATCTTTTAGAAAGTGTTGCCCTAAGTGCTTTTTAGCTTTGACCGGACTGTCTTCTTTCCATGATTTTGTATGTGTCTGTTCGTACTGCTTCTTCTTTTTCTTGCCCATATTTTCTTTTTAAGCCTTTACATAAACCCAAGCTATTTTGCCCGATTTTAAGCCGACTTCAATTTTTTTGTATGCCTCTCCCTCATAGAGGTCGGCCATAGTTAACTCGCTTTGCTTAAGCTTATAAACAATGCCCTTAATTTGGTCTTCCCTGCTGTTCGTTTTTTCGGCAACGAGGTATCTACCCATTATTTTGTCAGGGGAAATTCTAAACGCTTCTAAAACATCCTGCTCTCCTTTTAAGGTACGGCCAAAAACCTGTTCTTGTACGTTCAGGTCTTGAAGTGTACCGTAAGTAAAAAGGTATTGCATGTTACTAATGTTCACTTACCACCTCCATTTCGGTTCTGAACGAAACGAATTTATTTGGAAATTTTTTGTGTGCATCTTCGCGCAATCTGGGAGCGTCCTCAGAATAATACCTCTCCAGTACTTCTCTGCTCAGCGTTGTAAACTGAACCGAATAACTAACCCCGCCCATATCCTCTTCTATCAGAATTTTGCTCATTTTGGCGTTCAGGAACTTGCCCGTAGCCAATACTTCCGGAATATGGACTTCACGCATCCAAATGAGCCATTCGTCATGAACTGATTCTTCTATATTTGTTGTTACATTGTATATGTACATAGTGGTGGCTTTTATCTTAATTCACGGCATCGCCCCGCAACATTCTAAAATTCTTTCTCGCCTGCGGAAAATAATAACTGTCTTGATAATTATAAATAATTTTCTCGTAATGCGACTTAGCTTTTTCAGGTTGATTTAGTTTATTTCTATAGAGTTCTGCCAGTGCAAAATGCGCGTCGTCCGCTAGAATACCATTGGCGTAGAATTCAGTTATTTTTTGGTAGTTGTATTCGGCAGCTTCGTAGGCTTTGGTGCTTTCTAAAAGTTCACCTTGTTTTAGAAGGGCCTCGTCCTCAATTTTTTCGCCTTTATGGTTTTCAAGAATGTCATTAAGTTCCGTAATGGCCTCTTTAG
Organism: Zobellia russellii; assembly: GCF_044597075.1. Taxonomy (NCBI): domain Bacteria; kingdom Pseudomonadati; phylum Bacteroidota; class Flavobacteriia; order Flavobacteriales; family Flavobacteriaceae; genus Zobellia; species Zobellia russellii. Next base: position 2,828,609 of record NZ_CP139000.1, on the reverse strand, counting down.
TTTTATTCTGGTAGGCCAAAAGGTCTGCCCGGGCATATTTTTTAAGAGCGGTTTGGGTTGAATCTTCCAGTGAGTTATCCGAAATTAATAAACTCAGCTGCATGGCATCATTGGCTATAAGCTGCGATGTTGAGCTTCTGAGCACTTTTAACTGGGTGAGGGCCCAATCAAAATCGCCTTTGTAAAAACTGGTCTGGGCCACTTTAAACCGTGCATTTTGCCCCAGCACATCATTTTTTAGATTTTGCTGTATTTGTGAAAAATAGATGAGCGCTTCATTAAATTTTTTATCATATACCAAAATGTCTCCCAATGCCAGTTTTACGAAAGCTTTTCCACGGGCGTTTAACGGAAGCTCTAAACTTTGTTTTAGAATTTTGATGGCTTGTTCTGGAGTTTCTTGTTTAAAGGTCAAAAAGTTGGCGTAGGCAACCTGTAATTGTAAAGTCTGGGCCTTGTAACCATGAATGTTTATGAGCTCATTAAATTGCTTTTTTACCGCTTCTAAACTTTTTTTTGTGGGCTCTAAAAGTTGAATGTCTATAAGGTTCAGTTGTGCGTTAAGTTTAGTGACCTCGTCAGCACTATTATCCGCAATGTATTGAAAGATTTCTTGAGCGGTCTCGGTTTCGGAATCCTCAAGAGCTAAATTCCCAAGGGCATTGAGGCGTTGCATATTAGAACCTTCCAAGCGTTTGTAAATAGCCTTTTCCTGACGAAAGGCACTACCATACTGCTTTTGTTGTACAAAGAGCCAGCTCAAAAGCTCGTTCCAAAGAATATCCGGATTCTTTTGTGCATTCTGCAATAGCGTTTTTTTAAGGATAAGGTTGTTCTCGTTTTCAGCATCCGCAGTTATAAAATCGTCAATATTACGAAGCACGTTAGATTTTGATGTTTTGCCCTCGCTAATGAGGTTTAAGTAGGATACGTACATTTTCTCAATATTGCCCTGTTCTCCGTAAATACGAGCCATTTGATAATTATAGTCCAGCTGGGGGTTGAGTTCCATAGCCCTGGTGTAGGCCTTAAGGGCTTCGTCTAACAAAGCGTATTTTTGAAAGCGGTAGCCAATACCATATCCATAATTAGGATTGTCATCTATTTTAGCGATTGCTTTCTCGTAGTATGCCTTGGCCTTTTCCGGTTGGTTCTGTAATCTGTAATTATACCCCATTTCAATAAATAGTGTAGGGTATGCCCGGGCATTTTTTAATTTTTCCAGTAAAAAGTTTTCGGCATCCGTATAACGTTCCAATTGTTGGTAGGTGGCTATAAGAGCTTCTGTATAATCTGTTCTACTAGGATTTTTATCCGTTAGTTTTTTATAGTACACCACGGCCTTTTCATAATCACCATCATTAAAATACTGTTTGGCCAAGAAATCATCTTGGGCCACAGTAGAGAAGGTAATAAGAAGAATGGCGATAGTATGGAGAGCCTTCATATATGAAATTTAACAAATTTAAGGCAGCTTGGGAAAAGAATCTGTTAAGGGGACTATAATTTGGGAGTAAATAGGCTTTAAATCGTATTTGTTTCAATTTATACAAGATTACAGACTGTTCGTACAATACCATATTTGACCTTTGTTATTGTGTAATACATTTATAATCAAATTGTTATTTGCTTCATTTAAATACATATAGAGTTATGGCAACATTTGTAAAAAATTGTGATCGTTACGCGGCGTTCCTTTATCCTAATGGAGAGAATTCCGGTAGAATTAATTTGTATTGTGCGGACGGATATAGGTTATATCTAATTTTTAGAGAGGGAAACCTTTCCGGGAATACGTATAACGAGAGTATAAAAACCGGGGTAGGGTATCAGCCTATAGATAGGTATAGTGATTATTTAGATTTGGTTAGAAATGAAAAACCAATTAGGGTAACATTCAATACTACCAATAAGAATTATGTGGTATATGCTTCGGGAGAAGAAGTAGGAGAAGGAGAGTTGTAAATTGTGTTAAATGAAAATCGGCCAGAACGGATAATTGTTCTGGCCGATTTTATTTCTTGTACTTAAAATTAATCTATACGGTCAAACCCACAATAAGGCACCAATACCTCGGGTATCTGAATACCATCTTCAGTTTGATAATTTTCCAAAATCCCAGCTAAAACGCGAGGTAAGGCCAAAGAGCTTCCGTTTAATGTATGGGCAAACTGGCTTTTTCCGTTTTCGTCTTTGTACCGTAGTTTTAGTCGGTTGGCCTGGTAGGCTTCAAAATTGGACACAGAGCTAATTTCTAACCAACGGTCCTGCGCCGTGGAAAACACCTCAAAATCAAAAGTAAGGGCTGCCGTAAAACCTAGGTCACCGCCGCAAAGTCTTAGAATGCGGTATGGTAATTTTAGTTCTCTAAGGATATTTTTTACATGTTCTACCATGCCATCCAAGGCTTGGTACGAATTAGCGGGGTTTTCCACCCGAACAATTTCCACTTTATCAAACTGGTGAAGACGGTTAAGACCACGAACATGTGCGCCGTAGCTTCCTGCCTCTCTCCTAAAACAGGGTGTGTAAGCCGTATAGCGGATAGGGAAATCGCTTTCGGTAACTATCTCGTCACGAAAAAGATTGGTAACCGGTACTTCGGCAGTTGGAATAAGGTAAAGGTCGTCCTCTCCTACATGGTACATTTGCCCTTCTTTGTCAGGTAATTGCCCAGTTCCAAAACCGGATGCTTCGTTAACCAAGTGCGGTACTTGCATTTCAGTGTAACCTGCTTCTGTATTTTTATCTAAAAAATAAGAGATTAGGGCACGTTGCAATCTGGCACCTCTTCCTTTGTATACGGGAAAACCGGCACCTGTAATTTTTACGCCCAATTCAAAATCTATGATATCATATTTCTTTGCCAATTCCCAATGGGGTAGAGCATCGGTATTTAAAGTAGGTATGTCTCCTTCTCTAAAAATCTCTTCGTTGTCCTCATCTGAATTACCTGCAGGAACTGATTCATGGGGAACGTTAGGTATTTTATAAAGAACGCTCTGTAAATTTTCGGAAATAGTATTAAGCTCTTCGCCCAACCTTTTGGAATCTTCCTTTAAGGTCACTGTTTTCTCTTTGAGAACGTTGGCTTCTTGGGCTTTTCCAGTCTTAAAGAGCATGCCTATTTCTTTAGAAAGTTTATTGCTTTCCGCTAGGGTGTTGTCCAAGGAAGTTTGTGTTGCACGTCTTTTTTCATCCAACTCCAACACTTCATTAATCAATGGTGCGGCATCTATATTGCGCTTTTTTAATGCGTTTATGATGTCGTCTTTTTTGTCTCTAACGACCTGTAGCTGTAACATTGCTCTTAAATTTAGTCTGCAAATTTAAACTAATGATTAAAAACCAATACATTTACGGCCGTTATAATCTTATTATTTTATGGTTTTTGAACATTTTGCACTGAACATTACGGATATACACAAAAGAGTAGACTGGTTTGTGACGCATTTAGGGTTAACTGTTGTTGTTGGACAGGAAAAGCCTCCTTTTATGACCTTTTTGGCCGATTCTACTGGGAGGGTGATGCTAGAGTTGTACCAAAAGCCGGAAGAACCGCTAAGTAACTTTGAGGAGCGCCACCCCGCAACATTTCATGTGGCTTTTGTTTCTGATGATGCCGAAGCAGATAAACAAAGACTTGTTGCTGAAGGAGCTACTCTTGTTGAGGAAGTTAAGCGTGAAGATCTACATCTTGTAATGCTACGTGACCCATGGGGCATGCCGTTACAACTTTGCAAGCGGGCTAAAAAATTCTAAGGTTTTTTTTCGTAGGTAGGTGATGGAAAAATCCATTCATTATGCCAAAAGTAGTTCCACTTGGTGTTGGCTAAATCTACTTTAGGGTCTATAAACGGGCGGTAAGGTTTTCCGTTTACGCTAACTTTAGAGTTTTGTGCGTACACCTCTATATGTTCTCCTTTTTTGGCATATTCCTTTTTTAACCTTTGGGCAAACTGCCATATAAAATCTGGGTAGCCCGCAATTCTCTTCTGTTGCTTTTTGGAGAGGTAATCTTTTGTTTTGATTACGGTCTGTTCCCCGGTTTTTGGATTGACTACCAAGAATTTTACGGTTCCTGTGCGGCTTCGGAGCATCATACGCCAACTTAATCTGTGCCCTTCCTCTGTCCATAAAACATCGTCTTTTATAAAATGATGTCTTACGGGGAGCGTAATTTGTATTAGAAAATAAATGCCTCCTATAACAAGTAGTGGTTTTCTGTAGGATGGCACTTCTACCTTTTGAAGCAGGTAAGGTTTTTTCTTCTTAAAAAAGATATTCCGTATAGTCTCGGGTTCAAAAAAGAACACGGTAAAGGCCAGTGCCAAATAGGGAAATATGCCAATTTGAAAAACAATGGAATTGAACAGGTGAAAAAATATAGAAGCGAAAAAAGCAATTTTTCGAGTGGGCTTCCAAAGTAGGGCGGGAACAATCAATAAATCGAAAAAAATACCCAAGACCCCAATAATTTTATGAATAAACGGCTCTTGCAACAGGCCTCCAATAATAGGGTAGCTGGCTTTGTTGAGCATTAGAATGCGAACAATTCCAAAATCTAACCAATCGCCATATAGTTTGGCAATAGAAGCGTAGGTGTAGACAATAAGTAGCTGAAAAATCACAATCCACTTTACATAAGCGAACATACTGTCGCTTTTTAAGTTTGGGTTTCGCTTTACATCCAATGAGTGACTTTGGTGCGCCGGTAGAAAACACATGATGAGCGAAATAAGTACCAGAAGATAGTAATGATTGTTGTACGATGTCTTTTGCATCAGGTAAACACCCGTCCACATAAGGGTAAAGGAAATAATGGCAAATCGGTATTTGTAGCCTAGGGCAATAAGTACGCCCAGTGTACCCATAACAAAGAAATAGTAGTACATGCCAAACCCCGGTAAAGGTTGGAGCCAATCAAAACCAATGAAATTAAAGGTAAACTTTGGTTCTATTAACGTTCTTCTGATCCAACCCGTTAAAATGGCGCCGTAACATTCTAGGGAAACAAGTAGTCCGAAAAAAATACGGAATATAATCAGTTGCGAGTTATCGATTTTCGAAAAGAGAAAACGATTCAGCATTTATTCTAAGATTAGGGAGAGCGAGGTTTGTTTGTCCTTTTCCAGTTGAGTCTTTAGGGCTTCTACAGATTCAAACTTGTGCTCGTCGCGTATACGGTGTAGAATGTCTATCTGTAGTTTTTGACCGTAAAGATCTTGGTCAAAATCAAAAAAGTTAATCTCAATAGTTTTCTCTTTGCCAGCAACGGTAGGGTTGTAACCAATGTTCATCATCCCGTAAACGGTTTTGTTTAAAAGCTGACTTTTAACCACGTAGACCCCATTTTTGGGTATCAATTTATACGATTCCGCAATGTGGAGGTTGGCGGTAGGAAAACCAAGTTGTCTGCCAAGGCCTTTTCCTTTTTGTATCGTGCCCGTAAGCATATAGTTGTAGCTTAGGTAGCTGTTTGCCGTGGTAATATCGCCTTCTTGGAGCGCTTTACGTATTTTGGTTGAACTTACGGATACTTCATCTATTTCTTGTGCCGATATTTCTTCTACCTCAAAATTAAAGGTGCTACCAAAAGCTTTAAGATCGGTAATATTGGCATTTCGGTTTCTGCCGAAGCGATGGTCGTAACCAATAATAATTTTTTTGATCTGCAGTTGGTTCACCAAGTTGTCCCGAACGAATTCAGTGGCGGAGAGACGGGAAAATTCTTGCGTAAAAGGATGAATGATCAATTGGTCCAATCCTAGCTCCTCTAATATTTTGGTTTTTTCTTCAATGGTATTGAGCAATTTTATGTTTGCATCCTTTTGCAAAACCATCCGCGGATGCGGGAAAAAGGTCAATACGGTAGATTTAAGGTTTAGTGCAGCGGCATTATTTATCAAACGCTCCAGTATTTTTCTGTGACCAATATGAACACCGTCAAAAGTGCCTATGGTAATGGCAGTCGAATGCCGTTTATCGTTTTTGAAAATGCTTTGGACTGTTACCACCTGTTAAAAATAATAAAAAGACTTATATTTGATTTTGTTCTAAACCCCCTTGATGGTTACAAAATTACGTCTTGTTTTCTCAATTACCATAGCATTTCTTTCCTTTTCCGCCTCGGCACAGAGCGAATATTGGGAAAGCTCTTCGATGAAAAAATCTTCCTACAAGAGATTTTCGCAGGGGTTGAACATACAGAACGCAAAAGTTTTTTCCTTACAAGAGAAACTTTTTAAGCAGGATTTGCAGCGCTCTACAACATCAAAGAGCGTTTCAAAAATTGTTCATTTTCCAAATTCTAACGGAGAAATGGTAGCGTATAGTGTTCGTGAAACGCCCGTTTTGTCCGAAGAACTTTCAAAAAAATACCCAGAAATAAAATCATTTTCTGGTTATGATGTAAATAATAGGGAAAACCGTATACGGTTCAGTATTTCTCAAAAGGAAGTGCAGGCCATGATTATTTCTTCGGAAAAAAGAGAGAACAGTTTTATTGAGAAGGTAGAGGGAGATACCTATATGGTGTATTCCGGGAGTGCTAAAAGTGCAGATGATGAAGATTTTGTTTGTAGTACCCAAGAAAAGGTTTTGTCCGCCGGTGCCAGCTTAACGGCCAAACCTCTTGATGACCGTGTACTTAGAAAATACAGGTTGGCCGTTTCGGCAACTGCGGAATATACGGAATATCATGGTGGTACAGTGGTTGATGCACTAGCAGGTATCAATGCCACTATAACAAGGGTAAATGAGGTTTTTGAAACGGATTTAGCAGTGCGTTTGGAGCTTGTAGCAGAAACGGACAAGATAATTTATACCAATGCGGCTACAGACCCGTATACGGGTACATTAAGCTTGTTGGGCGATCAGGGCCAGGCGGTAATGACCAGTGAGATAGGAGAAACAAACTATGATATTGGGCATGTGTTTCATAAAGGTGAAAATGGGGGTAACGCCGGTTTTATTGGGGCTATTTGTGTGACCAATAGAAAGGGTAGTGCATATTCATCCAGCCGAGTGCCTAAAGGAGATAAGTTTGATTTGGATTTTGTGGCCCATGAGATGGGACACCAGTTAGGGGCAAACCACACTTGGTCACATGAATTTGAAGGAACCTTGGTTCAAGTAGAGCCGGGTAGTGGGTCTACCATTATGGGCTACGCAGGTATAGCGGATGTAGATGACGTAGCGGCCAGCGGAGACGATTATTTTCATTACGTTAGTATTAAGCAAATTATAGATAATCTAAAGACAAAAACCTGTGGGGAGGTTACGGGTATTTCCAACAATCCTCCCGTTGTTGCGGATTTGGAAGATTACGTAATCCCAAAATCCACTGCTTTTATATTGGAGGGCAGCGCCACAGATCCTAATGTAGGAGATGTGCTGACCTATACATGGGAACAAATAGACAACGGCGTGGTTACTCAGGCCTCTTTTGGTCCAAATAATGCAAGCGGTGCAAATTTCAGGTCTAGACTTCCAAGTTTGGCACCTGTAAGATACTTTCCAATGTTGTCACAAGTAGTTCGTGGTAATTTGGTGCAGACCTTCCCTACGAGAGGTTCTGCTTGGGAAACGGTATCGGACGTTGAGCGAGAGATGAATTTTGCTTTTACGGTTAGGGATAATGCACCAGGTGGGGGTCAGGTGGTCTCCAAATTAATGAATCTTGCCGTTGTAAACAGTGCGGGGCCTTTTCAGGTTACCTCGCAAGCATCTGCCGAAACTTATGTGGCGGGTGAAGTGTTACAGATAGATTGGGACGTTGCCGGAACGGATAAGTTGCCGGTTGCTACTAAAAATGTAGACCTTGTGCTTTCTACTGATGGCGGTGTAACTTTTACGGTTTCCTTGGCATCAGGTGTGGTTAACGATGGGTCTCATAAAGTGGTAGTTCCGGGTATTGCTACGGATAAGGCCCGGGTTATGGTCAAAGCTTCGGACAATGTGTATTATGCTGTGAATGCTACTGATTTTACCATTGAGGCATCGCAGTTTGTGATGAACTTTTCAGGATTGGAGTATGAAGCTTGTCATTTTGATGACCTTGTGATTCCTTTTGACTATGAAACCTATTTGGGTTTTGATGAAGAAGTTACTTTTGAGGTAACGGATGGGCCAGATAATTTAGGGGTTACTTTTATGCCGGATACCGTTTCAGTAGACGGAACCCGAGTAGATATGTTAATCGAAAATACCGAAAATGTTCCTGAAGGCTCGTATTCATTGACTATCACAGCTGTCTCTGCTAGCGTAACAAAAGAAATTATCCTAGACTTAAAGATATACGACACGGATTTTCCTGCAGTAGCGATTACGGCTCCTGCCAATAATTTAGTAGATGCCGCAACAACAGAGTTGCTACAGTGGGAGGAGGATGCTTCTTATACTTCATACGAGGTGCATATTGCAACCGATGCCGCTTTTGCCAACCTGATAGAATTGGTCACGGTTACTACAAATAGTTACGTGCCTACGGAACTTAATAATCAGGAAGAATACTACTGGCGAGTAAAGCCTTTAAACGTATGTGGCGAAGGACCTTACAGTACAGTTCGTAAGTTCACTACCATACAAGTAGATTGTGCCAATAAGCCTGCGCGAGACCTTCCTTTGGAAATAAGTGCTACGGAAAGAACCACGGTAATTTCAAAAATTGCCTTTTTTGAAGATTTAAAGGTAGATGATATAAATGTAAGATTGAATATTGATCACGAGTACCTTGAGGATTTGGTCGTAACACTAACATCTCCATCTAATACAGTGGTTCCGTTAATTTCTAGTTCATGCGGCAATCTAAGGAATGTAGATGCAATTTTTGATGATAGTGCTTCTAGTTTCTCTTGTGGAGCTACAGCTACAACGGCAATTAAGGGTACGGTAAAACCATTAGGTTCGCTAAGTTCTTTTAAAGGGGAGTCCGTATTGGGTGAATGGACCTTAACGGTAGTGGATAATGCCTCTAGGGATGGAGGTATGATAAACGAGTTCTCTCTGGATATTTGTGTAGAAGGCGAATTTAGACCGGATGCAGATAATGATGGTGTTTTTGATGATGGAGACGATTTATGCCTTAATACGCCCGAAGGGGCGGAGGTGGACTCCTCTGGTTGTGAGGTGCATAGGTTTGCTTCCGATAATTTTGAGATTACGGTAGAAAGTGAGTCCTGTAGAAATAATGATGATGGGGTCATTTCTATAGAGGCTAAAACGTCTATGGATTATACGGTAACTATATCTGGTAACAGTGTAGATGTAACCGATATGTTTACGGACTCGTTCTCGCTTTCAAATTTAAACTCGGGGGTATACACGTTGTGTGTAAACGCTTCAGGTGCCGGATTTGATTATGAACCTTTTTGTGCTCAGGTAACCGTATCCCAACCAGAGCCTTTGGGGGTAACATCCTCTGTTTCTTTAGATGGAAAGCAGTTGTTGTTATCTATGGAAGGAGCGGACCTGTATACTATTGAATTAAATGGTGAAACGCTACTGACTGATAAATCCGAGATTACACTAGATTTGAAATCAGGGGGTAATGTACTGCGGGTATCAACGGGTATTTCGTGTCAAGGTATTTTTGAAGACCAATTTTTTGTGGGGAGTAAACCTATTGCATTCCCAAACCCGTTTAATGAAAGCACACGCGTTTTATTAGGGGCATCTACGGAAAAAGTAAGAATAGATATCTTTACTATTGGAGGTAGTTTGGTGAAAAGTGAACAGAGTAAACCAAGAGGTGGGGGAGTAGACTTGGATTTTTCGGTATTGCATTCCGGAATTTATATTGTGAAAATCAAGGGAGAAACAATTAGTGAATCGGTTAAAGTGATAAAACGATGAGGATACTAACTTTTATACTGTTGGGATTAGTACTCTTTTCGAGTTGTAAAAAAGACTCGCCGAAGGCGCCTGAAAAAGTGGATTTAATTGCCCCTGCTAAAAATTCAGAGTGCACACCCGTTCAAAGTGATGGCGATGCCAGTAGTATTGTTCGCTTTAATTGGAGAGCGGCAGACCATACGGAAGATTATGAGCTACAGGTTACGAATCTCAATACAGGTACCGTTCAATCAAAAAATACATCTAATACCATAGAAACTCTTTCATTGGCAAAGGGCACCCCTTTTTCTTGGGTGGTAATTTCAAAAAATTCTGAAACTACAACGGCAACAAGTAGTGATTCTTGGTTGTTCTATAATCCTGGCTCAGAAATTAGTCACGTGCCTTTTCCTGCAGAATTGACATTTCCGGTACAAGGGTCCACTGCATTTAAAGATGTTAATAATGAGGTAAGTTTAAAGTGGTCAGGCAAGGATTTGGATGATGATATAGAAGCGTACGCTATTTATTTTTCTACCCAAAACCCACCCACCAACTTATTAAAAAGTACGGATGCCGGAGTTAGTGAATTAAAGGTAGAAGTAACCTCTGGAGAAGTCTATTTCTGGAAAGTTGTTACAACCGATGAAGAAGGAAATAGTTCCGCCAGTTCGGTTTCGGAATTTAAGACCCGTTAAATTGGTTCATGGTGCGGGCAACACCAGCAAGAACAAAGGATTTTATGAGCTCTGTAGTCTTTTCATAGCGCTCTGTTAACGCATTCTTTTCAGTTTCGGTCCATTCACCCAAAACATATTCAACTTGCCTTCCTTTTCCAAAATCTGCCCCTACGCCAAATCTTAGTCGGTTGTAGTTTGTGGTCTGTAGTACATTCTGTATGTCCTTAAGACCGTTATGGCCGCCATTACTACCCTTGGTCTTTAGGCGTATAGTGCCAAATTCCAAGTTAATGTCATCAGTGATTACCAATACGTTTTCCAAAGGAATGTTTTCTTTGTCCATCCAATATTTTAGGGCCTTACCGCTAAGGTTCATATAGGTAGATGGTTTCAGGCAAAGCACACTACGTCCTTTAATTTTGAAAAGACCTATATCTCCCAATTTTGCGGTTTCAAATGAAAAACTGGCATCATTTGCTAGGGCATCCAATATTTTGAAGCCAATGTTGTGTCTGGTTTCTGTATACTCACTACCTATATTCCCTAGGCCAATGATGAGGTATTTTTTCATGGTATCGGTTTCTTCTAGAACACTTTTGCTCTTGTTGAAAATTGATTTTAGAAATTGATAAAACATAATAAATGGTTCTTGTACATGATTATGTTCTAAAGTAGATGCCAAGCGGCAACCTTAAGGTGTAAAAATACAAAAGCGCCCTAAATTAGGGCGCTTTTTATAAAACTTCAATTGAAATTTATTCTTGGCTTTCACCACCTTCAGTAGCTGCTGCTTCAGTAGCTTCTCCTTCTTCTCCTTCAATTTCTTCGTCGTCATCAACGGCCACTGCTGTACGTTGCGTTTTAACTTGAACCACCACAGTTGTTTCTGGGTGTAGGATAGTAAATTCATCTTTCAATAAAGATTCAACGGTAATGTTTTCACCAATTTTCAATTTAGATATATCAATATCAAAATAATCTGGCAAGTTGTCCGGAAGTGCTTTAATGGCAAGTTTTCTCTTTCTAAAAAGTAGACGACCACCAGCTCTAACACCAGGAGCATTACCTACTAAACGAACAGGAATGTTCATGGTAACTTCCTTATCATCAAAAAGTTGATAGAAATCGATATGCAAAATTTTATCAGTCACTGGGTGAAACTGAATGTCTTGCATAATCGCTTTTACCTTAACATCGCCTAAGTCAACCTTTACGGTATGCGCGGCTGGGGTGTAGACTAAATCTCTGAACGCTAACTCATCTGCTGAAAAGTGCAATGGTTTTTCCCCTCCGTATACTACGCAAGGAACCTGTCCAGCATTACGTAGGGCCTTCGTTGCCTTCTTGCCCACGCTTTCTCTTTCTGATCCTTTAATTTTAATTGACTTCATTATATGGTTTAAAAAATTAATACTCTAAATTGGGTAGCCCTTTGTTTGAGCTACATTAAAAATTTTGATGCAATTGAAGTATTGTGGTGAACCCTATGCATAACATCTGCAAACAGCTCTGCACAGCTCAATACTTTTACTTTATCCGAGTCCCGTCTTGCCGGAATAGAATCTGTAACAATCAGTTCCGATAGTTGGGATTTTTCTATCTTTTCATAGGCATCACCGGATAATAGGGCGTGAGTTGTAATGGCCCTAACACTTAGTGCACCTCTTTCCATCATTAAATCGGCAGCCTTGGTCAATGTTCCGGCGGTATCTACCATATCATCTACTAAGACCACGTTCTTTCCCTTTACGTCGCCAATAAGCTCCATGTGCGATATTACATTAGCCTTTGCCCGTTGTTTGTAGCAGATTACTACATCACTAGACAATGCTTTGGAATACGCATAAGCTCTTTTGGAGCCCCCCATATCTGGTGAAGCTATGGTCAGGTTTTCCAGGTTTAAGCTTTTAAGGTATGGTAAGAACATAGTGGATGCGAACAAATGGTCAACAGGTTTTTCAAAAAAACCTTGAATTTGATCGGCATGCAAATCCATTGTAATAATTCGTGTAGCACCTGCTGCTTCAAGCATTTTGGCGATTAGCTTTGCCGCAATAGGCACTCTTGGCTTATCTTTTCTGTCTTGTCTTGCCCAACCAAAGTAAGGCATTACAGCGGTTATGTGTCTAGCAGAGGCACGCTTGGCGGCATCTAGCATTAATAACATTTCCATTAGGTGTTCCGAACTAGGGTTTGTTGAACCGATAATGAAAATACGGGTGCCTCTAACGGACTCTTCAAAAGAAGGTTGGAATTCACCATCACTATATCTAGAGAAGATTACGTTGCCTAATTCGGCCCCATAAAACTTGGCTATTTTTTTTGCTAACTCAGTACTTTGGGTACATGCGAAAATCTTAGGTTCGGGAACTTGGTAAGCCATGGGTAACGTATTGTGAATTAGTTTATTGACAAGTCGTTTTGTTAGCGAGGTGCAAATTTAGAAATTTATTTGTCTTGCTAAAGCATAAATGTTGTTATTTTTTTGTGTGGGGTAGAAAAAAATTTTTACTTTTGCAGTCCGATTTTAATGCTCGAGTGGCGGAACTGGTAGACGCGCTGGATTCAAAATCCAGTTCCTTTGGAGTGTGGGTTCGATTCCCACCTCGAGTACAAGATTAAAAATGAAAAGCTGAGAATATATTCTCAGCTTTTTTTATACCTGAAATCCAAATAACCATATAGGACAGGTAAAAAAGTATATTAATGGTTAAGGCAAAAAAAAAAAAATTACCGAACGTTTGGTAAAATACAGATAATATGTATATTTGCCCCATGAGACCACAGAAAGTACTGGATAAACAAATTATTGAAAGCCTAGTAGGTGTTTTTAGGTCAAAAGGTTATGACGGGGCTAGTCTTTCTGAATTAGCCCAGAAAACAGGACTTAAAAAAGCTAGTTTGTATCATCGTTTTCCGGATGGAAAGCAGGGTATGGCTATTGCTGTTATGGATTATTTAGGGGAACGGGCAGAAGAAAAAGTATTCAAGGCTTTACGGGATGATAGTGTATCTCCCGCACAACGATTGGTTAACGGTTTGGATAGTATTAGGGGTGTTTATACCAATGGAAAGGATGCATGCATCTTAAGGGCATTTTCTTTAGGTTCTGGACTGGAATTATTTGGTGAGCAAATAGGGAAAGGCATGTTGCATTGGATTGATGCCTTTAAAAATTTAGGTCAGGATTTGGGCTTGACCGATGAAAAAGCGAAAAAGTATGCCGTACAGACCTTATTGGAAATTCAAGGTAGTCTTGTAGTTACTAAAGGGTTGAATGATTTAGAGATATTTGAACAAACTTTAAAGGATATTGAATTTAGGTACCTAAACGAATAAAAAAATTTACTAATAAATTTTACCGAACATTCGGTAATAAATACTAAAACTGTGAAAAACTTAATTCTTTACGCTTTGGCTATTGTGCCACTATTTATGTCCGGGAAAACAATGCCAGATGTAGAAAAATCGAATCTAATATTTAAAAGCAAAGAAAATATGACAACAATTAAGTATCGAACTTTAGAAGTTAACGGAATTAACATAGCATACCGAGAAGCAGGTAACCCAGAAAATGAGACTATAGTTTTGCTGCATGGTTTTCCCACGTCCTCGCACCAATATAGAAAAGTACTAGATCAATTATCTGATGAATATCACTTAGTAGCCCCAGATTATCCCGGTTTTGGAAATAGCGATTTTCCAGCTGCTAGTGCATTTGAATATACTTTTGATAACATTGCCGCTACAATAGATGCTTTTTTGGAAAAAAAGGAAATTACTTCCTATGCGTTAATGATTCAAGATTATGGCGCTCCAATTGGTTTTAGGATTGCTACGGCCCATCCAGAGCGCGTTACAGCAATTATAAATCAGAACGGTAATGCGTATGAAGAGGGTTTGGGAGCAGCGTGGAAAGATACTAAAGCATTCTGGGCAAATAGAAACGAGCAGTCTGAAAAAGCATTATTACATTCTTTTTCATTAGAAGGGCTTAAGTGGCAATATACACATGGTACACGTAATCCCGAAAAGGTTAACCCGGATACTTGGCATTTAGATTATTTGAGAATGTCCAGACCTAACGCTCATGCCGTTCAATTAGATTTGTTTTATGATTATCAAAATAATGTAAAGCTATACCCAAAATGGCAGGAATATTTAAGGGAGAACCAACCGCCACTTTTAATTGTTTGGGGAAAGAACGACGCCTTTTTTCCAGAGAGTGGGGCGATTGCCTTTAAAAAAGATGTGAAAAATATTGATTATAACATTTACGATACCGGTCATTTTGCTTTGGAAGAAGATGCGGATAAAATCATCCCTAAAATGAGAAGTTTTTTGAGTAAGCTTAAAAAGTAAAAAACCTCAAATTAAATTAATAAAGAAGCCTCATTTTGTGAGGCTTCTTTTGTTTGCCGTAATAACTATAACGTAGCTCAATCGTAAAACACAACTTTCATTACCTTAGCGCATATGAATGCAATTGAAATTAGAACTGTAGACGTAGTACAGTATATAAAACCCTTGAGGGAAGGTGGCTCGCTACCTGGTATAGTTAAAGCAGACGATGAGTTTCTTTATGTCTTAAAGTTTAGAGGGGCCGGTCAAGGAAAAAAAGCTTTAATTGCTGAACTTATTGGCGCAGAACTTGCCCGTGCCATGCAACTTAAGGTGCCGGAAGTTGTTTTTATGAACTTAGACGATAGCTTTAGTAAGACCGAACCTGATGAGGAAATTCAAGATTTGCTCAAATTTAGCGTAGGCTTAAATCTTGGGTTACACTTTCTGTCCGGAGCTATTGTTTATGACCCCTTAGTTTCTGTTGCAGACCCTTTAACCGCTTCTAAAGTTGTACTTCTAGATAGTATGATTAGTAATATAGATCGTACGGCTAAAAATACCAACTTGCTGAATTGGCATAAAGAATTATGGCTGATCGATCACGGTTCCAGTTTTTATTTTCACCATAATTGGGAAACTTGGCAAACGCATCTGGAGCGGACCTTTCCCGCCATTAAAGACCATGTGCTTTTAGAACGCGCCACTCAATTGCCCCAAGCTTCGGGTATCATTAAGAAAAGAATAAGTGAAGAAGTCATTACGGAAATTGTTTCTAAAATACCTGAAGATTGGCTGTCTAGTGAATCTGATCCGTTAACACCTCTTGAGAAGCGTGATGCCTACATGAAATTTTTGAACACAAGATTGGGAAAGTTAGATGTGTTAGTAAAAGAGGCGGAAGATGCAAGATAGGGTTACATACGAGTATGCCATCATAAGGCTAGTGCCAAAGGTAGAGCGGGAGGAATTTATTAATATAGGAGCTATCGTGTTTTCAAAACGAAAGAAGTTTCTTAAAATGAAATTTGTTATTGACCGCCAACGTATCCGGGCGTTTGCAAGTGAGATAGACCCCGAAGCTTTAGAGTCGTATTTGGCCGCTTGGGAATTGGTTTGTGAAGGTGAGCCTAAAGGAGGTGCTATAGGTAAATTGGATTTACCATCAAGATTTCGCTGGCTTACAGCTTCTAGAAGTACCATTATACAAAGTTCAAAACCTCACCCAGGACTTTGTTTAGCTCCAGAGGAAGAGCTAGAAAACCTTTTTTTGAGACATGTTCTGTAATTATTTTTAGCAATGAGCAAGTATAGGTATATGCTGGTCTGGTCTAATGAATAACAGGGTTGCGGCATGTTGTATTCATCTATATGTCATGTTAAGAGTAATGCTGCAGTTTTAAAACATTTACTTTCAATAACAATTTTCTAAAAAAAATGTTAAATTTAGGGGCTGTTAATCATTGATTAACAGATTTCTACTTCCCCCCGTAGAAGTTATGAGATAGGCCTAAAGCTATACTCTTGGTAGTGTTGGTAGCTGCTTCCTTGATTAATTTTATAATTTTAAACGGAGAAATGAGTGAACCCCTAAATCGCAATATTGATTTGAATACAGAGGCAAAATATACCCAAACTGTCCTAGACCATATGGGAGATTCTGTGTTCGTCAAAGACAGTCAAAGTAGATTGATATTAGTGAACGATGCTTTCTGTAAGATGATGGATATGTCTCGTGAAGAAATAATCGGTAAAACACTTGCCGAAGATGTTAGACCAGAAGAGAGAGATTATTTTTTAAAGGTAGATAGGCAGGTTTTGAATGATGGTATTGAGAATATCAGTGAAGAGAGTATAACGGTGAGGGGTGCGGAAACAAAGATTATATCTACAAGAAAATCTCGGTATATTGACGAAAGAGGTGATAAATTCCTTATTTGCGTAGTTCGTGATGTTACTGGAATGAAAAAGGCTGAAAAGCAGTTGCATGAAAGTGAGGCCCAATTAAGGGAGATAGCGGCTACTAAGGACAAACTCTTATCTATCATTGCTCATGATTTAAGAAGTCCATTTAACAATATAAGTCTGCTATCGGATTTATTGAATGATTCCGTGCAAGAAAATGATGTTGCTCAATCTAAAGAATATTTAACCCTCATTGATAGAACTACCAAAAACAGTCTCAACCTGTTGGATAACCTTTTGAATTGGGCCAAATCCCAAACGGGACAGATAGATTTCAGAATTGAAAGAACTTGCATTAATCAGATAATAGAGGAAACTCTGGAATTATCCAGTGTCATTGCATCCACAAAGGGTATTACCCTTAATTATGATCAAGAAGGTGTTATTTCCGTTAATTCTGATCATAAAATCATAAGGACCGTAGTGCGTAACCTTGTTTCAAACGCAATTAAGTTTACTAAACCTGGCGGGCATATCAACGTATCATCTAAATCCAGTGAGACCTATGTAGAAATCACGGTTTCCGATAATGGTGTAGGAATGAGCGAGGATACATGTCAAAAATTGTTCGGGATTAACACTAATATGGCTTGTGTGGGAACGGCAAATGAAAAAGGGTCTGGTTTTGGTCTTGTTCTTTGTAAAGAGTTCGTAGAAAAATTGGGAGGTGAAATTTGGGCGGAAAGTACTTTTGGAAAAGGCAGCGACTTTAAATTCACAATACCCTTAAATATTTCTGAGTAGTTTGGATTAATGAGATTGTCATAATCTGTTCGTATTTGTTTAGTTTTAGGACTAGAATTGAATATGGAAAATGAACAGCACTACCTTAAGGACTTTTTTAACTACAAATCTTAATGTTCATGAGAACGAGGTTTTGGCAATTCTTGATAATTGTACAACCAAAACCATAAAAAAAGATACCTTTTTATTGCGCAGGGAAGAACGTTGTACCCATACTTTTTTCGTGGAAAAGGGCCTGCTAAGACAGTATTCTATAGATGCTAAGGGTAAAGAGCACGTTATAGCTTTTGCTCCGGAAAATTGGTTTGTTACGGACCGCGAGAGCAGCTATTTTAATTCACCTTCGGTTTATTATATTCAAGCGTTGGAAGAGAGTAAGGTAGTATTGATAGACGAGAGGTTCATTAAGGATTTATCGGAAAAAATACCGTCTTTTACAGATTTCAATACCCGGTTGTTGCACAACCATATTAGACACTTACAAAAAAGAGTAAACGGACTTTTAAGTTCGTCTGCAGAGGAAAGATACTTGCAATTTGTAAATATGTACCCGGATATTCTTCTGCGTGTGCCCCAAACCATGGTAGCATCATATTTGGGTATTACGCCAGAAAGCCTAAGCAGGGTAAGAAAAAGTCTTGCGGATAAAAATTTCAGAAAATAGGTTCTTATCATACATCAATGCACAGGTTGGCCTATCGCAATACTTTTGTGGTATAAAATCTTAAAGACATGAAAACAAGAACAGTAGAATTAGTGGCAAAACCAAGGGACCCACATTTTGTTGGGGATGGTTTTAGGGTACATAACTTTATCCCTAGCGGATTTAGATTGGATATGCAGCGTATGAATCCGTTTATAATGATGGATTATAATTCAAAATTTCACTTTTCGGCAACGGATAATCCTAGAGGGGTGGACGTTCATCCACATAGAGGTTTTGAAACTGTTACCATTGCCTATAAAGGTAGGGTAGCCCACCATGACAGTAGCGGAGGTGGTGGCGTAATTGGTGAAGGTGATGTGCAATGGATGACCGCTGCAAGCGGAGTATTACATAAAGAATATCATGAGGAGGAATGGGCAAAAAAAGGGGGCGATTTTCAAATGGTACAACTTTGGGTAAACTTGCCCCAAAAAGATAAAATGAGCGCACCCAAATATCAGGCATTAAAAAAGGAAGACTTGGGTAACTATATACTTCCGGACGGTGCGGGTAAAATAGAGGTAATAGCTGGTGTGTACAAAGACACAAAAGGAGCTGCGTCTACTTTTACACCAATTCATATGTTAAATGCCCATTTAAAAAGCGGAGCTAAAGCGGACTTCTCCTTTCCCGAAAATTACAATACGGTTGTGTTGGTGATTGAGGGAAGTATTACAGTGAACGGTAAAGAACATGCTCCTACAGATCATTTGGTACTTATGGCTAATGATGGTGAAGATTTTACGGTGGAAGCATCTGAAGACACTTTGGTGTTGGTGTTGAGTGGTGAGCCTCTAAACGAACCAATTGCCGCTCATGGCCCTTTTGTTATGAATACCAAAGAAGAGTTAATGCAAGCTTTTCATGATTTTAATAATGGTAAGTTTGGGTATTTAGAAGGTTAATAGGGCTTGTTCCGGTACTATTAAAAGAGAGAATTCTATGGGTTCTCTCTTTTTTTTAGACTTTATCGTATTGAGATCACCAATTAGTTAAGCATCTATATGTTTGTATAGAAATTTAAACCAATGTAGTTTTAGTATCTGGTTGTTGGCTGGAAATAGCACAATTGTTATAAATTGAAATAAATGGCAGGAGAAAAAAACTTAGCGGAAATGATAAAAGGTATGACCCCCAAGTTAAATGAGGGTGAATACGTATTTGTAACTTTGCCCAATGTGGATTACATCTCAAGAGCGGATACAATTTGCGAATTTAAAGAAGAAGAGGGTGTTACGGTAATTATAGCCAAGCAAAAAGCCGATGCTTTACAACTTCCGTATGAGTACATCGCTTCTTGGATAACTTTGGAAATCCACTCATCATTAGAAGGAGTAGGGCTTACCGCGCTATTTTCTTCGGAACTGGCAAAAAATAACATCAGTTGTAACGTTGTTGCGGCTTACTATCATGACCATATTTTTGTAGACCACGAGCTTGGTGAAAAGGCGGTTAATGTATTAAAAACCCTTTCGGAAAACTATTCATAAACCTTAGGATCCATCAACTTAAAAAGAAGGGCTTAAGTGTGTTTTTTCGAGTTTCATTTGTTATCTAATTTAGTATCTTAGAGGGCTTAATACCAATCTAGCCCATGCCACTTGCCATTGTTATTGCCGGAATTTTCATTCTCTTCATTTTAATAGCCCGTTTTAAACTCAATGCCTTTATCGCCTTTATTATCGTTTCCCTGTTGGTTGGGGTAGCAGAAGGAATGGATTTTGAAACGGTAACCAAATCCATACAATCCGGTATTGGGAATACGCTTGGATACTTAATTCTAATTTTGGGTCTAGGTGCTATGTTGGGTAAGTTGGTGGCAGACAGTGGGGCGGCACAACGTATTACTACCCAGTTGGTAGAAAAATTTGGAAAGAAACACATTCAATGGGCCGTAGTGCTTACGGGTTTTATCGTGGGTATTCCCATGTTCTATACGGTGGGTTTTGTTATTTTAATACCCTTGGTCTTTACGGTGGCCGCAGCTACCAGGCTTCCTTTAATTTATGTGGGTTTGCCCATGTTGGCATCTCTTTCCGTAACACACGGGTACCTTCCTCCGCATCCGGCGCCTACGGGTATAGCGGTTATTTTTAATGCTGATATCGGGAAAACCTTATTGTATGGTATTCTAGTGGCCATACCTGCTATTATCGTTGCAGGGCCACTATTGTCACGCGCTATTAAAAATGTAAAGGCAACTCCCCTTAAGGAATTTTTAAATCCAAAAGTTTTAACGGATGATGAAATGCCAAGTACGGCTACCAGTATTCTTACGGCACTGCTTCCTGTAATTCTTATCGGTTTCGCTTCTGTAATGACCTTGTTGTTGCCCGAAGGGAATGCTGTTAGAAAAGCAACTGATATTTTGGGTAATCCCGTAATGGCAATGCTTTTATCTGTTCTGGTGGCCATTTATACCTTGGGACTGGCTAGGGGTAAAAAAATGAAAGATGTAATGGATTCCGTTTCCAGTGCCGTTTCTGGTATTACCATGGTACTTTTGATTATAGCGGGTGCGGGAGCGTTAAAACAAGTACTTATAGATAGTGGGGTGAGTGATTATATAGGTGAAATGCTAAAAGGTTCTACTATTTCTCCACTTATCTTGGCATGGCTTATAGCAACGGTCATTCGGGTCTGTGTAGGCTCTGCAACGGTGGCCGGTCTTACAGCGGCGGGTATTGTTTTGCCGTTAATCGCCAATACAGATGTTAGTCCAGAGCTAATGGTTTTAGCAATTGGCTCGGGAAGTCTAATGTTGTCCCATGTTAATGATAGCGGGTTTTGGCTTTATAAGGAGTATTTTAATCTATCGGTTAAGGACACCTTAAAAACATGGACGGTAATGGAAACCACAGTGGGCGTTATGGGGCTCATAGGTGTGCTCATTCTTGATATTTTTATATAAATTATTGAATCATTGCACGATGATGAAAAGAAGACAGTTCATTAATAGAACGGCACTGGCAGTTGTAGGTACTAGCCTAATGGGGTGCTTTGATAACTCCAAATTTCAATTAAAGAAAAACCAGGTTGTGGGTTGTTTTGGCGATAGCATTACGTACGCGGGCGGGCATGGTTATGTTGAAATGCTTCAGGAAAAATTCAATCTAGAAAAACCGGAACTCAATATTACGTTTATCAACTTTGGGAAGAGTAGTGAAACCGTAAGCGGACTTACAGAACAGGATCATCCCGGCCCTAGGCCATACCTTTTTGAACGATTGGATGAGATTTTGGACAAAAACTCTATTGATGTGGCCCTTTTCTGCTATGGTATTAATGACGGTATTTACGGAAAACCTTCCGATGAACTGTTCAGAAGCTTTAAAATAGGCGTTTATTCTTTTCTTGAAAAAATGCGTCAAAGGGATATCAAGACCATTTTACTCACTCCACCACCCTTGGCCAAGTCCAGTGAAAAAAATGAAAATGCAATGTCCTATAGTTATAAAAATCCCTATCCTAAATATGATGCGGAAGTGCTTGAAAAGTTTACCGATATCATTTTAGAAATGCAGCATCCTTACGCCAATGCCGAGATAAATATTAGGAAACCGCTCTTTGCAAGTCAAAAGGAGTGTTATGGCAAAGACCCTATACATCCTAATAAAACAGGACATAGATTGATTGCCGATACGATTTTTAGTAATTTATCGTTTTAACATTGCCTTAAGCCCCTATGGCAGGGTATTTGTTATCTTTATCTTGCATTTTTTATACAATGATCAAAAAATATTCGGTACTGGTATTGGCTGCACTGCTGTTTTCCCTTACGGGGGTGGCCCAGACGGATATTCCTCAAAAGAAAGACCTTAAGATTGATGCCGCCAATAAGATTGATGATAACGCCAAGCCTGATCAAGGCACTTCGTTAAAAATACCATCCGTGGTGGATGACCAGCCTCAGGTAGATTTTGATATTGCAAAACGCAACCCTGTAAAGATGATCGATGACCGCGAACTGGTTCAGGCCGGGGCAGGTATGAAAATAGACCCAAAAGTAGGGCCAAGACAACCCAAGGAAGGTTCTAAACAGCACTTTGCAGATATGTATTTGGGCGATGTAAAAAACAACGGGAAGTTTGTGGGTATCGTTTGTCGTGATCACGAATTTGTAGATGGCGATCGTGTAAAAATATATGTTAACGGTGATGTGGCCGACCCTAATATTCTTTTGACCGGCTCTTTTAAAGGCGTGAATGTTGATTTAAAAGAAGGTTTTAACCGTATAGATTTTGAGGCCCTTAACGTGGGTTCTTCTCCTCCTAACACCGCACAAATCAACGTTTATGATGATAAGGGAGAGCTTATCTACGCGAATAAATGGTTGCTCTCCGAAGGTTCTAAAGCTACCTTGATCGTTACAAAGGAAGCGGAAGATTAAATTTTCTAGATTGCGCTGTGTATTCTCAATATTCGCTAGTGGTTTAGCTTTATGATTTAGATAACTTTCTTAAAAAGCAAAGTCACTGTTTTTACCGTAACTTTGCCCTCTTCAAAACATCTTCCATGGCCGAAAAGAAAGTTAGTATCCTTACCGCATTTAAGACCATTATCTGGCCCAGACGAAATCTTGTGTTTATAGGTCTTGTGCTTATTGTAATAAGCAAAGCAGCAAGTTTTGTTGCACCTATGTCCCTTAAATATTTAATGGACGACATTATACCCAATAAAGACCTGGATTTTTTAAAATTGCTTGTTGGTGCCGTTGCCTTAGCAATCTTGGTACAAGCGGTAACCTCATTTTTATTAACTAAAATCTTAAGCGTACAGGCACAGTTTCTAATTTCTGAGCTTAGGGCTCAAGTGCAGAAAAAGGTGCTCTCGTTACCTATAAGCTTTTTTGATAATGCAAAATCCGGAGCTTTGGTTTCCCGTATTATGAGCGATGTGGAAGGGGTCCGTAATCTTATCGGTACTGGGTTGGTCCAACTTGTTGGCGGAACCATTACAGCTGTAGTCTCACTTATATTGTTATTGCGGATCAGTTGGACGATGACGGTGTTCACCTTGGTGCCGCTTGCCATATTTGCTATTATAGCATTAAAGGCTTTTAAGATTATAAGACCCATTTTTAGAAATAGAGGAAAAATAAATGCCGAGGTCACGGGTAGACTTACGGAGACCTTGGGTGGCGTTCGCGTAATCAAGGGTTTTAATGCGGAAGAGCAAGAAAATAAAATTTTTGAAAAGGGAGTAGACCGTCTTTTTCAAAATGTAAAAAAGAGTTTGACCGCCACTGCTTTCATGACCAGTTCTTCAACCTTTCTTTTGGGGATTGCCACTACGGGTATTATGGGTATAGGAGGTTATAAAATAATGATGGATGAGCTTACTATTGGTGAATTTTTAACCTTTACATTTTTGTTAGGGTTGATGATAGCTCCTATTGTTCAAATGAGCAATATTGGTAGTCAGTTGACCGAAGCACTGGCTGGATTGGACCGTACGGAAGAACTTATGAATATGACCCCTGAGTCAGATGAAGAAAACCGAACGATTGTTCTAGATGAGATTAAAGGGGATATTGTTTTTGATGATGTTTCGTTTGCTTATGAGGAAGATAAGGAGGTGTTGCACAACATTAACTTTGAAGTGAAATCCGGAAACGTAGTCGCTTTAGTAGGGAGTTCTGGTTCGGGAAAATCTACCATTGCAGGATTGGCAGCTACTTTTTTAAACCCTCAGTCGGGAAGGATTACTATAGACGGCAAGGACGTCTCTAAAGTAAACCTAAATAGTTTTAGACAACATTTAGGGGTGGTTTTACAAGACGATTTTCTGTTTGAGGGAACCATACGGGAGAATATTCTGTTTCCTAGACCAAATGCTTCTGAAGAGCAATTGCAACAGGCGGTTGAAGCTGCTTATGTAAATGAGTTTACAGATAGGTTTGAAGATGGACTGGACACTTTGATAGGGGAGCGCGGCGTTAAGCTTTCCGGGGGGCAACGCCAACGTATTGCGATTGCAAGGGCCGTTTTGGCCGACCCTAAAATTTTAATTCTAGATGAGGCTACATCTAATTTGGATACAGAAAGCGAAGCCTTGATTCAAAAGAGTTTAGCAGCTTTAACGGAAGGGCGTACCACTTTTGTAATAGCGCACAGGTTAAGTACCATTCGAAAAGCGAATCAGATATTAGTGATAGAAAACGGTAGAATTGCCGAAGAAGGCACGCATGACGAGCTAATTTCAAAAGAAGGTAGGTACTACAACTTGTTTACCTACCAGGCAAGAATCTAACTTTCAGGAGCCAGTTCAACTTCTAGACCGTCTAAATCTGGGGTCATATGAATTTGGCATCCCAAACGGCTGTTATCCTTAACGTCAAAAGCTTCGGCCAACATGGCATCTTCATCATCGGACTTTTCAGGAAGTTCATGATCGGATTCTACATAGCATTGGCAAGAAGCGCACATGGCCATACCACCGCAGATTCCAATAGTTCCTTCAGGGGCCAATTCGTACGAACGTACGACCTCCATAAGGTTCATGTTCATATCGGTTGGGGCGTCTACCTCATGGGTTACACCATCACGGTCGGTTATTTTTATTTTTATGTCGGACATTAATATTCTTGAATTATAAACTTTTACTAATCAATGGATTTTACAACCGCCTTTGGCGCCTCTTTTTTACTTCCGTCAAAACCTGTTACGCCGCCTACGGTCGTATATTTCATTACATATTTTTTATCCGGGTAAATACGCTGGTACGCACTTTGGCACATTAATGTTGCTTCATGAAAACCACAGAGAATCAATTTTAATTTCCCTGGATAGGTGTTAACATCGCCTATGGCATATATTCCCGGTACGTTAGTCTGATAATCGAACGTATCTACTTTTATGGCATTTTTTTCAATATCAAGGCCCCAATCTGCAATGGGTCCCAATTTGGGAGAAAGACCAAAAAGCGGCACAAAATTATCAACTTCTAAGGTAACATCCTCATTAGGATTTGTTGTTTTTCTAATGGAAACGGCCTCTAGGGTTTCCTCGCCTTTAAGAGCAACGATTTCAGCAGGGGTGATTAGGTTTATTTTACCTTGGTTCTTGAGGTGTTGCACTTTCTCTACGGAATCTAATGCACCTCTAAACTCGTTTCTACGGTGTACCAAAGTGACTTCTGAGGCTACATCGGCTAAAAATATACTCCAATCCAGAGCGGAATCTCCTCCTCCTGCAATTACCACTTTCTTATTTCGGTAGACCTCAGGATCCTTAATGATATAGGCAACGCCATTGTCCTCGTACTTCTGGAGGTTTTCAAGAAGTGGCTTGCGAGGTTCAAAACTACCCAAGCCTCCAGCAATGGCTACAATAGGAGCGTGGTGTTTGGTTCCTTTATTGGTCGTTACAATAAAAGTACCGTCCTCTAATTTTTCTATGGTCTGTGCTCTTTCGCCTAAAGTAAAACCAGGTTCAAAAGGTTTTATTTGTTCCATTAAATTGTTCACCAAGTCGCCCGCTAATACCTCGGGGAAACCAGGAATGTCATAAATGGGTTTTTTGGGATAGATTTCGGAACATTGGCCCCCGGCTTGTGGTAGTGCATCAATTAAATGGCACTTGAGCTGTAATAGGCCTGCCTCAAAAACGGCAAAAAGCCCTGTTGGGCCAGCTCCAATAATCAATAAGTCTGTTTTGATCATTGAGTTTTACATTAAAGGTCAGACAATATTAGAGTTAAAACGTCTGTAAGAATATGACTAAAATCAGCATTTAGGCTACAATATTTATGACCTCTTCAATTTGTGGAGCGTACTTTTTTATGGTCATTTCCACACCGCTTTTTAGGGTCATTTGATTAACGCTACATCCAACACATGCGCCCTCTAACCTTACCTTTACAGAATTTTCGTTATCAATAGAGATTAAGGAAATATCACCTCCATCGCTCTGTAGAAAAGGACGAATCTCTTCTAGGGCTTTTTCAACATTCTGTTTTAATTCTTCGGATGTCATATTTTCGGATGTCATATTATTTTTTCTTAACGGCAGAACAGCCTGCCATGGTTGTTATCTTAATTGCCTCGGTAGGGGGAAGACTTTTGTTTCT
The DNA here is from genome assembly GCF_044597075.1 of Zobellia russellii. Lineage (NCBI taxonomy): Bacteria > Pseudomonadati > Bacteroidota > Flavobacteriia > Flavobacteriales > Flavobacteriaceae > Zobellia > Zobellia russellii. Next base: position 2,802,269 of record NZ_CP139000.1, on the reverse strand, counting down.
CCCTACAACCTCTTGTACTACATTTTTTGTAACCTCTTCAAAAGCTTCTTCAACCGGTGTGGCCGTTTGCAAGGCCGCTGGTCTACCAACGTCACCCGCTTCGCGAATGCTCTGAACCAATGGAATTTCTCCTAAGAAAGGTACGTTTAAATCTTCAGACAGATTTTTTGCTCCTTCCTTACCAAAAATATAGTACTTATTGTCAGGAAGCTCGTCAGGTGTAAAATAAGCCATATTTTCCACTATTCCCAATACGGGAACATTTATGGACTCCTGTTGGAACATGGCCACCCCTTTTCTAGCGTCCGCCAAGGCAACGTTCTGAGGTGTACTTACCACCACGGCCCCAGTTACGGGCATGGCTTGCATAATGCTTAGGTGAATGTCTCCTGTTCCCGGTGGAAGGTCAATCAGCATAAAATCCAGTTCACCCCAATGCGCATCAAAAATCATTTGGTTCAAGGCTTTTGCAGCCATGGGACCACGCCAAATAACCGCTTGGTTGGGCTGGGTAAAGAACCCGATAGATAATAGCTTTACGCCATAATTCTCAACCGGTTTCATTTTTGATTTTCCACCAACGTTGACCGCTAATGGTTTTTCCAAGGGAACGTCAAACATGATAGGCATGGATGGTCCGTAGATATCCGCATCTAAAACACCAACTTTAAAACCCATTTTTGCAAGGGTTACCGCCAAGTTTGCAGTAACTGTAGATTTACCTACACCACCTTTTCCGGAAGCTACCGCAATAATATTTTGAATGCCAGGCAATGGCTTGCCCTTAATTTCATTGGTCTTGGGTTTTGCCGGAGCATCTACCTTTATGTTGACTTTTATCTTTGCTTTCTCATATACCTCTCGGTGTATGATTTTTAAGATTTCTACTTCGGTCTTTTTTCTGGCCTGTAGACTGGGATTGCCAATGGTTATATCAACTTCAACCTCGTCGCCAAAAATCTGTATATTTTTAACCGCACCGCTTTCTACCATATTCTGTCCCTCACCGGGTACGGTAATGTTCTCTAGTGCCTTTAAAACTGCTTTTTTATCAATCTTCATTATATAAAATCATTCTAAAGAACAAAGATACGGCATAAGGGCAAGAAACTAAAGCGTTTGCATTGAAATGTAATATGGGCAGATAGGTATTGGTTATGGAGGTTTAGTTTCGCACAATATTCTATAAAACTGGGCCTCAACTTAGGCTGATTTTTTTTTGATAAACGGGCTTACACCATCCTCCCATCCAATAAATTAATGATGCGCTTACCATAAGCGGCATTTTTTTCTGAATGTGTTACTTGAATAATGGTTACCCCTTCATCATTAAGCTGTTTAAAAAGTTGCATAATTTCTTCTCCTTGCTGAGAATTCAAGTTACCTGTGGGTTCATCGGCAAGAATAAGTTTTGGATTTGATATTAATGCCCTTGCCACGCCCACCACTTGCTGCTGGCCGCCACTTAATTGTGAGGGAAACAGGTCCTTTTTGCCTACAATATTAAAACGGTCCAACATATCGGCTACCATGGCCTTACGTTCAGAACTGGAGTGTTTTTTATATAATAAAGGCATTTCCAGATTTTCGTAGACGGTTAATTCATTAATTAAATGATAAGACTGAAATACAAAACCAATATATTCTTTATACAAGTTGGCTCTATGCTTTTCTTTAAGTTGATGTACGGATTTATCAAGAAAATTATATTCACCTTCATTAAAGTCATCTAACATTCCTATGACGTTCAGTAAAGTGGATTTTCCAGACCCAGAGGGCCCCATGATGGAAATAAACTCTCCTTCTTCTACTTGTAGATTGATGTCTTTCAGCAAGAAGACTCTTTGCCCACCTTGTTGAACCCATTTAAAAATATGGTTTAGTTGAAGTAACATGTGTTCGTTCTTTTATTGGTATCTCCTATTTATTCCATTCTTAGACTTTTGACCGGATTTGAATTGGCCGCTTTTATGGCTTGAAAGCTTACCGTGAGAATGGTTATGGCAAGAGCACCTACTATGGCCAAGAGAAAAATCCACCATTCAAGTATTACCCTGTAGGGGTAGTCTTGTAGCCAGCCGTTCATAATATAGTATGAGATTGGAACGGCAATGAAACAAGAAATGGTCACTAGTTTTAGAAAGTCTTTGGATAACATGTTCCAAACGTTGAAAACCGAAGCTCCCAAAACTTTTCGTACCCCTATTTCTTTTTTACGCTGTTCCGCTACAAAGGATGTGAGTCCGAACAGTCCTAAACAGCTAATTAAAATGGCCAGCGCTGTAAAGATGGCCGAAAGTGTTCCAATACGCTCTTCTGCGGCGAATTTCTCGCCATATTCAGAATCTACAAAATCATATTGAAAAGGGATATCCGGAAAATGGGACTTAAATACATTTTCAATAGTAGAAATGTTTTCATTAGCGCTATTGTCAGGATTTAACCGTAAATTGTAAAAGCTGGCATTACCATGTTTGTCATAGGCATAAATACCTTGTTTTACGGGTTCGTAAGGAGACTGCGCAATCATATCCTGTACCACGCCAATTATTTTTAGGGGAGGAAAGGGGTCTTCAACATCATCGTCTTTTATAAATTTCCCAACAGGATCCGTAAGCCCCATATACTTTACGGCCGTTTCATTAATAAGCACCGCATTTGAATCTGTGGCGAATTCCCTTGAAAAGTCCCTTCCTTCAAGAATCTTCAGGTTTAAGGATTTGGCATATTCAGGGCTAACATCCGTCCATGCTATATCCTCTTGGAAGCCTTCGGGTTTTCCTTCCCAATTAAAGCCGCCTCGGTTAGACCATATTTGGGTAGTTGGAGCGCTTGAAGAAGACATCTCCATTACCGCACCGGATGTTAAAAATTCACTTCGTATTAAATTATATTTGCCTTCAAAATCTTGACTCATTGTTGGTATCTGTACCAAACCTTCTTTGTCATAACCAACGGGGCGGTCCTTTGCGTAATTAATCTGCTGCATTACGATAACGGTACCTATGATAAATGCTACGGATACGGTAAACTGTAGTATTACCAATATTTTACGGGGCAGCCCTGCGTATTTACCAGTTGTCATCGTTCCTTTTAGAACATCTACCGGTTTAAAAGAGGATAGATAGAGTGCCGGATAGCTACCTGCCAATAAAGAGGTGAATAGGATAAAAGCGAATGAAATTGCCCAAAACAGACCGTCTTTCCAAGGGAAGGCTATTTCTTTTTTTGCCAGATTGTTAAATCCGTCCAAAGAAAGAAGCACGATCAGTATGGCCAAACAAAATGCGAATAAAACTACTAAAAATGATTCGCTCAAAAACTGATAAATCAATTGGTTGCGTTGTGAGCCTATTGATTTTCTAATGCCTACTTCTTTGGCTCTTTTTTCGGAACGGGCCGTGCTCAAGTTCATAAAGTTAATACAGGCCAAAAGCAGTACAAAGCCACCAATAATGCCAAATAACCATACGTATTTAATGCGCCCGCCTACTTGTTTTCCATTCTCAAAACTGCTCCTTAGATACCAATCTTTCATGGGTAGCAAGAATAGCTGTGGGTTGAACTCTGCGGTATCTTCGTTAAGGTTCTTTTTAACGTCCTTTATGGTGGCGGAAACCTGTTCCATACTGGTGTTGTCCGCAAGCTGAACAAACATCTGAAACGAGTTGTTTCCCCATTGGTCCTCTGCATTTTGAATCCATTCAAAAATAGTCAGGTACTTTTCCCATGGCATGATATACTCCAAATCATTAAATGAATTGTTCATGGGTATGTCTTCGAACACTGCAGTAACTTCCATATCATACTGACTATTGGCCCTCACCACTTTACCGATAGGGTTTTCTTCTCCAAAGAGGGCTTGTGCTACGGACTCGGAAAGCATAATGGAGTTAATTTTCCGTAATCCGTTCTTTTCGCCTTTAAGAATAGTAAGACCAAGAAGTTCCGGGGCGTCCTCTTGCATAAAATTTCCTGTTTTGGAAAGGCTTTTGTCCTTATAATTGAGATAGACGGAGTTGTTCCAGGAAGCCATGACCAGATGTTTAAAATTGTCCATGTAGCCATTTCTAAGGCCCATTTCCAATGGGCGAGGTATGGCCGGGCCGCTATCTGTGTTTCCGTTAAAGGTCTGGGATTGAAAAACCTGTGCAATACGGTCTTTTTTGCTGAAATAGTTGTTATGCGAGAGTTCATCGTGTACCCAGAGACCTATAATTAGGGTAACGGCCATTCCTAATGCCAACCCGCCAATGTTGATAGCGGAATAGCCTTTGTTCTTTAAAAGGTTTCGCCAGGCGATTTTTAAATAGTTTTTGAACATGATTGTTGTTTTTTGATTGGATTGATGTTTTTGCTTATTCCGTTCGTAAGCTCTTTACCGGATTGGCTACAGCAGATTTTAGGCTTTGCATGCCCACGGTCAACAATGTTATTATGAGGGCGAAACCGCCGCTGACCAAAAATACCCACCATTCAATTTCAATTCTATACGTAAAACCCTCTAGCCATCTAGACATAAAATAGTAGGCAATAGGCGAGGCAATTAGAAATGCGATCAATACTAGCGTTACAAAATCGCGAGTTAATAGTTGCACTACCGATCGTACGCTTGCACCAAGTACCTTACGAATACCGATTTCTTTTTTCTTCTGTTCCGTAACGTAAGAAATAAGCCCAAAAAGTCCTAAACAGCTTATGAAGATAGCCAGCACGGTAAAAGCTACGGAGATAAAGCCAAGCCGCTTTTCCTCATCATAGAGTCTTTCTACCTCTTTGTCCACAAACCTATAATCAAAAGGAACGTTACTTACGGTAGATTTCCACTGGCCTTCTAGTTGGGTCAGTAGTTCACTATAATTATTGGTCTTTGTTTTTAGAAATAACCAATTTGGTGCCGTTTCCTTATGAAGAAACAAGGGCTCAATTTCTTCCCTTAGGGATGCAAAATGGTAGTCTGCCACAACACCAATAATTCGCATTTCAAAAGTATCCTCTCCGGAACCCTGCATGAGTGTTGAGCTTAAGGCATTTTCTTGTTTAATATTGAAAGCCCTTAAGGTGGCCTCGTTCACAATAATTTGGTCTACGGTATCCGCCTCCGTAAAATCGCGTCCCTCTAAAAAGGGAATCCCCATGGTTCTAAAATATCCGTCGCTTACGCCGTTACGATTTACAACTGTTCTGTTCTCGCTGTTTCCTCCGGGAAGATAACATCCATTATCGGCCAATATAATTTCAGAGGGAGCATAATTTCCACTAGATACATCAGTTACTCCGGGAATATTCAAAAATGCAGATTTTAAGGACTCAAATTTACTAGACGCGTCATCCGTGCCTATCCGTAGGGCAATTAAATTATCTTTCGTATAGCCAAGGTCTTTTTCCTGAGTAAACCTAAATTGTTGGGAAATGATAATTACTGTAGCTACCAAGCCAATGGAAACCACAAATTGGAATACGACCAACGCTTTTCTTAGAGTACCGTTTCCGGATTGCATTATAGTGCCCCCCTTGAGGGCATTTACGGGTTTTATTGAGGATAGAATAATAGCAGGATAGATGCCGGCAGCCAAACCTGTACCTATTCCCAGCGCCAAAAGAACCGATATTAACTTCCATTGATAAAGATTCAAATAGGTAAGGGATTCCTGGGTAAGCTCATTTACCAATGGCAGTAACAAAATTACGATAGGTATACTGATCAGTATGGCGAAAAGTGATAAGAGTAACGATTCGCCCAAAAATTGCCGCATTAGGGCATTTTTTCCTGCACCAACTACTTTTCGTACCCCTATTTCGCGGGCGCGTCTGCTTGCTCTTGCCGTGCTGAGATTAATAAAGTTTATGCAGGCTACCAGTTGAATAAAAAATGCAAGGCTCAAAAGAAAATACAGGTATGTAATGCTCGAAACCTTGTCTAATTGGTTTTTACGGCCATTGGAACGTAAATGAATATCCGTAACCTTTTTTAATTCCAAGGCCTTACTACTCATTCCTGCATCAGCAAGGTCCTTGGTGGCCCTATCTTTAATAAATCCGGGCATTTTAGCTTGAAATTGGGCAATATTACCGTTAGCAGATAATTTTACATAGCTATGCACAAAATTATTGGTAGCAAAACTCTCAAAAGTTTGTACAAAAGTTCCCATGCCCGGGGTGCTCATACTTACCACGTAGTTGGGATTAAGATGAGATTTATTCGCTTTTTCATCAAAAACGCCCTTAACGGTCAAGATGAGGGTATCTTCTCCGGTGCCCCAAACTATGGTCTTGCCCAAAGCATTTTGGTTTCCGAACAGTTTGTGTTTTAAATAGGAAGAAAGTACTACCGCATTGGGTTCGTTTAGCGAGGTAAGCTTATTGCCCTCAATAAATTCAAAATCAAAAACTTTAAAAAAAGTGGAATCGGCCATATAAACCCGTGGCTCGTAATAGGCATCCTTGCTTTCTGAAGCACGAATTAAAGTGCTATAAAAAACATCGGTAAGAACAACGCGCGTTGCTTCCTCTACCTCGGCAAAATCTTCTTTAAGGGCAAAAGCTATAGGAGGAGATGAGGTTGAACTTTCATAGTTTTCTTGCCCATTGCGCTCTATTATCGTCTCTACACGGTAAATTGTATCCGCTTCATTGTGGTGTTGGTCATATCCAAACTGAGCAAAGACATACAATAGAATAGTAAGACAGCTCACGGTACCTAAAGTGAGCCCTAGCAAATTTATGATGGTCTGCTGTTTGTTCTTCAGTAGGTTTCTCCAAGCTATTTTTATATAATTCTTTAACATGGTTTTCTTTTTTTTGTTTGATGGATGTTTTTACTCGGCATGCAAACTTTTTACGGGGTTTGCTAGGGCTGCCTTAATACTTTGATAGCTTACAGTGATTACGGATATGAGAACGGCCAAAAATGCCGCCAGACCAAATATCCACCATGGAATATTTATGCGATAGGAAAAATCTTCCAACCATCTGTTCATAGCATACCAGCCTAACGGCAGGGCCACCAGTATAGCAAGTCCGACCAATTTTAAAAAGTCTATAGTTAAGGCATAAGCAACCTGCCCAACACTGGCGCCCAAAACCTTGCGAACCCCTATTTCCTTGGTGCGTTTTTGAGCATTGAAGGCTGCAAGGCCAAAGAGTCCCAGGCAGGCAATTAAAAGGGAGAGTACCGTAAATATGATAAAGATATTGCCTAACCTTTGTTCACTGGCATAAGTATCATTAAAGGCATCTTCCATAAAATAATAATCAAATGGCTCACCGGGTACGATAGTATTCCAGACCCCTTCAATTTGAGCAATTGCATTGGCAAAATCGCCAGGCTTAATTTTTACTGCCATGGCATAAGCCTCATCTCCCAAGTGCAAGCTTAAAGCATCGATATCTTCTTTTAGTGAAGCTATATGGAAATCCTTTAATACCCCAACAATGGTATAATACGTTGGAGTATCAGAATCAAAATCTGGTGTATAGCGCTTGCCTATAGCCTCTTGCGGACTCAAATTCATTATTCTTGTAGCCGTTTCGTTTAAAATGATGGACGTAGAGTCATTACCATAGGACCTATCAAAATCTCGGCCTGCCACGAATTCAAAATCCATAGTGGAAACATAATCGTAATCAACGTCCCAAGTTTGCATATTAATGGAAGATTCCACACTTGTTTCACCCGAATCAGGAAGAAAAGTGGTATCACTACGGGACGAGGGAGTAGGAAAATAACTGCTCAACGTAGCATTTTCAACAAAACTCAATTGTTTCACTTGTTCTTTGAGCGACGATACCTTGTCTCCTGCCGTATACACGTCATTTACAATCAAGACCTGGTCTTTTGAGAAGCCCAAATCTTTGCCTTGTATATACTTTAATTGTTGATATACCGCCAAGGTACTAACAATCAAAAAAACCGAAATGGCGAATTGAAATACGACGAGGGAATTTCTAATTTTACCGCCCTCAACACTATTTCCGTTACCTCCTTTCAATACCGTTGCAGGCATAAATCGCGACATAAAAAAAGCAGGGTAACTTCCTGAAAACAATCCTAAGACAACAACGGAAGCCAACAAAATCAACCAAAAAACGGGATTTTGAAAAGGTATTGAAATATTTTTATCGGCAAGGGTATTAAAATAAGGCAAGGCTACAAGGGTCAAAACCAAGGCTAAGCCCAAAGCCAAAAAAGATACCAATCCCGATTCTACCAAAAACTGGCGTACCAGGTCTCTTTTATTGGATCCCAAGGTCTTTCTAACCCCGACCTCCTTTGCCCTTTTCAGTGAATGGGCGGTAGAGAGGTTCATAAAATTGACACTGGCCAAGACCAAAAGAAAAACAGCTATAAAAGAAAGGATATATATGCTCTGTATGTCGTTGTTAGCACTCATTTCCGCCACCCTATGGGATTTTAAATGGATATCGGTCAAAGGAATGGTGCTAAAGATTAAATGATTGCCGGCCGCCTTAAATTGCGCTTCCGTTATGCCCGGCATAAATTGTTGAACACCAGGAATAACATATTTGCCCAAAAAGCCGCGCAACTGTTCTTGAATATCGTCTGCGTTAACCGTGGGAATCAACTTAATGAAGGTTTGGTAATTGTTACTGCCCCAATTGCCCGCTACGGCATCTTCATATCCGGCCATCGCCTCAAAAACGGTGTACCCTTTCAAAAAGGAATTTTGCGGAAAATCTTCGATAACCCCAACAACGGTATAGTTTTCCTCATTGTTAAGCACTATATTTTGCCCCACCGCATTGGTGATAGGAAAGTGCTTTTCGGCGGCCGTTCTGGTCAAGACCAAGGTATTCGGGTCTTTTAAAGCTGTATTTACATCACCCGCCAATAGCTCTATGCCGAACATTTCAAAAAAAGAGGGGTCTACATGGGTGGTATGTTCTTCCTTTACGTTTGCCAAGTCATCGGCCTTGCGCACAAGGGCGCTACCACGGGTTCTAAAGCGTGTTACTACCTCAATTTCAGAAAAGTCGGATTTGAGGGCTTCAGCCATAGGGGCAGGTGTAACGGCGAATTGACGCTCGTCCCCACCAAATTTTATATTATTGTTTACACGATGGATCCGTTCGGCATCAGGAAACATTTTATCATAGCTCAATTCCTCATAAATGTACAACGAAATGAGCAGTGCACCGGCCATACCAATGGCAAGACCAAATATGTTCAACGAAGTGAAAAATGGTTGTTTCTTAAGGCTTCTCCATGCTATTTTAAGGTATGTTTTGAACATGATTTTCGTCTTTACAATTGGTTGTCCTTGATTAGGGGACCTTTTGAATTACTTTGATTGATGAATAAACTCCTTTACATAATGGCACCAATAGCCCTGTTCTGGCTTTCGGTAACAATTTGACCGTCAAATAGATTTACAACTCTATGAGCGTAATGCGAATCTCTATCGGAATGTGTTACCATTACAATAGTGGTTCCTTCTTGATTAAGTTCCGTTAATAGGTTCATGACTTCTATACCGTTTTTGGAATCCAAGTTTCCAGTAGGCTCATCGGCAAGAATCAATTTTGGGTTGGTTACTACCGCTCTTGAAATGGCCACACGTTGCTGTTGACCACCGGAAAGTTGTTGTGGAAAGTGCTTCTCCCTGTGGGCAATTTTCATACGCTCCAAAACCTCGCGTACTTTTTGTTTTCGTTCCGCTTTACCCATCTTTAGATAAATTAAGGGCAGTTCTACGTTTTCATAAACGGTTAGCTCATCAATAAGGTTAAAGCTTTGGAATACAAAGCCTAAATTTCCTTTTCTTAATTCTGTGCGTTGGCGTTCCTTAAGGCGACTTACCTCATGACCGGCAAATTCATAGGAGCCTTCATTTGGGCTGTCTAGCATGCCTATAATATTAAGTAATGTAGATTTTCCGCAGCCGGAGGGCCCCATAATGGCAACGAATTCGCCTTCTTCAACTTTAAGGTTTACGTTATTCAGGGCCAAGGTTTCTACCTCTTCGGTCTTGAAACTCTTTTTAAGATTTTTTATCTGTATCATTTTTTAGTTTGATTTTTGTTGTTATAAAGATGATGCTTTGTGTGTAAAGTGACAGTTAATTGCTATTTTAAAACTATTTTTTCGGCTTCGCCAAAAGAGTCATAGTTACTGGTTATCACTTTCTCACCGGCTTGGAGGCCTTCAATGACTTCGTAATATTTTGAATTCTGTTTTCCTATTTTAATATCGCGTTTTCTGGCTTCTCCACCATCTGGGGAAACTACGAATAGCCACTGCCCGCCAGTACTTTGGAAAAAGCTTCCTTTAGGTAATAACAAGGCGTCACTAGATTCTCCCAATTGCAATTTAATATTGTAGCTCTGTCCGGTACGGATGGTTTCAGGTTTCTCTTCCGTAAAGACCAAGTCTACTTTAAACCTACCGTTGCGTACCTCGGGATATACCTTTCGTACCCGCAGCGGAAATTGCTTGCCGTTGCGTTCCAAAACTGCCACTAAGTCTCTTTTTACCCGGTCAATATAGTGTTCATCTATATTCGCCTCAATTTTATAATCCGTAAGTACGTTTACCTGTCCAATTCGTTGTCCTTGAGTAATATTTTGGCCTATTTCTGCATCAAGAAAACCTAGTTGACCGTCTGCCGGTGCACGTACGTTCAAGTGGTCTAGCCGCTGATAGACCATACCCAGTGTTTTCTGCATTCGGTTAAGGTCCGCTTCCAGAACGGGCAAGGAGGTTTTTCTAACCTGGTCATCGTTTTCGGTCTGTACTTTTATGATATCGTACTGTTTTTGAGAAAGTTCGTAGTTTTCTTTTGCGGTAAGATAGGCTTCCTTGGATATGAGTTCCTCGGCGAACAGGGCTTTGTTTTGTTCAAAATTTCGTTTTAATCGTTGTAATTCCGTGGCTGCGGTAGCCAAAGACCTTCGACCTTCAACTTGTCTTGAGTCAAAAGTCAACTTCGTAGAGCGTAAATCGTTTTGCTTCAAGGCCAGCCCACTTTCGCTTTGTAGTATTTGCTCGTACAGGTTAATATTATCCAGTTTTAGGATTATATCCCCTTTCTTGACGATAGCGCCCTCTTCAATTAGCTTTTCACTAACCCGGCCCCCTTCATAGGCATCCATGTAAATGGTGGCAATTGGAGCCACATTGCCGCTAATGGTAATGTAATCATCAAACTTACCATTGGTTATTGAGGCTATGGAGAGTTTTTCCTTATCAGTCCGAAAAGTAGAGACGGAGCTGGCGAAAAGCAGTTGATAACCCACAAAAAGCAGTAGTATTGCCAGTGCAATGTAGCCGTAATGTTTGGGGCGTAATCCTTTTTTCTTTTCTAGTTGTATATCCATTGTGCTATATAATTGTCGTTTTTAGCTAGTCTTTATTTATTCTTTATTCAATATCAAAAACCGGTAGGCCTCGGTAAAACTCCAAAGTGCTTTGATTGATTTCCGACCTGAGCCTTACCTGCAGGTTTTCATTTTGGGCACTGGCAAACAAGTTTTTGGCAGTAAATAATTCCAAGGCATTAATAAGGCCTTTTTCATACCGCTTTTGTGCAATGGTAAAAGCCAGTTCCTGCGCTTGTACTTTTTGTGCGCTCTGCTCGCGCTCAACCTCTAGGGATTGAAATTCCTGTACCAATTGTTGAATGGTCTGGTAGACGAGTTGTTCCTGTACCTTTAAATTGTTTTCGGCCCGTAATTTTTCAATTTTCTGTTGTTTGATACGGGAACGAGCAGCCCATCCATTACTGATTGGTACGCTTAAACTTACCCCTATAAACTGCGATGTATTATCTCGGAACTGGTCTCTAAAAGGAACGGTAACACCAAGGGAATCTCTTGTGGTCTCGAAATATCCGGTGGAAATTCCTGAGAATAAAGATAGTGACGGGTATAAGGAACCTCTTTCTATGGCCAGTTGTTTTTTGGCAGCTTTTACCCGTAACTCTTGGGCCTTGAGCATGGGCATAAATTCTTTTGCTTCGGCATATATACTGTCCGATTGTACATTAGGTGAATTTTCGGGCTCCATGGTATGGTTTAGACCGTCTTGTACCTCTATTTCACTGGTTCCTTCTAGATTCATTTCTTGTATCAGTTGAAGCTTAGCCGCGGCCAATTGGTTTTTACTTTGTGTAAGGTTCAGTTTGTCCGTAAGTAATAACGATTCGGCCTCGTACAGGTCGGCTCCGGCTTTGAGTCCTAATTCTATTTGTTTGGCAACCAGATCGTAATTGGATTGGGATACCGTCATCTGTTCTTTTGATATGGCTACTAATCCTTTAAAAAATCTAATATCGTAAAAAGCCTGCATTACTCTAAAAGCCAGTAAGTAACGTTGCTGTAGATTTTCTTCTTGAGTAGCTTTATACAGAAGTTTGGTAGCCTTTATGTTATTCATTTTCTGAAATCCCCTGAAAAGGTCAACAGAACCTTCTAGCGTGTAACGGTTGGAGAAAAAATCTGTAGTAACCACATCATTGGTAAAGGGATCGGTACTACGTCCAAAATTGATTACATAGTTTCCGGAACCCGTAACCGTGGGCAAAAGGTTACGAATAGACTGTCTATAGGTCTCCTCATTGGAATTGGTGTTAAAAGAATAATCTTTCAATTGCAGGTTGTTTTCCAAAGCATAGGCCACGCAGGCATCTAAGGTCCACGAATCTTGGCCGGCTAGTTTGGCGGAGATTAGTAACAAAATCCAAATTAAGTATTTAAAAATAATGCTCATAATATATCAAGTGTGCCAAACTTAATACGATTCCCGTGCCAATATCGTAAATAACTGAAAATCAACATAATGTAAATTTGTATTTTGTTGTTGATGTTTTGGTTTGTAAAATATGTGTACAGCAAGTGTCAAATTTTTAGACACTGTCAAAAAGTTTTAATATTGAAATTGTAGTTTTACTAGGTACCGTTTAGTTTACGGTAGAACAAGATTACTATGGTAGATGCAAAAATTTTGATTGTTGATGATAACAAGAGCGTTCTTAGCGCTCTTGAAATTTTGTTGCAATTTGAGTACAGCTCTATACAAACCATTTCAAATCCTAACCAGATAACGTCCTTCCCTAATCTTAATGAAATAGATATGGTGCTGTTGGACATGAATTTTTCGGCTGGGGTGAATACAGGAAATGAGGGGCTGTATTGGTTAAGAGAGTTACAGAAAAAAGCCCCACAGACTTCGGTTGTTATGATGACTGCTTATGGTGCGGTAGATTTGGCCGTAAAGGCTTTGAAAGAAGGTGCCTCTGATTTTATTTTAAAACCTTGGAACAATGATAAGTTATTGGCTACCGTAAAATCAGCCTATGAACTTAGAAAGTCCAAGAAGGAGGTTAAGGAGCTAAAACAGAAGGAAAGCCATTTAAAGCAGGTTATCAATCAAAATAAGAATTACATCATTGGCAATTCAAAAGCCTTGAACGCAGTGCTAAAATTGGTGTCTAAAGTTGCTAAAACCGATGTAAATGTTCTGGTTACAGGAGAAAATGGTACAGGAAAGGAGTTGATTGCTAGGGAACTTCACAAGCTATCTAGCCGAAATAACGAAGTTTTTATTTCCGTGGATATGGGCTCCATTTCAGAAAACCTTTTTGAAAGCGAACTTTTTGGCCACACTAAAGGTTCTTTTACCGATGCCAAAGAGGATAGGGCGGGTAAGTTTGAAGCGGCAAATGGAGGTACTCTTTTTTTGGATGAAATAGGAAACCTTTCATTGCAGGCGCAAGCTAAACTGTTATCCGCCATTCAGAACAGGACCATTGTTCGGGTGGGTTCCAATAAAGCTATTCCGGTGGATATTAGGTTGATATGTGCTACGAACGAAGATTTGGATAAAATGGTAGCGGACGGTCTCTTTAGGGAGGATTTGCTCTACAGAATAAATACCATTAGAGTAGAGGTGCCGGCACTTAGGGAACGGGATCAGGATATTTTGGTCCTGGCTGATTTCTATTTGAAAAAATTTACTTCTAAATATGGTAAACCTGGACTTCGTATCAATCAAGCGGCGCAAGATAAATTAATTGGGTATGCTTGGCCAGGAAATATAAGGGAGCTTTTGCATACTATTGAAAGAGCCGTAATCCTATCGGAAGGGAACATACTAAAACCCGAAGATTTTTTACTGAGCAATAAATCTACGGTTGCCACAAATTTAAACGGTCCCAATACCTTGGAGGAAATGGAACTCTTAATGATCAACAGTGCTTTGGAACAAAATGACGGTAACTACAGTGCGGCCGCAGAACAATTAGGGATTTCTAGGCAAACCTTGTACAACAAATTAAAGAAAATAGGGAAATAAGCACATTTAGCAAATGGTAAGTAAACACATTTATCTGCAATTAATTCTCCGTACGGTTCTCTTGTCCTTGACCGCATTGGCAGTAGGATTTTTGTTTTTTGGAGAAAAGTACATTTTGGTAGGTTTTGCCCTATGCTTGCTTGTAGTGCAGATCTATTCGCTTATTTACTATGTAAACCAGACCAACCGAAAAATAGCATATTTTTTTGATGCCATAAAGAATGAGGATTTTACTCTTCGGTTTCCAGAAAAGCTAAGCAGTAAATCACTAAAAGAACTGAACCATAGCCTTAATATGCTCAACGCTATGGTGCAAGATATTCACCTTAAAAAGCAGGCCCAGGAACAGTTTTATCAAGAAATTTTAAAACAGGCAGATATTGGGATTATGACTGTCAACCCCAAAGGGCATATTCTTTATGCAAATCCTACAATTGAAAAATTGCTGAACTATCACCCCTTGAACCATGTGAAACAATTAAAGCAAATAGACGAAAAATTGTACGCCAAGTTTCAAGATCTAAATCCGTTTGAAAGTAGTATTCATCAGTTGACCAATGAACGTGAAAAGAAGGAACTGGCCGTAAAAGCTACAGCAATGAACCTTGATGGCGAGCCTTTGCTATTGGTGGTGGTCCAAGATATACGTAAAGAACTGGACGAGAAGGAAACGGACTCTTGGGTGAAGTTAATACGGGTGCTTACGCACGAAATTATGAATACCATTACCCCCATAACCTCAATTTCGGAATCGATATTAAAATATTATAAAAAGGGAGAAAATTTATTGGCCATAGAGGAATTGCAAGAGCAACATTTACAGAGCACAGTTAAGGGGCTTGAAGTTATAAAGGGGCAAGGAAGCGACTTGATGAATTTTGTGCACTCTTACCGTAAATTTTTAAGTGTACCGGAACCTGATAGGGAATTGATACGTGCGCAAAACTTTTTGGAGAAGGTAAAGCTCTTATTGGGTAATAAGTCCGGAGTAGACCCTATTGAAATTTCAATTGCCATAGACCCGCAAGATTTGGAACTTTATATTGATGTAAAGCAGATTACTCAGGTATTGGTGAATTTGGGCAAAAATGCACAGCAGTCCATTGGCAATCAGCAAAACGGGAAAATTGACTTTATAGCCGGTATCAATAGAAAAGGGAAGAAGTTTGTGCAGGTGCGAGACAATGGCCCGGGAATTCCTGAAGACCTAATAGAGGAAATCTTCGTTCCTTTTTTCACAACTAAAAATACGGGAACCGGTATAGGGTTAAGTTTGTCTAAACAGATTATGCGCTTGCATAAGGGAACCATTCAAGTAATTTCCCGGGGCCAAACTGTTTTTACGCTCACTTTTGATTAAAGTAAGAACTTTAACCTAGCTCTTTAAAAGGATCCCAAAAATGCTTTTCAAAGTTGATGATTTGATTGTCAACTACGGTAATTCCTTCATTTTCTAAGAGCTGCTGCATAAGGTTAGTGCCGTCAAAATGGTGTTTTCCTGTAAGTAGTCCAATTTTGTTTACCACTCTATGGGCGGGTACATCTGGCATACTGCCGGCTCCGTTCATGGCCCAACCTACCATACGGGCACTACGGGCGGCACCTAAATATTTGGCAATGGCACCATATGAGGTTACACGACCTTCTGGAATGAGCCGGGCCACTTCATATACTTTTTGGAAAAAATTTTTGTTGTCAGGATTCATTAGCGAAATATAATTCTTAGAATGGTTATAATCAATAGAACCAACATAAGAGCACTAAGAATATAATTGCTGTTCTGAGAAAATCGATTTGATTTGTGCTCAAGCTTATTGAAGTAAACGGTATACATATAAAGCACTGTAAAAGTGCCCGAACCTGCCGCTAGAATAAATACAAGAATATCCCAAACTTGAAACTTGATCCAACCGGAAGCATTCCACATAATATTAAGTCCGCTATAATAGGGTATGGTCAATAGATTTAACGCTGCTAAAAGTACGCCCTTAAAAAAACTATTCTTTTTACTAACCTTTACCGCTTTTATTTTCTGTACTTTATTTCTCTTGGCGGCTACAAAAAAGTATACCATAAAAAAGGTAAAAACCACTACCGCAATTTTGAGAAGTATATCTACAACTTCAGGGTTTTTATGAAGGAATTTTGAGATGTAAACTGCTATAGTTGCTTGTAGAATAACCATTACAGCTACTCCCAAGCTAAAAATAATTCCGTTCAGTTTACCCTTTTCTACACTAACCTTTGCGGCATTCATGTTCAAAAGACCAGGAGGTACCGTGGCCATAAAAGCTGCCGAAAAAGTAGCAAAAAAAAGAATCAAAAGATGCTGCATGCTTAATGTACCTTGAATTGAATATAGGTAATGGGCTTACCTTTTTCAAGATACTGTTTTTCGTAGAAAGTCTGAAGTTCCAATACTTCTCTTGGACTGCCCTCATTTTTGTACACATCGTGGTTGGCGTAGTTCACTTCCAATCCTAGACCATGTAGTAGTCCTAAGGTATAACCGTGCATAAACTCGCTATCGGTTTTTAGGTGCATAAGGCCATCTGGGCGTAAAATTTTCTTGTATTTGCCCAAGAAAGCCTCGTTGGTCATTCTATGTTTTGTTCGCTTGTATTTTATTTGGGGATCGGGAAAAGTTATCCAGATTTCGGAAACCTCGTCTTGGGCAAAAAGTTCGTCTATAAGTTCTATCTGTGTCCTTAAAAAAGCTACATTCTTAAGATTGTCCTCCAGAGCGGTTTTTGCACCTCTCCAAAGGCGAGCCCCCTTAATATCTATACCAATGAAATTTTTACTAGGGTCTTGTTTGGCCAGACCTACGGTATATTCTCCTTTGCCGCACCCTAATTCTAGTACAATTGGGTTGTCATTTCCAAAAAAATCATTCCACTTTCCTCTTTTTTCGAACCCTTGCTTTACCGCTTCCCGGTTAGGTTGGATTACATTTGAAAAGGTTTCGTTCTCTTTAAACCGCTTAAGTTTGTTCTTGCTTCCCAATAGTGTAAAATTAAATTTTAGGTAAGACTTTAGTCTCGGTATCAGTTTTTGCTTTTTCCAAAGTAAATGAAAATTCCGAACCTACGTCTATTTCACTTTCTACATATATCTTTTCTCCGTGTGCCTCTACAATATGTTTTACTATGGCAAGACCAAGACCTGACCCACCTTCAGTACGGCTACCGCTTTTGTCTACGCGGTAAAAACGTTCAAATAGACGCGGTATATGTTGTTTGGGAATACCTTCGCCATTATCGGTTACCCTAACGATTACTTTGTTTTTGATGAGGTTTTCAACACTTACCTCGGTAGTGCCATTGGTATGGCCGTATTTAATTGAATTAACCAAAAAGTTGGTTACTACCTGTTGTATTTTTTCTTTGTCCGCAAAGACCATTATGGGTTCATCATACTCCATATCAAAAGTGAGTGTGATTTTCTTCTTTGCAGATTTCATTTCTAAGAGGTCAAAGACATTCTGTATAAGTTCAATAATATCAAACGGTTCTCTTTTAAGATTAAGGTCTCCCACCTCTAATTTGGTAATGAGGTCTAAATCCTTAACAATATAGATGAGCCGGTCTACGCCTTTATTGGCTCTTTGCAGATATTTACGGCGTACATTTTTGTCGTTAATGGCACCATCCAAGAGGGTTTCTATATAACCTTGAACGGTAAAAAGAGGGGTTTTAAGCTCGTGCGATACGTTGCCAAGGAAATCTTTTCTGTATTCCTCCCTAATTTTTAAGGTGTCTATTTCTACACGCTTGTCTTGGGCAAACTTCCCTATCTCTTCAGTTAGGGTTTTCATATCGGTCGTAATGGGGCCTGTGCTAATAGATGATGATTCTAACATGGCAACATCATCATAAATCTTTTTAATACGACGATAAATGAACCTTTCTATTCGTATCTGTAAAACAATGAAGGCAATAGGGAATAGTAGTAGGGCAGAAATAATGATTGCCGTCCAATTAAAAGCATTGAAAAGATGTAGGAACAATGCCAAAAGCGAAACAAATGCCACGGAAATCATAAAAGAAGACCTTAGCGCAAAGCGATATGACCTTCTTAGCTTAGCGGACATAAGAAAACGGTTTTGTTTGTGCCAAAAAACGGGTATGTATAATCATGGAACGAGTCACCGCCCAAAATTACTACAAAAAAGACGTATAACTTAATTAATGGACAGACTTAATTAAAGAACAAACTTGTAGCCAACCCCTTTTACGGTCTTAAAATGCTCCTCGCCAATTTTTTCTCTAAGTTTTCTAATGTGAACGTCTATGGTACGCCCACCAACAACAACCTCGTTACCCCAGACCCTGTCAAGAATAACTTCTCTTTTGAAAACTTTACTAGGTTTGGAAGTGAGTAGGGCCAAAAGTTCAAACTCTTTTCTAGGAAGAACAATCTCTTCGCCGTCGTTGATTATTTTGTATTCCTCTCTATTTATAATAATGTTACCTACGGTTACAATATCATCTTGTGGGGCCGCTTCTTCCTTTAACCTTCTTAAAAGTGCTTTAACCTTACTTACTAGAACTTTTGGTCTAATTGGTTTGGTAATATAGTCATCCGCACCGGCATCAAAACCTGCTACTTGGGAATAGTCTTCGCCACGGGCGGTAAGAAAAGTAATGATGGAATTCTCCAGTCCGGCAGTGGCGCGAATGGTTTCGCATGCCTCAATACCGTCCATTTCTGGCATCATTACATCTAAGATAATTAAATGCGGTTGTTTTTTCTTTGCCATGGCCACACCTTCCACTCCGTTCTTGGCGGTAAAGACCTGATAGCCTTCTGCAGTAAGATTATAACCTACTATTTCTAGTATATCCGGCTCATCATCAACAAGTAATATCTTAATGTCTTTCTTTTTCATAAGGTCTGTAAAGATGGTTAATTCGTCAAAAGTAAATATAATACCGACATACCAAAGTCTCTTAACGTTGATTTAATATAGTAACATAAACCTAACCTTATTGCAATAAAGGTTTAACATACACGTAACTCGACTTTTACTTCACGTGGCGTTATTTGCGGCGTTATAAAACTAGATAATGAGACTAATATACTTTATTGCCCTTTGCCTTTTTTCAATTCAATTAAGCGCCCAAGACACTGGGAGTATTATCGGTAAACTTACTGATAAAGAGATGAATGACGATCCCTTGCCATTCGCTAATGTAGTGATAAAAGGAACTACTACAGGTACAACTTCAGATTTTGATGGACTTTATGAAATAGCAGGTCTTGAGCCGGGAACTTACGTTGTATCTTATAGTTATTTAGGATATGAAACTGTAGACATTCCAGATGTAGTGGTTGAAGCTGGAAAAGTAACAACAATAAATGTGCCGATGAGTGCTGGGGGCGGATTTGAATTGAGTGAAGTTGTGGTAACCACGGTTTCCAGAAAGGATTCTGAAATGGCACTTTTACTTGACCAGAAAAAAGCGATTACCCTAGAAACTTCTATTGGTGCCCAGGAATTAGCGCGTAAAGGTGTTAGCGATGCGGCCACTGCAGTTACTAAAGTAACGGGAATTTCTAAAGAAGAAGGTTCCGGAAACGTTTACGTAAGAGGTTTGGGAGATAGGTTCAATATTACAACATTGAACGGGCTTCCGTTACCTTCTAACAACACTTCAAAAAAGAACATCGATCTAGGTGTTTTTACTTCAAGCATTATAGAATCTATTGGAATAGATAAGACATACAATGCAGCCAATTACGGAGATTTTGGTGGAGCAAACGTTAATATTGTTTCCAGAAATTACAACGGTGATGGTTTTTTTGATGTTAGTGCCTCTGTTGGTGGTAACACTGAAGCCTTGGGTGTTGATCAATTTTATTTGAACGATGGTCCTGATTTTTCAGGATTCTATAACGCGGATATTCCAAACAATCCGTTTTCCGATACTTTTGATACCAGTTGGGACAGGGAAGCTGTGGGTACTCCGGTTAATTCAAGCTTTTCACTTAAAGGAGGTGACTCCTATACTATAGGCGAAGAATCTAGGTTGAGCATTTTTGGGGTAGCGTCTTTTAGTAACAAGCATAGTTATAACGAAGGTATCAACAACGGTCAGCCAAACGTTGGTAACGGTCTTCCTAACTCTGCTTTTGACTTTACTACTTTTGATTATTCTACGGCCACTACATTAATGGGTAACGTAGGGTATAGAATTAATAATGCCAATAACATTAAGTACAATCTATTGGTATTGAACAACTCTAGCCAAAAGCAACAAGAGTTTTTCGGAATCTTGGATAGGGAAGATGATGCACCGGAAGGTGGTGGATTTATTCAACGTGCCACTTTTGAAAGAACCACTTTATATGTACATCAGTTATTGGGAGAGCATAATCTTTCAGAGAATATTGATGTGAATTGGGGAGGAGCCTATAACTACGTAAAAAACTTAGTTCCGGACAGACGCCAAAACACGGTTTTACCGGTACGGAACAACAATCCTGATGGTCCTAAATCATTTGCATTGGTTTCGGCCGCTTCTGAAAACCACCGCTTTTTCCAAGAGTTGGATGAGCAGGAAATTGCAGCTAACCTTTCGGCTACTTACAAGTTTAAAGAAAATGAAGACGAAGGTTTTGATGGAAAATTAACTGTTGGTTATAACGGTAGGTTTAAGTCGGTAGATTTTGACGCAACACAGTTCAACTATCGTTTTTTAAGACCAAATGACCAGCCGGAGGTAGATATTAGACAAATTGATCAATATTTTGATCAAAACCCATTAAGTGCAGGTCTTTATCAAATAGGAACGTTTAGAGGTGGCGCTTCTATCCCTGGGTCGTTAAACCCACAGACCTTTGGAGGGGAACAGCAGATTAATGCGGCTTTCGTTACTTTGGAATACAAGTTCAATCCTAAACTTACTTTGTTTGCAGGTTTAAGAGGAGAACAAATAACTCAGGAGATAGACTGGAATACAACTTTTGGTGAGGATTCAAGTAAATTAGATACGTTTGAGTTTCTACCTTCTTTAGCATTCAAGTATGAGTTGAACGAGAAGCAGAACTTAAGGTTTGCAGCAAGTAAGACCTATACTTTACCACAGTTTAAAGAAAGAGCTCCTTTCTTGTTCCAGGAAGATATTACGCAGGATTCTTACGGTAACCCGGATTTACAGAACTCTACCAATTACAATTTTGATTTAAGATGGGAGCTTTTCCCTACTTCAAGCGAGATTCTTTCTTTTGGAGTATTTGCCAAGTATATAGAGAATCCTATCAACACTTTCCTTGTGGTTTCTGCTGCTAACGATTTAAGTTATGCCAACACTGGGGATAGCGCTACTGCTTTTGGTCTAGAATTCGAAGCTAGGGTAAACCTATTTGAAAACGAGATTGAGATTGCCGATGATTTTCTTGAAGAAAGATTAAGTCTTGGGGGTAACATATCTTACTTGAACACCAACCAGAAATTACAATCTGAAAAAGTGGCCAGCGAAACCAGTTTGGCAGCTGCTTTTACCAATACGGAAGCGCCGCTACAAGGTGCATCGGATATTATTGTAAACGGAGATGTTAGTTTCTACAAAGAACTTAAGAACAACAAAGACCTTAACGCCACTATAGCCGCTAACTATTTTTCAGAAAGACTTTATGCTCTTGGTAGTACAGGACGTGGACATTTGATGGATAAAGGGTTTGTAACGTTGGATTTCATTTCGTCCATGCAATTGAACGAACACTTTAAAATTGGAATTAGCGCTAAAAACTTATTGAACCCACTTATTGAAAGAGTTACTGAGAACGCAGAAGGAGACTTGGATACCGTAAACCCGGCAGTTCCTGGATTTTTGGAAGATGGTCCTGTAACCGATTTGTCTTATAAGAGAGGGTCTGATCTATCCCTTACGTTAACATTCAGCTTCTAAATACGAGTTTTAACCATAATAAATTACCTAACTATTTAAATTTTCAGAAAATGAAAAAAACAATTTTCTCTTTAATGCTAAGTCTAGCTGCAATGACCTTGGTGGTTTCTTGTAGCGATGATGACAATTTGCCGACAAACGACCCCACTTGTAGTGATGGTATAAAGAACGGTGACGAAACTGATATTGATTGTGGAGGTTCTTGTGAGCCTTGTTCTACAACTGGAACTTCTGAAGACTTAGAAGGCGATATTACCGAAGATACAGAATTAGATGCAGCTACGGCCTATAACCTTACAGGTGCTTACATAGTTAAGTCTGGAGCTACATTAACTATCCCTGCAGGTACTACTATTAAAGCCGCAGGTGGTACAGCCGCTTTTATTGGTGTTGAAAGAGGTGCAAAAATAAACATTAACGGTACAGCTGCTGCTCCTGTAGTGCTTACTTCAGGTTCTGCTAGTCCTGCCCAAGGAGACTGGGGTGGTTTGGTTATTGCCGGTGACGCTCCAACCAACAAAGGTGTTGACGTTACTACAGAGGTAGGTGACCTTACTTACGGTGGTGCAAACGCTGCGGATAACTCTGGTAGTATTACATACTTGAGAGTTGAGTATACCGGTGCTACTTTCTCTAACGATAAGGAGTTTAACGGTGTTTCTTTATTCGGTGTGGGTTCTGGTACTAAATTCGAGAACGTTCAGTCTTACATGGGTGGAGATGACGGTATCGAGTTCTTTGGTGGAGCTGTTGAAGGTGTTAACCTTGTTTCCATAGGAAGTGGTGACGATTCAATAGATTTTGCCGATGGTTGGACAGGTAACGGTACAAACTGGTATATTGCCGAAGGTGCTAAAGCTGGTATTGAAGGTTCTAACAACGGCGATGATGGTAACGCTACTCCTGTAACAACTACTACATTGAAAAATATTACTGTTGTAGGTCCTGTAAGTGAAGGAGCCCTTTTCTTCAAAGAAGGTGGTGGTAACTTTACTGTTGAAAACTTCTTTGTTAGTGGTGCTGATTTGGGTATCAACGTAAAAGATACGGATACTGAAGCCAATGCTAGAATTGATGCTGATGATCTAATGATTTCTAACATTCAATTTGCTGATACTCCAGCTGAGTTTGCTGCTACTAATTACGCAGGTACTAATGCTGACTTCTACGTAGAAGGTGTGGCTACAGGTGCTGGTAACGGTGCTGCTGCTCCTGACTGGGCTGCTGGTTGGACTATAGGATTGAGCAATAGCGCTGCTGCTTCTCAGTTGAACCTTGCCGGTGAAATTTCCGGTGATGTTGAGTTAGACGCTAATGTAGAGTATCTTTTAACTAGCGGATTCGTTGTTAAAGAAGGTGGTTCGCTTACAATTCCTGCAGGAACTACTATTACTGCAACAGGTGGTACTGCTGCCTTCATAGGTGTTGAAAGAGGTGCTACTATTAACATTAACGGTACAGCTACTGCTCCTGTTGTTATGACATCCGGTGCTGAAAATCCTGCCCAAGGTGACTGGGGTGGTTTGGTTATTGCCGGTGACGCTCCAACCAACAAAGGTGTTGACGTTACTACAGAGGTAGGTGACCTTACCTACGGTGGTGCAAACGCTGAAGATAATTCAGGTAGCATTACATACTTGAGAGTTGAGTATACCGGTGCTACTTTCTCTAACGATAAAGAGTTTAACGGTGTTTCTTTATTCGGTGTGGGTTCTGGAACTACTTTTGAAAACGTTCAGTCTTACATGGGTGGAGATGACGGTATCGAGTTCTTTGGTGGAGCTGTTGATGGTGTTAACCTTGTTTCTATAGGAAGTGGTGACGATTCAATAGATTTTGCCGATGGATGGACAGGTAACGGTACAAACTGGTACATTAAGGATGGTGCCAAAGCTGGTATTGAAGGTTCTAACAACGGTGATGACGGAGACGCTACTCCTGTAACAACTACTACATTGAAAAATATTACAGTTGTAGGTCCTGTAAGTGAAGGTGCCCTTTTCTTCAAAGAAGGTGGTGGTAGCTTTACTGTAGAGAACTTCTATACAGAAGGTGTTGATTTAGGTATCAACGTAAAAGATACGGATACTGAAGCTAACGCTAGAATTGATTCGGATGCACTTTCAATTACAACTATTGAATTTGCTAGCCCTGCTGCTGAGTTCAGTGCTAGTAACTATGCTGGTACTAACACAGACTTCTACACAGAAGGAGATGCAAGTGGTGCAGGTAATAAAGCTGGTGAGCCTGATTGGGCTGCTGGATGGACTGTAGGAATCAACTAAGAAAAACGATTTCAACTTTATATAGGAAACCCCGCAATTGCGGGGTTTTTTTATATCCTGTTTTTATGTAATACAAATATTATTTTACAAGCTTGGTAAATAAGCGGCAACTAGACCTTAATGTAAATTTTCTTCTTGTTCAACCAAAAGCCTATACTCCAACAAAAGAGCATAAAAACCAGAGCAAAGGCCAGAGAACCAAAGTAAGGACCAATCCAACTAAAACCTTTTTCGTACACATAGCTATAAAGAGATTGTTCACCATTAACCCGGATAAAGAGGGCGCCAATGGCTACATATTCCGAAAGTAGATAAATGAAAAGGGGGTTCTTCCCAAATACTTCAAAGAAATTGTAGTTAACGGGCTTTTTTACAAAGTCTATGGTATAGATAAGTACGGATAACACTACAATGTCTAGACCCACGGTAAGTGTTACAAAAGAGCTTGTCCATAATTTTTTGTTTACCGGGAAACCTAAATCCCATAGATAAGCAACCACCAATAGACCGGCACCCATCAATAGCATTTTTGCCAGCTTCTCGTAATTCATCCCGCCATCAATAATATACTTGCCTATAAGATAGCCTGCCAAGACGTTACCAATGGAAGGCAGGGTGCTTAAAAGTCCTTCTGGATCAAACGGTATACCATTGCCCATATATAGATGGCTGTCGCCTAGTATAAGACGGTCTACGGTTCTGGCAAAGTTTCCTTCAAGGGTATAGTCGCCAAATGCGGCCAACAGCCCCCAGTAGCTTAGTAATAACAAAACTGAAGCTATAATCAGCTGCCTATTGGTTAAAAAGTATATCATCACGGCACCAATGAAGTAACAGAGGGCTATACGCTGCAGCACACCTAGAATTCTAGTTTCGCTAAAAGGAATAGGGGTTAGTTCTCCTGTTTCGGTCCAAGAGAAAAAGGGAATCCAATACATGGTATACCCGAGCAAAAATATGAGTAAAGTGCGCTTTGCAATTTTTTTGAATACTTCGGAGAAAGGCTTTTCTCCCCATTTGGTCTTTACAAAAGCAAAGGCGTTACCTACGGCAAATAAAAATGAGGGAAAAACCAAATCGGTAGGGGTAAAGCCGTGCCACTTGGCATGTAACAGAGGTGAAAAGGTAGAGCTCCAGTCGCCAGGGGTATTAACAATAATCATCAGGCATACGGTCAATCCCCGGAATACATCGAGTGCTTTAAATCTTTTCATAGGTCGGTTACTTTTAGTTATCCTCTAAGTTAAGCGCTCTTTTGATCTTTTCAAACAAATGGTTGTTTTCATACGTTCCTTGAAACAATTGTGAGCCGGGGCCATAGGCAAAAACAGGAACCATAGTGGCCGTATGGTCATAGGTAGTAAAAGTGCCCTCAATGATACCTTCCTCTAGGTTGCCTTGGGGAATACTAAAACCAGAAGTTTCATGGTCTGCCGTAATGATTACCAAGGTATTGCCGGAAGTATCCGCAAACTTAATGGCTTCGGTAATGGCCCTGTCAAAGTCAATTCCTTCGGTAACGATACCACCTACATTGTTATAGTGCCCGTTGCTGTCTATTTGGGCGGCTTCAACCATTAAAAAAAACGGTTTGTCCTTAGAGTTCAAAAATTCAATACCATTTTTGGTGGCTATGGCTAGTGCATTACCACGACCTTCCAAAACTCCGGGTACTCCTTTTTCGGAAAGAAAATGACCTATTTTTTCGGATTGGTCCTTCCCTATTTCATCAATGTTGTTCAGGATATTGAATTCAGTCTTTTTCCAATCGAATTTAAAATCCTTGGCTCCGCCTCCCACAAAAAGGGACAAGTCGCTTTTTAAAAGGTCACTGGCTATTAATTCTGTATCTGAGCGGTCTTTTTGATGGGCATAGAAAGAAGCAGGGGTTGCTCCTGTAACATGGTCGGTTGTTATGATACCGGACACAAAATTATATTTAGAGAAATATTCCGGCATGTTTTCAACGGGTTTCCTTTCCGGGTCAAGCCCAATAGCCCTATTGTAAGTTTTGACACCTGTGGCCAAGGCTGTGCCCGCTGCGGCTGAATCCGTAGTAAAATCATCGGAAGATTGTGTTTTTATAAACCCAATACTCTTTAACTGTGAAAGTGTAAGCTCTCCCCCATTGGCCAAAACAGCAGAAGAAATCTGGCTTAGACCGTTGCCATCTCCAATAAGGAGGATAACATTTTTAATGGGCGTATTTTTTTGGTCCGTTATAAAAGAAGGATGGTAGACTTCCGATTTGACCGTGTTTTTATAGGTGCGTTTTTCAAGGGAGTTCAAATATGTGGGGCATTTATAGGGCATATCCGTATTTATGATATCCACTCCTAAATCCGAAAAGGCTTTCCACGCAGTTTTTGAATCTGGTGTGCCCCAAAAACGAAACGGTTTGTTGAGGTTGTGGGCCTTTTTTATAGCTTTGGATACTGATTTGTAATCTTCTTGCGTAAGCCTGCCCTTGCCATTCCATTCCGAGTAATTTTTGAAATCAACACTTATAAAAGCTACTTTTTTCCAATCACCCGTATCAAGGTCGCTTTCTAATTTTTGATGGTCAAAATACACATAGTTGGGGTAGGAGTCATAGGTGTTGGGATTAGGCCTATGACCAGAAATCACAATCTTTATATCAGGTCTTGATATGATTTCGGGATATTTTTTAAGTTCGGCCAGTATCTTTTTTAAAGTAGGCTTGGCATCGGATTTAATATCCAACATTAAGTTAAGGTTTGTGGGGTTGCCAATGTTGTTCTCAATGGCGTATTTTAAAGGGTCAAGATAAAGCGTCCGTAAAGTTTTGCCCTTTATAATTTCTGCTTCGGTATGGGTTACGTTCAGTTGTCCGTTTTTAAGGAAAATATCAGCCTCAAGAATATCAAGACCGTTTGAATATGCTTTCCAAAACGGTACGTTCTGTAGATAGTCGTTGTGCGAATGAATTAGGGTTTTTCTGCTGTGTTGTGCATTAAGAAAGGTAATGCAAAAAAGCGCCAATAGGAGAGAATACTTTGTTTTAAATCTATACATACTTTAAAATTAAGAAAAGAGTGCCCCGTTAAGAGACACTCTTTCGTAAAAAAAACTAAACTAACGAACTAATTACTACCATCCTTTGTTTTGGGGGATTCCGGATGATTCAATTACGGTACTAGGTATGGGCCAAACATTCATGTACGAAGCATCAAAATTTCTTGCAGGCCATACAATTTCTGAGGTATATGGTGAGTCTGGGTTGGAACGGTCTTTGTAAATACGGCCGTAGATGGGTTGCGCATATACTTCTGCGGCATCGCCCCAACGAACTAAGTCAAAATGCCTGTTAGCAAATTCGCCGGCAAGTTCAACCCTTCTTTCGTGTTTTAAATCTTCTATGGTAGCGTTTGTAATGGCTGGAAGACCTGCTCTTTCCCGAACCATATTTAATGGGGCATCTCCATTTTTACCATCCATGATAAGTGCTTCGGCCTTCATAAGCAACACTTCCGCGTAGCGCATTAAAGGAACATTATAAATAGTTGAAGGGTCATCTCCATTGCTGTTCAAATAAGTACCTATGGGATTTTCAAACTGGAATTCGTACATGTACTTATTGAACTGAAAACCGGATAAGGAGTTTTCTGATTGGTACCTTCTGGTTTCACCGAAAAAAGTAAATTCATCACCAAAATTTAGAACGGTAACCGCTTTTCTGGCATCGCCATCTTCAAACTCGTTATAAAGTCCTTCGGAAGGAGTGTAATAGCCCCAGCCATTGTATTTGCCCCAGCCTTTGTTCTCCAACATAACACCTGTTAGGATACTGCCCTTGTCTACTCCGGAGTTAACGGACCAAATATATTCGCTGGTCCAATTGTTCAGGTTACTGTGCAGTTCACGGTAATCTTGAGATGGATTGCCCGTATTGATCAATGCCCTTCCCGAACCACTGTTGGTAACCGCATCTGCATATTTTACAACTTCAGCATATCTAGCAGCGTCATATTGTGCCCAATAAAGATTGGTTTTGGCCATATACGCCAATGCGGCATCTTTATGCGGGCGGCCATAATTCTCGGATGAATAGTCTGTGAACAACGGTAACAGTTCTGAAGCTTTCATTAGATCTGCCTCTATCTGTTTGTAATTTTCAACCACACTTGCCGGTCTGGAATAACTACCGGGTTCATCGTTCATGTTTTCTTCCGTAACAATAGGAACTCCACCATTGTTGCCGTTGTCTCCATAGGTATGGGCTACCCAGAAATAGCTAAAAGCGCGCATAAAATAGGCTTCTCCCAAATATTGGTTTTTTAACGTTTCGCTGATGTCCATATTGGGGATGTTCAAGATAATATCATTGGCGCGACGGATTACCTTGTAACTTTTGGGGTAACAGGTAGAGGTGTAACCTCCTTCACCACCGGTAATGTTAAAATCCTTGATATTATCGGCGGAAGCTTTAATACGACCGGTAATCATATCGTCCGAAGCATTAATGTACCAGAAGAATCCTCTTGAGAACATTTCTTGGTCCGTCATGAATTCGTACATACTGTTAACCGCTTCTGCAGCATCTTGTTCAGTGGCCCAAAAGTTGGCATACGAGGTGCTTCCCAAAGGGTCAACTTCGGTAAAATCGTCCGAGCACGTAATTAGGTTAAGACCGGCAAAGCCTATTGCCAAGCTCATTATTTTTATTCTATTGAATTTCATTTTTCTAAATGTTTTGTTGTTAAAGCGATAAAGACAATCCTGCCGTAATTGTTCGGGAAAGAGGGTATCTGGCAATATCCAATCCTTTGCCACCAACCTCAGGGTCAATTCCTGTGTAATCCGTAATCGTGAATAAGTTTTCCGCAGAAATGTAAAAACGTAATGATGAACCAGGCAATACGGAATTCATAATGCGGTCATTGATCGTGTACCCAAGGGTTACGTTTTTCATTCTTAAGTACGATGCGTCTTCAAGGTACCAGCTAGAAGCTAGTCCAAAGTTCTGGTTGTCATCTTTTGTAGATAACCTTGGGGTTGTTGCTCCGGTATTTGAAGATGACCATGCGTCTAGTACCCTGTTGTCTAAGTTATATCCGGTAAGTGATGCGTTATAGGTGGAAAATTTGTAGCCGTTAAACACTTCAACACCAGAAACCCCTTGGAACAACATGCCTAGGTCAAAATTCTTGAAATTTAGGTTCAAGCCAAAGTTATAGGTGAAATCTGGCTGGTAACTATCATAGAAAATCTTATCATTATCGTCTATTTTTCCATCATCATTGCTATCCGCAAATTTAAAATCCCCAGGCTGCGCGTTAGGCTGAATTAAATTGCCATCTTTTACATGGGCATCAATTTCTGCCTGATTTTGGAAAACTCCCAGTTGAGGTACTACATAAACAGAGTATAAAGCTCTACCTACTTCTGAACGATAAGGTCTAAGAACCCCTCTAACATTGTCCGTATGGGCAATAAAATCTATACCACTTTTATTATAACCGTCTAGGTTTACCAACTCATTGTCCAGCACACTGGTATTGGCATTAACCGTGAAATCTAGCTCTCCTATTTTGTTAGAGTAACTTGCGGATATTTCAAAACCATTGTTTTTAACTTCTCCTCCGTTAACATCTGCAGCGCTCGTACCTTGGTTAAGGTCTTCAAGACCAGGAAGAATCATTCCTTTGGTGCTTTTTTCAAAATAATCAAAAGTAAGGCTTAACGTGTTGTTGAAAAGTGCGGCGTCCAGACCAAAGTTAACAGATTCCGATACTTCCCAATTTAAATCGGGGTTAGATTGCTTGCCCACAAATGCACCTTTGTCATCAAAAGAGGCATCTTCGCCAATGGTTACTACGGTTGTATTCAACGGAACATCAAAAGAGTAGTAGCCTACAGAATTAATATTTCCTATCTGCCCCCATGAAGCCCTAAATTTTAAATCGTTAATAGCTTCAACATTAAAGAACGATTCGTCCGATAACCTCCAGCCTACGGTGGCAGATGGAAAATTGTCCGCTTGGTTGTTTGCGGCTAGACGAGACGTTTGGTCCCTTCTGATGCTTCCTGAAATAAAGTACCGGTTTTTGAAATTGTACATAACCCTACCAATGGCAGATGTTAGTGCATCTTCATAAACTTGACTGGAGGGGTTTCGTATAATGGAAGCGTTGGATAAGTATTGGTTGAAGGCTTGTTCGTTGCTAAATCCTTCACCCTTACTGGTAAGTTTTTCAAAGTCGGTATGCTGTGAGGAATAGATAGCGGTAACATCAAGGTTGTGATCGCCAAATGATTTCTTATAGCTTAACTGGTTGTCCCATACCCAACGGTTGGTTGTAGCGTTACTTTGCTCAAGATAGTTGTTAGGGTTGGAGCGACCTAGTTCCGGTACTTTGGGCTGAAATCTTTTGTATTCGGAATCTGTGTAACTATAGGAGTAAGTAGTCTTAAAAGTTAGACCGTCTACAATATCATATTGTAAAAAGACATTGGCATTTAAAAAGTTTGTAGGAGCTGTAGTAGTTGGTCTTAACAACAAGGCTAAAGGGTTATACACATCTCCGTACGCCCCTGCAAATTGGGAAAGGTTCTCTGGGGCAACACCTGCAAAACTACCATTTTCATAACGGGTAGGAGAGGCAGAAGGCATGTAAATGGCGTTTATTATGGTTCCTGAATATGGGTTGTCCGTATTGGTTCCTACGGCTTCGGTTTTTGAGAAATATACGTTTTCGCCTATTTTGATTTTATCGGAAAGGTCAAAATCTGACTTCACTCTAAAGTTATAGCGCTCTGAACTTGTTCCTTCTAAAAGACCGTCTCTTTTGGTGTATCCAAATGAAGTTAGGTAGTTCATGCTATCGCCTGCGCCACTTATGTTAACATTTGCATTGTTGATGCCTGCAGGTCTAAAAATAGCGTCTACCCAATTGGTACGGTTTACTTGCCCATAAGGGTTTTGTTCTGGGTCGTGAGCAGATTGTCTTGGGGTTCCGGCGTTGTCCGCTGCGGTATTGTAAACCTGAGATTGCTGTTGCGCCGTTAACGGAGTAGGTAAGTTTGTAGCTTCTTGTATACCACCGTAATAATCTACGGTTACACGAGGTTTGCCGGACTTTCCTTTTTTAGTTTGAATAACGATAACACCGGATGCGGCTTGAGCTCCATAAATAGCAGCCGAAGCAGCATCTTTAAGAACGGAAACGGATGCTATATCGTTAGGGTTTATAGCAGGCCCGTAGTAAGGAACACCATCAACTACGGTAAGCGGACTTTCATTGGCGAAAGTTCCCAGCCCCCTAATAACAACGTTGCCACTAGCGGTAGGATCTCCTCCTTGAGACAATACGGTTACACCGGCAACATTACCCTGTAAAAACTCTGTAACGTTGGATACAGGCCGGGAAGCAATTGTCTCCACGTTGTTTACTGTGGCAATGGCCGTGGTTAAATCGCCTTTTCTGGATGAGCCGTAGCCTATAAGTACTACTTCATCTAAAAAACTGGCCTCTTCGGTCATAGCGATGTTTAAGGTTTCATCTCCGGAATATGGTATTTCTTGAGTGGCAAAACCCAAAGAGGAGATTACTAACGTTCCGTTTTCTTCGGAAAGATTCAATGTAAAATTGCCATCAAAATCAGTGGAAGTACCCACTTGGGAATTTCCTTTTACAATAATTGATGCGGAAGGAATGGGCATTCCGTCCGTTTCGGAAACTACCGTTCCCTTTACTGTTACCTGCGAATAAGAAAAGGAAAGACATCCTAATGTTATTAGCAGAGATAAGTACACTTTTTTCATTTAGGTAGAATTTTAAAATTGGTTATCTACCAAAAGTAGGTGGAGACGTTTCTTTACCAGATGAAAAAAGAATCATAAAGGTGTACTTATGACTCAAAAATGGGGTTGTATGGTTTCTTTTTGGTGCACTTTGGTTACAGTAATCCTAACGTAACCTTGTGATAATATGCGGTTAACACTAAGGTTGAGCCATTTTTGCCCTATACCCTTTTGGACTATAGTCAAAATTCTTCTTAAATAGACGGCTAAAATACTTTGGGTCGTTAAAACCGCACTCCGTACTTATTTCAGAAATGTTCAATGAGCGGTTTTGGAGGAGATATTCCGCTTTTTGCAATCTGAGTTTTATAATTACGTCGGAAGGGGATTGTTGCAGTACTTCTTTAAAGGCGCGGTAGCATTTTATTTTGGATACGAAAAGCATTTCTTTCAACTTCTGAACGTTGAAGGATGGGTCGTGAAGGTTTTCATTTATAAGCTTCAGTGCCTTTTTTACTAATTTTTCATTAACGGATAAAGTTTGGTCCTCTGTAAAAGGTGTTTCTAAAAACAAGTGTTTGGCACTGTGATTGGCAAATTCTTTTCTAACGGATAGTAGTTTTGTGAGCTTACTTTGGATAAAAGATTTGCTAACAGGTAACTGTATAAAGGCATCTACACCAAGCTCAGTGGTCTGTATACGTAAGGCATGGTCAATATCTTCGGATATGTAAAGGGTAGGAAGCGCCATTTGTTTTCCGTTGTTCTTGGTAAGATGAAACAGCTGCACCAACTGCTCGTCAATGGTAATATTGTACAGCACCAAGCAGTGAATGTTCACATGCTTAATAGCGGAGGAAATTGCTGCTGAGGTACGTTCAAATACTAAATTGTTTTCAGGGTTGTCAAACAGCTGAAAGGCAGGTAGGTAATCGTTGTCGTTACAGAATATAAGGATATTGTTTTTGTCAGATGGTAGTTTTTGGTTCAGGTCTAAGTGTTTCCATAATACCTCTTCCGTTTTTTGATTGGTGTCCACTACTTTTATAGGCAACAGTGCAGCAATGGTCAGGGTTTCTTCGTTTTTTACGGTCAGAGTCCCTTCCATGGCCGTTAATAGGGTGTTAGCAGCTCTATAGTAAGGACTATAATGCTGTATGCTGAAAAAATTATCAATAAGGACTTTGCTATTGGATTCAATAACAAGTTCTAATGACGTATCTACCGTTCGTACAATTACCTTTAAAAAGCTGTTCTTGGAAATGTATTTTAAGATGTCATTAAACAGATATTTAAAAAATAGTTTAAAGCGTAGAGAGTCCAACTCAACCCATTGGTCTTCTATGTTTAAGGAGTAATCTAAGTTTATTTTTGATTTTTTGGCGTGCGCAGAAAGTCCGTCAACTAAGATTTTTATGGATTGCTTTATTTTGGTTGCGGATTTTTTAAGTTCGCCAATATCTTTGGAATTGGTAAGGTAATCCCATTCTGAAAGCAATGTAATCAACCTATTGGATTCGTTGTTTATACTCTGTTTTACGCCTTCATTTTGCTCAAGTTGTTTTGAGTTCTCTATAATCTTGGACACCGGCTCCTTAAATTCGGACAGGACGAAGGTCTTAAATTTTTCAATTTCAAAATCTTCATTTTTAAGCTGATGATAGGAATTTAAAAGTTCCTCTCTTTGGCGGTTTATTTCCTTGTTCTTCTCATCTAAGGTTTCGTTTACTTTAACTAATCGTTCCTTTTGGCGGTTTATGGTTTGCGTTCGTTCTTCAATTTTAAGCTCCAGTTTTTTCTGGTTTTTTGCAATGTTTCGGTTTCGTACCAATACCCAACCCGTAAATGCTAAAAGAGTAGTGGCCAACAGCAAAATATAGAACCAAGGAGTTTTGTAAAATGGTTTTCGGATTACAATAGGTATACTTTTAAAAGCAAGGTCTTGGGACAAAGAATTTTTTACTTCAAAAATGTATTCTCCATCGGGCAAATCCGTGTATTGAATAGGGGAATCCAAGAAGGATTTAAACTCATTGTCATATCCCACCAATTTGTAAAGTATTTGGTTATTGGGGTCTTTAGTAAAAACAATGGGCTCTATGGATACTTCTAAAGAATTTTCGGTATAGTTTTTTGTTATGCCTTGGGAAAAATCATTGCTATTGTCAATATGCACTTTAAGCTTGGGGAGCTCTTTGGTAATATTGATAGTTGTTGGAGAAAAGTGGTTTAGGCCATTTATTCCGGCAAAGAATATAGAGCCTTTTCGATCTTGGTAATAGGCGCCTTCGGAGAATTCCCTGCCTTGCCAGCCTTCGTCCATATTTAAAGACGTTACAGAAAAGTCATTTCGGTCAACGGCAGCTATCCCTTTGGTGGTGCTTATCCAGATTTTGTCGCTATCTAAAAGCATACCATAAACCATGTGACTTGGCAATCCTTCTTTTTCGGTAATATTATGAATTAGGCGGTCTTTCTTGTCATATATACTTATGCCACCCAAACTGGCAATCCAGTAATATCCGGACTGCTTGTCCTTAAAAGAGGAATAGACGCTATTGCCCAAAATACCGTCATTAATCGTAATGTCTTTTAATGTTCCTGAAGGGATGTCCAATAGAAGTAGACCTTCGTTCTCAGTACTTATCAGAAGTTCGTTATCTGCGTATGCTATATTTCTAATATGGTAAGAACTTAGGGCTTCTTGTCCTTTAAATGATTCAAATTGATTTGTTTTTAAGTTGAATTTGGCCGCTCCGCCCCAGCAGGCTACCCATATATTGTTGGCATTGTCTTCTTGAAAGGAGTAGTTTCTATCATTGGGCAGCTCCGGGATATTTTTTGATTGGTAAAGTGAATAACTTCCGTTTTTTATCCGGATAATGCCGGCATAGGTGCCAATCCAGATTTCTCCCGATTTATCAGTGTACAGTGAACGGATGCGTTCCCAATCCGAATTTTTTGCCACCTCTTTGATCTTGAACTTTACAAAACATTTTTTTGTTTGATCATAATAGAATACGCCTTTTGTATAGTACCCCAACCAAATACGACTTTTAAAATCTGTTGTAATGGCACGTATAGTTTCGTTAGGTAGGTGCGGGAATTCGTAGGGATGGGGCGTTATGGTCGTAATCTGTTCGGAGCCTGTATAGGCCATGCTTAGTCCGCCATCTTTATGTCCTAACCAAATGTTACCAAAACCATCTTCATATATTTTTTCTACCTCATTACTTTTAAAGCTATAAGGGTCATAAAGGTCATGGAAATAATGGTCTATTTGCTCGTTATCTCTATTACTTGCATTGTTTGGAATAATATAAACACCGTTTTTTCTTGTGGCGTACCAGATATTTCCGGATCGGTCCTTGAGAACATCGTTTATAATTGAATTTGGATATTTGCTGAGCAAGATGCCCTTAAGTATGCCTTTGTCTTCTTGCTTCTCCTCAACAAATTCGGATTTAACAAATTTCCCTTCCGTAAATGTATAGCTGGACTTACTGGTTTTTATTCCAATATTACCATTTTTAGTAAGCGTTATGTATTTGGGTGCATCATCAAAAACAAAATTTTGAAACTGTCCGTCACTAATGTACCTACTTAGCTTTTTCTCTTTGGTGAGTATCCAAATATGGCCCTCGCGGTCTTTTTTTAACCTTTCTATATTGTTTCCGGCTATTGACTTGGGCGTTTTTAAGTCGTGTTTGTAAGCCGTAAACGTATTACCGTTATAGCTATTAAGACCGTCCCAGGTTGCAATCCACAATATCCCATCATGGTCACTAACAATATCTGTAATGGAGTTGTTAGAGAGTCCGTCGTTAGTACTAAGGGTCTTGAATTTTATGTGCTGGGCAAAAACAGATGTGCCCAGCATCCACATAAAAAGAGTTAAAAGAAGAAGAGGGGACCGTTTCATACTACTGCTTTTTATTGGGGCTAGCGCTAAAATAATGAAATTAAGTTTTATGCACAGTTTTCAAGATAATGGGGCACTTTGAAGCTTTCCGTCAAAAAAGAGTAATACATGCAAGGTACTTATTCCCCTAATTCGGTAATTTTCTTTTCGTACAGTTTTTTGCTTTCCACAACGGCCACGTTCAGTTCTTGCATAATACCATCTACACGGCCCTCTATACTTTTCATTTGGTCGTTTATATTGTCAAAAGAATTTAGGGCTGCTGCCACTTCTAGGGCTTTTACGACCTCTACGGCATCGCCATGTAAAAGTTTTAGTTTGTCAATGGCTTTTGAAGTATTGGCTAAAGTACCGTTGTATTTGGTCTTTGCTTTTTTAATGGCTCCTAAAAGCGTTTTTTTGCTGGTCTCATCACTTAGGCTGTTGGTCTGTTTTTCCATTGCAGTAAAAAGATTAGAGGCCTTCTCTTTTAAATCTTCGTATTCTTTGTTAAGATTTTGTACGCGGCGGTCTACCTTTTCCCAATCGCCATATACCTTTGCAAATTCCTTGTCTTCGTTCTTTGTGTCTTCCAGTGCACTCTTTAATGCATTGAGCGATTCTAGGCCTTTGTTCACGTTCTTATTGGCCGTTTCTTTCTTGTTCTCAAAAGCATTTACCTGAGACTTGAATTTATCTTTTAGACGAATAAGGTCTTCCGGGCTTTTATCTTTCCAGCAAGAAGTAAGTACTAATGCAATAAGGGCAATGGATAGTGTTCTTTTAAACATGTAATTTAATATTAGTTAATGGTGGCGGTAAAGATACGTATTCTTCTAACCTTTTGCTTTCTGGTAGTCCGTCAACTTTTGTGGCCCCTCCAATAAGACCCGTACAACACGGAGTGTACCATCATCTGTGGTTGATATCTGCCATTTGATCAGTGAAATGCTGCCGTTTTCTATTTCAATACCCGTAATACTGCGTGGGTGAACGCAACTACCATCATTAAAAAACGGAATATCACCAGGCTCCGGAAAGCGTGGTCTATGGGTGTGCCCAACAATAGTAATCAACAAGTTATTTTTTAAAATCCACCTTTTAATACGGCGCTCTATTTTAATGAGCTCCTTGTAATTTTTGGCCGGGCTTGTGGGGTCTGCAATACCCCAAACCTGTAGCGGTTTCCAAAGAACTCGCACCAAAAAACGGCTCCATCGCCAAAAAGTATAGTTCCACCAATCTGCTTGGTGACCATGGGTCAAAAAGATTTCTTGTTGGGTGTCCTTGTGCTGGAGTATAATGCCTTCGTGGTATGTAATGCCCTCAAAAAGCTCTTTGGATTCCCCGTCTATGGGTTCAAAATAACTGCTTAGATGTGTTTTGACATACTGTGGGTCTTTGTAGACCATGTCATGGTTTCCCCAAATCATGTGTAGTCTACGGCCTAAATGAAATTTTCTCAATAGTCCGTATACATTCTTATGGGCCTCAAATATAGATTCAAAAAAACGGTTCTCCCAGAGCTCGTCACCATCGCCTATTTCACAATAATCAAAACCTTCCTTAAAATAGAAATTTAGTGCGTGAAAGTAAATGTTTCGGTTGTTGGCAAAGTCGTCTGCAAAACTATTGTCACCTCTGTGGCAGTCGCTAAAGAGGATAAACTTCGATTCATCGTCAAAAGGTACCATTTTGGCATTTTGGTATGCTCTGGATAACCGGGTATTGGACGACATATTGTAAATTTGCATAAATATCTAAAAAAAGCGACGAAAGGCATAAAGTTTGTTTTAACAAAACATTATTTTCTTTTGTAACTTTAAGGAGGTATTTGCGACTTATAAGAACCGTGATGAACGAAGATAGTAAAATAGATTTGCCAATTATACAGCTCATTAGCTTTGATAAGCTTTTGCGGCAGTATGATGTTATGGCCAAAAGCGATAACATTACGGCTGCGAAAATGGCACAGCGCATTATAGATGCGGCCAAACCCTACCCGGAATTACGCGCAGGGTTTAATGACGTTGCTTTGCTTGAAAAACACAAGGATGTCATTAATATAATTTTACAGGATATCTTTTCGGAAGTTCTTACCAACAACGAAATAAAGGCGGCTTCTTTGCCCTATGACAATATCATTTTTAATTCCTCTAAGCGGTTTAAGAAAATATTAAAAGATGCCGGAGGTGATGACTTCTTGCCTCAAATGCGGAATTTGCCCGAACACCAAATGTATATTGTGGCATGTACCGTAATCCTTAATTTTCATTACGGGTTCAATTTTGATTTTAAAAGACCGTTTTTTTACGATATACCGGATAAAAACGGTGTAATGCGCCACTATAGAATTCTGTACAATGCAGATTTTATGGAGATTTTGCCAACGGACAAGGCAAAGGAACTCACTCAGAAAGATGTGGATGAGTTGTTGGACAATTTTGATAATATAGACTTGTGGAAAGAGAAAATACCGCCACATAGTTTTGTTTCAAAAGGTTTTGTTATCTCCAATATGTTTGATGTTACGGCGGAGCATTCTATCTCTGAAATAAAATCTAGCCTGATTGCTAATGACAAGCGAAACAGCAAGAATTTCATGGATAATCTGCAGGAAACCTTTAGGTCTTTCTTCAATACGCCCAACATGAAAGCTGGTTTTGTAGAGTACAATGCCAAAGACAATCGTTTTGAGAGGGTGTATGCCAGTGGTATGGAAAGTTTCCTCTTAAGGGAAAGGGATTCAGTAGCCTGTGCCAGTACCTTGTGCCAAAAGTCCTACCGCAAATTACTGGAGGAGAATAGTTATTTTGCCATTTCGGACGTAGATAGGTATTATGAAACTGCTGACGAAATGTCTCTTTTTAAGGGATTAAAGGAGCAAGGTATCAAAAGTGCTATTTTGGCACCTATTGGGCAAAATGGAAACCTTTTAGGAATTTTAGAGCTTGTAGCTTATGAAGTTAATGCCCTTAATAGTGTTAATGCTAATAAGTTAGAGGATATAATGCCTTTTATCGTATCTGCGGTATTGCGTTCTAAAATTGAGGAGAGCAACCTGATCGATGCCGTGATCCAAAATGAATGTACATCGGTACACGATTCCGTATACTGGCGTTTTGAGGAAGAAGCTAAACGCTTTGTAAAAGATTCTACCGAAGGAAGAAACCCAACGTTCAGGGAGATTGTTTTTAAGGATGTGTACCCTTTATATGGGCAGGTGGATATAAAAAATTCTTCCCAAGCTAGAAACATAGCTATACAACGGGACCTTATGATTCAGTTGTCTACTATTGGTAAGGTCCTTGAAGAGGCTTGGCAGAAAACAAAGCTGCCTATTTATGAGGAGTTGATGTTTAGGGTAAATAATCATACGGACAGTATTAAGGATAGCCTCCACACCAATAGTGAACAGGCCATCTTTAATTTTGTAACCGAAGAGATAAATCCTGTTTTCTCTCATTTAAAAAAAACTGATGAGAACTTGAAGAACCTGATTCTTTTCTATGAATCGTCGGTTGATATGGGTACGGAGTCTTACTACGATCACAGACGTAACTATGATGAGAGCGTTACACAGATCAATATGAAGTTGGCTGGGTTAATGGATAAAAAGCAGAAGAATGCCCAAGCCATGTTTCCTCACTATTTTGAAAGGTATAAAACAGATGGTGTTGAGCACAACATGTATATAGGCGAAGAAATCGTAGGTGATCGCGATTTTGATATGCTTTATCTCAATAACCTTCGTTTATGGCAGTTACAGGTCATGTGCGAAATGGAGAATGCGCATTACGCCCTAAAGCCTAAACTTCCGGTGCCTTTGGACGTGGCATCGCTTATAT
Source organism: Zobellia russellii (assembly GCF_044597075.1). NCBI lineage: Bacteria > Pseudomonadati > Bacteroidota > Flavobacteriia > Flavobacteriales > Flavobacteriaceae > Zobellia > Zobellia russellii. Next base: position 2,762,246 of record NZ_CP139000.1, on the reverse strand, counting down.
TGGTGTACAGTACCTCACTTTCTATACGTTTTAGAATGGATGAGAAACGTTTTGATGTAGATGGCACATATAACGCGCGTTACGAGATTATCAAAAAGCGTATAGATAAATCCTATATAAAAGGAACCAATGAACGTTTGACCCAAGCGGGAAAAATGGTCATTGTCTATTCGCAGAAAAAAGATGAGCTAGAGTATCTAAGATACATCACATTTCTCCGCTCCAAAGGGTATTTTACCGGAAAAGTAGAAATTGTTGAGCTAGAAGGTCTACAAGGTGTTAGCGGATTGAAAGCCATTAGGGCAGACATTCTCTACAAGACCAAGCAAAACAATGAGGAAAAGACGTATACCTATGAAGACCTTATGAACGAATTAAAGGCTTAGGTAGGTAACTCAATTATTCTTTCGGGACCGTAGAATTTCAACGCTACAAAAAATGCGATTACGGATAGGGTCATTCCTATCATAAAGATGGTATAGGTCCAACGTAATAGTTTATACTTTCTATCCAATACAACTCCCAAAAAGTAAAGATCTTTGGTTAGGGAGTCGTAAACATATTTTTGGTCTTTAATCAACTCCTGTATGGCCCATTCATAATCCTCAAGTTTCATTTTATGAAAATTTCCAAAGAACAATAAATTTACTTTCTTCTGTTGTACATCTTCTTTAGAAAACTCACCACTAGTAACATTGGGTCGCGTTGCCATAACGGACATAATCATGGAAATAACACTGAATAGCACAAAAATACCTGCAGGAATGACTAAATAATCGTTAGAGGGGTTGTCTAATTTTGGTATAAGATTGGAAAGCATTAATGAGATGATAATTGCATTTACGGATAACAAAATGTTCGCCTTTGTATCTGCAATATCACTCAACTTTAGGTGGTTGCGCATAGTAACACGAAACATGGTCTGTATGCCCCTTTCCGGACTTTGGTTCTTTAGTTTTACTTTAAGTTCCTCTTTCTTTAGGGTCTTTTTTTGTTTCTTATCGCGCTTTACTAATTTTCTAAGGTTATCGTCCTTGCCTTCTTGCCAATTCTTAAGTGCGTAGTCCGTATAAAAACGATGCTCTGTCTGGAACATCTTAATATTGGCTCTACGCCATTCCTTTGGTGAATGCTCTGCAAGACCCAATAATTGTAATTCTTGCCGCAGCATTTCACAGGTTTCCCCATAGCTGGATTGTGCCAGATGGGATGCATCTGCGTCCCTTATGATTTCTTCCATTAGATTCTGCGGCTCATAGCCTCTTTTTGTAGCCATAATAAGATTGCAGACCGTTTCAATGGTTTGTGCACTACAATCTTGGCTTGCAAGAAATTCTTTAGCTATTTCGCAGCTGCTTTCTTCGTGATTTTCAACACCACGGGTGTAGCCTGTGTCATGAAGCCATGCGGCTAGTGTTATTGCGTCACTATCAACAGTGTTTAAGTTATAGAAATCAAGCAATTCTTTAGTACTTTTGACAACTCGTTGGGTATGCCTAAGATTATGATACAAATAGTTGGTATCTAAATCTTTGACTAATAGGTTGATTGCAAATTCTTCGGTTTTTGATAGTAAATCCGGCATAAAAAAATATTTATGGTTCCAAATTACAAAATATTGAGAATGAATAGTATTCTATTGGGCAAACATTTTGCTTTAATAGCATTGGTGGTATTGTTCGTGGGATGTGCGACCTCCAAGACCAAGTATGCTAATGAGGAAGGAAAAGAGGATGTTTTTACCACCAAAACAGTAGCCCATACGTTTTACCTTATTGGAGACGCCGGACTATCTCCTATGAACGGTATGAACGATGCACTTAAAATTTTCAAGAGCAAGTTAGATGATGCGGACAAAAATAGTACAGCACTATTTTTAGGGGATAATATTTACCCTGCAGGACTTCCAAATCCTAAAGATTCTACCGCAGCGTACATTAAGGCCAAGAACGATTTGGATGCGCAATTAAAGACTCTGGATAATTTTAAGGGAGCCCCTATTTTTATACCGGGCAACCATGATTGGTATACGGAAGGTTTGGTAGGTTTGGAACGAGAACAAGATTACATTCAGGAACAACTGGACAGTAAAGATGTTTTTTTTCCCGAAGATGGTTGTCCTATAGAAACCATAGAGGTAACGGATAACATTACCGTAATTGCAATAGATACGGAGTGGTACTTGACCAATTGGGACAAGCGCCCTGATATTAATGATAAATGCGATATTAAAACGCGCGATGCGTTTTGGCTGGAACTCGAAGACGAAATTAAAGACAACCGGCAGAACACCACTATAATTGCTATGCACCATCCTATGTTTAGCTACGGTCCGCACGGAGGTCAATATTCCACAAAGGCGCATTTGTATCCCAAAGGAAAAGTTGGTCCTTTGCCTATTCTAGGAAGTTTTGTAAATCTTTTAAGAAGAACTACAGGGGCATCTATAGAAGATATGAGTAACAAACGGTATACAGAACTCAGGAAGCGGTTGTTGACCTTGGCCCAATACTCGGAAAAAGTTATTTTGGCTTCGGGACACGAACATACGTTGCAATATATTGTGGAGGAGAATACTCCTCAAATAGTGAGCGGTTCCGGGGCCAAAACGGGAACTACCCGTCTCTTGAACGGCAGCAAATTTTCTACGGGGCAAAGGGGTTATGCTACCTTGGAGGTTTATACGGACGGTTCTTCTCAAGTTAGATACTTTGGAGTAGATGATAATAAGGACGAGGAATTTTTATTCACTTCACAAGTCTTACCACCGGACAGAAAGTTATTTAAAGGTAAGTATGATGAGAAATTTCCGGCTACGGTAAAAGCTTCGGTTTATTCCGAGGATGAAATAGATAGAAGTGGTTTCTTCAAGTTTCTATGGGGAGACCGGTACCGTAAATACTATGCCACAAAAGTTGAAGCCCCAACGGTAAATTTGGATACTCTTATGGGAGGTCTTGTTCCCGTTCATAAAGGAGGAGGACATCAATCAAAATCATTGCGATTAAGGGATAAGGATGGTAAGGAATTTGTAATGCGGGCCCTTCGTAAGGATGCGGAACTGTATTTGCAGGCCATGGCCTTTCAGGAACAATATGTAATGGGTGATTTTGAAAATACCTATACAGAAAATTTCCTTCTTGACTTTTACACAGGATCTCACCCTTATGGGCCTTTTACTACGGCAGAGCTATCCGATGCCGTGGGACTATACCATACAAACCCGGTACTTTATTATGTGCCAAAGCAACCCGCTCTTAAGGATTTTAATGAATCCTTTGGAAATGAGCTATATATGATAGAGGAACATGCCGGTGACGGTCATGGAAATTTAAAGAGCTTTGGGTACGCCAATGAACTAAAGAGTACCAATAGCATGCTGGAAGATTTACGGGACGATGAGAAATATGCCGTAGACTCTGAAATGTATTTAAGAGCGCGACTTTTTGATATGGTTATGGGCGATTGGGACCGTCATGTAGATCAATGGCGTTGGGCAGAATTTAAGGATAAGAAAAATGATAAGGTTCTTTATAAACCAGTGCCTAGGGACCGTGATATGGTGTATTCTAAACATGGTGATGGTTTTTTTATGAATCTGGCCACAAGAATAATTCCGGCTTTACATTTAATGGAAGGTTTTAATGAAGAAATAAGAAACGTAAAAGGTTTTAACTCTTCGCCAAAAACCTATGTTTTGGATATGGCGCTTTTGACCGAAACAACCCCAGAGCAATGGCAAGAACAGGCTAAGTTCATTCGGGAGAACCTTACCGAAGAAGTCATTGATAAAGCGTTTGCCCACTTTCCTAAGGAGGTGAGGGATGAAACGGTAGCAGAAATTAAAAGAATCTTATTGGCGCGATCCGCTAAAATTGAAGAAACTGCGCAGACCTATTATGGCGTTCTTAACAAATATGCGGTAGTGGTAGGAACCGATAAGGATGATTGGTTTGAGGTGAACGTCTTGAATGATAAAGAAACAGAGGTAAAAGTCTATAGGAATATAAAAGGTGAAAAGGACAAGTTGTTTTTCTCCAAGGTTTTCAATAAAAATAGCACCAAAGAGGTTTGGGTTTATGGGCTGGATGATGATGATATATTTGAGGTAAACGGAGATGAAAGAAGTGCTATTAAGATACGTTTGGTGGGTGGCCAGAACAATGATATTTATAGGGTAGGCCAAGGCGGTAACATAGCCGTTTACGATTATAAAACAAAGAAGAACACCATAGAGGAATTGAGCGGCGCCAAATTAAAACTTACGGATGATTATAACACCAATAACTACTTGCCACTGCAAATTAGGAATTCTGTAAATCAAATTATACCTACTATTGGTTATAACCCTGATGATGGCGTTAAAATAGGAATTAGTGATACCTATACGTACAACGGTTTCAGGCAGAACCCTTTTACCCAACAACATAAGGTAGATGCTTCCTTTTACTTTGCGACCAGTGGTTTTGAACTAGGGTACAGTGGTGAGTTTGCCCATGTTTTTGAAAATTGGAATTTACACTTGGGAGCTCGTTTTACCAGTCCGAACTTTGCTATCAATTTTTTCGATTTTGGTAATAGTACCGAGAATTTTGATGACGATTTAGGAATGGATTATAACCGAGTGCGTTTACAGACACTTAAATTTGCTCCGGCCTTGGTATGGCGAGGTCAATACGGGGCTAAGTTTAAAACTGGCGTATCTTACGAATCCATAGAGGTAGAAGAGAGTGATGATAGATTTATCAACACCTACTATCAGGCTAACGGTGAGGAGACCGGTAATAAATTTGTAGGCGTTGATGCGGAGTATTCGTATGCCAATACGGATAATGCTGCTTTTCCAACTATGGGAATGTCTACATCGCTTACAGCAGGATATAAAAGAAGTACTGATAACGGAAATGCTTTTGGTTATGTTATTCCCAGTCTTGCTTTTGATTATAAATTAATACCTAGTGGTAGATTGGTTTTAGCTACAAAATGGAAGGCACATTTTAATATAGGCGACGATTATGAATTTTATCAAGCGGCCAGTATTGGGGGTATTGATGGATTAAGAGGATTTAGAAACCAACGGTTTACCGGTAAAAAATCTTACTATCAAAATACGGATATCAGATATAGTCTTAGGAAAATAAAGACACAACTTCTACCATTGGCCATGGGGTTTTATGGTGGCTTTGATTATGGAAGGGTGTGGTTGCCCATGGAAAATTCCAAAGAATGGCATACCTCATACGGAGGCGGATTTTTTCTCAATGGAGCCGATATTGTCACAGCGCGCATGGCACTTTTCAATAGTGATGATGGCTTGCGCTTCTCCTTTGGTGTAGGTTTTGGTTTCTAGCGCAAAATGAATAGCAGGGGCAGGCGTTTATTTAAGCGTATACTTATATAGATTTCCGCCCTCTTTTTTTGTCTCTTCATCAGAAAGTAAAAGGGTGGTATTATCTACAAAACTCACAGATTCTAGTTGGGTACGTACCATGAGGTCCGTTTCTTTTAAGGTGCTTTCGGGTAAATTTTCCAAATCAAATTCAGATAAGGTCCAAAGCTTTCCTGCTCCTAAAAGGACTACAGTTTTTCCATCGGGAGAAATATCGGCAGAAGTAACTTTACAAGTATCCCAGTCATCACATGTTTTTATCCTGCCCAAGTATTCGGCATCATAATCTCCTTTGGTATCGGGAACTCTATATATTAGTGATTCTCCGTTAAACGGATTAGCCCTATTTTTTGTAAAAATATAAAGGTAGTTGTTATAGTGAAAGAAAGCTTCAGCATCATAATAACGCTCTTTTTTTTTAGGAGGAAAACGTTTTTGCTCGGGGTATTTAAAGACTATTTGCTCAGCGGTAATATGGTCTCCGGTTTCATATTCGGGGTTGGGGAGTTTATAGATTACCAAATCTTTACGGTCACTAGCGTTATTGCCAAAGTCACCTATATATAAGTTGCCTTTTTTGTCTTCCGTAAGGTCTTCCCAATCATGGTTTTTGGCATTTTTCACCTTAAACTCCTTTAGGATTTCTCCTTTAAAATCCACTTTGGTAATGACATCATCATTGCCGCTGTCCTCAATGAACCATGCTGCATCATTTGTGTACGTAGCTATCCCGGAATTTTCCTTTAGACTACTTGGTAACTTTGATACATAAGCTAACTGACCGTGATTGGAACAGCTATAAAAAAGAAAAAGAGCCATGACTTGGAGTGAAAAGTGTTTTGCCATTACTTTCATTGCAACGTGTTTTTAGGAAGCAAAGGTACACTCTATTCCTCTTTTTGGTCTTGTATAGGCATGAAAATTTCAGCTTTCCACTCTAACTTGTTTCCGTGCTATTTGTGCAGGATGATTAAGCGGGTGTCCTTAAATTTATAGAGAGCTGTGCTCTCAATAGCAGAGCTTAATTATAAAAAAGTTAGGCTCAGTTTTGGGCCGTTGTGTTGTTGTTTTTCATTTTGAGTTTTTCAACTACGAACTTGCCCAAGTCCCTGCCTTGTTTAACACCCACTTCAACCGCAGCTCGGTAATGAATACCTCCGTACATTCTACTGATTGCGGCTTCATTGGCGGCTTGCTCAAAGGATGTAAAACTACGGATTGGAAGGCCATAAGGTACTTCTGTATCGTCATCAAAAGCAAAATTTTCGCCAAAAACATCCGTTAGGGCTACTGAAGCCGCTCCGGAAACAACGCTATGTCCACTCGTATACTCAGGAAATGGTGGGGTCTGCAATACCGGTTTCCAACTGTCATCTATATGTTGGTTTATCAGGGTTTCAGGGCGAATAAGGTTACTTCTGTACTTTTCGTCCCAACAGCTTATAAACGCATCTGCCATTGCTACTGAGGCCTTGGTATACGCGTATAAGGCTTGATGGAAGTCACTGTTGGTTTTGCGCGCTGCAATTTTTGCTATACCCATCCAGTGTGCTCCCGGAGTTATTTTCTTGGTTGCGAACATAAGGTGACCCCGTGTAACGGAAACATAAGGGTTGCAATCCCAAAATTGAGCAATTTGAATTTCTTCGGAAGCATCACCTTCTTCTGTAATTTTATTACTTATATCATATACTTCTTTGAGCTCTTTATAAAAAGGAGAATCTTCCTCAAGGGAAAATGCCGGTGGAGGAATTGGTTTGAATTGTGCTGCGGAGTCTATTGCAAATGGTCTTATTTTATTCCAGTGGGGTTCAATACCGTCCATGTAAGCAGGAGGAGTAGGCTGCCATCTTGTTTCATCGTCTGCATCTACCGTAAATTTGGGCATGGTTCGCGTTTGTGCATAATTGTCTTTGCTCATCCATTGGGCTATATGGTCCGCTACCTGTAGGCCATACTCTTTGGAACTATTGAACAGAACTGGGTTCTTGCCTTGCCATATCGTATAAAGACTATTGCGTAAAGCTTCCATCCGGTCTTCTGAAAATATCAGCCTTTTGCTTAGTTCCATATGCGCAACGATTGCAGCAAGGTCATAGTTTACAGTTTGCGTAGTGTCAGGAGCAGGAATTGGCGCAAGTCCGTTTAGTTGTCCTGCCAGCGGTCTGTATTCGTCATTAGCCATAGCCATAATCTCATAAGCGGCAACGTTAGGATAGGCGAAAATTCTACTGGCTACAGGAGGGGAGAATATATCATGAATCATAATCTCCGTTACCTGGTCTATTGAAGCGTTAAGATCTTCTGGGCTAATAGTAATAGATTCTTCTTTTTGCGGGGCTTTACACGAAATCGCAAAAACAAGCGAAAGCAGTACGATAAAAATCTTATTCATTTGTCTTTTGTTTTCTTTTCAGCCTATAGATTTGGGGGCTGTCATTATTTATGGTAACCAAGAGGTACTTTTCTGCTCCTAAATTAAGGATATTCAAATCTCTTACGGATTTTTGACTAAGGTCTAACCCGATTCTAGCGCTTAAAATTACATTATTTTCACCTTTAATCAAGGCGCCCGCAAAAGAATCGAGATAAGGTTGGTTTAAAACGTACTAAGCTCAGTTTTCCAGCTTGTTTGAAATATTTGAAAATGACATTTAGTCTAAAGCATAAATTTTAGGTGCACTATCGTTTATGGCAGCAATAAGAAAGGTTTTTCCGCTTTTGTCTTTAAATTGTTTCAGATGCTTTACCTCTTCCTTAATAAAAAAACCGCTGGTGTTATAATCTTGCCATTTAAAGTTCAGGTTTCCATCGCCTAAAAGCACATTACCGTAGCTGGCATCCAAACGGGAATATTGTGGCTTGAACTCAAAGTTGTTCCCGGCCATGATAAGGTCTAAATCTCCGTCCTTATCAATATCGGTACAAGTAATACCGCAAACGCATGATAGTTGAACACGCGATGGCAATTTTTTAATAGTGAATTTGCCACCACCTTCGTTAATTGCAATTACGGATTCCATAGTGTTCGCTTCTTTAACGATGCTACGATCAAAAATCTCTTTTGGAAAAAGTTCCCCTATGGTTTTCTTGGCGTATTCGGAAGCTTTTAAACTTTGCTTTTTCAAGGACACGATTTGTCCGGTTAATTCTTTTTTCTGGTGGATGGGATAATCCTTTCCGTCAAAACCTCGGGTAGTAATCTGTTCTAATGTGCCATTGTTGTCATAGTCGTTAATCCATAGTTTCATGGGGTGCTCTTTATCGGCTTCGTAGGGCACGTTTGTACCTTGGTTACCCAATATTAAGTCCATGTCGCCATCTTTGTCAAGATCTACGGCTTCTACCGTATTCCACCAACCGTATAAGCTGTCAAGCGATGTAGAAAGCCGACTAAGCCGTCTTCCGGAATTCTTATAAATGTTAGGTCTGCCCCAATCGGATACGGTGAGCAAATCTTTCTTGTCGTCGCCATCTATATCTGCCCATACGGCATCCGTAATCATACCGGCATCTTTAAGGTCGTATGCTAGCCTTTCGGTGGCATCAATGAATTTTCCTTCACCTTGGTTCTCTAAAAACAGATGGTCCGGATCAACACCATAAGTGCCCACCACACTTCTGGAGCCAACAAAAAGGTCAATATCACCATCATTATCAAAATCCTGTGGCGAAATAACCGAAATGTTCTTAAAGGCCGAAGGTAGGTCTTCCGTACTTTTGCTGAAATTCCCTCTTCCGTCATTTAGGTATAACCTAGGCTTATATGAATTTTCCTTATTAATACGATTACCACCTGTGCCTATGACCAAATCTTGGTCGCCATCTCCATCGGCATCAAAAAATGCAGCGGCCGTATCGTCAAAATCAATATCTAAGTTCAGCGGTTTTTTTGAGAGCTTCCCGTTTCCGGAATGGGTGTATACTATGCCGGATTGGCCCTCTGCGCCTCCTATAAAGATATCTTCGTTACCATCTCCATTTACATCGCCTATTGCTAATGCAGGGCCTTCTTGAGATATAAGTTTGGAAATAAGCCCTTCGTAATCAAAATCTTGATACGAATCTTCTTTGTGTGATTCTAACTTTGTTTCGTTTATTTCGGTGAGTAGTGTCTTTTTGTTCGATGGTTTTTGTGGAACATATTTTTCTGTGGCATCCGATCGTTTTAATGTTAAAAGCTGATCAGCAGAAATGTTTTTCAGCTTCTGCGTATAATCATCGGGCCAAATAACACGAAGAGAATCTACCGTACTGGTCTCGCCAAGACCAATATCCATTACATAATCTACTGAAGATTGAAAGCCACGTGAAGGAATCAATTCCTGAAAGACAATTTGGTCTTTGTAGTACATTTTTATACTGGCACCTACTGCAAAGGGATTCTGACCTTGCCCCTCAAACTTTAGCTTGATGTAATGATTATCCGTGGTTTCACTAGTATTGTTTTTATATACGAACGATTGCATGTTTACATTGTTGACGACTAAGTCAAGATCACCGTCGTTATCTAAATCTCCATATGCCGCACCGTTGGATAAGCTAGGTAGCTCAAATCCCCATTCTACCCCTGCATCGTTAAATGTAATATCACCATTATTGCGATAGGCATAGTTGTGCTGTGGAGCAACTGGCATTTTGTTTATAATGGAATCTATAGATTCTTTTTTACCGGTAAGGGCCATTTTTTGTATGATTTCATTGGCAAAGAAATCTATAAAATCAAGATCGGTAAGGTCATGGTTTACGCCATTGGTGATAAATATATCGCGCAGACCATCATTGTCCATATCAAATAATAATCCGGCCCAACTCCAATCTGTTTTTGCTACGCCGCTATGATAGGCTATTTCCGAAAACGAACCGTTACCATTGTTCAGTTGTAGTGTATTTTGAATGTACTGCTGATAAAAATCTTTGCTCTGCTTTAGTTTAAAGACATTATAACCTTCAAATTCCATAACCGATTTAACCCGCTGGTCACCTTCCGGAAGCATATCTGTAATAAAAATATCCGCATGACCATCATTGTTAATATCGGCCATGTCTATGCCCATTGCCGACAGCGATAGGTGAGAGGTCCATTCTTTTATTTCTTCTTTAAAAGTGCCATCCTTTTGATTGATGTAAAGGTAATCGCGCTCATAAAAATCGTTAGAAACATAGATGTCCGGCCAAAGGTCTCCGTTAATATCACTTACCATAACACCAAGACCAAATCCAATTAAGCTACCATAAATGCCGGCATCTTCACTTACATCCGTGAATTTTCCATTATCATTTCGTAAAAGCATGTCGCCAACACCTCTAAAAATGTGTGGAACACCCTCCCAGTCTTGAGCCCGAACGCTCCGTTGTTCTGCGTAGCCCAAACTGCTAACGGGTATGTTGCTGTTATTTAAGATGTAGGCATCTAGGTCTCCGTCTTTGTCATAATCAAAAAAAGAGGCATGTGTGGAGAAACCGGTTTCCGCAAGATTGAATTCTTTTGCTTTTTCCGTAAAAGTAAGGTCTCCATTATTGATGTAAAGGTCGTTATCATGGTTGTTGCCTTCCATGTTCCCGGCATTACTTACGTAAATGTCCAGTAAACCGTCTGCATTAATATCTGCCATGACCACTCCTGTAGACCACGGTTTGTTGCCAGTAACACCGGCTTTTTCAGAAATATCCTCAAACTTAAAATCGCCTTTGTTCAGGTAAAGTTTGTTAGGCCCCATATTGGCAGAAAGGTAAATGTCTGCCAATCCATCATTATTGATATCTCCGATAGCTACTCCGCCCCCGTTGTAGAAATTACGGTATTTGAATATGTTGAAATTCTTCTGGTTCTCTACGGCGTTGATAAAATCAATACCTGTTTCCTCTCCCGGTATTAGACTAAACAGGGTTTCTTTCTTTGGAGTCTCGAGAGTTTTTTTCTCCTTTTCTGAATTACATGAAATATGTATTAGAAAAGCAAATATCAAAAAAAATCTAAAAAAAAATGTTTTGCCGTTCATGTTAAAAGGAGTGTTGTATGGTATCATCTACTGCAATATCATGAATTGTGGGTGCTTCTGCAATAGTTGGTTAAGGCTTTTTTGAAAATTATTGAACTCTATCGTTTTCGTAAGTAAATTTCAATTAAATGAAACTTTACATTCGGTTGATTTATAGCGATTTGTTATTGGTGAGTGGCTTCTAATTTTTGAAATAAAGTTGTGGGTTCTTGCTTTTTTTCTGAGCAGGAAATCATTAAAAAGGACAGCGTCCCAACCCAAATTAAAAATAGTACTTTTTTCATAGTCAAAATCGTCTGCAAGATAATCAATGCCCAGAGGTATAGAAAATTACAGTCCCGTGAAATTTCATCCTTTTTTTGTGTCAAATGTGATTTCGTATTTATTGTCCGTTAATCTTTAAGTTTTTCGTAAATAATCCAATATATTTAACCGAAATATCAAACCAATTTATAATGATCGGAATTTTGTCCTTTATAGGCTTTACCGCTTTGGTGGCCATAATATCTTATTTTGCAACACGTACAACCGATGAAAATTCTTCGGACGGTTACTTTTTAGGAGGAAGGAGTTTAACGGCTGGAGTTATTGCGGGGTCATTGTTATTGACCAACCTTTCTACAGAACAAATTGTAGGTCTTAACGGACAGGCTTATACCGAAGGAATTGTGGTTATGGCCTGGGAGACTTTAGCGGCTATTGCTATGGTGGTTACTGCTATTTTCTTATTGCCAAGGTATTTAAAAGGGGGTATTACTACGGTTCCCCAATTCCTTAAAGATAGGTATGATGTAACTACAAAAACACTAACGTCTATCTTGTTTCTTACGGGGTATGTTGTGGTGTTATTGCCAACTATTTTATATTCTGGAGCGCTTGCAATCAGTACTATGTTTGATTTACCTACGATGTTAGGTGTCTCGGATGGTACAGCTTTGAACCTAAGTATTTGGGGTATTGGTATCATCGGGTCTATTTATGCTGTTTTTGGTGGTCTAAAGGCAGTTGCCGTTTCCGATACGATAAATGCAGTAGGACTTCTGATTGGAGGTCTTTTGATTCCTGTATTTGGATTGATGGCTATTGGTGATGGAAGTGTATTTGAAGGTTTGGATGTCCTTTATCAAGCAAACCCTGAGAAGTTTGATTCAACAGGAGAAGTAACCAACAGTGTACCATTTTCAACTCTGTTTACGGGTATGATGCTTATTAACTTGTTCTACTGGGGTACAAACCAACAAATTATTCAAAGAGCTTTGGGAGCGAAAAACTTGGCCGAAGGTCAAAAGGGGTTATTGTTAGCTTCTTTTATTAAAATTTTAGGACCGTTAATCGTGGTGCTTCCCGGTATTATTGCTTTCCACTATTTTCAAGGTGGACTGGAAATGCCAGATCAAGCTTATCCGGCATTGGTAAATGCAGTATTGCCAAAGTATCTGGTAGGTTTTTTCGTAGCAGTACTTTTTGGGGCTATTTTGAGTTCGTTTAACAGTGTATTAAACAGCTCTGTAACCCTTTTTGGGCTTGATGTGTACAAGCAGCATATTAATCCGGAAGCTACAGAACAAACGGTAGTAAAATACGGTAAGATTTTTGGTGTTGTTTTGGCAGTAGGTGCCATGCTTATTGCGCCGTTAATATCTAATGCAGGTAGTCTCTTTGCCTACTTGCAAGAGTTGAACGGTATTTATACGATTCCAATATTTACGATAATCGTGGTGGGGTATCTTACAAAAAGGGTTCCTGCCATAGCAGCAAAAATCGGTATTATTGCCGGTGTTGTATTGTACTGTTTCAGTCAATTTTATTTACAGCCCATGTTTGTTGATGGGGCATTGGAAGAGGCCGCTGCGGCCGGTATAACAAATGTTGATGCATTGGCACTGGTAAAAGCGGAAGCTTATCCACACTTTATTCACGTTATGGCCATTTTGTTCGTGTTGAATGCGGCTATTATGTTGGTAATAGGTAAAATATATCCTAACGAAAAACCATTTGAATTGGAGTATACCAAACAAGTCTCTATTGAGCCTTACAAATATGTGAAGCAGGTGGGTATTGCAATCTGTTTTATCGTAGTGGCACTGTATGTCTATTTTGCAAAATAAAGAATGGCTTATATAATTTAAGGCCTTGTACGGATTACATCTGTGCAAGGCTTTTTCTTTTCAGGATACACTATTACCTTCTTCTGTTGGGTAAAAGGGGAGGTGGTTCTCCTGAAAACGGGTTCCATCGGCTAATACTTTTAGCTTCCATACCAGCGGCACTAATAACGGAACGGTCTCCGTACCGTTCACGCATTTTGTCTATGGCCAAGCTTAGACGTATTTGCTTTTCATTGTCTTCGAACAGATTAATTTGATGTCCTCCTTCTACCAAATGACTAAACCTAACCCCGATTAACCGTACTAGCAGACGCCTATTGTACAGTTTCTCAAAGAGGTTTAAGACTACGGGCAAGATGCTGCTGTCCAAAGAACTATATGGTATTCGCTGTTGTTGTGTATAGGTCTGAAAATCCGAATACCTGATTTTAAAGGTAACACAGGCGGTTAATTTATGACCTCTCCGTAATTGGTAAGCTAGATTTTCGGCCATTGCAATAATAATACTTTTAAGTTTTTTAATGTCCGTTGTATCCTTGTCAAAGGTTCGTTCCGTAGAAATGGACTTTCGCTCGTGGTATTGAATCACGGGACTGTTGTCTATACCGTTGGCTTTTTTCCAAATAGACAACCCGTTTTTCCCCAATACCTTATGCATTAATTGCATTGGCATTTCCTGAACGGTTACTATTTTTTTGATTCCCAAGTCACATAATGATTTATAGGTAACTTCACCAACCATGGGTATTTTTCTAACGGATAATGGGGCCAAAAAAGGCTTTTCGGTGCCTTTAAAAATTCTAATCTGGTTGTTGGGTTTGGCTTCTCCCGTTGCAATTTTGGAAACGGTCTTGTTTATAGATAATCCAAAGGAGATGGGTAGCCCTGTCTCGTTCATGATTTTTTCCCTAAGTTCAATAGCTATTTGGTGGCACCCAAAGAATCTGTCCATTCCCGTTAAATCTATATAGAATTCGTCTACCGAGCTTTTTTCATAAAGGGGAACGCTGTCCTTGATCACATCTGTAACCAAATTGGAAAATTTACTGTAGGTGGCTGCATTGCCCCTTAAAACTATAGCTTCCGGACATAATTGCTTGGCCATACGCATAGGCATGGCCGAATGTATGCCAAACTTCCGCGCTTCATAACTGCATGAAGCTACTACGCCTCGGTCAGAAACACCACCTATTAAAATAGGTTTTTTATTCAGGCGACTGTCCAACAAGCGTTCGCACGATACAAAGAATGTATCAAGATCCATATGTACTATAGCTCTTTCCTCTGGCATTATACGGTACTGGTTTTAGGGTTTTCGGAATATCTGGGGTCTTCAATGATTGCTTGGAGGTACATGCTGATAACCTCAATAGTAACACATTCAAATTCTTCGGTTATTTTACCGGTTATAGAATAAATACCTTTTCCCCTAAAAGGGAATTTGGCGGCTATGGGAGGAAAGTGAACGGTATCTATAAAATCACCGTTCCTATCTAGAAAAGTTCCAAAATGCATTGATTTTCCGTTTGAAGTTGAAGTGTTTTTTGTAGCTACTAAATAACCTTCAATTGTAACTACCCGATTTTTATAATGAAGTAATTGGTTTGCTTTTAAGGTGTTTTCTTTAGGATTTGCCAGCAAATCGAAAGGGTTGCATAAAGGAAATCCCAACAGCTCATATTCATCAAATGCATTTTCTAATTCTGAACTTTTTAGCTCAGGGGTTTTGTAGGATATTTTTTTAGGTTGAAAAAGGGTAGGAACATGCTCTTCCTTTGGGGCTTTGCTCGTTTGTAAATAGGCGGCCCAGAGAAGTTCTCTTTTGTTTTTTCCGGTAAAACGGAATGCATTAATTTTAATAAGTATGGCAATTTGCTCTACTGAAACAGGAACTCTGTCAATAAAATTGTCCAAGCTTTTGAAAGGGCCATAGCGGGCTCTGTTTGTGCATATTTTCTCAATAGTTTGGGTTTCCAAACTTCTTAGAAAGCTAAAACCAAGATAGATGGTATTCTCCATAATAGTGGTCAGATACTCACTTTGGTTGATGCATGGAGCTTGGACGATACCTCCGTGCATTTTTGCTTCATGAACGTAAAGTTCACGGCTATAGAATCCGCCGCCATTGTTGAGCGTTGCCACCATATATTCTAGGGGGTAGTACGCTTTTAAGAACAGGCTCTGGTAACTTTCTACGGCATATGAAGCAGAATGTCCTTTTGCAAAAGCATACCCGGCAAAGCTTTCAATTTGGCGCCATATATCACTTGTAACAGCATCAGCTTTACCATCGGCTTTACAGTTATCAAAAAATTGTTGTTTTACTTTTAAGAATTCATCACGCGACCGGAATTTACCGGACATGCCACGGCGTAGTGTATCTGCTTCATGAAGTTTTAGTTTTCCAAAATAGTGTGCTACTTTAATAACATCTTCTTGATAGACCATGACCCCAAAAGTTTCGGGCATGATATTCAATAGCACAGGATGAGCATCTTTTCTTCGTTCAGGATATCGGTAACGTAAAATGTATTCACGCATCATTCCCGATTTTGCCACACCGGGCCTAATAACGGAACTAGCAGCCACCAAGCCCAAATAATCATCTACCTGCAGCTTTTTTAAAAGCATTCGCATGGCGGGAGATTCTACATAAAAGCATCCTATGGCCTTGGCGTTTTTTAAAAGGTATTTAATGCGCTTGTCCTCTTTAAACCGTTTAATATTATGAATATCTATGGGCTTTTGGAGGGGATGGTTCTTTCTTACAATTTCAACGGCATCTTTTATTTTTCCCAGGCCACGCTGACTCAAAATATCAAACTTAAATAATCTAATATCTTCTGCCGCTACCATGTCTATTTGTGCAGTGGGAAAACCTTTGGGAGGCATAAATGTGGCGCAATAACTATGAATGGGTTCTTCGGAAATTAAAACGCCTCCGGCATGAATACCTAAGTAGTTTGGGAAGCCTTGTATATATTGACTGTATTTTAAAACCAGTTGAGATAAATTATCCAGTTGGTTAAAATTGAATTTTCCTTTGGTAAGTATATCTATTTCGGACTTTGGTAACCCAAAAACTTTTCCCAGTTCACGTACGGACGCCTTGAATTTAAAGGTGTTATAAACGGTTATAAGAGAAGTGTTCTTAAATTGTTTGAACATAAATTGAGTAATATCATCCCTATCGGACCAAGAGAAATCAATGTCAAAATCAGGTGGATTTGTACGGTGTATATTTATAAAGCGTTCAAAATAAAGGTCAAGCTCTATTGGGTCTACATCGGTTATGCGTAAAAGGTATGCTATAATACTATTGGCCCCACTACCACGGCCCACATAGAAATACCCTTTGCTGCGTGCGTATTTTAAGATTTTCCAATTGATCAGAAAATAGGAGACAAATCCTTTTTCTTTAATGATGGCCAATTCTTTGTCTATACGGGTATAAATCTGCGGAGCTGCATTTTTATAACGATATGGAATACCTTGGTGGGCTAATTTTTGAAGGAATCGAAAATCCAACTCCTCATTGTTAGAGTATGCACGCTGGTTCTTTGGTTTGGTTTCGGAGAAATCAAATTTAATGTTACAATTATTTAGTAATCGTAATGTGTTTTCTAGTATCTCCGGAAAATCAATGTGAATAAGTTTGATTTTATCTTCGGATAAAAATTGATCTGTCTCTTGGCCTTGTTCATGTACAGGCAACTTGCTCAATAAAGTATTATTGTCAATGGCCCTTAATAGACGGTGGGTATTAAATCCCCTTTTACTTTGAAAAGACACGGTATGGAGTAGCACCAAACGGTCTTTGTTAATGCTCTGTTTTGAAAACTTTAAGCCATTTAATTGTTTTAAGGAAATTCCTAAATACTCATTTTGCTTTAGCTTATAATTTCTTGCCTTTTCAAAAGGATAGATTATATAGCTGTTTTCAATTTCAATAGGTCTTTCAGGTATGGCTAGACCAGGTTGGTGTAAAAAAGAAGACAGATAAGAGTTGATGTTTTTATAACCTTCATTGTTTTTTGCAAGGAGGATAAATTGCTGACTGGCACCATTTCTAAAATCAACTCCTAGGATAGGTCTTATACCATATTTAGGGGCTAAACGAACAAAATCAAGACAGGCGGAAGTATTGTTAATATCCGTTAATGCTAAAGTCTTACAGCCGTTTTGGGCGGTTAAACTTAGAAGTTCGTCAGTTTTGATGGTACCGTACCTAAGACTATAATATGTATGGCAGTTTAGATACATATATTATGGGTCTTTATAGTTTTTTTATACCCAATTGAAGCCGAATCAATGGTTTGTGAGAATGTATAAGGGGTAAGTTGTGGACGAAAAATTTGCATAGCTATCCTTATAAAAGTGGAATAGCTAATTTATGGAATATTTCCTTTTATTTGGATTATATCCATAATCTGATTGTGTTAAAATTTGGAGACATAAATGGTGGATTTTAGTTATAACATAAAGAGGCCCTTATGATGTAGGGCCTCTTTACTGTTGTATATGGTAGTGTTACTATAATTCCACTTCTATCTTCATTATTAATTATTGTCAACTATGGGTAAATATATTTCAGCCACCCATTCAAGTTCATTGGACCCCATATTAGGGTTGGTAAAAAATACTTCAACAGGAGTTCCAGTAGTTTTAATACCTAATTTTTCAGCTTCGTTCAATAGGCTGTACCAAGCCCTGTCAGATGTAATATAATTGCCGTTATAAATTGCTTTTAATGAATTGCCGCCCTTAAACTCCTTGTATTTAATAATTTTATGTTCTGGTAATGAGTCTGTTTTCTTGATGGGATAACAAAAATTATATGTAATACTATCTTTTTCTATATTCCATTTGGTAACCTCAATGAAAGGGAGGCCATCGGTTTGGACATTTGGATTTAGAGCAAACCTATCCAATAAGCGATAGTTAGACATCATTTTTGAAGCCTTTTCAAACTGGGTGCTTTCTAAAGGTATGTAGGCGCAAAAAGTATTTGATAACACCTCTTTACCTTTAATAGTTACTTTAAAATTATCAAGGTGTTCTTGGATTTTTTCATGAAATTGAAAAATTATTTTTTTTGACCGTTTTTCAAAATCAGTATCTGTAAAAAGCATTAGTAATTTGCTTGTTAGGGAGTGGTTTACAATCGTTATATGAGCTTGTGTCAAGGATAGGGAGTCGTCTATTTTTTCAATGGTCCACTTGTAATTAAAACTAGAGTCATTGATTGTAATTTGGTGTTCAAAAGTATTTAATTGACGTTGGTCAATAATACGGGAATCTTCTAAAGTGCTTTCCCATAATTTTATAGTTTGATTAATTGTTCCGGGATTGGCCTTTATTTTTAGAGTAGCCAGATAGTCTTCTGGTTTTAGAAAAAGAAACCAAACCAAGGCTGTTAGTAAAATAAGCCCAGCGCCCAATAGAAATTTTCTTAGCATATAAATAAGGGCTTTTAGTTGTTTAATTTATATACTTGAACACTATCATTATTTACCGTAACCAAAAGGTAAGCTTGATTTTTTAAATCAATAATATTCATATGTCTAATTGATTTTTGAGCAAAGTCAAGGCCAATTTCATTCCCTAATAGTATCTCGTTTTCATTTTGAACTATAGCTCCGGGAAAAGAATCAAATCTACCATGGTATGGCTTAACTCCAAAATAATTGCCTGCAACCAATACTTCCTCGGTACCATTTTTGTCAAAATCATATTTTAAAAATGAAAATAGAGGAGAGGTTTGCAGTTCTTCTTTAAATGGGACAAACGAAAAATTGCCATCTGTGTTTTTTAAATAACCAGATTGGAGTTCGTTTACTTCTACAATTGTGGATTTACGGAGAGTTTCTTTGTCAAAAATTTCTTCAACGGTACGGCCGGCAAAACTGGAATAATTAGTAAATTTTTTTCGAAGGCTAACAATTTGAGATGAAAGATTGGCTAGGCCTTCAAGTGGAAAGTACTTTCCGTTCTTTTCTAAAGCGGTAATCGTTTCCGTTTGACCGTTTTCGTCAAAATCTCCATAATATAATCGCATCGGATGATTGGGGGATGCTTTAAATTTGCTGTTGGTTCCCCAATTACCTAAGAGATAATCGGTATCTCCATCGTGGTCAATATCAAAGGGCAAAATCTTTTGCCAAAGACCATTTAAGTCCTCGTTTAGGAGAGAAATGCTTTTTAGAGTTCCATTTTGGTTCTTAAAGAAAGTTGGAGCCATCCATTCACCTACCACAATTAAATCTTTTAAACCATCATTATCAACATCGTCCCAAATGGCATCGGTAACCATTCCAACGTCCTTTAATCCTTCATTTTCTTGAATTGAAAATTCACCATTATTATTGATTAAAATATAGGAAGATGGGCTTTTCCCAAAATCGTTAGTTACAACTTGGTTACCTACAAATAAATCCAAATCTCCATCTCCATCTATATCGTTCGGCCTTAAAACTGATGCGTTTTCAAAATATTCAGGTAATGAATTTGTTTCAAATACAGAGTCTTTATTGCTGTAATATGTATCTAACAAAGGCTTTAATTTGTCAAAAAAGTCAGCACCGCCAGACCCCACAAACAAGTCATTTTTGGAGTCATTGTCAAAGTCTGCTATTACGGCAACCACATCTTCTTTTATTGAGTCTTTGGTTATTGAAGGAATAACTTTTTCAGCGAAAACAGAATCTAATCCTATAAAAATTCTAGGAGGAATATATTTTGAGCCGCCAAAAAATATATCAATTTGATTATCTCCATTTAAGTCACCAATAGCGGTTGCAGGACCACGATCTGAAATTTGATAAGGAATAAGTTTTTGTCTATTAAAATCAGAGTAGTTGTCTTCTTTGTGCTTAAAATTAATACCTAGATTGCCACTTACCCTTTCAAATAAATTTTGGCGTTTAGGTTTTAGTGATTTGTAATCAAAAGGTTTGGGGTCTTGAGGAGTTATAGTAAGGGTTTGGTTAACCGCTATGTCTTTTATAATTTGATATGTCCTGTCAGGCCAAACAATTTTGAGGGAATCTATTTTTTTATAATTTCCATAACCAAAGTGAATAATTGGTTCCGAAGAAGATTGAAACCCTCTTACCGTATAGAGCTCTCTAAATTGTAATATGCCGTTGTGGTATGAGTATACTTTGGTGCCAATGGCGTAAGGGTTTTTTCCTGAAAAGCGTAAATTTAATTTTAAGTAATTCGCTTTTTGGTCGGTTTTGTTAATGTAAAGCGAAGCGGGCCCATTAACATTATTAATTACCAAATCTATATCTCCGTCATTGTCAAAATCTGCGGCAGCGGTAGCACCGGAAACCAAGCTGTCCTTTGTAATCCAGTCTCCAGATTTATCAACAAAATTTAATTTGGGGCCACCTTTAAAAATATAGTTATGTGTTTTGCCTGAAGGCATTTTATTTAAGGCTTGGCGATCAACTAATTTAGTGTTGGTTATTTTATTCCTTATCTGCTCAGAGGACACAAAATTTATGTAGTCTAGGTCGTTAGGGCGCTTTGGAATACCTGTGGAAACAAAAACATCTTGTTCCCCATCCTGATTATAATCTGCAAATAGTGCGCTCCAACTCCAATCCGTAGCTGCAATTCCTGATTGTAAACCAATTTCTGAAAACTGATTACCTCTATTTAAATGCAGCATGTTGCGGCTGAATTGATAATGATAACCATAATCTGCAGTTTGGAGTTTCATTATTTGTGGTTCAACATCACCTTGAGAAGATTTAAGAACTTTCTCGTCTTCGGGTAGCATATCTAATGAAAGGATATCTGGCATGCCATCATGATTGATGTCTGCAATATCATTACCCATAGAAAACCTAGAGGTATGTCCAAAATATTTTTTTAGGCTCTCAGTAAAAGTCCCATTCCCATTATTCAAGTAATAATAATCGTCTTCATGAAAATCATTTCCCACATAGATATCCGGCCATCCATCTTGATTAAAATCAGAGATGGCAATACCAAGGCCATATCCATTTGCGCCGCCAAAAATTCCGGATTCTTCACTGACATCAGTAAATTTGGTTCCATCGTTTCTAAGAAGTTTATCGCCAGTCTGATAGTTTCTTTCTAACCTTAACTCCGATCGGCCATAGGATTCAGGGGTATGTACGGCATGGTTCAACAAATATATGTCTAGGTCTCCGTCTAGGTCATAATCTAAGAATGCCGCTGAAGAACTGTAGGTGTCAAAATCAAGTCCGTATTCCGCAGCTCTTTCGGTAAAGCTTATCTCCCCTGAACTAGAGATGCCATTGTTAATAAAGAGTTCGTTATAACCGTTAAGGCCTTGAATACCCGCAACGGCACAAATATATATGTCCAATAATCCATCACCATTTACATCGCCCATAACAGCACCTGTATTCCAATCACTATTTCCTGCTATTCCGGATTTTTCCGTTATATCCTCAAATTTAAGATCACCGCGGTTTAAGTATAGTTTGTTCTTTACTTGATTGCCCGAAAAGAAAATGTCAGGAAGGCTATCGTTATTTATATCTCCTACAGCAACACCGCCTCCATTATAGAAATAGAGATATTCCAAAATATTCAGATCATCGGTTTCTGTAAGCTCATTGGCAAATAGAATCCCAGTTTGTTCCGAAGAAGGATTTTCAAATAAATTGCCTTCTTTTTTTTTGCAGCTTATTAATGAAAATAGAGATGCGAAAATTAATAGAATGGATTTATTCATCGATATTTTAAAAGCGTGATTATTCTAAATTTAATTGCAGTACTTGTTAACAAAATGGGTTCTTTTATATACTATGCAAGATAGCAATTCCTGTAGAAAGCAAATAAATTATAGGATTTACATCTACTAGTTAGAATCTATTTAATCTACGGCGAGAAATAGATTTACTTTATTTGCCTAGATGTAAAAAGACCGCCCGGAGGCGGCCTTTTAAACACTTAAATATTAAAGAATTTAGTAACCTGGGTTCTGAACCAAGTTTGGATTTGCAAGTATATCAGCTTGTGGAATTGGAAATATTTCCAAATGCGAATCACCCGCATCCTTAAGGTTCCATGCTCTTAGGTATTGATCAAACCTTATGAGGTCTTGTCTTCTTGATTGTTCTTGATACAATTCTCTACCCCTTTCGGCTAATAAATCTGCTTCTTGAATTGTAGTTAAGCTAGAAGCACCCCTCACAGTTCTTAAATCATTAATTAGGGTTAAAGGATCATTGCCCATTCGAAACATTGCTTCTGCTTTCATTAAATAGGCATCGGCATATCTATATCTTACAATATGGGTTCTTCTATCTCCTCCTTCTTCATTAGGGTGGTATTTGGTCATTCTAATACCAGACGTTTCCAATAGAGCATTGTCGGCTGGAGAAGTATATTCCGCTTGTTCAACTTCTCTTGTAAATACTAGGGGAACACCGTCTACGTTATCTCTTGCGTTTAATGGAGTACCATCTTGCTCGTATTGTTGCCCAATTAAGAACCCTATTCCAATACCTAGGTTTTCGGCATTTGCAGTACTTGCATCATGTACCAATCCTCTTCTTTCCTCTTGTCCGTCGCCAGGGTAGTTTGTTTCTGCAGGACCTTCAAACAAATCGTAAAATTCAGCCAAAGTTGTAAAACCGTTCCATCCACCACCATCATTGGCGCCTGGGAAGTTTTGGCTGTAATGTAAGGTATGCCAGATTCTTTGTCCGGCATCACCTGGAGACCACCAAATAGTTTCAACATCATTACTTGGTCTGAAAATGTCAAAGAAATCTCCTGGGGCGGCTAATGTGTAACCATCTGCGGCAATTGCATCTACTGCATCTATAACTACTTGCATATCCTCTGGTTGCGGAGTACCATCAAGATAGACGTGCTTGTTAAGGTGAAGTTTTGCCATCAATAAGTTAGCTGCCGCTCTAGTGGGTGAAGATTTACTGGTGATATCATCACTAGCGGTTACAACCGGAAGATCACGAATAGCAATATTTAAATCAGCTACTATACTATCTATGGCTACTTGACCCGTTAAAACATCTGGAACGGCACTATTTGGTAAGTTTACATTTCTGTAAGGTACCTGTCTCCACATATCCAAAATCCAATTCATTGCCCAAGCTCTATAAAATCTAGCCTGTGCCTTTAACTCGGTTATGTCTCCAGATGCAGTAACTGTACTTTTATCGCTAATAGTACGAGTGGCATTAATAGTAACACTGTTAAGTTGCTGCCATGTTCCAACTATGTCTCCTAATTCTGCATTCCAGCTTTGTTTATGAAGAGATAGCCAAGCACCGTTATCACCCCAGTCCGTTCCTCTTGTAGGAACTAAGTATTCATCTGTGGTTACTTCGTTTAGGGAAAAGAGTCCGGCTGCATTTACCAAACGGTCTCCGGCTACAATGTTAGAAAGGTTTGATACCTCTCCTTCTATATCGGCAACGCCTGCAAACCCATCGGTAATTAGTGAATCAGTAGGTTCTATTTCCAAATCCGTACACGAAAACGCCATTGGAATTAGAAGTACTGCGCTTATATAAATTTTTATTTTTTTCATAATAATTTTTTTAGAAAGTAACATTAATGCCTAAACTGTAAGTTGTTGGCCTTGGATAGGCAAGGTAGTCAATGGCAGCAGAGGGCAAACCATTTGCTGGAATGTTAGAAGTACTTACTTCAGGATCTAATCCGCTATAGCCAGTTAGCAAAAATAAATTTTGCCCATTAAGACTTAGACGCAAACTTTTAAGATATCCTGTGCCGCTTAAAGGAACGTTATAGGAAACCGATGCAGATTGAAGCCTAACAAAATCACCTTTTTCTAAGAAGTAGGTACTAGGATTGGTTGCGGATAAGATTACACCCTCATCAACAGTGCTTTTTAAATTATTTCTGCTACCAATTTGTGGCGACGCAAAAAGAGCATTGGCCGTGTTGTTGTATACATAGAAACCAAATTGACCGCTAAAGAACAAAGAGGCATCCCAATTTTTGTAAGAAGCTCCAGTAGAGAATCCAGACGTGATTTTAGGAAGTCCGGACTTATCAAGAATTGTTGGGTCTGTATCTACCACAAAGTTTTCATCTACATTTCTTAAGTTATAGGTAAACAATGGCTTTCCGTCAGTTAAGATTTGTGATGTAGTACCTGTTAATCCTTGTCCGAATAAATCTCCCGCTTGAATATTAGGACCATTGTAATCCGTTAACTCATTTTGGTTATAAGCAATGTTGAAATTGGCGTTCCAGTTAAAATCTTCAGATTGTACAATATCATAATCCAATCCTAGTTCAATACCTTGGTTTAGGATAACGCCGTCTACATTTTGAAATACAAATGGTGAAGTTGCAGGTTGTACAGCAGGTAAGTTCAATAGAATATCTCTAGTTTCTTTTCGGTATAAATCAATGTTACCGGTAAAACGATCTGCGCCAAAACCAAAATCAACACCAAATGAATATTGCGTTGTTTCTTCCCATTTTAAATCTGGGTTGGCAAATGCAATTTCTGAAGTAGCGGGAGAGGATAGTTGAGAACCTCCTGAAATGGATAGTGCATTGCCCTGTATTCCATTTCTCCATCTAGTTCTGTTAAGATAGTTACCGTGGCCTAAACCATCTTGATTACCTGTTATACCCCAGCTTAATCTAAGTTTAAGAGTGGAAAAAGTGTCTTCGTTAATAAAATCTTCTTGGTTCAATTTCCATGCAAAGGCAGCTGAAGGGAAAAGACCATACTTGTTATTGTCACCAAATCTTGAAGATCCATCAGCTCTAAAAGTACCAGTAAACAAGTATTTGTCAAAAAGAGTATAATTTACTCTTCCGAAGAAAGACTGAAGCTCATCGGTAGTGTCAAATGTATCAACAGCGAAAGCGTCTATAGGAATACCGGGTAAACCTTGAGTGGTTACATTAGGATTTGGAAAAAGACCCAATATTCTAAATAAATCACCTGCATCTGGTTCATCTGCAAATACACCTATACCGTAAGCTTGGTAGTTATTTGCGAGGTTTTTGGTGTCGTCATACGTCTGTTCCGTAGTTTTAATGATTTGGTTCAAATCGGAACTACCATAACCTTGCCCTAAAATATTCTGTCCTTTTCTGTTGAAGTCTTGAAAAGAATAACCTGCAAGAACATCTAATCTAGAGTTCTCAAACTCTTTTTTATAATTTACGGTAAATTCCATCAAACGGTTTTCTGTATCCAAGTTGCTTACAGCGGCACGACCATTATTGGCGGCTCCGTTTTGTAAAGCAAGTATTTGTGGACCTGCAACTTGACCTCTAGAAGAATCAGATTTGTCTATCCCAATATTTAACTTGGCAGAAAACTCATCAGTAATATCATAGTTTAAAGAAAGATTACCAAGAACTCTGTTCGTATTGGTGTTATCGTCATAATACTCTAAAAGGTTGGCAGGATTTCTATCTGGCTCTGCACTTGCATTAGGGTTGGAAGGTAGCGTTGGATTGGAATAGTATGCCGCCGCTAATAAATCACCAAGACTACCGGAAGTTCTACTAACAAATGGCACCCTGTCATTAATTCTTGAAATCGTTCCTTGAAAACCAACAGTTAATTTGTCCTCAAAAAATCTTTGGTTTACATTAATCCTACCTGTAATACGTTCTAGGTCCGTGTTTTCAATAACACCAAATTGCTTAGAGTATCCAAAAGTTGCTCTAACATTTCCACTTCCATAATTTTTAGAATAAGCTAAATTGTTGTCAACAGAGGCAGAGGTTCTAAATACATAATCTTGCCAGTCAGTAGAACCACCTAAATTAGCTCCTCCACGCTCTATAAACTCGTCTGCTGTCAATAGGTCGTATTCATCAGCAACGTGAGCTATATTTAGGTTTGTGGAGAAATTCCACTGCCCATCAGCACCGCCTTTACCTGATTTGGTGGTAATTACAACAACCCCATTGGCACCTCTTGAACCGTAAATTGCTGTAGCAGACGCATCTTTTAAGATACTCATACTCTCAATATCATTAGGGTTTAAGAAGTTTAGCGGGTTTTTGGAACCACTTGTTCCAACTCCAACATCTGCACCAGATGCAGAAACACTTTCGTTAGAAACAGGAACTCCATCAATTACGAATAATGGACTGTTATTTCCTCTTACTGAACCAGTACCTCTAATTCTTAAGGAAATCCCGGCTCCTGGTTCACCACTTGATTGTGATATTTGAACACCGGCTGTCTTACCCTGTATTAACTGTTCAGGTGAGGAAATTACACCCTTATTAAAATCTTCTGATGTTACGGAAGAAACAGAGCCTGTAGCATCTTTTACAGTGGTAGAGCCATAACCAATAATAACTACTTCATCCAGGGCTTGCGCGTCTTCTTGTAGCGTTACATTAATAGTGGATTGGCCATTTACTTTTACTTCTTGAGAGGCAAAGCCAATATAACTGAAAACTAAAGTAGCGTCTTCTGGAACGTCACTCAGGGCATAGTTTCCGTCAAAGTCCGTTTGAGCTCCGTTAGTTGTACCTTTAATAACAACACTTGCTCCCGGCAACGGACCACTAGCGTCGGAAACAGTTCCCGATACATCTTGAGCCTGTATTATGCCAAAGCTTAAGAAAGCCGCAACCATAACCAGGTTTTTTAGTAGCATGATCTTCATAAATGAGATGTTTTAAGTTGAGTTTAATTATAAAATAATGTTAAATGTATATAAAATTGACCTTAAAACACACGAACGGGCGCTTGCGAAAACTACGAAAACGGTTTCGTGTTAATAACTTTTATATAATTCGATTATAATAATTATAATATCGAATAAATATCAAATAAATAATAAGTGAAGGTTGAAATCGGGGAATTGATATCTATTTCAAATATACAGTTTTTCTTTTTAATTAAAAAAGTGCTAAAATTACCTGTTAAACACCTGAGGTTGTTAAAAAAAATGAGAAGGTTCTCATTTACTCATTTTATAGTTTATTTTCACTATCCAAAAGTTATAAGATTTGAAACGAAAGATTACTTTAAAACAAATTGCTAAAGAATTAGAGGTATCTATCTCCACGGTTTCAAAAGCGCTAAAAGATAGCGATGAGATAAGTGCTGACACGAAGCAAAAGGTAAAGGCCTTTGCAAAATTGTATAATTACAGGCCCAATACTATAGCCTTAAGCCTTAAAAACAGAAAGACAAAGAATATAGGTGTTGTTATTCCAGATATAGTACATCATTTTTTCACTACGGTTTTTAGAGGTATTGAGAAGTGTGCCAATGAACATGGCTATAACGTGGTTGTATGTGTGTCTGATGAGTCGTACGAAAAAGAAGTGTTCAACATGGAACTTCTTGCCAATGGTAGTATAGACGGCTTTATTATGTCCGTTTCTGCGGAAACTCAGCAGAAGAATGACTTTAGCCACTTAAAAGAAGTAATGGAACAGGGTTTTCCGTTGGTTCTTTTTGATCGTGTCATTGATGAAATTAAGTGCGATAAAGTAGTGATGAACGATGAACAGATTGCTTACGATGCGACTGTGAAAATGTTGGCCGAAGGAAAGAAGAAAATAGCACTGGTCACTACTGAAAGTTATTTTAACGTTAGCGAAAAGAGGGCAGAAGGTTATAAAAGGGCTCTTCTGGACCATAACATAGCCTATGATGAAAAGTTAACCTTAGTTTTGCCTTTTAAAGGAATAGAAGAGTCCTATATAGAGAACTTTGTTGAAAATGAAAGTTTTGATGGGGTGTTGTGTGTTAATGAAATTTTTGCAGTACTATTTATGGGCGCAGCTCAAAAGAAGGGGCTTAAGATTCCAGAAGATGTTTCGGTAATTGGCTTTACGGACGGACTTTTGTCCCGCTACTCCTCTCCAACATTAACAACTGTTGCCCAACACGGAGAGAAAATGGGAGAAAGGGCGGCTGAGATGTTAATTGAAAAACTTGAGAACGAAATTGGTTTTGATGAAGAGGAAGTCTATAAAACAGAAGTTATAGA
This sequence comes from Zobellia russellii, assembly GCF_044597075.1. Lineage (NCBI taxonomy): Bacteria > Pseudomonadati > Bacteroidota > Flavobacteriia > Flavobacteriales > Flavobacteriaceae > Zobellia > Zobellia russellii. Next base: position 2,733,754 of record NZ_CP139000.1, on the reverse strand, counting down.
GGCAACTCTTCTAGAAAGAGGCTCTACTATAAATAAATAGATGTTGGTCTAATGCTGCTGGATTAATTTTTTAAGAGTTACCTATATTATAATCTAATACGTTGAAACTATATGAGTACATCGGCATTTATATTTGACCTAGACGGCGTAATTGTAGACACCGCAAAGTATCATTACTTAGCTTGGAAGAAACTGGCCAATGAATTAGGTTTTGAATTTACAAAAGAGCAGAATGAATTGTTTAAAGGCGTAAGCCGTAAAAGGTGTTTGGAAATCCTTTTGGATATTGGAGGCATTACGGCAACCCAAGAACAATTTGATACTTGGATGGTTGAAAAGAATAAAGACTATCTAGAATACATAGAAAAAATGGATGCGTCCGAAGTTCTACCGGATGTGCCAAAGATCTTAAATTTTTTAAAGGAAAGGAATATTCCTATTGCCCTTGGCTCGGCAAGTAAAAACGCACGGCCCATTTTGGAAAAAGTAAATCTTTTATCTTATTTTGATGCCATTGTAGACGGCAATGACGTAACCAAGGCAAAACCTGACCCAGAGGTATTCTTGATCGCGGCCCGTAAGTTGGGTGTTGCACCGGAAAAATGTCTTGTTTTTGAGGATGCAGTGGCAGGTATACAAGCGGCGAACAATGCAAATATGGTAAGTATTGGTATTGGAGACGCCCAGGTTCTTTCCGAAGCGAATTATAATTTCAACGACTTTACGGAGATGAGCCTAGATTTTCTGGAAAGCTTAATGTCGGCCGAGGCATAAGCCCATTTTTTCACCCCTAAATTTAAACGAAATGCAAGAGTATATAAAAGCGGACCCTTGGTCAATTATTGAAGAAGGTTTTGATAAAGAATTGGTCAAATCATCAGAAAGTATTTTCAGTATTGGTAACGGAGCTATGGGGCAACGGGCCAATTTTGAAGAGCCGTATTCGGGAGATACTTTTCAAGGGAGTTATATAGCTGGGGTCTATTATCCGGATAAAACCCGCGTTGGCTGGTGGAAAAATGGATATCCAGAGTATTTTGCCAAAGTTCTGAACGCACCTAATTGGATCGGAATAGAGGTTTTCATCAACGGAGAACCTTTGGATTTAAATACCTGCAAAAAAGTAGATAATTTCAGTAGGGAACTAAATATGAAAGAAGGCTGGTACCGTCGTGTTTTTACGGCCGTTCTGCCTAATGATGATAAGGTTTCCGTTAAAGTAACACGTTTCCTGTCTTTGGATTTAGACGAGGTTGGGGCTATTAAATATGAAATAACACCCGAAAATGGCGATGCGGAAATTAAGTTTGTTCCTTATCTAGATAGTGGTATTACCAATGAAGATTCCAATTGGGACGATAAGTTTTGGAACACTACTTCGGTGACTTCGGAAGGCAAGCAGGCTTTTATAGAAGCGCATACTATGAAAACCCATTTTGAGACCTGCACGTTTATGGAAAGCAGGTTGTTCCTTAACGGGGAGGCTATAGAACATCATCCAGCGGAACAGATTTCCGAATTGCGTGTTGGTCACGAATATGTACAAACTGCTAAACAAGGAGATACTTTAGCGCTCCATAAGTTAGGAGGATATGTAGTTTCTCGTAATCATAATGCATCTGCATTAAGGGAAGCTTCTAAAAAAGCTTTGCTCAAAGGTTTTGATTTAGGGTTTGAAGCGTTGTTGGATAGACAAATGCAAGCCTGGGCCAAAATATGGGAGATGAGCGATATCACCATAGATGGCGATGTAAAAGCGCAACAAGGCATCCGGTTCAATATTTTTCAGTTGAACCAAACGTATTTGGGCAAGGATTCACGTTTAAATATTGGACCTAAGGGGTTTACGGGAGAAAAGTACGGCGGAAGTACCTATTGGGATACGGAAGCGTATTGTATTCCTTTTTATATGGCTACCAAAGATCAAAATGTGGCTCGTAGTTTATTGAAATACAGATACAATCACCTTGAAAAAGCTATTGAGAACGCTCAGAAATTAGGTTTTTCAAATGGAGCGGCCCTTTATCCAATGGTTACCATGAACGGTGAGGAATGTCATAATGAATGGGAAATCACTTTTGAGGAAATACACCGTAACGGGGCTATAGCCTTTGCCATTTATAACTATTACCGCTTTACGGGAGACTACTCTTATATCCCGGAAATGGGGTTAGAGGTACTTATTGGTATTGCCCGTTTCTGGCACCAACGAGCCAGCTTTTCTTCGGCTAAGAACAAATATGTTATTTTGGGGGTTACGGGACCCAACGAATATGAGAATAATGTAAACAATAACTGGTATACGAACTATCTGGCCAAATGGTGTATTGACTATACCATAAAGCAGTTACAACAGGTTGAAGACGGTTATAATGAGGATTACCAAAGGGTAATCGGCAAGGTCAAACTTACGGACAATGAAGTAGGACAATGGCAAAAGGTAGCGGATAATATGTATTTTCCGTATTCCGAGGAAAAAGGTGTTTTCTTGCAACAGGACGGATTTTTGGACAAAGAGCTGATTACGGTTAGTGAGCTGCCCAAAACACAAAGACCTATCAATCAAAAATGGAGTTGGGACCGCATTTTACGTTCGCCCTATATCAAACAGGCCGATGTTCTCCAGGGCTTTTATTTCTTTGAAGACCATTTTTCGGAGAAGGAATTGGAAAAGCATTTTGATTTTTATGAGCCTTTTACGGTACATGAATCCTCTTTATCGCCATGCGTACATAGCATTCAGGCTGCAAAATTAGATCGTATGGAGCAGGCCTACACATTCTACTTGAGAACTTCCAGGTTAGATTTGGATGATTATAATAAAGAAGTGGAAGAGGGCTTGCACATTACCTCTATGGCCGGTACTTGGATGAGTATTGTAGAAGGCTTTGGAGGAATGAGGGTGGTAGACGATAAGCTTTCTTTTGAGCCCAAGATACCAGAGCAATGGCAGGCCTATTCGTTTAAAATCAACTTTAGAAATAGAATTCTTAAGGTAACCGTAAAAAATGGTAGTACCGAGTTTCTGCTTAACGGTCAGGAAGATATGTCCATCCGCTTGAACGGGGAGCGTGTTGTGCTAACTCCTAATCAAGTGAAAGTAGTTTGAAGCATGGGGCGGAATAAAAAGAAGGTGGTATATCATGTGTTTACTAGGTTGTTCGGTAATACCAATACAACTAATAAGCCGTGGGGAACCATTGAAGAGAATGGGGTAGGGAAGTTTTCGGATTTTTCAAAAAAGGCCTTGCAGGAAATTAAAAACCTGGGTGTAACCCACATATGGTATACAGGAGTGCCCCACCATGCCGTAATTAATGATTATACGGCATATGGAATTTCTAATGACGATCCGGATGTAGTAAAAGGAAGGGCAGGATCGCCGTATGCCGTAAAGGATTATTACAATGTAAATCCCGATTTGGCAAAAAATCCGAAAAATAGGCTGAAAGAGTTCAAGAATTTGATCGCCCGTACACATAAAGAAGGTCTAAAGGTAATTATTGACATCGTTCCCAACCATGTGGCACGGAAGTATGAAGGCGGTTCAACTCCTGAGGGTAAGGAGCCTTTTGGAGCGTCAGACGATACATCGGTAGAATATCATAGGGACAATAACTTTTATTATATTCCCAATACTCCTTTTCAAGTACCAGAATGGCGTGATGGGTATTTGCCATTGGGCGGGGAAAACCATGAAGGGGTAGACCATAAGTTTTATGAAAACCCGGCAAAATGGACGGGCAATGGTTCGCGTTTGGCGCAACCGGACTTTAATGATTGGTACGAGACCGTAAAAATAAATTATGGGGTAAGATCGGATGGTCATTATGATTTTGATGTTTTACCAGATGATTTTGGTGGGAAGGACTATAAGGCCCATTTTGAGTTTTGGGAAGAAAGGTCTGTTCCGGATTCTTGGAAAAAGTTTAAGGACATTGCGCTATACTGGATAGAAATGGGCGTAGACGGTTTCCGTTATGATATGGCCGAAATGGTACCTGTGGAGTTTTGGAGTTATATGAATTCCAATATTAAAATGAAAAATCCGGATGCCTTTTTAATGGCCGAAGTCTATAACCCCCACGAATACAGAAATTATATTTTTAGAGGGAAAATGGATTACCTCTATGATAAGGTAGAAATGTACGATTCCCTAAAAGGAATTATGCAAGGCCATGGTTGGACGGATCACATTCCTGTTATAAAGAACGGTACGCAAGATATTGAACACCACTTGTTGCATTTCTTGGAAAACCATGATGAGCAGCGTATTGCTTCTCCAGATTTTGCCGGTGATGCCAACAAAGGAAAACCTGCAATGGTGGTTTCGGCCACTATGACCACCGCTCCGGTTATGATTTATTTTGGACAAGAGGTAGGCGAGCCTGCTGCGGAAAATGCTGGATTTGGAAGCCCTACACGGACTTCAATTTTTGACTATATAGGGGTGCCGCACCATCAAAGGTGGGTGAACAATAAAAAGTTTGACGGTGGCCAGCTCTCCAAAGAAGAGGCTGAGTTACGGGATTTTTATCAGCGTTTATTGTCTTTTACCGTTAATAGCAGTGCGCTAATGGGGGCATATCAAGACATTCACTTTTACAATAAAGACCATACGGAATATTACAACCATCACGTACTTTCATATGTACGTTGGTCCAATAGTGAAAAACTTATTGTCATTTCAAACTTTGATGCCAATGACTGGTTTGGTTTTGAATTGAAACTTCCGGAAAATATTGTTCGCGAATGGCAATTGCCAGATGGGGAACATATCATTACTGATGTACTTTACGGGGTGGAGAAAATTTTAAAAGTGCAAAACGGTTCCGCTCAAGTACGCATAGATATTAATCCTCTGGAATCTTTTATTTTCACTGTAAAATAGTATATCATGAATAAGTTGTCAATTCTGACTATCTTTTGTGCTCTAGTTCTATCAAGTTGTATGGAAAACAAGAAACCATTAGTTATTGGGCACCGCGGTGCCATGGGCCATGAAACCGAAAACACAATAGCTTCTATTGAGAAAGCCATGGAGATGGGTGTGGATATGTTGGAGATTGACGTTTTTAAAATAAAGAGCGGTGAAATTGTGGTCTTTCATGATGATACGGTAGAGCGCTTAACCGATGGAAAAGGTGAAATAGAAAAGTATACCCTTAACGAGCTAAAAGCTTTAACCGTAGAGGGCGGGCATAAAATAGCCACGCTACAAGAGGTTCTGGATGTTATGGAAGGAAAGACCCAATTGAATATTGAACTAAAAGGAAGGAATACGGCCGTTGATGTGAATAGAATGATGGGAGCCGAAGTAAAATCGGGTAAATGGCAACTGAACGATTTTATTATTTCCAGCTTTGAGTGGGATGAGTTGCGGGATATGCGAAAGGTAAATAAAGAAGTAAGAATTGCTGTTTTAATTGAAGGTAACCCACTGGACGCACTGGAGGTTGGCAGTGAATTGAATGCTGAAGCTATTAATCCTAGCTTTAAAAAACTTACCGCAGAGAATAACATAAAGATAAAAGAGGCCGGTTTTAAGATTTATCCTTGGACGGTAAACGAGCCACAGGATATTCTACAAATGAAACGCTTTGGCGTTGATGGTATTATTACCAATTATCCAGAACGTATTGATTAATGTTTGATGTTATCGTTATTGGCGGAGGTGCCGCAGGGTTTTATACGGCTATTCATATTGCGGAGGCAAAACCACATCTTAAAATTGCAATTTTAGAACGGGGCAAGGATGTCTTGGGAAAAGTAAAGGTTTCCGGTGGAGGACGTTGTAACGTAACCCATGCAGAGTTTGACCCAAGGGAGTTGACCAAAAACTATCCTAGGGGAGAAAAAGAACTTATAGGCCCTTTTCACACCTATTGTAGCGGAGATACCATAGCTTTTTTTGAAGAAAGGGGAATAACCCTTAAAATAGAATCGGACGGGCGCATGTTCCCGGAATCGGATTCTTCCCAGACCATTATCGATTGTTTTTTGAACGAAACAAACCGTTTGGGTGTTAAAATATTAAAACACAGCGCGGTTTCCAAAATTGAAAAAAGGGAGGATAAAGAGGGGTTTAAAATAACTACTATTAAACATAGCTATGAGTGTGAAAAACTTGTAGTGGCCACGGGAAGTAATCCTAAAGTGTGGAAGCTTCTAGAAAATATGAGCCATACAATTGTGCCTGCGGTGCCTTCTCTATTTACGTTTAACTGCAAAGACGAGCGTATTGCCGGTATTCCCGGGGTAAGTACATTGGCACAGGTAGAGGTATTCCAAAATCAAGTGTACAACTCAAAAGTTACCACACGGTTAAAAAGCAAAAAATCCAAACTGCCTATTTTAACTTCGGATGGGCCACTTCTTATTACGCATTGGGGTTTAAGCGGACCGGCAATCTTAAAACTATCGGCATGGGGTGCACGTTTATTGAATGACATGCACTACAAATTCAAGATACGGGTAAATTGGCTTCCGGATTATAACTTTGAGGGACTCATGGGACTGTTTTTGGAAATTAAGGAGGTAGAGGCCAAAAAAACCGTTTTAAGAACCAAGGCACTTGAAGTTCCCCGTAGGTTGTGGACCAATCTGGTACGGGCTTCAGGTATTGATGAGACGGATAAATGGGCCGATGTTACCAAAAATCAATTGGAGAAATTAGCGCATCAACTTGTAGAATGCGAGCTTAAAATTGATGGAAAAAGTACCTTTAAGGAAGAGTTTGTCACTGCAGGCGGTATCGATTTAAAAGAAGTGAATTTCAAGACGTATGAGAGTAAAAAGCTGCCCGGTATGTATTTTGCTGGCGAGGTCATTAATGTAGATGCTATTACGGGAGGTTTTAATTTTCAAAATGCTTGGACGGGCGGGTATATTGCCGCACAGGCCGTAGCTAATAGTTTTTAAATGAGTGTTTATATTGCTTTGTTAAGGGGGATAAACGTAAGCGGGCAGAAGAAAGTGCCTATGGCAGCGTTGAGGTCTATGTTAACTGAGCTGAGTTTTTTAAATGTAAAAACCTATATACAAAGTGGTAATGTGGTTTTTGAAAGTGAGGAAGTAAGTACTGCTATTTTAGAAGTTTCAATTGCTGAAAACATTAAAAAAGCTTTTGGTTTTGATGTGCCTGTTCTGGTAAAATCAAGAAGCGACTTTCAGGATATTTTTAATAGTAATCCGTATACGGATTTGGATGCCATTGCCCGGAAACAAGTGTATTTTGTTTTGTTGAAAAATCTGCCGGAGCAAGGACTTGTTGATGCTTTTAGTACAGAAACCAATGCTCAAGAGGAGTTTGCAATAACGTGTTATTGTGTGTATTTATGGTGTAAAACAGGATACGGAAAAGCAAAATTGAACAACAATTTTGTAGAGAGAAAGTTAAAGGTTGAAGCCACTACCCGAAATTATAACACCATGGTAAAGCTATTTGAAATGTCTTCTTGAAATAGTAGTTAGTTCAGTTCCCAAAGTTTGTAGTTCAGAACGGTTGCAAAACATACCCAAAGCAGATAGGGCACCAATAGCCAGGCGGCAGGTTTGCTTACCACTTTAAACCATTTTATGGTAATGGCAAGTACAATAAGCAAAGTAATAATTACCAATAGTGCCAAGAGCGGTTCTTTAAGGCCAAAGAAAACAATACTCCATGTTGCATTTAATAGCAATTGAAATCCAAAATGGTAAAGTGCCGTCTGAACCCATAAATGGTAAAGACCCTTTGCCCAAACAATACCGGCGGCTACGCCCATCATAATGTATAGAACGGTCCATACGGGCGCAAACACCCAGTTAGGCGGATTAAAGCTAGGTTTGTTGAGCGTGGTAAACCAGTCGTTTACGGAGCTTTGGGTAGCAAAACTAGATAGGAACCCAATAGCAAGACAAATACTTACGGCGCATATAATGTAGAGGGCTTTCTTTTTCAAAATATAAAGCGTTTACCCCTAAAATAGTGATTTATTCCATTGATGGTTATCACAATCTTGGTAAAAACTATCTTTGCACAAAATATTTCGCGATGACCGAGAAAGAATTTATTCCCTCTCCTTATACAAAGTCCGTTTTATCCGGAAAAACCACCTATAAATCACCAAGTAATATTGCTTTGGTAAAATATTGGGGGAAGAAGGAAAACCAGATTCCAGCTAATCCTTCCATTAGTTTTACTTTAAACGAATGTGCTACGGTAACAACGGTAACCTATGAGAGATTAAACGAGCCAAGTAATAGCTTTTTCTTTGATGTTGCTTTGGATGGAAAAGTAGAGGAAAGTTTCAAACCGAAAATCAGTACTTTTTTTGAGCGGGTATATCAGTATCTTCCGTTTTTAAAGGAGTATCAGTTTAAGATAGAAACCTCTAATTCCTTTCCGCATAGTAGTGGTATAGCTTCATCGGCGTCAGGTATGAGCGCATTGGCACTTTGTCTAATGGAGATAGAACGCAATTTAAACCCTGAAATGACTCAGGATTATTTTAATCAAAAGGCATCTTTTTTGGCAAGATTAGGTTCGGGGAGTGCCGCGCGGAGTATAAAAGGTAGTTTAGTGCAATGGGGCGTACATGCCAAAATTGAGGGGAGTTCCAACTTATACGGAGTTGAATATCCACATAAAGTACATTCTGTTTTTCAAAATTATTGCGATACCATTTTATTGGTAGACAAAGGTCAAAAACAGGTGAGCAGTACGGTAGGGCATGACCTCATGCACGGGCATCCTTTTGCGGAACAACGGTTTCATCAGGCCCATGAAAACCTTTTAAAGCTAGAAACGGTTTTTGCCGAGGGTGATTTAAACGGGTTTATTTCTATTGTTGAAAGCGAAGCCCTAACGCTTCATGCTATGATGATGACAAGTCAACCTTATTTCATCCTCATGAAGCCCAATACACTTGAAATTATCAATAAAATATGGGCATTCCGCGAGGATTCTAAAACCCATGTCTGCTTCACTTTGGATGCCGGGGCCAATGTTCATGTACTCTATCCTGAAGATGAGAAAACACAAGTACAACAATTTATTAAGGATGAGTTAGCGGCGTATTGCCAAAACGGACAATTTATTCACGACTTTGTAGGAAACGGCGCTCAAAAAATAAACTAAGAACTTCATAATTTAATAGAAGTTAGGCCGTTCAAGCTTCAAGAACAATATGTTGTTTTGATCCATTATGTATCATAAAACGTACATATAGCGTATCTTTAAGTAGGTGCATAACATGAATTGGCTGCAGATGGGTAAGGTTTTTGCTTTAAACCGGACTAAGTATGGCGGGGTTTATGTGTTTTAACAGATAAAATTATAACGTTAATCGTGTAGTGGGGCAGAATTGTAGAATCATCAAAAGTATATTTTGTATTTTTGCACCGTAGCTAACCAACTATATAATGAAAGGACCATTATTTTATTCGAAAATACTTCTCTTTGGAGAATATGGGATTATTAAAGATTCCAAAGGACTTTCCATTCCCTACAATTTTTTTAAGGGAGCTTTAAAGACGGATGAAAACCCGTCTGAAACGGCTAAGGAATCTAATGCTAGTCTTCGTGAATATGTAGGTTACTTAGAGATGATCCATAAAAACAGTCCTGATTTAGTTTCCTTTGATTTTGTTTCTTTAAAAGCTGATGTTGAAGGGGGTATGTATTTTGATAGTTCTATTCCGCAAGGATATGGTGTAGGCAGTAGCGGCGCACTTGTTGCTGCTATTTATGATAAATACGCACAGGATAAGATTACGGTTCTTGAAAACCTTACCAGAGAGAAATTACTTAGGTTAAAGGCAATTTTCGGAAAAATGGAATCTTTTTTCCACGGAAAATCTTCTGGTCTAGATCCTTTGAACAGTTATTTGAGTATTCCTATTCTTATCAATTCTCAAGATAATATAGAATCTGCCAGCATACCTACCCAAAATCCGGAAGGAAAAGGGGCAGTGTTTTTGTTGGATAGCGGCTCAACGGGCGAAACGGCTCCCATGATTCAAATTTTCATGGAGAAAATGAAACAAGAGGGCTTCCGTAACATGCTTAAAGACCAGTTTATCAAACACACAGATGCTTGTGTGGAAGATTTTGTAAGCGGAAATGTAAAATCGCTTTTTGGCAACCTAAAACAATTGTCTCACGTGGTGCTTGATAATTTTAAGCCTATGATACCGGCAAAGTTCCATGACCTATGGAAAAAAGGTATTGAGACCAATGACTATTATCTAAAACTTTGTGGTTCCGGTGGTGGTGGCTACATTCTAGGTTTTGCCGAAGATTTGGATAAAGCTAAAAAAGCATTGAAGGGCTACAATTTGGAAGTGGTTTACAACTTCTAAAATCACAATACATGCTCAGTAGAAAAAATAGGCTTTTACTATTAAAGGTATTCAGTCTGTTTTCTGTTGTTCGCGGATACAATATTCTCATGATTGTTTTGGCGCAGTACTTGGCGTCTATCTATATTTTGGCACATCAACTACCTGTGCGGGAAGTTGTCTTTGATCTAAACCTTTTTATTATCGTAATAGCTTCGGCCTTGGTAGTCGCCAGCGGTTATATTATCAATAATTTTTACGATGCGGAGAAAGATTTGATCAACAAACCCAGAAAGAGTATGATCGATCGGTTTGTTGGCCAACAGTTTAAGTTAACCACTTATTTTATCCTTAATTTTTTGGCGGTTATAGCGGCAAGTTATGTATCATTTAAGGCGGTATTTTTCTTTTCGGCCTATATTTTCGGGATATGGTTTTACTCACATAAATTAAAAAAAATGCCTTTTGTGGGCAACTTTGTCTCCGCTACCCTGGCCATAGCCCCTTTTTTTGCCGTCTTTGTGTATTACAAAAATTTTGAAAACGTAATTTTTGTGCATGCCATGTTTTTGTTTTTATTGATTTTGGCAAGAGAGATGATCAAAGACCTAGAAAACATAAAAGGAGATTTGGCCCAGAACTATAAGACCATTCCTATTTTGTATGGCGGTAAGGTTTCTAAAACTCTTATTTCTGTATTGATTTTGCTAACCTTGATTCCTTCACTTTTGTTAATACTAAAGTTTGATGTAGGGTATATGCATTACTATTTTATGGCCTGCGTGCTACTTTTATTGTTATTCTTGGTTTTATTGGTAAAATCAAAATCTAAGAAAGACTATGTTTGGCTGCATAACATCCTTAAGCTTATTATCATAGTAGGAGTTTTTAGTATTCTCTTGATTGACGTAGACCTAGTATTAAATCGAATTTTATAATGGAAAATAGATTGAGAGTGGCTCTGGCCCAGATTTCACCAGTTTGGTTGGACAAAGCAGCGACACTAAAGAAAATTGAGGCCACTCTTCGGGAGGCTGCAAACGAAAAAGCGGAACTTGTAGTTTTTGGTGAAGCCCTTTTGCCCGGTTATCCTTTTTGGTTGGCCTTAACGGATGGAGCGGCTTGGGATACCAAAGTGAATAAAGAATTACATGCGCACTATGCACGAAATTCTGTGCAAATTGAACTAGGTGAGTTGGCTTCTGTGTGTCTTTTGGCAAAGGAACATAAGATTGCGGTGTATTTGGGCATTATTGAAAGAGCCCAAAACAGGGGAGGCCATAGTCTCTATTGCTCTTTGGTTTATATTGATGCCACGGGCGAAATCAAATCCGTTCACCGTAAATTACAACCCACTTATGACGAACGATTAACATGGGCGCCCGGAGATGGTAACGGACTTCAAGTACACCCGCTTAAACAATTTACCGTTGGCGGACTTAATTGTTGGGAGAATTGGATGCCTTTACCACGTACGGCACTTTACGGTCAGGGCGAGAATTTACATATTGCCGTTTGGCCAGGTAGTGATCTTAATACAAAAGATATAACCCGTTTTATAGCGCGGGAATCACGCAGTTTTGTAATATCTGTATCCTCATTGATGAAAAAATCCGATTTTCCGGAAACTACACCACATTTGCAAGAAATATTGAAAAAGGCACCCGAGGTCATGGCCAATGGAGGTTCTTGCATTGCAGGTCCTGATGGGGAATGGTTGCTTGAGCCTGTTTTGGATAGGGAAGGTTTGTTGTATCATGACCTTGATTTTAACAGGGTTTATGAAGAGCGCCAGAATTTTGACCCGGTTGGGCACTACTCAAGACCTGATATTACGAAGCTTAGCGTAAATAGAGAGCGTCAATCTACCGTAGAGTTCAAAGATTAAAGCTACCTTTGCATAAATTTTAGATATGGGCAGATCAGATTCCAACAATGATAAGAGAGCTTCGGGAAGACAAGGTGGTACTTTCCGCAAGAAGAGTTATGCGCGTGGTAATGCACCAATACGGAAGAAAACGGAACAAGAACCAAAAAAACCATCGGACCCTAACGTTATCCGCTTGAACAAATATGTAGCCAACTCAGGAGTGTGTTCACGTAGAGAAGCGGATATTTATATTTCAGCGGGTAGTGTAACCGTAAACGGAAAGCCTGTGGTTGAAATGGGGTATAAAGTAAAACTTACGGACGAGGTTAAGTTTGATGGCCGTTTGCTGAACCCTATTAAAAAAGAATACGTACTGCTTAATAAACCCAAAGATTTTACGACCGCTGCACGAAATGAGCACGGTAGGCGTACCGCTCTAGGTTTAATTTCCAAAGCTACCAAAACGGAGCTTCTGCCTGTAGGTAAGCTAAGTAAGGATACCACAGGGCTCTTACTTTTTACAAATGACGGCGAGTTGACCAAACGTTTGAACAGTCCTAAAAACGGATTGCGAAAGATATTTCATGTAGAACTCAACAAACCTTTACGTAGTGCCGATTTAAAAAAGATTCAAGAAGGAATACTTGTTGATGAGAAGGTAATTAAGGTACAGGATATTAGTTTTGTAGATAAAGCGCCCAAGAACCAAATAGGTATGGAAATCTTCAGTACCCGTACCAATATTGTACAACGTATTTTTGAGACTCTAGGGTACGAAATCGTAAAATTGGACCGCGTAGTTTATGCAGGACTTACCAAAAAAGACTTGCCTAGAGGGCACTGGCGTTACCTAACGGAGCAAGAGGTGGTTAATTTGGGTATGATCAAATAATTTATCGCCAGAGATAGGTTGAATTTGATAACCATAAAGTAAGATTAAGGTAACTTTTGAAACGTACGAAAGCTACATCTTTGTATCATAGTTTATTTGTTTAAGTAAACAGCAGCAAGCCTTAAGACCGATATTCGTATCGGTTTTGTCTTTTCTGCAACTCTCGCTTAATTGGATAACAAGTTCCATTCTTCCCAATCGTGGGGTTCTTTACGGCCATCCCAAAAATATTTATAGGGTAGTGCCTTTTCTTGCCATGGAGCAAGTGGGTAAATATCGTAATTATCGTCATGGTCATAAAGGCCATAAGTAGGGTTCTCTCCCCAGAAAAATTCAAATTTTACAGTCTCTTTTAGTTCGGGAATATAAACGCTTCCCATTACAATTGAATGTGTTGAGCCACTAACGGGTGTTGTAAATGCTTTTGTTTTTTCAATATTTAATGATGTTCCAATGGGCAGTTTATAAATGGGTTTATTGGTTTCGTAAAAACTAGTGTTAGTTAGATTTAAGATATATGGGTTTTCTAAAAAATGCTGGTGTATGGTTATATAGCACTCATGTTTGGTTATCAAGGTTTTATTAATAATTGTGTTATAGGGAAATTTATTGGATAAATCTTCTGTTTTTGTCCTAAAAACCAAGTAAAAAGAGCTCACTATTATAGCTGCACCAAGTAGGAGGGACCCAATAATTATTTTTTTTATGGACATAGCTGAAATTTAGTCTAATGCATAACCATCCCCAAATTGATAGCTCAAAATAATTCCGTGGGTATTCCCTAGCGAAGAATCATTAGTAGCCAAATTGTAGTTATATATGGCCCGTACATTATCAAATAAATAAATGCCTGCTAAAAAGTTTAAAGAATTATTGGTCCTATATCCCGTACCTAATTCAAATTTGTTTCTAAAACTCACAGCAACATTTAAATCCGCCTGTAATGCGGCACCATTCTCATGCTTTATGAGAACGTTGGGCTTTATCATTAAATCTTGAAAACGATTGTTGAAAAAGCGATACCCAAAATATCCATAATAAGGACTATTTAATTTTAATGAATCGTCTGAAGCCAACGCATCCCCTAAGATATTTGGCGTTGAAAATCCTACATAAAACGAAGCGTGATTAAATAAAAATCCCAAACCAATTGTTGGTATGGTAGCATTGATGTCCTGTGCAAAATTTGGGTCGCCTACTATGCCTAGTTGGGTTAAGTTGTCTTGGTATTGTTGAAGACCTGCGGTAATCCCAAAGGATAATACCCCTGCATCATAGAGTTGCCAATAAGGTCTGTTACTTTTAAAGTCAAAGAATATTTTATAGGAATAGGATGCAAAGAAATTTGTGGAAGTAGTTACTCCTATCTGATCTCTTATGAGACCGGCGCCTAGACCAACCTTATTCCGGTTCAAAGATCCATGACCACTCAAAGAGAAGCTTTTAGGGCTACCCTCTATCTGGTTAAAAAATCCAGAATTGCTTAATGAAATTTCTGTGTTTTGGGTTAAACCCGCATAAGCGGAATTTAATATAAACGGATTGTAATTGTACTCTGTAAATGTTGGTGTTTGTTGCCCAAACACAGAGCTATATGAGGTAAGCGACAGCAGAACACCTAGTGCCAGCGTGCCAATTTTTTGGTTTAGTTTCAATGGATTAACGCTTGATTACTACGTACCCTGTAGTTTTTTTAAGAATAGTTTCGCCTTCAATCTGAATGTGGAAGAAATAAGTTCCTGCCGGTAATTTTCCTGCACCCATTTTGGTCTTTAAATTGGCCTCACCACGGAAAACATTGGAGTTATTGTCGTAATTGTTTATTTGAAAAACGGCATCTCCCCATCTGTTGTAAATCATTACCGAATTTTCCGGGTAGTACTCAATATTATCTATATGCCAATATTCATTAATTCCATCTCCATCCGGTGAGAAGCCATACTTGGTGTCATCTTCCGGTATAACCGTGGTAAAGGACTGTTCTTCACATTGTACTGCGTTACCTGCACTATTGTATGGAACAATATTTATATAAATTTGTGTATCAAGAGGTAACTCCTCTGTGTGTGTATATGTTGTAGTATTACCTAAATCTTGATTGTTGAGGATTTCAGTTCCACTAGGAGTGGTTCCAATTGATAAGCGGTAACCATCTGTTTTGTCTATCGCGTTCCATAAAATGCTGCTTTCCAAGGGTACATCATTTTCTCCATTGAACGGACTGGTCAATTGAGTACATCCCGGAGCTATTATTTCCGTTTCAAAACTTTCTGTTGTACAACCAATAGCGCTTCCGGAAGTGTTGTATGGGGTAATGGTAACATAAATTAAACTTTCGGAAGGTAAATTTTCAGCAAAGGTATAGCTGGTTAAAGAAGCTACGTCTTCATTGTTTACAATATCGGTACCGTTTAGATATGTACCTACTGAAATTCGATAACCATCGGCATCTGAGCTTGGATTCCATGAAATATCGGTCATGATAGAAACTTCAGTTGCATCGTTTAGAGGAACTGTTAAATTGGTGCAAGAAGGTATTGGCCGTATTACAAAACTTTCCGAGGCACACCCCATCGCATCACCTACTTCATTGTACGGAGTAATGGTAACCGTAACATTTTCCCCTTCATCAAAATCATTTGGAAGAACATAAGTGGTATCTGTTGTGTCATAATTGGAAATGTCATTTGCGTTACTATTGCTACCATCAATAGTTAATCTATAACCATCAGCGTCTATAACTGGATTCCAGCTAATTTCGCTTGTAGTTTGTATGATATCTCCATTTACAGGAGATACCAAGTTGGTACACATGGGTATGGTCTTTATAGTAAAACTCTCCGAAGTACATCCAATGGCGTCTCCAACATTATTGTAAGGAACAATGGTAACTGTAACCGTTTCGCCTTGTTCAAAATCATTTGGAAAACTATAGGATGTTCCGGTTGATAAAACTAAATCGGTTACGTTATTACCCGTACTGCTACTTGCTAAAACGGTTAACTTGTATCCATTTGCTTCGGTAATAGGTTGCCATTCCAAATTTGTGTCAACAGCTACATCAATGGTGCCATTTGTAGGGGTGTTTAAATAGGTGCATGGCGGTACGGCCTCAATAATAAAGCTTTCTGAAGTACACCCAATAGCATCTCCCACTTCATTATATGGGGTAATGGTAACCGTAACGGTTTCACCTTGTTCAAAATTATTGGTAAAATCATAGGTTGTAGTTGTAGTATCAAAATCTGTTAGGTTGTTTGCGGTGCTGCTACTGCCGGTTACAGATACTTTATAACCCGTAGCATCTGTTACAGTATTCCAGGTAATATCAGAATCTACTGCAATATTTATAGAACCATTTGTAGGTGAACTTAGAGCTGTGCAAGTAGACACAGGTTTTATTGTAAAACTTTCCGAAGTACACCCTATAGCATCCCCAACGGAGTTATATGGTACAATGGTTACGGTAACAGTTTCTCCTTGTTCAAAATCATTAGCGAAATTATATGTGGTACCCGAAGTTATATCAACATTTGTTATATTGTTAAACGTGCTATTACTTGCGATAACGGTAAGTTTATAACCGTCTGCATCTGTGCTTGCGTTCCATTCTAAATTGGTGCTTGGAGCAATATCAACAGCTCCTGCCGTCGGTGTTATTAAAGTAGTACACGTTGGTATTGGAGGAGGAACAATAGTAAAGCTCTCCGAGGTGCATCCAATAGCATCACCAGTATCGTTGTATGGCGTAATAGTGACAGTAACAGTTTCACCTCTTTCAAAGTCATTTGCAAAAGTGTGTGTAGTACCTGAGGTGATATCAACATCGGTTAAATTATTGGCAGTACTACTGCTAGCAGTTACCGTTAATTTATAGCCATTAGTGTTGCCACTAGGGTTCCATTCAATATTAGAATCTACCGCAATATTTGTTGCTCCGTTTGCAGGCATTAACAATGTTGTACAAAGCGGCACACCATCGGTAGTAAAACTTTCTTCTGTACAGCTCATGGCGTCGCCATTATCATTGTACGGAGTAACACTTACATAAATTGTTGTGCTCTCGGGTAAATCAGCAGCAAGATCGTGAATTAAAACATCGCCAACATCGCCAGAATAAATATCAGAACTGCCTGAAGAAGTACCTACGGATAATTTGTACCCCGTAGCAGAAGTTATTTCGGCCCATGTTAAATTGGTATCAGGGGCAACCGCAGTTGCTCCATGTATTGGCGCAGATAAACTTGTGCATGACGGAGGACTCGTAGAATCTCCTGTAGTAAAGGTTTCTTCTATACAACCTGTTGCATCACCTTCTGCATTATACGGAATAATAGTTACGTAATGCATCCTAGCTTCTTGTAAATCTCCAGGAATATCATAAGTGGTAAAATTACCAACGTCAATATTGTTTACTACTTCAATTCCACCAGAAGTAGTTCCAACAACTACTAAATATCCAGTAGCGTTAGATACCGCTGTCCAACTTAATTGCGTATCAATAGGTACGTCAGTTGCACCATTCAATGGAGTTGTTAAATTTGTACAAACCGGTGGTACAGGAATTATTTCCGTATGGAAACTTTCTTCGGTACAACTTGTGGCATCACCTTCATCGTTATAAGGAATAATAGTCACGAAAATATCACTGTCTTCAGGCAAGTCTGTTGCAAATTCGTAAGTGGTAATATTACCAACATCTTCCGAATTTAGAATGTCGTTTGCCCCTTCTGAGGTTCCTACTGTTATTTTATAGCCATCTGCGTTGGAAATAGGGTTCCAACTTAGGTCTGTGGTTACAGCAACATCAGTTACTCCATCTAAAGGCTCAATTAAAGTAGTACAATCTGGTATGGTTGCCGGATTACTTGATATAGTAAAACTTTCTTCGGTACATGGACCAACAGCATCTCCTTCTGTATTAAAAGGAATTAAGGTTACATAGACTACATCTCCAGTATTGAAATCGGATGCAAACTCGTATGAGGTTTCATTGGTGATAGTGGCATTATTTACAATATCGTTGCCTCCTGAGCTTGTGCCTACTGTTAAACGGTATCCTTCTGCGTATAAAGCGTGTTCCCACGTAATATTTGTATTTACCGGTACATCTGTATCGCCATTAAGCGGAGAGGTTAATAGGGTACAATCTGGTATGGGACAATCGCGAACATCTTGGTTAAATGTCCAACCAAAATTATCGATCATAGCTTGTCTTTCTTCCTGTGCATCACAATAAGGTAAATCTTCTGCACCAAGTGTAATACCAGGAGTTAGGTTTTGCTCTGACCAAGCAATTAAAGTGTTGTCGTAGTTTTCTCTAACCAGAGCAGTATGGTCTAGCATGTCACTCATATTGGTAACATTACTAACATCCCATTCTGCCAAACTTTGGTTTAAAGCAATGGCATTATCAAACATAGCATGCATTGTTACTAAACCTGGATTCCATAAATCCATAGGTTGGTTGTATGCCGATGCATTTCTGAACATATAATCCATGTTCTCTACTCCAGAAATACGCCAGTTATTTAGGTCTTGGTTAAAGATGGTTGCGCCGCTGAACATTTCTTCCATAGTAGTAACACCACGAACATTCCAATCACCAATATTTTCATTAAAGGCTATTGCATCTTTAAACATATCTTCCATAGTAGCTACAGAAGCTACGTTCCAAGAGTTCATGGTTTGGTTATATGATGTTGCTCCATTGAACATGGCTTCCATAGTGGTTACAAAGGAAACATCCCAAGGGTCAATGTTTTGGTTAAAGGTAGAAGCTCCCATAAACATTTCTTGCATGGTTAATGCTTCACCAGTATTCCAATTAGATAGCGGTTCATTAAATGCTAGAGCGTTTTTAAACATCGCTTCAAAATTGGTTACTACTGCAGTGTTCCAATTATTTAAATCTTGATTAAAAACTTCGGCATCTTCAAACATAGATTCCATAAGGGTTACAGAACTAACGTTCCATGTACTTATAGGTTGGTTGAATAGTACAGCATCTTCAAACATAGAAGTCATATTTGCTACTGCACTTACATCCCAGCTATCTAAGGGTTGGTTAAATACTGATGCACCACGAAACATACTAGACATGTTTACCACGGAATTTACGTCCCAACTGTTTAGTGGTTGGTCAAAACTTGAAGCATTGTTAAACATGGAGGACATATTAGTTACATTGGTAACATTCCAACCATTAATATTTTGATTAAAATTATCTGCTCCGTTGAACATAGAATTCATATCTGTTACAGATGATACATTCCAATTGTTTAAAGGTTGATTAAAGGCATCTGTATTGTTAAACATTAAAGCCATGTTTGTTACGTTAGTAACATTCCAACCATTAATATTTTGATTAAAGTCTATTGCTCTCCTAAACATCATTGTCATGTTGGTTACGCTACTAACGTCCCAATTGTCTAAAGGCTGATTAAATGGAATGTCATATACAAAACCATCGAACATTTTAGACATATCGGTTACATTACTGACATCCCAATTATCTAGTGGTTGATTAAAAAGCAGTGCTCTTTCGAACATACTAGACATATCGGTTACATTACTAACATCCCAATTATTAATGTTCTGATTGAATAATTCGGTCTGTTCAAAAGTTCTGGACATATCCGTTACATTACTGGTATTCCAATTGTCAAGTGGTTGGTCAAAGGCATCCGCACCAAGAAACATTGTAGATATAGTTGTTACATTACTTATATCCCAATTATTTAATGGTTGATTAAAAGCTTGAGCTGCTAAGAAAACACCACTCATATTAGTAACATTACTAACATCCCAATCGTTAATGTTACCGTTAAACAAAAAACAAGCACCAAACATATTTTGCATGCTTTCAACTTGTGTAAGATTAGGAATATCCGTTGCGTTGTATTCCATATTTTGGCAGTAATAGAACGTACTTTGCATAGAACCCCAAACCTGGTCTCCCCATTGGTCCATTGAAATAAGTTTTTTATTATCTCTATTGCTGGAACTGTGGTAAAATGCAGGGAAATCTCCAATGATTGCAATTGTATAAATTCCAGGGTTTAAATAAGAATGTGTTATATCATTTGTAACATTATTATCATACTGCCCATCTCCCCAATCAATATTAAAGTCGTATGTTAAATAGTCAGGATAGCCATCATTTAGTTCTATTCTATATTGATTTGCCGCAGAAGAACTGGTATCTAAATTTCTAGTATCAATAGTGATTTTAAAAACATCGGTTCTGTTAACCCAACTTTCAACTACAGTAAAACTAATTTCTTGGCATCCTACGGCATCCCCTTCACCATTATAAGGTACTACAGTAACATATACGGTGTCATTAGCCATAAATTCATTGGTAAAGTCTAAACCTACGGTATTTCCTACATCATAATTGTTAGCGGTATTTCCACCAATAGTAGCATAACTACGAACCCCACCACGTTCAATTTCTAAGGTAACTTTATACCCTGTGGCATTTGGTGCAGAATCCCACCGGATATCGCTATTAGCAGGTGTAGCTGTATCACTTGCATGCGGCATCGTAATATCGGTACAAAGTACATACGAACAGTTGACCGCATCTCCGGAGATTGTCCAGCCATCATCATCTATTAAACTTTGTCTTTGGCTTAAGGCATCGCAATATTGTAGGTTTGTTGCGCCTAAATTTACTCCAGTATTTACAGTTTGACCAGCCCAACCAATTAATGTATTATCATAATTTTCCTGCGATATTCCACTATTTGACAACATATTTGTCATATTGGTCACAGAAGAAATATCCCAAATACCCAAGTTTTGGTTGAAAGTATTGGCAGAAGTGAACATACCAGACATATCGGTAATACTAGATGTATTCCAGCCCGTTATATCTTGATTAAAAGAACTTGCACGGTTAAACATGTTTTGGAAACTAGTAACATTGCTGAGGTTCCATAAATTTAATGGTTGATTGAAACTTGAAGCCCTATCAAACATTGATGAAACATTAGTTACATTACTTATATTCCAATTATTTAGGGGTTGATTGAACACCTGTGCCTGTTGAAACATTGTGGACATGTTCGTGACACTGCTAACGTTCCACCCACTTATATCTTGATTAAATACATCTGTTAGCGAAAACATACCTGCCATATTAGTTACATTGCTAACATTCCATCCACTTATATCTTGGTTAAAACCAGAGTTATCTCTAAACATATAACTCATATCGGAAACATTACTTACGTTCCAATTATCTAAAGGGTGGTTGTAAACTTGATCCCAATACCAACCATCAAACATGCTAGACATATTGGTAGCATTAGTAACATTCCAATTGTTTAAGGGGTGATTAAAAGTTCTATGTCTTTGAAACATTTCTGAGAAATCTAGAACAGAAGATACATCCCAACTAGCTAAAGGGTGATTGTAAACGGCATGTCTAAACATTCCAGACATATTTGTTACACTAGCTACATTCCAATTACCAATAGGGTGGTTAAAAGCAGAACCATCAAACATGGACGACATATCTGTTACGTTGCTTACAATCCAATTATTTAATGGGAAATTGAACCTATTAGTATATCTAAACATAGCAGACATGTTTGTTACCTGAGCAACATTCCAATTGTTGATATTTTGGTTAAAATTACCAGCACTACTAAACATTGCGGACATGTTAGTTACAGCACCAGTATTCCAATTATCTAATGGCTCATTATATTGACCTGCACTAGCAAAAGTTTCAGACATATCTGTAACGTTACTTGTATCCCATAAATCTAAAGGTCTATTAAAGGTGTTACAATTTGCAAAAGTTCCAGAAAGATCAGTAATCGTACTTATATCCCAATCATTCACAATTCCATTGAATGAAGTTCCTCCTCTAAACATATTTTTAAATGAAGTTACTTGGGTCATATCTGGTGAATCGATTAAATCAAAATTCATATTTGCACACCCAAAAAAAGCATTTTCCATAGTCTGCCATTGAATATCGCCCCAAGCCAATATTTCAATGATTTTTAGTTTATCATTAGCCCGGTCATCATTAAAATAGATAGATGGGAAAGTGCCACTTATTTCAATTGTATAGGTGCCTGGTGCGGCATAGTCATGAGTTATATTGCCTGTTACCCCAGTATCCGTAGAGCCATCTCCCCAATCTACATCATAATTGTAAGTAGTGTATGCGGGGTTGGTAGGTATGGTTATTTGGTTGTTAGCAGAAGAACCTGTTTCTGTATTATTGGTATTCCAAATTGAGGTAAATGATTGGGCAACTGTGCTAGCGCTAAAAAATAAAAATAGCAGAATGGGCAGTAGGTTTTTAGTCATTTCTGGTTGGTTTGGGGTAGTATTCGCGTACAGGTTAGATAAAATGATGGAGACTATATCTTATGGACTATTCCTCATTTAGTATAATATCAGCCAGAATTGCTTCTATTTCCTCTTCGGTAAGACCAGCGGTAATTTTAGAACTGTAGATGAAACGAATAATATCTTTTTCTACAGCTAGGAAATCATTTTCTGTACTAATTTGAGAGCACAAAAAGCTTCCTTCGTCTTCACATTTATTAGAATGTCCAAAACCTAGTGCATGCCCCAGCTCATGTTTTAAAAGTGCTTCGGCCGGGTTTGATATCCATATTCGGGTGGAGACCAAAACAGAATTTTCGGACGGGCTCATAGCAAAACCATGGTAATTCCCATCTTTAATTTCATCGTACATATCAGGCCAAACCCCTTTTACCTCTTCTTTACTGCCGTAAAATAAAATTGCATTGGCATCTTCGGAATTTTGAACTAACGATATGTTGAAATCTCCAGAAGAGAATAATGCGTTGTACTGTTCTAGGACGCTTTCCGTAGTAGTTTCATATTGTTCTGAAATGGTTCCGGTAAGGTGCAATTTCATAGAGTTTGCCCATTTTTGGTTAAAGTCTAGAGGAATGTTACTATCTCCTTTCCAATAGGTTAAATGTTGGGCGTAAGCAACAACTTCCTTTTGTTCGTCCGTTAGAAGTGTAACTTCCTCTACATTGTTAATTGCTAGGTCATAACTCTTGTCAACTATAGTTTTACCGTCAAATGCAGAGACCATAAACGTGTAGGAATCCTTTGTTTCAAAGTCTAGTTTAAGCAGCGGACCCGTTATGATTTCACCGGTAACTTCATCAATTACAAGATCGGCACTAGACTCTATGGAGTAAGTTATTTCATCTTGGTCACTATCGCTAGCAGTTACAAAACCAATAGAACTGGCAGCTAATGAGTGCTCATTTATTGAATAGTTGGCTGCTTCAAAAACAGGAATTGAATTTGTGTTTTCTGAGGTTGTTTCTTCGGTCTCTTCCTCATTTTCGGATGTTGTTTTGGTAGTTTCATCAATTGCATCCAGGGTATCTTCTTCCAAATCAGTACTACAAGAAAATATGCAAAGGGAAATTAGGGGAATGAAAATTCTTTTCATGTGGGGTAGTAGGTTAAAAATGGTTGGGTATTGGTTTATTGGTATTTAAAAGTATAAGAATGGTATTCTGTCGAAGAATTTTTGTTGTGAATACTATAATTTACAAGGTGAGTTTGTTAAAATTATAAGTGTGAGACATATTTGAGTAGGGGAAATATGACTACAACATTGATTTTTAGAGCAGTAAATAGTTCTGAAAAACAAAAGATTATTGTAAGATAAACCTACCTCTCTAGTATTATGTTCAAGAGGGAAGGAAGTTAAAGCGTAGAGTGGTGGTGGGTATATTTAGTTGCTTTTCTCTTCAAACAACAACCAAGATTCCGGGTCTAGAACAACATCATCCGGTTGGTAGTCTAGTTTTATGGTCAAGTTCTTTCTGGCGTTTTCCATATCCATTTTGTAGATGACAATTTCCCCGTCTTTAACAACACCTATTTCAATGGGAAATTTAAAAATATGGTGCTTTTGAACTTGAGTAAGATTGATTTGCAGATTCTTCTTATTGTAGTTCCAATCCCATTTAAGTTCTGGATAACCCTTTGTAAACAGCCACTGCTGAAAGAACGACTCAAGGTCTTCCCCTGAAGCCTGTTCCATTATTTTCCGAAAATCAACAGTCATTGCATTGGAATTCTGAAAAGCCTTGTAATAGGCCTTAATGCCTTTCCAAAAAATCTCATCGCCTAACTTATGGCGCAACATATTCAATACCCAACCTCCCTTTTGGTAGGTGTTTGTGCTTAAAACCTTCAGTGGGTCAGTAATGGAAGGGTCTACAATGGGTGATGGGTTTTTTTGATAATACTCTATGATTTGCTTACGGTCCAGTTCTAATTCCTCTTTTCGCTTGTTGTTACCATAGACACTTTCTTGATAAAGGATTGCGAAATAGGTAGCGAAACCTTCGCTGAGCCAAACATGGTTCCAATCGTTTTCACTGGCAGAATTACCAAACCATTGGTGGGCTATTTCGTGGGCAATAAGTCCTTCCACTTCGTTTTTTCCGGTTACGGAATTTTCAAAATAGGCAATGGTGCCGGCATTTTCGAGACCTCCCCATTGGGTTTTGGCCTGCATGTTGGCCAATTTGGCGTAGGAATACGGACCAATATTATCTATAAAATATTTCAGCACTTTGGTAGCAACACCATAGTCCGAGAATCCGTCCAACCGATTTTCTGGATAGACCCATGCCGAAACGGGAATGTCATACACCTCGTCCAAAAGTTTGCTTGCAAATTTCGTAACGCCAATGGTTACTACTTTCATGGCAACGGGAGCGGGTTCTTTGTAGGTAGTCAATTTTAATCCGTTGCCCAAATTGCTTTCTTCTATTTTTTCACCGGTGGCCACTACATCATAATGGTCGGGAGCTATAATCCTAAATTCAATAGTAGCTTTATCCGATGGGTGGTCTACCGATGGAAGCCAGTGCCGTGCCAGATTGGGCCAGTTGTCACCAAAGAAAGAACGTTGCCCAAATTTAGTGGTGTCAATGACAAGGCCTCTCTCAGGAATACCTTCATAGACCACTTTATAAGTTCTAGTTTTTTCTTTGGATGCAGATGGCGTTATGTTTATTTTGTTACGCTCGTAGCTATAGTTGGCTTCCGTGTCTCCTTCAAAAACATGGGTTATATGCATGCCATAGGTATCTCCTTTGGCGATGAGGTCCAATGCAAACGGATTCACTTCATTCTTAAAATCAACCGTAATTTCAGCTTCTCCTTTTATGCTATTGGATGCATCATTTAAAGTAAGCCCAAAAACGTAAGCCTGTACATCCGCTGAGGTGTTTCTTTGGTAGGTGTCTTGGGCATTTATACTTGGCCCTATCACCATGATTAAAATAAAGAGACAAAAATGGAGGTACTGTATTTGCGTTTTCATGAAGCCTGGTTCTATAATATGCCTAGCAATTTAAGAAATCTTGTCCATCTTCCCTTTAATCTCCTCCAGACATAAATTACCTAAGCTACCTTCGTGCGTATGGTGAATGTCTCTCTTTGGCGTAAAGGTGCCTTCTTGAATTTCTTGCCCCATTTTTTTGTAGGCATCCCTAAAGGGTAACCCGCTTTGTACCAATTCGTTCAATGTGTCCACGCTGAACAGATAATCGTATTTTGGGTCTTCCAAAATGCCCTTGTTCACCTTCATTTCTTTAAGGCTGAAAGTAAGAATCTCAATACATGCCTTCATATCCTGAATGGCGGGAACAATAATTTCCTTTACCAATTGCAGATCACGGTGATACCCGCTTGGTAGGTTGTTGATGACCAAAGTCAGCTGATTGGGTATGCTCTGTAGCTTGTTGCATTTACCCCGTGCTAGTTCAAAAACATCAGGGTTTTTCTTGTGCGGCATAATACTACTACCGGTGGTCAACTCATCTGGAAAAGACAGGAAGTTGAAATTCTGACTCATATACAAACAGATGTCCATGGCCAGTTTTGATAGGGTGGCGGCAATATTTGCCATTCCAAAAGCAGTTGCTTTCTCCACTTTTCCACGGCCCATTTGAGCAGCAACAACGTTATATTTTAGAGTTTCAAAACCCATTTCTTTAGTAGTGAAACTACGGTCTATAGGGAAAGAGCTTCCGTAACCGGCTGCACTTCCTAAAGGATTTTGGTCAGCTACCTTATAAGCAGCCTCAACAAAATATAAATCATCTATAAGACTTTCTGCGTAGGCCGATAACCACAGCCCAAAAGAAGATGGCATTGCAATCTGTAAGTGGGTATATCCGGGAAGCAAAACGTCTTTGTGCTTTTCGGCAAGTTCCAAAAGCAAATCAAAAAGCTCCTTGGTGCCTGATTTTATTTCTGAAAGTTCGTTTTTCAAATATAGGTGCATGGCCACCAAAACTTGATCGTTTCTAGACCGTGCAGTGTGTATTTTTTTACCGGTGTCGCCTAATTTTTCAGTGAGTACATATTCTATTTTCGAGTGCATGTCCTCAAACGAATCGTCAATTACGAACTCGCCTTTTTCAATGATTTCGGCAATGGCATCCAATTCTTTTACCAAGTCCGTAGTTTCCTCATTGGTCAACAATCCAATTTTACCCAGCATTTTGGCATGTGCCTGCGAAGCGATGACGTCGTATTTCGCCAAGTGTAAATCAAGCTCACGGTCGTTTCCAACGGTGAAATGGTCAATTTTTTTATCGGTGCTAAAGCCTTTGTCCCAGAGTTTCATTTTTCTTAGTGTTGAGTAGTTAGTAGTTAGTACCGAGTATTGAGATTAATCTCAATACTCGGTACTTTGTACTAATCGCTATTTTATAAATCCTTTCAATAAATTAATATACAAATCTATTCCGTCTTCTATTTCTTTGACGTAGATGTATTCATCCGCCGAATGTGATCGTGTGCTATCCCCAGGCCCTAATTTAAGGGACTGACAGGTTAATGCGGCTTGGTCCGAGAGAGTAGGGGAGCCGTAGGTTTTTCTTCCCAATGCAATTCCCGACTGCACTAATGGATGATTTTTATCAATAGCCGAAGAATTCAGTTTTAATGAGCGCTCCTTTAATTCACAAGGTGCTTCTTTCTTTAGAATTTCAGCAATTTCTCCGTTGGTGTATTTGTCGTTTACACGCACATCTATAACCAAGTCTACCTGTGCAGGAACCACGTTATGTTGTGAGCCTCCGTTAATTTGTGTAACCGTTAATTTTACGGGGCCCAGGGCTTCCGAAACCTTATCGAACTTATAGTTTTTAAACCACTCCAATACTTCAATAGTGTTGTAAATGGAGTTGTTATCGTTGGGGTGTGCTGCATGCGAAGGGGTGCCTTTTATGACCGCATCAAAAACAACCAATCCTTTTTCAGCTATGGCCAAATCCAACAAAGTAGGTTCGCCCACAATGGCAACATCAATCTTTGGTAGGTGTGGCAGAAGTCCACGTAGGCTATTAGGGCCTGAACTTTCTTCTTCCATGGAAGCTACCATTAGAATGTTATGATTTAGGTTTTCCTCCGCATAATAGTGGGTGAACGTTGCGATAAGGGAAACCAAAGCACCACCGGCATCGTTACTACCCAAACCATAAAGTTTTCCATCTTCAATATGTGGGTTGAAAGGGTCCCTTGTGTAAGCCGAATTTGGTTTTACCGTGTCATGATGCGAATTTAGAAGCAAGGTAGGCTTGCTTTCATCATAGTGTTTGTTTACCGCGTACACATTGTTCAAGTGACGTTTAAAAGGAATGTCAAAAGCTTTGAACCAGTTTTCAATGGCATCGGCAGTTTTATCCTCTTCAGATGAAAACGATTGAATCGAAATCAGTTCCTTTAATAAGTCTATTGCTTTTTCCGTTAATGCTGCTTGTTCCATTTTTATAGGGTAAGAGTAGTGAATAAAGTGGATTTAGGGTCTAACATGCCAATATCACCAATGCGTACTTGATGTACGTTTTGTTTAAGGGCGTGAAAGCAATTCTCCATTTTTGGGAGCATACCATCTGCAATAATCTTCTGCTCCAGTAAAGTTTTGTAGGATTCGGTGTCAATATGCTTAACTATGGATTCTTCATCGGCTACATCCATAAGGACACCCTTTTTCTCAAAACAGTAATAAAGTGTGGTTTCGTAATTAGAGCTCATGCCAATGGCCAACTCGGAAGCTATGGTATCTGCGTTAGTGTTCAGCAATTGTCCCTTACCGTCATGCGTCATCGCACAGAAAACGGGAGTGAGACCTGCTTCTAGAAGCTTTGTAACAACCGTTGCGTTGACACCATCAACATCTCCGGCAAAACCATAATCAATGTCCTTTACAGGTCTTTTATGAGCTTGAATGGTATCTCCGTCCGCACCGCTAAGTCCAATGGCATTACAATTTAAGGATTGTAGCTCCGCTACGATATTTTTATTGACGAGTCCGCCATAGACCATGGTAATCAGCTCAAGGCTTTTTTCATCTGTAATACGGCGTCCACCAATGAGTTTGGATTCTATACCTAATCTTTTTCCCAATTGGGTGGCCAGTTTTCCACCGCCATGAACCAATATTTTTGGACCTTCCAATTCAGAAAAAGCCTTTAGGAATTTAGAGAGTTCTTCTTTGTTTTCAATGACGTTACCGCCTATTTTTATAATAGATAACTTCATGGGTTTACTGTTCCAATATTTTCTTCAATACAATTTGTGCGGCGTAAGTTCTGTTGTTGGCCTGTTCTATGACCAAAGATTGGTCGCCATCTAGGACAGCATCCGCAACTACTATGTTTCTACGTACCGGTAGACAGTGCATAAATTTAGCGTTACCCACTTTTTCCGGGGTCATGGTCCAGCTTTTATCTTGGTTTAAGACTTTGCCGTAATCGTTGTAACTGCTCCAGTTTTTTACGTAAATGAAGTCGGCATTTTCGCAAGCTTTGTTCTGGTCGTACTCAATAGTTGCTCCTTTGGTGACTTCTGGGTTCAATTCGTAGCCTTCCGGATGTGTGATTACGAAATCGGCATCTTGCAAATGCATCATCTCTACAAATGAATTGGCTACGGCATGAGGTAATGCCTTTGGGTGAGGTGCCCAAGAAAGCACCACCTTAGGTCTTGTTTTAGTGTTTTGTTCGGCCAAGGTAATGGCATCGGCCAAAGCCTGTAACGGGTGGCCTACTGAACTTTCCATATTTACAATGGGTACGCTGGCGTATTTTTTAAATCCGTTCAAAACCTTTTCGGCTTCGTCTTCTTCTTTGTCCTGCAATCCGGCAAAGGCTCTAATGGCAACAATATCACAGTACTGTGATATAACTTGTGCTGCTTCTTTAATATGTTCCGAAGTGCCTTGGTCCATAACGGTTCCATCAGCGTATTCCAAAGCCCAGCCCTCGCTTCCAAAGTTCATGGCAATTACCTCCATTCCAAGGTTCATAGCTGCTTTTTGGGTGCTCAAGCGAGTACGAAGACTGTTGTTGAAGAATAACAACCCAATAGTTTTATCCGAACCTAAGTTCTTGTGTTTCCTTGGGGCTTCTTTTAAATCTCGGGCCTCTTTCACCCAGTTTTCCAACGAATCTATGTCTTGTAAAGAAAGGTAATGTTTCATTTGTGTTCTTTTCTCTTGCTATTCTATTTTTTCTGTGGATGTTATCTACATCAATGGTCCGCTAAAAAGTGACCGTCTTTTGTCTTTATTTTGGTATGCTTGCCGGTCCCCTCAAAAGCATCGGTTATAAAGTTGTCGTTAAGTCCGTTTACGATCCAAGTTTCAATACCGGCCTTTTGGGCAATGGTAGCAGCTTCCACTTTGGATTGCATTCCTCCGGTACCGTGCGATGATTTGTGCGAGCTTATTTCTTGTTGCAGACTATCAATACCCAATACTTCTGCAATAGTGTCCGGTTTTCCGTTTTCTATGGAAGCTTTGGTATATATCCCATCCGTATTGGTGGCAATCATTAAAAGGTCCGCTTTAAGCAAGGCAGCCGTTAATGCGGCCAGTTTATCATTATCGCCAAACTGAATTTCATCTGCCGCAACCGTGTCATTCTCATTAATGACAGGAATAAAATTATTGCTTACCAAAATGTCTATAGTATTCTTGATATTGGCTTTTGATTTTGGGTTCTCAAAATCCGAATACGATAAAAGACACTGTGCGGCAAAAATTCCTAATTCCCTAAAGCTCTCTTGGAACATGCGCATTAAATGCGGTTGGCCAATAGCGGCCAATGCTTGTTTTACGTTTATTTCCTCTCCGTTGTGCTCCAATTTCACGAACTGCTTAGCTGCGGCAATGGCCCCGGAACTTACAATGACAAACTCATAATCGTCCTTAAGCAGTGCTATTTGTCTACCTATGTCCTCTATTTTTCCTCGGGAAATCTGATTGGTTTCCTTGGTAAGGGTGTTAGAGCCTATTTTTAATAAAATCCTTTTTTTCATCAGGTATTCTTTTTCATCTCGTTGGGAGACAAGCGGGAGTTGAAATTTATCCTCTTGTTTGCCCGGTTCCTTTTACATACCACTTATTGGTCACCAAGTGTTGCAACCCTATAGGGCCTCTTTGGTGCAACTTGTCCGTACTAATGGCAAGTTCGCCCCCCAGTCCAAATTGCCCGCCATCCGTAAAGCGGGTAGAGGCATTGTGGTAGACTGCTGCTGTATCTACATTGCTCATGAAATAATCCGCAGTTTCGTTATTGGCCGTAATGATAGAGGCGCTATGCCCACCACCGTAAGTGTTTATTTTTGAAATGGCATCTTCAATATCCGAACTTTGGCCAATTACAATCTTGTAATCTAGAAACTCTTCGTACCAAACTTGCTTGTCTTCTATGGTTTTTGTACCCTCCATACCGGATATGGCATCATCGGCCAAAATTTCAACATCACTCTTTTTTAATTCCTGTATTAAATGCTGAAGGAACTGTTGTTTGCGTGGTAAATCCGATGAAACAAGAACCTTGTCCAGAGCGTTACAGGCTGAGATTTTGGTCGTTTTTGCGTTGATGATGATATCTATTGCCATCTCTAAATCGGCCTCCTTATCAATAAAAACAAAATTATTTCCACGACCACTAACAATAACAGGGCAAGTGGCATGCTGTTTTACAAAAGCAATAAGTCTTTCGCCACCTCTAGGTACAATAAGATCCACCTTTTGGGTAGGTTTTTCTAGGAAAGCCTGAGTTTCCGTCCGGTTGAATTGCAGATAAGTAACCCAATCCGCTTCGGCTTCGTTAGCTTCTAGCGCCTTATGCCATAAATCTACCAATAGCAGATTGCTGTTAAGCGATTCTTTTCCGCCTTTCAATAAAATCTTGTTTCCTGATTTAAATGCGATTCCAGCCGCTTCGATAGTAACATCGGGTCTGGATTCATAAATGATGAGAATCGTTCCAAAAGGAGCTGTCTTATTGCTTACCTGCATACCGTTCTCGTGCTCAAAACTAAAGCGTTCCACACCTAGAGGGTCCTCTTGTGCCGTTAGTTGCTGCAGGCTCAAAATCATACCATCTATTTTACTTTGGTCTACTTTAAGGCGGTCGCGCATGGCAATATCGTCGCCCGTATAGCTGTCCATATCAATTTTATTGGCAGCTAAAATCGTGGTCCTTTCTTTGTCCAAAAGTTGGGCCATATCAGAAAGTACGGCGTTACGTTGTTTTATGTCCAGTAATAAGCTCATTACAATTCTGCTTTTAAGGCGGTGAAAAAAGTATCTAAATGCGCTTTGGTAATATTCAAGGCAGGAAGGACTCTTAAAACATACTTGTCCTTGGCACCTCCTGTAAATAATTGTTGGTTATGGATTAACCTCTTCCTTAAATCGGCCACTTCAAAATCAAACTCAAGACCTAACATAAGACCTCTACCTTTTACTTTTTTAATTTGAGGTATTTCTACGGCCAAGGTTTTAAAATAACCTTCTAAGTCCGCCGCGTTTTCTATAAGTTTTTCTTCTTCCAAAACTTCCAGAACGGCCAATGTGGCTACGGAAGCCAAATGATTTCCACCAAAAGTGGTGCCCAATAAACCGTAAGAAGCCTTAATGTCTTCATGGATTAGAATGCCGCCCACTGGAAAACCGTTACCCATACCTTTCGCCACCGAAATAATATCCGGTTGTATGTTATGATGCTGAAAAGCGAAGAATTTACCGCTTCTGCCAAAACCACATTGCACTTCATCGGCAATCAATACCGATCCGTTAGCTTTCGTAAGTGAGGCAATTTGCTGATAAAATTCCGTAGTGGGTTCATCCAAACCACCAACACCTTGTATGGTCTCTATAATTACCGCACATACATCTCCTTTTTCTATTTCATTTTGAAATGCTTCCAAGTCGTTCAACGGAAGAAAAGTAACCTTCTGCTGTAAATTGATAGGAGCGTTTATTTTTGGGTTATCCGTTGCGGCAACGGCTGCGGAGGTACGGCCGTGAAAACCGTTGGTGAAGGCGATAATCCTAGATTTTCCAGTATGGAAAGAAGCTAGTTTTAGCGCATTTTCATTGGCCTCTGCACCGGAATTACATAAAAACAGATTGTAATTTTCACAGCCCGAAAGCTCCCCTAGTTTAGTTGCCAGTTCCTCTTGCAAAGGGTTCTTTACAGAGTTGCTGTAAAACCCTATTTGATTTAGCTGGTCCGTAAGACGTTTTATGTAATGTGGATGAGAGTGGCCAATAGAGATTACGGCATGACCTCCGTAGAAATCCAGGTATTCCGTTCCTTTATCATCGGTTACTACTATCCCCTTTGCCGAAACTGGGGTTACATCGTATAATGGGTAAACATCAAATAAATTCATAACTTTTACTGTTGAGCTGATCATAGCTTCTTGTCTTTTATTAGAGAGACCGCCCTTTACAACTGGTTCTCTTTAATTCTACTGATTTTTTCATAGGATGCTACTATCCCCTGGATAAGAGAAGAGCTAAGACCTTGGTGCTCCATTTCATTTAGACCTTGGATAGTGCAACCTTGGGGTGTGGTAACCCGGTCAATTTCTGCTTCCGGGTGACTTCCGGATTCAATTAACAGGCTGGCTGCTCCGCTACAGGTATGCATGGCCAGTTCCTGTGCTTCCTTGGCATCAAAGCCTAACTGAATGGCACCTTGGGTAGTGGCGCGGATCAAACGCATCCAAAAAGCAATACCGCTAGCGCAGATTACCGTTGCGGCCTGCATTTGGGTTTCAGGAATTTCCATGGAATGTCCCATACGATTGAAAATAGCCTTAGCCAATTCAATCTTCTTTTTGCCCTTTTCATTGCTACAGATACAGGTCATGGATTGCCCTACGGAAATAGCCGTGTTGGGCATACTTCTTATGATATTGCAGTCCTCACCAAGAATATCTTCCATTTTAGCGATACTAAAACCGGTTATAGTAGAGATGACCACGTGTTTTTCCGTAAGCAGGTCTTTGGTGCTTTCCAAAATATTTTCCAATTGAGCGGGCTGCACGGCCAAAATAAGAATATCGGAATTTTCAACCGCTTCTCTGTTGTCCGAGGTAATGGTAACATTGCCATAGTTGGCATATTCCTCAATTTCAGCAGTGTTTCTTTTGGTTAGGTACATGGTTGTAGCACCGTTGGAATTTAAAATTCCCTTTGCAATGGAAAGTCCTAAATTTCCTGCTCCTATAATGGCTATTTTCATTTTTAATTTTTTGGTTGTTTCCGTTACCGTTCAGTAGAACCGCATTACGGAAATAGTTTTCTATTAATCGTTAAAAAACGCCGGCTTTTAAGTTAAGGCCCGTACCTTCTTCAAAGCCAAAAATTAAGTTCATGTTCTGAACCGCTTGGCCTGAGGCACCTTTGAGCAAATTGTCTATAGCCGAAGTGATAAGCAATGTGTTTTCATGCTTATGCAAATGAATATGACACTGATTGGTGTTTACAATCTGTTTTAGATGGATGGGTTCTTCGGCTACTTGCGTGAACTGAGCATCTGCATAAAAATCCTTGTACAGGTCAATAGCTTCCTCTAGAGTGCCGTCATATTCAGTATACGCAGTGGCAAGAATGCCACGGGTAAAGTTTCCGCGGTTAGGCAAAAAAAATAGTTCACCTGAATCCGCTTGCAATGACTTTAGGCTTTCGTTTATTTCGCCTAAATGTTGATGGGTGAACGGTTTGTACCAGCTCACATTATTGTTTCTCCAGCTAAAATGAGAGGTGGCAGATGGGCTTACACCCGCACCGGTACTACCCGTAACTGCATTGATATGAACAGCCTGCCCTAATTTGTTGGCTTTTGCTAAAGGCAAAAGACCCAATTGTATGGCGGTAGCAAAACAACCTGGGTTGGCAATATAATCAGCCTTTTTTATCTCTTCTTTTTTGAGTTCAGGAAGTCCGTAAACAAATTTTCTTCCTTCAAAAACAGCATCGGCCTGTAATCTGAAATCGTTACTCAGGTCAATTATTTTGGTGTCTTTTGAAAACTCGTTTTCCTGTAAAAATTTGGAAGAATTACCATGGCCCAAACATAGAAATACAACCGCTACATTAGGATTGATGGTACCGGTAAATTCCATATCGGTCGTGCCCAACAAATCGGCATGTGCCGTGGTAATTTTTTTTCCTGCTCGGGTGGTGCTGTAGACAAAATCTATTTCAGCTTCAGGATGGTGCAAAAGAATTCTAATGAGTTCCCCGCCCGTGTAACCAGAACCACCAATAATACCTACTTTAATCATTTTTCTGATTTACGTGGTTATATATTTTTCCTGAATTGGAAAGTATTTTAATAAAACCTTTGGCATCATCTGCAGACCACCCTTTGTTTACTTCGCCATAACTGCCAAAAGCATCGGTCATTAAATCATGTTGAGAAGAAATTCCGTTGAGTCTAAACTGGAAAGGATATAGGCTGATAAAAACATCTCCTGAAACCGTTTTTTGGGTATCGGTCAAGAAAGCTTCTATGTTTCTCATTACCGCATCCAAATAGTTTCCTTCGTGTAATAGCATACCATAGAAATTACCTTGTTGCTCCTTTTGGAACTGTTGCCATTTGGTAAGCGTATGTTTTTCCAGTAAATGGTGTGCTTTTATTATGATCAATGCAGCCGCAGCTTCAAAACCAACCCTGCCTTTTGTACCGATAATGGTATCACCTACATGAATATCTCTTCCTATAGCATATTTAGAAGCCATAGCCTCCAGCTTTTCTATATTGGCAACAGGACCGTCCTTAACACCATCAATAGCTACTAATTCTCCTTTTTCAAAGGTTAGTTTTACATCAGTAGGTTCCTTTTCCTGCAATTGGCTTGGGTATGCGCTATCCGGTAAAGCTCTTTGTGATGTTAATGTTTCTTCACCACCCACGGAAGTACCCCAAAGGCCTCTGTTTATAGAATATTTGGCCTTTTCCCAAGGATAATCTACACCATTCTGTTTTAGGTATTCAATTTCGGCCTCCCTGGCTAATTTGTTATCCCTAATTGGAGTGATTATTTCAATTTCAGGGGCAACGATTTGGAAAATCATATCAAACCTAACTTGGTCATTACCTGCCCCGGTGCTACCGTGGGCAATATAATTGGCGCCTATTTTTTTAGCGTAGTTTACGATTTCTATTGCCTGTACAATTCGTTCCGCACTTACAGAAAGAGGGTAGGTGTTATTTTTTAGAACATTACCAAAGATGAGGTACTTAACTACTTTGTCATAAAATGTCTGAACGGCATCAATAGAGGTATAGGAACTGGCCCCCAATTGTAGTGCTTTTTCTTCTATGGAAGCAATCTCCTCTTTAGAGAAACCACCTGTATTTACACTTACTGCATGTACGTCAAAACCTTTGTCTTTTGATAGGTATTTAGCGCAGTAGGAAGTGTCTAATCCGCCGCTGTATGCTAAAACTAATTTTTTCATTTTAAAACTGTATTGTCTGGGCCATAATCAGATGATCTATTGGCCTGTTATGGTTATTCGTTTGTTTTCTTTTTTAGGAAAAGCGATTCTTTAATGCTTTTAAGTCTTTGGAAGGCTTTGCTGTTTACTTGTTCTTTTTCCACCTTTTTTTCTTTGACGGTCGCATCATACAGCATACCTGTGCAAAGGCACATTTTACGTTCTGTGCGGGTAAGAATATCAAAGTTCTTGCAGGTCTGGCAGCCTTTCCAAAATTCGGGGTCGTCCGTTAGTTCAGAAAATGTAACCGGTTTGTAACCAAGTTCGTAATTCATTTTCATTACGGCCAAGCCCGTGGTAATACCAAATATTTTGGCATCCGGAAATTTCTCTCTCGAAAGCTCGAAAATTCTTTTTTTAATTTTTTTGGCCAATCCTTGATTTCTATAATCAGGATGAACAATTAGGCCTGAGTTGGCCACGAATTTTTCGTGTCCCCAAACTTCTATATAACAGAAGCCAGCAAACTTGTCTCCGTCTAGGGCGATAACGGCATTGCCGTTTTCCAAACGTTTCTGAATGTATTCTGGTGTACGCTTGGCTATGCCTGTGCCTCTTACCTTAGCAGATTCCGTAATGGTATCGCTAATGATCTGGGCGTATTTAACATGTGACTTGTTAGCAATAATTAGTTTCATTGCCAAAAGGATTTAAACTGTAAAAAAAAATGAATTGTTGGTCGTTGTGCGGAAATGGACTCACCTATTTCCATGAAATATGAAACACCCTTACGGGCGACGGCGACGAGAAAACGGGCGAACTGGAGCAAGGTTGCTCAAAGTTTTAGATATGTGTCTTTGTCCTT
This sequence comes from Zobellia russellii, assembly GCF_044597075.1. Lineage (NCBI taxonomy): Bacteria > Pseudomonadati > Bacteroidota > Flavobacteriia > Flavobacteriales > Flavobacteriaceae > Zobellia > Zobellia russellii. Next base: position 2,697,000 of record NZ_CP139000.1, on the reverse strand, counting down.
TCATGGAAGCCCAAATGTACAAGATTATGCCGAAAGTATAAAGGTGTGAGGTTAATTTTTGCGAAAAATAACAAATTGTTGTTTTGAGTTAAAAATTTCGTAAATCAAAAATGCATATACGGAAATATACTCAACGGCAATTAAACCAAGGTTTTCTTTAAAATCTACCTTTGAGTAGGCGTAATAGCTTAGAATTACCGTTGCGGACCAAAGTACGGCATATTTATAACGGGTGAAAACCCCAAGAACTACCAAGAAAATAATGTACCAAGGATGTACCGTGGCGGACATAAAATAGTACAGGGTAAGTACGGCCAACATTGAAGTAATAAGTACGGATACTTGTTGGTTGTTCCTAAAGAAAGTAAAGAACAATACAGATAGAATAGTAATTACCGGAGTTATTTTACCGTATGTTTTTATAAGCTCCCAAGGTTTTCCGTCAAATTGAACGGCAATGTATTTTATGGCATTGTATAAACCGGCGTTGAATTCAAAATTAGAAAACCATAGACCTACGGTTTTAGAGTAGTTGGCTATAAATTCAGAGGCGTAAAAGGGAGTAAACAAGAAAAGGCACGTAACACCAATTATGGTGTAGAAACTAATACTTTTTTTAAACCCTAGATGTTTTAAGAATAGGGGAAGGAATAATAGCGGTACCAACTTTACGCAGATAGACATGGCATAAGGAATGGCCGCCAAGGCCCATTTTTTAATAGATAACAAATACAGGGCCCATACGAAAAAGAAAAGCATGACCCCTTCAAAATGAAGATTTCCCGTAAGTTCAATAATTACTAAAGGATTAAGAAAATACCAAAAAATAAGGTGAGGAGAGCGGTTAAGATGTTTTAGCAATTTTCTGCCAAAGTAAAAAATACCAATATCCGATAAGATAATCATGGTCTTAAGAACCAGCACGGAACCCATGATACTTTTGCCGCCCAAAATGGAAGCAATGGCAAATAATAATTGATTTAGCGGGGGGTAATTGCTAAAGTGTTTTGCGCTTAAACTACCCATACTGTCATAAAGAGTTTGGGCATTGGGTATTACCAAATTACTTTGGGTAATTAACTCATTGGGAACTTTTAAGTAGGGATTAATAAAATTGCCTACCAAGTGACCGTCCCATATAAAACGATAGTAGTCTTGAGAGAGATTAGGTTCCGTTGTTAAGAAAATCAACCGAAAAAGAATACCAACTACAAGAAGGAATTTAAAGTTCCACTTTTCAAACTGTATGAGTTTATAACAGATAAAAAAGGAAGCGGCAAAAAGTGTAAGCAGTCTAATGAAGTCCGTTCGCACTAACTGAAAAGCGAAGGTGTAATATAGAATGGCACTTAAAAGAGCCAATACTATGGGCACCTTGTGTAATTTCCAGTATGTGGTAAGTCGGTTAGACATTTAACGGTTTGTTCCTATCATCGAAAAAATAAGAAAATTAAATGACATGTGGTCCTTTTGCAAGAATAGATTCTTCGCGTTATGCACGTGAAGTTAAAGACTTGGTGAAAACAAATCCAAAACCTATAAAAAGCATAAAATGAAAAGGGAAAAGTCCAAAATCGTTCAAGGGAATGGCGCTATACATTCCAAAAAGGAAATACACCATTAGAACAGCTTCAAGAATCATGTTTGGAGATAATTTCTTGGTAAGGTACTTATTACCTTTCCAAGAATCCGTAAGGTTATTCAAGTTGAATTTTGGGGTACGTACAAATTCGCTTCTTTTTCCCATATGCCCTTCAAGAACAGCAATTGAATTGTGTAAGGAGAAGCCTAATGCTACAGAAAAGAAAGTAAAGAACAATTTTATATAATCTACAAAATTGTCAAAACTGCTTCCTTGGATACTCTTATAGGTAAACCAATAACAAACAAAAAGAATAATAGTGCTCAGTACAAAGAAACTCAATAGGGTAAAAACAATATCAAGCTGCGGGTATATGGCTTTTATGTACATGGCCGGTATACTCAGTAACGAAACCAAGAAAACACACAGAAACATAGAACTGTTCAGTAAATGCATTACCCCATGAAATTTGGTCTTGAACGAAATGTTCTTGGCCGTAACTACGTTAAAAACCGTTTTTCTAAAGTTTTCTGCACCCCCTTTGTTCCATCTAAATTGTTGTGAACGAGCGGCGCTGATAACTACAGGAAGTTCAGCTGGTGTCTCAACATCTTCAAGATATTTGAATTTCCAGTTCTTTAATTGGGCACGGTAGCTAAGGTCAAGGTCTTCGGTAAGCGTATCCCCTTCCCAGTTTCCTGCGTCTATAATGCATTCTTTACGCCATATTCCGGCAGTACCGTTAAAGTTTATAAAGTGTCCTTTTGCGTTTCGGCCTACCTGTTCCAAAGTAAAATGGGCATCCAAGGCAAAGGCCTGTATACGGGTTAGGGTAGAGTACTCACGGTTAATGTGGCCCCAACGTGTCTGTACCACGCCAATTTCCGGGTCTTTAAAGTAAATAACTGTCTTTTTTAACCAATCGCCGGATGGCATAAAATCTGCATCAAAAATGGCAATAAACTCACCTTTTGCAATTTCCAGTCCTTCTTTTAATGCTCCCGCTTTAAAACCCTGGCGATTTTCGCGGCGTATATGTTGAATGTCAAGACCTGTTTCCTGCAAGGTCCTTACCCGTTCTGCGGTATCGTTTACAGAATCGTCCGTAGAATCATCAAGCACCTGAATTTCAAGTTTACTTTTAGGGTATTCTATTTTTGCAATGTTCTCTAGCAACCGTTCCATAACGTACTCCTCGTTATAGACAGGTAGCTGTATAGTAACATAGGGAATCTCCTTTGGGTCAAGAAGATTGAATTTTGGGGCAATTTGGTTGCGTCTTTTGTACCCTAGGTAATTTACCAAGAGGTTAAGTTGCGCCAAGCTGTAGAAGAATATCAATAGCAGAGCTACACTATAGATTGCGATAATAATGTAAGCAATAAGTAAACCCATATTATTTTATGCTGTATTTAAAAATCCAACCTAATATTTTTATGCCCGCAAATATACTACCTTTTACGGTACCGGAAACTTTTGACACGCCAATTCTTTTTTTGTAACGTACTGGTATTTCGGTATATGCCAACTTTTTCTTTAAAGCCTTTAATTGCATCTCTACCGTCCACCCGTAAGTTTTGTCTTCCATGTTGAGCGCTAATAACTTATCATAAGCTATAGCCCTAAACGGACCTAGGTCTGTAAATGTTGCGCCAAAGAACAATTTCATTAAAAAAGTGGCCAGCCAGTTACCAAAAATTTGCTGTGGAGTCATGCTGCCTTCTTCTCTTAGTCGTTTTACGCGCGCACCAATTACAAAATCTACATCTTTATTCAGAATTGGAGCTACAAGCTTATCAAGTTCTTCTGGATAGTCTGAATAATCTCCGTCAACAAATACGATAATATCAGGTGCTTTGGATTGTTTGGCAACATAGTCCATACCCTTCAAACAAGCGTAGCCATACCCCATTTGGCTCTCGGTCAATACAGTAGCTCCCGCCTTAGTTGCATTTTCTGCTGTTTTATCTGTGGAATTATTGTTTACGACAATTATTTCAGATACCGATTTTGGGATGTCACCAATCACCGAAGCTATAGAATCTGCTTCGTTATATGCAGGAATAATGACTTTAATGTCTGGTTGTAGCATTGGTGAAGCTTATTTTAGCGTGTACTTGTTAGTTCCCTGTTTTAGTGGAATATGTTTGTCGTTCCAAACTAATTCACCTTTCATGCCCTTTGGAATAGTTATTTCCGCCAAAAGTTTGGATTTAGATTTTTTCAGGTTGAAAGTAATGTTGCCCCTAGAAGTAGGAAGCAAACCGTCTATGGTTTCAAGGGCGCCAAAAGCCGGAGCGATCCTTACTTCTTCAAAGTTATTTTTTAAGGATTTTATTCCTGCTAAGTAGTTGAAATAGAAGTAGGCAGGGGAAGCGCTCCATGGATGTACTTCTGATCGTGTTGGTTTTTTTTCGCTTTCAAAACGTTCTAAGGTAGTAGTCATATGATTGTTGACCATAGTTTCCCATGGTTTCTGTGCCAAGTGGAACAATTCTGGAGCACCAACCTTTTGTATAGCCTGAAATAAATAGAAACGGTAATAATAGGTGGCTTGTAGTAACTCTTTGTTATTCAAAATTTTTTCCAGTAGTTCTCTCTGTTCACGGGCTGGTACGGCATCCGTAAGAATAGCCATGATATTTGTATGTTGATCGTAAACAGTCTTATCTGGGCGTTCGGCAAAAAGGTTTTTTTGGTTATCGTAACAAAGGTTGTAAACGGATTTTTTTATTTCTTCTGCTCTGTTTTGATATTTTTCTGCGAAATCATTTTTGCCAATGGCTCTAAACAATTTAGCGGCGTTTTGTAGCGCGTGTACATAATGAAGGGTTACCACGGCGGAGTTTTCTCCATCATTTTTTGTAGCAGTCCCTTTGCCGTCATTTGGTCCTGAATACCAATCTATAAAATAACGATACTTGGTTTTGTTTACCAGATTTCGTCCGTTCATATTTTTTTCGAAACCTGCTAGCGTACTCATGATACCAGCCTCGTATTTTTCAATAAAAGCGGAGTCATTAGTTAGGTTGTAATAATCTGCAACCATATCTACCCAAACCAAGGAATAGGTGGGATAAATATAGGTAGACCTTAATGGATAGGCGCCCAAAATATTACCTTCAGAATCCCGTGATTGATGAAATTGTTCAATAGCGTTCCTAGTGTGTGATAGGTTACCACTCATAGCCTGCCAAAGTAACGCATGAATTTTAGTGTCCCCTACATACTGCATGGTCTCGTAATACGCATCACTTAGGAAATAATCCTGTGTACAGATATCTACCGTTCTTTTACAGATATCAAAAATGGCATTGTACATTTCATTGTCTGAATGAAAACGTGCGTTGGAAGCTATATTGGCTCGTGAACGATAATTTATAAAACTATTTAATACCAGTTCCTGGTCCTTTGTTTCAATTTCAAATTCAACAAAGCGGAAGGTTCGCATCCAATTTGGAATAAACTTTTGTGCATTTTTACCGTTGGAAACAATGCTGTCATAATAGCCTAGCAACTTTTTGTTTTTAATGTTGTTCCGGTCGCCTTTTTCATTTTCTTCACCAAAAAGGTTTTCGGCATATTTTATTTTGATACGTGCATCTTTTCCTTTGCTAAAAACAAGTTCAGGAAACCCGTTCGTGACATATTTTTGGTCAATGAGGAAAGTTGTCTTGTGTTGTGGTGAGATTTTCAGTTCTCCGGAAACGGGGAATTTTGAGGAGGCCTTTTCCGTACTTCTTACAGTATTTCCGATAGCTTCTTTATCCCAAGTTAGTAAGGGTAGATTGCGAGGCTCCAATAAATAGGCAATAGAACCGCCCATGCTACTGGCATTTTCAAAAAACTCCACCTTTTGCCAATCAGAGTCGTTGTAATCTATTGTGTCCCAGTTGGTAGGGTGTTTGTTCATGTCAATAATATCAGTAGGGTTGTTGGCATAAAACCCGCCAACAATAGCCTTTTCCCCATTGCCGCGCCATATTACTTCATTTGCTTTGTAAGAAGGGGCTATGGAACATACCCAATCATCATTATACCCCGTTGTGCTAATGATTTTTGCCCCGTTGGACACTCCGTTTACCACTAAACTTGTGAAAATGGATTGCATGCCCAAAAACCTTCTTTTTCCAAAATTAATAACCTTAACGGCTATAACATTTTTACCCCTATGCAAATAGTTTTTTAGGTTGAGCGTCTCATATTTATAATGCTGGATATCGCTTAATTGTGGGCCGTGAGTTACAAATTCTCCATTTACATATAGAAAGTAATGGTTATCTGCTGAGATGTTGATGATAAAATCTTCTTCTAAATCGGCAACCTTAAATGTGTTGCGAAACAATACAGCGGCGTCTTCACCTCCTTTAATATCTGGGTGGCTTACCCAACTAGCCGTAATATGTTCATTTCCATAAAGGACTTTTGGGTAGTTTATTTCTGTTTGAGACTGAACCGAAATGGTAATTAGAAGCAAGAGGAACAGATAGCAACGTGTCATTATTTAAGGTCGGATAAGTTGTTTTCGCGCCTAAAACTACTAAAACTAAACCATTCCTTAATTTTTTTACCGTTTTGGTATTTTTCGGCCGAGGTCAACTTCTCATTGATGTATTTAAGACAATATCCATTTTTCTTTCCATTAATTAACTGGCATTTGTGGTTCACTTTTCCCATAGAATCATAGAAAAGCCACCAATTGGATTTTTTTCCGTTTGTATAGTGGCCCTCTTGTAGAGGTTTGCCATAACTATCATAAAAATGCCAGTAGGATGTGCGTTTATTGTTTTTGTAGTGCCCTTGCTCCGCTAGTTTTCCGTTGTTGTGGTAAAACTTCCAAAAATCCGTTTTTTCACCGTTTATTAACCAACCTTCTTCTTTAATATTTCCTGTTTGATAGTATTCTTTATGGTATACCGCATCTCCTTTGGACTGTAGTCCAAATAAAACAAGAGCGGCCATAAGAAATAGTTTAGGAAACATTTTTTAAAATTGTTTAATTATAGTCGGTTTATGAACGGGAAACTAACAGGAACAAGGGGTGTTTCTATTATTTTTTGTTTACCAACTCCATTAAATCAACATCATTACCCAATAATACTTCGGTAGGGTTGATACGGCCTTCTTCCGGTCCATTCTCCAGTTTCAGCACTCCACGAGGGCAAACTGCGGAACAAATACCACAGCCCACACAACTAGAGCGTACAATATTTTCTCCTTTTTGGGCATACGCACGTACATCAATGCCCTGCTCACAATAGGTAGAACAATTACCACAGGAAATACACTGGCCACCGTTGGTAGTAATTCTAAAGCGAGATTTAAAACGTTGCACAAAACCAAGGTAAGCAGCCAATGGGCAACCAAACCTACACCATACGCGGTTACCAAAAATAGGATAGAACCCAGTTCCGATAACGCCTGCAAAGACAGCACCAATTAACAAACTATAAGTATTTTGGACACTTTGGGTCTTAATGCCCAATACGGTACCGGATTCGGCAAAGAAACTATACAAGGTCATGCCTGTCATGACCACGGCAAACAACAGGACCCCGTGTATTAACCAACGTTCTACTTTCCAAGAGAATAATGATTTGCTTGAGTGTTGACGGTAAGGGTCACCTAATGTTTCGGCCAAACCTCCACAACCACATACCCAAGAACAATACCACCTTTTTCCAAAGAAATAAACCATAACCGGCACAATAACCAAGGTAAGGACAACACCCCATACGAGAATGAACAATCCTATGCCGCCACTATTAAGTAATGATTTTAAATTCCACTGAAAAAAGAAATCATAGTCCAAAGGAAATGCGTTCTTAAAATCATAGTATGGCATTTGTAAGCGTACCATTATTTCAGGAATTAAGAAAGCAAACACTATCTGGAAGAACAGTACAGAAGTTGTACGCACCATTTGGTATACATTATGACGGTATTTAATGTACATACGTACGGCCATAACGGTCATTACTACACAATACATAAAACCATATACAAACCAATGGCCAGCAGGGTTGCCACTAAGACTTTCGCTTATCGGGTCAACTAAAAAGGTCCAGTTTACGGCATATTCAGGACTAAAGTATAAGACCAAATAAAAGGAAACCAGGAATATGAACACCATCCAAGCAATCCAACCTCTGTTTGTAGCGCTTTCATGGTAAACACCATCGTTTTTAATGCCCTTTTTACCTAATAGAATAACATTGGGCAGAATGAACATTAACGCTCCAATAATGCCAAGGCCAAAGGTCAAGAACCACATAAGGCCTTTGTTTTGGGCGATAAGGCCAGTGCCGGATTTCTTCCCGGCCAAGGCGGCCATATCGTGGCCACTGGTATAGATTACTTTTTTGTATTCTTTATTTTTTTTGTGCTGTGCGTTGGCGTTTTCCAAAGCCGTGGTAATGGCCGGGGATAGACTCAACATACCATTGAATTCTTTGCCTACTACGTTTTGGTTAATAGTTTGGATAAAAGCATCACTTTTAATGTTTTTCTCCTTGATTATTTCTTCAAACGTGTTTTGGTCTAATTGGTAAGTACCTATAACTGGTATGACCGTAAAAGTGGCCAGTCCTATTAAGAAGATGACCAGTCCTATATTTTTTATTGCTTTCATTTTGTATTTGGTTAAGCTTTACTAAAAATTCGTTTCCAACTTTTTTTCTTAACGGATAAGCTGGTGTGCATAACCGAGTTGTATTTTGAAATAATTTGTTCTTCGTAGTGCGAATAGAATTCTGGGTCAAAATTGGCATCCTTAAGGTATTGCATCACATAATCTACGTCCCGTTCCTCGGTTAGCCAGCGGTCAAATATCTCATGCCGCATACGAATGCCGAAGGTGTTGATGCCCAAAAACTTATTGGTGTCTTTGTGGTAGGCTACCGTAATGCAGATGTTTTCTTTTGCGTGGCGCCAATGAAAGTGGCTTTCATATTCTTTTTTGATTTTTTCACTAAAAACCCAACCGTAGGTTTGGTATTCTATGTCTAGGAATTTGGCGGAGTTGAACCAATGACCAGGATTATATGATCTTGGGTTGCCACAAATGGTCTGGGCTAAGGTTTCTCCCATCATACGGCCGGTATACCAAACCGCTTCTATAGGTCTCCTGTTGCCAATGCCTTCATGCTGCTCAGCGCAATCACCTATGGCATAAATGTCTTTTATATTGGTTTCCAGAAGACGGTTTACCTTGACGCCTCTACCAAGCTCAATGCCAGAATCCTTTAGGAAATCTATGTTAGGGGAAACACCAGCTGTTAAGCCTACCACATTACATTCTATAGTTTCGCCTTTGTCCGTAGTAATGGCTTTGGCCCTTCCATTTTCATCTGCTATAATTTCAACTAGATTGGTCTCCAGTTTTAAATCAATATGATGGTCTAGAATATGCTCGTTTATCATTTGAGATTCGCCGCTGGGTAAAACCCCGTTCCAGAAACTGTTTTCGCGTACTAGAAAGGTAACCGGAATTTTACGTGAACGGAGCATTTCCGCAAGTTCTATTCCAATGAGGCCACCACCCACGATAACCGCACGATTGCAGACTTTGTTGTTTGGGGCGTTAGCTTCGATCATGTCCAGATCTTGTTTTGAGTATAAGCCCTGAACCCCATCTAAATCTTGACCCGGCCAACCAAATTTGTTAGGTTTTGAGCCGGTGGCGATAATCAACTTATCATAAGTTAGTTCCTTGCCTTCAGCTAATACCAATGTTTTCCTTTCATGGTCTACGTTGGTAACAAAACCTTTTACCAATTCTATTCGGTTTTTCTTCCAGAACCAATTTTCGTAAGGTTGCGTATGTTCAAACTTCATGTGTCCCATGTATACATACATTAGGGCAGTACGAGAAAAGAAATAATCGGTCTCGGCCGATACGATGGTAATTTTTTTATTGGATAATTTTCTAATGTGCCTTGCAGCGGTTACACCTGAAATTCCGTTACCAATAATGACGATATGCTCCATAATTTAATTCGGTTGTTGCGGGTTCTGTCGTTTTTAAAGGTAACACCTTAATCGCCTTATCTAATTTAGAAACGTTTTAAATTTTTGAGGTGTTTGTAAGGTTTTGGGAGGTAAACCGAACTTGTAGGGCCTTGATTTTTAATTTTTTACAAAACTCTTAAAAAAATCATTTTTTTTGTATGGATGTTAAAATTGTCTCGACCTATGCGACAAGAATAACAACAAAAACTATCAAATTATGAAATATTCAATCTTGGCTTTGGTATTTTCTTTGGCCACAATATCAGCCATTTTCGGACAAAGTACTGATGAATTTTTTAGCAAGGCAGATGCCTTTTTCAAAACTAATGTTACGAACGGCCGAGTTCATTATAAAGCAATTAAGGAAAACCCCGCGGATTTAAACGAATTGCTTGAGGCCGCAAAAAAAATCACGGTCGCAGAGGCAAATGCTAAAGAGTATCAGGCGTTTTGGATCAATGGTTACAATTTATTGGTTATTAAAGGAATAGTTGATAACTATCCGTTAAAATCGCCCTTGGACGTTGGTGGTTTTTTTGATGGAAAAAAATATGAAATAGGAGGAAAGAAAACTACTCTTAACGATATTGAGAACAAATTGTTACGGGCAAAATTCCCTGCAGAACCACGTTTTCATTTTGTATTGGTATGTGGCGGTTTAGGATGTCCTCCTATAATTAGCAAAGCGTATAAGCCAAGTACTTTAGAGGCACAACTTGAAAAGCAGACCAAATTGGCATTGAACGATCCTAAGTTTATCCAATTAAATAAGAACAAAGTAAAAATTTCTCAGATTTTTGAATGGTATAAGGGAGACTTCACTCAAAATGGACAGAGCCTAGTAGACTTTATCAACAAGTATAAGTCTGAACAACTACCGGAAAAAACCAAGGTTTCATATTACCCATATGACTGGACCTTGAACGAAACAAAATAATAAGCAGCCTTAAATTTTAAACATAAACTTATGAAAACAATACAAAGAAATCTTTTTCTTTCAGGACTTCTTTTGGCTACTGCCATCGGATTTTCGCAAGAAGAAACAAGCGATCAGGAACAAACGGTTCAAAGTAATATTCAACAGTATACACCGTCCAAATTGATTGGTAAGGGGCAAATAGACTTAAAATGGTTCAATAACCTCTATACCCAAACCAAAAGTACATTTAGTGATGGCAAGGAACCTAGACAAACATTTTTTACTTCTACTCTAGAGGCGTATACCGGAGTTGGTGAAAACAAGCGTTGGAATGTGGGTGCTATTTTTGAATTCCGTTCCAACGTAATAGGAGATAGAGGCGCTCTGGATGTTTTTAAGTTTGATGGAGAGGATAACACAGCGCGTTCTGGTTTAACTTCAATAGCCCCATCGGTAAAATTCGTGCCTTTTAGGTCTGTTAGTAATTTTTCCATTCAGAGTTCTTTCTTTATTCCCCTGGTAGACAATGAAACCGAAAACGGTGTATTCTTGGATCAAAATGGATATATCTGGCAAAACCGATTTTTTTATGACTATACTTTTCCAGGAAATAAATGGCAGTTGTTTAGCGAATTGAATTCTGAACTGAGTTTTGGTGATAAGGAGGATAGCTTTGCCAACAATAGCTTGAACCTTACACCGGGCATATTTTTAAGTTATTTCCCTAGTTCTAAATTTACAGTTTTGGCGCTGGCGCAGCATTCGCAACGTTTGGATTTGGGTAACGATTTTGCTCAAGATTTTACCGCTTTAGGAGGTGGAGCCAAGTATCAGTTAACAAATGCGCTTAATCTAGAAGCCTTATATACAAACTTCGTAAGAGGGAGCAATACGGGGCTCGGGCAAACCTTTAATTTAGGTTTGAGGGCCATTTTCTAAGAGGTAATCATAAATACTGTATTTTAGGGGTCTTAATAACGATACATGCGTAGATTAGGACTCCTTTTTTTATGTCTGCTTCAGTTCTCTTGCTCTAGTCAAGTCAAGAAAAAGATTAACGGGGTTAGCTTTGTGGCTTCTAGAAACCAAGTTCTGCAAGAACATATAGATGATGTAAAGGAGGTTTATGCCAACCATGCAGCTATTATGCCTTTTGGCTTTATTAGAGATGTGGCCTCTCCAGAAATTGTCTTCAATACGGAACGCCAGTGGTTTGGAGAAACCAACAAGGGAGCAAAGCAATATATAGACATGCTTCATAAAAATGGCATCAAGACCATGGTTAAACCGCAGATATGGATTTGGCGTGGCGAATTTACGGGCACCTTACACATGAATTCCGAAGAAGATTGGAAAAAGCTAGAGGTGGCTTATGATAAATTTATCTTGGCCAATGCTAAAATGGCCCAAGAAACCCAATCTGAAATCTTTTGTATTGGTACCGAGCTTGAAAAATTCGTAACCAATAGACCGGAATATTGGCATGAACTAATTGGTAGGATCAGGGCTGTTTATGATGGTAAACTCACTTATGCGGCCAACTGGGACGAATATTCCAGAGTTCCTTTTTGGAAAGATTTGGATTATATAGGAATTGATGCGTATTTTCCGCTGTCGGAAGAAAAAACACCGTCCGTAGAGGCGTTGCGAGAAGGGTGGAAAAGGTGGAAAACTGATATTGCAACACTTTCTGAGAAAGTGGATTGTCCTGTTTTGTTTACGGAATTTGGGTATAGAAGTATGGATTACACCGCCCATAAACCGTGGTTGGTAGATAAAAATGAAGATGACGTAAACTTAGTGGCCCAAGTAAATGCTAAAAAAGCCATCTTTGAGGAATTTTGGAACGAAGAATGGTTTGCCGGAGGATATGTTTGGAAGTGGTTTATAGACCACAAGAAATCCGGAGGGGAGAAAGACAATAGATTTACACCGCAGAATAAACCGGCACAAGAAATAATTAAAGAGGTATATAAAAAATATTGATATGCGTTCAGTCATTTTTTTTATTCTAGTGATGGTAGCCGTAGGTTGCTCATCCGATTTAGAAAATCAAGATGTAACATTGCAGGATGCCCTAAACAACAAGACACCAGTTGTTGATAACGTTATTGCCTGCGCCGCCAGTAATGAAAATGATGATTTGGTAAGTGTATTCTTTTATCCACGGGTAGGGGTTACTAACATTAGATACTACGAAACGGAAGATACTTCTATCTCAAAAACCGATTATGACCAATATTACCGATTGGAAATCCCTGCGTTTGATGTCTTTAACGGCTATTTAAAAAAGTTTGAAGTTGCGGTTGCAGAAGAACGATGGGTGATTGTCAGCTTTGAAGAAGATGGTAAAATACATTCTGTCCAACCCCATTAGGTTAAAACAACTTTCCAAGCCAACAGAGTATATTTCTAAAAATATAAAGGTAGGTTCTCTGGAAACCGGAAAACGTTTGTTTACTTGGGAGGATGGGAAGTATACGGACTCCAAAATTTATTTTCAAGTGGTATCCGATGATGCCGGCAATTTGCTGTCCGGTACGTATACCTTCGAAAACAATTTTCAATACTATGACCTGGACAATGTAGTTTTGAATATTACAAATGATACCCCACCGGCCTTGAAAGCAGAAGCTGATTATACTTTTACTTTAATGGCAGTGAGTGAAGATAACTGGGTGAACCTTTTTTCGGAAATAGAGTTTTGATCTACGGCTATTGCCCATGATTTGGGATGTAGCTAAGAAAGGATATAATTGCGTTAGCAGTCTGATTATATAAAAGAATGACTATAAGAATACTTCTGTTCTTTATAATTGTATTAAATGGATGGTTCTCTCTGGCGCAAGAAGGAACAGTGGTAAGTGTTCAGGTTGAAGGGGCTAAACGAACAAAAACATCATACTTAAAAAGTTTGGTTACCCTAAAGTCCGGTATGGAGTTGGATTCTCTTCTTTTGGACGAGGACATTTCCAGACTAAGACGGCTTCCGTTAATATCCCATGCTTATTATAATGTTTCTCCGTCAAGTGAAGGCAATACAGAATATAAAGTGGTTTACAATGTAGAGGAGAATTTTACGTTAATTCCTTTTGCCAACCTTTTTTCATCCTCCAATGATGCTTTTGCCTTTAGGGTAGGTCTGCAGGAATTCAACTTTTTGGGAAGGGGAATAACCCTTGGGGGCTTTTATCAATACGATGTTTTTAATTCGTATGGAGTGGCCGTTCGGGCTCCACATCTGTTCAGTAGAACTACTGGTTTATCTTTAAGTTATAATGATTTTACAACTCAGGAACCCGTTTTTTTTGATGGAACAACCGCAGATTATAGGTATAACAATCGCGGTTTTGAGGTAATGGGCTTACACGAATTCAATTTTAAAAATCGAATAGAATTTGGGGGAAGTCTTTTTACGGAAGATTACAAGTACCTGTCTGGGGCAACCAGCAATAGCGTACCCAGGGCTTTAAGGGTAGATAAACATCTTTTTAAACTCATTTACAATTACGAAAACATAAAGTACTATTTCTATTTTTTAGATGGATTTAGAAGCACCTTGAATTTTCAATATGTAGGGAGTGAAGATTCCAGTTTGCCCGAGTTTTTAATTGGGTTTAACGATTTTGTTTACTTTAAACGTGTTGGTGAAAAGGGCAATTGGGCCAACCGGCTCCGTTTAGGATTGGCAAGTAATGTTAATACGCCTTTTGCGCCCTTTACGGTAGACAATAATTTAAACATACGGGGTGTTGGTAATACCATAGACCGGGGAACCGGTGCTATTGTTTTTAATACGGAATACCGTCATACCCTCATAGAAGAAAATTGGTTTGTGCTACAGAGCAATGTTTTTGTTGATGGTGGGTCGTGGCGTAATCCAGGGGGTAGTTTTAGTGATTTTTCCCATAAGCGTAACATCCGTATTTATCCAGGAGTGGGCCTTAGGTTTATGCATAAGCGCATCTTCAATGCCATTTTTAGAATTGACTATGGGTATGGTATTACCAAGGATGCTTCTAGAGGACTTGTTTTTGGGATTGGCCAATACTTCTGATCAAACATTCCAATACTTGTCGTACTCTTCTTGAAAGGTTAAAGTTTTCATGTTGGGCATACGGTCAATTAATAAGATGCCGTTAAGGTGGTCCAATTCATGTTGGGCTACTATGGCGGAGAAATCATCAAGAATCCTTTCAAACTTCTCACCGTTGGAATCGTATCCGCTCAATTTTACTTTCTTGTAGCGCTTTAATCTGCCACGTATTCCGGGTATGGACAAGCATCCTTCCCATCCTTCTACTTCTTCCGAAGAAAGAGGTTCGATTTCCGGGTTTATTACTGTGGTAAGTGAAAAAGAACCTTTGTCCGGGTAACGATCGTTCTTCTTCATTTCCATAGCAAAGACCCTTTTGAGAACTCCAACCTGGATTGCGGCAATACCGGCGCCACTTTCCGCACGCATGGTTTCCACTAGGTCCGCTAAAAATTTTTGAAAATCGGGAGAGGTTATTTCTTTTGGCTCCACCGCTTGGGACATCTTTCTAAGTAAAGGGTTGCCCATTTTTATAACTTCAAGAACAGCCATGTTTTCTGTTTTATTGGGCTAAATTTACAACGTTCTCCGTTTCTATTTTTGAAAGTTCTTCTAATTTTCCTTTCTCATATAAAACAGGCAATTCGGTTAATGGGGTGCCAACAGCTGCCTTGTAGTTGATGTAGTCTTGAAATATGATACCATCTACTGTTCTACGATTGTAGGCGCTTCTAAACCTAACACCACCACCGTTCGTTGCATATTTGTAGGCTAGGTAATCTACTGTTTTTGAATTTTTGTTGATCCAATACATAAAGACATCCTCATAATCAGTACCACCTCCCTTTTGGTCAAAAGTTACCTGAACGGCTTTGTAATCCTCGCCGTTAATTTTTATCTCCTCCTTGTAGGTTTTATTTACCGCCTTGTCATTTAATTTATGGGGAAGGGTGGCAAAATAAATCACTGAATTTAAAGCTTCTTTATACTTGTTATTGTCCTTTGGGGAAAGTGACACCGGCTGGCCGTTTACGCTACGCACTAATTTCCCGTTTTCAAGAAAGTCTATGGTGTCTCCTACTGATGCGGTATAGGTGTATTTGTTGCCATCATTCTTAAAAGTGTATTCTTTGTTCCGAAAGGTAAAGCCATAATGAGCTATGTTGTAGGCATTGCCCCCATGGGCAATTATTGCTTCTAGCACTAAAATCTTGGCCTCGTCAGGTTCTTCCCTTTGGGTAGAGGGGTCAGTGGAGTAACTGGTTTTTACAACAGATTCTTCTTTTTTTTCTTTTTCCTTGGACTTGCACGAAAAGAATCCCATTAAAACTGATGCAACAATAAGATAAGAGGTGATTTTCATATGCATTTTTAAATTTCTACTATTCCCTTTGGGCTTTGTATAATGGCTTTTAAACTCATGTTTTCATTGGGCTCGATCCGTAAATTTACATTTAAGGTTTTGAGCGTATTGCTGAGTAGGTCGGGGTTTGGATGTGTACCATACAGTTCAATTAATTTACACCCCATATTGGGCAAAGCATCATGGGGGTGTGTTTCCGTTTGACTCCAATCTACCATAAACGGAATTAATTCAATTTCTGGTGTAGCAAGGGGTAAAATTAGTTGCCATTTTAATGACGTCCCGTTTGCTGTATTCCTACTTCCGGCTTTTATATGACCCATTTTGCTATGGTAATCTTTTAATGAACTGGCGTCTTTTTCAAGCTGATCGGATTTAATGGCCCAACGGGTAATTTGGTCCTTTGTAAGCATATCTACGCCCATCCATCTTGGAGGAGGTATACTTTTGTTGTTATCATCTGCAGCCAATAGTTCTAAATACGTACCATTGTCTAGATTGATCAAGGCATTTTTAGTGCCTTGGGTACTATGGTATCCTCCAAAAACAGCGGTAATACCTAGCTTATTTTTCAAGGTGGTGATTGCCGAATCCAAATCTTGTACAGTGTAGACAATATGGTCCAGTGCCCTAGGTTTGTAAGTGTTTCCGCTCATATGTATAAAGGTATTTTAAATAGGGAAAGTTAGGGCATATGTTTCCGAAAATTACCATGGATTCTCCGGAATATGCCGTTCTTGGCCAGAGAACCTAAATACCTTTGTTCCAAAGAAAAATCTAAAAATAGATACTATGAAAAGAGCATTAATAATTGGAGGTAGTAGCGGAATTGGGAAAGCAACGGCACAAAAGCTGTTAAGTGATGACGTAGAGGTACACGTTGTTGGAACAAACCCGGAAAAACTAGCGGCTTTTAAAGAGGAAGCTACGGGAGATTTAACGACCCATAAGGTAGATATTACCAATGCAACCGAATTGGACAGTTTGAATGCGGAAATCAGCGGTTGGGATAATTTAGATTACCTAGTGAACGCTTCGGGTATTTTTGGGCCAAAACCATTTTTAGATCATACTGTGGCAGACTACGATTCATATATGGATTTGAACAGAGGGTTCTATTTTATTACACAGAATGTAGCTAGAAAGATGGCAGCCACAGGTGGTGGGTCTATTGTAAATGTAGGCTCTATGTGGGCTAAGCAGGCAGTGAAAGCTACGCCTTCAACGGCATATTCTATGCAGAAAGCAGGACTACATTCCTTAACGCAACATTTAGCCATGGAGTTGGCAGATTCTAAGATCCGAGTGAATGCCGTTTCTCCGGCAGTGGTTCAAACTCCTGTTTATGACAGTGTTTTTGGAGGGCAGGAAGAAGCGCACGAAGCTTTGCAAGGTTTCCACGGTTTTCATCCAATTGGGCGATACGGAAAACCGGAAGATGTAGCCAATACCATCTCTTTTTTACTATCTGATAAGGCTTCGTGGGT
This sequence comes from Zobellia russellii, assembly GCF_044597075.1. Taxonomy (NCBI): domain Bacteria; kingdom Pseudomonadati; phylum Bacteroidota; class Flavobacteriia; order Flavobacteriales; family Flavobacteriaceae; genus Zobellia; species Zobellia russellii. Next base: position 2,679,603 of record NZ_CP139000.1, on the reverse strand, counting down.
AACGGGTGCTATTTGGGACACGGATGGTGGTGTAATGTCTGGAAGGAATTAATATTAGTCATTGCTTGGGAATTGGAGCAGTTTGTTTTTCCGAATAAAAACATTGAAATTGTTCCAATTTATAACATTTTAAAATATATAAAGTTATGTACGACATGAAGAATCTAGAGAAGTTAAAAGCTCTAGGGGAAGGATCGGAAAAGGCAATGAAAGCATTTTGGGCTTTTGATCAAGCGGCTCTGGCAGAAGGTGCTATACCAAAAAAGTATAAGGAATTAATGGCAATTGCTGTAGCTTTGACAACGCAATGTCCATATTGTCTTGAAATACACAAAGATGCGGCAATAGCGGCAGGTGCTGCGGAAGAAGAGTTGGCAGAAGTTACTATGGTTTCCGCGGCATTAAGAGCGGGAGCTGCAGTGGTGCACGGAACACATTTAATGAAGTAAGTTTGAAAGAGAATTTTTCTAAATATATAATAATAGGGGCAGGGCTCTCAGGTCTAACATCGGCTTATAAATTATTCGGCAAGGGGGTAAGTGATTTTAGAGTGTTAGAATCACGAGATTGTATTGGGGGCCGGATTTTAACCCAAAACGGGATTGATTTTGGCGCTACTTGGTTCCAGACACATCATGAAGCGGTAATTGAGCTTTTAAATGAGCTGGGTATAGAAAAGTACCATCAATATAATAAAGGGAAGAGCGTATTGGTCTATAGTACCATGGCACCCGAACATTATTTTGAGAATGACCCGAACACCCCAGCAGCCTATCGTATTAAGGGAAATTCGCAAGCTTTGATTCAGGCATTAGCTAAACCTGTGTTAGACAAAATACAGACCAATACTAATGTTTTAAGCATTTCAGAAACAGAAGACGGAGTACGGGTAGAAACCAACAAAGGAGTATTTTATGGAGAGAAGGTTATTGTTACCATTCCGCCTAAAATAGCTACCCGTATTTCCTTTTCTCCTGAATTACCTGTTGAGGTTGGAGCTGTAATGGATAAGACCCATACCTGGATGAGCAATGCCATAAAAGTGGGGTTGACATTTAAAGAGCCATTTTGGCGAAACAAGAATTTTTCAGGGATGGTTATTGGTCAAGTGGGTGCCGTTACGGAATTGTACGATCACAATGATGCGGAGAATTCACATTTTGCCCTAATGGGCTTTGTAAATGAAGGGCTAAGAGATACTTCCGAAGAAAATAGAAAACAACGGATTCTAGACTACTTATCTAAATACTTAGGGGCCGAAGTTTTGAATTACCTTACTTATGAAGAAAAAGATTGGTCTAAAGATAGACATACTTCTTGCGAGACTATAAAGTCTATTTATATGAGTCCGTCTTACGGGAACCCAGTTTTTGCCAAAGGCTATTTGAACGGAAAACTTTGGTTTTCAGGTGCGGAGACTTCCCTTGTTCACGGTGGGTATATGGACGGTGCCATTATTAGTGGAATTAACGCGGTACAAAAAATTATGGGGTAGTCGTTAGTGTTCTGTTTCTTTTGCGACCAAGGATTCGTAAACCAGTACCAACCCCAATCAATGCAACGTTCGAAAACAAAAATTGAACAGTACCATCTGCATAAAATGCATCCGCGTAAGCTTCAATTTGAGTTGTACGATTTAAATGCGTATAGGAAAAGAAGTGGCGATTTGGCCGCTATACCCCATTCACATAGCTATTATCAGATTATCTGGTTTTTTAATGAAGGAGGCACGCATGTGGTAGATTTTAAGCGGTATGCCATTAAAAAGAATACCCTGCTCTTTGTTACTAAGGACCAAGTTCATGCATTTGATGAAAATGAAGAAGTTCAAGGTTGGCTTATTCATTTTAATGAAAGTTTTTTTAAGCATACAGATGTAGATATGTTTCTTAAATTCAACATATTCCATATGTTGGAGAAGCCTTGTTATACTATTGAGGGCGATACCGTAACCCTGGCTTCAACCTATATTTCTCTCATTAAAACTGAATTGCAGGAGCGAAATCGTTTTGGTTACGAAGACAGTATCCGTTTTTTGCTGAAGGCTTTTTTGATACAGCTAGAACGTTTTCACCAAGAGGACGCTCAAAATCCCATACAGCTTAATAGTCTTTATGAACGACAGTTTTTCGATTTTAAGGAATTGGTGGAGGCTAATTTTAAAGAGGGACTTTCAGTGGTTGAATATGCCCGTATTTTAAATATTTCGTCCAAAACATTAGCTACTTTAACAAATGCGGTAGTAGGGAGGTCGCCATCTCAAGTCATTGCCGAAAGAACTATATTGGAGGCCAAAAGACTGGTGCGGTTTACTGCATTGCAGATTAATGAAATAGCGTTTCGTTTGGGGTTTGAGGATGCTTCTTATTTTGTAAAGTATTTCAAAAGGCACATAGGTCAGTCCCCTAAAAGTTATCGTCAAAGTCAACTTACCTAAAAAGAGAAGAAAAGGTGTACTGTTGAAGAAATGGTTAACTAAATTCTTTAAAGCCTTCTTGTTTTATCCCTTGGTTCTTTAATTTTGTACCGCATTCCAATAATTTTAGGCATTGTTTTTGATTTTTAGAGAAAGAACCACTTTCTTGGTGAAATAGATACATGTTGGTTTTTTGATACAGTTTATTTAATGGTTTATAGTTTTTCTTCTCGCTTAAAAGTAGCGGTATTTCTGGTTGCCGCAGGTTTTACAATGTCGTCTTTCGCTCAGGATACGATACAGACGGTTGTTGCCGAAAAAGGCGATGGTATACTTTCCTTATTAAGAAAACAAGGGGTAAACCCATACGATCATTATGATGATTTTATCTCAATGAATATTGAAAACCTTAGGGACAGTGTTCATTTGTATGCGGGTAGAACTTACAAAATACCTTCTGCGGACTTGGATACGGTTGATGTTGTAGATTCCATTCAAAGAAAGACCAAGGAAATTAAAAAAATAGAAGGTAAAAATTACGCCATCTTTGGTAAAGACCATGAAACGGTACTGCCTAAGACCGAGAAGTTGAAGGGAGCAGTCTATTATTTGGTTTCTGGCCATGGTGGGCCGGACCCTGGAGCAATGGCAACTTATGGTGGTAAATCTATTGCTGAAGATGAGTATGCGTATGACATAACATTGCGTTTGGCCAAAGAACTATTGTCCCATGGGGCTACGGTCTATATTATTATTAGGGATGAAAACGACGGGATCAGGGATGAACGTGTTCTGGAAATAGATCATGATGAAGTGGCCTACCCTAACAAAACCATTCCTTTGAACCAGGTGGCCCGTTTAAAACAACGGGTAAATATCGTAAACGATCTATACAGACAAAATAGGGGTAAATACCAACGCCTTATAGTTACTCATATAGACAGCCGTAGCGTAGGGCAGAATATAGACGTGTTTTTCTACCATCATGAAAAGAGCAAGAACGGTAAGAAATTGGCAGAAAGTATCCATAAGACTTTTCAGAAAAAATATAAAAAATATCAGCCTAACCGCACTTATTCGGGAACTTTTCAAGACCGGACTTCTTTGTATTTAGTAAAGAAGACACACCCGGCAATGACTTTTATAGAGGTGGGGAACATTAGAAACAAGAAAGATCAGAGGCGTATATTGGATCCTGAGAACCGTCAGGCTTTGGCCAAATGGATAAGTGAAGGAATTCTTCTGGATCATGAGTTAGGGGAAATAGGTCCTATCCGCTAAATCGAAATTTTTCTTTTGTAATAGTCGTACAGTTGCTCTGGTCCGGCACCCAAGTAGTTTTTTAAATGCATCATTCCAAAATGATACTGTAGCCTGAGCATGCCTCTTTCTTCGTATCTTCTTGCTGACGTCTTTACGTGGCGAGGCAAAACTTTAAAGAATGCACTTTTGTATAAGCGGCCTATAAATTCATTGTCCTCATAGACTACATACGCCTCATTAAACCCACCCGAATTGGTGAAAAGGGATTTTGTAATGAATAAAGATTGGTCTCCCCCTCTACATAATTTATGGTTAACACGGGTAAACCAGGCAAAGAAGTTCAAAAATTTACTGTCACTGTCAAACTTCATTTGAAAACAACCCGTTTTGTAACCGTCCGCTATGGCATTTAGTATTGAAACATCAAAATCCTTTGGAGGGAACGTATCGGCGTGTAAAAAGTAAAGTATGTCTCCATAAGCGTGTTTGGCACCATAATTTAATTGTTTGGCCCTTCCTTTTGCGGAGGTTATAACTCTAGCGCCATTACGCTCTGCGAGGGTAACGGTAGGGTCCGTGCTTCCCCCGTCTACTATCAATATTTCTTTGATGTTGTTAGGGGAGCTATTTTCGGTTAGGTGATTGAGCATTTGGACAATGCCATTAGCTTCGTTCAATACCGGAATAATAATGCTTATTTGAAGTCTATTTTTTTTCATTTAAACTCCAATCGTAGGTAAGGTATTTTATGTTGGCTTTTTGGTCTATGTCTGTATAACTATAGTTTTTGATATAGTCGATAAGGTTCCCGTTTTCGGTAAAATCTTTTTTGTACCACTTAAAGATGTTGGAAAGCTGTAGCTTTTCTTTTGAGATGATATTTCTTGTAGGGTCGTTTACAAAGTCTTTTGACGCCTGCTGAAGTTGGTTCTCAAGTTTTTGGGCTGTATAGGCCTCGTTAAGCAATTTTGGACATGAGAAAGAAGCGCAGTTAATGGCAAAGTGAATTCTGGGCTCATCCATTTTACGAAGTATTTTATGCTCAATATCGCCAAGAGAATAACTTTCATCACCAATTTTCACCCATTCTTTTCCCCACGGGTCTTTTATGTCTTTTATGCTTTTGGTAGGGTAGTTGTTCAGAATTAACTGTACCGTAGCGGCATTATAAAGGTTGATGTAATAAGCCAGCCCCTCTTCTTTGGTCCAATTTTCGGAAGGCACCGAATGCGCCAAATAATCTAGATAAGCGGTTAATGTGGCTTGGTCTGCCTTAAAAGCTTTATAGTCTACATTTCCCGTAAGATCTACATGTTTCTTTAAAAGGGTGTTCCAAGTGGAGTGGTCTAAAGTTTTGCTCTGCTCGTTACCGGAAAAATGGTGTTGAGGCATTTCTCTCCCTCCAAAAAAAGAAAAAAGTCCGGCAAAGGAGAAAATTGATAACACTGCCATTTTAGCCATTAGTTTAAATTGCATGCTTCTAAGGTTTCTCAATAAGTAGCTCCTAGATGCAAAAACTTACATATAGGAGCTTATTGGTTTTTTTTTTCAACCTAGAAGTATCGTCTATAGGGTTTTTATCAGCTCCCTGAATAGCTTTACCATTTTGGGCTCTGCCGCTTCGGCCGTTTTAAGGATACGTTGTATGTCCGCGGGTTTAAGATTGTCCGGGTTGCACTCATCCGTAATAACAGAAACGGCAATAATGGGCAGGTTCAAATGGTTGGCAACAATAACTTCGGGCACTGTACTCATGCCCACGGCATCTGCGCCAATAATTTTAAGCATCCGGTATTCTGCCTTGGTCTCCAGTTGTGGTCCCACCACCGAAACATATACGCCCTTATGAAGTGTTATATCTTCTTTCTCCGCGATTTTAGTCAGGGTTTGGCGCATTGGTATGTCATAGGGCTCGGACATGTCCGTAAAACGGTCACCAAACTTCCCAACACCTTTAAATGCCAAAGGAGATCCGCCTTGAAGGTTAATATGATCCTCAATAAGCATTAAGTCGCCTTCTTTATAGTCCAGATTGATGGCTCCTGCAGCATTGGAAATAAACAATTTTTTAATGCCCAGCTGGTGCATAACACGAATGGGGTAGGTAATATCTAAAAAATCATACCCTTCGTACAAGTGAAACCGCCCTTGCATGACCACTGCCTTTTTCCCTTCCAGGGTACCATAAATAAGCTTTCCGGAGTGAAATTCTACGGTGGCCAGGGGAAAGAAAGGAATATGGTTGTAATGCGCCTCAATAGGGTCTTCTATTTGATCGGCCAATTTACCAAGGCCGGTACCCAGTACAATACCAATTTCCGGATTGTCAAATCCTTTGCTCTGTAAATAAGCAACAGATTCGTTTAATTGTTTTTGTATCATGTTTTAATATGTTTTAAATAGGGCTTAAAGGCATTTATGTCTTTAATATCTTCATAAACGTCCACATCGTTACGTGCTTCTAAAATATGATATTTTTCGTTTTTAAGATTTTCCAAGGTGCTGGCTAGAACGGTTTCCTTGCCCCAATCTTTATTGGAGAAAAGCTCTGGTTTAAAGGAATTCATTCCTAGAAGGTAATAGCCGCCATCTTCGGCAGGCCCAACTACAAAATCGTTTTTCTTTAACTGGATAAAAGCATTCTGTATATCATTTTGATCAAGGTCGTACATATCGCTTCCTATGATGATAATACGTTCAAATCCTGAAGCAAAACCATCTTGAAAGGCCTTGGCCATACGAATGCCCAAATCATTGCCTTGCTGCAATCTTTTGTCAAATATACTAGGGCTCCAAATATCATCTGCCCAAATTTCTTCGGAATACCAAACTTGTTTTGCGGCATTTAAGTCTTTGGTAATGTTTACCGTGTGGTTCAGTAAAAACTTGTAAATGTCCAAAGCTGTTTCATTTCCGACCGTAGCTGCCAATCTAGTTTTACATTTGCCCAATTGCGGGTTTCGCGTAAAAATGAGCAGAAGGTTTTTTGATGCTATATTGGTATAGTTTACCGTAGCGGCGTCTTTTTGTTTTTCTTGGGGCGATATAATACTCAAATGCGAAAGGTTTTAATGGTTTGTAATGTGTTGTAATTTCTAGAACCCATTAGACGTTTTATTTGTCGTAAACTTTCTCTCCTGCATTTAGTAGTTTGCCCCAATGTTTGTTAAAGGCGTGGACATTTTCGGTGGGGTTTCCAATAGAATCATAAACCGGATAGCCTTTGTTTTTCCATTCAAAAATACCTCCATATAGATTTTTTACATTGGTATACCCCGCTTTTTTCAACTTTTCCCCAATATCTTCCGATCGTACCCCAATGGAACAGTAAACGACTATTTCTTTGTTTTTATTTTGCAGTTGTTGAGTAACGGAGTCCAACTGAAACGTATCATATCCCACCCAAATGGCATCTTTTAAGTGGCTTACTTCGTATTCAGTCTTCTCTCGAGCATCAATAAAAATGGGGTTTGTGGCGTTTTCAAGTTGTTCCATGTGAATGTAGTCTATGGATCCTGTATTAAGCTTTTTTAGGGTTTTATCGATTTTACTTTGGGAAAAGGAAATCGAAACAGCCCAAAGAATGAGTATAGTGCTTAGCCATGTCTTCATGAGAGTAATGCTTGTGGTGCAATTACAAATATACCACTAAAAAGAACGGGTTTTGTTAACTAAAAACTAAGGGTTGGGGAAGTTAATGTGCTTTTTCTCTACCATTTCAAGCGCCAAGGCCTCAAGGTCTATGCCCATATTTTCTTTGTTTACTTTAAGGGCCTGGGTACGTAGGGTTACCGGTAGGTTGGAGTAACCTTCTTTGGCACCCAGAATCATCCCGGCTACTGCGGCAACGGTGTCATTGTCCCGGCCATAGTTCACTATAAATTGAAGGGTTTTTTCAAAATCGCCTTCGCCATATTGTAAAGCGGTAATTAAAATTTGCCAGATTTCTCCAGAGTGAAAGGGAATAGCCTTTTCATTTTCCTCCAAAAATTGATAGGCCAGTTCTTGGCGGGTCCATTCCTTTTGGGGCCCATTAAATCCCTCAGGTATTTTAAAGAGAATGCTGTCTTTTGCGGTTAAGGTATCGGCTAATACAAGTTGTTTTATGGCCAGGACTTTTTTTACGGAAGCATCTGCCATGTTATATGAAATACGGCCTACAAGTCTGCTATCTTGGTAGCCTAGCGGGTCTATAAAGGTGGCGGTGTTGATTATGGAGTCCATATTGGTGGTCCGGAGTGCCATATGTGTCATTGCTGAAACCAAAGCGGATATGTCCTTGGCATACCCCAAGTCAAACAAAGTATGTTCATAGGCAAGATTGTAAGCATCTTCAGGATTATTGCTTATAAGCCCGAACATTGGAGTATATAGTTGCCCGGCACAAGACATTTCACCACCGTAAAAACGGTTCATAGCTTTTAGGTAGGCTTCGGTATCTTTTTGATAAGCCATGCTTACACGTGCCCATTCCTTGATCCAGTCTATTTTTTCAATCTGGGTATCCAGGAAATCGGTTTCCGGTACGGCATCATTGTCACTAATGGTCTTTGTAAGCGATGCATAATAGTCCGTTATAAAATTGGCAAAATTAGTAGCACTAAGGCTTTCTTTGTTTAGCGATAGGTACTTGACCATGGCATATTTCCAACGTGTATCGTCCGTTGTGGCGCCGGCAATTAAATTATGGTCCCACGTGCCTTCTGGTGATTGTTGTCGTACGGCGGGAGTGAGGGTCGTAATGTAGCCGTATTTAAGTTGAATGTCTTTTCGGGACCACATTTCGGTAGAGGCACCCATGGCATCGCCAATAGCAGATCCAACCAGAGCACCTAAAACTTTATCGTAATAATTTTTTTCTGAAAGGTCTAGGGTGTCCAAGGTATATGATTGGCCAATTGGAGCGGGGATTTCTAATGGAGATGTTTTTTCTTTGCAGCCAATGAATAAGACCGTTAGCGTCCAAAATAGAAGTCTTTTCATGGAGACAAAATGAGTTTGCGGGCTTTTTTCAGAAGTTTGCCTTTTTCTTTTAAATTGCGTTCTAGGGGCAATTGTGCCAGCCCTATTAGCCTTCTAATAATCTCTATACCCGCCACTTGGGACATTAGTTCCAGATCGGCCTCTCCATCATAGGCGGCATGAATACGTTTTAGATAGCCCTTTTTGCCAGTAGCCATGATAATATGTGCGGCCATGACACCTAAATCAAATTCAGGGAAACCTACAAAACCAAATTCCGGGTCTATAATGTACAGGTTCTCAGATTCGGTCATCCAGCTTCCTGGATAATAATCTCCATGAAGAAGGGTGGTGCCGGCTGACAGATATTTCTTCCCCACCTTTTTTACCACCTTTTTTATTTTCTTGTCTTTCTTGTATTGAAGCGAAAGCTCTTGGAGTCCAGGTTGTATATCGTCCAATGGAAATCCGTTATCCTCTAAAAATGGAAGTTCAAAAATATGTTGATGGTTCAGTTGGCGCATTTCTAGGTTCTGTGGAAAATCACTGGATACCTTTTTTCTGTGAATGAGCCCTAGAATAAAAATAAGACGGTCTAACTGTCTGTTTGAGATAGCCTGTTTTTGGTAGATGTAGACCATGTCCTCGCAATGACCTAAATCCTCTAGCAGTAATAAATGCTCGTTAGAATCAAAACCAATGATATTGGGTACGTGGGCATGAACGGCATTGTCTCTAACCGCTTGATAGAATTTTTTTTCTACAAAAATACGATCTAGAGGTGCTTTGATCTGTTGGTATTTCTGTACGTAGGGCCGTGATTGCTTTAAGATAAACGAACGTTGATCGGTTGTGATGCGCAGTACCACGTTCATGTTGCCGTCTCCGGGCTTTTCTACGGAAATGATTTTTTCTGAGGGGTCTAACCACTCTTTGGATAGTAGATAATTCTGTAGTTCCTCTAGAGGGGTGTTGGTATCTATTACAGTCAAAACAGTAGTTTTTTGCAAGATAAGTCCAAAAACAAAAAAATCCTTACCGAAGTAAGGATTTTTTGTGGTGCCTCCAGGAATCGAACCAGGGACACATGGATTTTCAGTCCATTGCTCTACCAACTGAGCTAAGGCACCATGCCCGTTTGCGGGGTGCAAATATAATTTCAAATTTGCGATATGCAAACAAATTTTGAAAAAAAGATGAATGTTAGGTAACATTTTTTGATCTTTGTATCTATGAACTTAGTAATAGATGCCGGTAATACTTGTGTGAAACTAGCCGTGTATGAGGGAGATACCCTTATATTTCGGCAAAATTCCGAGGTTGAAAATGTAGCTCGGGAACTAAAGGAAATTTGTGACCATTATCCTAAAATAAAACGTGGAATAATAGCTTCAGTTGGAAATTTGGACCGAAAAGTCATGTCGGTGCTTACCGTTTTTTGCGAAGTTCATGAACTAACACCGTCCAGTAAAACCCCTTTTAAGAATTCATACGCCACTCCACAATCGTTGGGTGTTGATCGTATAGCGCTGGCAACAGCGGCATTTTATCATAATCCAAAAGGGAACAGTCTGGTCATAGACGCCGGTACATGCGTTACCTATGACATGGTGAACGATTACGGAGAGTATTTGGGAGGGGCCATTTCCCCTGGGTTGCACATGAGATATAAGGCATTGCACGAACAAACTTCAAAATTGCCGCTACTGAAGCCAAAAGAATTTATAGATTACATTGGAAACTCTACCGAAACCAGTATTCACAGTGGTGTAGTAAACGGTATTTGCCAAGAAATAGACGGTGTAATAGACCAATACAAATCTCGTTTTGCAGATTTAACAGTTATTTTAACAGGCGGTGACATGCTATTTTTGTCTAAACGGTTAAAAAATACCATATTTGCGGACTCCAAATTTCTCCTTAAGGGATTAAATTATCTGTTGGAATACAACAAACGCTAATGATCAGAAAAATAGGTTTTGCCATAGTTTGCCTTTTTACAACAGGCATGTACGCTCAAGATGGTTCGGTTTCCCCATATTCATATTTTGGTTTAGGAGAGTTAAGAAGCGGTTCTACCGTAGAAAACCAGATGATGGGTGGCATAGGTATGTATGCCGATAGTATTCATGTTAACCTTAGAAACCCTGCCGCATATAGTAAATTGGGTATTCAAGGAAGGGATGATTTTGGTATAACCACTTATACTGCGGGGCTATCGTACAAACAGACTACTTTAAAAAGCTTTACCGAACAGCAGAGTACGGCGGTTACCAATTTAGATTACTTGTCTATTGGGTTAAGTATTAAAAAAGGCTTGGGAGTTGGTTTTGGTATCGTGCCTTATTCTTCGGTAGGTTATAATTTTGAAGATTTGGTCGGGGCAGAAGGGTCTCAAGAAATAAATCAGTACTCCGGTGAAGGCGGTGTTAATAAGGCTTATGTATCCGTTGGTTATGAATTTGCAAAGGATTTCAGTTTTGGTGTAACCCTGAACTATAATTTTGGGAGAATAGAAACCCTTAAAGTGCAAAGCACGGAAGGTGTTTTGTTGGGTTCAAAAGATGAGCGGGTTTCTAGGATTAACGGTGTAGATTTGAATTATGCTCTTAGCTATACACCGGCAATGGATGATGAACACACCTTGTATACATCGGTACGCATAAATACACAGGCCAATCTTTCGGCCAGAAATACGCAGAGAATAGGTTCTTTTATTGGAAGCCCGTCCTCGGAAAGTTTCGTAAATGAAGTTGATCTGTACTCTCAAGGCTTAAAAGAAACTGGGGTAACCATACCTACCACAACTACATTAGGCTTGGGTTACGGAAAAAATATGCAATGGTTTTTGGGGCTGGAATATAGCTTTCAGAAGCTAACTGATTTTTCCAACGCCTTTTTGGAGATAGATAATTTAGTATACAAAGACGCTAGCACATTTGCATTGGGAGGTTTTTATACTCCGGAAAGAAATTCTTTTGGAAGCTATTTAAAAAGGGTTACTTACAGGGCTGGTGTACGTCTTGAGAAGACCGGAATGTATGTTAATGATAAAGATATAAATGATTTTGGCATAACTTTTGGATTGGGTTTACCGTTGGGTAATAATCTTTCTAATCTTAACTTAGGTTTTGAATATGGAAAAAGAGGAACTACCGCAGCAGATCTAATTGAGGAGAGTTATTTTAAAGTCAACCTAGGATTGTCTTTAAACGATCAATGGTTTAGAAAGAGAAAGATAAACTAAGATTGTGAAATGCTTGAGATTTCGTTAGGGTTTATTGGGTTAATTAGAGAATGATTGGGTAAATTCGCAAAAAAAATCTCAAAATGGCATTTTCTAAATTTACTTTAGACCTCTTGGTGAAAAATTAGTACATTACCCCTCCAAAAATTAGAACATAAAAAATGAGCCATAATAACTCTGGGCACTAACCATGAATTTGACTGGCAATTTGTAATTTGAAAAACAAGTAAAAATTTAAAAATGAAAACAAAACTTTACTTCACGGCGATTATGCTTTTAGGGTTTATGGGAGTAAGTAATGCCCAGGCTCAAAATCAAGAATGTATGACCAACTTATCTATATATGTTGAGCATGCAAAGGTGAAAAATTATGAGGCGGCTTATACTCCTTGGAAAATGGTCTATGATAATTGCCCTGATATTAACCGTGCTAACTTTATTTACGGCGAGAAAATATTGGCCGATAAAATAGAAAAGTCATCTGGTGCTGAAAAAGATGGGTACGTAAAGGATATGTTGGCTTTGTACGATAACAGTGCCAAGTACTTTCCAGCAAAATACTCTCCAGGTGTAGTAGGTATTGATAAAGCTTTGTTTTTGTACGATAACAAAATGGCTTCTGATGATGAGTTGTACAAGTTGTTAGGGGAAGCTTTTGAGAAAGATCCTAAAAACTTTAAGAATCCAAAAGCCTTGTACTTGTACTTTTCAAGTTTGGTAGACTTGCACAAAGATGGTAAAAAAGACTTGCAAGAGGTTTTTGATGTTTACGATAACGTAAACGATAAAATAGAGGAAGAGAACAAAAAACTTACAGGTGTAATTACCAAGTTGCTTCCTAAAGATTCTACGGGAACTATTACTTCTAAAGAGAAAAGAAGCTTGAAAATTGCGACTACTAATTCGGAATCTTACGGTAAAATTGCCGGTAGTGTAGATTCTAAGCTTGGTGCTTTGGCAGATTGTGATAACCTTATTCCTTTATACGAAAAGAGTTTTGAAGAGAAAAAAGGAGATGTTACATGGGTAAAAAGAGCGGTAGGAAGAATGTTCAACAAAGAATGTACGGATGATCCTTTGTTTCAAAAGTTGTTTGAAGCTCAGTTGGCCTTAGACCCATCTGCTAGTGCTTATGTATATGGTGGTACATTAAAAATGAAAAATGGAGATTCTAAAGGAGCCCTTGCAGATTTTGATAAGGCTATGACTTTGGAGACCGATCCTTATAAAAAATCTGATATAGCTTATAAAGTAGCGGTAATAAACAAAAGAAAAGGTAGCAAGTCTACAGCTAGAAAGTATGCTCAAATGGCTATCAATGCTAATAAAGCCAACGGTAAAGCATATTTGTTAATAGCTAGCCTTTACGCAACAAGTGCTAACGATTGTGGTAGTACTCCGTTTGAGAAAAGAGCTATTTACTGGAAGGCTGCGGATATGGCCCGTCAAGCTGGTCGTGTAGATCCAGCGGTAAAAGGAGCGGCTAATCAGTCTGCTGCTAGTTATGCTGCAAAAGCACCTTCTAAAACAGATATATTCAACTCTGGTATGGCCGGTAAAACCGTATCTTTCAGTTGTTGGGTTGGTGGTAGCATAAAAGTACCGAACTTATAGAAAGATGATTTCATCTTACGGATATAATCTTAAAACTATTGCCATGGTTCTTACCATGGCAATAGTTTTTTTTTCTTGTCAGGATAACTACAAAAGGTCCGGTCAGGAGAAAGCACCTTTGGTGTATCCTATGGGTATTACCGAAAATTTTACGGCCACGTATACAGAGGCCAAGGAAATGCTTGAGAGTGAAGATTCTACTTCAACCCGTGTAATTGCGGTTCTAACAAGTCCCTTAAACGAGGATTACAACAATCAGGAATTTCCGTACCGTACCTTTCCAAAAGGTTTGTTGGTAGATTATTTTAATGAAGCTGGGGAGAAGAGTATTATTAAAGCCGATTACGGAATTATTTATTCTGCCACAAATGTAATAGATTTACAAGGCAATGTGGTCATAGAAAGCCATGACGGCAAGAAATTGGAAACCCCGCAATTGTTTTGGGATCAGGATGATAATTGGATTTTTACCCAAGAGAGTTTTAAGTTTACAAATCCCGAAGATGGAACTATCATGGATGGTGAAGGAATGGATTTTAATAAAGACTTAAGTTTCTTCAACGCCCATAAAACATATGGCTTAATGACTATTAAAGAAGAATCGGATGATTAAGATTTTAAGATATACCGAATATTTATATTTGGCAGTAGCCTTTTTCTCGTTGTATAGAATTTTTGCGGATTGGAATACGGATAGGGAAGGCACTTATTTATTTATGTTCTTCGCTGCGGTTTCAATAGGAATGTTTCTGTTCAGAAGAAATTACAGGAAAAAGTTTGAACAACGCAAACAAGATAACCAACAATAAGCTGTGGAAGCTGCCATTTTGATTATTGTTTCATCGCTGCTGTTTTCGGCCTTTTTTTCAGGTATGGAGATAGCGTTCATTTCCGCCAATAAGATTCACATTGAAATAGAAAAAAAGCAGGAAGGTCTTTTGGCCAAGGTGTTAACGCGCCTAACCAAAAAGCCATCGAAGTTTATTGCAACTATGCTTATTGGCAATAATATTGCCTTGGTTATTTATGGGTTGTTCATGGGCGACCTGCTCATGGGGTGGTTTCAAAGTATGGTGCCCTCTCAAAGCGAGTTTCTCAATTTAGTGTTGGGAGATTTTAGTCTGGTAACCCAAACGGTCATATCTACGTTGGTTATCCTCTTTACCGCGGAGTTTTTGCCAAAAGTGCTCTTTCAGATTTACTCCAATACCTTGCTCAAGTTTTTGGCCATACCGGCCTACCTTTTTTATATTATCTTTTCGGTGATTTCCGATTTTGTAATTTGGGTGTCCGATGCTATTTTAAAAGCGTTCTTCAAAACAGATGGGGACGATGTGCAATTGGCTTTTAGCAAAATAGAACTTGGGGATTATATAACGGAGCAGATGGAAACCGTAGAAGAGGAGGACGAAGTAGATTCCGAGATTCAAATTTTCCAGAACGCCTTGGAATTTGCTGCCTTAAAAGCACGCGAAGTAATGGTGCCCCGTACAGAAATCATGGCAGTTGAACTTCATGAGACACCAAAAAACCTGGCAAAACTTTTTACGGAAACAGGCTATTCTAAAATTTTGGTCTATAAAGATACTATAGATAATATTATAGGTTATGTGCATTCGTATGAGCTATTTAAAAAGCCAAAAACCATAAAGAGTATTCTTTTGCCGGTTGAGTTTGTGCCCGAAACCATGCTTATTCAGGATATTCTTAATGTGTTGACCAAAAAACGAAAGAGTATTGCAGTGGTTCTGGATGAGTACGGAGGTACTTCAGGAATCATGACCGTAGAGGATATTGTTGAGGAACTCTTTGGTGAAATTGAAGATGAGCATGACACTACCGATCTAATTGAAGAACAATTAGAGGATAATACGTTTAAGTTTTCGGCGCGGTTAGAGGTTGACTACATAAATGAAGTCTATAAATTGGAGCTTCCTAAAAGTGAAGAGTATGAGACACTTGGCGGATTAATTGTGAGTGAAACAGGTGAAATTCCCGAGCAAAATTCAGAAATCCAAATAGAAAATTTCATGTTCAAAATAATTGAAGTATCGAACACAAAAATTGATTTAGTGTTCTTACAAATCCTTGATAAAGAATAGTTTTTCAATCCTTTATAAATTGAAGGAAAAATGGTAATTTCGCAAACTGATTAAACAAAACCCTAATTAATGGCAATTTTAGAGAATATAAGAAAACGGACAACCGTTCTAATACTGATTATAGGCTTGGCCCTTTTCGCATTTGTAATATCCGGTGTATTTGTCAACGGAGATGTTAGTGGTAAAGTAGGCTCTAGTATAGCCGAAATTAATGGAGAGGAAATTTCAATAGATGAATTTCGCCAAAAGGTAGATATTGCTTCTAGACGTTCTGCCAGCGCTTCTACAATGCAGACCGTAAACCAAGTGTTTGACCAAGAGGTACGTAATGCTATCTTAGGACAGCAATTCGAGGATTTGGGGGTTGATATTGAGCAAGATCAAATTCTAAACTACATTGGAACTATTCCGTCATATGCTCAGAGCCCACAATTCCAGAATGAAAGTGGTGTTTTTGACCAGAACAAATTCAGAAATTTTATTGCTGAGCTTAAATTGAACAATCCGGAGCAGTACAATCTTTGGTTGCAAGATGAACAGGCAATTGTTCAAAGCGCAAAACAGCAAACGTATTTTAACTTGATCAAGGCCGGAGTTGGTGCCACTTTAAAAGAAGGTGAACTAGATTACAAACTGGCCAATGATAAGGTGGATGTTAAGTATGTACGTATTCCGTTCACTTCTATTCCGGATAGTACTATTTCTGTTTCTAAAAGTGAGATTCAGACTTACATCAATAATCATAAGGAAGATTTCAAACAAGAACCAGCTAGGGATATTCAGTTTGTATACTTTCAGGAGAAGCCTTCTGCCGCAGATGAGACTGCAGTAAAGGATGCCATTACAAAATTGATGGACGATACAGTTGAGTACAATGCTCAAACGGATAAAAACGATACTGTAGCAGGTTTCAGGAATACAACGGATTTAGCAGCATTTTTAGATCGTAATTCAGATGTGAAATTTGATACTATTTACAAATCTAAGAAGCAGCTTCCTGCTAAGTTTGCAGATACGCTAATGACTTTGCAGGTTGGAGAAATGTTTGGCCCTTATAGAGATGGCGATTTCTTTAAAGTTTCTAAAATGGTGGCCAGAAAGCCGGGAGGTTCTGTAAAGGCAAGCCATATTCTTATTGCTTACGAAGGTGCACAACGTGCCAATCCTGAAGTAACAAGAACCAAAGAAGAGGCTGAGGCCGAAGCAAAGCGTTTGTTAAGAGAGGCTAAAAAGAAAGATGCCAAGTTTGTAGAGTTGGCGCGTGATAATTCAGACGGTCCTTCTGCACCAAACGGAGGTGATTTAGGATATTTCCAAGAGGGTAGGATGGTACCTGCTTTTAATGATTTTGCTTTTGGAAATAAAGTAGGCACTATTGGTATGGTTGAAACTGATTTTGGTTACCATGTTATTAAAATAGATGATAAAGAGGATATTGTTCAAATAGCTACCTTGGCTCGTGAGATAGAACCTTCTGAGGAAACAACTAACAAATTGTTTACGGATGCTACTAAATTTGAAATGGAGTCTATTGAATCCAACAAGGCATTCTCAGATTTAGCCAAAGAAAATGAATACTTGGTTCGCCCGGTAAACAAGATAAAGGCTACAGATGAAAACTTGCCAGGTCTTGGTGCACAAAGAAATATTGTACAGTGGGCTTTTCAGGAAGAGACCAATATTGGGGATATCAAACGTTTTGATTTAACCGGTGGTTATGCTGTTGCTCAAGTAACAAAGGCATACAAAGAAGGCCTTATGTCTGTAGAGGATGCCTCTGCAATAGTTCTTCCTAAACTTAGAAAAGAACGTAAAGCGGCACAAATTATAGCAGCGAACAAAGGAAAATCAATTGAAGATTTGGCAAAAGATAATAACGTAAGCGCCTCAACGGCATCTGCGTTAACTGTTAAGTCTCCAACAATTCCTGGAGCCGGGTCTGAACCTGCTGTTGTAGGTACTGCTTTTGCAATGAAAGAAGGTGCCACTTCTGAGCTTATAGAAGGTAACACCGGAGTTTATAAGTTAACGGTTACCAAGAAGACCGAAGCGCCAAAACTGGATAACTATAGTATGTACGCTACTTCCGTAAAAACTTCACGTGAAGCACGAGTTAATACTGCAGTATACGACGCATTAAAAGATGCTTCGGAGATTGAGGACAAAAGAGCTGCTTTCTACTAGATAGTGGTCTAACAATACAAAAAAAAGAGCCTTTCAATATTGAAAGGCTCTTTTTTTATAGTACCATTTTATCGTAGGGAATTACCGTACGGTAGCCCTTTTTTATAAAATAATCTGGAGTGTCTTTATTGCCAATCACAAGAATAAAATCGCCGCCCCAAGCGCCTAAACTTTTTATAGTTCCCAAGTAGTCAGGGAAAAGTTGTTGTTTTATGGTCTTGGTCTGTAATATTCGGGACAAAAGGGCTTCATGGCGTTCCAGTAGATTCCCAAAAGTTTCCAAATCTTTACTTTCCGTTATTTCTAAGGTTAATCGGGTAATACTTTCCGTGAGTTTGATATGGTCAAACTCCATTTTTCGATATTGGGAAATCCCTTCCCTACTATTTTGTTTTTTGTCTAGGTGAACAAAGAAAAGTTGTTTTTTGAATTTAGGATTGAAAGCAACAGGTTTTATTGTTGGAATTTTTTCCTTAACCTGATAGAGGATAGGACTGTTATTCTGGGCGCAAGCAATATCATACCCACTTCCAGAAAAAGCATTCCATAAGAGTTGAAAAGCATCTACCTCTGCCCATTGCGCAATGTTATTTATAAGGGTTGATGATGACCCTAAACCCCAATCCTTTGGGAAATCCAATTTAGTTTCAACTTCTAGCCCTGTAGTTTTGAATAAGAAGTTAGGGTTTAATTTTTTTGCCTCTTTTAGTAAATTTAAAAGTACCGTTTCTACGGTTTCGTTTGTAACTTCTTTTTTATCAGTTGCTAATTCACCTATATCAACCGAAGTTTTGAACCAAACTTTTCCTTCATTGTCCAAACTTTTCCAAATTAATTGTTGGCTTTGGGTAGGGGTTACTTTTAGCGTTTGTCCATATTTAGTAGGTATAGCAAGACCTAATGCGCCGTCTAATATGGCATATTCTCCCGTTAAGAGTAGTTTTCCGTTACTGTAGTACTCTTTTGTCATTTGGTGTTCCTGAGCTTTTCAAACGCTTCTACCACGGCATTGTGGGTGGCCGGATGTTTCTTAAAATAAATGGTCAATGCTTTCTTTTCTTCTTCGGTGGCTCCCAATTGGTTCAAGATATTCAATAGGTGCATCTTCATATGTCCTTCTTGGATACCGGTAGTAACTAGGGAGCGTACCGCGGCAAAGTTTTGTGCCAAACCGGCAACGGCAACAATCTGCATTAATTCTTTAGCGGACGGTTTACCTAATATCTCCATGGCTAATTTTACAAGAGGATGTAAACTGGTGAGTCCGCCTATAGTCCCTAAAGCCATAGGAATCTCGATCCAAAATTTAAAGGTGTCATTCTCAATGGAAGCATGGGTGAGACTGGTGTAAGAACCATCTTTGGCTGCGTAGGCATGGATACCGGCTTCTACGGCCCTAAAATCGTTTCCTGTGGCCAGTACAACCGCATCTATACCGTTCATAATACCCTTATTGTGGGTAACGGCCCTATGGGGTTCTACTTTGGCTATGTTTACCGCTTGTACCATTTTTTTTGCAAATTGAAGAGCTGCTTCGCTGTTTCCAATCTTCAATTCTGTAACTGGGCAGCTTACCTCGGCTTTAACCAAGCAATTAGGGACATAATTGGAAAGGATGCTCATTACAATTTCAATAGCCTTTTCTTTTTCGGTGAAAAGAGAAAACGAACTCGCCTCTTCCTTAAAAGTTTTAGCAAATTGTTCTAGACAGGAATTTATGAAATTCGCGCCCATAGCATCAAGCGTCTCAAACGTGCAATGCAATTGGTAATAGTTGTCCAGGGCATTAGTTTTATCCCTCAGTTCAATGCTGTTTATGCCGCCACCTCGTTTTTCCATGTTCTTGGTAATGGAGGAGGCTTCGGAAAGTAGCTTTGGTTTTATATGAGCAAAGAAAGCGGTAAGGTGTTCTTTGTTGCCTTGGTATATGAAATGTACTTGACCTATTTTTTCGGTACCCAAAACTTGGGTTTTAAACCCGCCTTTTTCTAGCCAGAACTTTGCCGCTTTACTTGCTGCAGCAACTACGGAGCTTTCTTCAATGGCCATGGGAATGGCATAAAGTTTATCGTTGATTAAAAAATTTGGGGCAATTCCAAACGGAAGATAGTAATTGGTGACTGTGTTTTCTATAAACTCGTCATGCAGTTGTTGCACGTCTTCGGCTGTGTTCCAGTACCTTTTGAGTAGGCTTTTTGCTGCTTCTGGATTGGCCGTATAAGAGGCCGTTAGCCAATCTATCTTTTGCTCTTTGGTTAGTTTTGAGAATCCCTCTATGGGCTTGGTCATAACATTTGGTTTCGGTTGGTAAAGATAATGATAATGGTTTATACCTATGATTGCGATTAACCTCGATAAAACAAGGGATTTTTATGATTTAAAGTTTAATTCTTTGTAAAATTATCACTAAACTTGGGCGATTTAATCTTTTTTATAACATTCTATGCGAAAAATAGTTTTGAGTGTCTCTTTTGTATTCGCCTTTTTGGCGATTTCTTATGCGCAAAAGAAACAAGTTACAGTAGAGGCAGTATACGGAGGCGAGTTCTCAATTGAAAGGTTGGATGCCTTAAGGTCCATGAAAAACGGTAAGCAATATACCCTGTTGAATTGGGGTGCAGATGGGACTACAACCATTGATAAGTTTGATTACGCTACACAGAAAAAGGTAGAAACCATTGTTAATTCTTCCAATTTACAGGAAATAGAAGGTTTTAGCTCCTACCAATTCAGTGATGATGAATCTCAGTTGTTATTGGCAACAGAATTAGAATCTATCTATAGACATTCAACATTGGGCATCTTTTATGTGTATGATTTAAAGACCAAAAAACTAACCAAAGTTTCAGATACAAAAATCCAAGAGCCAAAGCTGGCTCCGGACGGAACAAAGGTGGCCTACGTGGCCAAAAACAACCTCTACTTATTTGATTTGGCTTCCGGAACTACGGAACAGCTTACAACAGATGGTCAGAAAAATTCAGTCATTAATGGTGTAACGGATTGGGTTTACGAAGAGGAGTTTGCTTTTGTCAGGGCTTTTGATTGGAATAGCAATGGTACCAAAATAGCCTTTTTACGTTTTGATGAAACGGATGTCTCCGAATTTTCTATGGATGTTTTTGGAACGGATTTATATCCCTCTCAGGAAACATTCAAATATCCTAAGGCCGGCGAGGCAAATGCCAAAGTAAGTTTGCATTTATATGACATAAAGGCTAAAACTACAGCCTCGGTAGATTTAGGGGGTGCATATTACATTCCACGTATCAAATGGATGAACAACTCTAATTATTTAAGTGTGCAGGTGCTCAACAGGCACCAGAACCATTTAAAATTGTATTCCGTAGATGCTAAAAATAATGCGGCTATCGTACTTTTAGAGGAAAAGGACAAAGCGTATATAGATATCACGGATAACCTTACGTTTCTGGCGGACGATAGTTTTATCTGGACAAGCGAAAAAGACGGCTACAACCATATCTATCTTCATGATCAGGATGGTAATCTTGTAAACCAAATAACCAAGGGGCCATGGGAGGTGACCCAATACTACGGTTATGATCAGAATGAGGATAAGGTCTATTACCAATCTACGGAAAATGGCTCAATTAACCGTGGTGTATACAGTATTGAAAGCAACGGAAAGAACAAAAAGGCTTTGGTAGCCCAGGAAGGCTCCAATGATGCCGATTTTAGTGCAGATTTCACTTATTTTATACACACCTATTCCAATGCAAGTACACCGCCTGTTTATATGCTGCACAAAGCTTTAAGCGGGAAAAAGGTAAAGGAAATAAAAAATAACAATGCTTTAGTTGAAAAGTTGAAAGGATACGAAATCAGCGAAAAGGAATTCTCTACCATTACCATTAACGGCAATGAGCTAAATATGTATATGGTGAAGCCTAAAGATTTTGATCCAGCAAAAAAATACCCGTTGTTAATGTACCAATATAGTGGTCCAGGTTCACAGAGCGTGGTAAACCGTTGGTTGGATGCTAGGGATTTGTGGCATCAGCAATTGGTATCACAGGGTTATGTGGTTGCTTGTGTAGACGGTAGGGGAACGGGCTTTAAGGGTGCGGATTTTAAAAAGTCTACCTATCTAAATCTTGTAAAATATGAAACCGAAGACCAGATTGCAGCTGCTAAAGAATTGAGCAAGTTGCCGTATATAGACGAAAATAGAACCGGAATTTGGGGATGGAGTTTTGGAGGCCATATGTCTACCAACTGCATTTTAAAAGGGAATGATGTTTTTGAAACGGCCATTGCAGTTGCTCCGGTAACTACATGGCGCTTTTACGATACCATTTACACAGAACGTTTTTTACGTACTCCGGAGGAAAATCCGGCCGGTTATGATGAAAACTCTCCTTTGAACTATCCAGAAATGTTAAAAGGGAATTACCTGTTGGTTCATGGTTCCGGTGATGACAATGTACATGTGCAGAACTCAATGCGCATGATAGAAGCACTGGTGCAGGCCAATAAACAATTTGATTGGGCCATTTACCCAGATAAGAACCACGGCATTTATGGAGGAAATACCAGAGTGCACTTATTCAATAAAATGACTAATTTTTTACAGGAAAATTTGTTGAACCCTGAAAATTAGAAACCCAGACCAACAACCGAAGTTTACAGACTCAAGAGGTATGAAACGTTTTAAAGCGTAATTTAATCGCATCTTGATCTAGTTTTGATACAAATCCAATTAAACAAATAACATATTTATGGCAATAGTAGAAAAGGCACCGCATGAAAAGGAACTGTTCGGGCATCCGGTAGGTTTATATATTCTATTCTTTACTGAAATGTGGGAGCGGTTTTCATACTATGGGATGAGAGCGCTTTTTACTTTGTTTCTGGTAGCGGAGACTACTTCTAGCAATGCAGGTTTTGGCTGGAGTAATGATGAGGCGCTTGCTCTTTATGGGTGGTATACCATGTTGGTGTATGTTTCTTCAATTCCCGGTGGATGGATTGCGGATAGGTTCTTAGGGCAAAAGAAGACCGTTATGCTCGGAGGAATACTTTTGTGTTTAGGACATGCTATTTTGGCAATGAATTCCGAGACTTCGTTTTATTTAGGGTGCTTTTTTATAATCTTAGGGGTGGGCTGCCTTAAACCCAACATATCCTCAATGGTTGGTGGACTGTACAAGCCTAAGGACGAAAGACGCGATTTAGGCTTTTATATTTTTTATATGGGTATTAACATAGGTGGTTTCCTTGCTCCAATTTTATGTGGTTATGTTGGGGAGAACATAAACTGGCACTACGGCTTTGGTTTGGCCGCTATAGGTATGTTCATGGGGCAGGCTGTTTATATTTGGGGACAGAAATATTTGACGCACGTTGGTAACCTAATTAGCAGGAACAATGCTGCTGATCGTGAAATTTTGGACAGACCTTTAACAGGTATAGAGAAGGATAGGATAAAGGTTCTCTTAATTTCGTTTCTATTGATTATTTTATTCTGGGCGGCCTTTGAACAAGCTGGTGGACTAATGAACTTATATGCCATGCAAAAAACGGATCGTAATTTCTTTGGTCTGTTTGAAATTCCAGCATCGGTGTTTCAGTCGGTGAATTCATTCTTCATTATCACTTTGGCTACTGTGGTGGGTGCCTTTTGGTTAAAATGGCGTAAGGCCGGCAAAGAGTCTTCGTCAATTTTTAAAATAGCCGTAGGTCTAATAGTTATGGCCCTTGGTTTCGGGTTTATGAGTGCGGCATCCTTGCAATATGAGGCCAACGGTTCTTCCGCTATGTATTGGTTGATATTAGCTTATTTACTTCATACTATTGGTGAGCTTTGTGCGTCTCCGGTATCGTTATCCTACATAACTAAATTGGCACCGCTTAAATATGCCTCCATTATCATGGGATTGTATTGGGCGGCAACAGGCCTTGGGAACAAAGTGGCAGGTCTAATAGGGCAGGCGTCACAATCACTGGGTGAATTTGAAATCTTTACAGGTATAGCCGTTATTTGGTCTCTAATTGGGCTTTTGGTTATCGCCATGTTAAAACCATTAAAGCGATTGGCCCATGGTGCGGAAGACGGAGAAACTAGAATTTCAGGAGGACAGGAAGATTTTGAAATAGAGAAACACGTTTAATTACGTTAATCAAAATAATAAGCTCCCTTTTCGCCTGTAGCGTGAAAAGGGAGTTTTTGTTTTAGGCAGGTTTCTTTCCATCTATTTACATAAGAAGTATAGTTGCTACCGTCTACTATTATATTTTTTGGACGTATGGATGAAATGACCCTTTCGAGATTTAGCTTGGGCGATTGGGTAAGAATAAGGTAATCTACGGAGGTTTCCCTTGTGGGGTAAACACCTAGACTATCAATAATTAAAACGTTCTTGTTTCCCCACTTGTAACTGTTCTTAACGGTGGAGTAAGTTGTATTAGTTGTTCGTTCCGCTACACTATGATCATTTAGCATGTTCCCTACGCTAAGAGTGTCACGAGTTGCAGCAATTGTATGGTGCCCGTTTTGGTGTACTACTACCGTATTTTTGGTTTGATGCCCAATAAATAAAATGTTCTTGCGGGCAGTTTCGTAATCCGTATAAATCGTCCATAGTTGAAACCCCACAATAAACGTTGCGAGTGCAATCACTTTTTTAAAGTTAGGACGGGTAAGTAAAATTACGCAACTAAAAAGTATGGTGTAGGCCAATACCATTTGAACGCCATCAAAAGAGATATTTTTAAAGATAAAGGCTTCCTGTTGGGCAACCCAGTGTATAATTTGGTTCATCCAGCCAATCAGGGCATTATAGATGATAACCAGTTCACCCCATAATTGGCCAATTAGTGCCAAGAAAATAACTAAAATTCCCATCCCAAGGATAATTCCCAATGCGGGAACAATGAGTAGGTTGCTAATAAAGAACAGACCCGGAAATTGATGAAAGTAAAACAGGCTTATGGACAATACTCCCAACTGTGCCGCAATACTAACGGACAAGAGCTGCCATATCTTCCTCACGAGCTTGTACTTTGGAAACCACAATTTTTGAAAAAGCGGGTAGAGCCAAACAATAGCCAAAACGGCAGCATAACTCATTTGAAAACCCACTTGAAAAAGAAGGTTTGGGTTGATGGCCAATAGAATAAAGAAAATGGATAAAGCCAGTATGTTAAAGGTGTTGTTCGGACGGTTTAAATACATGCTATAGGCTACAAAGGAAAACATGGTAACGGATCGCACTACGGATGCAGATAAACCAGAAAGGAAGGCAAAGCCCCAAAGCAAAAGCACGGTTAAGACCAGTTTTAAAGTTTTGCCTCTAGGCAGGCGTTCCAAAGGTTTTAGAAAAAATAGTAAAATCCATAATAGAATCCCTATGTGTAAGCCTGAAACAGCCAAAATATGAACAGCTCCGGCGTTTTTATAATCGGTATAGGTTTCTTCGGATATGTCGTTGCGCTGCCCTAGAAGCAATGCCTGAATTATGCTCAGTTCCTCTTGGCCGAAATCGGCTTTTTTAAGTTGATAAATGATATGGGTACGCGCATTGGCTGCCATGCCGTAAATAGTGGTAGAAGGAGAGTCAAGAGTAATAAACTGGCTGCCTGTTAGCCTGAATTGATGGAATATACCCAAATCCTTTAAATAATTCTTATAATTGAATTGATGCGGATTTAATGGCGCTTTTACTTCACCTATGGAGCTAAATAGTACAATCTCATCATCAACCTGAAGTTTTTTGAGCATAGAATCGTTCGAAAAACTGAGCAAGACTTTTCCCTCTGCATAATTTTGGTCCAGCGCTTGTACCTTGCCAATATATCTCTCCGAATAGGGGCTGGGTTTTAGTGCCTCCGAAATTTTAATGTGCCAAATACGGTTTCCGGAAAAATCTGTATTAAGGTAATGGTTCGTTTGATTTTTTGGTTGTGACAACCCGGCAGCGAATAGACCAATACAAAATGTGGTTAAAATGGCTAAGTATCCAAAACTAAGGGATTCTTTCTTTTTATCCTTGAAACGTAAAAAACCCAATAGAACTAGTAGAATAATGCAAGCAAATAGGGGAAAGCGTACATCTAGGTTTAGATAGTTTCCTGCCACAATACCCAAAATAACAACGAGTGTCAGTTTTATGGGTATGAAGCGGAGCAATCTCATTTACAGAATTCGGGTAGCTTTTATAAAGGCACTGTTCCAATATCCTTCGTGTAAGGAAGAAACTATGACACCTCTAGAGGAGGAAGAATGTACAAACTTAATTTCATCGCCTTCTACGGAAACAACCATGCCTACATGGTTGATACGTTTGCTGCGTTTACTTGTTTTAAAGAAAAGTAAATCGCCTTTTTCAACATCGCGCACGCGAATATTTTTCCCCTCTTCGGCCATATGGTAAGAGGTGCGTGGTAGCTTTACATCATTTTCGCCAAAGGCAACATAAAGTAATCCGGAACAGTCCATTCCTTTTTTGGTCGTTCCGCCAAATTTGTAACGAACCCCTGAAAATTTTAATGCTGAATCTATAACATCATCAGCTTTTGAACGCTTGGCTACCGTTACGTTCCTGTTAGGTTTCTTTTCTCTTTTTGGTGCATCCATGGGCTTGGCCGCAACCGTTACTCTTCTTGGTTGGTTTTGAGCAGTTTTCTTTTTTGAGGCCCCACAACTGGCAACAAGGCAGATAATTAGAATGTATAGGAGTTTGCGAAGCATGTAAATGGATACGTTTCTAAATGGACTTATGCCAAAATTAAACATTTTCTATAATAAGGGTGGCGGCATTAACACTTGCTCCTCTACCTCCCAATTTTTTTTCAAGTTGGTTGTAGGCTTCAATTTGGGCCTTACG
Source organism: Zobellia russellii (assembly GCF_044597075.1). Classification (NCBI taxonomy): domain Bacteria; kingdom Pseudomonadati; phylum Bacteroidota; class Flavobacteriia; order Flavobacteriales; family Flavobacteriaceae; genus Zobellia; species Zobellia russellii. Next base: position 2,652,969 of record NZ_CP139000.1, on the reverse strand, counting down.
TGCGGGTCCATCAAGTATTTTATTTAATTCGGCCTTTATGTTTTTGGTGGTCAAATCGTTTTGAATAAGCTCTTTTACCACCTCTTTTTTCATAATAAGGTTCACAAGAGATATATATTCAAGGGTAATAATTCGTTTGGCAATCTGGTACGAAAGCCAATTCGCCTTATAACAAACCACTTGGGGCACCTTAAAAATAGCGGTCTCCAATGTAGCCGTTCCACTGGTAACCAAGGCTGCATGGGCAATACTTAAAAGGTCATAGGTTTTGTTGGTTACAAAACTAACGTTGGGATTTTTTAGAAAGGGCCCGTAAAAATCATGGTCAAGGCTAGGTGCTCCTGCAATTACAAATTGATAGGCCGAAAAATCTTTGATGACGGATAACATTACCGTTAGCATCTTCTGTACTTCTTGCTTTCTACTACCCGGAAGTAACGCTATAATCGGTTTTTTTGAGTCTAATTTATGCTGCTGGCGGAATTGGAGCTCATCAACCGGAATTCTGTTTTCAATGGCATCAATAAGTGGATGCCCCACAAAATTTACTGGGTAATTGTGTTTCTTTTCATAGAACTCTTTTTCAAAAGGAAGAATAACATGCATGGCATCAATATCTCTTTTGATGTCTTTTATACGTCCTTCCCTTGAGGCCCATATTTGCGGAGATATATAGTAATTTGTTCTAAATCCTTGTTCTTTGGCCCATTTGGCAATACGGAGATTAAAGCCGGAGTAATCAATAAAAACAATAACATCTGGCTGAAACTGTTGAATATCCGTCTTACAGAATTTAATAGCTTTGGCAATTGTACCTAAATTCATAAGGACTTCCAAAAAGCCCATAAAGGCCATTTCTTTGTAATGTTTTACCAAAGTTCCTCCTGCCTGTTGCATAAGGTCACCTCCCCAAAAGCGAATATTGGCGTCTGGGTCTTTGGTGATTAAGGCTTCCATAAGGTTGGAGCCGTGGAGGTCTCCAGACGCTTCGCCTGCTATTATATAATACTTCATTACAAATTAATACAGTTTATACCTTGCCCTTTTAAAAGGAGAACTCGGTTAGGGCAAAATTCGTATGTTCTTTACCGTTAATTTACGGCTAAAAGATTTTATAGTACAAAATGGCCAATGCGGTTAAAAGTGTAGCAATAAGAACACCTTTGGCCCTGTTGTCTCTACGGATTCTTAAAAAACCAAAAAAAGCGATAAGGTTAAGGATGGCTCCCAAGGCCAAAAGACTGCCAATATGACCTTGTTCTATAGCTGCTTCAAAAGTTTCGGCAATACCAAAGTCCGAAAATAACAAGATATAGAGTAAAGTGCCAATGGTATTGGCAATTATACCTACTAAAAATCCTATGGCAAGCTCTTTTTTAACGTTCATAATTTTTAAGTTCATTCAATCCTGTTTGGTACTGTAAAGTTATATTTCTTTAAGAAACGAATTTTAACTACTCAAATTGCCAACCATTAAGTTGCTGGATTGCATGATGGGCCGTAAGGTCAAATTGGGTAGGTACAACGGATACGTAATTGTTGGCCAAGGCCCATTCATCAGTGTCTTCGCCTTTGTCCAATAATTCAAACTCACCGGTTAGCCAGTAATAATCCTTTCCACCTGGGCTGGTGCGTTTGTCAAATTTCTCTTTCCAGTTGGCACGTGCCTGTCTGCAAACTTTTATTCCTTTGATATCCTCTTTTTGCGCCTTAGGAATATTAACGTTTAGTACTACGCCTTTTGGAATGCCATTGGCCAAGGATTCGCTAACTATTTTTTTGATGATATGCCCTGCTTGCTTAAAATCTGCATGCCACGAGTAATCGCATAAAGAAAAACCTATGGCAGGTATGCCCTCTATACCGGCCTCAATAGCAGCGCTCATGGTACCCGAGTATATAACGTTTATAGACGAGTTGGATCCGTGGTTGATGCCGCTTACACAAATATCCGGTTTACGGTCCAATAATTCCTGAAGTGCCATTTTTACACAATCTGCAGGTGTGCCGCTACAACTGTATTCAATAGGGGCGCCATTTTTTTTGTCTACCACAATTTTATTGGCATACAGCGTATTGTCTATGGTAATTGCGTGTCCTTGGCCAGATTGCGGTCCATTTGGAGCAACTACTACAACATCGCCCAGTTCTTTCATATACTTAATCAAAGCACGTATACCTGGAGCTGTAATTCCGTCATCGTTAGTTACTAAGATTAAAGGTTTTTTCATGCTGAATACTTTATAGGGCAAAAATACGTTTACAGAACACAACGACCTAAGTTCGTTTAACAAAAAATTAGTGTATCCCCTCTAAAGGTGGCATGGTTTTTTCAGTATCTTAGGGAATTCATTACTTTTAAGTGTGAAAATCTCAATCTTCCCCAAGATTGGTTATTTTAAAAATTTCGAAAAAAAATTATATGAAAAGGAATCTTGCCTATTCTCTTTTGGTAATGCTTATATCTGTTGCTTCGTGCAGTTTTACCAATAAATCTTTTGAAACTGACGATAAAGATAAACTGCTTTTAGACCTTATTACTTATGTATTGGAAAAGGGACATTATGAACCCAAAAACATTGATGACGATTTTTCGGTAAGTGTTTTTGAGGATTTTATTGATGTTTTAGATCCGACCAAACGATATTTTTTGGAGGAGGACGTCAAAGAGTTTGAGCAGTACAAGTTTCAATTGGACGATCAAATCAAAAGTACGGATATCACATTTTTCAATCTAGTGTATGATAGATTGGTACAACGTATGGAGGAAGCAAAGGTTATCTATAAAGAGGTGCTGGAGAAGCCTTTTGATTACAATAAAAACGAAACCATAAATATCGATTACGAGAAAATGAGTTTCGCTACTTCTAAAAAAGAATTGAAGGAACGTTGGAGGCAACAACTTAAATATGCAACTCTAGGAACGTATGACTCTAAAATGAAAGGCGTTGAAAGAGGAGATGTCGTTGAGGAAAAAGAAGGTGCGAGTGCTAAGCCAATGACACCTAAAGATGCTGAAAAGGCAGCTAGGGTTTCTACCAAAAAAACACTGGATGAATTTTTTGATTTTGTAAATGATTTGGAACGTAAGGATTGGTTCGTTCAATATATAAACACTATTGTAGACGAATTTGACCCGCATACGTACTATTTTGCTCCGGATGAAAAAGATAAGTTTGATACGAGCATGTCCGGTAAATTTGAAGGTATTGGCGCACGTTTGCAGAAAAAACCAGAGGGTGCTAAGATTGTAGATATCATTTCCGGTGGTCCGGTATGGCGTGATGCCCGATTGGAAGTTGGAGACCAAATCATAAAAGTAGGTCAAGAAGGAGAAGAGCCTATCAATATTGTAGGTATGCGTTTGGATGATGCCATTAAACTGATAAAAGGCCCAAAAGGTACCATAGTTGAACTTACCGTGCGTAAGATAGATGGGTCTTTGGATACTGTAGAGCTTACTAGAGATGTGGTTGAGCTGGAAGAGTCTTTCGCCAAATCGGCAAGTATTATTAAGAGCGATGAAAAGTTTGGAATAATAGATTTACCTAAATTCTATGTAGATTTTGATGATTATACCGAAAGAAATGCAGCTACCGATGTAGCTAAGGAGGTAGAGCGTTTAAAAGAAGAAGGTGCCGAAGGTCTTATCATAGATCTAAGGGATAACGGTGGAGGATCGTTAAAGACCGTTGTTGAAATGGCCGGTCTTTTTATTAAAGATGGCCCAATTGTTCAGGTGCGTTCTTCAGGAAAAGGTAAGGATGTGTATGATGATAAAGATGAGCGTATTCAATGGGACGGCCCACTTGTTATACTTGTAAACGAACTATCCGCTTCCGCCTCGGAAATTTTGGCGGCAGCTATGCAAGACTATAAAAGGGCTATTGTTATTGGTAGCAAACAGACCTTTGGAAAAGGAACCGTACAGAACGTAATTCCTTTGGACAACATAGTTAGAAGTAACGATCACGGAGATCTAGGAGCTATTAAGTTAACCACCCAGAAGTTCTACCGTATTAACGGTGGTTCTACCCAATTGGAAGGTGTTAAGAGTGATGTTGTGGTTCCGGACAAGTACAGCTATATAGATCTTGGTGAGAGAGATCAAGCCAATCCTTTAAAATGGGATAAAATTTCTCCGGCGGATTACAAGCCTTGGGAAGGGTATATAGATTACGATCAGACCATTGCCAACAGTACTAAGAGAATGGCAAATAATCCGCAGATCAAGCTAATTGAGGAAAACGCTAAATGGTTGAAGTCCGAAAGTGATGAGATGGAGATTTCTTTGAACTATGATGCTTATCGTGCAGACGAGAAGGAACACAAGAAAAAGTCAGATTACTTTAAGGCAATCAATGAATATGATTCTAAGTTGACTTTTGCTTCCTTAAAGTATGAAGAAGAGTTGTTCGTCAAAGATTCTGTGTTACGTGAAAAACGTGACAGATGGCATAAAGCTTTGGCTAAGGATGTTTATGTAGAGGAAGCTGTAAATGTACTTGAAGATTTAAAGAACAATAAAATTGAGCACGGCAAACTGGCCGCAGTAAAAGGATAGAAAAAATATTTTTATATAGAATGAGCCCTGATGCATTTTGTGTCAGGGCTTTTTTATTTAGAGGTTCGCAATTGAATTTGCCTTTGCGTGTATACTGAACTTCTTAAAGAGCAGTTTAATTTTTGGGTCTATATAATTTTGACAAAACGGTTTCTCAGGGTTGCGGTAGTAGTAATTTTGAAATGCAACCGTAGAGGGTTTAAAGGAATCGAAAGGAAGTACGTTCGTAATGAGTCTATCCTTAAAATCTACTTGCAGTTCGTTTAAGATTGCATTCGCTTCGTGCAACTGCCGGTCAGAAAACGTATAGATAGCAGACCTATATTTGGAACGCATGCTATGGTTAGATGTGCTTTTGTGGGTGTGCAGATGTATTTCTACTAAGTCTTTTAAAGTAATGACACTAGGGTTAAAGCGAACCACGACTGCTTCGGAGAAACTAGTATGTATCCCCGTAGATGATACAAAACCTTGTTCAACTTTGTTCACACCTTTTAAGGACTGAAATACCGCTTCCGTACACCAATGACAACCACCACCTAAAGCTATCTTTTCCATAGTAAATAATGTCTATAAGTTTAGTCGTAAAATATGATTAGGACTTGCGGTGGCACTAAAATAAAAAGACCTGCTGTTTAACAGGTCTTTTAGGTCGCAATAAATAAAGCTGTAGCGCCCAAATCATGCTACAGTTTTTAGCGTAGGTTTAGTATGTGTGTCTTCAGTTGCAGATGTAGCCTGCTCAATAAGTTTTTTATTTTGTACGAATGTCACGTAAAGGGCAATAATACAGAATACGGCCGGGGCGCCATTTCCATCTTTTACCATTAGATGTGCTATTATACCAAACGCAAGATTTAAGAAAAAGCCGGCATAAGCCCATTCTCTTATCCAAGAGCTTTTATTAAAAATAAGAACGGAAAGACCTAGTAATTGAGCCGTTCCCAATACAAATATTAAATAAGGAGGGTAGCCTAAATCTTCAAATTTCATAACTACGGCTTCGTAATTAAAAAAGGAGTTGGCTACGGCATATACGATGGCCAATGAAAATAAAGAAAGGGCTATACGGTAGTAAAGTTGTGTGGTTTTCATAGAAATGGGTTTTAAGATTGTGAGGTAAAATTACTCTCTTAAAACCCATTTTTTTTAATTTGAAAGACCAATTACGGTTTCCTGTAGATTAGCTGCGCTAAATTGGTTACGAGCTAGTTAGCGGCTGTTTTAACTTATCGGCATGCATTTGTCTTAGTTTTGCCAGTTTCGGTGTAATTACTGCGCTACAATAACCCTGTGTGGTGTTATTATGGTAATAATCTTGATGATAGTCTTCGGCATCGTGAAAAACGGATAGAGGACTCAACTCTGTAACAATAGGGTCTTCAAAATAAGATGCCAACTCTTTAATTACGGTTTCGGCAACTTCCTTTTGCGTATCGTTATGGTAATAAATTACGGAACGGTATTGTGTTCCAACATCTCCCCCTTGGCGATTGAGCGAAGTAGGGTCGTGACTGGTCATAAACACAATCAGTAAATCTTGATATGAAATTACCGAAGGGTCAAAAGTAACCTGAACCACCTCTGCGTGACCTGTAAGGCCTGAGCAGACTTCTTTATATGTTGGTTTTCCGGGAGCGGTACCGCCCGTGTAACCGGATACTAGTTTCTCAACTCCTTTTAGTTCTTGCAAGACAGCTTCTATACACCAAAAGCATCCGCCGCCAAGTGTGGCTATTTCTAAATTTTTATTGCTCATTTTTAAGATTTTCTTTTTGTAATTGCATAGATTCTGAATTAATACAGTAGCGTAATCCACTAGGTTCGGGCCCGTCGGGGAAAATGTGTCCTAGATGGGCATCGCAAGTATTGCACATGACCTCTACGCGTACCATACCAAATGAGGAATCCTTCTCATATTTAATAGCATTTTCTTTTATAGGCTGAGTAAAACTGGGCCAACCTGTACCCGATTCGAATTTAATGGTAGAATCGAACAGTGGTGCGTTACAACAGATGCAGTTGTATTTGCCGGCATCATGTGCACTGCAAAGTGCACCAGTGTGTGCCCGTTCAGTACCCTTCATTCGGGTAATCCTGAATTGTTCAGGAGTAAGGAGTTCACGCCATTCTGCTTCGGTCTTCTCTACTCTTCTGTCCGGCTGTGGATTCCCTTTAACACTAAAATTGATTACATCTTTCCATGTAAGCATAGTTTTCCTTTCTTTTAAACTAATTGTTCATTGAATTAGATAGTACAAAATAAATACATTGCATTGTATGAAATGTGCTTATTTGTCGAATTTTTTAGCGTTTACTTACATTTAAACTCATTCAACACCTATTGTTTTATAGTACATTTGAAGAATGAATAAGACTCAAAAGAATAAGCTCATCTACTCTGTTCTAATGTTGGTTTGTATAGGGGCTTTTTGGTTATTCGAAAATTTTTATACACCGGATACCTATTCGCAGCAAACCGAAAATGGACCAAAAACCACCATAGCCGGTACCCTTATGCCTAGTTCAACAACAGGAGATGTGGTTGAGCATAGCCATTATACACTATCGTACAATGAGCCTTATGAGCAAGCGGAATGGGTGGCGTACACATTAAAGAAAGAACATTTGACTCATGATGACCGTAAGCGTCCTTATTTTATTGAGGATCCCAAGGTAAGAACAAAATCTGCAGATTGGAGAAATTATAAGGGTTCCGGTTATGATAGAGGGCATTTGTGCCCGGCGGGAGATAGAAGATTCTCCAAGCAGGCCTATAACGAAACATTTTACACGAGTAATATTAGTCCTCAAAATCGCGAATTTAACGCAGGAGTATGGAATGAACTGGAGATGCAAGTGCGTATGTGGGCCAAGCAATACGGAGAGATTTTTGTGGTTACGGCCGGAGTTTTGGAAAAAGGCTTGGAAGAGATAGGGGATGAGGATGTAGATGTGCCTAAATATTATTACAAAATTATATCTCGTGGAGCTGGGGAGAACCTAAAGGTGCTAGCTTTTTTGATGGAAGGAAAGCAGAGCACGAAACCTTTAAAACAATTTAGTGTTACTGTTGATGAGGTAGAAAAACGAACAGGCATCGATTTTTTTGAAAGGCTTCCTAAACAACTTCAGAATAAAGTAGAAAGTACGGTAGATACTGGCAGTTGGAAGTTTAAATTCTAACAGGAGCTATTCATCTTTATCGTTGCTATATTCTAAATACCTTCCTTAAGGCGGTTGGCATCTAACTTTAAGAAAATAAATAGGAGGGCCGTAAAAAACAATAGGCCTGATCCACCATAACTAAAGAAGGGTAGGGGAATACCAATTGTTGGAAGTACGCCTATTACCATACCAATATTTATAAAATAATGTATGAGTAGAATAGAAATTACCCCATAACCATACATTCGGGCAAAACCGGTTTTCTGTCTTTCCGAGAGATAAACAAGTCTTAGTAATAAGAAAGTAAAGAGAAGTACCACGGTTGCGGTTCCCAGGAAACCCCATTCTTCACCAACGGTACTAAAAATATAATCTGTATGCTGTTCAGGTACAAAATCACCTTTGGTTCGTGTTCCTTCTAAAAAGCCTTTGCCAAAAAAACCGCCGGATTCAATGGCTTTTTCAGATTGATACGTGTTGTAGCCAATCGTTTTTCTAATGTATTCCAGTTTGGCGGGGTCTTTTTCAAGACGTAACCAAAGACTGAACCGATCGCGGTGGCGTTGCTCAAAAACGTTGTTAAAAACAAAGTCAACGGAAAGCGAAAATAGAATGGTTACAACAACAGCTACTGCGGTGGGTATTATTGGAACTTTAAATTTTTTCTTTTTTAATAGGAAGAAAAGTATCAAGATCAAAGCAATGCCTATGGTAATCCAAATGGTACCGAACATTAAGGTTGTGACGAAAATAAGGATGGCAAAAAAGGCAATCCCTAGATAGTAGATAGGTAGGCCTTCCCTGAAAATCACAAAACTTAAAGAGAAAAAGACCAGTGCACTACCCGGATCGGGTTGTGGTATAATCAATATAGCCGGAATTAAAATAATCAAGAAGGCGTAGAGCTGATCTTTATTTCGTTTTATATCGGTCTGTATATCACTTAAGTATTTGGCCAAGGCCAAGGCTGTTGCTACTTTTGCCAGCTCGGATGGCTGAAGGTTGAAAAAGCCCAAATCATACCATGAGGTAGCTCCTGCTATGGTTTTTCCAAAGACAAATAAGCCCAGTAGTAGTACCATTGATATGATATAGAGTACACTGGAGAAACGTTCATAGAAGTTGGCCTCAAGAGCCAGGAGAATTACAATTGATGCAAAACTGGTAAGGATAAAGAAAAGTTGCTTGCCATGTAGAGTTCCAAAATCAAATATGGAAGAGTCACTTTCCGAAAAAGTACTTGAATAAATGTTTACCCAACCTATGGTCAGAAGTAGTACGTAAAATAGAACAGAAAGCCAATCAATACGTTTAAGGACACTTTTACCGGCCATATGCTATTGTTCTGATTGGGTTGCTTGTTCTTGGTACTTTATAGAATGCTTGCTCCAATCGTATTCGTTTATTTTAAATTCTTTGCCACTGTATGGTTTAGCGTATTCACTTTCCAAAGTTCGCTCTAGCATTCTTTTTTCCAGGTCTTTTCGGGTGATTTCGCCTTTAAGGTATTTTTCAATCATCAAAGAGGCAATATGCCCGGCGTACCTAGATCCGTAGTATCCGTTTTGAATGTATACGGCTATGGCAATTTTGGGGTTTTCTACTGGGGCAAAGGCCACAAAAACCGAGTTGTCCGTTAATTGGGTCTTGACGCTATCTATTTTTATAAAATTCTCTACGGTACCGGTTTTTCCTGCAATTTCAATATCCGGTATTTGTATGTATTGTGCCGTTCCTTTGTGATAAACGTCTGCCATACCTTGAATTACAGGTTCAAAATGTCGCTTATCAATAGTAGTGTGCTTTGGCTCTACAAAATCTGGGATACTTATTTCTTTGCCGTCTATTTTTTTAAGAACATGAGGCGTATAGAAAAAGCCTCTGTTGGCTATGGCAGCGGTCATGTTGGCCAACTGTATTGGGGTAACGTTTACCTCTCCTTGTCCAATGGCATTGGAGTAGGTGGTAGTTGCAGACCATCTTTTGTCTCCTTCTCCGTACCATTTATTGTATAGGGCGGTACTGGGAACACTACCAGGCCTTCCCGTGTAAAGGTCGGAGCCTAGATAAGACCCTAGTCCAAAACTTCTAACATGCTTCTCCCAGGCATCCATAGCGTCGCTATTGGATGGGAATTGTTCAAATAATTTTTTATAGGCACCTACAAAATAAGCGTTACATGATTTGTAAATTCCGTTGTTCAACGTTCTTACACCGCCGCCACAGTGACAGCCCTTTTTACTTCTACCGATAAAAAAGCCGTGGTGACAAGTAAATGTAGTAGATGGTGTAATGGCTCCTTCTTGCAATGCAATTAAAGCATTAATGGCCTTGAATGGAGAACCTGGACTTTTTTCAAACGAAATAGATCTGTCAAACGTTGGTTTGGAGATTGAATCGTAGTGTAGCTTGCTATAATTAGCAGATCTTTTTCTCCCTACTAAAAGAGATGGGTCATAGGTAGGCCCTGAAATCATGGATAATATTTCTCCGGAAGACGGTTCAATGGCGACAATACCGCCCCATTTTCCGTGCATAAGACGCTCTCCATACTCTTGAAGATGCTTGTCTATAGTAATATTTATTTCAAAACCTTGTTCCGGTAAGGTGTCCAAGGTTCCATTTTTATAGGGTCCAATATCTCTGTTGAACCTATCTTTTTGAATGTATTGTACGCCCTTTCTTCCTCTTAAAATATCTTCATATACTTTTTCTACACCTGTACGGCCGGTAAGTTCACCCTGTACGTAATAGGGGTTTTTTGCCAAATCACGTTCGTTTACTTCGCTAATGTAACCCAATACGTTTGCGGCACTATTAGTATCATAATAGCGTAGCGAACGTTTTTGGATGTAGAAACCGGCATAATGGCGCATTTTCTCCTGAAGTTTTGCGTAATCTTCTTTGGAGAGTTGAGGAACAAAAACTGAAGGAAGTCGTGGCGAATAAATCGTAGCTTTGCGTAGTTCCTTTTTAAATTTTTCTTTGTCTATTTTTAGAAGTCCACAAAGTTCCAATGTGTCTAGCTCACGAACCTCACGAGGTATGACCATGACATCATAAGCTGGATCGTTACCTACTAAAAGCTCCCCATTTCTATCGTAAATATAACCGCGCTCAGGATAATCATATACCCGTTTTATTGCGGGGTCTTCTAAAACTTGATCAGGGGAAAAGCTGAATATCTGCAGATAGGAAAGCCTGCCGAGAAACGTAATACCAATAATTACGATAATGGATGATAATAACAGCTTTTTCATCTTAGATGAAATTTTTGATTAAAGAGGTTTATAATTTTTTACGCTTATTTACTCTTTGCGAACACTAAACAGTGAACCAAATAATAAGCAAAGAATAAGAGTTGCGATGCCCGTAGCCAATACTTTTTTCAAAATTAATAGGAAATTAGCCAAACTAAAAATTTCCAGAGTAAAGAAAACAAAGTGATGTACTATAATTAATAACGCCAAATACGTAATTTGTTGTACCCTAGTGGTGTTACTTAATTTAAAACTTTGAAATTCAAAATTAACACCAAAAACAAATCGCATAATTGCGGGCCTCATATAGGCTATTGTAATTGTAGATGCCGCGTGTATGGCCATCGTGTCCGAAAAGAAATCTATTGCAATGCCCAGTAAAAAGCCAAGACCTATAAATGCCGCCCTGTTTTCTTTTATGGGATACCAGTAAAGAAACAGAATGTAGACCATAGGGTTTATGAACCCAAAAAAGTTGAGCCTATTGAACACAAGCACTTGTACCAGTACTAGCAGTATAAAACGAATGACGTTTAAGAAGTAGTAGTTACTGACCATTGGTCTCCGTTTGTTTTTCTAGTTCTAAAATTTCCTCGCGGTACGAATTATCTATGATGTAGACGTTCTTGATATTGGTCATATCATTAAATAGGGCTACATCTATATTGTAAAAACTCTTAGAAGTATTTAGGTCAAATTTTCTAATGGTTCCAATAGGTATGTTTTCTGGAAAAATACTACTCATTCCCCCGGTTACAATAGTATCTCCAATGGTAAGTGGCACCAATCTAGGTATATCTACCAACTGCACTACATTATATCTTTTTGTATCCCATACCAAAGAGCCAAAATGGTCGGTATTCTTTATTTTGGCGTTTATGTTGGATTTTTCGTTTAAAATAGACTGTACCGTGGCAAAATTATTCGAGGTGTTTTCTACAATGCCCAAAATACCTTTGCTGGTAATTACACCCATATCCGGCTTAACACTATCCTTTTTGCCTTTATTTAAGGTAACGTAGTTGCGGGGGTCCGCGAAACTATTCTTAATGACCTTACCCGTAGTAATAGTATACGTTAGTTGTACCGAATCTAAGATAGTGGAGTCTATTTCCTTTTTGTTGAAGAGCAGCTTACGCAGGTACTCGTTCTCCTGCATTAGCTTCTCGTTTTCCTTATCCAGGCCAAAATAGGTAGAAACATCATTTGAGGTTTCTAGGATATTGCCTGTAATCCAGTTGGACGAGTTGAAAAAGCGGGATTGGTGATACGAGTGAGACTGTATCGTAAAGCCCAAAGAAACAATCATCAATAAGACATAAAGAAGAAAATTCTTATATCGTATGATAAAGTTGATGATCTGTTGCATTCACTAATGGATTTGGTGAAACCTGCGAAGCAATTCCGAATGGAAATAAAATTTAAACCCTTTTGAAATCGCCCCGAAATCTTTAGGTTTTATTTGATAAGGATACTCTTGTAGCGCTCTAAGTTTTTAAGTGCTATACCTGTACCCCTAACTACGGCACGTAACGGGTCTTCTGCGATATATACAGGTAGGTCTGTCTTTTGTGAAAGCCTTCTGTCCAATCCACGTAACATAGAACCACCCCCTGCTAAATAAATACCAGTGTTGTAAATATCTGCGGCCAGTTCCGGTGGAGTCTGGGAAAGTGTCTCCATTACGGCATCTTCCACACGTAGAATGGATTTGTCCAATGCTTTCGCAATTTCACGATATGAAATCTGGACTTGCTTAGGCTTTCCTGTCAATAGATCACGACCTTGTACCGATTTTTCGTCCGGAGGTGTCTGTAAATCTTCGGTAGCCGAACCTATTTCTATTTTTATATTCTCTGCAGTAGCCTCACCCACATAAAGGTTGTGCTGCGTACGCATATAATAAATAATATCGTTAGTGAAAACATCACCTGCAATCTTAACGGATTTATCGCAAACGATTCCTCCAAGGGCTATAACGGCAATTTCTGTAGTACCGCCCCCTATATCTACGATCATGTTTCCCTTTGGCTGCATAATGTCCAGCCCAATACCTATAGCCGCTGCCATTGGCTCATGGATCAAGTAAACTTCTTTACCGTTTACACGTTCTGCAGATTCTTTTACGGCACGCATTTCCACTTCGGTAATACCGGAAGGAATACAGATGACCATACGAAGTGCAGGTGGAAACCATTTCTTTTTTAAGGCAGGGATATTCTTGATGAACATATTGATCATCTTTTCCGATGCATCAAAATCTGCAATAACCCCATCTTTTAACGGGCGTATTGTTTTAATGTTTTCGTGGGTCTTGCCCTGCATCATGTTCGCCTCTTTACCTACGGCAATTATCTTGCCTGAAATACGGTCACGAGCAACGATGGACGGGCTGTCCACAACTACCTTGTCCATGTGAATGATAAGGGTGTTCGCCGTACCTAAATCGATGGCGATTTCCTCAGTCAAGAAATCAAAAAATCCCATTTGTAATCTTGTTTGGTTATGTTACTAGCTTGATAGGGGTGTGTTTCATCGACAAAAGTAATGAAATTAATGCTTGAAATGACGGGTGCCCGTCATAACCATAGATACGTTGTTTTCATTACAGTAATCAATACTCAATTGGTCTTTTATAGACCCGCCCGGCTGTATAACGCTAGATATACCACTTTTATTGGCTATCTCTACACAATCTGGGAAAGGAAAGAACGCATCGCTCGCCATTACGGCTCCTTCAAGGTCAAAATTAAACGATTTAGCCTTGTGAATTGCTTGGTTTAGAGCGTCTACACGAGAGGTTTGCCCTGTTCCGCTAGCGCATAATTGTTTGTTTTTAGCTAAAACAATTGTGTTGGACTTGGTATGCTTACATAATTTGGAAGCAAAAATTAAATCCTCTAAATCCTGTTCCGATGGTTTAGTGTTGGTTACGTACTGTAAATCTTCTATGGCATCCGTTCTATGGTCCTTGTCTTGAACTAAAAATCCGTTAAGACAAGTTCTGACCAAAGTATCCGGCAACGCCACATCATTCTGAACAAGAATAATACGGTTCTTTTTGCCTTTTAGTATGTCAAGTGCTTCTTGAGAATAGCTTGGCGCTATAACTACCTCGCAGAACAAACCGTGAATTTCTTCTGCCGTAGGTTTGTCAATTTCAACATTACTGATCAAAATACCTCCAAAAGCAGAAACGGGATCACCGGCCAAGGCATCTACATAGGCTTGGTGAATGGTCTCGCGTTGTGCAAGGCCACAAGCGTTGTTGTGCTTTAATATGGCAAAAGTTGGCGCATCGTTCTTGAATTCGTTCATTAGGTTAACTGCTGCATCAACATCTAAAAGGTTGTTGTACGATAATTCTTTGCCGTGTAGTTTGTTGAACATGGCCTCAAAATCACCAAAGAAGAACCCTTTTTGGTGTGGGTTTTCCCCATAACGCAAAATTTGCCCTTTTTCTTCGCTTATTTTAAGCGTAGCTTCTTGTTGTTCTTTATTAAAGTAGTTGAAAATAGCTGTGTCATAGTGAGAAGAAACGTTGAACGCTTTTGATGCAAAACGCTTGCGGTCTTCTAGACTTGTACTTCCGTTACCTTCTGTGATAACGTTTAAGAAATCTGCGTAATCTTCCATAGAAGAAACACAAAGCACATCTTTGAAGTTCTTGGCGGCGGCACGTATAAGAGAAATACCGCCTATATCGATTTTTTCAATAATATCTTGTTCCGGTGCACCGCTGGCTACGGTTTTTTCAAAAGGATAAAGATCTACGATAACGATATCCAATTGTGGGATTTCAAATTCTTCTAACTGGGCAACATCACTTTCATTGTCCTGTCTGTTAAGGATGCCTCCAAAAACTTTAGGGTGTAAAGTTTTAACTCTTCCTCCTAATATAGAAGGGTAGCTGGTTACGTCCTCTACGGGCACAACATCAACACCTAGGTCTTTTATGAACTTCTCGGTTCCTCCGGTGGAGTAGATTGTAATTCCTAATTCTTGGAATTTTTTAATGATAGGTTCTAGTCCATCTTTATGGAATACGGAAATAAGTGCAGAAGAAGCTTTTTTGATGCTCATTTTAATAGGATGTTGTTACTAAGTTAAAAAGACACGCAAAAGTACTTTTTTTGAAAGAAAAAATAGCCGAGGTTATCAACAAAACAGCTAAAGTTTTAAACTGATTCGTGTCAAATAACACGGGGTGGCATCGATAAACGGCATTGATATATTAAAAAAGTGCTTTTAGGTATGGGTTATGGGATGTATATTTTGGCCACTTCGGTATTTATGAACTCTAAAAAGCGTTCGTCTTCTTCCGTAAATGGATCTGGGGTATTGGAATCTATGTCTATTTGACCAACGTTTTCACCATTAATAAATAGTGGAACTACAATTTCCGCCTTTACCGTAATACTGCAGGCAATATAATTGTCCTGAGCCTTAACGTCCGGCACAACAAAATTTTGATTGGATACTGCAACTTGGCCACAAATACCCTTACCAAAAGGTATAATTGTATGATCGGTAGGTGCGCCTGCATAAGGGCCTAATTTTAATTCTTCCTTGTTGCCGTTTTTAAAATAGAACCCTACCCAATCATAATGGGGAACGGTTTCTTTAAGAAGCTTGCAAAGGTTTTGCAGTCTGTTTTCTACGGTTGTTTCGGTAGAATGTAGTATGGAGGACGCTTGGGTACGTAAAGTGATGAACATGCTAATTTTTTTGTGCAAAAATAAGCTTTTGTAAACAAAAAAGGGGTGCCGAATTAACGACACCCCTTTTTCAATATTTAAAAATATATTATGGTTGTACTTTCACGTCAAAGACAATGTAGTCCGTAATGCCATAGCCGGCCTTTATATCTGTAATTTTAATAAGACCTTTTTTACCATATTCGTCCACAAACTCAATTACCTCGCCAATAGCAAGATTTGTTCTTGATTCAAAGGTGGTTTCGTTTATGAAATTTAGTTCACCCGCTAAGACAATTGCATCAAACTCAGCGGTAGTAGTAGATGATAGGTCAAAATACATGTGGTTTAAGGTTTCTGTTGCGGCATTTTCCTCGGTATCATCAGCTTCAAGACCTTTAACGTCAAAAGGAAATACATCATTATAGGTTGCAGTAGAGGCAAAGGAAGCTTTGTCATTTGCAGAATCACCAGAAGCTCCGTAGTAATATCCAAAATCCCAAAACGCTCTAAATTCAGGGCCGCTATCTATTCTGTACTCGGTGCCGTTCAGAAGGGAAAAAAATGTTTCGGTCTTGCCAAATTCATCTGGTGCAAATAATTTTACATCTGTAAAAGATCTTACCTCGGCGGCAGCGTTTGTGCCATTACCAACTGTAACGGTAATTGTACCTACGCCCAATGCTTTTCTTTTAGTGGCATCCCTAAAATCTCCCTTTCCGGTCGTAGTCCAGAATTTGTATACTATTTCTCCATTGTCAATATCAGGAACCGGAAGTTCAAAAGTAAAGTCAATAGCTTTTTGGGTATCTCCATCTAAGTCAACAGAACCATCACCTTTTAAAGCTTCTTTGAGGTCTTTGCCTTCTATATTAAAGTTATTAAAAGGCATATCTCCACTTCCGGATATGTTTTGGGTGATGTACAATCTTTTTTGGTTGTTTACGGAAGTATAAATAATACGTCCAGGAACAGTTGCGCCTACTTCGCCAGATGCTTCAGCAACTAAAATGTCATTGGAGCTATCATTTTCATTGATTATTAATGTGGCTGTGTTTGATCCGTCAGGATTTTCTTGTTCCTGATCTGTGGGAGTGTCAAAAACAGAACCTTCATCGCTACTACAGCTAGAGGCCATAAAGGCTAATGCAAAAATTGCAAATCCAGATTTTACTACTGATCTAATATTCTTCTTCATTTCTAAAATTTTAAGTTGAAAGCGGTTAGTGAATCGGATGTACTGTAAGTTTTATCCGTTATAATTAGTACCTCTACAACGATCTAATTCTATTTTATTGCCCTAAATGTCAGTTTTAAATTCATTTAATCATGAATTAGCGGGAAACTCTAAATTTTAGTTAAAGACTAGGGCTAAAAATAAGAATGGCAGTTTATTTCTTAAATTTGCCTTAATGAACCGAAAGATACATTCTTATTTTGCTTGCTTCATGGCGTTGGTGCTACTGGTTTCTACAACTTCTTTTAAAGTAGAAAAGCACTATTGTATGGGGCGTCTTGTAGATGTTGCATTTTTCTCGGATGCCCAAGATTGCGGTATGGCAATGTCTTTGGATGAGAATATAGGTTCTACTGTAGATAAAATGTCATGCTGTAATAGTGAGTTGATCGCTATGGAAGGGCAAAATGACGTAAAACCTTCTTTTAACGATTTTAACCTTGACCAGCAAATGGTTTTGGTTGCGTTCGTTTATTCTTATGGGGTTCTTTTTGAGCCAGTAGAGGCTAAACATGTTCCGTACAGTCACTACAATCCTCCCAAAATAATCAAGGATATTCAATTGCTTGATGCTGTCTTTTTAATTTGATTTTCTTCAATTTTTTGTGCTGTACTGCGTAGTATGGTTTCGGTTGGTTTAATCGGAGCATCTCATGTGGTAAGGTAGTTCTCTTAAGGCTATAGGTCTAATTTTATTGGGTTGTTCCAGTAGGGGACTACGAATAAAACAAACAAATTGACAATAGAAAATTCAATTTAAATAGATGAATAAATTAATAATAACGCTTGCCTTGTTATTGCCTTGGCTCTCTTTTCCTCAAGAAAAGGTAGATGGGACAGTGGTGGAAGCAGGCAATAGTAATCCGTTAGGACTTGCGGGGGCCAATGTATATTGGATGGATTCCCAAATAGGAGTAGTAACGGATATAGATGGAAAATTCTCCATTCCTTATAAAAAGGAGTACAATAAGCTGATCATTAGTTATGTGGGCTATGAGTCCGATACCTTATTGGTAAATGCCCCTAAAACAATACGTCACGGTTTAAAGCCCTCCAATGAGCTGGAAGAAGTGGTGGTGCAACAGGAACGGGACCATATTCAAAAAGCCTACTTTAGCCCACAAAATACGGTAACCGTAAATAGTGCGGAGTTGTTAAAGGCGGCCTGTTGCAATTTGGCTGAAAGTTTTGAGACCAATCCCGCAATAGATGTAAACCTATCCGATGGGTTAACGGGAACAAAACAAATTGAGATGTTAGGACTTACCAGCCCGTATTTAATGATTACCCAGGAGAATATTCCAATGGTGCGCGGTGCCTCGCAGGCATACGGACTCACATTTACCCCAGGTACTTGGATCGAGAGTATTCAGATTACCAAAGGTGCGGGTAGTGTGGTAAACGGCTATGAAAGTATTTCGGGTCAAATAAATACGGAATTGGTTAAACCTTTAACAGATAGTTCCATTTTTATAAATGGATATGGTAATGAGAACGGGCGGTATGAGTTGAATACCCATTTTAATAAAAAGTTGTCCGAAAAATGGAGCACTGGACTTTATATCCACGGAAATAAAAGAACTCAAAAAGAAGATGATAATGGAGATGGGTTTCTTGATGCTCCCCTGGCAGACCAAATTAACGTAATGAACCGCTGGCAGTACCAAGATGCGGAGAAGGGTTGGGTAAGCTTTTTTAATGTCCGGTTTTTAAATGATGAAAAGCAAGTTGGAGAGGTAGATTTTAACCCTGATACGGATAGGGTGGATGGAGCAAACGGATTGCAGAATGAAGCCGAAGTATGGGGGAGTGAAATTAACACCCGCCGTTTTGATACTTCTTTAAAACTGGGTTACGTTTTTCCGGAGTTGCCATTTCAGAGTTTCGGTTTTCAAACGGCTTATAGTTTACACAAACAGGATTCGTATTTTGGTTTTAGAACTTATGATATTAACCATGAGAGCATCTACACCAATTTGCTTTTCAACTCTATCATAGGAGATACACGCAACAAGTTTAAAACAGGATTAACCTTTGCTTATGACGGTTATGATGAAATGGTAACCGCTACGGATTATTCTAGGGAAGACCGTTCGGTAGGTGCTTTTTTTGAATATAGTTATGAGAATTTGGAAAAGGTAAGTCTTACTGCCGGTGTTCGTGTAGACAACCATAATAGGTTGGGTACGTTCGTTACCCCAAGATTCCACATGCGATATACACCTTGGGAAAAGGGAAGTTTACGAGGTTCTTTTGGTAGGGGTAAGCGCGCTGCCAATATTTTTGCGGAGAACCAACAGCTTTTTGCTTCGGCACGTGAGATAAAGATTTTAAACTCTAGCGGAGAAGTGTACGGTCTTGATCCCGAGGATGCATGGAATTATGGGGTAAGTTTTTTGCAAGGGTTTAATTTTCTGAATGGAAAAGGAGATATCTCGGTAGACTATTATATTACCCATTTTGAAAATCAGGTTGTGGTGGATTGGGAAAGTTCACAAGAAGTCTTATTTTATAATCTGGAAGGAGATAGTAAGGCAAAGAGTTTTCAGGTTGAAGTGAATTATGAGCCTCTACCTCGTTTAGATCTGCGGGTTGCGTATAAAAATTATGACGTAAAAACCGATTATCAAAGCGGTAGTCTTCAGAAGCCGTTACAGGCTCAAGATATGTTCTTTGCCAATGTTGGTTATGAGACAAAAGCAAAGGAAAATGGTTCTAAGTGGAAGTTTGATTATACGTTGCATAGTGTGGGAGAAAAACGATTGCCGGATACGAGTTCAAATCCAATAGCGTATCAACTGTCAACTACATCATCGCCCTATAATCATATGAATGCACAGATAACAAAAGTGTTCTCTAATACGTTTGAAATATATGTAGGGGGAGAGAACTTATCCGGAGTACAACAAGATAATCCGGTTTTAGGGGCTGACGATCCTTTTGGCCCCAACTTTGATACTACTATTATATATGCGCCTATTATGGGGCGTATGTTTTATGGAGGTTTTAGAATTAAAATTTAATACACTACTAATTAATACATATACAAATGAAAACTACAGTTTTATCAATGGCGATGGCCCTATTTACTCTAGTGACCTTTGCTCAGGAAAAGAATAAAAAAATGACCTTTGACGTTAATGGAAAATGTGCCATGTGCAAAGAACGGATAGAGGAAGCGGCACTTAATGTAAAAGGGGTGAAGTATGCCTCGTGGGATATACCAACGCATCAATTGGCGGTTATTATGGACGAGCGTAAAACAGACCCCATGAAAATAAAAACTGCTATTGTAGCAGTAGGCCACGATACCAAAGAATTGAAAGCTACAGAGGAAGCTTACGAAAGTGTGCACCCTTGTTGTAGATATAGAGAAGATAATTCAGATGACGGTGCTGACCATTAATTTTTAAACGTCTTGTAGGTAGGGTGTTAGAAGTATAGAGGCAAGGTTAAATTGGCTGAAAAATTTTAGTTAATTTTTTCCCAATGAAAATATCACGGATCAAAAACTGATTTACCTTAGATTAGTTTTATTTAACACACGAAAATCATGGCACAAGCAAAAAATGCAGGTAAATCATCTGCTAAGCCGTTAGCAGCGAAAGCTGGTAAAAAGGCTGCTCCGAAAGCTGCTCCTCGTAAGAAGTAGTTAGGTTACGGCCTGGAATAGGCGCTTACCGTTCGGACATGAAAACCACCTTCTGTAAATAAAGAAGGTGGTTTTTTTGTTGGTATAAGTGCATAAAAAAAAGCTGCTCTTGAAACTTCAAGAGCAGCTTTAATTATAAATATATGTCCTCCGCAAACAAGCTAAAAATTGCCTGTGGCGGCTCGCCACTACATCATGCCTGGCATTCCGCCTCCACCCATTGGTGGTGCAGCAGGAGCATCTTCTTTAATATCGGTCAATGCACACTCGGTAGTTAAGATCATACCGGCAACAGATGCAGCATTCTCCAATGCAACACGAGTTACTTTCTTAGGATCGATAATACCGGCTTTTGTCATTTCAACATATTTCTCGGATTTAGCATCGTAACCGTAATCTCCTTTACCTTCAAGGATTTTAGCAATTACAACTGAACCTTCACCACCTGCGTTAGAAACGATAGTTCTTAACGGTGCTTCAATGGCACGGGCAACAATCTGTAGACCTGTAGCTTCGTCCTCATTTTCTGTAGCAACTTTAGAAAGAACTGCTTTAGCTCTAACCAAGGCAACACCACCACCGGCAACGATACCTTCTTCTACAGCAGCTCTTGTTGCATGTAAGGCGTCATCTACACGGTCTTTCTTTTCTTTCATTTCAACTTCTGATGCGGCACCTACGTAAAGTACGGCAACACCACCGGCCAACTTGGCCAAGCGCTCTTGAAGTTTTTCTTTATCGTAATCAGATGTAGTGGTCTCAATTTGAGATTTAATCTGGTTTACTCTCGTCTTGATATCTTTTGCAACACCACCGCCGTTTACGATAGTTGTATTGTCTTTGTCTATCTGTACCTTTTCACAAGTACCCAACATGTCTAGTGTAGTATTGTCCAAAGAGAAACCTCTTTCTTCAGAAATAACTGTACCGCCAGTTAGGATAGCGATGTCTTCTAACATTGCTTTTCTACGGTCTCCAAAACCTGGAGCTTTAACAGCTGCAATTTTTAAAGAACCTCTTAATTTGTTTACTACCAAAGTAGCCAATGCTTCACCATCAACATCTTCTGCAATGATCAATAAAGGTTTTCCGGATTGGGCAACTGGCTCCAATACAGGAAGTAAATCCTTCATAGAAGAAATCTTCTTATCAAATAATAAGATGTAAGGGTTTTCTAGGTCAGAAACCATTTTTTCTGAATCCGTAACAAAGTATGGAGAAAGGTAACCTCTGTCAAATTGCATACCTTCAACGACATCTACGTATGTGTCGGTACCTTTTGCTTCTTCAACGGTAATTACACCTTCTTTACCAACTTTTCCGAAAGCCTGGGCGATCAAGTCACCAATAGTTTCGTCATTGTTGGCAGAAATAGAAGCTACTTGCTTTATTTTTTCTGAAGAATCACCAACTTTTTTAGATTGCTTGGCCAAGTTTTCAACAATAGCTTCTACGGCTTTGTCAATACCTCTCTTCAAATCCATTGGGTTTGCGCCGGCAGCAACGTTTTTCAAACCTTCTTTAACAATAGCTTGGGCCAAAACTGTAGCTGTAGTAGTACCGTCTCCCGCAAGGTCATTAGTTTTAGAAGCAACTTCTTTAACCATCTGGGCCCCCATATTTTCTAGAGGGTCTGCCAACTCAATTTCTTTTGCTACCGTAACACCATCCTTGGTTACCTGTGGAGCACCAAAGGATTTGCTGATGATTACGTTTCTACCTTTAGGACCTAATGTTACTTTAACTGCATCTGCCAATGCATCAACACCTCTTCTAAGGCCGTCGCGTGCATCAATGTCAAACTTTATATCTTTTGCCATAATAAATATTAGTATTAGTTTTTCTCACCAAAGTGAGAGTCTTTTGAATTTATCTTATGTGTTTCCTTGAAAATTCCAGTGGTTAATGGAATGTGAAAGAAACTATATGATTGCTAAAACGTCACTTTCACGCATCATAAGGTAATCAACGCCTTCAAGCTTAAGCTCAGTGCCTGCGTATTTACCATATAAAACAGTATCACCAACTTTAACTGTTACTTGCTCGTCTTTGGTACCAGGTCCAACGGCAACTATTTTACCTTGTTGAGGTTTTTCTTTGGCAGTATCTGGAATGTAGATACCTGATGCTGTTTTGGTTTCGGCAGCCATAGGTTCAATAAGAACCCTATCCGCCAATGGTTTAATGTTCACTTTTGCCATATTTTTAGTTTTTAGTTTGAAAAATTATATTCTCAGGTGGTACTAGGCAGAAATTATGCCATTACGGGAAAACTGACACATTGTTAAACCAAAAATGCCAGCTTGTCACTAAGCTGGCATTTTTGTATATGAATATAAGTTATTTTATAAACTATCGGCAGGAGAACTTGCTGGTTCAGGAGCCTGTTCCGGTAAAGCTTCCGGTACTGTTTCTGGAACAACGGTCTCAATGCCGTCTCCGTTCAGTAATTTTGAGTCTGTGTCACTAAAGTTGCCTTTAAGGGCAACGTTAGAAGCTAGGATAAGAACAACAAGTAAAATGGATAAGGTCCAAGTACTTTTGTCCAAGAAATCTCCTGTCTTTTTTACACCGCCAACAATTTGACTGCCACCGCCACCAAAAGAAGATGACAACCCGCCACCTTTAGGGTTTTGAACCATGATGACTAGTATTAGCAAAAAGCAAACTATAATAATAAGGATTAAAAAAATGGTGAACGTACTCATAATGCCTTACTTATTTTCTTGTTGTAATTTTTCTACCGCTTTAATTCGGTCTGCAAAGAAACCACTTTTTTCCGGATATTTCAAACTTAAAATTTTATAAGATTGAATGGCCTTTTTATACTTTTTTTGCTCTAGGTAAACCTTTGCCAAGGTTTCGGTCATCAGTTCCTTTTTGTCAAGCGTAACAGAGCTTTCTATAGCAATCTTTTGAACGTCTTTGTTGGGTTTTATTTTTGGGTTTTCTGCAATGAACTTGTCAATAAGGTCAAACTTTTTCCTTTTAAGGATTTCCTCTTCTAAGGGAAATGCAATAGGTTCAGGTTCTTCTTCAATGGTTTTTTCTGCAGGTGTATTTTGTTCTTCTCTTTTAACAGATGTAAAGGTGGTAAGCTGAAGCCATTCTGCGAACGAGTATTTTTCCCTTTTGGTAAAGGGTAGGGGTTCTCCCAATTCCAATTTTTCGGAAGCTTTTCTTTTGGCTTCCGCTATTTCTTCATCAATCTTAGGGTCTTTGGATTGAAAGAGTTTGGGGTCCAATAATTTGTCGGCATCTGCGGATGTTAGCGGAATAGGGATTTCTACAGGGCTACTTTCGTTTTTGGCGGTCTCTATTTCCTCCGAAATAATTTCAGTTTCAACTAGTGTTGTGGCTTTGCCCGAAATTTTATCGGCAATGGTATTCTGTAAAAATTCCTCGGAAGTAATAAAGTCAAAAAGAACATCGCGATCCGTAGTATATGCGGCGGTTATTTTTAGTGCATTGTTGTATTTAAAACTGTTCAGGTTTTTTAGCCCCTTTAGTTGTAATGCACGTGCGGCTTGAAAGTACGGATAATCTTCCAAAACCTCTTCCAGTTGTTTGGTCTGAAGTGGAGATACCACTTTGTCCGGGTGCTGTAAAAGGTATGTAAAATCTTGTACGTTCATTGTGTTGGGTTACGGGTAATACTGCGTATTCTTGTTTTTTTGGACCTATAAGTTAGAAAACCTTTTACCAATCTGCCAAGGAAGCGTTGAATATATCTTGGGTTATCCGTTCAAAAATAACTTCTAAGGCTTCGGTCTTTACGGCGGACAGCTGTGAGTTTGCGGGGTAATCATAGAAAAATGAAAAGCGCTGGTCAAAATCTGCATCTTCCTTTGTTTTATTATAAAAACGGACTTTAACCGCCATGGACAACCTGTTCTGTGCGGCAGTTTGTTGTGCTGTTGCACTCATTGGAGATATGCGGAATTCAACTATTTCGCCCTCATACAGCAAATCGCCGTTTGAGGAGGTCAAGTCAAGACTGGTTTGGTTTAAAATACGATCTTGGAGCGCCAAAGTAAAATCTCTTTCTAGTCCCGGTTCAAAAGTAGAACCGGGGTTTTGGGTAGCGTAATTTTGAAACCTAGGTACCGTAAATGTAGTGGCGGTACCTACATTACCTCCTGTAAAATTGTAAACACCACATCCATTAAGCGAAAGGATCAGGATGAGGCTGAAGGCTAAGTATAAATTCTTTTTCAAAGTACTATGTATATTAAAGTTGTTACGGCATAAAACACTAATGTGGTGTTCTAGGTCTGTTATAAATCGTACTGTTTTATTTTACGGTAAAGCGTTCGCTCCGAAATTCCTAGTTCTGCTGCTGCGGCTTTTCTTTTACCACGGTTGCGTTCCAAGGATTTTTTTATGAGTTCTACTTCCTTTTCCTGTAAAGATAAGGTTTCTTCTTCTTGAATTTCTTCGGCAAAATGGTACTTGTCCTCTACGGTAGGTTTGCTAACGGGCTTTTCTATCCGTGGTTCGGGAAGGTGTAACACTTCTAATGGCGTACGCTCCTCTTCTTCTACCGCTTCGTCATGGTCGCCATAAATTTTTCTGATCAGGCCTTCGTTCTCTTCTTGAACTTTTTCTCCATCATTGTTCTTCATTAACTCCAAGGTGAGTTTCTTTAAATCGTTTAGGTCGCTTTTCATGTCAAAAAGAACCTTGTAAAGAATCTCCCTTTCATTACTGAAATCGCTTTCTGCCTTTTTTTGACCAATGACGGCAGGTAAATTAGTATTGTTGGAATTTGGAAGGTAACCGTTTAAGGTAGACCAAGATACACTTCTACTTTCTTCAAGAACGGAAACTTGTTCGGCAATGTTCCGTAATTGACGAATGTTGCCAGGCCATCTGTATTTTAACAAAAGGTCTACTGCATCATCATCTAGACGAATAGTAGGCATCTTGTACTTCTGTCCAAAATCCGAAGCAAATTTTCTAAAGAGTAAATGTATGTCTCCCTGTCTTTCCCGTAACGGTGGAATATTAATTTCTACTGTACTTAACCTATAATAAAGGTCTTCCCTGAATTTTTCTTTTTTAATGGCATCGAACATGTTTACGTTTGTTGCCGCTACAATGCGCACATTGGTCTTTTGTACTTGGGATGACCCCACTTTTAGAAATTCACCGTTTTCAAGAACCCTTAATAATCTAACCTGGGTGGTAAGGGGTAATTCTCCTACTTCATCCAAAAAAATGGTTCCGCCATCAGCAACTTCAAAATAACCGCTTCGGGTTTGTGTGGCTCCGGTAAAAGCACCCTTTTCATGACCAAAGAGTTCACTGTCTATAGTGCCCTCTGGAATAGCTCCACAGTTTACGGCAATATATTTGGCATGTTTTCTATGGGACAGGGAATGGATTATTTTAGGAATGGCCTCTTTACCCACACCACTTTCACCTGTTACAAGGACAGAAATATCCGTAGGGGCTACTTGTATGGCTTTTTCTATAGCACGGTTGAGTTTTGGGTCATTGCCAATTATCTCAAATCGTTGTTTTATGGCTTGTACGTTTTCCATGGTTCTTTGTGCTTCGGGGGTGTTGGTTTCTAGTTGTTGTCTGAGTATCCTACGGCTTCACCGATTAAGGTGGCAGAAGTACAGTCATCCATTCGTACCATAACAAACTCACCGATTTTATAATGCTCTCTTGGGAAGACGGCAACGGTATTTTGTGAGTTGCGTCCCATGAAATGCTCGTCCGATTTTTTTGAAGTGCCTTCAATTAAAATTTCCTGAACCTTACCCAAGTGTCTTTGTGTGCGCTCTTGGCAGTGTTCTCTTTGAAGGGCGATAACTTCAGATAGTCTTCGCTTCTTTGTTTCTTCGGGAACGTCATCCTCCATTTTTCGTTCGGCCAAAGTTCCGGGTCTTTCGGAATAGGAGAACATATAACCAAAATCATACTTTACATACTCCATTAAAGATAAGGTGTCTTTATGGTCATCTTCGGTTTCGGTTGGGAAACCAATGATCATATCCTGTGAAATGGAACAATCGGGAATAATTTGGCGAATATTATCAATAAGTTCAAAATACTCCTCGCGGGTATGCAAACGGTTCATTTCTTTTAATATGCGATCACTGCCACTTTGTACCGGAAGGTGAATGGAATTACAGATGTTCTTGTATTTGGCCATGGTGTGGATAACATCTAAGGTCATGTCCTGTGGATTGGAAGTAGAAAACCGAATACGCATTTTGGGTTGGGCCAATGCCGCTTTTTCCAACAATTGCGAAAAGTTCACCGCAGTGGCCTTTTCCATATCCGAGGCTTTGCTAAAATCTTTTTTTAATCCGCCGCCATACCATAGGTAACTATCAACATTTTGGCCTAAAAGGGTAATCTCTTTAAAGCCTCTGTTCCATAGGTCGTTTACTTCGTCTATGATAGATTGTGGGTCGCGGCTACGTTCGCGACCTCTAGTAAAAGGAACTACGCAGAAAGTGCACATATTATCGCAACCTCTGGTGATGGATACGTAAGCCGTTACTCCATTGGTGTTCAACCGCACGGGGGAAATATCTCCGTAAGTTTCGTCTTTGGAAAGAATAACGTTTACGGCATTACGGCCCTCTTCTATTTCTTGTATCAGATTGGGTAGGTCTTTGTAGGCATCCGGTCCCACAACCATGTCCACTATTTTTTCCTCCTCTAAAAATTGATGTTTTAAACGTTCGGCCATACAACCAAGTACACCCACCTTCATGTGGGGGCGGTCTCTTTTAATGGCGTTAAACTTTTCCAGACGCTTACGAACAGTAAGTTCCGCTTTCTCACGAATGGAGCAGGTATTTACCAATACTAAATCTGCTTCGGTAAGGTTTTGGGTGGTGTTAAAGCCTTCATTGGCTAAAATGGACGCGACGATTTCACTGTCCGAAAAATTCATCTGGCAACCATAACTTTCTATATAAAGTTTTTTGCTGTTGGAATTTTTCTTGCCAAGTGCCAGGGCGGAACCCTGAAGCGATTCGTCTATAATTTTCTCCATATCTATTGTTGCCTTTCTAATATAACGGGCAGCAAATATAGGGCTTAAAACAGGTTTGTGACAAATTGACAGTAAAATTTAATATTATTTTACAACTCCCTAGATAGTAGTTCTTCTGTTTTCCTGAATTCTATAGCCAGAGCTAATAATGCAAACAACGTATTGTGGGTCCGTAGTCTGCTCCAAGTTGTTTGTGTGATCAGTATGGGATGGTAAGGTAATTGGGAAATTTAAAAAATCTCTCTGCCCATACGCAACGGATTCTATTGTTGTGTATCTTATTAAGGTATAGGGTGTAAAGGTTGCCTCAATAAACATAACGACCAAACTATGAAGAAGAACCTGTGTTTTATATTGCTAACTGCTATTGTTACTTTAGTTTCCTGTAGTGATGATAAAGATGATGTTGCGGGTAAGGAGTACCGTGTTGCAACACCTTTGATTGCGAATCTCTCTGAATTTAAGGAAGAAGCCGTAGATGTTACGGAACCTGTTCCAATGATAGAGTCCGGTAAAATTTATGCATACCAAGATTATGTATTCGTTAACGATGTGCATAGAGGCTTTCATGTTTTGGATAACAGTAATCCATCAAGTCCCAGTGCTATTTCATTTATAAAGCTCGAAGGTAATTATGATATTTCCATAAAGGACGACCGTTTGTATGCGGATAGCTACGGGGATTTGGTTATTATGGATATATCGGATATCAATGATATTAAAATGGTGCAGCGCATAGAAGGTGCTATTTATCAGCAATTTTGGTGTACCGTTGGTTTTGATGTGGATTGGCCGGAGGCGGATTTTTATGATTATGAGGGTTTTGATGCTTCCAAAGAGGCTATAGTTGGTTGGGAAGTAAAGACGCAACGCCTTTCGGAAGATGAGCTTAGGGATAAATATGGTGTTGGTGGAGATCCCACTATAGATTTTGCTTTGAACGATGCAGTGTCGGAGATAACTCCAAGAACTGGTGGTACGGGGCAAGGTGGGTCATTGGCTCGGTTTAAAATTGTAGATGATTATCTGTATGCGGTAGAATGGTCAAGCATTAGTGTTTTTGATATTTCCAACTTGGATAACCCTAAGGTTTTGGAAGATGTATACGTAAATGGAACTATTGAGACCATATATAACCAAGGAGATATTTTGTTCATAGGTGGTACACAAGGCATGTATACATATGATATATCATCACCGGATAAGCCAGAATTTATATCGGAGTTTGTTCATGGCACGGCCTGTGACCCGGTAGTTGTAGATGGTGATTATGCTTTTGTAACCCTTCGCGGGGAAAACTCTTGTGGGAATACGGAAAGCGGACTATATATTGTTAACGTGTCCAATCTGGCCAGTCCAGAGTTGGAAAAGTTTTATCCTTTGGACGGTCCTTATGGTATTGGTTTTAAAGGAAGCAACCTGTTTGTTTGCGATGGTGATTCCGGTTTAAAGGTATATGATAAGACCAATGTTAATGATTTGAAGTTAATAAGTCATTTTAAGGATGTTGTTACTTATGATGTTATTCCTTTGGAAGATTCTTTGCTCATGATAGGCGATAAAGTACTCTATCAATACAAGTACTTAAACAATGACCTACGGTTGTTAAGTACCTTCAGCTTAAAGTAAAATAATTTTTAAGAAATGAAAACACCCCTGAAAATAGGGGTGTTTTTTTATACCTTATATATATGGTATGACAGCTAATTAAAAAAATCAATTACTTTTGTTTTATCAAACAAACCATGAATGGCTAAGAATTTAGTAATAGTAGAGTCACCCGCGAAGGCAAAAACGATAGAAAAGTTTTTAGGAAAGGATTTTAAGGTAGAGTCCAGTTTTGGGCACATTGCCGATTTGCCTTCCAAAGAACTGGGTGTAGATGTAGAGAATGATTTTGCGCCAAAATATATAGTGGATAAGGATAAGAAAGCCCTAGTTAAAAAACTGGGTGATCTTGCCAAAAAAGCTGAAACTATATGGCTAGCGAGTGATGAAGACCGCGAGGGAGAGGCTATTTCTTGGCATTTAGCGGAAACTTTAGGGTTGGATAAGGATAAGACCAAGCGTATAGTTTTTAACTCCATTACCAAGGCGGCCATTCAAAAAGCGATTGAAAATCCGCGCGAAATAAACTATAACTTGGTTAATGCCCAACAGGCAAGACGGGTTTTAGACCGTTTGGTGGGTTATGAGCTTTCTCCTGTTTTATGGAAAAAAATTAAGCCAGGGCTTTCGGCAGGTAGGGTTCAATCTGTAGCGGTTCGGCTTATTGTTGAGCGAGAAAGAGATATTGAAGCCTTTACCGCAGAAGCTTCTTTTAGGATATCGGCAGAATTCAAAACGCTAGAAGGTAGTGTGTTCACGGCAAAATTGAACAAGACGTTCCCTTCAAAGGAAGAAGCTCAGGTATTTTTGAACGAAAATATAGGAGCGGATTTTTCGGTTGGTAATCTAGATAAGAAGCCGGCTAAAAAATCGCCTTCGGCACCTTTTACAACTTCAACATTACAACAGGAAGCTTCAAGAAAGCTATATTTTTCAGTAGGTAGGACCATGCAAGTGGCGCAACGTTTATATGAAGCGGGACTTATTACCTACATGAGAACGGATAGTGTTAATCTTTCCGGTGAGGCCATATCGGCAGCAAAAGATGCCATTATAGATAATTATGGCGAAAAATATAGTACGGTTCGTAACTTTAAAGGAAAATCCAAAGGAGCACAGGAAGCTCACGAGGCTATTAGACCTACGGATATAACCAACCAGTCTCCATCATTGGAGCGTGACCAGTCTAAATTGTATGAGTTGATCTGGAAACGTACCATTGCATCGCAAATGAGTGATGCGCAATTGGAACGTACCAATGTAAAAATTCAGGCAAGTACCCATTCAGAGCAATTTACAGCTAATGGAGAGGTAATTAAGTTTGATGGTTTCCTTAAAGTATATATGGAGGGGCTTGATGAAGAGGATGTAGCCGAAGAACAGGAAGGAATGCTTCCTGCTATGAAAGTAGGGGAGGCCTTAAAAAACAATTACATTACAGCAACCGAACGTTTTTCAAGACCGCCATACCGTTTTACGGAAGCATCTTTGGTTAAGAAATTGGAAGAACTGGGAATAGGAAGACCGTCAACCTATGCACCAACTATATCTACCATTCAGAATAGGGGATATGTAGAAAAAGGAACCGTAGAAGGCACGGAAAGACACTATGTACAATTATTGTTAGAGGCAGGTGCCGTTCAAGAGAAGAAACTATCGGAAATGGTAGGTTCGGACAAAGGAAAGCTTGTTCCTACGGATATAGGTATGATTGTAAACGATTTCTTGGTAAGTCATTTTGCAACCATTCTAGATTATAACTTTACAGCTAAAGTAGAGGAGGATTTTGATGAGATAGCCGAGGGTGATGAAGATTGGCAGAAAGTTATGAAAGACTTCTATAAAGACTTTCACCCTAATGTATTGGATGTTCAGGAGAATGCAGACCGTGCCAGTGGCGAACGTATTTTGGGAGAGGACCCAAAAACAGGGCGTCAGGTTTCTGTACGTTTAGGCCGTTTTGGGCCTATGGTGCAAATGGGTACCGTAGATGATGAGGAAAAGCCAAAGTTTGCGAGCCTTTTGCCGGATCAGTCCTTAACCACCATTACCTATGAGGAGGCTATGGAGCTTTTTAAACTTCCTAGAAAATTAGGGGTTTACGAAGGGGAGGAAGTAGAGGCAAACGTAGGGCGTTTTGGTCCTTATGTACGTTTTGGTAAAAAGTTTGTTTCGTTGGAAAAAGGAGAAAGCGCCTTTGATGTAGATTTTGCACGTGCGGTAGAGTTGATTAAAGAAAAACAAAAGGCCGATGCCCCTATTTATCACTATGAAGATAAAGAGGTAACCAAAGGAACCGGTAGATTTGGACCGTTTATTAAGTGGGACGGTATGTTCATCAACGTTAATAAAAAATACGATTTTGATAATCTTTCTGAGGCAGACCTTATTGAATTGATTGAGACTAAAAAACAGAAAGAGATAGATAAGGTGGTCCAAAATTGGACAGAAGAAGGAATCCGAATAGAGAAAGCAAGGTGGGGTAGGCACAATATTATAAAGGGTAAAATAAAGGTGGAGTTGGCCAAAACGGTAGACGCTACCAAAATATCATTGGAAGAGGCCCAAAAACTTATTGAGCAAAAAACACCAAAGAAGAAAACAAAGGCAAAGGCCAAGCCCAAAGCCAAACCTAAAGCAAAAAAGTAATAGGTTTGAGTATAGTGGTATTGGTTATTGGCCAATTGTAGTAAAGATAGATAAAGAGACGCATAACGTGCGTCTCTATAATTTAAACACATATAATCTTTCAAAATAAATGGCATTTGATTTTCTGGTTCCAGTAGAAGACAAAGTAATGGCCCACTGCGAACTGTTTGCTGCCCAATCTCTGGGAAAGCATACTAGAATACATACTAAAAGAGATGGTCTTCCGGACCTAGAAAATGTTTCAATCGCTATTATTGGGGTTAGGGAGTCCAGAAACGCCTTTGAAAAGAAAACCGAAAAACTAGATATTGCCGCTATACGGATTCAGTTGTACAAGTTGTTGTTGGGTAATTGGAACTCAACATTGGCGGATATGGGCAATATTGAAGAAGGAGCAACGGTTGAGGATACCTATTTTGTTGTAAAGAATACACTTTCCGCACTTTTGGAGAAAAAGATAGTGCCCATAATAATAGGTGCTACACAAGATATAACCTATCCTGCGTACCGGTCTTTTGATGGTATTGTAGACTTGGTAAACTTGGTCGCGGTAGATAGCAGGTTTGATTTTGGTATGGATGATGAGCTTATTTCATCGCATTCCTATATGAGTAAGATTATTACGGATAAGCCCAATAATCTCTTTAATTTCTCCAATATAGGATATCAGAGTTACTTTAATGCACAGGAAGAAATAGATTTAATGGAGCGTCTTTTCTTTGATGCTTACCGTTTGGGAGAGCTGGGTTCGGATATTTCCTTGGCAGAACCTGTACTGCGTAACGCACATATGATTAGTATGGATGCCCGTGCCGTTAGGGCCAGTGAAATAGGATTATCCGATGATTTTTCGCCAAATGGGTTTACGGGAAGAGAGATTTGTGCCATAGCCAGATATTCGGGAATTAGTGACAAAGTAAGTATTTTTGGGGTCTATGAAATGGAAAACACCAATCAATCCTGTCAGTTAATGGCCCAGATAATATGGTATTTCATCGAGGGTTATAACTTTAGAATAAACGAATCGCCTTTTGAAAGTAGCGAAAACTTTACAAAGTATATAGTTCCTACAGATACCGAAGAACTTACCTTTCACAAGAGTCACCTTACTAATAGGTGGTGGGTAGAGGTTCCATCTATACTAACGCCGCATACTAAATCAAATTCATCGGCGTTATTACCATGCACTAAAAAGGACTATTTGGAAGCGTGCGACCAAAACATTCCTGAACGGTGGTTCAAGGCCTATAAAAAAGGTTTTAATTGAGTTGAAAAAAAATATAGTATAATTGCCATTGATACAATAATTTGATGAAATCACAGTTTTAGAGTGTAGAATTAAATCATAGTATTTGCAGTTTATAACCAGAATCGAAATTTAACCTAAAGTATGAAAAAGCTATTGTTATCATCTATAGCGTTTGTTTTTTTGCTCAGCAGTTGCGGATCAAAGACAAAGGGAGAGCTAGTCGGGGCCCAAGGAAAGAAGTGGTATCCTGAGAAACCTTATGGGATGGAGCTCATTCCACGAGGTTCTTATATCATGGGTAAATCCGAAGAGGACCAGGCTAAAGTTCTGAACGCACCAACAAAGACCGTAACGGTCAGATCGTTCTATATGGATGACACCGAGATTACGAATAGCGAGTATCGCCAGTTTGTAGAATGGGTACAGGATTCCATTACCAGAACACGTTTAGCCGTATTGGCAGATGAATTGGGTCTAGGGCCTGAGGATGAAGGTATTGGTGAGTATGCGTTTAAAGACGCAGATACCACTAAACTATCTGCTTATGACAAGTACATGCTGGATAATTATGCCGGTATGGGCGAAACTGGTTTTGAAGGCCGTGCCTTGAACAAGGACCAAGACCTTATTTGGGATATCTCTGAGTATCCAGATGAGTATTATACAGAGGTAATGGATTCTTTGTATATTCCTGAAGAGGAGTCTTATAACGGTCAGCGTACTATTGATGTTACAAAATTGAAGTACAAGTATAGCTGGATGGATATTGAAGCTGCAGCTCGTTCTAGAACCGGAAGCAGAAAAGATTTTATCCGTCAAGAAGAACTTGAAATCTATCCTGACACTACCGTTTGGATCCGTGATTTTGAATATTCGTACAACGAACCAATGCATAATGATTATTTCTGGCACGATGCCTATAGTGAATACCCTGTAGTTGGTGTTTCTTGGGCACAGGCAAGAGCTTTCTGTAACTGGAGAACCAAGTTTAAGAATGATGATCAGAAAAGTAAAGGCAAGCAATTTGTAAACCAATTCAGGTTACCTACTGAAGCTGAATGGGAATATGCTGCCAGAGGTGGTATTGAAGGAGGAACTTACCCATGGGGCGGACCTTACGTAATTAGTGATACAGGTTGCTTTATGGCAAACTTTAAACCACAAAGAGGTGATTATGCCGCAGATGCAGCTTTATACACTGTAGAAGCAAAATCATATGAACCAAACGATTTTAATCTTTACAACATGGCCGGTAACGTGTCTGAATGGACCAACTCTAGCTATGACCCTAATTCTTACGAATTTGTTTCTACAATGAACCCTAACGGTGGCGATGGGGCAAATGCAAGAAAAGTAATTCGTGGAGGTTCTTGGAAAGATGTTGCTTATTTCCTACAGGTAAGCACCAGAGATTATGAGTATGCAGATTCTGCTCGTAGTTACATCGGCTTTAGAACCGTACAGGATTATATGGGAGAAGAAGATTCAACACAATAAAAAAGTAATATTAGGATTATAGTTATTTTCAAATACACAAATACAAATACACCATCTGATTCTTCTAGCCATAGAGGAAGACGATAAACAAATCAAACAGTAAACCAAATCTTTTATTAACATTAATTTTCAAATTAAACCTTAAATTATGGCACAGTCAAAATCAACAAAGAAATTATTCAACATGGCCTACGGCCTTGGAGCATCTGTAGTAATTATCGGTGCGTTGTTCAAGATTCTTCACTGGGAGTTCGGACCTTTAACAGGTGGTCTTCTTTTAGCAATAGGTCTTATTACAGAAGCACTTATTTTTGCGATCAGTGCATTTGAACCAGTAGATGATGAATACGATTGGTCTTTAGTATACCCAGAATTGGCCGGTGGTGCTTCAACAGGAGTTGCAAGAAGCAACGAAGCTCAAGAAATCAAAGAAGCAGAAGCTTCGTTATCTGGTAAATTAGACGAATTATTGAAAGAAGCAGGAGTTGACGCTAACCTAATGGAAAGCCTTGGAACTAGCATCCGTAACTTTGAAGGTGCAGCTAAGGGTATTGCCCCAACTGTTGACGCTATGGAGTCTACAAGAAAGTATTCTGATGAAATGGTTCAGGCTGCCGCTCAAATGGAGTCGTTGAACAGCTTATACAAAGTACAATTAGAAAGTGCTAGCAAACAAGCTTCAGTTAATGAAGAAGTTGTACAGAATGCATCTGCTCTTAAAGACCAAATGGAATCTTTGGCAACTAACCTTTCTTCATTGAACGGAGTATACGGTGGTATGTTAACCGCTATGAATAGAAACTAATTAGAGATTAGTTAACCCCAAATCAAATAATTAATCAAATCTAATTAAAAAAACATGGCAGGAGGAAAAGCAACACCACGTCAGAAGATGATCAATCTTATGTATTTGATCTTCATCGCTATGCTGGCGTTAAACATGAGTAAAGAAGTACTTGCAGCTTTCGGTATTATGAACGAAAAGATGGAAGCTTCTAACGCGAAGACTACAGAAAGTAACCTAGCTTTCTTGAGTGGTCTAGAGACTAAAGCTTCCGAAGATTCTGAGAAATACGGAAAGCTTTATAAAGATGCACAGAAAATCAAGCAGATGTCACAGGAGTATTATGACTATCTAGAAGGCCTTAAGCAAGGCATGACAGAAGGTCTAGAAGATGCTAAGGACTATGCGAGAATGGATAATTCTGATTTCTTGGATCAAAAATTCTTTCAAGGAGACAATCTATCGGAAGGTGGAAAGGAATTCATGAGTAGAATTAATGACTACCGTACACAAGTATCGGCTATCGTACCAAAAGATTTGAAAGAATCTGTAAACGCTCGCTTCCAGACTGGAGATGAGAACGGTAAAGAAACTAAAAGAGACGGTTCTAAGCAAGATTGGATCAACTACCACTACGAAGGATATCCTTTAGTAGCTTCTTTGGCCAAGATTACTGCTCTTCAGGCAGATGTTAAAGCTACAGAAGAAGACGCTCTTAAAAGAATGTTGGAAGGTGAGTTAACAAGCCAAGTATCGCTTAAGAATTTTGCAACATCATTACAGGCTAGTAAATCTGCTTTTTACTCCGGTGAGAAGTATGACGGTAAGATTATCATTAGTAAAACTGATAACTCTTCTACTCCTGTAAAAGCTGAGTTAACGTTAGACGGAAGAAAACTTTCTGAAGGTACTGACTATAAACTAGAGGCTGGTGGTGTTAAGATGTTGATCGGAGCAGGTTCTGCCGGTGATCATACTGTAGAAGGTACATTGTATTTTAAGCAAGATGGTGAGGAGATTCCTGTACCTGTAAAGAACAGCTTTGCTACAATTAGCAAGCCTAATGCTGCTTTAATTGCGGCTGATAAGATGAATGTTGTTTACCGTGGCGTTGCTAACCCAATGTCTATATCTATCCCAGGCATACCTAATAACAAAGTAAATGCTTCTGCTCCAGGTTTAAAATCTGTTAACGGTAGCAAGTATATTATGAATCCTGGAACAGGTAGAACAGTTACTATTACAGCTTCTGGTAAATTACCTGATGGTCAGACCGTATCTTCAAAATCTGAGTTTAGAATTAAGGATATTCCAAGACCTGCAGGTTCTGTAAGTAAGCAAACAGGTAGTGCTAAAATGCCTAGAGCTAACATGGAAATTGCAACTATAGGAGCAATGTTGGAAGATTTTGATTTTGACTTGAACCTTGCTGTAAGCGGATTTAAGTTCAAAGTTCCTGGTCAGCCTACCGTAAGTGTTAACGGAAGCAAATTGAACGCTAACGCCAAATCTGCCCTTAAAAGAGCTAAAAGAGGTGATGCTGTTCAGATATTTGATATCCAAGCTTACATTACAAATAACAAGAGTTATAAATTGAAGAAGGTATCTCCGGTTGTAGTGGAGATCACAAACTAATAAAAACTAGTAAAACCGGGCGGTCTTTTGATCGCTCGGTAATTTAAAATTTTACAAACATGAATTGGAAAAATGCTTTAGTAATTGGTGCAGTAACATTGTTGCCAGTTTCCATGATGGCCCAGGCGAACATCTTGAACGCCAAAAAGCCTGAGGAAATAGGCATTAAGACCGAAGCTCAAAAAGCTTTGGACAATGATGCTCCCCTTGAGTATGGGTATGTAGATGATCGTGACATTCTTTGGTCTAAGACGGTTTGGGAAGTTATTGATCTTGATGAAAGGGTAAATTTCCCTTTATATTATCCTACAGATACCATTGATATAGGAAACGATAGAAGATCATTATATGATGTTCTTTTGAAAAATATCAAGAACGGTAAGCTAAAAGATGTTTATGCAGATTCTTATTTTACGGATAAGCGTAAATTTAGCGACCTTCAAAGTACGTTGCAAAAAGTAGATACTACTGATTATGGTTACGAAC
This sequence comes from Zobellia russellii, assembly GCF_044597075.1. Classification (NCBI taxonomy): domain Bacteria; kingdom Pseudomonadati; phylum Bacteroidota; class Flavobacteriia; order Flavobacteriales; family Flavobacteriaceae; genus Zobellia; species Zobellia russellii. The sequence goes on along the minus strand of NZ_CP139000.1, from coordinate 2,615,462 downwards.
AGATCAATGCAGGTGAAGAACTTTCTCCTGAGTATGTGATGAGAAGAAACCTAACTGCGGCCGATATTGAGGAATACCGTATAAAAGGAATGTGGTATTTTGATAAGCGCCAAGGCGAATTAAAGTATCGTTTGTTAGGTATTGCCCCGGTAGCTCCTGACGTTAACTTTATAGACGATGACTCTATGGATCCAAGTGATGCAAAGGTTGAGTTATTCTGGGTATGGTATCCAGATGCACGAAACATCTTGCACGAGGCCAAAGTCTTTAACCAAAGAAACTCTGCGCAACCTATCTCTTTTGATATGTTGTTGAACGCAAGAAGGTTTAATGGTGTAATTTATAGAGAAGACAATGTTCATGGTGACCGTAAAGTAAATGATTACATTACAGATAATGCTCTGTTCCAGTTGTTGGAAGCAGGTAGAATCCAAGAGGTCATTAGAGATAGAGAGCAAGATATGTGGGCTTACTAGAGCCAAGAATATTCCAATTCAAATAGTATTGAGCGCCCTGACAGTTTTTGTCGGGGCGCTTTTTTTGATTGCCAATTTTCTACCTTTGGCGTATGATAGATTATTTAATTGTAGGGCTTGGCCTAGCAGGTATTTCATTCTGTGAGCAGCTAGAGAAGAATAACAAAACCTTTAAGGTAATTGCAGATAGTTCCCAGACCTCTTCGGTAGTGGCCGGAGGCCTATATAATCCCGTTATTCTAAAACGGTTTACGTTGGCGTGGCAGGCAGAGGAACAGATGAAAACGGCATCGGCTTTTTATGCGCATTTGGAACGCAAGTTAGGAGTTAAGTTAAATTATGAGCTGCCGGTATACAGAAGGTTTCATTCTGTTGAAGAACAAAACCTGTGGTTTGAAGCTTCCGATAAAAAAGGATTGGATAGGTTTTTGAATACATCTGTTCATGCAAATACCAATGTTCATATAGATGCTCCGTTCGGTTATGGGGAAGTACGCCATACAGGAAGAATAGATACAGAAAAATTAGTCTCCTCGTACAAGAAATACCTTCAAGAGAAAGACTTAGTGATTGAAGAAACCTTTGATTACAACCGTTTGCAGTATACCGATGATAGAGTAGAATACGACGCTCTTTCTGCCCGAAAAATTGTGTTTGCAGAAGGTTTTGGGTTAAAGGAAAATCCGTTTTTTAATTATTTGCCTTTGCAAGGTTCCAAAGGGGAGTACGTATTTATTGAAGCTCCCGATCTAAAAGAGGATAAAGCCATAAAGTCTTCGGTGTTCATTATTCCCCAAGGAAATAATATCTATAGGGTAGGTGCTAATTACGAACGCCATGACAAAACCAATCTGCCAACAGAAAGTGCCAAAGAAGGACTATTGGCTAAATTAAGAACGGTGCTTAAGTGCGGTTTTAAAGTAGTAGACCAAGTAGCTGGGGTAAGACCGACCGTGGTAGATAGAAAACCGCTGGTAGGTAGGCACCCTAAGTTTAAAAGCTTGCATATCCTTAACGGATTTGGTTCAAGGGGGGTTCTTATGGGCCCGTCTGCTGCAAAACAACTGTACATGTTCGCAGAAGACGGTCAGGAGTTAGATCCGGAATTGGACATTGCACGTTTTACTCAGAAATACTTTCAGCAGTCTTTTTCCTGAATTTTGTGCCTGCTTCAGAATCAAAGTGGATAAAGAAATTGATCCAAATGTTTCGGGACAATCTAATAATTAGTGGCATGAAAATTATCATGGTGGCAACAATGGCAATAAATGAAGTGGTCAAAGTTGCACCAATGAACAAAAAGCTGATGACAAATGCTGCTACGGCAAAAGCAATTCCAACGGCATAACTTACATACATGGCGCCATAAAAGAAAGAAGGTTCAATCTTGTACTTGGTGCCACAGGTAGAGCAACGTTCGTGCATATCAAAGATTTTGCCCAGATGATACGGGTTTTTATCCTCATACATGCTCTCTTCGTGGCATTTGGGACAACTTCCTGTTAAAATGCTGTATAGTTTGTTTCCTTTTTTTAACATTTGCAAAACTTTGAATAAAAGTACAACTTTGGCTTTTCTTTCAATGTAACTATCATTACAAATAGTAATGTTTTTTCAAAAATAATTAAACCACCTTATGGGCATGATGCCTGTCTGAATCTAGAATTTTTAAAGTATGTTGAATATCCATAACCTTTCCGTTTCTTTTGGCGGAGAATATCTTTTTGAGGAAATATCCTTTCGTTTAAATGGTGGTGATCGTGTGGGTCTGATCGGTAAGAACGGAGCGGGTAAATCAACACTTTTAAAAATGTTGTCCAAAGATATGCCTATTGATTCGGGTACTATCGCCATGGAGAAAAATATTAAGATTGGTTTTCTTCGTCAGGATATAGATTTTGTTTTGGGGCGTACTGTTTTGGAAGAGTCCTATCAGGCTTTTGAAGAAATAAAGGCATTGGAGCTTAAGTTGGATGAAATTAACCACCAACTAGCAGAGCGAACGGATTATGAGAGTGAAATCTATCATCAACTTATGGTAGACTTGAGCGATCTTACCCATCGCTATGAAATATTAGGTGGGTATAATTACCAAGGCGAAACCGAAAAAATACTATTGGGCCTTGGTTTTAAACGAGAGGATTTTGATAAGAAAACCGACACGTTTTCCGGCGGATGGAGAATGCGGATAGAATTGGCAAAACTCTTGCTCCAGAGCAATGATGTGTTACTTCTGGATGAGCCCACCAACCACTTGGATATTGAGTCTATTATCTGGTTGGAGCAATTTTTGAAAGGGTACGCGGGCGCTGTTGTTATTGTTTCTCACGATAAAATGTTTTTGGATAACGTTACCAACCGTACCATAGAAATCTCCTTGGGCCGTATTTATGACTACGGAAAGCCCTATTCCCAGTTTCTTCTGCTTAGAGGCGAAATAAAAGAACAGCAGATGAACGCCCTAAAGAATCAGGAAAAGGAAATTCAGCAAGCAGAACGCTTGATCGAGAAGTTCCGTGCCAAAAGCTCCAAGGCTTCAATGGCACAGTCGTTGATCAAGAAATTGGATAAAATGGAGCGTATTGAAGTAGATCAGGATGATAATGCCGTAATGAACCTCCGTTTTCCGGTCTCCATAACTCCGGGTAAGGTTATTGCGGAAATAGAGGAACTTTCCAAAAGCTACGGGGAGAAAGATGTACTTTCTGGTATAAATCTACTTTTGGAGCGCGATAGTAAAACGGCCTTTGTGGGTCAGAACGGTCAAGGAAAATCTACATTGGCCAAGATAATGGTGGGTGATTTGGACTATGAAGGCAAATTAAAGTTGGGGCATAACGTACAAATTGGATATTTTGCCCAAAACCAGGCCGAATACTTAGATGGTAACAAAACCATATTAGATACCATGATAGATGCGGCCAACGAAAAGAATAGAAGTAAGGTAAGAGATATTCTGGGCTCATTTTTGTTTAAGGGAGATGAGGTGGAAAAATACGTAAAAGTGCTTTCCGGTGGTGAACGAAACCGTTTGGCCTTGGCCAAGATGCTTTTGCAGCCTTTTAACGTGTTGGTAATGGATGAGCCTACCAACCATTTGGATATCCAATCTAAGAACGTTTTAAAACAGGCCTTACAGAATTTTGACGGAACCCTGGTTCTTGTTTCTCACGATAGGGATTTTCTACAAGGGCTGACCAATAAGGTGTATGAGTTTAAGGACAAGAAAATTAAAGAGTATTTAGGCGATATAGATTACTATCTGGATCAACGTAAGGTTGAAGATTTTAGGGCGATAGAAAAAAAACAGGACGTTCAAAAAAAAAGCGACACGCCAAAATCTAGTGCAACCGACTTTAAGGAACAGAAAAAAATAAAATCACTTAAAAACCGACTTAGCTCAGTGGAGTCGGATATTGCAAGACTGGAAAAGGAGATAGGTGAGATAGACCATAAATTGTTAATGGATTACGACAAGACTATTGCCGTTCCCAATTTTTTTGATGGCTATCAAAAGAAGAAAAAGCAGTTGGAACAAATGATGACCAAGTGGGAAGAAATTACCTTAGAGCTAGAAAATTACTAGTGAGCTGCCGTAAATGACCATTTGAAAAAAGTGCTCACAACAAAATATCTGGCTTTCACAACATTATAGGGCCGTTGAACGATAATTTTTGTTTTTCATCCACATTAAGGCTTATTTTTGTAGGGTAATTCGCTTTGAATTGCGCCCAACCTTACTGTCAACCAAAAAAAAATAGTATTCGTATGAAAAGTCTATTAAGTTACTTAGTGCTTTTGTGCATTACGGTGCATACGGTTATGGCCGACGTTCCGAAGAAAGAAAAAGAATCGCTCATTGAGTTGTACAACGCAATGAAGGGTGATGAATGGCAAAGAAAATGGAACCTGGATGCAGAAATCTCTACATGGCAAGGTGTAACGGTCAGAAACAACCACGTTGTAGAAATCAATCTTTTTAATAACAATCTTCAAGGGGTTATCCCAAGCAGTATTGGTGACTTGGAAAAACTGGAATCTTTAAACTTGGCGTTTAACGGCATTACAGGAGAGCTTCCTAAAGAGATTGCACAACTTACGAGACTACGCGTGCTGAAGATAGAAATGAACCGTATTAAAGGAGAACTTCCTTTGGAATTGGGTAGAATGAGAAGTTTAATGGAGCTAACGGCTTTCAACAACTTTATAACCGGAAGCATTCCTGAAAGTATTGGGGAAATAAAAAACCTGAAAATTTTAAACTTGTCCAGTAATAGTTTAAAAGGAAATATACCTAAATCTGTTGGCGGATTGGCCCAATTGGAAAGTTTGGGTCTTTTTGAAAATACGTTGGAAGGAAGTATTCCGTCGGAAATAGGTGGACTTACAAAGCTTAAGGAACTTGTTTTGGCGAATAACCAATTGGGAGGTGAGCTTCCGGAAGAGTTTGGTCAATTGGCTAGCTTAGAGGTGTTACAGCTTCAGAATAACAAATTTGATTCCTTCAAAAGTCTTCATTCAATGGATGAAAAGCAGTTCTTGGTTTTTGATTATGATAAGGAAGATGATAAAATCGATTTTAAAAATGTTGAGTACGGCAGAACTAGAATGGCCGATACAAAGTTTGAAGACGAAGAATAGAAAATAGATTTCCATAATTTATTAGTTAGTTTGGTTAAAGGGACGCAGTTATGCGTCCCTTTTTTTTCGGGTATTTCAAAAAAAATACATTTAAGATACATTTAACAAAGCGCCCTTAAACTATTAGATAGCTTTGTAGTCCAACCATCTGGTTATATAGCCCAACTAACTTATGAATACACGAAAGATCCTCTTGACCGTACTAGGTGTTTTGCTGATTATTGTTTCGGTTTACGCAGCAGTATCAATTGTAAACAGTAAAAGAACCCCTAGACCAAAACCTGAAAAAGTAATTAAGACTGTCTTTGTAGATACGGTTAAAAACGGAAGTATCCCCATAGTAATTCCTGCAAATGGTAATTTAAGCGCTAAACAAAGGGTAGAACTCTACTCAGAGGTGCAGGGAGTGTTTAGAAAAGGGAACAAGCTTTTTAAAGCGGGACAGACCTACCGGGCCGGTGAAACCATTATCCGTATAGATGCTGCGGAATATTCGGCAAGTGTACAATCGGCAAAAAGCAACCTTTACAATCTAATTACTTCTATAATGCCGGATTTAAGGTTGGATTATCCTGAGATATTCCCTAAATGGCAAAAATACCTCAGCGATTTTAATATGGGGAACACGACTCCTGCTTTGCCCGAAATGACAGATGAAAAGGAGAAATATTTTATTTCCGGTCGTGGTATTCTTACCAACTACTATAATGTAAAGAATTTGGAGCAACGTCTTTCTAAGTATAGAATTTCGGCTCCGTTTAGCGGTATCCTAACCGAGGCTTTGGTTACAGAGGGAACTTTGGTAAGATCTGGTCAAAAATTGGGAGAATTCATTAATACAGACGTGTATGAGTTGGAGGTCGCCATTGGCAAGGACTATAGTGATCTTTTAAAAGTGGGTGAAAGCGTAGAGCTTATCAATCTTAATGGAACTAAAACGTATACAGGAAAAGTTGCCCGTATTAACGGGAGTGTAGATTTGGCATCACAGACCATAAGGGCCTATATAGATGTTAAAGACGAAAATCTTAGGGAAGGAATGTACTTGGAGGCCAATCTAGATGCCAGACAAGAGGAAAACGCAATTGAAATAGACAGGGGGCTTTTACTTGAAAATGACCAAATTTTTGTGGTACGGGACACCATTTTAGATGTGGTTGATGTTAAGCCGGTATATTTTTCCGATAGAAAGGTGGTCCTAAAAAATGTACCTGATGGATTAACCATTGTTTCAAAACCGGTAGTAGGAGCTTATGCCGGTATGCTAGTTAAGGTTTTTGACGAGAGTAACACAAAAACCAAAGACTAATGAGAAACATAATCTCTTATTTCATAAAGTATCACGTTGCCGTAGATGTCTTTGTACTGGCGTTTATGGTGTTTGGTATTGCCGGCGCTCTTTCGTTAAAATCTAGCTATTTCCCGCTTTCGGATTCTAAGAATATATCAATAAACATAACCTATCCCGGCGCTTCACCGCAAGAGGTAGAAGAGGGTATTGTTCTTAAGATAGAAGATAACTTAAAAGGTCTTGAAGGTGTAGACCGGGTTACCTCCACCGCAAGGGAGAACAGTGGGGTTATTAATGTGGAAATCGAAAAAGGGCGCGATATAGATTTCATGCTTTTGGAGGTAAAGAATGCCGTAGATAGGGTGCCCTCTTTTCCTACCGGAATGGAGCCTTTAATTGTCTCCAAACTAGAAGCCGTTAGAGAGACCATAACGTTTGCCATAAGTGGGGAACAGATTCCATTGGCTACTTTAAAACAAGTAGGGAGACAGGTAGAGAACGAGCTGCGTACCATAGATGGCATTTCTCAAATAGAGATGAGTGGTTATCCATTGGAAGAAATAGAGATAGCCGTAAACGAAAATAGTTTATTGGCTTATAATATATCTTTTAATGAAGTATCTCAGGCGGTGGCCAATGCCAATATTTTGGTTACTGGAGGTAATATTAAAACCGACTCCGAAGAATATTTGATCAGGGCCAACAATAGGTCTTATTACGGAGATGAGCTGTCTAATATGATTATCCGTGCGGATGCTTCGGGTAGTGCGGTGCGGTTAAAAGATGTGGCCATCATTCGTGACCGTTTTGAAGAATCGCCCAATGCTTCTTATTTTGATGGGAACCTTTCCGTTAGTGCTTCCATCACGAGTACCAACACAGAAGACCTTTTGGGTTCTGCCGAAAAGGTAAAGGAATATATAGAGGACTTTAACCAAAAGCACAACAACATAAAGTTAAGCGTGGTCAGTGATCGTAGTATTACCCTGAACCAACGTACGGAGTTGTTGACGGAGAATGCCATTGTGGGTATGATTTTGGTACTCATATTCCTTTCGTTGTTCTTAAATACACGTTTGGCTTTTTGGGTGGCGTTCGGTCTACCTATCTCCTTTTTGGGAATGTTCGTATTTGCAGGGTATTTTGATGTTACCATTAACGTGTTATCTCTTTTTGGTATGATTATCGTAATCGGTATTTTGGTAGATGACGGAATCGTGATTGCGGAAAACATTTATCAGCATTACGAAAAAGGAAAAAGTCCAATACAAGCCGCTATTGATGGTACCATGGAGGTAATACCGCCCATTATTTCGGCAATTATCACTACCATATTGGCCTTTTCCATCTTCCTGTTTTTAGATGGTAGAATAGGTGAATTCTTTAGTGAGGTATCCGTAATCGTAATCCTCACCTTGGTAGTCTCCTTGGTAGAGGCGCTAATAATACTTCCTGCGCATTTGGCCCATTCAAAAGCACTTACGGTCATAGAAATGAAACCAAAAACGGCAATAGGGAGAGCTTTTGCCAAATTAAGGGTCATTAATGAAATGGGAGACCGTTTCATGGTTTGGATGCGCGATAAGATTTACAGCCCTGCTTTACGTTTTGGTCTGCGCTATAAAGTACTGATGTTCGCTTTCTTTGTTATGGCCTTGATACTTACATTGGGGTCTGTGGGTGGCGGAATCGTTAGAACGGCCTTTTTCCCAAGAGTTGCCAGTGACAGGGTTTCCGTAGATTTATTGATGCCCAACGGAACCAATGAAAAAATCACGGATTCTATTATTTCTTTGATAGAGGAGAAGTCTAAAATTGTAAACCAAGAGCTAACTGAGAAGTATTTAAAGGGAACGGATAAAGTCCTTTTTGAAAATACAATTAAGAGAATTGGTCCGGGTACCTCTGCCGCTTCTTTGGATATTAACCTTTTACCTGGTGAAGAACGTCCGGATGCCATTAGTTCGGATATGGTAACCAATAGATTGCAAGAGTTAATGGGGCCTGTATTAGGGGTTGAAAGCCTTATTTATGGCTCAGGAGGAAACTTTGGCGGTAATCCGGTATCGGTTTCGCTTTTGGGGAATAATATCACCGAACTAAAGGCTGCCAAAAAAGAGCTAAAGGCCGTGCTGGAAAATAATGCCCTATTAAAAGATGTTGCGGATAATGACCCTGCAGGTATTAAGGAAATAAGACTTGAGCTAAAAGAGAATGCGTATTTATTGGGGCTTGACCTACGTACGGTAATGAATCAGGTGCGTGCGGGCTTTTTTGGCTCTCAAGCGCAACGTTTTCAAAGAGGGCAAGATGAAATTAAGGTTTGGGTACGTTATGATAGGGAGAACCGCTCTTCCATTACGGATTTGGATGAAATGCGAATCACCACTCCAAACGGAAATAAAGTTCCGTTAAAGGAAATAGCAACCTATATCATTGAAAGGGGAGACGTGGCCATAAACCACTTGGAAGGACAACGGGAAATTCAAGTTTCGGCGGACATTAAAAATGAAAAAACAACGAGTGCCACGGATATCATGAACGAAATCCGTACCACCGTAATGCCGGAAATACAGTCCAGATATCCAACGGTAACGGCATCGTACGAAGGTCAGAACAGGGAGGCCAAAAAAATGTCCGATTCCATAACCGTGGTGGGTCTATCGGTTTTATTGTTAATATACATCACTATAGCGTTCACGTTTAGAAGTTTCAGTCAGCCGTTGTTACTTATTTTGCTGGTACCGTTTAGTTTAACCGCAGTAGCATGGGGGCATTGGATCCATGACTTTCCGGTCAATATTCTATCGTTATTGGGTATTATCGCCTTAATAGGCATTATGGTGAATGATGGTTTGGTACTCATAAGTAAGTTTAATGGCAACTTGCGTGGTGGAATGAAATTTGACGATGCCATTTTTGAGGCGGGCCGCTCACGTTTTAGGGCTATATTTTTGACGTCGATAACTACTATTGCAGGTCTAGCTCCGCTTTTGTTGGAGCGCAGTAGGCAAGCCCAGTTTTTAAAGCCCATGGCTATATCCATTGCCTATGGTATTGCTTTTGCCACTGTTCTGACCTTGTTATTATTGCCGCTGTTCTTAGCGTTCAGTAACCGTATTAAAGTAACCACAAAATGGTTGAAAACCGGTGATGATATCACTAAGGAAGAGGTAGAACGTGCTATAAAGGAGCAGAAGGAAGAAGCACATATGGCGGAGCAGCCTAGGCTGCCGTTAAACGGAACTTCCCATGATGTAATGAAAGGTTCGGAAGTAAGCAATAGTGCCTCACCTAACAGCAATATTAAGAAACCAGAATAGGAATGATCAAACAAGTTATAGTCCCCTTAATTTTTCTTTTTATCGGTCTAGGAGTTACAGCTCAAGAGAAGCGTTTATCCAAAGAAGAAGCGGTACGCTTAACATTGGAAAACAACTTTGGAATTAAGGTAGCCGGTAATCAAGTAGAAATTGCCGATAACAATCAGGGTATACTCAATTCTGGCTATTTACCGAGTCTTACGGGTACGGCAGGCGCCAATTACAATGATTTAAATAGCAATACAGAATATCCGGGACAATTTGAAAGCTCCGGCGAGCCGAGACCTGATTTGGAAATAAACCATGCGGAATCGCAATCCTTCAATGGCGGATTGAACTTGAACTATACGTTGTTTGATGGTTTAGGAAGGCTCTACAATTACAAAAGGCTAAAAGAGCAGTATCAACTTACGGAATTACAAGCCAGGGAGACCATAGAGAATACCTTGTTGCAGTTGTTTAGTATTTATTTTGAAGTAGCTAGGCTTACGGAGAACGAAAATGTACTGAAACAGGCTTTGGAAATTTCTACGGACCGTATTACACGGGCGGAGTACGCTTTTGAATATGGCCAGAATACCAAACTTGACATTCTAAATGCTCAGGTAGATGTTACCAATGATAGTATTAACCTGTTGAACACCAAACAACAATTGGCTAATGTTAAAAGGGATTTGAATGTTATTGTCAATCAAAGCTTGACCGAGGATTTTCAAGTGGATACCATAGTTCGTTTTGTGCCCAGATTGCAATTGGATGAGCTCATAGGCGAGGCCAAGCAGAACAACGTAACCATACTGCAGGCCGAACGTAATTTGGCTATTAATGCGTATGACATTAAGGTGAATCGTTCCGGTTACCTTCCTACTATCGGGCTTACGGGCTCGTACGGTTGGAATTTGAACCAAAGTGCACCCAATTCCTTTTTGCCGGGCCAAATTATTCCCGGGAGCAACAGAACCAGTCTTACATTGGGCCTAGGGGCCAGTCTTACTTGGAACCTTTTTGATGGCGGAAGAACAACTACCTTGGTGCAGAATTCTAAAATTGCCTATGAAAACCAAGAGTTGTTGCAAGAGCAAGTAACATTAGAAGTGGATCGTGATATTCTTAATGCCCTGGCGAGCTACGAAAACCGATTGACCATTTATCAGATTCAGGAACAGAATGTAATTACCAACCAAAATAATTTTGAACGTTCAAAAGAGCAGTTTCAATTGGGGAGGATTACGTCCATAGAGTTCCGGCAGGCGCAAATTAACCTTTTGAATGCGCAGACCAATAAGAACTTGGCCAAGTATGATGCCAAGCTTGCGGAACTTCAATTGCTTCAGCTTACCGGGCAACTTCTTAACGTTGAATTTTAATCGTATCGTCTAAAACCGTACTGAAAAGGCATCCGTAAATGCACGGATTCTTTGCCTTTCAAATAATTTCTTCGTAGTATAGTTTTACAAAAATAGAACTATCATATGTCTCATATTGGCGTTGGAATTATTGGCACGGGTTCAATCGTACATACCTATGTAAAATGTCTTTCGGAGCTGGAAGGCGTCCGGATAGTAGGGCTTTGTACAAAATCTGCGGATAGGGTAGAGCAGCTGAAAGCTGATTTTGGATTGCCCATCTATAGTGACCTTAATACTTTCGTACAGCACCCAGAAATAGATTTGGTCTGTGTTTGTAATGAAAGTGGAAAACATAGTATAGCAATAGAAGCTGCCGCTAAGGCGGGCAAACATATCCTAAGTGAAAAGCCCCTTGAGGTAACTACTGAAAAAATAGATGGGTTGATTGCCCTATGCGAAGAGCGAAAGGTACTTTTGGGCTGTGTACTTCAAAACAGATGTAGCACGGATTACAAACAGGTAGAAAATGCGATAAAGTCCGGTAAGCTTGGAAAATTGCTTATGGGCAATGCCAGTATCAACTGGTACCGTTCACAGGCGTATTACGCCAATAGCAAGTGGAGAGGAACCAAGAAATTAGATGGTGGCGCCGCTTTTATCAACCAAGGTATTCATACCGTAGATTTATTGCAGAACCTTATGGGGCCTGCAGTTTCGGTCTTTGCCAATGTACAAACTAGAGTACATGAAATAGAAGGGGAAGATGTTGGTGCGGTATTGGTAAATTATGAGAATGGGGCCATGGGAACGATTACGGCAGGTACGGCCCTTTTTCCAGGCTACCCGGAACGCGTTGAGGTATATGGTGAGAAAGGAAGCATTATTATGGAAGGCGGGAAAATCATTGCATGGAATGTAAAAGGAGAAGATGCTCCGGAATTAACTTCAAAAGAACAGGGAAGCGGCGCGGCAGACCCTACGGCCATTGGGCATCACAATCATAAAGTGGTTCTTCAGGATATGGTAAACGCTATCAGGGAAAACCGGAAACCTATGGTGGATGGTGCAGAGGCGCGGAAATCGGTCGCTTTAGTAAATGCCATCTATCGATCGTCCAAAAGTAAAAAACAGGTGCAACTTTAAAAAGGTCTATATGTACGAACACTTTTTTCAATGCCCCTATTGTTGGGAAGAAATTTCCATGCTAATGGACCCCTCGGTTTCAAAACAAACCTATGTGGAAGATTGCGAGGTATGTTGCAACCCTATTGAGGTAACCCCGCAATTTCAAGATAATGAACTCGTAGCTTTTGAAGCAGTGGATATAGAGCAGTAGCCCTAATCCATTTCTTTGATCTTACCGCCAAAAACTTTATCCTTTTCAATACTTTTAGGATTGCCATAGATGTAGATAGAACCGCCGGCACGTACTTTGGCCGTTACTTTATCGGTAGCTTTTACATCTGCCCTTCCTCCGGCATTGACTACTACGGTAGTCTCATTGGTGTCTAGTTGTTTGTTATACGTCTTTCCTCCCGTATTCACCATAACCTCTTGTTTGTCCGCAGAACCGGTAAGGGTAACTTCCCCTCCTGAGATAGATTTAGTGTAGAGGTCTTTGATGTTTATTTTTAAATCTATTTTACCACCTTCTTGGGTTTTGATTTCTACGCGGTCGCCTTTAATGGTCTCGTCCGAACGTATTTTTGCATTTTCGTTGGCATCTAATAGGGCAAGCTCTTCTGTATAGTATAAAGTGGCCTTGGCTTCGTTCCCATCTAAAAAATTATCGAACTCCATTTTTATTTTTAGGAGTCCATTTTTGTTGGAGATGTTTACTTCATCCTTATCGTCTCCTGTAATAACAAGTTTGTTCTCGTTACTTTTTACCAAGCTTACCACGATGCGGTCATATACTTTAAGCTCCGTAAACTTCTCTAATTCTTTTGTGTTTTCCTTTTGTGCGAAAACCCCTGCCGAAACAAATAGGGTCACTGCTATGCATAGTAGTTTTTTCATTTTTATAATTTATAGCGTTCGCACAAATATAGGCTATTTTGGGTAGTTGTAGGGCAATAGCAAGGGGTGTGGAGCATTGTGTTTGCTAGTTTTTAAACAAATAGTACAGCTGTTGTTAAGAGGTTGGGGTTGGTAAGGTTTAAAATGGGTAGAGCTTGACCATTGTAGATAAAAAAAACTATTTTTAGCAAAACCATTTTACCAATGAAAATTCAGTTAACCAAAATTACCTTGTCTGCCTGTCTCATAGGGGCGGTCCTACAATCTTGTAAATCTACACAAGCCGTTACGGCCACCCAGGAAACCGCGGTGGAAAAAACGGAAGAAAAAGTAATGGAAAAAGTACCCGTAGAGGCTTCTAACGGTTATACCGAAACCGTTCCCGAAACCGATAAGAGTTTTGATATGGTGTTGATTCCTAGTGGAACCTTTACCATGGGTAGTCCGGAATCGGAAGTGAACAGAAAGGCCGATGAAGGTCCTCAAAAGGAGGTAGAGCTAGACGCTTTTTATATGGCGAAGCATGAATTGACATGGGACTTGTTTGAACTTTTCTTCAAACAGAACAAAGAACTTTTTGTAAAATTGGATGATGACCGTGTAATTAAAATTGATGCCATTACACGTCCCAGTCCGCCGTATGAGGATCCATCGTATGGTATGGGTAAAGACGGGTTTCCTGCGGTAAGCATGTCCGCATATTCGGCATTGGTATATTGCAAATGGCTAAGTGCCGTTACCGGAAAATTTTACCGATTGCCCACGGAGGCCGAATGGGAATACGCTGCAAAGGCAGGTACACAAAGTGCTTATAGTTTTGGGGATGATGTAGCTCAGATAGACGAGTATGCGGTATACTACAAGAATTCGGAAAGTAAATATGCCAAGGTGGGGTCCAAAAAACCAAATCCTTGGGGCTTGTATGATATGCATGGGAATGCGGCGGAATGGACGTTGGATGAATACAAGGCAGATGCCTATGCCACAATGGACAAGAAAAATCCTTGGGTAACTCCAACAGTAATACACCCACGCTCGTATAGGGGTGGTTCTTGGGATGATGATGCGGATAAATTACGTTCATCGGCCAGAACGGCTTCAAGTTTAAAACAGCAGAAGCGTGATCCACAGATTCCAAAGAGTTTTTGGTGGTTTACAGATTCCAACTATGTAGGTTTTAGATTGGTAAGTCCAAAAGTTCAACCTACCGAGGAAGAACAAAAGAAGTTCTGGCAGACCGTTTTGGATGAATAGAAAATTGATTATAAAATGCCATTAATGTTTTGGCCAATTTAAATACCATGAAAAATACATTTCTATTAGTACTTCTAGTGGCTTTTACCTTTGTAGGTCGGGCACAGGATGAATATACGCTTTCGGACACCAGTACATTGACCATAAGCGGGACTTCTACCGTTCATGAATGGGAAGTGGCCGCAAATTCGGTATCTGCAACCCTTACTTATGACGGTACTGCACCCAAAGAAATTGATTTAGAGGTTGCCGTAGACGATATTAAAAGTGAAAGAGGTGCGGCAATGGACAAAAAAATGCACGAGGCCTTAAAAAAAGAGGCGCATCCCAAGGTTGTTTTTAAACTTAAGGAGGTAAAGGGTGCATCTACTTTAGTGGGATCTTTAAACATTGCCGGGGCGGAGAAAACGGTAATGATTTCAGTAACTATGGAAACGGCCTCGGAAGGACTTAAAATTAAAGGTCAAAAGAAGTTGGTGCTGCAAGATTACGGTATGGAACCCCCAACGGCCATGTTTGGCCAGATAGTAGTAGGGGATGAGGTTACCGTTAATTTTGATTTACTTTTTTCAAAGCAGTAAGCATTTCGGTTCAAGTGGGTAATCTGCTTTAAAATCTTTTTTATGGAGAATCGTGCAAAAATTAAGAGTCTTGCGGCAAAATACGCTCCGGAGTTTGTGGAGGTCCGTAGGCATTTGCACCAATATCCGGAACTCTCTTTTCACGAATACAATACATGTTCCTTTTTAAAGGAGCAACTGCTGGCCTTGGGTATTACGGACATTGAATCGGTTGCCAGAACAGGTTTGTTGGCTACCATTAACGGTCGTGAAAAAGGAAAAACGGTGCTACTTAGAGCGGATATTGATGCCCTACCGATTCAGGAGCAAAATACTATAGCCTATGCTTCCACCACAGATGGCGTTATGCATGCCTGCGGTCATGATGCCCATAGTGCTTCCCTTTTACTTTGTGCTAAAATTTTAATGGAACTGAAAGGTGATTTTCAGGGAAGTGTAAAATTACTTTTTCAGCCTGCGGAAGAGCTTAGTCCGGGAGGGGCGGTAAGCGTTATTAAGGAAAAAGCATATACTGTTTTAGGCAGTATTCCCCATATAGGGCAGCACGTACGGCCAGATATTCCCGTGGGGAAAGTAGGTTTTCGCTCCGGAAAGTTCATGGCCAGTATGGACGAACTCTTTTTAACCGTAAAAGGAAAAGGAGGTCATGCCGCAATGCCTGAAAAAATTATTGACCCAGTTCTGATCGCCTCTCACATTATAGTTGCCGCTCAGCAATTGGTCAGTCGTGTTGCGGACCCTAAAATTCCGTCTGTACTTTCGTTCGGTAAGGTAATCGCCAATGGTGCGATCAACGTTATTCCCAATGAAGTTTCCATTGAGGGTACTTTTAGGACTATGGATGAAGATTGGCGGAAAACAGCTTTGGAAAAGCTGAAGAAATTGGTCATTACAATGGCTGAAGCCATGGGGGGCAGTTGCGAACTGAAAATCAATCATGGGTACCCGCATTTAAAAAATGACTCCACCTTGACCGAAAATCTAAGAATCCAGGCAAAGGACTATTTAGGGGAGGAAAATGTTGAGGAATTGGACCAATGGATGGCAGCGGAAGATTTTGCATACTACACTCAGCAAAATCCCGCATGTTTTTATATGCTAGGGGTGGGAAATACCCAAGAGAATATTACATCCGGTCTGCATACACCTACTTTTAATATTGATGAATCTGCTTTGGAACTAGGGGGCGGATTATTGGCGTGGCTGGCCCTAAGAACACTTTCAGCGTAATCTGTATTTTGGTTTCATATTCATAGTCAAACCTTGTTGTATTTGTTGACATGGCTTAAATACGGGCGATGTATTCAAAAAGTGATAATAAATGACGAAAAAGTGCAACTGATTGAATTGTGGCTATAGCCTAGAACTGCTAGTTTTATGGAATAACATTAAGTGTGTAATGTACCATTCCAAAAAATGAAGTATAAGATAATAGTTGCGGTAGTTTTGGCCAGTTTGATCGGTTTTCTTTTTTTGTATAAGAAGGGAATATTCGATTCTGCTAACGATGAATATGCCGATATGAAATTACCGGAAACGGTAGATTACAATTTTCATATCAAACCTATCCTTTCCGATAATTGCTATACCTGTCACGGTCCGGATGCCAATAAAAGAAAGGCAGGTCTGCGTTTAGATTTGGAAGAAGGGGCATTTTCCGAACTTCCCGAAAATCCGGGTAATTATGCTTTGGTCTCCAAAAACCTAAGAAAAAGTATCGCCTATCAGGCAATCATTTCTGAAGATAAAGATGTTATCATGCCACCGGCAGATTCAAAATTGCACTTGAATTCCTATGAAAAAAAGCTCATAAAAAAATGGATTCAACAAGGGGCTAAATTCGAAAAACATTGGGCCTATATTTCACCTAAAAAGACGACTGCCCCGCAAACGGAAAATACACAATGGGCACAAAATGAAATTGATGGTTTTATTTTGGAGAAGCTGGAGGAAAAGGGATTGAGCCCTTCGGAAAAGGCGGCCAAAGAAACTCTAATACGCAGGATAAGTTTGGATTTAACCGGTCTCCCACCTCAATTGGAACAGTTGGAAGAACTTACCGCCAATGGCGATGTGGAGCAAATTATAGAAACATTTTTGAGTTCTCCGGCCTATGGCGAACGTATGACGCAGTCTTGGTTGGATGTGGCCCGCTATGCGGATTCCCACGGGTATCAAGATGATAGTTACCGTACCATGTGGCCCTGGCGCGATTGGGTGATTCATGCGTTCAATAAAAATTTGCCGTATGACCAATTTCTAACTTGGCAGTTGGCGGGAGACTTGTTGCCCAATGCTACTAAAGAACAAATTCTTGCTACGGGCTTTAACCGTAACCATCCCATTACACAGGAAGGTGGGGTAATTCAGGAAGAGTACCGTACCAACTACGTTTTGGACCGTACCAATACCGTGGGTAAGGGAATTTTAGGGATTACGCTAGAATGCGCGCAGTGCCATGACCATAAATATGATGCCATTTCCCAAGCCAATTATTTTGAGATGTTCGCTTTTTTTAATCAAGTCAAAGAAAGGGGGCTTCAAATGGATGCGGTTCAGGCGGGAAAAAGAAAATTCTTTGCAGACCCACCTTTCCTGACCATTTCTAAAGAGGAAACGGAAGACGTATTGTCTTTTGTCCATATGGATAGTCTGCCAACTATTAATGTAATGGTCATGAACGATTCGGCGCCTAGAACTACCTATATTTTAGATAGAGGTCAGTATGATCAACCTGCAGATTCAGTATTGCCAAAAACACCCGAGGCCATTTTTGCCTTTTCGGAAGACTTGCCCAAGAACCGTTTAGGGCTGGCGCAGTGGTTGGTAGACAAGAACAATCCGCTCACGGCAAGAGTATATGTAAACCGTATTTGGGCCATGTTGTTCGGTAAGGGGTTGGTAGAGACTTCCGAGGATTTTGGAGTTCAGGGCAGCCTGCCTACACACCCTCAATTACTGGACTGGTTGGCGGTAGATTTTATGGAGCACAACTGGGATATCAAATACCTCCTGAAGAAAATCATGCTTTCGGCCACATATCAGCAAAAATCGGAAATGCGCCCGGAGCTAAAAAAGGCGGACCCGGAAAATAAACTGTTGGCCCGTGCACCGCGCTTTAGAATGAGTGGTGAAATGATCAGGGATTATATTCTTGCCACAAGTGGTCTCCTTAATCCAGAGTTGGGAGGCCCTAGTGTAAAGCCCTATCAACCTGCAGGTCTATGGGAAGAAACCAATGCCGGGGGTAACCGTGGTATCCTTACGAAATATGTTCCCGATCAAGGAGCGGATTTGTACAGACGTTCGTTGTACACGTTTTGGAAGCGTACGTTACCGCCACCCAATATGACCATTTTTGATGCGCCTACGAGAGATTTTTCGGAAGTACGTAGGCAAAAAACAAATACGCCCCTACAGGCATTGGTGCTCCAGAATGATGTACAGGTGTTGGAAGCAGCAAGGGTGTTGGCACAAAGAAGTATAGAAGCCGATCCGGACAATCCTAATTTAGTAGCTACTCTTTTCAAACGCATTTTGGTACGTAGTCCGCGAAAAGAAGAACTATTGGCATTGAACAATTATTATCATGATGCTTTGGAGCAATATAAAGATGATTTGGAAAGCGCTGAAAAATTAGTTGCCGTTGGCGATTTTGAGCAGTTGCAGGTCAGTCCCGTGAAAACAGCGGCGTTGATGCTTACGGCACAGGTTATTTACAATTTAGACGAAACCATTACAAAAGAATAGGCCATGAAAGAAGACAAAAACAAAAAGGAGGATCCGTTAAAAGTAAACAGACGGCATTTTTTTTCACAATTGAGTGTGGGTATTGGTTCGTTGGCACTAGGGTCATTATTAATTCCCGATCTGTTGAAAGGAGGCGGGGCACCACCTGTAACCCAACCATTGGGTATTCCGCATTTTGCTCCAAAGGCCAAAAGGGTCATTTATCTTTTTCAAGCGGGCGCACCTTCTCAATTTGAAAGTTTTGACTATAAGCCTACGTTGCGAAAACGTATGGGCGAGGATTTACCGGATTCCATTCGAAACGGACAACGGTTAACAGGAATGACCTCGGGGCAGGATAAATTTCCGTTGATGCCCGCGGCTACCAATTTTAAGCAATACGGACAAAGTGGAACATGGATCAGTGATTACTTCCCGCATATTGCTAAAATTGCCGATGATATTACCGTAGTGCGCAGTATGCATACGGAGGCCATTAACCACGACCCGGCCATTACCTTCTTTCAAACGGGAAGTCAGATTTCTGGGCGCCCCAGTATGGGTTCGTGGATGAGTTACGGGTTGGGCAGTGAGAACAAGAACCTGCCTTCTTTTGTAGTGCTTACTTCACGTGGAAAAGGAAATAGTCAAGGGTTGTACTCCAAACTATGGTCCAGTGGCTTTTTGGATTCCAAGCATCAAGGTGTGCTGTTGCGGTCCGGAAAGGACCCTGTACTGTACCTGAATGACCCGGATGGACTTTCCAGATCGGACAAACGGCATTTGTTGAACGAGGTTTCCCAGCTGAACAAAATGCACCATGTAGAAACGGGTGATGATGAAATAGAATCCCGTATCGCCCAATATGAAATGGCGTACCGTATGCAAATGTCGGTGCCGGACGTTATGGATATTTCAAAAGAACCGGAGTCTATTGTTAAACTGTACGGTGAAGACTGTCAGGTGCCCGGAACATACGCGGCAAATGCGTTGCAGGCCCGTAGGTTGGCGGAAAATGGTGTGCGCTTCATCCAACTGTATCATCAAGGTTGGGACCAACACGGCAATCTGCCTAATGCTATGGCGGGCCAAGCAAAAGACGTTGATCAAGCATCGGCGGCACTCGTTCAGGATTTAAAACAACGTGGTATGCTAGAGGATACCTTGGTAGTTTGGGGCGGTGAATTTGGTAGGACGAATTATTGTCAGGGTAATTTTAATCCGGAAAACTTTGGTAGGGATCACCACCCAAGGGCATTTAGCATTTGGATGGCCGGTGGAGGAATTAAACCCGGTCTCAATTATGGTAAGACCGATGAGTTTGGATACAATGTTATTGAAAACCCGGTACATGTAAACGATTTCCACGCCACGTTAATGCATGCCATGGGAATAGATCATGAGCAATTAACCTATAAATATCAAGGACGCCGATTTAGACTGACCGATGTAGCCGGAAATGTAATCAATGACCTTTTAGCATAACCAATGACCAATTTTTTAAAAAGCCGTTGGGTAGAGTATAGTGTTTTAGGCCTATCCGTTTTTCTTATTTTTTGTTTGGTTTTCGATTCCAGTATAGTGTTGCCTAATTTGGTAGCGTGGTTGGGGCGTTGGCATCCCTTGGTGCTTCACTTTCCGATCGTACTTTTGCTAATTGCCGTTTTTCTGGGTTTGACCGGAAAAAAGGTACCGCATGAACTTTTGGTAATTGGGGTATTATCAGCTTTGGTAACCGCTATATTAGGTTTCTTTCTGGGGAAGGAAACCCCGGTAAAGGGAGATTTGCTCTTGTGGCACCAATGGATGGGTGGGGCCGTGGCCCTTATTGCAGCCCTCTGGTATGCTTTGGCCAATAAAGGTCTGGACAGTAAAATCTATGTAAAAGGCCTTCAAGTGGTTGTGGTGGTTCTGGTAGCACTTACCGGTCATTATGGGGGAATGGTTACGCATGGCGAAGAATTTCTGGCCTTGCAAACTTCAAAAAAAGAAAAGGAACTTCCGGAGAACCCAATAATCTATGCGGATGTGGTAGCCACAATTTTAGACGATAAATGTGTGTCCTGCCATAACTCCAATAAGAAAAAGGGAGAGTTACTCTTGACCAATTTTTCTGAACTGTTGAAAGGCGGTGAAAGCGGGAATACCCTAGTTCCGGGAGACCCGCTTAAAAGTGAATTGATCAGTAGATTGCATTTGCCCGTGGAAAATGAGGAACACATGCCACCGGAAGGAAAAACGCCCTTAATACCAAGTGAAATTGAAATTTTGGAACGTTGGGTAGCGTTGGGGGCTTCGGATACCTTGCGTTTGGATCAGCTGCCTAAAAGTGAACCTTTGGCCATCCTCGTTAAGGGGTTGATGGAACCGGACCCCATGTCCAAATGGGCAAAACTGCCTTTTGTGGCCGATAGTACATTGCAGAATCTAGCCTCCGATTATCTAACCATAGAACGCGTGGCGAGTAATTCCAATGCACTTAGCATAGATATGTATTTGCCGCCTGAGTATGATGTAAAACCTATCTTGGCGTTGCAACGCATTGCGAACAATATTGTGGAATTAGACCTAAGCGGACTTCCGTTAGGTGCCCAAGAAATGGATGTGATAGCGAAATGTCAGAATTTGGAATGGCTGGAAATCGATAAAACGCCCGTTTCCGATACCGAGATGGAAAAACTATCGAACTTAAAAAAACTCAAACTTTTAAAAGTGTACGAAACGGACATTACGGATAAGAGCCTGGCTGTTTTTAAGAATATGACGGACCTGAAAAACCTGTATGTCTATAAAACCGGAATCTCTAAAAATGCGATTCAGGAGTTACAGGATACAAACAAGGGGCTGCAAGTAAACTATGGCATTGCCCCGGAAATTGAAGGTTTTTTCGTGGCAACGGACTCTGTAACGGTAACAAAGTAGTCTTTTTGGTAGATATGCTAACGCAATAGCACAGGACTTCTGGGTTTCTACAATTAATGAGTAACTTTATAGCTATAGGCAATAGGCCTACTTCAGCTATGAATTTAAAAAAATACGTATTCCTTCTCTTTCTATTGATGGTGGGCTTGGTGTTGGCTTCGGTGTATACACCAACGGAAACCAATTATGAGCCAGTACCGGATAGTAAGGATGAAAACAAACCGGCATCGGATGTGGCTTTTCATAAGATGATGGATGTGTTAACACACCCACGGTGTTTGAATTGTCACCCAAGCGATAATATTCCCAAACAGGGAGAGGATAGTCACCCCCATCATTTTGATATGGCCAGGGGAGAAAATGATAAAGGTTTTAAAGCTACCAAATGTGCTACCTGTCATCAATCTGAAAACAATCCGTATTCCGGGGCTCCGGGAGCACCGCATTGGTCTTTGGCACCACACTCCATGCGGTGGCAAGGTTTAAATCGGTTTGAAATCGCAAAATCCATGATGGATACAGAGCGTAACGGTGGTCGTTCCCCGGAGGAAATCAGAAAACATTTAACGGAAGATGATTTGGTACTTTGGGCCTGGGAGCCGGGCACGAATGTAAAAGGAGAGCTGCGTGAACTTCCACCGGTATCAAAAGAAGAATTTATCAGTGCGGTAGAAGAGTGGTTTTCAAACGGCCACACCATTCCATCCCAATAAAAAAATAGACTGACCATGAAAATTTCAATGATTGTCAATGGTGAATCGCGTAGCGTTGAGCTTGCTGATGAGCTTACGCCCCTACTTTGGGTAATTCGCGATATGCTGGGTTTAAAAGGTACTAAGTTCGGTTGCGGAAAGGCAGCTTGTGGAGCCTGTACCCTACATGTAGACGGAGAAGCAGTACGTTCCTGTTCCTATCCCGTAAAATTTGCGGAGGGAAAACAAATCACTACCATAGAAGGTTTGGGAGATGCGGAAAATCCACATCCCGTACAAACGGCCTGGATAGAAGAAGTGGTGCCCCAGTGTGGGTATTGCCAACCTGGGTTTATGATGGCTACGGCGGCTTTGCTGAACAAAATCCCCAATCCAACGGACGAGGAAATTGATGATAACATTATCAACGTGTGTAGGTGCGGAACCTACTATAGAATGCGAAAAGCCATTCATAGGGCGGCGGAGAAACAACAAGAGACCATCCCAATGAACCAACCCACAAACGCGAAGTAATGGCAGATAACGATTCTTCAAAAAAGAAAATATCCAGACGAAAATTCTTGGTCCGTGGGGGCTTTGGAACCTTGGGCGTGTTAGCCGTAGGGACCTATATACTGCGGAATCCCATTAGAAGGGCCGTGTTGGAAAAGGTAAATGAAATGGACCTGGACTATATGGGCAGTACGGACAACCCCATGCTCTGGTTTGAACTGGGTAAGGATAATATCATCACCCTACACTCGCCTAAAGTAGAAATGGGCCAAGGTACCTTTACCGGTATGGCGCAAATGGCAGCGGATGAATTGGAAATACCCATGGAAAATATCAAGGTGGTGCATGCCTCTACGGCCACGGGTAATATAGATAGCGTGAGCACGGGAGGGAGTACCTCTATTTCCGGCCTGTGGCAACCGCTGCGGGAATTGGCAGCTACCTTTCGCGAGATGATCAAGCTAGAAGCAGCAAAGCAATTAGGCGTTTCGGTCTCTGAACTTTCCGTAAAGGAGGGTGTTGTTTCAGGAAACGGAAAAAGCCTGTCCTTTACGGAAATATCTCAAGGTGTAACAGATTGGACGGTCCCGGATGCGCCCGTTTTAAAAGATATAAGTTCGTATAAGTTCGTGGGAAAACCCGTGGCGAGAGTAGATTTGGCGGATAAAGTATATGGGGCGCCCATGTTCGGGATAGATGCCATAATGCCCAATATGGTTTACGGAGCCGTGGTGCGACCTTCAAAAATTGGAGCCAAGTTTGTAAGTGCTACAACGGATAAAGCCGAAAAAATGCCCGGCGTTATAAAAATTGTAAGTGAGGACGATTTTGTGGGTGTCGTTGCCGAAACCTATATCCAAGCGGAAAATGCCAAGCAGGCCATTGAGGTGGTTTGGGAAGTCCCGGAAGATTTACAACAAGAGGCCATAGTGGCCATGATGACCGTAGGTAATGGAAAATCTTCTATAATACAGAAAGAAGGGGAAGCCCTTGAAGGCGATGCGGTAGAGCAGATGGAATTTAGGAGTCCCATAGGTGCGCACGCCCAGATAGAACCCAATGGGGTAGTGGCTCTGGTGGAAGGGGAGAAAGCAACCATTATGATCTCTACCCAGGTAATTGGTATTACCCGTAAGGAAGTGTCTAGCCGTTTGGGTTGGGATGAGGAGCAAGTAAATGTAATCCCTACTTATTTGGGAGGTGGTTTTGGCAGACGGTTGCATACGCCACATGCGGTACAGGCGGCAGTCATGTCCAAAGCGGTAGGCAAACCCGTAAAATATATTTTTAGTCGGGAAGAAGAATTTCAGCATGATATGTTCCGCCCGCCCACCCATCATATTTTAAAAGGCCGTTTAAATGATGCTGGTAAGCTTACCGGCTTGGAGCATCATTTTGTGAGTGGTGATGTAGGCAATAATTCGGCATTGATACCCAATATGGTCCCCACCGTTATTGGTGCGGATATCGGGGCAATCAGAGGTGGGTTTATACAGTATTCGGGCGTGCCCAATCATCGTTCGGTGTATTGGCATGTAACTTTGCCTTTTGCTACAAGTTGGTGGCGCAGTTTGGGGTTGTTGGCGAATACTTTTGCCATTGAAAGCTTTATGGACGAAATGGCAATTAAGGCAAAAACGAATGCCGAAGAGTTCCGCTTGGCACATATTCAGGATGATGCTGCCGGAAAACGTTTAAAGGAAGTCATACGTACCGCAGGCGAAAAATCAGGATATACCGAAGAAGTAAAAAATAATAGGGCCATGGGTATTGCAGCATCGGTAGATGCGGGTACGCCCTGTGCGCATGTAGTTGAGGTTTCGGTCACGGATGACCGTATTAAGGTTCACAAAGTAACGGTAGTGTTGGACCCCGGTTTGGCCGTAAATCCGGATCAGATAAAAGCGCAGTGCGAAGGCTGTGTGATTATGGGGATGAGTGCCGTGCTTTTTGAACAGATGAAAGTGGTAGATGGTTCGTTGACCCCAACCATCTATGGCCCGTATGAAATGGCGCTAATGAAACACGCTCCAAAAGAAATAGATGTAGTGCTGCTTCAGGGCACGGATAAACCCGGTGCGGTGGGCGAACCTCCAATGGGTCCCATAGGTGCGGCTATCGCCAATGCTGTACGCAGGCTCACGGGAAAACGTTTGCAATCTATACCACTGCGGTTAACATAAATAATAGGCATATAAAAAGGCTTCCAAGAAATTGGAAGCCTTTTTTCTTCTAAAAAGTCGGCAAGGTGGGTTTGGTTGGCTCTAAATCTAATAGCGTATTTCGGTAAACAGATTAAGCTTACTTATAGCGGATTCTGGCAGTTTGTTTTCTCAAAACTATGATTTTAGAGATTACGTTTCATTTTTTATAAGGTTACAATCAGTGAGTTAGGGTTGGAGGACGTGGGAAGCCTTTAAAAGCGTGGTGGGTATGGGCTGCCATGGGATTGTAGGAATTTAGGCTAAGTAAAAGAGTCAGTTTTCAATAGCTCAAAATGTTAACGAAATGTTAATTAAAAATAAGGCAATAATACTTCGATACAGGTAAAAAAACGAAGTTATGTGTCTGGTTTTTTGGTGATTTCTTAATAAACAGGAATCAATTTTAACATAATTGTAACGTAAAAAATCCGCTTCCGGTTTTAGTGGGTAGCATACCCTTTTAAGGACTTTTTTTGTGTTAGATTTGCTGCTGAATTTAACCGATTTACGGTTTTATTTTTTTTGAATAAGTGGTGCTATGTGTAGGGATATTTTAACCCGTTTTGCATCTGTTTTTTGTTATAGTTGACCAAGTAAGAGGTGTATTTTATCGATTAACGTAACTGTTTTTTCGATGAAAAAACCACAGCTTAAAACGCATTGAACGGCAAACGGTTAGATACCTTTTTTTAATATTGAAAAGTGGTTTTTCCCACATATTTTGTGTACTTATGCAGCCCCCTAACAATGTTTTTGCCAAGTATTGAAAAAAAGTATTGATATGGAACAATGGTATGTATTGAAAGTTAGGCAAGGTTACGAAAAGAAGGTAACCGAGGGTCTTACAAAAATGGATATACAGGTCTACTGCCCCATTGTAAAGGAGGTCCGCTTTTGGAGCGATCGCAAGAAAACAGTAGAAACCCCCTTAATTAAATCGTACGTGTTTATTAAAAGTACCGAGAAAAACAGGTCTATGGCCTTTTCGGTACATGGGGTGGAGCGCTATTTATATTGGTTGGGCAAACCGGCCATTGTGCGTAATGAAGAAATAGAGGTGCTTAAGGATTGGGTAAGCAATGACGCTGTAGAAGAGTTAATGTATTCCCAGTTGCAACCGGGCGATCGTACCACAATTCGCAGCGGTCTTTTAAAAGATCAGATAGCGGTTGTGCGCCACATTGGTAAAACCAGGGTTTCCTTGGTGTTGGAAGATATGGGTATTGTGGTCAATGCCAAATTAAAAGAGGTAGTGTAAAGGTAAACGACCTCAGGGCGAGCCCATGAGGCATTAAAAGGAAATTCAACTTTGATTTCGACGCAAGTGTCGGAGCATTTTAAATCTCGATTATCGAGTAAAGATAGGCCGCTGTTAAAATGGGATTGGTATTATAGAGCCCCAATTGATTAGCGGTCACAGAAGTAAAATAAAAGTAAAGTGCTATGTGTGTGTCCTATGTGACAGGCAACGGCGGAGCCGTTTTTAATGCTAAGGTTTGTAGGTCATAAAGAAGTTTGCAAATCTTTTCAAAACCCCCGGTATAGTAAGGAACGGCAGATGTAAAGAAGCAGAAGTAACCTTGTTGAACTTTCAATTAATCCAAAGCGTATGGGAATAGGAAATTTAGAAGTATTAGGGTATCCTGTTTTTAATGGAAAGTTAGAAACGGTAGATTGGTCTGCCCCTAAGTTAATGGTGAACACCATAAATCAATATTCGTATTGTATAGCCCATGAAGATGCGGCTTTTCAAAAAGCTTTAAAAGATTCTGATATCTTACTGCCGGATGGTGTAGGTATCGTATGGGCCGCCAAATGGTTAAAAAAAGAACGGATCCAGAAAATTGCGGGAGCGGATATTCATGAGTTCCTGTTGCAACATTTGCAGCAAACGGGAGGGCGCTGCTTTTATATGGGTTCGTCAGAAGCAGTTTTGGAAAAGATTAAAAAGCGCGCTGCAGAAGAATATCCTATGGTAACGGTGGGTACCTATTCACCGCCTTATAAACCGGAGTTTACGGAAGCGGACAATACCGCAATTCTAAATGCCATAAACCAATTTAATCCAGATGTGGTGTTTGTGGGTATGACTGCTCCCAAACAGGAAAAATGGGTGAACCAGAACGGGGCGCTCATAGACAAAGGAGTGGTTTGTTCCATTGGTGCCGTCTTTGATTTTTACGCAGGTACGGTACAACGGCCGGGTAAGGTATGGCAAAACTTAGGTTTGGAGTGGTTGGGCCGCTTTGTTAAGGAACCTAAACGAATGTGGAAACGCTATTTCTATTATGGTGGGGTCTTTGCCTATCATTTGGTAGCGCGTACCGATAAAAAATAAGGACACCTTGTTTAGGTCTGGAGGTGTCTACAGAATTAATATAAAATAGTTCCCATCTTATTTAGAGATAAACAAGATATACGAAACAACACTAATATATGTCTACAGCCCATAGGGTTATAAAAAATACCGGATTTTTATATGCCAAGATGGCGATAACCATGTTTATCTCCCTCTATACCACCCGTTTGGTGTTAAACGCTTTAGGAGCTTCGGATTTTGGTATTTTTAACTTAGTAGGAGGTGCCATTGCCATGCTGGGCTTTTTACATGCGGCCATGTCTAGCGCTACCCAACGGTTTATGTCCTTTTACGAGGGTAAGGGCGATAAAGAAAAGCAGAAATACATTTTTAATGTTAGTTCCGTACTGCATTTTGGGATTGCCATAGGCTTGGTGTTCATACTTTTGGTGGCGGGCTACTTCTTTTTTAATGGCATTTTAAACATTCCTCCTGATCGGGTGTTCGCTGCTAAGGTCATTTATGGTTCCTTAATTTTAAGTACGGCCTTTACGGTAATGAGTGTGCCTTATGAAGCGGTCTTAAATGCACATGAAAACATGTTGTATTACTCCATTGTGGGCATCCTGGAATCGTTGCTGAAATTAACCGTAGCGCTCATTATTGTATACTATGTAGGAGATAAGTTGGTGCTGTACGGTATTCTTATGGCGGTAATCCCTTTTATTAGTCGTACCATAATGCAAGTGTACTGCCATAGAAAATATGTAGAATGCGTTATAGCGCCTAGAAAGTACTTTGAAAAGAGTTTGATGAAAGAAATGACTTCTTTTGCGGGTTGGAGTTTTTTGGGAACAACCGTATCAATGCTTGCCTATTATGGACAAGGTCTAGTTTTAAACATGTTTTTTGGTACAGTAGTAAATGCTGCACAAGGTGTCGCAATGCAAATAAATGGACAGGTGAGTGTTTTTTCAAATAATATGATGAAAGCATTAAACCCTGTAATTGTTAAAAGTGAGGGTGCGAATGACCGCGATGCAATGCATAAAACGTTGTTTGTGGGGAGTAAAATCTCTTTTTTTTTATTAGCCATAATTGCAATTCCAATAATTATAGAAACCCCTCTGATTCTTAAACTTTGGTTAAAAAGTGTTCCGGAATACACGGTTATCTTTTGTCGCTTGATTTTAGTAATATCCTTGATTGATCAGTTGTTCATAACGTTGCCGACTGCTATTTCTGCAACAGGAAATATAACCAAATATCAAATTTCAGTATCACTATTGCTATTAATGCCATTGGTGGCTTCAATTATACTTTTCAAATATGATTTTCCGCCTTACTTTATTTATCTAACTTTTATT
This sequence comes from Zobellia russellii, assembly GCF_044597075.1. NCBI lineage: Bacteria > Pseudomonadati > Bacteroidota > Flavobacteriia > Flavobacteriales > Flavobacteriaceae > Zobellia > Zobellia russellii. The sequence goes on along the minus strand of NZ_CP139000.1, from coordinate 2,586,802 downwards.
GTGCAAAGATTAGTTAGAACATTTGGCGTTGTTTTATATTATTCTAAGCACCTGATAGGTCTTTCTCGTAAGGAATACATAGAAAAGGTAGTCTTTAAAAGTTTAGCCGTTATACCTTCTTTAGTTTCAGGATTGATACTAGTCTTGTTATTACAGGAGGGAGTAACAAGACTATTGGTCACGGGAACGACTACAATTACACTTTTAGTTATTTGTATTTGGTTTTTTGGACTTACAGAAATAGAAAAAGCTAAAATACATAGTATAGTCAACTTACTTAGGAAAAAAAATGAATAGAGTATTAAATTCAATAGGTTATAGGATAAAACCCTTCCTCGAGAAAAAAAATGATTCAAGAATTAGAGAGAATTTTAGTTGTAGTAAAAAAACGACTGCGAGTACGCCTACTAAAATTCTATATGATGTTCAAGATACTGGTGGATTTTTCAACTATAAAGACGAGACTTGGAATTACATAAAGAACATTGGCTTCTTCATGTGGAATGATTTGTTTTCTCCAGATTTTATGAAAAGAAAAAATCCAAAATATTTTATTGATAATAAGTGCGCAAATGATAAAGTTCAATATTATAAAAATGAAATAAAATGTTTTAGCGAGAATAGAAAAAACGATTGGATATATCTAAAATTTAACCGGAGTTTGAAAAAGCCCTATGTTTTATCCTTTCAGGCGAAATTGGAAACAGAAAATTCTGAATTTCAAATCGCTTTCAATTATAAAGATATTGGAAAAAGATATCGATTTAACTTGAAAGATAATAACTTATTAAGTTTTGAAGTTGTTTCCAATGGGTGTTTTGTAAATGATATATGTTCAGCTAAAATTAGTTTGGAATTGGGCCGTTACTATGATTTTCAAATTCACGTTAACCATGGAAGTTTTCAATATTTTGTCGATGGTACTGAAATCTTGAGTGTACAAGAGAAAAATTCTTTGTTAAACGGGGATGGTTTAGTATTTATTTTGTGGGATAGTTTGGGTAAGCCAATTGATGTTTGTTATAAAGAAATTAAATTATACGAGTTATGTTGAAAATAGGAATAATGACCACTCAAGATGCATTAAATAATGGAGCAATGCTTCAAGCCTATGCATTACAGACGTATTTACAAAGTTTAGGGCATCACGTTGAATTCATAGATTATAGAACTGAAGGAAAGTTGACGATACGTTCCTTTATTGCTAAAAGTCCTTTGGTCATGTGGAATAAGTGGATGGATATTTATAATGAAGCAAAATTCCGTAGAAGAGCGGATTTTGGAGATTTGTTGAATAGGGGAGAGAGCACTTTTTACACCTTGAAAGAAATTCAAAACAATCCACCAAAATGTGATGTATATATAGCTGGGAGTGACCAAATTTGGAATGTTTCATCTCGAAATACAATTAACAGAGCTTTTTACTTGGATTTTGGAGGTAAAGAGATAAAGAAGATTTCATACGCTGCCAGTATGGGGCAGTGTGATGTTCCTGAATTTTTGAATGAAGAAATTCACGATTTGGTTGAAAGGTTTAACTCAGTTAGTTTGAGGGAGACCAAAGCGGTAAATTTTATACAATCTTTGTTCAGCGAGCATAAAAAAATATATCATGTTCCTGACCCTACTTTTTTGCTGTCAAAAGATGAATATTTAAAATTTATCATATCTGATGACGAACAATGGAAAAAGAAATACATTGCTTCATATATTTTGGTGCCAAGTAGATTTGATGAAAAATTGCGCCAAGCAGTAAAGTTCGTGACAACACATATAGGTGTGGACTTGGTAAATTTAAGGAATCCTGGTACTTGCGTGCGATTAGAAAATGCTAAAAACACAATAGTTGCTCCAAGAGAATGGTTAAGATATGTATACTACAGTCAATTTATGATATGTTGTTCCTTTCATGCGGTTGTGTTCTCGTTAATATTGCACAAACCATTTATCGTTATAACTCCGTATGAAAATCAAAGAATTGCATCGTTATTAAATCCGCTAGGTTTGAGTGGGCGGATAGTTATGGGGAAAGATGAGCAAAAATTAAAAGAAATCATAGATAAAGAGATAGATTGGCACGAGGTTGATGCACTGATGGAAAGAGAAAAATCAAAAGGACAGGAGTTTTTAAGACTTAGCTTGAATTAATATGATTTCTGTAGTCATTCCATTATATAATAAAGCGCATACCATTGTCAATACTTTAGAAACGGTTATTGGTCAAAGTTTTGTAGATTTTGAAGTTGTGATCGTTAATGATGGCTCTACGGATAATGGAGTTGACGTTATAAGGCAGTTTACCAAGGATTCACGAGTAAGAATTATAACTCAAGAAAACCAAGGGGTTAGTGCAGCAAGAAATAAGGGAGTTAAAGAAAGCAAGTTTGAGTATATAGCCTTTTTGGATGGGGATGATGAATGGAAACCTGATTATCTGGAAAAAGTAAACTACGCTATTACTCAAAATCCAGAGGCGGGAATGATTTGTGCGGGAGGTGTGGTAAGAAATAATGATGAAATTGAACCAAGACTTGCTAAAAAATATACGGATACTATAGCTGTTAGGGATTTTTTTGAAAACCCTCATGTCTTTTTACATACCAGTGCGGCAGTGGCAAGAAAAACAGAGTTTTTGGAGTCAGGTGGTTTTCCTGTAGGAATGAAAAGAAATGAAGATTACGCTTGTTTCTTTGCTTTGGCCCTAATAACACCCATGGTATATGTAGGGTTTCCGTTAACCGTATATGTAGGTATGGTTCCCGGTCAGGCTACTCAAACCTCCACGAGCAAAGTTATTTCGCATATTGTAGATCGATATAATCATGTTCACGAGAAATGGAAAAACACTACATCCAAAAACAAGAGCTATCCGGTATTTTTACGGTATGAGTTAAGACATGAAATCTTGAATTTTATTAGAAAGGGAGAATATGATATGATTGATTATCTCCTTAAAAATTTGGATAAGGATATTCTTGGTAAATTCAGTCCGTTTGAGTTTCAGTGGTACGCCAACAAAAAACGCAAACAGTTGGGCGTGTTGTTTATATACTTGACCAAGATACGTTGGCGTATGCGCGGCTATCCATATTTGGGAGAGTAATTAAGGATTAATGGGTGCTAGAAATACAATAGGTTGTTAAGGTTTGTTATTCTTTTTGGGGTAATTATTTTTTCGGTATATCCTCTTATGGGGATACTCACCTTTATACTTGTTAAATTGGTCCATAATAAGAAAGATACCTTAACGGACACCCTTTTATTTGGTCTCATAACACTCTATGCATGCTTGGTACAATCTACACGTATCTGGAAACCGGGGCAGCCGTCAGATTGGTATAACGAGGCCTATTGGGGGCTTTTTGAACAAGCAGGCACTATGCCGTTTTTTTCCTATGTGTTCGGGTTTAAGGAACCGGTATGGAATCTTTTAAATTATATAGGGTTTTACCTAACCTCGGGTGACTATTTTAGTTTTATTAATGGTATTACGGTACTGACAATTGCAATCACTAGCTATGCCATATTCATATTCTGGCAAAAAACTAATAGTGATCCGGTTACGCTAGTGGCTTCATTGGCATTGCTTATTTTTTTCTCAGAATATATCAGTAACCTGAATAATATCACCAGACAATGTTTTGCCCTTAGTATAGTAATGTATGTTTTTGCTGTTAGGGTTACCCAACAAAAGAATCTATGGTTTTTGTTCTTAAGCGCCTGTTTTATTCACACCTTTAGTTTTCTTTATTTCATATTTTTTCTGATAAAACCACTTCATAATAAACTGGAAGGCGGAAATTTAAAGCGGTTCTTATATGCAATAGCAGGTGTGGCAGTTGGGTTTATGTTGCTGCCTTTAATAGGGAAATTAGTAAGTGGCATTGGGTTTTTAGCGTATGGGTTTAAGCGCTTGGAAAAAAATTCTACAGGTGCGCTAGACGATACGGTGTTCAATATGGGCCCATTATATGTAACCGCAGCGGTATTGATAGCCATCTGTTCGTATATGATATGGACGACTAGAAAGAAAGTATTTAATTTTTATACCAATGTTTTACTGGTGCTAATGGTGACGTGTGTTATGTTGGCAAGTACGTCTGAAGGCTTGGTTTCCCGCCTGTACATTTCCAGAATGTACCTATTGCCTTTTGTGCTGCCCTATGTTATGTTGGATAAGAAAATACTCAATACCCTTTATGCTTGGGCCATTGTGCTCTTTTTTGGGGTGCGTTTTTTAATGAGTTTTGACGGGTTAAGACGTGGTGGGTTTTTTCCGCCTCTTCAGAGCTTATTTGGATATTCAATTTTTGATTTTATTTTTTGATATTTCACATTATGAACAAGAAAGTAATTTTTGGACTTAAAGCTTTTAGGAAGTTATATAGTAAGGTATTTGGCGTGGATTCCATCGTTCAATTGGATTGCGAACAGGATGCTGATGTTGCTTCCCAAATAATATACGATGAGTTACAAAAAGAAACGCCATCCATGATTGCACGTTTTGGAGCTACAGAGATGAATGTCATGATAAATTATTTGGGGATAAAGGGAGAGGATAAGAATTGGATAAAATATATACGTAACAAATCGCTACCGTGGTGGTGGGAAGAAAACCGCATGCAACAAATGCAGCAATGGAGTGGTTTTTTTCCACCAACAAAGGCTAAGATAGAGCAGTTTTGCGAACTGATGCAGCAGGATATGAAGGAAGTGGACGTATTGGGAAGTTGGATACCTGAGGAATCTTATTATAAGGATGAAATTAGTAATGCGGAAAAAGTGAAGTTGGTGCTTCTAGAGCCCTATACATCTCAAAAACCGTGGAGTAGGGCATTAAAAGGGAAAAAGGTGTTGGTAGTGCATCCTTTTGCGGAATTGATAGAAGAACAATATCAAAAACGAGAGTCTTTATTTGATAATCCGGAGGTTTTGCCGGAGTTTGAGCTGCAGACCTTACCGGCGGTACAGAGTCTGGGAGGCGAAAGCAATGGGTTTACCGATTGGTTTGAGGCCCTACAATGGATGAAAGATGAAATTGATAAACGAGATTATGACATCTGCTTAATTGGCGCGGGTGCTTATGGTTTTCCTTTGGCGGCTCATGTAAAGCGGCAAGGAAAGAAAGCCGTTCATATAGGGGGGGCTTTACAATTGTTATTTGGTATTAAAGGAAATCGCTGGGAGGCTACGGATTACGCTTCGAAGTGGGGGTTGCCGGGCAACCTGTATTTAGACTTTTTTAAGAATGAAAATTGGATAAGGCCTACAGATAAGCAAAAACCTGCCAATGCGGATAAAGTGGAAGACGCATGTTATTGGTAAATAAGATGATGTACAATCTTATAAAACTTGTCAAATAAAAGTTAAATGAAAACGATAGCAGTTCTACTTACGGTATTTAACCGTAAAGCCAAAACCCTTGAAGCGTTACAGAACTTGTTCGCTCAGGAAATACCTGATGAATACGTCCTAGACGTATATCTAGTAGATGATGGCTGTACGGACGGTACCGCTCAGGCTGTAGCGGAATCATACCCTTTAGTACATATCATTACTAGTAAAGGAGACCTATTTTGGAATAGGGGAATGCTTTTGGCTTGGGAGAGCGCTGCGCAAGTAAAGTCATATGATTTTTATGTTTGGCTAAATGATGATACTATTTTAAATGCCCAGGCCTTAACCACTTTACTACAAACTTCCGAAAGCAAATCAAATAAGGCCATAATAGTAGGGACCACCTCTTCTTTAAAAGATGCAAAAACCATTACTTACGGCGGGAGGGCCAAAAATGGACAATTGGTGGTGCCTCAAGACCTAGCAGTTTCCTGTGCCTATTTTAATGGGAATATTGTCTTGATCCCAAAATATGTATATGAAAGGGTAGGGGCCAATGACCCTGTTTTTCACCATGCTTTAGGCGATTTTGATTACGGGAAAAGGGCAAAAAAGCTAGGAATAGAAAATATAGTGGCTCCAGGAATATTGGGGCAATGCGATACCCATGAAAGTTTGGCAACCTGGTGTAATCCAGAAAAACCATTTAAAAAGCGCTGGCAAGCTTTTCGTTCGCCTTTAGGAAATAACCCAGAAGAATTCTTTGCTTACGAAAAAAGACATAATGGTTTAGTGATAGCATGTTTTCATTATTTCACGAATCATTTACGAGTGTTTCTACCTAAAATATGGAATTTAAAATGAAAATACTTGTATTAACTTCTCATTTCCCTGCTTCCGATTTACCAAAAGATTTAACGCCCGTTGTCTATTATTTTACGAAGGAATGGGTTAGAACGGGGCATTCCGTAATGGTTGTTCATAATCAAACCGTTTTTCCTTCTATTGTTTATTTATTTCTTAAGTCCTTTAACAAGTTGTTAGCGAGCATTGTAGGATATAACTTCCCGACTTTTAAGCCAAAAGAAATTGATTATGAGGTAGATGGGGTCAAAGTGTTTCGAAGAAGCATGATGAAATTATTACCTAAGAAAAAATTTGTTGAGAATAGTTATGTGTCTCAACAAAAGGTGATAGATAAAATCCTTTTGGATAATGATTTTATGCCAGATATTGTGGTAGCGCATTGGCTTACTCCCCAAGCCGCTCTTTTGCAATATTTAAAGGAGAAGTATAAAGTGCCAACTTGTTTAGTGGTTCATGAAAATTCACCGGTTTTAAAGCGTGATTATCCAGAAAAATGGCCGGTATATGTAAATAATCTAGATTTAGTGGGGTACAGGTCTAGACCCATTAAAGAAGCTTTTGTTGCTGATCATAATATTTCAGGTGTCAAGGATTTCTTTTGTTATTCAGGTGTGCCTAGAGAATTTATTCCCTCAAAATGGGAAAAATCTTTTACAAAAAATAAGACCTATACATTTGTTGGTACGCTTATTAAACGAAAGCATCCAGCGGCTATTTTAGATGCTCTCTCGGCACCGGAAAATATTAATTCTGAGTGGAAATTAAATTATTTGGGAGAAGGTCATTTAAAGAAATCATTGGAGAAATTTTCTGCAAAACTGGGTGTTAATGATAAGGTTTTTTTAAGAGGTAGAGTTCCTAGGGAAGAGGTCAACAGTGTTTTGATGAATACAGATGTCTTTGTAATGATTAGTGAAACTGAGGCGTTTGGTCTAGTGTATTTAGAAGCTATGGCAAACGGATGCATAACAATTGCTTCTCGAAACGAAGGTATGGATGGGGTAATAAAGGATGGTGTCAACGGATTTTTGTGCACTGCAGGAGACGTAGAGGAGTTGAAAAGTATTATCAGCAAAATAAATAGTCTTTCTGAACAAGAGATAAAAGAAATTTCGTATCAAGCATTTTTAACTGCAAGTAATTTGACTGATGAAAAGGTTGCTTTAAATTATGTGCAACATTTAGAAAAATGTGTTTCAAAATAAATATCATTTAATACGTGTATGCATTTTATAATCGATATTTGATTATTGTTTGGATTTATAGAATGTTGGCGATGTTTAATGAGTAGTTTGTTTTTTAGTTATAAAAGAAAGTTATATGAGTCATAATGACGATAAGGAAAGCTTTGTTTCAGAAAAAAAGCCTTTTGAGATTAGGGAAATCATAGAAGAGTATCTACGTTTTTGGAAGTGGTTTGTATTGAGCGTGCTGTTGGCCTTGGTATTGGCTGTAGGGTACTTGAAACTTAAGCAGCCCGTATACAAAGCACTAGCTTCGGTTATCTTGGAAGACGAAGAGAGCAAATCTCCCGGTGGTGACGCAGGTGGTTTTGTAGACTTGGGCATGTTAGGAGGGCTGGGTACCAGCAGTATTGAAAATGAATTGGGCCTTATCCGGTCCAAACGTTTAATGACTAATGCGGTAAAGGCGTTGGACCTGAATATTGGATATTTTGAGCCCAAAGGTTTTGGGGCAAAAGAACTCTATACAGATGCCCCGTACAGATTGCGTTTGGTACGTTTGGATGAGGTGGCGTTGCAAAAAACCATACTGGCGGAACAAAACGTGTTGGAGATACAGAAGGTAGATGAAAATACGGTAACCATAGAACAAGCAGAGAGTGATTACAAGGCAACGCACAAATTGGGCGATATTATTGAAATGGGCTTTGCCGATTTTGTCGTAGAATCCAACGTGGTATCGGATACCTTGGCTACGGAGGATTTGGACTTGGATATGAACGTGGAGGTACAGTTCTATTTGGTAGATCAGGTAGCCTCTGCTCTAAGGGGGCAATTGGAGGTAGCTTTGATGGATGAAAATTCTACCTTGATTCAACTGAATATAGAAGGTAACGTTCAGAAAAAATCAGAAGACATCTTAGACCAATTGATTTTTGAATACAACCAAGAGGCCATTGAAGATAAAAACCTGATTGCGAGAAATACGGCTTTCTTTATTGATGAACGCTTGAGTATCATTAATTCGGAATTGGATTCCGTAGAAACGGGAAAAGAGAAGTTTAAAACTTCTAATATGCTTACGAATATTGAAGCGGAATCTTCAATCATTATCCAGAACGTCAGTGATTATAACGTTAAGCGGCAAGAAGTGTTGACACAGTTGGAAATGACCAATGCCATAATTGAGCATGTAGGTTCCAATAAGTTAAATCTATTACCGGCCAATTTGGGGCTTGAGGAACCGGGAATGGTGGAACTGGTTGATGAATACAACCAGTTGGTATTGGAGCGAAACCGTTTGTTAAAGGGAGCTACTGAAACCAACCCGTTGGTGGTAAATCTGGGGAATCAGTTACAAGAAATAAAGGAAAACATTAGTGAAAGTTTGCGAAGAAGGCGTACCAATCTTTTGATCACAAAAGATAACCTAAGCCGCCAGGCCGGTATTCTGGGTTCCCAAATTTCCGAAGTGCCTTCTCAAGAACGTGAGTTTAGAGGTATTGAGCGACAACAAAATATTAAAGAAGCACTGTATCTGTTCTTGTTGCAAAAACGGGAAGAAAACTCCCTGTCACTAGCGGCAAAGGCGCCCAAAGCAAAAATAGTGGATAAGGCGTATAGTTTAAGCGCTCCTATTTCCCCTAATAAAAAAGTGGTTTTGGGTATTGGCTTGTTGGGAGGGCTGTTCGTTCCCTTTCTAATTATTACCGCCAATAAGTTTTTAAACAACAAAATAAATACGAGGGAGGAACTAAAAGACGTTGCCAAAGGCACTACTGTAGTGGGCGAAATTCCTCATGTAATGGCCGCAGAGTCTACAGTAGTTTCAGTAAACGAAAGGTCTGTACTATCCGAGTCTTTTAGTATTCTACGCGCCAATCTTAATTATGTAATGCCCGATAAGGGCACATCTGGAAAAGGTTCCTGTATTTATGTGACTTCTTCCGCACAGGGAGAGGGAAAAACCTTTACGGTCATTAATCTGGCCTTGATACTTGCGGAGTCCGGGAAAAGTGTGGTTATGGTAGGAGGTGATTTAAGGAACCCGCAACTACACAGACATGAAAACAAACCTATAAGTACGGAGGGATTAAGTACGTATTTGGCAAGTTCCAATACAGAACTGTCCAGTTATTTGGAAGATTCCAGCCTAAACAAAAACTTAAAGGTGTTGCCTTCCGGGCCTGTACCACCTAATCCTATACAGTTATTAGGGAAAGATAAGATGGGAGCCATGTTGGAAGAGTTAAAAAGCACCTATGATTATGTAATTGTAGATACTGCCCCAGCCATGATCCTTGCCGATACGTTCCTGATCAGTAAGTATGCCGATCTAACACTCTATCTCATACGAGCCGGCCAAACCGAAAAGAAAGTTTTGGAATTTGCATTGGAAGCAAAAGCAGAAGGAAAATTAAAGAATATGAGCTTCCTGTTGAACGATGTTAAGATTGCAGATGCCACTTACGGTTCAAAGTATGGTTATATGTACGGTAACGAAAAAGCAAAAAAATAGACCAAGCCAGTATAGCACGATAAAATCGCATACAATACGTGTATGTCGTAACGAACGAAGCGCCCTTTTGGGCGCTTTTTTTATATGTAGGGGTAACTGTTGAAAAAGCAAATAAGGCGTTTAGAAAGTAATCAAATGAAGGTATACATGTAAATCTACGTTTACACGAAAAAGATCATAAAAAAGGCTTCCAAGAAATTGGAAGCCTTTTTAATTTAGAGTGATTGCGCCAGGATTACCTTTCGGTGTTCCTAGGGAGCTCAATGTTGCAAATTGTAAACCACGAGCTATCGCTCTAGTTCTTCATTTTATTCCAAGATTACAAGACTGGTGGTCTTGCATCTTTCCATAAAACAAAGAACCACGCCCTAAGGACGTGGTTTTTAATTTAAAGTGATCGCGCCAGGATTACCTTCGGTGTTCCTAGGGAGCTCAATGTTGCAAATTATAAACCACGAGCTATCGCTCTAGTTCTTCATTTTATTCCAAGATCACAAGACCGGTGGTCTTGCATCTTTCCATAAAACAAAGAACCACGCCCTAAGGACGTGGTTTCTAATTTAAAGTGATCGCGCCAGGATTCGAACCTGGGACCGTCTGCTTAGAAGGCAGATGCTCTATCCAGCTGAGCTACGCGACCATTTCAAAAGCGGTGCAAAGATAGTTTATTTTCCTAGAAAAATAAGCTTCAAGGGTTCAATAATTGTTCTTCGGTGAAAAAAAATGGCGTAGAATGCCGTAGTAGCCTAATTTTTAAAGTGTTTGCCGTTTCAGAAAATAGGTGATAGTCAGGGGTGTTCAGGCACTTATTGGGAGTTTTCCAGTTTGGATTCCAATAATTTCTGGCATATAATCTCAAATTCCTTGTTGAGCTCATGCTCGTCTATAGGTTTCCTTAGAATGTGTAGCGGTTCGGTTTTTTTGGCGCTTTCCAATGTGCTAAAATCCGAGTTTCCGGTGATGTACACAAAAGGGATTTTATACTTCTCCTTAAGAATGGTAGCGGTTTCAATTCCGTTGAGGTCTCCGCCCAAGCCAATATCCAACAGGACTACATCTGGCATATAATGGTCCACAACAGCTAATGCATCGGTACCGTTATCCGCAGTTTTAACGTGGGTACTGCCCACATTGGTAATGATATGCTCAATAAACATTTGTATGATCAGGTTATCTTCTACAATTAGGACTTTTAGTTTCATAGTATTAGGATATCTGTTCAATTTCTTGAAAGGTTATTATATAGTGTGTGCCACTTTCTGTGTTGTCTTTTTCTACGGTACCCTTTAATTGTAAGGTGAGCATATGGATTAATTTCAATCCTAGCGATTTGGTATTTCTAAAATCAATTTCATCCGAAAAGCCCGTTCCATTATCGCCAATGTGCAACAGGAAATTGGGGTATTTTAATTTTTCAAACTTGATGGAAATTAGGCCTTCGTCCTTGTTCTTAAATCCGTATTTTAAAGAATTGGTAATGATTTCATTGATCATAAGGCCCAGCGGTACGGAGGTATCCAAGTTCAAGTGTAGTTCTTCCGCTTCAATTTTAAGATCTATTTTTTTTTCGGACCCTCGCATAGATGCTATAAGTTTTGAGGCCAATTGGTGTACATAATCCCCATAGTTAATGCGACTAAGGTCTTTGGAGCGGTAAAGCATCTCATGGATAATAGCCATAGAGTTGATGCGATACTGACTGTACCTGAATAACCCTTTTATTTTATCGTCCTTTATAAAACTAGATTGCAAACTGAGCAAACTGGTAATGACCTGTAGATTATTTTTTACTCTATGGTGTATCTCCTTTAAAAGCGTATCGCGTTCGCTAAGTCTATTTTTTATGGTCTGGTTTAGAGTATCTATATAGCTATTCTTTTTGTAGAGCATATAAATGATGCATAGGAACAGGACAATGCCAATGGTCAGAATGGCTGCCGTGATATAAGTAGATTTCTTATACTCTGCCATTTGGTTCTGAATGGATAAGATATCCGGTTTGGTGTAGAGTGTCCAAGTCTGGTTTCCTTCCAAGCTTACTTTCCTATGGTAATAAAAAGCGTTTCCATGACGGTCTTTTTTGTCTAGGTCTATGGTAGATTGTGCATATAGCTTTTCGTCATCCGCACTATGGAAAACTTCATTTTTGGAATTCAAGAACGTAATCTCTTGGTCGTTAAAAGTGTCCAACCAATTTTTCGCATTCAGGTTAAGCCCTACAATGCCGCTAAGCACGTTGTTTATATAGATAGGGGTGAAGAAGCGCACTGTGGGTCTATGCGGCACCTCAACCTTGCCATTTTCAATGTTGAGGTCCATGTTGGAGATATAGAACTCTCCTTTGTTCAGCTCCATGGTTTTTTTAAAATAGTCCCGCTTACCTTTAAATTGCGAAGTAGAGGCCACAACCGAATCTTTATGCTCTACCCGTATGACTTCCATGCCTTCCAAATCTATAAAGCGCGCCTGAAAGTAGTTAGGGTCTATTTTTAGAAACTGGCTTAGCTTCTTTTGGGGAACCTCTAATGGGGCGTTCGCTTTAAGGTCCATTTCTATAAGGTCTCTCAAGAAAATGACGTTTTTCTTGCTGATGCTATAGAGTTCAAAGAGGCGTGATTCTGCATCTTTAAGCTTGTTTTTTGCCTTAATTTCTTCAACTAGGGTAATATTCTTATGAAAAAGCTTAATGCGCTGTACGGAGAGGTTCCATATAATTACGCAGGTAATTAAAAATAGCACGCTGGATATGGATATCAATTTTTTTCCCATAATCTAATGTGTATTCCGGTATTTTAAATGTAGTGTTCTCAAGAAAAAAGTGGTGTTAATGGTTTGGTAGTAATCTTAAATATAGTTCAATTTATAGGCAAAACGGTGTTAATGGGTTGTTAAAATGTAGTATTTTTACTACGAATTTTAAGTGAAATTGTTAGATTTTTTATACATGGCTGATTATCAAAATACTATTAGGAGTAGTTATTTGACCGTATTTTGTTAAAAGTAAAGGTGGTTTTTATGAATTGTCCAATAAGATGTCCAGAATGAGTATGGCAGCTTCGGCAATTTTAGTTCCCGGCCCGAAAACCGCAATGGCTCCTTTATCGAATAAATAGGGATAGTCCTGTTTGGGGATAACACCGCCCACAACCACCATAATATCATCACGGCCGTAATTTTTGAGCTCGGCAATAACTTCGGGAACCAAGGTCTTGTGACCGCCGGCCAAAGAAGAGATGCCTAGAATATGAACATCGTTCTCAACCGCTTGTTTGGCTACTTCCGCAGGGGTTTGGAAAAGTGGGCCTATATCTACATCAAAACCTAGATCAGCATAGCCCGTAGCAATAACCTTGGCACCACGATCGTGCCCGTCCTGTCCCATTTTGGCAATGAGGATACGGGGTCTTCTCCCGTCCTGTTCCGCAAACTGATCGGAAAGCCTGCAGGCCTTTTTAAAACTCTCGTCTTCCTGTATTTCTTTTGAGTACACCCCTGAAATAGATTGAATGGTTGCTTTGTATCTGCCAAATACCGTTTCTAGTGCACTGCTAATTTCTCCTAAAGTAGCTCTGTGCCTAGCGGCTTCTATAGCTAAAGCTAATAAATTTTCATCCGATTGTGATGGGTCCGTAGTATGATTTTCTCCGGTTATCATTTTGGTGTGTGTGGCATCCGTAAGTTTCTGGAGTGCCGTGGCCACTTTTTCATCGTTCCGCTGCTGTTTGATGCGCTCTAGGCGTTCCAATTGTTTTTTCCGTACCGCATTATTATCCACCTCTAATATCTGAAGTCCGTCATCTTCATTGGTTTGGTATTGGTTTACGCCCACAATAATATCCTTGCCACTGTCTATACGGGCCTGTTTTTTTGCGGCGGTTTCCTCTATGCGCAACTTGGGTATTCCGACTTCAATGGCTTTGGTCATCCCGCCCATTTCCTCAATTTCCTGAATGAGCTCCCACGCTTTATGGGTGAGGTCTTCCGTAAGTTTTTCAACATAAAAACTGCCCGCCCAAGGGTCTACCGTTTTGGTGATTTTAGTTTCGTCCCTTAGAAAAATTTGGGTATTGCGTGCAATCCGAGCCGAAAAATCCGTAGGCAAGGCTATGGCCTCATCCAATGCGTTGGTGTGCAGGCTCTGTGTACCGCCCAAAACAGCGGATAAGCCCTCTATGGTGGTGCGGGCCACATTGTTGAACGGGTCCTGTGCGGTAAGGCTCCAACCACTGGTTTGACAATGCGTACGCAAAGACATGGATTTTCTGTTCTTGGGGTTGAACTGTTTTACGAGTTTGGCCCATAGCATCCTGCCCGCCCGCAATTTGGCAATTTCAGTAAAGTGGTCCATGCCAATGCCCCAAAAGAAAGAAAGCCTAGGAGCAAAGCTATCTATATCAAGTCCCGCTTTTAATCCGGTTCTAATGTATTCCAGTCCGTCGGCCAAAGTGTATGCTAGTTCCAGTTCGGCTGTAGCACCTGCTTCGTGCAAATGGTAACCGGAAATGCTGATACTGTTGAATTTGGGCATGTGTTTACTGGTGTACCTAAAAATATCCGAAATAATAGCCATGGAAGGCGCAGGCGGATAGATATAGGTGTTCCGTACCATAAATTCCTTAAGAATATCATTCTGAATGGTGCCGGTGAGTGCTTTTGGAGCAACACCCTGTTCTTCCGCTGCAACAATATAAAAGGCCATTATGGGGAGTACTGCTCCGTTCATGGTCATAGAAACGGACATTTTATCCAACGGAATTTCATCAAAGAGAATTTTCATATCCTCTACCGTATCTATAGCAACCCCTGCTTTGCCCACATCACCAACAACCCGTTCATGGTCGCTATCATACCCGCGGTGCGTGGCCAGGTCAAAAGCAATGGAAAGTCCTTTTTGGCCTCCTTTTAAGTTTCTTCGGTAGAAGGCATTGCTTTCCTCTGCGGTGGAAAATCCCGCATACTGTCTAATGGTCCACGGGCGTTGTACGTACATGGTGCTGTAGGGTCCGCGTAAAAAAGGAGGTATTCCGGCCGCAAAATCCAGAATGCTCAAAATCCGCTTGTTGGATTGCGGTGGTATCCGGGGCCGTTTTTTTATAGGAAATATGTTGTATGTCTTTTCTCATGTATCGCTCTTATATGCTACCCAACGGATTATCTTGCTTGCCAGCCTTCGGTTTGTAATCGCTCTTTTTCCAAACCTTCGGAAAGGCGTTTTTCCAAAATGGGTTCTATTAGGGTCTTTACAGGACGTTGTTTTCCAAAAGGATGGACTTCAAGTTGGTCTTTCATCCGTTCGCTTCCGTTTACATAGGCATTGGAGCCTACCAGTATCTCTTGGGAAGTGTTGAAGCGCTCTTGCTCTTTTTGAGCACTCTCCTTTAATTTTTTGTGGACGGTATGGTATTTTAATTGTTTTAGAAATCCACCGTTGGCTTCAATATCCTTAAAGAGTAGCAGCGCCTTTTCTGCCAGCTGGTCCGTAATACTTTCAATATAATAGGCACCTTCCGCGGGGTTTTGCAAGGTGTTGAAGTAACTTTCTTCTTTGAGCAAAAGGAGTTGGTTCCTGGCAATTCGTTCCGCAAACGCATTGTTTTTGTGGTAGATGAAGTCGTAATTAAGATTGCACACCCGATTGGCACCGCCCAAAATAGCTGCCATACATTCCGTAGTGGTACGGATCATATTCATATTGTAGTCATAAAGGGTTTTGTTCCTTTTGGAAGGTACGGCCTCAATTTGGCAATTGGCGGTAATCCCATATTCTGTGGCCAGTAATTTCCAAAGCCGGCGAAGGGCCCTGATTTTGGCAATCTCAAAAAAATAATTGCTGCCCACGGCCACTTTAAAAGTAATAGTTTCCATAGTAGAACCGTACCAGTTAAGATATTCATTGGCGTGGGCCAGGGCATAGGCCAGCTGTTGAACCCTATTGCCTCCGGCGTTCTGGTACAGCGCAGCATCTATACTAATACTGTTCTTGTGTTTTTTTGAAGCGGATGCCTGTAATAGCTTGTGGGTCAGTTGCAGGTCTTCGGCCATATTCGTGAACCAGTTTCCGGTACGGGCTAACTGCCCAATAGGGTCAATTTGAAACGAGACGGCCGCTGCTTCCGCAGGTTGGGTTTCCGTTAGTTTTATACTATCTGCGGTAGAGATACTTTTAAACTCACAATGAACATTAATCTTTTGGTCCGTACCGATCTGAGCTAAAAGTGTTTTGTAATCTATAGCGGGCGAGGGGAGTGTGAAAAGGATACTTTCCGCACCGCCCTTTAAAGCGTTAAGCGCATTTTTATTAGCCACGGAACTATCATAGACCGGGATGGATTGGGTTATTTTCCAAGGGGTTTGTTTTTCTGTGGTGTGGGCAATTGGGTTTTGAAGGTCATCTGCATGGTAAAAGGGTTTTACCTTAATGCCCTCGGGAGATTCCCAAACCAGGTTTTGGTTATAATCGGCGCCCTTTAGTTCGTATTGTATCTTTTGTTTCCACGCTTTCGCGGATACTTTTTCAAAATCGTCGAACAGTTTTTGCTTCATGTCAAAGGAATAAGCCTAATGTTCATGAAAAGTACGATTTTAGGTGCGATTCAAAAAATATGGCGGGGAAGTTTCCTAGGGAACGGTAATAAGCAACGTGCTGATGTAAATCAGAATCCCATAAGGTAAGGGATGAGCAATAGGTCTTTATTAACTGGGAAAGGACTTTGTTCTAAGAACTAAGAACTATGAGCTAGGTGTTGATTTCAATATGCTTTTTCTTCTCCTCGTATGGCATTTATAACGGTATGGGCAACAATTTTTATATCTAATTGCAAGGACCATTTTTCCACGTAGAAAATATCCAATTTGGTCCGGTTGAGGATATCCGTTTTTTCGGCAATCTCGCCACGATACCCTTTTATTTGAGCAAGTCCCGTGATACCCGGTTTTACAAAATGGCGTACCAGATATTTATCTACATTCACCTCGTAATCCCAAGTGTGCAGTTCCATATGGGGCCTTGGGCCTACCACACTCATATCGCCTAAAAACACATTAAAGAATTGCGGCAATTCATCTATACTAGTTTTTCGGATAAACCTCCCTACAAGGGTGACACGCATATCTCCTTTGGTGGCCATTTTGGAATTGGCATCTTTGGAGGGGCGCATAGACCTGAATTTGTAACACCAGAACGTTTTTCGTTGGAAACCATGGCGCTTCTGTTTAAAATATAGATTTCCGGGCGATTCTAGTTTTATGAGCACGTACATCAAAGGAACTAGCCAAGATAATATGGTTATGATAACCAAGGATGAAAAGAAAAGGTCAAAACTACGTTTTACTACACGGGCAAACAACGTATCCAAAGGCACCCTTCTCAAATTCAATACGGGTACGGTTTCATAGAGTTCAATGAACATACCCCTAGAATAGATTTCTTTATTGTCCGGTATAATTTTCACGCGGATAAGGTTGTTGTCCGCAAAATCTATCAGGTTGCGCAACTCCTTATTGTTGAACTTGGAAGCTACGCAGTAAATTTCATCTATATTATTCTCTAGAATATAAAGAAAGCAATCTTCAACGGAGCCTAAAAATGTTGGGCTATTGGATTTTTTATCATCAAAATACCCCATATAACGGTATCCTAGCTCAGGGTCGTCAAATACCTTTCTTATTTTCTTTAAGTTTTTATCGCGCCCCAATACTACTACTTTAACGGAGTTACCACCCCATAAGCGATATTTTCTACGTAGCCAGAAGAAAACAACACGATAAGCCGTTAATGCCATGCAGATAATAAGGTAGATGAACAGTTGTTGTTCCAACGATTCATATATTCTACCCGTTATACCAAACAAGGCAAAATAGGCAAGACCATAAATCAAATAAAGTTGAATTACTTTATGAATGTTGGTAAAAAAACGTTCCTTACGTTTTCGGGTATAATAACTTAGTCCATAAGTAATAAGTAACCAAGAAATGTTATAGTGTAAAATATAGTAGACATGGGTATACGTTTCCGGGGTTAGGAAATACAGCAAACCATTGATGATACTCAAATGTACCCCTATAGATATTGGAATAATCCAGTCTGAATTTTTAAAGCTTTTCATTCCCAATTTCTGACTATGGTTTGTAATCGAGTAGCTCTAGCATTTAAACCCATTGATTGCATATATAATAGAATGCTTTCAAAACATTAGCATGGCAAGTACCTACTTTTAACAATAACATATGAATAGCAAATCTATACAATTTTAACAATGTTTTACATCTGGCTTTGTAGGATGTTCATGAGCTTTTGGGGGAGGTTTTAATTGCAGGCGCAAATATAGGATTTCGGGTAGTACAGCCAAAATTAAACGTGTTATTTAACCATTACGCAATGCTTTGGAAATCAATTTTAAAACCTTTAATTGCAGAAGGTTGCAGTGTCTTCGGGGCTCGCGAGAGATTGTGGGTTCTTTGATTTTTCTTGGAAAATATTTTTTGGGTTTGATTCTTATTTTATGGCATATGGTCACAGAGCTGGAAGAGAAAAATGGCTTAACAAGTGATTATATAGGTGTTTGTTATGTATGTGCAGATTTGTAAGATAATTTTTTGATGATTTTATATAAAAATTGCACAACATTAGGGAAATCAAAAAAGGTAGCATAGAGGAGTATACGTTGATTGAAAATTCTAAATGGATAAACAAAAAAAAGGGAGTGTTCCCCAACACTCCCTTTTCAAGTTTTAAATTCTATTCCAATATTGAAATAGTTTATCAACCTACTTATGAGTTACAAAGGTGCATGAGTTTTATTTCGCTTTTTGATGCTAAAAATTGAAATTTTGATTCAAAAAATTAATAGGTAATTCCATCTAAAAGGTTGGATATCCGACATAAAAAAAGGGAGCGTTCCCCAACGCTCCCTTCCGAGTTATATAATACCCATTTCAATATTGAAACGGTTATTCAACCTACTTATGAGTTACAAAGATGCATTACTTTGTCAAGTGCTATTGATTCAATAAATACCGAAATTGACTCATTTAATTTACTTAGTTGATTACATAGCCTAAAATCCAATAAAGGATAATAAAAACTACAATGCTACCAATGCAACCGCATTTGCCGCCTCCTATTTTTTTGGCTCCCCAACCGGCCAATATCGCTTTTAGAATATTCTTCATGAGTCTTGATTATTGGGATTTTATAGGTCCCGATTTATATTTGGTATTGTAATCCATTCGCAGACTTTGCAAGGTGCTGTTTAAGTCTTCGGCCTGTGATTGGAGCAATGAACTAGTAGTTTTTGGTAAGCTACCAAACGCCAATAGATTTTGATATTTTAGTATTAGCGCCTCTTCCTTGGAAGTAATCAATAGATTTATCTCCTTATCCGAAAGATTCTTTTCCAATAACTGATTCTCCAGTGATTCAAAAATAGGATGGTCTATTTGGGCCATACGGGCAATTTTCCTTTCGGTTACCACATAATACTCATCCGTTAGGATTTTCTCGAAATCTACTTCTTCAAAATGGCGTTTCTTAAAATAGGAGAGCCATGTAGGATACCGATCTGATTGTACTAATGTACCATACATGCGCTGGCAGGCATGTGTTTCGGCTACCAATTCGCTCAAGGCATTTTCCCATGTAGTGCGTTCTCGTTCCATGATATATGTTTTGGATTAAACTTTAATTTTTTTATTCGGTATTAATCAACCAAAAGCCGATTCTACGGCACCACCATCTATGCGTACGTTGGTTCCGTTTACATAACTGGCATGTTCAGAGCACAAAAAGGCTACTACCGCGGCCACTTCTTCCGGTTTTCCTCTCCGTTCCATTGCAATGTGCGGTCTTTTGTTCTTTACGAACCATTCTACGGCTTCCTTTACCGAGATATCTTTTTCCTTGGCCAGTTCCTCCATCATGGCATCCGTCATAGGCGTTTCAATATAGGCCGGAGAAATGCAGTTGAAAAGAATGTTCTCTTTGGAATAGGACCGAGATAAACACTTGGAGAGATTTATAATTGCGGCCTTGCAGGCATTATACGGACTCTCATCTACATACGGTTGAAAGGCATTTTCACTGGCTACCATAACCATGCGTCCCCATTTTAGTTTTTGCATTTGTGGAACAAAGGCTCGTGCCACACGAACGGCACCCATCAGGTCTACTTGAATGGTATTCATCCAATCTTCATCCGTTAATTTCAAGAAATCTCCAGCTGCGCCCCGTGCACCCGCCGAATGAAAAATGATGTGGGCACCACCAAATTCGGTTTCAATTTTATCGGCCAAATCCAATACTTCTTGATTCTTGGATATATCCGCAGCAATGCCCATGACTTTAGCACCATCCTGGGCGTCTTTTTCAACTTGTTTGACCGCATCTTTTAATTCTTTGCCATTGTCCTTGTCCGAAAGCACAATGTTGACTCCTTCCCGAGCCAAAAATTTAGCGGTTTCAATTCCTAATCCTGAGTCGCCTCCTGTTATCAAGGCCGTTTTTCCTTTTATGTTTAAATCCATACTGTTCTTTTAAATAATGATTATATATATAGTTGTATGCTATCCGTTTGTAGTAAAACCTGGGTAGCACGTCATTCCACCGTCAACAAAAATGGTGGTTCCGTTTATGTATTCAGATTCGTCCGAAGCCAACCAACTTGCCACACTCCCTATATCTTCGGGTACACCAATCTGTTTGTATGGGATGAGTTTTAGCATATTCTCCCGTCCTTCCTTGGTGCTCCAAACGTCTTTATTGATATCTGTTTTTATTGCTCCCGGTGCAATACTGTTGCATCGTATTTTATGGGGCGCGTACGCTTGGCAAATGCTTTCCATTAACATTAAAAGTCCGCCTTTAGATGCCGCATAATTGGCATGGCCGGCCCAAGGAATAACTTCGTGAACCGAACTCATATGAATGATTTTTCCCAAAGAATTGGAAACGTCCTTGCGCATACCCCGGCGTAAAAATTCGTTTATGGCCTCTTTGGCGCACAAAAACTGTCCCGTTAGATTTACATCTATCACTTTTTGCCAAGCCTCCAACGGCATTTCGTGTAATGGATGGTCTATTTGCATACCGGCATTGGCCACGCACACATCTACAGTACCAAAATGCTCAATAGTAGTCTTGAACATAGCTTTTACGTCTTGCTCTTTGCTTACATCGCATTTTACAACAATGGCTTCGCCACTTAGTTTGTTCTTGTTGATTTCGTTGGCAACTTCTTCTGCAGCTTCTTTTGAGCTTCTATAATTTACGACCACGTTGGCGCCTTCTGCACCCATTGCCAGTGCCACGGCTTTACCAATGCCGCCACTGGAGCCGGTTACGATACAGGTTTGGTTTTCAAGTCTTTTATTGGGTTTTTGCATAACTGTAGTAATTAGACCATAAAATTACCGGGTCTAGTTCTGCCGGAATAGTCCTATACATAAAATTGATAGCTCAATGCAATTAAAAGGGAAAGCCTTTGTAATAAGCGAATTGGATAATGTTTTACGGCATTATTTTTTGTTATTAAGGCTATTTACAAATTGGGGTTCCTGTTAATTTGTGAGAACTATTAGGGGTTGCCCTAGTTGATGAGAATACAGAAATTTAAAACACATAAAAAATGATAAAGCCAAAAACGGAAGTACCTAAAATAGAGCTCCCTCTAATTAACGATACCCGATGGAATTTAGCCACGCAGAATAGCAAGACCTTTACTGTTCTTGTTTTTTATAGGGGGTTGCATTGTCCTATTTGCAAAAATTATTTAGAAGACCTTGCCAAAAAATTGAAGGACTTTACGGATAGGGGCGCCCATGTAGTGGCCATTAGCAGTGATACGGAAGAGCGGGCCAAGAAAGCCGGCGAGGAATGGG
This sequence comes from Zobellia russellii, assembly GCF_044597075.1. Classification (NCBI taxonomy): domain Bacteria; kingdom Pseudomonadati; phylum Bacteroidota; class Flavobacteriia; order Flavobacteriales; family Flavobacteriaceae; genus Zobellia; species Zobellia russellii. Next base: position 2,565,022 of record NZ_CP139000.1, on the reverse strand, counting down.
ATGTTCCCGAACTGCCCATTGCCTACGGATTATCTATCGAAGAGGCTAGAAATTGGGGGTTGTTCGTTTCAGAAGGAATTAAAGATTCTGAACCGGATGCGTTTTCGGAACCCGGAGTTTTTCTTGTAAGACCGGATAATACCTTGTATGCAAGTGCTATTCAGACTATGCCTTTTGCACGCCCCAACTGGAAAGATATTCTAAATGCCATAGACTATATAGAAAAGAACGATTACCCAGCTAGAGGGGGTGAGTAATTCATTTCCCGATGCTGTCTCCAAGTGATGGGTTAAGTGGTCTTTAAACAATAATAGGTTGACCTTAATGCAAGTCCTATTCGGAGAGATAAAAAGTATTTCGTAAATTTAAGAGAGGAGGCCCTTCTCCTTTTAAAAACAATCTACGAACTTAAATGAATAGGATTATGGAGCTGAATTATAAAATTTATCGGAAAGTAAAAATCTACTTTAACAAAACCTGTGGAGCAATTCCCAATCTAACACTTCTAAAAGAGCGGTCCGAATTAACTTTTGGAGGCTCGTTGGTCGCATCCCGAATTGAAGAAATGCAATTGGTACAAGCACAATTGGTAAATTTCTTTATGAATCCGGATTTGATCGTGCCTTTTGTACCGTCTTCACGCTGTACCGCATTATCTACTTGGTATGGAAACAATACTTTGCAGTCCTGTGGGGATTTGGGAACTTTTCAAGCTATGCTTATAGAAGAGGATGATAAGGTGTTGGAAGAAGCGAACTATATGATTGCGGACCCACTATTGCCTTCTAAACTTCAGGTTTTGCTTAAAAAACATAGAAAGAGATTAAAAAATATCAGGATTAATAAAGAGAGCCTGAACGAATTAGAAAGATGAAAGAATATACAGGATTGCGGTATGAAAAAATAGGCCATGGAAAGAAAACCATTGTCTTTGTGCATTATTTTGGAGGTGATGCCGGAAGTTGGAAATGGTTGGCCAAAAGGTTACGAAAAAAGTATACCTGTATCATGCTCAATCTGCCGGGTTTTGGAGGGACAAGGCCCCTTGCCGAACCTTCCATTTATGGTATGGCCCAGTATATAAACGTGATTATTGATGAGTTAAAACTAAAGGATTACATTCTTTGCGGTCATTCTATGGGCGCCAAATTGATACTCTATGCCGCACAGATAAAAAATACGAACTTACCTCAGAAACTAATGTTGATTGCGCCTTCACCACCCACTGTAGAAAGCATGGAAGACCAAGAGCGCAAACGTATGTTGAACCACCCGGACAGGGCCGAAGCGGCCAATACGGTACATGGAGCTACCCAAAAGAAAATGGGTAAAAAGAGATTGTTGTATGCGGTCAATTCCCAATTGCAGATTGAAGAATCTACTTGGAAATGGTGGTTGAACGTGGGGATGAAAAATAATATTGCAGATCGGATAAAAGGGCTTAATATTCCCACAGACGTAATTTTCTCCAATGACGACCCTGTGATTTCTACAGATACCATTTATGAAGAAGTGTTGCCTAATCTTAGTAATCCTTCTACGGTAGCTTTGAGCAGGGTAGGGCATTTAATTCCTATGGAAATGCCAAGAAAACTGGCCCGTATCATTAAAAAACTTAATAAATAGATTCCCGTCAAACAGTCCTAAAATTCGCGTTTGCAGGTGATGGTATTAGATATCGTTCGTATTTAAAGCAAATAAGTCAATTTATGATTGTTAAAAGCGTACAAGTCATGTGCTTATTACTGATCTTTGCTCCTAATGCAAAAGGAGAAAAGAAAAAATAGGTGGCTGCGGCGCTTAGGACGGGTGTTCTTAGTGCTGGCGTTATTGTTTTTTGGTTTGGTACTGTTTATCCGAAGCCAGTGGGGGCAGGATATTATAGTGGGTAAGCTTACCAACTACGTGTCTCAACAGACAAATACAAAAGTTAAGATAAATCGCTTATACTTAACCTTTTCAGGAAATATTTTTTTAGAAGGATTGTATTTGGAAGATACCAAAGGGGATACCTTGGTCTATTCTAAAAATCTGGAATTGAACTTGCCCCTCTCACCTTTAATTTTCAATAACGAACTTAATTTGAAGTCGGCTACTTGGGAAGGTTTGAACGCCAACATCACAAGAGATCCGGATTCCGAGGACTTCAATTTCAATTTTTTAATAGATGCTTTTGCCGCGGAAGATACCACTACCGTTACCACGGAAAGTGAACCCATGCAAATAACCGTTGGGGAACTTGATTTTAAAGATTTTAAGTTGGTCTATAATGACCAATTTTTGGGAATAGACAGTCGCATTAAATTAGGTGGATTGGTGCTAGATGCAGATGAGACGGATTTAGAACAGTTGCGATTTGAATTGGATGAACTTAAATTATCCAACACGGATATTTTCTACAAACAGACCAAACCCTTTGTTTCCGAAGATACTACGGAAACCACTTTGCCATACTTTGCTGTAGACCTGCTGCAACTACAAAACGTAAAAGCCAACTATAGCTCCGTTCCGGATTCCATTAACGCAAAACTTGATGTTCGGGATTTTGAGCTGGAACTGCCCAAAGCCAACCTGGCATCCAACGAAATAGAAGTAGATAGGATTTCGCTGCAGCGTTCGGCCATTTCGCTCCAGTTTCCGGCAGCCTCAAAAACGACAGATTCTACCGTTACGACCAATAGAGTTACAGGTTTTGAATGGCCTAAATTTTTAGTGCAGGTAGATGAAATTGATTTTCAGGAAAATTCCATGGCCTACACCATGGGTACAGCCCAGCCAGAAAAAGGTAAATTCAACCCTAATGCCATTTCACTTTCTAATTTTAAACTTCAAGCGGAAGAGGTAAAGTACCGTCCGCAAGAAGTGGCTATGCAATTAAACGCACTTTCTTTTGGCGAACAGAGCGGTATGACATTGCAAAAACTGAACTTTAATGCTCGGATTGATGATGGCAGTGCTGCTTTGGAGAACCTACAATTTGCAGTTAACAACAGTTCTTTGGCAGGGCAAATGACTTTAAAATATCCGTCTATAGAAACCGTGTTGGATGCCCCGGAAGGTACGCGGGTAGATTTAAATCTTCAAGATATAGATGTGGATGTACAGGATGCATTCACCCTACAACCGGAATTGGCGGATAATGCCTATATGGTCTCCGCTGCGGAACATCCCCTGCAAGGTGGAATTTCGGCAGAAGGTACGTTACAAAAAATCGATATAAAAAATATGCAGCTCCACTGGGGGCAAACCACCCAATTTGCTGCACAAGGAAGCTTGCAAAACGTCACCCAACCGGATTCGCTTTATTTTGATTTCAGAACTATTTCAATCAATACCGTAAAAGAGGATGTGGCAAAATTTGTTTCGGAAAAAGAATTGGGAATTTCACTGCCTAAAACCATTGCTATAGATGCCCAAGCTAGTGGAAAAGTGAACGACCTTACCGCACAAGCACAACTGCAAATTCCAGAAGGTACTATTGCGGCCAAAGGCGCTTACCAAGATGGGCAAGAGATGGAGTTTAACGGGAACCTAAAAGTAGATAGCCTACAACTGAATACGTTGTTGAACAACCCGCAACTGGGTGCCGTTTCATTTAACATGGATGTTTCCGGTGGGGGAACGATGAATAATCTGGATGCAAAACTCAAAACGGATTTTACTCAATTGACTTTCAGTAATTACGATTTTTCGGCATTGAAGTTGGAAGGTGAGATGAAAAACGGGAAAGGAGCGGTAGACCTTGCTTTTAAAGACAAAAACCTGAATCTTTTGGCAAAGACCCAAGTGGTTCTGGACTCGGTAAACTCCCAGTTAGATTTAGACCTTAATGTTATTGGGGCCGATTTGTATGCGCTAGGAGTTACCAAAGAGAACATAAAAGCGGGGCTTCAACTTAACGGAAAATTCTGGGGTAATGCCGAATCTTACAACATAGATGCCCAAATAGAAAACGGCGTGGCGGTCTATGACAATGAGCAGTATCAAATGGGGCCTGTCAACCTAAAATCGTATATAGATAATACCAATACCAACGTCTCGGTAACTAGTGATTTTTTAGTGGCCAGTCTAAAATCCAACGCTAGTCCACAAGGCTTGAACAATGCGTTAACACGGCAATTTGAAAACTATTTTAAAGACGGACAGGACAGCGTGGCCGTAAGGGATTCCGTGCGGTTGAAAATGAATTTAAAGCTGTCTCCAACACCATTCCTTACCGAGGTGTTTTTACGGGATGTAGACCGTTTGGATTCGGTTTTGATAGATGCCGATTTTGATGCCGCTACGCGAAAATTGAACGCAAACGTACATGTGCCTTCCGTGGCCTATCAAGGAAGTTCCGTAGATAGTTTAAATGCGAGAGTAACGGGGAATGCGACCAATTTGGATTTTACGGCCGGATTTGCCGGTCTCGTATCGGAACCGGTTCTTATAAAACGAACTTTTATTGAAGGTAATCTGAAAAACAAAAAACTGTTCATGGATTTTATTGCCATGGATGATAGTGAGGCTGTCGCACATATTTCTTCGCAACTCACCCTTTCAAAAGATACCACGCACATTCATATAGATCCGTCCAATTTGGTTCTGAACAAGAAAAAATGGTCGGTTCCAGCGGACAATCAGATTCGTGTTGGACCAGATGTATTACAGTTCAATAACATGAAATTTACCCGGAACGACCAATCTCTAACGCTTAGTGATCAGTTGCCCGGTCAAGAGAAGGAGCATATAGGTATTGTGTTCGATAATTTTAGGTTGCAGACTTTTCTGAGTCTTTTAAATCCGGATGAAACTTTGGCTTCCGGTCTAGTAAAAGGAGATTTGATCATTGAGAACCCTTTTGGCGCAACGGGGCTAGTGGCCGATTTTAAGATCAATGCTTTGGAGGCTCTTGAGAATCCTTTGGGCAATTTAAGCTTAAAGGCAAATTCCACGGGAAATGCCGCTTACGATTTTAACCTTGCCTTAAAAGATGGTGGTGCAGACGTTGATTTAATTGGAGACTACGCGGCTTCGGAGAATGGGGCGCAACTGAACCTGGATTTGGATTTAAACCGAGTAGAGCTACAAACCTTGGAAGCGTTTACGCAGGGAGCCATTAAAGATTCGCATGGGGCTTTGTCAGGAAAAATAAATGTCTCGGGAACCACTGCCGCTCCGGAATACGACGGAACCCTAGATTTTACGAAAGTTGATTTTAATGTGGCCGCATTAAATTCCGTTTTTAAGATTGCCGATGAACAGTTGAAATTGGATACGGAGGGCGTTTATTTTGATGCATTTCAGATAGCGGATGCAGATGGAAGCGATTTTACCATACAAGGTGCCGTGCTTACCGAAGAACTGTTGAACCCTTCTTTTGATTTACAGCTGGATGCAGAGAATTTTAGAGTACTAAACTCCACAAAAGAGGATAATGAACTGTATTACGGAGTAGCTAGTTTGGATGCCGATATAAAGGTGGAGGGCGATTTGGAGTTGCCCAAAGTAAGTGGTAAACTACGTATTCGAAAAATTACAGATATCACCTATGTGGTACCCGAATCGCAATTGGATGTTGAGGAACGGGATGGGGTGGTACTCTTTGTAAACCGTGAAAATCCGGATGCTATCTTAACTCGTAACGATCAGGAAGAAACCCCGTCCTTTTTTCAGGGAATGGATGTCCGAACGGTTTTAGAAATTGCCGAGGATGCCGATTTTCATGTGATTATAGACGAACGTACGGGAGATAATCTTGAAGTCTCTGGAGATGCGGCGCTTAACTTGAATATTGAACCTAACGGGAGAATTAATCTTTCGGGTAGGTACGAGCTGAAATCCGGACATTATGAGACCAATCTTTATAATTTGGTAAAGCGAAGGTTTGAAATAAATCCGGGGAGTACCATTACGTGGCAAGGAGACCCTACCGATGCAAAACTTGATGTTACTGCGGTTTATAGCGTAGAAACATCGGCGGAGCCTTTAATGTCCTCGGTAGTCTCAAGTGAAGACGTTAGTGTAAGTTCAAAATATCAAGAGGTATTGCCTTTTTTGGTTTATCTGAACGTTGACGGAGAACTGCTGCAGCCCGATCTATCCTTTGGCCTGGATATGCCCGAAGATGAGCAAGGAGCCTTGAGCGGTGCCGTATATGGGCGTGTACAACAACTGAACGGTCAAGAGGCGGAACTGAACAAACAAGTGTTTTCGTTGCTGGCACTCAATCGGTTTTATCCTGATTCAGGTAGTGATGGAAGTTCTGGGGGAACGGCCGCCATTGCTAGGGATAATGTTAATAAGGTATTGTCGGGTGAGCTTAATGCATTTTCGGATAAGGTGTTCGGTAGTACAGGGGTTGAGGTAGATTTTGACTTGGATAGCTTTACTGATTATCAAGGGGACAGTCCGCAAGACCGGACGCAACTCAATATAAACGCAAAGAAAAAATTGTTTGATGACCGCTTGGTGGTAACTGCAGGTAGCGCGGTAGATGTGGAGGGGAGTGCGCAGTCCGGACAGGAACAGACGCCCATAATTGGTAATGTGAGTTTGGAATATTTGTTGACCAAAGACGGAAGGTACCGTTTGCGCGGTTTTCGAAAAAGTGAGTATGAGAATATTATTGACGGTCAGTTGATCGTAACCGGAATGGCCGTTATTTTTAATAGGGAGTTTAATAAGTTCAGTCAGCTGTTCAATCCCTTAAAAGATAACGTTGAAGAGAAGGAAAAGAAAGCCAAATCCGATAAAGAAGAACAAAAAGCCAAATCCGATAAAGAAGAACAAAAAGGGGAACAATAATATGAAATTGAGCACCATACCTTTTTTACGCATTTGTATACTGTTTTGCTTGGCAATCCCGTACGGATGTAGCGTGGGTAAATATATACCCGAAGACGAAACCTTGTTCACTGGGGCGGAAATTACGGTGGATTCAGAAGAGGAAAAGCGCGCGTTAAAACTCGTTGAGCAAGAGTTGAATACCTTGATTAGGCCAGCGGCCAATTCTACAGTTTTGGGAATGCGTCTTGGGCTGTATTATCATTACAAAGCGCAACGGGAAAAACCCGGTTTTTTAAATAAATGGTTGAACAAAAAATTTGGGGAAGAGCCGGTGTACCTCAGTGATGTAAATACGCAGCGTATTGAAGAGCTTATGCTCAACAGGTTGGATAACCGTGGCTTTTTCTACAGCAAGGTTTCCACGGAAATAGACAGTACCAAAAAATACGCTTCGGTGAATTATACGGCGCAACTGCCTAAGCCCTATACCCTGGAGCAGTGGAAAATAGATAAGGATAGTCTGCCCATTTATAGCGAGATAGAACAGGCCATGGCCAACACCCAACTAAAGGCAGGAGAACGTTTTGATTTGGAACTTTTAAAATATGAACGTGAACGGATTGATGGACATCTAAAGAACCGAGGGTATTATAACTTTAATCCCGATTTCCTCTTTTTTGAGGCCGATACCAATCGCTATGAGAATAGAAAGTTCGATTTATTTCTACGATTGAAAAAGGGTACACCGGAGAAGTCTATTATTCCGTATACCATCGATTCCATTGCAGTATACCCCAATTATTCCATTGAAAATGACGGTCTACCACAAGTTTCGGAAATAACGGAGGAAAACGGTATTCAATTTATACAGGACGAAGAGTTCTTTAAACCCAAACGTTTGGAGCCTTATATCCTTTTTGAAAAAGGTCAAAAATATAATTCCGAAACGGCGCGCCTTACCAGTAACCGGCTAGCGGCCTTAGGTAGTTATAAATTCGTGAATATTAGATTTAACGAAATGGATACGTCATCGGTAGATAACAAAGGACTGCTTAATGCGGATATATTTTTATCGCCTTTAACCAAAAGGTCCATTAGAACGGAACTTCAGGCAGTGACTAAATCCAATGGTTTTGCCGGTCCGGGAATAGCGGTAACCTATAACAACCGGAATGTCTTTAATGGGGGAGAAACCTTTAGTTTAACGGGCAATTTTGCTTATGAAACACAACTGTCCGGAGGTGATAATGCAGGCTTAACAAGTATAGCCGGAGGATTAAAGGCAAATTTGCTCTTGCCAAGATTGGTGCCTTTCTCGCCCAGCAGATTTAACTATGCCGTTCCCAAGACCAAAATAAGTTTGGGCGGTGATATTCTTAAACGGAGCAAACTTTATACGCTAACCTCTTTTAACGGTTCTTTTGGCTACACTTGGAATGCCAATAAGTTTGTGTATCATGAGCTAAACCCCATAAGTATAACCTACGTAAACCTTACCGATACCACTGAGGAATTCGAGGAAATCCTAGCCAACAATTCGTATTTGAGCAGCAGTTTTGAACAGCAATTTATAGCGGGCCTAAATTATACGTTTACTTATAACGAGCTGGTAGATGAGAATAAGGACCGCCCCATCTATGCGTCCACAACGCTGGATGTAGCGGGGAACACCTTGAGTTTGTTGAACGGAGGAAAGAGCACGGCGTTTGGTCTGGAATATGCACAGTACGCCAAAGCGGATATAGATTTTAGGTATTATTTAAAGTGGGGAAAGGAAAACGCGGTGGTCAGCAGATTGTATGCCGGTTGGGGAATTCCGTATGGTAATTCATCTACCTTACCTTTTGTAAAACAATTCTATTCGGGAGGTCCTTACAGTGTTAGGGCATTTCAGATACGGTCTTTAGGGCCCGGTACGTTCCGTAGTGACGAGGATAGCACCAGTTCCTTCTTTGATCAGTCCGGAAATCTTAAGTTGGAAGCAAATTTAGAATACAGGTTTCCCATATGGTCCTATCTTAAAGGAGCACTTTTTGTAGATGCGGGCAATGTATGGTTGACGAATGAGGCCGAAGCCGGCGAAGGAGAATCGGAAGAAAGTATAGCTTTTAATCGGCAATTAACTACAGAAGGCAAGTTTGGTTCGGATTGGATAAGAGAATTGGGTATTGGGGTAGGTTTTGGACTTCGCGTAGATATTCAAAGTTTTGTCATAAGGTTTGATTTTGCTTCCCCTTTACAAGTGCCGTACTTACCGGAAGGCGAGCGCATACGGACTCCGTTCATAGATGGAGGAAGCGGAAATGTTATTTTTAATTTTGCTATTGGTTACCCTTTTTAAGCATTTTTCTGAGGAATGGATTTATGTTACGACTGCGTTTTGGGGGTTTTATCAGCGATTAGTGGTAAATTCTAATTACTTTTGCTATCTTAACATAAGCTGAAAAAGGCTGTATTCTTAACGGTAAGCTTGAGAATAAAATTATTTAGAATTTATATTGTGTTGTGAGGGACTCACGGGCAGGCTAATCATCCCCATTCTATTGATGTATACACTTACTTACGAATCAAAAGCGGTAAAAGAACTTACGAACGCAGATATCGAGACCATTTTGGAGACGGCCCGTAATTTTAACGGTGCGAACAATCTTACCGGATGCCTTATATTCTATAAAAGAAGATTTATTCAAATTTTAGAAGGTGAGAAGGAAAAGGTACAATCACTTTTTGAGAATATAAAGAAAGATTCTAGGCATACCAATGTATATCAGTTATCGGAAAATGAAGTGTCGGAACGTAATTTTCCCAATTGGGGCATGGTCTACTATCCCATAGATGAGAATGACCTGAACAAAAATGAATACGAACAGTTCAAAAGAAACTTGTTGCTACTGGCCGATTTAACGGTGCATTCCAACAAAACTGCCATTCTTTTCTGGAAGCGTATGAAATTGCTCATTACTGCACCCCCTGATGAAATCTAGGGGGTATTAAATTAAAGACAAAAAAAACGGCGATAATATTATCGCCGTTTTTTTTGTCTTTAAACTTACTATTAATCAAACTGCTTAAGAGATGCTCTTAACATCCAAGCCATTTGTTCGTGTGCCTGTAAGATACCGGTAATAAAATCTGCAGTACCTTCATCATTATGAGCTTCGGCATTTTCGCCAATACTTTCTCGAATAAATTTGATGACCTTGTCATGGTCTTTTAGCAAGACCGTCATAAAGCTTGCGCTATCGGTTTGGTCCGGGTTGTTTTCCTCCAAGTGGGACAGCTCTAAAAACTCTTTTAGAGTACCTGGGGAATAGAACCCGAGCATACGGATACGTTCTGCTACTTCATCAATAAATTTTTCCAATTTGCCATATTCCTCTTCAAAAAATACGTGCTTAGTGTGAAAATCAATTCCCTCTACATTCCAGTGTGCGTTACGCGTTTTTGTATAAAGTAAAAACTCATCGGCCAATAATTGGCGAAGCATTTTTACTACAGCTTCACGGTTTGATTTTTTTATACCTATCTCGGTTTTTTGTGCTTCTTGAACTTCCATAATTTTTTCTTTTTTGATTACATATGCAATTTACACCAGAACGGCTGAGTAGGTTGACCGGAAAAGTTTATTAATTGCTCCAAAAGGTAAAGGCTAAAATGGGGTAGTTGATTTGATGAATTACAACATTCTTTTTTTGTATTGGGTCAACATTCTGCACCCATGAAGATTACTTTAGTGAGGAAAAAGAAAATAAGGAGTACTAAACTTTGTAAAGAGAAGGAATATGAAGACGTTGAACGATTTATTCGAACATCAATTGAGGGACCTTTACAGCGCGGAAACCCAGTTATTGGCAGCTTTGCCCGATATTGTGGAACATGCAAACGACAAGCGTTTAAAACAGGCTTTTGAGAATCATTTGGAGGAAACAAAAGAGCAAAAGAGTAGAATTGAAAATATCTGCCGCGAATTGAATATTACACCTAGCGGTGAAACCTGCCAAGCAATGAAAGGGCTCATTAACGAAGCCAAGAATTTTATAGACAAGGCCCAGGGTGATGAGTTAATGGATGTAGGTCTTATTGCGGAAATACAACGCGTACAACATTATGAAATTTCCGGTTACGGAACGGCGGTTAGGTTTGCCAAAGAACTTGGATATAGGGATATTGCCAAAACCTTACAGGAGACGCTTAATGAAGAGTATGACGCGGACAATACTTTAGAGAAACTTGCAGAAACCCGTTTGAACAAAAAGGCCATAGGAGATAACGCATAGTTACAGTGTTGGTTTAAAAATAAAAGCCCAAGCAAGTGTTTAAACATTTGCTTGGGCTTTTTAATGTACTGTAATAATTGCCAGAAAGTGTAAGGATTAAATCGTACGTTTTAATCGTATATATAACCCGTCATGTTCCAAGTTCATTTAGGGGTATAAAAAAACCGGTATAAACTATACCGGTTTCTTATCAACAACCAAACTATTCCTGTAAGTTATATTATGCAGAAGCTGCCATTACGTTCTGCTTATCTTTATACTGCTTTGGGCTACAGTTGTATTTGTTTCTGAATATTTTGGAGAAGTAGCTACGGCTTGTAAATCCAATGCTATATACTACTTCGGATATATTTAAATCTGTGTTTTTAATAAGTTCTTCGGCTTTTGCGATACGTACCTCACGGATGTAATCCGTAACCGTTGTACCATGCATCAACTTAAAGCCTTCTTGTAATTTACAAGGAGAAAGACCTGATTTACGACAAAGTTCAGAGATAGATAATTGTCTTTCAGGATAGTTGTGTACAAAGTCCGAAATATCCTTTACAGCCTCCATTTCTCTTGTGTTAAGGCTTCCAGTCTGATTTTCTCTGTTCTTAAGGTCGTCTGTATGTTGTTGAACCTCTAAGGCCAAAATCATATGTACCAATCCTTCTATCAACAGGCTTCTTACGATACCTTCTTGCTTGATAGCTTTTAACTGAGCAATCTGATCAGCGATTTTTAAGTTATAAGAACCTATGTAGATCGTATTTTGAGCAGGCTTACCTTTCAACATTAGCTCCTGTAGCCTGTAGTTTAAACCGTTCTTTTTAGCGGTTTCGTTACTTGCTACTGTTCTTACTACTATAAGAGATGTTTTTACCCGTACATCTTTTTGAAAATATAGAACGTTGCTTGCATTGCTCTCATTGGTAAGGATACCTGTTTGAAAGTTTTCTAAAACGTTCTTTTTAGTTTCGTCATTAAAGCTGTGTGCAATTCTACCTCCGGAGCAATAAGCGAAACAAATAGGTGCGCTTTCTTCACAACCTGTTCTTATGGTGAAGTCTTTGGCGAATTCCATATCAAATTCCAAATAAGAAATTCCACCTTTAAAGGAAATTCCTCTAATATGTCCTCTACCTAATTCGTTGTCTAAAGTTAAAATGTGTTCTTTAACATTCACGTCCAATGACCCACCAAAATTTTGGTGTAGTTGTTGAAACATATTCTTAATTGCTGCAGATGATAAGTTAATAGTTGTCATAGTGTTCTTTTTAAGGTTGTTAATTTCTTTACGCTAAGGATGTAACCAAGTGGTTATCCTTTTCTCTGTTGTTGACCGCTTTGGGCCATTCCTACTGTAAAGCTTTCTGGATTCATACTATGAGAAGGACTCTCATTAATAGGTCTTACACGACCGACTCTTGCCAGCTGCTCAGATACTTTTTCTATTAGATTTTTCATAGATACCAGATTAATTATTTGTTCTGGTACAAAGATCATGGAGAAGCCCTCATTTTCTCTTACACAATTTTCGCTTTGTGTTATAGAATTGTGGGTTTTGAGCTAAAAAGCGATTAAAAAGTCCTTAAAATGGGGTGAAATAGAGCAAAACAAAGTTTGTTCTAGCTTTGTATGCTAAAATTGTATAACTCTAAGAAGGTCTTTCTAAAAGTTGAATTAAGCTGGTAAATAGAAGATGAAGGCAGAACCTTTGCCCAGTTCACTAGTGGCATAAATGAAACCGTGATGGTTTTCTACAATTTTTTTACAGATAGCTAAACCTATACCTGTACCTGAATATTCTGATTTTTGGTGTAAGCGTTGAAATACCTCAAATATTTTATCGGAGTACTCCGTTGAAAAACCAATGCCATTATCTATAATAGTAATCTTATAATAGGTATTGGCCGTTTTGAAGAAGTCTTCGGGAATTTGCTTGCCATGTACCTTTTCTGCTTGAATGGTAACGGAAGGTGTTGCATCCGCTACTTTATACTTTAATGCGTTTCCAATTAAGTTGTTGAACAGTTGCTCTAGCTGGTAAGATACCCCGCGGAGTGTAGGGAGGTCTTCACTCTTTATAATAGCACCCGTGTTCTCAATGCTTGAAGAGAGGTCCTCTTTAACCTTTAATAGTACCTGATTCAAATCTATGAGCTCAAAATCTTCATGTTTGGAATCGATTCTAGAATAAGTGAGCAGGTTCAATACCAATGCCTGCATACGGGAGGCGGCATTAACAACCTTTTGAAAATAGACCCGGCCTTTATCCGATAGGTTTTCGGTCTCCGTACTCTCCAATCGGGAGATGAACATTTGGGTCTTTCTAAGCGGTTCCTGTAAATCATGACTGGCCACCCGGTTAAAAGATTCCAGTTCTGCGTTACTTTGTTGTAGTTCCAAATTACTGGCCCGTAATTTTTCCTCCGCCGCAATACTCAATGAGATATCCTGTGCCACCCCGGACATGATTTGTTTATTGTCTTTCTGAATAAACTGACCATTTACTTTGAGGTGCTTAACTTCTCCTGTTTTGGTAATGATACGGTAGCGGTGTTCATTAACGCTCAGCTCATGGGTAGATTTTTCAATGCTTTGCTGGTAGGTCTTTAAATCTTCCGGGTGAACAAATTCACCAAATTTCTTCAAAGAGGATTCAAATCCTTTGGGTTCAAAGCCTAACATGCGATAAAAATTATCTGAAAGTTCAATCATATCCGTACCCACGTACCAGATGAAACTTCCAATTTTAGCCAATCGTTCCGCATCTGTAAGAATAGAGTTTTGTATGGATAGTTCTTGATTGAGTTCTATAACGCGATCGGAATTCTGCTTTTCTTCGGTAACGTCTACTACAACGCCCACGGAAGCTCTTCTGCCATTACGAATAAGCGCGCGCCCATTAAGTTCTATATATTTTACATCTCCTTGTTTAGTTATAATGCGGTATCCGTTTACTTTTGATTTACCAAATTCAACTGTTTCGGCACCTAAGAGGTCATAAGCTTCTAGATCTTCTGGATGAACAAATTTGCGGTAGCTTTCAAAAGTTATTTTAATCGCATTGGGCTCGTACCCCAAAATCCTATAAAAATTATCGGAAATTGTAGCTTCGCCATTATCCAAGTACCAAATATAGCTGCCTATGTTAGCTACGTTTTCCGCATCAATAAAAATGGAGTTCTGAGTCTCTAATTGCGTATTGAGCTGTACAAGTTGTTCGGTCCTTTCTTTTTCTTCCGTTATTTCCCTAGAAGTGAGTGTAACACCGTCTCCTAATTTTACGGCTCGGGCACTGAACCATTTGGGCATGCCATCTACTTCATAAGGAACTTCGTAAGATTTGGGTTTGCCTGTTTGAACCACATCTTTTAAATAACCGAAAATTTCGGTTTCAAAAATTACAGGAAAAACTTCGGATACGTTTTTGTTGATTATTTCCTCTGGAAGGTCTCCCGTAATGGGTGTAATCTTATCGTTAATGAATAAAATTTTAAAGTCTGAGATATTACCTTTTTTATCCCTAATAGTCTCAAAATTCATAATGGTATGCGGAATGCTTTTAAAAATGTTGTTCAAAAAAGCACGGTTGTCCAGTAATTTAAGGTTTTGGTCCTCTAGCCGCTGGTTAAGGAATAGTTGTTCTTCTTTGGCTTTTTCTTCTGCCGTAGAATTTCGTGCGGTTACCATAATTCCTTCTGCTAAAGGCGTTACGAGCGATTTGAACCATAATTTTTCGCCTTCTACGGAAATTTGTCGGTCAAAACTTATTTTTTCCTTTTGCTCAAAACAGTTTACCAATTGTTCAAATTCTCCGTTCAGCATTAAAAATGGAAATACATTGGATATAGGTTGCCCGGTTATTTCATCGGGGTCTAGCCCTAGATAATCACGGTTACATTCATTGGCAAATACAATCTTAAAGTCTATAATTTTCGCCTTATTCCTATCGTAAATGGGTTCGTAATAGTTTACAATGTTATCCGTAGTGGCGAGCACACTTCTGAGAAAATTTTCTGAACTACGAATTCTTAATTTGTTCCTGTATATCTTTAAAAAGGCAAGTACAAAGACAAGAAGGGCAAAAAAAGCAAGTAGTAGAGACGTAAGCGGGGCAAGGTACTTATTGGATTCGTATTCTTCCCTGGTCTTTTTGATAGATAGGCGCTCTTCCGCCAGCATCTGGTTTCTGATGTTCCTAATACGGTAGAGCGTAAAATTAATATCGCTTTTCTTTTCGTTTTCGGATTCATTAAGAACGATTGAGTCCTGATCAGGGTGGTCTCCAAGAATTTTGAGTTCTTCGTGTAAAGAATCCAATAATGCTTGCATTGGCGCCAAACGAATTTGCTGTGAGGTATTATCACGCGTAAGGTCCTTAAGCGTCTTTAATATAGTTTCTCCCTCTTTTACATAATCGTCAAAAATGGTGTTATTTCCTTCTGACCTTTGGAGTTGGTTCCTGAATTCTTCCGATTCTGCTTGTGTAGAGTGCGCAGATAGCTCGCTAATAGCATTGTTTACTTGCAGCGTATGGGCTACTTTTTCGGCTAGATCTTGCATGCGCATAATCTGGTAATACGCCATGCTTGCCGTGAATAGGATAATTACAAAAGCAACGAACAATAAAACTATGTAGGTCTTGGAAGAGGTATATATTCGTTTAAAATCCATAAGGTCTATATGCGAAATAGAAAGGTGTCTTTGTTAAGGTTAGACGTGTGATACTGCCAATTTAATTGTAAAATCCGCTCTACGGAACTTTGCAATTTAACAAAGTTATTGGGCTTATTAAGATAAATATTTGCTCCATTTAAAAATGTTTCTTCTATATCCTTCTCTGAGGAGGAGGTAGAATAAATGGCGATACAAAGGTCCTTTAAATTTGAATTTTGTCGTATTTCTTTTAAGCACTCCATGCCATTTTTTATGGGCATGTTCAAATCCAGAAAAATAAGGTCCGGCAAGACAACACCTGGAGCGGAGAGATAGTCCATAAGTTCTTGGCCATGATTAAAAAGAGATAATTTGGTCTTAATGCTGATTTCTTCTATAGCTTCACTGAAGAGCATTCTGTCATCATCATCATCATCTGCAAGTGCAATGTTCAGCAATTTAGTGTTCATAGGTAAGTATTAGTTGGGGTTAGCGGTATGATTGATTTTCTTCTTCATAATTCTCTGGAAAGTACTCGGGGTAAGTCCGGTTGTCTTTTTAAATTGCCCGGACAAATGTGCTACACTACTATAATTTAGCTGAAAAGCAATTTCCGTAAGCGTCATATCCGTATTGCAAATAAGTTCCTTTGCCAAATCTACTTTACGTAAAATAATATAGTTTTCAATAGATGTATAGGTGCTCTCCGAAAATACAGATGACAAATGTGCATACGAATAGTGGAGACTGTCGGACAAGTAGGTAGAAAATTTTAAGGAACTCAATTCTTTGTTCTTTAAAAAATCGTCTATTGCATTTTTTATGCGCTCAACAAGGGTTATTTTTTGGTCATCCAAAATTTCAATTCCATACCTTCTTAAGGAATTGGTAAGAGATTGTTTTTGGTCTTCAGGTAGGTTGCCTTTTATACGAACTTCGCCCAGACTGCCCAGTGTATACGAGATATCATAAGCATCAAGATGTTCTTTTAAAAGCGTCTCACATGCCTTATTAAAATCGTATTTTACAAAGAGTACCATATGCTATTTAGAGCTGTATTTTCCTAAGATGAAAGATATGCGTTTTATTTTTAAAATAAAGCATTGTGAATAGATACGATAGAAAAGTTAAACTAGATTAAAGTTAGGTGTAAAATATTTGTTATTCAGCATATATAAATGTGTGTCATGTATCCAAAACCATAGGTAGCAAAAAAGCGGAAGCTTCCTAATGGAAACTCCCGCTTTAACAACCAACCAAACTATTCTCTTAATTGTCGTCTACAGCGTCTTCAATTCCGTCTTCAACATCCTCGGCGCCTTCTTCAATGGCATCGCCTGTATCGTCAATTGCGTCTTCTATCTTGTCTCCCGTATCTTTATTTTGTTCCCTACAACTCGTAAGTGTAGTAAAGGATGCGGTCATTAAGACAAATAACATTACATATAGTGTGCGTTTCATAGTATTTAGGTTTTATAGATTAATAATGTGTTAGACCGCTTTCTTTCCGGTGAATAATGAAATCACGAAAAGAATTAGGAATATGAAAAATAGGACTTTGGCTATACTTGCAGCTCCAGCTGCTATTCCACCAAATCCAAATATTGCGGCAATAATTGCCAGTATTACAAAAGTGACTGTCCAGCGTAACATAATATATGGTTTTAGATTAGTAAATTTTTAGTGTCGTACTTATCCGACTTCTATACTACAAAGATGAAGATTGTGTGCCGTTTCCATTGACACTAAAAATTTTGATTTTGCCTTTAAACAATTTGAAATTCAAAGAGATTGCTTAATAGGAGACCCCGGTTGAGGTTAGGAATTACTTAGGTCTATACTATTGTGGAACAGTAGATCATGTAAGGGAGTAGGGAGAAAGTCAGACTCACCCAAAACGGATAATTCGTTAAAGGCATCGGACACATTATTTTCAAAAAAATCTTCTGAAATGGCCTCTGCAGTCAGAGAGCCTGATGTTTTTTCTGTATGTATTCCGGTAACGGGAATTTTGTAATCTAGCCAATCTTGTTGTTGATGTTCAGGTAATATAAGCGGCATCTGGTTACCGGCATTATGAACTTCGGCAAAAGTTTTGTTGACCTGTTGCGTAATTAACGCGCAGGTCATAAAACCATCTTCTAGCTCATTGCAAATAGCTGCTAGGGCAAACGGTTCACCTGATTCTTGGGTCATATGAAAGAAGAGTAACTCTCCGTCCGCAATAAATGTGGTGTAAAAACCGGTTACAATAACCAAGCATCTTTCCGTTTCTTCAGATTGAATGAACCAAGGCCGTTCTTTTAAGGATTGTATAGGTACGGTTAAGGTATTCACGTGTTTTTGAAACGCACCCCAATCTCCTTCAAATTTTTTGGGAAGAATACCCCAAATGGATGTAGTAATAGTTTTTTGCTGTTTTGAGGTTATGATAGGAACGGTACTTTCTTCTAGTCCGTTTATGATTTCTCTAGGTCTGTATATATCGGGAAATTCAAAGATGGCGTCATATCTATCTTCAATCTGCTCTCTTGCTGCCCGAATAGATAATTTGTTGAACATAATTATATGGTATAAATAGTTAGTAAAATGTAAAAAAGGGATACAAATGCATCCCTTTTATTTTTGGTCTTTACTATCCTTATAGTACGTCTTCCAATCTTTTGATGCTGTTAAGGTCGGTACTGATTTTATTCATTTGCTGAGTAAGCAAAGTAGTTGTTGTGGTAGGTAATGAAACCTCGTTCAATACTGCTTTGTACTCTTCCACAGCTGCTTTTTCACCGGTAATGGCTTCTTCTAGCATAGACTCATCATTATCTGCGCTAAACCACGCTTTAACGTCCATCCAACCACGGTGCATTGCTCCTGTGGCGCTTCCGCCTTTTTCAAAATCCTGTCCGTAACGTACAATTTCCGACTTTAAATCGTGTCCAAAATTATAACGCTCATCGGCCTTACGTTTAAAAAATGTTTTTAAATCTGTGCTTTTGGCGTGCTCCGCAGCTTTTTTAAAGCCTTTTTCCGCATCGTACGTCTTCTCTAATATATTGTTCAATTTAGTTTGTACTTCTTCAGTATATGTGCTCATCTTTATTCAAATTTTAATGAACGGCAACTTTGTAAAAATTGATGCTTGCCGTATAACATCTTGCTTTCTATTTGTAAAATTAGAGCAATAGATGCGTTGGTCTTTATCTGAAAAAATCAATTATTGATGCAATCCAAAATATTCGGATTTAAAAGGTATCTATTTGTTTTTCAATGTGAAATAAAACAAAAGAGAGTGTTAAAACTTTGGTGTGTATTGCTCAAAAAGGTCTAGTATGACCATTTCCGAAGTGGAAAAATGTTCCTGTTCGGAGTTGGTTTTCTGTGCCTTGTCAAACCACTTTTCTATGGAGCCATCCTCATATTTGGAAACTAGAACCGGGTGTACATAATATTTGCGACAAACGTTGCGGGTATTCCCCAAAGCGGCCGCTGCAGCATCAAAACCTTCTAGTAAGTTTTGTTTGGTTTCTTTTTGGGTATCTGCGGTGCCCAGGTCTAAAAGCGTATCAAAAAACACAACGGATGCCGCCCATGTTCTAAAATCCTTGGCGGTAAAAAACTCACCACTTATCTCATGCAGGTACTCGTTTACCATAGAACTGTCTACGGATTGCTTGTCACCATCTTCATCATAATATTGAAATAGTTCCCAGCCGGGAATGTCCTCGCATCGACTTATAAGACGAATGAGTTTTTTGTTGCGTACCGTAACCGAATGTTTCTTTCCTTTTTTGCCTACGAACTCAAATTTTATGTTGTTCTTAAAGATTTCAACATGTTTCTTTCTTAGGGTAGAGAGTCCGTAAGATTTATTGCGTTTGGCGTATTGCTCGTTTCCAATACGAATATGGGTCTCGTCCATGAGCTTTACAATGAGCGCTACCACTTTGCTTTTAGACCATTGCTTTTGTGCAAGGTCCTTTTCTACTTGCTCCCTAATAACAGGTAACTTTTTGCCAAAGAGGCTCATTTTATAAAACTTGGTCTGGTTTCTAATCTTTACCCAAGTAGGATGGTATCTATACTGTTTTCTGTTCTTAAGGTCTTTTCCCACGGCTTGGAGGTGTCCGTTTTGCAAATGGGTGATTTTTACATCTTCCCAGGCGGGTGGTAAAACCAAACTGGTAATGCGTTCTAATTCGTTCTTGTCTTTTAGGGGCTTCTGTTTGTAGGTATACACAAAACCTTTTCCTTTTCGGTGTCTAGAAATAGGCATTTTGCCATTATCCACATATACTAGATTTAGACTTTCTATCGCCAATTCCGGGGCTTTTAATAACTGACTTAAAAGGTTCTTCTGTGTCATCTGTTTTTAGTTGAATTTTTTGTGTGGAAAAGGGATGAGGTTAAAGATATCCCCTATATAGCAATGGGTTTGAGCTCTATCGGTTTTTAGATTGACCGTTTTGGTAAATGGACATGAATAAGTGAAAAATGAGTGTATATTGACATAAATCTACTTTTTATTCTCCAATTTTTTGGAGTTAAATAAAGTGGTGAAGTCATTTGATAAAACAGATAAAACAAAACAATTATGAACAATACAGTAGAAGACGAAAAAATTAAAAACGAAGAAACCGAGTTTGTTAAGGAATCCCATGACCCTAAACAAGAGTACATATTTCAAAAGAGCGGGATTACTAAAAAAGGATTTTTTATTATTATAGCTTTTTTAGTGGTTCTGATTGTAGCACTTGTCGCTTCCGGTGTGGTTTTCTAAAAAAGAAAATTCTTTAAAATTAAACTGAATAGTTACAGTCCTTTGGTTAGGGCTGTAACTATTTTGTTTTTAGAAACAAATTGCTTTAAAATCACCTTTAACACCGTATATCCGGGAACGGCCAACATCATACCCACGATACCAAATAACAGGCCTGCACCCAATATCACCAAGAAAATTTCCAACGGATGGGATTTTACACTGTTACTGAAGATGATAGGTTGCGAGAAAAAGTTGTCTATAAGTTGGCCAATGGTTACACCCAGTAGAACATAGCCTACTTTAGGCAGGATAATAGTGCTGAAATCTACACCAGGATTACTCGTAATAGTAAACATGACCATGATTACCGCACCGATCATAGGGCCTAAATACGGAATGATGTTGAATAGGGCACACATAAACGCTATGAGTACCGCATTCTCTACACCCACTAAAATTAAGGTTATGGCATAGAGGGAGAAGAGAATAAAAATTTGGAACAAAAGCCCCACGAAATAGCGGGACAATAGATTCTTTATTTTTGCCAAAGAGCGCATGGTTTTCATTCTATGGCTATCCGGTACAGAGGTTAGAATAGACCGTTGGATGATATTGCTATCCTTCAGGAAAAAGAATGAAATGAACAGAACGGAGAACAGGCCAATACCAATATTGTCCAGTACTTGTAAGATGGATTTTATAAAGGATGGGACCAAATCTTTTCCCAATCCGTTTACCGCCGTTTTATTTAAGGTGGCATCTTCCACCAAATCTTCTACCACTTTCTTGGTAGTGCCAAAATATTCGGAGAGCATAACATATAATTTGTCAAACTCATTTTGAATTATACCAAAATCGAACAGGTATAGGTTTTTCCCCTGTTCGGTCAACAGGGGTACTATCAACATAATAATACCACCAAATAGGGCTGCTATGACCAGCATGGTCATAGCAACGGCCAGAATGTTGGGTATCATTAAATTCTTCCTCAAAAATGTAACAATGGGCCTGCCTATTAACGCTACAATAGCAGAAATTATCAGGTACGCAACTATGGATTGCAGCTCATAAATGATATACAAAAGTAAAACGAAGCCGCACACGGCGGCAATCGCTTTTAGGATTCCATTGGCTATTTCGGTTGATTTCATAGGGTTGGTTTTAAGTAGGCAAAAGATTAAGACTCCCCTTTAATAGTGTTCATATTTAGGGTATTCTTTCCAAAATCCAAAGTACGGATCGGGAAAGGAATGTTAATGTCTTTCTCGTCAAAATGAGACTTAATTAATTTTACGGCTTCATGTCTAGCAGCATGCTCTTGTTTGGCGCCTTTCATATCTATCCAAAAACGAACCATGAAGTTGATGGAGCTATCACCAAATTCGGTAAAGAAAAATTCTACCTCTTCGCTTTTTTTCTGAGGGAAGTTTTCCCCAATTATTTTTACGACCAAATCCTCTACCTGCTGTAGGCTACTTTCATACCCTACGCCACAGTTTACCACAATACGGCTTCGATCACTAATCGAGTAATTTTTAAATGGCCCGTCTATGAACTTGGAGTTGGGTATGACCACGTAATTGTTATCTGGTTGGCGCACAACTACATTGCGCAGGCTTATCTCCGAAACAAATCCTTTAATACCGTCACTTTCAATAAAATCATCAATATTTATTTTGGGCATGAAGGAGAGGATAAGTCCGCCAAAAGTGTTACTCAGAGTACCTTGTAGGGCAAGACCAATGGCCAAACCTACCACCCCTGCTCCAGCAAGAATACTGGTAAGTACCTTATCCAGTTCAAGAACCCCTAGGGCAACAAAGAACCCGATCAGGATAACCGCCAAGAATACAAACCGTGCAATAATATCTTGAATAGATTGCTGGCTAATGCGATTGAGCAAGAATTTTCGTAATAGCTTGCGAATACCACGGGCAATGAAATAGAACAGGACCATAATTAAAATGGCCATAACTAAGTTTGGGAGCTTTAGAATTATAGCATCTAGCCATCCATCTAATTTGTTCCATAATTTACTTAATGCGTCTTCTATTGAGAATTTACTTTCCATATTAATAGTGTTACAACATATTGGTTAATAAAAATGTGGCCACCGTTGCTAGGATGAGGCTTAAAAGACCTCCAATTCCTAAAAAGTGACTAAACCGGTAATTTCCAAGGCTATAGATCAACGTGTTGGTCTGATACCCTACCGGAGTAAAAAAGCTAAAATTGGCAGCGAACATTACCGCCAAAATAAAGGGCTTAAAGTCTAACTGCATGCCCTGTGCTACTGAAATGGCTATAGGCGTCATAATAATTGCCGTAGCATTGTTGCTAATGACCGCACTCAAAATCATAGTGGTAAAGAACAATGTACCTATGACAATAAAACCCGGTTGGTCAAATAGAAAACCGAGCAACTTTTCCGATATAAAAACATCGGCGCCAGTATTGTGCATGGCGATTCCCAAAGGAATCATGCCTGCCAGTAGAAAAAATATTTGCCAGTTTACTTTCTTGTAGACCGTGGTGAGGTCCAAATTTTTCGTGATCAATAGAATGCAAACACCGGTAAGGGCGCTTACCATTATTGATAATAAACCGGAAGCCGCCAAACCTATCACTAGCAGTAGAACGGACAGCGAAAAATAACGTTTGTATTTAGAATTGGAACGTACATTTTCAAACTCTTGCAGCAAGAGTACGTTCTCCATTCTGCTGAGGTTTTCCAGGTTTTCTTTTGAGGTCTCCAAAAGAAGACGGTCTCCCACCTTAAGTACAAGCTTGTTCATGCTACTGCGCACTAGCCTGTCGTTTAATTTAGTAAGCGTCTTACGTTTTTTAATAGCAATGGGCACGATGTCCTGCATCACCAAGCTTCGGAGCTTACCAAGTGTTTTTCCTAAAAACTGGGCTCCGGGAAGCATAAGGAATTCTACAAATACGCGTTTGTCCAAGTCTCCTTCTTCCTTCGTGATTTGGTCTTTGTTTGATCCTGATTCCTGCGCTGGAGCAAAATAATTTTCTTGGTTAAGGCTAAGGTTTTCGGACTCATTAATGCGGGTAAGATTTTCTAAATCGCACATTAATAAAAGCTCGTCGTTGGCCTTAAATGTCACATACTTACCGGGCGAATTATGAATTCTATTATTTCGTGTAAGTTTCAACAGGGATATATCCGGATTCTCAAAAAGAAAACTTTCTTGAACCGTTTTGCCTACCAGTTGGGAATCTGAATTAATGTGGACATTGGTTACGTAGTTGTTCAGGTTATAATCTTCATCTAGATTTTTTCCCTTGCCCCAAGGTAACCAGCGCAAGGTAAGGGTTAGGTATACAATTGAAATTCCCAGAAATATCAACCCTAAAATTGAGAACTCAAAGAACCCCAGTTTTTCCGCACCTAAGTCCGTTGCAACGGAATTCACAATTAAATTGGTGGAAGTGCCCATTAAGGTACAGGAGCCACCTAATATTCCAGCAAAGGAAATAGGCAGTAGTAGCTTGCTTTGAGAGATATTGTATCGCTCCGATAGCTGATTTATAATTTTGATGAATACGATAACTACCGCTGTGGTGCTTATAAATGCCGAAATTCCTGCAGTTACGAACATGAATATAGGCGCCATTATAAAGAGGGGCAGCCCTTTTATCCGGCCCATACCCGAAGCCAACCAGTTAATGACCCCGTTTTCTTCTAGTGCAATGGCCAATATCATCAAGGCGAGCACCGCAATAGTAGCGTTGTTTGAAAAACCGCTGATAGCCTCTTCGGGTGTCACCAGACCCAATAGGGTTAGTGAAACTATAATTAGAAAGGCAATTTTGTCAACCGGGAAAACTTCAAATACAAAGAGTACTACCGTTACCAGTAATACACAAAACATTAAAGTTATTTCCCAAGTCATTTTGTTTCTGTGGCGCAGTGTTTAAATGAATGCACATTGCCTAATTGGTTATCTTTTTAGTTTCTTTCTTTTTTTCTTGCCTTTTCCTGAATCCTTGTTCTGCAAGAGTTTGTACCCTAAATAGGCAAATTGCATACCTACAAGGGCAAGTTTTAGTTTTCTACTGCCGGCCAATGCTGACGCAATGCCGATTATTGATGTTGGTTTCATATGATTTTTTTTAAATTGATAAATTGAAAAGTTGACGGCTAGTGAGCCGACAACTTTTCTTTTACTTTTCTAAGCTGATGTTCCAAATCACGGATGGTTTCGCTCAGTGCCGCTTCAAAGTTCTCGGCGTTAGATGAAGCAAAAATTCGTGGTCCGGGCATGCTCAAACGGATGTCACAAAACATATTCTCTTCGTCACTTCTATTTTCCGTTTTAAAGAACACATCGGCCCTATGTACGAAGTCGTATTTTTTACTCAGATTTTCCAGTTTTTCTTTGGCCATGGCCTCTAGACGTTCACTTGCGCTTACATCGTGGTATTCATAAATGATTTGCATATTCTTTTCTTTTTAGGTTCTGTTTATAGTTGCAATCAGGCATTTAATAAGCCCTTGTTGAATCTACTAGTTCTTTGAGTTCATCATGCGTTAAGGATTTTCCGTAAATAGGTTGGTCAGGGTCCATAATCTGGGTGTCGGCAAGGTTGCCAACAAACAGCGTGTCAAAACCCATATCCTCAATAAGCTTTTTAGTTATATACCTACTTTCCATATCCTGTGCTGCGTATGGAATAGTCAGTTTATCTGTAGTTCTAAAGGCCCGGTCGCGCAGATGTTCCGCTTTAATGGAATTAAAGGCCTTGGCCGTTTTTGCCGTGCTGAACTTCATAGCGGTGTATTCAGATGCTGAATAGTTGGCATCTCTAACCTCTTGCGCCATTTCTCCATCTCTTTCGGGATAAGGATTTGTAGCATCAATTATTAGTTTGTTACTATAGCCCGAAGCGTATGTTTTGGCAATATCATCTATTGCTTTAAAGGGCATGGCCAAGAGATATACATCCGCATTGGCTTCAAAAGCCTCTTTTACGCTAACGGCCTTGGCATGATCTCCGGATTCGTTTACCAAATTCTGTAATTCTTCCGGGTGGCGGGAACTGAACAATACATCATGGCCTGCTCTTGCCCAATGCTTTCCTAAGTTTCCTCCTATATTTCCACTTCCTATAATTCCTATTTTCATAACTGTGTTTTTATGTGATATCCGCCTAAGCGAAAAAATCAATTTATATTCTGTTTAATGGCTTGTTCCGTTTTTAGCATCAAAGGATACCTGATGAAAAAGTTTTTTTTCCGGTGCGTTGGCGCTATTGGAATCTAAGCTTACACGATATTAATCAAATGATTAAAGGTGGCTTGACCCAAAAGCAGCTATTATTAGTGCTAATGGAATAGAGGTGTCATTATGCTGGATACCGATGGTCTTGGGTACGAAAAACCTAGTTTCGGGATTAGGGAGAGCAGTGAAGTTTACATGGTCTCCCCATCTTGTTTGCCATATTCCTGTTTGTAGATCTGTACGATAATTAGAAAAAGACTAACGAACAACGGACCGAAAATAAGCCCTATAAACCCAAAAAGGGGAATACCTATGAGAACACCAACCAAGGTAATTAAAGGATGTACATCGTCTAATTTTCTTAAAATGTATAATCTGATGATATTATCCGTAGATCCTACTATGACTATACCGTAGATTAAGATTCCCCAAGCCTGAAAAGTATCTCCTGCCGAGAGGGTCAATATAAATACGGGCAATGTGCCCAGCATATTCCCTACAAACGGAATCATAGACCCAATGGCCACGATTACGGCCCAGAAAAAAGGATTCTGAATACCAAAGATGAGAAAACCGATCAAAGCAACCACACCTTGGGCAATGGCAACCAAAGGAATGCCAAGGGCATTGGCGCGTACCATACGTCTTATTTTGCTGCCAATAGTTTCTAGATTATTTGTGCTGATAGGGATATATTCATAGAGTGACTCGCGTAATTCTTTCCTATTGGTAAGCATAAAATAAAGGAAGAAATACATAATACCTATGGCAATTACCGAAGTAAATGTACTTCCCGCAAAACCTTGTAAGCTATCTGATAACCAGCCCGAAACCGCGGAAACGTCAATTTCCGAAGATAGGTCATAGCCCACGTATTGCTCCACATTTTGGAGCTGTTCCTTTACGGCTTTGGTAACCTTTTCCGAGTTGTTTACGGCTTGGCTTACTTTGTTGCCCAGCATCAATACCGCTCCGGAAACCGGAATTAATATAATTATGACCGAAGCAAACATTAAAAGGCCGGCAGCCAAATCTGGCTTCCAGCCTTTATTTACCAACTTAGCCATTGGCTTTTTCAGTAAAACATACAATGTTATAGCTCCTAGAACACCCGAAAAATACGGGGCCATTTCTTTAAAAATGAGTCCTCCTATGAGTACTATTAGCAATAGCACAAAAAGCTGACGTATAATTTTTGGGTGTATAGTTTTCATGGCGCTATTTGATTTTAATTGAAATGATGTTCAGTAGGGGAAGAAGGGCAGCCTAGTTGTTCCTTAGAGCATGGATGAGCTCCTGCTTGGTCATTTTTGACCTTCCTTCAATATCCACATTTTTAGCCTGCTCGTAGAGTTCCTTTTTGGTCCACTCTTCATACGGTTTGGCTTTGCCACCTTTCTTTCCCGAATTGGGAGAATTTGCTATTCTTGCAGACTTTTCCTTACTGTATCCTTTGTCTCGCAACGCCTCATATTGTTCTTCGTTCTTTACACTTGGTATATCCATTTTGGTAAAATTTTAGATTCAACATTTCTTAAGGGTACCGGTTTATTTTTGCTGTTCCGTGGGCATTATAAAGACATCGTTAATATTAGCTCGGGCCGGTTGAACCAAGGCGTAATGAATGGCTTCGGCAATGTCTTCCGCTTCCAAAAAGGTCATCTTTTGCATCTCTTTGAACGTTTCCTTAATATCCTCGTCCGTAATAGTATCGGTAAGTTCTGTGGAGACAGCACCAGGTTCTATAGATGTTACGTTAATACCATATTTAGGTGCTAATTCTTGTCTAAGTCCCTCGGAAAACATTTTTACCGCAGATTTTGTAGCACAGTATACCGCTCCACCAGGAAAATAATTATGTGCGGCACTAGAAGAGATATTTATAATGTTACCACCTTTATTTTCGATCATGGTAGGAAGTACGGCAGCCACACCGTTCAGTACCCCTTTTATATTTACATCTACCATCTTTTCCCATTCATCGGTCTTTAATTTTTCAACGTAGGATAAAGGCATTAAACCTGCATTGTTGATGAGGGCGTCTATGGTGTTGAATTTTTCCAGTGTTTTGTTAACGAGCTCCTCGTAGTCCGATTTGCTGGTAACATCTCCCGTTACAATCAAGGCTTCACCACCATTGTTTTCAATCTTTTCCTTTAAATCTTTCAGGCGGTCCTCACGGCGTGCGGTAAGTACAACTTTTGCACCTTCTTTAGATAGTTTAAGCGCCGTTGCTTCGCCTATTCCACTTGATGCTCCCGTTATGATAATCACTTTATCTTTTATGTTCATAATATTTCTTTTTTAAATCAAATTTCTAATTGAAACAAAGGTTGGGATAACTGGTAAAACGGTTTAATCACATCAAAATAATTATTGACTATAACCATATTGCTACTTGAAAAGGGGAAGGTGAATAAGAGGGATTTCGCTTTGGAACTAACTATTTTATGAGGTTTTCTGAAGATTTTAGTGGTGTTCCGTGTCCGTATCTTTTAGCGTACACCCATGTGAATTCCGCTCCAAAAAAGAGAATGAGGCAAGAGTAAGATACCCATAAAAGAATCAGGACAATCGTTCCTGCTGCACCATAGGTAGAACCTGGATCTGCTTCACCAAAATAATAACCTAAGAGCGACTTGCCCAGAACGAACAATGTGGCTGTGATCAACGCACCGATCCATACCGTTTTCCACCGTATTTTAGTATCGGGCAGGTAACGGAAAATTAAGGCAAAAAGAACGGTAATAATACCCACAGAAACGGCAAAATCAAGGAAATAGGCGATGTAAACAATAACATCCGGGAGAATGCTACGTATATATCCGTTCAATGCAGAGATGGCGGTGGTTACCAAAAAACTGATTAACAATAAAAAGCCGATTGCGAGAATAAAGGCGAAACTTCTGGCCCTGTCAATCAGCATTTTTAGAATACTGGAATCCGGATTGGGCTGCACTTGCCATATTTGGTTAAGGGATAACTGCAAGTGATAAAAAACCCCTGTGGCACCAAAAATAAGGGTGCCAATTCCTAGAATACTGGCAATGGTACTCCGGTCTTCATTTTGCGTTTCGATCATCATAGACTGTATGGCTTCGGCGGCATCACGCCCAAGAGCACTGGAAATTTCTTGGGTTAATTCACCTTGAACAATATCCGTACCCCAAACCGAACCCACAAGATTAATGATAATGACCAAAAGTCCCGGTAAGGACAGTACGGCATAATAAGCCACAATTGCACTCAACCTAAAAGGGTCGTCCGCTTCCCAAGCTTTGTAGGTGTCTACGATTAACTTGGGCAAGTGTTTTATTTTAAACTTTTTATCGGTTTCGTTAGCTGTCATATTTTTGAAACTACCGTAGGGTCTACGCGAGCAATTTTGAGTAAAATTACCGCTACGGATTTCAAATTGTTGACCGATATGCGTTATGTTTTGATGGAATTGAATTTAAGCTGGGTGGGCAACTCTAAGCGAATATAATGTTTGTATGGGGGCTATTGAATTTTATTTGCAATTAGTTCTAACAAGAAAGTTTCCCGTTCAATGGACATCCCTTTTTTATCACTGGAGGCCATGGTTTGCTTGTTGTGACGTATCGCGTCGTGAATATTGATCCAAACGGCTTTCATACCGTTTTTGGTTTCGTAGTGCTCCAAGTTTGGGGTACCTAGTTCTTCACTAATATCACAAGTGTAGCAATAGGAAATCATGTGTTGAACATCAAAACCTGATTTGTGCCATGGCCTATACTCCTCGTAGATGCCAAAAGGTTGAATGTTCTGTATGTCCGTAGCACCGGTTTCTTCTGAAAGCTCACGCATCATTCCTGCAATTTTGTCCTCGTCCGTATCCAAACCGCCACCCGGGAGGCTATAATCTTCATATCTCTCTGTATAGAGCAAGAGGATGTTTTGCTCTTTTATGGCGATACTTCTAGTGGCCAATCTTGTGAAAACCGTTTTATTTTCTAGGGTTGTTACTTCGGGGTGAAAATGGGTCTTTAAATTTTGCATCAAAAAGTCTAGTCGTTTTAAACGCTACGCGTAATGGAAATGGGTATTCAATTTCCGTTTGCATAAGTAATCATTTTTTCGATTTAAAACTATCGAACTCAAAAATGCAGAACAACTTTTTTAAAAAACCGGAACTGTGCCCGCCCTAGAAATAGGACAATCCTGAAAACACCCTGTAGTTAGGGTTTTGTCCAGTAATCCATAACCAAAACATCATCAATTAAAGGTCCAATTTTATTTACAAAGGTTATATGTGCCTCGTGAAATAAATATATTTCCCTAGCATGGTCATCTTTGAACGTTAACGTAAAGGCATGGGTAAACCCTTTGCTAGCTCCTTCTTTACTATCATTAAGACCCCATTCTATGTTCTCGATTTCAGGAATTTCTTTTTTAAGATTCAAGAAGGCATTCACGGCTTCGTTAAGTTCTACTTCGGTAGCTTCTTTTTTGTATTTCAGGTTAACGATGTGCCTTAAGACTTTATCACCTCTATCTGCCTTAGGAGCAACCTTATACGTTGCTATCTTCTTTAGGTCAAATCTGTTGGAGCCGGCTATTAATAAGTTAACATCATCTATTTGATGCGACCGCAGACCATAATAAATAGAAAAACCATTTTCTAGATAATTTAGAGGCGTGAGCGTCCCGTCTTCGGTTAACTTACAAAGTTGAATACTGGCATCGTCCCGAGTTCCTACGGCCAAAATAGCTTCATTGTTATCTACGGAAACGACCTCAATTCTTGTTTGCCCTTGCAGTTTAGTGTTTTCATCATCTTTTAAAACAAAGTGAGGTTCTAAAGCCCCTTTTTTATTCACTTTAAAAACACTTACCCCATCACCATGATATACAAAGTCCGGGTTTTTAATAAAGCCATTTCTTTTATAGTATTTATGGTGCCTGTGGCCCACTATGATATAATGATTGTCTCCAAGTTTTACCCCGGTTACTGGATAGGCCCCTGTTAAGTATCTATCTGTAGTATTATCGCTAATATTATTTATGTTTTTAAAAGAACCGTTTTCATACACTCTAAAGCTGCTCACGCCATTGTCTTGAAACCCGCCAGTGTATAAAAACGTTTTTTCTTTTAATTTGTGTGTGAACATCCCTATGATTCCGTCTGTATGAATTTTTTCATCATCTTTCATAGATTGCACGTGGGTGAGTTTGCCATCTTTATGGATTTTAAAACTGCTCAACCCAGGTGTTTCTTCCAAGCCACCAATAAACAGGTAAGATCCTTGATTCATATGAACTACCTGCAGTGTAATGGCAATCCCAAGGTGCGTTTCGTCAGTATCCATGGTCAGGCTAAGTCGTTCTAAAGAACCATCATCTAAAATCTTAAAAGTCTCAATGGCATTACCGAACTTATTTGCTACAAATAAAAAGTCCGTACCGCTAATGTTGTCCGCCACCATGCCTCTAGCCGGACCTTCTTTTTTATAAAGTTCTTGAGTGCCTATTGGGTTAAGCTTACCCTCTTTGTTCAAGCTAAATATGTCTATACCCCCAAAACCTCCGGCATATACAAAAAACTGAGCACCGTTTTTTTCATAGCTCGTAATGGTTACCGTATTGTTCGCAGATACACTTTTGAAATCCTGCAGATAGGGCATGAGGTCATTTGTATTTTGCGAAATACACAGTTGTGAGAGAGACAGTGCGATGATAGTTATACATAGTGTTAAGCGGCTCATGATGCTGTTTTTTAAATTATTCAAGTATGGCGTTGGCTCCCACGGAGGCTATTTCATGGTCCTGTTCAATGGTTCCGCCACTAACCCCTATGGCACCTATAATTTTTCCTTGTTCGTTTTTAATAGGAATTCCGCCCGGAAACGAAACGAGTCCGTTGTTTGTAAGTTCAATATTATAAATAATACCCCCGGGTTGGGTAAGCTTACCTAGGTCTCCGGTGTTGATATTAAAATAACGGGACGTTTTGCCTTTTTAATCGCTACATCTATGCTTCCTAGAAATGAATCGTCCATACGGATAAAGGCTTTTAAGTTGGCACCTGCATCTACTACGGCAATATTTACCGGCACCTCTAAAGCTTCAGCTTTTTCCTTGGCCGCTAAAACAGCTTGTAGGGCATTTTCGTTTGAAATATCTGTTGATGTTTGAGAAGAGGCAACACCCGTATTGAAAAGAACGAGAAAGGCTAGAATTTTTATGCCTTTGGGTAATAAAGCTTTGGTCTCCATGGCTATTTACATTTTTAGATAGGCAAATATCTTGAATGAAGTTGGCAAAAGAGTTGAACTAGTTCAACTCAAAAAAAATTATTTGACGCTCTTTTTAATTTTACTCAAGAATTCATGTCTAATACCAAGATAACCCGCTATTTGCTTGTCCGTGAGTTTGGATGATATCTCAGGATAGGTCTGGATAAAATGGAGATAACGTTCTTTGGCGGTCAAACAATGGTTGCGTACCAATCTCCTTTGCCACGAAACCAAACCTTTTTGGAACATGACCCTAAAAATTTTCTCTGCAACGGGCAAAGAATTATAAAGAGCAAGTTTGTCCTGTCTATTGATCAAGAGTATTTTACTGTCCTCAATGGCCTCTATGTTTAGATCGGATGGAATTTGGTTCATAAAACTATCAATATCCATCAGCCACCAATCTTTTACCGCAAAATAAAGGGTGTTCTCATTCCCTTTTTTATCCAAGGTAAAAACCCTAAAACAACCTTCCGTTACAAAACCTTCAAATTTACAGACCTGCCCCTGTTGCAATAAAAACTCTTTTCTTTCTATGGATTTAGTATGAAAGAAGCTACAGAAAACCTCCTGTTCCGCCTTAGAAAGTTGGGCATTCTTTTCTATATGTTTTATAAGTAAATCGTGTGACATTTATTGCCTTGTTCCTCTATATTGCAATTGTTTATTGCAATATAGAGGAAAGAATTATATTGGGCCTTTGGTGAGATGGAAATAACCTGTTTTAAACCTAGGTTTTGATGGCGTGTTTATAACACTAGCCTTGTAACCAATTTTAGTATGATTAGTGAAGATGATACTAATTTTTGTCATCCACCAATTCCCATGACCTTACCCAATTGTACGTTGTGGTTCTGTCTTTTTTTGAACCTGTCATGCCACCGTCTTTAGGTACCGGATTCCAATCGTAGGTTTCAACAACCAATCGTAAGTACATTTCAATATCAAAATCGGCCGGGGGCGTTACTTTGGATTGCATTTTACCGTCCAAGAAAAATATAATCTCATCCTTGGATTTCCACCAAACACCGTAAACATGGAAATCTTCATAAGCTTTTCCGCCTAACTCTCCTTTGCCTTTGCTTGATCCTTTCTCGTATTCACACCCTTCAGGGATATTTCTGCTGTGGGTATTGGAGTTCATGGTCTGGTCAAAGTATTTCATCCATTCGGCATCGTTCGTTATTTGTCCAACGGACTCCTGAATGTCCAATTCCGTTGTTCTTTTATCACAGCCTTTTAGGTCTTTTCCTTCATTGATCAACCAAAATGTAGAGGACATAAAGGTTTTGTTCGCTTTCATTTCGCATTCGTAATAGCCGTATGTCATGCCATTTCTAGAGCCAACGTAACCGCCGCCGTGGGTATAGGTTTTATTGTTTTTCATTATGGGTTCCGGTAACATAGTTGTGGTTATCTGCAGGCTTCCGTTTTTTACGGAAATGTTCTCAGCCAGGAAGAATCCCGGAGCGCGGCCTATCCACCCCTGACCTGAAATCTGCCATTTCTTTTCATCTATCTTTTTCCCATTAAATTCATCGGACATGTTATCAATTAATTTCCACTCCTGCTGAGACTGTTTTGGGTCCTCTCCGGGTTTGAAATAAGGGGTTTCTTGAGCAAATGCAGTGGTGGTAATAAATAGGGAAAGGATTGTTAATAGGAGGTTGGGTAGTTGCATTGGTATAGAAATAGAATTGTTCAATTGTGGTTAGATTTTGTACTGTTGTAGAACGATTAGTATATGAAACGCAGGGGGCAAATGTGAGCTGTGATTTTATATACTTGGTTGAGACCTTGTTATTTTATTTCATTCAAAAGTTGGGTCCAAATTGTATTTTTAAAACGTTCTTTAAATATTCCAATATGTCCGATTTTATCGACTTGAAAATCATTTGGATCTAAATGTACTGATTTTCTTCTTGCATTCTTGTATTTCATGGTCATCCAATCCACCGCCTCTTTAGGTGCAAAATCATCATCATCTATGCTATAAGCGGTTACATTTGTCTCTACTGTTTCATAGAAAGTTTCATTGATAGATGTATCGCTAAAAATGTAATCTTGGTTCTTTCCCCAATTTCGCCATTGATTGGCAACGTTTTTTGGAAGATTTTCCATTCCGCTAATTTTCTTGGAATTTAGGTAGCCAAAAGTAGCTATGAGAAACGGAAAAAGAACATGCCAATTGAACCACATTTTTATTCTTCCAATTCCTTTCCAGTATTTCCAGTAACCGGATTGCGCTGCTACTAAAACTATTTTGTCCAATTTGTTAGCTGATTTAGCCAGCCCAATTAGTTGCCCTCCAATGCTATGCCCAAGAATTACTTTCTTTGATTTTGGGTAATTATTTATGACGTATTGTATTATGCTCTCCAAATCATTGCTACCCCAATCTGCAGCGTTGGTTTTTAGTTCTTTGATAGGTCTTTTTAGAGAACGACCTATGCCAGTATAATCAAAGGTGACAACGGTAATTCCATTATCTTCGGAGAACTTGGCGAATTTACCATAGTACTCCTGCTTTACCCCCGTAGCCGACGCAATGATTAAAACGGTTTCACTGTTGTTATCATCAAACAAAGTTGCTGATAATGTTTTAGAGTTATTTTGTATTTCAATCTCTTTCATTTCTATACATGGAGCCCTATGTACAAGTTAACGAAAAAACTATATAGACTTCACTCAAGATAAATGAAAGGTTGTTGGCTTTTGGTGGTAGGGGAAAAGAATTACCTTGAAATTTTTCGCTCATTTCCAATTCTGGGCTACATGGGGAGTGTCTGAAAATGGAACAGAAACAGCTGTAAAGTATCGAGAGGGGAGTTTGCTTTTGCCGGATTTAGAAATGACCGATAAAATACTTTGTCAAGTAGTAGTTCTTGAATTGTCAATAGAGACTTATTTGAGATATGCATGGATATTAGAATATTACAATCTTATTTATTGAGGAAAAACTATCTATATTTTTCATTAAGTTTACCCAAAGCCAACTTAATAGATGATTTTCAAAAAGAATGTTTTATTAGCATGTACAGCATGTATTGTACTGCTAATTTCTTCATGTAATGAACGAACTTCAGAAAAGAAGATTCGTATTGGGTTCTCCCAAGCGATGACTAATGATGATTGGCGTCGTTCAATGAATAATGCTATGTTGCTTCAGACTTCTTTGCATCCCAATATTGAACTGGCTATTCGTGATGCAAATTATGAAGTGCAAAAGCAAATAGAACAACTAGAAGGTCTTATTGCGGATAGTCTGGATATTATAATAGTTTCTCCCATAAAATCTAAGCCCATAACTCCTGTTGTTGAAAAAGCCTTAGACCTGGGTATACCTGTTTTGGTGGTAGACCGTAAGACCGAAAATCAGAAATACACGGCCTATTTAGGTGCGGATAATATTGAAGTAGGCCGTAATGCAGCCAAAGAAATTATTGCTTCGAGCACTAAAGATTCCATTAGAATTATAGAAATAAAAGGACTGTCAGGTTCCTCTCCTGCAGAAGAAAGAAGTATTGGGTTCCACCAGACAATAAATCAATATCCCATTGCAAAAATTGTTGCCCGTATAGAAGGTAATTGGGAAAAGGAATCCATACAACAAAAGTTTAAATCTCTTTTAGAACGGCATCCCAATGTTAATTATGTTTTTGCACATAATGATAGAATGGCTGTTGGGGCTTGGGAAATAGCACGCAACATGGGACTGGAACATCAAATGGATTTCATAGGGGTAGACGGACTATCTGGTCCTAATGGTGGTATCCAAGCGGTAAAGGACAACATTTTAAAGGCCACCGTACTTTACCCAACCGGCGGAGACGAAGCCATAAAGTTGGCACTGAAAATTTTGAACAAAGAATTGGTGCCAAAAAACAACATTTTATCTACTACTATCATAAATGAGGTGAACGCCGATATTATGAAAAACCAGTTTGATAGAATTAACGAACAACAGAAAAACATAGAAAACCAAATAACGGCGATCAAGACTTTGGAAGACCGTTATTACGCACAAAGCAATTTGCTTAAAATAGTAATGGCTCTATTGGTCACCATTCTGGCCTTGGCGCTTTACAGTGTATATTCTATTTTTGCCATCCGCAAAAAAAACAGGCAGCTAGAGCTTACGAACAGGAAAATCACGGTTCAGCGAAATCAAATAGAGAAAATTGCAGAAGAAGTAAAACTGAGCAATGAGGCAAGGCTCAATTTTTTTACGGGCCTTTCGCATGAGTTTAAGACACCAATTACCCTAATCATGAGTGCTGTTGAATCTTTGGGGGAAATGACTAAAGATAAGGGGGCGAGAATGATGAACGAGTTAGAACTGGTTCACAATAATTCTAACCGGCTATTAAGGCTTATTAATCAGCTTTTGGATTTTAGGAAGGTAGAAGACCGTAAGTTTTCATTAAAAGCGTCTAAAACAAATGTGTTCAAGTTTTCTAGAAACATTGTTAATGATTTTGTTCGGGAAGCAAAAAAGAGAAATATCAACTTTAAATTAATTACCAATAATGAGGATTTGGAGTTGTTTATAGACCGAAATTTAATGGACAAAGTATATTTTAATCTACTGTCCAACGCTTTTAAGTTTACTCCTGATAATGGAAAGATAGAGGTGAGCATTGAAGACGAGTCCAATAAAGATACAGTTTATATCCGGTTCAAAGATTCAGGAATGGGTATACCCGAAAAAGAATTGAACCAAGTATTTCAAGCTTTTTTCAAAGGTTCCAACAATAGAAAGAATAGCTCGGGAATAGGTTTGCACCTGAGTAAGGAATTTGTGGAGATGCATAAAGGTTCTATAAACGTAAAGTCCATTCACGGTACAGAATTTATAATAACCCTATTTAAAGGTCAAGCCCATTTTAATGAAGATGAAATTATTACGGAGCAAGATCTGATAGATACCAGTGTTATAGATTTTACTTCCGAGCATCTTGTGGATGATAATTATTTAATACAAGCTCCTGAAAATGGTAAAGAGAAATATTCTATATTGATTATTGAAGATAACAAGGATCTTTCCATTTTTCTCAAAAATAAACTTAAGTTAGAATATGATATCTATTTATCGGATGGAACGGACGCTATAGAAAAAGCCTTGGAGATAATCCCGGACATTATTATATGCGATGTTAATCTACCGGATAAAAATGGTTTTGAAATCTGTGATATCCTAAAAAGAGATTTGCGTACATCACACATACCCACAGTGCTATTAACGGCACTGGGCGATCAAGAATCATATTTAAAGGGCCTTCAATCCGGTGCGGACCTTTATTTTACAAAACCGTTTAGTTATTCCATTTTAGTGCAATCAGTTAAATCCTTGCTGTATAATAGGGAAAAACTTAGATTTTATTATACCAGTAATATTCACAAGATAGAGCAGACCGATTCGTTTGGAAATATAGAACAGCATTTTGTGAACCAAATGAATACTTTAATTAATGATAACTTGGGCAACTCGGACTTTTCCGTAGAAAATTTAGCCGAAAATTTAAATATTTCACGTGTACAGCTTTACCGAAAGGTCAAAGCTATTATGGGAATAAGTATTAGTGATTATATTGGCAAAATACGTCTGGAGAAAGCAAAATCTATGCTGGAGACGACAACTTTGAGCATTTCTGAAATTGCATATGCAACCGGATTTTCATCACCCAATTACTTTTCTACGACTTTCAAAAACAATTTTGGAACTTCACCTGGCTCTTTTCGTAAATCCTTTTTGTAACGCAACATATGTTCAATAAGGTTTCATATAAACCTGAGGTATCAATTTTATACTTTAGGTAACATAATTATAATCTTCTGGTTAGTTTGAATGTTAAAGTTATTTATAATATCCAGATTATGAGTTATTTAGGTTTTTTCTAATCATATCTTAACGAAACCATAACAAATTGCAACATTAGTAAAATATGATGCTATATTTTAAGAATACTTTAGTCGTGATAATAGAGAATTACGATTATGAAAAAAATATGGGTTTGGTCCATTACGGCGGCACTAGCAGGATTTCTTTTTGGTTTTGATACGGTTGTTATATCCGGAGCCGATAAAAAACTTCAAACATTATGGGCATCTACTGATGCATTTCATGGTATAGTTGTTATAGGAATGGCATTATGGGGTACGGTTGTAGGTGCTTTATTAGGAGGTATTCCAACTAATGTCCTAGGGAGAAAAAAAACATTGATATGGATAGGGGCTTTATATACGGTCTCTGCAATTGGTTCTGCTTTATCTAATGATCCTATAACATTTGCAGTCTTTCGTTTTATAGGAGGTTTAGGAGTGGGGACTTCTACCATTGCCGCACCGGCATATATTTCTGAGATAGCTCCGCCCAAGGACCGTGGAAAATTGGTTGGACTATATCAGTTCAATATTGTCTTTGGGATATTGATTGCATTTTTTTCCAACTATTTATTAAATGGTGTAGGTGAAAACGATTGGCGTTGGATGGTGGGTGTTGAAGCTCTTCCTGCTGCCTTATATACCATTTTTGCCCTTACGATTCCTAAAAGCCCAAGATGGTTAATATCAAAATTAAAAGTAGATGAGGCCAAGGAAGTCCTAGGTACTATTAATCCAGGGGTAGATGTAGAGCAACTTATGTTAGAAATAGACACGGACAATGAAAATGTCGTTGCTGGGGAGACCATCTTTCTCAAGAAATATAGGTTTCCATTAGTTCTTGCCTTTTGCATAGCGTTCTTTAACCAGTTATCCGGTATAAACGCTTTTCTATACTATGCACCAAGAATTCTGGAGGAGGCCGGTCTGGGCGCTAGTACGGCATTATTGAGTAGTATAGGTATTGGTCTTACCAATATGATATTTACCCTATTGGGAATTTTTCTTATTGACCAAATGGGGAGAAAACAGCTTATGTATATAGGTTCAGTGGGTTATATAATATCTCTTTCATTGGTAGCCTGTGCATTTTTCTTTGGGTGGAGCGGTCTGGCCGTTCCTATTTTTCTTTTTCTATTTATCGCTGCGCATGCCATAGGCCAAGGAACAGTTATATGGGTTTTTATCTCGGAAATATTCCCTAATCATTTACGGGGTTATGGTCAAAGTTTTGGTAGCTCGGTTCATTGGATTTTAGCAGCTGTAATTCCTTCGTTGATTCCCATGTTATTTGCAAGCATAGGCCCGGCAGTGGTATTTGCATTCTTCGCTTTTATGATGGTGCTACAGTTATTTTTTGTTGCCTTGGTCATGCCGGAAACAAAGGGGATGTCATTAGAGAAACTCAGTAAGACTTTAATAAAACTAAAAACAACCAAATGAAAACACTTTTAAAACTCCGGCTTACAGAGAACCCATTAGGTTTTTTATTGGCTTTGGGCATGCTATGCAGTACAAGTTCATGTAAAGAAGCTAATTCCAGTTCTAAAGAAATTAAGCAAGACTCAGAAATGGCATTGGCAATAAAAAAGGATATGGAAGAACAAATGTATCGGCCTAATTTTCATTTTTCACCAAAAAAAGGATGGATGAACGACCCCAATGGCATGTTCTATTATAATGGCTATTATCATCTCTATTTTCAACACTATCCAGATGGGAACACCTGGGGGCCTATGCATTGGGGTCACGCCATCAGTACCGATATGATTAGCTGGAAAGAGCAGCCTATTGCACTTTATCCTGATGAGCTGGGTTATATATTTTCCGGAAGCGCAGTGGTAGATGTAGATAATACTTCCGGTTTTTCAGAGGATAGTAAAACCCCGGTAGTGGCCATGTTTACTTACCACGATATGGAAGCTGAAAAGGCGGGGAAAACTATTGATGAAACTCAGGCAATAGCCTATTCACTGAACGAAGGTCTAACTTATACTAAATTCAAGGGAAATCCAGTCATTGCAAATCCGAACATACCGGACTTTAGAGATCCAAAAGTAAATTGGGACGAGGATCGGAGGCAGTGGACTATGGTCTTGGCGGCAGGACAGGAAATTATGTTCTATGCCTCCAAAGATTTAAAACAATGGGAGTTGCTATCTACATTTGGAGAAGGTATAGGAAACCATAACGGCGTTTGGGAATGTCCTGATTTTTTTCCTCTTCCGGTTAAAGGAACAGATGAAACCAAGTGGGTTTTGCTAGTGAGCATAAACCCTGGTGGTCCTAATAGTGGTTCAGCTACACAGTATTTTGTTGGAGATTTTGATGGAAAGACTTTTAAAATAGATGATACTTTTCAAAAGGAGCTTGCCAAGGAACATAGTTTCTGGGTTGACCATGGCCGTGATAATTATGCAGGCGTCACGTGGTCCAATGTTACTACGGCAGAAGGAGGTAAACTTTTTATAGGTTGGATGTCAAATTGGTTATATGCCAATGAAGTGCCTACTGAAAAATGGAGAAGTGCCAATACAGTAGCAAGAGAGTTAGGCCTTATTAAAGGAACTAATACCTACAGGTTGGTTTCCAAACCGGTTAAGGAGCTAGAGAACTACCGTGCAAAAAAAGTAGCGGATAGAGCTATTCCAATACGCGGAAAAGCGGTTTTGACTACTACAGAAACCATTAGTCTATCTAAAACTGAAATTAATTTTTCTATTTCTGAACTGGTTCAGGCGAAGTACACTTTTTCCCTTTCTAACAAACAGGGGGACAGTTTAACATTTGGGTACGACGCTAAAATCAACAAATATTTTATAAACCGGGATAATTCGGGAAAAACCGATTTCTCTCCAAAATTTTCGGACAGACACTCAATGGCCCCACGAACGGCCCGTTCAAAGGAGTGGACAGGAAAAATCATTTTGGATAAAACATCCATTGAACTTTTTTACGATGATGGGCAAACGGTAATGACCGAAATATTCTTTCCCCACGCACCTTTTGAAACCTTATCGATAACCTCGGACCAAGACAATTTTACTCTCGACGCTTTGGAAATACATGAATTAAAATTTAACTAAAACTCAACTATTATGAAACTAAAACTTTTATTCTTACTACTAACTCTTGCTCCTGTTGGCCTTTTGGCCCAGGACCGGATAACAGGTACGGTTACGTCCGCTGATGATGGACTGCCCTTGCCCGGGGCGTCCGTAATCGTAAGCGGTACAACTATTGGTACAACTACAGATTTTGACGGTATTTATACTTTAGAAGAGGTTCCTAGTGATGCCACTTTGGTATTTAGCTATATAGGTTTCTTAAAGGCCGAAATTCCCGTTAACGGCCAGTCTACAATTAATTTGGCTATGCAGGCAGACGCCCAACAGCTAGACGAAGTAATCCTTACCGGTTATGCCACGGAAAGAAAGGCAGACTTGACAGGTGCAGTTACCGTAGTAGATTTAGGACCGGTAGAGGGCCAGAGTATGAGCTCAGGTAGTGCCGTACAATCACTTCAAGGGCGGGTACCAGGTCTTTTTATAGAAAAATCGGGAGACCCAACAGGCAATGGCAACCGTATTCTCATTAGAGGGGTTACCACACTTGGAAATAACGATCCGTTATATGTTATTGACGGGGTGCCCACTGTTCGTCAAGAGGTGTTTTCAAGTTTAAATCCTAGTACTATTGAGTCCGTTCAAGTATTGAAAGATGCTTCAGCATCCTCAATTTATGGTGCACGTGCGGGCAACGGGGTAATAATAGTTACTACTAAAAACAGGGCCAAAGCAGCTGATGGGGAGAAGTTAAGCATTTCAATGAATTCAAATATATCTGTGCTGTCCGAGAAAAAACAGCGTTATGATATGTTGAACGCCCAACAGCGGGGTGAGGCCTTATGGAGAGCTTCGGTAAATGATGGTGCAGACCCAAACGGGGGTTACGGAGAAATTTATAATTTTGATTGGAACGGAGATTTTAACAATCCTGTTTTAAACGGAGTTACAATTCAACCCTTTGTAGGTGGTGACCCAAATGTGCCTGCGGGTGATACCGATTGGCAAGATGAAACTTATAAGACGGGTTATTTATATAATAATGATTTTAGTATTTCAGGTGGAAATGACAGGTCTTTTCATTTATTGAACATTGGATACTTAAAAAACACAGGGGTATTAAAGTATACCAACTACGAAAGGTACTCTGCAAAGTTGAACTCTAATTTTAACTTTTTCAACAATAAACTTAGGGTTGGCGTAAATACTCAATTTTCTACTTCTGATGAAACTTTGGCTTCTTTA
Organism: Zobellia russellii; assembly: GCF_044597075.1. Classification (NCBI taxonomy): domain Bacteria; kingdom Pseudomonadati; phylum Bacteroidota; class Flavobacteriia; order Flavobacteriales; family Flavobacteriaceae; genus Zobellia; species Zobellia russellii. The sequence goes on along the minus strand of NZ_CP139000.1, from coordinate 2,522,884 downwards.
GATGTAGGTAGCGCACCTACCCCTAGTTTGGCCATTACCTTGGCTCCAACCTTACCGCTTAGAGATGCAAACGGAGATTTTGCCGGTCCTTTAGGAGCGGGGTATTCGGACAGGAACAATCCGGTACTGATGCAATATTTGAACAGATGGGATAACACGGAACGTACTTCTATATTCGGTAATGTTTATGCAGAATTGGATCTTCTTAAGAACCTTACGTTCAGAACCAGTGTAGGATTGGATTATAATGATTTCAAAAGAAAGGATATTGAGCCAACGGTAAGCAACGGTTTTATTACTCGGGGCAACAATAGGTTAATTCTTGATACCAACAAATTCACCAGTGTGGTCTTTACCAATACGTTAAACTACAATTTGGAATTGGGAGACCACCGTTTTGGTTTCTTGGTAGGTACGGAGTCTGTGAAAAACGATTTTGATGAAGTATATGCTTCAGCAGACGGCTTTGCAGTTGAAACAGAGAATTATTTCGTACTAGGAGCGGCAACAGGAGTAAGAACCTCTAACGGAAGTTCTAGCGGTAGCCGTTTGTTATCGCAGTTTGGTAAGTTAAATTACTCTTATGGGGATAAGTACTTGGCTTCGGTTACAGTACGTCGTGATGGTTCTTCTAGATTTGGACCGGATAACAGATACGGTATTTTTCCTGCATTTACTCTAGGTTGGAGAATTAGCCAAGAAGAATTCCTAAAGGATAACGACCTAATCAGTAATTTAAAATTAAGAGCGGGTTATGGTGAAGTGGGTAACCAGAATATAGGTGATTTGGCCCGTTTTGGCATATATGAAGCGCGTTATGGAGACAATCAGTTCTCTGCTACAGGAGATACTTTTTTCTTCAATACGTTTTATAATGTAGGTACTGCTTATGACCTAAACGGAAATAATGGCGGAACACTTCCTTCTGGGTTTGTATCTACTCAGGCGGCCAATCCGGCACTAAAGTGGGAAACCACCAAAGAAATTAATGTAGGTTTAGATTTCGGACTCTTTAAAAATGCCGTAGTGGGTTCTTTTGATTACTTTACCAGAGAAACTACCGATATTTTAACTACACCGCCTATTGCTTCTGTTATAGGTGAAGGACAACAGCGTGTGCTTAACGGTGCTTCTACGGAAACCAAAGGTTGGGAACTTTCCCTAGCTTACGCTAAGGCTTACGATAGTGGCCTTTCTTTTGGAATCTCTACCAATTTCGGAGCGTTCAAGGATGAAATTACCGCTCTACCGGAAGAAGTTAGGGCCGCTTTCCCAGGTACTGCAGAGAATTCCATAGTAGGCCAATCCCAATTCTCCATTTTTGGTTACAAAACAGATGGATTATTTCAAAGTCAAGCAGATGTTGATAGTTCTCCAACCCAGGTTGGTGCGCGCCCAGGAGGGTTAAAGTTTCAAGACTTAAATGGAGATGGTACTATTGATAGTGACGATAGGGATTTTATTGGGAACACCCTGCCGGATTTAGAATATGGTGTACGTCTTGATGTTGGATACAAGAATTTTGATTTCTCCGTGTTTGGTTCAGGTGTGGCCGGAAGGATTGGTCAAGATCCCTATATTTTGTGGAACAACTTTGTTCAAGGTCGTGAAAATGCCGGTCTTGGCGTATTGAACTCTTGGACGCCAACAAATACCGATACGGATATTCCTTCCTCTTCATTGGCTTTCAACGATTTGAGAACATCCGATTATTTATTTAGAAATAACTCTTATTTCAAAATCAGGAATTTACAGATTGGTTATTCCCTGCCCGAGGATATTATTGAAAAATGGGGAGGTATGACCAAGTTAAGAATCTATTTTCAAGGTGAGAACCTAGCTTGGTTCACTCCTAACGATTATATCGGGTCAGACCCTGAACGTACTGATGTGAACAAGATTCCTGTACCAACGGTATTGTCTTTGGGACTTAACGTAAATTTTTAAAAAATTGAAATCATGAAACATAAAAATATATATTTATTAGGAATGTTGGTTTCATTACTCTTTGTCTCTTGTTCGGATGACTTTCTAGAGTATGAACCAGAAGGAGTACTGTCTAACGAAAACGTAGCAACTGCGGAAAATGCAGAGTCTTTGGTAGTGGCCGCCTACGCGGGAATAGCCAATGATGACATGGTAGGTCCGCTAACCCAGATGTGGGTATACGGTAGTGTACGTTCTGATGATGCCTATAAAGGAGGCGGTGGTCGTGGTGATGTTGATATTGTTGACAAATATGAACAGTACAACCTTACCCAAGCAGATAATGGTACCGATTGGATGGGGCCAAGAACTTGGACTAACTATTATGGGGCTATTTCTAGGGCTAACTTTGCTTTATCCGTAATTAATGAAATTCCAGATGCCGACTATGCAGATAAAACTATACGTCAGGCCGAACTTCGGTTTTTAAGGGCGCATTCGCACTTTATCCTTAAGCAGCTTTTTAAAAAAATCCCATATATCACCGAGGAATTGACACCAGAGGAAAAAGGTCAAGTTTCAAACGATTTGCCTAATAATGAACTTTGGGAGAAAATAGCTGAGGATTTCCTTTTCGCCTATAATAACTTACCTGAGTCACAAGACCAAGTGGGTAGGGCAGATAAGAATGCAGCTGCGGCATATTTGGCAAAGCTACGTTTGTACCAGGCCTATGAACAAGATGAAAATCATGCTGTAGTGAACATCAATACAGCCCTTTTAGAAGAAGTTGTGAGTTATGCCGATGATGTTAGTGCTAGCTTGGAACCTGATTATGGTAATAATTTTTTAGATGGTTTTGATAATGGTCCCGAATCAATATGGGCCGCACAATTCTCTATAAATGACGGTACAATTGTAAGTAGGGTAAGTTTTGTAACCGGACTGAATTCTCCGCACGGAACAGGACTGTATGGTTGTTGCGGTTTTCATTTGGCCAGCCAGAACATGGTAAACGCCTTTAAAACGGATGCCTCCGGACTACCGCTATTGGACACCTTTAATGATGAGGATATCTTTAATACGGTTGAAGATGATGGTACTTCCGTACCTAGCGCCGGCCTAACAATAGACCCAAGATTAGATCATACCGTAGGAATACCGGGTAGACCTTTTAAATACAGAAATACGGTAAACGAAGCGGGCGATATGGTATACAATTTTAGTTGGGCTAGAGACCCCGGTGTATATGGTTATTTTGGCAATATGAAAGAGCAACAAGCTCCGGATTGTTCATGTTACGTAAAAGAAGGTCCGTTCGTAGGAACCTCAAAAAATGTAGATTTTATACGTTATGCAGATGTACTGTTGTTCAAGGCCGAAGCTTTAATACAGTTGGATAGATGGGATGAAGCCCTACCTATAATAAATCAAGTTAGGACCCGTGCGGCATCTAGTACGGCAAGACCTATGGAAGCCGGGGCAACGGATATCTATAATGTAGGTACGTATGATGCTTTTCCAAGTAAAGAATTTGCCTTGAAAGCCTTGAAGTTTGAAAGACGATTGGAATTTGGAATGGAAGGTCCAAGATTTTTTGATCTAGTACGATGGGGAGAAGCTGCCGAAGTTTTAAATGCCTATTTAGCTGAAGAAAGAACCAAGAGGGATTTCTTGGCTAATGCAGAGTTTACCGCTGGTAGGGATGAATATTATCCTATACCTCAACGCGAAATAGATTTTACGGGTGGGGTATACGTACAAAATGCTGGATATTAATAGTATAAGAAAGAAAAGAGTTGTTTGAGTTAGTTGAAAAGGCATGGGAATTCGTTCCTGTGCTTTTTTTAATATAGATTAAAAATGGAAAAGGAAATAAATGCAGTTTGTTTTGGAGAAGTTTTATTTGACAATTTTCCAAAACATTCAAAAATAGGTGGGGCACCTTTAAATGTGTCATTAAGGCTTCAATCCTATGGTATTAACGTAGCGGTAATCAGTAGTGTTGGTAAAGATGGTAATGGTAAAAAAATTATTAGCTATCTTAAAAAGTCTGGGGTAAATACTAAAAACATAACTGTTCAAGAGGAGTACCAGACCGGTTGTGTTAATGTAGTATTAAATGAGAAAGGTATAGCATCCTATGATATTGCTTATCCGGTAGCATGGGATAAAATTGTTCATAAAGAATCCCAAAAAGGAGTGGTGGCTAATAGCGATTTTTTTGTTTTTGGTAGTTTAGTCTGTAGAGATGCCATATCAAGAAGCACACTTTTTGAACTATTAAAACTTGCTCCCTATAAAGTTTTTGACGTTAATCTTCGAATCCCATATTATACGCAAGAATTGTTGCAAGATTTAATGCTGGCATCGGATTTTATAAAGTTTAATGATGATGAACTTTTTGAAATAGCTCTTACTATGGGGTCTAAGTTCAATTCATTAGAGCAGACCATAGAGTTTATAGCCAAAGAAACAAATACAGATACCATTTGTGTTACTAAGGGAGCTTATGGTGCCGTCTTATATATTTCCGGTACGTTTTACTACAATAGTGGTTATCGCATTAAGGTACTTGATACGGTAGGTTCTGGCGATTCATTCTTGGCATTCTGTTCTTTACAAGCTCTTTAATAAAGAAAAGCCTCAAGACGCCATAAATTTTGGTTGTGCCGTAGGGGCAATGGTTGCAAAAAGTGAAGGTGCCAACCCTATACTTACTGATTTAAAAATAAAAAAGTTCATGCATCCATAACAGGCTAAAGTAACCGAAAATGGGGTTCGTGAAAAACGAAGTAAGTGGCATGCAACGAAGGCTAACTGGATATAATTGCAAAAGGTTATGGTCGGTTAACGTGCGCTGTATTTAAAGTGAATTTGGAGAACATAGTGTCTTTACTAAAGACACTATGTTAATTATGTCATCCACCAATTGCCATTTCTTTTCATCTATTTTTTTTCATCAAATTCATCGGACATGTTATCAATTAATTTCCACTCTTGCTGAGACTGTTTTGGGTCCTCTCCAGGCTTAAAATATGGAGCTTCTTGAGCAAACATTGTACTTGTAAATAGAAGGGTAATAGCTGCTAGTAATTGGTTGGATAGTTTCATTTTTTTAAGAATAGAATTATTTAATTGTAATAATATTTTTTGGTGCATAGGAATTGCTTTGGTCTTTATGTGGTATTCTAGGTAGATTAAACTTCTAGCACCTACAAAAGGTTTATGGATTATTAGTTATTGTTCAGAACCTTATCTTACTTTTTTGCATTCGGAACTATTAATACATCATTACAATTTATAATTATCTGTTTTTTTGTGATTGCGTAGAACTCGTAGAACTGTAAGTGACACTGTAACTTTAACGGTTAAGATTCTTAAATTACTGTAAAAATGGAAGATGTTATTTTGATAAACCAAATACCTGTGTGCACATCGTAGAAGAATAATCTCCCAGCCAGATATATTAGGAGTTACTATCAATATTTATCAAGCATCCAAAATTAGAGTTCCGTTTTTGGTAGGACATAAAAAAAAGCCCTGTTGAAGAGGCTTATGTGAATCCGTTTTTTTGACCTATAAAAGGCCTGTTTCACAGTTACTTTTATTAGCGACGGTAATTATTTCAAACTTATTTGGATGATAGTCCATTCCATTTCGTATTTCTTCAGTTTTCTCTTTCCCAATAAGTTTCTCAACTAAGTATAGGCCCAAGTCTAATGAAGAAGCTACCGCTCCAGCAGTTATAGTATTATTGTCATCTACAATTCTTGCTTGAGCAACTCTCTTGCAGTACTTTTCTAATGATTTATATTCATTAAAGTTGGTCGTTGCCGTTTTGTTTTTCAAGAATCCTGCTGCCCCAATTAATAAGCTACCTGTGCAAATAGAAACAATAAAATCAACATTTTCTCCGGTTTTTAACCAATCAATGAACGCTATATCGTATTGAAGTTTTCTTGTTCCATATCCACCGGGGACTACTATCATATCATAATCGGATAAATCGGGTTTGATTTTATCGACAATAATTTCTAGTCCAAAACTATCTTTTATCGATTTTTTAGTAGCACACAAATCCCAATGTAAATTCTCCATAAACCCTTTGGTTTTTATATTCTTAATAGGGTCATAAAATCCTATTAAATCTAAAAGAGTTATCTCGTCAAATAATATATATGCAATCTTCATTTTGGAGCTATACATTTTGTAGTAAGCAAGGTTTTACTTTTTATATATCAAAACTGTTATTCCACATTCATAGGCTTTAGCACTTTCCAATTTTAATTCAGTTTTATAATTAGCTTTTTTAAATATTGGCATTCCGTTCCCTAAAATCGAAGGATTTATAAAAAAATAATACTCGTCAATCAAATTTTCTCTTATTAATGAAGAAACGAATTCGCCACCTCCATAGGCAATTATGTCATTTCCTGTTGAAGACTTTAATTTTTCTATTTTTTCGACTAAATCTCCTTTTTCTAAAAGGGTATTTTCTCATTCAGTATTTTCGAGCGTTTTTGTAAAAACTATTTTTTTTAAGTTATTAATTTTTTCAGCACCTTCCAATTCTTTGTTGGATTTCCAATGTGGAATAAATCCTTCAGCAAGTTTTCGTCCTAATACAATGGTGTCGGTCGATTCAGTTATTTCTTTGACAAAGTTCTTTAATTCTTCGTCCCAATTCCAAATCATCCAGTCCATTTCTCCGTTTAGACCAGAAATGAAACCGTCAATTGAGAGTTGAATTTGAAGTTTTAATTTTCTCACGTTTCACTATTTTTTGTTAATGTTGGAATTTGTTTTCAGCTTGCTTGGAACGTTTATGTATAAGAATAGTTGCGGGTTTGTATGCGAGGATTTTCCGCAGGAAAATCAGAAGTTACAAACACGTAACGACATTTGATTAAGCACTAAACCGCAATTATTTTTATACGGTGTTATAGGTAGGTTTTTATAGTTCATTCCTATGTTTTTCGGCATATTTTCGATATAAATTTCTCATTGGACCATCTGGATAATTAGAAAAATTAGAATCTAATTCACTCATTATTCTTTCAGATTCTTCGTTGGAACTTTCAAAAAACCAACTACCATTTTCAGGAAGTAATTCAACCGCTTTTTTTATTATTTCAGATGATTTAGTCGCTCCAATTTCATTCAGCGATTTAATGACATTTTCATTTTGTTTAGGAAACCATTCTTGTAAAAAAGTCAAAATACTATCTGCTTGACCTGCATTTTCCAAATGCATACATAAAAATAAATTCAGTTCAATTTCATTTAGTGAATCAGGTTTTTTTCTGTTTCTTTTTACGAGTATTTCATAAAGTGCAATTGAAAAATCAGAATTGTCATTTAAAGAAAATAAACTTTCAATATCTTCTTTTTCAACAATTTTATCTCGTAAACTTATTTCGTTTTTCATTTCTTCTGTCATCCAAGAAAGTCCACTAAAAGAATCTTTTTTCATAGTTCAAATTTTCGTTTTATTTCTTTCGCCAGCTTACCTACAACAATTGTATAAAGCAACTAGTTGCTATACATCTCTTTTTACGGTAATTTACTCAAATCTTGGATACTGCCAATGTATATAGGAAAATAAGAAATTATTATACGTATAATATACCTTTATAAACGCTTAGTAGGTGGTGTTTTTTTATTCGCATAGCGTAATAAAAAAAAGAAATACAAGGTATAAAAAAAGGCCTCTGATTTATCAGAAGCCTTTTTACTTAGTAGCGGGGACTGGACTCGAACCAGCGTCTTTCGGGTTATGAGTTTGAAAAATTGCCCGAATTTTAGCACTATTTTAGATATATACTTTAAAACCGTTTACCGAACTGTTTACTGTATTAATATTAAATTTTCTTCAAGTCTAAAGTAAACAATAACTCCGTTTAAAACAATTGTTTCCTCCTCTAAAACTAGAAGGCGATTTTGATTCTATACATTTATAGTTTATCATAACTGGTTTTTTGTATTCCGAAAAATTTTGTTGGGTTCAATGCCAATAAAATAGGATTCATTTTTTGTTGAAAATGGGAATAAAAATGCCTCTAAATGAAAATTGTCAAATAGTTTTTCAAATTTCATCAACTAGATAGTTTCTGCAGACAGTTTTTGCTACATTAAACTTAAAGCGTAATTTCAACACCATAATCTTCTGGTAGATTTTCTTCATTTGAATTATAGCGCTTTGGTGTTTTTATAAAGGAATTGAAAAATGTTGTTGGCAAATTAATGGTCAGGTTTATTCTATATACAAAGTACTCGCACAAGATCAAAACAGGTTTAACTACGGTTTTTTTATTCTTCACTTTGTTTGCATATGGTCAAAATCCTGTTTATGAAGTAGGAACTTTAAATGATCAAAACGGCATTACGGATAATGTGGTGTCATCCATTTGTAAAGACAGTTTAGGTTTTATTTGGATAGGTAAAATGGATGGCTTGTTTAGATATTCGGGATATGATGCAGAAGTCTATTCAGCATCATCTAGCGATAATAAAGGGCTAAGTAATCCATGGGTAACAGATATTATAAGATATGGTCACGAATTGGTAATTGGAACCAAAAGAGGCGTTAATTTTTTGAACACGAGGACAGGTGTATTTCAACAGCTCTTTCCATCAAATACAAATAAAGAGTTAAGTAATGATATTACGTCATTATTAAAACTCTCCAGCAATAGGTTGTTGATTGGAACCGGAGGCGGGTTATTATTCACAGAAAAGGACAGTTTATTTCAAGCTAGAGAAATTCCTTTATTCATAAAGGGGAGAAAAATAGAAAAAATAAGAGTGACCGATATAGTCAACTCTTCCCAAGGAGTTATTGTGAACACCGAATATGGGATTTTTTCGCTTTTGGAAAATGAAAACCGAGCGGTTAAGTTAGTCTTGTCTTATGAAAATCAAGAGCTTACTGATATATATTCTGTATATGTAACCAAGAGTAAGCATATTCTTTTATCTACTAAACGGGGTTTTTTCTTTATAGATATACAGGTACAATCAATTGACGGTAATCATGAAATTGTTGTAAGTTCTATTGCAGAATTATATAACAATTGGCCTCCAACGAATAGGGTAAATGTGGTTTTGGAAGACTCTAGAGGAACTGTTTGGTTGGGAACAGAGGGCAATGGTGTGTTCTCTTATGTTAAGCGAACTGCTCAATGGCAAAATTATCGGTTTGAGATTGGTCAAAAAGATGTTTTAAAAAACGATTTTATTAGAACTCTTTGTGAAGATCAATCCGGTATGATATTGGTTGGAAGCGATGCTGGGGTAAACACGTTAGTTGCAGAAAGCAACAGATTCCAATTGATTGAAAACTTAACTTGTTCCAACAAAAAAGAAGATGTATCCAATGTGCATTCTATACTTAAAGATAAAAATGGCAGACTTTGGATAGGGACAAGAGGTAATGGACTTTTTGTAAATGAAAATGAGTTTTCCATAAATGTTCATCCGGATGAAAATGGCCGGATGGGACAAATTCGATCCATTATTGAGGATACCAATGACAATATTTGGGTAGGAACGCAAGAAGGGGTTTATATTTTAGATGGAGACAATATGAAAACCTCAGATATTGAGGCATATTTCAATGAAGTGAAACCTTCTCTACTTCACGAAGAAGAAGTATATCATATTTTGGAGGATAAAGTTGGTAATGTATGGATCAGTACTTCAAGCGGTCTTTATATATATACTGGCGAGCAAAATCTAAGAAAAATCACTAATACCAACATTGAGACTATCTTAGATAAGAGAATAGTATACTCAATGTTATTGGACAGTAATGAAAGGATATGGATGGGAACATTAAATGGGACCGTTGCTTTTTTGGACCTAAATGATTATGATAATCCATACTTGTTTTCCGAGTATATAGGTAAATCTTTAAATTTTCAAAGGATAACAGTAGCGTCAGATTACAAAGAATATTTTGAAAATTATGGGGTCTATTCTCTTACAGAAATTGTTGATGGTACCATTCTCGCCGGTACTAACTTTGGAGTTTGTAAAATTGATTTAGAAAAAAAACAAATAGCCCCTCTTTTTTCTGCAAATAGAATCAATGCCCCATCTAATCTTGCCAATAGCTACGTTTATGGTTTGCTTTACAATAGAACTCAAAACCATTTGTGGGCAAGTACTAATAATGGTTTGTTCTCATACGATTTTAATACTGGAGGAATTGAGAACTTTGGAATTAAAGATGGTTTACAATCATTAGAATTTAATGGTAATGCTATTCATAAAGATAGCGAGGGGAAACTCTATTTTGGAGGCGCCAATGGTTTAAATATTTACGACCCTTCTTCAAATTTTGAAAAAAGTAGTTTTAAGCCTAACATAGTTTTAACAAAAATATATGTAAACGGAAAATTGTTGGATAACAGTGTGGCCAATGACGTTTTAGATAAAGAAGTCACCTATACGAGGTCACTAACGTTATCTTCAAAACAGAACACAGTAGGCTTTGAGTTTGCGTCTTTACATTTATTACATCCATTAAGTAATCATTATAAATGCAAGTTGGTAGGGATTGATGATAATTGGATTGAACTCAAAAACAAGCGTTCAATCAATTATGGTAATTTGCCCAAAGGGATTTATAGCTTTCAACTTATGGCCACTAACAATGATGGGGTATGGAACAAAGTTCCACTTACTATAGATTTAGAGATACTCCCGGCATGGTATAATACTTGGTATATGATGTTATTTTGGGTGCTGCTAACTTTGACTATTATAGCTTCTTTCACTCGTATTTTGATAAAGAACCATAATAAGAACAACGCATTAAAAATTAAAGAAATAGAACAGGCAAATTTGCAAGATCTTTATGAATCTAAGCTAGTGTTTTTTACCAATTTATCACACGAACTTAGAACACCTTTGTCTTTGATTATGGATCCTATAAAAACCTTGATGTCACACAAGGAAATTTATAGTAAAAAACCGGAACTCTTTAATGTCTTGAACAACAATGTAGATCGGCTAAAAAGATTGATTGATCAAATAATGGACTTTAGAAAGTATGAATATGGAAAACTGGAACTTAAGGTAGTTCGCGCGGATATAGTTCAGACAATCGAATCTATTACGGCGTCTTTTGCTTTTCATTCCGTTCAACAAAAGATAAGGTTCAAGGTAAAATTGCCATCCAGTAAATTGCCAATGTATTATGATCAGGATAAAATTGAAAAGATAGTTTACAATATTTTGTCTAATGCTTTTAAAGCAACTCCTGCAGGGGGAACGGTGAGAATTTCTTTAAGATGTTTTAATCCTCAGAAAACAAAAAAGTTGAATAGGTATAAGGTTATATGCGGAACTGATAAGTTGGAAGAATTGCAAAACCATATATACATAAAAGTAGTGGACAACGGTACAGGGATAAGGGAAAGTAACCTTGAGGAAATTTTTACTCGATTCTACCAGGATAATACTATAAATTCTGGAACAGGAATAGGGCTCTATATGGTAAAGCAGCTGACCGAATTACACTCAGGTACAATTTTAATTAAAAGTAGGCGGCATAAGGGAACTTCGTTCATTATAGTTTTGCCTAAAAATGAGGATATTTACAGTACTTCTTTAGTTGGGAATCAACCTATATCTAGTGAAGATAAGGAGTTAGAAAAGCCAAGTACATTAATTCTGAGGGACACAGAAAATACAATTGTTAACGATAAGAAACATAGTGTCGCAATTGTTGAGGATAATGACGAGTTGCGAATGTATCTAAAAGATATTTTAGAGCAACATTACAATGTATTTACGGCTACCAATGGTATTGAAGGTTTTGAGCTGATTAAAGATGAGATACCGGATTTAGTTTTGAGCGATGTGGTTATGCCGGAAATGGGTGGGTTAGAACTTTGTAAACAAGTAAAGAACAATTTTGACACGAGTCATATTCCAATAATATTGCTCACCGCTAAAACTTTTGATTCTCAAAAAGTAAGCGGTTTACAATCTGGTGCGGATGTATATCTTACCAAACCGTTTAACCGAGATATTGTTCTGGCTACTATAGCAAACCTGATTAAAGGCAGGGAAAAGCTAAGGTTGGTTTTTCAAAATGAAAAGATACTGGAGCCATCAAGAGTTACCGTTACCTCAGTAGATGAAACTCTTATGTTAAAGTTAAAACAGTATATAGAAGAGCATATTCAAGACCAGAATCTTACTTTAGAACGCATGGCAACTGAAATAGGGGTGAGTAGGGCTCAGCTTTTTAGAAAAATGAAAGCGCTCACCGGTTTAACACCTAATAATTTCATTAAATCTATACGGTTAAAATTTGCGGTACAGCTATTGGAAGAAAACAAATTGCAAATTTCTGAAGTTGCATTTCTTTGTGGGTTTAAAGAACCCAGTTATTTTTCTAGATGTTTCAAGGAAACCTATGGGTGCAGCCCTAAGGAATATTTACAATCCTAATAAAGAAGTAAAGATTACTATTGTCTCTTGTTCTTAAAGTTATTAGGTCACCTTTTTACTTAGGGTATTCTACTCTAATATCAAACCTAGTTTTGGTAATAGGCTTACAAACAGTTTATTATTTCTTTCTTCAAATTAATTTAGTTTTTATTCTCAATTCGGGTATATAGAAACGGTTAGTCTACATCAATTCCTTCTTCTTTTTTTACAGTTTTAACGAAATGATTGTGTAAATATCTTGTAATAAGGCTGTTTGATACGATTTTATCAGTATTTGATACTTGTTTATCAGTGCAAAAGACTTCTTCATTTTAATTTCAGATCGTCTAAAAGCTCAATCAATAAATAAACATGGGTAACATTTATTAACGGGTTATAAATGACTAACAGATAACTTAAATAAGACCAAGTATGAAGAACAAACAAACCAAAAAACAATTTTTGCTGGCACTGATATTTTGCCAGTTGATTTTTGTGCAAAACATTTTTGCGCAGGAAGAAGCCTCAGATAAATTAGAGGTTACAGGTGTGGTAGTAGATGAGTTTGATATGCCCATGCCTTATGTAAATGTGTATGTTAAAAATACACAGTCTGGTACATTAACTGATTTGGATGGAAAGTATGCTATACAAGTTAAGCCTGGTCAGATTCTGGTATTTTCCTATGTAGGGTACAGCAACCTTGAAAAAACGGTGTCTAACAGCACGGAACTTTCGGTGTCTTTGGAACCCGATACAAGTGAGTTGTCTGAGGTGGTGGTAACGGCACTTGGCATTAAAAAGGAAAAAAAGCTATTGGTTATGCAGTAGATGCAATATCGGCAGAGGAGATAAACTCTACAGGAGAACCAAATGTTCTTTTAAATCTTTCCGCTAAGGCACCAGGGGTTCAGGTCTCTGGTTCTTCTAATGGGGTAGATGGATCTCCCAGAGTTCTTATTAGGGGGGTAACCTCTCTTTCTTCAGATAACCAACCTTTATATGTTCTGGATGGATTACCGTTGTTGAGCAATAGGTCATTGTCAGAAAGTTTGTTTACATCTTCAACCGGGCAATCAGATTTAGGAAACCCGTTATCAGATATTAATCCCAGTGATATTGAAAATATCAGTATTCTAAAAGGGGCAAGTGCTACTGCGTTGTATGGGGCAAGAGGAGCCAATGGGGTTATTATGATTACAACCAAAAAGGGTAAATCCGGTCAAAAGGGCTGGGGAGTGAACATAAGTTCTACAACTACCTTTCAATCTGCATTAATTTTACCCGATCCTCAATTACGATATGGTCAGGGTAACAATGGCGAATATTCGTATGTTGACGGAAACGGTGCTGGAATTAATGAATCTGAAACTCGGTTATGGGGTCCGGAATACCTTGGTCAGCCTGTTTCTCAATGGGACCCACAAACAGGAGGGGCTGTTGTTAAGCCTTGGTTGCCATATGGCGCAAAAAATCTGGATAATTTCTTTGAGACGGGGCACACCTATCAGCAAAACCTTTCACTTACCCATGTAACTGAATCATCTAATGCAAGGCTTTCCTTGGGGCACCAAGATATAAAGGGCATCACTCCCAATACGGGACTTGAGCGTATTACCGGAAGTTTTAATTCAACCTTTAGATTGGGAGAGAAGCTTAGTCTGAATTTTGTAGCAACAGGGTCAACGATGAACAGTGATAACAGGACCAACTATGGTTTTGGGAGCGGGGGAATGTGGCAGGCTCTTTTTATTCCTACTAATATTGATATAAGAGATTTAAGGGATTATAAGGATGAATTTGGCAATAAAAAAAGTTTCTATCAAAATGGCCCTAACCCTTATTGGGACCTGTATGAAAATGTCAATCCTTTGACACGAACAAGATTCAGTTTTAACGTTGGGTTGGATTATGCAGTTACTGATTGGGCATCTATTCAGGCCAATGTATTTCAGGATACCAATACTACTGAATATGAAAGAATAGTAGCAAAACATCTTTTCAATAATGGTAGTTATCAAGAAGGACTTGACCTTAATAAAGAAGTAAACGCAGACCTAAGGTTAAACTTAAACCATGATGTACTAAAGAACCTGAATGTGAATGTCATGATGGGGGCCGCCACCAGAAATGAAAAGAGTAAAAGTAAATTCGCATCTACAGATGGGGGCTTATTAGTGCGAGAAATTTATAATTTGGGCAATTCGGCCAAACCTGCTACGGTTAATAATGCAAAATCTGAAAAGGAAGTCAATAGTGTTTTCAGTTCAGTAGAATTAAATTTTAATGATTATTGGTTTGCAACATTTACGGGGAGAAATGATTGGTCTTCTACTTTGCCAAAAGACAATTGGTCATTCTTTTACCCCTCGGCTTCAACCAGTTTTATTTTTACTGATGCCCTTAATATTAGGAATAAGATTCTTAGTTATGGTAAATTACGGGCAAGCTGGGCAAAAGTAGGTAATGATACGCAGCCTTATGCTTTAGATAGGTTTGTTACTCGTAGTTCCAATGCCTTTAATGGACAACCTGTTGCCGGTATAGATAATGTAATACCTGCTACCACTTTAATTCCGGAGGAATCAACATCTTTTGAAGTGGGAGGAGAACTGTATTTATTTGATTCTAGGGTGAAGCTAGATGTAGCTTACTATAATAATGAATCTAGCAATCAGCTTATTCGAGTAGAAAATGCATGGGAACGTGGGGCAAGATTCGCATTTATAAATGCAGGAACTATTACCAATAAGGGTATAGAGGTTAAATTGGATATAACTCCACTTGAAACCAAAGATTTTAGGTGGGACTTGAACATGAACTGGTCAAGAAACAGGGGTAGTGTTTCAGGTTTTCCCGAAGATTTGGTTGATTTTAAACATATAGCCGCTTGGTTCGGCCCAGAAATACGGGCTACAAATGGTAAGCCCTATGGACATATTGTTGGGTTTGAATATTTCAGGGATACCCAGGATGCTTTGGCCAATGTTCCCAATATGGCAGATGATTTCAATAACTTCGGGTATAGTGCAGAGAACAATATTTATGGAACTGGTAAAGTGCTTACCCGAAATGGCTTTCCTATGCACAACCAGTGGAGAGGGACTAGAGACCTTGGTGTTTCGGCTCCTTTAGATTGGACAGGAGGTATCAGGAATAGTTTTAATTACAAAAACTTCAACCTTAATTTCCTTTTTGATTTCAGGTATGGAGGAAAGATTATTTCTACTACTTACCAGTATATGTCTTTGAACGGATTAAACCCGGATAGTGCTGGTGATAACATTAATGGTGTA
Source organism: Zobellia russellii (assembly GCF_044597075.1). Taxonomy (NCBI): domain Bacteria; kingdom Pseudomonadati; phylum Bacteroidota; class Flavobacteriia; order Flavobacteriales; family Flavobacteriaceae; genus Zobellia; species Zobellia russellii. The sequence continues at coordinate 2,507,216 of NZ_CP139000.1, read as the reverse complement.
GCTGTAAGAGAAAGTACAGATGATGGAGGAGGCTTTATTTTTGATGGAATAGATGTAGAAACTGGTCAGCCAAATACCACGGCAATTAGTACACAAGACCTTTATGCCAACTTTAATTATCCTACATCGGCTTTAATGAGAGATGCTACGAACATTAAGTTAAAAGAACTTTCTATCGGGTACCGGTTAGATAGTAAGATTACTAAAAAGTTAGGATTGGCCGATGTAAATATTTCCCTAATAGGTAGAAACCTTTGGTTGATCAAGAACAATTTAGACGGTATAGATTCTGAAACTGCCAATATGGGAAGCCTCAATAACGGCTCTGGTTTTGAAACGGGGTCTTTGCCCAACACAAAGAGTTTTGGAATGAATTTGTCCGTTAGTTTCTAATAGAATTAAAATATAGCGATATGAAATATATAAAGTATATAGTGATGGTCGGTCTTACAATGGTTTTGCTGCAGGCCTGTACCGATGATTTCGAGGAAATAAATACAAACCCTAATGCACAAGTAGTAGGTAGTAACGAAAGTTTATTATTGGGAGCCCAGATTCTTGCAGCTCGAGAATTGTTAGACAATATTAATAGTAATAATAAAGGTGCGGCCAAATGGGTACAGTATTACACCAATACAACGGCCCCTACTGATTTTGTAGCTTCTAATCCAAGAGAGGATATTAATGATTTTTGGGTCTACCAAAATTTGGTTACCCAGACCATACCTCTAATCGAAAGGATTCTTGATAATACAGAAGAATCTCCGCAACCTAACTATAAGGCAGTGGCGTTGACCCTTAAGGCATGGATATATGGTAATATGACCGAACTTTGGGGCCCTATTCCCTTTTCAGATGCCCAATTCGGTGAAATATCGGAGGAAGAAAGGTATAACAAGCCTAAGTTTGATACACAAGAGGAAATTTTAAAATCGGTATTGGGTCTTTTAGAAGAAGCAAATCAGACCTTTGATTTGTCCGGTGAAGCTAGTGTAGCCCTAAACGGAGAAAGTGATGCTTATGCTGGCGGCGATTTATTAAAATGGAAGAAATTCGCTAATTCTTTGCAGGTTCGAATTCTTTTAAGAATTTCGGATGTGGATAGCGGCTTTGCAAAACCCAAATTGGAGACCATTTTCGGGAATGCACAAAAATACCCTTTATTAGAAGGAAACGAGGATAATTTTGGTATGACATGGGAGGCAACTATTGGTTCTTATTCAGACCCTTTTGCTCAATATATCGAGAATAGCGCTAACTCACCTATAGCTGTTACCGGTTTTGTCAATACTCTGGGAAATCTTCAAGATCCAAGAATTAAGGTGTTTCTTGATCCGGCACCGGGTTATTCGGACAGTGAGACATATACTGGCGTTCCTCCCGCTTTTGATGAAGAGAACCCTAGTGGTTATACAAGGGTTGCATTGGATTCGGTAAGCCAATTATCCCAAACCTATACCACAGCTCAAAAGAGATTTATTATGACTTATTCTGAGTTGCTCTTCATTAAGGCAGAGGCAGCCAGTAAAGGTATTGAGACAGGGATTTCGGCAGCTCAGGCATATCAGGATGGTATTAAGGCGCATATGGAACAACTAGAAATTGATCCAGTTATGATTGACACCTATTTGACTTCGTCCGATGTGATTTTTAACCCATCCAATGCTTTGGAACAAATTATTACCCAACGATATATAGCTCAGTTTGGTCAAAGTATAAACACCTTTTCAATGATTAGAAGGACGGGGTTTCCCAAATTGGACTTTTTTGACATAGGAATAAATAAAGAAAAGGGATACCCTGTACGAATCGGATATCCACGTGAGACTATGCAAAACTTCAATCAGGCCAATTTTGAAGCCGCTATTCAGGGAGTGAATATAGTTGATAACGTATTTGGAGACCCATTGTGGTTTGCTAAGAATGCTCCTACGGTAAAAATGGAACCGACCATTCAAGGCGGTCCTGTTCTATTCAGTTATTAGTGTTTTTGTTTAGTTAGTTGAGAAGGCTTGTTGCATGGGGGTTCCCCAACTTATATTATGTTGCCCTGTCAATGAGCCTTTTGTAATGATTTAATGTTTGTGGGTATTCAAATTGCCATTATTACAAAGCCTATAGCTTTAAAGTTTTTATAGTTTATGAGAAAATTTGTTAGTGCACTATTACTGTTAATTACTGTTACTACATATGGTCAAGTTGGAAATTCAGATGCGGAACAAGCCGCATATGGTATTTTAAGTCGCATTTTGCCCAAGCATATCACATCTTTCGCTTTTAAGGAAATAACTGCATCTGAAAACAAAGATATTTTTGAAATAGAAAATGGAACAAGTGGTAAAATCATTATTTCTGGAAATAGTGCAGTGGCAATGGCATCTGGTCTTGACTGGTATTTGAAAAATTACTGTAATGCCCAAATTTCGTTAAACTACAACCAACTTAATTTACCGGAAAGACTTCCAAGGCTGACCTCTAAAATTAGAAAAGAGACTCCCTTTGATTATCGCTATTTATTCAATTATTGCACTTATGGCTATACCATGCCATGGTGGAATTGGGATAAGTGGGAAGATATGATCGATTATATGGCTCTTAAGGGTGTAAATATGCCTTTGGCCATGATTGGGCAAGAAGCGGTTTGGCAAGAAGTTTTTAAAGACCTTGGAATGGGGCAAAGCCAAATTGATGATTTTTTTGTAGGACCTGCTCACCTTCCATGGGGTTGGATGGGTAACATTGATGGTATGGGAGGGCCTTTACCTCAAAATTGGATTGAGCAACGAAAGCAGTTGCAGTTAAAAATATTGAAAAGAATGCGTTCCCTTGGGATGAAACCTGTACTTCAGGCATTTACGGGTCACGTTCCTCAGGCACTAAAAGAACTATATCCTGATGCCAATATTTTTCAAATTGAAGACTGGGCCGGTGTGGAGGGAACCTATTTCTTGGATCCAACAGATGAACTTTTTCAAAAAATAGGAACAGCATTTATAAAGAAACAGACTGAATTTTATGGAACAGACCATCTGTATGATGCAGATTGTTTTATAGAGGTAGATCCTCCTTCTAAAGATCCTGAATTCTTAAAACAAGTTAGCGAAAGTGTCTATAGCTCTATGGCCCAAGCTGACCCCAAAGCAACATGGGTTCTACAAGGTTGGTTCTTTTTTTTCAGACAACAATTCTGGACCAAAGAAAGAGGCGAGGCGTTTTTAAACGGAATTCCAAAAAACAAGGCCTTGGTACTAGATCTTTATGGAGAAAAAAATCCAACATGGAACAAAACCGATTCCTTTTTTGGGCAACCTTGGATATGGAATGTAATTTGTAATGAAGATCAGAAAGTAAATATGAGCGGTGATCTTGAAGAGATGCAGAGACAGTTTCAAGTAGCTTTTACATCGGAAATAGATAATAATCTTAAGGGTATTGGAGTAATTCCAGAAGGTTTGGGCTATAACCCCATAGTACAGGATTTTATTTTTGAAAAGGCTTGGAACCCTGAAAGGGTTGATGTAAAACAGTGGGTTGAGAATTATGCTGCAGTCCGTTATGGGACAAAAAATCAATCCATAAAAGAGGCCTGGAAACTTTTGGAAGAGTCGGTTTACGGAAGAACAAGAACTATGTGGTCTCCATTGATCACTACCCCAAGATTGATGATTTTTGAGGCAGGTAGTGAAGAAGATATTAGGCATGTACGAAAAGATTTTAAAATAACTGAAGAAGACCCATTTGCATGGGATTTTGATGTCTATAAATTGGCCAAGGCTGGTAATTTTCTGCTTGATGCAGCAGATGAACTACAGGCTGTTGAAACTTATAATTTTGATGTTACCAATGTATATAGAGAATTGCTATTTAGTCTAACGCATAAATATATCAATGATTTAAGTGTGTCCTATCAAGAAAATGATCTGCAAAGGCTTAACAAAAGTGCTCTGCACTTGTTTAAGTTATTGGATGATCTCGAGGCCATTACCGGAACTAATGAAAACTTCTTACTAGGAACATGGTTGGAAGATGCCAAAAGTTGGGGTGCTACCTCTGAAGAGAAAGCATACTATGAATGGAATGCGAGAACCATAATTACAATTTGGCAGCCTTATCCAGAGGGTGGACTAAGGGATTATGCAGGTAAACAGTGGAATGGTCTTTTTAGTGGGTACTATAAACCTAGATGGGAGCTATTTGTTAATCACTTAAAAAAATCCTTGACCATGGGTGTGGATTTTGATTCTAAGGCCTTTGACGCAGAAGTAAGGAAGATGGATTATAAGTGGACTCGTTCTCATCAAATATACCCTACTGCCCCTACGGGTAAGACTATAGATGTAGCCCGTAGGTTACAAACAGAGTATGCTCACTTGTTCAAAAAATAAAACATGATACTGAAAAACACATTCTTTTTAAGTCTATTCTTTTTGCTCTTTGGGACTCTTTTTGGAGAAGCTCAAACAACAAATTCATATAATGGAATTTTGAATTTGGTTCCTAGCCCTAAAGAAGTTACCAAACCAAAGGGCTATTTTAAATTAAGCGGGCCAATTCTAGTTCATGCTGATCAATCTGAATTAAAACCACTAGCTGAAATATTAGTCAATTATGTAAATCATATTTCCGATTCGGACTTGAAACTGGGAACGGGCTCGGATAATAGTAGTAAGATATTTCTTCGCATTAACAAGAAGCTAAATGAAAACACCCATACGATTAGGATAGGCCGGAAAATTGAAGTTGAAGGGCAAAATTATGAAGCGGTAGCCAATGCTATTGCCAGTTTGGTGCAATTGATTAGGGTTTCTGAGGGTGGAAGTGTAATACCAAGAGTTTCTATTACGGATAGTCCCAATTCTGACTTTAGGTCTGTAATGTTAGATCTCGCTAGGTTCTGGCATCCTATAGAAACTATTAAAGAGACCATAGATTTGCTTTGGCTTTATAAAATAAAGTATCTAAGTCTTCATTTAACGGATAACAAGCGGTTTACATTTCCTTTGGAAAAATTTTCAAAAGTAAATAAAACAAATTCGGATGGTAGTCGAGAGTTCTATATCAAAGAAGAACTGAAAGATCTAGTGGAATATGCAAAGGATAGGGGAGTAACAGTTATTCCTGAAATTGAGGTTCCTGGTCATTCCGGTATTTTGTGGAGTACTTATCCCGAAGTTTTTGGAAGCGTAGATGAGCAAACTAACGAGGCAAAACCGTTATATGTGGTTAATATGGCCAAAGAATCCACTTACACGGCTATGAACGAAATTATTAATGAAGTTGCTGAGGTGTTTTATACGAGTCCATATATACATGTTGGTGGTGATGAGGTGTATTTGGAAAACTTAAAAAAGGTCCCGGAATACGGTGAGTATACCTTAAAACACAACTTAAAGGAAGCGGCCAATGGGGATGCAAACGAACTTTTTTGCCACTTTATAAACCGAATGAACCATATGGTAAAGGCAACGGGGAAAAAGACTATTATTTGGGAAGGTTTTCATGGTACGGGGTCCAAACATGTTACGGTGGATAAGGATATTATGATTATCGTTTGGAATACTACGTATAATCATCCTCAAAACTTATTGGACAACGGTTATAAAATTGTCAACTCTACATGGGTGCCATGGTATATGGTAGGGGCTATGAACTTTGCCCCAACGATTAGAAAAGCATATGATTGGAATCTGAAAAAATGGTCGCATTGGAATGATTCTATAGAAGATATTGAGGTGGATAGTGATGAAGGAATTATGGGAGGACAGATCTCTTTCTGGGAGCAAAACCACTTCAAGGTTATTCCTGTTTTAAGAAAGAGAGTGCCAGTATTGGCCGCTCATCTTTGGAACGGGCATATAGATACGAATTACAATAACTTTTTAAAAACACTTGAAAATACAGATCAGTTGTACTCTAGTCTTTTTAATCCGGTAAAAATAAAAGTAAGTGGTCTGGCAAATGAAGAAGACCAACGATTTACCCAAAAAATCACAATAAAGTTTGAGTCAAAGGAGAAAGTGGATTTCAAATGGCATTATTCGGACTCTTGGAATCTGCCTAAAATGCGAGAAGCAAAGTCATATAAAGATTCCATTGAACTTAAAGAAAGTGGAGTTCTTACCGTGCAGGCCTTTACTAGCTCAGGAGAACCACTGGGGCATCCTCAGCAGGAGTACTTTCAAAAAATAGAGCCAGCCTATTCGTATGAAGTATTTAGTCCCATTCCCAAGGAAGGTTGGGAAAGTGTACCGGATTTTTCGGGATTGAATGTGGTTAGAGAAGGTGTCACAGGCTTTATGAGTAGTAATCGTCTAGATGAAATAAATGGAGAACTCTTTGCCAAAGTAGAAAGAGATGGGCATATAGATACTAGATTTTATGGACTTTACAATCCTTATGCGGTAAGACTTAAAGGACAAATATATATTCCAGAGAATGAGAATTACACCTTGCGACTTACCACAGATGATGGTCTTTGCAATATGTTCATAGATGATAACCTTGTTGCTAAAGGAAGTGAGTTAAGTAAGGTGGCTGAGGATTTTCAGATAAAGCTATCTAAAGGTAAACATACCGTGAAGATAGAATACTATTATAGAAAGATTCAGAATCAATTGAACGTAAAATATAAAACCGATAAAATGAAAGATTTTCTGCCTTTTGAAAAATTGGTTGCTCCTTTAAAAAATTAGTATGAAAAATATAATTATTGTATACATAGTGATTATGGTTTGTCTTTGTTCAAGCAAAACTACGAGTTGTGTGTATGGCCAAGTAGAGGGGTCAAAGCCTAATATTATCTTCATTCTTGCAGATGATTTGGGATACGGAGATCTAGGGTGTTACGGTCAAGAAACGATAGTAACACCAAATATTGATCGTATGGCTTCTCAAGGATTACGTTTTACCCAACATTATGCAGGTGCTACGGTATGTGCACCATCTAGAAATAGTCTCATGACTGGTCAGCATATGGGTAATACAACAATAAAATCTATGGAAAAGCCTATAAAAGATGATGATCTTACCGTAGCCGAGGTACTTAAGAATGCAGGTTATCGAACAGGAGTAGTAGGGAAATGGGGTTTGGGCAATGTAGGTACAACTGGCTATGCTAATGCGCAAGGATTTGACTACTCGTTTGGATACTATGATCAGATTAGGGCACATAACTACTATCCGGACTATCTTATGGAGAATGGCCAAAAGTTCCCTTTACAAAATAAGGTGATTTATGTTTCAGATAGTACCAATTACGCTGTAGGTATTGGTAATGCCGCTGTAGAAAAGAAAGAGTATTCTAATGATTTATTTACTCAAAAGGCTTTGGATTTTATAAAAAAGGATGCGGATACCCCCTTTTTTCTATACCTCGCTTACACCATACCCCATGCGAACAATGAGAGTTTTTTAATTGATGAGCACGGTATGGAAGTACCGGATTTTGGAATTTACGATAAAGAACCATGGCCATCAGAAAAAAAAGCTGGAGCAGCAATGATAACCAGGTTGGATACTTACGTGGGACAAATATTGAATTTCTTGAAGAAAAATAATCTTGAAGAGAATACACTTGTTGTTTTCACTTCCGATAATGGACCGCACCAAGAGGGCGGTTGGCGATTGAATTTTTTTGACAGTAATGGGCAACTAAGGGGGATGAAAAGAGATTTGTACGAAGGTGGCATTAGAGTGCCGTTTATAGCACGGTGGCCAGGAAAGATCAAGGCGGGAGAAACGGGGCAGGAAACAACTTTTTGGGATTTTTTGCCAACTGCATGTGAACTGTCAGGGCAGGAGATACCCATGTCAACGGATGGAATATCATATTTGCCTACTTTGTTGGGTGATGTTGACCAACAAAAACAACATCCTTTTTTGTATTGGGAGTTTAAGACAAGTATTTCAAGACATGCAGTTCGTTCAGGAAGTTATAAACTGGTAACTATCCAAGATTCTAAGACTGATTCAACTAGTATTGAGTTGTATAATCTTGATAATGACGTATCGGAAACAAAAAATATAGCTGATGAAAATCCTGCAGTTGTGAAAAATTTAGAAGCTGTAATAAATAGGTTTTGATAGAATTTTAAAATAAAGTTGATATAAATATGAGTGTACGCTATAGAAAGGCAGATTTGGTCAAACAGAGAATATATGCTTCCACATTGTTTGTAATGTTTTGTGTATTTGGAATACTATTAAATGGTTGTGGAGAAAAACCCGAAAAGCATATAGCCCAAAAAGAAACTATAGCATTATCTGCTTCTAACGAGCAAGAACTGAAGAATATCTATTCGCATTTAAATGAAAATTTCAAGCATTTAAGCAATAAGGTCATACAGCCAGCAGAAGGCTATTTAGAGTATCCATACCTGATACCGGCCGGATTCTATAAACAAATGTGGGATTGGGATGGGTTTTTTATGGGTAATTATTTTGTTAGTAAAGATAAACCTGAATATCTAAAGTTTTGGGCGTTGAATTTAATAAAGGGAATTGATGAAGAGGGTTATGTGTCCGGCTGCGCAACAATAAATGGACCTCGCCCTATATTTGGGAAGTTTGCAATGAAACCTTTTTTGTCTCAAGGAGTCTTTCTGGCCTCTAAAAAGTTGAATAACTTTGAATGGGTAAAACCTCACTATAATCAGATTAAAAGGGTTTTGGAGTATAGAGAGAAAACACAGAGAGATAGTGTTACCGGTTTGTTTTTCTGGGATATAGCCATGCAGAGTGGAGCGGACAATAACCCGGCGCTTAATTATTTCATAGAAGATAAACGTTCTTTTTTGGCTCCGGATGCAAGCACATGGCAATACAAAGAATATTTGGCTCAGTCTGCAATAGCAAAAAAGCTAGGGATTAAGGAAGACGCTATTTTGTATGAACAAAAAGCTGCAGAACTAAAGATGGCCATTAATAAAATCCTATGGTCAGAAGACGATTCAATTTTTTATACGGTAGATAGAGAAACAGGTGATTTCTATAAAAGGGTTACGTTTTCCTCTTTTTTGCCATTGGTGGCCAACATTGTTTCAAAACCCAACGCGAGCAAAATGATAGAGACTTATTTGTTAAATGAGAATCATATGAAGGCGAAGTATGGCTTTAGAACTCTTTCTGCACAAGACCCTGATTATAACAACAAGAATATTATTGTACCCTTTTCAAACTGGCAAGGACCTGTATGGCCTATAGCCAATTATATCTATTCAATAGGATTAAAAAATTATGGATATGACCATGAGGTGGCTTGGTTGGCACAAACGGTGGGCAATTTGTTATTGACCGATATTAAAAAGTACAAAACAACCCATGAAAACTATAATGCGGATACTGGCCAACCATTAGCTCCAAGTGATGACCATGTTGATGAAGACGGAAATATTGTGGGTTTTATTAGTTGGAATTTATGTATTGAAAATGTACTTGATGGGGTGGTAAATAATAATTGGATGTTACTGGAAATAAAATAATTCAATATAGATAATATAGTTAGGATGAATAATAATTTAGTGACCTTGGTTTTTCTGCTCGTTGTTCAATTTCAGTTTGCTCAATTTTCTCAACATTGGACAATAGAAAATAAGAATGAGATTAAGTTAAATCTTTCCGAGGGAAAAAATATACCGTATGACGATAATATTGAAATGTCTGGTAAACGTGTATCGGCCATAGTTTCCTATAGTATAGATAAGGAAAAACAGTTGTCGGTTTCAAGGCAGGTATTTTTTCCTCAACTAAGGACATTTATTAAAACCAATGACCCGGATTGGAAGCATTACCGGGCTTATTTATCCCATACTTTTTCTGATGATATTTTACCTACATTAATATTGAAAGAAAAAATTTATACACCAGGCGCGGTCAGAAATGTTAGAATTAACGGAACACTGGTAATAGAGCATGAGCCCGAACAGGGAGTAGCTTTGGTTCGCACATTTTTTCCATCAACGAATCAACGTCTATTCGTTGAACAATGGGAGCTTGTTAATACTACTGATTCAACGGTGCATTTTGTTGGGAGGAACACCGAAAACACTCGTTACTTAAGAGGGGTGAAGGGAGAATATGAAATAAATGGCACAAGCAATCTCACAGAGAATATCAGTATAGCTGGAGGGGAATCCTATCTATTTTCAGTATATGTATCCGCAAGGATGAATGACGAACCAAAATTGACTATTCACAAGGATGAATATTATCAGCAGCGTATAAATTTTTTGAATAAAATGAAAAGCTCGTTGCAGCTTGTAACACCAGATTCAACTTTAAATACATTATTTGAATTTTCTAAAATTCGTGCTTCTGAGAGCATATTCGAATCAAAATTAGGCATGGTTCATTCTCCGGGAGGTGGGCGTTACTATGTTGGTTTTTGGGCTAACGATCAAGCAGAATACGTAAATCCTTTTTTTCCGTATCTAGGTTATGATTTGGGCAATCGGGCGGCAATGAATATGTACAACCTGTATACGAAGGAAATTAATCCGGAGTATCAAAATATAAGATATTCATTTGAAATGGAAGGTGATGCCCCTATCAGTACTTTGGACCGTGGTGATGCGGCAATGATAGCCTATGGTGCCGCACAGTTTGCCTTGGCATCAGGAGATAAAGAGGGTGCTCGAAAGCTGTGGCCTTTAATAGAATGGTGCTTGGAGTATAATAGGAGAAACCTAAATGAAAATGGCGTGGTAGTTTCAGAGTCCGATGAAATGGAAGGAAGGATTGAAACGGGTAATGCTAATTTATCTACATCTAGTTTATATTATGGAGCGTTAAATCTAGCCGTTGACCTCGGGCTTTCATTAGGAAAATCTAATAGTAAAATCCGTGAATATAAAAAGGCTGCGGTTAAATTAAGAAAGAACATTGAATCTTATTTTGGGGAAACTATTGATGGTCTGAAAACTTACAAATATTACAAAGAGCATGAAAACCTAAGACATTGGATTTGTCTTCCGTTGGTTGTGCAAATTTTTGACAGAAAAGAAGGAACTATAGAAGCTCTATTTGAAAAGTTATGGACGGATAATGGAGTTCATGTAGAGAAAAACGAGAAAAACTTAGAAATATCCAAAGTCTTTTGGGATAGAGGAACATTATACGCACTCAGAGGAACTTTTCTTGCAGGGGCTACTGATCAATCACTGAAAAAATTGAAAGAGTTTTCGGAAAAACGCTTATTAGGAGACAGAGTGCCTTATGTAGTGGAGGCCTTTCCAGAGGGAAATATGGCGCACCTATCAGCGGAGAGCGGTTTGTATTGTCGTGTTTTTACTGAAGGTATGTTCGGTATTGTACCTATAGGTCTAAAAAGTTTTAGATTAACTCCTAGATTACCTAGTACATGGGATAAGATGGAACTAAATCATATAAAAGCTTTTAAGGCTGATTTTCATATTAAAGTTCTTAGAGAGGGGAAAAAGATTCGCGTTAGAGTAGTTGGAAATGACGGACATATCTTTAAGAGTTCCTTAATACAGGAGGGTGATTCCTTAGAAGTATCCTTAAATAAAATTTAACCTTGCTATGTTGAAAAAGGATTTTGTAAATAATGGATTTACTTTTTTAGAAGAGCTGTTGCCTATTGACGAAGTTTTTGATATAAGAAAACTGTACGATAAGCTTTTAGAAAATAAGAAGCTTACTGCCGGTTTACGAAGTGATTTGTCAGGCCATACCGTACAGGACGAGTCTATTGAGAAAATCACACAAATTATGCTTCCCAGCCGTATTGAACCGCAACTTTTGGAAAAACAAGCCTATAAAAGGGCCTTAGTATTAGCAAAAAGTTTGTTAGGCGACGATATGGCTTTGGATTTTGACATGCTTATAAACAAGGCACCCTTTACAAATACAGAAACACCTTGGCACCAAGATGCGGCGTACTGGATAGATTTACCGGACAAAAGATCTGTAAGTTGTTGGATTGCATTAGATGACGTATATGAAGAAAATGGATGTATGTGGTTTGTTCCTAGATATGACAATCATTTATTCAAACATACTCATAGTAAAGAGGGTGGGGCGCTATCTATAGCTATAAGGCCTAAAAATGGTAAACCTGTTCCCTTAAAAGCAGGAGGGTGCACATTTCATGATGGTTTTACCCTTCACTTTAGCAAAGGCAATAGCACCAAAGGCCCACGGCGAGCTTTAATTTTAAATTTTAGGCCTCAAGAAATGATACAGTTAGAACGTGAGCAAGGTGTAGATCATACAGGGGAAAGAAAGTTTAGAGAATCTAAATAATTAGAATTAGCAATAATATCATTATAGAAAAATAGTATTTACTAAGTCCCCGTTCCCCATATATTTTCTTTAGCCTAAACCAGTAGACAGTGAAAATGGGATAGGGTTTAATAAATAATATAAGCAGAATCTTTTCGTGGAAAGTTTCGGGGGAGGCTTTTTATGGATTTACTTAACTCGTAACGTGCTATTTTTGGTATACCCTAGCATAGTCAACTATCATTTTCTGAGGAAAGATACTGTCATCAATGCCTTTTAATCCTCCCCAACTACCACCAACTGCCAAGTTCAATTTTAAATGGAAAGGCTGGTCAAAAGGCCATTCGGCATCCGTTTTTTGCAGGTTTTCAAACTCGTGGTACGCAGTGCCGTCTAATAGGAACACAATTTTTTCGGGAGTCCATTCAATGGAATACTCATGGAAATCGTCATAAGGGTTTTCAATAAAAACAGATTTGCCTACTTCGGTTTTTTTGATGTGGTTGAAAGCTTCGGTGTGTACCGTACCGAAAATCGAATCGCTTTGATAGCCAACGTGCTCCATGATGTCTATTTCACCGCATTGGGGCCAACCTACCTCTTTCCAGTTTTTGCCCAGCATCCAAATGGCCGGCCATGTTCCGGTGCCCTTGGGTAATTTGGCCCTAACGCTCACTTTGCCATATTTCCATTCGTTCAGGTCTTTGGTGGTTATGCTGGCCGAGGTATATTTTCCATACTCCTCCTTTTTCATCCAGTTGTCGGCTTCTCCGGAAACGAATGCCTCGTTTTCCACCTTTTCCTTATGGGCTTCTATAATAAGAAAGCCGTCCTCAACTCGAATGTTTTTTGGATTATCAGTATAGTACTGTGCTTCGTTATTTCTGATAAAACCTATTTCATAGGCCCAGTTAGCAGGATTTGGTTCGCCCTTACCATCAAATTCATCGGCCCATACCAATGCATAGCCTGCTGGTGATTCGTCTTCCGCCTCGGTATCGTGGGTTTTCTTGTTGTTGTCATTACAGCTGCCAAGGGTAATAAGGCCTGTAAAAATAAGAGGTATCAGCTGTTTTGAAATTAGGGACTTTTGCATGGGGTCTTAGTTATGTATACAAGATAAGAAACTTCGGGAAAAGGTAATGATTGTAACTAGGTTGGTTAGGGAAGATATCTTTTTTTAGGGTCGTGCTGTTTTTTTAAGTAAGAGCTCGGGTTCATTTGTGGTGATAAAATCAAAATCGTTTTTCAAGAACCATTCCATGTCTTCCTCTTCATTTACGGTCCAAGCATTTAGGGCTATTTTATTCTTTTTGGCACTTATGATCCATTCGGGATGGTTTTTAAACACGGATAAGTAATAATCGGCCCCATCGATACCGTCACGCTTCAATATTTCTGGAGATTTGCTACCGTCTAGATACTGTGTATGTACTTCAGGATTCAGTTCTTCCAATCGCTTTAAAATATCGTAACTAAAGCTTATATACACCACCATATGTTGTGCGTTGAGTTCGTTTATCATATTATAGACTTTCTCAGCGATTATAAGCCCCCTTTCCTTATCTTTAGACGGTTTGATCTCACACACAAGGCGGGTTTTTGTATTGTTTTCAAGGCCGGTCAAAATGTACTGCCTTAGGGTGGGCAATATCTCTCCGTTCTTCAATGGAAATTTGCTTAGGTCTTCATAGGAGCTTTCTTCAATTTCCAGGTTTGCGTAATCTGGGTCATGGGTAATTATCAAAGAATCGTTTGCTGTCATACGTACATCAAATTCGGTACCTGCATATTGCATTCGGATGGCTTCCTTTAGGGAAGCTATGGAGTTTTCCGGTAAATTTTTAGCCTTCCATGCTCCTCTGTGGGCCACTACTTTGTTTTGTGAAAAATCCACGGTCTTTTTTGTGGTTGAACACGAACCCACTAGAATCATTGTCATTAATAGAACAACACATCTCATACTTTGCATTTTAAACATTAATATTTGGGCAAAGGCCTTAAGACCTATGCCCAAATTACTCAACTCAATTAATAATTATTTGGGGGAACGTTTAATTATATCCGTCGTTTTGTGGGTAACCGGGGCCTAGTAAATCAAGGTCGATTTGTGCTATGGGAAAATTGATGTAGTAAGGCTTCCAGTTTGTGCGTGGGTCTTTTTCTCCCAAGTTAGCGGGAAAGTATTCGCCATCACCTGCATAGTTCGTGATTTGCCTATTAATGACCTCTTGCCCCATTCTTTTTAAGGTAAACCATCTTTCTCCTTCAAAAGCAAGTTCACGGGCGCGTTCGTCCAATATGATCTGCTCATTTACAGTGCTCAAAGGAGCGGCTCCAGCCCTTGTTCTTACCGCGTTTATATAGGGTAGGGGGTCTCCACTAGAGCGCATTATGGCCTCTGCCGCTATCAAGTAGGTTTCGGCCAACCTGTATACCATTATATTGCTTCTTTGAAGGTAGGAATTGGGGTTGTCGTCTTCTTCTGCAAATTTTATACAAGAGGGGTGAAGCCTTTGGTAATACGAAGTATAGGTGTCACTAGGGTTGTTCAAATCTGTAATAGGCTTATAGATTTTTATTTCTTGGTTTATGCTATCTCCAGAGGTGTAATAATATTTTAACCTAAAGTAAGTATCATCATCCCGGGTATCATTGGGGTCTTCGGCAAGAAGGTCCAGCAAATATTTGTTAGGAAGAATTCTTGAGAATCCTCTGCCTGATTGTGCTATATTGGCTTCTATTCCAGAAATCTGAAAATACTGGGTAACATAGTTGGCATTGATCATGGTATTGTCACCACCGCCCAATAAATCGTCTTGAGACTGTATTACGAATAAGGCCTCTGCGTGGTTTTTATCTCCGGAAAAGACTTCCTCTGTTGTAGACACGAGGCTATGGGGCCCTTCTTCTATAAGGGAAACGGCTTGGTATTTGGCTTCGTCCCAATTACCTTCCCACATGGCTACTTTAGCTTTTAAATGCTTTGCTGTACCCTTTGTTACGCGACCAAAGGTATCGTTCCATTCCAAATTCTCTACGGCGAAATCCAAATCGCTGTTCAGCAATGCAAAAATCTCTTCTTTCGATGACTTGTCATTGATAACGTCAAAAGCATTGTCTACTGTAACCGTATTGGTAGTGACATAGATATTGTTGAACATGCGATATAGATAGAAATAAGAGTTTGACCTAAAAAACTTGGCCTCGGCCAAAACTTGGTTTCTTACCTCCTCATCAATATCTTCTAAGCCCTCAGCCGCATTAATAATCTCCGTGGCCTTATTGGCAATGTTGTAAAAGTGTTTCCAGAATAAAGAAGATACAAAGTTGGCACCTTGGTCTACGGGGGAAACACCTCTTTCATACCTTCCCATTAATCCGGTATAGCCAGTTCTACTAAAGGCAAGATCACTTCGTGAAGACATTAACACGCCGCCCATAAAATCTTCGGTACTGTTGTCATATCTATCCCTATTGAACTTGTATAGGCTTACTACTCCAGATTTTAAACCATCTTCGGTAGTGTATATGTAATCCGAATCAATCAAGGTACTTGGTTGCTCCTCTAGATAGTCATCACACGATACAGCTATTATGACAAAGCTTAGTAGGGCAAATATCTTCTTTAATTTTAGGTATAGTTTTTCGGTATTCATAATTCTTTATTTTTTTAAAATTTAACCCTTACACCAAAAGTGAAACTTCTTGCATCTGGATAGCCGGTGTCGGCATTAGAAAAGGTACTTCTAATATTCACTTCGGGACTATAGCCTATATAGTCAGTATCGGTAAATAGGTTTGTTCCAGTAACATAAAATCTAATCTGTTCTAAACTTAGATCTGAGGTTATAGCATCAGGTAATGTGTAGCCTAAACTAACAGTTCTTAATCTCACGTAAGACGCATCTTTTACTGCCAAGGCATTTAAATAAAGAGGAGTACTATCAAAATCAGGTCTAGGAAACGATGTGGAAGGATTTTCGGGAGTATAATAATCTACTTTAACACCATTAAGCTTTCCAGAAAGCGTTCCGCCGTTATTGAAATCGGATAAAAAAGGATTCACTTTAGCTGTACCTTCAACCGCATAGAAATCTACGAACAGGTCAAAGCCTTTGTACGCTAAGGAAGTGGACAATGAACCGAACCAGTCGGGGTTAGGGCTTTTAAAGACCCGGTCTTCGGGGGTTATTTTTCCGTCCGGTATTCCGGTTTCGACGCCATTTTCATCTACGCCATTGGTATCTTTTATTTTGATGTCACCAGCTCTTAAATTTTCTTGTGGAAGCGCCGACTCTGGGTTAGCCTGTGGGGCGTTGGCAAAATCTTCACCTTCTTGCCAAATGCCGTCAAATTCATACTGGTAAATTACGCCAACCGGCTGGCCCACGTAGTACCCATAGGTGTCATCTTCAGTGATGGGGTTACCGTTGCCATCATTATAAAGTTCCAACAACTTGTTTTTATTCTTTGACCAATTGGTTGAAACCGACCATTTAAAATTATCCGTATTGATAATATTGGCCGTTAGATTTAATTCTACACCGGTATTTTGTAGTTCTCCGGCATTAAAAAAGGTGTATTGGTAACCTGTGATGGAGGGTACTCCCCGCCTAAGTAACAGGTCGGTTGTTCGAGCATCGTAATAATCGACGTTACCTGTTAAGACTCTATTGAACAAAGAAAAATCAAGCCCCAAGTTCAGGGTCGTTATCCGTTCAAATTTCAAATCGGTGTTAGGGAGAATAACTGATGGCGAGTATCCTGAGAAGGATTCCCTGTCAAAAGTATAGTTTTGGCCATCCGCGGTAAATAAGGAGGTATAGGCACGGCCAAGATCATTAACCAAAGAACCGTAACTAGCCCTGAATTTTAGCTCTTGAATGGCATTGACATCCCTTAAAAAGTTTTCGTTATGCAGTTTCCAAGCAGCGGAAGCGGCCGGGTTAAAGCTCCATTTGTTGTCTTGCGAGTTTACCGAAGCTCCATCGGCCCTAGCGGTTGCAGTGAGCAGATACTTATTATTAAGGTTGTATCTGGCCCTGGCCATAAAGGAAGCCAGCCTTTGCTGGTTTTTGTCACGTTCTACTGTAACGTTCCCCACGGCGTTAGATATACCGTCATAGCCCAAACTTTCATTTGAAAAACCTTGCCCCTCGGTAAAAGTTCTACTGTATTTGTTTTCTTGGGAAGATTGAACCAGGGTTAGGTTAAGCTTGTTGTTCTCGTTAAAGGCCTTATCATAGGTCAATATGTTTTCTATTAAGTAAGACTCTGTCAAACGGTTGTCTATTCGGGCGATACCATTGACATCGTCGCCAGCGGAACTTAGTGAAGATTGGTATTGTCCTCTCTCCGAAGTTCTTCTGGTAAGGTTGGTCTTTAATTGATACTGTAGGTCTTTAGTGATTTGCCAAATGGGGGTGACGTTGATTACATAGTCGTTCCCTTTTTCATCATTGTCTTGTTCCCGTAGGTTCCAGATGGGGTTTACGGCAGATAATTCCTCACCGCTTGGAAACTGGGTGAGGTTGCCATCTTCGTCATAAGCTCTGCCCAGTGGGGAAGTAGTAATTACGTTCACGTTAGCGGCTCTTTCAGTATCATCGTTCAAAATGTTTAAGTCAAAATTCACTGAAAACTTGTTGCTAATTTTTTGATCGACGTTTAATCGTAACGTTTTTCTTGTATAACTTGAAGTTGGAATAATACCTTCTTCCTTAAAGTAATTTATACTACCAAAAACCTTTGTAAATTCTGAACCGCCACTAACGCTCACGGCATGACTGTTAACATAACCGTTCTTTACCAATTCATCTTCCCAATCAATGAATTCGTTAATGGCTATAGAGGCCAATTCTAGTTCGGAAAAAATATCCTCTTCATTGGGGTAGGAGCCATCAGCAATGTTAGATCGGGCGGCTTCCCTTCTTAATTGGGCAAACTCTTGTCCGTTGTAGACGTCAAAATTACGCTCTATTGTTTTTGAGCTTACAAAACCATGATAGTTTACGCTTACTTTTCCGGTTTTACCTCGCTTAGTAGTAATTAAAACAACACCATTGGCCCCTCTTGAGCCGTAAATGGCCTGTGCAGAAGCATCTTTTAAGAATTCAACGGACTCAATATCATCTGAGTCTATATCTTCAATTCCTCCGTCCCTAATGATGCCATCAACAACGTAAATGGCACTAACACTACCTTCAATGGAACCTTGTCCTCTAAAGATGATATCGGAAGTGCCACCTGGTCTTAGGGTTCCGCCTCCTACATTTACTTGAAGTCCGGCTATTCTACCTCTAAGCATTTCGTTTACATCAGAAGTAGGGGTTAATAGGGCTTTTTCAACATCGGTTACGGCAACTGCATTGACAACGTCACTTTTATTTTGCGTACCGTACCCAACTACAATAACTTCTTCCAGTTGGCTGGAATCTTCCTGTAATGTAATTGTTATAGAGCCTTTTGAAATGGGTACTTCCGTAGTAGCGTATCCAATGTAGGATGCAATCAGGGTAGTGGCTTCTTGGGGTGCGTTCAAAGAGAAATTACCGTCAAAATCGGTAGATGTGCCCTGGGTGGTTCCTTTGGCAACGATGGAAGCCCCCGCTAAGGGAATTCCATTCTGGTCAAGAACTGACCCAGTTATTTTTTGCTGGTCTTGCGAATATAGGACCATAGCAGAAAATACATTGAGCCAAAGCCACAGTAGCTTTTTTCTGGGATTAAATAGTTTGATAATCATAGAATGTTGGTTTTGTTCAAGATTAAAAGTTGAAATTTTAGCTAGTTATATATTTATGTAAACAAGAACATTGAGTTCTGCTGTTACCAATGTATAGAGATTTACCTTTTGAAAAGCGAAATACGGCACTACAAAAACATACATATAAAAACGAACTTGTATTGCACTTGAGAAGTCCTACTGTTTATGGTGTTCGTGGCGATTTATATGTTTGGGTAATTAAGAGAAAAAAGGGTTTAAAAGAAAGGAGTTTGGTAATTTGTAGGGGTAATGTAGAGGTGAAATTTTGTTTGTTTTAACTTTTAAATGGATAAAATATAGTCTGTAAGCTTCGTTTCTCTATTTAAATTGAGTTTTTTTCGCAGCCTAGAACGTCGTACTTCTACACTTTTAACGGAAATATTAAGAAGCGGTGCTATTTCCTTAGATGAAAGGTTTAATCGTAAATAAGCACAGAACTTTAGGTCATTGGAAGATAAGTTAGAATGCAGTTCTTTTGCCCTTGTCAAAAAATCCCTATCCGTACTATTAAAGGCTTCCATAAAAATTTTCCGGTCTTTTGAACTGTTCAGATTTTTATCTATTAGTTTTATTACCGGATGTGTCTTATTAAATAGATCGTTACTTTTTTTAAGTTCTTTTTTAACCCTTCTTAGTAATTCGTTTCTTTTTACTAAACTCATGGTGGAAATGGCCAGTTCTCTGTTCTTGCTTTCTATTTCTTGGTTAAGTTTTTCATTGGTAAGTCGTGTCATTTCCTGTTCGCTTTTGATGTACTTCAACTGCAATTCTCGTTGACTTTCGAGCATATTTTTTTTATTCTGTCTACGATAGTAGGTCTTATATGACTTGTGGACTATGAAACCAAGGCCAAATATGAGCAAGGCGTATGCCAACAGGGCTAAGTTGGAGAGGTAAAGTGGCCGGGCGATAACAAAATTGTATTGTACCGTATTAAGTGAAGCATGGTTTCCTATTTTTGATCGGACCCTAAATTCATAATCTCCAAAAGGCAATTTTTCAAAGGTTACTGATGGTTTTGGACTCCATTCGCTCCACGAATCATCCAGTCCTTCTAATCTATATTGGTAGCTAACATTGGTGTACTTACCGTATTGAGGAACGCTATAATGAAAATCAAGTGTTGATTCCTTGTAAGAAAATTGGCCTTTTTTAAGTATAGAGACATACTTGGTCTCCTTTTCACTTTTCGTAACACTAACTTTGTCTAACATTAATTGATGGGGCTTGTTTGGAACCTTATCAAGGTCTATTAATAAGTACCCATTTGTTTTGCCTATTAGGTATTTGTTGTTGTCTATTTGGGAGATATTTTCAAAGCTAAGAGTCATTTTTCTCCAATTATTTCCAATGGGAATGGAATTGAAGTCTACCATATTGTTCAACGGACCTTTTTGGGTATAGCCAATATGGGTCTGTTTAAAACTCCATAGCCGTTCTCTTTGATCAAACACTAATTTTCCTGATAGGTATTCCCCATCTGAAATGAGTGGGTTTAAAATAGAGTCTTTTATAAATTTATTTGTGTGTGGCTGAAGCTTGAAAATTCCGTTTTGATTTGTGTAGAGCAAATCATTATTAACCTTTACTATTCCAGAAGCTTTACTTTTTTCAACGTCAGGAAGCAAGGTGACAGAATCAAAAGACAATAAGTCGTTGTTCAGTATTAAGCGATAGATTCCTTTAGTTTCGTGATTGACCCATATTTCATGTGTATCAAGAATTTCAACAAAACGCGATGAAATTTCAAATCCTTCAATTTTGTGATCTAGTTTCCATGAGCCTTTATCTTTTTCCAATATGGCCAAGCCTGAATAATGACCAATGAGAAGTTTGTGGGGCCTGTTGGGTATGGGCTTAAAGTTCCAGACGCCATCAATATGGGCAACCAATGATGCCATATTCCCAGTAATGCTAAAGACACCATTATTGTGTCCGCATAGCAGCTGGTCGTTTTCGGAATAAAGAGACCAAACTTGGCCTTCTGTCCCTTTTATAAATTTCAGACTTTCATCAGAACCTAAATTTTTATAGAATAGCCCTTGATTGGTGCCGATATATAATTTTTCATTGTGGGTGATGGAGGCGTAAGTCGTACCAAAAGTGCCATCTCGGTCATTGTACTCTCTTATGTAAGACTGCCTGTTGATACAATCTAGGCCATTATCCAAGGCTGCCCAGACATTGGCGTCGGCATCTTCAAACAAATTGAGTACGGTGTTATTGCTTAAACCATTTTTTTGATTGATTACCCCTGTAATTTGTCCATCAGCGGACATTGAAATAATGCCTTTTGAGATGGTGCCCAGCATAAAACTTTTGTCCTTTAACTGAATACCTCTAAATACGCGGGCATTTTGAAGCAGGGTATCGGCGGGAATGCTCCATTTTTTAAGAGTGCGGTCTTCTATTTTGTACAGCCCTTTGGTACGTGTTAATACTACTAGTCCGTTATTTACGGAGAACATGTTAAGTAGAAATTTTACGTTGAGGTTTTCCGGTATGGTCGCAATCAATTTTTCTGTTCCGTTTTCAAGATTGAAAATTCTTCCGTCGTATTTCTGAAGGTAAATTTTCTGACCAACCTTGAATATTCTGTAGTTGTTTTCTTTGTCCGTAGAAAAGTTTAGTTGCTTTGAATCGGTATCGTAGAAATAAAGGCGGTCATATGACTGAAAAATCACGTATTTATCGAGTCCCTCAATATTCCATATGATTTCGTCTTCAAAGAGTTTTTCTTTTATAGACTCGGAGATAGAGTGGTAGTCCATTGCCCCTTTATTGTTTTTGGTCCAGTAACCGAACTCCATATAACTGCCCGAATAAACTTTGTCCTTATAGGAAGATAATGAGCGAATTGCAGTATTGTTAAACGAAGGATATAGAGTCCATCTAGAGCCGTTATACTCTAACAATCCTTCATTGTTGGCCACGTAAATATAACCCTGAAGGTTCTGGGTTACGTCCCAATTCTGGTTTTCCGCTCCGTATTCCGAAGCTGAAAATTTAACGATTGGTGGGGTTTCTTGAGCGTGCAAAAACTGTAGCCCAAAAAGCAGTGCTATGGCAAGTTTATAGAGGCAAAAAAAACAATGGTTATTGGAGGTATGCATGTTTCTTGATGGTATAACCTATAAACAGTTCAGGCAAATTTACGAATATGTAATTTGCAGACATTCTTTACTATAGGCTAATATAGTTCTTTTATAGGGGGTCAATCTTTTAGGGTATACAGAATTTTGAAAGTTTGAATAAGGGATACGTTTTTAAAATATAGAAACTGATGTCTTACTACCGTTTCCTGTAAACCTTCAAACCGCACAAATAACCAAATGCCCTGTCTGCACATCGTAGAAGGGTAATCTCCCAGCCGGATATATTAGGAGCTAGTATCAATATTTACTAAGCGCTTCTACCAAGCATCCAAAATTAGAATTCCGTTTATGTTCGGACATAAAAAAAGCCCCGTAAAGAGGCTTATATGAATCTGTTTTTTTGTCTTGTCAATGGTTTGTGCAACGGTCACTTTTGTTGTAAACAGTTATTTTTCAAATAATTTCATTAATTCAGACCTACTGATTTTTTTTAATTTCAATTTGATAGGTTGCTTCTTTTCTGTCGATAATTTCTCTGCGAAAAGTTGTTCGCCTTTAATACCCACTACAACAATAGAAGTCTTTGGAACAATTGGAATTCTTTTTAAAGTTATATGGTCCTTTTTGTTAGGTACAAAGCTTGCAAAAGAATTATAATCTTCATAAACAAAATAAATTATAATACCATCTATCTCTTTTGGATTGTTAATTTCAAAATCCATTTTAGACGGGTTTTCCACATATCTGTCTATGTTTAACCAGCCTAAGTTGTTTATAGAAACGGAATTGCCCACCGATTCTTTAATTCTATCGTACGCTCCGTATTTTGCTTGATATATACTATCTTGTTTACGCCACAGTTGCTGATAATGTGGTAAAGAATCCATTGTGACTTCACGAGGCATATCTATACCGTATTCTTGATTATAATACATAACAGTGAAGAAACTTTTAGTTTCAGACCATGAGATTTGTCCAATAGAGTCAATTTTGCCAGTAAATATTTTGTCTTGTCCAGAAAACTCCAGAGGAAATCGTATGCTAATGTTATTGTTGTCTTTTAGGTTAATTTTTTGTCCATTCTTTTTGAATTCCAAAAATACAACACCTAAAGATTCAAGCAACTCACTGTCGCCTGTCAAAGTTCGGATATTACTTTTTATTAAATCTGAAAGCTCGTAGTACTCTCTTAATTCCAATGTGATTTTGTCGGTCGAATCAACATTAAAGTAATCCCGATTGTAATAAATTATAGTCCCTTTTTTTCCAACTACCTCCTTCCATCCAATAGTGTCTAGGCCGAAGAATTGACTTTTGAGTCCATCATTATTTTGGAATGGGTTAAATTTTTTATTTACAGTATCTTTTTCCTCAACACAATTGGTTAAAAGAAGTAGTCCAAATACTAAAATTCCCAGTTTCTTCATAACTGTTTACAACGGTTGAGCTATGAACAGTACGGGTGCAAACTGGCGTTTGCTTTCCACAACGCACATAGCGAAATCTTTTTGTTTTGATTTATTTTTTATTGTCCAGAGCAAAATCCAAAAGATTTTGCGGACTTCATAAAAATACACAAACCTTTCGATTAAGCCCGAAGCCCGTATTGTTTATAGGTTTTGTTGTGTGCAGTATTTTATAGTTTCCATTCATAATTATCCTCTTCACTAAGTATTTTGAATACTTGGTAGCCAAATTCAGACAAGTAAATTAAAAGTTGGTTACAGGTCTTATAATCAAATTTTAGTTTAATCAGTTCCTCTTCCAATTTATTCAAAGGTAGTAAGTGTTCAAAAAGTCCCTGATAGTATTTGTCTTTGGGGATTTTTGATGAGTTAAGAATACCTTGAGAATGTGTAATTGCATGTCTAATTTCCGAAAATATCTTAAAGGTTTCGCTAAATTTAAAGTTGTTATTGTTTTGCTTTGAATACTCTTTTAGTCTTTTTCCTCCTGCTTTTTTTATTAGTTTGAAAATATCATTGCCTCCTTTTAAAAACTCTCTACTATACTCTTTATTTGTGGGTAAAGAATCTTTAAAATTTTGGTCAGATTGTATTTTTATATTGATAAAGTCTTTTAGTAGTGTTTCAAATGCTTCGTAACATTGGGCATAAGCAAATCCAAATTCTCGTGAGAGTACTTTTTCGATTTCTGTTGAATAATTTTCTTTATATGTTGATTTTTGGATGCCAGTATGAAAATTTAATTTCCAACCATTGTCGGTTGGTCCAGTCCAGTCGCCTATAACTAACGATGTCCCTGAAAAATAGCTCGCGCCCTCAGCTGTATATTTCTCAGCATCTTTAAGAAGTACTTTATTCAGTCGATTTGTGGTGTGCTTGAAATCGGTTATTGTTTCAAAGAAATTATTTAGGTGAATTTTATATGGATTAGTCATTTTAGTCCCTCTTCCGCGGCATATTTGTAATCCAGCAATCGTTGCGCTACCATTTCATTACGCTCTTCGTTAGCAGTTAAACCCATAGAATCAGTTTCAATCGTAGTTAAATGACGAATAATTTTTATTAAGTCCTCTTTCAAAACGTATTTGAGTATTGTCATTGTGTAGGAACTATATTCAGCCCTTGCACAGGGTTCGTCAGATACTCCAATTGGGTCCCATACATAATATAATACCTCGTCAATTCTTTTTTCTAATTCCCGTAATTTTCCTTTGTCGGTCATTTGGTTTGGGGCATATTGTACACAACAATTGTATAAAGCAACTAGTTGCTATACGTCTATTTTAACGGTAATTTACTCAAATCTTGGATACTGCCAATGTATATAGGAAAATAAGAAATTATTATACGTATAATATATCTTTACAAACGCTTAGTAGGTGGTGTTTTTTTTGTTCGCATAGCGTAATAAAAAAAAGAAATACAAGGCATAAAAAAAGGCCTCTGAAAAATCAGAAGCCTTTTTACTTAGTAGCGGGGACTGGACTCGAACCAGCGACCTTCGGGTTATGAGCCCGACGAGCTACCTACTGCTCTACCCCGCGATATGGGTTTTTATCTCACTTGTCTTGCAACTTCAGGTCATTACGCTGACGAGATAAGGGTGCGCTACTATTTGTAACGGGCTGCAAATATACAACTGTTTTTTACTTAAAACCAAACTTAGAGCAGAATCTTTTCTTGCATACCCTAAAAAATCTCCAAATTCCATACCTTCGGGACTAGCAAGCCTACGTATGGATACAATTAACGATTTTATTTCTGCAGCGCTACCCTTTACGGAGTGGCCCATGTTTCTTTTACTTATTGGAGGTGGACTTTTTCTGGTCTTCTATTCTAAATTTTTACCCTACAGGTACTTTGGTCACGCCATTGCCATAACGGCAGGTAAATATGATAATGATAAGTCCGAAGGAGATGTAAGTTCCTTTCAGGCCCTATCGGCCGCTGTTGCTGCAACAGTTGGTTTGGGAAACATTTCCGGGGTAGCCATTGCCATTCATGACGGTGGTCCGGGTGTAGTGTTTTGGATATGGGTTACCGCCCTTATCGGTATGTGTATCAAATTTTATTCCTGTAGTCTGGCCATTATGTTCCGTAGTACGGACTCCGATGGTAAATTGCAAGGTGGTCCCATGTATTATATTACACAAGGTTTGGGACCAAAAGCAAAGCCATTGGCATTATTTTTTGCGGTCTGTGGTCTATTCGGGTTTTTAGGTGTTTTTACGGCAAACCAGTTTACGGAAACTTT
This sequence comes from Zobellia russellii, assembly GCF_044597075.1. Classification (NCBI taxonomy): domain Bacteria; kingdom Pseudomonadati; phylum Bacteroidota; class Flavobacteriia; order Flavobacteriales; family Flavobacteriaceae; genus Zobellia; species Zobellia russellii. Next base: position 2,481,392 of record NZ_CP139000.1, on the reverse strand, counting down.
TATGAGCGTTGTGGAGCCCAATGAAACCATAGCCAATTTTGGCGATTTTAATTGGCAGTTGGGTATTGGGGTGGTTCTGGCTGTAGTAACATCGTTCGTCATTTTTGGAGGGCTCACCAAGATAGCCAAAGTAGCATCGGCCATAGTTCCATTTATGGTATTAGTTTATCTAGTAGCGGTAGTTGTGGTTATGGTTTTGAACGCTTCGCAGATAATACCTTCCTTAAAGTTGATAATCACGGAAGCCTGGAATTTTAAGACCGTTGTAACCGGAGGATTCTGGGGTCTGGTTATTATTGGGGTTCGTAGGGCTATGTTTTCCAATGAGGCAGGTTTGGGTAGTGCGCCTATGTACCATGGTCAGTCTAAAACGGATAATCCTATTAAAGAAGGATTGGTTGCTATGCTCGGCCCTTTTATAGATACTATTTTGGTGTGTACCTTTACCGCCGTTGTTATCATTTTAAGTGGAGCTTATTTGGAGGATGGAAGCGGAATTGTAATGACCCTTTCGGCATTTGAGACTACACTGTTCGGTTATGGCGATGTTTTGCTCATGATAATTGTTACGGCATTCGCCTTTTCTACCTTGTTTACGTATTCGTACTATGGTGTAAAATGTCTTTCTTTCTTGACCAATGCAAAAATCGGCAAGTTTTATAACTGGTATTTTGTACTTATGATTGTATTTGCGGCCGTAGCTTCTCTGGATTTGGTAAAGAACCTTATAGATCTTTCCTACGCTTTAATGGTCATACCCAATATGATTGCCGTACTTTTGCTGGCACCAAAGGTGAACAAAGAGGCAAGAAAATATTTTCAGAGGTTAAAAGGTGAGCACGGATAATTTTGAACATGAGTTTTTTGGTATCGGTATCCAAAACGGAAAAACACCGGAAAATCTAGGGGTGTTGTGGCGAACGGCACAAAATCTAGGGGCCAGTTATATCTTCACGATTGGTAATAGATATGCCAAACAGGCAAGTGATACGCACCATGCGGTGAAGGCCATGCCTTATTTTCATTATGAAACGTTTGAAGCATTCTATGAAAATTTGCCCAAGGGTGCTATGCTGGTAGGCGTGGAAATGAAGGAAAATGCGGTAGACTTGGAAACTTTTGAACACCCAAGACGATGCGTATATTTGCTGGGTGCTGAGGACCACGGACTTTCCAATCAAGCTTGTGAAAAGTCGCACCATTTGGTTCGTTTTAAATCGGTAAAAAGCCTCAATGTGGCCGTAGCCGGAAGTATTGTTATGTATGATAGGAATCTATCAAAACCGCAAATGCGTTAAAAGATAAAGTATGGGAAATCATAAATCCGGATTTGTAAATATTATAGGTAATCCCAATGTGGGGAAATCTACTTTAATGAATGCCTTTGTAGGCGAGAAACTATCTATAATTACCTCCAAGGCGCAGACCACAAGGCACCGTATTCTGGGTATTGTTAATGGCGATGATTTTCAGGTGATACTTTCGGATACGCCGGGAATTATTAAACCGGCCTACGAACTGCAATCTTCCATGATGAATTTTGTAAAATCTGCTTTTGAGGATGCAGATGTACTTCTGTACATGGTAGAGATTGGCGAAAAGGCATTAAAGGACGAAGCTTTCTTTGAGAAAATAAAGAACAGTAAGATTCCCGTTTTACTTTTATTGAATAAGGTAGATACCGCAACGCAAGAGTTGTTGGAGGAGCAGGTGCAGTACTGGCAAGAAATGCTTCCAACGGTAGAGTTGCATCCTATTTCGGCCTTGTCCAACTTCAATATTAAAAATATTTTTGAACGTATAATCGAATTGCTTCCAGAGGCGCCCGCTTATTATCCAAAAGACCAATTGACGGATAAGCCCGAGCGGTTTTTTGTTAACGAGAATATCAGGGAGAAAATCTTGATGTACTATAAAAAGGAAATTCCTTATTCCGTAGAAATAGAGACCGAAGAGTTTTTTGAAGATGAGGATATCATTAGAATGCGCGCGGTAATTATGGTAGAGCGCGACTCTCAAAAGGGTATTATAATCGGTCATAAAGGTGCTGCCCTAAAAAGGGTAGGGGTAGAATCACGTAAAGACCTTGAGCAGTTTTTTGGCAAGCAGGTACATTTGGAGTTGTACGTAAAAGTCAATAAAAATTGGCGTAGTGATGCCCGTCAGCTAAAACGTTTCGGTTACAATAACTAAAACTTCTTAACCATTTGGTAGCGTTCTTTTAAACATTGGTTGTTTTTTAGCTAACCTTAAAGTGATTCTGAAATTTCATCTTTGGCGATTAATAACCAAACTTGAAGATGAAAAATTTTAGAAGTATTTCACTTGCCCTAGTGGCACTTACAGCTTTTTCCTGTGAGAAATTAGAAGACTATGTTGGTCACCCGGATGAGGAACCAATCGTAAACACATCAGAACTTACTTTTACAAAGATTGGAGGATTCGTAAATGGCTCCGGTGATGAGGGCTTCGCCGAGATTAGTGCGTATGATTCCAAAACCGGTAAGTTATTCGTGGTAAACCCTGTAGAGACCGAGGTTTCTGTTTGGGATATTTCCGAACCTACAATTCCATCTAAACAATCTTCTATTTCCTTAAGCGGAACACCTAATAGCGTTGCGGTTCACGGTGGTCTTTTGGCCATAGCCGTAGAGAACAGCAACAAACAGGCAGATGGCACTATAGAGGTATACGAAACAGAGACTATGACTTTGGCAAATTCCTATCCTGTTGGTGCATTGCCGGATATGGTTACATTTAGTCCTAATGGTAAGTATATTGTTTCCGCTAACGAAGGGGAGCCAAATGATGATTATACCGTTGATCCGGAAGGCTCTATTTCGGTAATAGATGTAGAAAACGGTAAGGTAAATACATTGGCTTTTACGAGCTACAACGGTCAGTCTATAGGCAATGACTTTAGGGTTTTTGGTCCCGATGCTACAGTTGCCCAAGATATTGAACCGGAATATGTTGCTGTTTCCGATGATAGTAAATATGCCTATGTTAGTTTACAGGAAAACAATGGTATGGCCGTGGTGGATCTGACCACAATGACCTTGACCGATGTTTTTGGTTTGGGTGTAAAGGACCACTCACTTCCTGAAAATGCTTTGGATGCAAGTAACAAAGATGATATTGTTGGAAACTTTAAAACATGGCCGGTTCTAGGGTTTTATATGCCCGATGCTATCACTTATGCCAAAATTGGAGGTGCAGGTTACATCATTTCTGCTAACGAAGGAGATTCCCGTGATTACGATGGCTATTCAGAAGAGGAAAGAGTAAAGGACCTGGAATTGGACGCAACGGTTTTTCCAAATGCAGAGCAACTTCAAGCTGATGAAAATTTAGGTAGATTAAAGACTACAACGGCCAATGGCGATACAGATGGCGATGGCGATTTTGATAAAATCTATTCTTACGGTGCACGATCGTTCACGATTTGGAGCCCTCAAGGCCAAATGGTTTATGATAGTGGTGATGATATAGGAAGAAGAACTTTGGAAATTGCACCTGCATTGTTCAATAATGATGAAGGTGAAGCAGATGATAGAAGTGATGACAAGGGTGCGGAACCTGAGTCTGTTACTACTCTTAAAATTGGTGAATCTACATTGTTGTTCGTAGGCTTGGAAAGAACCGGTGGTGCTATGGTGTACGATATTAGCCAGCCTTCGGCTCCTGAGTTTTTAAAGTGGATTTTCGATACACAAGACGTTGCTCCAGAGGGACTTTTGGTAATTCCTTCCGATGACTCGCCTAACGGTGAAAACCTTTTGGTAATAACCAACGAAGTATCAAATACCGTTTCTATTTACGAGATAAAATAGTAGGTTTCAACAGACTATAAAGACAGAATCCCCTAATTTCATTTTGAGATTTGGGGATTCTCTTTTTAATTTACTTACGATTAGTGGTTTAGAATTGCGATTCCATCGGGATTAATACTATTTTTGCAGCAAATTTAAGGAAGTATGAGTGCTATTGTAGCCGTTGTAGGGAGACCAAATGTAGGGAAATCCACGTTTTTTAACCGTTTGATTCAAAGAAGGGAAGCTATTGTTGATGCCGTAAGTGGCGTTACCCGTGACCGTCATTATGGAAAAAGTGATTGGAACGGAAAAGAGTTTTCATTAATAGATACAGGTGGCTACGTACAGGGTAGCGACGATATTTTTGAGCAGGAAATAGATAAGCAGGTAGAACTTGCCATTGATGAGGCCGATGCCATAATTTTTATGGTAGATGTTGAAAGTGGTATTACGGGCATGGATGAAGATGTAGCCAATTTGCTCCGTAGGGTTAAAAAGCCCGTATTTCTTGCTGTGAACAAAGTAGATAATGCCAAACGTGCGGAAGATGCAGTAGAGTTCTATGCGTTAGGTTTAGGTGATTATTATACGCTGTCCAGCATTAACGGTAGCGGTACGGGAGATTTGTTGGATGCTTTGGTAGAAGTGCTTCCTGAAAGTGAAAAAGAAGAAAGTGAGTTGCCAAGGTTTGCCGTTGTTGGAAGACCTAATGCCGGTAAATCATCGTTCATAAACGCTTTGATCGGTGAAGATAGGTACATTGTAACCGATATTGCCGGTACTACAAGGGATAGTAGCGATACAAAATACAACCGTTTTGGTTTTGACTTTAATATAATTGATACTGCAGGTATCAGAAGAAAGGCCAAGGTAAAGGAAGATTTGGAATTTTATTCCGTAATGCGCTCCGTTCGTGCTATTGAACATTGCGATGTTTGCTTGTTAATGTTTGATGCCACACGTGGTTTTGATGGTCAGGTGGAAAATATTTTCTGGTTGGCACAGCGAAATAACAAAGGTATTGTGGTCTTAGTGAATAAATGGGACTTGGTAGAAGATAAGGAAACTAATACCATGAAGGAATATACCCAGCGTATTAAACAGGCCATGGAACCTTTTGTAGATGTGCCGATCATCTTTATTTCGGCATTGACCAAGCAACGTATTTATAAGGCTATTGAGACGGCCGTAGATGTGTATAAAAATCGTTCCAAGAAAATTAAGACACGTCAGCTTAATGACGTATTGTTGCCTATAATTGAACGCACACCACCACCTGCTTACAAGGATAAGTATGTAAAAATCAAGTACATTACACAGTTGCCAACAAACTACCCTCAGTTTGCGTTCTTTTGTAACCTCCCTCAATATGTTCGGGAACCTTACAAGCGTTTCTTGGAGAATAAATTGCGGGAAAACTTTGATTTTAACGGTGTTCCCATTACTATTTATATGAGAAAGAAATAGGTGTAGACATTTAATTATCCTCCTTTAGAGACTTATATAATCCCCATAAACAATTTGGTTGGTCTAAATGGTTTGTGGGGATTTTGTATATAGAGACTAAATATTTTTCCAGCTCAGAATTGTAAATTGATGAGGTGTTTATTCAAACCAAACTATATCGGTTATTTACCCTCTTTTCATCATCAACTTCAGGTAAAGTTTGGGAATCGAGATAGAGCTAAAAGATTACCATCCGCCTGAAGCACCACCGCCTCCGAAGCCACCACCTCCGAAACCGCCACCAAAGCCACCGCCGGAACCTCCTCCAAAACCGCCGCCTCCAAAGCTGCCGGAGCCACCACTACGACCCATATTGCTCAAGATGATAATATCCCAAAGGTCTAAGCCTCTTCCGCGTTTGCCTCCGTTTCTACCACCACCTCGTTTGTTTCGGTTGGATAGGATGATAAGTATTATGAAGAAAATAATAAATGGTAAAAACTGTCCCAAAGGAAAGCCACCGCCATCGTCAAACGAACGCTCTTCTTCAAACTCCCCATTAAGAGCTTGAAAAATGGCATCAGATCCCGCGTTTAGGCCTCCGTAATAATCGTTTTGTTTGAACTTGGGTAGAATGGCCTGGTCAATAATTCGGCGAGACAGGGCATCGGTAAGCCTAGATTCTACGCCATATCCTGTGTTAATGGCTATTCTTCGGTCGTCCCTGGCCAAAAGTATAAAAATACCATTGTCCTTTTTATCTTGGCCAATTCCCCATTTCTCACCCCATTGAGCCCCAAGAAAATTGATGTTCTCTCCTTCCGTAGAGCTAATAATGGCAATAACTATTTGTGTAGACGTACTGTCCGAATAACGAATTAATTTCTGCTCTAGAGCCTGTTTTTGACCACTACTCAATAGATTTATGTAGTCGTAAACAGTGGTCTGTAACTTAGGCGTGTCCGGAATTTGAAATTGAGCCGTGACCAGACTATAGCAACAGAGTAAAATGATGAGTAGGCTACCCCTTAGATACTTCATTGCTGAGTTCATTTTTATCGCCGCGCTGCCAAGGAAAATGGGCTTGGAGTTCTTTTCCGGCTTTTAAGATACCATCTATGATACCTTGCTTAAAGTTTCCTTTTTTAAATTGCTCTTGAATGACATCTTTGGTAGTATTCCAGAAATTTTCCGGTACCACCTTATGAATGCCGCTATCTCCGTAAATAGAGAACTTTCTATCGTTTACGGCAACGTATATCAAAACTCCGTTGGCTTCTTTGGTATTGTCCATTTTTAAGAGTAGAAACACTTCTTTGGCCCTATCCATTGGGTCTAGCCGCGTATGGGGTTCAATATGCACCCTGATTTCGCCAGAAGTGTCTTTTTCGGCTTTTATTATGGCCTCAACAATTTCTTGCTCTTCCTCTGCGGTTAAAAATGCTTCTACTCTGGACATATCTTAATTGAAGTCGAATTCTACGTCCGGTGCGTTTTCAGAACCAGCATCTGCTTTGTACCGAGCCATATCTTCAAACCCGAAAATGCCCGCCAAGAATGACCCTGGAAATTTAGAGATGTGTATGTCGTAAAGGTTTACGGTCTCATTAAACTTGTTTCGTTCAACGTTTATACGGTTTTCTGTACCTTCTAACTGTGCTTGTAGTTCAAGAAAGTTTTGGTTTGCCTTTAGCTCTGGGTAGCGTTCTACAACTACCATTAATTTACTAAGTGCACCTGTAAGTCCGCTTTGTGCTTGTTGAAAAGCGGCCATTTTTTCTGGTGTTAGGTTATTGGCATCAATAGAGGTTGAGGTAGCTTTGGCCCTTGCTTCAATTACATCTTTTAAAGTGCCACGTTCAAAATCTGCGGCGCCCTGTACGGTTTTTACCAAGTTTCCTATGAGGTCGTTTCTACGTTGGTAGGCACTTTCAACATTAGACCAAGCTGTTTTGGCATTGGCTTCTAGTTCTACTGCGGTATTGTTAAAGCCTACGGCCCAATTATAAAGACCAAAAGCAATGACTCCTAGTACTATAAGAACAATTAATCCTTTTTTCATTTTAAAAATATTAGGTTATAGTTAATGTGTTGCTGTAAGCAAAAAGTGTATTTGGAATATTAGACCACAAAGTTGTGCAATTGTTACAACTGCTCTTTAATTTTGGTCAATTCGGACTTAATTCGCTCTAATTTATCAATAATATCAAAGTTATTGAGCGTTTTTTGACGGTTTTCCTTTAAGTGGATTTTAGCGCCTTCCAAGGTAAAGCCACGCTCTTTTACCAAGTGGTAAATGAGCTTTAGATTGTCTATGTCCTGTGGGGTGAACTTACGGTTTCCCTTTGCGTTCTTTTTGGGTTTGAGCGCATCAAATTCTTTCTCCCAAAAACGAATCAGGGAAGTGTTTACACCAAAGGCCTTGGCGACTTCGCCAATACCGTAATACCTCTTTTCTGGAAGTTCTATTTGCATTAATCCAAGGATTGATTTTCTTGTGCTGCGTATTTCAGCATATTCTCAAATTCTTCTGCGGTCAAACTACCATAGTAGAAGTTTATGGGGTTGATGCGTTCTTCATCTTTCCAGACTTCATAATGTAAATGGGGAGCTTCCGAACGGCCTGTATTTCCTACAAAACCAATAAGGTCTCCACGTTTTACTTTTTGACCTTTTTTTACATTGTACTCGCTCAAATGCCCATAAAGCGTCTTGTAGCCATAGCCGTGGTCTATACGAATATGCTTGCCGTAACCGGATGAACCGTTATCGGCACGAATGACCTTACCATCTCCAGGGGCGTAAATAGGAGTGCCTTTTGGAGCGGAAAAATCCATTCCCCTATGCAGTTTACGTGCTTTTGTAAACGGATCCGAACGCCAGCCAAAACCGGAAGCCATACGCTTTAGACTTTCGTTGGTAACCGGCTGAATTGCCGGAATGGCCATTAGAAATTTTTCTTTTTCTTCGGCAAGTTTTGTGATTTCATCCAATGATTTGGATTGGATAGACATCTGTTTCTTAATGATGTCAAGTCGTTTTGTAGTGGCGATTACCATTTCGGAATTATTAAAGCCTTCCAAAGATTTGTAACGGTTAACACCTCCAAAACCGGCTCTTCGCTGTTCTTCCGGAATAGGGTTAGCCTCAAAGTACAAGCGGTAAATATTATTGTCGCGCTCTTCTATATTGGCCAAAACCTCTTCTATCTGGCCCATTTTTCTATTCAAAAGCTCAAATTGAAGCTCGTAATTTTTCACTTCACGCGCTAGCGAAAGTTCCCTTGGAGTATTGATCAGGTTGGTATTCATTAAAAATACCAAGCACATGAGTCCAAATAGAAATGACCCTACAAAAAACAGGGCAATATTACGATAGCGCCTAGATTTTTTAGGTTCTATCTTGCGATATGAAAGTGTATCCGGATCGTAATAGTACTTTACCTTAGACATGAATCTATTTTATCCTATTTTTGTGACGTTTTACTGGGATAAACAAATATAGAAATACTTTCCTTTAAAACGTTAATTTTTGTAAAACCTTATAATTCTCTATGACTTCCAAGGAAATCCGATCTCAATTCTTAAATTTTTATAAAGAAAAAGAGCATAAAATAGTTCCATCTGCCCCTATGGTCATTAAAGATGACCCCACGCTAATGTTCACAAATGCGGGTATGAACCAGTTTAAGGAGTTCTTTTTAGGGAATAGTATTGCCAAGAATCCTAGGGCCGTAGATACCCAAAAGTGTTTGCGGGTAAGTGGTAAGCATAATGACCTAGAGGAAGTGGGCAAGGACACCTACCACCATACTATGTTTGAAATGTTGGGCAATTGGAGTTTTGGCGATTATTTTAAGGAAGAAGCGATTTCTTGGGCATGGGAGCTGCTCACGGAAGTTTTGAAAATCGATAAGGATTGTTTGTATGTTTCGGTTTTTGAAGGAAGCAAAGATGCCGATAATTTGGCGTTGGATACCGAAGCTTATGATCTATGGAAAGCCATTGTGCCGGAAGACCGGATTATTCTAGGAAATAAGAAGGACAATTTTTGGGAAATGGGTGATCAGGGACCCTGTGGCCCTTGTTCCGAGATTCATGTGGATATTCGCTCTGCGGAAGAAAAAGCAAAGGTTTCAGGAGCCTCTTTGGTAAATGCCGATCACCCACAGGTAGTTGAAATATGGAACTTGGTTTTCATGCAATACAACCGTAAGGCAGACGGTACTTTGGAGCCGTTGCCGGCAAAACATGTAGATACGGGAATGGGATTTGAGCGTCTGTGCATGGTGCTTCAAGGTGTGCAATCCAATTACGATACAGATGTTTTTAAACCTATTATTCGTGAAATTGAGACCATAACCAATAGCAAGTATGGAAAAGATGAAGAGACGGATATTGCTATTCGTGTAATTGCGGATCACATACGTGCGGTGTCTTTTTCCATTGCAGACGGGCAGTTGCCAAGTAATACGGGAGCCGGATATGTAATCCGCCGTATTTTAAGACGTGCCGTGCGTTACGGTTTTACGTTTTTGAATACCAAAGAGCCCTTTATGTACCGTTTGGTAAGTGTGCTTACGGAGAATATGGGGGAAGCTTTTCCCGAGTTGAAGGAACAGCGTCAATTGATAGAAAACGTTATAAAGGAGGAAGAACATTCATTCTTGAAAACCTTGGAACAAGGGTTGGTGCTTCTAGATCAAGTAATTGCAAATGTAAAGGGTAAGGAAGTAGATGGTAGAAAAGCTTTTGAACTGTACGATACCTACGGATTTCCTATAGATTTAACTGCACTGATTCTTTCTGAAAAGGGATTGAGCTTGGATGAAAAAGGTTTTGAGGTGGCTATGCAAGAGCAAAAGAACCGTTCAAAATCGGCTTCGGAGATTTCTAAGGATGACTGGGAAGTGCTTTCAGGAGATTTGGAGCAGGAGTTTGTTGGGTATGATGTGCTCGAGGCCAATGTAAAATTGGTGAAGTACAGAAAAGTAACTTCCAAAAAGGCCGGTGAGCAGTATCAATTGGTTTTTAACCTAACTCCTTTTTATCCTGAAGGAGGTGGACAAGTAGGGGACAAGGGCTATTTGGAGATGCCAAATGGCGATGTAGTCTACATTCTGGATACGAAAAAGGAGAACAACGAAATTATCCATTTTACTAAAAATCTTCCGTCAGATACAAGCGGAACATTTAAAGCGGTAGTGGACAGGAAACAGCGCGAACGTACGCAAGCAAACCATACGGCTACGCACTTATTGCACCAGGCTTTACGCGAAATATTGGGCACGCATGTAGAGCAGAAAGGTTCTGCTGTACACTCCAAGTATTTACGGTTTGATTTTTCTCACTTTTCAAAAGTAACACCGGAGGAACTACGCGAGGTAGAAAACTTCGTAAATGCACGTATAGATGGTCAGTTGCCTTTTGTGGAGCAAAGAAACATCCCAATGGAAGACGCCTTGAAAGAAGGGGCTATGGCCCTTTTTGGAGAGAAGTATGGTGATGCTGTGCGAACGGTGCGTTTTGGTCAGTCTATAGAATTGTGTGGAGGTACCCATGTTAAGAATACGAGTGAAATATGGCACTTCAAAATTAAGTCGGAGGGAGCAGTGGCTTCGGGAATACGCCGAATTGAAGCGATTACCTCTGATGCCGTAAAGGATTTTTATGCTGATAATGATAGGGTCCTTTTGGATATAAAGTCATTGTTGAACAATGCCCAAGACCCAGTAAAAGCTGTCTCAAACTTACAAGATGAAAATACCAAATTGAAAAAAGAGGTAGAGGCCTTATTGAAAGATAAAGCAAAAAACCTAAAAGGCGATTTAAAAAACGAACTGGAAGATGTGAACGGGGTTCAGTATTTGGCCAAGAAGATTGACTTGGATGCCGCAGGAATAAAAGACCTTTCTTTTGAAATGGGTCAGAACCAAGATAATCTATTCCTTCTTTTTGGAACGGAGCAAAACGGAAAAGCATTATTGTCTTGTTACATTTCTAAAGAACTAGTGACTTCAAAGGATTTGAATGCCGGAACCATTGTTAGGGAACTGGGAAAATTCATTCAAGGTGGTGGCGGTGGCCAGCCTTTCTTTGCTACCGCAGGAGGCAAGAAACCCGAAGGAATTGATGAGGCATTGGCCAAGGCAAAAGAGTATTTAAAGTAACATACTAGAAAGCCTCGCTAATTATGGTGGGGCTTTTTTCTTTTGGGGTAGACTTGACTAATCTTCAAAGGAATCATAATTCACGGTCCATTGTTGATGAAGAGGAATGTGTTCTATGGGTTTAGAAAATATTAGATAAATAAGGGTAAAATTCTTCTGGGTTATTTTTAAGACTTGATAGGTGGCTGACCGTTGTCTTTTGCTTTTTGTACTGCTATTTCTGCTTTTGGCAAAGTTAACTTAAAGGTGGTTCCTTTTCCAACGCCGTCAGACTCGGCAATTATGGTTCCCCCATGCGAGACCGCAATTTTCTGGACCATATAGAGTCCTAAGCCTGTGCCTTCTGTATTCTTGTGAAAGCGTTCAAATGGTGTAAATAGGTTTTGTAAGGCATGCTCGTTCATTCCTAATCCATTATCACGTACTAAGAAGCTGTTTGTGTCACCATTATCAATATAATCTATAGCTATTGTTGGATTTTTTTGGTCACCCATATATTTGATAGAGTTGTCCAGGAAGTTGCAAAAAATCTGGGTTATCCTTTTGTGGTCACCATAAATTTGAGGTAGATCGTTCGCAATAATAAGTTCAACTTTTTCTTTGTCTAGTTTTCCTTTGATCAAATCTTTGGATAAACTCAATATATCATTGGTGTTCAACAGTTCGTTTTTATTTTCGACTTTACCCAATTCCGCAATTTTGGTAATATCCGAAATCAATGCGCTCATATTATCGCAGGAAATATCTATTAAGTTTAGATATTCTTCTACCGTCTCAAAATCTGCAGTCTCAATAGACATGGACATAAGGCCGGCAATTCCTTTAATATTGTTAAGCGGACTTTTTAGGTCATGGGAGACGGCAAAGGTAAATTGTTGAATCTCTTTATTCTTAGATTTTAAGCTATTTGCGGCTTCCTCTAGTTTGTTTTTTTGAAGCCTTAACTCTTGGGTACGTTCCGCTACTTTTTGAATCAATACTTTTTGATTTTTCCGGATATTTCGGACTTTGAGGTAATAGGCTAGATATAACAATAGTAGAATCAGTACGACCAATAACAATCGGAACCACCACATTTGCCAATAGGGTGGGGTAATAGTCAGATGTAGCTTTAATTCATTGTCTACCCAAACACCATCAGAATTGGTAGATTTCATACGTAACGTATATTCTCCCGGGTTGAGGTTGGTATATGTGGCACTGGGATTGTTTCCTACATAATTCCAATCTTTTTCAAAGCCATCTAGATAAAAGGCGTAGTCAACACTTTCTGGGTGTCTCATGGTAAGCGCCTTAAAATCAATATTTATTACGGATTGGTCATGGCTGAGGGTAAGGGAATCTACTTGGCTAATATCCTTCTCTAAAACTCCAAATTCATCATTGGGTAGAACTGATTTGTTGAAAATTTTAAGGTCTGAAATAAATAGGGCGAGTTTATCTTTTCGCTTAACAACATCCTTGGCCGTAAAAATGTTAAACCCGTTTACGCCTCCAAAAACATATTCTCCTTTACTGGTAACCAACGAGGCGTTTGGGTTAAATTGGTTGGCCTGGAGACCATCAACTACCCCATATTCCATTGTTTTTCCCGTTCCTGTATGGTATCTAATAATACCTTCCTCCGTACTTAACCACAGATGTTTATTCTTATCATCTATAATTTCTTTAATAGCATCATTTTTAAGTCCGTTTGATTTGTTGATTATCTCAAAAGAATCCTTTTCAGGTATGTATTTGTTAAGTCCTCCTTGGGTACCTACCCAAATGGTATTTTCGGTATCCTGTATGATAGAGTTGACAAAATTGTTGCTTAACGAATTTTTAATGTGATAATGGGTGTTTGTCCAAGTACCATTGTTTTCTGATAGTTTAAACAAGCCGGAGTTGAGAGTGCCTATCCAAACATTACCTTGGTTATCTTCAAATATGGTGTTTAACGAATTTATTTCCGTACCATCTACTTCAGAGGTCAGGGTAATGTCTTCATGTTCGTTTGTTTTAGGGTTAAAAACCTGTACACCCGCAAAATAATGTACAACCCAAATACGATCACTTTTATCCTCTAAGAGGTTAACTACAATATTGGATTTCAAAAAGGAATTCTGGGTGTTTAATTCTTCGTACTTTTTACTTTTCGTATCAAAGATGAGAATACCATTGGTCCAAGTGCCAACCCATAACTCGTTTGGTTTTGTCTGGAGTAATGAAAGCACTACATCACTGCCAAAATTTTCGCTTTTTAGAGAATAATCTTCAAACGTATTTAAACTTCTGTTCCAATAGTTTAGTCCACCACCGTCCGTTCCTATCCATATATTACCTTTAGAATCTTCGTTAAAACAATTTACCAGCTTGTTGCTTAAAGATTTGGGATTTAGTGGGTCTGATGTAAAGTGTTTAAATTTAAATAATTCTGGGTCATGGTAATTTAGGCCACTTCTATATGGGGCTACCCACATAATACCGTTGCGAGTGTTTAACAGTGCCCAAATGGAGTTGCCCGAAATGGAATTAGGTTTATAAACACTATGTTCTATATGTTGGAGCTGTTCTAAATTTTTATTGTAGATGTAGAGGCCGTTGTTTTCTGTACCTATCCACAATTCGTCATTGCTGCTTTTGGTTAAGGAACGGATACAATAACCTGGGCTTACATCCTTTCTTTTGGTATGTATTTTTAAATTCTTATCTACCTCTAGTTCTACAAGAGATCCGTATAGGGTGCCCAGTAAATATTTGTTTTTATCTATGGTGGTAGCCGCAAAGATTTCATCTGTTTGCTGATGTCTGCTCTGGATTTCCATATCCTTGTTTATTACCAGAATATTGTAAGTAGTAATAACCAACATATAATCGCTGGCCAAGGGCATTATTTGAAGAACTCTATCTATACGTTTGTTTTTTAGTTTTACATAGTCATTTGGAAGTTTAAAGTGTTTTATCGCTCCAGTTTCGGGTTGATATCGATATAGTCCGCTTTTTTCCGTGCCTAGCCATAAATAGCCATGTAGTTTTGTTACCCCTTGAAACCTTTTGGATTCTATTTCCTTTCCCTCTTTCTTAAATGGATATGGAACAACAAGATTTAAACTGCGGTCGTATAAACTTAAGCCATCATTGGTGCTTATGAGTATATTTTCACCGTCCTCATATAAAGAAACTACATATTCGTGGGTAAGTCCTGTTACACCGTCTAATGTTTTGTTGAATATTTCAAAATCCTTACCATCGTACCTGTTCAGTCCATTTCTGGTTCCGATCCATATAAAACCGTAACTATCTTCTAAAAAGACCGTAGCTGTACTATGTGATATTCCTTCTGTAATGTGTTGAAAATCAAAGGATGTTGTTTGTTGAGATCTAACCGTGTGTATGGAAAGAAAAAGAATAAAAAACGTAAAAATTTTACAACAATACTTTGAAAACATTTTTAGGCTGGTGTAGTATATTTATTTTAACGTATTTAAAGGTAAGAAATTACGTCCAAAAATAAATTTGATGCAAAGTTTTATCTACGAAACAAGAAAAGAGTTTAGGTAGTATATAGAATACGCTGGTTTTTATGAATTTTTCTGTCAAATTAATGGGCTATCTTTAACTTTGAAATTAGGCATGGGCTACGGTTTTTGTGGGTTGTTCTGTGGCGTAGATATCAAAATAAGTATGACTATATTTTCTTATCATTTGGCCAAAATACCATTTTCTACGGCCGTAAAAGGAGTATTCTTAAATCCTATTCCTAGGCATACAAAAGGTTTGATTCATGTGGAGTATATGTCTTCTATGAGATTGGGTTCTGCTATTGTATCCCCATCAAGATTTTTAATACGGGAGGTAGTGGTCTTTGCTCAATGGGAAAATGAAAATGCCATAGATGATTATTTAGAAGAAGAGAAATTTGGTAAAATTCTAGCTAACGGCTGGCATGTTCGCTTGTCTTTTGTGCGAGAGTGGGGAAAATTTAAGGATTTTAATATTTCGGAATATAAATCCGAGTTAGATGGACTAAATTCTCCCGTAGTAGCGGTTACGATTGCGAGAATGAAACCCTTTGAAATCCCACGGTTTTTACATTGGGGCAGACCTGTAGAAAAGTTGGTCCGTGACCACCCTGGAACTACGCTTTCTTTGGCTTCATTTAGATTTCCCAATACGGTATCCACATTTTCTATTTGGAGAACGGAGAAAGAAATGACAGATATGGTGCGTGGTCATAGTAAAGTGCCTAAACCCCAAAGACATGCGGTTGCAATGAAAGAAAGAGAAAGGAAGAGTTTTCATTTTGAATTTACCACTCTGCGTTTTAAACCCATCTCGGAATCTGGTTCATGGAAAGGTAAAAAGAATTTTGTTCCTAATCTTAAAATAGATTAAATGGGGCTTGCTATTCTTAAGCAAAACGTACAGGATTGGATTACCCAACAATGGGTTATCCTATTTGGGGAAAAAGTTGATGAAGATACTAGTAAGTGGCTTCTGGGACCTTTTGGAACAAAAAACGGAATTGGAGAAAAGTTCATTCAAGAGCTGGCGCATAAGGAAGAGTTGAATGAAGATAAAAGTACCCATGCTAAAGGTATATTGCAATCCATTAATCAACTTAAACTACCTCAAACAGAGTTGGATAA
Organism: Zobellia russellii; assembly: GCF_044597075.1. Lineage (NCBI taxonomy): Bacteria > Pseudomonadati > Bacteroidota > Flavobacteriia > Flavobacteriales > Flavobacteriaceae > Zobellia > Zobellia russellii. The sequence continues at coordinate 2,465,331 of NZ_CP139000.1, read as the reverse complement.
ATTGTCCAAAAATGTAATCGATTTTTATGAAAATACAAGTACTTATGATCTTGACTTAAAAGTGAAATGGAATCCCTTCTTTAAAGGGTTTGGTGTGCTTTTACGCCTATTGTTCAGTAATAGAATTGAACAATTAAATGTGCCTATTAGAAACAATAAAGGTTCCAAGGCAATGACAAATGAAATCATTTGTTTGTTGGACGGTCAAACAAAAAAAGTAAAACGTACCATTTGGCTAAGAACCTTCAAAACCTCGGGGCAAGTGGTGTATTCTGGGGTTTATGAAACCTGTATGATTCCAAAAGGGCAGACTTGTGTAAAAGCTATATTTCCGTTGCCCAATGGTAATGCTACGGTTATTTTAATCCCGAGTGTGGGAAAGAACGGTGAATTAATTTTAACCTCTTCGGGGAAAACAATTGGTGATAGTGGATTTTATTTTTTACTGAACGATTCCAAGGGAAATAAATGGACTAAGTTTATTTCATCATTTAAAGATAAACTGGTGGTTAGTTCAGAAAATGGAAGCATTAAAGCAATACAGACCTTAACTTTGTGGCGATTTCGGGTTTTGAGTTTTGAATATCAAATCAATAAAAAGCATTCATAGTACTAGGCAGGGCGTAGTCATATAAATAATATAACCAATAGAAAAACTAAAACGCATATTGAACAGTATTCTTCCTATTACGGAAGAGGATTGGCAGGCTATATTGCCTTACCTCTCAGTTGTTGGGTTTGAAGAAGGTGAACAGTTGCTCTGTCCGCCCCAAATATGCCGTTTTATTGCGTTTATCAATTTGGGGTCTTTGCGGTCTTACCATATAAATGACCAACTGGTAGAAACGAATTTGTTGTTAAGATCCACTAATGAGTTCATAACAGACTATGAGAGCTTTGTAAGTCAACAGCCCTCTACCTTGTGGATACAGGGCATAGAAAAAGGGGAAGCTATTTTTTTGGATAGAACTGGCCTGTATTCTCTTTACGAAACCTCTTTTTACTGGAATAAATTTGGGAGAATTATTAGCGAACAGATATTCGTAAATAGTAAACGGAGAACGGAACAACTGCTATTTTTAAATCCAACGGAGCGGTATTTGCTTCTCATGAAAAATCATCCTGAATATTTTCAAAAGTATGCTTTAAAACATATTGCGAGCTATTTGGGTATAACACCACAATCATTAAGTAGAATCAGAAATCAGGTTTCAAAGCATTAATTACCCAAAGTTAAGTCGTGATTTCGCAGTATTTCTAGAAATTAGCTCCCATTAAATAAATGGAGTAATTTTTAAAACCTGTACTAATGACTGTCATGATTTTATCCGCGATTTTATTTTTAGTTTTTGTTGCTCTCGGTGGCATCCATTTTTATTGGCTTTTTGGAGGCACATGGGCACTTAAGAGCGCGATTCCAACAAAAGGTAATGAACTGAACTCGCTCGCCATTCCTAAAATAGCCACGTTAATAGTGGGCCTTGTTTTGGTTTCGTTTGGGCTTTTATATCTTTTGAAGTCAGGTTTGATGCATTTTCAGGCACCTAATTGGATTATAAATTATGCATATTGGTTTATTCCTTCTATTTTTATTTTGCGGGCGATAGGCGAATTTAAGTACGTTGGTCTTTTTAAGAAAATAAAACATACCACATTCGCGAATGCAGATTCAAAAGTTTTTATTCCTTTATGCCTAGCAATTGGAATAATGGGAATACTGGTTCAATATCTGAGTTGATGGAATTGAAAATCCTCTAAATTAGACACTATCTTTGAGTGGTAGAAAAAAGCAACAAATTAAGATGAAACTCCAAACCCAAATACCTTTACAAAAGGTCCAAAACCAAATTGACTATGAAAGTAGGTTTGTGTTGTTGGGTTCCTGCTTTTCGGAGAATATTGGGCAAAAATTCAGTTACTTTAAATTTCGCGAACTTCAGAACCCGTTCGGTATTTTATTCCACCCGTTGGCTATTGCCAATTTGGTCTCTCGTGCCGTATTGGGGAAGGTCTATACGGAGGACGATGTTTTTTTTCACAATGAGCGTTGGCAGTGCTATGATGCCCATTCAGATTTAAGTGCGGTTTCCAAAGAAAGTCTGCTTAATGCCTTAAATGACGGAATTGAAAAAACTGCAAATCATCTGAAACAAGCTACCCATATTTGCATAACACTGGGTACGGCTTGGGTGTATAGACATACGGAAACAGATGCAGTGGTAGCTAATTGCCATAAAGTTCCTCAAAAACAGTTTTCAAAAGAGTTGTTGAGTATTGGGGAGATTACAGCTAGCCTAAACCGTATTATGGCATCGGTAAAATCTATGAACCCCGATGCTCACTTTATTTTTGCGGTATCACCGGTACGTCATATAAAAGATGGTTTTGTAGAAAATCAACGGAGCAAGGCACATTTAATAGCTGCTGTTCATGAAGTGATTGAAGCTGCGAAGCTGAAAGTAGATTACTTTCCTTCGTATGAAATTCAAATGGACGAACTGCGCGATTATCGTTTTTATAAAGAGGATATGGTGCACCCAAATGCATTGGCGGTCAATTATATTTGGGAAAAGTTTAAATTGGTTTGGATTACGGAAGAGGCCCAAAAAACTATGCTTCAGGTAGATGCTGTTCAGAAAGGACTCCTTCATAGGCCTTTTTACCCAAAATCCGAACAACATTTAGAGTTCTTAAAATCCTTGGACGTTAAAATATCCAACCTTCAAAAGCAGTTTTCGTTTATGGATTTTTCAAGTTAAGATTCAGGGTGTTAGAATCCGCTTTCCGTTTCGTCAATTTCAATATGTATTGTAACTTCATCTTATGAAAAAAGTATTTGCAGGCGTCTTGATTACCCTGGCCGCTGTTTTGGTTTTTCGTTCGTGCGTTGCCGATAGGGAGGAAAAATCCATCCTTGAAGAAAATAGTATGCTCATACAGACGCAAATAGACAACGTAAGTAAATTAATAGTTACCGAAGGTCACTTTGCGGAAGTCTACAATTACAAAGATTCTAAGATGCTTTTTGGGCCTTTTATTTCCGCGGAAAAGAAAGCGTTGGTCGTGGTAAATGCCGATGTTACTATTGCCTATGATTTAAGTAAAATTAATTTTGAAGTGGATGAGGCAAACAAGACTTTACACATCAAAAGCATACCGGAGCCGGAAGTAAAGATCAGTCCGGATTTTGAGTATTACGATGTTACTTCGGACTATTTAAATATGTTCGAAGCCAGTGATTATAATAAAATCAAGAAAAACGTAAATGCTTCCCTAATGAAAAAAGTAGAAGCATCGGCTTTAAAAAAGAACGCTGAAAACCGTCTGATCAGCGAACTTCAGAAATTCTATATTTTAACCAATTCCATGGGATGGTCTTTGGTATACAATGGTCAGCCGGTAGAAGAGAATCTGCCCCAAATACTTTTCAAGGATTAGATTTTACCTATTTGGCAAAAGTATCTGCCCAAGTCATGTATTGGTCCCAGTCGTATTCGGTTACATCGTGTTTTCCGGTTCTCATATGGTAGGCTAGCGTTCGCTGAATAGGCTTGTCAACCTCATGAACATCTGTAAGGGACAATCCTTTTTTTCCATATAGCTCGTACACTTTAGACGCATATTGAGAAGACAAGAACTCACCTTTGGGATCTGCCCATTCATCTTCAATGGCACTGGCTACGTACAATGGCCTTGGAGCAATCAATGCCAGTAACTGATGCTGGTCTACAGGTAATGTTTCTTCTCTGTTGCTGTATTTTTTAAAGCTTTGGGAAAACCAATGTGGAAAAGAAGTAGTAATGTGTTCTATGGTCTCTCCATACTTTCGTTTGGATAAGGCTGCACCTCCACAACCCGAATTATTACTGACCACACCGGAGAATCTAGGGTCTGTTACACCTGCCCATAAAGCTGCTTTTCCTAGCCTTGAATGCCCAAACACAATTACATTAGAAATATTAGTGTCATTTTCTAAGTAGTCCATAGCGCGACTAAGTCCAAAAGCCCATGCGGCTATACTGCCCCATTCATTGGTCCTTGGCCGGGTCTGTTCTTCGGTATAGTATAAACTGTGCAGTCCATCCGAAAAGTCATTTTTATCTGGGTCTATTTCTCCATAATACACCGTGGCGAGACCGTATCCCTTTTCGAGCATTTTATTTATGGGCCAGCGGTTGGTACGCACGCCTCGCGAAGCTTCTGTAGCTTTGTTATTGCTTATCTTTAAATCGTCGTTGTTGGCATTCCAAGCTTCGGTGATTATGACCTTGGGGTCGTTCGTTACCGTGTGGTTCCCATGAAAATTATAGCCTAGGAATACAGGTGCGTTTTCATGTCCGTTAGGAAGGTATAAAAGGATGTTGAAATTTAACGTCCGTCCGTTTTTCTTTAAGCCAACCGCAATTTGTTTGCGTTGTGCTTTTCCCTCAAATGCATTATTATCTTGTTCTATGACTTTAAAGGAGTACTCGTCCAACATGGCAGGGACCTTGCCATATATTTGCTTTTCGAAGAACTGATAGATTTCTAGTTTTCTATTTTTTTCCCACTGATCGGTATTCGTTATCGCTCGCCCACTAAAAGAGGTGAGAGGGTCGGGAACTGAGAATTTTGGTATTCTGGTCTCATCGTAATTAGCTTCGGGTTGTGCCAATAGGATGGTACTGAAAATTATAAAAAAGAGAGAAGTTATTCGTTTCACGGCGGTTTGGTTTGGGGTCAATTAGGAAATATAGGTTTCTAGTTCAAATTTTCTGTTTCACATGTTTGGTTTACCAAATTTAGGCCATCATCTATTAAATGACCAACCTTTGGATTGTTCAGTTTCACTGTTTGTAAATGTTCGGATATTTCATGGGCAAACTCATGGTCTCCGTTTTCTTTGGCAAGCTCGTAGAGTTCAACAGGCAGGAGCCAATCACCAGGGTAATTATCCCTTATGGCTTCAAAAACTTTGTGTCTGGAGATGGTAATGTTCTTGCCTTCCCGGAAGTGGCGAACCTGTTCGTAATATTGTTCCAATTGGCTCTGAGAAGCGTTGCCTTCTGATTTTATGGTCGTGGATGACACTTTATGGGTAACCAGGTCAAAACTGTTCAAATCTGCCGGACCGTTAAAAGCCGAAACAATTTCGCTACCTACGGCCATACTGTAAAGCTCTTCCTTGCTTTTAAAAAGAACATTGTTCTTGTGGGTTACCGTACAATCTTTAAAGGTGACGAGAATAATATCTCCTTGCAGGTTTCGGGTTCCCGTAACGATTTCTCCGGCTATTTGTATATGTCCTTCAAACTCTAAGGAAATGCGTTGGCCTTCAAAAATATTGTAAGCTTTTAGGTCAAGCGGACTCATATCCTCAATAGCCAAGTTTATTCCTTTTAACTTGCCCAATGGGGAGCCAAAACCGGTAGCGTGCTGTTTTGTACTGTGCCCTACCAATTCTTTATCGCGGAAGGATAAAGCCGTAGCTCCAACCGTTTGAAAGAAAACAGGCTTATCATCATACGCTATAACGCTATCAAAATTACCCGAGATCTGTAAGCCCGTACTCAGTTCTATGGTGCCCAGTTCTTTGGAGGCAATCAGTTTTTTAATTCCGCTCAATCCGCCTTTGCGTAAAGCCATGGTATTCGCAAACTCCTCTAAAACTTGACTCAAGTAAGCAAAATCCGGAGTAACAAAAAGTTGAGGTTGGGGCTGTGTAATGTCAAAAGACGTGTACGCCGCATCTAAGGAATACGGTTTTTTCTTGACTTCATCCGTCATGCACCAGGCACTTTCTCCAATAGAAGAAAGTAGTCCGGCACCATAAATTTTAGGATTTTCAGGTGTTCCGATAAGTCCGTATTCTACGGTCCACCAATGTAAATTTCTTATGAGTGCAATTTCACTGGGTTCACCCATATTGTTCTGAAGATCTTCAATATGTTTTTCGGCTTTGTCAATTTCATCCTGTGGTGTGCCTTGGGCCTCTTTTATAATTGAAAGGTGGCGCACCGCTTCGTAAAGCTCATAGTCTTTGGCATTTGAAATGGCCTTTGAACCAATCTCGCCAAATCTACGTAAGTACTCTGCATATTCAGGATTGGCAATTATTGGGGCATGCCCTGCGCCTTCATGAATAATATCTGGGGCAGGCGTATATTCTATATGGTCTAATTGCCTAATATCCGAGGCAATAACAAGCACGTTGTATGCCTGAAATTCCATAAACGCAGAAGGCGGAATAAAACCGTCTACGGCAACGGCCGCCCAACCAATTTCTTTTAAAATACGGTTCATACCGTACATATTGGGAATGTGGTCTATGGAAATTCCTGTTTTTTGTAACCCATCTAAATAGGAAGAATGTGCTACCTTACTTAAATAATCTACGTTTTTGCGCATTACATATCTCCAAACGGCCTGGTCAATAGCCGAGTATTCATTGTAGTCTTGCGGTTTTATATACTGCTGCAAATGTGCAGGTAGTTTATCAAGTACAGGATTACTAGTGTATGTCATACAACAAAATTTTCTGTTATAAAGATACAAAAAAGGGTAGAGCGCTTTTTCTAATATTTACAAGGACTAAGTTGGGTGTAAAAAAAAGCCCTTTTTGATGAAAAGAGCTTTTGTCATTAAGACTTATATTAGTTAAACCAACCTACTTTGTGGCAACAATGTTGGGTGGGTATTGCATTAAGATTTCTGATACAAATTCTCTAATTCTCTCTTCTTTCTTGGCAATGTTACTAGTGTTGGTAAGGTTGCCAACGCCTTTACCTTGCCACACCAATTCTTTGCTTTTGGAGTCTATAAGGTCTATGTATAATGAACCTTCCGTACGAGTGCTGACGTTATTTCCGCCCCAACCGGGACCCCAGTAGTATGGGTTCCAGCCCCAGCCCCAACCACCGCCCCAGTAGTTGTTATAAATGTCAACCTGTTCCTTTTCTTTAGTGAAAATGCTTATCAGAATGTCTGGGTTTTCAGATTTGGTAAAACCACGTTTGGTCATTTCGGCTTCAATAGCTCTTAGAATTCTCTTTTTGTCCAAATCGGAAATCTGGGCTTTGTCAATTCCGGTTTTATAAAATGCGTAGGATTTATAACTGTTGAAGTTAGCCTCTTTGTCGTAATCCGAAAGCACACGTACCGATGTGCAGGAGCTTAAAAACAACAACACGAGCATTGGCACCACTAAAATTTTAATCTTTTTCATAACGGATAATAGTATTTGGTGTTAACACATCATTTTCTTTTTAAAATAGTCTCAAAAATCATGCCGAAGAACCGTATTTATTGACGGTTAGTCTTAGGGTCGTAGCCGTATGGGCAATGTCTGCAACCACTCTCGCAACAATACCCTCTTTTTAAGTGGTACTGTTTTGTAAATACTCTATACCCTTCTTCGGTTAGGTAAAAGTCGCCTTCCTCGGGCGGAATTATTTTTTTCATTAATTTATCTTCCGATACCTTGTTTAGGTTAAAATTACTGCATTTTGTTGATAGAGTACTTAAATCCATCTTAAAACCGCACATTTTACAGGGTTTAGATGTATTTTAACGAATGATTACAATTATTGGCAACAAAGTTGTGTTATCCCATTAAGATGGTTCAACAACAATCAATTTTGTTTTGTACCGTTTAAACCTTTGATTATGATCTTAGTCTTTAAACATTTTTTTTATAAGAATTATGTTGGTCTATCACTTTGGCCATTCATTATTCTTAAGCATGATGAACTCAAAGAAGATATTGTCTTGATCAATCATGAGAAAATCCACTTAAAACAACAGCAGGAACTACTTATTGTTTTCTTCTACTTTTTCTATATATCGGAATGGCTTATAAGAACGGCCATTTATTTTGATAGTTATAAGGCATATCAAAACATTAGCTTTGAACGCGAGGCTTATTCAAACGAGAAAAATTTGAATTATACCAACGAACGTAAAGCCTTTAGTTTTATTAAATATCTTTCAAATTAGCCTGTACAATACTTCCGGTCTAATTATAAAACAGAACTTTAATACCTCTGTTTTTCGCCCTACTTTTGCGGAGTATGCGAGAAACTGTTAAAAATCAAGAAATTCATTTACCCATTCTTGAACAAAAAAAGGTAACCCTTGTACTTAAGAGGGAGGATCTTATTCATCCGTTTATTTCTGGAAATAAATACAGAAAACTCAAATGCAATTTAGAGGATGCAAAGTCTCAAGGGCAGAACACCCTGCTTACATTTGGAGGGGCGTATTCCAATCATATTGCCGCGACGGCCTATGCCGGAAAACTACACGGTCTACAAACCATAGGGGTAATACGTGGGGAAGAACTGGCTCAAAAATGGCAAGAAAATGCTACTTTAAAACTGGCCAATTCCCATGGTATGCAGTTTAAATTTATTTCTAGGGAAGCTTATAGGAATAAGAATAATGCACAATTCATCAAGGATTTGAAAGAAGAATTGGGCGCTTTTTATCTTTTGCCCGAGGGTGGAACCAATCCTTTGGCCATTAAAGGTTGCGAAGAAATCTTAACAAATGCCGATGCTGGTTTTGATGTAATCTGCTGTGCTGTGGGTACGGGCGGTACTATTGCAGGAATAAGTAATTCTGCTTTTGCGGATCAAAAAGTTTTGGGGTTTCCGGCGCTCAAAGGCGATTTTTTACAAGAAGATATTCGTAAATTCGCAGCAAGGGAAAATTGGGAACTTATAACGGACAATCATTTTGGAGGTTATGCAAAGGTGAATGAACACCTCATACATTTCATAAACGATTTTAAGAGTAAGACCCAAATACCTCTGGATCCGATTTATACGGGCAAGATGATGTATGGTATAGTAGATCAGGTTACAAAAGGATATTTTCCCCCTAACACAAAAATTTTAGCAATCCATACAGGGGGGCTCCAAGGTATTGAAGGAATGAACCGTAATTTGCAAAAGAAAAATCTACCATTATTAAGCTTATGATACGTAGCGTTATAGCAGTAGCTCTTGTGAGCCTATTTTTTATTGGATGTAAAGCAAAACGAACGGTAGCCACCCGTAGTGAAACTCCACGGAAGAAAACGGAAGCTGTAGTGGTTGAGAAGGAGATTAAAAAAGCAGATGACGGTCTGTACCCTATGCCAGATGATACGGGTGAATTTATTCACTTTAGTATTGAATCACCGGAGGAATATGTTGAGACATTTTCTGAAATAGCCCAAATGGAAATGAAGGCTTTTGGTATTCCTGCCAGTATTACATTGGCGCAAGGGTTGTTAGAAAGCGGACTGGGAAAAGGGGCTTTGGCCTTAAAGACCAACAATCATTTTGGAATAAAATGCCATACCGGTTGGGAGGGCGATTATGATTTTCATGATGATGATGAAAAAGGGGAGTGTTTTAGAAAATATAACCACCCCATGTATTCGTACCGCGATCACAGTATATTTTTAAAAGGTCGTTCACGTTATGCATTTTTGTTTGATTATAGTAACGATGATTATAAGAGGTGGGCAAAAGGCTTACGACAGGCCGGTTATGCTACGGATAAACATTACCCGCAAAAATTGATATCGCTTATTGAGCGGTATGAATTGTACAAGTATGATACTGAGATTGCCAAACAAGGCTATGGCAAACCAAAAGAAAAACCCGTAATAGCGGCGCGTGCCCAGAATAAGGTGCACGTGGTCAAGAAGGGAGATACGTTATATTCAATTTCCAGGGCGTATTCTGTTTCCGTTGATGATTTAAAACGATGGAACTATATGTACGACAACAATCTGGATATTGGTCAAAAACTTACTGTTAAGACTCAAAATTTCAATAAATAGATGTTATATCAAAGAAGTAGCGCCCTATTTGCCGAGGCGCAAAAATATATACCTGGAGGTGTTAATTCTCCAGTACGTGCTTTTAAGGCCGTAGGAGGCGACCCAATTTTTGTAAAAAAGGCAAAAGGTGCCTATTTGTATGATGAAGATGATAACCGGTTAATTGATTATATCGCTTCATGGGGTCCGTTAATTTTGGGCCATGCCCATGAACCTGTACTTAATGCGGTAATTGAGAAAGCAAAATTAGGAACCTCCTTTGGAATGCCTACGGAGATTGAAACCCAGTTAGCGCAATTGGCAGTTTCCATGGTACCCAATATTGACAAAATTAGATTTGTGAACAGCGGTACGGAAGCTTGTATGAGTGCCGTACGTTTGGCCCGAGGGTATACGGGAAAGGATAAAATCATCAAATTTGCAGGGTGCTACCATGGCCACTCAGATTCTTTTTTAATACAGGCGGGTAGTGGTGCCGTAACTTTTGGTAGTCCCAACAGCCCTGGGGTAACCCAAGGTACAGCAAAGGATACGCTTTTGGCCACCTACAACGATATTGAAAGCGTAAGAGCATTGGTTGAGGCCAACAAAGGGGAAATTGCAACCATAATTATTGAACCTGTAGCAGGTAATATGGGTTGTATTATTCCTTCGGATGAATTTATAAAGGGACTTCGCCAACTGTGTACCCAAGAAGGTATTTTATTGTTGTTCGATGAGGTTATGACCGGTTTTCGTTTGGGCAAAGGTGGTGCTCAGGAAGCGCTAGGTATAGATGCTGATATTGTTTGTTTCGGAAAAGTTATTGGCGGAGGTTTACCGGTAGGTGCTTTTGCGGCAAGAGCTGAGATTATGTCTCATTTAGCTCCTGAAGGCCCCGTTTACCAAGCAGGAACATTGAGCGGTAATCCATTGGCAATGGCCGCAGGTCTAGCTATGCTAACGGAACTTAACAATAAACCAGAGGTTTTTGAAAGTCTGGACAAAAAAACCGCTTACCTTCATGAAGGTTTGGATTCCGTTTTAAAGACGAAAGATGTTCCTTACCAAATTAACCGATTTGGAAGTATGATATCCGTACATTTTACGGAAGAAGCGGTGGTAGATTTTGATAGTTCAGCTAAGGGAAACAATGATACCTTTAAAAAGTACTTTCACGGTATGTTGCAAAACGGTGTGTACTTACCACCAAGTGCTTTTGAAAGTTACTTTTTGAACGATGCCCTCAGCTATGCAGATATAGATGAGACCGTTGCAGCTTTAAAGAAAGTGAATCTATAGATAGTTGTTACAATGCCGGATTATTCAATATCCGGCATTGTAGCAAATTCTTTTCTTTTATTTTCGAACCAATCTTGCATACCGTTAGGAGATTTCATGAGATTTTGCATCTCTTCCATTGCTTTTAGATGGGCCCCATCTTTTTTCTGAAACATTTCCATACCGTGCTTTTTGCTGAGTTCGGCAATTTCTTCAAATGTATTGGCCGAAAATTCCACATCACAGGCACCGCCCAATTGTTTACATGTCATCTTTTTCATACTATTTGAATTTTAGAGTTGCTTAAAGTTCGTTATTTTGGATGAGTATTTCATGTAAATCCGGTTGGTCTTTTGCTTCGTGAAAGTAAAGTAATTGCCATTTTTGGGTCATTGTAGCCTGTTTGCTTGTTGCCTTGTCCCATGGTGGATATACCCTAAAACCCCGTTTTCCCTCTTTTTTCTGGGTAGAAATAATCCCTTTTTTTATCAGTACTTCTTTCGGTATTACAAATTGCCCCAACAAATCGCCTTTCTGTACATTAATAATAAAATAATCAAAAGTATCTTGCTCTTCAAATGGGGAAATAGGGCCATTTTCAATTCGCTTCCAAAAAGTAACGAACTGTCCCACTTTTTTGGAAGTAATTTTTGAATCTCTACAGATAATGGTATGGTTTTTCAATTGAAATCTACAGGCCTTATACTCTTTACTTTCCTGTTCTAATTCAAAATTTGAGATGTTCAGGTTGGAAGTTTGGTAAACCGTACTAAAAATACCCTCAAGTTCTTCTGTATTGGTTTTTATGGACATGGCTTAAAAATAGTGAAATCTAAAGTCTCCGTTTAGGTATAGGGCAAAAAAAAAGGGCTGCATGTGCGTGCAACCCCAACTGTATAAATAAACTTCCCCCTACTTTCTTGCTTTGCGTCCTTCTCTTCCTTCTTTGGAATGTCTCTTTCCTTTTTTATGGTTCATTTTTTGCCATTTTTCAAATTGGTCGGTAGAGAGTATCTCTTTCATTTGTGCTTTACGAGCAATCATCTTATCCAATTTGGCATTTTGCATGGCGTAACGCTCTTCAGATGTTGGTTTTTTGCGTTCGCCTTCTTCTTTTTGGGCCTTACGTTCTTCTAGTTTTGCCTTGCGCTGTTTTGCTTCGTCTAAGTTAATGGCCTTCATTTTTGTTTGTTGGTCCGGGGTTAGGTCCAAGGCCAAGGTCATTTTTTTTGTGTGTAAAGTTGCTATTTGCTCAGCGGTCAAATCTTTCATTCCATCTCTACCGTGGTGACCTTTTTCTCTTTGCGCCATTGCGGTCAACCCTACCATACATACTAATGCTATAAGTATCTTTTTCATCTTTTTTAATTTATTGTTTATACACCTTAGAGTGAAAAAGTAGTGGAAGGTTTAACAGTGATATTTCATTTATGTAATAATTAACATCTGAGAGACTGGGGTTTGGGTATAAAAAAAGGGCGAAGAAATAATTCTTCGCCCTCACATAGTAGGTCGTTCAATGTGTGTGTATTTTAATCCAATGCCTCAGGACTCATAACTTGTTCAATGTCCGCCGAAGCCATTTCTACAGTCTGGGGAGACTGGTCAGAATTGGTTTGATTGTAATATATTACTGAAGCAATTACGAATCCGGCTAGGTACAGAGAACTTTTAAGTTTTTGAGACATGGTATGTATTTTTTGATTCTGATACCAAGTTAAGTAAAAGAAGAAAGCAGTTTTGCAGGTTGTTGCAAAGGGAGCTCAGGATGTGGTCAACAAGCCCAATTTTGTTGTTTGTAAATTCACTTTGGCGAGGTTCGCTGTATTTCGTCTATGCTTTACTGTTTTAAATTGAAACAATTGCTGCCAAGTTTGCGCTATCTGTGTAGCGTATCTTTTAAAGTTAACAAGTGAGATATAAAGACAACAGGAACAATGTAGGTGGGTAGATAGATGTAAGGGAACTGTAAGACTGCTAGATTGGGTTGGTCAAATGCAAGTAACTGTATAGGTAATGGAGACGATAATACGGCCATCAAGACAATGGCCGTTAGAAAAAGAAGGCCAAAAATATTCCAAGACAAAATAAAAGATTTGGATGGATTCTTTTTCGTGTACAGCATGTAAAAAAGAATGGTTGTGGCCAATATTCCCATTAAAATGTCAAAATTCCACCCTTTAAAAGTCATCAAAAGAGGAACTTTCTTTTGAAGAAACAATTCAAAAAGTATGAGTTCAACTGGAATACGGACTACATGAACGGCCACTAAAAACTTAGGTTTAATTCTGTTTAAATCAATCGTTCTATAAAACCATATAGAGGCAATTATAGTAGGGATAACAGCAAAAATGAACCTAGGTGGTTTTTCTTGGGTGTTTTCAAAGTATCCATTATATGAAATTAGACCTATACTAAGTAACCAAAATATGCTAAAAACAAGCACCCTTTTATCCTTTCCTGTTCCTTGATAGAAAAGAATTAGGGACAAAAGGGTTGTTGCAATAAATAGAAATGGTAGCATAGTGCTAGCTTTTAAATTGCCTTAAATGATGGTCCGTATGTTTGTAAACAAAAACACCAATTTGCTCCTTGGTCATTTTTCCAAAAAATGGATGTACAAAATCAGGGTTTGAAAAGGAGTCATATGCTTGAAGCAATTCAATCCATTTTTTACGTTCATTTTCAAAGTTGCCTGTGCCGGTAATTTTAAACTCAGGATGGGTAGGTTGATTTTTCTTCATCGGTTGCTCGTCTTTTACAATGCCGCGTAATGCCATGCCGCCAAACAGTTTGCCGATGAACAAGCGCTTGTAGCTTTTTTTTCCATGGAACAACTCTTCGCTTAATGTACAATGTTCTAGCATTTGGTAAGCGTTCATTTTGCCCCATTGTGCCTGATGATGTACTTGCAGGGAATTTATTCTATCAACCAATTCGGCAACTGTGTTGTTATCAAAAATTGTTTTCATCTTTTGTCGCGTTTTAAGCTTCCATTGGTATTATGCCTCGTACTTCTACGGAACCGCCCATGGAAAGAATGGGGCATCCTTTTGCTATTTTGGTAGCCTCTTTAAATGTGGTGGCTTTAATGACCATGTTACCACTTAGCGTTTCGTTGTCCGCAATGGTAATTCCTGTGCTAACGTTTAATTTATTATCGATTAAAACACCCTCAAAGGCCAAGCGGGTAGTGCTGACAAGTTTAGCCTGAGCGGCAAGGCCACCAATAAAGGCACCCCACTTTTTCTGCATTTCGCTTATTTGGTCAGATGTGGGTTGTTGGTCATTAGGTTGCATCCGAAATAGCAACATGAAGTCTTGAAGATTTTCCATTGTTTCAAAGTTTTATGGTTCATATATTTCAATGAGGCTAAGCTACCTGCATTTCAAAAAATAAAACTTGTCATAGGGCAAGAAAACCTATTCGCTGGAAATCTCTTTTCTAATTCGGCTTAAAGAAGTGTCCGTAACACCTAAATATGTGGCAATATGTTTAAGCGAAATGTTCTGAATAATATGTGGTTTTTCCTTTAAGAGCTTCAGATACCGCTGAGAAGCTTGATCAGCGATCATAGCTACGCTTTGTTCTTTTAACGAGAAATAACTGTTTACCAAAGTTGTACGTCCTTGTTCCCTAAAACTGCGTATGCTATGAAAAAGTTCCTGAAAAGTATCAAAATCTAATTGCCAGCATACGCAATCCGTCAAAGCTTGAATGTTTTCTCTAGTAGGATTTCTAAGGAAAAAAGAAGTCCAATCAATAACAATATCGCCAACAGTATAAAAGTTCGTGGAGATGTCTTTGCCTTCAGTATTCACCACATAAGAACGTACAAACCCACTTTCAATAAACCAATAGTGGTTTTCGGTTTTCCCTTGTTCTAATATAAAGTCGTTCTTGGAGAAAGCCACTTTTTTAAACTTAGGAATAATCGCAGCAAGTTCTTCATCGGAAAAATCGGAAGGCTTGAATATGTTATTTAGAAAATGGCCTTTGCTTTTCATTTTGGCTCTAATATTTGCTCTATACGCCCGTTTACATCCTCTAAGTGATATTTGCTCATGGTATCGGAGGTACGGCCAATAGCATTTTGGATAATTCGTTGTATACTCCGTAACTCACCACGTGCTACTGAACGAATGTCCGATTGGTTGGTATTCACCACTGTTGATTTTTGATAGCCGCCAAAGTCCGGTTGTTTCTTTTGGTCTTTTGCGGTCATTAGGTAATTTAAGCGTTCAACGTGTGCCTTTTGTAAGTTCCTTCTATAGGTGTCAATAGCGCTTCCGGTATTAAGTTCTGACCAGATGCCGTTACGCAGTTGGTTCATCATATCCGTTAAACTATAGGCTTCCGCTTTATTGGCGGTTTCGTTTTCCACCAAACGCTGTAGTTTTCCTAAACTTAGGATGTTGTCCAAAGTTTTGGTTTGTGTGGCCCTAATTTTTTCCACAAAACCTGAGTATTGAATCTTGTTATAGATGTTTTGATCAATAAGCCACTGGGGTGTGGTAAAAAGTTGTTCTTGTAAAAAAGACATACAATTTTGCTGATGTTCCTTAGTGACTGGAATGTAAACGGCACCTTCTTGGTCATAAGTTTTATGGTATTCATAAACACCGCCAATATTGTTTGATACATGCCCCATATAACGGTTAAACTGCGCAATAACCTGACCGTATAATTTGTCTAGGTCTTCATAGGTTTTACCGTCTTCTTTGGTCCATGTAATAAGGTTGGGAACTATGCGCTTTAAGTTTTCTATACCGTATTGGCTGGCTTTAATAGCGTCATCGCCTAAATCCTCTGTTTGCGAACTAGGGTCAACTACATCTCCTACCTGTTGATGTCCAAAACGATATAAGGGGTCTCCGGCGTGCTCTAAAATCCAAGTGTCTAAAATCTTATTTTCTTCCTCAGTGGAAACGTCTAAAATAGGCTTGTACCCCCATTTAATAGCATATTTGTCATAGATTCCAATATTGGGCATTAGGGCCACATCACCATCTTCCGGTTGGGCTATATAGTTGAAACGGGCGTAATCCATAATGGATGGTGCCGTACCGTATTTCTCGGTAAACGATGCCGAACGAAGAGAATCTACCGGATATGCAACGCTACTTCCCATATTGTGGGGTAGACCTAAGGTGTGCCCCACCTCATGAGCGGAAACAAACCTGATCAAACGCCCCATAACTTCATCTTTAAATTCGGTTCCGCGGGCATCTGGATTTATTGCAGCCGTCTGAACAAAGAACCAGTTGCGTAACAAGGTCATAACATTATGGTACCAGTTGATATCCGATTCTAAGATTTCACCACTTCGTGGGTCGCTTACATGTGGGCCGTTGGCGTTGGGAATAGGTGATGCCAGATACCGTACCACGGAATAACGTACATCTTCCGGAGACCAATCCGGGTCCTCGAGAACGGTTGGGGGTTCCTTGGCAACAATGGCGTTTTTAAAACCGGCCTCTTCAAATGCCACCTGCCAATCTTCAATACCTTGTTTGATATAAGGAATCCATTTTTTTGGAGTAGCTCTATCTAAATAATATACAATCTGCTTTTTGGGCTCAACCAATTCTCCATTTTTGAATTTTTCTAAATCTTCATCCTTTACTTCCAAACGCCACCGGTCCAAAAACTTCACGGTTTTACTTTCTTGAACGTCCAGACCATAATCTGTTTGAGCACTGGCAAACCAACCAACGCGCTCGTCAAAATACCGACGTCTCATGGGTTCTTCGGGAAGAAGAATCATAGAATTATTGATTTCTATGGAAATTGAACCCAAACTACCGTTACTGGGCGGTTTTTTTGCCAAGTAGGTTTTTACGTGACGTGCTTCTACATTTAAAGGGTAACTTTTAATAGCCTCAATATAGCTTCTAGCTTCATCTAAACGTGATACTTTATATTTTTCCCGGTAAAAGTCGGGCATTCCCAAGGCTTGAGCATCTTTTTCAAAAAGTTCGTTTACCTGAATTACCGTAGACGGGTTAACGGTATCCTTTTTAATGGCCTTGATATCAAAGGCAAAGAGTACAGGCTCAAAATTGGAGTTTACAACAGCTTCATGAACGGGTAGGGAATCTGCGGCAACAACACCATGGCTTACCACACGAAGTAAAACTTTTTTGGGCTTTTTTTCCCAACGGAGTACTTGGGTATTAATTTTTCCTCCACCAAAACCAATGCCTGTAGCTGTTTTTGAGATGCGGCTTACCATCAACATTTCCTTGCTGAAAAGGGAATCCGGTATTTCATAAAAGTGATTTTCATCAACCACATGCACATCAAAAAGCCCTTTATCCGTTTTGGCATCTTTGGTAATTACCTTATTGTAAGGTTTTATTTTGTCCTTTTTGTCGTCTCCTTTTTTGTCCGTCTTTTCAGTGTTGTCTTTTTTCTTTTTGAAAATTTGTGCTTCCGCAGATAGGGAACATATAACTAATAAAGAAAAAACCAATCGGGTAAAAACTGTTTTGAGCATGTAATTTTGGTTAGAGTTTTGAGTACTATACTTAAAAAAGAGAAGTCATCTATAAAGATGATTCCTACTAATGTTTGTAAATATAATATTTTTAGATGCTTTATCTTTTAAGGTTTGTTTAAAGTGATTTTGATGATATAGGCCGAAGCAGCTTTCCTAATTTCAATTATTTCCCTTTTCTAGACTCCGGTGTAAGGCCTAAAAACTCCGATTAGCTAATACTCTGCTTGTTAGGTGCAATATAACGGAAATAAAATGTGAATTTTTTCGACGTAAAAATACATTAGATTAAGTGCGTGTATGACAAATTGAAAGATGTTAAAATGCGAAGTTCATATCGTTTTAATCCACTTTTTGAGAATATGATTATTTCACTGTTTTTAGGAAAGCTCCCACAAAATAAAAAGAACAATAAAGAGATGTTTCTGCGTTATATAGACTCTTAAACAAACCTACAACGTTATGAACAAGAAGAGTTTAAAAATAAGTATGCTATTGGGTCTTATATTTGCAAACGGAGTTTTTGCAGCTAACCCTTTGACCGAAAAAGATGAGACGGTTATTCATTCTATAAACTATATAGATGAGGATACCTATTTTGATTTAGGCTTTGATACTGCGGATTATTTACCGGAAGATTTTGATGCCAATGACATCTATGTCAATTTAGATGCAATTAGTTTTATTGAGGCCGAATCTGAGGTTAACATCAATACGGAAAAGTACCTTCCACAGAGCTTTGATGCGTATGCATTCCCTGAAAATGTTGAAGGGTTCAATTATATTGACGAGAATGATGAAATTGCTCTAGATTTTGATACAAAAAAACATCTACCTAGCGGGTTTGACCCGTATATAAGGAACAATTAACCATTGTAAATTATTTGAATTAGCTAGCTAAACCCCTGTTGAAATCAGGGGTTTTGTTTTTTATCTATGTGTGGTTCCTAATTTTGTTGTTTTAGAAAATATGCAAGTGCATGTTTATGAGTTGTTTAGTGGCCTCCATAGTAATAACCGTATATCTGATAGATAAATAGGCCTATTCCTGCAATGATGAGGTAGACATTGGCCGCTTTGTAAAAAGCGGAAAAACTCTTTTTGGATTTCCACTGTGTGATTATAAAAACAATGGGAATCAATGCACAAATCTGTCCCAATTCCACTCCAATATTAAAACTGACGATTTTTGCAAGAAACTGAGAACTTCCTACATCAAAAGACTGTAGTCTAGTTGATAGGCCAAAACCATGGATAAGCCCAAAAATAAAGACCATCAATAAAAGGTTGGGCGATTCAAATTTTAAGTACTTCTTAAAACCGCCCAAATTCTCGAACCCTTTGTAGAGGACACTCAAGGCAATAACGGCATCTATTAAATGTTCATCTGCCTTAATGCCTAAGTAGGTGGCCCCAATTAGGGTTACACTATGTCCTATGGTAAAGACGGTAATAAAGCGTACGATGTCTTTAAATCCGCTTAAATAAAAAATTACCCCCACTAAAAACAAAAGGTGGTCATACCCGGTAACCATGTGTTTGGCCCCAACATAAATGTAAGAGAGCAAACCACCATTATTGAGTATTTGTTGGTCTTCTGAACTTACGCCGTGAGCAGCCAATAAAAACGGAGTAAGCAGAAATAGTAATGTTACCGGAAGTTTTTTTAAAAGTGGGTTCATTTATTGTTTTCTGTTAAACCAAAAGAATAATATAGCTACTAAAAATAAGCTGCTTACCCAATAAACGTAAGAAGGGATTTCTTCTTCTACAGGGGCATGGGTATGTGTATCCGCTCCATGCGCGTGAGAAACTTCAAAGGTTAGGGTGGACCAGTTAGACTCATGTGTAATTTCTTCCTCTTCCAGGTTTTGTAGATGAATGGTCTGTAAATACCAGATTCCAT
The DNA here is from genome assembly GCF_044597075.1 of Zobellia russellii. Lineage (NCBI taxonomy): Bacteria > Pseudomonadati > Bacteroidota > Flavobacteriia > Flavobacteriales > Flavobacteriaceae > Zobellia > Zobellia russellii. The sequence goes on along the minus strand of NZ_CP139000.1, from coordinate 2,445,854 downwards.
CTGCGGTAAGTTTAGCGGTTGCCATTCCTTGAGAATCGGTTCTGAGCTGCTGTCCGGAAGTGTGGGTGTGGCCGCTCACCTCTGGATCATGACTATGGGCGTTTTCTTCCTTAGGGTCATGGCTATGGGTTTCTTGGGTTGTGCCATGACTATGATTTTCTTTCGTGTTATGATCATGGCTATGAGTTTCTTCCCCTTTTCCATGGCTATGACCTTCTTTCTTTTTATGATTGTGACTATGTTTTTCTTGTTTTTTTTCGTGACTATGTACTTCTTCCTTGTTGTGGTCGTGGCTATGATTTGTCTCGTTGTTTTCTGGAGTATTGGCTTCAGGATTACTGGTATGGCTATGGGCATTCTCGCCCGTTCCATGACTGTGTTCTTCCGAACTGCCTTTGTAATTGGCGTATACTAGTTGGTTTGCTAAAGGTTTTCCCTTGAATAACAGTTTAAATTTAAAATCGTCTCCAGTATTCAATTCATACGGATTATCAAGTGGTATAAATTCAATGGGGTACCCTAGTTCTTTCTGCCAATCATCCGTCCGTTTGTCCCCAACTTGAAAAATAGTTTTTACATGTTTGGAATATCGCTCATTGGCATCGCTTTCTAAAGCATCATTGTCTCGTCTCCATGCTAGCATATCTTGTATGCCTTCATGTTCCAAATAGGTGTTGAATGCTTCGGCATCCATTTCAATAGATCTAGTCGCTGTAGAAACTCCTACCACATAAGTACCGGGTTCACCAGTTCTGAAGTTTAAAAAAGTAATGCTATCCTTTTCGCTCCACTGAGATTCGTCTACTTTAATTCTTTTACCATTGTTTAGCAGGCTAACATCTAGCATGCGATCTCTGTCTATTACATTTTCACTCTTGTCAAAAGTGCCATTAAACAGTTGGATCGTTGCAGATTTGTTAGGTTTTAGAAAATAAGAATCCAATTTCAAATACATGATATGACTGCTGAACAGTACTAGAGCTAGTAGTGGGAGAACTATTTTTTTCATCAAGAGCGATTAAATTAGTGGATAAGTGGTAACGCTATTTTTTCGTTATATCGAATTTGATAAAAATAACAAAATGAAGGAACAAGCAGACCGAACTTCTCATAAAATCCGGCTTTTTGTGGTAATGACTCCTTCCCTTAAGATAATATGGATACAGGGTTAGGTGTTTGGCCCATTTTAAAATAGTAAAGGCACTACAAATTGAAACATCAAAACTAATAGGGCAACAGCAATAATATTAAGGATAACACCCACACGGGCCATTTCGTTCACTTTTACATAACCACTGGCAAATACAATAGCATTGGGCGGGGTAGCCATGGGAAGCATAAAGGCGCAACTACTGGCTATGGTAACGGGAATCAGCAAATAAAGAACGGGAATATCCAAACCAATGGCTATGCCCGCTACTACTGGGGCCAGTACAGCAATCAAGGCTACGTTACTCATAAGCTCCGTCATAAAGAGCATGAGGGTAATAAGGAGTATGGCCGTAAACAATATACTAACGTTACTGTCTCCAATTGCCGCGGAAACCATATCTACAATACCACTTACGGACATGCCTTTGGCCAATGCCAATCCGCCACCAAAGAGGATCAAGATGCCCCAAGCTAATTTTTGGGTGTCTTTCCACTCAATGATAAAATCTGCCTTTTTCATATTATAGGGTATGGCGAACATAGCGATGGCGGCCATAATACTGATCATGGTGTCGTTTAATTTAAGGGCAGGGAAAATACCGTTTATGACCGTTCTAAAAATCCACAGGAAAACAGTAACACCAAAAATAGCAAGGACCATTTTTTCCTTTCCGCTCATGGGGCCTAATTTTCTTAACTCATTATGTATGACGTCTTTTGATGCCGAAAATACAAGGTCGCGATTGGGATACATCCATTTTACCAGAACCAAATAACTGATCCATATCATTAAGGCGGAGAATGGAACGCCTAGGACCATCCACTTTAAAAAGGAGATTTCTATATTGTATTCGTTTTCTAGAAGACCGATCATTACCGAATTGGGTGGGGTGCCAATAACTGTGGCAACACCTCCTGCGTTAGCCGAAAAGGCAATGCCCAACATCACCGAAAGGGCAAAATTCCTATCGCTTTTGGTAAACCCGTCCGCATCGTTCACCAAAAGATTTATAACGGACATGGCAATGGGCAACATGACCACGGTAGTGGCCGTATTACTGATCCACATGCTCAATGCCGCCGTGGCGATCATAAAACCAAGGACAACTTTGTTGGGAGTAGTACCCGTTATTTTTATAATATTCAGGGCAATGCGTTTGTGGAGATTCACTTTTTCCAAAGCCAAGGCCAGAACAAAACCACCAAAGAACAAGAAAATTATAGGACTTCCATAATTTGCCCCAACCTCACCAATATCCATAATCTTTAATATAGGAAAGAGGAGTAAGGGAAGGAGTGCGGTTACGGAGATGGAAACCGCTTCGGTAATCCACCAAACTACCATCCAAACGGCAACGGCAATTACGGCATCTCCTTTATCGGAGACCAGGTCAAACGGTAAAAAGCGAATAATGAAAAAAAGAATGGGGCCTAAAAAAAGTCCCGCTTTTTTACTGGATTCCATAGTTTTGAATTGGTGCTCCTAAAACTAGACTTTTTCTTTTTCTTTTGAAAATTAATATGAACTTGCCTTAATCCCTTTGGAATCTACATTATATGATATAGAAGTAAAGAGCCAATTCATCTAGAATGAATTGGCTCTTTTATATTAAGTGAAGTAAAGTTTTACTGTTTTAATTGTACTGTTTTGTTGTCACCATCAACAACAACAGAAGTAAGTCCGTGTTTTGATAATGCCTTCATGGATTTGTCCCATTTCTTGCCGCTTAGTCCAGCTTTGGCCTTCAGTTCAGCTAAGTCCATTTCACCAGTAGGTTTTAAAAGAGCAACAATTGCTTTTTCCTCGTCTGTAAGCTCAACCGCTTTTTTCTCCGGTCTCATTTGCGGGAAGAATAATACCTATAATTGCAAAACATTTAAATTCAGCACTTTAATTTTGTTTATATAGAGATAGTGACAATATTGTGACAAATTCTAGCTGTTATGAGTTGTAAAATGCTACTTTGTAAGTTTTGAGTTGAAATATTAAAAAGAAAGGTAATCGTTAGTAGTCTGTTTTAATTAGGACTTACGGAATTTTTTATAGATACTAATACCAAATCTTCGAAGCCTTGGATTAAAAAAAAGATAGTTGCTCTTTACAAATTATCTATAATATTGACTTTGTACTGTTATTTGCCTGATTTTCTTCTATTACAATCTTTACAAAGCATTTGAAGATTCTCTTCAACGGTCTTACCGTTTTCGTGCCAAGGTGTAATATGATCACCTTCCATTTGTGCAATATCAAAATGCTCTTCACATGAAACACAGATGCCCTTTTGCTTTTCGTATACCTTTTGTTTCATGGAATCCGAAAAAGCTCTAATTCCTAAATGCCGCTCGTCTCTAGTTAATACATACGGATAAATACCTTTTTTCTTCTGAACATCATCATCAGAAATCAGTACTGCTATTTCCTTTTCAATCGCTTTAGTATCGAAAACTTCATCTTTATATTTATTGTATAAAGCACCCCAATTGACACCCTTCATGAACTTAGTTCGCTTCTTTGTGAAAGTACCTTCAACCCAAGTGATTACACTCTGGAAATATTGCCACAAGGCTAATGCATTTGGGTCATGTTGATGGTTCGACATGTAAACCTCAATATTTCCTTTGGATATCCATTTAATTGCAGTTTCAAAATAGTCCTGCCGTATAGGTGACCCATTTAAATAATCACTACCAATACCATAAGCCGGACAACCATTTTTACTGAAATACCTTTTTGCATCAGTTACCCAAGAACCTGAATAAACTGCGTTTCTTAATTCTTGGTCCGTGAGTTTTTCCCCTGCGATATTAATGGTTCTGAACCATTCTAATTTTTCGCTATCCGTTCCACTACAGACGTAAATCATTAATTTGTAATTCAAGATATCCTCTTGCTCATTATCTTGTAAGTTGTGAAAAGCCCTATGACTTGGGGTGTCTCCAATAACGACAGAGAAATCACCTTCCACAAATTGACATAAAGAAATTGTCCTTTGTTGTCCATCGATAACCTCATAGTTTCCATCCTCTCTAACAGCCCAATACATAACATTCAAAGGGAATCCTTTATCAACTGTATTTATTACGGCATCACGCTGTTTGTCTTTATAGATAAATTCACGTTGGTAAGGTGGTCGTATATCTAATTTACCGCCGTAACCTATAACGCCAGCTTCTTCATTATCTTGATAACCGTTAGTTAATTCTCGGACTGTAATTTCCTTTAATTCTATATTCATTACCTTCTTATTTTCAGGTTTTTGATAATAATTCTAGTATAAAGTGCTTTACCATTAACAACTGGTCCCACATAATTTTTATGCTGTTCGTCAACGTATGTAGGTTCTCCCTGAATAAATGCATTCTGATTTCTCCCTCTTATCATCAAATATTCCAAGAATTTCAAACTGGTCAGGATTATATTTACTCATAAAGGTGATAGGTACACCGATATGACCTTCATAATCCTCGGGTATATCTTTAGTTTTACTAACGTTGATTGCATCATAATTGTCATACTTTGGAAACTCTTCTTCATTGCCATAGTACTTTTTATAAAGCAGTAAATCCTCATGTCTCTTATTAATATCAAGGTTAGTAAACCATACAACTCCTGAAACTCTAATCATTCCTTCGATACGTTCTCCAGCAGTAGCATAATTTTCATAATGCTTATTAATAAAATGTGCGGCACCACCTTTAAAACCATAACCTAACCAAAATTTATTTTGCTTAATTAGCTTGAAAATAGAATTATATTTAATAGCATTCTGATGCCCTATGACTATGAATTTTTTGCCATATTCATCTAATTGCTCTACATACTCTCTAAACAATGAAAATGGTGGGTTTGTTACAACAATATCAGCCTGTTTCAATATTTCAATACTCTCCTGACTTCTGAAATCACCATCGCCTTTAAGATGAACAATTCCTATTTCCTCAAGGTCCGGGACATTATTATTGTTCTTATCGCCTGTATATTCCAACATAATCGCCTGCTCAGAATCATTCTGACTAAAAAGGTCTATATTCTGATTTTTATAGCAAGTTGTTATGAGCTTCTTAAGCCCTAATTTTTCGAAATTATAGGAAAAGTAATGGAAAAAGTTACTGATTCTAGGGTCATCACAATTACAGTAAACCACCTTTCCTTTGAAATGAGATTTGTAATGTTTTAACTCTCTTTCAATATCTGAAAGTTGTGTGTAAAATTCATCTTTTTTCGCCTTTTTTGCCTTGTGCAAATCTTTATTTTTATTAGCCATAAAAATTTTTAGATTTTTTGAATTAGTTTGTACCTAAATTATTCACTCGCTCCCATCAGGTAACCGGTCGTTAGACCTTTGTCTTTATACCATTTTTTTATTTCACTCTTATTGTCAGAAAGAATTCTATCAATATCTGAATTTAGTGGACTGTCCCAAACATTCCAATTTACAAGTCTTCTAATATTAAACTTGATTGCTTCGAAGTCTTTATCGGAAAGACTTCTATGCATTGATTTTAGTTTATCATCTGAATCAAAAAGCTTTAAACTGGCACATATAGAGTCAAATAAAATTTCTGCCCATGATATTATCGATTTAGAACGAAAAATTCTCGATAATTTTAATTGCACTGGGTCAGAATTTGTTTTTTTACTATCCCAATTCAAAAGACTTTCTTCATAAATTATATTCAAAAGTTTAACAAGATTATTGAACTCAATTTCACGAATATATTTATCCGTGGTCATATCGGTTTCTACGGGTTGGCGGAATAGAAAGTTGGAAAAGATAGATTTCTCTAACATATCCATTGTTATTGGCGTTTCTACTGAACTTCGATTCCCTTTTGATACAAAGTCTGCAAGTTTATTACTATCGTCGTCAAGTATAGCATTATATAAGAAACTTCTGAATCGCTTATTAAGCTCGGCCTTTGTTAATTGTTCTTTTTCTTTTAAATAGTTTAAAAAGCCCAATTCGGATTTGGTTTTACCATCCTCTAGACTTTTATATTCTTCAAATTCCCTGCCAAATTGAGCTCCTAATTTTGCTACCATAATACTCGAAAAAAACCTTGTTTGAGCAAACTTATCATGAGCTGAAATGTTAGTCTTATTAAGTAGATTGGGTTCTGGGTTGAGATATACCTTGCATTCAAATTTTTTTCTTCCCCCCCATAATAATCCAGCTATTTTATGCTGTCCATCAAAAACTAAAATCCTGTTCTTATAAATCCTGCATATTGATGGTTGAAGTACTGGATGTCTTTGAAAATGCCTAAAAAGATTAAAAACTTTTTCTTTTATTAAATATCTTGGTTGTAGTCCGATTTCATTATCAGCATCATCATCACTATCTAAAATTTCTATTGGTAGGGATGCATAAAAGTAGTTCCAATTTGTCGTAGGGCAATTATATAAGGTGAAATCTTGATTCCTATCTAGAATTTCTACTTTTATAGAGTTCTCTTCTTGGTTGATAATTGATATTGTTTCACCGTAACTCTTTAATTCTTTTTTTAATTTTAGATAATTTAATTCGTCTTTTAAAGTTAGGTTTTCTCCGCTATCAAAGAATTCATCAATTTTTAATTTTATTTTAAAATCATAAAGAGATAATTGTCCTTTTTGTTTGTTATGCTTCCCACACATTGGAGCAATGTTATCAATTTCTGAAGCTCCTTTTTGTGCAAACGCTTTAATGTGGTCAAATTGAATGTTTTCATCGCTATGAATTGGATGCCCAGTTGCAAAACAATTATTACCATATATTTCTAAAACCTTCTTTTTTTCATCTTCTGAAATCTGCCTTTTAAGTAGTGACGCCATTATTATTTTAAGTTAAAGTGAGTAAGTTAGAAAACAATTATGTATTTATAAAAAGATGAAATAATATGGGTTTGCTCTAAATAGCGATCTTTTCTTAGGAAAAGTACCAATTTTTATATAATTCTAAGTGCATTTGTAGCTTTCCCTAAAAAAAGTAGTATGGCTACTTGACTATATCAATAATGCTAATCAGCAAACTGTTGGTCAATCAATCTTATTGACCACTTGCCATACTTATTTAGTGTAGATTCTGTCCAGAAATATGAAGGGTTGTTGTATCCTTCGTTACAATTAAATTTAAAGAACACTCTCACTTGAAAGGTTTGACTCCCAATATAACGGACGATATTACTCTCATAAATGCCCTCAGCAATTACCTTACAATTAGGTTTTTTATTAATACCTTTTTTAATGAATTCTTTTGTGGCTTTGTATGCCTCTATTTTCCATTTTTCGGAGTATTCAAGTTCTTCGTTGCTTGGTAGGTCCACTGTTGGTTCAAATAAATTTGAATTTTTAATAAAATATTCATCTTCTTTTATCTGTTCTTCTGTTCTTTGTTTTCTTAACGCTTTTCCGTTGGAAATAGTTGTAGTGTCGCCATCTTCCATGTTTTGTAGCATCCGATACGTTCTAAGCCATTTTTCTCTCTTTTTTTCTGCGGTGCTCATTTTTATCCTGCTGAAATCGATAGGTTCAATTTCGGCATCCGTATTCTCTTCTTCTCTTACTCTGTCTATCATATACCTGGATTCGTCAATACAGTTGACTAGAGTTAAGGAAAACAAGCTTAGAAGGATTATTGAAGAGTAATGTTTAAGGAATTTCATTAGAATGAATATAATTTCCCTAAAAATAGTGGTTATTTATATATAAGTTTTACGGAAAACCGTAAAATAGCCAAAATCGTGTATACAAATGAATTACCCTTAATGCGTGGAAAAAGTTGTGGTATTTCGAGAGGCACACCGTATCTAAAAAGAAAAGCAATGTTTAAAGATAGATGGGGGATACGATTATAAAGCCTTGAGTGACAGATTCAGTTTGTCTCTTAATTCATTTTTCAAATTAACTGTTGCGGTTTTAGAGCCTTCCTGTAAATTTGTAATTCCTTTCAATTGTTTCTTAAGTCTGCTTCGTTTCACAGCTTCATTTTTCTCATCGAATTTTTGAGTTGATATTATATTTAGAACCTTGTTGTAGCCCAGATATACTAAGCCATGGTAAGAAAGAAAATTTTTTAGCCCATTATGTCTTTGTAATATCTGTTTAGGAACATTGTTCGAATCCATAATATGAACTTTTTTGAAGGTTTTAATCAGAAGTTGTTTCAACATAGAATAAAATCTTTCTTGATATAAATCTTTTACCCTTAGATTTTTAGTGTCTAGATTCTTCTTTAAATCTTTTTTGAATCTTACTTCGAATCTTAATAGGTTTAAATCTTTAATGTGCTTTGGTAGATTATTGAATATTGGAGAGTCGCGGTTTTTTACTTGATTTATTTTGTCATAAAATGTTAAAGCTTTAGAACCTTTCAAAGAGTAGAACAAAATAGATTCATGATATCTGCAATATTTTAATCTTGGATATGATTGTATTGATGAGATGTATTCATATACAGGATGATTTACCGATATGTTCAAACCAAAATCTAGCCTTGTTATTCTGGCTTTAGTTAAATTGACTGCTAGTTTCTCACTAAGTTTATCTATGGCTAGTTTTGTTGTTCTTATATCAAGAGTTTCGATATTATTACCGAAGTATAGTTTAGGCAAAGAGCCATTGAATGTTAGTTTATAAGGTTTTAAATTGGAATCTATTAATATCCTGATTTTAAAATTTGACACTGAGCAAAAGTATATGGTGCAATTATCCTTTTCTCTTTTGGTTGCATCTGCTAATAAATGCTCTATATCCTCAAATTTGGTTCTTTGTAATTCTATATAACCTGTAATGGTATCAATCATAATATTTCTTCTTTATGATAATTAGTTATGTTATTATTGTTTAGGGGATTAAGGATGTTAATAGGATTACCCGATAATGCCATTGTGAATGAAAAATGGTTAGTTCTATGGGTTTATCTTTTTCATGGAAATCTATCACCAGTAGGCTTTCTTTATCAAAGTATTTACCATACCATAATTGTTTGCCGTAAAAACGATTCAATCTTAACTTTTGCCATCGTTGTGATTTTTCCGTTTTCAATCTAATGAATAAGTATTTTTTATCTTTTCTGAGGTACACTTTATTATACAGATTGATATTAGTAACTGTATAAGGTCTTCCTTTTTTAACTAGTTCAGTTTTTGAGACTTCCATCATGACATCTTTTTTTGAACCAATAAATCAGCAACAAAAGTGTCTATCTCATCCTTACTTGAAATGTGATTTTGCGAGATGAAATTGTATAGATCAATCTTTTGAATAAAAATTAATTTACCATTAGGTTTGGAATAAGAAATTTGATTTCCTGCAACGAGTTTTTGCATATATGAGTGGCTTACTCCTATGACTATAGCTGCTTCTTTTAGGGTGTAAATTTCTTTTTTAGAATATTTGATGGCCATAATCTCTCTTCGTATGGCGCGGAGTTCATTAATAAGTTCTTTGATAATTGTTGTCATATCTTTCAGTTTTGATATGACGAAGATGGGAAGTTGTTGTGAGGGTATTGATAAGTAGGAAATGAGAAATAAGTAAGTACTTAATTTTCGAAATACATATTGATTGGATTCTCAAAAGAAAGAGAATCCTTTTTTTCTGAATAAACCGAACTTAATTGCTTTTCTTTAAATTGATTGTTTCTCTTATTAATAAAGTACTTTGCAATTAAATGGTATTTATAACTATGCGTTTCTTTTTCCAGTAGATTATATTCAATCAATTTGTTTATTAGAGATGTTAATTCTAACTCAGTACCCAGCCATTTGATTTTGAATTTGGTTTCACCACGTTCAAAAATACTTTGAAATTCATCCTTTAAACATTCAATGAAATGATATTTCCTAAGGTACCCGTAAAGATTATCTGTGAAATCTTTTATGTTTATCGAGGAATCTAATTGAAAATGACTAATTCTTCTCTGTTTGCGACTATCAATAGTTATTAGTTCTTCGCTTGTATTAGCAAGTCTATTGTCAATTATTCTCTTTAATTTAATCAACCTATATTGTAAGCTATGAAAAGTTTTATCACAATAACGAATTTCATCTAGAAGACTGATTACCTCATCTTCATCAATAATCAATAATTCCATGTAGTAAAATTCGTCTGGTACTCTCGTGTCATAATCGCTGCTAACTTCATAGAAATCCTCTAATCTTTTATAGATTAGTCTTTCTTCGAAATCTGTGATTATATTTTTTTCTAATCGTTTTATTTTTGCATCTATCTCTTCAAATGTCATTTTTTAGATATTGAATTCTGGCATTGAGTTAATTGCTCTTTCTTTTTCTTCATTTATCACCTTAGCATAAACTAGAGTGCTTTTTATATCCTTATGACCCAATAATTTTGAAACTGTAAAGATATTTGCTCCTGAAGTTATTAATAATGTAGCGAAGGTGTGCCTTGAGGAGTGAAAAGTTACTTTTTTATCTATTGTAGTTTTTTTAATCAATTTCTCTAATGTTCTATTGCAAGATCTGTTGTGGTTCGATAAATTGAAAATTTTTTCGGAAGTCTTTTTTTGACTGGCAAGTATTCCCTTGGCATTATTATTTAAGGGAATATAGATTGATGCCTTAGTCTTTTTTTGAGTCAGTTGAATTGTATTCCCTCTAATATTTTGCCATTTAAGTCGTTTTAAATCTGAAAATCTTAATCCAGTGTAACAGCCGAAAAGGAATGCATTTTTAACTTGATTATCGTAAAAGTCAGTTGCAATTATTTGTCTTACCTCATCCTCTGTTAAATAAACCATTTCCTGTTCCTCTAGTTTTGGTCTGTCTATAAATTTTAGAGGATTCTCAAAAATTATTTTCTTTTTAACAGCAAGATTCAATGCTGTACTTACTTTTTGCAGATAAGTTCGTGCAGAATTCTGAGATACATTTTCTAGTAAATAGTTTTTAAAATTTTCCAACCAATTTTCTGAGATATCTACAAACCTCAACTTTTCACCATGAAATGCAATGATGTGTTTAAGGGTGTTATCCCATGTACCCTTTGTATTAGGAGTCTTGGTTTCTAAGATAGACTGAAAGAAATTGATAAAACTTGCTTTATTGAGGTCACGTGAGATTAATCCACTGGATTGATTTGCGAGGTCAATTTCTAATTTTGCTTTTATATTATTTACTACTCTATCTTTTTGTTTCCTTACATCTCTGCTGTCGGTAGGTAGAAATATCACCTCTTTTATAGTTTCTCTTTTTCTTTTACCATTCAACTTATAATCTAATTGATATTTATAAGGTCTACGCTTTTGTGAAAGCTTAGGGTTGCCTGAATATTTCTTTATGATATTTACTGCCATGTGTATTGTTATTATCCATTAAAAATAATGGTAATTTGACAAACGTGACAATTTTGTGACACATAAATAGCTGTAATGTGCTAGAATTTGCTGAAATAAAAAGACCCTTCATTTACCATTTAATGATAGAATGAAGGGTCTTTCTGTCTAGGAGATGATTGAAATTAACCTTTGTATTTAACCGTTATAGTGTTTTCCTTAGTTTTGTAAATTTTTATTAAGTCATTGTTCTTTAGTTCTTTAATGGCTTTATCCCATTTTTTATTACTTAATTCACAGATATTTCTAATGCTACTTAGTACACCTTCAAAATTTACTTTAATAAGTTCTAGAGCAATCTTAGCTTCTTCACTTAGTTCAACCGCTTTTTTCTCCGGTCTCATTTGCGGGAAGAACAATACTTCTTGTATAGAAGAATTGTTGGTCATGAGCATTACCAAACGGTCTATACCAATACCGATACCGGATGTTGGTGGCATACCGTACTCAAGGGCACGCAAGAAATCTTGATCAATGAACATAGCCTCATCATCTCCTTTTTCGGATAATTTCAATTGCTCTTCAAAACGTTCACGTTGGTCAATTGGATCGTTCAACTCAGAATAGGCATTTGCCAATTCCTTACCGTTTACCATCAGCTCAAACCTCTCGGTAAGTGCAGGGTTATCTCTATGTTCTTTGGTAAGCGGACTCATTTCTTTTGGATAGTCCGTAATAAAAGTAGGCTGAATGTAATGATGCTCACATTTTTCGCCAAAAATCTCATCTATCAATTTACCTACCCCCATGGTTTCATCCACTTCAAGGCCAAGTTCTTTTGCTGTAGCACGAAGTTCTTCTTCGCCCATACCGGCAACATCTTTACCGGTGTGTATTTTTATAGCTTCAAGAATGGGCACACGGGCATAAGGAGCCTTAAATTCAATTTCGTTTTCACCTACTGTAATTTTGGAAGTACCGTTGGCGTCAAGAGCAATTTTCTCGAGAAGCTTTTCAGTGGTATCCATCATCCAGTTGTAATCCTTGTAGGCAACGTAGAGTTCCATTACGGTAAACTCCGGATTGTGGGTACGGTCCATACCTTCGTTACGGAAATCTTTTGAAAACTCGTAAACACCGTCAAATCCGCCTACGATCAATCTTTTAAGATAGAGTTCGTTTGCAATACGTAAATACAAAGGAATGTTCAACGCATTGTGGTGCGTTAAAAACGGTCTTGCAGCGGCACCACCTGGTATAGGCTGTAAAATAGGGGTCTCTACCTCTAAATAACCAGCGGCGTTATAAAATTCTCTAATACTGTTCGTAATCTTGGTACGCTTGATGAAGGTTTCTTTTACCTTAGGGTTGACCACCAAATCTACATACCGCTGGCGGTATCTCATTTCCGGGTCGTTAAACTCATCGTACACATTGCCTTCGGAATCCTTTTTGGGCAAAGGTAACGGGCGTAACGATTTGCTTAAGAGCGAAAAGTTTTTGACCATCACGGTTTTTTCGCCTACTTGCGTAGTAAAGAGTTCCCCTTCAATACCAATGATATCCCCTATATCCAACAATTTTTTGTAGACGTCATTGTAAAGGCCTTTATCTTCACCGGGACAGATTTCGTCTCGGTTAAAATACACCTGTATACGGCCTTCACTATCCTGCAACTCGGCAAAAGAAGCCTTGCCCTGAATTCTTCTGGACATTAAACGACCTGAAATGACCACCTTTTTACCCTCCTTATAATCAGATTTAATGCTCTTTGATGTAGCATCAACAGGGTATAGTGCAGCGGGGTAGGGGTTAATGCCCAATTCGCGCAATTTGGTCAATTTTTCTCTTCTAATAATTTCTTGTTCCGAAAGTTGCATTTTTTACTATTTAAGGCTGCAAATATAAGCTATAGGTGGTTTACTATATGCATGATACAATATGAAATTACAAGCTTGGCACTTTGTTTGTTAAGAGGAATGAGTTGGAGAGCGGTAAAATTTAAAATTACTGAGTTCTTTTTGCTCTGTATTCTGTAACAAATTATAGATATAAGCGTCAAAGAAGTACATCATCAATCAATAAAATAATATCAAAAATGAGTTTTTTACGTGTTTTACTGGCAATCATCTTTCCTCCGCTTGCGGTCATCGGAAAAGGTTGTGGGTCCTTTTTAATTGTTCTACTTTTGACCTTCTGTGGCTGGGTACCTGGTGTTATAGCTGCATTGGTTATTTTGAACAACCCCAATTAAAATCCAAACTATGAAATTTTTTAGAGCATTGGTAATCGTGTTCATTACCGTTTTATTTGTAGCCTGCAATTTTACGGAGGAAATACATTTTAATGAAGATGGAACGGGTAAGATGAACATTGGCTTTGACGGAAGCGAAATGCTCCAAATGTTACCTTCAACAGATTCTACGGAGCTGGAAGAAGTTATAGATTCTACCTTGGTTTTTAAAGATTTGCTACGGGATAAAAAGGATAGTATAGCCCAATTGTCTCCTGAACAGCAAGCTCAATTAAAAAAGTTAGAGCCTTTTAGCCTTCATATGTTGGTCAATGCCGAAGAAGGAATCATGAACTTTGATATGTTTACGGACTTCAAAAACGTTTCCGAAATTAACGATGCTTTTAATGCTTTTCAAAGTGCAAGTAGCATTGGTCCGGCGGCAGGAAGTAAACCCATGCCAAAAAATTCCGCTAACGAAGCTACGGAAGTGAGTTATAGCTTTAAAAAGAACAAATTTAAGCGTTCTGCAGCTATTGTGGACCAAGACTTGTTCAAGCAAAGTATAGATAGCCTTTCGAGTGCAGAAATGTTCTTGTCCGGTTCTACGTATACCTTTAAATACCATTTTCCCAAACGGGTAAAATCTACCAACGTGGAGGATGCCACATTTTCAATGGACGGAAAGACCATGATCTACGAGGTTGGTTTTATGGAAATGCTGAAAGACCCGGAGTCTATATTGATCGAGGTAGAATTAGAGGATTAGGGCATTACCTTTTCATATCTTTGTAGCATGAACAAGAAGGTCTATTTGCAGGATTTAGGTTTAAAGGATTATAAGGAAACTTGGGATTACCAAGAAGCCCTGTTCAAGGAGACCGTAGATTTAAAAATAAAGAATCGTAGGGGACAAGCCAATGAACCCACACCCAATCATTTTTTGTTTGTAGAGCACCCACATGTTTACACCTTGGGCAAGAGCGGCGATTTTGCGAACCTCTTGATTAGCGAGGAAGAACTAGCTGCAAAAAACGCAAAGTTTTATAAAATCAACAGGGGCGGAGATATTACCTATCACGGCCCTGGACAAATAGTAGGTTACCCTATTTTAGATTTGGATAATTTCTTTACGGACATTCACAAATACCTGCGTTTTTTAGAGGAAATGGTCATTCTTACCTTGGCCGAATACGGATTGAAAGCCGAACGCTCCGAAGGAGAAACCGGAGTTTGGTTGGATGTTGGCACCCCGTTTGCTAGAAAAATATGCGCCATGGGCGTACGTGCCAGCCGCTGGGTAACCATGCACGGGTTTGCTTTAAACGTAAATGCGGATTTAGGGTATTTTGATTTGATGATTCCCTGTGGCATAAAGGATAAGGCCGTTACTTCTTTGAATGTAGAATTAGGGAAGGAAACCGTTGATATGGATGAGGTTATGGGAAAGTTACAAAAACATTTTGAAAGTCTCTTTGAGGCAGAGTTGATAAAGGAAAAAACCAGGGTGTGAGCCGTGGTTTTTTCCTTTAATCTTAATCAAAAGCCCATACATCGTTCATGTAACGATCTTCACTTGAAGAGCCTCCAATGACCCATAATTTGTTGTCAAAAACAGCGGTGGTATGATAAGTTCTTCTTGAGAAAGAAGCCGCATCAGTAGCTTCTGTCCAGGTGATGCCGTCGTCGCTGTACCAAACGTCATTTTTGAGTGTTCCATCATAACCCGCAATGATCCATAATTTGTTGTCAAAAACAGCGGTGGTATGAGACTCTCTGGTCGAGAACGGGGCCGGAACGGTAGCCTCGCTCCAGGTAACCCCATCTGCGCTGAACCAAACGTCATTTTTTCTAGATGTTGCATCAATTCCTCCAATGACCCATAATTTGTTGTTAAATATAACTGTATCATGAGAATCTCTGGCGGAAAACGGAGCATCTGCCGTAGCTTCGGTCCAGGTAAACCCATCGGTACTGAACCAAACATCATTTTTGAGCCTTCCATCATTGCCCCCAATGACCCACAATTTGTTATCGAATACAACTGTGGTGTGATAATATCTGGCGGAAAACGGGGCATCTGCCGTAGCTTCGGTCCAGGTAATGCCATCGGCGCTGTACCAAACGTCATTTTTTCTAGATGTTCCGTCAATTCCCCCAATGACCCATAATTTGTTGTCAAAAACAGCGGTGGTGTGAATACTTCTTGCGGAAAAAGGGGCCGCATTGGTAGCCTCGGTCCAGGTAAGACCATCTGCGCTATACCAAACGTCATTTTTATTTGTATCGTCATAACCACCAATGACCCACATCTTGTTGTCAAAAACAGCGGTGGTATGACTAGACCTTCCCGAGAAAGCAGCAGCAGCGGTTACTGGGGTGTTGTCAAATTTTAGCCCCCTTACGCTAAATTCGTTAACCGTGCTGTTCATCGTGGCATTTTCGGGATCCTTGGCTACCACTTTCCAGTAATAGAAGTCATAGGTATGCAGGCGCTCTGTTACTTCAAAAGAGGTACTGGTAAGGTCTGCCGTGTATAGTTCAGTAGGGTCCTCTTCTTTACCCAAATACAAATCGTAGGTGATGGCATCCCCATCTGGATCTGTAGCGGCCTGCCAACTGAAAGTAGGGTATACGTCTACACCAACGGCACCGTCCGTTACCCCGATCAAATTAAATGGCTCGGGTGCGAGGTTAGCAGGTTCTTCTTCTTCTTCTTCTTCGCTAGGATTTTCCTCCTCTTTGGGTTGTTCTTCCGCAGCCGGGGGTGGAGCTTCTGGCCCATCGTCTTTGGAACAAGCGGCGTTTAGTAGAAACATACCTAACAGTAGAACGAGATAGAATGTTGATGGTGTTTTCATAATATTTTTTTTAGGGTGATACGTTTAGTTTCACTTTAATGGTAGCGGATAGTAAAGGTTAACATTAGGGCGTAAAAAAACCTCGGTGTGAGCCGAGGTTTTTTATTTTGCCTAAAATAAAGCTAGTATTCCAAGCCAAAATACTGTATTACTTCTTCGTAGGTCATTTTTTTAAGATTTTCACTTCCGGTTTTCCCAGATAGATTGCCTTCAACAAGAATGAACCTAAAGCTTAAGGTCTGATTAAAAATGGAGTGTACGATAAGGCCCCCAACACGGATTTCGTCAATATCCATACGAACTTCGTTAGAAATGACTATGGGTAGACTTTCCCATTTAAAGGTGTTTGAAGGATTCCTGGCATATCCTAAAACGAATCCTGTGTCAAATATTTCTTGTGTCAGTTCGGACATATCAAAGGGATTGTCACCAACGACGATGTCTTTATCTTCAAACATAACCGAAACAACATTGGCATTGCCATCTTCGCCATCTTGACCATTGGTTCCGTCAGTACCGTCAGTACCGTCAACTCCATCTGCGCCGTCTTGCCCTGGTACCCCTTGTACCCCCTGTGCTCCTTGCGGTCCAGCAGGACCTACATCGCCATCTTTTGAACATGAAATAATCGCAATTGAAAAAACCATTATTAGGCTCATGAAAAATTTAAATTTTGTTTTCATTTTAATAATTTTTATAGATTACTGATTGTATTTTTTTTATTTAATGTGAGGGATTCATAAAGGTTAACATTGGAGAGTAAAAAACCTCGGTTTGAGCCGAGGTTCTTCGTCTTCTGGGTGTAAAAGCAGGCCTTTGATACTTCTTCATAACGGCTGGCTAACAGATTCGGTTCTTTACTTATGGTTCACGATTAGTTTTTAGAATCTTCTGATTTAGCATCATTTAACATCTTATTGACCTTTGCTTTGAGTTCTTCTTTCTTTGTGGGGTCGTTGCCTAAATCGATTATTTCGTACTGATTATGAAGGGACTGCTTCATTTCATCTGACATATCCATGTTTTCTATCAATTCAAGATAGTTGGTCGCATCGCCTACGGGGTTATCTGCTCCCGCTCCCATCAGATTAAAAACTTCACCAAAGACCTTTGTCTGCTCGTCTAGAAGGTTCATTTGTTTAGTGGTATCTGTTTTTGATTTGTCTTGAGTTTGCTGCGCTTGGCAAAATGTAGTTAAGCCAAGGGCGACTATTGTAAGTGTTATTTTAATTGTTTTCATTGGTTTTTGTTTTGTTTAGTGTTAAAGAATATTACTCATGCCTTTATTTACAGCGTTTTATAAAAACGTTTCTCTTGGATAGAATTTGCACGGAAAGATAAAAGTGGATATAAACCTCAAACTTGGATCAACATTTATGTTTTATCTGCTTAATATGCTATACCATAATAATCACAAACAGCGTAGTAATCATTTATATCGATTCCATTATTTGAAAGTTCTTTTTTAGTGTATTCAAAAGATTTTTTAATTGATGGTGAACTAGCATTTTTACCGGTTGCTGTATTGGATGGAATAATTACATATCGAAAACGGACTCCTTTATTTTCTGGGTTTAAAGCATCTGGTTCCCAGAGATACTCTCTTGGACTTAAATTCCGAGAATATGAAGTTATTTTAACGTACATCTTATAAAAAGTAGGCCTTATATCAACAGTGATGGACTTGTCTATTGTTTGTCCGTCAATGTGATAGCGATAGTAGGGAATGAGGTAAAAATGGGAATAAGATGAATTATTTTCATATTGATCATAGTAATAAACCAGTAGTACATCTTCATTTACGTTGTAATTACTTAGTGGTATTGGTAAGGTCTTATGGCTATCACTACTACTCGTAAAATCGGATTCAATGGGTTGGAACCAATCGGAGGCTACTACATTGGCATTACCGTCTTTACCATCAACTCCATCTTCACCATCTTGCCCAGGTTCTCCTTGTATTCCTTGTTCCCCTTGCAGTCCGTCTGACCCTGGGTCACCATCTTTTGAACATCCAATGGCCACAAGGCCAATACCTAGAAAAATGTAGGATAAAAATTTTAAAGTAGTTTTCATAATATGTAGAATTTGTTTACGGCTTTTAATGAAACCAGAAATAAAAGGTTAACGACCTCGTATAATTTCTTTTTAAAAGAGGTTGTGATTTTTGGGGTATGCTCATTTAGTGAGGTAAAACCAGCTTTTAAATTGCAATTGAATTTTCCATACTGGTTCGGATACTTTTAATTGTTTCAATTGGATTTTTTTAATATTGAAACAGTATAGTCATGAGTAACAATAGGGTAATGATGAAGGCTGTTATGAATATCCACTTTAACAATTCTAATTTTTCATAAGTGTTCATAATTTTCATTTTTCGGTTCATTATTTAATATGAAAACTTAGAAAGAGGTTAACATGACTGCTACTTTTTATTTTTTAATTGCTACTATATCCTTTCTGAAATTATTAGCTCGTTTTCAGGGTGGGCAAACAAAAAATGTTAAATTAGATGCCACCGCTGTTAACCTTCTCATTAGATATGCATTAAATGGAAAATATACAGGCAGAAATAACGCTTGAAGATTTACGAAAAGGGTCTGATATTCTTTTAAAAAAGGTGTATGAGTCCAATCGCACAAAATTTTTGAATTATGCGAGGCGCTACAACCTTTCTGAAGAAGAAAATATAGATGTATATCAAGATGCCTATATTATTTTCTATGATAATGTCATGAGCGGAAAACTAGAAAGCTTAACCAGCAGTATTTCTACATACCTGTTTTCTATTGGCAAATATTTAATTTTTGACAAGATGAGAAAGAATAAAAAAATGGTAAGTGGTGATTATGATTTATCAAGGGTTGAAGAAACAGATGAGCAGGTAAATACCTTTGATTTGAAAAGACCCGATCTTTCCGAAGAACAGGTTTTATTGAAAAAGCACTTTAGTACTCTAGGCGAAAAATGCCAGCAATTGTTGACTCTTTTTTATTACCGGGGTTATACCATAAAAGAGATTATGGAGGCTGAAAATTATAATAATGAGAATGTGGTCAAAGCGGCCAAATCGCGTTGCATGAAAACGCTTAGAGAAAAAATCCAAGCAAATACCTACTAATCATGGATAAAGAACTTTTGTTGTATAATTATTTTTCCAACCAATTGACGGTTGAACAGCAGCATCAATTTGAGGAGTTGTTGAAAACGGATATCGGTTTCAAGAAACAATTCGACTTTGAAAATAACTTAAAGGGAGTTATTAGAGAGAAAGAAAATGAAAACCTAAAGGCTAAGCTAAAAGGTTTTGAAAAGGAGATAGAAAGTGCTACACCGGTGCGTCAATTACCTGGAACAAACTATAGGAAATGGGCCATGGCAGCATCTATTGCGTTGTTGATAGGTTTAGGTTGGTTGGGATACAATAGTTTTTCAGGACCCGATTATGAAAACCTGTACCGGGAGAACTTTCAGGAATATCCCAATACAGTTTATGCCATTACTAGGGGGGAGTCTGTTGAATCTATTGAAAGAAAAGCATTTACGGATTATGAATTAGGTAATTATGAGTCGGCTATTGGAAACTTTAAACGAATACCTCAATCCGATAAAAAAGGATATGTGGATTTTTACTTAGGGTTGTCATATTTAAATTCAGGTCAGTTGGACGAGGCCAAAAAATTACTGGTTAACACAGGAGCATCAAATGAAAAGTTTAAAGCAGAGACCTATTGGTATCTAGCATTAATTGCCATAAAAGAAAACAATAAGAAGACTGCTGTAGAATATTTAAATGAGCTTGTTTCGCAATTTGACTATAATAAAGATAAGGCGCAACGGCTCTTGAAAGAATTAGAATAAGGTCAACTAATTCTCTTTTTTTTAGTGAAGGCCCAAAACCCTAACAGGGCAAGAATTACGGCTCCAATTATCCAATATCCCCAATGGTATTTAATTAATACCGGTGTGCTATTGCCAGAGAGTACATATCCAGACCAATAATAGGGGTGTGCCAAGGCATTTTGACTGTTGTTTTGTAAAAATGTTATCTGTGCGTTTTGCATAGCTCTGTCCTTAGATTCTCCTTTGGAGAGATGCGTATAGAACAACCCCATAAGGTTGGCGGAAGAAGCATCGTTTACTTTCCATAAAGTACTGGCAATACTGGAAGCCCCGCCATAGAAGAACCCACGGGAAAGGCCCATAAACCCTTCTCCCCGGCGCAATTCTCCAATACCCGTTTCGCATGCGCTTAAAGTAATCAAGTCGGCATCTGTTCTAAGCGTATACAAGTCTGCTACAAAAAGAAGGTCTTCATTATTGTTGTTATGGTTCTGCGAAAAAGCCAAATAGGAATATTCCGGAGTACTATCGTTAAAAATAGCGTGTGTGGCCAAATGTAGAATGCCATATTTTTTGTGTTCCTTTTTGAAATTTTCTAGTGAAGCATCATTTTTTAGTAAAGAAAGCCCTTCAAAAGTGCTCAAAATTCTTTTGGCCTCTAAACTATTATGGGGCAAGGGTGAAAGTGCGGACCTGTTGATATTAACCTGAGATGTACCATCAAAACTTGGGGCTACGGCTAGTACATTTGGCGTGTTTACAGGTCGGTTGCGTAATTCCGAAAGGAGTGTAGCCGAATTACTATATCTTATTGCAGAATGCTCAATTAGGTAGGTCAAGTCGTTGTTGTTCGTATTTAGGGCCGAAAAGGGAATGTAGTTTAATAACCCGTCCGTTATAAGTGTAAGTTCTTGGTCTGCTTCAGTTATAAAAGGTGCTAACAATCTGTTGTACAGTTGATAGGTTTTTTTGCTTAGTTCTTTTATATCGGACTGTGGGTCTGCCAAATCTTTATAAGCGGATTTAATCCTGGTTTCTAATTCTTCGGTTATCGGAATTTTTCCTAATTTCTTTTCGCCTTTGGTAACCGTTACTACATAAATATCATGGTTGCCGTAGAAGTAGGATATTAATTTTTCTCCTTCACCCAATTCATCCTGTAACCCCCGTAGTGAAATGGTTTTGGTGTTATATTTTAAGTTGAAATAATCATTGTAGTTAGCTTCTAAATCGGCAATGAGTTTCCGGTGTTCCTGTTTAAGGTCAAAAAGAAGTTCTTCTGATGTGTCAGTTTTTTCCTTAACGTAGTTGGTCTTCTTTTCCAAGTGAACAATTTCGGATTTCAACTGACTTTCTCGCTCTAAAAGTTCAGGAGGAATATTGCCAAATTTGGTTGCTTTGGTGTTCAATAGAGCTTCAAGCAATATAGCAGATTTACTTTCTTCGCTATACTTGAAAGCCTGGTCAATATAATTGCCTTCTCCCTTAATAGTATACAAATTATAAAGAGCGTTCAAGCCAGATTCTATAAGCGGATATACATCTTCAATAAGCGTCAGCTTATCCGCTTGGCTTTTAAAGGTAGGCTTTAGGGTGTCCAATTGGATCAACGCTTGATTAACGGTAGTTATAACTTGAGGATAAGAGGATTCATTACCAATTCTGGAGAGTGCCTCAGCTCTGTTTTTTAGGAGTTTTAATAAGGTGGTGCCGTTAGGATTGTGAACGGATAGTTGCTCAATTCCCAACTTGAAATTTTTCAAAGCCCCATCATATTTTTTGAAATATATATTCATTAACCCTATTTGGTTATATAGGAGTGCAATTTCATCATGATTTTGATTTTTCCACTTTCTTTTTAAGGCGGATATAGCATTCGTATAAGCTTCGGTCGATTTTTGGTATTCTCTTTTTGATTTGTAAAACCCCGCTTCTGCTTCATAATATTTATGCCAAAATGGATGTTTTTCAGGGATTTTATCCTTTAACAGATTTAGATAATGATTGGCACTATCCAACTGGGTGAGGGCCAGTTTGCTTTGAATCAGTCGGCATCCATCCGTAATGACGTAATTTAAGTTTGAGTTGTTTTTTAAATGAGATGAGAATGATTTTTGAAAATAAGAGCTGGATAGTCCGTACTGGCCTTCTCTTTCATAAACTTCACCTAACAAGCTATATGTGTTTAATAGATAGGGGAGGTTATTGGGCAAATGTTTCTGTAAGAATCTAATGTTTTGATGATAATACTGTTTGGCTAAATCATATTTGCCTCCGTTGCTATAGGCTTTTGCTAGAAGGCTATAGCCGCTGGAGATAAGGTAGGCATGACCTGTAGTAAGGGTTTCTGGCTGGGTCTCATTATATGAGTCTATTATTTTCAATAAAGCATTTCGTAATGTACTATACTCATTAATGTTGTAATAGTACATGGCTTTATCGTACAGAAGCGAATTTTGAATCATTAGCCTATTAGAAGAGGTATCTATTTCTTTTTCATGAACTAAGGAAATAGAATCCAGTAAGCGAATGTTAGATTTAATTTGTTGTAAATCATAAAAGTAAATAGACTGTCTGTTCCAGTTGATCAGCGTGTAGAAATTGTCGTTCCAAGAGTTGTTCGCACTGGAAAGTGAATATATCTTTTGAAAATAGTGATATACTGAATCTTGTTGCTTGTAGTAAAATTGACGCGATTTCTTTGTTAAGGAATCTAAATGGTTATTGTATTCATGAGTCTGCCCAATTAATGAACAACATACTAAAAAGAAGATGCAAAATACAATAATTGGTTTCATAAAAAATTGGCCTTCATATATATGAAGGCCAATTTACGAATAAGTTCGTTTAAAGATTTGTACTACAATAAATTATGGATTTTACATTTGTAAGGGTATCATTAGGTTATTTTTATTGTGGAATATAATAGGCAGGTATTGTGTAATTAAATGGCTTTCCATCTTTTCCTAATTTCTCAATTTTTATAAGTAGTTCGCCTTTTTCTGCGGCTAGGGTGGCAAACTTTTGATACAGAATTTGATTGTTGTATTCAGGTAATGGCGAAAATTCGGTTATGATTTTACTTATCTCTTTTCCGTTCAAATCTAGAACGCTAACATTCAGGATCTTTGTGTCCGGAGTGGTGATAAGGAACTCTTGCAAGTTGGAGAGTGTCCAACATAAACATGGAAGGGGAGGATTGTCCGGGTCTATTATTCCTAAAACACCTAAATCAAAAATACTGTTCTGTACCTCCATAAATTCCTTTTTTTGGCTTTCGGCCATAGCCTTTTCTTTTTGAGCTTCATTGTATTTTGGGTCGTTGGGTGAGATAGATTCCAATTCTTTTATATGGTTTTCCAAGGTTGCTATTTCGTTGCTTAAATAAAAGGAGTAGAGGTCACCTTCATAGATATAATTTTCTTTGGTTAGTTTAACCTTGTCATCTGCATGACCAACATAGTCTTTTATACATGATGTAAACATCAATAAAAGTGTGCATCCTAAAAATAGTTTCATTTTCATAATAGAGGGTTTAGAGGTTATAAGTATTGTTTAATGTTCTTAGGTGAAAAAGGTTAACAGTTTGTTCTATTTTGAATAAGAAGTAAGTTCAGATGTGCTGATTAAATTACCATTGTCCTTATAAGATTCCTGTTTTATCATACCAACACCTTCTGCAAGCCATAGTTTAGATTTCATTTTAATAGTAGCCCCCATGGTTTTTGTGGTGCTGTTTTCGGTGATCAAATAACAATCAAAGGTACCTGCAGGAGTGGTCACACTTTCTTTCTTCTCTACTTTTCTATTGGTTTGGTCTACGGAAACGTTCATGTTAATGCCAGACATACTCATAGCAATGGCAACGTTGGCGTCATTTAATTGTTGGCCTACGCTGAGGTCATTGGGAAGCTCAATATCGGTACCAGAAATATCCATTTCCAATCCCATTTCTGAATATTGTTGCATCATTTGAGAGGGGAAAAGCGATTTGTAATCAACTGTAACCAATCCGTTTTCACAACTAAAGGAATAGCTGCTTTCAAAAACATCCTTACCTTTTTTATCTTTATATTTCATGTCAAAAGTAGCTGCTGCTGCCGAACCTTCTTGACGAACATCGGTGATGGTGTAGTTTACGCTGCCATCAGTTTTACCTTTTTTATCGTAACTCGTGTATTCAAATGAGCTCCCTTCTTCTAAAGGATAGAATTTACTACAACTTTCTTGTGCAAAAGTGATGTTCATAGTGAAGAAGCAAAATAAGGTAATCAATAAAGGGGTTTTCATAGTGTTCATTTTATGTTTTTATAGTTTGATAAATTCTACGCGTCGGTTTTGCGCTTTGCCATCGGGTGATGAATTGTCGCCAACAGGCTCAGTTTCACCTTTACCTTCTGTTGTTAATCTGTCTGAAGATACGTTATATACTGATATTAAGGCATTTTTGACAGCTTCAGCTCTGTTTTGAGATAGGCTCATGTTTTTACTGTCGTCTCCATCGGCATCAGTATGCCCAACAATTTTTAAACGTATGTTGCTATCCTGTTGCAGTACTTGATATATCTGTCTGATGATGCCCATAGATTGCGGTTGAATATTGGCAGAGCCACTATTGAAAAGGATTCCGTTAGTGGATATTTTCCCATCTGCAAGTAATTTTCTACGTAAGTCAACACCTCCTTTTGCAACTTTTATATTCCCTATGAGTATAGATTCTTTCTTGGTGTCCGTTCCGCGAAGCGTAAACTTAACACCTTGCATTTGCACACTGGCCGGTAAAAGCCGTGGTACATCTATATATTTGGTTTCGTTTATCCATAGTCTAAATCTCTGTTTGTTGACCGCCACGGAAACATGGTGTTTCTTATTTACAATATTTCGGATATCTGCACCCACGTCATTACGGATAACTCGTTTTGAGGCAATGTTGTTTTCAACCACCACCCCACGTGCAATAAACTGACAAAAAGAATATTCTACCTTGCCTAAATTGGCACCTTTTTTAAAGGTGTTGTTATCGCTTATAGTTACTCCAAAATAAGATTGAGAGGAAGTTTTACCGTCCAGTCCGGTAGCAATAACATCAAACTCCAAGGTAAATTCTTCGGGTAGATTGGTGACATCCGGAATATATGTAGTTTGGTAACCGGGTAAAATTTTCAGCCATTTATTGGATTGCCCGTCTAGGGTTACCAATTCTCCACTCCCGTTTGTATTCCAACGAGATGGAAAATCGCCCACAAAATCGTTGGAAAAATCATCTACAAAAATTGGGGTATCACCTGGTACAAAATCAAATTTACTGTACACTTTAATGGTTTCTGACTCAGTTTTACTGGATTCTTCTTGGTTATTGGGGGAATTCTCTTCGCTAGTTTCTGGGGATTCTTGTTCTCCGGGACTGTTGGAAGGATTGGTTTTAGGTTTTTTCTTTTTCTTTTTTTCGGATCCAGGTTCAAAAATACTGTCAAGGGCTTGATCCGTTTTTTCGGAGGTTTCTTTTTCTACCCTGCGTTCAACCGTTCTTTCGGCGGCCCTTTCGGCAGCTTTACCCAGTTTTCTTAAAATTTGGGCGTCACTTGTCTGGTGGGCAAAAAAGATGCACACTATGGGTAAAATAAATTTTAAGTAGTGTTCTAGTGTTTTCATGTACTTGGTATTTAATAATGTAAAAATTGTCCGTAGACCTAATGTTTACATTAATGATTAAACACCTTAAAAGGTTAACATCAAAACTAAATGAAATGGGTTTTTTAAAAGAGAGATTTGTATTTGTTGGATGTGAAAATTGTATGGATGGTATAAAATACTTTGTAGATGGAATAAATATTACTCTTCCTACATGTAAGAAAAAATAGAAATAAATGCTTGGACTCTATTATTCGGGGAGTAACCGAAAACTTTTCCTGTGATATTTGGTAATACCATACTTCTTAATGGCCGCACGATGTTCTTTTGTAGGGTAGCCCTTATTTTTTTTCCAGTTGTACATTGGGTATTCTTCGTGAAGCACATCCATATATGCATCTCTGTAAGTCTTTGCCAAAACGGATGCTGCGGCAATGTTCATGTATTTTCCGTCGCCTTTTATAATACATTCATGCGGAATATCTTTAAAAGGCTTGAACCGGTTCCCGTCTACGATAATAAATTTGGGAGTTGTTTTTAGTTGTTCAATAGCCTTGTGCATTGCTAAAATTGAGGCATTTAAAATATTTATGGCATCAATTTCTTCTTGAAAAACATGGGAAACGGCGTAGGCTGTGCAGTTAGATTCAATTATGGGCCTTAGCACGTCCCTTTTGCTGTGGGTCAGTAATTTTGAGTCGTTTAAAATGCTATTTGTAAATCCTTTGGGCAAGATTACGGCAGCGGCCGTAACTGGTCCGGCTAGACATCCTCTTCCAGCTTCATCGGTTCCGGCTTCGTTTTCAAATTTGTATCTCTCTAATAGCATTTTTCAATGGAAATTAATAGGACCGTAAAGTATAATTACTTATTACAAATTACAATATAGAGGTCTCCTTTTTCTAAGAAATACTGGTCAAATCGCGTTTGTTGTTTTTTTAACAAAATAAGTGTCAAATTAACATTTTATAAACAAAATTTGTGATAATATTTGGATTATTAACAAATTTTTAGGTTTTTTGTCGAAACTAATTCACAAAAACATATACATGAAACGAAAATTTAAATGGATTATAGTGCCTTTTTTGGTATTATTATCAGGCTACTCTTTTGCCCAAGAAAAATCAATTTCCGGAAATGTTACGGATGAAGATGGTCTTCCGTTACCAGGTGTTTCCGTTGTGGTTATAGGTACTACAAATGGTACCCAAACAGATTTTGACGGTAATTATACCATTAGTGCAGAAGAGGGGCAGAGTCTTAGATATAGTTATATCGGACAAAAAACGGTTAAAAGAGTGGTTGGTGCCTCAAATTCCATTAACGTACAGATGGAAT
Source organism: Zobellia russellii (assembly GCF_044597075.1). NCBI lineage: Bacteria > Pseudomonadati > Bacteroidota > Flavobacteriia > Flavobacteriales > Flavobacteriaceae > Zobellia > Zobellia russellii. Next base: position 2,418,519 of record NZ_CP139000.1, on the reverse strand, counting down.
ATTCGGCCCAAGCTTTAGATGAGGTGGTTTTGACCGGTGTTGCCCAAGGTACTTCAAAAAAGAAGCTGGCTTTTAAAGTGGAGACAGTACCTGTAACTGGAACTCAAAATGTACCAACTCCTGATGCTGCATCGGCTTTAATTGGAAAAGTAGCTGGTGCGCAAATTGTTCAAGGTGGTGGTAATCCGCTCCGTAATGCTGCTGTTATTTTAAGAGGGGCAAGTTCTATAGAAGGGAGCACTGCACCGCTAATTATTGTAGATGGTATTATAACTCAAGGAGGACTTAATCAAATAAGTACACAGGATATAGAAACAATAGAGGTGGTAAAAGGGGCGGCAGCTTCATCTCTCTATGGTTCATTGGCAGGTAATGGTGTTATCCAAATTATAACAAAGCGGGGTACCACAGATAAGCCTAAAGTAACATTGCGTTTTGAAAATGGTTTCTCTAATACTCAAAGAGATTATCCATTGGCAAAGAATCATGATAGATTGTTAGATGCAAATGGCAATTTTGATGTTAGCAGCGGTTCAATAGTTGCTGACCCAGACGGGATTTTTGACAACCCCTATCCTGGTGATTTGATAAATAACGTAGATGAGTTCATTAGCTCCCAACCCTACAGTCAAATAAGTGTAGGAGTCTCTCAGAATCTAGACAAGGTTAACTATTATGTTTCGGCTGAGCAAACAGAGGTACAAGGCATTATAAGAGGTCTTGACCCGTTTAAAAGACAAAATGCACGTCTAAATTTGGATGTAAACTTAAGTAGCAAATTTAAGCTGGAACTAACCAATTATTTGGTTAGGCAAACAGGGGCAGAGGTTACTCAAGCTGGACAAGGAGATAACGTATTTTTTAATTTGTTAACGGCGAACCCAACGGTAAGACTAGATCAAAAAGACGCTAACGGAAACTTTATTCCCTTCTTTGATGGAAATGGATTTATCAATGAATATCAAAATCCTTTGTATGTTGCTTCAAACCAAAAGTTCGATAATGAAAATACTAGATTAGTATCTTCGGTTACTGGTAAGTATAGCATTACGGATAACTTGGTATTTGAAACTCATTTGTCTACGGACAGAGGCCGTAGTGAATTCGTTAACTTTTTCCCAAAAGGTTATGTTTCAGGTTCTCAATTTGATCCGAATACCAACAACGGTTTTATTTTAAATATTGATAGTGATTACGCTCGAGTCAATTCTTATGCTCAGTTAAATTACAACACTAGTTTTGGTGATTTTAATTTTAAATCTTCTTTAAGGTATTTATTTGAAGACTTTGAAGGATCTTTTAAAACTGCCCAAAGTTCTAATTTTTTAACGGAAGGGGTTAGTAATTTACAACAGGGTACTGAGAATATTAGTGTAAACTCGGGTGAGTTTCAAGAGAAAACACAAAACGTATTCTTATCCGCAGATTTTGATTGGAAGGACAAATTAATAATTGGTGGATTTGTACGGTCGGATAGAAGTTCGCTCTTTGGAGAGGACAATCGCGATCAACTTTTCTATAGAGGGTCTTTGGCCTATAGGTTGGGTGAGGATATTGATGCGGAATGGTTAGATGAATTAAAATTTAGAGCCTCCTATGGTACTGCAGGTCTTAGACCTAGCTTTGGAGACATTTTTGAGACGTTCTCAGTAAGTCAGACGGGTATTACTCCATTGCAAATTGGTAATCCTGACTTGCAATCGCCAACAATAAAGGAATTGGAAGTTGGTTTTGATTTTCAGGTCTTAAATAAGTATACATTGGCATTTACTTATGCTAATTCAAATACGGAAGATGCCTTGATTACGGTACCTTTATCTGGCGCGGTTCCAGGAAGCGTTCAAGTTCAAAATGTAGCGGATACTTCCTATGAGGCATATGAGGTTGCATTTAACGGTACGCCATTTGAAACCGAAGATTTTACATGGGATTTTGGTATCACTTTCGCGACAGTTGAAAATTCGGTCGATAATTTAGGTTCGGTTGCTCCTTTCAACAGGGTTATTCAAGGTTTTGGAGCAGGTAACAGTAACCAGCAATTGGATGCAGATCCAGCGGTAAATGTTTTTAGGGTTGAGCCAGGGCAGCCATTTGGAGCAATGTTCGGAAATCAACTGGCAACATCGTTAGATGATTTAACCGTTGAGGATGGCGTAGTTATCAATGAAGGACTTAATCTACCAATATCTGATTTTTCGGTTAACGAATTTGGTCATGTTATTGTGACCGCCAATGAAGATCAGTCTGGTTTGGTAAACGCAGGCGGAGAACAGGCAATTAGAAAGTGGAACCCTGAGACAAATCAATTAGCTGTAGGTTTAATTGGAGATACTAACCCAGACTTCAATATGGGCTTCAAAAATACATTGACCTATAAAAACGTGAGTCTCTACACACTTGTAGATGCTCAAATTGGTGGGGATGTCTATAATTATACCAAGCAATTTTTGTATTTCAATGATAGACATGCAGATTTAGATACATATGGAGCTGCAGGTCAGCAATCTTCTTATGCTAATGCTAGTTCAACAATTTACAATGGAGCTGCTCCTATTGATTATTTTGTTGAGGATGCAACCTTTGTGAAAATCCGTGAAATCTCATTGTCATATACTTTGGATGATGACATATTGGGACCTAAAATTCCAATAGATGCTATCAAATTTACACTATCAGGTAGAAACTTATACACATTTACGGATTACTCAGGTTATGATCCGGAAGTAGCACTTAGTGGAAGTCCTATTTTTAAGTTGGATGAGTTTTCTTTTCCAAATTTTAGAACTTTCGCTGCAGCGGTACAGATAACATTTTAAAAAAATAAGAGCATGAAAAAAATAATTTATATTGTCATGGCCATGACAGTACTGTCATGTACACAAGAGGAATTCGATATACGCAATTCCAATGAGGCAGATTCGCAAAGAGTATTGGCGAACGGACCCGATTTTCAGAACTTTAATATTTCTAATCACTCAGCCTTATTCGACAATCAAATAGAATTTCAAGGTATTTTCTTTAGAGGTATAGCTGATCAATTCTCTACAACAAATGCTTTTAGTGGTTTTTGGGCATTTTGTGATCAACCTAGAAGGCAGATTATAAACTCAACTGCTAACGATGACCTTTCATCTCAAGCCGGTGGACCATGGAATAGTTTTAATTCAGTAATCAATAATGCCAATATTGTAATAGGTAATATAGAGAATGATGGTAACCAAGTAATGGTTGGAGACAGTGATCTTACGGAACAGGAATTGGCTGCTGCTTATTTTGATAAAGGTGTGGCGCAAGGTTATCTTGCTTTAATATATGATAAAGCTTATATCGTAAATCCGGATACGGATCCAGGTGCACTTGAGTTTTCTACTTATCAAGAAGTTTTTGTTGAAGCCGTTAAGAACATTGAGATAGGTATCCAGAAGGCTAGTTCTTTTAGCGGATTCCAATATAGTATTTATCCAGGAGGAGAGATGCTAGACGGTCCTAAGTTCTTAGAATTGGCAAATAGTTATTTGGCACGTCTATCTATAGGTTTGCCTAGGGATAATGCCGAAGCAGAAACTCTTGATTATAACGCTATACTAGCTTATGCCGAAAAAGGCCTAACCGAAGACTTTAGCCCATTGGCAGAAGAAGATGTGTTTTTTAATAATTTTCAAGATTGGTCATTGTTTGATTTAGGAGATGCGGGTTATATGCCTACGGATTTGAAAATTTTGCACCTTTTTGACCCCACTTATGATACGGATTATCCTGAAGATGAAAGTATTGTGTTAGGAGAAGCAGTATCGGACGATCCTAGACTTGAGGAGTATTACGAATATGTTGGTGACGATTTTGGATTTCTTAGAGCCTCAAGAGGGCGGTATCTCTTTTCAAGTTATAAAACTGTGAAGTTTTTTAATGACAATGATCAGAACGAAACCGGTCTGCCTACCAATGTTTTTGCAAAGGCCGAAATAGATTATATAATAGCTGAGTGCCACTATCGTTTAGGAAACTTTAGTGCAGCTGTTGCAGCTTTAGATGCTTCTCCTCGCATGTCAAAGGGTAATCAGTCTACAACGGCAGCAGGACCTAACGTTTTGAACGCTTTGCTTTATGAAGTGTCTATAGAACTTGACCTTGCATCGGGAATTTGCGTAGAGTGGTGGTTCATGAGAAGGCATGATATGTTGCAAGCAGGCTCGCCTACTATGTATCCTGTGCCGGCATCTGAACTTGAAATTACTCAAGATGATATATATACTTTTGGCGGTACTGCTGCTGTAGGTGAACCAGGTACTGCTTCTGGTGCAAATGACTGGAGGAATATAGATTTGGTATACTAGATTTTTATTTGAATTTTGCTAGGAAAGGCCGTCATATTAGTTGACGGCTTTTTTTTGTTTTGAAAATCAATTTTTAAACCTCTATCCAAGAACTTAAAATTTTCACATTTAATTACGAACTAAAAAAATTAACTTTACCGCTGTAATTAGCTTCAATGAAATATATTCTTTTAGTTTTCTTAATTCACTTTTCATGTATTCAGGTCTCTGCACAAGAAGACTCTATTCCTCCTAAAAGAGACATAGATACTTCGGCGGTTCGTCGTATGCCACGTAGATTAGGACCCAAGGAAAAGGAAAAAGAAGAGGAGCCGGAGGAGTTAACAATCAAAGATTACAAGATTATTTCTTATGCTAGAGATACCACATTTTTGGATACAACACTTACCATTCAGAAAGAATATAAATACAATTATTTAAGGAAGGACGATTTTGAACTTATGCCTTTTGCCAACGTAGGAAAACCATATAATAAGTTAGGGGTAGATTTTACTTCTAATAATTTGTATCCGTCGTTGGGGGCTACTGCACTTCACAGTAATTATTTTGAGAAGGAGGACATTGATTATTATAATGTAGCCACGCCAATGTCAGATTTGTTGTTCAAGACTACTTTTGAACAAGGTCAATTACTAGATGCCAACTTGGCCTTCAACACCTCTAGAAGACTCAATTTTTCTCTAGCGTACAAAGGGTTTCGTTCTTTTGGTAAATACCAATATAACCAATCGGAATCAGGTAATTTTAGGACTACTACCAATTATGTTACCAAGAATAATAGGTATAGCTTACGAGCACATATAGCCGCCCAGAATATTGAAAATATGGAAAACGGCGGTTTGGTAGATGAGGAGGGGCAGTTTGAGTCCGGTCTCGCAGACTTTAGTAACCGGGTTAAGATAGATGTCCGTTTTAGCGATGCCAATAGTAAGATATTGGGAAAACGCTACTTTTTTGATCATTTATATAAGTTGATACGAAAGGAAAAGGACTCTAGTCGCCAAGAAAAAACATCATTAGGTATAGGTCATCAGTTTAATTATGAAACCAAGTATTACGCATTTAACCAAACTACTCCAAACGAATACTATGGAAACAATCTGGTTTCGCCAATAGAGGACAAGGCCAGTTTAAAAACAATGTACAACCAAGTTAATGCGGAGTTTTATAATGCAACGTTGGGTAGGCTTCAAGGTAATATTTCACTGTACAATTACAACTACTTTTTCAATAGTATACTCATAAATGAAGAAAGGGTAACCATTCCAAGTAGGCTAAAGGGCGAAGAAATTGCATTAGGTGCGGAATATGAAAAGCGTATAAAAGGTTTTCAATTAAAGGCCACGGCAAAGTATAATTTGTCAGGAGAGCTGGGTGGTAATCAAATGAACGCTTCCGCATCTTATAGGTTAAATGATAAGCATAAGATAACCGTATCTGCGTTTGGTTCATCAAAGATGCCGGATTTTAATTTCTTGCTTTACCAAAGTGATTATGAAAATTACAACTGGTTAAACCTGTCCAATTTTGAAAAAGAACAGGTATACGGTTTACGTTTGGACTTTGAGTCAGAGTTGTGGGGTAATCTTATGGTGAGTTACCAGACGGTTGATAATTATACCTATTTTGGGCAAGACCCATCCGTTTTGTTGGAAGAAGGTATGGAGAATGCTACGATACGCCCTTTGCAAGAAGGCAATGTACTCAACCATACCAAGGTAAAATATGCCAAGGAGTTTAAGCTGGGAGGTTTTGCGTTAAATAATACAGTTATGTATCAAAATGTATCTCAGGCAAATCAGGTTTTAAACGTGCCTGAGTTGGTAACTAGGAATACATTGTACTTCTCTTCCGACGTTTTTAAAAAGGCCATGTTTATGCAAACAGGAGTAACCCTAAAGTATTTTACAGCGTATAATATGGATGCTTACAATTCGCTTTTGGGTGAATTCTACCTTCAGAACGATCAAAAATTGGGTAACTTCCCTATGTTGGATTTCTTCATAAATGCAAAAATTCAACAAACCAGAATCTATTTAAAGGCGGAACACTTCAATTCTTTGTTCATAGAGAAGCCTACATACTATTCCGCCCCTGGGTATCCATACCGTGATTTCGTGATCCGTTTCGGTCTTGTGTGGAACTTTTTCTCGTAGTTCGGGTGTGTTTTGGGGAGGGCAGGTGCATGTTCATGGTGCCATGTTGCGTCCATGTCAAGCCTTTGGTACTGGAAATGACCCGAAAGGAAGGAAAAACCTTGTTCCCTTTATGTCTCATAATCAAGCAGCTGTGCGGTCAGGGCGTTAAAAAACGAAATTTTCCGTTAAAAATTGTGCTGGAATTAAAAAAGGGTGTTACATTTGCAGCCCGCTAAACAGGTATGAAGATGTTTGTTAAGCGGGGGTTAAAAAAGAGTAAACGTTCCTTGTGATATATTGTTTTGAGACGGCGAAAAAAAAGATTTCGATTTTTTTTAAAAGAAAGTTGCCGGTTAGAAAAACAGTTGTATATTTGCAGCCGCTTAGACAGACAGTAAGATGTTCGGAAGGCGTTTCCCGGGAGACCGGGAGGGATATAGAAGTTCATTTGACATATTGTGGAGACAGCGTAAAGGGATGAATTGGGAAACCTTTTTGTTCCGATGAATTACGAAACAACATACAGATTAGAGTTTAAGATTTTTATTTTAGGATGAGAGTCGGGGCCGGGAAATTTTCGGGGTTGAAAGACTTATAACATATAATGAAACAACGATGAAGAGTTTGATCCTGGCTCAGGATGAACGCTAGCGGCAGGCCTAACACATGCAAGTCGAGGGGTAACAAGTCTAGCTTGCTAGATGTTGACGACCGGCGCACGGGTGCGCAACGCGTATACAATCTGCCCCCTACTGTGGGATAGCCCAGAGAAATTTGGATTAATACCACATGGTACCATATTACGGCATCGTATTTATGGTTAAAGGTTACGGTAGGGGATGAGTATGCGTCCCATTAGTTAGTTGGCGAGGTAACGGCTCACCAAGACCGCGATGGGTAGGGGCCCTGAGAGGGGGATCCCCCACACTGGTACTGAGACACGGACCAGACTCCTACGGGAGGCAGCAGTGAGGAATATTGGACAATGGGCGGGAGCCTGATCCAGCCATGCCGCGTGCAGGAAGAATGCCCTATGGGTAGTAAACTGCTTTTATACGGGAAGAAAAAGGGCTACGTGTAGCCCACTGACGGTACCGTAAGAATAAGGACCGGCTAACTCCGTGCCAGCAGCCGCGGTAATACGGAGGGTCCGAGCGTTATCCGGAATTATTGGGTTTAAAGGGTCCGTAGGCGGGCCGATAAGTCAGGGGTGAAAGTCTGCCGCTCAACGGTAGAATTGCCTTTGATACTGTCGGTCTTGAGTTATGGTGAAGTTGGCGGAATATGTAGTGTAGCGGTGAAATGCATAGATATTACATAGAACACCGATTGCGAAGGCAGCTGACTAACCATCGACTGACGCTGATGGACGAAAGCGTGGGGAGCGAACAGGATTAGATACCCTGGTAGTCCACGCCGTAAACGATGGATACTAGCTGTCCGGGTCCTTGAGACCTGGGCGGCCAAGCGAAAGTGATAAGTATCCCACCTGGGGAGTACGTTCGCAAGAATGAAACTCAAAGGAATTGACGGGGGCCCGCACAAGCGGTGGAGCATGTGGTTTAATTCGATGATACGCGAGGAACCTTACCAGGGCTTAAATGCATATTGACAGGGTCAGAGATGACTTTTCCTTCGGGCAATTTGCAAGGTGCTGCATGGTTGTCGTCAGCTCGTGCCGTGAGGTGTCAGGTTAAGTCCTATAACGAGCGCAACCCCTACCGTTAGTTGCCAGCGAGTCATGTCGGGGACTCTAACGGGACTGCCGGTGCAAACCGTGAGGAAGGTGGGGACGACGTCAAATCATCACGGCCCTTACGTCCTGGGCCACACACGTGCTACAATGGCCGGTACAGCGGGAAGCCATGCGGTAACGCAGAGCGGATCCACAAAACCGGTCACAGTTCGGATCGGGGTCTGCAACTCGACCCCGTGAAGCTGGAATCGCTAGTAATCGGATATCAGCCATGATCCGGTGAATACGTTCCCGGGCCTTGTACACACCGCCCGTCAAGCCATGGAAGCCGGGAGTGCCTGAAGTCCGTCA